>NZ_JBRIIK010000001.1:0-2540467 GCF_056934455.1 Haloarcula sp. H-hyl6
CGCACGCTGTCGGTCGGAGAGGTGTGCGCCGACGGCCGCGGAGATGGCGGCCGCTTCCGACGGCGAGGCGTCGTGGGGTATCGAGACGGCCAGTTCCTCGTCCTCGACAGTGACGGTCACCGTCTCGGGTGCCCCCTCTGGGGACTGTTCGGCCGCTTCGGGTGGTTCGAGCGACGACATCAGAGCGGGATGTTACCGTGGTCCTTCGGCGGCGTGTCTTCGCGCTTGCGCTTGAGCAGGTCCAGGTCGTCGATGAGGCGCTTGCGCGTGTCCTTCGGTTCGATGACGTCGTCGAGGTAGCCTCGCTTGGCCGGTCCGTAGGGGTGGGCGAACTCCTCGCGGAAGTCGTCCATGAGTTCCTGCCGTTTGGCGCCCGGGTCGTCGGCGTTGGCAATCTCGTTGCGGTAGAGGATGTTGACGGCCCCCCGCGGTCCGAGCACCGCCATCTCAGACCCGGGCCACGCGTAGTTGACGTCGCTGCCGAGGAACTTCGAGGACATGACGATGTACGCCCCACCGTAGGCCTTCCGGACGACCACCGAGAGCAGCGGTACCGTCGCCTCGGCGTAGGCGTAGATGAGTTTCGCCCCGCGGCGGATGATGCCGTTGTGCTCTTGGTCGGTGCCCGGCATGAACCCGGGCACGTCCACGAACGTCAGGATGGGGATGTTGAACGAGTCACAGAACCGGACGAATCGAGCGCCCTTCTCGGCCGCGTCGATGTCCAGCGTCCCCGCGCTGACCCGCGGTTGGTTGGCGACGACGCCGACCGACTGGCCGTCCATCCGGGCGAACCCGGTGATGACGTTTCGCGCCCAGTTGCCGTGGACCTCGAAGAACGACTCCTCGTCCACGATGCTGCCGACGACCTTACTCATGTCGTAGGGTTTGCGAGGGGCCGAAGGGACGATGTCCGTCACCTCCGGCACCTCGCGGTCGGGTTCGTCCCACGGTTCGACTCGCGGCGGGTCCTCCATGTTGTTCTGCGGGAGGTACGACAGCAGTCGTCGGATGTTCTCCAAGGCCTCCTCCTCGGAGGGGTACGAGAAGTGGGCGACGCCGGACTTCGTGGAGTGGGAACTCGCGCCGCCGAGTTCCTCCTTGGACACCTGTTCGCCGGTGACCGTCTCGATGACGTCCGGTCCCGTGATGAACATGTGGCTGGTGTCCTGCACCATGAAGGTGAAGTCCGTCAGTGCGGGCGAGTACGTCGCGCCGCCGGCACACGGCCCCATGATGGCCGAAATCTGGGGGATGAGGCCGCTGGCCTTCGTGTTGCGCTCGAAAATCTTGGCGAACCCGACCAGCGAGTCGACGCCCTCCTGAATCCGGGCCCCGCCGGAGTCGTTCAGGCCGATGACCGGGACGCCGTTCTCGATGGCCTTGTCCATCACCTTGCATATCTTGTCGGCGACGACCTCTCCGACGGACCCCCCGAGGACGGTGAAGTCGTGCGCGAAGAGGAACACCTTCCGGCCGTCCACCTCGCCGTAGCCCGTGACCACGGCATCGCCGGGGAAGCGTTTCTCCTCCATCCCGAAGTTCGTCGAGCGGTGTTCGACGAACGGGTCCACCTCGTTGAACGACCCGTCGTCGACGAGGAAGTCGATGCGCTCGCGGGCGGTCATCTTGCCCTTCTCGTGCTGGGACTCGATGCGCGCCTCGCCCCCGCCGAGTTCGGCCTCCCGTCGCTTCTCGCGGAGTTCCGCTATCGGGTCGCTGGTCGCCTCGTCCTCGTCTGGCTCTTCTTGCTGGCTCATCTTACCACTCCATCCCGCCGTTGACGCCGAGTACCTGTCCGGTCATGTAACTGGACTCCTCGCTCGCGACGAACCGCACGATGCCCGCGATGTCCTCGACGGTTGCGAAGCGGTCGAGCGGAATCTCCCGGAGAATCTTCTCCTGTACCCGTTCCGGGACCTCCTCAAGCATGTCCGTCTTCACGAACCCCGGTGCGACGCAGTTGGCCGTCGACCCGGTGTGTGCGAGTTCGAGGGCGAGCGTGCGCGTGAAGCCGAAGAGACCCGATTTCGTCGTCGCGTAGTTCGCCTGCCCGATGTTGCCCTGTTGGCCCACGACGCTGGAGATGTTGATGAGACGGCCGTGTTCGGCCCCCATGATGTCGTCGTAGAACGCGTCCGTGCAGTTGAACACGCCGCCGAGGTTGACGTTGATGACCGTGTCCCAATCCTCGCGGGTCATGTTCTCGAACTTCTTGTCGATGGTGATGCCCGCGTTGTTGACGAGGACGTCGGCCGGCCCGAACTCGTCGGCGACCCGTTCGCGCATGGCCTGCACTTCGGCGGCTTTGGCGACGTCCGCCTGTGCGGCGATGGCGTCCCCGCCCTCCTCGCGGATACTCTCGACGACCGCCCGGGCCTCCGCCTCGGAGGAGCGGTAGTTGACGACCACGTTCGCACCGTGCCTCCCGAGGTCCTTGGCGATGCCCCGTCCGATTCCGCGTGACGACCCGGTGACCACGCAGGTCTGATTGTCGAGGTTCATGATTCGTCGGTGTGACCCCCGTTACTTGATGCACTCATCTCTCGACTAGGTGGGCAAAGCACAGCCAAATAATAGTTCGCCTTAGACGCCTTTAATCGGCGTCGCGTGAATATAATGACCTTGGGTCGGGTTCACAACGTGACGGCGGAGTTACAGACCCACGAGGGAAGCAAACAGCGCCGCCGCACGTCTTCGGCCGGCCTAAAACGACACGCTCTTTAGGGCGGCCTAAAGACGTTGGCCCAAGATGAGCGAAGACATCTGCGTCGTAGTGCCGACCATACGGAACCACGAGTGCATGCGCACGTACTTCCAGAACGCGCGAGACCACGGCTTCGACCTCGACAGACTGTTCGTCGTCCTCGTCACGGAGGACTTCTGTGACACCGACGCCATGGCCACGATGCTGGACGAGGAGGGCGTCTCCGGTGCCGTCTTCGACGGGGAGGCACGCGACGCGTGGTTCGAGGAACGGGGCGTCGCCGAGTACGACCACCTGATTCCAGCGGCCAGTCACGCACAGACCTCGTTCGGTCTCCTGTACCTCTGGGCGAACGACTTCGAGTACGGCGTGTTCATCGACGACGACACTCTCCCGCACGAGGACGTGGACTTCTTCGGGACGCACATGGAGAACCTCGCCTTCGAGGGCGAAATCGAGGCCGTCAGCTCCGACGAGGACTGGGTGAACGTTCTCTACCAGAACGAGGACGACCACGGCCTCTACCCACGCGGGTACCCCTACGCCGCGATGGACGAGACGGTCGAGACGGAGCAGAGCCACGTCGACGAGGTGGTCGCTTCGCAGGGCCTCTGGACGAACGTCCCCGATTTAGACGCCGTCCGCATCCTGATGGACGGGGACCTGCGGGGGCAGGCACAGACCCGGACGGACGCCGGCGACTTCGGCGAGGACTTCGTCGCCGCGGAGGGGAACTACCTCACGGTCTGTTCGATGAACCTCGCCTTCCGACGCGAAGTCGTCCCGGCGTTCTACCAGTTGCCCATGGACGACAACGAGTGGGACGTCGGCCGCTTCGACGACATCTGGTCGGGCCTGTTCCTCAAGCGGGCCTGCGACGTCCTCGGCAAGCAGATTTACAACGGCGACCCACTGTGTGAGCACAACAAGGCCCCGCGCTCTACGTTCTCCGACCTCACCAACGAAGTTCACGGCCTCGAACTCAACGAACACGTCTGGGAAGAGATAGACGCGGTGGGCGAGGACGCGGACTCCTACGAAGCGGTGTTCGAGGCGATGGGTGAGCGACTCGCCGAGGGCGACTACGAGGACTGGGAGAACGGCGCCTTCCTCAACTACTGCGGGGAGTTCATGTTAGACTGGCTGGACTGTCTCGACGAACTGGCGACGGCCGAGGCGGACCGTGTCCCGGCCGCTGCAGACGACTAAAACGCAAACCATTTAGGTAAACCTAAAACAATACAACAAACGATGACTGACTCTCACGACGACACGGGGACGTCACGACGGCGGTTCCTCGCGCTGGGCGGTGCCACGGCCGCCACCGCCGTCGCTGGCTGTTCTAACCTCTCTCTGGGCGGTAGCGACGGGAACGGCGGAACGGGTGCGGTCTCCCTCTCGGACTTCCGGGGGTCCGGCCCGATGGTCCAACAGCGAGACGCGCCGGGCGGCACCTCCATAGAGGACCTACCGGACCTCGATGGCGAACTGACGGTGTACCTCGGCGGCGGCGAAGGTGGACTCTACCTCGACCTCATCAGCCTGTTCGAGCGGAAGTACGAGAACTTCACGACGAACCACCGCCTCGAACCCTCCAGCGACCTCGCGAACACCATCATCGAGGAGAACGAGGCCGGTGCGAGTCGCGCCGACGTGTTCATGTCCGTCGACGCGGGCTCTCTCGGTGCGGTCGCCAACGCCGGGGCGACGGCGGCGCTCCCGGACCAGGCCCTCTCGGCGGTTCCGTCGGAGTTCCAAGACGACCAAGGGCGCTGGGTCGGCATCGCCGGCCGTGCGCGTGCGGTCCCGTACAACACCAACCGACTCTCGGCTTCGGACATCCCCAGCAAGGTCCAAGAGTTCCCGAACACGGCCGCGTTGCAGGGCGCGATGGGGTGGGCGCCCACGTACAGCGCCTTCCAGTCGTTCGTCACCGCGATGCGACTCATCCGGTCCGACGAGGAGACGAAGTCGTGGCTGCAGGGGATGCTGAACCACGGCGTCACCGAGTACGACAACGAGTTCCGCGTCTCGAACTCCGTCGCCGACGGGGAACTGGCCGCCGGGTTCGCCAACCACTACTACGCGCTCCGCGTGCAGGCCGCCCGAGAGTCGACGCCGCTGGAACTGGCCTTCACCGAGGGCGACGCCGGCGCACTGGTCAACGTCTCCGGTCTTGAGATAATCGACGGCACCGACGCCTCGGACCTCGCGGCGAACTTCGTCCGCCACGTCCTCTCGGCGGAGGCACAGGAGTTCTTCGCCACCCGGACGTTCGCCTACCCGATGATTCCGGGCGTGGACCCGGTCGGGGACCTGCCGCGCATCGACGAACTGAACCCGCCGGACATCGACCTGACCGAACTGGCCGGCGTCGCGGATACGGTCGACCTGATGCGGGAGGCGGGCGTGCTCTGACATGGGCGCCAGTGACCGCTTCGAGCGGATACGGGAGCAAGCGGCCGTCGAGGAGAGCGACGGGTCCGCGCCGACGACGCTCGCGGTGGTCACGCTCGCCATCTCGCTGCTGTTGTTGTCCCCCATAATCTGGGTGCTCATCCACGCCGCGGAGATGCCGTTCGGTCGCATCGTCGACCTCGTCCTCAGCGAAACGGCGACGAGTGTCACCGTCAACTCGCTTGTCCTCGTCGCGGCGGTCACCGGCGTCTCCGTCCTCATCGGGGTGCCGCTGGCGATTCTCACGGTCCAGACGGACCTCCCGTTCAAGCGCTTCTGGACGGTCACCTCCGCGCTACCGCTGGTCGTGCCGAGTTACATCGGCGCGTTCGCCTTCGTCTCGGCGTTCGGGCCGCGCGGGGAACTCGCAGACCTCCTCGCGCCGCTCGGCGTCGAACAGATACCGACTATCTACGGACTGCACGGCACCGTCCTCGTGCTGACGCTCTTTACGTACCCCTACGTGTTTCTCACCACGCGCGCGTCGCTCCTCTCGTTCGACGGGACGGTCGTGGAGGCGGCCCGCACGCTGAACCACACGCGCTGGCAGGCGTTCAAGCGCGTCACCTTCCCGCAGATTGCGCCCGGTATCGCCGCCGGTGCACTGCTGGTGGCGCTGTACGCGCTCTCGGACTTCGGGACGCCGGCAATCATGCGCTACGACGTGTTCACACGCATGATTTACAACGAGGAGCAGGCCCGGAACTTGGACGCCGCCGCCGTCCTATCGATGCTCTTGTTGGTGATGGCGATGGGCATCCTCGCCGTCGAGTCCCGCATCAACGCGAGTCGGGACGGAGCGTACGTCAGCAGCGGAGACCGACGGCCCGGCGAGATTCGCCTCGGCTACTGGAAACTGCCGGCGATGCTGTTCTGTGCGGCCATCGCGAGCCTGTGTCTGGTCCTCCCCGTCGGCATCCTCACCCAGTGGCTCCTTCGGTCGGGGTCCCCCTCCGGCGGCGGATTCTCCTTCGGTCTCTCCCACGTGACCAACTCGGTGCTGTTGGCGGCCGGGGCCGCGGCCATCTGCGTGGTCGTCGCTCTCCCCATCGCGTACCTCTCGGCCCGCGGTGACACCGGCATCTCGTCGCTCCCGGAACGGGTCTCGTACGTCGGCTACGCCGTCCCGGGCGTGGTCATCGGCCTCTCGCTCATCTACCTCGCGCTGCGGTTCGTCCCGTTCCTCTACCAGAGCGTCATCGTCCTCGTGTTCGCGTACGTCGTCCGGTTCCTCCCACAGGCCGTCGGGACGACCGAATCCTCGATACTGCAAGTCGACCCGAGCTACATCGAGGCCGCTCGGTCGCTGGGCTACGCGCCGGTTTCGGCGTTCCGCGAAGTCGTCTTGCCGCTGGTCGCCCCCGGTATCGCCGCGGGCGCGGCGCTGGTCTTCCTGACGACGATGAAGGAATTGCCGGCAACGCTGATGTTACGCCCGACGGGGTTCGAGACTATCGTCACGTACATCTGGCTCGTCCGGGGCGCGGCGTATCAGGGACAGGCGGCCGTCCCCGCGCTGATTCTGGTCGGCGTGTCGGGACTATCGATGCTCGTCATCTTACGACAGGAGGGAAGCTAACATGGCAAAACAACAGACATCCCAACGGCTCGCTGAGTTCGAGACGGTCGAAACCGCCGTCTCCGACCCCGAAAGCACGGTGTTGGAGATGGACGGCGTGAGCAAAGACTACGGGCAGGAAGTAGCCGTCGAGAACCTCTCCCTGGAGGTCAAAGAGGGCGAGTTGCTGACCTTGCTCGGCCCGTCCGGGTGCGGGAAGACGACCACGCTCCGGATGATTGCGGGCCTCGAAGAACCGACGGAGGGGACAATCTCCATCGCCGACGAGACGGTGACCGGCGACGCCGACGGCGCCTTCCGGAAACCCGAGGAGCGCGACGTCGGCATCGTCTTTCAGGACTACGCGCTGTTCCCCCACCTCTCCGTCGCCGAGAACATCGCGTTCGGCCTGACCGAGATGGACGAGGTGGACACCGACCGCCGGGTCGACGACCTGCTGACGCTCGTGGACCTCGAAGCCCACCACGACAAGATGCCCAGCCAGCTATCGGGCGGGCAACAACAGCGGGTCGCGCTCGCACGCTCGCTCGCGCCCGAACCGGACGTGCTCCTCCTGGACGAACCGTTCTCGAACCTCGACGTCCGACTGCGCGTCGAGATGCGCGAGGAGGTCCGCAAGATTCTGAAGCGGGCCGGCGTCACCGCTATCTCCGTCACCCACGACCAAGAGGAGGCGCTGTCCATCAGCGACCGCGTGGCCATCATGAACGACGGCAACATCGCGCAGGTGGGCGACCCGGCGAAGGTGTTCGAGAACCCCGAGAGCCGCTTCGTCGCCAGTTTCCTCGGGCAGGCGAGCTTCCTCTCGGCCCGCGTCACCGAAGACCAGCTAGAGACGGGCCTCGGGTCGTTCGACCTCGAACTGCTCAACGGCCCCATCGAGGCCTACGACGGGGCGATGATAGACGTCCTCGTCCGCCCCGACGACCTACAGGCGGTCCCGACCAGCGAACCGAAGGCCGACGGCTACGTCGTCCACCGTCAGTACAACGGCCCGTCGTTCATCTACCGGGTCGAACTCCACAGCGGCGACGTCGTCCACTGCATGCACAACCACGTCGAGACGTTCGAGGCCGGCCAGCCAGTCGAAGTCGACCTCGCCGCCGACCACGAACTGGCTTGGTACCCGACGGAATGAACCGGTTGCGGCGACCGCGGGCGCAGGCCGCGGTCGTCGTCGTCCTCGGTGGCCTCCTCGTCTTCGCCGTCTCGAACCTCGTCTTCCCGTACCACACGAGCAACCACGACGAGGCGGTCTACCTCCAGCAGGCCGCCATGTTGCTGGAGGGGCAGGTGTTCCTCCACCCGCCGGTCGACGGCGCGTTCCGCCCGTGGTTCTTCGTCGAGAGCGACCGGGGCCTCTACTCGAAGTACACGCCGGTCCCCGCGGCGATGTTCGCCGTCGGGAAGCTACTGGGGGGCTACCGCCTCGCCCTCGCAGCAATCGCCTCCGGAACGCTCGCCGCGACCTACCACACCGTCCGCGAGGCGTTCGACCGGCGGACCGGCGTCGTCGCCAGCGCCCTCATGCTCGCGTCGCCGCTGTTCCTCGTGAACGCCGCCGTGTTCCTCTCGTACGTCCCAGCGACGTTCTGGAACCTCGCGTTCGCCGCCAGCTACCTCCACGCGGACCGAACCGGGAGCGGACGGACTGGGGCACTCGCCGGGGCCTGCGTCGGCGTCGCCTTCTTCACCAGACCCTATACGGCCGTGTTGTTCGCGACGCCGTTCGTCCTGCACGCGCTGTGGTCGCTCCGGTCGTTCGACCGCCCCGTGGTCGAGCGAGTGGGTCTCACCGCGCTGTTCGGCCTCGTCGGAGTCCTCGTCGCGCTGGGTTACAACGCCCTCACGACGGGCGACCCGCTGGTCTTCCCCTATCAGGCGTTCGCCCCGAACGACGGCCTCGGATTCGGAGAGCGGTCGATTCTCGGCTACTCGCGGCAGTTCACGCCGGCGCTGTCGCTCACGGCGAACGCGGAACTCCTCTCGAAGTTCGCCACCCGCTGGGTGGTCGCCGGACCGCTCGGGACGCTGGCGGCCCTCGTGGGACTACTCGCCGTCCACCGGCGCGGGTTCGACGCACGGCAACTCGCTCTCGCCGGGGTCTTCCTCACCGTCCCGCTGGGGAACCTCTACTTCTGGGGGACGGTCAACATGCTCGGCTCGCTCTCGGACCCCACGGACGGCCTCGTCCGATTCCTCGGCCCGTACTACCACGTGGACCTGCTCGTCCCGTCGGTCGCTTTCGCCGCCGTGGGCGTCCTGTGGTTCGCTGGCTGGCTTCGGGCGGTGGCCGGGCGTCGTGTCTCCGACGGCCGGGTTCGGCCGGTCCTCGCGGCGCTCACGGTCGTCTGTGCAACGGTGGGCGGGGGTGCGGCGGTCGCGGCCGCCGCGGAGCCGGTAGGTGACAACTACACAGTCACCCAGCAGTACGAAGAGGCGTACGCCCCATTCGAGGACCTCGACGTCTCGAACGGCGTGGTGTTCCTCCCAACGCCGTACGGCGACTGGCTGAACCACCCGTTCCAGCCGCTTCGCAACGACCCCGGCTTCGACGGCGACACGGTCTACGCCATGCAGGAGCGGCAGTTCGCCGTCGTGGACAGCTATCCCGACCGGCGGTACTACCGGTACGCCTACCGCGGCGAGTGGGTCCCCTACCTCGGCCAGCCAGTCGAGCCCACGCTCCAGCGCGTCCGGCACGCCGAGGGGGAGACCGTGACGACCCGAATCGAGGCGACGGTGCCCGAGCAGGCGATTCTCACGTCCATCCGCCTCACGAACGGCGAGGAGAATAGCTACACGACGATTCGGGGGACGGCCCCGCTCGACCTCCGTCTCGTGACCGACGCGAACGCGACCCGGCTCCGGGGGCGCGGCGTGAACCAGACGGTCGCCGTCCCGACGCCGGACCGGGGGACCGTGACGCTCGTGGCGTTCGTCGACTACGGAACCGGGTCGGGATTCAAGTACCGCGTCGCGCTCCCGGTCGACCAACGGGGCGGCGGAGTGCAAGCGCTGACGCCGCGACTGGAGGTCTGTTGGTCCGAACGGCGCTGTGGCGGACAGGCCGCCTACGTCCCCGGCACGCACCGCTACGGCATCGAGATGAACGCGACGGTGGAGGGAACCTCGTGACGGACTACGAACTGACGAGGCGCGACGCGCTGAAAGCCCTCGGCGCGGCGGGCGTCACCGTCGCCGGCGGCGCGGCCGCTCTGTCTTGGGCGGACGCGCCCAAGGAAGAAGGCCCGGCCTTCGGTGACCACGAGGGCCGGACCGTGCAAGCCGTCGCGTCGGTCGTGTACCCGAGCGAGGTCGAGGGCGTCGAGGCGTTCGTGGAGTCCTACGTGGCCGGCCGACTCCGCGAGGACCCGACCCGGGCCGCGGCGATGGCCGACGCCGTCGCGGCACTCGACGGGTACGCGCGGGAGTGGGAGGGCGGCGACTTCGCCTCGCTTGACCCGGACGAACGGGACGAGACGCTCCGGGGGATGGGCGTCCACGTGACGACGCCGGACCCGAACGGCGACCCGCGACAACGGGTCCGGTACTACCTCGTGAACGACCTGCTGTTCGCGTTGTACAGTTCCCCGACGGGCAGCCGACTCGTCGGCATCGAGAACCCGCAGGGCCACCCCGGCGGTACCAGAAGCTACCGACAGCCGCCGGAGTGAGTCAGCGGAACCGCTCTTGCAGGGCGACGCGGACGATGGACTTCGCGATTGCGGCCCCGCCGGAGAAGGGGTCGAGTTTGGTCTCGCCCTTCCGCTCGTCGTACTCGATGGGGCGTTCACGCACGTCGTAGCCACGCATCAGCGGCCGCATCAGTAGCTCCGCGGAGAGACCGGTGTTCTCCGTCCACCGTATCTTCTGGACGACCTCGCGCCGGTAGGCCCGCATCCCCGTCGTCGTGTCGTGGACGCGCCTGCCCATCAACACGCTCGCCAGCAGTGCGAACAGTTCGTTGCCGAGTTTGTTCATGCCGGGCATCTCGTCGGCTCCGTAGTAGAGGCGGTCACCGCTGACGACGTCTGCGCCGTCGTTTATCTCCTCTAAGAAGTCCGGCAGGCGCTCCATCGGATACGTGTCGTCGCAGTCGGTGGTGACGACGACTGGACGGTCTGGAGTCAGGACGGCCTCCCGGACGGCGACGCCGTACCCCTGTGGCTCCTGTTCGACGACGGTGGCACCGTGCTCGCGGGCTATCTCGGGGGTCCGGTCGCTCGACCCGTCGACGCAGACGACTTCGGCCCGCCCGTCGGTCACGTCGTGGATGTCTTCGAGAACGGTCCCGATGGCCTCCGCCTCGTTGTACGTGCCCATCACGACCGCCAAATCGTCGAACGTGTACGCCGTCTCTTCGGCCGTATCGGCCCTCTGAACACTCATTACCGGTGACTCTCTGCTGGGGCCCCTTGAGCTTTTAGGTTCGCCAAAATCTAATCGTCCGACAGGTACGCCGAGAGCGGGGTCGCCCCATCCCAGACGGACTCGAACAGTTCGCGACCCCACGTGACTGCGTCGTCGGACTCCGAGAAGACCTTCGCGTCCGGCCAGTGTCTGCCGTGTTCGGGCAGAGTCAGGATGGTCCACTCGTCGGAGACGCCGAGGGCGAACGGGACTGTGGTGACGCGGACGGACGTCTCCTCGTACGTCCGGGGAAACGGTCCATCGTCCATCGACAGCAACACCTCCTCTACGACCCGTCGGCCGACGAGCAACCGAGACGCCTCGTTGTCGGGCATCGCCTCCTGATACTCCTCGTGGTAGACGGGCGAGATAATCTCGCAGTCGTCGACGCCGCTTACTTTCTCCACCACCCACGGGACCAGTCCTCTGAGGTCCCGTTCGGTACTACGCACCACCTCGTACGGTCCTAGTTCGGGGAGGCGACAGCGAAACTCCTGTGGGAGCACGCTCGTATCGTGGTGCTCCCAATACGTGGGTTCGGCGGCGAGCAACCTGTCGGTCGCTCGCTGTCGCTCCAACGTATCGCCGACGAGACGTCCCGTCCCGGTCAGTCGCCACCCGTCCGTCGTCTCGGTGACGACGCCGCGCGTTTCGAGGTTCGAGAGCCCCTCGTAGACTGCAGACTCGCTCGCGTCGATGTCTCGAAGCAACTCTTCGGTCGGGCGAGCGCACTCACAGAGTGCATCGACGAGGGCCGACCGAACCGAGGACGAACCAACGTAGTCGACGCGCGAATCTGTCGGCATCGTTCGTACCGAATCGGTGATGACCGCGATGATACATATCAGTTTCCATCAGGTTCGGACTGTTCCACGCCTCGCGAGTCACTCCACGCCGCGTAGAGAGTTCCTGTTGGCGATAGTCCTATCTTTTTGTTTGGGTAGTGTCTACTTTCGGTGCTGTCCGACCAAGGCCACGTCCCCGCTGACTCCGAGGACTGACTGTGGTCTCTCATCCACCGGGATGGCGGGCAGTGGCTGCGGCAGTACTCGGACGCCGTTTGCCCGACGGCGGCCGGCTGTGGGTTACCCCACGGCCCTCATTGTCCTTCGGTCAGGCCGTCGGCGGTTCGTCGCGCCCGACTTGAATCTCGTAGGCCTCGATGTCTTCGTAGGTCGCCACCTGTCCGCCGACGTCGACGGGACCGTCGTCCGTCTGGACGACGAGCGTCGCAACCTCCCGGTTCGGTCCGAAGGACGCTTCTTCCACTTTCCCCTGAACCACCCAGTGGTCGCCCGTCTCCACGTCGCGCCCTTCGATAGTCGCGTAGAACTCGCCGTCCAACGCCGTCAAGTCGGAGATACAGCGCCTGATGGTGCCGTACCGCCGCGGGAAGGGCAGTTCCATGCCGTCGGAGGCGATGACCTCCGCGGTCGTCCAGAGGACTGTGTTGAGGAACCCGGAGACCAGAAAGCCGAGTTCCGAGCGGTTGAAGATGACGCCGTACCGGTCGGTGTCGCCGCGGATGGACTCACGCGTGGCGTACATGGAGTAGTTCCCGTCTGCGACGGCGACCATCGGCGTCGTGATACCGCGTCGGCCCTTGACCGTCGTCGCGACCGACTGATAGTCGAACGAATCGGGGTCGGGGGCGTCGGACGCCGGGGAGAGCAGAATCTCGGTGGCGATGCCGTCCGCCCGTCGTTCGGACAGTTGCGGTTCGAAGCGCTCCAACAGCGACGGGGTGAGCGAGAGAGTCAGTTCGTACTCCGCCGACTCGATGATGTCGTCGAGGTAGCGGAGGATGGTCGGCCGCGACTTCACGAGCGAGACGGCCTCCGGTTCGCGGGCCGGCGCGGTGTAGCGAGTCGAGAGGTCGTCGACGAGGTCGTCGAGCGAGTCCTGAATGTCGCCGAAGGCCTCTCTCGGGTCGATGGCGAGCACCTTCATCGGGCGGGACTCCTTGAGTTCGACGAGGCCGACGTCGCTCAGACTCCTGACCGTGTCGTACACGCGTGGTTGCGGGATGTCGGTGTTCTCCGATATCTCCGAGGCTGTCAGTTCGCCGTGTTGGAGGACGGCCAGATACGCCGCAATCTCGTACTCACCGAGATTGAAGCGTGTGATGACCTGCTCTAGTGACGCCTCCAAGTCGTCACCTGACATGGCCGGCAGTTCGCCGGTCCACTACAAAGAAGTTCGGCTATCGCCTTTACCGCACGGGCGGCGACTCGGCGGCTTCGAGTTCCCGGTTGTGCAGTGCGGTTCCCGAGGACCGGTCGAAGACGTGAATCGCGGACTCGGGGAACTCCGCGACGAGGTGCTGACCGGAGTCGACGCTCTTCATCCCGTCGAGGACGGCCGTGAAGGGGTTGCCCTCGGTGACGTCGCTCCCTTCGAAGACGAGGTGGACGACGTTCTCGTCGCCCATCGGTTCGACGACGTCGACCACCGCACGGTACTCGTGGGCCGACTCGGCCGCGGACTTCAGCCGCACGTCCTCCGGTCGGATGCCGAGGACGAGGTCCGTCTCCCCACCGAGAGACGACCGGGTCGACTCCGAGAGTTCGTACTCGAAATCGTCGGTGACCAGCGTTGACCCCTGCAACTCCGCGTCGAAGAAGTTCATCGACGGTTCGCCGATGAAGCCGGCGACGAACAGGTTGTTCGGCTGGTGGTAGCACTCCAGCGGAGTCGCACACTGCTGGAGGATGCCGTCGTCGAGGATGGCGACGCGGTCGGACATCGTCATCGCTTCCACCTGATTGTGGGTGACGTACACCGTCGTCACGCCGAGGTTCTCCTGTAGCTGCTGGAGTTCCGTCCGCATCTCCGCCCGCAGTTTGGCATCCAGATTCGCCAGCGGTTCGTCCATCAGGAACACCTCGGGGTCACGGACGATAGCCCGGCCCAGCGCGACCCGCTGTTGCTGGCCACCGGAGAGGTCGCTCGGCGGCCGTTCGAGGAGTTCGGGGATGCCCAACAGTTCCGCGGCCTCCTCGACGCGCGTGTCGATTTCGTCGTCCGGCATGTCCGTGGACTCCTCCAACCCGAAGGCCATGTTCTCCCGGACGGTCATGTGCGGGTACAGCGCGTAGGACTGGAACACCATCGCCACGTCCCGCTCACGCGCGGAGACGTCGTTTACCACCTTGTCGTCCAGTCGAATTTCCCCCTTCGATATCTGTTCGAGGCCCGCAATCATCCGGAGCGTCGTGGACTTCCCACAACCGGACGGGCCGACCAATACGAGAAACTCGCCGTCGTCGATGTCGATGGAGACATCGTCGACGGCGACTATCTCCTCACCGTCGTCGTCGAATATCTTGGTTACGTTGTCGAGTGTCAGACCTGCCATCGCTACTTCCCCATTGAGTTACGTCGGTATGTAATCTTTCGATGCCGTCTGGACGCTCCCAGACTCGTGCCGTCTGAACGCCACCGGTGACCGTACATTCCCTTCGCTATCCCGGTCGCGTCGAAAGAATCGGAGTTCGAGACGGCCTTACAGGTTGCTGTAGGCGTCGACTATCTGGCTGATGACCTCGTCGTTCGAGGAGCCAGTGATGAGCGCGCTGATGGCCGAGGCGACGCCGGACTTGACCGACGGCTTGACCGCCAGACCGTGCTGGAGGGACGGCGGCTGCGCGTCGGAGTTGCCGAAGTCCTCGATCTGGTCCTTGGAGAACTCGTTGAACGGCTCGGTGTTCGCGTCGGTGCGCGGCGGGATGGACCCCTTCTTGGGGTTGAACAGCTCCTGCCCCTCCGTGGTCCCACAGTAGCGGCACCACTTGGTCGTCGCGTCGGGCGACGGGTTGGCGGTCGGGTAGGGGAACGAGTCCATGTTCAGCATGTAGTTCCCGTCCGTGCCGGGGAAGGTGATGTGGTCCCAGTCCTCGCCGTAGTTGAAGCCGTCCGTTCCGACGTAGGTGCCAGCCGCCCAGTCCCCTTGGTGGATGAAGCCCGTCTCGCCGTTGATGACGCCGCTGTTGGCCTCGGTCCACGAGATGGACCCGGCGTCGCTCGGGTAGTACTCGCTGTAGTCTCGGACGATGTCCAGCGCGCTCGCGATGGCGTCGCGGTTGGCCTCGATGTTGCCCTCGACCCACGTCGCGTTGTAGGTGTCGGCGTCCGTCAGACCGAGGAAGATGGTCGCGAACATCTGGACCGTGGACCACGCAGAGCCGGTCTGGTGGGCCATTCCGGTGTACCCAGCGTCGGAGACGGCCGCCAGCGCGTCCGTCACGTCCGACGGCGTCTCGAGGGAGGACGGGTCCACACCCGCGTCCTCGATGACGCTGACGTTGTAGAACAGGTTGTTGATGCGGTGGATGTTCAGCGGGACGGTGACGTAGTTACCGGCCGGCTGAGCCGCGTCCTTGACGCCGCCGAGGTAGGCGTCCTTCATGCCGTTCTTGCTCCAGACGGACTCCTCGATGTCTTCGAGGAGGTTCGCATCGGTGAACGGGATGAGCGCCTTGCCGGGCCACTGCTGCCACGTGCTGGGGTGGCTGCCGTTCTGGACGCGCGTCCGGATGTTGGTCTGCAGGTTGCTCCCTGCGCCACCGGCGACGAGGTTGTCGTCCGTCGCGACGTTCGGATAGGCCTCCTTGAAGCCCTCGAACAGCGCGTTGATTGCCTCGTTCCCGTCACCCTCGCCCCACCAGTGGGCGACTTCGAGGGTGGCCGTCTGGGTGGTCGTGTCGCTGCCACCGTCACTGCCGTCGCCACTGGAGCCGTCACCACTGGAACCGTCGCCGCTGCTGCCACCGTCGCCGCCGTCGCCACCACAGCCAGCGAGCGACGCGGCACCAGCCGCGCCAGCGATGCGAAGAGCGTTCCGTCTTGTAAGCCGCTTGTCAGAGTTTTCGTCAGTCATGGTTGCACCAATACCTCACCATTTCTTATTGAGGATTCACACTTAATACTTCTGTATGACAACAGTGTCTATTTTACCCTCCGATTTTCGCTCGAAATACGCACGCTGTCTTGCGGTTACGTCTTTATTCCCGGCCGAGTTAATAATTCAGATGACAGGATATGTAAAGATAGTTACTATTAATTCCGAATCGTGGGGCGTGGAATTTGGACCTCCCTACCCTGATACTCAATGCCCGACCGGGAGCGCAGACCGCTCGGGGCGCGACTGATTACAGCGCGTCGAACTCGACGACCGCCTTGATTTGCTCGTCGTCGTCCTCGAACGCGGGCGCGACGTCCTCCGGGTCGGCGACGGTCGTGATGAGGTCGTCGAGAAGCCACTGCGGCATGTCTTCGAGCGTCTCGACGGCGTACTCGAAGTGCTTGATGTGGGAGTTGACTGTTCCGACGAGGCACTTGTTGTGCAGGACGATTTCGTTGTGGAGGGACCCGCCGTCCACTTCGAAGTCCCACGGTTCGGGGATGCCGAGGAGGGCACCTACGCCGTTCGGCGCGAGGGCGTGGACAGTCTCGATGGCGTGCGGTGCGAAGCCGGTCGCCTCGTAGACGTAGTCGAGGGGTTCGTGAGCGTCGGGAATCTCGTCGACGGACGTCTGCCGGGAATCGACGTACGTCGCGCCGAGTTCCTCGATGAGGTCGATAGTCGGGTCCGGTCGGTCGCGGCGGCCGACGCAGTAGGTCCGGTCGAACTCCTCCCCGAGCATCCACAGCGTCAGCAGACCGAGCGAGCCGTTCCCGAGGACACAGGCCGCCTCGGGGCGCCACTCGAAGGGTTCGCGGGTGGCGAAGGCGTGTTCGTTCGCCTTCTCGGTGATGGATATCGGTTCGACGAAGAGGCCGTACTCCGCGAGGGACTCCGGAATAGGGACGAGGTAGTCCGCGGGCGACGTGAAGTACTCGGCCATGTAGCCGTGGCCGCCGACGATGCCGCGTTCGACGTACTCGCCCTCCGGAGCCATGTCCGGTTCGCCGCGACGGAAGTACTCGTTCGTGCGGCCGTCGGGTTTCCGTCGGACGGTCGGGACGACCACTTGTCCCTCGTCCAGACCGGTGCCGTTGGGGTCCTCGACCACGCCCACCGCCTCGTGACCGAGCACCATGTAGTCCTCACCCTCGGGAAAGCCGCCGTGTGCACCGGAGATGACCTCGTGGTCGGTCCCGTCGACACCGACTCGGAGCGTCCGGACGAGCGCCTCACCATCGCCCGGGACGGGTCGGTCCACGTCGAGCAACTCCGGTTCGTCCCCCTCTTTTGTCACACCAATCGCTTTCATAATCTATCGGACTGTGAGAGTACTCGGGATTAAGTCTTTCTTCACCGCTTGCGAGGCTCACTCGAAGGAGACGGCGCGGCCGTCTTCGCTCGACCGATAGATGGCGTCCATCACCCGCTGGACGGTCAACGCCTGTTGGACGGTGTTGGTCTCCGGGGGGTCGCCGCTCGCGACAGCCTCCACGAAACGCTGCTGTTCGAGTGCGTGCGGTTCGTCGTCTCGCGTCTCTATCTCGCTCGTCCGGTGGTGCATCACGCCCGTCGTCTCCGTCTCGTACAGTTCCAGCGAGCGGTCGGCGAGGTCGAGGCCCGCCCCCGCCTCGTCGCCCCGGACGTAGTACTGCTGGCTGTCCGGGCGGTTGGTGGCCCACGCGACTTCGAGGGTGACCGTCGACCCGTCGGCACAGCGGATGAAGGCGCTCGCCGAGTCGTCGACGGAGAACTCTGCGGCCCCGTGGTCCTCACCCCACATCGAGACGTACGCGTAGTCCTCCTCGGTACCGAACTGGGCCCGGGTCTCACCCGCGACTTCGACCACGTCGGGATAGCCGAGGATGTAGAGGGAGAGGTCGATTGCGTGCGCTCCGATGTCGATGAGGGACCCGCCGCCGGCGATGGGTTCGCGCGTGAACCACGACCCGCGGCCCGGGACGCCGCGCCGGCGGATGTAGTCCGCTTCGACGTGGCTGACGGTCCCCAGCGTCCCCGCGTCTCGGTACCCGACGAGGGCTTGCACGGGGTTCGCGAACCGGTTGTGGAACCCGACCATGCAGAACCCGCTGGCAGAGGCGGCCGCCTCGGCGATTCGCTCGGCGCTCGACAGCGTGTGCGCCAAGGGCTTCTCGACGAGGACGTCCAAACCGGCGTCGAGTGCCCCGACGACGTACTGCTCGTGGAACTTGTTGGGCGTGGTCACGACCACCGCGTCGACGGTGGCGTAGAGGTCAGCCGGGTCCTCGTAGACGGTCGCGTCGAACTCGTCTGCGAACGTCCGGCGTGCCTCCGCGTCGACGTCCATGCCCGCGGCGACGACGTCGCCGAGACCGGCTTGCTGGAGGCGGTCACAGTGGACGTGTGCGATGTTACCGAGGCCGACGAACCCGAGTCGGACTGCCGAAACGTCTGTTGTACTGTCTGCTGTCACGGTCTGCACGCAACAGACGAGGCGAGAAAAGCGTCTCGGGTCAGTACAGCTGTTTCTCTCGTTCCTCGCGCTCCTCTTCGCGTTCCTGCTTGGCCTTCTCGGCCCGCATGCCGCGCCGGTACTTGACGAGCCCCGGAATGATCTTGTTCTTCAGGTCGAGGACGAACGACCCGATGCCGTACGCCCAGAAGAAGAACAGGACCAGCATGAGGGTGAACCAGACGAGGCCGGGTAGCTGGTCTTGCATCGTGTGTTCTCAGTCGTCGGATTCCGCCTCGCTGCCGGCCGCGCCGCCGCCCGTTCCGACCGGTTCTAGCTTGTGGACGATGGCGTCGCCGGAAGCGGTGTCGAAGATGTGGATGTTCCGTCGGTCGATAGCCACCTCTATCTCGTCTTCCTCCTGAATCTCCGAGTCCGGTTCGATGCTCATCAGGAGTTGGTTGTTGGTCGTCAACTCCTGGTCCATCGACGTCTCGCTCTCGTCCAACAGCATGTAGGCGAATATCTCGTCGCCCATCGGTTCGAGGATGTCCACGCGCGCCGAGATGAGGGACGTAGGGTCCCTGACCTCGGTCCGCTGTTCGCCCGGATAGATGTCCTCCGGGCGGATGCCGATGGTCACCTCGTCGCCGACGCCGACGCCGTCTACCGTCGCCGGGTCGAACGCCAGCGAGAAGTTCGGCGTCTCGATGGCGTTCTCGGAGACGGTCCCCGAGACGAAATTCATCGACGGCGACCCGATGAAGCCGGCGACGAACAGGTTGTCGGGTTCGTTGTAACAGGTCAGCGGCGGGTCTATCTGCTGGAGACTGCCGCTGTTGAGGACGGCGATGCGGTCCGAGAGGGTCATCGCCTCCTCCTGGTCGTGCGTGACGTAGATGATTGTGGTGTCCAGTTCCTTGTGCAGGCGCTGGAGTTCCGTCCGCATGTGGACTTTGAGCTTCGCGTCAAGGTTCGCCAGTGGCTCGTCCATCAGGAACACGTCCGGTTCACGGACGATTGCACGGGCGATGGCGACGCGCTGGCGCTGGCCGCCGGACATCTCGTCGGGCATCCGGTCGAGCATCCCCTCTAGCTGGACGATTTCGGAGGCCCGCTCGACCCGGCGGTCGATTTCGTCCTGCGGGTAGTCCCGCAGACGCAGGCCAAAGGAGATGTTGTCGTAGACGTCCATGTGGGGGAACAGCGCGATGTTCTGGAACACCATCGCGATGCCGCGGTCCTTCGGCGGGAGGTTCGTCACCTCGCGGTCGCCGATGTAGACCTCTCCCTCGGTGGGGATGGTGAGGCCGGCGATTGTCTCCATCGTCGTCGACTTCCCACACCCGGAGGGACCGACGAAGCAGATGAACTCACCGTGGTCGATGTCGAGGTTCATGTCGTCGACGGCGGTGACGATGTCACCTTGGTCGTCGTAGCGTTTCGTGACGTGTTCGAGTCTAACTCCTGCCATTGTTGTATTACTCCTTGAGTGCGCCTGAGGTCAGTCCACTGACGATGCGTTCCTGTGCGACGATGACGAGGATGACGACGGGGAGGACCCCGACGATGCTCGCGGCCGCCATGAGGTTGTACTGCGTGGTGTACTGGGTCTGGTAGCTCAGAATCCCACCGACGATGGGCGACCACTTCGCCGCCTCCGGCGACGTCGCCATGATGGAACTGAAGAAGTACTCGTTGTACACCGCGATGAAGGTGAGCACGGACGCGGTGGCGACGCCGGGCGCCGACAGCGGCATGATGACCCGGAACAGCGCCCCCAGTCGCGTGGTCCCTTCGACCCGTGCGGCGTCCTCCAGTCCATCCGGAATCTGGCCGTAGAACGTCGTCAGGATGAAGATGGACAGCGGCATGAACAGCGCGCTGAACGGCAGCACCATCGACCCCGGCGTGTTCAGCAGGCGCGGCGGCGTGAACAGCGGGATTTCCGTGAACGGAACCGTAATCGGTGCGTTCCCGGCGAACGCCTGGAAGAGCGGGATGACGAACGCGGCCGGCGGGAAGTAGCTAATCGCGAGGATGCCCAGCATCAGGAGCGCGCGGCCGGGGAACCGGAGCCGACCGAACACGTAGCCCGCCAGACTCGCGACGAACAGCACGATGACGGTCGTCGTGACAGCCAGCGCGAAGCTGTTCAGCATGTAGAGGTGGAACGGCACCTGCTCGAACACCGTGACGAACGCGGCCGGATTGAACCCCTTCGGCACCGGCAGCGGGAACGTCCCGCTGACGCCGAACAGGTTGATGGTCGGGAGGTAGCTCCCTGCCAGCAGACTCCCTTCGGGGGTCACCGCGAGGACGGCGAGCCAGTAGAAGGGGAACAGCGTCGTCACGAGGAAGAACACCATCGCTGCGTAGAACAGCGCTCGGTACACCTTGTCCGGGTTCTGGATGGCGCTCTGGGTCCACCGCGCCAGCGGGCCACCGCTGTCGTCCGAGTCTTGGGTTGTCGTAGCCATGTTAGATCGCGTCCTCCCCTTGCCACACGATGATGCCCATCACGACGATACCGATGATGGCCGCGGTCACGAACGCGATGGCGGCCGAGGTCCCCTCACGGGTGTTGAACGTGGCGACGACCATACAGGACAGCGACGGGACGACGGCGCAACTCGACACGGTGTCGATGATGCCGTAGACCCGCATCGCTTGGACGGAGCGGAACAGCACTGCGACCCCGATGGTCGGCAGGATGAGCGGGAAAGTGATGAGTTTGAACTGCTGCCACTTGGTCGCGCCGGCGACCTTGGCCACGTCGTAGAGGCCGCGGTCGATGCTCTGCAACCCGGCGAGGATGAGCAGGGCCATGAACGCCGACGTCTTCCAGATGTCGGCGACGATGATGATGAACGTCGCACTCGGCGTGTCGTTCAGCGTGTTCGTCGGGGCCAAGAGGCCGAGGTCGGCGAGCGGCGGGGTCGCGAACCCGACGTTCGAGTTGAACATCAGGAAGAAAATCATCCCCTGAATGACGATTGGCACCGCCCACGGGATGATGATAGCGGCGCGGACCCATCGGCGACCGTAGAAGTCCTGGTCGAGGATGAGCGCCTGTCCGAGGCCGATGAGCGTCTCGAAGAGCACGCTCACCACGGCGAAGATGATAGTGATGACCAGCGCGCTGTTGAGCAGGCTCCTGAACTGCAGGTTCGCCGGCAGGAACGTGGTCCCACCCGGGAGGAACCGGTTCTTCTCGCCCGTGAACAGGCCCACGTAGTTGTCGATGCCGACGAACTGGATGCTGGTCAGGTCCGTCGAGACGGCGTACAGCGACAGCTCGAACGTTCGTAACAGCGGATAGAGTGCGACGACGCCGAGCAGGACGAACACCGGAATCAGCAACAGGTACGCGTACTGCGTGTCGCTCAAGTTCTCCATCCACCGCATCAGGTTGACGAGAGCACCCGAGCGTTGCGACTCTCTGCCTGTCTCTGTACTCATCCGTTCACGTCCCTCCGTGTTGGGTCCGCTCCATAATCAATAATCACTTAGGTCTGTTGTAAAACTAGGCGCTGGGATTACGACGACTCGGTGGCCTCGAGGTCACTCTGGAGCGTCGCCATCGCCTCTGCGGAGGAGGTCTCCTGACCGACCGCGCGGTTGGCCTGCTGGGCGATTTTGCTGGACTGGTCGCTCCAGACGGCAGTGACCGGGCGCGGCATCGTGTTGTTCCCGGCGACCTGCAGGGTGTCCATGTAGCGGCCGACGACGGGCACGTTCCGGGCCTCGTCGGAGTTGAACAGTTCGGGCCGCGGCGGCAGCCACCCCTGAATGGACAGGAGGGTGAGCTGGAAGTCCGGCTGCATCGCGGCGCGGACGACTTCGGTCACGGCGTCCTTCTGGCCGCTGTTCGGGTTGACCGTCATGTGCCAGCCACCGAGAGCGGCCGTCGTGCCGCCCGTTCCGGGCTGTGCGGCCTCGCTCTCGGGGACGGCGTACGGAATCGGCATCGCGCCGAGGTTCTCGCCGAGCGCGGGGTCCTCGGTCTCCTCGGGGTTCCGGCCGGTGAGCGCGAGCGAGTAGGGCCAGTTGCGGTGGAAGACTGCGTTCCCCTCCGCGAACGGTGCGCGGGCGGACTCCTCGGTCCAACCGAGAATCTGCGTCGGCGTGAAGCCGCCGCCGTAGCTGCTGAACTGACCGCCGAAGTCCTCGTCGTGAACGAACTTCCGCATCATGTTCAGCGAGTCGATGACCTCGGGTCGGTCGACCGTGATGGGGCGCTCGCCGACCGGACCGAACAGGTTCTCGCGGCCGCCGAAGTAGGCGCCGCCCCACGAGGACATGACCTCGTTGAACGTACAACAGGAGGTCCCCTCGTAGATGTCCCACTGGGTGGTGAAGCCGAAGTCGACGTCGGAGTTGGACTGCACGTCGGCGGCGATGTTCGACCACTTCTCCCACGTCATCGGCTCGGTGGCCCAGTTGTTCGACTCGGGGCTGTAGCCGGCCTCCTCGACGAGGTCCTTGCGGTACTGCATCGTCGGGAAGTCCGGGAACACCGGCACACCGTACAGGTCGCCGCTGCTCGGGTCACGCGCGGTGTCGGTGAACGAACTGAAGTAGTTCTCCGAGACGTCCGACAGGAGTTCGTCCGAGAGGCTCTCGCTGAGGTTCTGGAGTTGGCCCCGCTGGATGAAGATGTTCGTCCACCCGTTGTCCATCAGGAACATGTCCGGGTCCGTCTCCTGTGCGCTCAGGAGTCGGTTGTAGTTAGCCCGGGCCTGTCCAGTGTCCTGATTACGCGGGACGAACTCGACTTCGATGTCCTCCGGGAGGCCGTTCTCGCGGAGCGCCTCCTTGATGGCCGGCCCGTTGTTCTGGACCGCCACCGGGTCGAAACCCCAGCGGACCGTCGTCGCGCTCCCGCCGCCGCCGTCGCCAGTGGACCCCCCGTCGCCGCCACCGCCGCCGTCGCCACCACCGACGAAATCGGCACAACCTGCGAGCCCCGCGGCCACGCCAGTCGCACCTGCTGCCCGGACGAATCGTCGCCGGGAAACGCCTGATGAGCTGTCACCGTCGTTCGTGCCATTGTCCGACATGTCTACTCTGTGGTTACCGGGCCAGCACTTAAAGGTTATCCATAATTAACCACAGGTGTTGTTAATAGACTGTGAGCGGACCGTCAAAAACGAACATTCCTGACAGTTCAGCGGTGAAGACAACTGTCGATATATAATATTTTGGTAATACAAAACGATAGTTTGTGACTACGCGCCGCTCAAACGCGTGAACTTTCGTACTGTTTATTCGACCACACGGCCGGGACCGTGGCGGTCCGGGTCACTCGTACTCGACGCTCTCGATGGTTATCTCGGTGGCTTCGATTTCCTCTAGTACGGCACCCCAACCACCGATTTCGTACGTCTTTCCGTCGACGTCGAGCGTCGCGCTGATGCGTCCGGCGAGTTGTGCCAGCGGAACCGGGTCTGTCCGGCCGAGGGAACTACCGGTGTAGTCAACTCCGGTGAGAACCCCGGTCAGTTCCACTTCCGCCTTCGTGTCCGTCTCGTACCCGCGTACGGTGGCCGCTATCCGCGCGCCCTCCTGCAAAAGCGGTTCGATGTCGCGGACGGCGTGGCGGAGGTCCACGTACGTCGTCGGCGTCTCCGGCGTCCGCTCCGTGTAGAGGGTGTCCCATATCTCCCAGAGACAGGTGAGGAAGAACCAGTGGAACAGGTAGGTGTGGGTCCGGTCGTTCACGAGGACTCCGTACTCGTTGACGGAGTGGCGGTGCGGGGCGAAACACGTCCACGTCCGGTCGACCAGGACGAGGAACGGCGCGGGGATGTCCCGGTGGCGGGCCTCCGTACAGGTCCCCTCGATGTCCGCGACGTCCGGGACGTCGTCGTCGGGTTCCGTACAGATGCTGAGTTTGATGTTGACGCCCCGTTCGTGGGCCGCCCGCAGTTCGGACCGTAACTCGTAGAACTGCGCTGGGTCGACGCCGAGTTGTATCTGGTTCTCCGCCGATTCGATGAGGTCCCGTGCCCTGTTGAGGACGGTGTCGAACCGCTTGACGATGCTCACCTCGTGGTCGGATATCTCCGGTTCGTTCCATCGGTCCTCGATGGTCTCGGCGGCGTCGAGGTACTTGTCCGAACGCGACCGGAGGTCTTCGAGGACGCCCTCGGGGTTCCGTGCTCGGGCCGTGAGGCTGTCCTGCTGGAACGTCTCGATGTAGCCCTTCGATTCGAGGTCCCTGAGAACGTCGTAGATGCGCGGGTCCGGGACCTCGCAGGACTCGGCGACGTCGGTCGCTGACGCCGTCCCGAGTTCGAGTAACGTGACGTAGGCCTCCGCCTGATAGGGCGAGAGACCGGCGTCTTCGAGTATCGATGTCAGTTCGTGGTCGTCCATGTGTTTGTGGGGGGTCGTTGTCTGGGTTCGGGGTAGGTATCCATCTGTCAGTTCCTGTCAGTCCTTGCCCTTCACAGGCCATTGGGGGTACTTCGGCCCTTCGATACGGTCGAGTTCGTCCGGAGAGAGGTCGACGTCGACGGCGGCGACGTTCTCCTCCAGATGTTCCATAGTTCGGGGACCGACAATCGGCGCGTCGACGACGTCCTTGTGGAGCAACCACGCGAGACTCACCTGTGCCGGGGTCGCGTCCTTCGCCTCGGCGACAGCGCGTATCTCGTCGAGGACGGCCCAGTTCTCCTCGGTGAAGCGGTTCGCGGTGTACTCGTCGTCGCTCGCCCGTCCCGACTCGGGGGCGCTGTCTCTGTCGTACTTGCCGGCGAGGAAGCCCCCAGCCAGCGGAGACCACGGAATGACGCCGACGCCCTCCTCGGCACACACCGGGAGCAGGTTCGCCTCCTCGTGTCTGTCGACGGCGTTGTACTCCGGTTGCATACAGACGAACCGCTCGTAGTCCTCGATGTCGGCCGTGTAGAGCGCCTTCTGGAACTGCCAGTTGGCCATGGTGCTCGCTCCGATGTACCGGACGTAGCCCTCGTCGACGAGGTAGGTGAGGGCGTCGAGTGTCTCCTCGATAGGCGTGTCCTCGTCCCACCGGTGTATCTGGTAGAGGTCGACGTAGTCGACGCCGAGGCGATCCATGCTCGCGTGACACTGGTCGATGATGTGCTTCTTCGAGAGGCCGCCGCCGTTCGGTCCGTCGAACATGTCGAAGTAGACTTTCGTCGCGAGAACCAGTTCGGACCGGTTGTACGAATCGACCACGCCGCCGACGATTTCCTCGCTCTCTCCGCCGGAGTATGCGTTGGCCGTGTCGAGAAAGTTGACGCCGAGGTCGAGGGCGCGACGGAGTATCTCTCGACTCCGGTCCTCGTCGTCGAGCATCCACGGTTCACTACTGCCGAAGTTCATCGTGCCGAGGCAGAGTTCGGACACCTCCAGTCCCGTCGAACCCAGCCTCGTATACGACATCTCTGTATCAGCCATGAGGGTATGTAACAACACCTGTTGTTAAAAAGTTTGGTGGACTGTCACACGCCACCGCCCCGAGGGGAAGGCTAATACTGCGGCGCCGACAGAGATTCCCTGATGCCGGATTTGGACTCGTTCCGAGAACCCGAACACACCGGGTCGAACAGATGCTGGCCGTGTACGCTGGTAAACGCGTTGTTCGTCGCCCTCGTCGTCGTCTGGATGCGAGTCCGAGGACGACGGTTGGCGAGCCTCGCTGTGGCGACGGTGGGCGTCGCGGCGATATACCTTCGCGGGTACGTAGTCCCCTATACGCCCCAGTTCGCTCCGCAACTGGTCGACGCCTCGCCGCTCCCGAACGACCTGTTCCACGACGCGGACCGACGAGCGCCGTCGGAGGAACGGGAGTCGCTGACGGAGGCGGAACTGGACGGCGAGACGGTGTTGTCGGAACTGGCGGCGGCGGGCGTCCTCGAAGCGGACGCCGAGATGCTCCTGCTGTCGGACGCCGTCGAGACGGCGTGGCGGGAGGAGATGGACCGGCTAGCGACGCTCTCACTCGACGCGCTGGCCGACGAGGCACGCCGGACGATTCCGGGCGTGTCGGAGACGGCGACGTTCGAAGACGGGGCCGAGTGGGTCGTCGTGGGAGAGGGCGGGGAACTCGTCGCCCGCCCGGTGGTCGTCGCCGAACTCGCCGCCTACCGCGCCCTCGACGGCTACGTCGCCGACGAGGGCGTCCGTCTGGCGGGGGCACAGTCTTTCCGGATGTTCCTAGACGACTGCCCGGTGTGTGACACGCCGCTCGTCGAATCGTCCGAAGTGTCGTGCTGTGGGGGGTACACCAAGCCGAACCAGTCGCCGGACGACATTCTGGTCTGTCCCGACTGTGAGCAACGCCTCTTCACGTTTCCCGGCGAGTGAGAGTGACGTCGGACCCGGCGGGGGAGAACCCCGTCCGGGTACGGCGAACTGGTGACAACCAAGGTATCCGGCCTGACGGACCGGAGTGGTGGGTGGTGGGGTGGCCGGGTGTGCGACGGTGGTGGGGAGAGCGAGGACGTGGGAGCGATGGCAGTCGCAGACGCCCTCGGTGGTGCCGTCCGCGCCGTTCGGCCACGAACGACGGACACGACCCAGCCGGTGCTGACTATCAACGGCTGTTGTAAAAAGATTTCGGCGGGTGAATCGGCCGAGAGCATTGCCTATTAAGTCCTGCCACTCGGAGAGACGTGTATGAAGAACATCGACGACCTCGTCGACAGCGCCGCGGACTTGGCCGAGCGTGGCCTCTCCAAGGGTGAAATCGCGGACGAACTCAACGTCTCCCGTGAGACCGCCAGTTGGCTGGTCGAGCGGAGCGGCGCGGGGACGGCACCGAGTCCGTCGACGGCGAGCGGCCCCCACGACATCCACGTCGACTGGTCCGCGGTCGGCCGTGACAGCAACCGCCTCCACCACGTCGGGTGTGCGATGGCCGACCTCCTCTCGAAGCAGGGCGAAGACGTCGACCTGACCATCGGCATCGAGAAGGCCGGCGCACCGCTGGCGACCACGGTGGCCCGGCAACTCGACACCGACCTCGGGACGTACGCCCCGACGAAACACCAGTGGGACGACGACGACAGCGGGACGAGCGACGGGACGTTCTCCCGGAACTTCGCCCAGATTCGCGGACGCGACTGCTACGTCGTCGACGACACCATCACCAGCGGCAACACGATGTCCGAGACGGTGGACGCGATTCGAGAGCAGGGCGGCAACCCCGTCGCCTGCGTCGTCCTCGCGGACAAGCGCGGCCTGGAGGACATCCGCGGCGTTCCGGTGTACTCGCTCCTGCAGGTCATCCGCGTCGGGAGCGACGACGAAGAGGTCGAAGAGTAACTAGCCGAGGTCGTAGATTCGCGCCTCGTAGGGCTGGAACGTCGTCCCGTCTCGCTGGTCGTAGTTCCCGAACAGGACCGGACTCTCAACGCCAGATACGTCCCGCGGTTCGTCCTGCCAGTTCAACACCACCAGCACCACGTCGTCCCCCAGCGTCCGCCGGTGGGCCCAGACGTTCGGGTACTCGTCGTCGGGGAGGACGTACTCCGTGTCGCCGTAGACGAGGACGTCCGATTCGGAACGCAACTCCAGCAGTCGGCGGTAGTAGTGGAAGATGGAGTCGGGGTCGGCCATCGCTCGCTCGGCGTTGATGCGGTCGTAGTCGTCGTTGACCTGAATCCACGGCTCACCGGTCGTGAACCCGGCGTTCTCCGAATCGTCCCACTGCATCGGCGTGCGGGCGTTGTCGCGCGACCGGTTCCTGACGAAAGGGGCGATGGTCTCGTAGGGGACGTCGTGGTCCCGCGTGAGGATGTCGACCTGTCCGCGGGCCTCGACGTCCCGTATGTCGTCGGGACTCTCCCAGTCGGCGTTGGTCATCCCTATCTCGTCGCCCTGATAGAGAAACGGGGTCGCTCGCTGGGTCAACAGGAAGGTGGCGACGAGTTTCGCAGACTCGCGGTGGTAGTCGTGGTCGTCGCCGAACCGGGAGACGGCCCGCGCCTGGTCGTGGCTGCCCATGTAGAGGCAGTTCCACTCGTCGCCGACGCCCTCGTCCCAGTGGCGGATGGCCTCCTGGAGGTCCGCGAGGTCCATCGTGTTCAGCATCTCGTCGAGTTCGGCGTCGCTTGCGGTGCCGAGTTGCTCCATCCCCACGTAGTCGGGACTCCACTTCCCGCCGGGGCCGTAGGTGACGTCCATGTGGTCGAAGTGGACCACCATGTCGACGCCGTCTTCGTAGTACTTCTTGGCCTCCTCCGGGTCGGCACCGGGCGTCTCGCCGATGAGCATGACGTCGTAGTTGCCGTACGTCTCGTCGGCCATCTCCTGCATGAACTCGTGGATTCGCGGCCCGTTGAAGTACAGGTCCATGTCGAACCAGTCCTCGCCGGTGTCGGCGTCCGGCAGGCCGTGCGGTTTCGAGATGCAGGAGATGGCGTCCATCCGGAAGCCGTCGATGCCCTTCTCGAGCCAGAAGTTCATCATGTCGTAGATGGCCTCGCGAACGTCCGGGTTCTCCCAGTTGAGGTCCGGTTGCTTCTCGTCGAAGAGGTGGAGGTACCACGCCCCCCGCGTCTCGTCGTACGACCACGCAGGGCCGCCGAACAGCGAAATCCAGTTGTTCGGCGGGTCGTCCGGGTCGCCGTCGCGCCAGACGTACCAGTCGTCCTTCCCGCCGTCTGGGTCGCGTGACTCCTGAAACCACGCGTGTTCGTCCGACGTGTGGTTGACGACGAGGTCCATCACCAGTTTCAGCCCCCGGTCGTGGACGTCGTCGAGGAGGCCCTCCCAGTCGCCCATCGTCCCCATCTCGTCCATGATGGAGCGGTAATCGCGGATGTCGTACCCCATGTCGACGTTCGGGGAGTCGTAGACGGGGCAGAGCCACACGACGTCGACGCCTAACTCGTCGAAGTAGTCCACTCGGTTCCGGATGCCCTGCAGGTCACCGACGCCGTCGCCGTCGCTGTCGTTGAAGCTCCGGGGATACACCTGATAGACGGACGCCTCCTTCCACCACGCGCGGTCGATTTCACTGCTCATCGTCGGTGTGATTGGTACCGTGTCTCATGCGTTCGGTCTGTCTGATACTGGAGTTGTCAGTCCAAAAAAGTGCGCTCAGTCGAGTTGATAGATTCGCGCCTCGTAGGGCGACAGCGAGACGACCCCGGGGTCGTCGTCCGCTCGCTCGTAGTTCGACACGACGAGGGTCGCGTCCTCGTACTCCACAGGGACGTCGACCGTCGGTTCCTCGTCGAAGAAGTTCAACACGACGAGGAATCGCTCGGTGCGCCCGTCCTCGACGAGCGTTCGCGTGTAGGCGTACACCGACTCGTGCTCCGGGAGGACGTCCTCGTAGTCGCCGTAGACGAGGGCGTCGTGGGCGTCCCGCAGGTCAACGAGGTCACGGTAGTAGTTCAGTACCGAGTCGGGGTCGTCTTCGGCCGCGGCGACGTTGACGTCGTGGTGATTCGGGTTGACCTGAATCCACGGTTCACCCGTCGTGAAACCGGCGTTCTCCGAATCGTCCCACTGCATCGGCGTTCGGGCGTTGTCACGCGAGCGGTACCCCACGACGTCTTTCACGTCGTCGTAGCTCTCGTACTCCTCGGCTTCGAGGAGTTCCTCGGCGTGGTTGATGGCGTCGACGTCGCGCATGTCGTCTATCGACTCCCACGGCGCGTTGGTCATGCCAAGTTCCTGCCCCTGATAGATGTAGGGCGTCCCGCAGAGAGTCAGCATGAACGTCCCGAGGAGTTTCGCCGACTCCCGGCGGTAGTTCACCGGGTCGCCGTACCGCGAGACGACGCGCGGTTGGTCGTGGTTCTCCCAGTAGAGCGCGTTCCACCCCTCGTCTTCCAGACCGTTCTGCCAGCGGCCGATGATGGTTTTGAGTTCGGTCAGGTCCCAGTCGCCGACGGCCCAACGTTCGTCGCCGTCGTAGTCCAGTTTGGTGTGCTGGAAGTGGAAGGCCATGTCGAGGGGGCCGTCCGCGTCGGCGTACTCCCGGGCGTCCTCGACCGTCAACTGCGGCATCTCGCCGACGGTCATGACGTCGTAGTTCGAGAGGACCTGTTCGTCCATCGCCTCCAGGTAGTCGGTCATCTCCGGACCGTCGATGAAGTGTTCGGAGCCGACCCACTCGCTGTCCGGGTCGCCGTCCGGCAGGCCCTCCGCCTTCGAGAGGAGGTTGATGACGTCCATCCGGAAGCCGTCGATGCCCTTCTCTAACCACCACTCGATGGTGTCGAAGACGTCCTGCCGCACGTCCTCGTTCGTCCAGTCGAGGTCGGGTTGGGAGGTGTCGTAGAGGTGGAGGTAGTACTCCTCGCGTTCCTCGTCGTACTCCCACGCAGAGCCACCGAAGAACGACTCCCAGTTGTTCGGCGGCCCCTCCCCGTCGGCGTCGCGCCAGATGTAGTAGTCCTCGTACTCTGGGTCGCCCTGTCGTGACTGGAGGAACCACTCGTGGTTTCGGGAGGTGTGGTTGACGACGAGGTCCATGATGAGTTTCATGTCCCGGTCGTGGACCTCCTCCAGCAACCGCTCCCAGTCCGCCATCGTCCCGAACTCCTCGTAGATGGCGCGGTAGTCGCTGATGTCGTACCCGTTGTCCTCCTGCGGGGAGGCGTAGACGGGATTGAGCCAGATGACGTCGACGCCCAGCGAGGCCACGTAGTCGAGTCGGTCGACGAGACCCTGTAGGTCGCCGACGCCGTCGCCGTCGCTATCGTTGAAGCTCCGGGGGTAGACTTGATAGACTACCGCTTCCTTCCACCAGGCACGTTCGTCGTCCGATACCGTCTCGTCGGGTGTCGTCCGTTGGATAGACATAGTTCAGTTCAGGGTGTGGACGCGCGCTTCGTAGGGTCGCAGAGTGAGGTCGGCGTCCGTCACGGTGGGGGCGTCGTCGTAGTTCGCGATGAGGAGGTCGCCGGTCTGTGCCGCGTCGTCGACGCTCACGCTCGTCACCGTGTCCGAGAAGTTGAGCGTCACGAGGACGGCCTCCTCGTCCAGTTCCATCCGGTAGGCCCAGACGGACTCGTGGTCGGGGAGGAGCAACTCGTAGTCGCCGTAGACGAGGACGTCGTGGGCGTCCCGCAGGTCCACGAGGTCACGGTAGTAGTGGAGGATGGAGTCCTCGTCGGCCTCCGCCGCGGCGACGTTGACGTCCTCGTGGTCGGGGTTGACCGAGAGCCACGGGTCGCCGTCAGTGAACCCGGCGTTCTCCGAGTCGTCCCACTGCATCGGCGTCCGGGCGTTGTCGCGCGAGCGTGCGCGAACGATGTCTGCAACCTCGTCGAACCCGTCTATCTCCCCCGCTTCGATGGCCTCCTCCACCTTCCCGATGGACTGGAGGTCGTCGAGTTCGTCGAGGCTCGACCACGGGTAGTTGGTCATCCCTATCTCCTGTCCCTGATAGACGTAGGGCGTCCCGGAGAGGGTGAACAACAGCGTCCCGAGAAGTTTGCCCGACTCCCGCCGGTACTCGTCGTCGTCGGCGAACCGGGAGACGATTCGTGGCTGGTCGTGGTTCGTGAGGTACAGCGAGTTCCAGCCGTCGAGTTCGGTCTGCCAGTGTGACACGATGGCTTTCAGGTCCGAGAGGTCCCACTCCGCCGGCGAGAGCCATCGGTCGCCCATGTCGACGAGCATGTGTTCGAAGTGGAACACCATGTCCATCGGGCCGTCCTCGCAGACGTAGTCGCTGGCCGTCTCGACGTCGATGTCGATGCACTCGCCGACGGTCATCGCGTCGTAGTCGTCGTAGGTCGCCTCGGCCATCTCCTCGAGGTAGGCCTGCGCGTTCGGACCGTCCGCGAAGTGTTCGATGCCGACCCAGTCCTGAGAGGGGTCGCCGTCTGGCAGTCCCTCGGGCTTGGAGACGAGGTTGATGACGTCGAGTCGGAAGCCGTCGATGCCCTTCTCCAGCCAGAAGTTCATCAGGTCGTGGACGTCTTCGCGCACGTCGGGGTTGTCCCAGTTGAGGTCGGCCTGCGTCTCGTCGAACAGGTGGAGGTACTGCATCCCGGCCTCCTCGTCGTACTCCCACGCGGACCCGCCGAACCCGCTCTTCCAGTTGTTCGCGGGAGTCTCGCCCTCGCGCCAGAAGTAGTACTCCCGGTAGCCGTCCTGGTCGCGGCGGGACTTCTTGAACCACTCGTGCTCGGTCGAGGAGTGGTTCACAGCGAGGTCCATGATGAGTCGCATGTCCCGGTCGTGGACCTCCTCGAGGAGTCGCTCCCAGTCCTCCATGGTGCCGTACTCCTCGTGGATGGCCCGGTAGTCGCTGATGTCGTAGCCGTTGTCCTCCTGCGGGGACTCGTAGACGGGGTTCAGCCAGATGACGTCGGCGCCGAGCGACGCGACGTGGTCGAGTCTATCGATGATGCCTTGCAGGTCACCGACGCCGTCGCCGTCGCTATCGTTGAAGCTCCGCGGATAAATCTGGTAGACGACCGCCTCCTTCCACCACGCGCGTTGCTCGTCCATACACCTCTGGCTAGTCTAATCCGTCACTTAAATCTATGCATTGCACAACAACGGGTGTTGTAAACAGATTCGGTGGCGGGCGGCGCGGTTTCCCGATGCAGTATCCGGTGTCTACCGCGAGAGCACCCCGTGCCGCGAGAGTTCGAGGTCGTAATCGACTGCCTCGACGGTCACCGTGGGCCAGTCGCCCGTCGCAGAGAGCGTCTCGACGCCGGTTTCGCCGACGAGGTGCGTGTCCTCGCTCTTGGCTCCCTGGACTGTCGGGTTCCACGCGTACCCCTGCGGGAGGACGACTGGTGCCTCGTGGTCGGGCGTACCGATCCACTCGCGGCCCGCGAACCCGGCGGCGCCCCCTTGGTGATGGTTGCGCCACTCGCCGTCCCATCCCACGGCGTCGTAGGCGGTCTGGACGGCCTCGAACACGGCGCCGGCGGTGCCACCGACCGACCCCACGGCCTGCGTCGCGGCCAGCGCCGTCGTCTCGACGCGCATCGCCGCACGGGTCCGCTCTTCGAGCCACGACGGGGCGTCGAACGCCACCGTGCGGGTGCAACTGGTGTGCAGGCCGCCCCGTTCGGCGGTCACCGAGAGGAGCGCGTACGACCCCAGTTCCTCGTCTTTCGGCGTGTAGTGACGGTACGTCTGGGCGCGCTCACCGCCACCGACGAGGACGACGGGCGCGGACGCGTCCGCCTCGGACAGCGCCGTCCGCAACTCGGTGGCCACCGCTCGCTCCGTATCGTCCGGGGCCGTCCGGCGTGCGACGGACTCGACGGCGGCGGCCACGTCTTCGCTCAGGGCTCGGTACTGCTCGACTTGAGCGTCCGTCAGCGGTTGCCGGAGCGCGCTGGCGTCGACTGTCTCGAACCCCGGCACGTCGAAGTCGGCGGCGGCGGGCGTCGGACTCACCGACGCGACGGCGTCGGCAAGGCCGCCGTCGTACCACTCGAACGTCTCCACGTCCACCCCCGAATCGAGTTCCTCGTCGCGGAGGCGCGGGGCTTCGATGTTGTCGGTGACGACGGTCACGCCGTCGCCGTCGTAGCCAGCGGCCGCGACGCCGATGTCACCTGCGGCGTCTACGACGTTGTCGCCGCCGGTCAGCCACGCGAAACTGCTCGGTCGTGCGAACCACACTGCCTCCAGTCCCTCGTCGGACAGGTACGCGTCGAGACGGGATTCGTTGGACATACCGCACCAAGGGAGGGGACGAGACAAAAATGGGGCGGCCGGCGACGCGTCAGGCCACGTCGACCCACTCTCGGCGGTCGTCGCTCCGCTCGACGGCGTCGAGGACGCGCTGAACCGCGAGTCCGTCGGCGAAACTCGGCGTGTAGGCACCCCCCTCGGCCACCGCCGAGAGGAACTCGTAGTTCTCGTGGACGAACGTGTGCTCCCACCCGATGACGTGCCCCGGCGGCCACCAGTGGTCGAGATACGGGTCATCCGGGTCGGTCATCAGTATCGTCTCGAACCCGCGTCCGTCCTCCCGCAGGAGTTCGAGTTCGTTCAGGCGTTCGAGCGAGAACCGCAGACTCCCCTTCGAGCCCTCTATCTCTATCGTGTGGTCGTTCTTGTGGCCGTTGGCGAACCGCGACGCCTCCAGCGTCCCCATCACGCCGTTCTCGAAGGCGACCTGCGCCGAGTAGGCGTCGTCCACCGTGACCGGGCGCGTCTCGTCACCGCCCTCGACCGGCCGCTCGTCGACGAACGTCCGCAGGTGCCCGCTCACGCTCTCGACGTCGCCGACGAGGAACCGTGCGAGGTCGATAGTGTGAGCGCCCAAGTCACCGAGTGCGCCGCTGCCGGCCATCTCCGCGTCGTTGCGCCACGACCACGGCGCCTCGGGGTCGGTCAGCCAGTCCTGCAAGTACCGCCCGCGGAAGTGGCGAATCTCCCCCAGTTCGCCCGCGTCGATGAGTTGCTTCGCGTACTGGATGGCCGGGATGAACCGGTAGTTGAACGCGATGCCCGCCGGCACGTCCGCACCGGCGGCGGCCTCAGTCATCCGCTCAGCCGTCTCCAGCGTCGGTGCCAGCGGCTTCTCGCAGAACACCGGCGTCCCGGCCTCCAGCGCCGCGATAGACGGTTCGGCGTGGACGTGGTTCGGCCCCAGATTGTAGAAGACGTCCACGTCGTCAACGACGTCGCGCCAATCGGTCGCCGTCCGCTCGAAGCCCAATCGGTCGGCGGCGTCCGCGAGGGCGTCCTCGTCGCGCCCGACCAGCACGTCCCGGTTGACTGCGGGCGCGTCCTCGAAGAACATCGGCAGGCGCGCGAACGCGTTCGCGTGCGCCTTGCCCATGAAGCGATACCCCAGTACGCCGACGTCGAGTGGTTCTGTGGTCATTGTCGGGAATGGTTATTCGGCCCAGTAGGCGTCGCCGGGTTGCGTTTCGAAGACGGCGCGGTCGAGGACGTCGACGGCCTTCTCCAGTCCCTCGCGCGCACTCGTGAGCGAGTCCTCGTGTTCGATGGAGAGTGCGCCGTCGTAGCCGACCATTCGCAGGGTGGAGACGACGTCCTTCCAGTGGCTCTCGTCGTGGCCGTAGCCGATGGAGCGGAACAGCCACGAGCGGTCCGCTTCCTCCGTGTAGCCCGTCGTGTCGAGGACGCCCTTCTCGCGGGCGTTCTCCTCGTAGACTTTCGTGTCCTTGGCGTGGAAGTGGTGGATGGCGTCGTGCTCTCCGAGCAGTCGGATGGCTGCGGTGACGTCGATGCCCTGCCAGTAGAGGTGCGAGGGGTCGAAGTTCGCGCCGATGCGGTCGTTCGTGGCCTCCCGAAGTTCGAGCATCCCGTGGGGTTCGTACACCAGCATGTTGGGGTGCATCTCGATGGCGACGTCGACGCCGTGCGCGTCGGCGTGCGCTGCGAGGTCCGACCAGTACTCGACGGCGACGTCCCACTGGTACTCGTGGGCGTCGGCGTGTTCGCCGGGCCACGGCGCGGTCACCCAGTTGGGCACCTCGTCGTTCGGGCCGCCGGCGGGGAGCCCCGAGAAGCAGGTGACGGCGTCCACGTCGAGTTGGTCGGCCAGTTCGATGGCTTCCCGGAGCTCCGTGTCGGCCTCGCTGGCCCGCTCCTCGTCGGGGTGGAGCGGGTTGTTGTGTGTCGCCAGCGCGCTCACGTCCATGTCGTACTCTGCGAGGAGGTCACGAAGGTCGGCCTGTGCCGCCTCGTCGTCCAGATACTCCGCACGCGGGAGGTGGTCGTCGCCCGGGAACCCGCCACAACCGAGTTCCACCGCCCCGACGCCGATGCCGTCGAGATAGGACAGTGCGTCTTCCAGCGATTGCCCACCGAGTGGTACGGTCAGTACACCGATTTGCATACGGCGATTTACAACAGGTGTTGCGATAAAAATTCGGGGCCGTCAGTCGGACGTCTCGTAGCGCTCGAACAGCGTGCTGAGTTGCTGGGCGCGCATGGTGAGCATCCGGACGTTGACGTACATCTCGCCGAGCGCGAGGTTCTGCTCCTCGGCGATGGCCGCGACGTGTTCGGCCTCCTCGACGTTCTGCCGGGACGTCTTCGCCACGTCGTCCGCGATGGAGGCGACCTCCTCGGAGGTGGCCGCTTGGTCGTCCGTGGCGTTGCTAATCTCCTTGACGCCGGAACTGGTCTCTTGGACGTGCTCCATGATGGACTCCAGCGCCTCCAGCCCCTCGTCGACGGCTTCCTGTCCCTCCTCGACGGACTCCTGCATGTCGGTTATCTCGTCGACGGCGTCGTCGGTCTGGTCCTGGATGTCCTCGATGAGGTCCTCTATCTGGTTCGTGGCGTCTTTCGTCTCCTCCGCGAGCGACTTCACCTCGTCCGCGACGACGCCGAACCCGTTGTTCTCCGCGCCGGAAGAGGCGTGTGCGGCCTCGATAGAGGCGTTCAGCGCGAGGATGTTCGTCTGCTCGGCGATGTCGTCGATGAGGTCGACGATTTTCCCCACCTCGTCCATCCGTTCGTTGAGCGTCTGGACCGTCTCGACGACGTCGTCGGTCCGGTCGACGGTGGTGACCATCGTCTCGTGGGCCTCGCGGCCGGCCTCGATGCCCTCGACGGTCCGCCGTTCGGTCTTGTCGGCCATCTGGGTCACTTCGTTCGAGGAGGCCGCAATCTCCTCGATGGTCGCGGACATGTCGGACATCTCCTCGCTGATGGTCGAAATCTGCTGGTGCTGTTCGTGGAACACGTCCGCTATCTCTTGGACGGTCCCGGCGACGCTCTCGGAGGCCTCCTTGACCGCCTGCGTCGCGGCGGTCACCTGCTCCGAGGAGTCGGCCACGTCGTCGGAGAACTCCCCGGCCGTGTCGATGGTCTGTTCGAACGCGGCGGCCATCTCGTTGAACTCCTCTGCGAGTTGGTTCAGGGCGACCGACGGCGTCTCCCCGTCCATCCGCCGTCTGAGGTCCCCCTCGCTCGCCGCGTCGAGGGTCGCACAACACGCGTCGAGGTAGCCGTCCAGTTCGTCGGCCGAGAGGTCCCCCGAGGTAGCCACGCCGCCATCCGTCGTGGCCGTCGGCCTGCCGCCCCTCGGCGTGACACCCGTCCGCAGGTCTTTCAGTTCCGCGCGCGCCGCGGTCAGGTCCGCGACGAGTTCGTCGCGGGTCGTCCGGGTACGCGCCAACTCTGCTTCGAGTTCGTCACGCTCCGCGGAGAGGGCCGCCGATTCCCCGTGGAACCGCTCACGTTCGGCGCGAACGTGACGGACGGTGTAGGCCGCACCGCCACCCGCGGCCACGACTCCCACCCCCGACAGCAGGGGTTCCACGCCGGCCGGTGCCCATCCGACCACGAGTATCTGATACAGTGCGTGGACGAACTGTCCCACCACGGCCAGTTCCACGCCTCGCTGTTGCCAGTCAACCATACGCCCCATTTTACAATGGGTCATATAAATCATCATGTCCGAATAATCACGTGTGAGAACGGGCGGGGAAATTTCATAACGACTCGATAGAGACAACGCCAGTATGTCAGGCTCAACGCCGGCCCGTGGTGGGGCGAGCGGTGTCGAGTTGCTACACCGGTTGGTGGGTGGCGACGGCGGCGCGGCGCTAGACGCGCTGTTAGAGGGGTTCCAACGACGACATCCGGACGTCTCGCTCGGCGACGTTGCCGACGAGAACCTCAGTCTGGAGGTCAAGAGTCGCATCCTCAAGGAGACTCCCCCGGACGTCTGGATAGAGTGGCCCGGGAAGAACCTCGTCCCCTACGACGACGCGGGCGTACTGGGGGACGTCACGCCTGTCTGGGAGCAGGGGGACATGGAGTCGAACTATCTGGAGGGGCCCCGCGAAGCCTCGAAGTTCGACGGCACGTACCGCGCCGTCCCGCTGAACATCCACCGCATCAACAACCTCTTTTTCAACGTCGACCTCGCCGAGTCGGCGGGCGTGGACCCCGGAGCCATCGACAGTCCGCGTGCGCTGGCGGAGGAACTCGAGCGTATCGAACAGGAGACGGCCCACACGGGGATGCTGTTCCCGATGAAGAACCCGTGGACGGTCCTCCAGATGTGGGAGACGGTCCTGCTCGGCGAACACGGACACGACACGTACCGCGGCATCACCGACGAGTCGGCCTCGGCCCACCGGCGGGCCATCGTCGACGCCCTCGACATCGTCAAGCGGTACGCCGAGGTGGCCACCGACGACAAACTCTACATGGCCCTGACCGACGCAAACGACCGCTTCACGGACGGCGAGTCCGTGTTCTTCCATCAGGGTGACTGGGCCGCCGGGGCCTACACGGAGTCCGACCACTTCGACTACCACGACGACTGGGACCACGTCCCGTTCCCGGGCACGGAGGGCCTCTACGCGATGAACATGGACGCGGTCATCGCCGCCGACGTGACGGAGAACCCGGAGGCAGTCTCGACGTTCCTCGCCTACGCGGGGTCCGCCGACGGACAGCAGCGGTTCAACCAGCGGAAAGGGTCGATACCACCCCGGACCGACGTGGACACGGGCACGTTCACGCCGTTCCTGCAGGAACAGCAGTCGGCGTTCCAGCAGTCCCGCGCGCAACCCCTCTCGATTACCCACGGCCTCGGCGTCAGGCCGGGCCAACTAATCGAACTCAAGACGGCCATGTCCACGTTCGTCTCGACGTGGGACGAGGAGGCCGTCGCGGACGACGTCGTCGCCGCATTCGACACCAGAGCGTAGGCCGCGACTGATTCCTCTACACTTTTGTAACGGGCGTAGCAAGCCACCCCCATGGGACTGGCGAACGACATAGATTACGCTGACCTGCACGACCCCAACGCCGAGTACACGATGCGAGACCTCTCGTCGGAGACGATGGGGGTCACGGCCAAGCGCGGTGGTGGGCGAGACGTCGAGATTACCGACGTCCAGACGACGATGGTCGACGGCAACTTCCCGTGGACGCTCGTCCGCATCTACACCGACGCCGGCATCGTGGGTACCGGCGAGGCCTACTGGGGCGCGGGCGTCCCGGAACTCATCGAGCGAATGAAGCCGTTCGTGGTGGGCGAGAACCCGCTCGACATCGACCGCCTCTACGAACACCTCGTCCAGAAGATGTCCGGCGAAGGCTCCGTCGAGGGCGTCACCGTCACCGCCATCTCCGGTATCGAAATCGCTCTCCACGACCTCGCCGGCAAGATTCTCGAACTGCCCGCGTACCAACTGCTGGGCGGGAAGTACCGCGACGAGATGCGCGTCTACTGTGACTGCCACACCGAGGAAGAGGCCGACGCCGACGCCTGTGCCGCCGAGGCCCGCCGCGTCGTCGACGAACTGGGCTACGACGCCCTGAAGTTCGACCTCGACGTTCCGAGCGGGTTCGAGAAGGACCGCGCGAACCGCCACCTCCGTCCCGGCGAGATTCGCCACAAGGCCGAAATCGTCGAGAAGGTCACAGAGGAGGTCAAAGACGAGGCCGACGTCGCCTTCGACTGCCACTGGACGTTCTCCGGTGGGTCGGGCAAGCGCCTCGCCGAGGCCATCGAGGAGTACGACGTCTGGTGGCTCGAAGACCCCGTGCCGCCGGAGAACCTCGAAGTCCAAGAGGAGGTCACGAAGTCCACGACGACGCCCATCACGGTCGGTGAGAACCGCTACCGCGTGACCGAGGAGCGCCGCCTCATCGAGAATCAGGCGGTCGACCTCATCGCGCCCGACATGCCGAAGGTCGGCGGCATGCGCGAGACCCGCAAGATTGCGGACGTCGCCAACCAGTACTACGTCCCGGTGGCGATGCACAACGTCTCCTCGCCCATCGCGACGATGGCGAGCGCTCAGGTCGGTGCCGCCGTGCCGAACTCCCTTGCCGTCGAGTACCACTCCTACGAACTCGGTTGGTGGGAGGACCTCGTCGAGGAGGACGTCATCGAGAACGGCTACATCGAGATTCCCGAGGAACCGGGCCTCGGCCTGACCCTCGATATGGACGCCGTCGAGGAGCACATGGTCGACGGCGACACGCTGTTCGACGAAGCGTAGTGAAACGACTCGTCGAGCCTGCCGAGCTCTGCTCGGCATCGTTCGACGAAGCGTAGGCGCACCGAGCCTCTCCCGCCCGTCTTTTGCGCTCCTCGTAGTGAGCCCACACGTTGGGCCGTCTCTCTGTCGTGGTTATCAAACCGTGTACTGAGACAACACATTATTGTTGATTGCGGTGAATGTTTGTCCCATGGGTGGGCCAATCGAAGTGCTGTACGTCTGCGGCGAGGCGACACCACCCACGTCGACGGCCGGTCACCTCGAACGAGCGGACGACTCTCTCGACGTGGAGACGGCGACGACAGTCGAGGGGGCCCTCGACGCGTTGGACGGTCATCGGTACGACTGCGTCGTCTCGGCAGTCGCTCTCGCCGACGGGGACGGACTCGAACTCCTCGACGCCGTCCGGTCGGACTACGACGACCTCCCGTTCGTCCTGTTCGCCGCCGAAGGGTCTGAGGCCGTGGCGAGCGAAGCTATCTCGCTCGGAGCGACCGACTACGTCAGACGGACCGGCGACCCCGACCAGTTCGACCGCCTCCTGGCCCGGGTCCGAACCGCGGTCGAGGACTCTCGGGCCGCCAGTCCAGGCACGCAGGAGCGAGTGAGTTCCGTCGTGCGGGCGGTCAACCGCGCGCTGATTCGGGCGGATTCACGGGACGAGGTCGAGCGACGCCTCTGTGAGATACTCAGCGACGCCGACCCGTACCGGTTCGCGTGGGTCGGCCGTCCGACGGACGACGACGCCCGAATCGAACCCACGAACTGGGCGGGTGCCGACGCCGAGTATCTGGACGGACTCGTCGTGACGACCGACGAGACGGCGACCGGACTGGGGCCCGCCGGTTCCGCGTTCCGCGAACGCCGGGTCGTCGTCTCGCAGGACGTCGCGGAGGACGAAACGTTCAACCCGTGGCGCGACGACGCACTCGACTCCGGGTTCCGCTCCGTGGCGGCGATTCCGCTGGCCTCCGAGTCCACCTGCTTCGGCGTCCTCGCGGTGTACGCCGACCGCCCGTACGCGTTCGACGCGGACGAACGGAGCCTCCTCTCGGAACTGGGCGCGGACGTCGGGCGGACGCTCCAGAGCCAACGCGACCGGCGGGAACTCGAACGGAGCAACGCCAGACTCGAAGCGCTGTTCGTCGACTCGCCGGACATGATAGGCGTCCACGACGCCGAGGGGCGGATAGTCGACGCGAACCCCGCGTTCTGCGAGGCGCTGGGATACGCTCCGGACGAACTGGTCGGTATGCGCGTCTGGGATATCGACGACGAAATCAGTCCGGCACAAGCACGCGAGGTCTGGGCGTCCCTCGACACCGGTGACCGACACGAGTTCGAGACCACCTTCTGCCGCCGCGACGGGACCACCTTCCCCGTCTCTGTTAACCTCCGTCAGATTCGCGTCGACGGCACCGACCAGTTCGTGGTGAACAGCCGTGACATCTCCGACCACGTCGAACGCCAGCGGAAACTCCAGCGTCGGTCGAAGGCGCTGACCTCGGCGACGGACGGTATGGCCATCCTCGACGAGAGCGACGAGTACGTCTTCGTGAATCAGGCCCACGCCGACGTCTACGGATACGACGACCCGGAACAGCTTCTCGGAGAGAGCTGGCGGCTGTGTTACACGACGGCGGAAGCCGAGCGGTTCGAGCGCGAGGTGTTCCCCCACCTGCGCGAGGACGGTGAGTGGCTCGGCGAGGCCACCGGACTGCGGGCTGACGGCCGGACGTTCCCACAGGAGGTGTCGTTGACTCGTCTCGACGACGGCGGACTCATCTGCGTCGTGCGCGACGTCACCGAGCGAAAGGAGAACGTGCGGAAACTCGAAGAGGTACAACGTCGCACCCAGATGTTGATGACGACGCGGACGGTCGAAGAGACCGGGAACGTCGCCGTGGAGACGGCGCAGGACGTCCTCGACGCCGAACTCAGCGGCTATCACGCCCTCAGCGAGGACGGCCAGCGACTTCGACTGCTGACCGAGACCAACCCTATCGAAGCGGCGTTCGAGCAGGGCCGGACGTACGACCGAACGAGCGACGACCCGGTAGACGCCGTCGTGTGGGAGGTGTTCGACGCCAGCGAACCGCTCTACGTGCAGGACTGCACCGAACACGACCGACTCGCGGGGAACACGCCGTCGAAGAGCGCCATCGTGTATCCGGTCGCCGACCACGGCGTGTTCATCGTCTCGGCCACCGAACGGAACGCCTTCGACGAGACGGACAGAGCCATCGTCGACATCCTCGCCTCGACGCTCGCCGTGGCGCTCCAGCGCGTCGAACGGGAGTCGCTCCTCCGAGAGCGGGAGGACGAACTCACCCGGCAGAACGAGCGACTGGAGGAGTTCGCGAGCGTCGTGAGCCACGACCTGCGCAACCCCTTGACCGTCCTCGAAGGGTCGCTGGAACTGGCCGCGGAGACGGGCGACGCCGAACACTTCGAGCGAAGCCGACGGGCGCTCGACCGCATGCAGCAACTCGTCGAAGACCTGCTGTCGCTGGCGAGACACGGGCAACGAGTCGAGGAGACGGAGGTCGTCGACGTCGGAGTGCTGGCCGGCGACTGCTGGCGGAACGTCGCGACCGGCGAGGCGTCGCTCCACGTCGAGCGGACGGTCCGCCTCCGTGCCAGCGAAAGCCGACTCAAGCAACTGCTCGAGAACCTGTTCCGCAACAGCGTCGAGCACGGTAGCGAGGCGATAGCGGTAACCGTCGGGCCCCTCGACGGCGACGCCGGCTTCTACGTCGAGGACGACGGCCCGGGGATTCCGCCCTCCGAACGCGAGCGGGTGTTCGAGAGCGGGTACTCGAACAACTCGGAGGGGACCGGGTTCGGTCTCGCAATCGTGGCCCGCATCGCGGCCGCACACGACTGGTCCGTCGAGCTAAACGCGAGCGATGCCGGCGGCGCGCGGTTCGAGTTCAGCGGCGTCGAACTCGTCGAGTGAGCGTGCGCCGACAGTCACATATCACGCCGGAGCGAACCCACGCCCCGTGTCGCCCGCCCCGCTCGCTGCCCTCTCGAACGGACTCGTCACGCTCGCCGTGGGTCCGGGCATCCTCCTCCACGAGTACGCCCACTACGCCGCGTGTAGACTCGTCGGCGTGGCCGTCCTGCGACCGCCGGCGCTCCGCCCGTTCGAAGACGACGCGGTCCTCGAACACGAGGCGGTGTCGGCGTTCGGCCCCGACTTCGCCATCGCGGTCGCACCGTTCGTCTCGAACTCGCTGCTCGCGTTCGCGTGTTTCGCGGCCACGGACGCTCTCACTGGAGCGCCGCGGTGGGTGTTACTCTGGTTGGGAATCGCGTTCGGGTTCACGTCGTTCCCCAGCGACGCCGACACGGCGACGCTGTTCGAGACCGTCGAGACGCTCCCCGCGGCAGTCAGGCCGTTCGGCTACGTGCTGGCTGCGCCGGTCCGGGCGGCGTCGTGGTCGACGACGGTCGCCGGCGTCCTCACCTTCGCGTGGACGAGCGCCCTGTTCACCGCGAGCGTCGCCGCGTAGTCACTCGCCGAACCGGTCGGTGACGGTCTGGCGGTCTATCTTCTCCGGTCCGCTCGTCGGCATCTCGTCGACGAACGCGAGGTGGTGTGGGTGTTTGAAGCGGGCGAGGCGTCCGTCGAGGAACGAGCGCAGGTCGGAGAGCGACACCTCCTCTGCGCCGGCCGACAGTTCGACCACTGCCTTTCCGACCTGCCCCCACTGGTCGTCGGGGACCGGGACGACGACGACTTCGGCGACGGCGTCGTGGTCGGCGATGGCGTCCTCCACCTCGGCGGGGTAGACGTTCTCCCCACCGCTGACGAACATCTCCTTCTTCCGTCCCTCGATGTGGTAGTAGCCGTCCTCGTCCACTCGGGCGAGGTCACCCGTGGCGACCCACCCGGACCCGAACGTCGCTTCGGTCTCCTCGGGGTCGTCGAGATAGCCGTCGGCGGCGTGGGGCGAGCGCAGTTGGAGTTCGCCGATAGCGCCCGGGTCGACCGGTTCGCCCTCCGCTACGACTCTGGCGTCCACGTGCATCGCCGGCGTGCCGACGGCGTCGGCCTTCTCGCGGGGCCACCCCTCGGGCATCGCGAAGTTGTTGGGACCGCACTCGGTGAGGCCGTAGCCCTGCGAGAGGTCGACGCCGCGGTCCCACCACGCCTCCATCACTGACTGGCGACAGGGCCCGCCGCCGGACTTGACGAACCGCAACGTCGAGAGGTCGGTCTCCGCCCATCGTTCGTGCTCGGTCATCATCCGCAGGACGGCCGGCACCGCCACCAGCACGGACCCGCCTTCCTCGGCTATCACCCGGAGCAACTGGCCGGGGTCGAACTCCCGGGCGACGACGACTGTGCCGCCCATGTGCCAGAGGGGGACCGTGACGACGTTCCACCCGCCCGTGTGGAACATCGGGAACACCATCGGCGTCACGTCGTCGTCGCGCAGGCCCCACGCGGTGATGGTGTTGACCGAGTTCCAGACGACCCCGCGGTGGGTGACGACCGTCTCCTTGGGCGTCCCCGTCGACCCGCCGGTGTGGAGCAAGAGGTGGGGGTCCTCGGGGGAGAGGGTGGCCGTCTCCACGCGGGAGTCGTCGTCTGGAAGCGACGCACCGTAGGTCGGCACGTCGACGCGGCTCTCGTCTCCGGTCCCGTCGTCCGTCTCCACGGCCAGCACGTCCGTATCGAGGCCGGACACCTCGTCCAGCGCATCGCGCACGTCCCCCAGAAACGGCGTCTCGACGACCACGAGTTCGGGCGTCACGCGGTCGAGCAGTTCGCCCAGTTCCGGCGGTGCGAGACGGTGTGAGAGCGGTGCGAGGACGCCACCGGTCTTCCCCGTGGCGAAGAACAGGTCCACGAACGCTGGCCGGTTGCGCGAGACGACGGCGACGCGCCCGCCCGCTGTGACCCCGTACTCGCGGAGGAGGCGTGCGGTCCGGTTCGCCCGGCGGTCGAGGTCGGCGTACGTGTATCGCTCGCCCGTCGTCGCGTCCACGAGGCCCTCGCGGTCCGGCGTCAGCGCGGCGCGCTTCTCGCTCCACGCGCCGACCCACGCCTGCGGGCCGCTGGCGAACTCAGACATCGGCCAAGAACCCCGTCAGGAGGTCGTTCACGTCGTCGGCCCGTTCGAGGAACAGGAGGTGGGGTGCCCCCTCGACGGCGACGAACTCGGCGTCGGGCAGGCGCTCGGCCAGCAGTTCGCCGTTCTCGAACGGGACGACCCGGTCGGCAGTGCCGTGGAGGACGAGCGCCGGGACCCGAATCTCGCCTAGCCGGTCGGAGACGTCGAATTCGGCGACGGCCGCGCCCTGCCACTCCCGAGCCCGGTCGCTGGCGTCGCTGTCGAGTCGCCAACCCACGATACGCTCTATCAGGTCCGGGTTCTCGTCGGCGAACTCCTCGGTCAGCGCGGGGGCCATCTTGTGCCGGATGGCCTCGCGTTCGTCGTACTCCTCGGGCACGGCGTACATCCGCTCTCGGGTCTCCTCCGGGACGGGGACTGCGTCGGGGCCGCCGGGCGACGTACACATGAGCGTCAGCGACTCGGCCCGGTCGTCGTCCAGTGCGAACCGCTGTGCAATCATCCCGCCCATGCTCGCGCCGACGACGTGGGCCGATTCGACGCCGGCGTCGTCGAGGACGGCCGAGAGGTCGCTCGCCATCGCTTCGACGGTGTACGGTCCCTCTGGTTCGCTCGATTCGCCGGTGCCGCGGTTGTCCCACAGAATCGTGTCGTACTCGTCGACGACGGCGCGACGGGTCCAGCGCCACATCCATCGGCCGTACCCCAACCCCTCGACGAACACCACCGTCTCAGCGTCGGTGGGGCCCTCGCGCTCGTAGGCGAGGCGGACGCCGTCGTTGTACGCGTCTGGCATACAGTAGGGTAGTCACGGAACCCCTTTCAAGGGGGACGTTACCATGTGAACGTCGTCAGTCACGCCACTCCAGCACCGAGGCCGCCCACGTGTAGCCGGTGCCGGCGGCGAGACAGAGGACCACGTCGCCGTCGGTCAGGTCCTCGCGGACCGCGTCCAGCGCCAGCCCTTGGTCACAGCTCTGGACGTGGCCGTACTCCTCCAGATACAGGTGCTCGTCCGGACCGAGTCCGAAATCCGCACACAGCGTCTCGTGGAACGACCGCTTCATGTGGGTGATGGCCGCGAAGTCGATGGCCTCGCGGTCGTATCCCGACCGGTCGAGGGCCTCGTCCGCCACCTGTCTGAAGTTCGGCAGACTGACCGCGGCGAGACGGCGCTTCATCCGCTCGTGGTCGGGGACCCGGAGGGTGTGGTCGCCGTCCGCGACGGAGGCTTCGCTCGGCGGCCGACGGGTCCCGCCGGCCGGCATAATCACGTCCTCGCTGAAACTCCCGTCCGTCAGCGAAGCGCTCTCGCGGACCCGGGCGAGCGCGCGGTCGGGTGCATCCGCTTCGAGGACCAGCGCCGTCGCGCCGCTCCCGAAGTTGAACATGAACGAGGTGTCGGGGTCCGTGTAGTCCACGAGGTCCTCCTCGCGGCTGGCCGCTACGAGGAGAATCCGGTCGAGGCCGGGGTCGGCCTCGATGAGCGCCTTGGCCTCCCGAACCGCGACGGGCAGGCCGGCACACAGCGCGTAACTCTCGGTCGCCGACGCGCCGTCCGCCCCGAGGCTGTCGGCGACGGCCGCGGCGGCGTTCCAGACGACGTAGTCCTTGAACTCGCTCCCGTGGTAGCGCACGGCGTCGAGTTCGTCGGGTCGGAGGGCCGCGTCAGCGAGAGCGTCTTCGGCGGCGGCGACGCACATCTCCGCCGGGTGGTCTTCGTCAGGGGGACAGACGTGTTTCTGCGTGACGCCCATCTTCTCGACGAGGACGTCCTCCGGGATGGCGCTCCGGGAGGCTATGTCCGCACCTGTGAGGACGACGTCCGGGAGGTACGTCCCGAGGCCGGTGACGTGGACGGTCACTGGTCGTCACCTCCAGTCGCGTCCTCGGTCGTAGCCCCTTCGGCCGCCCCGTCACCGAACCGGGCGGTCGACACCTCCGCGAGGGTGCCGCCGACGCGCTGTCGGACGGTGCCGAGCAACCCGTCGGGGACGTAGAGGACGAACAGGACGAAGACGATGCCGACGTAGAGGCTCGCGTGGCCGTTGAGGAGCGTGTCGATTAGCACACCGAGACTCGTGTCGCCGACGACGGGCGTCGACAGCGTCTCCTCGCCGAGACCGGCCCGGAGGTAGGGGAGGAGACCGCCGCCCTGTCCAGACTTCGAGAGGAACTCCCGGACCGTCTCGTCGAACAGGCGACCGAACAGGGGGCCGGCCAGCGTCCCGAACCCGCCGATGATGCTCGCCAGCAAGGCGTCACCGGTGGTCAGGAAGTAGAAGGAGTTCTCGGGGCTCGCAGAGCGACGGAATCCGGCGAACAGGCCGCCGGCGACGGCGGCGAAGAAGCCGCTGATGGCGAAGGCCGCCAGTTTGTACCGGTACGTGTCGTAGCCGATGGCCACGGCCCGCTCCTCGTTCTCGCGGATGGCAATCATCACGCGACCGAACGGGGAGTGGATGATGCGCTGCATGGCGAAGTAACACAGGAGGACCACCGCCCCGACGGCGTAGTACGAGACGGCGGTGCCCCCCAGTGTGTGGCCCAGCAGCGTCACCTCGTCGCCGGTCAGGATACCGATGGCGACGTTCAACTGGTCGACGCCGGGGACGCCGATTTGGAACCCCTCGGGGTGGGTTGACCCGACCGAGGGACCGTCCCGCGGGTTCCTCGCCACGTAGTCCCACCCGCGGACGAACACGTACAGCACCTGCGCGAAGCCAAGCGTAATCATCGCGAAGTAGACGCCGGAGAGGCGGAAGGAGACGAGGCCGACGACCAGTGCCAAGAGGACGGCGAGCAGACCGGCGACCAACAGCGAGACGACGAACGGCGTCCCCGGCCCCAACAGCGGCACGGCCCCGTTCGCCACGAGGATGACCGTGTACGCGCCGGTGCCGTAGAACGCCGCGTGGCCGAACGAGAGGTAGCCGGTGTAGCCGCTGACGAAGTCGAAGGACATGGCGAACACGCCGAAGTACAGCACGGCCGTCATCGTCTCCACGCCCGGAAGTAGAATCTCGGCCTCGTAGAGGGAGAGCGACTCCGCCAGCAGGTGATAGATGGAGGGGTACAGCGCCAGCAGGGACACTATCGCGACGTGAGGCAGGTGCGCGCGCAGGTACGCCGTCGGCCAGTCGAGCCCAGTCGCGGCGGCGGACTGGGTGTCGGTGTCGGTGCTAATGGCCGCCCACCTCCTCGACGCCGAACAACCCCTGTGGCCGCACGATTAGGGTGACGACCAACACGAGGAACAACATCAGTTCGGGCAGACCGGTGAACGTGATGTAGTTCTGGAACCACCACGTCATCGTCGAGTCCGTCATCCCGACGACGAGGGAGGCGACGACGGTGCCCCGGAACGTGCCGAGACCGCCGACGATGACGACGATGAACGCCGGGAGGAGCGTCTCCGCGGCCAGCGGGACGCTCGCGCCCCACGCCACGTCCCACATCAGGAGGGTCCCCGCCGCGCCGGCGAGGCCGATTCCCAGCGCGAAGACGACGGTGAACACCTGTCGCACGTCGATGCCCAGCGCCGACGCCATCTCCGCGTCCTCGCTCCCGGCCCGGATGTAGAGGCCGTAGCGAGTCCGGGTCAGGAACGCCCAGATGACGGCGACTGTCAGGACGCCCAGCGCGATTTCGAAGACGGAGAGCCACCGAACGTCGATGGGGCCGAGGGCGGCCGGTTCGCGGAGCACCTGCGGCTTGGTCGCGAGCGCCGCGTTCCAGTCCGAGAGCGGTTGCATCCCGTACAGGCCGAGGACGATGCGTACCACCTCGTCGACGACGAGGGTGAGCCCGAACGTGAGCAGAATCTGGTAGATGGGCGGCCGGTCGTACAGCGGCCGGATGAGCGTCGTCTCGATTGCGCCGCCGACCAGCGCCAACGCGCCGAAGACGACGACGATGGCGACGAAGAACAGGCCGAGGCGGCCGACCAGTCCCGTGGACTGGCCGACGGTCAGCACCATGACGAGGCCGCCGAGGTACGCCCCGACCATCGTCAGCGACCCGTGGGCGAAGTTCAGCACTCCCATCAACCCGAAGATGAGCGTCAGACCGCTCGCAATCATCACGTACAGGGCTGACTTTGCCAGTCCCTGCACGACGACGCTCCCGAGTTCGGAGACGGTGAGGAAGTCCGCGAGCGTCTCCAGAATCATGCCGAGAGATACCTCCTGAACCGCTCGTCGTCGGCGCTCGCCGCGTCGGCGTCGCCGTCGTCCACGACGCGGCCGTTGTCCACGATGTAGAACCGGTCGGCGATGTCCAGCGCCAGCGGGAGGTTCTGCTCGACGAGGAGCATCGTCGCGTCCTCGCTCGCGTCGGACAGGGCTTCGGCGACGTCGGCGACGATTTGTGGCGCGAGGCCCTCGCTCGGTTCGTCGACGAGCAAGAGGTCGTTCTCGCCCACGAGGCCCCGAGCGATGGCGAGCATCTGCTGTTGCCCGCCGGAGAGGGTCCCGGCCTCCTGTCGCCGCCGCTCATCGAGGATGGGGAACGCGTCGAACGCCAGCGACAGACCGTCGTCGACGGCGTCCGCGTCCGGGATGGCCGCCCGGAGGTTCTCCTCGACGGTCAACTGCGAGAAGATTCGACGGTCCTCCGGAATCCACCCGACGCCGCGCTGGGCCACCTCGTGGGTCTCGAGGCCGACGAGGGACTCGTCGCGGAACCGTATCTCGCCCTCTCTCGGCGGCGTCAACTGGAGAATAGACCGGATCGTCGTCGTCTTGCCGACGCCGTTGCGACCGACGAGGGCGACGACTTCCCCGTCTTCGACGGACAGGTCGACCCCTTCGAGGATGTGGCTGTCCCCGTAGTAGGCGTGGACGCCGTCGAGTTCGAGGAGGCTCACGCGAGACCCCCCTCTGACTCATCGCTCTCTGCGGCGTCGTCGAGGGTCCCCGGTTCGTAGCCGCCGAGATACGCCGACTGCACGTCCGGGTTCGTCCGCACGTCCTCGGGCGGTCCGTCGGCGATGACGGCCCCCTGATGGAGGACGACGACGCGTTCGGAGACGTCCATCACGATGTCCATGTTGTGTTCGACCAGCAGGACGGCGTGGTCGGTGGCGACGTCCTCGATGAGGGTCCGCACCTCGTCGACGCTCTCCGAGGAGACGCCGGCGTTCGGTTCGTCCAGCAGGAGGACGGCCGGGTCGCCGGCGAGGGCGACGGCCACCTCCAGTTTCCGCTTGGCACCGTGACTCAGCGTGCTGGCCGCTTCGTCGGCCCGGTGGGACAGTCCCACCCGGTCGAGTTTCGCGTAGGCGCGTTCCGTGTACGCCTCGAAGTGGTCGACGTTTCGCCAGAGCGCCGTCGAGTCGTCGCCGGCGGCCTGCTCCGCGATGCGGACGTTCTCCAGCACCGTGCTGTTCGGGAAGACGTTCGTCACCTGATACGAGCGGTGAATGCCCCGCTGGGCCGTCTCGTGGGGCGAGGCGTCGGTGATGTCCTCCCACGCGTCGCCTTGCCTGAGTTCGACGGTCCCCTCGGTGGGTTCGAGCACCCCCGTCAGGAGGTTGAAGAACGTCGTCTTGCCGGCGCCGTTCGGCCCGATGAGCGAGCACAGTTCCGACCCGAGTTCGAAGTCCACGTCGTCGACGGCGACGAGGCCGCCGAACGATTTGGTCAGCCCCCGCGTCCGGAGCATGTTACAGCGAGCAACCCATCTGGTCGCTGTCTGCGGGAATCGTCGTCTCGCCCGCGTCGATGCGCGCGAGCGGTTCTCCCGGCATGATTGCCGCACCCCACTGGTCCGCCCACTCATCGGTGGTCGGGATGGGGTTGGCGACGGTCATCGCGGACCGGGCCTGATTGTTGTACCCTTGGAAGGTGTACGCGCCCTCCCCCTTGGGCGTGTCCGTGACGGTCATGCCCTTCAGGGCACCGGCGATGTCCGCGCCGGCGGTCGACCCGCCCTCGGTGATAGCCTGATGGATGGCCGACGCGCCGGTGAACATCCCCGCAGTGAACAGGTCCGGGACGACGCCGTAGGCGCTGGTGTAACTGTCGACGAACGACGCGTTGATGTCGTTGTCGTACTGGTTCCAGTGATACCGGGTGGTGAACGGCCCGAGTTGGGAGTTCTGAATCTTCTCCTGCGTCAGCGGTTCGCCCAGCACGTTCTGCATCGTCCCGCCGACGACGCTGTTGGTGATGCGCGTGGCGAACCCGCCGAAGACGCGGTAGGAGTACTCCCCCGAGAGGAAGGCGTTGAACATGCTCGGGAGCGTGGCGACGGTGAACCCGCCGACGACGCCCTCCGCGCCGGCCTCCTCGGCGTTGTCCAGCAGTCCCTCCCACTCGGCGTAGCCGCTCTCGACGAACCGCTTGCCGACTATCTCGACGCCCTCGGCTTCGAGGACTGCCTGATAGTTGTTCACGACGGCCCGGCCGAAGGAGTAGTCCGCGCCGAAGAGATACACCTTCGAGACGTCCGTCTCGGTGGCGACGTACTTCCCGCCCGAGCGAGCGTCCATCGCGGTGTTCTCGCTGGCGCGGAACACGAGGTCGCTGCACGTCTCGCTGTTGGACGTGATGCCCGCCGACGCCGCGGGCCCTATCATTATCGGGACGTTGACCTGACTGACGACGTTGCTGACCACCCGGCCGGCGGCCCCGGACGAGGTACACCCAGCCAGCATGTCCACCTCCTGATTCTCGACGAGGTTCGTGGCCGCCGTCTGAGCGGTGTCGGCCGCGAACTCGGAGTCCCGGACGTACAGCGTGTACTCCACGTCACCGACGGTCATCGATAGTTCGCCGGTGCTCGGGTCCGCGGGCGGGTCCTCGCCGGCCTTGTACGCGAGGCCGGAGAGGAACCCCCAGAGCGACTGCTGACCGTAGTAGGACAGGTCCCCGGACAGCGGTTGAAGCATCCCGATGGTGACCGATTGCGTGCTGTCCGACCCGTCGCCAGTGGAAGTGCCGTCGTCTGTCATGTTCGAACCACCGTCTCCGCCATCGCCACCGTCTCCACCGTCGCTCCCGTCTTCGTTTACGCACCCGCTGAGGGCGGCGATGCCGACCCCGAGCGACCCGAGTACGCGTCGTCGTGATACGTGGTCTCGCATACGGGGATACCTACACGAACGATGACCATAGTGGCCGACGTTAACATGTTAACGGCGACGCGACCGCTCAAGAGTCGATGTCGTCCAGCGCCTCGACCGCTCGCTCTATCATCTTGCGCTCGCCGCGCCTGAGGTTCTTCGAGACCGCCGGCTTCGAGACGCCGAACTCGTCGGCGAGCGACCCCAGCGTGGTGTCACGGGGGCTCTCGAAGTACCCCGAGGAGACGGCCCGTTCCAGCGTCTCGCGCTCGGTGTCGGAGAGGTCACGGCACCCCTCCACCAGCGTCATCGCGGCCCCGGCGTTGCGGACGACGTCCTGCAGTCGAGGGAGCGTCTCGACGGAGCGTTCGATGACGTCGAACTCGTTGTCGCGGTCCAGTTCCGAGAGGGTGTCGTCGGCGTCTCTGCCTCTATCGAAGCCGACGTGCCACACCTCGCTCCCGGCCTCGATGTGGAACGGCCCGGTGATGTACCCACCGTTGTTCCGAATCGTCTGCATCGCCGCCGTCTCCTCGATGACCGTCCGTATGTGTGCCACCTCCCCTTGCCGGCGGAGCAGCGATACGTCGTTCATGTTGGCGTGGTCCCGTAGCGTCGCGAGTCCGGTGTCCAGTACGTCACGGTCGTCCGCCTCGACGACCATCCGCGTCTCCAGTTCGCGCTGGGCGCTGTCGAAGTCCCAGTGGACCGCCGCGAAGGCCACACCATGGTCTGCCGTCGTGTCGATGAACGGACAGTCGTACTGCTCCATGTCCATGGCGATGTCAATCATGAGATAGCTCCGCTACGTTACATCCTCACCTCCATAATTATAAATGATTCTTCCCTCGTGTGAACTTTCCGTGGCCGAGAGGCCGGGTCGAGTGGCGACACGCTGTTCGATACGCCGCCACGTACCCCGCTGTAATCGTCATCGAGAGACGCCCTCTGTCCCGGTTCTGTCACGAACGAACACGGACGACGGGAGCCGTGTGCCACCCCGTTTCAATAGTGTTTTAGGCCTCCACTCGGGAGGGACTGGTATGACTTTGCACGCCAGAGAGATTAATCAGGACGTCCGGGAGTTGGGCGAACTCCTCGGGGACGTCCTGGAGGCACAGTCGTCGACCGAGGCGTTCGAAATAGTCGAGCGCATCCGGACGTCGTCTATCGAGTACCGCCGCGGCGACGCCGACACCCGAGACGAGGTCGGCCAGACGCTCGACCGTCTGAACCCGGAGATGCAGGACATCGTCGCCCGCGCGTTCACGACCTACTTCGAACTCATCAACCTCGCGGAGGAGCGCCAGCGAGTCCGCGAGATTCGCGAGGGGAGTCAGGAGGGCGTCCTCGAAGACAGCGTGGTCGATGCCGTCAGGAAACTCTCGGACCGCGATGCGGACGCCGACGAGGTCGAGGACGTTCTCGACGACGTCCTCATCCAACCGACGTTCACGGCCCACCCGACCGAGGCCCGGCGGAAGACGGTGAAGGCGAAGCTTCGCTCGGTCGCACAGGACCTCGAAACGCTGGACGAGGTCCGACTGACCGACCGGGAGGAGACCCGGGTCGAACGGGACCTCTCCGCAGAGGTCACCAGTCTCTGGCAGACGCCGCAGGTTCGCGACCGACGCCCCGAAGTCACCGACGAAGCCCTCAACGTCCAGTGGTACCTCGAAAACGTCCTCTTCGACGTCATCGACGAGGTGTACGACGAACTCGAACGCGCCATCGACGAGGAGTACGAGGGCGACGTCGACGTCCCGCGCCTGTACGAGTTCCGCTCGTGGGCCGGGTCTGACCGAGACGGCAACCCCTTCGTCACGCCGGAGGTCACCGAGGAGACGCTGGAACGACAGCGCGACACGATTCTGCCGCTCTACCGCGACCGTCTGAAATCCCTCTCCGGCGTGCTGAGTCAGGACGCCTCGAACATCTCGACCGACGACGCCTTCGACGAGCGCCTGAGCGACCACAAGGACCGCCTTCCCGGCGTCGCGTCCGAGGCCGAGGAGCGCTACCCCGACGAACCCTACCGCCAGAAGCTCAAACTGATGCGCGAGTCGGTCCTGCGCGTCAGCGACGTTCGACAGGGCGGCTACGAAGGTCCCGAGGAACTGCTGAAGGACCTGCGGACCATCGCCGACAGCCTCCGTGACAACGACGCCGAGGTCATCGCGGAGTCCCACGTCGACCCGCTGATTCGGAAGGTCGACACCTTCGGCTTCTCGCTGGCCAGCCTCGACCTGCGCGACCACCGGAAGATGCACACCGACGCCATCGCGGAGGCCGTCGACCGGCAGGGCATCGACTACGCCGGGATGGACGAGGACGAACGCGTCGAGTTCCTCACCGAGGCCATCCTGCAGGACGGCACCGTCGTCGACATGGAGGACACCGAGGGTCTCTCGGACGACTCGACCCGCGTCCTCCGCCGGTTCCGCGAGACGGCAGACTGGCAGAACGAGTTCGGCGTCGACGCCATCGACACCTACGCGATTAGCTGGTGCGAGGAGTCCAGCCACGTGCTCGAAGTGCTGTTCCTCGCCGACCAGGTGGGCATCGTCGACCTGCCCGGGTACTGCGGACTGGACATCGTCCCGCTGCTGGAGTCGGAGTACGCCCTCTCCGGCGCCCGCCGCATCATGGGGACGCTGTTCGAGAACGAGGCCTACCAGATGGCGCTCGAGGCCCGCAACGGCGTGCAGGAAATCATGCTCGGCTACTCCGACTCCAACAAGGAGAACGGGTTCCTCGCCGCCAACTGGTCGCTGTACAACAACCAGAAGCGACTGGCGAACATCACCGACGATTACGACGTGGAGATGCGCCTGTTCCACGGCCGCGGCGGGTCCATCTCGCGTGGCGGCGGCCCGATGAACGACGCGATGCTCGCCCTGCCCAACGAGACGGTGACCGGCCAAATCAAGTTCACCGAGCAGGGCGAGGCCATCGCCGAGAAGTACGCCAACCACGACATCGCCGAGCGCAACTTAGAGCAGATGCTCAACGCGCAGGTCCGCGCCCGGCACAACGCCATGCACGAACCCGTCGAGGAGATTCCCGACGAGTGGCGCGACGCCATGGAGACGGCCGCTCCCGCCGCCCGTGAGGAGTACCAGGACCTGTTGGAGACGGACGGCTTCGTGGACTTCTTCGAGCAAGCGACGCCCATCACGGTCATCGAGAACCTCAACATGGGCTCTCGACCCGCCTCCCGGAGCGAGGACCGTAGCGTCGACGACCTGCGGGCCATCCCGTGGGTGTTCTCGTGGACGCAGGCCCGCTGTATCATCCCCGGTTGGTACTCCATCGCGACGGGGCTGAACGCGTACTTGGAGGACGGCGGCGACGTCGAGACGCTCCAAGAGATGTACGAGGAGTGGCCGTTCTTCCGCACGAAGATAGACAACGCGTCGCTCGCGCTCGCCCGGACGGAGATGGACATCGCCGAGCAGTACGCCGACCTCGCCGACGACGACCTGCGAGAGCGCATCTTCCCGCGCATCAAGTCCGAGTACGAGGAGACGGTCGACCTCGTCCTCGACATCACGGGCCGCGACGGTCTCCTCGCCCGTGACTGGTTGGAACAGAACCTCGAACGCCGCAACCCCTACGTGGACCCGCTGAACCTCCTGCAGGTCCGCCTACTCGCCCAGTCACACCTCACCGAGACGGAGAAGCGGACGCTCCGACTGACGGTGCAAGGTATCGCGGCGGGGATGAAGAACACCGGATAGCGGCCCAGAGAGAGCCCGTTCGGGGGTATCACTCAGTAACAACAGCAGTTGTATCTACCGAAGCATTTACTGTCGTGCCCTGTGGACACCCGCTATGGCACTTGAGAAGATTCTCCTCGCAGTGGGCCCGAACGACAAAGACCGCATCGACGAACTCGCAGAGACCGTGACCGACATCGCCGGACCCGCCGGCGCCGAAGTCGTCATCGCACACGTGTTCACCGAGGACGAGTACGAGAACGTCGTAGACCGACTGGAGTTCGCGTCCGCGGCCGAGGCCGACCCCGACGAGGTGGCCGACCGCCACACCACCGTTCGAGAACTCGAGAAACGACTCGACGAGGCGGGCCTCGAGTACAGCGTCCGCGGTGCCGTCGGCAACCACGGCGAGCAAATCGTGGACCTCGCTGAAGCGACGGCTGCCGACCTCGTCGTCGTCGGCGGCCGCAAGCGCTCGCCGACCGGCAAGGCCGTCTTCGGCTCTACGGCACAGGAAGTCATGCTCAACGCGCCGTGCCCGGTCACCTTCGTCCGCGGCGAGTAACGGAGCGGTCTCTCTCGGTTCTCTCCGGCCGGCGTCTCGTCGGCCCGGCACGTTCTGTGAATAGTCCAATCTGCCCGAAAAGTACGCTGGGACCGGCGGCGACGGGGGACCATCGAGTGGGCCCGCCGTGTGTGGTACCGCGCCGTTACTCCACTACTGCGGCCTCGACGAGTTCGAGGGGGTGACGAATCTCGTAGCCGGTGCCGTGTTCCATCTGCATCGCACAGGTGGGACACTCGGTCATCCCCGTCTGGCCCTCGGCGTGTTCCATGTGTTCGAACATCTCCTCGCCGATTTCCATGGACTTCTCGTACTTCTCTTCCTTCCAGCCGTAGGTGCCCGAGATACCGGAACAGGAGTCCCCGACGTCCTCGACGCCGACGCCGTCTAAGTCGCGGAACAGTTCGACGGCCTGCCGTTCCAGCCCCTGATTCCGGGCGTGACACGGCGCGTGGTAGGCGAACTCCTCGGCCAGTTCCCCGGAGACGTCGGCCGATTCGATTTCGCCTTTGAGGTCCTCGTGGATGCGCAGGTACTCGATGGCCTCGAAGGTGTTCGCGGCCACCTCCTCGATGCCGTCGATGTCGAACAGTTCGGGGTACTCCTGTCGGAGCGCCATCGAACAGGAGGTACACGAGGCGATGGCGTCGTACCCCTGTTCGACGAGGTCGGACATCGAGGAGACGTTGACCTCCGCGTGCCGGCGGGCGTCGTCTAACATCCCGTTGGCGAACATCGGCGTCCCCGAGCACTTCTGTTCGGGGGCGACGATTTCGTAGCCGAAGTGCTCGTAGACGTGGACCATCGCCTTGGCCACCTCCGGCGTGTTGTAGTTGGAGTAACAGCCGTGGAAGTACGCGACCTTCTTGTCGGCGTCGACGGGTTCGCCGCGCCGTTCACGGCTCTCACGAGCGTTGCGACGGGACGCGTCGGCGCCGCCCCGGTCGGCCCACCACTCGCGGAAGGTCTGCCGGGCGAACTCGGGGAAGTCGCGCTCGCTGGTGACGCCCATCGTCTTCTCCATCACCCAGCGGGCCGGCCCGAAGTTCATCGCGAAGTTCGCCAGCCGCGGGACCTTGCTCGCCAGCCACGCCGACGTGCGGTAGTTCGAGAGGATGCGGTTGCGGACGTACTCCACGGAGAGTTTGTCCATCTGCTCGCTGACGTACTCCCCGCGGGCCGTGTTGTGCATCTGGCTGAGCGGCACGCCCGACGGACACGCCGAGTCACACCGCATGCAGTTCGAACACGACATCACGGAGTCGTCTATCTCGTAGTCGTCGTCGGTCTGTTTCAGGCGCCACTGCTCCGGCCCCTGGAACTTCGGCCCGGGGAAGTCGTCGTCGACTTCCGCGACCGGACAGTTCGTGTCACAGACCGAGCACTTGTAGCAGGAGTCCGCGCCCGGTCGCAGGTCGAAGTCGTCGCTGTCGGGGAACACTTCGACCGGTTCGAAGTCCTCGCCCGTGTTCGGTTCAACTGGGTCGAAGTCTGGGGATTGTGCGTCGCTCATCGTACCTCCGCTGCGGCGCTCGTGCCCGCCGCGTAGCCTGTCGCAATCGAGACGCCGCTGCCGGACTTCTCCGCGGCGAAGTCGTAGCCACCGAGGACACTCCCGGCGGCCCGTAGGTTGTCGAACTCCACGTTCCCGTCCGCGGTCAGCGGTCGCAGGTCGTCGTCCGTCTCGATGCCGAACCCGGCGAAGGGGTGGTCGCCGAAGACGTCCGTGTCGAACCAGTCGTACCGGTCGTCGCTGTGGGGAACGTGACAGTCGAACACGGGTTCGGTCGCGCCCTCGCGGTCGGACTCGATGCCCTTCCCGACGAGACCGCCGGTCGCGAGGACGTACTGGTCGGCCGAGAGCGGGATGCGAGCGCCGTTCTTCTCCATGAAGACGCGCTCTACGCCGCCGTCGCCCTCGTAGTCGACGATGGGGTTGCCCGTCTCGAAACTCGCGCCGGCCTCGTCTAAGGCCTCGAACAGTCTGTCTTCGAGTCGGAGGCCCGGGAGCGACGGCGGCCCCATCGGGACCTCGAACACGTCGACGCCCATCTTCTCGCCGAGTGCGGCCCGGACGCCGGCGGGGTCGTCGTCCCCGAGTATGGCCGGGAAGCCGACGCGTTCCTCGTCCTCGACGAGCGGGTTGACTCGCTGGGCGAGGGCTTCGCGTGCCGGGACGTTCCGCCCGCGGACCGCGACGTCGCCGTTCGCGTCCAGCAGTTTCGCGTACCGGGTGACCTTCGCGTCGGCGCGCAGGTCACCGGGGAACCGGATGGTCTCGCCTCGCACGCCGAAGGGGACGCCGGCCGCTTTGAGATGGTCGGCGACGTGGGGCGCGTCGAAGTCGGTCATCGACTCGATGCCGACCAGCAGGGTGTCCCGGTCGTCGCTGGCGAGGCCGGCCGCCGCCCCGCGAGGGTAGCGGGCCGTCGGCTTGACCGTGCCGCCGTGGGTGGGCAGGAGGGCGTTGGTGTCGGTGTGGCCACCCTCGTAACCGCTGACCTCGTCGAACATCGCCATCGCCTCCCTGACCGTCTCGACGCCGACGGTCTGGTACGGGTGGGAGGCGGGCAGGTCCGCCATCGCGGCGTAGGGGTCGGTCAGGGGTCCCTCGCCGTCTGGCGTGTATCCGAGCAAGTCGACCAGCCCCGAGGCCTGCCGGAGCGTGCTCTGCTTGTAGGAGACGAGGCGGACGTCGGCGCCATCGCGGGCGGCCGCGAGGGCGCTCGAGAGGCCCGCGAGGCCGCCACCGACGACGAGGATTTCGGACTCAATTGCCATCCGGCGTCCCCCCGTCGGCGGCGACGTCGGCCGTCCCCGAGTCACCGGTGCGGTCGATTCCGGTGTCGAACGCCGCGAAGTCGACCGGGTCGCCGCCGGCCGGGTCGTGGTCGCGGTTCTGCGTCGTCGCGTGGAGCGCGTAGTTCAGCGCCGCCTGCGAGAGTTGCTCCCCCCAGAGGGCGTGGCGCTGCCCCTTCCATCGTTCCTGCAAGAGTTCGTCCCACGCGTCGCGGACGACGCCCTCGTCGTACTCGCCGTGGAGTTCGCTGGCCATCCGGTGCGTACAGATGCCGCCCTGACAGTTGCCCATCGAGGCGCGGGTGCGGATGCGGACGGCGTTGAGGTCCGACCCCGACTGGGAGATGGCGTCCTGAATCTCGGCGCGGGTGACGCCCTCGCACTCGCAGACCGTCGGATTCGGCCCGTCGGTCTTGAGTACCTCGTCCGCGCGGGACCCGAGGCGCTCGACGCTCCGGCGACCGATTGGCGACCGGAGGCCGAACTCGTCCATGTAGTCCCGCAGGACCGAGAAGTCCTCGCTCCCGGGGAGGGGGACGTCTGCGGTCCGGCACTCCGCGTCGATGCCGAACTTCCCGCAGACGTGGTCGGAAATCTGCTCGCCCATCATCCGGTAGGTGGTGAACTTCCCGCCGACGATGCTGGTCATGCCCGGCAGGTCGTCTCGCTCGTCGTGGTCCAGCAGGAAGAAGTCCCGCGTGATGTCCGTCGGGTCCTCGCTCCCGACGTCGGGCGGTTCGTACAGCGGTCGGACTCCCCAGAACGAGCGGATGGTGCGGGCCTCCTGCAACATCGGAATCAGTTCCGACAGGGTCTCTATCATCAGGTCGACCTCCCACTGTTCTTCGGGGTAGTCCTCCGGGTCCTCGACTTCCTCGTCCGTCGTTCCGAGGATGGCCGTCGTCTCGTGGGGGACGACGATGTCCGCGTCGCCCTTCGGCCGACAGCGGTTGATGACCGTGTCGACCTGCCGGACGTTCATGATGGTCATGACGCCCTTCGAGGGGCGGACGGCGATGTCGAGGCCGGCCATGTCGCCGATGCGGCCGGCCCACGCGCCCGTGGCGTTGACGACGTAGTCGGCGCGAATCTCCTCGGTGCCGCCCTCGGTCCCGTGGACGCGCTTGCCCGGCCCGGAGTCGTGTTCGACTTCGAGGCCGACGACTTCGCCGTCCTCGACGAGGAGGTCGGTCACCTTCGAGTGCGTCTCGATGCGCGCGCCGTGTTCCTGCGCGCTGGCGGCGTTGGCGACGACGAGACGGAAGGGGTCGATTGCGCCGTCGGGCACCGTAATCGCCTTGTCGACGTCCTTCGCGAGGTGTGGCTCCATCTGCCGGGCCTCCTCGCCGGAGACGACCTCTGCGGGGATGCCACACTCCTTACATCCCTCTAGCTTCTCTTGGAAGTACTCCTCTGAGTCCTCCGGTCGTTTGACGAACATCCCGCCGGTCATCTCGACGCAGTGGCTGGCGATGTCCCGCAGGACCCGGTTCTCTTCGATACACTCCGTGGCGCTGGCCTGGTCCGAGACAGCGTACCGACCGCCGCTGTGGAGCAAGCCGTGCATCCGGCCCGTCGTCCCGTGAGTGAGGTTCCCCTGCTCGACGAGTGTCACGTCGAGTCCCCGCATCGCGAGGTCACGGGCGATGCCCACGCCGGTCGAACCGCCACCGATGACGGCGATGTGTGGTGTCGATGCCATCTGTTATACCTGCGCTTTGGAGCGCACCCACTTTATTTTACCGTTGAACCGGGGTTCGCCAGTAAATTTTATTGGTAATCATGATTGTCTGGCGCTACCACCACGAGATTCTCACACATGGTACTGGCAAGCAACGCCCGGTGAGGGTAGCCGCCCCACTCGCACGATCCGGCGGGATTGGGACGAATAAGCGGTTCTATCGACAGTATCTATATCGGGGGAGGGCTGAATCATTGATTACTGACGGCACCCATAGCACTAGTAACTACTATATATGTTCATGTACGATAGCTGGGGTACGAGTGACCATGGGAGAGACTGTGCGAAAGAGGCGGTGGCGGCCATGAGTGGGTGGAACCCGTTTACCGACGATGCAGACGACACGCAGAGAGCGACGCAGGCGGGTACACACGAACCGGACGACGAGCGTCGAACGAACGGTGAGACGGCGGACGACCCCGTCTCCGACGGCGGGACCACCTCCGATTCTCCTCCTCCGGACGTCGACGAACACCGTTCGGACGCGTCCGCGGAGATAGCGCGTCTCGAAGACGAACTCGCGGCCGAGCGGGCCCGACGAGAGGAGTTAGAGGCCGCCGTCGAACAGTTAGCGGACGTCGCCAGCGCAAACGCGGACGGGGACCTGACGGTGACGCCGGGGTCGCCCCCGAGCGAACGCGCCGTCGTACTGTACGACGCCTACGACGACCTGCTCTCGGAGTGGCGCGAGACGGTCGAGCGGATGACCGCCTTCAGCGAACAGGTCTCCTCGGCGACCGAACGCGTCGACGACCGACTCGACAGCGTGAAGGGGTCGAGCCGAGCGGTCAGCGACGCCGTCAGCGAGATTTCGACCGGGTCGCGGACCCAGAACGAGCGGATTCAGGCCATCTCCGACGAGATGCGCAGCCTCTCGGCCACAATCGAGGAGATAGCGGCCTCCGCCAACGAGGTGGCCGACACGTCCGAGGCGGCCAGTAACCGCGGCGCGACCGCACAGACGGCCGCGAGCGAGGCGATGACGGAACTCGACCAACTCACGTCCCACGCTGCCGAGACTGCCGAGAAGGTCGAGCGGTTGAACTACCTCACGACCGAAATCGAGGACGTCGTCGAGTTCATTACGGACGTGGCGGACCAGACGAACATCCTCGCGCTGAACGCGAACATCGAGGCCGCGCGTGCGGGCGCGGAGGGCGACGGCTTCACCGTGGTCGCGAACGAGGTGAAGAACCTCGCCAGCGAGACGAAACGTGCCACCGACGAAATCGAGTCCTCTATCGACCGCGTCCACGACCACGCCGAGGCCACGGTCGAGGAGATGCACCACACCCAGAGGACCGTCGAGAGCACGCACGAAGCCGTCGAGAGGGCGCTCGGCGAACTCGACGCCGTCGTCGAACGGGTCTCGGACGTGGACGCGAGCGTGCAGGAGATAGACAGCGCCACAGATACACAGGCACAGTCCACGCAGGAGGTCGTCTCGATGATAGACGAGGTTGGGGAGATAAGCGACCGGACGGCCGGCGAGGCCGACACCGCGGCCGACGCCGCACAGGACCAGACGACGGAACTGGCGGAAGTCTCGACGCGGGTGTCCACGCTCACGGAACGAGCGGACTCCCTCGAGCAGACCCTCGACCGCTTCGAACTCGCGGGGGCGGCGACGGCCGCCAGCGCCGACCAGACGGTCGTGGAGTTCTGGCACGCGATGGGCGGCGAGAAGGCGCTGTTGCTGGAGTCCCTCGCGCGCGAGTTCGAGGCCGAGAGCGAGGACATCAGCATCTCGCTGACCTCGAAGGGGAGCTATCGGGGGACGCTGGACGCGACGCTCGACGCGGCGGCCGCCGGCAACGGTCCCGCCGTCGCACAGGTGTTCGAGATAGGCTGTACGCGCGCACGCGAGAGCGGGTACTTCAGCCCCGTCGAGGAGTTGCTCCCGGCGGACCACCTCGACTCACTGCTCGACCCGTTGACTAACTACTATCGCATGGACGGGAAGTTGCAGTCGCTCCCGTTCAACGCTTCCAATCCCGTGCTCGCGTACAACCGCGAGGCGTTCCGAACGGCGGGACTGGACCCCGACTCGCCCCCGCAGACGCTCGACGAGGTGCGCACCGCGGCCGACCGGCTCGTCTCTCGGGGCGTCACCGACTACGGCATCACCTTCGCGAACTACTCGTGGTTCGTCGAGCAGTGGTTCGCCGAGGCCGACGAACTGCTGGTGGGCAACGAGAACGGTCGCGCGGGCGTCCCGAGAACTGCGAACCTAGACGGTGCGTTCGGGCGGTCGCTACTGGAGTGGTGGGTCGGCATGGAGGCAGACGGCCTCTATCTCGACCCGGGCATCGAGGCGCGCGGCAGGGCGCGAAACGAGTTTCACGACGGGACGGCGGCGATGCTCGTCGGGTCGACGTCCTCGCTCCGGGCCATCGAATCCGGCGCGGATTTCGAGGTGGGAACCGGGATGCTCCCGGTGTTAGACGACCGAACGGGTGTCCTCGTCGGCGGCGCGTCGCTGTGGGTCAGCGACGACCTGCCGCGGGAGACGCGGGCGGCCGTGACCCGATTCCTCACGTGGCTGACCGAACCCGAGCAACAGAAACGCTGGCACCGTGAGACGGGCTACTTCCCGGTCCACGAGGCCGCGATTCCGCAACTCCGGTCTGAAGGGTGGTTCGACGAGAACCCCCACTACGCTACTGCCTTCGACCAACTCGTCGGTACCACGGATACGACGGCGACCCGCGGGGCCCAAATCGGGCCGTTCGACACGGTTCGGACGGTCATCGAGGATGGCATCGACCACGTGACGAGTGTCGAAGCCGTGGACGGCGAACTAGCGCGTATCAACGAACAGGTGGAGAAACGTCTCCGAACGTACGCCTCGAAGTGAGAGAAGAATCATTTCGTATTTTTTATCCTCGGTCGGCTATTGTGAGTAATCTTTATAATGATTCACTATATTGTTTACTCGTAAGGCCGGGTCTTGGATAAACAAGGCTCGTCCGAACGGAGAACACACCAATGGCAGACACATACGTCGGTTCGATAGACCAAGGTACGACCGGGACGCGGTTCATGGTATTCGACCACAGCGGACAGGTCGTCGCCAACGCGTACGAGAAGCACGAACAGATTTACCCGAACCCGGGTTGGGTGGAACACGACCCCCTCGAAATCTGGGAGAACACGCAGGAAGTCGTCACCCGCGGCCTCGACGAGGCCGACCTCGACGCCAGTCAGCTAGAGGCGCTGGGCATCACGAACCAGCGCGAGACGACGGTCGTGTGGGACAAAGAGACCGGTAAGCCGGTCCACAACGCACTCGTCTGGCAGGACCGCCGGACGACCGACCGCGTCGAGGAGATTCAGGAGGCCGGCAAGGTCGAGGAGATTCGTGAGAAGACCGGGCTGGAGTGTGACGCGTACTTCTCGGCGACGAAGACCGAGTGGATTCTCGAGAACGCCGAACCGCTCAAGATGCAGAGCTCTCGTGGGGAAGACCTGCAGGACCGAGCGGAGGCCGGCGAACTCCTGATGGGGACCATCGACACGTGGCTCATCTACAACCTGACGGGCAACCACATCACGGACGTCACCAACGCCTCCCGGACCATGCTGTACAACATCCGGGACCTCGAGTGGGACGACGACCTCTTGGAGGAGTTCGGCGTGCCCGAGTCGATGGTGCCGGAGGTCCGTCCCTCCTCCGACGAGGAGTACTACGGGACCACGGACCCCGACGGCTTCCTCGGCGAGGAGATTCCCGTCGCGGGCGCGCTGGGTGACCAGCAGGCCGCGATGTTCGGCCAGACCTGTTTCGACGAGGGCGACGCGAAGAACACGTACGGCACCGGTTCGTTCTACCTGATGAACACCGGGACGGAGGCCGTCAAGTCCGACCACGGTCTGCTGACGACCATCGGCTTCCAGATGTCCGGCGAACCCGTCCAGTACGCGCTGGAGGGAGCCATCTTCATCACCGGCGCCGCAATCGAGTGGCTCGAAGACGTCGACCTAATCAACAACGCCGCCCAGACCGCGGAACTGGCCCGCTCGGTCGACTCGACCGACGGCGTCTACATGGTGCCGGCCTTCACGGGCCTCGGTGCCCCCCACTGGGACGGCCGTGCCCGAGGGACCATCGTCGGCATGACGCGTGGGACCCGGAAAGAACACATCGTGCGTGCCACCCTCGAATCCATCGCGTACCAGACGCGCGACGTGGCCGAGGCCATGGAGGCCGACTCCGGCGTCGAGACGACGTCGCTCCGCGTCGACGGCGGTGCGGTCAAGAACAACTTCCTCTGTCAACTGCAGTCCGACATCATCCAGACGGACATCGCCCGTCCGGAAGTCGACGAGACGACTGCGCTCGGGTCCGCGTACGCCGCGGGTCTGGCCGTCGGCTACTGGGACACTGTGGACGAACTCCGGGACAACTGGCAGATAGACCGCGAGTTCAGCCCCGAGAAGGACGCCGAGGAAGTCGACAAGATGTACGACCGCTGGGACGACGCCGTAGAGCGCTCCCTGGATTGGGCACAGGAGGAGTAACGGATGGTAAGCGACCTGCTCCTTCAGATTCCGCTGTTCGGCGTCGAGGTGCCGCGCTTCATCGCGCTCCTCCTCGCCGCCTTCGCTGGCGGCGCGTTCGGTGCCGCGCTCGGCGCGCTCCCCGCGTTCTGTTTCACGGGGTTCATGGTCATCGCTGGAGAGGCAGTGAACATCCTCGTCTCCGAACTCGGTGCCGTCGCCGACATCCCGGCCGGTGAAATCGGTGTCGGCATCACCGGGTCTATCGCCTTCGGTCCGGTCTTCGGCCCGCACGTCTCCTTCGCGGCCGGTGCGGCCGCCGCCGCCTACGCCGCGAAGAACGACGGCATGCCGGAACCGTCCGACGGTGACTACCACCCGGCGAAGGACATCGCGTACGCGCTGGGCACCCGACCGGACATCCTCGCCGTCGGTGGCGTCTTCGGCATCCTCGGCCTCGTCATCACTCGCGTCTCTGCGGGCATCGGCGCGCCGTGGGACCCCATCGCCATCGCGGTGGTCCTCTCGGCCGTCGCTCACCGACTCGCCTTCGGCTACCCGCTCATCGGCGCGGGCGACCGGGGCGTCCTCGACATGACGCCCTTCGAGAACGGTGAAGAGCGCGTCGCCGCCGACGGCGGCACGGTCAACGCCACCCGACTGGCCGTCGAACCGTGGCTCCCCCACCAGTACAAGTGGGCCAACGTCGCCATGATCGGCATCGTCGCCGGTCTGCTGGGCGGGTGGATAGCCATCGTCACCGGGAGCGCGTTCCTCGGGTTCGGTATCTCCGCGGCGTTGCTGACGTTCCTGAACCTCGGCGTCGAGAAGATTCCGGTCACCCACCACATGACCCTGCCGGCCAGCACGGCGGCACTCGCGGTCGCACCGCTGGGCGGCGAACCGGTCCAAATCATCGCCGGCGCAGTGTTCGGACTCGTCGGCGCGCTCGCCGGTGAAACCATCCAGCGCATCTTCTACGCGCACTCGGACACCCACTTCGACCCGCCGGCCGCGGCTATCGTCGTCGCGACGTTCATCATCGCCGTCCTCGCGCTGGTCGGCGTCTTCCCGACCTCCGTCTGGATTCCGCTCCCCTAATTCACACACCTTTTTATCTATCGGTACAACCCGCACACACCGAAGATTCGCACTCAAAGCATGGACATCGAAGCGAGAATCAAACGTCGGCAGCGCCGTGACGGGCACCCACGGCTGATTCAGGATTACGAATCGCTGTCGCCGGTCACGCACATAGAGGAACCGGCCGACCGAGGCCCGGTACTGGAGCGCTTGCTCGACCATCTGGACCCCGTCTTCGACGGCAAACTCCCGCCGAACGCGTACGTCCACGGCCCGAAAGGGGCGGGGAAGTCTGCGGTCGTGACGGCTCTCTTTACGCATCTCGAACAGCTACCGACCGAGAACCGCGCGGTCATCCACACCAGCACCCGCGCCCAGTCGCCGACGTCGCCGGCGTTCGTCTACGTCGACGCGCGCCAGACCACCAGCGAGTTCGCGTTCTACCACGCCGTGTTGGACGCGCTGGTCGAGGAGTCGGTGCCGGAACACGGTATCGGGACGGACACGCTCAAGTCGCGTCTCCACGAGGTGCTGGGCGGCAGTCGGACCGGCGTAGTCGTCACCGTCGACCACGTCGGCGAACCGCGAAGCACCACCGAAGGTGACCTCGTGGACCTGTTCGCGGGGCTTCCGAGCAACGTCAGCTGGATGGCCATCGGTCGGTTGGACCCGTCTGAGACTGTCCTGACCGAGTACACCGCCGAGTCGATTCGCGTCGCCGACTACCAGCGACAGATGCTGGTCGACGTGTTGATGACGCGGGCCTCGCTCGGACTCGCACAACAGGCGCTGGACCACGGACTCGCCCGAGACATCGCCGAGTGGGCCGACGGGGACGCCCACGACGCGCTGGCGGCCCTGTTCATCGCCACCGACATCGCGAGCGAGGACGGCCGGACGCAGTTGACGGCGACAGACGTCGACGCCGCCTTCGACGAGGTGCCCGACCCCTGCGTCTCCCTCGGGGTCGTGTTGGCGCTGCCGGCCAACCGGCAGGCCGTACTCCGCGAACTGGTCGACCTCGGGCCCCAAGAGCGGTCGTCGGTCACGGCGACGACGGAGGCAATCGGCGCGTCCTCCGCCGTCGACCTCTCGGCGGGGACTGTCAAGCGCTTCCTCTACGAGATGGCGGAGGCCGGCGTCGTCGAACGCGTCCAGTCCGAAGCACAGAGCGGGCAGGGGCGACCCCCCAGCAGAGTCGAACCGCGGTTTCCGCCGACGGTGTTTCGACGGCTCTACGACCTGCGGCAGTAGCCCTCGCGGTTACTTTTGCGCGGACGGACAGAAGGTGTAGACAGTGGACCTTACGACACGCGGGCGGTGGTCGGCGGAGAGAACTCAGACGCCGCGGGCCGGGTCGCCCGTCCCCTCGGTCAGCGCCGAGGCGAGTGCGCCGCGGACGACCACGTCGTCCCCGAGCGTCGTCAACTGGATGTCGGGGATGTTCGACATCACCATGTCGTCGAGGCGGTTCCGTATCGGTTCGAGGACCTGTTCGGGGTTGTTGATGGCGACGGCACCCCCGACGTAGACGACCAGCGGTGCGTACGAGTGGACGATGTTGGCGACGCCGATGGCGTTCCAGTGGCATATCTGTTCGAGGACGTGCGAGGCGAAGTCGTCCTCGCCGGCGTACGCGAAGACGTCTGCGGCGTCGAACCCCTCGGTGTCTATCGGGAGCGCCGTCTCGACTGGGTCCTCGCGGTGGAGTTGGGTCGCGTATCGGGGGATGTTCTCTCCCGAGCAGTAGGCCTCCCAGTGGCCGTCGTGACCACAGCCACAGGTCATGAACCCGTGCGGGTCGATGGTGAGGTGACCGACCTCGCCGGCGTTGCCGTCCCACCCGCTGAGGATGTTGCCGTCGACGGCGACGCCGGCCCCGATACCCGAGGAGATGGTCAGGTAGACCATGTCGTCGGGGTTGCGGTCGGAGTAGTACCGTTCGCCGATGACGCCGGCGTTCGCGTCGTTGTGGAGATAGACCCGCGAGGTGCCGAGAAGGTTTTCGACGGGACCGGTCAGCGGGATGCGGTCGATAGTGTCGGGGAGGTTCGCCGGGTTCTCGACGACGCCCTCCGCAAGGTCGAGCGGCCCGAACGACCCGATTCCGGCCGCGGTGACGTCGGTCGGTGCCACGTCGGCGGCGGAACACGCCTCGCGTAGCGCGTCGAGCACCGCTTCGGTGACGGCGATGCCGTTCGGGCCGCGCGGTGTCTCGCGCTTGAACGACGCTATCGGCGTTCCAGACGCGTCGCCGATGACAGCGCGGATGTGTGTCGCGCCGAGGTCGACCCCTGCGTATGCGCCCATGTTGGTCGGTAGGTCGCTCTTCCGCTACTTAATAACACAGATTCGAGTACGTCCGTGTTACCGTGCGTCGTCGTCGAGTCGTTCGCGGCCGATGGCCTCCTCGTAGAGGACGCCGCGTTCGGCGTCGAGCGTCACGACTGCGCCCGATTCGACAGTTTCGGGAACGACGGCGTCCGATATCATGGGGATGGAGAGTTCGCGGGCGACGATAGCGGCGTAGCTCGTAATCCCCCCGTGGGCGTCGACGATGCCGCCGACCCGTTGAGTGTCGCCGGTGAACTCGCCCTCGAACCCTTCGGGGATGGCGAGGATAGCGCCGTCGGGTGCCTCGGTGATGTCACCGTCTTCGACGCGGTACACCGGGCCGGTGACGAGTCCGTCGACGACCGAGCGACCGTTCGCGACCGTCTCGGCGGCCACGTGGACCTTCAGCATGTTGGCCGTGTTCATGCCTTCGAGTTCGGTCATCATCCCCGAGAGGACGACGACGGTGTCGCCGCCGTCCGCGGCCTCCGTCTCGAGGGCCGACTGGACCGCGTTCTGGATGATGGCGTCGGCCCCGTCGGTGGTGTACTGGGTGGTGACTGGGGTTATTCCCCACGAGAGCGCGAGTCGCCGCCGAACCTGCTCGCTGGGCGTCGAGGCCACGATGGGGATGGAGGGGCGGTACTTCGCGGCCTTGAGCGCGGTGTAGCCGGACTCGGAGGCGGCGACGACCGCCGACGCACCGATGTCGCGGGCGAGGAACCGGGCGGACCGGGCCAGCGCGTCGGTCCGGGTGCCGCCGGCGTTCGGGACTCGCTGTTCGCGGGACTCGGCGTACTCGTCGCTCTGTTCGACGTCGCGGACGATGCGGTCCATCGTCTCGACGACACGGGTCGGGTGGTCGCCGATGGCCGTCTCGCCAGAGAGCATGACGGCGTCGGTGCCGTCGAGGACGGCGTTCGCGACGTCGGACGCCTCCGCGCGGGTCGGGCGGCGAGAGTGGACCATCGAATCCAGCATCTCCGTGGCGGTGATGACGGGGACGCCGGCCTGGTGGCACTTCCGGATGATGCGCTTCTGGATGATGGGCACGTCTTCCAGCGGGCACTCCACGCCGAGGTCACCGCGGGCGACCATGATGCCGTAGGCCGCGTCGATGATGGACTCTAAGTTCTCGACAGCCCCGGCGCGCTCGATTTTGGCGATGATGGGGATGTCGACGCCCCGGTCTTCGAGCGCCTGATTGATTTCGTAGATGGCGTCACCGTCGCGGACGAACGACGCCGCGACGAAGTCCGGTTCCATCTCGGCGGCGACGTCGAGTTCCTGTTCGTCGTTCTCGGTGATGGTGGGGAGCCCCAGTTCGACGCCGGGGACGTTGACGCCCTTTCTGGCACCGAGTTCGCCGCCGTTCTCGACGTCGGCGTACACCACGTCGTCCTCGACGCGGTCCACCGTCGTCTCGATGCGGCCGTCGTCCAAGAGGACCCGGTCGCCCGGGACGACGCTCGTGATGGACTGTGAGAGTCCGACCTCCTCGGGGGTCGCCTCGTCGCCGACGACGAAGCGGACGGTCGTCCCCTCTTCGAGTTGGATTGGTTCGCGTACGGGCGCGGTTCGGACCTCCGGCCCGGGCATGTCTAGCATCGACGCCACCGGCGTATCGACGATTTCGTCGACCTCTCGGATGCGGTCTATCATCGTCCGCCGGTGTTCGGGGGAGCCGTGACTGGCGTTGAGTCGGGCCACAGACATCCCCGCCTCGGCGAGGGACGCTATCTGGTCGACCGACTCGCTGGCCGGACCCAGCGTACAGACGATTTTCGCGCTACGCATCGCTCGATACCCCCGAAAACGCAAGTGGACGGACGGTTCGATGATTCATACCTGTCCGTACCGAGGCGGGGGATAAGAAGCTTGCCGGACGCCGCCAGAATCGCCGGCCTCGAAGGGCGTCAGCGAGAGATTTCGGTCGTGTCGCCGGCGATGACTTCGCGGACTTCGCTCGGCGAGACGACGGCGATGTCACCGGGCACCGAACGCTTCAGCGCGGCGGTGGCCGCACCCCACGCCAACCCGTCGGCGACGGACTCGCCGGCGAGGTACTGCGAGAGGAACCCGCCCACGAAGGAGTCGCCCGTTCCGACCGGATGCGCGTTCGAGGCCTCGTAGGTCGGCTGTTCGTACACCTCGCCGTCGGCGAGCGCGAGAGCACCCTCGGCCCCGCGGGTGACGACGGTCACGTCGAAGCCGTAGTCGTTGGCCAGTCCGCGGGCCACGGACTCGGCGTCGCCGGTCCGGTCCAGCACCGTCTCGGCGTCCCGTCGAGCGACGACGAGGACGTCGACGTCCGGGAACAGGTCCGTCAGAACCGCTTTCGCCTCGGCGGGGGTCCAGAGCTTCGAGCGGTAGTTGAGGTCGAAACTCGTCACGGTGTCGGCGTCCTGCGCCCGGGCGAGCAGGTCGGCCGTCGTCTGTTCGAGCGTCTCCGAGAGCGCGGGGGTGATACCGGTCGTGTGGAACCCCGTCGCGTTCTCGACGGTTTCGGTGGGCAGTTCGGCAGTCGACGCCGTCGTCACGCTCGCACCGGCCCGGTCGTAGATGACCTCGTTCCCTCGCGGCGGTTGGCCCTGTTCGAGGTAGTAGGTCCCCTGTCGAGCGCCCTCGCTGTCGTCCCAAACGACGTCCACGGAGACGCCGTGGTTGCGGAGTTCGCCGACGACTCGCCGGCCGACCGACGAGTCCGGGAGCTTCGAGGTCCAGACGGCGTCGAGGCCGAGTCGCTGTGCCGCGACGGCGACGTTCGACTCGGCACCGGCGGCACGGACGTTGTACTGGTCGGCAGTTTCGAGGCGTTCCTCGTCCGGCGGGGATAGCCGGAGCATCGTTTCTCCGAACGTGACCAGGTCAGTCATGTGGCGTCCTCGTCGCCCGGCCGGTATAAATCCCTGAGAGTCCGGTTGACGACGAGCGACGGTCGGCGCAGGTGGCACCGTATGTCGAAATTGTTACCCAGTTATTAATAATCTCCAAAGGCTTTTGTACCCATATTTTACACATCATGCTATGGGTCGCAGGTCAGTGAACAACGAGTCGTCGGTTTCTCGGCGCAGATTTCTCAGAGCGGCCGGTGTGGCGGGAATCGCCGGACTCGCCGGTTGTGGCGGTGGCGGGGGCGGGGGGACGCCGACCGCCGAACGTATCGGAAACTTTCCAGTTACCGGAGACACGGTCACCTTCGGGTTCAACGTCGCCCGGTCAGGACCGTTCTCGACGGCCGGCGAGGAGGAACTCCGTGGCCACCGCCTCGCGGTGAAGCACCTCAACGAGGGTGGGGGGTGGGTGGACAACGAGTACTTCCGGCAACTGGGCGGCGACGGCTTGCTCGGCAAGACTGTGGAAGCGACGGTCAGCGACACCCAGAGCGACCCGGAGGTGGCGCGCAACTCGGCGGAGTCGATGGTGTCGAACGACGACGCCATCATGCTCTCTGGAGGTTCCACGAGCGACACGGGCCTCGTCCATCAGGAGGTGGCCGCCGAGAATCAGGTCGTATACATGTCGACGATGGCCCACCTCGACAAACTGACGGGCGGGAACTGCAACCGCTGGACCTTCCGGGAGATGTTCAACGCCTACATGACCGCGAAGGCGCTCACACCGGTCCTCGTCGAGGAGTTCGGCGAGGACGTCAACTTCTTCCAGATGTACTCGCAGGACGACTGGGGGTACGCCCAGCGGACAGAGATGAAGGAGTTCCTCACAGAGGCCGGGTGGCACCCCGTGGGCAGTCTGAGCGCCCAACTCGGGACGCGGGACTTCGACCAGTACATGTCCGACATCGAGAGCGCCGACGAGGACGTTCTCGTCCTGAACCTCCGGGGCCTCGACGCCGCGAACGCGGTGCGTGCGGTCCGAGAGTCCTTCCCCGAGGAGAACGTGGTCATCCCGCTGTACACGCGGGCCGTGGCCCAGACGGCGGGCGGGGCCATCGAGGACGTCATCGGGACCATCGCGTGGGACCCCTCCATCGAGACGCCGCTGTCCGAACAGTTCCAGTCGGCGTTCAGCAGCGAGTACAGCGGCGGAACGGGGTCGGCCTCGTCCTCGATACCGTCCGGACCGGCCCACGTCGCGTACACCCAGACGCTCCAGTACGCACACGCCGTCGCCCGCGCGGGAACGTTCGATCCGGAGGAGGTCATCTCGGCGCTGGAAGGGTGGGAGTACGCCGCCGGCATCGGGGCACAGACCATGCGAGCGTGTGACCATCAGTCGATGCGGCCGGTGCCCGTGGTCAGAGGTCGACCCGGGAACCAGCAGGACTTCGGGCGATACTACGACCTCGTCGAGACGACGCGGGACGCGATGTACTCGTGTTCCGAGGGACCAGCGGCGAGCTGCTCGCTGGGCGGGAACTAACCATGAGTGGACAGGACACACCTTCGGCAGGGGCATCGGGCAGGGACGACGCGAGCGGCGGAGTTCTCGCGACAATCGTACCGGACGCCATCCGGCGGAACTTCGCGCTGAAGTTCGCCATCGTGCTGGTCGTGATGGCGCTCTCGGTCGGTGCGATGGGGCTCTTGGCGACCGACCAGATTCGGACGTACACCGAGACCCAAGTGACCGATGAGTACCGCGGCGTCGCCGCACAGGAGGGCGACATCATCGAACAGTGGTTCGAGCGCAACCGCCTCTCCGCACAGTTCGTCTCCTCCAGCGACGTCTGGACGTCGGACGACAGCGAGGACTTGCGAGCGGAACTTCGGAACCGCGAGGCGGGGCTGTCGGCCGACGTGGCTAGCGTCCACCTCGTCGAGCGCGAGTTGACGGGCACGACCATCGTCGCGAGTTCCTCGCTGAGCGCCGGGACGAACGTCTCACGGGTCAATCGCGGCTGGACCACCGACATCCAGTTCGACCGCGCGGGCGAGGTCACGCACTCGAGCGTCTACCAGACCCAGACCGGCCCCGTCGTCGGGTTCATGAGTCCCGTAGACGCGACGCAGAACCGCTACGTCGTCATCGAGTACTCTATCGCCGGCATCACGGAGTCCCTTCAGGGCTCCGAACGGGCCGACGGCGGGTTCACGCAGGTAGTCAACGCGTCCAACGTCGTGATGTTCGACGAGGGGGCGGACGGCGGCGTGGGCGACGCGACCCTCCAACCGTACGCCTCCGGCGGCGAAGCGACCGAGCCAATCGTCGCGGCGAACGAACTCCGCGGCGCCGAACAGGATGCCGGCGTCGCGGCCACCATGCCCGCGGGGGACGTCCTCGACGAGCAGTACACCGTCGGCTACTCCCCGATTGCGGGGACGGACTGGGTCGTGCTGGTCCACGCGCCGTATTCGGCCGTCTTCGGCTTCGTCGAGAACGTCCAGATGTACGGCCTCGTCGGCACCGCGCTGATGGTCCTCCTCATCGGCGGCGTCGGCGCGGCGCTGGGGTACAACACCGCGACGTCCATCGACCGACTCACCAGCAAGACCGAACAGATGCGACAGGGGAACTTGGACGTGGACATCTCCACCGACCGCATCGACAACATCGGCCGCCTCTACGACGGGTTCGGCGACATGCGCGACGCGCTCAAACAGCAGATAGACGAGGCCGAACGCGCTCAGAAGGAGGCGGAAGTCTCCCGCGCCGAGGCGATGGAGGTCAACAACTACCTCCAAGAGAAGGCCGAGGAGTTCTCCGAGGTGATGGAGGAGACGGCCGCCGGCAACCTCACCGAACGGATGGACACCGACGGCGAGAACGAGGCCATGGACCGCATCGCGAGCGAGTTCAACGGCATGGTCAACGAACTGGAGAAGACCGTCGGCCAACTCAAGAGCTTCGCCGACGACGTCGCCGACTCCGGAGACGTCGTGCTCACGAGCGCGGAGTCGGTCCGCGACGCCTCCGAACAGGTCGCCGAGTCCGTCCAGAAGATATCCGACGACGCCTACGACCAGAAAGAGCGCCTCCAGACGCTCTCGGAAGACCTCGACAGTCTCGTCGAGACGCTCGAACGGCTGGAAGCCGAGAACCCCGACGTGGACATGGGCGACTCTCTGGCGGAGTTCCGGGCGACGGCGACGACGCTACAGGAGGCCGCGGACACCAGCGAGGACATGATGGCCGAGTCCGAGACGGTGGCCGGTGCCGCCGAGGAACAGGCCGCCGAACTCAACGAGGTGTCCACCCGCGCGGAACGGCTCAAGCGGTACGCCCAGCCGCTGGGTGACATCCTCAACCGCTTCGAGACGGAGGCAGAACACGAGTTCGTCTTCTCCGGCGGCCCGTCGCAGGGGCTGGCCGAGAACGACGACCAGTAAGCCGCACGCGGGTATTCGTTCTCCCCGACGGACTACGTGCGCCGGTTCACGAGTCCGACGTGGTGATTATCTCGCGGACACGCGTGGCCGCGGTCAGCACCGGGAACGTCCACGGTTCCTCGTCGTACAGCATCGAACAGAGACTGGAGCGGTTCTCGCCCGGAAGCGAGACCTGTCTGTCGAGGTGTCGCTGTCTGTCGGCGACGACTCCCTCCAGCGTCTCGGTGAACGTGGCCTCGTACCACTGTGGGACGGACATCCCGTCCAGTTCGACGACGAGGTCCGACAGCGACTGTCTGGCCACCGAAATCGACTCCTCCTCGTCGTCGAGCGTATCGAGGAACCGTCGGCGCTCGGCGGCGGCGTCGTTCGCGGTCCGGACGAGCGCCTGCTTGTACGGCGCGGTGAACCCGCCCTGTTTCGTGCGGAGCCCCTCCGCCATCTCTTCGCCCAGTTCCAGCATCACGTTCTCGACGAGTGACTCCCCGTACACCTCGTCGTAGTGGGGGACGCTCATCACGGTGTCGCGGTACGCCTCACAGACCCGTCCGAGTTGCTTGCACTCCTGCTGTGGCGTGTGGAACGAGACTGGTTGCCACGCCTGCGGTCCGGCGGTCGGGATGTCCTCCACCGCCGCCGCGAACGCCTCGAAGGCGTCCGCTTCGGCGGCGACTTCCGTTCGCTCGCGCTCGACCACCTCCAACGCCGTCGTCAGCGGCGAGAGGACGTGCTGACGGAAGGACTGGAGGTAGTGCGTCGCGGGGACGTTCGTGTCAATCATTGCCACGACTTCGAGTTCCGATAACTAAAATGTTTGTTTCACATAAGCCCGGTTCTCGCTTCCACCGTCGATAATCGCTACAGCTTTTCATTAGATTTGTGATTAGAGTTCATCAGGCAATAATAGCTAAACTATATTTGTCTCATGTTGTGTATCGCAACTGTTGACGGGCGAAAAATGCACTTTCGGCTTTTCCATTTCGAATCCATAGAACGAAGTCGCTGGACGCCGTGTGGCGGGTATGTCGTTGGCCGACTCGCCCCTGCCGGTCGTCGCCTTCGCACTCTTCGTCGCGTTGGCAGGGTGTGGCACGTTCTTCGGTGCCGACCGAAGTTCGCCGGAGTCGCGGCCGACTGTCACGGCGGCCCCCGTCCCCGAATCGGCTACCGCGCCGCCGACGGCCGAACCGAACGGCCGGTCCATCGCGGGCGGCGACGACCGGCGCGGGTACTGGGGAGGCGTCACTGCCCCGACGAACCGCTCGGGTGTCCCTCAGCCGCGATACCTCTCGCTTCGTCCGACCTGCGAGCGTCCGCCCGCCATGGTCGTCCACATCCAAGTCAACGCGCTCAGGAACAACGACCCGGCGACGAACGAGGGCATCAACACGACGTGGCAGTTCGCGGCCCCGTCCAACCGTCGGACGGTCGGGTCCTACGAGACGTTCGTGGACGTCCTGACGACGCAGTACGGGCCGCTCCTGAACGCCTCGACGGTGACGTACGAACCGCTGGAGCGCGACGGGGCCCGTGCCACCCAGCGCGTGACAGTGTTCACCGGTGCGGAGTCCGCGACGTACACGTGGCACCTCGAACTCCAGACCGTCCAGACCACCGAGCCCTACGGCGGGTGTTGGATGACGACGGGCGTCGTACAGGAGACCTGACGGACTCGCGTCTGCGGAGCGGCGTCTTCGCACTTCGCTCACCCGTCCGCACCGCCGGAGCGGTCGGTCTTGTCGGTGCGCGTCGTCGGGAGCGACGAGACGAACTCGACTCGCCGCGGCCGTTTGTACGGACCGAGCGACGCCGTCACGGCGTCTTGCAGTTCCGAGACGAGTCTCTCGTCCGGGGACGCGTCGGGAGCGGGGACGACGCGGGCAACGACACGCTGACCGCGTTCGCTATCGGGTTCGCCGCTCACCAGCGCCGCTTCGACGGCGGGGTGGGCTTCGAGCGCCGTCTCGACTTCGAGGGGGCTGACGCGATACCCGGAAGTGACGACGAGTTCGTCCGTTCGGCCGAGATGAGTGAGCGACCCGTCCGCTTCGACTCGGCCGGCGTCGCCGGTGCGCAGGAGGCGGTCGTCCATCACGGCGGCCGTCGCTGCCTCGTCGCCGGCGTACCCCTGCATGACGACGGGGTCCGGAAGCGAGACGGCTATCTCGCCCGCCTCGCCTGTCGGAACCGGCGCGCCGTCGTCGTCGACCACGACCACGTCGTGGCCGGGATACGGTCGGCCGAGGCCCCCCGGCGTCCCCGGGTAGAGGCCCTTCGACTCGCCGACCAGCGCGTTCGCCTCGGTCTGGCCGTACGCTTCGTTGACCGTCGCGCCGAGTCGTCGCTCGCCCCACTCGGCGAGGCTGTCGGGGAGGTGTTCGCCGCCGCACATCACGGCCGCCAGCGCCTGCACGTCGTCCGGCGAGGGGTCGGTCTCGCGGCGTATCGCGCGCAACGCCGTCGGCGGCAGAAACGCGTGGGTGACGGCCTGGTCGGCGAGGAGGCCGAGGGCACCCTCCGGGTCGAACCCCGACCGGCGAACCGAGGAGACGACGGTGCCGCCCAGTGCGAGGGTGGGGAAGACGACGTCGAAGAGGGCGCCGGCCCACGCCCACTCGGAGGGCGTCCACACCCGCGCCCGTCGCGCGTCGCCCGGGTCGAACAGGTCGAACCAGCAGTGATAGCCCGGGAGCGACCCGAGTAGGTACTGGTGGCCCTGCACTACGCCTTTCGGGTCGCTCGTCGTCCCGGAGGTGTACAGCACCAGCGCCGGGTCCTCCGGGGCCGTCGTCTCAACCAGCGGCGCGTCGGTCGTCCCGTTCCCGTCGACGTGAGGGCGCAGGCCGCCGAGTGGAGAGGGGGCGTCGTCCACAGCGACCGACAGGACCGTCGACGGGGCGACCGATTCGACCGTCTCGCTCGGCGGCCAGTGCCCGTCGTCGACGACGAGTGCCGAGACCTGTGCGTGGTCGAGGACGTGAGCGAAGGCGTCGTCGCCGAGTAACAGCGAAACCGGGACGACGACTCCGCCGAGGCGGAACACGGCGATGTGTGTCACGACGAGTTCGGGACACTGCGGGAGACACACGGCGACGCGGTCACCGGCGGTGACGCCGTCCTCGCGGAGTCTGGTGGCCATCGCCGCCGACGCCTCGTCCAACTCGCCGTAGGTGACCGTCGTCGGGCCGTCTCGGTCTTCTCGCTCCGCCGGAACGTGCCGGAGGGCGACGGCCTCCGGGTCGCCGGACAGGACGTGGTCGGCGACGTTGTAGCGGTCGGGTATCTGCCACTCGAACCCCTCTCGGAGCGCGTCGTACCCGGTCGGGTCCGCGGGCAACGCGTACCCGGTCCACGGCCCGGTCATCCGTCGGCGGTCACCCGTGACAGCGTCCGGGCGAGATAGTACGTCGTCCAGACGAGTTCGGTGTCGACGGCGTACTCACCCGGTCGGTTGAAACAGCCGTGTCGGACCTGCCCGTACAGGTGGTCTTCCGGGTCCGTGACGAGGTAGTCCTCGACCAGCGAGTCGAGGATTTCGCGCCCGAACGCCCGGAGGTCGGCAACGGTATCGTCCTCGGGTAAGAGCGTGAGCAGGCCGTACGCCGCGAGGGCCGCCGCACTCGTGTCGCGTGGCTCCGTCTCCGGGTCGGGGACCTCGAAGTCCCAGTGGGGAACGCGGTCCTCGGGCGCGTTGGCCCGGTAGTACTCGACGTTCGCTTCGAGGGCCGCACGGTACCGACCAGCACCGGTGGCCGCGTAGGCGGCGGCGAGGCCGGCGATGCTCCACCCCTGCCCGCGCGCCCAGCAACTCTCGTCACTGTGGGCCAGTTCGTTGTACTGCCGTTCGAGCGCCCCGGACTCGTCGAAGACGGCGTGGTGCCACGTCCGGCCGTCCTCGCGAACGTACCAGTCCAGATGGCGGTCGGCGTGGGAGACGGCCACGTCGCGGAACGTCGGGTCGTTGGTCTCCGCGTACGCTCGCCAGAGCGTCGAGACGGCGGTGTAGAGGTTGTCGACGGCACCGATTCGGTCGCCGGGCGGACCGTGGCTGGACTCCGGCCCGCGGAACTGCTCGGGGCCCTCGATGGCGAGTTTTCCGAGCGGAATCTGCCGCGCGCCCTCGTGGTAGGCCGCGACCATCGCGTCAGCCCCTTCGAGTCCGAGGCCGAACAGCGACCGGTCGCCGGCGTGGTCGTACCCGCGAAAGCCGGCATAGTGGAAGTTCATCCCGCAGAACATCGAGTCTCGGGGCATGTACGCCCGCACCGTCTCGGTGTGCTCGCGGGCCGCACGCTCGAACCGCTCTGCCGTCGCCGGGTCGTCGGCCCGTGCGGCCGCGAACCAGAGCAGGCCCACCCAGTGACCCCCACACCAGTTGCCGTTCGTCGTCGTCTCCCACTCGCCGGCATCTCTGTCGTAGACGTACGGGAACGCCTCACCCGTCTCGTCGAGGGTCGTCTCGACGCGGGCGGTGAGGGCCCGGGACGCCGACCGATAGCGGTCGTCGGTTCGCGTCATACCGTCCGTTTCCTCCCGGAACGCTCGAACGTACCGAGGGGTCGGCCCCGACGTCTGCGGTCACTCGACGCGGCCACCGACGACCCCCTCCGACGCGAGTCGGTCCCGTTCGCTCTGGTCGTAGCCGAGTTCCGCCAGAATCTCCCCCGTGTGCTGGCCGGGGAGCGGCGGCGGTGACCGAACGTCACCGGGCGTCTCGGACATCTCCACCGGGACGCCGACGGTGGTGAACGTCCCCTCCTCCGGGTGGTCGAGTTCGATGAGCGTCCCGTTGTGCTCGACCTGCGGGTCGGCGGCCACGTCGGCGAAGTCGTTGACCTCGGCGGCCCAGACGTCCGCTTCGAGGAGCGTCTCCAGCAACGCCTCGGAGTCTCGCTCCCGTGTGTAGGATTCCAGCGTGCGCTTTATCTCGTCGCGGTGGTCGAACGTCGCTTCGGGCGTGTCGTACTGGGTCAGTTCGGGCAGCGAGAGCGTCTCGGCCAGCGTCTCCATCGGGGCCATCGCGATGGCGACGTGACCGTCCGCCGTCTCGTAGACGCCGTAGGGGCCGCCCAGCCACGCCTGCGCGATGCCCTCCTCGCTGCGCTCGAACTCGACGTCCATGTTCAAGTCGGCCGTAATCTCCTGACACTGGAAGTCGATGGCGGCGTCGAGGAGGTTCGCGTCGACCCGTTGGCCCTGTCCGGTCCGTTCGCGGTGGAACAGCGCGAACATCGTGTGCAAGGCGATGAGCATCGCGGCGTGTTCGTCGACGACGGCCGTGCCCGCCGGCGTCGGCGGGTCGTCCTTGCGCCCGGTGTAGTTCGCCAGCCCGCTCATCGACTGGAGGAGCAGGTCCTGTCCCGGTCTGTCGACGTACGGCCCGTCGCGGCCGAACCCCGACGCCGAGACGTAGATTATCTCGGGGTTGACGTCCCGAACGTCGTCGTAGCCGAGGCCGAACGAGTCCATGACGCCCGGACGGAAGTTCTCGACCAGTACGTCGGCGTCGGCGGCGACGTCGAGGGCCACCTCCCTGCCCGCGTCCGATTTGAGGTCCAGCGTGATGCTTCGCTTGTTGCGGTTCATGGCGAGGAAGAAGGGACTGACCCCGTCGAGCAACTCCCCGCCGGCGCGCAGGGTCCGCTCCCACTCCCCGCCGAGGCGCTCGACCTTTCGCACGTCCGCGCCCATGTCGCCGAGTTTCTGAGTCGCCCACGGTCCCTGCATCATCTGTGTGAAGTCCGCGATGGTCACACCGTCGAGTGCCCGCTCCATGGCATTACACGCACGCGAGGGGCGATAAACGTTGGTCCCGACGGTACAGTTAATGTCGAGAGCGTGGTCAGTCCACCCATGCCGACGCTACGACTCGTCGGGCGACCGTTCGAGGGGTTCGAGAACGCGCTCCAGCGCCAGATGGACTCGTTCGCCGAGACGACGGACGCCGACGTCACCTTCGAGCGCGAGCACCGACCGCTCCCGGAGATTCACGAGGAGTTGCTGGAGACGGGCGACATCGCGGACGGGACGTACGACCTGTTCCTCTGTCTGAGCGACTGGCTCCCGATGGCCGCCGAGTCGGGGTACGTGCGCCCCCTCGACGACCACCTGACCGACCGACCGCCGGAAGGGTGGCCCGAAGGGTGGGCAGAGAGCTTGCGCGACCTGATGGCCTACGAGGGCACGACCTACGGGGTACCGTACCACGACGGGCCGGAGATATTCCACTACCGCGAGGACTGCTTCGAGGACGTCGAGGAACAGCGTGCGTTCCGCGAGGCGTACGGCCGACCGCTCTCCGTCCCGCGTACGTGGGACGAGTTTCTGGAGGTGGCCGACTTTTTCACGCGGCCCGACGAAGACATGTGGGGCACCGTCGTCGCGGCGAAACCCGACGGCCACAACGACGTCTACGACTTCGCCATCCAGTTGTGGAGTCGCGGCGGCGAGTTACTCGACGACGAGGGGAATCCGGCCTTCGACAGCCCCGAGGGCCGCGAGGCGCTCCAGTTCTACCACGACCTGATACACGACCACGAGGTGGTCCCGCCAGAGGCCGTCGAGATGGAGAGCGTCGAGGCCGGGCAGTTCTACGCCGACGGGAAGGCCGCGATGATGTGGAACTGGTCGGGGTTCGGCGCGATGGCCGAGGCCCCCGACTCGGCCGTGTTCGGCCACACGAACTACGGTCTCGTCCCGCGGGCCGACGCGCCGGAGGGCGAACACACGTCGCTCACCGTCTGTTACGGCCTGACCGTCCCGGCGGGGAGCGAGCACCCCGACCTCGCGTACGACTTCCTCCGCCACGCCGCCAAGCCCGAGAACGACCGCATCACCACGCTCGAAGGCGCCTCGGGGACCCGCTTCTCGACGTGGCGGGACCCGGAGATTCTCCGGTCGAACTCGTTCTACTCGATGCTCGAAGCGATAAACACCGGCCCGGTCAACACGCTTCCGCGGATTCCGGAGTATACCGACCTGAACGAGATTCTGAACGAGATGGTCGACGCCGTGGTGGTCGAACAGTCGACGTCGGTCGAGGCGGGCCTCGCCGACGCCGCCGACCGCGCGGCAGACCTGCTGGACTGACCGCGGCGTCGGGCTTCAGCGCGAGTAACACTTATGCCCGTCTTCGGGGTGGTCTAGGTATGTGCCAGCAAGTCGATAGCGACGCCGGCTCCGGGAGAGTCGACTTCGACAGCCTCCCGATGCGCGTCGGCCTCGGACAGTTCATGGACCCCACCGAGGAGAAACTCCGCTTCTGCAAGCAGTTGGGCGTCGACGATATCCTCCTGAACATGTACCGGTACTCGCCGGACTATCCGCACATGCCGGACGACGAGCGGATTCCCCTCGAAGGAGACGAGGAGTGGGCCTACGAGAACCTCGTGGAACTCCGCGAACGCGTCGAGTCGGCGGGCCTCCGCCTGAACGCTATCGAGAACATCCCAATCTCCTTCTACGACAGAATCATGCTCGGGAAGGAGGGCAAGGAGGAACAGATGGAACACGTCAAGACGACTATCCGCAACATCGGCCGCGCCGGCATCCCGATGTTCGGCTACCACTGGATGCCCAGCGGCGTCTGGCGCAACACCGACGTCACCGTCCGCGGCGGGGCCGGCGCGTCGGGGTTCGACATGGACGCCGTCTCGGACGACCTCACACACGACCGGGAGTACACCGAGACCGAACTGTGGGAGAACTACGAGTACTTCCTCGGTGAACTCCTGCCGGTCGCCGAGGAGGCCGGGGTCAAGGTGTGTCTGCACCCCAACGACCCGCCGGTACCGTCGCTCGGGGGCATCCCGCAACTGTTCCGCAACTTCGAGAACTTCAAGCGGGCCATGGAACTCGTTCCCAGCGACAACCACGGACTGGAGTTCTGCTTCGGGTGCTGGTCCGAGATGGGCGAGGACTTAGAAGAAGTCGTCCGCTACTTCGGTGAGCGAGACGAAATCTTCTACGTCCACTTCCGCGACGTGGAGGGTACCGTGCCGAAGTTCAACGAGACGTTCGTCGACCAAGGCAACTACGACGCCTACGAGATGCTCTCGCTCCTCGACGAGGTGGGGTTCTCGGGCCTCGTCATCCCCGACCACGTCCCACACGTCGAGGGCGACACCGACTGGGAACACCGCGGCCGTGCCCACGCCGTCGGCTACCTGAACGGGATGCTCAACGCGATTCGACACGAGTGAAGCGCCTGAACCACGGTTTCGCGCGGGACCTACTGTTAAGTCTGTGGCCGGTGAGAACCACGTATGGCGGACGAGAGACACGCCGACCGAACGGTGATAGTGACAGGTGCGGCAAGCGGCATCGGCCGCGGCATCGCGAAGCGATTCGGCGAGGAGGGGGCGAACGTCGTCGTCGCGGACGTGCGCCGCGACCCCAAACAGGGCGAGAAGTACGACACGGACGTCACGACGCCGACGGACGAACTCGTCAGCGAGGAGACGGCCGGCGATGGGACGTACGTCGAGACGGACGTCGGCGACCCGGAGAGCGTCGAGGCGATGGTCGAGACGACCGTCGACACCTACGGCGGCGTCGACGTCCTCGTGAACAACGCCGGCATCCAGATAGTCGGGGACTCACAGACCACGAGCGTCGAGGAGTGGCAGCGGTCCATCGACGTCGACCTGAGCGGGGCGTTCTACGCCGCGAAGTACGCGATTCCGCACCTCAAGGAGAGCGAGGGCCAGATAATCAACGTCGGGTCGGTCCGCGGGTTCGAGGGGGGCGGTGGCCCGCCCTACGCCGCCGCGAAGGGCGGCGTCGTCAACATGACGCGGGACTTGGCGATGGAACTGGGCGACGACAACGTCCGCGTGAACTGCGTCAACCCCGGATACGTCGAGACGCCGCTACAGGACATCGTCACCGAGGAGGACATGGCGAAGTCCCGCGAGCAGACCCTCCTCCCTCGGTTCGGGAAACCAGAAGACGTCGGCGACGCCGCCGTGTTCCTCGCGAGCGACGAGGCCGGGTTCATCACCGGTGCGAACCTCCCCGTCGACGGTGGCTGGTTGGCTCACAGCGGCCTCTGAGGCGGGTCAGAACACGCCGTACTCGTCGTAGGCGTCGAGCGGTGCCGTCCCGGACCGGACGGCCTCCCGAACCTCGTTCTCGGTGTCGGCCAGTTCCTCGGCCTCTTCGAGGACGGAGACGCGGAGGGATTCGGGGACGACCACGACGCCGTCGTGGTCCCCGAGCACCACGTCGCCCGCCGAGACGGCGACGCCGCCCACGACAGCCTCGGTCCCCCACTCCAGAATCTCCCACCGCGGGACGGCGTCCGCGGGGGTCCGATAACGAGAGAACACCGGGAACTCCTCTTCGAGGATGTAGGCCACGTCCCGGACGCCGCCGTCGATGACGGCCCCACGAGCGCCCTGGCCCTTCAGCGAGACGACGGAGAGTTCGCCGAGGTGGGCCGCCCTGTCGTCGTTCGTCTGGTAGGTGAGGACGGCGTGTTCCGGCGCGTCCCCGAGCATCCGCAGGATGTTGCGCATGTTCTCGTCCGGGTCGACGCTCCGGTTAGGCCGGCCGACGACGGGGTAGGCGATTCCAGCCGTCGTCATTCCGTCCCGAAGCGGTGCGACGTCGGGCGATAGCGTCTGGTCCTCGTACCCCCTGTCGTCCAGTACGTCCACGACGGCACCGGGGTACAGCTGTTCGTACCGCTCGCACAGGTCACCGACTGTCGGGTCGCTCATACGCACCCACTCGGTGGCCGGGGGTATAAGCTATGCCCGTAGACCGCCGGTGCGCCCAAACAATTATTCGACTGCCCGCCGCAGTCAGGCTATGCAGTTCGACTGGATGGTACAGTGTTACGCGGGCGCCGGCGTCCACCGGGACACGCCGATGCTCGACACTGTCGAACGCGAGACGGTACTGCAGGGCGTGGACGCCGCGGTGGAGTCGGGACTAGAGGGCCTCTGGGCGCCCGACCACTTCATGCTCGGGCCGAAAGCCGAGGAGTACGAGGTGTGGACGCTCCTCTCCGCGCTGGCAGAACGCACAGACGACGTGGACATCGGGCCGCTGGTCGGGTCCATCACCTACCGCAACCCCGCGCTACTGGCGAAGATGGCGACGACGGTGGACATCCTCTCGGAGGGCCGCCTCCGCCTCGGTCTCGGTGCCGGGTGGCACGAGGAGGAACATCACGCCTACGGCTTCGACTTCCCCGACATCGGGACCCGAATCGAGATGCTGGAGGAAGGCGTGCAGGTCGCCAAGGCGATGTTCACCGAGAAGGTCCCCTCCTTCGAGGGCGAACACTTCACCATCGACGAGGCCCTGAACAACCCCAAGCCCGTGAGCGACCCGCACCCGCCGATCGTCATCGGCGGGGCCGGCCCGCGGATGCTCAGGCTCATCGCCCGCCACGCCGACGAGTGGAACGTCGAAATCAGCGCCCGGGCCCGGGGAAAGCCCATCGACTTCAAAGTCCGGAAGTTCGAGGAGTACCTCGAAAACGAGGGTCGTGACCCCGACGACGTCGAGCGGTCGTGGCTCGCACACGTCCTCGTCCGCGAGGACGAGGCGGCCGTCGAGGAGGCCGTCGACGACATCTTCCCGCTCCCGTGGGGCGAGGAGTCGGACATGGACGAGACGCTGGACGACGCCGAGGACGCCCGCGAGAAGGGGAGCATGCTCATCGGCACGCCCTCGCAGGTGGCGACCCAGATAGAGGGCATCCGCGACCTCGGGTTCGAGAAACTCCAGTTGATGTTTCTGGACTTCCCCGACACGCGTGGGATGGAACTGTTCGGCGACGAAGTCGCGCCGGAGTTCCGGTAACCCCGGCCGTCGGGACTTATGTGGCGGAGGGCCGAACCGACGCCATGGCCTGCACCGTCACAGACGAGTACCAGCGTCGCGGTATCGACGCAGTCTTTCTCTCGAACGACCACCTCCGCGTCGAGTTGCTCCCCGGCAAGGGGGGCGACCTGACCAGAATCGTAGACAAGCGGACGGACACGAACGTGCTGTTCGAGGCACCCCACGAGTGGCGCGCGCCGGCCGACGGCCCCGTCGGCGCGCCGGACGGCGCCTTCTCCTTTCTCGACCACTACCCCGGTGGGTGGCAGAGCGTCCTGCCGGCCGCCGGCGGTCCCTCTGCGTCCCACGGCGCGCCGCTGGGACTGCACGGCGAGTCGCCCCTCGTCCCGTTCGAGACGCGGGTGACCGAAGAGACGGCGGACCGGGTGTCCGTCCGTCTGACCACCTCGCTCACCAGATACCCCTTCGACGTCGAACGTGACGTGACTCTCTCGGCGGGCGAGTCCGCCGTCGAGGTGTCAGAACGGGTCACCAACACCGGCGAGGTGCCGGTGGACTACTCGTGGTTACAGCACGTCGCGCTGGGAGAACCGCTGGTCGCACCGGAGGCGACCCTGTCCGTGCCCTGCGAGACGGTCCACGTAGACCCGGACCAGACCGCGGACACCGCGCGACTGCCGCCCGGCGAGACGTTCGAGTGGCCCGTCTGCGAGACGGACGACGGCCCGGTCGACCTCCGTGAGTTCCCGCCGGCCGACGACCGGGTCCACGACCTCGTCGCCCTCGCTGACCTCGAGGTGGGCCGGTACACCGTTTCGAACCCCGCCCTCGACCTCGGCGTGACCGTCGAGTTCCCCGAGTCGCTGTACGAGTACCTCTGGTACTGGCAGCCGTTCGGCGGGTTCGAGGAGGCCCCCTTCTTCGGCCGGAACTACAACGTCGGCCTCGAACCGTGCACCTCGATACCCAACGCGGGGCTGGCGGAGGCCGTCGAGAACGGGACGGCCGAGGAACTGGCCCCCGGCGAGAGCCAAGCGTCGACCGTGCGCCTACGGACGCACACGGCCGACTGAGAGCGACCGGCGCGTAGTTTTATGGCCGCACTCGGCGTACCTCGACCGATGACAGCACCGTCGAAGGACACCGAACGGTACTTCGAGGAGATAGAGGAGGGCGAGACGTTCACCGTCGAAGCCGCCCGGACGATTACGGAGGCCGACGTGGTCAACTTCGCTGGCCTCTCGGGGGACTTTCACCCGCTACACATGAGCACGACGAGGGCCGCGGAGTCCGACTTCGGGGAACGCATCGCCCACGGCAACCTCGTGTTCTCCGTGGCCGAGGCGCTGATAGCCGACATGAACCCACGGTCGTTCTCCTACGGCTACGACTCGCTCCGGTTCGTCAATCCGGTCGGCATCGGGACGACGCTGACAGTCCACCGGGAAGTGGTCGAGACGGAGGAGTACAACGACACGCTCGGCCGCGTCGTCTATCAGTACGAGGTAACCGACCAAGACGAGACGACCCTGCTCGTCTGTAAACACATCACGTTGGTCGAGCGGAGTGAATCCGACTCGTAGGCGACGCTGAGAGGGAAAACGGTTTACGAGGCAGAATCGAACTCTCTCGTGCGATGGACTACCGACAACTCGGTTCGACAGGGACACGTGTGTCTGAACTCTGTTTCGGCACGTGGCGCTTCGGCAAGGAGACGGGCGGCGTCGTCGAGACGGACCGCGAGGACGCCCACGAACTGCTCGATACGGCGTGGGACAACGGCATCAACTTCATCGACACGGCCAACGTCTACGGGACGCCCCACGGCACCAGCGAGGAGTACGTCGGGGACTGGTTGGCGGACTACGACCGCGAGGACGTCGTGCTGGCCTCGAAGGTGTACTTCCCGTTCGACGGGTGGGGCGACCCCGGTCCCAACGACTCCGGCCTCGGACGGAAGCACATCCGCGCTCAAATCGAGGGGACCCTCGACCGTCTCGGGACCGACTATCTGGACCTCTACTACATCCACCGCTGGGACGAAGACACCCCTATCGAGGAGACCCTGCGGACGCTGGACGACCTCGTCCGCGAGGGGAAAGTCCACCACCTCGGCGCGTCGACGATGGCGGCGTGGCAACTGACGAAGGCCCTCTGGACGTCCGACGTCGAAGGGCTGGAACGCTTCGAGGTCACCCAACCGCTGCACCACGCCGGGTACTACGAGGACGTGAGCGACTACCTCGACGTCTGTGCGGACCAGGACGTGGCGGTCTGTCCGTACTCGCCGCTGGCCGGCGGGTTCCTCACCGGGAAGTACGAGCGAGCAGACTCCGACGACCCGGAGGCCGTGACGGCCCCCGACGGAACCCGTGGCAGCCTCGACGACTTCTTCGGTGACTGGTACCTCTCAGAACGTGGCTGGAAGGTCCTCGATGCCGTGCGAGCGGTGGCCGACGAGGTCGGCGCTACCCCCGCGCAGGTGTCGCTCCGCTGGCTGATGGAGTGGGACGAGTTCACGTGTGTCCCCATCGTCGGCGCACGGACGCCCGAGCAACTCGAAGAGAACGTCGCGGCCACGGACGTCTCGCTCTCGAACGACCAGTGGGACCGCATCATGGACGCCCGGTACGACCCCGACGGCGACGTCTGGGGCCACTGAGCCTCACTCGGTCTGCGGCCTGACGTAGGTGACCGGACACGGAGAGTTGATGAGGACGCTCTGGGCGTTGCTTCCGAAGACGGCCTTGCCGACCGGCGAGCGAGAGCCACCGGAGATGACGACGCGGTCGGCGTCCGTCTTCTCGGCGGTCCTGACGATGCCATCGCTGACGTTCCCGACCACGCCGTCGACGTCGTACGCGACGCCGTGGTCGTCGAAGACGTCTTCGAGGTACGCCACCGACTGGTGTCGTTCGAGGATGACGTCGACGTCCTCGTCCGTCGCGCTGGGGTAGTCGAGTTCCGCGGCCACCTCGTCGAACTCGTCTCTGGTGAAGACGTGCGTCAGCACGACGGTCGCTCCCGTCGGTTTCGCCACCTGTAGGACGACGCGAGCCAGTTCGTCCAGTCGCTCGTCGTCTTCCGGCCCGATTGCGAGTACGATGGTGTCTAGTGCTGTGTCCATCGATGGGAACTTCGACGCCGTGGAAAAAAATACCACCGGTCGGCGGGACCCGGGGTTCAGGAGCCGTCTGGGGCGAACCGCCAGATTCGGTCCATGAACGGGATGCCTGACTCCGGGTCGGCGCCGGCGTCCACGCCCGACTCTTTGAACTGCCCCGTGTACCGCTCCCACTCGGCCACCTCCTCGTCGCCGTCGACGGCGTCTAAGTAGGCGTCCAGGTCGGCACACTCCAGAATGCAGACCGCCACGTCGTCGCGGACGTACAGTTCGAACTCCTCGACGCCGCCCCGTTCCATCGCGTCGGTCACCGCCTCCGGCACGTCGTCGTGGGCCTCGACGTAGGCGTCGCGCTGGTCGGGGTCGAGTCGCTGGACGTACACCGCTCGCTCCGTGTCGTCGGACATGCGATGACCGACTCTCGCTGTGCCAATGAGTGTTACGCCGAGTGCGTCGGCGACCCGTGGGTATTAGTACCGACGCGACGGGAGAGTCCCTATGGTCTCGCCTGCACTCATCCTGCCGCCGGAACCCGACGAACGCTGGCAGTTAGCGAAACAGATGGGCGTCGAGAAGGCCGTCGTCCACCCGCTGGAAATCGGCGACGGTCGCACTCACTGGACGTACGACGACTTGCAGGGCCTGAACAACTGGCTGACCGACGCCGGCCTCCAGTTCTCGGTCCTCGAAGGCTCGGTGCCCATCTCGGACCGCGTCCGACTGGGCAGAGCGGGCCGCGACGAGGACATCGAGGAGTTCAAACAGTTCCTCAGGAACTGCGGCGAAGTCGGCATTCCGGTCGTCTGCTACGACTGGATGGCCGGGGTCCGCTGGGCGCGGACCGCCGCTCACGTCGAGTCCCGCGGGGGGTCCTACGTCACGGAGTTCGACCTAGAGAAGGTTCAGGGCGGCCCGGAGCAGTTCGCCGACGCGTCCCACGAGGACGTGTGGGAGGCCATCGAGTACTTCCTGCGAGAGGTGACGCCCGTCGCGGAGGAGGCGGGCGTGAAACTCGGTCTGCACCCCGACGACCCGCCACGGGAGTCGCTGCGTGGCACCCCGCGAATCGTCGACAGCGTCGAGGCGTACGACCGGGTCCTCTCGGCCTACGAGAGCGAACACAACGGCGTGACGTTCTGTCAGGGCAACTTCGCCGCCATGGGCGCGGACATCCCCGAGGCTATCGAACGCTTCGGGGACCGCATCAACTTCGTCCACTTCCGCGACGTCGAGGGCGACGCCGACCGGTTCGTCGAGACGTGGCACGACGACGGGCCGACGGACATGCTGGCGGCGATGCGGGCCTACGAAGACCACGTCGGCGACGACGTGCCGATGCGACCGGACCACGTCCCGACGATGGCCGGCGAGGACAACTCCAACCCGGGCTACCACACCAAGGGTCGCCTGTTCGCCATCGGTTACATGCGCGGCCTGCGCGAACAGGCCCTCGCGGACCGCTAGCTCAGACGTCGATAGCCGACCGGAACTCCTCGCGGCCGGTCACGCCGAGGTCCACGCGGTAGAGGCTTCCCGCGCCCGCGCCCTCTACGTCTCTCGTCTCGACACAGGCCGTCGTCACGTAGGCCGTCCCGTAGTCGTCGCCGCCGAAGGTCAGCGAGGACACCTTCCGCGGGTCGAACTCGACCGTCTCCTCCCGGGTGCCGTCCGGCGCGAACCGAACCAGTTTGTGGCCGTCCCAGAACGCCGACCAGACGTGACCCTCGCTGTCGACGGTCATCCCGTCCGGGAGTCCCTCGATGTCGCCGGCGTCGAGAAACGTCTGCGGGTTGGAGATGGCACCGGTCGTCCGGTCGTAGTCGTAGCGGTAGATGTACCCCGGGCAGTCCGGGTCCACTTCGCCCGTGTCGGTGAAGTAGAACCCGGACTGGTCCAGCGTGAACCCCATCCCGTTGGGGAGCACGCACTCCTCGCGGACGAGTTCGAAGGTGCCGTCCGCGTTCAGGCGGTACAGTTGCCCCGGGAGGTCCCGCTCCGTATCGGGCATCACGCCGGCGAAGACCCGACCCTCCGGGTCCGCGATGACGTCGTTGAACCGCTCGTGGAACCGGTCCGGGTCCGGGTCGGTGACTGTCTCGACGGTGCCGGCGTGTTGGTCGAGGCACCGGACGGCCCCGGCCTCCTGAAAGAGGAGGAGCGACCCGTCCCGCTGGATGGTGAACCCGCCGATGCGTTCGTCGGCGTCCTCGTAGACCAATTCGTGGTCGTCGGCCGCCGGGTCGTAGCGATAGACCCGTCCCTGCGGGATGTCGACCCAGTACAGCACGTCCTCGTCGGGGTGCCAGAGAGGGCCTTCACCGGTCTCACACTCGATGTCGACGACGAGTTCTGGTCGGCGCATGCCCTTCGTTTCGACCGGGTAAACCGTAAACGTACCTGTCAGAAATCGGGGCCGCTCAGTCGTCGTCGAGCAGGCCGGCGTCCAGCGTCCCGGTCGTCATCAGTTCGTTGAGCTCTTCGAGGTCCGTCTCCGCCGGTTCTTTGATGTCGACGAGGCTCCCCTGGTAGAGGACGCCGATGCGGTCGGCGTGGGCGAGGACCGACTCGATGTTGTGGCTGACGATGACGATGGTGATGCCCTCCTCGGCCAGTCGGTCGAGCGTGTCCTGCACCAGGCGCGTCGCGTCCACCGAGAGCGCGCTCGTCGGTTCGTCGAGGATGATGACGTCCGGGTCGAAGGCGAGCGCCCGCCCGATGGCCACGAGCTGGCGCTGACCGCCGGAGAGGAACTCCACCTCGGTCTTGATGTCGACGTCGCGACCGAGTTGGTCCATCATTATCTGTCGGGACCGCTCGTAGGTGGTGTCCCAGTCGATGAACGACAGCGGGCCGATGCCGCGCCGGGGGAACTGCCCCATGAAGATGTTCGTGGCGATGTCGAGGTCGTCCATCAGCGCGAGGTCCTGATACACCGTCTCGATGCCGTTCGCACGCGCGTCAGACGGGTTCGAGAAGTGCACTTCCCGACCGTCCTTGTAGATGCTCCCCTTCGTGGGCGCGTGGACGCCGCTGAGGACGTTCATCAGCGTCGACTTTCCGGCCCCGTTGTCGCCGACGAGCGCGAATATCTCTGCCTCCTCGATGTCCAGCGTCACGTCGTCGACGGCGACGATGCGACCGAACTGCTTAGTGACGTTCTCGACGCGGAGCTTCGCCTCGCTAGCCTCCTCAGAGGCCGGACTGCTCGCAGCCTCATGCTCGGTGGTCCCGCTGTCCTCGACGCTCATACCGCACCACTCGCGAGGATGCGAGCCCGGAGTTTGGCCTGCGTGCTGTACAGCAGTATCGCCGCCAGTAACACGAATCCGTTGACCATCTGTATCTGGGTCGCCCCGACTGCGGGGCTGTTGTTCAGTGCCGACTGCACCAACTGGATGAGGACGACGCCGCCGAGTGCGCCGGTAATCTTCCCGCGCCCGCCGAACAGGCTGATGCCGCCGATGACCGCGCCCGCGAACGCCTGAAACACGAGTCCCTCGCCGATGAGCGGCGGGACGACGCCGACGAACCCGGTCAGCATCAGGCCGGCCACGGCCGCCAGCAGTCCGCTGATGGTGTAGACGACGATGATGAGTCGCTCGGTGTCGATACCGACCTCGCGGGCGGACTTCTCGGAACTCCCCAGCGCGTACACCGCCTGCCCGAACGTACTGAACCGCATGAGCAGGCCGAAGACGAGGAAGGCGAACAGAAGGACGCCGATGGCGAACTCCGGCGTCCCGCCGACGTTCACGTAGAGTCTCGGCAGCCCCGTCACCGGTTGGGTCTGCATGGCCGTCTTGCCGCCCTCGAAGATGATGAGGAAGGCCAGCGTCTGCAGGAAGGGGTTCAGACCGACCTTCGCAATCATGATACCGTTGACGAGGCCGATGAGCGACCCCGTGACGAGGATGATGGCGAACCCGGCCCAAGGGCTCGTCGTGACGCCCCAGCAACTCGGACAGGTGCCGAGAATCATCCCGGTGAACATCGCCGAGAACCCGGCAATGGACCCGATGGAGAGGTCGAAGTGGCCGGACAGCAGACACAGACTCTCCGCGAGGACGAGCAATCCGATGGGCACCGCCGCCCAGAGCACGAGGCGAATTGCCTGCACGTTCCGGAGCGTCTGTGGGACGAACACGGCGACGCCGAGGATGACGATGGCCAGTATCGGCCAAATCATGTTGTCCAACAGGGTCAGTATTACGTCGTCTCTATCGCCGAACGTTCGCCCGATGAATCCTTGTTCCGTAGACATAGTGTAGGAAGTGTCGTGTGGTTAGATGCCGCCCTCAGCCCCAGACGTTGCCCCAGAGGAACGGCTGGTCGTAGTTCTCTTGGGTGATGACGATGCTGTTGGTCCGGAACCACGGGTGGCCGTTCTGTTCGCGCATGATGCCGGGTTCCCAGATGGGTTCGGACCACATCTCGACGCCCTTGTGTTGGCCGGGTTCGATGGTTAGCTGGTCCGAGGTGACTTCCGACCCCACTTCGGGGATGACGCTGTCGTCCATCCCCGACTCGACGTACTGCTTCATGTACTGCATGGCGATGGGGTTGTAGAAGTAGTTGGGCTGGTCGACGGCGGCGTCGATAGTCCCGTCGCCCACGAGCGGGTTGACCTCCGGACTGCCGTCCATCTGCGTGAGGACGATGTGTCCCTCCTCGCCTTTCGGCACCAGCATGTCGAGGTTGCGGAGTGCCTGCACCACGCCGAGCCCCATCGAGAGGTTGCCGGAGTAGATGCCGTCTACGCGACCGTTCGCGTTAATCCACTCCTGGGTCGAGGACTGGGCCACGTCACGGGCGTACTCGCCGTTGAGCGTCTCGACGACTTCGATGTTGTCCTGTTCGGCCATCACGTCCATGAACCCCTGCGAGCGCTGGTTCGCGGACTGGTTGCCCTGAATCCCGCGGACGTTGAGTACCCGGTAGTTGTCCTTGTCCGGGTACTGTTCTTCCAGCGCCGGAATCATCTGCTCTGCCGAACTCGCGCCGCCGTCGTAGTTACTGAACCCGACGTACAGCGGAATCTCCGAACTGGAGGTGTCGGCGTTCGTCGCGAACACCGGCGTTCCGCCCTGTATCGCCTGATTTATCGCGCCCTCCGCAGCACCCGTCGACCACACCCCCACGAGGATGGCGTCGTGGTCGCCGTTGGCGAAGTCGCGGATGTCCTGCACCTGTTTCTGGGCACTCTGCTGGTTCGGTCGGACGTCGAGTTCGATACCGAGGTCCTCCGCGTAGAACTCGGCAGCCTCGATGTAAGCCGTAATCCACGACCCACCCCGAACGTACGCAGACATGCCGACTTTCTCCAGCGTGTTGCCGCTCCCGCCGTCGCCACCGTCACCGGTGGTACCGCCGTCGCTTCCGCCGTCGCCGCCGTCATTTCCGCCGTCGCCGCCGTCTCCACCGTCTCCGCCATCTCCGCCACAGCCCGCGATGGAGACTGTGGTAATCGCAGCACCGGTCGTCTTGATAAATCTGCGTCTGGTATTCTCTGCCATACAGACGCGAGATAGAGAGTGTATGTATATAAAGATTGTTGATAACACGGTGCCGATGATGGTGACGGCAGTACGATAGCGTCCATACGTGGCTGTGTTCGAAGAGATACTGTCTGTACCCTTCCCGTTCGTGTCCGCGAACAGCGACGGCCCGTTACTGTTTGGACCGTTCTGACTGCACGGTCCTGTCCGGGCGGCAACGCTCACACTCAGTCGGCGTCTGCCGCCAGAGCCTACGTAGAGTACTACAATCGGCGGATATCTGGCCCGAGGCCGCCAGCGGCCCGAGTCGACTTCCCCGTGTTTCGGTGCTTATTCTTTCGAATATGTGTGCGTAAATTCACGTTCTCGCCGACACCTCTGTCGCCGCCGTCGGTAGCTTCATTTCGCCGCGCGACGGACCTGCACCCGATGAAACTCTATCTGGACACGGCAGACCGCGAGCGTATCGAGTCGGCGGCGGCGCTCGGCGTCATCGACGGCGTGACGACGAACCCGTCGATAGTCGCGGACGCCGGAACCACCTACAGAGAGGCCGTGACGAATATCGCGGCCCTACTCGACGGCTCGGTGTTCGCACAGGTCGTCGCCGACGACGTGGACGGCATGGTCCGAGAGGCGCGGGGGTATCAGGACTGGGCCGACGACGTCGTCGCGAAGATTCCCGCGACTCGGTCGGGGTTCGAGGCACTCGCTCGCCTCCGCGACGAGGACGTCCCGGCGGGAACGACCGTCGTCTTCTCCGTCGAACAGGCCGTCCTGGCGGCGAAGAACGACGCGTCGTTCGTCGCACCGTACGTGGGTCGCCTCGACGACGCCGGGGCCGACGGCGTAGCCACCGTCCGCCGAATGCAAGAGATATTCGACACCTACGGGTTCGAGACGGACGTGTTGGCCGCCAGCATCCGGAACACCACGCAGGCCGTCGCGCTCTACGAGGCCGGCGTCGACGCGGTGACGATGTCGCCGGCCGTCTTGGAGGACCACGTCCCGCACCCGAAGACTGAGGAGGGCCTCGCCGGGTTCGAGGCGGCGTGGGGTGACCGGGGAAGCCCGCTGGACGAGTGAGCGCAGAGAATAGCTAAGTAGTGGGCGACTGAACCCTGCCGTATGACTCCCGACCCCGCTGTGCTCGTGGCAGGCGATACGCTCGTCGACTTCGTCCCCGAACGCTCCGGTCCACCCGGTGAGTCGGGTGGCTACCGACCGAAGTTCGGGGGGTCCGGAGCGAACGTCGCTCTCGCGCTCGACCGCATCGGCCTCCCGCCGCTGTTCTGGACGCGACTCGCGACGGACGACTTCGGCGCGTTCCTCCGCTCGCACTTCGAGGACTCGGAGATTCCCGACGACTTTCTGGAGACCGACGAGGACGCGCGGACGACCCTCGCCGTCGTCACGCACGACGCGACTGGCGACCGGTCGTTCACGTTCTACCGGGAAGACGGCGCGGACACCCACTTCCAGCAGGGTACCGTGCCCGACGAGACACTCGACTCCGTGTCGTGGGTCCACACGACGGGCGTCACGATGAGCGTCGAACCGAGTCGCTCGGCGACGCTCGAACTGCAATCGAGAGCGAGCGAGCGGACCACCGTCTCGCTGGACCCCAACTGGCGGCCGGAGATGTGGGAGAGTCACCACGAGTTCGGGGCCGTCGTTCGGGGGTCGCTGGACGCCGTCGACGTGGTCAAAGCCACTCCCGAGGACCTCTCTGCGGCCGGGTTCGACGCCGCAGACCCGGACCGACTGGCCGAGGCGGTGGCGGAGTACGGCCCGCATACCGTCGTCCTGACGATGGGTGACCGCGGCGCGATGTGTTACGGAACAGAGGAGAGTCCGGTCTCGGGGTGGAGCAGGCACGAGGGTTTCGACGTCGACGTCGTGGACACTACCGGGGCCGGCGACGTGTTCCTCGCGGCGTTCATCGCGTCGCTCAGCAGCGGCGTCCGTGATGGCGAGACTGCCCTCGCCGTCGCCAACGCTGCCGGCGCCGTCGCAACCACGCAGGCCGGCGCGGTCTCTGCCCTGACCGGATTCGACCAGATTCGACAGTTCCACGACGAGATTCCGTGGGCGACGTAGCCGTCCGGACGAGTCGCACGACCGTTCCGTTCTGGTGAACAGAAATATATGAGAGGGCGTCGTAGCGGGGGTATGGCGCCACAGAAGAACACCATCGAAGCCACCAGGACGTCCCTGCGCATCATCGAGGAACTCAAGCGTCTCGACGGCGCCGGCGTGACGACGGTAGCGAACGAACTCGGCATCGCCAAGAGTACCGTTCACAACCACCTGCAGACGCTCTCCGAGGAGGAGTACATCAACTGCGAAGACGGCGTCTATCGGGTCGGCCTACGGTTTCTGGAACTGGGGGAGTACACGCGGAATCGGATGGACATCTACGAGAAGGCCAGACCGGAGGTGGCGACGCTGGCCGAGGAGACAGGGGAGATGGCCAACGCCGCCGTCGAGGAACACGGCGAAGGCGTCTACATCACCCGCGCGGAAGGGACCGAAGCGGTGAGCGTCGACACCTACGCGGGTAAACGGGTCAAACTGCACTGCACGGCCCTCGGAAAGACGATTCTCGCGCAGTTACCCGAGTCCAGAGTCGACGCGATAATCGAGGCCCACGGCCTGCCCGAACGAACGGAGAACACCATCACGGACCGCGGGGAACTCAAGGCGGAACTCGACGAGATACGCGACCGCGGGTACGCGTACGACCGCGAGGAGCGACTGCCCGGACTGCGCTGTGTGGCCGCACCCGTCGTCGCCGAGAACGGACGGGTCGTCGCCGCACTGAGCGTCTCCGGACCGACGACCCGTATCAAGGGCGACCTGTTCCACGAGGAGATACCCGAACTACTCCGCTCCTCGGCAAACGTCATCGAAATCAACATGGCGTACTCGTGAGGGCGTTCGCCAGAACGGGCACGCCGTTCACCCATGCTGAACAACCGAATCGATATAAAACACTCGCAGGATTCCCACATTTCTCACAGACGTACTTTCGTTATATCGTCCCCGATGGGTCGTTCAGTTGGCCCAACGGTCCGTTTTGCAGAGGTGAACGCTCGTCCGACTCTGGAACTCTCCGCGTTCATCCTACTGGTCGAGACGGCCAGCTAGTTTGAAGTGCCGCGGCATCGCTTACCCCGTATGGGCCAATCGTCCCTCAGAGCGCGGTTGCTGGACGGAGAGACGCTCGTCGGCACCTTCCAACTCATCGACTCGCCGATGGTCGCGGAGATGACCGGCGTCGCGGGACTGGACTTCACGATACTCGACCAAGAGCACGGTCCGCTGACGGCCGAGTCGTGCGTCGGGATGTGCGCGGCCGCCGAGCGCGGCGGTGCCGCACCGGTCGTCCGCGTCCGGAACAACACCGAGTCGGAGATTCAGCGGGCGCTGGATATCGGCGCCGCGGCCGTCGAGATACCGCAGGTCGAGACTGGAGCGGACGCCCGAGCGGCCGTCGACCACGCTCGATTCGACCCACTCGGGTCTCGCGGCCTCTCGCCGTACGTCCGGGCCGGCGGCTACACGGGCGGCGAGAACTACACGGAGCGACAGAACGAGGAGACGGCCGTCATCGTCCACATCGAGGGGGAACGCGGCGTCGAGAACCTCGACGACATCGTCGCCGTCGACGGCATCGACGTTTTGTTCCTCGGACCGTACGACATGTCTCAGTCGATAGGTATCCCCGGACAGGTCGAGGACGAGCGAGTCGAAGACCTGATGGCCGAGGTCTGTGACCGGGCCGCCGACGCGGGCAAGGTCGTCGGGACGTACGCCGACGACCCTGAGATGGCGCGACGGTGGATAGACGCGGGCGCACAGTACGTCGCCGTCGCCGTGGACGGGGCCATCCTCACGCACGCGTTCGAAGACATCGTGGAGGCGGTCCCGCGATAGGTCAGTCACTCGACGGTCACATCGTCCGGTAATTCTTTTGTCATCCCGCCCGATGGATAGATATGGAGCTATCGTCACTGACCGAGGACTTCGACCGCCGCGACTGGCAGGACGTGACCGAGACGGACGACCCCGTCAGGTTCGCCATGGTGGGCGTGGGGTGGTGGACCCGCGAGCAAGCGATGCCGGCCGTCGCGGCCGGTGACCTCTGTGAGACGACGGTCCTCGTCAGCGGCGACCGAGAGAAAGCCGAGTCGGTCGCCGCCGACTCCGAGACGGTCGAACGCGCCATCTCCTACGAGGAGTTCCACGACGGGGCCGCGAGCGACGCCTACGACGCCGTCTACGTCGTCACGCCGAACGCCCGACACCTCCCGTTCGTCGAGACGGCCGCCGGACTCGGGAAGGACGTCCTCTGTGAGAAACCGATGGAGGCGACCATCAACCGCGCCGAGCAGATGGTGGCCGCTTGCAACGAACACGACGTGACGCTGATGGTGGCCTACCGGATGCACACCGAACCGGCCGTCCGCAGGGCGAGAGACCTCGTCGAGGCGGGCTACGTCGGCGACCCCGTGTTCGTCCACGGCAACATGACCGAACCCATCCTCGAACTCGTCCCCGACCCGGACCAGTGGCGACTGGACTGGGACCTCTCGGGCGGGTGCGCGGCGATGGACATCGGCATCTACTCGCTCAACACCGCCCGGTTCCTGCTGGACGCCGACCCCCTTCGCGTACAGGCGTCGGTCGCCTCCGTACGAGAGGAGTTCGAGGACGTCCCCGACGAACACGCGGCGTTCCAAGTGGACTTCCCAGACCACACGTTCGCCGTCTGCACGGCGAGTCAGAACGCCACCATGGCGAGTCACATCAGGGTGACCGGCACGGCCGGCGAGGTGCGGGTCGAACCGGCTTTCTACCCGTGGGACGAGCGGAAACTCCACCTCTCGCACGGTGGGTCCGACGTCGAGGTGGACTTCGAGCAGATTGACCAGATGGAGGAGGAGTTCGAGTACTTCGCGCACTGTCTGTTGACGGGGACAGACCCCTACGCCGACGGTGAACACGCGCTGACGGACATCAGGACGCTGAAGAGCGTCTACGAGGCCGCGGACTCGGGCCGTGCGGTCGAACTGCAGTAGGGCGGCCGCCTCACCGGTGAGACGAGGGTTCGACGACACCGGGTGAACCGAGGTCGACCCGGTCCCCGATGCGGACGACTTCGAGCGTCCGGGGGTAGGGGTACGAGGCGGCGTGGTCGTGCAGCGCCTTCGGGTCCCCCGTGACGCCCTTCCACATGTCGTAGTGCGAGGGGAGCAACCGGTCCAGTCGCAGGTCGTTGGCGGCCTCCACGACCTCGTTCTCGGACATGTACCACTTCGTCGGGCGCGTCTCGCCGTCGTCGGTGTGGCGGATTCTCCCGACGGTGCCGAACGCGAGGACTCCGAGGTCGATGTCGAACTCCGCGCCCACGTCCGCGAACGCGTCGGCCGGTTTGCTGTCCCCCGGGTGGAAGAACGTCCCCGCCTCGTGTTCGACGACGTACGAGACGGGTTCGACGGCGTCGGCGTCGTCGGCCCCTCTGACGTGGACCGTGAAGTCGCCGACGGTGAACGCGTCTCCGACGGAGACCACGGAGCGCCTGTCCTCGGGAGTCCGTAGCGACCCCTCGTAGTCGGGCGAGTCGTAGGACGCCTGCGGTGCGTACAGGGTCCCGTCGTCGTCCAGAAGTGGTCCGTACGAGGGCGGATGCATGTGGTCGATGTGCTCGTGAGTGACGAGGACGGCGTCGCAGGCCGTCGCGTCGGCGGGGTCCATCGGGACGGGAATCATCCGAACGAGCGTCGGCGGGTCCCCGTCGGCGAAGTACGGGTCGACGTACAGCGTCGTCGACGCCGACTTGAGCACGAACCCGTTGCAGCCGAGGTACCAGACGGCGACCCCGTCGGGGTCGGCCTGCGCTATCTCCTCGGCGAGCCAACGTCCCCACGTCGAGTGAATCGTATCGTGTGTCATGGCGTCGGTGTGCGGTCAGAAATTCGGCGAGTGATTGTCTCTACTGGCGGTCCTCTCAACCGATGGTGGAGCGCTCGGACGGACGCTCAGCCGAAGTACTGGCTGAGGTAATCCGAGGCGTTGTCCTGAGTGACTTCGAGACCCTCGATGACGATGGTGCCCTCGACGTCCTCGCCGGCGAGGTGAGACTTCCCCGTCTCGATGGCAGTGGTGACCATCTCCTCGGGCAACTGGGCGATAGTCCCGTAGTACTGGTTGTCCGAGAACAACTGCACCCACGCCTCGGTCCCGTCGATGCCGGTGACCGGCACCGACATGTTGGCGTTGTTGAGCGCCTGATGGACACCGAGGGCCATCAGGTCGTTCTGGCAGAACACGCCGTCTATCTCGTCGCCGTACTGGGTGATGAAGTCCTCCATGACGCTCAGGGCGTTCTGGGTCGAGAACTCGCCGGTCTGACTGGCGAGGCGGTTCAGACTGTCGTTCTCGCTGACGGCGGTGCTGAACCCTTCGCCCCGGTCGTTCGTGACGCTCGCACCGGGCGTCCCCTCCAACTGGACGACGTTGTAGGTGTCTTTCTGCTCCATCTCCTGCATGAAGCGCAGGCACAGTTCCGTCGAGCGCTGCCCGAGTTGGACGTTGTCCGAGGCGACGTAACTGACCGTCTCACCCTGTGCGACGTTCCGGTCGATGGCGATGACGGGGATACCCGCCTCGTTGGCCTGTTGGATGGCGCTGATGACCCCCTCCGCCGTGATAGCCGAGATGAGCAGGAGGTCCACCTCGTTCGAGATGGCCGTCTCCACGTCGGAGACCTGTGTGCTCTGGGAGTTGCCGGCGTCGTAGAACGACGAGTCCGACGCGATGGTCCCTTCGCTCTTGGCCGCGTTGAACGCGTTCTGCATCCGGGCGAAGAAGGTGAACTCGAGCGACGGCACTGAGAGCGCCACCGACGGGGGTGACTCCGACGCCGTCGTCCCGCCGTCGCCACCGTCACCGGTGGTACCGCCGTCCCCACCGTCGCCGGTGGTGCCACCGTCACCGCCGTCACCGCCGTCTCCCCCGTCGCCGCCGTCCCCGCCACAACCGGCGAACAGGGCCATTCCAGCTATCGCTCCGGTGCGGATAAACCGCCGCCTGGGAATGTCTCGTGACATACGTTTACACGGTTCAACCCCCCGGCTAAAAGAAGTATCGGTGACGATGACATGTATTTCATATATCAGAAATCAGTCCTGTCCGACCACGTTGGCGAGGACGGCCAGCATGAGGACGATACCCTGCGCCACCAACTGACCGGACGGTCCGACGCCCATGAGGTTCAGGCCGTTCTGGAGGACGCCGAGGATGAGGACGCCGATGAGCGTCCCGACCATGTTACCGGACCCGCCGAAGAGGTTCGCGCCGCCGAGGATGACCGCCGCGATGGGCGGGAGCAACAGGCCCGCACCCATCGTCGGGATGGCACTTCCGAGACGACCGAGGGTGACGAGACCCGCGATGGCCGCGAACACGCCCGAGATGACGAGCGTTCCGAGTCGGACCAACCGTACGTTGATACCCATCCGCTCGGCGGACTGCCGGTCGCCGCCGATAGCGTAGATGTAGAGGCCGAACTTGGTGTAGGACAGTATCAACTGCGAGACGACGAGCAGGGAGAGGAACACGACGACGATGCTCGGGAAGCCGAACACTCTGGACCCACCGAGAGCGGTCAACGACCCCGGCAGGCCGATGATGGGGCGGTTCCCCGAGACGATGAGCCCCAGACCGTCGGCGAGGAACAGCATCGCCAGCGTCGTCATGAACGAGGGGACGCCGAACCGGGCAGTGACGAACCCCGACACTGCCCCGAAGGTCGCGCCCAACAACAAACCGACGAGGATTGCCGCCGGCACCGGGATGGCGAACCCCTCGAACAGGCGGGCCCCCACCGCGAGCGTCGCAATCGTCAGGCCTGCCACCTCCATCACCTGTGCGATGCTCAGGTCGATTTCGGCACAGAGAATCGGGAAGGTGACGCCGATGGCCATGATGCCGATTATCGACACCTGCTGGAGGACGTTCACCTGATTACCGACGGTGAGGAACCGGTCGTTCAGAACGGTGAACGCGATGTAGAGGCCGACGAGGCCGATAATCGGGCCGTACTGACTAATCTTGGTGAGGGTCACCTGATCCCGAGCACCGCCGAAATCGACCACCGTACGCGACATGGGAAGTCGGTTCAGAGGGTGAGATATTATACTTTGGGGGTCGGTGACAGTGGGCGCTGTCGAGAGAGCAGACCGCCCGGCGCACCCCCCACAGGGCGAACGTTTTTATTGCCCGGCAGACAGTGACATGCATGGACGAGGACACACAGAGTGACGGCGACCACATCGTCGAGATGGAGGGCATAACGAAGACGTACGGAGAAGTTGTCGCACTCGAGGACGTGGACTTCGCGCTCCGGCGGAACGAAGTACTCGCTCTCGCGGGCGACAACGGTGCCGGCAAGTCCACGCTCATCAAGTGTCTCGCCGGCGCGATTCAGCCCGATTCGGGCACTATCCGCGTCGACGGCGAAGTGGTCGAGATAGCGAACCCGCGTGAGTCCAAGCGGTTGGGCATCGAGACGACGTTCCAGGACCTCGCCGTCGCGGGGAACCTGACGGTCACGCAGAACATCTTCCTCGGCCGCGAGAACGTCAACGGGCCGAACACGCTCCTCGGCGTCCTCGACAAGAACTCGATGCGCAAGCGCGCCCGCGAACTCTTGGAGGACCTCGAGATACACGTCGACGTCGACGAGAAGGTGTCGAACCTCTCGGGCGGGGAGCGACAACTCGTCAGCATCTCGCGCACGCTCCTGTCGGACCCGAAAATCGTCATCATGGACGAACCGACGAGCGCCCTCTCCGTCGAGGGTGCCGACAGGGTCCTCGAACTCATCCAGCGGATGCAGAACCAGGGCATCTCCATCATCCTCATCTCGCACAACCTCGACTACATCCGGCGGGCGGCCGACCGCATCCACGTCCTCCATCAGGGGCGGAGCGCCGGCATCATCGACGGCGTCGACTTCGACCAGGACGAAATCGTCAAGCGGATGGTCGGCGGGATGCCCGAGGAGGAACGCGGCGAACAGACCGCGGACGTCTGAACTGGCTGTTTACGGCCGCTTGACGTACAACACCGGGCAGGGCGCGTTCAGGAGTACCTGCTGTGCGTAGTCCCCGAACATCGCCTTCCCCGCGGGGGACCGTCGCTCGCCGCCCACGACGACCAGCGTCGCGTCCAGTTCGTCGACCCGACGGACGGCCTGTTCGGCCGGGTTGCCGCCCGCGACACCGCGAATCTCGTAGTCGACCCCGTGGTCGGTCAGCGTGTCCACCGGCGACTTGATGGACTCCTGCCGGGCCGCGAGTTCGTCGGGCGAGAGCGCTCCACTGGTCGGGTCGACGTCCATCTGTTCTAGCAGCGACTCGTAGTCGCCCTCCGGGAACAGGTAGAGGACGTACACGGTCGCGTCGTCGTCCTCGACGACGTCGATGGTCGCGTCGACGAGGTCGTCTACGGCGTCTCTGTCTTCGGGGCCGATACACAACAGGACTCGTTCGTGTGGCATACTCCTCGTTCGACGGTCTCCTAGTTAGGTATTCCGGCGACTCGGCGGGCCAGTCGTCACGCGTACTCGCGACGTCCCGTCTCGTTGGCCTCGACGTAGTCCCAGTCGTACTCGACGCCCAGTCCCGGACCGTCGGGGACTGGCACGGTGCCGTCCGCGTCCATTGCGTCGATGTCGTCCCGGTAGCCGCCCTCGTAGACGGGCGGCGTCGTGTTGGGCGCATCGGGGTGGACGAGCGCCATCTCGTAGTAGTTCGCGTTCCGCGTCGCCGCGATGCAGTGGCGCTGGGCGGGGCCGGGCGCGTGGAACTCCACGTCCAACCCGAACCCCTCCGCGACGTTCGCAATCTTCATCGCGCCGGTGATGCCGGCGTCGTACTCCGGGTCCGCACGGAGGAAATCGGTCGCTTCGGTCGCCGCGAAGTCGGTGTGCGGTTCCAGTCCCCGGATGTGCTCGGTCTGGAGGAGCGGCGTATCGAGGGCCTCTCGTAACTTCCGGTGGCCGTGCTGGGAGATGCCGCCGTCCCGGTACGGGTCCTCGTACCAGAGGTAGCCGTGGTCGTCACAGGCCCGGCCCACTTGCAACGCCTCGGCGAAGGTGTCGAGGTCACAGGCGGGGTCCACCATGAGGTCCATCTCGTCGCCCACTCGCTCGCCCACCGCGCGCACCGTCGCTTCGAGGAGGTCCGGGTCGCGCCAGTCGCCGTCCCACCCGTGGACCTTGTAGCCGGGGTACCCCATCTCCAGACACTCTTCGGCGAAGTCCGCGTACGCCTCGGGCGAGTCGAGGCCGCCGCTCCGGTCGCCCTGATACGTCGACGCGTACGCCGGGAGGCGGTCCCGATAGCTCCCGAGCAGCTCGTGGATGGGGGCGTCGTACTTCTTGCCCGCGTAGTCCCAGAGCGCGACGTCGATGGGGCCGATACCCATCCGGTCGTACTTCCGGAGCGCCCGCTTGAGTTCCGACCAGTGGTGTTCGCGCCGGGTCGGGTCGCGGCCGACGAGGTAGTCCGCGACGGTGTTTATCTGCGCCGCCCCCGGCGAGTTGCTTCCGACGTATTCGCCGGTTAGTCCGTCGCTAACGCTGACGCGGACGGCGAACAGGTGGCGCTCCATCGTGTCGTCGGGGTCGTACACGACGTCGAACCCACCCGGCGGCGTTCCCACGCCCGGGAGTCGATAGCTGAACTCGACGGTCTCGATGCGCTCGATGGTCGGCGACATACGCGCTCTGACGACTCCCCGGGGTAAACAACTAGGGGTGAGGCAGACCGGGCGGTCAGGGCTCGTGGACCGCTTCGAACGTCCGGTGGGCCAAGTACGAGTAGTCCCGCGCGGAGAGGAACGGTGCCTCCTCGACCCACGAGAGACAGTCCTCGTAGCCGGCCCAGTCGTCCATCCACGGATAGTCGGACCCGAGCATCAGTCGCTCGGCCCCGAACCAGTCGGTGAGACGTCTGACGTACCCCCACAGGTCCTCGTAGGGCCACGACTCCTCGCTGGACCGCGGGAGCGAACTCACCTTGACGGCGACGTTGTCGTGGTCGGCCAGCGCTTCGAAGTCAGTCCACGGGGCCTCGTCCGGGGCCGTCGTCTCGTCGGGATAGGCCATGTGGTCGACGACGATTTGCACGTCCGGGTGACGGCCGGCCAGCGTCTCTATCATCGAAATCTGCTCTGCCTTCGGGAAGAGGAACACCGAGGCGTCCTGCGCCGCCGCCTCGTCCCAGACCGGGTCGAGGGCGTCGTCGAGTATCCAGTCCGCGGTCCGGTCGAGGTCAGTCGAGTGTTCCTCGTAGGCCAGACAGGCGTGCATCCTGACCCCGAGCATCCGGTCGTGGCCGACGACCCGTCGGAGGTCGGCCCGTACCTGTTCGGGGTCCTCCTGAAAGAAATCCATGAGGCCGACGCCCCACAGACGGTCGGGGTAGGCTTCGATAGAGCGCATGGTGTACTCGTTGGCGCGAACCCCGCGGCCGTACAGCGGCGTCGTGACCATGACGCCCTCCTCGACCCCTGCGGAGTCCATGTCACCTATCAGGTCGTGGGCGGTGTACGCGCCCTCCCACCCCGGCGGGAGCAGTTCGACCGGCCACGGCAGTTCCTCCGTGTCGGGTCCCCACGTGTGGGTGTGCGTGTCTACGAATCGCATCGAATCACTCCAGGTTCCCCCCGCCGCTCACTCTGAGGATGTCGCCGACGACGTAGTCGGCCCGGTCGCTGGCGAGGAAGAGGACGGCGTCGGCGAGGTCCTCGGGTTGGCCGAGACGGCCGATGGGGCGCTTCTCGCCCCGTTCGCGGAGTATCTCCGAGGGCGTTCGGTCGGGGTCGCCCTCCGCCTCCAACTCCGCCTCGAACCGCGTCTGGTTGGTCTCGGCCACGTCCGTCGAGATGGCGTTCATACGGATGCCGTGCTCGGCGAGTTCCTGTGCCATCCGCCACGTCAACCCGTTTATCGACGTCTTCGAGATGCCGTAGAGACCGAAGGGACCGGTCCGCCGGTCGCCGGCCTGACTGGTGTGGTTGACGATACACCCCTCGACGCCCGCCTCTATCATGTGTTCGGCGACCAGTTTCGAGGCGTAGTACTGCGCGCGGACGTTGACGTTCATCGTGTCGTTCCACTGTTCGATGTCCGACTCGACGAGGGACTCCTCGCGGGGCCACACGGCCGCGTTGTTGACGAGGAGGTCCACCTCGCCGAACGCCTCGACGGCGGCGTCGACCAGCGACTCGACCGCCGCCGGGTCGCCGACGTCGGCCGCCACGCCGATTACCTCGCCAGACCCCCTCTCGTTCAGTTCGTCTGCGACGGCGCCGACCTCCGATTCGGAACGTGCGTTGACGACGACGTTCGCCCCGGCGTCGACGAGACCCTCGGCGATGCCCCGGCCGATTCCCTTCGTCGACCCGGTGACAATCGCGGACTCTCCGGTGTAGTCGTACTCGGTATGTCCTACCATGACACGTGAATCCTCTCGCCACGTCGTCAAGAATCCACCGGTGGTGTGGTTCGACCCCGGACGGGCGGTCGGCGCAGACCCCAGGGTGACCCCCGGCAATCGGGCGTGGAAGCACGCATGTTTATTGTGGTGGTATCTCATGATACCCGTATGGCACCGGAGATTACCAGCATCGAGTCAGTGGAGTTCTCCTACCCTATCGAGGACGTGGGGACCGACCAGCACGGGTTCAACCTCGTCTACGAACCCGGGGCGGTGACCGAACGCAAACTGTTCGGCCTCAAGATTCACACTGACGAAGGCATCACCGGCGAGTACGTCGGCGGCAACTCGCCGGGGGCGGCGCAGATAAACATGTTCGCGAACTACCTCGTCGGGAAGAACCCGCTCGAACGCGAACGCCACTGGAGCGAGATGAAACGGGCGCTCCGGAAGTACGACCGGATGGGTATCGGCCCCATCGACGTCGCGCTCTGGGACTTCGCCGGGAAGTACCACGACGCCCCCATCCACGAACTGCTGGGCACCTACCGCACGAAGTTCCCCGCCTACGCGTCGACGTACCACGGCGACGAGAACGGAGGGTTGGACACGCCGGAGGCCTTCGCAGACTTCGCCGAGGAGTGTCTGGAGATGGGGTACGGCGCGTTCAAGATTCACGGCTGGGGCGGGAGCGAGGGGTCCCGCGACCTCGACAGAGAGATAGCGGCCGTCCACGCCGTCGGCGACCGGGTCGGCGACGAGATGGACCTCATGCACGACCCGGCCTGCGAACTGGAGACGTTCGCCGACGCGCTGAAACTCGGCCGCGCGCTGGACGAGGTGGGCTTCTTCTGGTACGAGGACCCCTACCGCGACGGCGGCATCTCCCAGCACGGTCACCGCAAACTCCGGCAGGCGCTCGACACGCCCATCCTCCAGACCGAACACGTCCGCGGTCTCGAACCGGCGACGGACTTCGTCGCCAACGAGGCGACGGACTTCCTGCGGGCGGACCCGGAGTACGACGCCGGCATCACCGGCGCGATGAAACGCGCCAGCGTGGCCGAAGGCTTCGGGTTGGACGTGGAGTTCCACGCGCCCGGCCCCGCCCAGCGCCACTGCATCGCGGCCATCCGCAACACCAACTACTACGAGATGGCGCTCGTCCACCCCGACGCGCCCAACACCACGGCCCCGGTCTACGCCGGAGAGTACGAGGACCAACTGGAGACCGTCGACGAGAACGGCATGGTCGAAGTGCCCGACGGTCCGGGACTGGGCGTCGAGTACGACTGGGACTACATCGAGGACAACCAGACCGGAAGCCTCCACACCTACGAGTGAGATGACGTACAGAGCCGGTATCATCGGAACGGGCGGTATCGCCGGAATGGGTATCCTCGGGATGCACGACGAGAAGGACATCGGGCAGAAGAAGGTCCGGGCGAGTCACGCGGGCGGGTACGACGCCGCCGAGGGCGTCGAACTCGTGGCGGTGGCGGACGTGGACGAGGACAAACTGGAGCGCTTCGGCGAGGCGTGGGACATCCCCACGGACCGCCGGTACGTCGGCCACGAGGCGATGCTCGACGCGGAGGACTTAGACGTCGTCTCGGTGTGTACGCCGTCGTACCTGCACGCCGACCACGTCGTCGACGCGGCCCGGTCGGCCGCCGACCCCTCGCTCGTCTGGTGTGAGAAGCCCATCGCCTCCTCCGTGACGGACGCCGAGGAGATGGTCGACGTCTGCGCGGAGACGGACACGGAGTTGCTGGTGAACCACTCGTTCCGATTTACGAGCAAACTCCAGCGTCTCAGGGACCTCGTCCAAGAGGACGACATCATCGGAGAGGTGCGGTCGGTGGCGACCCAGTTCCGCATGGAACTGCTTCGCAACTCGACGCATCTGTTGGACACCCTCGTCTACCTGTTGGACGACAGGGCCGACCACGTCTCTGGCTACATCACCGGCGAGAACGAAGCCGTCGACTCGCTCGAGGCCGCAGAACGCGTCGACGACGCCGGGGGCGGCGGGTTCGTCGTGATGGACGACGGCACGTTCGTCACCATCGACTGCACCCTCCCGCGAGCGGAGTCCTCGATGACGCTCCAGTTCATCGGGAGCGAGGGGAAACTCTACCTCAACAACGACGACGGCGAGTGGCGCTACTGGCGGTTGGTCGACGGCGACCACGAGGAGGCCGACCTGCCCGGCATCGAGGGCGCGTGGACCTGGGACGAGGACTACCGCGACGCGTTCGCCAACGCCGCCGAGGACGTCGTGGCCGTCCTCGACGGCGAGATGGACAACCCATCCACCGGCGAGGAGGCGACGCGCTCGCTCGAAATCATCGTGGGGTTCTACATCTCGCACTACACGGGCGGCCAGGTGTCGATGCCGCTCGACAGGCCGCTCCGTGACGTGACTATCACGTCGTGGTAAGAGAGCACGTGCCACACGCCGTTCAGTCATACTGAACGGGAGTCCGCCGTCGCGGACACGACGTTTTTCTCACCCGGGCGAGAATGTCCAGTATGAAGACCGACGCCGAGTCAGTCACACTCAGGTACGCGGTAGCCGACGGCACAGACGTCGAACCGTCGCTCCGCGAGGAGACGTTTCAACGGTACCTCCGGCGCTCGAAACAGGGGGCGGTCGCGGTCGGTGACGAGTGGGACGAGGTAGTCAACGACGGATGCGGGACGACGACCAGCGTCACGCTCACCGTCGAGTCAGTCGAGGGCGGGTCGACGGTCGGTGAGACGACCCGATTCGAGTTCCGCAGAGATTCAGCGGACTGACCACGGCGTCCGCCAGAACGACTCGGCCGGGTCACGTCTCCCAGCGACCCGCAGGAAGACACCACCGTTCCGTTCGGTTACACCGAACGCGGATGCAGACCGTCGATACTGGCGGTTTCTCCCACACGCTAACACCCGTACTTACGTTAGATAGGGTGCCCAGCCCGTTCTCCAGGGTCGACAGCTCGTTCAGCCACGGTGAACGAACGTCTGACTCGCCCGGACGGTCGGTCGCCGACACCGGCGCGTCTCGGTAACTCCCCGAGGCGACCGCTCAGACAGTCGTCACCGTGTTGGAGAGTCGACCGATGCCGTCGATGTCGATGTCGATGCGGTCGCCGGGCCGGAGGGTGAACCCCTCCTCCGGGACCAGCGAGGTGCCCGTCAGCAGCACCGTCGTCTCCGGGACGCTGTTGTGCCGGGTGAGAAACGAGACGAGTTCCTCGCAGGTGCGCACCATCTCGCCAGTCGACGTGGTCCCCTCGTACTGTCGCTCGCCGTCCCGGTCGACGGTCATCGTCATCTCCAAGTCGTGCGGGTCGCCGACGCTCTCCGGCGTCGCCACGCACGGCCCGAGCGAGCAGGACCGGTCGTAAATCTTCGCCTGCGGGAGATACAGGGGGTTCGAGCCCTCGATGGACCGGCTGCTCACGTCGTTGCCGACGGTGTACCCGACGACGTCGCCCTCGTGGAGGACGATGCCGAGTTCCGGTTCGGGCACGTCCCACTCGGAGTCCTCGCGCACGCCCACGGCCTCGCCGGGGTCGACCACGCGGGACCGGGTCGCCTTGAAGAATATCTCGGGTCGCTCGGCCTCGTACACGTCGAGGTACATCTCGGGCATCCCGCTCTCGGCCTCGCGCGCCTGCTCGCTTATCTCGTAGGTCACGCCCGCGGCCCACACCTCGTCGACGAGGAGCGGCGTCGCCTGGGCGTCGGTCGCCGGCGGGGTGACCTCCGGCGCGGCGTCGAGGAGGCCTCGGGCCACCTCGTCCACGGATTCGTTCGCTACGTCGGCGACGTGGGCGAGGTCGGTGAACCCGGTCACACTCGACCGTGCAGCGGTGAGGTCGTAAGCGGTGTCGCCGTCCTCAGCGAGGAGTCGTGGCTGGCCGTCCGCGACTGTCCGGTAGTAGCGCATACCTGCCACCTGCACGCCGAAGGCTCTTGTCGGTTCCGGTGGGGTCACCAAAACTTTCTCGTAGTCCGGGCGTGACGTCTCATTCGATGGCCGAAACATACCAGAACTACGTCGACGGCGAGTGGGTAGCCGCCGAGACGGGCGAGACGTTCGAGAACCGCAACCCCGCCGACCGGAGCGACGTCGTCGGCGAGTTCCAACAGTCGGGCGTCGAGGACGCCGAACGGGCCGTCGAGGCAGCGGCGGCCGCGAGCGAGGAGTGGGCGGACACGCCCGGTCCGGAACGGGGAGCCATCCTGCGTGCCACCTCGCAGGAACTGGCCGCGCGCAAGGACGAACTGACCGAGACGCTCGTCCGCGAGGAGGGGAAGGCCCGGCCCGAGGCGGCGGGCGAGGTCCAGCGAGCCATCGACATCTTCTCGTACTACGGGGCGAAGGCCAGCGACATCGGCGGGACGGTCAAGTCCTCCAGTAGCCGGGACACGACGCTGTACACCGTGAACGAACCCATCGGAGTCGCCGGCCTCATCACGCCGTGGAACTACCCCATCGCCATCCCGGCGTGGAAGATAGCGCCGGCCCTCGCCACCGGGACGACCGTCGCGTTCAAACCCGCCTCCGCCGCGCCGAACGTGGCCCGCAAACTCGTCGAGTGTCTGGACGAGGCCGGCCTCCCCGACGGCGCACTCAACTTCGTGACGGGGCCGGGCAGTAAGGTCGGCAAGACGTTCTCGACACACGAGTCCATCGACGCCGTCTCGTTCACCGGGAGTTCCGCCGTCGGCAACACCGTCGGCGAACAGGCCAACGAGACCGGCAAGCGCGTCCAGTTGGAGATGGGCGGGAAGAACCCCGTCGTCGTGATGAACAGCGCGGACGTGGAGGAGGCCGTCGACATCGCCGCGGCCGGCGCGTTCGGCGTGACCGGACAGGCCTGTACGGCGACCTCGCGGGCCATCGTCCACGAGGACGTCTACGACGAGTTCGTCGAGGGAGTCGTCGAGGCCGCCGAAGCCATCGAGGTCGGACCGGGCCTCGACGGTGCCGACATGGGCCCGCAGGTCAACCAGAGCGAACTGGACAGCACGCTGGAGTACGTCGACGTGGGCCAGTCGGAGGGCGCGACGCTGGAGACCGGCGGCAACGAGGTCGACGCCGGCGACGGGTTCTTCGTGGAACCGGCCGTGTTCTCGGACGTAGAACCGGACATGCGCATCGCGCAGGAGGAGATATTCGGTCCCGTACTGGCGGTTATCCCCGTCGGTAGCTACGAGGAGGGCCTCGACGTCGCCAACGGCGTTCCGTACGGCCTCTCGGCCAGCATCGTCACGCAGGACCTCTCCGAGGCCCACGACTTCGTCGACGACTCCGAGTCCGGGGTCGTGAAGGTCAACGAGAAGACGACGGGGCTGGAACTGCACGTCCCCTTCGGCGGGATGAAAGACTCCTCCAGCGAGACGTACCGCGAACAGGGCGACGCCGGCCTCGACTTCTACACCCTCTCGAAGACGGTGTACCTCAACTACTGAGGCCCGTCGCCGGTTGCACCACCCGTTTTCGGCGCCAGCAGTTCGACGGGATGGCGCGGCTTGCGCTCCAGCAGGGAGTCTATCTGTTCGAGGCAAGAGGTGCCGCTCGCGACGACCTGCCGTCCCCGAACGCCCTCGGCGTCGAGTTGGACGGCCAACCGGTCCCCGACGTCCACGCTGAGTTCGTAGTAGTCGCTCTTGTAGCCGAAACTCCCGGCCATGCCACAGCACTCCACGTCGGAGGTGACGACGTCGTAGCCCAACTGTTCGAGGACGGCGACGGTGTGCGCTTCCAGTCCGAGCGTCCGCTGTTGGCAGTGGGCGTGATAGGCTATCTCCACCTCGTCGACGGCGGCCAGCACGCTGGGGTCGGCCCCGTTCTCCAACAGTCCGTAGACGTACTCCAGCACTTCGTAACTGTGCTCCGAGAGCGCGGCGAACGCCGACTCGTCCAGCAGTTTCTCGTACTCGGAGACGAGCATCGCGTGGTCGCTGGGTTCGATTACGACGACGTCCCGGCCGTCCTCCACGTGTGGGGCCAGCGTCTCGTGGACCCGCTCTGCGTGGTCCGTCGCGGTGGCGACCATACCTTGGGAGAACGGCGCTCGGCCGCTGGAGGCCACCGCTGGGACCACGACGTCCACGCCGAGGGCTTCGAGGACTTCGACGGCCGCCTTCCCGCGTTCGACCTGCACGTGGTTGGTGTAGAGGTCCGGGTAGACCACGGCTCGCCGGCGGGGATTCTCGACGGTCGACTCTCTGTCGGCGAACCACTCGACGAACGTCTCGCGCCGGAACGCCGGGAGGTCCCGCCGGGGGTCGACACCCAGTGCCCAGTCCATGAACCAGCGAGCGGTCTGCGTGTCGGCCAGCCAGTTCGAGACGGGGGCGGTGGCGCTCCCGAGTCTCGCGACGGTGTCGAAGTTGCCGAAGAAACGCTTCTGGAGGGGCGCACCCTCGTCCTCCGCGTCGGGCGTCAGGCCGTCGACCAGCCACTCGGCCGGCGACTCGCCCTCGCGGTTGATTCGGTCCCTGACGACCGTGTTTATCCACGGGATGTCGATTTCGACCGGACAGGCGTTGACACACCGAGTACAACCGGTACAGAGGTCGTTGAACTCGGCGGCGGTGTCCAGTCCCTCGATGCCGGCCTCCCACCCAGTAGCGATGCCGCCCGAGTACGTCTCGCCGCCGAAGGCGTGGCCGCCGACGCTCTGGAAGTTCGCACACGAGTTCGCACACGCCGAGCAGCGGATGCAGTACAGCGTCTCGCGCAACTGGTCGTCCTCCCGCATCGCTAGCCGTCCGTTGTCGACGAGTACGAGGTGGAAGTCCCGGTCGTTCCCGAACTCGGAGAGGGGTGTCTCGTCGTCCGCGAAGTCCACGACCGGCGTCTCCACTGGAGGGGTCAGAAGTGAGACGTACGAGGTGATGTCCTGTCCGGTCCCCGACCGTCCGATGAGTTCGACGAAGGGCTGGAAGTCGGCCACGCTGGGCACGATTTTCTCGACGCCGGCGACGGCGACGTGGGTGTCCGTCGCCGCCACCGTCTTCCGGGCGTTGCCCTCGCTCGTCACCAGCGCCATCGTCCCCGAGTCCGCGGCGAGGAAGTTCGCGCCCGTGATGCCCACCTCGCTGTCTTCGATGCGCTCGCCCAGTTCCGCGCGGGCGAACCGGGTGAGTTCTTCGGCCGTCTCCAGCGGTTCCTCGGGGTCGAACAGTTCGTTGAACAACTCCGCTATCGACTCACGGGACTTGTGGATGGCCGGCGCGACGATGTGCGAGGGCGCTTCCTCGGCCAACTGGAGGACCCACTCGCCGAGGTCCGTCTCCAGTACGTCCACGCCGTCGGCTTCCAGCACCTCGTTGACCTCCAGTTCCTCGGTGGTCATCGACTTGCTCTTGACCACGCGGTCGGCGTCTCGCTCGTTCACGACCGAGCGAATGTACTCGTTGGCGTCGGCGGCGTCCTCGGCGACGTACACCGTCCCCCCGTTCTCCGCGACGGACGCCTCCAACCGGTCGAGGAGTTCGGGCAACCGCTCGATGGCGTCCTCCTTGATGGCTCGCGCCTCATCTTTGAGCACCTCGTAGTCCTCCAAGTCCGCGACCGATGCGTACCGTCCCTCGTTGAAGCCCTGCGTGTTCTCCGCGATGGCGGCGCCCTCCGTCCGCATGAGTTCGCGGATGTCGTCCGCTCGCGACATTCACTCTCCCTCCGTGAGAAGGACGACGTGGACCTCCTTCGGTCCGTGTGCGCCGCGGACGAGCGCACCCATGTCGGCCGTCGCACTCGGGCCGGTCGCCAGTATCGCGCTCCCCCGCGTCGCCGCGAACTCGTCGCCGAGCGTCTCGATGGCCGTCTCCATCTTTGCGACCACGTCGCTCTCGCGGAGGACGACCACGTGCCTGTCGACGAAGAGACTCACCAGTTCGCTCCCTCGGTCCGTCTGTTCGAGCGCGACGGTGCCGTAGTCGGCCACACCGAGTCGCGCGCCCGTCACGCCGGTCGTCGCCGCCCGGAGGGCCGCCGGCGTCGGGTCGACGGTGACCGACGTGTCGGCCAACGAGACGACGCCGTCCCCGTCCGTCTCGGACAGCGACGAGCCGACCGCCGGCGGTTCGATAGCGTCCTCGATTGCCTCGGCGAACCCCGCCGGCGCCACACGCTCGACCGGGACGTCGTACTCGGCCAGCGACGACTCGAACGTCGCGAGTGTGTCCGTGTCCATCAGTGTGCCAAGAGATGGCGCACACGAGTATAAAGGTTCGAGACGTGACGGAGGGCCGTCACCGAATCGGCCGGCCGTTCCCGCTCACTCCGCGACGACGGGGTTTTCGAGGACGCCGATGCCCTCGATTTCCACCTCGACGGTGTCGCCCGGTTCCATCAGCTCCGGCGGGTCGCGGAAGATGCCCACGCCGCCGGGCGTCCCCGTGGAGACGACGTCGCCGGGCCTGAGCGTCATCGCCTCGCTGATGTACGCGAGGAGTTCGTCCACGTCGAAGATGAACTGCTCCGTGTTCGAGGCCTGTTTCGTCTCACCGTTCAACCGGCAGGCCACGTCGACGGCGTTCGGGTCGAATCCGTCGCCGGCGACGAGCGCCGGCCCCATCGGCGAGAACGTGTCGTAGCTCTTCCCGCGGAAGAACTGGCCGTCGTCGAACTGCGCGTCTCGGCCGCTGACGTCGTTGATGACCGTGTACCCCGCGACGTGGTCACGGACCTCTTCGGGGTCGAGATTGGTAGCGGTCTGCCCGACCACGACGCCGAGTTCCACCTCGTAGTCGACTTCTTCCAGTCCGGCCGGGTGTACGATTGGGTCACCTGGGTTCGTGACGGAGGTGGCCGCCTTCGAGAACAGCAGCGGTTTCTCGGGTATCTCCTCGTCCTGTTCCTCGGCGTGGTCGCGGTAGTTCAGTCCCGCACAGACGATTTTGCCCGGTCGCTCCACGGGCGCCAGTAGCGAGACGTCGCCGTCGACGGCCGTCAGCGACCCGGTATCGAGAGCCTCGCGTACGCGCCGGCGGTAACCCGCAGAGCCGATTTGGGCCAGCGACGGCTCCCCGTCCGGCCAGTCCGCCAGCGAGTACACCGCGTCGTCTGCTCGCACGCCCCACGCTGGGCCTGTACCTCCGACTGTGAATCGAACGAACTGCATTCCAGATAGATACTCGACGGGCCGGTATTTAATAGTTCTACGTCCGCGGCGACTCCCGGTGGTCACCCGTCCAGAATCTCGGCCAAGCGAGCCTCACCGAGCGTGTCGACCAGTTGTGCGAGTTCGATGACCCGGTCCTCGCCCAGCGCCTCGACGAGTTCGCGAATCTCGTCGGGTTCGAACGTTCGCGCGACGTACCCGAGGTTCTCTACCATGGTCGTCGTCCGCTCCAACACGTCCTCGTCCGGGACGAGACTCAGCGGGCGGTTCGTGAACTTCCCGTCCTCGTTGAAGTAGCAAAACCGGAGTTCGGCGGTGTCCGAGTCGTCGGGCTTGACCACCTGCAGGACGCCGTACCCGGTGTCCCACTCGTCGAGTTCGACTTCGAGAAGCGTTTCGTAGCGCGTCATTGTCCACCGCTCGCGCGGCCACCTAGTTATAACCACGACTCTCGGAGTCGCGCCACAGTTCCGGCCCTTACGCCCCTCGAACGGGTCTCGCAGGGACGTGAGGCCGCGTTCGACCACGCCGATTTTGGACTGTTTTCGATATAGCGCTATGCAGTTTACTCGACTGTGGCGGACCACGCTGCCGACGGGTGAAAGACAGAAACCCGACACGAATGACAGCACATTCAGCCGTGCCGCACTGCGTCGAGGGGCTACGATTCGAAGGTGTACTCAACGAGGTACTTCACCAGAAATATCGACGCGAGGATGCTCAAGAGCATCACGACGACGACGATGACGAGCATGAACAGGCGGACGAGGGCAGGGTCTGCCACGTTACGTCACCCCCCGACGTGCACGGACGAGACGACCGTGTGACACGAGCATGACGTGAGAAACTCGCCCGACCGTCAAGCCCCTTTGGTTTCTCCTTCCGAGTCGGCGATGCTGCGGCGGAGGTCGGTCCGGTGAGTGCCCAGTCGCGCCCCCGCTGTGTGTCGTCGACGGCCTCGGTCGGCTATCCGAACGGCCACGAGAACGGCGTCGTCGACGAGGGACGACTGCCGGCCCTCCCCTCGGCTCAGACGGATGCGCGACCCCATGCCACAGTACTCCAAAGGGGCATCGTCGACAAGTGGCGCGACGCCGACGGCGGATTCGCTCGGGACACGCTCGTCGTGACTTCGACTCCGTTGCACACACGGAACCAGAGATTTCGCTCACGTGGACACCGCCGCGTGCCCACCCGACACGCCCATAGTCTGTCCGACGACACGATGGCCGGACCGACGTCGTCGATGCTGAACCGGGCAGAAGACCACAACTGTCTGCACGCGGCGAGTGCGGTACGGCGTGGAGGGCCTGTTGGTCACGTGGGGGCTACGCGCGACCCTCCGTCGGGTGGCACAGCTGGGCTCCCCAGACCGAACACCGTCGTCCAAAGGACAACCGAGTAGGCCTACCACCTGCGATACTGGCGGCGGCAGCAACCCGCTCCGCAAGACCAGAGATTGGTACCCCCAGCCGCCACCAGTTTGGGGCCAGTCGGATACCTCATCTGCGCTGACTCTCCACGACGTCCCCTACTCGAATCGGTCCACTCACGACGGGCTCCGGGGACCCGACCGTCTGGTGGCTGGACTCCCGCCGTCGGAACCTACGGTAGCGTCGACTCGACCAGCACTTCGGGATGGGGCAACTCGCCGAATCCCGGATACGCAGCAATATTATATTTGTGTAGTTGTACTTACGCTGTCGTGACGACCACGCCGATTGATGAGTTTATCCGCATCTTTGTGCTTAACTATGCGCCAATTCCACACCTACATCCACAAATAAGTATGTTTATCTGGTAGGATAGGACTACTTTGAAGTACGAGGGGAGAGACGATACAGATATGCCAGCAGACCGGGACGGGCGGGAACGCACCTCCGTTCGGACCTACGTGCCAGCGTACCAGAAAGAAGAGTGGCGCGAACACGCGTCGGAACTCGACATGAGTCAGAGCGAGTTCGTCCGTACGATGGTGCAAGCGGGCCGTAGCGGGTTCGAGCCGCCCGATTCCGGTTCGGGCGGCGGAAGCGATGGCGACCGGAAGTCCGCGGAACCCGATTCTCCGGACGTGACCCCAGGGGTCGACGGCCTGAAGACGCGTGTCGAAGAGGTCCTTGCGGACGGCGAGCACTACGACTGGGACGAACTGCTCACGGAACTGACGGACGACATCGAACAGCGTCTGGACGACGTGCTCCAGGAACTGCAGGCCACCGGCCGGGTTCGATACAGTGGTCGCCACGGGGGGTACGTACTGGACGAATGAGTTCCGACGCCACCGCTCCGGCGGCCGACGAGGACCCCGTCGGCTACTTCCTTGACGACATCACCTACCACGGCAAGAGCGACAGGACACGCGCGTTCTACGAGCGAGTCCTTCGGGACTTCGAGACCTTCCTCTCTGAGGGTGGGCAACCAGTACCGGTCTCGAAGGCGTCCCACAGAGACTGTATGGCGTACGTGCACGGCCTCCGTGGGGCGAAAAGCGAGAGCACGGTCGCGACGTACGCGTCCTACCTCCACCGGTTCTACGCCTACATGACGCAGGTGGGGACGTTCGAGTCGAACCCGATGACGCTGGTCATGGAGGAGATGGACGAGTCTATCAACACCGACCCGACCCGCCGAGAGATAGGCGTCCCAGCGATGCGTGCGTTCGTCGCCGACGTCAGACACCCGTTAGAGCGGGCCGTGGTCGTCACGCTGCTCAAAACCGGGATGCGTGTCGGCGAACTGTGTAACCTGGACGTCCGTGACCTCCACCTCGAAACCGCCGGACCACGCCCAGACGTACCGGTCAGAGCCAGCCTCGACGGACGACCGAACTCGCTGTACGTCGCTGCGGCACCTTCTCGAGGGGCCGTGGTAAACGGCGAGGAGCGAACTGCCTCGAACAAGCGAAAGCGTGACACGACGGTCCCTATCGACGGCGAACTAGCCGACGTCCTCAGGCGATGGCTGGCTATACGGCCTGATACGCAGTCTGCCGCGAACCCACTGTTCGTCTCGACGAGTGGCGACTGGGGACGCCGATTGACGCCCGACATGGTCCACCACATCGTCGAGACGCACGCACGTACCCACGGGTGGTACCGTGACGGCGGCGGCGCCGAGGAGAACGTCACACCCCATTACTTCAGGCACTTCTTCACCACACACTTGCGGGACCGGACTGGAGACAGGGGCGTCGTGAAGTACCTCCGAGGGGACGTCGCACAGGACGTAATCGACACGTACACCCACGAGTGGGGGTCGCGCGTTCGGGACGTCTACACGGCGAACATCTACTCGTTGTGTAGGTGAACGCGGTTTCTGTCGTCCGAGCCACGACAGAGCGCTGTCCGGTACCGAACTGATAAATTATATGCCGCTATACAAAATAGGGGCAGAGTCTGCTGTTGTGAGAGTGTGCGAAATCGGCCCCGAGAGCCGCTCTGACAGTCATATCCGAGCGGTGACGGGCATTTCGTAACAGCAGTACGTCTGTTATAAACCAATTCCTATCCGGCCACCCAAACTGTGAACCGTTCGCGCTGTCCGAACAGATTCGCGCTCTGTCCGGTCGGCCGGCGAGAGGGATGAAGGAGAATCGAGGTGAGTGCAGGCATTACTCGACAGACGAGTCCCCTCGACACGCCGACGGTCGAGGAATTTGTTCGTCTAGTACGAACGTTCCGAGTGGAGCCAGGCTCCGGTATAGGGTCTGACCGTGGGCGACTCCACTGTGAGGAGAAACGAGGCCACTCACTATATCGGGACCCGCCTGTTCGCGATAGGCGAACCAGTTGCTACGTCTCTCCGAACGGTCGCGCGAGACGGTCGGCGCGATGTTCAGGGAAATCACGGCCGGTCCAGCGATATCGGCTTCGGAGTTCGTCGGCCGCGACCGAGTCCACTTTAGGGCCGCACCTGCCGTGAAATCGTGGCGATGTGGCCGGGTGTGACGGCGTTGATACGGACGGGGCCCACGCAGTTCGAAGGCGGCCACTTTCGTAATCATCGCGACGGCACCCGTCCTCGAGTCGGACGGAATCTGGCCGGGTTGAGCGTGAGTCGAACTAATCGACACCGGTTGGCGGGTACTCTGTCCGCACATCGGTCGTGGATGTGTGGCCACCTGTCCCGAAGAACACCCCGCCTCCGCGTCGACGATGTCGTCGGCATTTCCTGTCCCCGATCCGTTCAGTGCGTGATAGTGAGGGCAGAACGGTCCGGACTCGTCCCGCTATAAAGAGTTTTGCCCCCAGCGGACGACAGTTGAACGATGGCGCTCGACAGACACTACCACGATGCGCGGCGGACATCCCGTTCGGAGCAACCGACAGACAGCGACGACTGGAGAGGGGAGCACCGATGACCTACGACGTCGGCTTTCTGGGATACGGGCTGATGGCGAAGGCACACGCCAACGCGCTTGCGCGCCTTCCCATGTTCTTTCCGGACGCCCCCGAGACGAACCGGGCGGTGGTCGTCGGCCGTGACGAGGCGGCGCTCACGGCGGCGGCCGACCGATACGGGTTCGACCGGACGGCGACAGACTGGCGCGACGTCCTCGGCGACGTCGACGTTCTCTACGTCCTCACGCCGAACGCTCACCATCCGGAACCCTCGATTGCGGCCCTCGACGCGGGGGTCGACGTCCTCTGTGAGAAGCCCTTGGCAGCGTCGCTGGCCGACGCCGAACGGATGACCGAGGCCGCCGACGGGGCCGACGCACAGGCGGGCGTGGCGTTCAACTACCGCTATGTTCCGGCGCTTCAGTTGACGAAGCGACTCCTCTCGGAGGGGGTCCTCGGCGAAGTTCGGCACTTTCGGGGGGCGTACTTGCAGGACTTTCAGGCGGACCCGTCGGACCCGTGGATGTGGCGAAACGACACCGAGACGGCGGGGTACGGCCGCATCGGTGACGTAGGGTCCCACACGATAGACCTCGCCCGGTGGCTCGTCGGTGAGATAGACCGCGTCGCCGGAACCCTGACGCAGTTCGTCGACGAACGACGGCACCCGGAGACGGGCGACCAGACGCCGGTGACGACGGACGACGCGTACGGTGCGCTCCTCCGGTTCGAGAACGGCGCACAGGGGGTCATCGAGGGGTCCAGGATGGCCACGGGACACGTCAACACCAACGCCGTCGAAATCGTGGGCACCGACGGCGCGGTCAGGTACGACGTGGAGCGATTCAACGAGCTCGAACTCCGCGGGCCCGACGACAGGGGGTTCCAGCGCATCAACGTCACCGACCCGTCGGACCCGTACATGGACGCGTGGTGGCCGGCCGGCCACGGAATCGGGTGGGAACACTCGTTCGTCCACGAGAACTACGAGTTCCTCTCGCACGTCGACGACGGGTCCCCCTACGCACCCGATTTCCGGGACGGGCACGCCGTGCAGTCCGTCGTGGAGGCCATCGTCCAGAGCGACGACCGGGGCGAATGGGTCGCCGTCTGACCCAAATGTCCCGCCGCCCTCCGCCGATATTAGAAACCCTCATGGTCGTTGGGGAAAGATATATGTATCGTGTGAATTGAATATCATGTGTGTCAGAGCCATGGTAAGCGATAGCCATTCGGACGGGCGTCTCTCGCGACGAAAGTATCTCACCGCCGTCGGTATCGGCGCGACGGTCGGTCTCGCCGGGTGTGGAGGAGACGGTGGAGACGGCGGTGGCGGTGGCGACGGTGGAGACGGGGGAACGACGGCCGGAGACGGTGGCGGCGGTGACGGTGGGAACGGAACGACCACCGGCGGAAGCGACCAGCAGCAGACCTACAAGTTCGGGTTCTCCATCAAGAACATGAACAACCCGTGGCTGCAGGTGTTCCGCAGAATCGGCGAGATTTACGCGCAGGAACTCGGCCACGAGATACAGGTCACGCAGGCGGGCGGGGACGCACAGACCCAGATTCAGAACGTCAGGAGCATGCTGAACAGCGGCATCGACGGCCTCCTCATCAGTCCGTACTCCTCCGACGCGGCCGTCGGCGTCATCGAACGGGCGACCGAACAGGGCGTGCCGGTGTACACGGCCAACTCCTCGGCGCCGACGGACGCGATTCCGCTGTTCACCGGGTTCGGGAGCTTCAACGCCGGCTACCGGGCCGGGCAACTGATGGTCGAGGCGCTGAACGACACCTACGGCGGCAGTCGGGTCGTCGACCTCGTCGGCGACCAAGCCGACCAGTCGGCCGTCCGTCGGAGCGAGGGGTTCCGACAGGCCATCAGCGAGGCCGACGGCATCGAGGTGGCGCAAGTCATCTACAACAAGGGCTGGAGCCAACAGCGAGCGACCCAGAACCTGAGTGCGTTCCTCCAGAGCGACAAAGACGTCCACGGCATCTACGCCGTCTGGGGCGGCGGCGCGCTGGCGGCCGTGAACGTCCTCGACCAGATGGGGATGCTCGCGACGAAAGACGACACGGAGAACTACATCCCCATCATGAACATCGACGGGTTCCCCGGCGTCATCGACGCCATCAGGCAGGGGCACGTCCACACGACGCTCCAGCAGCCGATGCCGTTCTACGCGCCCCTCTCCTTCGAGTACATGATTCACCACCTGAACACGGGGAGCCCCGCCGTGCCAGAGCCGGGTAGCGAGGTCACAGCCGGTAGTTCCGCGAGCCTTCCCGGAACGGTGGCCGTCGAGAACATCGAGTACAACGGTGTCAAGCCGCTCTCGGAGCCGTACTGGGCGCCTGGTACCGTCACCGAGTGGACGTCCAACGACACCGCGTACTACCCGTGGCTGAAACCCAAGACGGTGGCGATTACCCAAGAGAACGCCGACGCCGGCTACCTCTGGGGCAACTACGCGAGCAAGATACTGGAGTGATGTCGGCAGTTACCGACGGCACGCATCTATGAGCATTCGAGACAGGGACTGGGCGGACGTACTGGACCGGACGAGCGGCGAGAGCACGAAGTGGTTGCTCTGGGGGCTGGACAACATGATTTGGCCCATCGTCATCGTGACGTTCGCCGTCTTCGCCGTGCTGATGCCGCAGGTGTTCACGTCGGCCGGGAACATCCAGTTCATGCTGTACTCCAGCGCGGGCCTCGGGGCCTTGGTGCTGGCCGAGTCCCTCTGCCTCCTGAGCGGGAACTTCGACCTGTCTATCGGCTCTATCGCCGGCTTCTCCTCGATGGTCACCGCCCTCTTTCTCAACACGTGGTTCCCCGGTACCCCCGGACTCGTCGGCGTCGCGTTGGTCCTCGGCATCGGCGGGGCAATCGGGTTCGTCAACGGCGTCTCCATCGGCTACTTCGGTATCAACCCCTTCTTGCAGACGCTGGCGTTCTTCATCATCTTCCGGGGTGCCGTGTTCCTCCTTTCGACCATCACCGTCGCACCGCTACCGGGGTCGTACCTGTTCGTCGGCGGCGCCCTGATAGGAGACCTGCCGCTGATCGGCGGGGCCGGGTCGCTCTGGCTCGTCGACACTATACCCATCGCCGTGCCGTTGATAATCGGCCTCTACGCCGTGACGTGGTTCGTCATGAACTACCGCCGAATCGGGTTGGCAATCATGGCCGTCGGCGGTGACGAGAACGCCGCGGAGGAGGCGGGCATCGCCCGCGAACGCGTCCTCCTCGTCGTCTTCACTACGTCGGGGCTGTTGAGCGGCCTCGCCGGACTGCTGTACACCGGCTACCTCAGCGCCGCACCGCCCGGCCTCGCGGAGGGTGACCTCTTCCCAGCGTTCGCCGGCGCGGTCATCGGCGGCATCAGCTTAGACGGTGGCCGCGGCGACATCAAGAACGCCTTCGGCGGGATGTTCCTGCTGACGATGATTCAGGTCGGCCTCGTGCAGGTCGGCGTCGGCGGACAGGCCATCCAGTTCATCAACGGACTGGTCCTCCTGCTCGCAATCTACCTCTACACCACCGAGTCGAAGATTCGGCGTCGACTCCTCTCCTCCTGAACGGACTCTCGCTCGTCTTCGGTTCCGGCTCCTCGGTTCCACGAACCCGTCGAGAGAGCTGCTAGCGCCCTGTCTCGTGGTACCAGCCCACAAGCTATAAGCGACCTGTCGACGAATCGAACTGTATGCCTCGACTGAACGGCAGTGAAATCATCGCCGAGTACCTCGAACGGGAAGGCGTCGAGTACATCGTCGGCATCCCGGGGCACGGGAGCACGCTGATGATAGACGCGTTCAACGACTCGTCCGTCGACGTGGTGCAACCCCGTCACGAGCAGGGTGCGACACACCTCGCGGACGGGTACGCGCGGGCGAGCGGTGACCCACTCGTCGTGTTCACCTCCATCGGACCGGGTGCGACCAACACCGTCACGGGTGTGGCTACGGCGTTCGTCGACTCCATCCCGATGGTCGTCCTCACCGGCGGTCCACAGACCCACGAGTACGGACAGGGAATCCTCCAAGAGATAGAGCGCAAGCGTCCCGGCGACTTCCCGAACGTGATGGAACCGATAACGAAGGAGACGTTCCAGGTCCACGACGTCGAACACCTCCCGCGAACGCTCCGTCGGGCGTTTCAGGAGGCGGTGACCGGTCGGCCTGCACCGGTCCACATCGAGATACCCATGGACGTGCAAGCGGCCGAAGCCGACGTGGACGTCCCCGACCCGACGCGGTCCAGAGCCCAGTATCGCCCCGCCGGCGACCCTCGGGCCATCTCCGAGGCGGCCGAGTTACTCGTCGACGCCGACAGACCCGTCGTCGTCCCGGGCGGGGGCGCGATGCTGGCGGAGGCGTGGGACGAGGTACGGGAACTCGCCGAGTACCTGCAGGCACCCGTCAGCCCGACCTTCCAAGGGAAGGGCATCGTCCCGGAGGACCACGACCTGTTCGTCGGCTATGCGGGGGCGTGGGGGACGACGGCCGGCAACGAACTCTGTTCGAGCGCCGACGTGATTCTCGCGCTCGGGGTCCGGTTCTCGGACCTCCACACGTCCTCGTTCGACCCCGGTGTGAGCTTCGAGATACCGCCGACGGAGCTGATTCACGTCGACGTCGACACCCACGAGATAGGCAAGAACTACCCCGTCGAGGTCGGCGTCCACGGCGACGCGAAGGTGGTCGCCCGCCAGCTCCGTGACGAAATCGAGGAGCGTACCGACCCCGTGAGTACCGAGGACAACGAGTACTACGACGAGGTCCAGCGCCGCTGGTCGGAGTGGGAAGACCGCATCGAGGACCGCCACACCGAGGACTCGGTGCCGCTCTCGATGGCCCGCGTCCTCGGCGCGCTGCGGAACGTTCTCGACAGGGACGCCATCGTCACGTCGGGGGCGGGCCACCCACAGGACATCACGAACCCCGAGTTCCCGGTGTACGAACCCCGGTCGAACATCTCGGCGGGCGGGTTCTCCACGATGGGGTTCTCGCTCCCGGCGTCGATGGGGGCGAAACTGGCCGCGCCGGACCGACAGGTGGTGTCGATTCAGGGCGACGGCAGTTTCCTCCACTGCAATCAGGAACTCGTCGCGGCGGTGCAGGAGGACGTCGACGTGAACGTCCTCGTCCTCAACAACCACGCGTGGCTCTCGATTCGGAACCTCCAGGTCACCCAGTCCGGGTGGGACCGCGTGCTGGCGACGGAGTTCGACGAGGAACACGACTACGACGCCGTCGGGATGGCGGAGTCGATGGGCGTCGAGTACGCCGACCGGGTGTTCGAACCGGACGACCTCGAACCGTCGCTGACGGGGATGGTCGAACACGACGGCCCCGCCCTCGTGGAGGCCGTCGTCCAACGAGGGACGACGGAGACGGGCGGCATAATGACCGGTGCGTGGCACCTGCCGGGACTCGGCGAGGGCTACGAGTCCGACGAGCGCCCGGGCGACGAGTCGAGCGAGGCCGAGGAGGCGGCCGGCGACGACTGAGTTCGGGACCCGACTCGAAAGACGAGGGAAACCCTTTTGTTACATAGATGAATAGTTATCTCCATGTCAGAGAGTGGCACGACGAACCTCGTCGAGATGCGCGGCATCGAGAAACACTTCGGCCGCGTCGTGGCGCTGAACGGGGTCGATTTGGAGGTGAAGGAGGGCGAGATAATGGGTCTCCTCGGCGACAACGGGTCGGGGAAGTCCACGCTCATCAAGACGCTCGTCGGCGTCCACCAACCGGACGCCGGGGAAGTGTACATCCGCGGCGAACAGGTCCACATCTCCAGCCCCAAGGAGGCCCGAAAGTACGGCATCTCGACGGTGTATCAGGACCTCGCGCTGGTCGATACCCTGTCGGTGGCGGCCAACATGTTCCTCGCGCGCAACCCGATGAAGCGGTACGCCGGCGTCTCCGTCGTGGACTGGGAGACGATGAACCAGCAGGCCGAGGACATCATCCGAAGCCGACTGAACCTCGAAATCGACCCGACCGCTCGCGTCGAGTTCCTTTCGGGCGGGGAACGCCAGGCCATCGCCATCGCACGGTCGCTGGTCACCGACCCCGACCTCGTCATCATGGACGAACCCACCTCGGCGCTCTCCGCGGACTCCGCGCAGCGAGTCCGTGACCTCGTCCACACGCTCAACGACGAGGGCATCACCGTGTTGCTCATCACGCACAACATGGACGAGGTGTTCGCGCTCACGGACCGCGTGACGATTCTCGACAGCGGTGACCTCGTCGGCACCGTCGACACCGAACACGTGACCAAGGAGGACATCGTCCAGATGATGGTCTCCGGCGAGATGCCCGCGAAGGTCCGCGACGCGGCGGGGGACACCGAAGCCCACGCCTGAGAACGGTTCCGACGCGGCCGGCGTCCGACCGACTCATCCCATCACGAGCGTCACCGGGACGTCGACGTTGAGGATGACCTCCTGCGTCGTGTCACCGAAGACAGCCTTCCCCGTCGGGGACCGCTGGCGACCCGTCAGGAAGACGTGGTCGCAGTCGAACTCCTCGACGGCGGCGACGATTCGCTGTGCGGAGTCGCCGAACGCCCCCTCGACGTCGAACCGCACGTCGTCGGGCAACAACGCTTCTCCGAGGTCCGCGGCGAACGACTCCGCCCCCTCGATGCCCGCCCGGTAGTTGTGGTCGATGCCCGTCAACTCGCGCATCTGGTCTCGGACGGCGTTGCTGTCGAAGGTGTCGGTGACGTGAAACAGCAGCAGTTCCGCGCCCGACCCGCGGGCGAAGTCCGTGGCGACGTCGAGGAGTTCGACGACCCGCTGCTCCGGTTCCACGACGACTAAGGCACGCGTCATATCAGACTGTTCGGGACGGACCGGCAAAAAACTCCGCACGCCCCTTCAGGGCCGAACGAGAACCTTCACCAGGTCGGTGTCGGGGTCGGTGATGGCGTCGAACCCCCCCTCGACGATGTCGTCCAACTCGATGGTCGCCGAGATGAACGCGTCGGTGTCGACGTCCCCAGCGGCCAACGACCGGATTACGGCGTCGAACTCGCCGCGGTGAGACAGCGGCGGGTAGGCGTAGGTCTGGCTCCCCTTGAACGTCCGCTCGGCCGTGACTAGCTCTTTCAGGTCGGTTTCCGTCTCGTCTTCGTAGACGGCACCGACGGTGACCACACCGCCCGGCCGGGTGCTCCGTACCGCCGCGTTGAACGACGGGTCGACGCCGGCGTACTCGAAGGCGACGTCGACGCCGCCGGGCGTCTCCGACCGGATGCGTTCGACCGGGTCCTCCGACGTCGGGTCGATGGTCACGTCCGCCCCGAGGTCGGCCGCGACGGCGCGCCGACCGTCCTGCGGTTCGGAGACGAACAGCCGTTTCACGCCCGCGTCGAGAGCGGCGTGGACCGCGGTCAGACCGATAGGGCCCGCCCCGAACACGGCGGCGGTGTCGCCGGGGCTCAGTTCCGCGCGACGGACCGCGTGGAGGCCGACGGCGAGCGGTTCGACGAGCGCACCGTCCTTCAACGATACCTCGTCGGGGAGGACGTGGACCTGCTGTTCGGGGACCACGACGTTCTCGGCGAATCCCCCGGTGTCCGTCTGGAGGCCGATGGCCGCGACGTTCTGACAGAGGTTGTATCGCCCCTCCTCGCAGAAGTAGCAGTCGTGACAGGGGATGTTTGGTTCCACGACCACCCGGTCGCCGTCCGAGAGGCGCGTCACCGCCTCACCGACTTCCGAGACGACGCCGGAGAACTCGTGGCCCAGCGTCAGCGGGAGCGTCTCGCCGGTCCGCGGGTGGGGTTCCTCTGGGACGAAAATCGGGCCGCCGAGATACTCGTGCAGGTCGGTCCCGCAGATGCCACACCACGCGACGTCGATTCGCACGTCCTCGGGGCCGACGCTGTCCTCCGGGACGTCCTCGACGCGGACGTCCTCCGGCCCGTGGTACACGGCGGCTTTCATCGGTGTCCTCCTGTCCTGTCTGTGGTAGTCATGGTCTATCACCGACTTCTCTAGCCGGCGCTATAAGCGTTCTCCCGGGCCGTCTCCCCGGACGGTCGGGCGAACACCTTTCACAGAGGCTGTCGATAGCGTCGACTATGGCACGCTATCTACCAGCCTACGGCGAGCAGATAGGCCGACCACACGCGGAACGCGTTCGCGGGACGAAGGAGGGGCGCTGATGCCGCCGTTCTCCGTCTGTCTGGAGATGCTGTACACCGACCGCCCGTTCGTCGACCGCTTCGAACCGGTCGCCTCGCTCGGCGCCGACGCCGTCGAGTTCTGGACGTGGGCCGAGAAGGACCTTGACGCCGTGGAGCGCGAACTAGCCGCCCACGACCTCGACTTGGTCGGGATGGTCGGGACGGAGGGCCCGCTGACAGACCCGGACAGTCTGGACGAGGCGGTAGCGGAAATCGAGCGGTCGGTGGCGGTGGCGGACCGTCTCGACTGCCCGACGCTGTTCGTGCTCACGGGTGACGAACGACCGGGGCTGTCCAGACGGCGGCAGCGCGACCTCGTGGTCGAGGGGTTGCGCGCCGCCGCGCCCACCGCGGCCGATGCCGGGGTGACGCTGGTGTTGGAACCGCTCAACACCGCCGTCGACCACCCGGGCTACTTCCTCGAACGCGCCGAGGACGGGTTCGACATCGTCAGCGAAGTCGACAGTCCCGCCGTCGACTTGCTGTACGACGTGTACCACCAGCAAGTGACCGAGGGCAACATCATCGAGACGCTGACCGGCAACGTCGAGGCAGTCAGTCACGTCCACGTCGCCGACGTGCCCGGCCGGTACGAACCCGGAACGGGGGAACTCAACTACCCGAACATCCTCGCTGCGCTCGACGAGGCCGGTTACGACGGCTACGTCGGGTTCGAGTATCGCGCGGAGTCGGACCCGGACAGCGCCGTTCGCACGGGCCTCTCGCTCGGTTGAGCGGCCCAAAGCGAAGCCGCAACGGGAACGGCACCGCGGTACGACCCATATAACTAAGTACGCTTGCACCGCGTCTCGGTCGAACTCACCGTGGGGCGACGCCGGATACGGAGCGGTAAGTGCGCTGTACGAGTGCGGTACCGCGGGACGACATTCCCGTTTCGTAGTCCATAAGATCACAATAGTACCTGTGTTATTCCAGCCCCGTCCCTAGCTGTATCGGTTGGAGGGCCTTTCGAACCGGGACAACAGAGAAGATTTATTACACTACAGAGTCAGTGTTGGAATATGTCTACGCCAGAAGAAGTGACCAACTCGGCCCAGTTCACGGTCGAGAACATCGGCGGCATCGACGACGCCGCCCTCGAAATCGAGCCCGGTGTGACTATCCTCTCGGGCAAGAACGCGACCAATCGGACCTCGTTCCTCCAGTCCATCATGGCCGCCATGGGAAGCCGACAGGCGACGCTCAAAGGCGACGCCGACGAAGGACGAGTGACGTTCGAGTATCGGGACGAGGTGTACGAGCGGACGCTGAAGCGAGCGGGCGACACCGTCCAGTTCTCGGGCGAAGGCTACCTCGACGACTCCGACGTCGCGGACCTGTTCGCGTTCCTCCTCGAAACCAACGAGGCCAGACAGGCCGTCGCTCGCGGGGACGACCTCCGGGACATCATCATGCGCCCGGTGGACACCGAGGCCATCAAGAGCGAAATCGAACGCCTCGAAGGCGAGAAAGACGAGATAAACGACGAACTCGCCACCATCGAGTCGCGCAAACGAGACCTCCCCGACCTCGAACAGCGCCGGAACTCCTTGCGAGAGCAAATCGAGGACAAGCGCGAGGAACTCAAGGCGAAGGAGGCCGAAATCGACGAGAGCAGTCACGACGTACAGGAGAGCCGTCGGGAACAGGAGAAACTCGAAGAACGGCTCGACGACCTCCGAAGCACCCGGTCGGACCTCGAGTCGCTCCGGCAGAAGATAGAGTCCCGCGAGGCGAGCATCCGGTCGCTCAAGCAGGAGCGGAGCGAACTCTCCGACGAACTGGAGGACCTCCCGGAGACGCCCATGGGCGACATGGACCACCTCGAAGACGAAATCGACCGTCTCCGAGAGCAGCGTCAGAGCCTCAACAACGACATCTCGGACCTCCAGAGCCTGATTCAGTACAACGAGGAGCGACTGGAGTCCGAGGACTACGAAGTGCTCGGGTCCATCGAAGACGAGGGCGACGCCGCCGGCAACGGCTCCGTGACGGAGCAGTTGCTCGACGGCGACGAGGAGACGGTCGTCTGCTGGACCTGTGGGTCCTCGGTCGAACGGGAGCAGATAGAGAACACCGTCGACCGCCTCCAGAGCCTCCGAGAGGAGAAACTGAGCGAACTCTCGGACATCAAGAGCGACCTCGAAGACCTCAAAGACGACAAGCGCGATGCCGAGAAGGAACAGCGCCGACGCGAGGAGGTCGAACGGAAGCTAAGCGACGTCGAGAGCGAACTCGAGCAGCGGACCGAGCAGGTTGACTCGCTGAAGGACCGACGCGAGGACCTGACCGACGAGGTCGAAGACCTCGAATCGGCCGTCGAAGACCTCGAATCCGAGGACTTCGAGGACATCCTCGGACTCCATCGTGAGGCCAACCAGCTAGAGTTCGACATAGACCGACTCGAATCCGACCTCGACGACGTGGAAGACGAGATAGAGGAGATAGAGGAGATGGTCGAACGCGCCGACCAACTCCGCGAGCGCCGCGACGAACTCGTCGACGAACTCACCGACAAGCGCACGAAGGTCGGGCAGATAGAGACCGAAGCCGTCGAAGCGTTCAACGAGCACATGGACGCCGTGCTGGACATTCTGGGCTACGACAACCTCGACCGGGTCTGGATTGAGCGTATCGAGCAGACGGTCCGTGAGGGACGGCGGAAGGTCGACAAGAGCGTCTTCGAACTCCACATCGTGCGGAGCACCGAGAACGGCGCGGCCTACGAGGACACGGTCGACCACCTGAGCGAGAGCGAGCGAGAGGTCGTCGGCCTCATCTTCGCGCTGGCGGGCTACCTCGTCCACGACCTGCACGAGACGGTGCCGTTCATGTTGCTGGACTCGCTGGAGGCCATCGACGCCGACCGCATCGCCGCACTCGTCGACTACTTCGCCGACAACGCCGAGTTCCTCGTCATCGCACTTCTCGAAGAGGACGCGCAGGCTCTCGACGACGGGTACACTCGCGTCCAGACCATCTAAGCCCAGTAGCCTTTTTAGGTCCAGTTCCGAAAGGGGAGGTAGAGAATGAGTTCGAACACCGACGACCGGCCGTCGAGCAAGGTTGCCCGCCTCCTCGACGAGTACGGCCTCGACGAGTTCGGGACGGAGTTAGAAGAGCGCTGGACAGGTGAGGGGTACGAGCGGATGAGCCTGAGGGACCTCGCAGACCTGTTCAACAAGCGACTGCTGGAACAGGCGCTCAGAGACGCCGGCCAGACCGCGCTCGAAAGCGACGTCGAGACGACGTATCGAAACCTCACGGCGGACGACGTCAGTACCGGTGTCCGGACGGACACGCGGACCCGGTTGGAACAGGACGGGGTGGACGTCGACGCCCTCGAACGGGACTTCGTCACGTATCAGGCGATACGGTCGTACCTCAAGGAGTGGCGGGGGGCAGAGTACGAACAGCCGTCCGACGAGGAGAAGCGGGCGAACGACCGCGAGAGCATCCAGCGCCTCCTCACGCGTACCCTGTCGGTGACCGAAGACCGCATCGAGAAGTTGCGCGACACGGACCGCATCGCCGTCGAGGAGTTCGAGGTGTTCGTCGACGCGCAGGTCCTCTGTCAGCGCTGTGGGACCCAGTACGCGGTCACCGACTTCATCGACAACGGCGGGTGTGACTGCCTGCAGGACGACGCCTGAGTCCCGAAATCGAAGTATAACCTTACCCGCCACTGGTGGGAGGCTACCCGCTACCCACGGACGAGACAGCGGCCGGAAAGCTCTGCTGAGGCGGACCACTGGGAACGGAACGGCGCGAATACTTTTCCGTGACCCGAATTGAGTCGGGCCATGCGCGCCCGGCAGTCGAGCGTTCGCGCGGGACTGCTGGCGACCGCCGGTCTCACCCTGGTCCTGGCGGTCACCGGCGCCGCTGTCGGTTGGACAGCGGTGTTCGCGTTCGCGACGGGCGGACTGTGCGTGAACGGCGGGCCGGCCGTCTGTCGACTCGGGGCAGTCCCGTCGACAGTCCTCCTCACCGGGTGGTACGCACTCCTGTTCGTCGTCCTGTGGCCCGTCGGGTACGCGGCCTTCAGGCGGGTTTTGACACCCGTCTCCGGGGCACCACGGGGTGCCGTGTTCGGACTCGTGCTCTGGTCCGGGTACGTCGTCGCCGCGCGCGTTACCAACGGTGCGCTCCCGTGGAGTCTGGCAGTGCTGAGTGCGACGTTGGTGGCGTACGTCGTCTACGGGACCGTCCTCGGCGGCAGTTTCGACCGGTTCGTCCACCACGGACCCGGTTCCGCGGCGGTGAGCGAGGCCTGAGTTCGGGGCCTTCCCGGCGGTCAGTCCTCGCCGTAGTCCCCGCCGTACTTCAGGAGAAAGAAGGCGAACGCGATGACGAGGGCCACCGCGCCCGTGGCGGCGACGACCAAGGTGCGGACCGCGTCCGGAACTCCCGGGAGGTCCACCAAGCCGTCGCCGTCACCGCCACCGTCGCCGTCACCGCCCGACCCGACGGTGAGCGTCGCGACCATGCCGGCGCTCTCGTGCGGGACGCAGAAGTAGTCGTACGTTCCCTCGACGTCGAAGGTGTGCTCGTACGACTCGCCGCCGGGGACGTTCCCCTGTGACGGATACTCGGAGCGCGCGGTCTCCTCGTCGGGGAGGTCGCCGGAGGCGAAGAAATCCGCGCCGTCCGGCAGGTCGTCCTCGTAGGCCGTGACCGAGTGTCCGATTTGGCCGACGTTCTCCCAGACGACCGTGGTGCCCGGTTCGACGCTCGTCTGGTCGGGGTCGAACACGAGTTGGTCCGTCATCTCGATAGTGACCGTCGCACCGTCGTCGGCCTGTGCGGACGCCGACGACGTCGCGTGCGCACCGAGGCCCGCCACGGCCGCGGCACCGAGCAGTTCCCGTCTCGTGAGCGGTGACGTGTCGTCGCGACGACTCATGTCCGACGGTTCGTCGGAGGAACTGAAAACAGTTGGTGAGCGTTCGAGACGCGTCGGGTCAAACCGGTGATAGGACGGCTGAGAGCCGCGACGATGCGGGGATGCCCTCTTGCGGCGGGCCGGCTAGGTGGTTCCTACGCCGCCGTGGGAAGCGCATACTAAATAGGTGCTCCCGTGTGCCGCGAGACATGGTGTGCAACAGTATAACACACAGTGCGCGTGCGAGGGACGGTGAGGACAGATGACCGACGGACGGGACGCGTCGAGTCGAGACGGCGAGGCAGAGGCCACGCGGCACGAGCGACTGGAGGCCATCTTCGTTCGGGTCACCGGAACAGACGAACTGGTCGAACGGCGGGACCAGACTGCCGACGTCCCCCGGGACCTGTCGGTCGACGAGGAGACGAGACAGACTCTCTCTGAGTACGTCTCCACGATGGTCCGTGCCGACGGCCTGTCGGACACCATGAGCGACCCCGACCTAGAACCCGAGTAACGGAGTCGTCACCCGGGGACGCCACGGGAGCGAGGCGTAGTATTATTAGCCACCCTCTCGGAATTGTTACTGAGAAATCATGACTGTCGGAGACATCGCACGAACAGGAGTAATGACCGCTCACCGCGACCAGACAGCGGGCAACCTCGCAACCGTGATGAAAGAGGAGGACGTGGGGAGCGTCGTGGTCGTCGAAGAGAGACGACCGGTCGGCATCGTCACCGACCGAGACCTGACGCTCCACGTCGTCGAACCGCGTGCGGACCCGGCCGAGGTCACCGCAGAGGACGTCATGACGGAGACGCCGACGACGGTGAACGCGGGGATGGGACTCTTCGAGGCGACGGCGAAGATGTACGAACACGCCGTCCGCCGAATGCCGGTGGTCGACGACGAGGGGAACCTCTCCGGTATCGTCACGCTGGACGACGTGCTCCTGTTGCTCGCGGACGAACTCGACAATCTCGCTGGCGTCGTCGAGGCGGAGTCGCCGCCCTTCTGAGGGCTGCCGGGCGGTCAGTCGTCGTCCGCCAGCAACCGTCCGTGAACGTCTATTTCGCCGTTCCGGATGCGCGTGCTGCTGATTCGCTTGCCGTCCTCTGCGACGACGAACGGCGACGTGTGAATCTCGAGTGGGCGGTACCCCCGGTCGATTCGGTCGTCGTTGAGTTCGTGGGCGCGTCGCTGTGCCTTCCCCTCCGGTGCGACGACGAGGGCGTCCGCGTCCTCTCGCGTCACCGCCGGGCCGAAGGCGTCGGTAATCTTCACGATTTCGTACGAGGCGGAGTATGCACCGCTCACACGTTCGAGCGTCGACGCGAGCGCCTCCCGTCGCTCCTCGAAGGCGCCGAGCAGTTCGGCGTGGGTCGGGTCGCTGCGCGTCTCGCTGGCGAGGTCCGTCGAGGTGAGGCCGACGACGACGTGCCCGTCTCCGGGTCCGTCGTGGCTGGCGGTCTGGAAGGCGGCGTGGAGGAGCGCACGGTGGCCGTTGTGCAGGGGGGTGAACGTCCCCCCGAGGATGGCGATGCGGTCTGTGTGGGTCATAGGCGGCCTTCGGCGGCCGTGGTGGTATAGTTGGGGGCCACGGACGGGACCTCACCGGTGCCCGACCGGTACTAGCCGTCGGAAGTGACAAAACGTTAACTAACGGTGGCTCGTAATCGTCGTATGGAGAGCATCCTCCTAGCCACGGATGGAAGCGAGTGGGCCAGTGCGGCAGCCAAGCACGCTATCGAGGTGGCCGCTGCGGAGGAGGCCACGCTCCACGTCATCTGCGTGGTCGACGAGCGACGGTTCAACGAACCCGCGCTCAGTTCGTCGGAACTGGCGACCATCTTCGCCGAGGACCACGCCGCGATGTGTGTCGCGGACGTGCGAGAGATGGCCGAATCGACGGGCGTCCCGGTGAAGGGGACGACCCGCCACGGTCTCCCGGAGGAAGTCATCATCGAGTTCGCCGCGGAGGTGGACGCGGACGCAATCGTCATCGGTGAACACGGTACTCACGACGACCACTTCTCCGGGGTCGGCCGGAGGGTGAGGGAGAACGCCGACTGCGAGGTCATCGTCGTCGAGGCCAGCCCCGAAGCGTGAGTCCTGCGTGACGGGCCGACTTCGCTGGCGACCGACTCCCACGGACGGAGAACGGTGAGTTCGATGGTGCCACCCGACCAGCGACCCGCCCGCCGAGTCCGGCCGTGGATAGGCGTCGCGGTCGGCGCTCTCGGAGCGGTACTACTCTTTCTGTTCGCGGTCCGGTTGCTGGGGACGGCGACGGCTGTCGCGACCCCGTTGCTCGAAGACACGCTCACACCCCTGCTGGCCGGCGAGTACACGGCGCTCGGCGTCAGTTGGCTCGGTGCCTACCTCCTCGCGAACGGGTCGGTGGTCGCCGCCCTCTCGCTCTCGCTGTTCGAGGCAGGAGTCCTCACCGTCCCGCAACTCCTGTTGATGCTCGCAGGGTCTCGCCTCGGAGCGTCGGGCGTCGTCGTCGCCATCGGGGCACTCGATTGGCTCCACCGAGGACGGACCTCGCTACGGGAGTCGGTGGGTATGGGTATCCTCACGTTTCTCGTGACGTACTCGATATATCTCCCGGTAACAGCCGTCGACTACGTCGCGGTGAGTGCGTTCGGCCCGCCGCGACTCGACGTGGGTACGGGTCTGCTCCCCGGTGGTGTCTCCGGTGGCGCTGTGGCGGCGGTCACCGTCGCCCTCACGAACCGCCTCGGTCCCGTGGTAGCCTTCCTCGTGGCCGTCGTGTTGCTGTTTGGAAGCCTGAAGTTGTTCGACCGCGTTCTCGCTGACCTCGACACGGAGGTAATCAGACAGCGATTCTTCGTTCACTTCCGATACCGGTGGCTCGCGTTCGGTCTGGGACTGGTGGTGACGACGCTCGCGACCAGCGTCGCCTTCTCGCTCGGCGTCGTCGTCCCCCTCTACAACCGACGGTACATTCGTCGCGCGGAGTTGGTCCCCTACGTCCTCGGCGCGAACCTCGGGACGCTGTTCGATACGCTCGTGGTAGCTCTCGTCCTCGGCTCTGCGGACGGTCTCCGGGTCGTCCTCACCATCCTGGTGACAGCGGCGATAGTGTCGATGCTGGCGCTCTCTCTCGGCGAGCAGTACACGCGACTCGTGGTGGACACGGACGAGTACCTTCGAGAGCATCGCGTCGCGTTCGTCGCGTTCGTCGCGTCGTCGATACTCGTTCCCGTCGGGTTGGTGTTCGTGCCGGTGATGCTACGCTGACCGCGTTCTCGTTGCCGGTACGTCGGCGGGTAGTCACTCGGAGAGTCGGCCAGCGCCGCGACCGAACCGACCCCGCCAATTCATTACCGTTCGTGTCATTGAGTCAACCGTATGGACTTCGACGAGTTCACCGGCACGGTACAGCACCGACTCGAACTACCGGACCGCGGACGGACCCTGCGGACGATTCGCGCGACCCTCATGACGCTCGGGGAGCGGATTCCCGCCGGCGCGGCGGACGACTTGGCCGCCTCGCTCCCGATGGAGATACGGTGGTACATGACCGGCGCCGTCCACGAACACGGCCAGCGCTTCGACTGGTCGGAGTTCGTCACGCGAGTCAGCGACATCGAGAACGCCGACCCGGCGGACGCGGCCTACCACGCCCGCGTGGTCGTCGACCTCGTGGCGACGGTCGTCCCGCCCTCCGACTTCCAGCAACTCCGCGACCAACTCCCGGAGAGCGACGACGACGAGGGCTGGGGGAACCTGTTCGAGGTGGTCGACGCCGGCGGGTGGAGCGGCGGCCGGGAGGCAGAACCCGACGGCGGACGACGGCGGTGACGACCGGTCACCTGCCTACGAGCGACGGATGACCAGACTCGGCCTCACGGGTGACGTGATGTTCGGTCGCCTCGTCGACGAACAGCAGTTGCACCGCCCCGCGACGGCGGTGTGGGGCGACATGCTGGACCGTCTCCGCGGCCTCGACGGCCTCTGCATCAACCTCGAGTGTTGTCTGTCCACGCGGGGCCACCCGTGGCGTCGCACCAACCGGACGTTCCACTTCAGGGCGACGCCCGACTGGGCCGTGACGGCCCTCGAAGGGGCGGAGGTGGACTGCTGTGCGCTGGCGAACAACCACGTCCTCGACTACGAGGAACCGGCCCTGCTGGATACCCTCGACGCCCTCGACGGCGCCGGCATCGCTCACGCCGGCGCGGGCGAGACGCTGTCGGCGGCGCTCGAACCCGCCTTCGTCACCGCCGGTGACCTCGACGTGGCCGTCGTCTCGCTGACCGACAACACTCCCGAGTACGCCGCGACGGCGACCACGCCCGGGACGGCCCGCGTCGAAATCGACGTCGAGGACGCCGAGACGCGGCGGACCGTCGAGACGGCCCTCGGACGGGCGCTCGCGCGGGACCCGGACCTGCTGGTCGCCTCCCTGCACTGGGGGCCGAACATGCGGACGAACCCCCCGGAGTCGTTCCGGCGGTTCGCCCGATGGCTCGTGGACGAGGGCGTCGACGTGGTCCACGGACACAGCGCCCACGTGTTTCAGGGCGTCGAGGTGTACGAGGGACGCCCGATTCTCTACGACACGGGGGATTTCGTCGACGACTACGCCGTCGACCCGACGCTACGGAACGACCGGAGTTTCCTGTTCGAGGTGTCGGTGTCCGCCGGCCGGCCCACCGAACTCCGGTTGGTCCCGACGGAGATACGCGGTTTCGCGGTCACGCGAGCGTCCGACAGCGCGGCCTCGTGGGCCCGCGAACGGATGCGGGAGCTATCGGCCGCGTTCGGCACCGACTTCGAACGCGAGGCAGACCACCTCGTCTGTCCGCTGGCGGAGTAGGCCGTACCTTCAACTTCGAGGGCGGCGTAGCGGCGGCTATGCGTCTCCAAGTCGACACCGACGAACGGGTCGCGGTGGTGGACGTGACCGACGACGTCGCCGAGGCGGTTCCCGACGACGTCGAAGAAGGCGTCTGTACGGTGTTCGTCCCGCACACGACCGCCGGCGTCGTCGTCAACGAACACGAACAGCGCTTGCTCTCGGACGTCGAGGCGTTTCTCGACCGACTCGCGCCCCCCGGGGAGGCGTACGACCACGACCGAATCGACGACAACGCCGACGCACACCTCCGCGCGATGCTCCTCGGGTCGAACGTCACCGTCCCCGTGCTGGACGGCGACCTCGCCCTCGGGACGTGGCAGTCCGTCATGTTCGTCGAGTGCGACGGCCCGCGCTCGCGAGTGCTCGACGTGACCACGACGCGCGCCTGACTAGCCGTCCTCCGAGGGCGGGGTCGCTCGAACCGTGAGGACCGGCACGTCGGACAGTCGGACGACCTTCTCGGTGGTACTGCCGAGGAGGTAGCGGTCGAGGCCCGTCCGACCGTGGGTCCCCATCACGACGAGGTCGACGTCGCTGTCCGTCACGTAGTCGAGAATCGCCCGATACGGGGAACCACGGCCGATGGACGCCTCGACGGTGCCGACGCCGGCCGCCTCGGCCCGTTCGGTGACGGCCGCTATCGCCGTTCGGCCCGCGTCCTCGAGCGCATCGAACAGGTCCGCCGGTCCCTCGTCGGGGCCAGCGGTCGTGTCGACGACGTAGAGCGTGTGGAGCGTCGCGTCGTCGGCCACCGCGTGTTGTATCGCGCGTTCGATTGCGGCGTCCGAGGCCTCGCTTCCGTCCGTCGGGACGAGGACGTCCTCGTACATGCGACAGCGTACGCGTCGGGTGCGGAAAGTGCTTCCCCTCGAGCCGCCGGTTTCCGCCCCCTAGCACCCGGTATGCCGACCATAGCCTTACCCGTGGCGTACGGAGGGCGTCACAGACCGACGATGCCCGACGCCGTACTCGAACTGGACGACCCGGTGGCCGCCACCCAGTCCGTCAGCGGCGGGAAGGGAGCGACCCTCGCCGAGTTGCGGGCGCTGGACTTCCCCGTTCCGGACGGGGTGGTCGTCACGACGGCGGCGTACCGGACGCTGGTGGACGACCCGACCATCGAGAACCTGCTCGCGGACCTCGACCGCGCCGTCTCGGCCGGCGACGAGACGGCACAGTCCGGCGTCGCGGCGGACCTCCGAGAACGCATCCGGGAGCGACCGCTCCCGCCGGAGGTGGGCGACGGCCTCCGGCGGCACCTCGACGACGGGCCGTACGCCGTCCGCTCCTCGGCGACGACGGAGGACCTCCCCGGGACCTCCTTCGCGGGCCAGTACGACTCCTTCGTCGGCGTCGAGGGCCGCGAAGCTATCGAATCCGCGGTCCGGGACTGCATGGCGAGTCTGTTCACGGACCGGGCAGTGGCCTATCGCGCCCGCAACGACGTGCGGACGGAGAACGCGGCGATGGCCGTCGTCGTCCAGCGGTTTATCGAACCGGACGCGTCGGGCATACTCTTCACGGCGGACCCTGTCACCGGCAGGCGGTCCGTGTCCGTCCTCGACGCGGGGCCGGGACGGGGCGAGGCGCAGGTGTCGGGGCGGACGACGGCTGACGCCGTTCGCGTCGCCGACGACGGCACCGTGCTCGACTACCGCATCGGCCCGACCCGCTCTCATCCGGTCCTGAGCGACGCCGACGCGCGAGCGCTGGCGACGATTGGCAGGCGCATCGAGGACGCCCTCGGCGCGCCACAGGACGTGGAGTGGGCGATTCGAGACGGCGACGTAGCGATTCTCCAGTCCCGACCGATAACCTCGCTGTATCCCCTCCCCGAACCGGGACCGTCCGACGAGCGAACCCACGTCTACTACAGTTTCGGCCATCGGCAGGGGATGCCGGAGGCGATGCCGCCGCTGGTGCTCGACGGCTGGACCGACCTCGTCGGCAGGGTCGGCGAGGAGTTTCGGTTCCCGACGCAGTTCGTGACGACGGCGGGACACCGACTCTACATGGACATGACGCCGTACCTGTCCACACCCCGTCTGCGAGAGCGACTCCTCACGGACTTCGAAGTCGTCGACCAACCGGGAGCGAGGGCGCTCCGGACGCTCCTCTCGGACCGGCCGGACGACTTCCCGACGACTGGGTTGTCCCTGTCCACCCTCTCCCGGTACGGCCGTGGCCTCCGCTACGCCTGGTCGGTGGCGGGCCAGCTCCTCGGTGGCGTCCCGGGCGCGATTACAGAGCGGGACCCGCTGTCGGCACCGCGACGCCTCAGAGCTACGTACGAGGAGGCCTGTGAGGAGGCGATAGCCCGAATCCGCGCTCACGAGACGGTGGCGGAGCGCCACGCGGCGGCCGTCGACGAACTGGCGGCGTCCATCGACTGGTTGCTCGACCCGTTCTACGGTCGCTTCCTCGCTGCCCTCCTCGCCGGTGCGCTCCTCCGGCGGCTTCTGCCGGACGAACGGGAACGCGTCGACGCGCTGGCACTCGGCATCGAAGACGACGTGGTCTACGACATGACGATGACGCTGGGAGACGTGGCCGACGTGGCCCGAGAGACGCCCGCCCTCGCGGCGGCCCTGCGGGACGGCGCGTCGTTCGCCGACGTCGCCGACCGCGACGACGCCGGCCCGTTCCGCGACGCCTTCGAGGAGTTTCTGGACGAGTACGGCTTCAGGGGCGTGGGCGAAATCGACTGGAGCAGACCCCGCTATCGCGAGGACCCGACGCCGCTCCTGAACGTCGTCGCCGGCCACCTCGAAACCGCGGAGTCGGGCGGTCACCGGCGGCGTGCCGAGGCGTCACGGGAACGGGCCGAGAAGGCGAGAGTCGCCCTCGTCGACGCGGCCCCGTCCGGCCTCGGACCGGTCGTCGGCCGACTCGCGACGGTCTACCGCGGCTACATCGGGCTTCGCGAACACCCCAAGTACGCGCTCTCGCGCCTCCTCGCCGAACTCCGGCGACAGACGCTGGACGCGGGTGCGGAACTCGCGGCCGCAGGGGCCCTCGACGACCCGGAGGACGTCTGGTTCCTCCGGTCGGACGAACTCGGGAGCGCACTCGCCGACCGGCGGACGCTGGCGGGGGTCGACGTGTCGGAGCGTCGGGCGACCTTCGAGCGGTCGGCGCGACTGGTCGCACCCCGCGTCATCACGAGCGACGGAGAGGCCCCCCGTCCCGGACCCCCGCCGTCCGCGACCGACGGCGTCTACGGGACCGGCGCGGCCCCGGGTGTCGCCGAGGGCGTCGTGCGAGTGGTTACGGACCCCACCACGGCGCGTCTCGCCCCGGGAGAGGTGCTAGTCGCTCCCTACACGGACCCCGGGTGGACGCCGCTGTTCCTGCACGCCGGGGCCGTCGTCACCGAAGTCGGCGGACGCCTGACCCACGGGTCCCTCGTCGCGCGGGAGTACGGCATCCCCGCCGTCGTCGCCGTGGAGGACGCCACGACGCGACTCCGGACCGGCGACCGGGTCCGGGTCGACGGGACGAACGGCGTCGTCGAACGACTGGACGAGAGCGATGGGGACGCCCCCGAGGCATAGACTTAGGGGCGAACCGCGCTAACTGTCTTACCATGCCCTCAGGCACCGTCAGATTCGTCCACGACGAGAAGGGGTACGGCTTCATCGAAACCGAGGACCGCGAGGAGGACGTCTTCTTCCACCAGTCCGAAATCGACCCGGACCTCGAGGAGGGCGAGGCGGTCACGTTCGACGTCGAACGGGGCGACCGAGGGCCGCGCGCGGCCAATCTCCGGCGGGCGTAGTCACGACACGTCGACTCGCCGCCGTCGCTCTCGCTTCCGTAGCGTCATCCGCAGGACGCCGTCCTCGTCGTAGGACGCCTCGACCGCTCTGTGTTCCACCTCGTCGGGGAGGCGAACGACCCTGCTCCGAGCGGGGAGTCCGCGCTCCCGGCGGAGATACGTCCCCTCTGTCACGTCGCCGTCGGGGTCGGCGACGATGCGGACCCGGTTCTTCCAGACGGTGACGTCGATGTCCTGTTTCCTGATGCCGGGCAGTTCGGCGGCGACGACGTACTCGTCCCCGTGGTCGACGATGTCGACCGGGAAGGGACGGCCGGTCGTCGGTTGCCTCGTCGTCGTCCGTCGGCGGGACGGACTGGTCTCTCGTCGTGGCGTCATGCTGGCACGTACACTAGTGCGGCGGAGCGCCTTAACGATAGGTGTGGAGACGGCACGGACCGCTCTCAGTGGGCGGTCCACCCGCCGTCGACGGGGATTGCCGCCCCGGTGATGTACGACGCGTCGTCGGAGGCGAGGAACGCCGTGACGCCCGCAATCTCCTCGGGTTCGGCCACGCGTTCCATCGGCGTCTCGTCCCTGATGTAGTCGTAGAACTGGCCTTCGAGGACGTCCTCGGTCATCGGCGTCCGGACGAACCCCGGGCAGACGCAGTTCACCCGAACCCCCTCGTCCGCGTAGTCGACGGCGACGGTCCGCGTGAAGTTCACCACCGCGCCCTTCGACGCCGAGTACGCCGTCGCGCCGACGCTCCCGACGAGGCCGTAGATAGAGCCCATGTTGACGATGGTCCCACCGCTTTCGAGGACGTGCGGGAGGGCTGCCCGGGTCCCGTACATCACGCCGTCGACGTTCGTCCGCATCACGTTCTCCCACGTCTCGTCGGACATGTTGCCGAGCGTTCCCTCGCTCCCGATGCCGGCGTTGTTCACCATCACGTCCAGTCTCCCGAACTGTTCGACGGTCCACTCGACGAAGGCCTCAACGTCCGCTCGTTCGCGCACGTCACACTCACGGAAGTGACAGTCGTCGCCGAGTTCCGCCGCCACTTCGACACCTCGGTCCCGATGTCGCGCCCCGACGACGACGGTGGCTCCCTCGCCGAGGAACCGCTCGGCGATTGCCTTCCCGATGCCGGACGTGCCACCCGTGACGACGGCGATACTGTCCTCGAGTCGTACCATAAGGCACAGGTGGCTCCGAGCCGTTATGTAGTTCAGAGACCGTTTACCGACGTTGGACGGCCGTTACCGGGCAGTCGACGCGTCGGAACCGGCCGCCGTCGCGTCCCCAGTCTCGCCCCACCCGGAAAACGCCGACTTACCGTCTCGGGCCCTCTCGTCGGGTGTTCGTTACACTCCCTTACTTCACCCACGAAGGAAGTAATTCACGTATGCTCATATGAGTGACCGTACAAGGTGAATCCGTCGCGGTCATGGTCGAGGCCTCCACTGGTCCTGTCCCTCGGCCACGACGCGACGACACCGACACTCGCGGCCGGGTCGGCAGCGAGTCTCGACGGCCGAAACGGAGCGCAGTGGCCCACGTCCGAACCCAAGACCGGGCCGGTGTCTGGGAGTCACCGGTCCGCGTGTGCCACCGCTTTTCGGGCGGCGCAGTCACCGATTGTACTGCTCCGCTCCCCTCACTAACCGAGCGACAGCGCCGCGAGTGGCGTCGCTCGGCCGGCGGCTCACCCGTCGTCCCCGAGTTCCTCCTCCGCTTCCGCCTCCTCTCGTCGTTCCGCCGCCGCTTCGCTCTTCCCCCGTTCCTCCAGCTCCTCGTCCAGTTCTCGCTCTCGCTGTCGGTCGTCCTCGTCTCGGTCTTTGTCGTCGCGACTCTCTTTGGTGTCGGCCATACACGCGGACAGAGGGACTCCAGCATCATAAGGTTGGCTAGCTGTCACTAATCCGGTGGGAACTGGCGTCCGGTCCGGCCCGAAAGTCGAACCTGCGAGCGAGGGCGGCACAGTGCCCCACGGTAGCACCGCTATACTAAAACACCGCCGCGCCGACGACCCACCCGCTGGAGTCACCTCTGGCGATACCCGGTGGCACACCAATACAGCTGCAGCGCCTGTGCGTTCATGGTCCGGTCGGAGAGCGAGGACGAAGTCGTGGAACTGGTACGGAATCACGCCCACGAATCGCACGACATGGCGATGTCCGAGGGGGACGTCCGAGACGGGATGGAGACGGTTGACGCCACGACCTAGCGGGGCCCGCGACGCCGGCCGCTCACCCGCGATGGCGGTGGTCGTACCCGGAGTGCGTGAACGGGCCGGAGAACGCCCGCTGTACCACTTCGGGCAACGCCGGGTGGACGTGGACGGCCTCGCGGACGTCGGCGACCGTTCCCGACCCCGACTTCATCGCGACGACGACTTCCTGAATCAGCGCCGAGGCGTCCGGGCCGACGATGTGGGTCCCGAGAATCTCCCCGTCGGATGCGACGAGCACCTTCACGAGGCCCTCGGCGTGCATCGCGTTGCCCCGAGCGGTGTCCTCGTAGCGGTACGTGGACGTGGCGTACTCGCGGTCGGCCGCGGCGAGGTCCGACTCCCGCGCGCCGACGCCGGCGACCTCCGGCGAGGCGAAGACTGCGAACGGCATCGCGGTGTAGTCCACCGGCACGCGCTCCTCCCCGAACAGGTTGCGGATGACCGCGCGTGCCTCGTGGTTCGCGCTGTGTTTCAGGAGGTACTCGCCGACGATGTCCCCCAGCGCCCAGACGCCGTCGGCGGTGGTCCGGAGGTACTCGTCTGTCTCGACGAACCCCGCCTCGTCCACCTCGATGCCCGCGGCGTCGACGTTCAGGGTGTCCGTGTTCGGTCTGCGCCCGGCCGCGACGAGTAGCGCGTCCCCCGTCGCGGTGACCGGGTCGGCGTCCGTATCCACGGTGCCGCTCTCGCCGTCCGGACCGTACTCGAAGGGGCGGGCAGTCAGCGTCACCTCGCCGCCGGACGACGAGACGGCGGTGGCGGCGTGGCCGGTGTGGACGGAGAACCGGTCGGCGTAGCGGTCGGTGAACAGTTCGGCTACCTCGCCGTCTGCCTCCGGGAGCAGGTTCGGTCGCCGACCCACTATCGTCACGTCGCTGCCGAACGTGCCGAAGAAGTGGCCGAGTTCCGCCGCGATGTACCCCCCGCCCACCACGACGAGGTGGTCCGGCGGCGTCGTCAACTGGAGGGCCTCGGTGCTGGTCAGATAGTCCACGTCCTCGATGCCGTCGATGGGCGGTATCGACGGGCGCGTCCCGGCGGCGACGAGGACCGTCTCGCCCCGAAGTCGGTTGCCGGCGTCGGTGCCGTCGACTATCTCTATCGTTCGCTCGTCCACGAAGCGACCCTCGCCCTCGAACAGCGTGTGCTGGTCGGAGTGTCGGAGGCCTCGGCGTATCGACTCGGCGTCCTCGGCCACCTCCTCGGTCACCTCGTTGACGATGGCCTCGAAGTCCACGTCCGTCACCGCTGTCTCCACGTGGAACTCCTCGGCCCGTCGGACGGTCTCCAACACGTCGGCGTGGTACAGGAGCATCTTCGAGGGGATACAGCCCCGGTTGAGACAGGTGCCGCCGAGCGGCCCTTTCTCGACGACGGCGACTGACTGGCCGCGGTTGGCCGCCACGCTGGCGACGCTGAGACCCGACCCGGAGCCGACGACCAGGAAATCGAAGGTTTCCATACTACTACGTTGTGTGTCATCTACTATCAATGTCCGTCCGGTCGTCTCACTCGGTCCGGACGAAAGCGAGGGCCGCCACGAGGACGGCGAGCACCCCGGCGGCGAGGAGGAGTCGGCCGTAGCCGAGGCCGACGGTGACCGCGAGGGCGACGAAGACCACGGGACCGGCCGTCCGGCCGAGGAACGTGGTGCTGTTCCGGAGGCTGAACGCCCCGGCCCGATACGCTGGAGGAACGCCGCCACCGAGAGCGGCGTCGATTGCCGGGAGCAGGAGGCCGATACCGACGCCGACCACGAGGAGTCCGAGGGCGACGACCGGTTCGCTCGGTGCGGCCCACGCCGTCAGGAAGCCGACGCCGTAGCAGGTAAAGCCCACGGCGACGAGGCGGTAGTCGCTGAAGGCGCGCGCGAGACGGCCGCTGGCGGACGCCGCGACCATCGAGGCCCCTCCGCGGCGAACAGCGCCGCGCCGACGAACACGGGCGAGACGGTCCGCGAGAGGAGGAACGGGACCGCCGTGAAGACGACGCCGAAGGCGAGGAACTCCGTGAGGAACGTGAGTCCGAACAGGGTCAGCGTGCCGGGCGTGAGGACGGTTCGTAACGCCGCTCGGAGTGTTCCGAGGCCGCCTCCAGCGGATTGGCGGACCGGCTCCGAGAGCGCCACCGCGGCGAACAGCGCGACCGGAAGTGCGGCGAAGTAGGCCAGAAACGGCGCGTTCCAGCGGACGGTGACGAGGATGCCCCCGAGCACCGGAAACACCGCGGCGGCGGCCGAGAGGACAGCCACGTTGACACCGAGGACGGCGTTCCTCCGCGGGCCGTCGAACGTGTCGGTGATTATCGTGACCGTCGTGATGAAGATGGCCGCGGCACCGGTCCCCTGCGCGATACGGAGGGCCAGAACCACCTCGAACGACGGGGCGAACGCCATCGCCCCGCCGAGCAGACCGAACGTGAGGAGACCGGCCACCAGCGTCCGTCTCCGACCCACGCGGTCGGTCAGGACGCCGATGAACGGCGAGAGGACGATGCCCACGACGAAGTAGCCGCTGACGAGGAGGCTGGCCGTCGCGTCGGTCAGTCCGAACGCGTCGCGGAAGACCGGGAGACCGGGGCTGACGAGGGGGACGCCGAGCGGTGCGAGCGCGGTGCTCGCGAGGACGACCTGTACCGTCCGCGACCGCCACGGCACGCCGGCCGACTGGTCGGAGTCGTTCATCTGTTCCCCTGGGGGGCTGAGTGACGGGGCGCGGGCAAGAGTATGACCCGCTTGTGGGCGCTGTGGAGCGGACACCCTCCCCGCTGCCGCCGGGACAGCGGCGACCCTTACCGGATGGGCGCTGGCGCGTGTCCTGACTTACCGACGCGCCCCGCGATACTTGCGTGCGTATAACTACGCCGCGGGCACGCGTGTCTCGGCATCATGGCCCAAGAACCGACAGACAGCGTCGAGACGATACCGGCAGAACAGGTCGAATCGCTCCGTGAGCGAGTCAGAGGTGACCTCCTCGAACCGGCGGACGACGGGTACGAAGCGGCCCGCACCATCTGGAACGCGATGATAGACCGCCGGCCGGCGCTCGTCGTCCGGTGTACGGGTACCGCCGACGTGGTGGCGGCCGTCGACTTCGCGCGGGAGAACGACGTTGAACTGAGCGTCCACGGCGGCGGCCACAACGTCGCCGGCAAGTCCGTCACGGACGGCGGCCTGATGATAGACCTCTCGGAGATGACCGGCGTCCGGGTGGACCGCGAGGGGCGGACGGTCCGAGCGCAGGGCGGCGCGGAACTCGGCGACGTGGACCACGAGACGCAGTTGTTCGGCCTCGCCACGGCGTTGGGTGCCGTCTCCGAGACGGGCATCGCGGGCCTGACGCTCAACGGCGGGTACGGTCACCTCTCCCGTGAACACGGACTGGCGGCGGACAACGTCGTGTCGGCCGACGTGGTGACCGCCGACGGCGAGGTGCGCGTCGCAAGCGACAACCGGAACGAAGACCTCTTCTGGGCGATTCGCGGCGGCGGCGGCAACTTCGGCGTCGTCACCTCCTTCGAGTACGAACTCCACGACGTCGGGCCCGAGGTGTACGCCTTCTTCGTGTGGTTCCACGGCGACGACGGCCGGGCCGCGTTCTCGGCGTTCGAGGAGTGGGCCGAATCGGCGCCGCGACAGGCCGGCGTGCTACCGTTCGCCGGACACGTACCGGAGATGGAGGGGTTACCCTCGGCGGCGTGGGGCGAACCCGCGGTGGTGTTCCTCGGGTCCGCGCGGGGCGAACTGGCCGAGGACCCCGCGACGTTCGACTCGCTCCGCGAGTGTGCGACGCCGCTGGCCGACCTGAGCGGGACGATGCAGTACGAGGACCTGCAGTCGATGCTAGACGAGGACTACCCGGAGGGCCTGCGCTACTACTGGAAGTCCGTCTTCTTGGAGGAGATAACCGACGAGGTGGTGGACCTCGTCCTCCGGTACAACGAGGCCGCACCCTCGCCCCTCTCGACCATCGACGTCTGGCACCTCGGCGGTGCCGTCGCGGACGTCACGCAGGACGCCACCGCGTTCTGGCACCGCGACAAGCCGTTCATGCTCAACTTCGAGGCCAACTGGGAGGACCCGTCCGAGGACGACGCGAACGTCTCGTGGGCGCGCGACGGCCTCGACGAGGCGGTCGAACTCGGAGTAGCGTCGGGCGGCTACGGCAACTTTCCCGGGTTGGCCGAGGACCCGGCGACGATGCTGTACGGCGACAACTACGACCGACTGGCCGAAGTGAAGACCGAGTACGACCCCGAGAACCTGTTCCACCTGAACCAGAACGTAGAGCCGCGGTCCTGAGAGAAGGCGACGACAGGTGGAGAACACGTGACCGGATGCCGACGACCGGGCGTCTGCGAACGGACGCGGTTCTTCGACGTGACAGCTACGTTCGGGGCCGCAGACAAGGCACGACGATGCGGCTAGACTGGGGCTTATCTCCTTCCGCCCGGACCCACGGTGAATGCACGCCGAGGCTATCGGGTGTCCCGCTCGCGAGACTGCGTAGGAAGGGCCTACTGCTAGAAGGCGACGGCTTCGGTCCCGACCGCACTCGGGTTTCGACCGCCGGACTCGCCGCCGGCACGAGTCAGAACGTGACAGTAGGGGGAGTTTTACAATATCGGTCCCACACATCGCCTCGGACGCCGGCCGGACCGCGTCGCTGTGCGGCGCGCTGTCAGTCGGCCCACACTGAGAACACCATCCGAAGCGGTACACCACCCACTTGTGTCCGACGCAGACCGCGACGGGGTCGGACGGCCTAATCGTGTACCCATCCGACTCGCGGACGAACCCCCGGCCACCCGACCCCGATTTTCCGCTCGCTACCGCCCGAGCGGCGGCGCTGTCGGGTTTTCGTCGTTCGGATACAGTCGAGAAGACCGGCCGCTCGTCGCGCGTCGTGACGACGTCGCCTCACTCCGCGGTTCGTGCGTCGACAAGCCAGTGGACGCCGGAACAGAACGCGAACGTGGCGACGACCAGACCGACCAGCGTCAGCAGTACACCGCCCGAGAGCCCCAGCAGGGCCGACAGGCCGAGGATGGCGACGCCGATGCCCGAGACGCCGGCGTAGTACTGGTGCCAGTTGATGGCTGCCTCGTCCGTCGGACGGTCCAGATACTCCATCAGTTGGTCTGCCGCCGGCGCGAGCTTCACGTGCCCGCGGTCCTGGTTGAAATCGACGACGCCCATGTCGTCCATCTTCGGCAGGTGGCACTGATAGAGGCCGACGTAGACGCGTTTGCGTTGGCTCGACGTCAGCGCATCCGTCGTCGTGTCGTTCTCGATGGCCGCGACGTGTTCGGCCAGTTCGCCGAGTGCGACGCGCTCGCTCGGGTCGGTCTCTCTGAGGTAGTGCAACACTTCGCGTCGCCGACTATTCTTCAGAATTTCGAAGATGAGGTCGAGTGAGAGGCTCTCCGTCTCCGGAGTACTCTCTGTTCCCGCGTCCTCGGCCTCCGTCTGCACCGACTCCGCTTGCGCTTCCGCGGGAGTCGGGTCCTCGATGCTGGCACCGGTGGTGGGTTGGTCCTGCGTGCTCATGGTTTGGCCCTCCTCGGCCCGGAGCGCGGGCGGCGGTGTCGGCCGCGATAACTGCCACGCGGTGACCGCACCCCCAGATGCAGCCGTGACAGTTGCGCCCGTCCGAACCCAAGAGCGTGTCAATTCAGACACGCTTTTGGCACTTAATACTTTGTTACTTATTATATCTGATAGATTTGACGAATCGCTACTGTCGGAGAATGGTGCGTCTATCGAACGGTAGTACGTGATTGCGAAAAGAGTCGAAGGCTTGCAGAGAGAGCCTACGAGCGACCGCTCCCGACCGTGTAAACGGGGAGTGAACACTCCGATAGGACGTCACGGGTGTCCACCGCGACGGCGTTCTCGAAGGCGTCGAAGTCCAGTTCCGCGTACTCCTCGTGCGCGGTGAGGAGGACGACGGCGTCGAACTGCGCGGCGGCATCCTCGATACTGTCGTGGGCGAGCGGCGTCGCGTCGAGGTCAGTGACGGCGTCGACGTCGACGACGGGGTCCGTCGCGTGGACGTCAGCGCCGAGTTTCGTGAGGTGGGCCGCCACGTCTTTCGCAGGTGCCTTGCGGGTCTCGTCGACCCCGGCACGGTACGCCACTCCGAGCAACAGCACCGTCGCGTCCGCGACGTCGACGCCGCGGTCGCCGAGCATCCGCACGACCGAACTGGTGACGAACGCGGGCATCGCGTCGTTGACCGAACGGCTCGTGGTAATCAGCGGGAGGTCCGTCTCGACCTGCGACGTGAGGAAGTACGGGTACAGCGGGATGCAGTGACCGCCCACGCCGGGGCCGGGGTCGTGGATGTCACAGAACGGCTGGGTGTTCGCCACCTCGATGGCTCGCCCCACGTCGACGCCCAACGGGTCGACGACTCGGGCGAGTTCGTTGGCGAGAGCGACGTTGACGTCCCGGTAGATGCCCTCGAACACCTTCACGCACTCGGCGGTGGTCGCGTCGCCAGCGGGGATGACCTCGTTGGTCGTCACCTCGTCGTAGACGAGTGCGGCGACCCGTTCGCTCTCGGCGTCGACGCCGCCGACCACCTTCGGGTACGCGCCGCGGATGTCCTCGAGTGCCCGACCGCTCGCCGTTCGCTCGGGACAGAAGGCGACGCCGAACGCGGTGGGTTCCAGCCCGCTCCGCTCGGCGAGTCGCGGCGCGACCACGTCGCGGGTGGTCCCCGGCGGCACCGTCGACTCGACGACGACGAGGTCGCCCGCGGAGAGACCCTCGGCGATTGCGTCGACGGCCGCCAACAGGGCCGAGAGGTCCGGGTCGTTCGTCTCGTCCAACAGCGTCGGGACGATGACGACGTGCATCCGGGCCGCCGAAGCCGCGGCCGTGGGGTCCGCCGTCGCGGTGAGTGACCCGTCGGCGGTCGTCTCTGCGACGAGTTCGGCGAGTCCCGGTTCCCCCTCGACGGGACACTCACCGCGTTCGACGGCCGCGGCGACGTCGGGGTCGATGTCGACGCCCGTGACGTTACCGGTGACGTCGGCCATGACCGCCGCGAGGGGCAACCCCATCTTGCCGAGACCGTAGACGGCCACGGGAAAGGACCCCTCGACGAACGCGTCCTGGAGCGCCCATCCGCCGCTGTCAGCCGCGTACAGTCCGCCCTCAGGTCGTACTGCCGTCACTGATGCTCACCTCCTTCAGGGCCATGGTCCGCGAGGCGGCGATGTCGCTTATCTCGCTGGCGATGGACAGGGCACGGAGGCCGTCCTCACCGGTGATGCGGGGCGTCGTCCCGTCGCGTACGCACTCGACGAACGAACGGAGTTCCCGCTTGAGCGGTTCGTCGCTCTCGACGGCGGGCCGTTCGATGATGCTCTCCTGCGTGTAGCGTACGTCCCCGTTCTCGGTGTGGTAGGACGGGTCGGAGTGACGGTAGATGCGCATCGACTGGTCGATGAAGTCCACGGCGACGTGACACTCCCGCGCCGTCACCGAGAGGTCGCGGATGCGCTCTTGGGTGATTCTGCTGGCGGTCAGCGAGCAGACGGTGCCGCCGGCGAACTCTATCTGGGCGTCGGCGTAGTCGCCGTCGCAGGCGCTGACGGCCGTCAGTCCGGACACCTCGTCGTCGAACAGCGAGCAGACCACGTCGATGTCGTGTATCATCAGGTCCATCACCACGTCGTCGTGGACGTCCCGGGAGACGGGCGGCCCGAGTCGGCGGGCCGACGCGGCTATCGGTTCCACGTCGGCAAGCACGTCCTGCAAGACGTCGACGACGGGATTGAACCGCTCGATGTGGCCGACCTGCAACTGGACGCCCATCTCGTCCGCTCGGTCGATGAGTTCCCGCCCCTCCCGCTGGTCGCGGACGAACGGTTTCTCGACGAGGACGGAGACGCCGGCCTCGATGGCCTCCATCGCGACGTCGTAGTGGAACCGCGTGGGGACGGCGATGGAGACGAGGTCGACGACGTCTAAGAGGTCGGACTGGTCGGCCACCGAGGTTCCGTACTCGGCCGCCGTCTCGGCCGCCGACACCGGGTCGGCGTCCGCGACGCCCACGAGGTCCACGCCCGGAATCTCGTTGTACACGCGGGCGTGGTGTGACCCCATACTGCCGACGCCGATGACGCCGGCGACGAGCGATTCTGTCCTGTTCATGACCGGACCTCCGTGAGGGCGAGCGTCATTGTTCGAACTCCGTGAGTGCGCGGGTGACGGCGCGGACGTCGCGCGGCGTCAAGTCGGGGTGAACCGGCAGTGACAGCACCTCGTCGGCCGCCCGTTCCGCCTCGGGCAGCGAGACGTCCACGTCGTCGTAGGCCGGTTCCTCGTGAATCGGCGTCGAGTAGTACACCGCCGAGGGGACGCCGTGGCTGTCGAGATGCGCCGCGAGGGCGTCCCGGTCGGTACACCGGACGGTGTACTGGTGGTACGAGTGGCGGCAGTCCTCGGGTTCGACGGGGCCGACGACGGGGGACTCCGAGAGGGCGTCGTCGTACTGCGCCGCGTGCTCTCGGCGGGCCGCGACGTACCCGTCGAGTTTCTCCAGTTGGACGCGGCCGATGGCGGCACAGACGTCCGTCATGCGGAAGTTGTGCCCGACGACGGCGTGGTTCCCCTCGCCGTCGCGCCCGTGGTCGATGAACTGCCACAGTCTGTCCGCCACGTCTGCGTCGTCGGTGACGACGACGCCGCCCTCGCCCGTGGTCATGTTCTTCGTCGGGTAGAAACTGAAGCAGGCGGCGTCGCCGAGACTGCCGACGGGGTCGCCGCGGTAGGTCGCTCCATGTGCCTGCGCCGCGTCTTCGACGAGGGCCGCGTCGTAGCGGTGCGCGATGGCCCGCAACTCGTCCATCGGGGCCGGACAGCCGTAGAGGTGGACGGCGACGATGGCGTCGACGCCGCCCACCGCATCGGCCGTCGCCGCGACGCGCTCCGGGTCGAGGTTGTACGTCTGTGGGTCGACGTCGGCGAACACCGGCGTCGCCCCGACGTGCCTGACGGCGTTGGCCGTGGCGACGAACGAGAACGGCGTCGTCAGGACGGTGTCGCCGTCGCCGATACCGAGAGCGTACAGGGCCGCGTGGAGAGCCGTGGTGCCGTTACTGGTCGGGACCCCGTGGGCGACGTCGCAGTAGTCCGCGAAGTCGGCGCCGAACGCGTCCACCTCGTCGCCGCCGCTGAGTTGGCCCGACCGCAACACGTCGCGGATGCGGCGCAACTCTTCCTCCCCGACGTCCGGCGAGGCGATGGACATGGTCGGCTCGGGCGGACGTGTGTCAGTCACGTCCGGTCACCACCGAGCGGGACCGGTGCCGACGCCGTCCGGTCGGCTTCGATTGTACAGCTATCACGGTTTGCGGCAGGCAAAGTGAAGCCATTGTTATGCGCGTCCTGTGTCACGAAGGCGCAGGCTTCAGCGAGTACGGGGGTGGGTGTTTTCGGAATCTCGCGGGTGTGGCTACTACGTGGGTACCCAGTCGTTTCGCCCGGGATACCGACCGAACTGAGTCTGATATGTGATACGTAACAAAGGTCGGTGACTGTGATGGACACCCAACGTGGCTTCACGACGCAGACGCGGCAGCCCTCGACACAGCCCCGCTCGGAGGGATAGACGATGACCCACGGAGAGTCCGTCTCACGGGATACCGTCTTCGAGGTGCTGAGCAACAGCCGTCGCCGGTTCATCCTGTCGACGCTCCGCCAGACCGGGTCGCCGGTGGAACTAGCCACGCTTGCGCGAACCATCGGGGCAAACGAGTCCGACGTGGCACCGTCGGACATCGGTCCCGCCGAGGAGAAACGCGTCTACGTGTCGCTGTACCAGTCCCACATCCCGAAGCTAGAGGCCGCCGGGCTCGTCGAGTACGACGAGGAGGCGCGGACGGTTACCGACACACCGGCGAGCACCGAGGTCGACCGGTACCTCAGTGCGGTGGCCCCCGTGACCCACTGGGCGCGGTTCAACAGCGCGGTGTCGCTGGCCGTCGGGACGGTATTTCTGGGGTCGGCGCTCGACGTCGGCCTGCTGACTCGACTGCCGCCGTCCGTCGTCGGAACCGGTGCCGTCCTCGTTCTGCTGTCTGTCACCCTCGCACAGTACGCCGACCAGCGGCGGTGCCACACGGCCCGTCCACCAGAACTCAGAGAACACTGATGGCAACCCAACACTCACTCGTTCAGGCATCACTCGTCGCCCGCCCGCCGAACAGCGGCGCCGGTCGCACGAACTACCACCTCGTCGGGCCGACCCGACGCCGTGCTGGGAGGGCGAGCCATGAGTGACTCGGACCCGTGGGACGAGGTCAGCTACGTCATCAGTTCGCGCTATCGCGTCGAGACGCTCCGACGCCTCGCAGAAGGACCGGCGACGCCGTCACTCATCGCAGAAGAGACCGACCTGAGCATCGCGCACGTCTCACGGGCGCTACAGGAGTTACGGGACTCCGACCTCGTGACCCTGCTCGTCTCCGAAGACCGGCGGAAAGGGAGGGTCTACGGTATCACGGACCCGGGCCTCGACGTCTGGAACACCATCGAAACTGAGAACATGATTTGAGCCGTCAGTCGGTCGTCGCGTCCGGTGCCTCGTCGTCCTCCATCACCGCGTCTTCCGGGAGCAACTGCTCCGGACGGCGGCGGTGTTTCGGCGTCTGTGCGAACTCGGTAATGCGTTGCCACTCGTCCGACGTAAGGTGACCACTCATGCAGTACGTCAGTGGTCACTAAACTCACTTCGTAATGTGTCGGTTAGCGCGAGAAATCCGCGCTTTCCCCCGTGCCCGTCGGTCCGAGTTACTCGACTGTGATGCCGGCTTGCGACACCCGAACCGTGTGACCTTCGTGGACGAATCTGAACTCGACGTCTGTGTCATCGACCTGGAACAACCGGTCGAGAGCGTCCGGGTCGATGGACTCGGCGAGAGGTGTCATTTCCGTTGGAGGTTCCCCTATCTCGTCAGCGAGTCGTCGCGCTACCGTAGTGCTGACGGCTTCTTCCTCGGGTTTCCCGTCCCAATCCGACCCCCTCGCAGTGTCACATATCTCCATACGAAACCGCACACAGTATCACTATTTATAATTTTTGCTGAATCTGTATGGCTTAGAACGTTTCGCACTCGCGTTAAACGTTGTCAGTCGGACCGTACCACGTTCAAGAGGTCCCGGACGAAGGGGCGCGGGTCGTCGCTGCTGAAGACGTCGAACCGCGGCTGAGTCAGGAGGGACCCAGCCATCGACGCCGCCGTTCCGCCGAGCGACGGTTTGCGGACGAACGGGTACGTCTCCGTGGCGACGCTCAGGAGGTGGACGGCTTCCCCACGCAGGTGGTGTGACGCCGTTCCGGGAGTGTACTCCGGAGTGAACGGACCGGACTCCCCGTTCGCGAGCCGCCAGTAGTACTCCGGATACTCCACGCCCGCGTGGTGGTCACAGGGGAGCGACGACCAGAACCGCGGGTTGATTTCCAGCAACTTGAAGTCGCCCGTCTCCTCGTGGCGGATGAACCCGACGGACGCGGGTCCGTGCCACTCCAGTTCGTTCAGTAGCGAGAGCGCGGCCGTCCGGAGTTCGGGGATGTCTACTGCTTCGTGGTAGATGCTGGGCCCTCGCGGGTACTTGAACCCTCGACGGAGTGCCTTCTGGGTCGTGAGGACCGGGTCGCCCTCGTCGTACAGCGCCCGGACGGTGTACTCAGTGCCCGGGACGTACTCCTGAACGAGCGGAACGTGGCCCATCCGCGCTATCAGGTCGTCGACGTCTGGCGTGTCGCCGGGTTCGATGTACTGCGTGTTGGGCGTCGGGTGCACCGCGTCGGGCGACATGCCGTCGACGTAGTACCCGGTAACGAGGCCGTACCGGGCCTTCGAAATGAGCGGCCGGTCCCAGTCAGTCACCTCGTCGAGCAACCGGGTCTCGGGCACGTCGACGCCGGCCCGTTCCGCCGCCGCGACGAGTTCGATTCTGTCGTGTGCCGTCGCCAGCGTCTCCATGTCCGGCCACACCGGACGGAGGTGGTCCGCGAAGGCGTCGCGGTCCCTCGAGAGCACGAACACGTCCTCCTCCCGCACGGGCACGATGGTCTTGACGGACGGCCGCGCTGCCAAATCGAGCAACAGGTCGCTGTACGCGTCGAGCCCGTCGTGCGGGGACGGGAGCGAGACGCGTTCGTCGCAGTACTTCGACGCGAAGGCCGGGGGCCGCCGGCGCTCCGAGGCGACGACCGTCCTGACCCCTAACCGACCGAGCGCCCTGACGGCGCTGAGAGACCCCGGTGCATCGTTCGCTACCACGACCGCCGAACCGTTCTCCGTCTCGGAGTCCGCCATACCACTGCTCGGAGCCGACACCGCAATGTAAGCAGGACCATATTTCGCGGGAATCCCCACGTTACCGCCTCCCGACCGGCTCAGCCGTCTTCGGCCAGCGTGAGAGCGAGCCCCTCTCGCAGTTCAACCGTCGCCTCGAACCCGAGGTGGTCACGGGCGGCCGCGACCGCCGCCTCGCTCCGGTCGATGTCGCCCTCGCGGGGCGGACCGTGTTCGATGGGCACGTCGGCCCCAACGACGTCTCGGACCGTCTCCGCGAGGTGGTTGATGGTGACGCTCTCGCCGGTGCCGACGTTGAACGGCCTGCCCACGGCGTCCGTCGTTGCCGCCTGGAGGTTGGCCCGCACCACGTCGGCCACGTACACGAAGTCCCGCGTCTGCTCGCCGTCCCCTTCGACGGTGAGTGGGTCGCCGGCCTGCGCCTGCCGGACGAACGTGCCGATGACGCCGGCGTACTCCCCGTCGAGGCCACGCGGTCCGTAGACGTTGAAGTACCGGAGCGGCACCGTCGGCAGGTCGTACGTCTCCGCGTAGAACCGGGCGTACTGCTCGGCGAGGCGCTTCTCGAACCCGTACGGGGAGGCGGGGTCGACGGGCGCGTCCTCGGAGACGGGGACCGATTCGGGGTCGCCGTAGACGGCGGCGCTGGAGGCCAACACGACTCTGGCGTCGTGTCGGCGCGCGCAGTCGAGGACGCCGACGGTGGCCGACCCGTTCAGGGCGTGACAGGCCACCGGCCGTTCGACGGACTCTGGGACGCTTACCATGGCCGCCTCGTGGAAGACGACGTCGGCCCCGGCCATCGCCTCGTCGACGGTCGACTCGTCCCGGACGTCGCCCGACAGGACGGTGACGTCCTCGGACAGGTTCGCCCGGGACCCGGTCGAGAAGTCGTCGAGGACGGTCACGTCGTTCGTCGGTGTGAGGGCCGCCACGAGGTGACTGCCGACGAACCCCGCGCCGCCCGTGACGAGCACCTGCTGTTCGCTGAGCGAGTCCAGTGCCATCTCGACCGGTGGGACAGGAGACTCGGCGTAAGTTATGCGGTGACGAACCGCGCGTTGGGTGTGCCTACGGGTCGCCGGGCCGCGGACGCGACCGCCGGGCGTGAGCGCGCTCGGCCGCGCGTGTGCGAACGCAGAGTATAACAATGCCCGTCTCTCTGAAACCCGTCTCCGATGACGGAACAGGTCCCGTTCACGGACGTCTACGTCGACGAGGACATCGTCGACGGCGTCGTCGAGACGCTCGAATCGCGGCGCTACGTCAAGGGCCCGCGGGTCGAAGCCCTCGAAGCACAGTTCGCAGACACCTGCGGCGTCGACCACGCTGTCGGGGTCAGTAGCGGGACGGCCGCGCTGTACCTGACGATGAAGAGCGCCGGCATCGGCGAGGGCGACGAGGTGCTGGTGCCCGCCCACACGTTCTTCGCCACGGTCAGCCCCGTCCTCGAACTGGGGGCAGACCCCGTGTTCGTCGACGTCGACCCCCAGACGTACACGATGAGCGGGAGTGACCTCGCGCGCAAAGCGTCGGAAGCCGACACCCCTGCGGCCGTGGTCCCCGTCCACCTCTACGGTCAACCCGCGGCGATGCACGCGGTCCGGAGCGTCGCCGAGGCCCACGACCTGACGGTCATCGAGGACGCTTGTCAGGCCCACGGGGCGACGTACCGCGGCGACCCCGTCGGCAGTCTCGGCGACGCCGCCTGCTTCAGTTTCTACCCCTCGAAGAACATGACCGTCGCCGGCGACGGCGGCATCCTCGTCACCGACGACGCCGACCTCGCGCGGACGGCCCGGCAACTGCGCAACCACGGCCGCGACGACGACGGCAACCACGTCCGCCTCGGCCTGAACCACCGGATGAACGAGGTCAGCGCGGCCGCCGGCCTCGAACAGCTATCGCATCTCGCCGACTGGAACGCCGACCGGTCGGCCGCCGCTGACCGCTACCGGGACCGACTCGAAGACGTCGACGCCGTGCAACTCCCCGTCGAACGCGACGACGCCACGCACGTCTACCACCTGTTCGTCGTACAGGTGCCCGACCGAGAGGGGCTTCGGGGGTACCTCGACGACCACGGCATCCAGACGGGCGTCCACTACGACCCTCCGGTCCACATGACCCCGGCGATGCAGGAGTTGCTCCCGGAGCGTCCGTCGCTGCCCGAGACGGAGCGGTTGTGTGAGCGCATCGTCTCGCTCCCGATGCACCCCCGCATCACGGAGGCGGAAATCGACCGCGTCTGCGACGCCGTCCGGAGGTACTACGAATGAGATACGGCGTCGTCGGCACGGGCTACTGGGGGAAGAACCACGTCCGGGTCGCCCGGGAACTGCTGGACGAGGGGCGACTGGACGAGGTGGTCATCTGCGATACGGACGAGCGCCGGGTGGAGTCCCTCGCCGACTCGTACGACCTACCGTACGTCACCGACGTCGCGGAGATGGACGTCGACGCGGCGACGGTGGCGACGCCCTCCACCACACACCGCGCCATCGGCACCGACATGCTGGAGCGCGGTATCGACCTCCTCGTAGAGAAGCCTCTCGCGCTGAACTCCGAGGACGCGTGGAACCTCGTCGAGACGGCAGAAGACAACGACTGTTCGCTGGGCGTGGGCCACATCTTCCGCTACCATCCGGCGCTCCGGGCGCTGAAGCGACGGGTCGACCGGGGCGAACTCGGCCGCATCAAGTACCTCCAGACGCGCCGGTTCTCGTTCCGGGTGCCCCGGCGAACGACCGGCGTGCTGTACTCGCTTGCGGTCCACGACGTGGACATCTACGACTACCTGTTGGACTCGCGTCCGGACACGGTCCACGGCCGGTTCGACTCGTTCGTCCGCGAGGGCATCGTCGAGACGTCGACGCTGACGCTCGGGTACGGCAACGTCACGGGCGTCATCAACTCCTCGTGGCAGATTCCCGTCTTCGACAAGACGCGTGACCTCGTCGTCGTCGGGTCGAACCGCTCGGCGTACATCGACTATCTGGAGAACACCAAGCTGAAACTGTTCGACGCGGAGGTGTTCTCCGACCCCGACGACGGCCTGAAGTCCCGAAACGACGGCGCTATCGTCCACACTACGGACGAGGAGGAACCGCTGAAGACCGAGGTGGAGGCGTTCGTGGACGCCAGCGAGAACGGCGAACACCCGCCCGCCAGCGGCGCGGTGGGTGCTCGCGCCGTCGAGACGCTGGAACACGCGGAGCGCTCGGCGGCGAAGAACGAAGTCGTCACCGTCGAGCGACCCGGATTGGTGAAGCAGGTCTGAGCGGCGCTGTCGGACGCCGCACTTCTCGGCGACACACCGCCGACGGCCCGGACTGTGACACAGAGGTTGCGAACCCCGCTCGACCGGGGCGTACCTGAACGGAAGTGTGTGACTGCAGGGGCGGACTCGCGCGTCTCGCTCACTCCTCGTCGCTGTCCCGAGTCGCCCACCAGAAGGCGACGGTCCCGCTCAGGAGAGCGACGTTTCGAAGGAAGTTGTCCAACTCGTCCGTTCGCTCTTCCCCCGACTCGTTCCAGAAGTCGTGCATCTCGGGCGTGACGCCGAGGAGGAACGTGGCGATGGCGACGACGCCGAGAACGGGGGCGAGACCGAGTCCGAGCAAGACTCCCCCGACGAGGAGCAACGCGCTAGCCGCGGGGACGAGGACATCGGGTAACGGGACGCCGACGCTCTCGGCGTACGCAACCATCTCGTCGTTTTCCGACAAGTTGTTGTACCCGTCGCGGGCGAACTTCGCGCCGAAGCCGACACGTGAGAGTGTGAACACAGCGCGTTTGAGCACATCCGCCTAAAGTACCGGAGCGTCTAAAGGCCTGTGATAGTTCCACCCACACCCCGGGCCAGGAGACGGAACACTGTCTCATGCGAGTAGCCCCCGGCTGCGACGGCGTCGGTCGTCGCGGCGGGCGCATCGACCGGGTCGTCGACGCTATCGTCGATGGCCGAACTGGTCCGTCAGAGACAGAGGGTACAATCGGGGTTCTCGACACGGAGGGTGAATCCCCACTCGAACGTCACAGCGTCCTCCGCGTCTGCCTCTGCTGACGGCTTCGACGCGACGTACACGTCCTCGGAGAACCGGTACGTCCCAGCGTCCAGATACCCATCTGTCCGGCCATCGTCGAGGACGACGTACTCCGTCGAGACGGAGTCGCCCGATTCGTACGGCCGAAGCGAACAGCCGTAATCCGGGAACGCGCCGTTTGTCGGTGGGTCGGCTACCCACTTAGGTCCCGTGCGCGACCAGTACATCGCCACGTCAGCGAGGCCTAACCAGACCCCACGCGGTGAACTCGTCTGGCTGTATCGGTTGAACAACGCACAGCGCCCCGTCGAGACGGAGATGGCACGTGCCGCTCCGGTGTTGGTGACCGTGAGTCGAAGCCGTGCCGTGTGTTCGTCGGTAATCTCGGGTTCGAGGACGGTCACGCCGACGTCGAACTGGTGCTGGTCCGGCACGGACGCAGTGCTCTCGACGGACACTCGGCGCTGCACGTCGGGCGTGGACTCCGTCGCTGTCTCGGTCACTCGACCGGGCGGGTGGGCACAGCCACCGAGGACGAGGAGTGCGCCAGCGCCGGCCTGCTGGAGGGCGGTGCGACGGTCCATACGGGTAGTGTCGGCGGCTGCCAGATAAGCGTCAGCCTAGGACAAAGAGCGACTTGCGAGTATCACGGTCCATCGGGCTTCGACGAGTATCGAGTCTGCTGACAGTGGTTTGGACAGGCCTTCTGGGTCGGTTTTTCGTCAGTCCTGCGCGAGCGGCGTGGAGGCGTCGGCCCCCTCGACGTCGAACTCCGGGACCGACTCGTTCTCGAAGAGGTCCGTGTACGACGTCGCCGTCAACTGCACCCGGTGGCCGCCCAGTTCGGTGTAGGCCGGCTGGAACGGCGGGAAGTCGAGCGCGCGAATCTTGTCGTAGACGGCCAGTTGCGTCGCCTCGTCCTCTGCCGCGAGCCGTTCGGGCGGAATCGCCTTCTCGCCGTCCAGACTCTGCTTGGTGTAGAAGTATCGCTCCCCCTCGTAGGCCGACTGCGGCGTGGCGAGGCGACGGACGTCGCCGTCGACGAGCGTGGGGAGGTGTTCGCGGAACATCGCCACCGACGCCTCCGTGACGCGGTCGTAGAGGGTGCGAGCGGTGTCCGTCTCGCGGATGGGGACGAAGTCTCTGGCGAGGACGTCGCCGGCGTCCACCTCGGGCGCCATCACGTGGAACGTCGTCCCGTACTTCCAGTGGTCGTCCTCGCGGGCGTTCATGATGGCGTGGCTGAACACGTTGCTCCCCCGATAGCGCGGGAGTTCGGCCTGATGGAGGTTCAGGGGGGCGATGTCGGGGTGGTCGAGCAGTTCTTCGCCGAGGATGTTCGGGTAGTAGACGCTCACGAGGTAGTCGACGTCGTAGTCGAGGACGTCCCGTTCGTCCTCGCGTGTGACCACGGTGTGGCCGAGTCGCTCCGCCCGGTCGTAGAGGCACCCGTCCCACCACGTGTCCTCGTCGGGACCGTAGGTGACGACCAGTTGCACGTCGAAGTCGTCGTGTTCGCTCAGCAGTTCGAGGCATCGTTCGCCGAGGGGGTGACTCCCCATGAACGCGACCGAAGGCATGGGCCGTGCTACCCCAACGCGACCCGTAGTTATGGAGTGCCTGTCAGCTCATGAACGACAGGACGGCGCGGGGTTCGAGGAGGCCGCTAGCGACAGAGAGGGCGGCCCAGACGGCCCCGCCGACCACGATGGCCCCCGCGAGCGTGAACAGGCCCGTGACGTACGGCATCACCGTGTAGACGACGCCCCCCATGACGACGGCGATGGCGGTGACGCGGGCGAGGTGGTTGCCGACGGCCGCCGCGTCGAACGGCAGTTCCTGGTGGAGGTAGTACATGTTGACGAAGCCGTATCCGGAGTACGTGACGACCGTGGCGATACCGGCCCCGAGCGCACCGAGCGGCGGGATGAGGACGAGGTTCAGGCCGACGTTGCTGACCGCGCTGGTCCCGCGAGCGAGTGCCCGCACGCGAGCGAGGCCGAGGTAGTCCAGCGTGTTCGCGGTTATCTTCTCTATCGCACGCATGATGACGAACACGCCGTAGAGCTGAATCAGCGGCACTGCGCCGAGGTAGTCCGGGCCGACGACGTACCGGACTACGGGTTCGGCGACGACGACGAGGCCGGCGGCCGCCGGTACGTACAGCAGGAGGATGTTCCGGAGCGACGCCTCGTAGATGCGGGCCGCCCGCTCGCGGTTCTGGGCGGCGGACTGCTCGCCGAGCGTCGGCGTGACGGCGTACCCCAGCGACTGGGCGGGGACGATACAGAGGTCCGCCACCTGCCGGGCGAGCGTGTAGAACGCGACGGCCACGGGCGTCGCCAGCATCCCGACGAGGACGGTGTCTATCTTGCTGTCGAGGACGACGCTGGCCCGAGTTGCGGCCGTCGGGACGCTGTACCGGAGCAGGCGGCGGCGTAGGCCGGTCTCGGCGTCCTTGGTCCGCGGCAGTCGACGGTAGAAGCGCGTGTACAGGAGGACGAACCCCAACACGGCGGTCACGCCGAACCCGAGGACGTAGCCGGCCATCGCACCGACGACGCCGTAGCCGAGGACCACGAGTCCGACGGCCGCAGAGAGCCTGACGACGCTGTTGGTCGCGGTGAGGACGGCGCTGTACGTGACCGCGTTGAACGCTTGAAACACGGACCGCTCGTAGCTGATGACCGAGCGACCGGCGACGTAGAGGCCGCCGACGGTCAGGACTGGTGCGACGTCGGGTCGGCCCAGCAGGGACGCGAGGGGGGCGCTGGCGACGGAGATGGCCGCCGAGACACCGACGGCCATCACGACGACGCCGAAGAACCCCCACCGCATGATGTGTCTGACCTGCGTGTCGTCCTTCTCGACGTACTCGTTGACGTAGCGGGCCGTCGCCTTCGTGAGGCCGAGCGTGCCGAACAGTTCGGCGACGCCAACGACTGAGACGGCGAAGTACAGCAGTCCGTACTGCTCCGGGTCCAGCAGGAACCGGGTCAGCGCTAAGAGGAGCGCGCCGTTCGCCACGGCGTGAACGACGCGGGACGCGAGCGTTGCCTTGAACCCCTTCGCGATTCGCTCGCGGAGGGTCATCGCAGGCAGTCCTCACCCCGGACGAAGTAGAGGCGGTAGTCCCCGTTGGACTGGACCCGGTAGACGTCCGGGTTCTGCCGGAACGACCGGAACGCCTCGGCGGAGTACCGGAACCCCTCGTACAGGCCAATCTCCTTCTGGTAGTCCTTCGTCGTCAGCGGGACGTACCGACAGTGCGAGTAGTACGTCGACTCGTTGTTCCCGAACACCGCGAAGGGTATCTTCTCCTCTTTGCCGGGGAAGTGCTCGCCCGTCGGCGTGTAGTCGGAGTAAGTCGTCCCATAGTAGGCGTCGACGAATCGGCGTGGGCCGCCGCGGGGCCCCGCGAACCACACCGACGGGTCGCGGTTCTCGAACGTGGTGACGTGCCCCTCGTAGTACGTCTCGGGGACGTGGTCGGAGTCCTTGTACATGTGCGGGGACTGGTGGAGAATCATCGCCTGTGGCACCAACAGGAGGACGACGACGACGGCGACGGCGGCCCGCCAGTTCTCCGTCGAGAAGTCCAGTCCGAACGGGATGCCGTCCGCGACGGCCACCGCGGCGAGGATGGTGACGAACACCATCATGAACCCGAGGTAGCGGAACGGTTGGCGGGTGACGCTGGTGATGAAGAAGATGCCAAACAGCATGAACACCGGGACGAACCCGAACGTGACGTACCGCAGGAGGACGTTCCGGTCGGGGTAGCGGTCGTCCAACCGGTCGGTCATCGCCGCCAGCATCACGAACCCGGCGACTATCGAGAGCACCGCGCTGACGAAGAAAATCTTCACGAACAGTTCGCCGAGGCCGCTCCCGAGGGCCGCGAGCGAACTCCCGGACTGGGAGATTTCGTCGGCCGGGTTCGCGCCGTAGATGAGGCCGTTTATCACCGTTCCCATCGTCCCCGTCGCCCTGTCGAACCGGGGCGTCCACAGGGCGAAGAAGAGACCGACGACGACGGCCTGCGGCGCGAGCGACCGATGGCCAGTGATGCGGTCCTCCAACCGGAACCGACCGTACAGTTGCGCGAGCACCTGCAGGCCCAGTCCGGCGACGATGACGAACAGGACGTTCGACCCGGACTGCGGGTGGAGGAGGATGGCGGCGACGCCCACCAGCGTCAACAGGACGCCCAGCGGCGTGACGACGCGCACGCCGCGAACGGTGAGCAGGGACTCCTCGTCGCCGAGGTACCGGAGGAGGACGTACAGAGCGAAGGGCGTGAAGAAGATGGCCTCGCTCGTCGGGTACGGGAAGATGTAGGTGTGAACGTTGTTGATGGGGAGAAAGAGCAGCGCGAAGAACGTCCCCACGGCGATGGCGTTCGACCGAGCGGCGATGCGGGCCACGCACAGCGCGGTGAAGAGAATGTACAGCGCCACGAAGAACGCGACGACCAACTGGAGCGTCCGGCGGGGCGGCAACCCGGTCACGCTGGTCATCGTGACGGCGGTGCTGTGGATACCCGGGTACAGGAAGTTCACCGGGTTGAGCGACCCCTCGGCAATCATCCGGGTCCAGCCGAGGTAGCTGAGGGCGTCGCCGACGCCGTAGTAGTAGTAGTCCCGAATCATGGGGAGAAGCGCCATCGCGATGCCCGTGAGCGTCCCGAGCAAGAGCGCGAGGCGGTGTCGAGCGGTCGCAACCGGGGCGTTCAATCCCACGAGGATGGCGGTGACGAGGGCCACGGCCACTCCGACCCAGAACGCGATGGGCGTGGCGCTGTAGATGGAGATTTCGTAGCCAGTCGGCGGCGTCCGGGCGGCGACTGTCACGCCGACTGTGTAGGCGATGTACCCGACCAGAAGGGCGGCGACGTGGCGGCGACGTTTCGAGGACATGACGGCTATCTGGAACCTGCTGGGGAGTCTGCTGTCATTGTTATGGTCTGTCTGTGAGTGGTATGTCCGGATTTACGGTTAGCTGTCTAGCACGTCTTCGTAGACGGCGACGATGCGCTCGCCCATCCGTTCGAGCGCGATAGCGTCGGCGTACTCGCGGCCGTTCGACCGCTCCCGGCGGGCGAGTATCTCGGCGAGCGCGTCGGCCAACGTGCCGTCGTCGTCGCTGACCGTGCTGGGTTCGACCGGGTCTAAACGGGTTCGAACGTCGCCGACGTCCGTCGAGACGACCGGGAGGTTGCAGGCCATCGCCTCCTTGACCGTGTTCGGCGACCCCTCCCGGCGTGAGGTCATAATCATCGCGTCGGCGGCGTTGAGGTAGTACGGCATCCGGTCGTGCGGGACGCCGGTGGCGGTCCGGAGCGACACCGGGCCGTCGACCTGTTCTCGCGCCCGGTCGACGATGCGCTCGGCCCGCGGATAGTTCTTCACGTCCCGTTTGGGCGGGTACGGGAACAGGACGGTTCGCTCGTCCGTCGGCCACTCCAACTCCCCGCGGGCCTCGCTCTGCTCGATGGGGCGGAAGACGGAGAGGTCGACGCCGTGGGGGATGACGAGACACTCCCCCTCGTACATCTGGGCCATCCCCTCGGACATGACGATGACCGCGTCGCAGTAGCGGGCGAACCGCTGTGTGACTGGCCCGTACTTGCCCATGAGGTCGGACCCCCACAGCGAGAGGACGACTGGGAGTTTCGGTTGGGCGACGGCCATCGGCGCCGTCAGCCCGTAGTTCGCGTGGATGAGGTCGTAATCGTCGAGCGAGTTGGCGAGGACCGACGGGTAGAACTTGGCGTAGTCGAAGATAGACCGCTTGCCGTCCTCGTCGGCGTCGATGGACTCCGACCGGTTGCGACCGGGCACCGAGAGCGTCGTCAAATCCACGCCCCGTCGCTCTAACTCCTCGACCTGTGCCCGGAAGAACTGCGCGTCCTCGTTCGTGACGAGGTTGAGTACCCGAATCTCGGTCATCGTGTCACCGCCGTGAACGCCGACTTCGCGATGTTCATGGCCGCGCTGTCCGTCTCGATGGCGTAGTAGGGAACCAGTTCGCCGGCGAACTTCCCCTTGTAGTCACAGAGTCGCCGCGTGTTGGCACCCATCAGGTCGTACTCGGTGACGTCCTCGAAGGTCGGGTCGCTGAGTACGTCCTCGATGACGCGCCAGTGGACGAGGCTGTTGACGCTGACCCCGTCGTGGTCGGTTCGCGCGCCGCCCTGCCAGAAGTAGGCGGTGTCCGGCCCGTAGAGGACCGTCACGCCCGAGAGGAACTCGCCGTCGCCGTCCCGGGCGACGTAGGCTCTGGCCCGGTCGCCGAGGCCCGTGACGAGGTCCCGGACGTAGGCCCACGTCAGCGGGAACCCCCGGTTCTGGTCGACGTAACGCGCCCGCGTCGTCTCGAATATCTCCTTGAACGCGTCCAGACCCTCAACCGTGACGACCACGTCGCTCTCCCGTCCGCGCCGGATGTCTCGACGGAGGCTCTTGCTGAACGATTCGAGGACCGACTCGGGGTCCGTGTCGTCGAGGTTCACGACGTAGGTGAACTGCGTCGAGAGGTCGAAGTCGGCCCACTGGAACGGCCTCGGGTCGCCGTACTGACGCGGCGTCAGCAAGCGGACCAGCGACAGGGCGTTCGTGGCCCCGAGGTCGTCCAGTACCGCCTCGACGAAGTGTTTGTTCACGCGCTCTCGCTTGCGCTGTTTCGGGCTGGTGGGCATCACGATGGGCCCCAGTCGCGGGATGTTCATGCCGGGCGGCGGAGACATGAGGGTCCGGCCGACGGTCCGACGCGTCTCGACGATGGGGAGCAGTCCGACGGGTTCCTGTCCCTTGAACCCGCCGAAGAGGATGAGGTCGCCGTCCGCGTGCGTCTCGATAGCCGAGAGCGCGGCCGGCAGGTGAAACACCTCGTACCCCGACGCCGGAAGCGCGTCCCCCCACTCTGGGAGTGTCAGTCGTTCGACTCGCATCTTGCTCGGTCCCGAGTCACCTGTCGACGGTATTGGTTATCTGGTTCCTACGCGCTCCGCGTACAGGTCACCTGGTGGGCCGACCCACGCGCCCCTGTCGAGTGCGGCCGTGACTACCCGGCGGTAGAGTCTGCCGTACCCCGGGTGGTCGTGGCTGAAGTAGCGGGGGTGCCACAGCACCGTCATCACGGCGTCGTTCGCGTCTGCCTCGTCCAGCAGCGACTCGCAGGCGGCCCACGCCCGGTCGAACGAGTCGTTGGGGTCCGGTAGTGCGGCCTCCATCGCCGTCAGCGGGAACACGATGAACTCGTCGTCGAACGGCCGGAACGGGTGGTAGCCGTCGGTGAACCCGTACTCCGTGGGACTGCCAAGCGTGGTGTCGTACTTCAGGCCGATGGCGCGGTAGTGCTCCCACGTCTCCGGACGTTCGAGGCGGAGGTAGTGCTGTCGGCCGCCGACGACGGGTTCCCCGAGGACGGATTCGAGGTGGGCCTTCTCCGCGCGGAGGCGCTCGCGGTCGTCGACCGACTCGTAAGAGCCGTGGAGGCCCACTTCCCACCCGCCCGAACGGAGCGTTTCGAGGAGGTCACGGATGCGGTCGTCCTCGATGTCGTACCGGCCGGCGTACAGTTGCCACCCCTCCATCGTCAGCCACTCGCTGGGGGGACGGTCGGTGAACAGCGACTGCTCGTCGAGCACGTAGAACGCCGACCGGACCCCCTGTTCTCGCTCGAACGCCAGCAGGTCGTCGAACGTCCAGTAGGGCGTCCGACTCGGCGCGAGGTCGAGGAGGTGGCTCGGGTCTCGCCGGGTCAGCGCGTAGAACAGCGACTGGTAGGTCTTGAACGGCCGGTCGACGTCGTGGGTGAGACAGAGGGCGAACTCGTGACCCTCCGGGACCCACTCCGTCCGTTCGGCTGGCGTGTTCATCGGCCCGCGGCCAGCGCCTCCTCGACGACGACGTCGGTCACGTCGACCCGTTCGGCGAGCAGTCGCTCCCGCCGGTGGTCCCACTGGGCCGCCGACTCGGGGCTCTCGACGATGTCTCTCACCCGGTCTATCGCGGCCCACTCGTCCCGGACGTTGGCGATGAGGCCGCGCTCGTCCAGTTCGCGGAACATCGAGATGTCGTCGTCGCCGACGAAGGAGTTCGACCGGACGGCCGGCGTCCCCAGCAGACCCGCTTCGAGGGCCATCGTCTGGGACTCCCCGACGTAGGCGTCGGCGTAGTACAGCAGGTGGTGTATCGCCTCCGGCGGGATTGGGAGTCGGTACGTCTCGAACTCTGGCGGGAGTTCCGACTCGCTCGTGATGTACACGCGCCCGCGCTCGTCGAGGTACTCGACCAGCGCTTCCTTGGCCTCGCGGCTGAACCCGGACTGGCCCACGTCGTGGTGGGCGGCCCACGAGACGAACCGCAGGACGTAGTACGGTTCGTCCACGGTCACGTCGTGTTCTCTGAGCAGGGCCGGGTCCGGTTCGAAGCGGTCCGGGTGGAGGTACGCGAGTTCGTGGTAGCCGTCGTAGCGTCGGTGTTTCGGGCCGAGGTCCATCTCGAAGCAGGCGGGGGTGCAGATACGCGACGTGAACGGGACGGTGAACCGCCGCAGCGTCCGCGTCTCCACCTCGTCGTCGGTGAACGTCACGCTCGGGGTGCCGGTCAGACGGGCCGCCTGCGCCGCGACGGGGCTGAGGTGACTCACGACGACGTCCGAGTCGAACGAGCGGATGGCCCGGACGAGTTTGAGTTCCCGCAGGGCCCACTCGAGGAGGAGTCTCGGCGTCGAGTCGGCCTGCGTCGAGAGCACTTCGTAGTCGATGTCGTAGGCGTCCAACAGGTCCGTCGTCACCTCCTTCTCGCGTGCGGTGACGAACGTCTCGTGCCCCCGTCCCTGCAGGTCCCAGATGGCGTGCTTGAACAGGTGGACGTGGGCCGGGTGACCGACTTCGAAGTGGACGTTCATCGCAGCAGCGTCAGCCCCCGTTTGCCGACGTTCGTGATGGCGTCTTTCGCCGCCTCCGCGACCAGCTCCGGCGTCGAGTCGGCCCATCGGTTGGGGTGGGTCAGCAGGCACGCCCGGTCGACACGGTGATTCCGCAGGAGGGCCTGCAGGTCCGCCGTCGTGTCGGCGCTCACGCGCTTCTCGCCCTCGCCCATCGTGTGGTCCTTTATCTTGAGGGCGCCGTCGCGCCACGTCCGCCCGGTGTCCGAGAAGTACGTCACGTCCGCGAAGTCCATCGAGAGGTACGCCTCGCCCACGAGGTCGTAGGGTTCGAGGTCGGCGGGGTCGTCCCACATGTCCCGGTTGTCGTGGGGCGTCAGCGGGTTGCCGTGCATGCAGACGGTGTCGACGCTGACGTACTCGCGCAGGCGCGCCAGTTGCTCCGCGAAAGAGGATCTGGCCGCCGCCACGTCGCCGTCGGCCCGGTCCAAGTCCTCGTAGTGGTAGCCGACCTCGTGGCCGAGGGCGTCGAGCGTCCGGAGTATCTCCGGGTCGAACACCTTCTCGATGGTCCTGACGTAGTAGGTGCTCGGCACGTCCCGGTCGGCCTCGATGCGGGCGAAGCGGACGGAGTTCTCCGGCTTGCGGTCCACGTCGTGGCGGAGGACGAGGAACCGCTCCGGCAGGTCGCCGCCCTTCCGGCGGACGTACTCCCGGACGGTCAGGAAGTCGTACCCCGCATCGATAGCCGTGTCCAGCAAGTCGGCGTAGGTGTCGTCTGTGAAGTCCCGCGTCATCGGTAGGCGTTGGTCGCGTCCAGATGTTCAGGCAACGGCCGGTGTTTCGCCGGCGTACCGACCGCGAGTGTCCGGGGCGGGACGTCCTCCGTGACGACGGCCCCGGCCGCGACGAACGACCGTTCGCCGACGGTGACCCCCGGGAGGACCGTCGCGTTCGCCCCGACGGAGACGTCGTCTTCGAGCGTCGGGCCGACGAGGTCGACGCCCATCCGGAGCGGGTACGGGTCGTTCGTCAGCGTCGCTCGCGGCCCGAGGAACACCCGGTCCCCGATGGTCGTCTGCGGGGGGACGTACACGCCGGTCTGCATGCTCACCTCGTCGCCGACGTCGGTCTGACCGTCGATGACCGTCTGCGTCCCCACGACCACGTCGTGACCCACCGTCGTCTCCTCTCGGATGACGGCGTTGTGTCCCGTCTGCAGGCCGTCGCCGACGACCACGTCCGGGTATATCACCGACCCGGACCGGACGACGCCGTCGTCGCCGATACTGGCCGGCGTCTGGTCCCCCTCCGGCGGGAGAATCTGCGCCGACTCCGCGATTCGGCACCCGCTTCCCAACTGGCACTTACTCATCGCTCGGCCCCCGTTCGGACGGTCGATACGTCGCTCCTCCGTCGGTACGGTCGGTCCCGGTCATCTGGGCTCTGTCGGAGATTTCCGCCAGTTCCGGGCTTTGTTATGGGCGTCCTGTGTTTCGGCGGGTCCGCGCCGGCGGCGTCGACGCCCCCGTAACGTGTTACTACGACCGGCCGTCTCCGCCGTCAGCGTCGCATAACCAAGGTGGGTGGCCGCCAGTCGGGTACAAATGGGAACTGTGGTCATCTCCGTGGACGCCGAACTCGGCTGGGGGTTCCACGACTACCCGCCCGAAGAGCGGCCGACAGAGCGAATCGAACGGGCTCGCTGGGGGTGGGAACGCCTCCACGGCCTCTTCGAGGAGTTCCACGTCCCCGCGACGTGGGCCGTCGTCGGCCACCTGTTCGAGAGCGAGTGCAACGGCGCTCACGTCGGGCACCCCTCGCCGCCCGGGTGGTTCGCCCACGAGCGAGACCCGGACCCGATGCCGGAGGAGTTCCGCTTCGCGCCCGACCTGATACGACCGCTCCTCGACGGCCCCGTCGCCCACGACGTGGGCTGTCACACCTACTCCCACGTCCTCTTCGGCGCGGAGTACGCGACGCCCGAACTCGCCGAGGCCGAGTGCCGGCGGTCCGTCGAGGCCGCCGAGGCGGCGGGCGTCTCGATGGAGTCGTTCGTCTTCCCGCGCAACCGCGTCGGTCACCGGGAGGCGCTCGCCAACGCCGGGTTCACGTGTTACCGCGGCCACGCACCGACGCCGGCCGTCGACGGACCCCTCGTCGGCGCGGCGCGGAAGCTCGCGCGTGCGACAGTGGTGGAACAGGCCCCGCCGCTGGTCACGCCCACCGTCGACGAGTATGGCCTCGTCAACGTTCCTGCGTCGATGTACCTGTTCGAGTTCGAGGGGGTCGCCCGCCGAGCGCTCTCCGCGACCCTCGGGGACCCCGTCGTCAAACAGGCCCGCCTCGGCGTGGACGCGGCCGCCGCTCGCGACGGCGTCTGTCACCTCTGGCTCCACCCCAACAACGTCACCGACGCGAGCGACGTGGCTCGTCTCCGTGCGATACTGGAGTACGTCGACCGCACGCGCGAGCGGACCGACCTGACCGTCGAGACGATGCGGGACGTCGCACGGCGAACGTTGCAGGCCGAGTCGGTGCCGACCGCCGGTCGGAACACGTCGTGACGGTACGAACGTAGCCGTCTCGTTCGCGCCCGCTCACTCGCTCCCGGAGGAGACGGCCCCCGCGGCGTCGTCCGACGCGCTCTCCGCGTCCCCCTCGACGCTGACCGAGTCGCCCTGCAATCGCTCCTCGGCGGCCTCACGGTCATCGGGATAGCCGACGTCGACGCGCCACCCGTCCATGCGGATGGCGTCGATGGTCCGGCCCGAGTACAGGAGGAGGTCGATGGCGTCGCTAATCTCGTACTCGCCTCGGTCCGATGGCTGGACGAGGCGACAGGCGTCGAAGATGGCCGGCGTGAACGTGTAGAACCCAGTCATCACGAGGTTCGACGGGGGGTCCGCTGGTTTCTCCACGACTTCGGTAATCTCGCCGTACTTGTTGGTGTCACAGACGCCGTATCGGCTAGCCTCCTCCCACGGCACCTCCTCGACGAGGAAAGCGGCGTCGGCGCGCTCTTCCTGCTGGCGGTTGACGACGTCGCTGAGGTTCGCCTCGAAGATGTTGTCCCCCAGCATCAACATGAAGTCGTCGTCGACGTGTTCTTCGACGGTGAGGAGGGCGTGAGCGAGTCCGTTCTGCTCGCGCTGGTGAGTATAGGTGATGGGGACGCCCTCGAACTCGTCTTCGTAGTGGTCGATGATGACCTGCTTCTTGTAGCCGACGACCACGTGCAGTTCCTCGGCCCCCAACTCGATGAGTCGCTCGAAGCAGTGTGCGAGGATGGGCTTGCCGGCCACCTCGACCATCCCCTTCGGCTTGTCGTCCGTGAGCGGGCGGAGGCGCGTGCCCCGACCCGCCGCCAGTATCACAGCGTCCATCGTACCCGTCACGCGGACGTGCCGGCGCAAAGGTATGGCCCGCCTTCGGACGGTAGGCGGCGGTTTTCAGGTCTGGATGTCGTTGCCCTCGGTGGGGAGGGCCGGCAGCCCGAGGAGGTCCCGGGTCTCCTCCGGTGTGGCGAGGTCACGGAGCGAGTACCGCGCTCGCTCCGCCGCCTGTCTGACGAGTTGGGCGTTTCGCTCGACCGGTTGCTCCGGAGCGACGAAGAGGTTGTCCTCCATGCCGACCACGGGGTGGGCACCGAGGAAGAAGGCCACAGCGGTCAGCGGGTACTGATTGGGTCCCGTCGCCCGGGCGAAACAGACCGCCCGGTCCGGGACGGAATCGAGCAGGGAGAGGACGTTCAGCGGGGTGGCCACCGTCCCGTCCGCGGCACCGAACAGGAGCGTCAGGACCGGCGGGTCCGAGAGGACCGACTGCCTCTGGAGGCGGTGGACTTCGTGTAGGTCCCGACCGTTGGTCACCAACAGGTTGGGCCGTATCGAACGGTCGACCAGTTGTTCGACCAGTCTGTCCACGTCCCGTCGGCTAGTCCCGGTGGCGTCACGATACCCGTACTGTGCGGGCCCGACTCGGACCGACGCGAGGTCGGGGGCGGGACCTTCGTCGAGGATGGCGAGGAAGTCGCCGGGCGGACAGTCCGGTCCGACGGCGTACTCGAGGAGGACCTCGTCGTCACAGAGGTCCCGAACCGCCGACCCGAACGACGAGAGCCGAGACGGCGACGGGTCCCCGTCGGGGCCGCGGCCGTGGAGGTGGGCCAGCGTCGCTCCGAACGACGCCGACTCGTACACCTGCTCTGCGACCTCTTCTGGGGTCACTGGAAGCGATTCGTTCACGTCGGTCGAGTACCGGTAGCCGGTCGGTGCGACGCCGAGTATCGCCTCGTCGCCGCGAATGTAGTCGTCGTACGTCATCGTCACCCACACCGTAGTCGTGGTGTGAGTGAGGACACCACGAGACGTCGAATAGTTATGCCCTGCCTTAGGCCGTCACTCGCGCAACTCGACGAGAGCGTCGGCACCGGCGACGATGAACGCGTCCTCCAGCAGGTGAGACTCCTCAGCCGGGAGGAACACGTACTTGTCGTCGGTCTCGGACTGGATGACGGTGAGGTCCTCCAGTTCGTAGTTCAGGTTCTCGTGCGGGTCCGGGTCGTCGGGAACGTCGTCCCAGTCGTCGTTCGACAGCATTCTCAGCCACGGTAGACGTTGAGGTCTGCTTCGCCGTCGATGTCGACGTCGCGGAGACGGCCGCTGTAGTAGAACGCGTCGACGCCGTTGCCGACCTCCCCTCTGACGAACCGGCACCCGATGCGGTCCGCCTCGACCTCGGGGGAAACCTCGCTGGTGACGGTCTTCGTCCGCTTCTCGTCGACCACGACGTCGCCGGTGACGGAGAAGACGTAGGTCGACGTCTCCTCGGCGTCCCCGGTCCCGTCGAACTCGATGCGGTTGGGGAGCGGCTGTTTCCGGCGGTTCGACTTCGACACGGAGTCGGTGGCGGACACGTTGACCTCGTCGCTCGGCCCCTCGCTGTTCTCGTCGGCCGGTTCCGGACTCTCGGGGGTGGCCGTCGCCGTGCTCTCCTGGGTCGCGTTCCCGGAGGACGTCGTGGAGTTCTCCGGCGTGGCCGTCTCGGTGGCCGTGGCGGTTTCAGTTTCGGTGGCGGTCGCGGTCTCGGTGGCCGTGGCGGTTTCCGTTTCAGTTGCGGTCTCCGTCTCCGTCTCCGTCGCTGTCGCAGTTTCCGTCTCTGTTTCGGTGGCGGTCTCCGTCTCCGTCTCCGTCTCCGTCGCTGTCGCAGTTTCCGTCTCTGTTTCGGTGGCGGTCTCCGTCTCCGTCTCCGTCTCCGTCTCCGTCGCTGTCGCAGTTTCCGTCTCTGTCTCGGTGGCGGTCTGGGTCTCCGTGGACCCACCGTCGCTGGTACTGCTGGACTCGCCGCCGACGGGCGTCCAGATGGCGTACTCGGTGTTCGCGCTCGTCGCTTCGCTACCGGTGACGGCCTCGAACCCGCTGGGGAGTTCCTTGTTGCCGCTCCCGGTGAGGTTGATGTTGTCGCCGCTCCAGTTCCCGGAGACGTCCCACTCGGTGTCTATCGGCGCGCTGTCGCCGTCGTTCGTGATGCGGCAGTTCTGGACGACGCCGGACCCGCCCTCGCCGCGTTCGTGGAAGTCGATGCAGGCGCTTCCGAGGTCGGTCCAGTTGAAGTCACAGTCTTCGATGCTGACGCCCTCACCGGCGTCGTCGACCTTGATACCCCGCTGTGAGAGTCCGCCACCCGTCTCCGTGGGGGCTTCCTCGGTCGCCTCGAAGTAACAGCCACGGACGACGCTGTCGCCGGGCGCGAAGCGAACGCCCGCCGAGTTCGTGTTCCGGAACACGCAGTCCTCGACGACGACCTTCCCGTTGCCGCCCGTGTAGGGGTCGGAGACGTACAGTGCGACGTTGCCCAGTCCCTCGAAGTAACACGCCTTGACCCGAAGGGTGCCGGCGTGGTCGGACCCGGCGTAGATGCCAGTCGAATCGGAGTTCTCGACGGTGCCGTCGGGGACGTTGACGTTGACTACCTCCATCGTCGCGCCCTCCGCCGCGCCGACGCGCCAGCGAGACTGCTCCTCGCCGCGCTTGCCGCGGATGGTGATGTTCTCGACCCGGACCGTTCCGCTCGTCGCCCGGATGGTCGGGCGAACGGTCGTCTCCGGGTCCGGTCGGTTGAAGACGACGCCCTCCGCAGACCCGACGAGGGCGGCGTCGGAGAGGTCGCCGCCGAGACCCTCGCCGGTGTATTCGTACTCGCCAGCGGGAATCAGCACTTCGTTCCCGTCGACGAAGTACTCGTCCAGATACGGGTCGATAAGGTCCCCATTCTGGAGGCCCTGTGCGCCGAGGTCGACGGTGGTTTCGGCCGCGAGCGTGCTTCCGACGGCCGTGCTCCCGACTGCGGCCGTCGCGGCGACGCCGACCGTCTTCATGAACGTCCGGCGGTTGGTACGATGTCCTTTCTCCGCGGAGTCGTCGTCATGGCTTCCTGCCATATCTCGGCAGGCAAGACCTACCTGAAAAGGCGTTCTGACCACCTACTGCGTAAGGTACTCCTACTTGGACGCAGATACCCACCAACTACGTACGGAGTGCTTACCACCGGCGGTTGGTTTCCGGTATCCACATCTTAATTCAGTTCATCGAGACGCACGCGAAGGAAAGGTTCGATAATCTGAATCTACCGTTCGGTAAGATATGTCTAGGAATACCATACCACGGTCGTACTGGCGGTAAGACTCAGATAACAAAGCCCGCCGCGGCGGGAGTCGCGGACGATGCGGACACTCCTGTTGGGGCTGGATGGGACCTGTCGGTCCGTACTCGACCCGCTGTTCGAGGCGGGCGTCGCGCCGACGCTCGCGTCGCTGTTCGACCGAAGCGTCACCGGGCCGCTGACGTCGCAACTCCCCCCGTGGACGCCCAGCGCGTGGCCGTCGCTGTACACCGGTGTCAACCCCGGCAAGCACGGGGTCTACGGTTTCCTGCGGTTCGACGGGTACGACTACGACGTGGTCGACGCCACCGACGTTCGCGCACACGCGCTCTGGGAACTGCTCGACCACCACGGCTACAGCAGCGTCGTCGTGAACGTTCCGGTGACCGCCCCGGCCAGCGCCATCGACGGCGCAGTCGTCCCGGGCTACGTCTCGCCGGAGGACCCACCGGGGCACCCCGAAGGTGTCCTCGACGACGTGCGCGAGGCCATCGGCCACTACACCGTCTACGGGCCGATGGACACCCCGGGCGAGGCCGAACTGGCCGACGTCGCCGCCCACGCGAAGAGCAGAGGCGACGCGTTCGCGTACCTCGTCGACCGCTTCGACCCCGACTTCGGCTTTCTGGAGTTCCAGCAGACCGACACCGTGTTCCACCGCCGACCGGAGGACAGAGAGGCCGTCGAGTGCGTGTTCGGGGCCGTCGACGACGCCGTGACGACGGCCCTCGACGCGGCGGACCCGGACAACGTCGTGGTGGTCAGCGACCACGGCATCGGTCCGTACGCTGGGCGCGAAATCCGCGTTAACGAGTGCTTACGCGACTGGGGACTGCTGGAAACGACCGCCGGTGGCGAGGGGATGCCGTCGTGGGACGCCATCGCCCGGCGACGGCTACAACGGGGCGAGTCGGGCGGGACGCCGGACCCCGGTCTGCTCGAACGCGGGGTGGCCCTCCTCGCTCGCGCGGGCGTGACGAGTCAGCGCGTTGAGGCCGTCCTCGAACCGCTCGGACTGGCCGACGTCGTCGCCCGCGTCGTCCCGACGGACGCCGTCCGGGCCGGCACGGAGCAGGTCGACTTCCCGAACTCCGTGGCGTACATGCGCGACCGAATCGAACTGGGCGTCAGGCTGAACCTCGCCGGGCGCGAACCGGACGGCGTGGTCGCGCCCGAGGCGTACGAGCGGACGCGAGACGAGGTAATGGACCGCCTCACGGACCTCGACGACCCCGACGGGAACCCCGTCTTCGAGCGCGTCGAACCGAGAGAGCGCGTCTTCGAGGGGCCCTACGTGGAGGACGCCCCGGACGTGATGGTCGTCCCCCGCGAGTTCGAGCACTTCCTCAACGGGTCGTTACTGGGCGAGTGGTTCGGGACGCCTCGGGAACCGTGGAACCACAAGCGGGACGGGGTTATCGCCGCCGTCGGCCCGGACGTCGACCCGACCGAACCGCTCGACGACGCACACCTGTTCGACGTGGCACCGACCGTCCTGAGTACGCTCGGAGTCCCTCTGTCCGACTCGATGGACGGCACACCCCTGTCCATCGTAGAGCCGGCACCCGTCGAGTCGTATCCGAACTACGAGGCGACGGAGCGACGGGTCCGGCAGGACCACGACGTCGCCGAACGACTCGCGCAACTCGGTTACCTCACCGACGAGGAGTGACCGGCGGCGGAACACCCGCACGTCGAGTCGTCCACGCGACCCGACCGGTCGACGGACTGGAGACGGACCTCCGAGCGGTCCAGCGGCGACCCGCGCGTCACCAGCGGCGTGCCCGTCACGGTGATGTTCGCGCGACGGAGCGCACATCCGATCGAGTCGACGACGTGGAGACCGTCCCTGTCGCGTCCGGGCTGGCAGATACAGAGGCCGTCGACGAGCGTTCCGTCGCGGTTGCTTATCTTGACGGCGGTGCCACGGGCCGCCGACCCGTCGACCGTCAGGTTCTGAACCTGGAGCGGGAACTCTCTGTCCGCGGCCACGCCGTTCTGGGGTGACTTCGCCCACAGGGCCCGGACGCCGTCGGCACGGACGGTGACGTGCGTGTTCCGAATCGTGGCCGATTCCAGCCAGTTCGCGCACGTGATGGCCCCGTCGCTCGCCGTCACGCGGTCCACGACGACGCGAGAGTCCTCCACGAGGACGCCCCGGCCCTCCCGGAGTCGGATGCCTCGCATGTTCGGGACGCCGGGTCGGGCCTCGGCGAGGCGGACGGTCACGCCGCGCACCGTCGCGGGGCCGCTCACCCTGACGTTCGAGATGCCGCTGTTCTGGTAGCGGCCGCCGACGACGTCCACCCGGCCGACGGCGGGCGAGGCGTACAGTCCGTTGTCCGGGAACCCGTCGATGAAACAGTCTTCGAAGCGGATGTGTCCGCGGTGGTCCTCGCCGACGTAACACCCCGTGTTCCGGTACTGCGGGGCACCGCCGTCGGGCATCCTGAGGCCGCGCACCACTCCAGTTCCCTCGGGGTCGGTCACGCCGAACCGCATCCCGTCCTGATTCGCGTCGAACTCGCCGCGGACCGTCACGTCGGCGACGTGGAGTCTGTCTGTGGCGACTACGTGGAGCGGGCGTGGCCCCGTGTTTGGCTGGCGGAAGTCGAAGGTCAACCCCTCGACGGCGACGTCGCTCGCGTCCGCAGTCCCCCCCAACCCGAACAGCGGTCCGGCGAACCGCGGGACGGTCGTGATAGTGGCCTCCGGACCGCGAATCCCGAGGCGGTCGAACTCGCGGACGTACCAGTGCTCGTCCATCAGGTACCGGCCGGGGGGGAACACGACCAACGTGTGGTCCGTCTCGATAGACTGGAGCGTGGGGAGGATGGAGGACGACCCCGTGGGGTCCGCACCGGCCTCTACGACGTCGACGACACGGTCGTACGACTCGGGGGCCGCGGTCGGCGTCTCCGTTCGCGCCTCGGTCGGCGTCGGCGTCCGCCTGTCGACGGCGGTGTCGCTGACGGGCGTGGACGGCGTCGCCGCTGTCGGGGTCTGTGTACCGGGGTCACCGTCTTCGCGGGGACACCCGGCGAGTGCGCCGAGCAGACCGGCACCTCCCAAGCGTGTCAGGAGGCGACGGCGGGACCAATCGCTGGACATACCGACTCTGGTGGAGGACGGGGAATTGTTATAGTGGTCGTATCGGTGTAAACTGTCCTCTGTCAGTCCTGGCCGACGGCGGGGGGGACCGTCGAGTCGGACGCCTCGGATTCGGCGGCCCGGTCGCCCTCGGCCGACGGGTCGATACGGTCGTCGAGATACGCCTCGTGCGACCGGTCGAGGGCGAACGCGCCCGCGAGGAAGACGCCGCTCAGGACGAGCGAGACGACGAGCCGGAGAGCAGTCCCTGCGGGGCCCTCGTCGCGAGTGACCGCGTCGGCCGCGCCGAGGAGGGCGGTCACCGCCGCCGCGGCGAACAGGGCGAGCATCGTGAACGGGCCCTCGCGGAGGTGTTTGCGCCGGAGACGCCAGAGGAAGTCGCGGAGCAACATCCCCGACACCTTCGGGATGTACGACCGGTAGTCGATGTGGCTCTCCTCGTCCCCGTAGTTGGCGGGGCGCGGAACGTCCACGACGCGGAGGCCGGCCACGTTCAGCCTGACGAGGATGTCGTTGCAGTAGCCGTAGTACTCGTACATGTCCTCGATACCGGCCGTCTTCAGCGCGTGCAGGGAGATGGCCGTGTAGCCGTTCTGGGGGTCGCCGATGGTCCAGTAGCCGCTGGCGATGCGGGTCAGCCACGTCAGGATGCGGTTCCCGACGTAGCGGAACGTCGGCATCCCGCGCCTGTGGGCATCGCTCATGAGGCGGTTCCCCTTCACGTAGTCGGCCTCCCCGTCGACGACGGGCCGGACGACGCCTTCGAGCAGTTCCGGTTGCATCTGCGCGTCACCGCCCATGACGGCGGTGACGTCGATGTCGTCGTCCCGAGCGGCGAGATAGCCGGTCTTTATCGCCCCGCCGACGCCCCGGTTCTCCTCGTGTCGAATCGGGACGACCCGACGGCAGAACCCGTTAGTAGCGCTCGTCTCGGCGTTGACGCGCCGTGCGGTCCGCTGTATCTCCTCCCACGTGCCGTCGGTGGACCCGTCCTCGACGGCGTAGATGCGGTCGACGTAGGCGGGAATGGTCTCTATCGTCTCGCCGACCAGTCCTTCCTCGTTGTACGCCGGGACGACGACGGCGACGGTTGCATCGCGGTACATCGTCACCACGCCCGGCCGCGGGATGCTCGTTCTGAGGCCATTCTCGCCGGAAACTGCTCCGCTGTATCGCATTGTTATGGTCGGCTTGTCAGTCCGGCCGGTGGATGCACCATCCCGACAGGCGAGTACCGCCATCGACGCCCGACAGCAGTCCGATGGGCAGGTCGTAGGAGCCACGTACCGGGGCACACAGCGCCTATAACAATACCTACGGGGGTGAGGTGATGTGACGATGAGACTGAACAGTGCAGTCGTCGGCGGCGGTACGGTGTCCGACGTCCACCTCTCCGGCCTCCAGAAGTGCCCCCTGACGGACCTCGTGGCTATCTGCGACCTCGACGAGTCGCGCGCCCGGGCGAAGGCCACCGAGTACGACATCGGTGCCTACGCCGACTTCGAAGGATTGCTGGCCCGCGAGGACCTCGACTGGATTCACCTCTGTACGCCGGTCCAGACCCACCTCGACCTCGCGCGGATGGCCATCGAGGACGGCATCGCCGTGCAGATAGAGAAACCCGTCACGACGTCCGCGGTGGAGGCGGAAGAACTCGAAGCGCTCGTCGCGGAACACGACGCGACGGTGTCGGTCGTCCACAACCACAACTACGCCCCGGCAATCCGGAAGGCCGCGCGACTCATCGACGCCGGCGCTATCGGCGACCTGCGCTCCGTCGACATCCTGTACACCGGCGAGACCTATCCGGACGACGTGCGCCGCGGCGCGTGGGCGTTCGACCTCCCGGGCGGTGAGTTCGAGGAGGGGCTTCCACACCCCATCTACATGGTCCTGAAACTCGGCGGGTACCCCGCCAGCGAGGAGGGGATTCAGGCCCAGACTGCGCTCACCCGCGAGTACGAACAGGGGTTCGATTACGACAGCGTGCAGTTCCAGTACACGAGCGAGAGCGGCGTCCTCTGTAGCGGGACGCTACTTGCGAGCGACGTCCCGCACAAGGCGATCCGCGTCCACGGCGAACGCGGGAGCCTCGACGTGGACATCATCTCACAGACCGTCACGATGCTCGACCGGGACTACGAGGCCTCCCCGAAGGCGCGGGCGCTCATGAACGTTGACCACGCCCTGGCCCGTGCCCGCGGCACGGTAGAGAACGTCGTCGCCGTCGCCCGCCGCGCCCTCGTCGACGACTGGGAGGCGGAACGGGACCTCGACTCGCACTACTACCAGTTCGACGTTGAGGCCAGAGCCATCCTCGACTGCGACCCGATGCCGGTTCCGGTCGAGGAGGGGACGTGGACCCTCCGAATCATGGAGGAGATACGGACGGCGGCCGCGAGACCGGCAGACAGCGAGCAGATTCACCTGAACACGGACTGACCGTAAGACCCAGTTACCCGGAGACGGCGCTCCATAACAAAGCCGTACTCTTCTGAAACCCGGCCATACTCAGTCGGGCACCAGCCCGTCAGACCACCATGGAACGGGAGACACTCGCAATCGGGAGTATCGCGTGGGTACTGCTCATCGTCAGTGCCAGTATCGTCCCCTTAGGGCCGGTAGGGACGGCCGCGGGGAACGTACAGAACGTGGAGAACCGACCGCAGGCGTACAGCGCGGTGCAGGGGGAGATGTGCGTCCCGCTGACAATCGTCGGCGACGCCTCCGAGAACGTCTCGACGTACTACGACTATCACGGCGGCATCGGGACCGACTACAGCTCGCACGGCACCGACGACCGGCAGGTGTCGCAGGTAAGCCAGTTCTACATCTACCGCGGGTCCGAGGGCGATAGCCTGCTGTTCCTGCACGACAAGCGCAACGACGGCGTCGGCAACGGGTCGGTCAGCATGACGATTACGAACATTCCCGAGGAAGCGGGGTGGGCCGTCGAGGACGACACCTACGAGGGGCGAGACGACAACTTCGACCATCAGGCGACGAGTAGCGAGATAGACTGGATGTGGCAAGCCAGCAGAAACGACGGCGGAGCGCTCCGCGGCATGGGTCACGCCAACGACAGCGGCGTCGTCATCGACCCGGCGTTCGGCGCCGAGAGCTACGCCGCACAGGAGCGGGGCTGGCCGTACGACCCCGTCGACTGGAGAGCCAGAGGCCCCGAGGAGCGACTGGCTCCGCTCTCGAAGGCCGACACGGTGACCATCCAACAGGGTGGCTGTGCCGGGAGCGCTCCGAACGCGGCGCTCTCCGCGTCGCCGGAGAACGCCAGCGTCGGTGAGACGGTCACCTTCGACGCCTCTAACTCGACGGACGACGGTGACATCTACGGCTACTTCTGGGACACGAACGGTGACGGCTCCGTGGACGTGGAGACGGACGGGCCGACGCTGAACCGGACGTACGACACGGCGGGCGAGAAATCCGTCACCGTCTACGTCGACGATATGGCCCGACGCCGTGGTGAAGCCACGGCCACCGTGACAGTGACCGACAACCAGTCCGTCGAGGCCGTCGTCGAGGGGCCGACGAACGCCACCGTCGGCGAGGCGGTGCAGTTCGACGGCACGAACTCGACGGTGGGCGATTCGGGGACCTACCAGTGGACGTTCGGCGACGGCGAGTCCGCGGCGGGACCGACGACCACGCACACGTACGCCGAGTCGGGCACGTACGACGTCGCGCTCACCGTGACCGACAGCGGGGGGACCAGCGACACCGCCAACGCGACCATCTCCGTGTCGCCCAACGAGAGTCGCGACCCGACGGCGGTCATCGAGGGACCCGCGACCGCCGCGGAGGACGAACTGGTCACCTTCGACGCCTCGAACTCGACGGTGCCGCGCGGGAACGCGTCCTACGAGTGGGACCTGAACGGGGACGGCACCGCCGAGACCGAGACGACGCAACCGACCGTCGAGACGGCATACGATAGCGTGGGCGACCGAACCGTGAGCGTGACCATCGTGGACGCCGAGAACCGGACCGACACGGCGAGCACGGCTATCTCCGTGGGCGCGAACCAGAGCAACGACCCGGTCGCGCGACTCGACGCGCCACCGTCCGCTCGCGCGGGGACACAGGTCACGCTCGACGCCTCGAACTCGACGGTGCCGCGCGGGAACGCGTCCTACGAGTGGGACCTGAACGGTGACGGCACCGCCGAGAACGTGACCAACCAGTCGTCGCTGACCACGACGTTCGACAGCGTGGGTGACCGGACCGTCGCCGTGACCGTCGTGGACGCCGAGAACCGAACCGACACCGCGACTGCGACGGTGTCGGTCACCGTCGAGAGGGACCTGTCGGCGACGCTCACCGCGGACCGACAGCAGATTCGACCCGGGGAGAGCGTGACGTTCACCGCCGACGCCGCACCGACCGACCGAGTCACCGGCGAGCGCCTCGACTTCGGGGACGGTACGAACACGACCGACGTGGGGGCGTCGGCGACCCACACCTACGAGGAAGCGGGGACCTACACCGCCACCTTCGAGGTGACCGGCCGCTACGGGCAGACCGCGACGGCCAGCGTCACCGTGACCGTCGAGCAGTCGTCTGGGGGCGGTGGGAGCGGCAGCAGCGGTGGGGACGACGGAAGCGAGAGCGGGGGCGGGAGCGTGGCTCCAGCGCCGGAGCCTGAACCCGAACCGACGGAAGAGGAACCCCGCGCGACGGTGACGAGCGACGGGAACTCCGTCACCGTCGAGAGCAACGTCGAGTCGGACCTCGTGGGCGTCGCGGTGGACGGGACGCTCGGCGACGGACGCGCGACGGTCCAGCGCATCGCGCTCTCGGACGTCGAGTCGGGGAGCGCAGTGACCGTGACCGACGAGTGGAACGGGAGCGACGGACCGCCGACGGGGAGCGACGAGACGCTGTTGGCGCTCTCTCCGAGCGTCGCGTCCGGACCAGCGCCCGACTCGGTCACGTACCAGCTAGCCTTCGACCGGGAGGCGGTCCGGAGTTCGGGCGGGACCGTGGACTCGCTCGTGGTCGCGACGTGGAACGGGTCGGGCTGGGAGTCTGCCGAGACGACGGTAGTCCAGAACGGCTCTCGCGGTCCGGCCGTGGTGCTGAACGCGACGGCCGGACCGCGAGAGCCGTTGGTCGTGGGCCTCCCGACCGCGAGAGTGAGCGGGACCGGCCTCTCGGTCGGCGGGTCGCCGGTCGCGAACCAACCGCTCGACGTCACGGTGACGCTGACGAACGCCGGCCACCGCGACGGGACTGAGACGGTGACCGCGGTGGTCGGCGGCCGCGTCGCCGCCTCGGAGCGCGTGACGATTCGGGCCGGCGAGACGGAGCGAGTCACCCTGACTGTCGTGCCCGCGTCTGCGGGGACTCAGCGACTCTCCGTCGCCGGCCAGCAGACGACGCTCGACGTGGCACCGTCCGAGGCGACCATCGGAGCGCCGACGGTCACCGTCGTCAACGAGACGGTCGGGACCGGTGAGTCGGTGCAGGTGCGGGCGACGTTCACCAACACCGGGACCGTCTCCGGCACCGCGAGTGCCTCGTTCTCCGCGTTCGGGGACGTCGTCGAGCGAAAGACCGTGACCGTCCCGCCGGGCGAGTCCGCGACGGTCACGTTCGAACAGCGCATCGACCACCCCGGCCGCTACACGCTCGGCGTGAACGGAGAGAACACCACCGTCGACGTCGACGGCGAGGCCCGAACGGTCCGGACGGAGTCGTTCGTCGGCGACGAGTCGGGAGAGGACGGCTCGATGTCACCGCTGCTGCTCGGGCTACTGGGAGTGGGGAGCGTCGGATTGGTTGCCGGCGGCCTCGTCGTCCTCAGCCGACAACTGTGAATCGCCTCGGGGTCAAGCCCCGGGGCATTCTCCTCTACCGCTTGTAAACTCCATCGGAGGGCGTCGTACAGCGATTCGAATACTCGTTCCTTCAACTCGCTCGGTACAGGCCAATGGCTGATCATTCGTCTCCATCTATTCACAAGCGACTGTCACCCACCCTGTTGATGGTATTTGCTCAGCTTGCTGTCGTTCAGTACGTAATGTGTAGGTTCGGGTGATATAGTACCACGACCGGAGCCGTTCACTACCGAGGTCAGTCTCTGCTTCACTTCCCTGTTTCATTGAGTAATCAACGGACAGCCAGACGGCAACTACGAAGCCCGCACTCGTTTCTTTCTGAACCGTACTTTCCCAGCCATCAAACCCATTGAATTTCGTATCTGGACGGGACGCGATTTCTGCCTTGACATATTGCTTCTCGAAAGTTAGTGCAAATGAACTCACCCGGTCTCTCGAAAGTTCAGTCGGAAGAGTAGGGTACTCACCTTCGGGAAGTTCCGAAACGGTACACGACTCGGTGGGTGACGGAAGGGAGTCCGTCTCCGTGGGTTCGTCGGTTACAGTGGAATTCTGCTCAGAAGATGAACAGCCGGCAAGAGACAGTAATAGAGCCAGCAGAGTACGAATAAACTGGCGCCGAGAGTAGTCGAACATACCGGCAATTGATAGATGTGTGTTAAGTTCTTTGTGTCGGATTCGTTCTGTTCGCACGCCCACTGAGCAGGTAGTTCACCCCAACAGGCCTGAAACCAACCACCTCGCGAACTGTTCGATGGAACCCTAAACCCTCCCCTACTTCGCTCACCTCGTACGGGTCCGCTCGTCGAAAGGAGGACGTCGACGTTGACTCCCAGCAATCAGTCAGCAAGGGGCTGGTGACTCTCGCAGTTCACCGTCCCACCGTGTACACGCACGTCTACGGGCGCGTCTCTGCGGACGAGGAACGGAGTCTGGTCGTCGCTTCCGAGCGTACCGCCCGCCGATGTTCTTCACTGCGGCGTCGTCCGTGTTCACTCCGTATCCGCACCTCTGGCAACAGCAGTGCTCACCGTGGCGATTGTCCCCGTGCGTGAATCCACAGTCCCCACGAGGAGAGCGGTGGGGCGTGTGGTTCGGTCCGACGTGTTCACTGTCCTGCCTGTGGGTCCGAGGCGGACAGGGACCGAGTGCGTCATCGAACGGCCTCTCTCGTGGTCTACGAGATTCGGAGCGGGACACTCGAAAAGGAACGGCTGTGCGCGGACTGAGTTCCCTGTGGATACGTCCGTATCTGCGAAGCGCGTCGTGGAAGCAAGAGGCCGCTCCTCTCACGGAGCGAACGGCGTCAGGTGTGAGCGACTAGGAGAGGGTGTGCGAGTAGGATAGGGTAGTGTGGTTTACCGGGGCGAGACGTCGATGCGGAGGTACAGCACCTTGTCGGCCGTGCCCTCGTCCACCGTCTCCGGAACCGGGCCGCGGACGACGTAGTAGACGAGGCGGAGGTCCTGCCCCGCCATCGTCGGCGTGACCGTGTGGTCGTACGTCCACGTCTCGTCGACGCCGACGCGTCGGGACTCCCGGAGGAGTTGGTCGCTCGCCAGCACAGTCCCGCCGTCCACCCGCTGAATCTTGGCGACGACAGTGTAGTCGGACGCGTTGTCGTGGTGGTTGGTCACCTCCACGACCAGGGGGATGGGGTCGCCGACCGTCCCGTTCGTGGGATAGCCGCCAGCAATCGGCTCACCGCCGGGCGATTCCGTCAACAGGGAGGTGCTGGTGTACGACATCGACTGGGATGGACCGGCCAGCGCGACGGTGAGCGACCCGAAGGCGGCGACGACGGCGATGCAGAGCCCGAGGGTCAGCGCCGTCGTTACGGCGTCGCCGCCGAAGAACCGCTCGGTCCCCGTCTGCTGGGCGACAGCCAACGGGTCGAACCGCTCGTGGGCGGGGAGCGAGAGCCGACGAATCGACCCGACGACGACGCCGAAGACGACGACGGCCCACACGGCCGCGAGGACCGACTCGGTCGTCAGTCGGACGCCGAACGCCCCGAGAGTGACGGCGACCAACGGAATCAACGTCACGCTCACGCCGAACGCCAGCGCAAGCCGTTCCCGTGCCAACACGCCGTCGTGGGCTGCCGTGAGCGAGAGGCCGATAGCCCCCTCCCCGGCGTCTCGGTTCTTCGGGCGCCCCGGAAACAGGGCGGAGACGAGAGCGTACCCCGGCGCGAAGAACACGAGCGCCGACCCGACCAGAAAGTGGAACACCGTGCCGCCGACGCTGATAGTCACCGCCGCGGTGGCGAAGACGACGTACGCCAGCAGAACGACGAGGTCTATCGGAAGCACCTCGAGCGTCGACTCCGCGAGGCGTCGTGCGGTTTCGGTGACACTCACGCCTCGGTCCTCCCCCGGTCCGTCCTCGACTCACAACTACCCCGCACGCTAGCCACAGACATTGTTCGGTTACGGGCTATCCGGCTACGTCGCTTTGTTATGGCGTCCGTACCGCCGCGACGACGTCGTTCCCCGCGCTCTGGCGGTCCCGGTCTACGTGCGGGTAGGCTGACTATAACTTACCCCCCGGGGCCGGCACTACGAATCGAGCGATGTTGGCGTCTACGGGGCTCCGAACACGGGGTACACGGCGAGGGACGGATGCATGAGTCTGGAGATAACCGAACTCTCGGCGAGCGAAGCCGACGAGTGGAACGACGCGCTCGAACGGACGGACGAACGAACCCCGTTCCACCGCTTCGAAGCGCTCGAAGTGTTCGCCGACCACGGGGGAGCGACGCTCCACCCGCTGATAGGGTACAAAGGGCAGGAACCGGTCGGTCTGTTCCCGCTGTACACCCTCCAGAAGGGGCCGATAACGACCGCGTTCTCGCCGCCGCCGGACCTCAAAGTGAGCTACCTCGGTCCGGTCGTCCTGAAGAACCCGGCCATGAAGTCGAACTCCGTCGAACGGCGGCGACGACGGTTCGTGGAGCGTTGCATCGACTGGCTGGATCGGACGCACAACCCGCGGTACGTCCACGTCCGCACGTCCATCACGACGCCCGACACCCGCCCGTTCGACTGGGAGATGTTCGAGGAGACGCCGCGGTTCACCTACGTGGTGGACCTCCGGGCCGGTCCCGACGAACTGTTCGACCGGTTCAGCCGTGACGCCCGGTCGAACGTCCGCGAGGCCGAGGAGGCCTGCGAGGTCACCGAGTCCGGACAGGCGGCGGCCCGGAGTATCATCACGCAGGTCCACAACCGACACGCGGAGCAGGACATCCGGTTCCCGGTGACCGTCGGCCTCGTCGACGACCTCTACGAGGCACTCCCGGCGGGCTACCTCCGCCCGTACGTCTGCACGGTGGACGGCGTCTTCGCCGGCGGGAGCCTCGTCCTCGACGACGGCCGGCGAGCCTACGGCTGGCAGGGGACGGTCAAGCCCGAGACGGAGTACGACATCAACGACCTCCTGCACTGGCACATCATCCGCGACGCCGCCCACCGCGGCGTGGAGGCGTACGACCTCGTGGGCGCGAACAATCCCCGCCTCTCGCGGTACAAATCGAAGTTCGCGCCGACGCTGACGAGGTACCACTCGCTGGAGCGGAGTGCCACCGGGTTCGGCACGATGGCGCGGCTCTACCGTCGTCTCAAGTGAGCCGAGAAGTGCGTCACTCCTCGGCCATCGACTCCAGCCACGTCTCGATGCGGCCGTCCCCGAGGTAGGTGACCTCGTTGGTCCGGGGGTCGTACTCCACCACGTCGAAGTCGTCGAGTTTCGGCAGGTGCACGTGGTGGAGGGAGACCCCGACCCGATGGGTCGAGACGTTACCGAGGTCAGTCCCCTGTTCGGTCTGTGCGACGACGGCGGCGAGTTCCGTCAGCGAGTGGTCGGGGTCCTCGGCGTCGACGAGAATCCGAAGGAGGGTGCGCCGCCGGTTCGACGCGAGCAGTTCGATGCAGTCCGCGTCGGGCAGGAGCCCCGTCTCGCTCTCCTCGTCGGCCAAGGGTGAGGGACCGTCGGCGTCACTCGGCATGGCTGTGCGACGAGTGGGCGGTCGGCGGGCGAGCGACGACGGCGCGCATCACTCGTCGTCCCCGGACCGCAACGTCCGGTACGCGAGGCCCACCGAGAGGATGACTATGCCAACTAGCAGGAACCGTTTGGGTGCGAACATCACATCGAGTCAACTCGTTGTCAGTACAGTAGTTATACGCTTCCTTCACCCGTTCGCAGACGCGATAACCGGTGAATGACGGTCGTTCGTGGGTACGACAGTGGGCACGAACCGCACTCCCTACCGGTTCTAACCAAGTAATAACAATACAGACGCCCACCGACTCCCGAACCGGGGAGAGCGAACACCTGCACGTACTGGCCACACCGGTCCATCCCTTGCCAACTCACCCACCCCACCCCCACTCAGGCCACACGAGACGGCGGGCGTCGTCGTCCCGACTGTGCTGTCCGCTCTCCCCAGATGCGTCTTATCGGCCCATAATTGGACGGAGAGATTCTGTAAGGCGGTCTTATGTGTCGAAAAGGTCCTTGCCTTTTAATACCTCACTCCGGCCATCGGTAGGTGATATACATGAGTTCAAGAGAGCACGACGCCGCCCTCGAAGAGTTACTGCAATCCACAGGGAGTCCTCTCAGAGCCGAGGTGTTCGTCCACTCGCTGGCCCCGGTCGGCGGGAAACGACAACAGGACGAACTCGTCGAACGGGTCGAACGGCTGGTCGACGACGGGGTGCTCGACGACGTCGACCTCCTCGTCTGGGGGGACAGCATCTGCACCGGGAGCGCGCTCGCACACGTGGGTAGCGGGAAGCGAATCGTCTCGACCATCGGCGAGTTCTACGCGCTGGCGGCCAAGCAAGACGTCTCTATCTCACCGTTCTTCCGCATCTCGAAGGTCTCCTCCAGCCTCGCCGACGAGACGTTCCGGCGCATCGTCCCGCCCTGCCGCTGTCTCGCCTTCTACGACGAGACGGGCCTGGTCGCTGTCTTCCCGTGCCTCCACGACGGCGTGGCCTACACGATAGACGATGCCCTCTCGTTTCTCGAAGCCGCGCCCGAGTCGGCACGCCTCTCCCGAGTTCTCGCGGACGAGTAGACCCGACTCAGACGCAGGCGGGGGCGTACTTCACGAGTAAGACGCTGTTGTGCCCGACAGCGAACAGTTGCGGGAGCGAGAACGCGCCGAGGGCGACTCGCTTGTACTTCGGACTCACCCACCGATAGACGACGAAGAGGGCACCGAGGGCCAGCAATTTCAGCGTCAGCAGTCCGAGACCACCGGCCGCGTCGAGGGCCGCGCGCGCGACGGGATTCGCCTCGCTGAAACACAGCGAGACGCCCACGAGCGTCAGCAACACGTCGGCCGCCGAGGCGACGACGACGACGCCCCAGAGTAGGTAGTCGTATCCCAGCGTCGTCTCGCTCCCGAGGTCCACCTCGGCGGTGATGTCGGACGTCACCTGTGAGACCACCGGTCCACGCACTATCGTAACGGACCGGATAACCACCCGCTCTCGGCGGGTATGGAACCGCTTACCGGGATAAATCCGGTCCTATGGGCGAAGTCGGGGACGGCACGGGCTGAAGTCCCCGCTCGAACCCGCAGGGACCCGTACAGAGCGGGTAACTATACCTACGTATCGTCTCCTCTCGCCGTGATGTCCGAACAGACTCAGCGTAACTCGGACCGTCGACGCCGACGGGGAGTGCGTCTGGCCGCCGTCGCGGTGGCCATCCTCGTCGCCGTCGGGGGTCCGATAGCCGGGGTGGGCGTGGTCGCTTCGGCCCCGGCGACCGACGATACCCGCGAGATTGCGTACGGCGAGACGGTGTCGGGCGCAGTCGATAGCGTCGACCCGATACGGTCGAATCCGACAGAGAACGGTCACATCGGCGACTGGTACTACGAACCCGTCTCCTTCGAGGGGAACGCGGGCGACGTGGTCGACATCCGCGTCTTCGCCGCCACCGACACCTCGTTGGTCCTCGTCGGCCCCGACGGCGAACGGCTAGCACACAACGAGGACGGCGGGACCGGGAACAACTCACAGATACTGTATCGCCTCCCCTCCGACGGCACCTACACCATCCAGGTGACGAGCCACTTCCCGGAGGACAGCTTCCAGTACCTCCTCTCGCTGGACCGGCGAGCGGCGAGCGAGACGCCCGAGATATCCGTCGGAGAGACGGTGGTCGGCACCGTCGACGAGACGAACCCCGAGAGCCGTGAGTACAACGGCCGCTACGAGGAAGTGAAGTTGGTCGGAGAGGTTGGTCAGGAGGTCGAACTCCGCCTCACGACGTCCTCGGACTCCGCGCTGTACCTCATCCCGCCGAACAACCGGCTGGTCGCGGAGGAGGTCGCTCCGTACGGAGGACAAGACGTCTCTATCCGGTACACGCTCGGACAGGACTTGCCGCACACTGTCATCGTCGCCACCGGCGACGCGGACGGTGAGTTCTCCTACGAGTTGACCGCGACGGAGGTGACGAACGAGACCGAGACGAACGACACGAGCCAGAACGAGACAGACGATGGCGAGACGGGCGGAGATGGCCACCACGCCGGGACCGGGCACGGACAGACCGGCCCGGCGTCGTCCGCGCTCCGCGTCACCGACGGCGGCCTCAACCGGACGACGGTGGCGCTCGGCACGCCAGTCGAGTACACGGCCACGGTCAGCAACTACGGGGACCTGACCGGGACGTTCGACCGCCCCGTCGTGGTCGACGGCGAGGAGGCGGCGCGTCTCAGCGGTGCGGTCGAACCCTACCGAATGCGAACGCTCACGGCCACTATGATGCCCAACCGGACCGGCCAGTTCAGCGTGGCATTGGGCGACGGGACCACCGAGACGCTGACCGTCGTGCCGCCAGTCGCGCCCGAGGGCAACACCGTCGCCATCAACGACGACACCCAGTTCGGGGTCGAACCGAACACCACGACCGGTGACCGGGTGTCGTTCACCTTCGACATGCCGCGGTCGGCCGCGACGCTCCGGTCGGTGACCGTCGACGCGGGCGGGTCCGGGACCATGTGGCTCGAAGCGGTTCGGACCCGGAACCTCACGGGCGGCGGCCCACCCGCCGACGGCCTGTCCCTCGACCACGGCTACGCGCTCTCGCCCTCGATGGAGACCAACGGGACGATGGCGGACGCTCCCATCCAGAACGGGACCGTAACGGTGGCCGTCGACCGGGCCGCTCTGGGTGACATGGCCGAGGCGAACGTCGTCCTCTACCGCTACGACGAGGCCGCGGGGACGTGGACCCCGCTACGGACCACGCGAGTCGGGTCGAGCGAGGACGCCGTGACCTACCGGGCGGAGACGACGCAGTTCTCGACCATCGCGGTCGGGACGGTCGACCCGGTCAGCGTCGACGGCGCTCTCGCGGCGAGCAGTATCACCGAGTCGGAGACCGTGACCGTGACGGCGACCCTGCGCAACGACGGGTCCGCCGCTGTCGAGCGGACGGTGCCGATTACGGTCGACGGCCAGACGGTGACGGAACGCTCGCTGACCCTGCCGGCACACGGCGAACGGACTGTCTCGGCGGCTATCTCACCGTCGGTCGGTACCCACGACGTCGGCGTGGCGGGAACGTCGGTCGGCACGCTCTCCGTGGAAGCGGCGACCACGGCGGAGAACGAAGACGCGAGTTCCGGGGCGTCCACCGACACCGCCGAGACGACCGGCGGTGGCGGCGCAGGGTTCGGCGTCGTCGTGGCGCTGCTCGCGGTCTCGACGGCGCTACTCCTCGGTTACAGGCGTCGGACGTAGGCAGCGGTCCGATTTTCGACTACCGGTCGGCGTCTCGCCGTGGGGACTCCGGCGGCGTTACCTCGATTCTACCGCCACCGGTGACGGCGACATCGAACCCGTCGAGCGTGAACTGGACGACCAGCGAGGGTTCGCCGGACGCGACCACGGCGTCGAGTGCGTCGGTGTCGATGGAGTGGTAGAGCGGGTCCAACTCCGCCGTCGACCGGTAGCGGATGTCGGCCACGACCTCCATCACCGCGATGCTCGCCGACTGTTCGCTCGTCGAAAACGCCGCGGTGTAGGTGTCTGTCTCCGGGTCGTACGGCGGTCGGTCGCCGACGCGCCGACCCGACTTCTGTCCCCCTTCTTCCCCCGTCAGACCCCTCGAACGGCAGAATTGGTCCCGTGCCATCTATTCAGTCAGATTATAGATATCCAGTTATTAAAGTCTTTGTCAGACGTTTTCCAAATTCGGGAGGCCCTACGTCGTTACGGCACAGGGACTCTCACCGGTCGGACGCCGGACGTCGGAGCAGTTCCACCCCCGGAAGTCCGTCGGCGTGCCAGAGCAGGAGCGTCACACCGAGAAGCGTCGCCTCGACGAACAGGAACCGAACGCCGGCCGACGTCCCGACGGCGTCGACGAACGCGGTGAACAGTTCGCCGACGCGGGCGAAGACGTTCGTCGGCGGGTCCGGTTCGACCGGGACGATGGGCCACAGTAGGAACCCGACCCGCAGTTCGTCGCCCAACACCAGCGGGTAGAACACGTCACCGGGGATATGTGCGAGGTACGCCGTCGAGAACGCGACTCCGAGCGAGGAGCGGCGATAGCGGTCCGCGACGACGAGGATTAGTACCGACAGCGGGACCGCGAACAGCAACGAGTGCGCCAGCGACGTTCCGGAGGGTAAGAGTGTCGTCCCCCACCCGAGGGGCTTGTCCACGAGGTCCGGAAACTGCGAGCCGACGGCCACGGCGAGCACTTCGAGCCCCCGTGGTCGGGGCCGGCCCGTGGCCCGCCGGAGTAGCGAGTAGACGAGGTATCCGACGGCGAGATGCTCCCACGGCCACATCGGCTACACACCCCTCCGTGTGACTGCGTTGGTCTGTCTCACGCACGCCGCTGGGTCCGACCCACGTATTGTTATGCTGTCTGTATCTGCGACCGGAGTGAGCGCCGTCTCGCGGTCTCGGATGGCCGTATCGGTCGTCTCAGTGGAGAAACTGACAACGAGTTATAGGTATCATTACCGGAGCTATGACCTCAATTACTAACCCCGGACACACGGTGTCACCCTGTGTGATGCCCACACACATCACGGACCAAGAGTTGGAACGGATGGCCGAATTTGCGAATACACCGACGTACCTGCGGAAACCAGAGCAGTTGCTCCCCGAGGACGAGGAGTAGTCCTCGGTGGTTCGCCGGCAGTCACTCGGTGAACTCCGACGGTGGCGGGCGCTGTCGCCATCTGTAGACGGCGTGGATGCCAGTAAGGACGACGAACGCACCGACCACGAGCACCGCGACTACCCCCTGTCCGATTCCGAGGCCGGCCGCCGAGGCGAGGATGAGTAGCGTACTCAACGCCGCGAGTCCGAGATAGTAGAGGTACCACGTCGGTTCCTCCTGCTGGTCCCCGAGGTAGGGGTCAATCTCGGAGGCCTTGCGCGCTATCGATACCTCTCCCGACTCGTCGTCGTAGTTGACGAGGCCGGCGTCGGCGAGTTTGGGAAGATGCGTCTGGTACAACGACACGTACACGCGCTTGCGTTGCTGTGTCGAGAGCTCTTCGACCGTCGTGTCGTTCTCCCACGCCGCGACGTGTTCCGCGAGGTCGGTCAACTGAATCGGGTTGGGTTCCGTCCTGAGGAAATAGAGCACGTAGCGCCGGCGAGGGCTACTGAGGATGTCGAAGACCCGGTCGCGTGAGAGTTGTGTGTTGTTTTGTTCCATCGCATCCGTCGCTGCGGTTGGTGGGTGAGCGGTTCATTTCGTTGTCGTCAGAGACGACACGGGCGTACCGATAGCCGGGTACCAATTTGTTACAGCGTCGTTACCCCGGAGACAGGGTTGATTACTGCCTACGGCGGTCGTTTGAACGCCGCCCGGACGCGCCGACACCCCTCGATAGACCGAAAGGAACTGGTAAGTATACGGGAAAGAGCTATATACGTCGACTGTCAGGTAACGTACGTAACACCGCCGAGCAACTGCGTTCAACCACACCTGCACCACCGTCCCAACCGTGAGCAAACAGCCAGATGACCCACCAGAACGAGAGTCTAACGCCGATACCACACCGGGCGAAGAAGAACTATCGGTAGTCCTTCACGACGGCGGACGGCCAGCGGAGTCGCCGGACGACGGCGCGGTGTTCGACGTGTTGAAGAACGACCGCCGCCGTGCCGCTCTCCGAATCCTCTCGTCAACAGACGGGTCGACGTCTGTCAGTTCGCTGGCCGAACAGGTCGCGGCCATCGAGAACGACACGACGCCGGAGGAACTCACCGAGCAACAGCGCAAACGGGTGTACGTCTCGCTCCACCAGAGCCACCTGCCGAAGATGAACACCCTCGGCGTCGTGGAGTTCGACCGGGAGGGGGCGACAGTCGCGCTCGGCCCGGCGAGCGACGTCGTCCTACGATATCTCGACAGTGAGCGGGCCGGCGGCGGGCAGTGGTACCGGTACTACGCGGTCATCGTCGTCCTCGGGGCCGGGGTGCTGGCTGTGAGTTCACTGTTCGGCCCGGTGGTACCGCCGGCGGCCGTCACCGTGGGGGTACTCCTGGCCGTCGCGGCGGTCGCGGGACTCGACTGGGCGTCCGACCACCGATAGCCGGACGGCGGGCGACAGCCGAGCGTGCCGTCCTCGCGTAGCCACGTCTTACCGACACTCGACCGGTCTCAGACGGACTGGAGAGCAGTCTCTTCGGGTTCGGAGAACAGGCTCGCGACGTCCTCGGTCGTCTCGTCGCGTTCGTTGGCGTTCTCGAGGAGGACCGTCTCGCTGGGGAACAGTCGCTCGCCGAGTTCGAGGTCGTGGTCCCGGGCCGTCGACCCGGTCACGGTGAGGTAGACGCCGAGACCGGTGGCCGCGATGTCGGCTTCCTCCTCCTCGCCGTTCTGCGGGTACGTGAACGTGATGTCGTCGAGGGCCGCCGTACCGAGGACGGCCTCGACCAGTCGCTCGTAGCGCGGCGAGATGCACAGCTCGCCGTCGTAGTTCGCAACGAACTCGCGGTCGAGCGGCCGGTCCTGCGAGTCGACTACGTCAGGCGTCGCCAGCAGGGTGTGGTAGACGGTGTCCCCGAGACCGGCGACGACACGGACGTCGGTGTCGAGGGGGTCGATGCGGTCGTTTATCTCGTCGATGCTGGTCAGGGCGTCGTCGCGCAGTTTGACGACTTCCTCCAACACCAGGTCCGCGCTGTCGAACCCGAGTGCGAACTCGTGGGTGCGAAGCGCCCGGAACGGTTCCTCCCGCCCGATGAGTTGGACGTCGCCGTGGGCCGTCGGGACGGTCACGCTGTCGAAGACGACGCGCCGGGGCATCCCGTCCCGGTCGTCGCGGAGCAGCGAGTACTCCGGGCGGGTGGGGTCGTCGAGCCCCGAGTACTCGGCGAGTCGATGGTAGATGTCGTGGTCTGCGCGCTGGTTGCCCTTGGTGATGGCTTTCTCGTAGCGCAGGGTCGAGATGATGTCGTCCGCCAGCTCGGTCGTCCCGGTCCGGGCGGCGAGCCGTTCGAGTACGGCCTCGAGGGGCCGTCCCTTCCTCGGAACGGCCACTCTGGTCGTCGTCATTAGGCCTACCCACAGGCGGGACGAATAAAACCAGTTCGATTAGTTGCCGCCGCCGATGACCGAGGAGAGTTGCTCGCGCCACTCTTCGAGCTCCTGGACGTCGTTCTCTAGCGACGACAGGCGGTCGTCGATTTCGCCCTCGCCGAGCTCCTCGCGCAGGCCTTCGATTTCGGATTCGAGGTCCCCGAGGTGGGACTCCATCTCGTCGAGTTCCTCGTCCACGGATTCGACTTCGTCGTCGAGTCGCGCCACCTCGTCGGTGGCCGTCTCCGCCGCGGATTTGGCGCTCCGGATGTCGTCCTCGAAGGTGGCGAGTTCGCTCTCGAAGGACTCGAGGCGCTCGCGGAAGTCCGCTATCATCTCGTCGCCGGTGCCGTTCTCGTCAAGGAACTCCTCCAGCGCGTCCGTGTACGCGCGCAGGTCCGAGACGTCGGACTGGATGCGCTTGATGCGCGCTTCGTTGACCCCGCCCGCGGACTCGTCCTCGTCAGAGACGGCGTCGAGCGCGCGCTTGAGGAGTTTCACGTCGTCGGCCGAGACGTTGTTCTGGCGAATCTCGTTGGCCATCGCCGCGACGACGTTGCCCGTCTCCACATCGACGTCGTCGCCGTCCGCTCCCGCCGAACCCTCGGCGTCACCGTTCTCGGCTGGGACGGCGGACCCGTTGGGGTCTTTGAGGTTCAGCGTCTCGATGTCCTCGCCGCCGTCGTCCTCCAGTCCGGGGACGCTGTCGGCGTTGCCCGAGATGACGTCCTTCACCGCGTCGTCGCCGCTGCCGACGATGTCCGTCTCGTCGTCGAGCGGCGGGTCGACGTTCTCGATGTCCGGTTCCGTGAGGAACTTCTCTACGTCCTCGGTTCCCGTCGCCCGGATGCCGTAGACCGTCGTGTAGTCGGCGTCGGGTTCGATTTCCTTCTCGAACGCGATGCGGTCCTCGTTGATGTCCCAGTACTCCGACCCGTACTCGGGGTGGAACCCGAGGTCTTCGACGGCGACGTCCTCCGGCACGGAGTCGACCAGACGGAGCGTCACGGGTTCCGACCGCCGGGACTCGACGTTGAACGCTATCGCGGGCACGGGGAACTCGTCGGCCTCGAACCGCTTGGTGACGGCCACCCCATCCGAGGCGACGGTAACCTCCTCGTAAGACTGTGAATCGCTCATGTATGGTACTCCATACCCCGCGAGTATTAAAGGTACTTCGTCTATCTCACCTGACGATAAAGTAACACTAAGTGCGGCCGGTTCAGAGGTCCACGCGGTCCCCGATTTCGACCACTTCCAGCGCGCCCGGATAGTCGAAACTGTTGGCGTGGTTGTGGAGGACAGTCGGTTCGGTAGTCATCCCTTTCCACATGTCCCAGTGGCTCGGCAACAGGGTGTCGAGTTGGAGTTCGTTCGCGGCCTCGATGATCATGTTCTCGTCGTTGTACCACTTGGTCCGGGTCGGCTCACCGGTGTCGCTGTCCCGAATCATGCCGACCGTTCCGAACGCGAGGACGCCGAGGTCGATGTCGTACCGTTCGCCGACCGTCTCGAAGTCGCCGGGTCGGGCGTCGCCGCCGTGGAAGAACGTCCCGGCCTCGTGTTCGAAGACGTAGGAGACGGGGTGTTCGGCGTCCGGGTCGTTGGCCGGTTCGACGTGCACCGTCAGGTCGCCGATTTCGAGCGTGTCACCCTCCTCGACCTCGTGCAGTTGGTCGTCGGTGACCGACCAGTTGTCGAGCCACGCCTCCTCCCGGACGACGCCGTGACCGCTGTCGGTCGTGTAGTAGTCCGCCCCGGTGCCGGCGAGGATGGGGGCCTGCGAGGGACCGTGGACGTGGTCGGTGTGCTCGTGCGTGCCGAGCACAGCGTCGGCCTCCCGCACTTCGCCGGGTTCGAACGGCACCGGGACCATGCGCACCGTCCGTGGCGGGTCTCCGATACCGAGGTACGGGTCGATGAACACCGTCGTGTCCCCGCTCGTCTTCAGGATGAAGCCGTTACAGCCCAGATACCAGATTGCCAGTCCGTCGGGGTCTGCGTCCTCGACGGCGCGGAGGAGCCAATCGTCCCAGTCTGAGTCGACCGTCATGGTTCCGACTGCGAGCGGGCGTGGCTAAGTCGTTACGGACCGTCGCGGAACTGCTCGATACGCTCGTCGCCGTACTCGACGCTTGCGACGGGTGGGAGCGAACGAAGCGAATCGGAGAGCGCGAAGTACAGCGTGCCGACGAAGTTCGCCACGCCGACGGCGACGACGATGGGCACCGGACCCACGACGGCCGCGGCGGCCCCACCGACGAGCGACCCGAACGGGGTGGCCGCCTGCTGGAGCGTGGACGTCGAACTCGTCACCCGGCCGACCGCGTCCTCGGGCACCACCGTCTGGACGAGCGTATCGAAGAGCACGCTGTTCCCGCCGGAGTAGACGATGGCGAGGGCGAAGAACGCGACGATTGCGGGCGTCCACGTCACCAGTCCCGCCCCAATCCACGCGACCCCGGTCAGGGCCGTCCCCACGAGCATGAAGTAGCCGTAGGGAACCCAGTCGAGGCGGGCCGAGAGGACAGACCCGACGAGTGCGCCGGCGGCCAGCGCCGAGAGCAGGACGCCGTAGAGGCCCGACCCGCCCCGCAACGCCGCGAACGCGGGCAAGACGGCCAGCAACATCCCCGTGGCGAAACTGACGAACACCTGCGGGAGCAGAACGGGGACGAACGCGGTGCCCCGGAGGTAGGCGAGGCCCTCCTCGAAGTCGCCCACGTAGCGTCGCGTCCGCGCTCGCACGGTTTCACCGTCGGCCGACGAGTGGCCGTCGCTGCCGCCGTCAGTCGCCGCCTCGGACGGCGAATCTCTCGGTTCCGTCGCCGGACCAGTATCTCGGTCGGGGAGCGTCAACCCCGCGAACAGCAGGATTGCGACGCCGAACGTCGCCGCGTCGACGAGGAACGCGCCGACGGCACCGACGGCCGCCATCCCGACGAGGACGCCCCCGACGGCGTTGAACGTCATGTTCACCCCCTCGTGGGCGGTGTTGAACACCGCGTTGGCCGACGAGAGGTCGTCCCGGTCCACCGCCCGCGGGAGCGCGGCGGACTGGGCCGGATAGGTCACCAGATTCACCACCGAGGCGAGCGGAACGACGACGAGGACGAGTTCCACAGTGAGAGCGTCGAACCACGCGGCCAGCGGAATCGTCAGCACGAGCAGTCCCTGTATCGCCTGCGTCACGACGAGTGCCCAGCGCACCTCGACGTCGTCGACCAGCGGACCGACGAGGAACTGGAGGAGGCCGGGGACCATCAACAGGAACGACGCGAGGCCGGTGTAGAACGTCGACCCGCCGAGGTCGTGGACCAACCACAGGGCCGCGACGTAGTAGATGCTGTCCCCGGCGTTGGTGACGAGACGGCCGAGGAGCAGTCGCAGGAAGGCCCGGTTGATGAGCAACTCGCGCACAGAGCCGACTCTCTCGGCCGGTTACATACGTGTTGCGTAGTTTCCTCAAACGTCAGCGCCAGCCGTCGTCGTACGGTTTCTGGAGTCTTTTCGGGGGTTGTAACTAGATATGCCGTGATTCGGCGTCAAAACGAAGGTGTCGAGTGTCGAAACGGAACCGGCTCGTCAGTCTTCGCAGCAACCGCCGGCCTTCTGGCCGAAGTCGACCGCGAGTTCGTCGGAGACGATTTCGTTCAGTTCCTGGAGGCGCAGTTCGAGTTCGTTCTGGGCCTGCAGGTAGTCGCTCATCACGGGCATCTCGTGGAGTTCCTCTTGGGCCTCCTGCAACTTGCGGAGGTCCTCCTGACTCGCGCGGCCGGTCTGGCGGGCGAGTTGGAACTCCTCGCGAATCTGTTCGAACTCCTTGATGGCCTCCTGGGCTTCCTCGTCGTCCTCGACGGCCGCCTTGGCCTCGACGAACCGCTGGTAGACGGGCAGTTCGGCGATAGCCTCGCCGAACTCCGTCGCGAGTTCGTCCACTCGGTCGCCGGTCGGGTCGGCGGCGGTGTCGCTGTCGATGCTCATCGCGCGAGGGTTGGGACTCGCGCGGTATAGGCTTGCCGAAACCGCGGGTCGAAACGCGGAGGTTTTACCCCGCGAGCAAGTAAGCCGTCTCAATGAGCCAAGAGCGCACCGAGGGTGACCTCCGAAACACGGGCCTCTCGCTGAAGCACGACCGCGAGTGGGATTACGAACTCGACCGCATCGTAGAGGCGGTCGACGAACGCGACGCCGAGACGGTCGGCCTACAGTTCCCCGAGGGGTTGAAGCGGCGCGGCCCCGCCGTCGCCGACGACCTGCGAGAAGAACTTCCAGACGACGTGAACGTGATGATTTCCGGCCAGCCGTGTTACGGCGCTTGCGACCTCGACACCTATCTGATGCGCCGGACGGACGTGTTCGTCCACTTCGGCCACTCCCCGATGAAGGAGTCCGAGAAGATAATCTACGTCCCGCTGTTCTCGAACGTCGACGTCTTCCCGATGATGGAACGGGCCGCCGAGGAGGAACTGACCAGTCCCGACGAGGACTCCGACGTGGGCCTCGTGACGACGGCCCAGCACATGAACAAGTTCGACGAGATGCGCTCGTGGCTGGAAGAACGGGGCTACGAGGTCCACACCCGCAAGGGTGACGACCGCCTGACACACGAGGGACAGGTTCTGGGCTGTAACTACGCCAGCGCCGACGTCGACGCCGACCAGATTCTCTACGTCGGCGGCGGCAAGTTCCACCCGCTCGGACTCGCGATGGAACACCCCGACAAGAAGGTCGTCATCGCCGACCCGGTCAACAACGCCCTCACCGTCGCGGACACGGAGCAGTTCATGAAACAGCGGTACGCCTCGGTCCACAAGGCGATGGACGCCGAGACGTGGGGCGTCATCTTCTGCACGAAGATCGGACAGGGCCGCTGGGACCAGGCACAGGAGATAGTCGAGAACAACGACGACGCCTACCTCATCACGATGGACGAGGTGACGCCCGACCGTCTGACGAACTTCGGGATGGACGCCTACGTCAACACCGGGTGTCCGCGCATCACCACCGACGACGGCCCGCAGTTCAAGAAGCCGATGCTCACGCCCGGCGAGTACGAAATCGCTATCGGGGAGAAACCGCTCGAATCGCTGGAGTTCGACACCTTCCACGGCACGTGGTGACCGACGGGGCCGGACCGCACTCCGCCCTGAATTACCACCAGACATTTGCAAACCTTTTTGCATGATTCTGGCGTATTGCCGCTGATGCCGACAAAGAGCGCGCTCGCCCAGCAACTCGGTGTCGTCGCGGGGTTCGACAACCCACGAGTCAGCCTCGAACAGTACCGGACGCCGCCGGACTTGGCGGCCCACCTCGTGCACACGGCCGACCTGCAAGGCGACATACAGGACCGGACCGTCGTCGACCTCGGCTGTGGGACCGGGATGCTCGCACTGGGCGCGGCGCTCCGGGGACCGGACACCGTGGTTGGTCTCGACATCGACCCCGCGCCCCTCACGACGGCACGGGAGAACGAACGCAAAGTCGGCTCCACCACCTCAGTCTCGTGGGTGCGTGCGGACGCGACGCAGGCACCGCTCTGCCCGCCCGAGGACACCACCGTCCTGATGAACCCGCCGTTCGGCGCTCAGTCGGGGAACGAGCACGCCGACCGGGACTTCCTCGCGACGGCCGCCGAGGTTGCCGCCGTCTCGTACTCGGTGCACAACGCGGGGAGCCAGGAGTTCGTCGAGTCCTTCGCCGCCGACAACGGCGGCGAGGTGACACACGCCTTCGAGGCGGAGTTCGACCTCCCGAGACAGTTCGACTTTCACGACGAGGACACGCGGACCATCTCCTCCGAAGTGTACCGAATCGAGTGGGACTGAACGCGACCCGTGAGTCTCAGTTGGGCGATTGCCGCTTCTCCGCGACTTTCACCTGCGTCCCATTGACGCCCGCGTAGAGACGCGTTCGGTTGCGTTCGAAGGTGAGGCCCCCGATGGTCCGGGTGGTCATGTTCGGCGGTATCCGGTCGACGTCGATAGTCTGATTGCCGCGGCGCACCCCGACCAGAAAGCCCTGTTCCACCGGCCTGAGGGTGACGTTGCGTCCCGCGATGGTCGCGTCCGCCGTCGAGGGCGGGGAAGTGTAGGCCGTGCGTCGCTCGCCCCCCGCGCGGCGGAGTTGGACCCGGTAGACGGTGTCGTTGCCGAGGACCAGCCACCCGCTTCGGTTGGCGATAATCCGTTCGCGCCACCCGGGTCCGCCGACGACGACCGGGGCGCGCTGGTTCAGCGCCAGTTGGCCCTTCTGGACCTGCACTATCCATATCTCCCGGCGGTCGCTGGCGACGATGACGCCGCTCTCGGTGACGTTCGTCCGGTCCTCGCCGAAGCCGAGCGGGAGCGAGATGCCCGCGATGTACTCGTTCCGGACGTTCTCGTCGTAGGTGACGACGTAGTCCCTGACCTCGACGCCGTCGGCGGGGACGTCGGACGGGCCAATCGTGGCGGTGTTCGCCGGCACGGAGGCCAGACAGAGCGCGCCGAACGAGACGAGGAGGACCAGACCGGCGACGGAATGCCAGTCTCGCTCGAAGCGCGGGAGGAGGCGGCGGTCCAACTGCACCGTCGCGGCCGCGACGAGGAGCGCGAGGACGAACACCAGTCCGGTACCGAGCCACCGGAACAGCGTGAACCGACCGCCGCTGACCGGGAGGTAGACGGCCCACAGGCCGTTCGAGACGGCGAAGACCAACGTTGCGAAGAACACCCGCGTCGTCCGGGGCCGTTCCGTGCGCGCCCACAGGAGGCCCGCCGCGAGGACGACGCCAGCCAGTAGCCCGATTGCGTGTCCCTGAATGGCGATGTTGGCCCACCACGGCGTGACGAACCGCGTGGTTCCGCCGACGGTCGGTTGCGGATACAGTATCGCGGTGTACACTTGGTCGAGAATGCGGCTTCCGAGGAAGGCCCCGAGGAAGAGGTACGGCCGAGTGACCAGTGCGAATCCCGCGAGGGCGAAGACGACGCCCGAGAACCCGACGACCGGACCGACGGCGAACACGCCCGTAAACACGCCGACGGCGGCCATCGTCGCCGGGACGGCGAGGACGCGGGCGAACGGGTTCGACGAGAGCGACGAGAACGTCTGCGTGCCGCGGCGTCGGGGGTAGTGCCCCCACACGTACTCGACGACGGTGCCGTACGCCAGCGTCCCGACGAGGTTGCCGGTCACGTGGGCGTCGCCGCCGTGTGTGAACGGCCCCGTCAGCATCCCGAGCGGGTAGAAGTACGACCACGTCCGGAACGGCGTCACGAGGGGGCGCGAGTGCCACCACGTGCCCTGGACGAACAGGTAGATTGCGAGGACGCCCGCCATCGTCAGCAGCGTTCCCCACGGCACGCCCAACAGGAGGCGGCGGCGGAGGGGGGTGGCGAGTCGGTCGCCGGCGAGGCGACGTACGCCGACGAGCACCGCCACGACTACGAGAACGACGGCGAGCGACCGGACCGGCACCGCACCCAGCGCACTCGGCAACGACGACTGCATCATTCACCCCTACCTCTGGACGGTGGCGGCTTATGACTGGCGCCGATGCTGGCGGGTCCTGCGTCACAGACGGCCGTCAGCCGTCGGCGCGCGGATTCAGACGAGGACGACGCCGACGCTGTAGGGCCACGCGGTGCCCGAGAGCGTCAGCAGTGCGAACGCGCCGCCCGCCAGTGCGACGTTCTTCAGGAACTGCGTCATCTCGTCCTGTTGCTGGTCCTCGGGGACGGCCCAGAAGTCGTGCATCGTGACGGCGGACCCCAGCAGGAACGTGGCGAGTGCGCCCGCCGCGACGACGGGGTAGGCCCCCACGACGACGAGGAGTCCGCTGAGAACGAGGAGGCCGCCGCTGAAGTACACCGACGCGGTCGGGGCTGGCAGCCCCTTCATCTCGGCGTAGGGAATCATCTGGTCGGCGTTCGCGAAGTGGTTGAGGCCGGTGAACGCGAGGACGCCGCCGAAGAGGACGCGGGCGAGGAGGAACAGTTCGGCCGCGCCGGCAGTCTCGAACGCCATCAGGCGACCACCGTTGCGAGGACGGCGGGAATCGAGCGGTCGGTGCGCACAGCGAGTTGTAGTTTCATTACGTTACTTGGTTCGGATGCGAACCTATATATCGCTTCCCGGACATAGGGGGTACCAGGTAACACAGATGTCATCCGAAGTGTTCTCAGAGCAAGCCGAGGACGAGGCAGAGGGGCCCTGCGCAATCGTCGAGTCGCTCGAACAGATAGGGTCGAAGTGGCGACTCGTCGTCCTGCACGAACTCCAGAACGGCGAGCGACGGTTCAACGAACTCAAGCGCGCCACCGACGCGAGTTCGCGAACGCTCTCGCGCGTCCTCGACGACTTACAGGAGATGGACTTCGTGGAACGTCGACTCGAGGAGGACGCCCCCGTAGCGACGTTCTACCGACTCACCGACAAGGGCGAATCGCTCTGCCCCGTCTTCGACGAGATAGAGGCGTGGGCCGACGAGTGGCTCGCGTCCTGCAATAACTGAGCCGACGAGAACGCAGGATTTTCCACCCCCTAGGCCGTGACACCAACCAATGGGAGTACGGCCACCAGCGGACGACAGCGACGAACCGGACGTCATCGAGTTCGGCATCGCGGCCCTCGACGCGCGGCTGACTGAGATAAACATCCAGTACCCCGCCGACGCCCGGACGGTCCGTGAGCGTGCGGGTCACGTCGAGGTACCCTACGACGCCGCGGGTCACAGCGTGACCGTCGACGAGGCGCTGGAGGAGGCGACGGCTCAACGGTTCGAGAACGAGCAGGAACTCCTCAACGCTCTCCACCCGGTGTTCGAGCGCAAACGCGAGGCCACCGGTGCCAGTCTGCTCTCGCAACTGCGTTCGCTGGTCCCGTTCTAACGCTGCCGGTCGCGCGCCGAGACGGCCGTCTCTACCTCTCCCTCGTCGGTCGCACTGCCGGCGTCGCCGTCTCCTTCGAGGGACTGTCGCCGTGAGTTCTGGGCACCGATTCTGTGAGCGATGTCTTCCAGCCGTCTCGTCTGTTCCCGGTTGACGGTCACGATCATGTCCGAGAGGACGCCGAACATGAGCAACTGGATGCCCAGTATGATGGCGACGCCGCCGACCATCGCGATGACCTCGTGAGAGATGCTGTTGACCACCCAGTCGTAGACGACGAACGCCCCGAGTGCGACGCCGAGACCGATAGAGCCGAACCCGACGCTCCCGAAGTAAAAGAGCGGGTTGTTGGTCTTGGCCATCCGGTACAGCGTGACGATGATGGTCCCGCCGTCGCGGAACGGTCGGAGGTTCGTCTCCGACTCGTCGGGCCGTGGCTCGTAGGTGATGGGGACCACCTCGGTCCGGACCCCGTGTTTGACGCACTCGACGGCCATCTCCGTCTCGATGCCGAACCCCTCCGAGGAGAGCGAGAGTCGCTGGAACGACTCCCGCGTGAACGCCCGGTACCCGGAGAGGATGTCGGTGAGGTAGTGGCCGTGGATGACGGAGAAGGCCCAGTTGATTATCTTGTTCCCCACCTGGTTGAGGCGGGTCATCGCGCCGGGGCGCATGTCGGCGAAGCGGTTGCCGATGACGTGTTCGGCCCGTCCGTCGAACAGCGGTTCGAGCATCCGGTCGGCCTCGTCGGGGCGGTACGTCTCGTCGGCGTCGGCCATCAGCACGAACTCGGCGTTCACGTGGCGCTCGACGGCCTCTCTGACCGCCTGCCCCTTGCCACTGCCACGCTGTTCGACGACGCGAGCGCCCGCGTCAGCGGCGATGTCTTGGGTCCCGTCGGTCGAGCCACCGTCTATCACCAACACGTTCTCGAACCCGTTGTCGCGGAACCCCCTGACGACGCTCTCGATAGTCTCTGCCTCGTCGTAGGCGGGGAGCAACACACAGACGTCGTCGCGGTCGGCCATTATCCGAACTCTACCACGCTGACCCAAATAAATGCGGGTCCGCGAGCGCCGAACGCGACGGCCGGGGATTGATAACCGGACGGGCCGTGTCATCAACAATCATGAGCTCTGTCACTGACGGTGAGACGATACCCATAACCGTCGTCAGCGGTCCGCTTGGTGCCGGAAAGACGACGCTCGTCAACCGGCTGCTGGACGACCCCGGCGGGCGACGCATCGCCGTCGTGGTCAACGACATGGGCGAGGTGAACGTCGACGCGGAACTGCTGGCGGACGGCGACGAGGAGGGCATCGTCGACCTCTCGAACGGGTGCATCTGCTGTCGGTTGCAGGACGACCTCGTGACCGAGGTGACGCGGCTGGCCGAGTCGCGGTCGTTCGACTATCTCGTCGTGGAGGCGTCGGGCATCAGCGAACCGCTCCCGATAGCGCGGACGCTCACCGTCGGGACGGAGTCGGGGAGCCTCCCCGAGCGGTTCCGACTGGACACCACCGTCTCGGTCGTCGACGCGTACGGGTTCTGGAAGGCGTTCGACCCCGAGGAAGCCCTCCCGGACGCCGCACCGGACCCCGAGCGGCCGCTGACCGAAGTCCTCGTCGACCAGATAGAGTTCTGTGACGTCCTGCTGTTGAACAAGTGCGACATGGTGCCCGACGACGCCCTCGACGACGTCGAGGCGGCGATTCGGGAACTTCAGCCCCGGGCGACGATTCACCGGACGACGTACAGCGACGTCGACCCGGACGCCGTCCTCGGGACGGGTGCGTTCGACTTCGAGGAGACGAAGCGCCAGCAAGGGTGGAAACGGGCGCTCGCGGGTTCGGAGGCCGAGGCAGCGGGTCACGACGAGGGCGGCCACGGTGAGGAGACGGACCACACCCACGGCCACGGCGAGCAGTCGGCGGCCGAGGCCCACGGCGTCGAGTCGTTCGTCTATCGGCGTGAGCGACCGTTCCACCCCGGGCGCTTCGACGCGTTCCTGAACGAGTGGGACGGGAGCGTCGTCCGGGCGAAGGGGTTCGCATGGGTCGCCAGTCGCCCGGACAGCGTGCTCGGGGTCAGTCAGGCCGGCCCTGCCGTACAGGCGGGGCCAATCGGGGAGTGGGGTGAGGACGACCCTGCGACCCGGTTGGTGTTCATCGGACGCGACATGGACGAAGGCGAACTGACGGACCGACTAGACGCCTGTCTGGCGACTGCGGAGGAACGCCGTGAGGGGTTCGAGTCGGACCCGTTCCCGCGCGAGGCCTGACTACGCGCCGTACCCGACTTCGTCTTTCAGGTCGTCCCACTCTTCGTGGAAGCCGTACGTGGACTGAGACTCCCCGCTGACGGCGTTCTGGTACGTCTCGTCGTACTCCAGTAACTGCGCCCACTCGTCGTGGTACCGATAGCTACAGTACTGACACATGTGTCACCGTAGCGCACTCTCGGGCATAGCCGTACCGGTCGAAAAAACGAACGCGGTGGCCGGTCAGGGCTCCAGCAGGACCTTCGTGACGCCCTCCTCGCGGTCGTCGAACTTCTCGTACATCTCGGGGGCCTCTTCGAGGCCGACGCGGTGGGAGACGACCCAACTCGGGTCGGCCCGCCCCTCGATGATGAGGTCACGGAGTTCGCGGTTGTAGGACTTCACGTTACACTGGCCCGTGCCCAGTTTCTGGCCCTTCTCGAAGAGGAGGCCGAAGTCGATACCCAGTCGGCCCTGGGCAGCCATGTCGTCCGGCGCGCCGGGGTCCTCGGGGACGTACAGGCCGGGGATGCCGAGTTCGCCGGTCGGCTTCACCGTCCGGATGAGGTTGTTGATGACGACGGCCGGGTTCTCGCGGGCCGGGTCGTAGGCGTCGTCGGCCTCCTTGTCGGGGTCGATGGCCTGATAGCCGACGGCGTCGACGCCCTTGTCGACCTCGCCGCCGTGTTCGTCCATAATCTGCTCGACGGGGTCGCCCTCCTCAAAGTTGATGGCCGTCGCGTCGCAGTGTTGCTCGGCGAGTTCGAGGCGACTCGGGACGCGGTCGACGGAGTAAATCTCCGCCGCCCCCTTGATTTTCGCGCTGTACGCGGCCATCAGGCCGACGGGACCGGCGCCGTAGATGGCGACGGAGTCGCCGGGTTCGAGGTTGGCGAGTTCCGTGCCGTGCCACCCTGTCGGGAAGATGTCCGCGAGCAGGGAAAACGCGTCCTCGTGTTCGTCGCCCTCCGGGAGTTTCAGCGCGTTGAAATCCGCGTAGGGGATGCGGAGTTTCTCCGCCTGTCCCCCCTTGTACGGCCCCATGGCGACGTAGCCGTAGGCACCGCCGGCGAACCCGGGGTTGACGTTGGTACAGAAGCCGGTATAGCCGTTCTCGCAGTTCTCACAGAACCCGCAGGCGACGTTGAACGGTGCCACGACTCGGTCGCCGACCTCCAGACCAGTGACGGCGTCGCCCACTTCGGTCACGATACCCATGTTCTCGTGACCGAACACGATGCCCGGTTCGGCGGCCGTCCGCCCCTCGTACATGTGGAGATCGGACCCGCAGATACAGGTCGTCGTGATGTCGATGAGTACGTCGTTCGGGTGTTCTATCTCCGGTTCGTCTACCTCCTCGACCGCGACGTCGTGTGGCCCCTTGTACACGACAGCTTGCATGGACATTGAGATGACAGCTCCGACAGAACGCTGGCGTGGCTATCGCTTATAGATAATCATTATGTGTGTAGTACATCAGAACACATCCGCCGAGAGCACCTCTACCGCCGATATTCTGGCCCCTCGTTTACTCCTCGCGCTGTTCGCTGACGTGTTCCCACACTTCCACACACCCGCATCCGTCTTCGACGTCGTCCAGATGGTCGGTTGCGGGCTCTCGTCGGCCGCGTTCTTGGTTACTCACGATGCGAGTAACTATATGAGACGCTGCGTAAATACTTTCCGGCGAACGCTCCCGCGCGTTTTACGGTCCACGGGGCGAACGAATGGGTATGACCGACGCGTCCGACGTGTTCGACAGCGTTGGGCTGACGGAGTACGAGACGACGGCCCTCGAGGAGTTGCTGTCGCTCGGCCGGACCACCGCGCCGAACCTCGCGGAGGCCACCGGTATCCCGAAAGCCCGCATCTACGGCGTCCTCGACGCCCTCGCCGACCGCGGGTTCATCAAGGTGATTCCCGGCCGGCCGAAGGAGTACCAGCCGAAGTCGCCGGAGGAGATTCTGGACCGCGCCGTCGAGAACCGCCGGCAGGACTTCGAGGGGTTCGCCAGCGACGTCGAGGCCCACCGTGACGCCTTCCTCGCCGAGTACCGGCCGCGCTACGAGCGGGCGAGCGAGGACATCTCGCCGACCGCCGAACTGTTCCACGTCGTCGACGTGGGCGCGCCGAGCGAACGGGAGACGCGCCGCCTCTACGACGACGCCGAGGAGACGCTCCGAGTCATCACCAACAGTTTCGCCTACCTCGACAGCGTGGACCGCGCGCTGGCAGACGCCGTCGACCGAGGCGTCGACGTCGCCGTCCTCTTTCTCGACCCGGAGAAGCTACCTCCGGAGAAGGCCGCCGTGCAAGAAGCGGTGGTGGAGCGACTGACCGAGGAGTTCCCCGAAGTGGACGTTCGCTTCAGCACGGCGAAACTGCCGTGGCGCGGGACGTTGGTGGACCCGAGCATGGACTACGAGGGCGGGGAGGCGATATTGCTCGTGGAGGAACCGGATGTGCCGAACCACATGCGTCAGGCCGCGCTCACCGAGAACGGGTCGTTCGTCGCGGGGATGAAGCGGTACTTCGACTTGGTGTGGGAGTACGAGAGCGTGGCCGAGCCTTAACGGTATCCCAGTTCCTCTAGCCGCTGTTCGACCGACGCCTTCTCTACGCCGGTCACGTCTGTGTCTGGTTCTTCGGCGACGATACGACGACGGTTGCCGGTCGTCGACTCGTACCACGGAACTTCGACCAGTTGGTCGACGTACAGGCCGACGTGATGGCCGTAGTCTTTCACCGGGACGGGCGCAGTGCGGTCACCGAGCAGTTCGCCGTGGTCGGCCGTGACAACCGTCTTCCCGCCGAGTTCGTCGAGTAGTCGGTGGACCTCCGGGAGGACCCACTCCAGATTTTCCACGTAGGCCCGCCGTAGAGTGTCGTCGTCGATGTCGAGTTCGCCGCGCTGTATGCGCTCGAACAGCGCGTCGGACTGGTCCTCGTAGGACGGGAAGTGCTCGTCGGCCGTCGGGCCTTTGAACGGATGGTGCGGCGGGATGTAGTGAGCCACGAGTCGCTTGTTCGGGTACTCTTCGGCGGCCTCCAGTACTTTTTCGGTCAGTACCTCCGGGTCCCGGTCGGGGGCGTAGAGGGCCGCGTGGACCTCTGCATCGATCTCGTCTTCGAGTTCGAAGTACCACGTGTTGGCAGTGGCGTACACCACGTCGTGGTGCTGCTTACCGGTGAAGTTTCCCCGCACGAACTCGGGTGTCGCCCCGCCGCGTGAGGTGCGCGTGTCGACACCCTCGAACGCCGTCTCTTCACGGAAGACGTCGGCGCGACAGGCGTCGAGGATGACGAGGTTGTCCCAGTCCGCCTCGAAGACGTCGATACCGTCGGTGTTGTACGGCCTCGTGTAGAGCCGTCGGTGGTAGGCCCGGTTCAGTTCCCGCAGTGCCAGATGCGGGTTCGAGAGCGCCTCACGGAGTTCTTCGAGGCCGTACATTCGACGTCAGTTGGTCCTCGGTAGGCGGTGTTAAGTCCGTCGAACCCCGGCAGGGCCGACGGCGTGACCGGTGCGGCCCCCGATATTGGCGCGGAAGCCAACGCTTTATTGTCGCGGTGGGGAAGGGACACTCAATGTGTGGAATCGGCGGGAAAGTCGCGTTCGGCGACCGGCCGGCCCAGGGCCTCGGCGACGAGATGGCCGACCGGATGGTCCATCGCGGCCCGGACGCCGACGGCGTGTACGCCAACGGGCCGGCGATGTTGGCTCACCGGCGACTCTCGATCCTGGACCTCTCACCGGCCGGGACCCAACCGATGGCGAACGCGGACGGGACCGTCCACGTCGTGTTCAACGGCGAGATTTACAACTACCGCGAACTCCGCGACCGGGTCGGAGACTACCAGTTCCAGTCCGAGACCGACACGGAAGTCCTCCTCCACCTCTACGAGGAGTACGGACTCGACTGCCTCTCGATGCTCCGCGGGATGTTCGCCGTCGCCATCTGGGACGAACGGGTAGAGCGTCTCGTCCTCGCTCGTGACCGTCTCGGACAGAAGCCGCTGTTCTACCACGAGAGCGACGCCGGTCTGACGTTCTCCTCGACAATCTCGGCGCTGCTGGCCGACGACGACGTGCCGTGCCGGCCGGACCTCCCGGCCATCCGCTCGTACCTCACCTACCAGTACGTTCCAAGCCCGGCGACGGGATTCGACGAGATTCGACAACTCGAACCGGGTCAGTACGCCGTCTTCGACGCGAACGGGATGCGGACCGACGCCTACTGGTCGCTGTCGTATCGCGACCAGTTCGGTGCCGGACCGGGCGAACTGGCCGACAAGCTCCGGAAGAAACTGAAAGAGGCGACCCGTCTGCGGATGCGAAGCGACGTACCGCTCGGTGTCTTTCTCTCGGGGGGCGTCGACTCGACAATCGTCACCGGCCTGATGGACGAGGTCGCGGAGACGGACATCGAGACGTACTCTATCGGCTTCGGCGAGTACGACGAACTCGACTACGCCCGCGCGGTGGCCGAGGAGTACGACACCGACCACACGGAGTACACCGTCACGCCAGACGCGATGGAGGTGTTACCGGAACTGGTCCGTCACTACGAGATGCCGTTCGGCGACCCCTCTGCGGTTCCGACGTACTACGTCTCGCAGGTGGCGAGCGACGACATCACCGTGGCCGTCACCGGGGACGCGGGCGACGAGAACTTCGCCGGCTACGACCGATACACCTACGACTGGTTGACACAGCGTGCTGGGGCCATCCCCGAGGCGGTCCGGGAGGCCGGACGGACCGTGCTCGACGCGGTACCCCACGAGGGCGCCGACCGAGCTATCGGCTTGCTGGACAACGCGGACGGCGACCCCGTCGAACGGTACGCCCCGTACGTCTGTCACATGCAAGGCGAGGAGGCCGCGGAGGTGTGGACCGGTCCCGAACCGGCGGACGAACTGGCGTCGCTCCGTCGAGCATACGAGAACGCCGACGGGCCGACACATCTGGACCGTATCCTCCAGACAGACGTACAGACGTACCTCCCCGACGACCTGTTGGTGAAGGCGGACCGGGCGAGCATGGCTCACTCCCTGGAACTCCGCTCGCCGTTTCTGGACCACGAACTCGTCGAGTTCGCGGCGCGAGTTCCGGCGAAGTACAAGTGGCGTCGCGGCGAGAAGAAGTGGCTCCTCAAGCGAGCCTTCGAGGACTACATCCCCGAGGCTGTGCAAGGCCGTTCGAAGCAGGGCTTCGCGGTGCCCGTCAACGCGTGGTTCCGCGGGGACTTGCGCGAGTTCGCGCGCGAGAAGTTCGAGGCGCTGGGGGCGCGTGACCCCTTCGACCACCGGGGACTGACGGCGAAGTTGGACAGACACACGAGCGGCGAGGCCGACCTTGGGTACCACGTCTGGGACCTCGTCCTGCTCGAGCAGTGGTACGAGACCTTTATCGACCGATGAACGTCGCACTACTCGTCAAGGAGTTCCCACCGAACGTCGTCGGCGGCACCGAGACACAGACGATGCGGATGGCGGACGCCCTCCAATCTCGGGGCCACGACGTGACCGTCTACACGAAGTCGTACGGCGACGAGACGCCGGAAGACGACCACAACTACGACGTGGTCCGAGTTCCGAACGTCCGGTTCTCTCCGTTCGTCAGCACCCTCACGTTCGTCCTCACCGCGACGGTGTTGCTGTTGCGCGACGCGAAGCGGTACGACGTGTTACAGTGCATGATGGTGTATCCCAACGGGTTCGTGGGCTATCTGGTCTCCCGACTGCGGGACCTCCCCTACTTCGCGTGGATTCGCGGCGGCGACTACTACTTTATGAAGGACACGCCCGGCAAACGGTGGAGTATCGACGCCGTCCTCCGCGATACGACCGTGCTCGTGCAAGGCACTGACATCGCCGCGGACGTCGAATCAGAGTTCGACCCGACCGACGTTCGAGTCCTCGGAAACGGCGTGGAACTGCCGTCCGTGCGGGCCGACGGCGACGACGTGGTCTTCGTCGCCCGCCTCGAGCGCTGGAAGGGACTGGACGTGTTGCTGGAGGCCCTCGCGGGGACCGAGTACTCGCTGACCGTCGTCGGCGATGGACCGGAGCGCGACTCGCTCGAGGCACTGGCCGACCAACTCGGCGTCGACGCGGAGTTCGTGGGCCTCGTCGACCCCGATGAGGTCGTCGGGTACCTCGAAGACGGCCGCGTGTTCGTCCAGCCTTCTCGCGAGGGCGAGGGCCTACCGAACACCGTTCTGGAGGCGATGGCCGTCGGTCTTCCGCCGGTCGTCACCGACTCCGGTGGGCTTCAGGACCTCGTCACCGACGGGGAGACGGGCTACGTCGTCCCGATGGAGGACCCCGAGACGCTCCGGGACCGCATCGAGACGCTGTTCACCGAAGACGAGACCCACGAGCGACTGGGGGAGAGCGCCCGTGCGTACGTGGAGGAACACCACAGCTGGGACGCCATCGTCGACTCGCTGGAGTCGGTGTACGGCGACGTTGGCGCCGCAGGAGGTACCCGCTGATGTGTGGCATCGCCGGCGTTCACGGCTGGGTGGACGAGGAGAGACTGGACGAGATGCTGGCGTGCATCCGCCACCGCGGCCCGGACGAAGGCGGACGCCACGTCGACGAGAGCGCCAGCGTCATGCTGGGGATGCGTCGCCTCTCCATCGTAGACCTCGCCGGGGGGAGTCAGCCGATTTACAACGAGGACGACACCGTCGCCGTCGTCTTCAACGGCGAGATATACAACCGCGACTCACTCCGGGCGGAACTGGAGTCGGCGGGCCACACCTTCTCCACCGACAGCGACACCGAGGTGCTGGTCCACGGGTGGGAGGAGTGGGGCCAGCGACTCCCGGAGCGCCTCAACGGGATGTTCGCGTTCGCCGTCTACGACGAGGGCGACGAGTCAGTGTTCCTCGCACGCGACCGCGTGGGTATCAAACCGCTGTACGTCGCCACCGTCGACGGCGGCCTCGCCTTCGCCAGCGAACTCCGGCAGTTGCTCCGGGCGGGCGTCAGCCGGGACGTGGACCCGCGGGCCGTCCACAATTTCTTCTCGGTCCGGTACACGCCGGGGTCCGAGACGTTGCTCTCCGCCGTCGAGAAAGTCGAACCCGGCACCTCGTTGCTCGTCACCAACGACGGCGTCGAGCGCCGACGGTACTGGGAACTGTCGCCGTCGCCAGTAACGGGGTCGCGGGACGCCATCGCCGGGAGAGTGCGTGACCTCCTCGAACAATCTGTCGAGCGCCGCCTGATGGCGGACGTGCCCGTCGGGGCGTTCCTCTCCGGCGGTCTCGACTCTTCGGCCATCGTCGGCCTCGCGAGCGAGCACTACGAGGGCGATTTACGGACGTTCTCCGTGGGGTTCCAGCAGGCCGCGGCCGACGAGAGCGAGGAAGCCCGCTTCGTCGCGGACCACTTCGGGACCGACCACCACGAACTGACCGTCGACGTGGACGACATGGACGTGTTCTCTGACCTCGTGGCCCACTACGGGGAACCGCTGGCCGACGCCGCGGCCCTCCCCACGATGCTCGTCTCCGAGTACGCGGCCGACGAGGTGAAGTGCGTTCTCACCGGGGAGGGGGCCGACGAACTGTTCGCCGGGTACCACCGCCATCGCCTCCTGCCCAAACACCGCCGGTACGCCCGGCATCTCCCCGGCGTCGCGTTCGACGCCGCGGACGCCGTGAGCGAGTACGCGGGACCGCTCCGCCGCCCGGTCCGCTACGCCGCGAGTCTGGAGAGCGACCGGCGAGCCATCCTCGAATCCGCCCGTCGATACGACGACGAGCGTCCGGAGACCTACCTCGAAACAGGCCACGACCCGCAATCGAGCGGCCTGACCGAGAAAGTCGAGACGGCGACCCGGCGGGCGAACGACGACACGCTCCAGCGCCTGACCGCCTACGACATCAGCTACTGGTTGCCGGACGACCTGCTGTACAAGGTCGACCGGGCGAGCATGGCCGCGTCGCTGGAGGCGCGGGTCCCGTTTCTCGACCACGAACTCGTCGAGTACGCCTACAACGTCCCGAGCGAGTACAAACTCGCGGGCTACAAGCGCGCGCTCACCGACGCCGTCGACGACGTGGTCCCCCGTCGCATCCTCGACCGGGACAAGCACGGGTTCAACGTCCCCGTCAGCGAGTGGTTCCGACGGGACCACGACGCCATCGCCGGGTGGCTCACGGAGGAGTACGTCGGCGCGACCCCCTACCTCGACCCAGAGGCCGTCTTCGCCCTCCGGCGGGCGCACAAGCGGGGGAACGCGGACCACGGGATGACGCTCTGGAAAGTGCTCACCTACGTCGCGTGGCACGACGAGTTCGTCGCCGGCACGTGACGACGATAGCTGAAAAGCTTCATGTGGCGACGCCCGGCAGTCCAGATATGGGAAGTGACTCGTAGGGATGCGACTCGGTAAGACGACGCTGCTACACTTCGGGTCACAGGTCGTCGTCTCCGGGGCCGGATTCGCGGTGACGTGGGTCATCTCCTACCTACTGGGCGAGGAGGTGCTTGGTCAGTACGCCGTCATCGTCGGTCTCGGCTTCTTCTGGCTGGCGATTCCGATGGCGGCCGTCGGGACGGCTGTGCGGAAGCGAATCAGCGAGGGACGCGACGCCGGGTCGTACTTCGGCGCCGGCGTGGTCCTCAACGCGGCGCTCGGTGCGCTCATCGCCGGTGTGGTGTTACTCGCTGGAGAGGTCGTTACCGCCGTCGATTCGTCCCCCTCACAGACGTTCCTGCAGATACTCGTCCGGTATAACCTCGAAGTGGCCGCCCTCGTCGCCAGCACGGCCGCCTACACGACCGTCGCGGCCGGCCTCGAAGGACAGAAGCGGGTCGCGTGGACCGGGTGGCTGCAGGCATTCGAGCGCGTCACTCGTTCGACGGCGCAGGTCGCCCTCGTCGCGCTGAGCTTCGGCGTCTCGGCGCTGGTCGCGAGCCACGCCGCGGCGCTGACCGTCGCGGCCGTCGTGGGCCTACTCTCCAGCCGGGTTCGACCCGACGTACCGGGGTGGGAGGAGGTCCGCGAACTCGTCAGTTACGCCCGGTACGCGTGGATGAGTTCGCTCCAGACCCACGTCTACGGCTGGATGGACACCATCGTCCTCTCCTTCTTCGTCGGCGCGGGTCTCATCGGCATCTACGAGGCCGCGTGGGGCATCGCTTCCCTGCTCGGTATGGTGAGTCTCTCCATCCGGCGGACGCTGTTTCCGGAGGTGAGCGACCTCTCGGAGCAGGGCGACTACGACTACATCCGTCACATCCTCGAAGAGGGGCTGATGTTCAGTGGCGTGTTCGTTATCCCGGGCCTCGCCGGCGCACTGGTCATCGGCGAGCGAGTCCTCCAGTTCTATCGCCCCTCGTTCGGACAGGGGCAACCGATACTCATCGTCCTCGTCCTCGCGTACGCGGCGGACGTCTACGCCTCGCAGTTCCTCAACGTCATCAACGCCGTCGACGAACCGCGCGCGGCCTATCGAGTGAACGTCGTGTTCATCGTCGCCAACATGGTCTTGAACCTCCTGTTGGTCTGGCAGTTCGGCTGGCTCGGGGCCGCGGCGGCCACGGCCACCGCCTCGGGGCTCCGGGCGGTGCTGGGCTATCGAACGCTCGCACAGACAATCGGCCGTCCGACGCTCCCGCTCAGGGAAATCGCGCTAGAGGGCGTGGCCGCCGCCGCTATGAGCGGCGTCGTGTTGCTCGCCCGACCCGTGGTCCCGTTCCGTCGGTCCGGGACGCTCATGCTCGTCGGCATCGGCACGATGACGTACGGCGTCGTCCTCCTCCTCGTCTCCGGCCGGGTCCGGAAGAAGGTTCGCTCGTTGCGCGCGACGGCGGCCTGAGCGGCGTTGAGTCGGGACCAGCACCCTTAACCCGGCCTGTGCCGGACCGGGCCGTATGGACAACGTCCTCCTCGTGACGATAGACTCGTTGCGGGCCGACCACGTCGGCTACCACGGCTACGAGCGGGACACGACGCCGAACATCGACCGCCTCGCCAGCGATGGCAGTCGCTTCATGCGGACCTTCGCCCACGGTGGCAGCACCATGTTCTCGTTTCCCGCCATCCTCACCGGCGTCACGCCGCTGATGTACGGGGGCCACGACCGAGTCTCCGAGTCCCAGACACTCGTCTCGGAAGTGTTCGACGAGGCCGGCTACCAGACCGGCGGCTTTCACTCGAACCTCTACGTCTCCGGCCAGTTCGGCTACGACCGCGGCTGGGACGAGTTCTACGACTCCGCCCCCGACCAAGGGTTCCTCGCGAGCGCCCGGAAGTGGGCCAAGACCAACCTCGAAGACACGCCGCTGTTCCCGATTCTCCAGTGGGGGTACGACAAACTCGAATCGGAGGGTGGCATCAACGTGGGGTCCTACCACGTCCCCGCCGACGAGATGACCGACCGTGCCATCGAGTGGTTGGAGACGTCCGACGACGACCGGCCGACGTTTCTCTGGGTCCACTACATGGACGTCCACCACCCCTTCTTGCCGCCGGAGGAGTACCAGCGCCACTTCCGCGACGACCTCGTCAGCGACTCCGAGTCGATAAAGCTCCGCCGGAAGTTCATCGAGGAACCGGAGGCCGTGACCGACGAGGAACACCAGCAGTTCATCGACCTCTACGACGCCGAGATTCGGTTCAACGACGCCGAGGTCGGCCGTCTGGTCGACGCAGTCGAGGACCAGTGGGGCGAGGACTTCGTGCTGGCGCTGACCGCGGACCACGGCGACCACTTCCTCGACCACGGCTACTTCGGCGGCGCGAACGCCCTCGACATCAAGACTCACGTCCCCCTGTTCGTCTCGGGATGGGACGACGACCGGAGCTACGACGAACTCGTCGGCCTCACCGACCTCCCCGGAACGCTGGTGGACGCCGCGGGGCTGGAACCCCCCGAGAACTTCTACGGCGAGAGCCTTCGCCGCCTCGTCTTCGACGACGGATGGGACCGCGACGCTATCTTCGGCGGGTGGACCAACCGAGAAGGACAGGACACCAACTTCGTCCGCGAGGACGAGTGGAAGCTTATCCGTCGCCCCGACGGTGAAGACGAACTGTACGACCTCGTGTCCGACCCCGAGGAGCGGACGAACGTCATCGGCGACGAGCCAGCGACGGCGCGCCGCCTCCAGAAGCGTATCGACGAGCATCTGGAACTCGTGCGGGCGACGGCGGACGAAGACGTCGAACGGCCTGACATGGACGAGGACGTCAAAGAACGGCTCCGGCGTCTGGGCTACTCCGAGTAGCTACGGCGAGACGGCGGCTAGAATCCGGCGGTATCGCTCACGGGCGGCCTCGAAACTGTACTCCGTCTCTATGAGCTCCCGCCCGTTCTCGCTGACTCGCAGCAAGTCGTCCCTGTCGAGGATGCCCTCGATGCCGTCGGCAAGCGCCGCCGGGTCGCGCGAGTCGATGAGAAATCCCGTCTCGCCCGCACGAACGACATCGGGGACGCCAGAGACGGGCGAGGCGTACACCGGCGTCCCGCACGCGAGGGACTCCAGAATCGTCGTCGGGAGACCCTCCGTCGGCTGTGAAGGCAGGACGAGCAACGCGAGGTCGTTCAGTTGCTCGCCGACCTCGTCGTGGTCGACCCATCCGGTGAGTTCGACGCGCCCGGCCTCGATTTCGTCTTCGAGTTCCGCTTCGAGCCACCCCCGAAGGTCGCCGTCGCCGATGAACCGGAACGTCACGTGCTCGGGCAGTCGCGTCGCCACCTCGGCGAGTTCGCGGACGCCCTTCTCCTCGTCTAGGCGGCCGAGGAAGCCGACGACCGCCTCGCGGTCCTCGTACGGTCGCTCGACGGCGAACTCGTCGGTCCGGACGTACCGTGCACCGGTCGGGTAGACGTCCGGGGCCTCCGGATGAAGGCCCAGTTGGCGGGCCATCTCCGGCGTGTAGGTCACCACGCCGTCGGCGGCGGCGAAACCCGCGCGTTCGAGTGCCCGGACGAGGCCCGCGAGGCCCCGAGCGAGCGGGGCCGGCATCCGCTGTTCCCAGTTGAGGCGGAGCGTCAGTGGCACGTCGCCGCGCGGTTCGACGAGCACCGTCTTGCCGAGCGCACGAGCGGCGAGGATGGGCAAGAGGTACGACGTGGCCCCGTAGAACAGGACCACGTCCTCGTCGCGGTCCGCGAGGACGCGACACATCCGCAGTTGGTTCAGCAGGAACCGCGCCGCGGCCACGGCCACGGAGTCGCCCGCTCCCTTGCGCGTGAGTTCGACGAGTTCGCGGCGCTCGCGTATCTCGGAGTCGTCGGGCAGGTCGGCCGTCACGAGAGCGACCCCGGTCACGGCCGCGAGGATGTCGAGCAGGCTCCGGGTCGCGTTCTCGCCGGCCGCGGCGAGGGGGTGCGTGACGACGCAGACGTCGGGGAGGTCGCGTTCCGTCATCGAGTTACCCCCAGACGTACATCCCGTAGAGGTACCCGAAGCCGACGGCCCCGGTCAGGACGAACAGGAAGAGGAGTTGCAGGACGCCAGCGACAGACGGCGACCGGACGAGACCGGCCAGTCTCTCTGGCACGAACGAGAACAGCAGGTCTCCGAGGAAGTCCGACTCGTCCCCCGTCGAGTCGGGGACGAACACCTCCATGCCGCGTTTGGAGTACCCCTGCCAGAATGCCCGGTCGACGAGCCAGCCCGGGTCAGTCCGGTAGTCGAATATCTTGTGTGCGACGAGCGCCTCGGGGACGTAGTAGACGCCGCTCCCGTACTCGCTCTCTAGGCGAGCGCACAGTTCCGTCTCCCCACCTTGCAGGTTCTTCGCGCCCTGTCGGCCGCCGATGTCGTCCTCGAACCCGCCCAGTTCGAGGAACACGTCCCGCCGGAAGGAGATGTTCGAGCCGAACGTGTTGCGAACCTCTCCGGCCTCCTCGGGGTCGCCGTCGGGGCCGAAGCCGCGATGTGTCACGCCGACGAGCCAGTAGAACTCCTCGGGGAGGAACGAGGGCTTGCCGGCGACCCACGCGGGAACCATGCGGCCGCCGACGGCGAGTCGGTCATCGTCTGCCTCGTAGGCCGCGACCAGTTCGGCTACCCAGTCCTCGTCGGCGACGGCGTCGTCGTCTAAGAACGCGACCACGCCACCGGTCGCTATCTCGGCCCCGTTGTTTCGGCTCTCCAGCAGGCCGACGTTCTCGTCGTTACAGTAGGTCAGAACGTCGTCTCGGTCCCCGAAGTCTCGTTCGTACTGGTCGTACACCGCCTCGTCGCCGTCGGAGACCAACACCAGTTCGACGTCCTCGTACGACTGGTCGAGGACGCTCTCGGCCGCCGCCCGACAGTCGTCGTACCGTTCCATCGTGTGCGTACACAGGACGACCGAGACGCGCATGCACGAAGGTCCACCACGGGCGCTGTTAGGCGTTTCCATCCCGACTGCGGAGAGAGGTCAAAAGGCTTATGCGCGCGTTGGCAGTGGTTCGGACCAATGAGTCAATCGCGGGGCTATCTCGACGACTACCCCGAACTCGAGTCCGCCCTGGACTGGGTGCAGGAGTGGTACCACATCCCCACACTCCTGGTACTACTCGGGTTCATGCTGTGGAACAGAGTCAGAAACTACTCCAACTTCGTCGTCGACGGCGAAGTACTGTTCAGCGGGCAGGACCCGTGGTACCACTTCCGGTCGACGATGTACGTCGTCAAGAACTGGCCGGCGACGATGCCGTTCGACCCGTGGACGTACTTCCCGAACGGGACGGCCTCGGGCCAGTTCGGTACGCTGTTCGACCAAGTGTTCGCGACCATCGCCCTCGTCGTCGGTCTGGGGTCCCCGAGCGAACAGACTGTCGGGATGGTCGCCATCGTCGCCCCCGCCGTCATCGGCACCGTCGCGGCGATTCCGACCTACTACATGGGTCGCCGTCTCGGCGGCCGCCTCGGCGGTGTCACCGCCGTCCTCGTCCTCGCCCTCTCGGCCGGGACCTTCCTCCAGCGAGGCCTCGTCGGAACGTACGACCACCAGGTCGCCGAGGGCCTCCTGCAGGTGACGGCCGTCTTCGCCGTGATGGTCGCCGTCAGCGTTGCGGAACGGGACAAGCCGGTCTACGAGCAGTTCGGAGAGCGCGACGTGAGCGCGCTCCGTGACACCGTCGGCTACTCCCTCCTCGCGGGCGTGGCAATCGCCCTCTACCTCTGGACGTGGCCGCCGGCGGTCCTCCTACTGGGTATCCTCGCCACGTTCTTCCTGCTCTGGCTGACAATCGAGTTCGCTCGCGGGAAGAGCCCCGAACACGTCGCCATCGCGGGCGCGGTGATGATGGGCGCGGTCACCGTCTTCAGTCTGGCCGCCATCAATACGCTCAGCATCACGGCGACGGACCACTCGCTGCTCCAGCCCTTGCTCGCGTTCGGGACCGGTGCCGGGACCGTATTCATGGCGTGGCTGGCCCGGTACATGGAGGCCGAAGACTACGACCGGAACCTCTACCCCGTCACCGTCGGCGGCATCATCGTCGTCTTAACCGTCCTGATGGCCATCCTCACGCCCGACCTCCTGAGCTACTTCGTCGACCAAGTGCTCCGGGTCGTCGGATTCACCTCGAGTCCGTCCGCCACGCAGACCTCCGTCGGCGAGGCGACGCCGCTCCGGAACCCCGGCGTCCTCTACCGGTACTACGGACTCGCGCTGTTCGTCGCCATCGCCAGCGCGCTGTTCATCGCGGGCAAGCAACTGTTCGACCGCGACGCGCCCGCAGAGCAGTTCCTCATGGTCGTCTGGGGCGCGTTCATCCTCGCGGCCTCGTTCACGCAGATTCGCTTCGGCGTCTACCTCGTCTTCCCCGTGGCCGCGCTGACCGGGTTCGCCGTCACGCGCGTCGTCTCGTGGGTCGACTTCTCCGCCGACGACGGCATCGAGGTCTACGAGGTCCTCACCGTCGTCGCCCTCGTCTTCACAATCGTCGGACCGCTCCTGTTCGTCGCGCCGACGGCGGCCGCCGTCGGGGCCACCGCCGCGCCGGGCGGCGAAGCGCAGGGCTGGAACGACGGCCTGGACTGGATGAGCGAGAACACGCCCGTCGAGGGCGCCTACGGCACGGGCGACGGCGCGAGTCTGGAGTACTACGGCACCTACAAGATCCGGGACAACTACGACTACCAGCAAGGCGAGTACGGCGTGATGTCGTGGTGGGACTACGGGCACCTCATAACGGTCGAGGGACAGCGCATCCCCGTCGCCAACCCGTTCCAGCAGGGCGCGACCAGCGCCGCGAACTTCCTGCTGGCACCCAACGAGAGTCAGGCCAACGACGTCCTCCAGAGCATCGACGAGGACGACGCACAGACCCGCTACGTCGCCGTCGACTGGAAGATGACGAGCGTCTACGGCCAGTACAACGGGAAGTTCTTCGCGCCGCCGCGCTTCTACGACGTCTCGAACGTCTCCGAGACCGACTACTACCGGAGCGTCGTCGACCAGCGGACCGGCCAGCGGTTCAACTACCGCACGCAGGCGTACTACAACACAACCGTCGTCAGGCTGTACGAGTTCCACGGGAGCGCCGTCCAGCCACAGCCAGTGGTGCTCGACTGGGAAATCGCCCAGCAGAACGGCCGGCAGTATCGAGCCACCCCGTCCGACGGCCGCACGGTCAAGCAGTTCAACACGATGGCACAGGCGCGTGCGTACGTCCAGAACGACTCCACCTCACAGGTCGGCGGCTTCGGGACCCTGCCGAGCGAGCGGATTCCGGCGATGGAGCACTACCGCTACGTCGGGTCCAGCGAGCGGGACGCCTACGAGTCGACCGCTCACAACCGCGGCCAACTCATCGAGGCCCAGAGCACGGGCATCCGGTTCCAGCCGGCGACGAACGGCACCTGTCCGGCCAACGCGACGAGGCTGGCGCTCGAGGGCCGGGCGTTCTGTATGCCGGACGCCGCGTCGGACCTGATGAGCACGAACAACCCCGCGTGGACGAAGATATTCGAGCGCGTCCCCGGGGCCACCATCGAAGGGACCGGCCCGGAGAACAGCACGGTCACCGCGGCCGTCCGCATGCGTAACCAGGAGACCAACGAGACGTTCGTCTACCGCCAGCAGGCCCAGACCGACGAGAACGGGAACTTCCAGATGACGGTCCCGTACTCCACCACCGGCTACGACCAGTGGGGGACCGAAGCGGGGTACACGAACGTCAGCGTCCGCGCCGAGACGCAGTACCAGTTCACCGCCCGCGGCACCCAGAACGGGAGCGCGATGGCCTTCGTCGGGACGGCCGACGTCAGCGAGGGGCAGGTCATCGGGGAGAACGAGACGGCGTCCACCGTCGAGCTGGAACCGCTGTTCCAGCGGCAACCCTCCGAGAACCAGACCGTCACCAACGAGTCCTCGGCAGACGAGGGGCTGACGAACGAGACGTCCGAGAACCAGACGACGACGAACGAGACGTCGGGCGACGGGTCGACGACGGAGACGGCGACGCCGTCCTCGACTGAGACGGCGACGCCTTCCGGCACCGAGACCGCGACCCCGACGAACACGTCCGAATCACTCGCGGCACCCGTTCGCTCCGCACCCTGAGAGCCGGCCGCTCTTTCTCTCACTCAGCGCGTTTCGTCGGGTTCGACGGCCTCGTTCCGCCAGCTAGCGAACCGGTTCAGCATCCCCGTCTCGTCGAACCGTTCGATGCAGGGCACCTCGTAGGGGTGGAGCTCTTCGACCCGGTCAGCGAGGTTCGCGTATCGCGCGTCGGTGGTCTTCGCGAGCAACAGCACCTCGCTCTCGTCGTGAATCTCGCCCTCCCAGCGGTACACTGACTCACAGTCGACCCTGTTGACGCAGGCGGCGAGACGCTCTTCGACGAGCGCGGTGGCGATGTCGCTTGCGGCCTCGGGCGGTGCGGTGACGTAGGCGGTCGGCATACCGTCGGAGACTGCCGCCGCCGAGAAGAACGTTCCGTCGGTTACTCCGCGAGCGGATTGAACGTGCCGTTGATGTCCCACTCGTGGAGACAGTGGGGGTTCCCCGCCAGTTTCTCGCCGTCTTCGACGGCGATGCGCCAGGTGTTCAGGTCCTCGTCCCACACGTCACGTCGCCCACAGCGTTCACACTCCCGTTCGCTGGGCGAGACGATAGCTACCATACGCCCCGTGAGGGAGTGGGCGATTATCAGCGTGCCGGTCCCGTCCGGGGATGACGTTTTGTCGCTCGACCCGGTACACCCGAGCGATGGGATTTCACACCTTCGACGCCGACCGGGCCTCGGAACTCGAAGACCCGAGTCGCTACGAGTACGTCTCCGTCGACGAGTTGCTGGCCCTGTTCGACCCGGGTCCGGAAGACGTCGTCGTAGACCTCGGCAGTGGGACGGGCTTTTACACGGACGACGTGGCCGCCGCCGCGGGAACGGTGTACGCGTTGGACATGCAGGCCGAGATGCACGACCTGTACCGGGAGAAGGGGATGCCGGAGAACGTGGTCCCCGTCACCGGCGACGTGGCGTCCATGCCCGTCGAGGGACCGGTCGACGCCGTCGTCTCGACTATGACGTTCCACGAGTTCGCCACGCCCGAGGCCATGGACGCCGTGACCGACGTACTGGCACCGGGCGGGCGGGTAGGGTTCGCCGACTGGTCGCGCGCGGGTGCGGGCGACGACGGGCCGCCTCTCGACGAACGGTACGCCGCCTCGGACGCCGTCGAGATGTGCGAGGCTGTCGGTATCGAGGTTCACCGCGCCGAGGACCGACGGGAGACGTTCGTCTTAGAAGGGGTGCTCTAGAAGTCTGGTAGGTCGCCAGCGTCTACTTCGTCCGCTTCCCAGTCGACGTACTCCTCTAGGACGACGTCACACACCACCTGTCCGAGTTCGGTCAGCGCCGCGTTGATGGAGGACACCGTCTCCCAGGACTCGATGTCCGGGTGAATCTGCCGTTCGCGCCAGTCTTCAGGGAGCCCCGGCGCGTGGTACCCGACGCGCCCCGCGAAGGAGTCCCAGAAGAAGTCGAACTCCGAAATCAGGTCGAGGTCGGTGACGACGGCCCACGCGTCCTCGTCCAGCGAGGTGTCGGCCGCCCACCGCTCGAACGCGTCGGCCCACGCGCCCTCGTCCAGCACGTCGGCCAGTTCGTCGCGCCGGTACTCGTCGCCCTGTACCTCCACGTCCTCGTAGTCCTCGGCGCCCATCGCACTGGACAGTTCGGGGCGGTCGGGGACGGAGACATCGAGTGCCATACGCCGCTTTCGACACCGACCGGGATAAACGTCAACGCTCGCCGTCGAGTGCCGCCTGCTGTAGGGCACGCCCCTCGTCCGAATCGACGGTGAGGTCCGGCACTGGCTGGGGGTCGCCAGCGTCGTCGACTGCGACGTAGACGGAGTACGACTCCGTCGTGGGTTCGCGGTCCCCCGTTCGGGGGTTCTCCCGGGCCGCCTTCAGTCGAACCTTGACGCTCGTCGTCCCCGTGTCGTAGACGTACGCTTCGACGACGGCCGTGTCGCCGACGGGAATCGGCCGCTTGAAGTTGACTTGGTCCATCCGTGCGGTGACACAGCTCTCGCCGGCGAAGCGCATCGCGGCCATCGCGCCGAGTTCGTCCATCCACTTCAGGACGTTCCCGCCGTGGGTGGTCCCGAGGTGGTTGGCGTGGTTCGGCTGGACCATCCAGCGGTTCTCCAGACGCGTCTCCGAGAGGTCGACCATACCGTCCACTCCCACTCCTCTCCAATCAGTGTACCGACGGAACGACGAGACGGTCGCGTCAGGCCGCGACGTACTGCGATTCCCAGTCCTGGCGGGCGTCGAGTTCGCGCTGTCCCCGACGGGTCAGCGTGTAAAAGTTGGTCCGTCTGTCGCGTTCGCCCTTCTCGACTAGCCCTTTCTCGACGAGCGTGTCGAGGTTGGGGTAGAGTCGGCCGTGGTTCACTTCGCTCTCGTAGTAGTCCTCCAGTTCGTCCTTGATGGCGAGTCCGTGCGGTTCGTCCAACCCGGCGATGACGTACAGCAGGTCGCGCTGAAACCCTGTCAAGTCGTGCATGTTTCCCGATAGTTCAGTGGGGCTCTACACGTATCATTATTGCTGATTAAAGAGTGAGTAGCTTACGTTTTGGTTATCCGCTTGAGTCGTGTAGTTACCCGATATATGTTACTGTAAATTAATGAGTCTCGTTCGAATCATCGAGATATCATGACCGCGTTCTTGTCGCCATCGTTATACTAGTTGCTGCGTTGACAGGGGGCCTCTCCCGACCCGACAACGGTAAAGGACGCGACTGTGTAACGCGGGTGATGACCGAACACGCGGCGTCGGCGGGCGACGACACCCCGTCCCCATCGGGCGAGGGGTCGGTAACCGTCGTCGGGACGGCCCACGTCTCCGAACACAGCGTCGAAGAGGTGGAGGCGACCATCGAGGAACGGCGCCCCGACATGGTGGCGGTGGAACTCGACGAGGGCCGGTACCAGCAGATGAAAGGCGAGACGCCGGACGACCTCGACGCGAGCGACCTGCTGCGTGGCAACACCGTCTTCCAGTTCCTCGCCTACTGGATGCTGTCCTACGTCCAGACTCGTCTGGGCGAACGCTTCGACATCGAGCCGGGGGCCGACATGAAGGCCGCCATCGACACCGCCGAGGGACTGGGTCTCGGGGTGGCGCTTGTCGACCGCGACATCCAGACCACTGTCCAGCGGTTCTGGGCCCGACTGACGCTCCGTGAGAAACTCACGCTCGTGGGCAGTCTCCTCGCCGAACTCGGCCCGCCCGTGACGGTCGGGTTCACCATCGGGTCCGTCTTCGGCTTGCTCGGCGCGGTGCTCGCCACGACGCTCGGCGGGCCGTACGTCGTTCCCGCCGGAGTCGTCTCCGGTGGTATCGGGGGCGGCCTCCTGAGCGTCCTCGACGCCGTCGTCGTCGGGGTTCTCGTCACGTCGCTCGTCGGCCTCCCCATCGCCGCCGTTCTCACGCGGATTCGGAGCGGCGGCGAGGACGTCGAGGAGTTCGACCTCGAAGAACTGACCGACACCGACGTCGTCGGCGCGATGATGGAGGAGTTCCGCCGGTTCTCGCCCGGGGGCGCGGAGGCGCTCATCGACGAGCGTGACGCCTACATCGCCCACCGACTCGTCGGCCTGCGCGAGGCGGGCTACGACGTGGTGGCCGTGGTCGGCGCGGGCCATCAAGCCGGCATCGAACGCTACCTCGAACACCCCGAGGAACTCCCGCCGCTGGACTCGCTCACCGGGAGGGAGACGGGCAGCCGATTCTCGCTGTACAAACTGTTCGGCTACCTCATCACGCTGGGCTTTCTGGCATTCTTCGTCCTGTTGGCGATGGCCGGCGTGCGCAACACCTTCCTGTTGCAGGTCTTCGCGGCGTGGTTCCTCATCAACGGCGTCGCGGCCGCCGGTCTCGCCCGTCTGGCGGGCGCTCACTGGAGCAGTTCGCTCGTCGGCGGCGGCGTCGCGTGGATGACCAGCGTCAACCCGCTGTTGGCGCCCGGGTGGTTCGCCGGCTACGTCGAGTTGCGCTACATCTCGGTGAACGTCGGCGACATCGGGAAACTGAACGAGATTCTCGCCGACGAGGAGGCCCCGATACTGGACCTCGTCAGGCGCATGCGGGCGGTGCCGCTGTTCCGCCTCATCCTCATCGTCGCGATGACCAACATCGGGAGTATGATAGCCAGTTTCGCGTTCCCGGTCGTGGCGCTGCCGTACCTCGCCACGCAGGACCGCGACGTGGCGTGGGTCGTCTCGAAGATGGTGGAGGGCGCACAGAACAGCGCCGACCTCGTCTGGGGGCTGGTCGCGTGAACGTCTCGTTCAGCAGGGAGGAGATGCAGGACCTCCTGATAGCGTGGCTGGCGCTGGGCGCGGCTTTCACATTCCTGTTGGAACCGGCGCTCCGGTCGGCTCTACTCGGACAGTTCGGCGGCCTGACGATGGGCGCGGCCGTCCAGACGCTCGTCGTCTCCCTGTTGACCGTCGGCGTCGGCTTCCTGTTGCACGAACTGGCACACAAGGTCGTCGCCGTCCGGTTCGGACAGGTCGCGGCGTTCAAGGCCGACTACCGGATGCTCGGGTTCGCCATCGTCGGCGCGCTCGTCGGTTTCCTGTTCGCCGCGCCCGGCGCGGTCGTCCACCGCGGACGCATCACTCAGCGGGAAAACGGCCTCATCGCGCTGGCCGGCCCGGTGACGAACCTCCTGTTGGCCGCCGTCTTCCTCGTGCCGTTCCTCCTCGCCGTCCTCGGTGGCGTCGGTGGCATCTTCTGGGACCTCGCCCGCCGGGGCCTCCAGATTAACCTCTTTCTCGCGGGGTTCAACATGCTCCCGTTCGGTCCGCTCGACGGCCGGAAGGTCCGCGAGTGGAGCACTGCAGTCTTCCTCGCCGTCGCGGTGCCGTCGATTCTGCTCGCGTTCGCCGCGCTGTTCGTGATTCCGTTCTGAGCGCGGGCGAACGATGCTCTTTTGCCCGACCCACGCACCGTCTCGGGTATGACCGACGACGCGAGCGGGGCCGACGCCTCGGAGGACGAGGAGGGACTGACCTACGCCGAGACGGGCGTAGACATCGACGCGAGCGAGGCCGCGACGAAGGCGCTCATCGGAGCCGCCGGCGAGTTCGAGGGCGACTACGCCGGCCTCGTCGACATCGGCGACCAGTACCTCGCACTGGCGACCGACGGCGTCGGGACGAAACTGCTCGTCGCCGAGGCCATCGACGACTACTCCACCATCGGCATCGACTGCATGGCGATGAACGCCAACGACCTGCTGGCCGCGGGCGTCGAACCGGTGGCGTTCGTCGACTATCTGGCCGTGGAGAACCCAGACGAGGAGACCAGCGAGGAGATAGGGGCCGGCCTGCGAGAGGGGGCCAAACGGGCGGGCGTCGCACTCGTCGGCGGCGAGACGGCGGTGATGCCCGACGTCATCAAGGGACTGGACATCGCGGGCACCTGTGCTGGGTTGGCACCGAAGGGCGCGGTGTTTCCCGGCGAAGCGGAGACCGGTGACGTCCTCGTCGGGTGGCCCTCCTCGGGCATCCACTCGAACGGTCTGACGCTCGCTCGGGAGGCCGTCACCCGGAACCACGACTACACCGACCCGTTCCCCCCGAACCCGGACGTGACCATCGCCGAGGAACTGCTGACCCCGACGCGCATCTACAGCGAAGTCCTCGCTCCGCTTCGGGACGCGGAGACCCACGCGGCGGCCCACGTCACCGGCGGCGGGTGGACCAACCTCACGCGGATGGGCGACCTGCGCTACGAGGTTACGGACCCGTTCGACCCGCAGGCCGTCTTCGAGTTCGTGCAGGAGGAGGGGAACGTCGACGACGAGGAGATGCATCGGACGTTCAACATGGGGACGGGGTTCGTCGCGGCGCTACCCGAGGACGACGCCGAGGCCGTCGTCGAGGCGTCTGAGGATGCACGGGTCATCGGGCACGTCGATGACGGCGACGGCGTCGTCGAAGTGCGCGGCCTCGAACTGCAGGACTGAGTGCGGTCCCGAGGTATCGAGGGACCGCTTTTTTCGCCCACGTTTTTCGAGGAGTGGACCGCGAGCGAAGTGAGTGAGTCCCGACGACGAAAAAGGTGGATGCGGGACCGGGTTCGTCGCGGCGCTACCCGAGGACGACGCCGAGGCCGTCGTCGAGGCGTCCGAGGACGCACAGGTTATCGGGCACGTCGATGACGGCGACGGCGTCGTCGCCGTGCGTGACCTCGAACTACGGGAGTGAACTCAGACGGAGAGGACGTCGGACTCGGTTTCCTGCTCGGCGATTCGTAACTGGAGCGCCTGCCGGATGTGGTACCGGGTGGTGTCGTCGTCGGCCTCCGCCAAGGCGGCTTCGAGGTGTGAATCGAGGGAGTTCTGCGTCGATGACATTGGTGTGACGCTCGTCAGTCGCGCCAGCATGGACATATAATGCAACGACCGTTTTCTCGCCCGTTACCGTTCTTAGGCGGCGTATAATGCGCTTAACAGCTGTTTCAGAAGTGATAGTGGACGAGTCGGCACCCGGCCGAGCGGAACCCCTCAGCTAACCGTCCGGGCGATGTCGGCCTCGGTGATGACGCCGATGGTCTCGCCGCTCTCGACGACCATCACGGCGGCGTTGTGGTTGAGGTAGGCGTCCACCTCGTCGATGGTGGCGTCGGGTTCGACGGTGGCGATGGACTCGTGCATCACCTCGGCGACGGGCAGGTCGCCGACGTTCTCCTCGGGTCGCTGGCGGATGTCGGAGTTGCCGATGAGGCCCTGCGGGGACCCGTCGCGGATGACCGGGACCTGCGAGTAGCCCTTCTCGTCCATCAACTGCTTGCTCTCGTGCACCGAATCGTCGGGTTCGACGCTGACCACCGGCGAGTTCATCACGTCGCGGGCCCGGACGATGCCGCCTTCGGCCTCGTCGAGGGCGTTGACGATTCGCCGAAGGGTCGAGAGGCGCGGGTCGACGTCCTCACCCTCGATGCGGGCGATGAGCGGTTGGGAGACGTCCGCCCGTTCGGCGAGTTCGCTCTGGGTCAACTCCAGTTCGTTGCGCCGTTCCCGCAAGTCCTCGGGTGTCGGCAGTTCCATGCACTGCTATAACTAAAGGTAATACAAAAAGCCACCGCCTCCCCGTTCGTCAGCCGCGGAGTCAGGCCTCGGCTTCCGCCTCGTCGTCTTCCTGCGTCTCGAACACTTCGACGACCTTCAGCGGGACGTCGCGGAGCGCACCGCCGATTTCGCTCTTGGCGATGCGCTGGGCGTGTTCCATCGACTCGGCGTTGAACACTTCCATCTCCAACACCAGTCCGACGAGAGCGGTGTCTGCGGCGATGAACGCCGAGTCGAACGGTTCGCCACACGCCGGACAGCCAGTCGCGCCGACTTCGACTTCGACGTAGTCCATCTCGGCTTCGTTGAGGCGCTTGCCCGCCTCGCTCACCGCGACGCCGATGGCGTCGTCGATGTCGTCTACGTCACGGACCAACCAGGCGGCTTCCATCGCTACGAGGTAGTTCATACACGAACTCTCGTGGTCCGAGTACTCGTTAGTTTTGATTCGCGGACGGTGCGCACGTCACCGTTACTATCCGCATAAGTTACGAGAACGCCGGGCTTTTCCAACGCTCCAGTTACGTCTGACCGGTCAGTTCACCCACATCTATTTGCCTTTCCTGCAAGTGCGCTTTAATCGATAGACGGCGGCGTGGTCATCTATCACGAACGACGCAACTATCTCGTGAGTCGGTGCGAAGAGTTATATATCGGCTGTTGCCTGCCATCTGGCGAGGGACATGGAATCCCGACTGTACACCGCAACGCTGTTCGCACTGTATCAACTCGCGCTGTTGGCCGGCATCGTGCTGCTGCCGATAGCCATGGTCACCGAACGGGTCGGACTCAGACTGCCCGTCAACCGAGTCGTGGAGGGACTTGGAGAGGCGTACGACCAGGCGAGCGCGTAAGCGCGGTGGCGGCGTCCGAGGGAGGCGGTCAGCCTCACCACAAAAAGAGGTTTTATCAGCGGCCGAGTGGTATCGGGCGGTAATGAGAGACACGACTCCTGACTTCTCACGCCCCCCGACGGCCGACGAGTTCCAGACCGACCCCTACGAACCGGAGGTCGGGTCGCTGCCCGACCAGTCCGGGCAGGACGAGGAGAAGGTCAACAAGACCGGAACGACGACCATCGGCATCTCCACGAGCGAAGGCGTCGTCATCGCGACGGACATGCGCGCCTCGCTGGGGGGCCGATTCGTCTCCAACAAGAACGTCCAGAAGGTAGAGCAGATTCACCCGACGGCCGCGCTCACGCTGGTCGGGAGCGTCGGCGGCGCGCAGTCGTTCATCCGCTCGCTCCGCGCCGAGGTCAACCTCTACGAGGCCCGCCGCGGCGAGGACATGAGCATGCAGGCCCTCTCGACGCTCGCCGGGAACTTCGCCCGCGGCGGCCCGTTCTTCGCCATCAACCCCATCCTCGGCGGCGTTGACGAGGACGGCCACCACGTCTACTCCATCGACCCCGCCGGCGGCGTCATGAAGGACGACTACACCGTCACCGGGTCCGGCCTCACCGTCGCCTACGGGACGCTGGAGGACCGCTACGAGGACGACATGACCAACGACGAGGCCCGCGAAGTCGCCGCCGCCTCCATCAAGGCCGCCGCCGAGCGTGACACCGGGTCGGGCAACGGTATCTACCTCGCCGACGTCACCAGCGAGGGCGTCGACATCGAGGGCTACGACTTCGACGAACTGCTGTAACGCGTCTTTTCACGGTGATACCGGTCCTCGCGTGCCCCGAGCGCGGCCGACGTCCGAGAACGGGGGAACTAAACGCGGACCGGACGCACAGACGAGTATGGAACTGTTCGGGACCGCCGGAATTCGCGGGGACGTCGTCGAGCGAGTGACGCCCGAACTCGCACTGCGGGTGGGGCGGGCCGCCGGGCGAGACGGTGAGGCGTTCGCGCTCGGCCACGACGGCCGGGTGAGTTCGCCGGCGCTCGCGGACGCTCTCGCGGCGGGACTGGCGAGCGCCGGGGCCGACGTCGTCCGGGTCGGACAGGTCCCGACCCCCGCGCTGGCGTTCGCCTCGCAGGGGCGACGGGGAGTCATGGTGACCGCGAGCCACAACCCGCCGACGGACAACGGTATCAAACTGTTCGTGGACGGGCAGGAGTACGACGGCGACGCCGAAGCCACCGTGGAACGCCGGGTCGAGGCGGACGAGCGACCAGTCCAGTGGGGGTCGTGGGGCCACGCGACCGCTCTGGACGTACTCCCCGACTACCGGGCGGCCGTGGCCGCCTTCGCCAGTAGATACGGCGCGGACCCCGAGGACACGACCGTCGCCGTCGACTGCGGGAACGGGATGGGTGCAGTCGGGACGCCGCAGGTCCTGCGGGCACTCGGTGCCGACGTGCTGGCGACCGAAGCCAACGTCGACGGCTACTTCCCGGCCCGCGAGAGTAAACCCACGCCGGAGACGCTCTCGAAGTTCCGCTCGTTCGTCGCCGGGACGGACGCCGACTTCGGCATCGGCCACGACGGGGACGCCGACCGGTTGGTCGTGGTGGACGGCAACGGAGACGTGGTCCACGAGGACACCGTCGTGGCGATGCTGGCCGAGCACTACACCCGGGCGTCCGAGGCCGGCGACCCGGTGGTGGTGACGACGCCGAACGCCTCGGGTCGCATCGACGAACGGGTCGAAGCCGCGGGGGGACGAGTCGAGCGAGTCCACCTCGGCGCGCTCCACGAGGGCATCGCCCGCGAGCGAGCGGCGGGCGGCGAGGACACCGCCGTCGTCTTCGCGGCAGAGCCGTGGAAACACATCCACACGGCCTTCAGCGGGTGGATAGACGGCGTCGCGAGCGCCGCCGTCCTCACTCGCCTGTTCGCCGCCGAGGACCTCTCGGCCCGCCGCGAATCCATCACCGAACGCCCGTACCAGAAGGTGAGTGTCTCCTGCCCCGACGACCTGAAGGCCGACGCGATGGCCCGGGTAGGTGAGACACTCCCCGAAGCGTTCCCCGAGGCCGACGTGTCGACGGAGTACGGCGTCCGCCTCTCGTTCCCGGACGACTCGTGGACGCTCGTGCGGCCGAGCGGCACGGAACCGTACGTCCGGGTGTACGCCGAGAGCGACGACGTGGAGACGCTCGCCGATGCGGTGCGCGACGTCGTCGCGGCCGCCGTCGATTCCGCGGGCGACGGCTGACGAAACCGCCGGTGGCTATTTGCCCGGGCCACCCGACCCGTCGGTATGGACGACCTGATGGACGCGGCGCGGGAGGCTATCGACGCCTCCTACGCGCCGTACTCGGAGTATCGCGTCGGTGCCGCCATCGAGACGGCCGACGGCACCGTCTACACCGGGTGCAACGTCGAGAACGCGAACTACAGCAACAGCATTCACGCCGAGGAGTTGGCTATCGGGTCCGCCGTCAGAGACGGCCACCGGGAGTTCGCCCGGCTCGCCGTCTCCTCGGACAAGCGCGACGGCGTGACTCCCTGTGGGATGTGCCGACAGACGCTGGCGGAGTTCTGTGACGACGACTTCCCCATCTACACGGACGGCGAGGACGGCGGGGAGTACACGCTGGGCGAACTGCTCCCGACCACGATTACGCCCGCCCACCTCGACAGATGACGGGCGACAGCGAGGACCCGAACGACGAGGAACAGTACCACCTCGCCGTCGGCCCCGACGACGTGGCCGACAGCGTCCTTCTCCCGGGGAACCCCGAACGCGTCGAAAAGGTCGTCGCCGACTGGGACGACTACGAGATAACGGGCGAACATCGAGAGTACCGGACGGCGACCGGCACCCACGAGGGGACCCCTATCTCCGTCACCTCGACCGGAATCGGGTCGCCGTCGGCGGCAATCGCCGTCGAGGAGTTGGCCCGCGTCGGCGCTGACACCCTCCTGAGGGTCGGGTCCTGCGGGTCCATCCAACCGGAGGCCAGCGTGGGCGACTTGGTCATCACGACCGGCGCTGTCCGGCAGGAGGGCACGAGCAAGGAGTACGTCCGCGAGGACTACCCCGCCAGCGCCGACCACCGCGTCGTCTCGGCGCTTGTCGCCGCCGCCGAGGAGTTGGGCTACGACTACCACCTCGGCGTCACCTGCTCCACCGATAGCTTCTACGCCGGCCAGTCGCGCCCGGGGTTCGACGGGTTCGAGGCCCGCGACAGCGACGCCAAAATCGACGAACTCCGAGCGGCCGGCGTCGTCAACTTCGAGATGGAGGCCGCGAGCATCCTCACGCTCGCCAGCATCTACGGCCTGCGTGCGGGCGCGGTGTGTACCGTCTACGCCAACCGCGAGACGGGGGAGTTCCGCACCGAAGGCGAGCGCAAAGCGGCGAAGTGTGCCAGCCTCGCAGTGACGTACCTCGAACGGATGGACGAGGCCGTCGACGAAGCGGACGCCGACGGGTGGCACGCCGGACTCTCGATAGAGCGGTAGCCTCATCGATAGTCCTTCTCAGACCACCCGAACACTCATCTTCGAGCCGTCAGGAACGACCCGTATGGGGGATTCAGGCAGGGAGAACCGGAAGCTGTGGGACGCGTGGAGCGACGACCATCAGGCACTGTGGAACGCGGCGACTGCCGAGGGTGGGCTTCCACCGGTGTACTCGCCGCTACCCGACCCCGAGTCGATGGCGGACTGGCAAGCCGACCGGTTGCCGGTCCGTGAAGAGATGGCGTTCGTCGAACTGGGCTGTGGCGGTGGGCAGGGGACGGTCGGCGTCGCCCGCGAAGGCGTCGAGACGGCCGTCGGTGTCGACTTCTCCATCGAACAACTCCGCCACGCGGTTCGCCTGCGAAACCTGTACGGCGTCGACGCCCGGTTCGTCACGGGCGACGTGACGGACGTGCCGCTGGCCGACGACGCGTTCGACGTGGCGTACTCGGGGTTCGTCTACTTCATGGTCGAGGACATCGCGGCGGCACTCCGAGAGGCCCACCGACTGCTCCGGGACGGCGGCGTACTCACCTTCGACGTACCCCACCCGTTTCACGAACTATTCGACCCGGAGACGCTGGCTATCGAACGGAGCTATCACACCACCGGGCCCCGCCGCGACAAGCACGACGAAGTCTTACACGAGGACATCGTCGTCTTCGACCGAACTGTGGGTGACCTCCACGCGGCGCTCGTGGACGCGGGATTCACCGTGAAGGAAGTGTACGAAGTCCCGCGGAGCGACGACCCAGACGACTACGACGAGGCCCCCGGCGGCAGTACGTCGCCGGAACTCCAAGCGAAGGTGCCGCGAACGCTCGGGTTCTGGGCCGTCGCAGACTGAGTGGTCCGACGGTGGCCGGGAGCGGCCTCCGTACCGCGACGACGGGGGAGGGCAAGCCGAAGAGTCGAGCGTACCGCGCCGGAACGCGGTTTCACCGGACGCGAACGTTGTGAGCGTCCGGCCGTTTTCCCCCACGTTTCTGCGAGGAGCGGTGAGCGCGATGCACTCACCCGACGACGTAAAAAGTGGTCGTCACATGTCCGGCCACGCCTTCGCGGCGCGACCGATGCCGGTGACGTCGGCTATCCAGCGGGCGGCGATACCCTTCTTCAGCACCTTCGCGGGGAGGCCACCGAACGTGTCGATGGGCATGCCCATCACGTCGTGGGCGACGGCCTCCTCGCCGACGGAGATGACGGTCCCCTTGTCCTTGTGCGTCCACGTTTTCAGCGGCTGACCGCGGACCGAACGGGCGAGGTTCTCACCGGCGACTTCGGCGGCCTGCCACGCGGCCTGTGCGGTCGGCGGGGCCGGCTGTTCGCCCGGCTGTTCGATGAGGGCGCAGTCGCCGATGGCGAAGACGCGCTCGTCCTCGGTCTGGAAGTCGCCCTCGGAGTGGATGCGGTGGTTGCGCTCGTCCTTCTCCAGGTCGACGTCGCGCACGCAGTCGCGACCGGTGATGCCGCCGGTCCAGACGAGGACGTCGTAGTCCAGTTCCTCGTCGTCGCCGATGTACACCGTCTCCTCGTCCACTTCGCCGATGAAGTCGCCGGTCATGATGTTCACGTCGGCGGCTTCGAGACGCTTGCGCAGGGCCCCCTGCAGTTCGGGGTCGTTGCCCGGGAACACCTCGTCCAGCCCCTCCACGAGGTGGATGTCTATGGGCGCGCGGTGCTGGTCGCGGAACTCGGCTATCTCGCCGCAGGTCTGGATGCCCGAGAGGCCGGCCCCGCCGACGACGACCTGCGCCGGGTCGCTCTGGGAGGCGTCGCGGGCCGCCGTCTGTATCGCGTCGTGGATACCCAGCGCGTCGTCGAGGCTCTTGAGCGTGTGGGCGTGCTCTTTGAGCCCCTCGATGCCGAAGAACGCGGTCTGGGAGCCGAGGCCCACGAGAAGGTAGTCGTACTCGACGTCGTCGCCGGCTTCGAGTTCGACGAGTCGCTCCTCGGTGTCGATGTCGACGACCGTGTCCTGTACGAACTCGGTCGTCGGCTGTTTGATTTCGTGGACGGGGATGGACACCTTCTCCTGGACGGACGGGTCCCGGATGCAGCGGTGGGACTCGTGGAGAACGAGGTGGTAGTCCGTGTCGGATATCCACGTCACGTCGGCTTCGCCGTTCAGTTCGTCTTCGAGGCTCTTGATGGCGCCTGCACCGGCATACCCAGCACCGAGTACGACGACCTTGTCGCTCATGATGGCGACTCGGGGGTCGGGTGATACAAAGGCTACGAAATCGCCGTCGTAGACCTGTCGTCGGCAGAGAACAATCGCGGAGAGTCGGGCCGCGTCAGAGCTATCGGCTGGATTTGGGGCGAGAAACGTTGACAAACAGAGAGGCCAAAAAAGATACTGCTCGCCGAATCAGTGTTCGGGCTCGCCGGCCGGCGCGCGCATGTCGTCGATAGTGAGGATGAGTTTGTTGTTCGTGTCGTCTTTCCCCTCCAGCGTGCCGATAATCTGGAGCTTCGAGAGGGGCGTCGGACCGACGGTGACGGAGTCGCCCTCGTGGAACTCGGAGATAGAGCCCTGTAGCTGAATCTCGGCGCGACACTCCTCGGGGTGGTGGACGCTCGTCAGGTCAATCTCCTCGACGTTGGAGTGTTCGACGAGTTCGCCGTTGTGCCGGAGGGGAACCTCGGCGGCTTGGTCCATGTCCTGAATCTGGAGGGCGTCGTAGGCCGTCGCCGTCGGCTTGTACCCGCCCTTCGGTCCGGGGACGCCCTCGACCAGTTGCAGGGCCTTCAGACTCTGCATCTGGTTCCGGATGGTTCCGGGGTTTCGGTCTACTTTCTCGGCGATGTCCTCGCCTTTCACTGCGCTCTCGCTCTCCCTGTACAGGTTCACGAGCTCCTGCAGAATGTTTTTCTGACTGGGTGTCAGCTCGATTGAAGACATAATGTGTCGTTCGGTACAGTCGTCCTTAAAAGCGACGGTGCTTCGTATCGTTTCCGGCTCTCCTCTGGGAGTTTTGGCAATCGAGTGGGAAGAATAAAAACGACACCCATTTACTCGCCGCTAAACCTGACACATGTATGGACGGACAACGCGTGCTCGTCACCGGCGGCGGCGGCTTCATCGGGTCGAATCTGGCCAACGCGCTGGCGGCTGACAACGAGGTGGTCGCTCTCGACGACGGCTATCTCGGCACGGCGGACAACGTCGACGAGACCGTCGAGTACGTCGACCGGAGCGTCCTCGAGGACGACCTGCCGACCGACGTCGACGTGGTGTTCCACCTGGCCGCGTTGTCCTCGTACGCGATGCACGAGGACGACGCGACGCGGGGCGCTCGCGTCAACGTCGAGGGGTTCGTCAACGTCGTCGAACAGGCTCGCGACGACGGTTGTGACACGGTAGTCTACGCCTCGACGTCCTCCATCTACGGCGACCGAACCGAACCGTCGCCCGAGGAGATGAGCGTGGCGGCGAACACGGGTTACGAGGCGTCGAAACTCGCCCGGGAACGGTACGCCGAGTACTTCCACAACCACTACGGAATGTCGATGGCCGGGATGCGCTTCTTCTCGGTGTATCAGGGCATGGAGGAGGGGGCAGAGGAGCACAAGGGCGAGTACGCGAACCTCATCGCGCAGTTCGCCGACGACATCGCCAACGGTCGGCACCCAGTCATCTGGGGCGACGGGAGCCACACCCGCGACTTCACGCACGTCGACGACGTCGTCCGCGGCCTCGAACTGGCCGCCGACCACGACCTCACCGGGGTCTACAACCTCGGGACCGGCGAGCAGTACAGCATCGACCACCTCGTCGACCGACTCAACGAGGCGCTCGGCACCGACGTCGAACCGCTCTACGAGGAGAACCCGATTCCCGACGAGGTGTTCGTCCACGACACCTGCGCCGACGCGTCGAAGATGCACGAGGCGACCGGGTGGGAACCAGAGATATCGTTCGACGAGGGCGTCGAACTCGTCTGCGAGCAGTACGAGTGAGACGATAGCGACGGGCGGGCGGCGGGGTTACGTCTGAGGGCGCTCGATGCCGCGGAACTCCAGTCGAGCGCCGCCCTCCGTTCCGTCGGTGGCGACCACCGACCAGTCGTGTGCCTCGGCTATCTCCCGGACGATAGAGAGGCCGAAACCGGTGCCGTGGTCCGACGTGGTGTATCCCGCATCGAACAGTTCGCTCCCGTCCGGTTCCGGGAACCCCGGCCCGTCGTCTTCGACGTAGAACCCCGACCCGTCGTCGAGCGGGCCGACACGGACCGTCACCGACGGTCCGCCGTGTTCGATGGCGTTGCGCAGGACGTTCGCTATCAACTGCCGAAGCCTGCTCTCGTCGCCGAGAATCGTGCCGAGCGAGGCGACCCGGTGGACGGTCGCGCCGGGGGCGTCGACGGCCGCCCACGTTACGTCAACCACGTCGTCGACGTCGACCGGCGAGGGAGAGACGACCTGATGCCCCTGTCTGGCGAGTGTGAGGACGTCATCGATGAGTTCGTCTATCCGTTCGAGCGCCGTCTCCACGGTGTCGAGGTGGTCGGCGGCCTCGTCGAGATCCGACGCGTCGGTGGCGAGTTCGAGGCGCAACATCGCCAACTGAAGCGGGTTACGTAGGTCGTGGCTCAGCATGCTCGCGAAGCGGTTCAGCCGCTCGTTCTGCCGTCGGACCTGCTCCTGTCGTTCCTTCCGTTCGGAAATGTCCCGGGTGACGCCGATGAGGCCGACCACCTCGCCGTCCGGGCCGTGCCACGGCACCTTCGAGGTGAGGTTCCACTGGTCGAGCATCGGCAGATACTCCTCCTTGTCGAGGACCGGTTCGTCTGCCTCGATGACGTGCATGTCCTCGACGTAGGCCCGTCGCGCGTGACGGTTGGCGACCATCCCGATTTCGGGGTCGGTCTTGCCGAGGAACTCGTCGAGCGAGTCCTCGAAGTACCCGGAACTGACGTATCGGTGACGGCCCTGTCTGTCCTTCACGTAGAGGTGGACGGGGATGGTTTCGAAAATCGTCTCCAGTAGGCGGCTCTTGTGCAGGAGTTCCCTGATTCGGAGGCGGTCCAGACCGCCCGACAGCAGTCGGTCGACGGTCTCGTCGTCTACGTTCGGCGTGAACGGTCCCTCGGGGTCCGGCGTCGAGTGCTGTTCGCCGGCGGCCCCCTCGAGTGCCACGTCCGTCACCGCACTCGTCAGCGCGGTGAACGCCTCGGGCCCGTCGTGGGTGACGAACTCGTCGACCACGGTGCTGACCGCACGCGGGGCGTCGGCGCGACTGTCGGAATCGGCAAAGAGAACTACCGGAAGGCAGGGGTGGGTCTCGCACACCCGCTCGGCCGCTTCGATGCCGTCGAACACGTCCGAGTGACCGACGACCAGACAGTCGACGTCGGGCCACGCCAGTCGGTCCAAGGCGTCTTCGGCCGACGTGGCGGTGTAGACGGCCATGTCCGCCCGTGACTCGAGTTCGCGGGCGACCGTACCGGCACGTGACTCGACGGCCCCGAGATAGAGGACGTGGTGCGCAGCGACGCTATCGTCGGTCCCCATCGATACCTACGGTTTCTTGGCCCGGAACTTAACTGATGCCCCTGCCCTTTATTCGCTGGACCGACAACGGCCGGTATGGACAGGACAGTGCGGATACTCGGCGTCCCGATGGACCTCGGCGCGGACCGCCGAGGGGTCGACATGGGACCGTCGGCCATCAGGTACGGCGGACTGGCGGACCAACTCGGTGACCTCGGCATCGCCTGCATCGACGGGGGTGACCTCGCGGTTCCCCGGCCGGAGGAACGTGACCCCGACGCGGACCAACCGCAGGGCGGCCGCGCCAAGTTCCGTCGCGAGACGGAGGAAGTGTGCGAGGACGTCACGACGGCCGTGCGAGGCACCATCGACGCCAGCGAGTTCCCCCTCGTTCTCGGCGGCGACCACTCCATCGCCATCGGGACCGTCGCGGGCGCGGCCGACCCCGACGAGTCGCTGGGTGTCGTCTGGTTCGACGCCCACGGAGACTTCAACACGCCCCAGACCACGCCGAGCGGCAACATCCACGGGATGTCCCTCGCGGCTATCCTCGGGAAGGGACCCTTCGCCGACGAGGAGTGGGCCCACACCCCTGCGGTCAGCGAGGAGAACGTCGCACTCGTCGGACTACGGAGTCTGGACGAGGAGGAACGCCGTCTCGTCCGCGAGAGCGACGTGACCGCATACACCATGTCCGACCTCGACGTCAGGAGCGTCCCGGCAGTCGTCGAGGACGCCCTCGACGTCGCGACGGACGGCACCGACGCCTTCCACGTCTCGCTGGACTTGGACTGGTTGGACCCCACCGAGGCCCCCGGCGTGGGGACGCCCGTTCGCGGCGGCGTCTCCTACCGCGAGGCCCACATCGGGATGGAGTGCGTGGCAGAGCGGCGCGACCAGTTGCGCTCGATGGAACTCGTCGAGGTCAACCCAATCCTCGACGACCACAACCGGACCGCGGAACTCGCCTGCGAACTGGCCGCGAGCGCCTTCGGCAAACGAGTGCTCTAGTCGCTCGGATACGCCGTGAGGCCGGCGTAGTCGGCGATGACGCCGTCGACCCCCCGGTCGAGGGCCGCACGGGCGTCCCGCCAGTCCCGGACAGTCCAGACGTACCGCGACGCGCCGAGGTCGGCGGCGACGTCGGCGAGCGTCCCTCCGCTACTCTCGTCGAGGATTGATAGCGGGAAATTGACCGCGTCGACGTCGTACCGGCGAGCGACGGCGGCCCCCGCGTCCGGGCTATCGCGGACGACGAGGACGGCGCGGGCCGCCTCGGGTTCGACCTCGTTCAGGGCGGCGAGCGCTCCCTCGTAGAACGACGAGTACAGCATCTCGTTGTCGAATCGGTGCGCGGTTTCGAGGACCGACTCCACGAAGGGCGCCCACCGCTCGCGTGCCCGCCCTCTGGCCGCCGCGTCGAGCGCCTCGCCCGCGCGAACCCCGTCAGTCCCCGGGTTCTTCAGTTCGACGTTCACGGCCACGCGGTCGGGGACTGCCGAGAGGACGGCGTCCAACAGCGGCACGCACTCGTCGGTCCCGAAGACCCGAGCGTCCGTGACCGCGTCGGTCGACTGCTTCCAGAGCACCCCCTCGCCGTCGGTGACGCCGCGGCTCTCACCGCGCCCGTCGAGTCGCCGGTCGTGGAACACGACCACGTCCCCGTCGGCCGTCGGTTGGACGTCTATCTCCACCGCGTCGGCTCCGTCCTCGGCGGCCGCCCGCACCGCCGCAACGGTGTTCTCGGGATACTGCCCGGCGAACCCCCGGTGTGCGACGACGGTCGGCTCGGTCACGGCTCCCTCCCCCCGGTCCTGCGAGTGAACGGTCTCACAGGTGCGATACGGACCCGTCTGTGGTGAGTGTGTGGGTCACACACGGCGAAAAAGGCCGCTCGCTTCGCTCGCGAGCTTACCCTTCAGCGGTCACCGCAGGTACCACCGTCACGCTCGCGACGCTGTCGCCCGCCTCCAGTTCCATGATGGTGACGCCCTTCGTGTTCCGGCCGACCTGTGAGACGTCGCCGGCCCGGATGCGCATAATCTGGCCGCGTTCGGACATGATGACGAGGTGGTCGTCGTCGCGGACGGCCTTCGCCGTCGACACCGGCCCGTTGCGGTCGTCGGTCTTGATGTCGATGAGACCCTGTCCGTAGCGGGACTGCGGGCGGTACTCGGTCAGCGCGGTCCGCTTCCCGAACCCGTTCCTGGTGACGGTCAGGAGCGACCGGTCGTCGTCGTCCGTCGTGGCGACCATCGCCGCGACACGGTCGTCGCCCTGCAGTTTGATGCCGTGGACGCCGCGGGCCGAGCGACCCATCTCGCTGACCTCACTCTCGTCGAAGCGGATAGTCATCCCTTGTTCCGTGGCGATGACGAGGTCACCGGTGCCGTCGGTGACGTCCACGTCCACGAGTTCGTCGCCCGCCTCCAGTTTCGCCGCGCGGATGCCCGTCGAGAGGATGTTCTCGAACTGGTCACAGCCGGTCCGCTTGACGTAGCCGTTCCGGGTGACCATCGTGATGCACTCGTCGGCCTCGAACTCGTCGGTGGAGACGACGGCGGTTATCTCCTCGCCGTCGTCCAGCGACAGGAGGTTGATGGCAGACTTCCCGCGTGCGGTGCGGGACATCTCGGGGACCTCGTAGGTCTTCAGGCGGTAGACCTGCCCCTGATTGGTGAAACAGAGCAGGTAGTCGTGGCTGTTCGCCCGGAACACCTTCGAGACGCGGTCGCCCTCCTTGGGGTCGGCCCCGATGATGCCCTTCCCGCCGCGGTTCTGCGGGTCGAACTGGTCGACCGGCATCCGCTTGATGTAGTCGTCCTCCGTGACGACGACCACGCAGTCCTCCTCGGGGATGAGGTCCTCGTGGGTGACCTGCCCCTCGTCCTCGATGATGCTGGTCCGCCGGTCGTCGTCGTACTCGTCTTTGACCTCCCGTAGTTCGTCCTTGATGACGCCGTCGAGTTTCTCCGAACTGCCGAGGACGGCTTCGAGGTAGTCGATGGTGTCCTGGACGTCGGCGTACTCGTCTTCGATTTCCGCGGACTCCATCGAAGTGAGCGAGCCGAGTTGCATCCGGACGATGTGGGCCGCTTGGTCCGCCGAGAAGTCGAAAGACTCCTGCAGACCCGACCGGGCGGCGTCCCGGTCCTCGCTGTTGCGGATGAGTTCGACCACGTCCTCGACGTTCTCCAGGGCCTTCAGGCGGCCTTCGAGGATGTGGGCGCGGTCCTCCGCTTCGGCGAGGTCGTGTTCGGAGCGTCGGCGGACGACCTCGCGGCGGTGCTCGACGTAGTGCTGGAGCGCCTCCTTCAGCGAGAGCACCTGCGGTTGGCCGTCGACCAGCGAGAGGTTGATGACGCCGAAGGTCGATTCGAGGTGGTGGTCGAGCAGTCGGTTCTCTACGACGTCGACGTTCGCGCCGCGCTTGAGTTCGACCACGATGCGGACGCCGTTGCGGTCGGACTCGTCGCGGAGGTCCGAGATGCCCTCTATCTTCCCCTCGTTCACGTCGTCGGCGATTCGCTCGACGAGCCGGGCCTTGTTCTCCTGATACGGGAGTTCGGTGATGACGATGCGCCCGTCCTCGCGGTCGACTTCGTACTCGGCCCGCACCCGCAGGCGACCACGGCCCGTGGTGTACGCCGAGTAGATGGCGTCGCGGCCGACGATGTTCCCGCCCGTCGGGAAGTCGGGCCCCTTGACGTGTTCCATCAGGTCCTCGACGGTGCAGTCGGGGTTGTCGATGAGGTGGACCGTCGCGTCGACGAGTTCGCCGAGGTTGTGCGGCGGAATGTTCGTCGACATCCCGACGGCGATTCCCGAGGATCCGTTGAGCAGGAGGCTCGGCACCTTCGCCGGCAGGACGTCCGGTTCCTGCAGTCGGTCGTCGTAGTTGCTGGAGAAGTCGACGGTGTCTTTCTCGATGTCGGCGAGCAGTTCCTCGGCGATGGGGGCCATCCGGGCCTCCGTGTAGCGCATCGCCGCGGGCGGGTCGCCGTCCATCGACCCGAAGTTCCCCTGCCCGTCGATGAGCGGGTACCGCATCGAGAAGTCCTGTGCCATCCGGACGAGGGTGTCGTAGATGGCGCTGTCGCCGTGTGGGTGGTAGTCACCCATCGTCTCGCCGACGATGGACGAGGACTTCCGGTGGCTGGAGCCAGAGGAGACCCCCATCTCGTGCATCGCGTAGAGGATGCGGCGGTGGACGGGTTTCAGGCCGTCGCGGACGTCCGGGAGCGCCCGACCCGCGATGACCGACATCGCGTAGTCGATGTAGGACTGCTCCATCTCGTCCTCGATGCGGACGTGTTTGATCTGCTCTGCCGGCGCGTTGGCGTCGTCGGATACGTCTGAACTCATATGTCGACCCACTCCGCTTCAGGCGAGTGCTCCTTGATGAACTCCTTCCGTGGCTCGACGGCGTCGCCCATCAGGATGTTGAACATCCGGTCGGCGGCCGCCGCGTCCTCGATGGTTATCTGCTTCAGGATGCGGTTCTCCGGGTCCATGGTGGTCTCCCAGAGCTGTTCGGGGTTCATCTCCCCGAGGCCCTTGAACCGCTGGACCTGCGTCGGGTTCCCGTCGCACTTCTCTTCGACGATGCGGTCCCGCTCTTCCTCGGTCATCGCGTCGTACGTCTCGCCCCGGTAGCGGATGCGGTACAGCGGGGGCTGGGAGGCGTAGACGTAGCCCGCTTCGATGAGCGGCTTCATGTGCCGGTAGAGCAGCGTCAGCAGGAGGGTGCGGATGTGTGCGCCGTCGACGTCGGCGTCCGTCATCATGATTATCTTCTCGTAGCGGAGGTCCTCGACGTCGAACTCGTCGCCGATGCCGGTGCCGAGCGCGGTGATGAGGTTCCGAATCTCGTCGTTCTCCAGAATCCTGTCGAGTCGGTGTTTCTCGACGTTCAGAATCTTCCCTTTGATGGGGAGGATGGCCTGGAACTCGGGGTTGCGACCCTGCTTGGCGCTCCCGCCGGCGGAGTCGCCCTCCACGACGAACAGTTCCGCTTTCTCCGGGTCGCGGGTCTGGCAGTCGGCCAGTTTCCCAGGCAGCGCCGTCGAGTCGAGCGCTGACTTCCGTCGCGTGAGTTCCTCGGCCTTCTTCGCGGCCTTGCGGGCCTTCGCCGCCTCGACTGCCTTGCCGATGATGGCTTCGGCCGTGTCGGGGTTCTCCTCGAAGAACGTCGAGAGGCCGTCGTGCATCGCCGACTCGACGATGCCCCGGACCTCGCTGTTGCCGAGTTTCGTCTTCGTCTGGCCCTCGAACTGCGGGTCCGGGTGTTTCACCGAGATGACCGCGGTGAGTCCCTCGCGGATGTCGTCGCCCTTCAGCGTGTCGTCTAAGTCTTTCAGGAGGTCGTTCTCCGTCGCGTAGTCGTTGACGACGCGCGTCAGCGACGTCTTGAAGCCGGTGAGGTGGCTACCGCCCTCGCGAGTGTTGATGTTGTTGGCGAAGGCGTGAATCGACCCCTGCAGGTCGGCGGTCCCCTGCATGGCGATTTCGACTTGGACGGTCCCCTCGGCTATCTCCTCCTCGTCCTCGAAGTAGACGACGTCGCGGTGGAGCGGGTCTTTCGTCTCGTTCAGGAACTCGACGAACTCACGGATGCCGCCGTCGTACTCGAACGTCTCCTCGTTGCCGTCGCGTTCGTCGGCGATGGTGATGGCTACGCCGGAGTTGAGGAAGGCGAGTTCTCGAAGCCGCGACTCCAGCGTCGAGAAGGTGAACTCGTCTGTCTCGAAGATGTCGTCGTCGGGCCAGAACCTGACCGTCGTCCCCGTCTCCTCGCCGGGTTCGAGGTCGCGGACGCGTTCGAGTTCGTACTCGGGTTCGCCGTGGTCGAAGCGCTGGCGCCACAGCGCCCCGTCGCGCTTGACTTCGACTTCGAGCCACTTCGAGAGCGCGTTGACGACGCTCACCCCGACCCCGTGGAGACCGCCGGAGACCTGATAGGACTTGTTGTCGAACTTCCCCCCGGCGTGGAGGATGGTCATCACGACTTCGACCGCGGGACGGCCGTGTTCTTCGTGTTCGTCCACGGGGATACCCCGGCCGTCGTCGCTGACGGAGACGGAGCCGTCCTCGTGGATAGTTACCTCGATGTTGTCACAGTAGCCAGCGAGGGCCTCGTCGATAGCGTTGTCGACGACCTCGTAGACGAGATGGTGGAGACCCCGGGCGTCGGTCGACCCGATGTACATCGCGGGCCGTTTTCGGACGGCCTCCAGCCCTTCGAGGGTCTGGATCGACTTTGCGCCGTACTCATCAGACTCACCTGACATAGGAATTGATTCTCCCTAATAGGGCGTGGTTCATAAAACTCCCGCACGCGCGTGTGCGCGTCGGCCGTAACCCATTTAATCGGGCCCTACTTTACGGGTCTGCGTCTGCACCGTTCACTTTCACCGTGGTGGCGATTACCTTTTAACCCCGACGGCGGTACCTACCGCACGACATGACCTCGTATCAGTCGCGACTCGGCGAGGGCGAGGGCATCGCCGAGGAGTTGGCCGAATCACAGCGGGCCATCTCCATCGCCGAGTTCTTCGAGAAGAACAAGCACATGCTCGGCTTCGACTCGGAGGCCAGAGCGCTCGTCACCGCCGTCAAGGAGGCGGTGGACAACGCGCTCGACGCCTGCGAGGAGGCCGGCATCAAGCCCGACATCTACGTCGAGATTCAGGAGGCCGACGACTACTACCGCCTCGTCGTCGAGGACAACGGTCCCGGTATCACGAAAGAACAGTTGCCGAAAATCTTCGGGAAGCTGCTGTACGGCTCCCGGTTCCACGCCCGCGAGCAGAACCGCGGCCAGCAGGGTATCGGTATCTCCGCCGCCGTCCTCTACTCGCAGTTGACCTCGGGGAAACCCGCGAAGATTACCTCCCGTCCGAAGGGGCAGGCCGACGCACAGTACTTCGAACTCATCGTCGACACCGACACCAACGAACCCGAAATCAGCGTCGACGAGACCACCTCGTGGGAGCGGCCCCACGGGACCCGCATCGAACTGGAGATGGAGGCCAACATGCGCGCTCGCGGGAGCCTCCACGACTACATTCAGGACACGGCCGTCGTCAACCCGCACGCCCGCATCGAGTTCGACGAACCCGGACTGGACGAACCGCTCAAGTTCGAACGCGTCGAAGGCGCAGAGCTCCCCGACGAGACGGAGGAGATTCGCCCGCACCCCCACGGCGTGGAACTCGGCACCCTCCTGAAGATGCTCGAAGCCACCGACTCCTACTCTATCTCCGGTTTCGTGCAGGAGGAGTTCACCCGCGTCGGCGGGAAGACGGCCGACAGCATCATCGCGAACTTCAACGACCGGCACTTCGGCCGCGGGATGGCGTGGAAGCCGCCGCAACTCCAGGAAGACGTCGACGTCGAGACGGCAGTCGAGGCGGCCGTCGCCAACAAGGACGCCACGGCCACGGCCGAGTTCGCCGCCGCCGTCAGCGACGAAATCCACGACCGCGACCGCGTCGCCCACCACGAGATAGCGGCCATCGTGGCCGACGCGGCCGAGACGGTCGAAGCCGACCACGACACCACGTTCGGGTCGACCGTCCGGGAGAACGCCGTCGAGGCCGCGTGGACCGCCGTCACCGACGAACGGACGAGCGACCTCTACGAACTCGTCGACGCGGCGACGACGGTCCGGAAGGACGACGCCGCCGTCGAGGGCCTCGCGAGCCGACTGGCCGAGAAGTTCTCGGACGACGGCCCCCACCGCCTGACCCGGGACGAGTTCCGCGCGTACGTCGACCGCGCGGCCGACATGACCGAAGAGCACGACGACGCGACCTTCGGCGAGACGGCCCGCGAGAACGTCGTCGACGAACTCTGGACCGCCGCGGTCCCGGTTCCGGACGACCCGCCGAAGGTCTCTGACGTGGCCGACGACCGGGACGCCGCCAGCCGACTTCTGGACGCGATGCGCGAGACGGACATCATCGCGCCGCCGACGGACTGTCTGGCCCCCATCGGGTCCGACCTCGTCGAGGAGGGCCTGCGCAAGGAGTTCGACGCGGACTTCTACGCGGCCTCCACGCGAGACGCCTCGGTCCACGGCGGCGACCCGTTCATCGTGGAGGCCGGCATCGCCTACGGCGGCGACCTCCCCGCCGAGGGGAGCGTCGACGTGATGCGCTTTGCCAACCGCGTCCCGCTGGTCTACCAGCGTGGGGCGTGTGCGACGACGGACGTCATCAAGAACATCAACTGGCGCAACTACAATCTCGACCAACCCGGCGGGTCGGGCATCCCCAACGGCCCGGCGGTCGTCATGGTCCACGTCGCGTCGACGAACGTCCCGTTCACGAGCGAGTCCAAGGACGCCATCGCGAACGTCCCCGAGATGGAAGACGAGATAGAACTCGCCATTCGTGAGGCCGCTCGCGAACTCAAGAGCTACCTCAACAAGCGCCGGTCGCTCCAACAGCGCCGGGAGAAACAGGACAAACTCGCGACCATCCTCCCGGAGATGGCCGAGAAGTTGACCGAGGTCACCCAGAAGGGCGAGTTGAACATCGACGACTCGCTGGCCCGAATCATGAACAACGTCCTCGTCGAGCGAGAGGTCGAAGACGGGCTAGTTCGTCTCGTCGTCGAGAACAACGACGACACGAACGCCGACGTCGACCTGACCGACATCGTCACCGCCGAACCGCAGGACACCAACGGCGCGACGGTGGTCGAGATGGACGGTGAGTGGTTCGTGAAGTGGTCGCCGACGGTGGCGGCCGGCGAGCGAGCGGTCCTGGAGTACAGCGTGGCAGACGACGCCGAGTTCACCGTCTCCGTCGACGGTGTCGAGGACGAGAAACTGACGGTGGACGCCTGACTATGAGCACAGACAGCGACGACACGCCCGATACGGAGGTGGCTCGCGAGAAACTCATCGACCTCGCGGCGGAGTTCTACGACCAGTTCGCGGAGGGGGACGTCCCGACGATGACGATACCCACCCGGACCAAGTCCAACATCGAGTACGACGAGGACAAGGACGTCTGGGTGTACGGCGACCGCACGTCGACGCGGTCGGCAAAGACCGTCTCCGGGGCCGAGAAGCTCCTGAAGGCGACCTACACCATCGACTTCCTCGCTCAGCAACTGGAAGAGGACCGCTCGTCGACCCTGCGTGAACTGTACTACCTCTCGGAGTCCTGGGACGTAGAGGAGGCCCAGTTCAACAGCCAAGACGAGTCCAACGACCTCGTGGAGGACTTGGAAATCGTCTCCGAAGTCACCCGCGAGGACTTCCACATGCGTCCCGAGGAGTCCGGTGCGACCATCATGGGACCGCTGAAACTCCGCGAGCAGACCCGGCGGGGCGAGCGCGAGATTCACTGCCAGAAGGACGTCGGCGAAGGTGGGTACCAGATTCCGAACAACCCCGACACCATCGAGTTCCTGGACAACGACGCCGACTTCGTCCTCTGCGTGGAGACCGGTGGGATGCGGGACCGCCTCGTCGAGAACGGGTTCGACGAGGAGTACAACGTCATCGTCGTCCACCTCAAGGGCCAACCGGCACGGGCGACCCGACGCATCACCAAGCGACTCCACGACGAACTCGACCTGCCCGTCGTGGTGTTCACCGACGGTGACCCGTGGTCGTACCGCATCTACGGCTCCGTCGCCTACGGCTCTATCAAGTCCGCGCACCTCTCGGAGTATCTGGCGACGCCCGACGCGCAGTTCGTCGGCATCCGCCCGGCGGACATCGTGGAGTACGACCTGCCGACCGACCCCCTGAGCGACTCGGACGTCAACGCGCTGGAGTCGGAACTGGAGGACCCGCGCTTCCAGACGGAGTTCTGGAGAGAGCAGATAGAGCTCCAACTCGATATCGAGAAGAAGGCCGAACAGCAGGCGCTCGCCTCGCGAGGGCTGGACTTCGTGACGGACACGTACCTCCCCGAGCGCTTGACCGAGATGGGCATCCTCTGAGGACGCCGGCCGTCTTTCGACACCCCAAACGGCTATCTCTTGGGACGAGTACGCCGAAGCGATGAGTGACGACGATGCTGACTCTGGTCGGAACGTGGCGCTACTGCTTCTCGCCGTCGTCGTCGGCGGGTTCCTTCTGCTCGGCGTCGTGATTGTTCTCGCCGCCGTACTCGGGTCGTTCGTCCTCGGAGTGGGCGAGGGCGGCGAAACCGGCCCCGCCGCTCCGGACGTGTCGTTCTCCGTGACCGCGAGCGACGGCGGCGTGACCATCACGCACCGGAGCGGCGAGAGCCTCGACGCGTCGCGTCTCACCGTCGCCGTGAACGACCGGGTGCGCGGGTCGTGGGAGGACCTCTCCGCGGGCGGCGACGCCACGGTGACGGCGGGCGACCTGATACGTCTCACCGGCGTGTCGAGCGGAGACAGAGTCACCATCCGGTGGGCGGGCGAGACGGAGAGCGAGGTGCTGTTCGACAGGCAGGTCTGAGTCCCCGACGGGTTTCTGGACCGACGGGAGCGCGGGCCCGTTCTCGGCGAGAACCGACTTCGTCAGTCGCGGTCCAGCACGACCGGCACGCGTCGACTCGCCACGTCGGCGGCGAACGCCTCGTCGTCGGCCTCCAGCGCCTCGAACGTGTTGTAGTGAATCGGCAGGACGAGGTCCGGGTCCATCGCCTCGGCTAACTCGGCCGCACTGTGGCGGTCCATCGTGAAGCTCTGCGAGATGGAGGGACAGAACAGGGAGACGTCCAGTTCCGCGTGACCCGGCAAGACGTCGGAGTCGCCCGGCCAGAACACCCGCGTCTCGTCGACCGCGAGGAGGTACCCACAGCCGATGCCCTTGGGGTGGAACGGGTCGCCGTCGGGACCGACGTTCGGGCCGTCCTCGCGGTTGTACGCCGGGACCGTCCAGATGGGGACGCCGTCGACGAGGAGTTCGTCCTCCATGCCCACCTTGCGGACCTCGTAGTCGAGGTCGGCGAGGCGGTCGAGGTCTCGGTCGCTCGCGTGGACGTTGATGCCCTCGAACGCGACGACGGTGGCGTCGTCTGCCGCGACCCGACGGATGCCGTCCGGGTCGTAGTGGTGGACGTGCGTGACACAGACCACGTCTCCGTCCTTGGGCGCGTAGTCCCGCGTCTCCGGGTGGCCGACGCCGGGCGTGTCCGGTTCCCACTCGCCGGTCAGTACGCCGTAGCGGCCGGGGTCGAGGTAGACCACGGTGTCCTCGCCTTCGAGTCGGAGGGTGGCGTACCCGCGCCACTCGGCCGTGATGCCGTCGTGTCTGATAGTCATGTGCTCCGGTAACGCCACCGCCCGCTTACGAGTGTCGGTCCCCGACAGGTCCGGGTGTGGACCGGGTCACGCCCCGTCGGCGAGACGGTCGACACGCGAGAGCGAGTCGGCGTCGTCGGGAGCCTTGTCCTCTCGAACCGCCAGAAACCGGGGAAATCGAAGCGCGTACCCCGAGTCGTACGTGGTCGACGTCTGAATCTCCTCGTAGCCCACCTCGAAGACGACGCTGGGCGAAATCGTCACGGCACGACCGTCAGACTCGGTGACGTGCGGTTCGAGACGCTCGGTCAGGTCGTCCAGTTCGGCGTCCGTGACGCCGGTGGCGACGTTGCCGACCTGCACGTACCCGTCGTCGGTCCGGACCGACAGTTCGAACGTCCCGAGGACGTTCGCCCGGCGGCCCTCGCCCCACTCCGCACCCGTGACCACGCAGTCGAGCGTCTCCACGTCGGGTTTCCGCTTGCGCCAGTTCTTCCCCCGCTTGCCGGGCGTGTAGGCCGCGTCGGGGTCTTTCAGCATGATGCCCTCGTGGCCCGCGTCGAGGGCGTCGGCCTCCAGTCGGCCGATTTCGTCGCCGTCGTCGGTCAGCCACAGGTCCGACACCACGCCGTCGCCGAACAGGTCGTCGAGGCGGTCGTGTCGGACCCGAAGCGGGGCGTCTAGCAGGTCTTCGCCGTCGGCGTGCAGGCAGTCGAACAGGTGGAGGCGGACCGTGACGTCCTCGCGGGTCGCCGCCACGTCGTGCTTCCGGCGGAACCGCCGGAGCACCTCTTGGAACGGGAGGGGGGCGCCCACGTCGTCGACGGCGACCACCTCGCCGTCGAGGATGGCGGGGGCGTCGAGTGCGTCCTCGACGGTGGCGACGATTTCGGGAAGCGGGTCCGTCACCTCTTCCATGTTCCGTGAGAACAGGCGTGCGGACTCGCCGTCGAAGTGGACCTGTACGCGAGCGCCGTCGTACTTCCACTCGACGGCCACCTCGTCCCAATCGTCCAGCGCGCCCGAGACGGTGCCGGCCTGCGCGAGCATCGCCTGCACCGGCCGTCCGACTTCGAGGTCGATGGCGTCGAGTCCCGGTTCCCCCTCCTCTCGGGCGACTTCCGCGACGTAGCCGTAGTCGTTCGACACCTGCAACGCGCGTTCGACGGCGTCGACGGGCACGTCGAACGCCGCCGCGACGGCGTCCCGGACGGTCCCGTCGCCCACGCCGATGCGCATCTCCGAGAGGACGAGGCGGGCCAGATAGCGCGCTTCGTCGGGGTCACAGCGATTGAACAGGCCGAAGAGGACGTCAACCTTCGTCTCCTGACTGCCGTCGTCGGTGACGGCGGCGAGGTCGGTGAGTTCGCGGTCCACCTCGGCGACGGTGAGCGAGTCGGCCCCGCCCGCACCGAAGGCCGCGAGACCCTGCTGGCCGCCGAAGTCGTAACTCGCCGCCACCTCGCCGATTTCGCCTCGCTCGGCGAGTCGTGTCTCCACGTCGTCGGCGCTCACGTTCCGGCCCGCCGCGCGGGCGATGGCCTCGTAGCAGAGGCGGGGGCCGACGTCGAGGGTCGTCGACTCGTGGGCGGGGAACACCCGACCCTGCACGAACCGGGCGAGGGTCTCGAGGTGGTCTCCGGCGTCGGCGAACAGGTCGGTGACGGACTCGGTGATGGCGGTGTCGGCACTCTCGGCTTCGATAGTGGCGGCGCGGTCGGCGAAGGCGGCGAACTCCATCACCCGCCTCTAACCGACAGGTGACCGTAAAGCCAGTCACTCCAGTTCGACGCTGACGGCGACCACGTCACGCTGGCCGGAGGCGGAGTACGGCCGGTCCCGCTGACCCGGTGCGTCGAAGTCGTAGTCCAGTCGCCCGTTCTCGTTCGTGTCGCGGTGGACGACGAGGACGATGGACTCCCCCCGGGAGGGTGGGTCCTCCAACTGGATGGTCACGTCCCTGTGAGTGCCCGGGTCGAGGTGTTCGGAGACGCCGACGACGTCGCCGTCGGTGTCGTACGTGTGGACCACGATGAACCCGCCGGAGGAGAGCGACGCCGAGTCGACGGTCAGTTCCCCGTCCTGCACCGTCGGTTGGGTGACCGTCAGCGAGGCCACCGGGGAGGTGAGCAGGACGAACGCGAGATAGGCGATACCCAGCAGCACCGCGGCGTGTTTCGCCCCGTCTTTCAGCGTTCCCTCGCCCAACTGCCCCCCGATGAACCCGGTGAGGACGGCCTGTATCAGCGCCGTGTGGAAGAACACCAGCGTGTAGGCGGCCTTGTCCACCTGTCCGAGTCGGGCGAACTGCTCGACGCCGACGCCCAGTCGGTTCGAGGACGACGGCGTCGGCACCGACGAGGGGAGCGCCGGGACCAACACCTCCTGGACGGCGACGATGATGACGAGGAAGACGAAAAAGGAGACGTAGATGACGACCAGATAGGTGAGCATCTGCTGGCGACGGCGGTTCCGGAGTCTGCGGTCGGACCGCGACTGGGTCGCGGCGATGCGCAGGACCGGGCCGAGTTGGCCGGAGGCCCGCATAGCGTTCGTCAGGAGCGTCACGACGCGCGTGACCGACACCGTCCGGATGCGCCGGCCGAACCGGACGAGTGCGTCGTCGACGTTCGCGCCCATCTGCACGTCCGCCCAGATGCGCTCGACTTCCGGCGAGAGGACGCCGACGTCGCTCCCGCGCACTCGACGGAGGCTCTCGACGAACGTCATCCCGGCCTCGTTGAGGCTGGCGAGGCGTTCCAGCAGTTCCGGCGTCGCGTCCTCTATCTGGCGGATGCGGCGGGCGTAGAGCGTCCGCACGACGGCGAACGACCCGAGGACGACCAGCGTCGACTGGACCACGAGGTCGTCGAGCAACCGCACGTTCACCACGTCCGTCTGGAACGCCACCGGCGCGCGGACGGCGAACAGGACCAGCGCGACGGGGACGGCCACGTACAGCACCTGCGTCGGGTTCCACAGGAGCGTTCGCGCGGGCGACCGGAGCGCCTGCCGAACCGTCCCCAACCGCTCGTGGAACCGGAGTCGGGCCCAGTTCTCGCGCTCGCCGGGCACGACGCCGCCGTCGGTCAGTCCGGTCCGGCCGTCGGTCGCGGCCGGACGGCCGAGCGTCGCCGTCTCCTCGCGTTCCAGTACGTCCGTCGTCCCGTCGTCGCCGATACCGAGTGCTTCGAGCGTCTGGTTCAGGTACACCATGAACCCGAGGTTCGCCAGCGGGATGGCGAGGTAGGCGAGCATCTGGAGGAACGCGAGCGTGTCCGTGGTCGTCAGGCCGAATACGAGGAGAATCGTGATGAGGAACAGCACCCCGGCGACGAAGATGGTGACGTACGCCTCCGCGATGGTCGCCAGCGACTCCAGCAGGTCGGCCTGCCGCTCTGCGGCCTCCTCGTGGTGGCGCTCGTACTGGTCGTGGAGGAACGAGGAGAGCGACTGGCCGCTCTGGAGGACGCTGGAGAGGTTCTCCGCGAACGTCTCGAAGCGCTCGCTGGGCGTCCGGTCGGACATCCGCTCGATGGCAGAAATCATGTCCCGGCCGAACAGGTTCATCTCCCGGACGGCGACGCCCATCTCGCGGGCCGTCTCGTCGTATATCTCGTCGTTCCGGGCCAGCAACTGCATCACGTCGGGAAACGAGACGCCACCCCGGGAGAGCGCGTACATGAACGCGATGGTGCGGGTCATCCCCTCGTCGATGTTCCGCCGGCGGACCGCCGCGGTGTTCTTCGGCAGTTCCCACCGCAGCGTGTAGGTCAGCGCCGCCGAGAGGAGGCCGCCGGCGACGCCGCTGGCGACGAGGACGGACAGCGTCTGCGTCTCGGTGAGGACGAGTTCGAACCCGCGAATCCCCAGCGCGGCCACCATCGTCGGCGGCAGTCCCATCAGCAGGTCCACGATGGCGGGGACGGCGAGGAGGAACCCGCCGACGACGTACGCGCCGCCGACGGCCCCGCCGAGGGCCGCGAGGCCGGTGAAGAGGAACGTCCGGGCGGCGTACCCGCGGTACGTCTGGCCGATGTACGCGGCCTCTAGCTGGCGTTCGCGCTGTGGCGAGGGGGTCACGTAGCGGCCGAACAGTCGCCGGGAGAGTCGCGTCAGGCGTCGGTCGAACCCCTCGTAGACGGCGGCGAGGCCGACGACGGCGAGGACGGCGACGACGACGGCGAGGGGTGCCAGCCCTAGCGGGTTCAGCGCCATGTTAGACCGTCACGTCGGTCCCGATGCGGGCCATGACCTCGTCCTTGTCGGCGTAGTACTTGTTGACCATCGCAGTGAAGCGGCGGTAGTCGCCGACGCCCTCCCGCTGGAGGTAGCGGAGGAACCGCTTGCGGTCGTTCATCTCTCTGAGGAGCCGTGACTGATTCCACCCTCGCTCCTGTCGAATCTCGTCCAGCAGTTCGCTGTTGCGCTCTGCGAACCGGTCCTCGGTGGCCTCCCACGAGTAACTGGTCGAGTAGTCCAGTTCGCCGGTCCGTTGGTCGATGCCCTCGATTTCGGCGAGCGTCTTCGCTCGCCGGACCCGTTCGTCGCCCGACCGGGTCAGCACCTGCACGCAGAGCACGTCGAGGCTCTGGACCATCGGCCGCGGGACGTTGATAGGTTCGTTCTCCAGCCTGTTGATGACTGTCTGCACCGAGTCGGCGTGCATCGTCGAGAACGTCGTGTGCCCGGTGTTCATCGCCTGAAAGAGCGTTATCGCCTCCTCGCCGCGCACCTCGCCGACGATGATGTACTCCGGGCGGTGACGCAGGGCCGAGCGCAGGAGGTCGTACATCGTGATGTCCGACTCGTCGAGGCGCTCCCGAGTCACCGAGGAGAGCCAGTTGTCGTGGTAGAGCGACAGTTCGCGGGTGTCCTCGATGGTCAGCACCTTCGAGCGAGGCGGGATGAACATCGCCAGCGCGTTCATCGAGGTGGTCTTTCCGGCCGCTGTCCCCCCGGCGAAGATGAGCGACTTGTTGGACTCGATGGCCAACCAGAGGTACGCCAGCATCTCCAAGGAGAAGGTGCCGTACTCCAGTAGGTCGATTGGCGTGAACGGTTCGTCGGCGTACTTCCGGATGGTGAACGCCGACCCCCGGGGCGTGACCTCCTGTCCCAGTGCGAGTTCGATGCGGGACCCGTCTGGGAGCGTCGTCGAGACGACGGGGTCGGAGACGGAGACGTGCTGACCCGACCGCTGTGCCAACTGGATGACGAAGTCGTCCAGTTCCCCCTCGTCGTAGACGACGTTCGTCTCGACGTCGGTGTAGCCGTCGTGGTAGACGAAGATTGGGAGGTTCGGCCCGTCACAGGAGATGTCCTCGATGTTGGGGTCGTGCATCAGCGGGTCGATGTGGCCGTACCCCTGAAAGGAGCGATAGAGGTAGTAGAACAGGCGGTAGAACGTCTCTGCCTCGACGACGACCCCGTACTCCTCCAGTCTGTCGCGCAACTCCTCGCGCAGCGCTCGCTCCGGGTCGGCGTCCACGTCGGTCCGGTAGATGAGCGGCCCCCTGATGTCCTCGAACAGGCGGTCGAGCAGTTCGCGTTCGATGTCCGAGAGCGACGGTTCCACGACGTGGTAGCGGTGTTCGTCGCTGTCCGGGTCCCTGTTGATGGAGACGAACGCGAACGGGACGTTGAGCCAGTAGCGTTCCACCTCCTCGAACCCGTCCAACCCGTCGAAACTCACCAGCGCCCCGTGCCGTCCCGGGTCGTAGTTCGACTCGGGGACGGCGGACCCCGAGAGAATCGTCGCGGTCCGCGAGAGCCACGACTGGATGTGGCCCAGTGGGTCACGAACGACGTCGCCGGGGTCGGGAGTCTCGGGGTTAGACATCAGTACTGAGAGGGCGTGCGGAACTGCAAGTTAACGTGCCATTATGTGGCCACCTACTTAAATTCGCTCGCCACCTCGCCAGTCGTTACGTCCGGTCCACGGTGAGCAACAAGTACGCGAGGACGGCGGCGACGAGGCCCCCGACGGGGACGGTCAGGCCCGGGAAGTACCGCAGGAACAGCGCCGTCGCCGCGAGGGTGAGGAGGGCGACGAGGCCGAGCAACCCGCCGAACGCGCGGACCGGGTCGACCGGGAGCGCCGCCGCGAGGCGGTCCTCCTCGAAGTAGTAGAAGATGCTCAGCGCGAACGGCACGGCGAACAGGGCGAAGGCGGCGAACCCGAGGTAGCCGGCGAGCGTCAGTGGGCCGGACTGCTGGAATCCCGCCACCTCCCACGCCCAGAGGAACGGCCGTTCGTTCTGGAGCGTCGCTCCGAAGATGAACTGGAACCGGAAGGGGAGAAAGCGGAGCGCAACCACCGTCAGCCCGGACACTTCGAACACGGATGCGGACCACGGCGCGAGCGCCACCAGCCACGTCGAGAGCACCGCGAGTTCGCCAGCGTACTCAGATTTGACCCACGCCATCCTGTCTCGACGGCCTGTTGGCAGGGGGTAAAAGCTACCGAAAGCACCCGACAAGACACTTGTGGTGATGGCACCGCCGTTACGTTCATTGCGACCGACCACCAACCTTCGACCACCCGAATGAGGCGCGACAACTTCACCGTCGACATCGACAGCGAACCCGACGACGGCACCCCCACCATCAGTATCGACTACGACGGCCCTGCGGGGACATTGCGAGAGCGCCTCACGACGACCACAGACGGGACACTCGACGCCGACGAGATAGACGTCGCGTTCCGACGACGGGCGGACGAGGACGGCGGCGTCCTCTCGCTGACGAACCGCCTGACGGGTGAGTTCGTCCTCGAAGTGGCCGCCGACCCCGACGAGATGCAGGCGCTGGTCTCCGCGGCCGAGCGCCACGACGGCGACGGCGAGTACGAGGTCAGACTGACCGACAGCGAGGGGAAGTCCCTCGTCTACGAGAAGCGGACGCTCCTCGTCTACGACCACGACGGGAGCCTCCTGCGTCAGCGGAGTCTCATCCCCGGCGGCGTCGAACTCTAGAGTCGGTCGGCGACGGCCGGCAACACCTCGGTCACGTCGGCCCGAACCACGCGGTCTGCTTCTGCGTCTCGCGGCGTCTCCTCGAAGTTCACTACGACCAGCGTGGCGTCCGACTCGGCCGCAATCTGTGGCAGGAGCGACGCCGGCCTGACCGAGAGGGACGACCCGACGGCGAGGAAGGCGTCGCTCTCCCGGGCTATCCGCTGGGCCTCGTCCATCGCCGCGTCAGGCAACGCCTCGCCGAACAGGACCACGTCGGGCCGATAGACGCCGCCACAGGCACAGCGGGGCGGCACGTCGCCGTCGGCCGCCCGGTCGAACGCCGCGTCGGCGGGCAGTCGGTCGCCGCAGGCGTCACAGCGGACGCGTCGGTTGCTCCCGTGGAGTTCGACGACGGACTCGGACCCGGCGTCCCCGTGCAGGCCGTCGACGTTCTGGGTGACGACTGCATCAAGGTGTCCCGCCGACTCCATCGCGGCGAGCGCCTCGTGTGCGGCGTTGGGGTCCGGGTCGAGGTCGCCGTACAGGGCCTCGCGCAGGTCGAGTCGGTCCCGCCAGAACCCCGCCGGGTCGGCGTCGAGGCGTCTGCGGTGGAACGACGTCGGGTCCCAGCGGTCCCAGACGCCGTCTTCGCCGCGGAACGACGGGATGCCGGAGGCCGTCGAGACGCCGGCCCCGGTCAGCGCCACGGTGGTGTCGGCCTCGCGCACGGCGGCCGCAACGGCGTCGACAGCGTCGCGTTCCTCGGTCACGGCCGCGGATAGCGGACCGTCCGCCCTGTCTCTGTCGGTCTCTCACTCGCCGGCGGACCGGGTCTCGCGGACCCGTCGCCGGTAGCGGTTCGACTTCGACGCACGCCGGACGAGGTACCAGAACGCCGCCCCCTGAACCACCGCCGAGAGGAGGTAGAGCCACCACGCGTCGCCGACGGTCCACTCGCGCGAGCGCCGCCACGCGGCGTCCTTGTAGACGCATCCGGCGAAGAACGGCCCGAACGGGACCCAGAGCAACAGGCCGAGTATCTGGATGCCCAGCTCCGAGAGGGACGGTATGGCCACGGCCAGAAGCATCACCACGAGGAAGTACACGCCGAAGACGTATCCGGCCCGCCGGAACCACGGAGACCCCTCGACGTCGGTGTCGTCGGTGTGTTCGTCCGCCTCCGGAACCCGATACGACACCGTCGCGTCGACGGACTGGAAGGCCGCCCGCCGTTTGTAGAGGTAGGCGGCGCCCGCGAGGACGTTGACGAACGGGAGCGCCGCCCCGATGCTGTACCCTCGCGAGTTCGGGTTCCAGTCGGTGTACCCGCGGACGCGGACGGCGTCGAGCAGTACCCCGACGGGGAGCGCAACCCACGTGAGGAGGACGAAGACGGCCATCGCGTCGTAGAGCGGCTCAGGTATCGTCCCCTGCGGGAGACCGTAGTCGAGTACGAAGGCCACGACCCAGAATCCCACCGACGCCGCCACCACCGTCTCCCAGTGTCGGGACGGGGCCGTCCGACTCGCCGTGACGTACCGACGCAGACAGTAGGCCGTCCCCACGACGACGTTGACGAACCACACGAGCGACCCGAGGACCCACAGCGAGGTGGCGGGGTCCCACGCGAACTCGGCGGCGGGACCGCGCTGGTCGAGCGCGATAGACACCGGCATCGCCAGCCACGCGACGACCATCGCGACGACGACGGGGCCCACGACTCGTCGTTCGAGCGGCGATGACTCGGGCACGGCGCCGAGCGTGAAACAGCCGACCACCCAGACGGCCGTCGAGAGGGCGACGCCGTACCACCACGGAACGCGCATGGCCTACGATTCGTGAGCGCCTCCGTATAATTTACCCTCGAAGCGGCCGATATTTCCAGACCCACGATTTAACCCACCCGAGTCCTCAGTGCGCTCCATGTGTTACGACCGACTCGTGAACGACGACGTCGCGGAGACGAGCGCCGCCGACCTCCTCCGGTCGGAACTGTACTGCGCGCTCCGCAACGGCGCGGTGGCCGGCGCTATCGTCCTCGCGGTGTCGCTGTTCGAAGGCGCGCCGGCGTGGGTGGTCCTCGTGAGCGTGGTCGGCGCTGTAGCTCTCGGCACCGCCCTCCACCAGACGCTCCTGCTGGCCGGTGCCGGCCTGCTCCGCGTTCGACAACGCTTGCGCGGTCACAGTGGGGATGGGCCACCCCATTCCGTGTGAAACTTGCGGCGGACTGGAAGTTCGTCTGCGACTGCGAGATATTTCCGGACGTTCGCGTAGTTCTGTTTGCGTTGAGTCCCGGCCACCCCAACCGAGAAAGACGGATTTAAAACGCCACCGCGCCCCATTCCGTATGACATGCGATTGCACGAATACCAGGCGAAGCAAGTCTTCGCCGACGCGGGCGTTCCAACACCCGCCTCGCAGTTGGCCGAGACAGTTGACGAGGCCGTCGACGCGGCCGAGGACATCGGCTATCCCGTCGCCATCAAGGCGCAGGTCCACGTCGGCGGACGCGGGAAGGCCGGGGGCATCAAACTCGTCGAGAGCAAGGACGAGGCCCGCGAGGCCGCCGACGCCATCCTCGGGATGGACCTCAAGGGCTACCACGTCTCGAAGGTGCTCGTCGAGGAGGCCGTCGACTTCGTCAACGAACTGTACGTCGGCGTGACCATGGACCGCGGCGAGGGCAAGCCCGTCGCCATGGTCTCGACGAAGGGCGGCGTCGACATCGAGGCCGTGGCAGAAGAGGACCCCGACGCCATCGCGCGCGAGCACGTCGACCCCGCGTTCGGGATGCACCCGTATCAGGCCCGGAAGGTCATCTACGAGGCCGGCGTCGACCGCGACGTGGCCAACGACGTGGCGTCGGTGCTGACGACGCTGTATCAGCTCTGGGACGACCGCGACGGCAGCGACGTCGAGGTAAACCCGCTGATGATTACGAGCGACGACGAGGTCGTCGCCGCCGACGCCGTCATGAACATCGACGACGACGCCCTGTTCCGCCAGCCGGAACTCGCCGAGATGGGCGAGGAGGCCGCGGAGGGCGACGAACTCGAACAGAAGGCCGACGAGTACGGCTTCGACTACGTTCGTCTCTCGGGTAACGTCGGCATCATCGGCAACGGCGCGGGCCTCGTGATGACCACGCTGGACCTCGTGGACTACTACGGCGGCGAACCCGCCAACTTCCTCGACGTGGGCGGCGGCGCGAAGGCCGACCGCATCGCGAACGCGCTGGACATGGTGTTCTCCGACGACAACGTCGACTCGGTCGTCTTCAACATCTTCGGCGGCATCACGCGCGGCGACGAGGTGGCACGGGGCATCAACCAGGCCCTCGAACAGTTCGACGAGATTCCGAAACCCGTCACCGTCCGTCTGGCCGGCACGAACGCCGAGGAGGGGATGGAGATTCTGAACGAGGACCTCGTCACGGTCGAGTACACGCTGGAGGACGCCGTCCAGCGTGCGGTCGAGTACGCGAAGGAGGTGGAAGCATGAGTGTTCTAGTCGACGAAGACACGCGCGTGGTAGTGCAGGGTATCACCGGCGGTGAGGGCAAGTTCCACACCGAACAGATGCTGGAGTACGGGACCAACGTGGTCGCCGGCGCCGTCCCCGGACGTGGTGGCCAAGAGGTCGCCGGCGTTCCGGTCTACGACACGGTCCAGCAGGCCGCCCGCGAGGAGGACGCCAACGCCTCCGTCGTGTTCGTCCCGCCCGCGTTCGCCGCGGACGCCTGCTTCGAGGCCATCGACGCGAAGGGCGTCGACCTCGTCGTCGCCATCACCGAGGGCGTCCCGACGCAGGACATGGCCCGCGTCTACCGCAAACTGCAGGAGACCGACACGCACCTCGTCGGGCCGAACTGCCCCGGCGTCATCACCCCCGGCGTCGCCAAACTCGGCATCCTGCCGGGCAACATCTTCTCGTCGGGCAACGTCGGCCTCGTCTCCCGGTCCGGCACCCTCACCTATCAGGTCGTCGACAACCTGACCGAGCGCGGTCTGGGTCAGTCCACCGCCGTCGGCATCGGCGGCGACCCCATCATCGGGACGGACTTCATCGACGCGCTGGAACTGTTCGAGAACGACCCCGACACCCACGCCGTCGCCATGTGTGGCGAAATCGGCGGCGAGGACGAGGAAGAGGCCGCCCGCTACATCGGCGAGCACATGGACACGCCCGTCGCCGGGTTCATCGCCGGCCGCACGGCCCCGCCGGGCAAGCGCATGGGCCACGCCGGCGCCATCGTCTCCGGTAGCGGTACGGGCACTGCAGAGTCGAAGATTTCGGCGCTTGAGGACAACGGTGTCCCGGTGGGCGACACGCCGGAGGAAGTCGCCGACCACATCGAAGACCTGCTGTAACCCGCCCTTTCTTATCCTCGCTTTTCTTACGTTCGGTGAATGAGTGAGTGGGGACAATCGAGACGCGTCGCGGTGACGAGTGCGGCGGCAGCGGACTTCGACGCCGTCGCCGCCGCTCTCGCCGATGCCGACGGGTTCGACGTCGCGCGCGTCGACCGGACCGACCTGCTGGACAGACTCGACACCGAGACGTTCGACGCCGTCGTCGTGGGGGACCGGCCCCCCGAACAGGACGCACTGGCGGTGCTGAAGCGCGTTCGGGACGCCGACTACGGCCTGCCGGTCGTCGCCGTCGGTGCCGACACGGACGGCGACCGAATCGAGACGGCGCTGGTGGCGGGCGCGAGCGACTACGTCCGCTGGCGCGGAGGCGACGGCGCGGAACTGACCGGCCGTCTCGGGGCGCTCCTCCGCCGGCCGTGGCGCGACGGCGCCGCACAGGCGGTCCGGTGGGACGACGTACTCGGGTCGCTCGCCCACGACGCGAAGAACCCGCTCAACGTCGTGACCGGGCGACTCGAACTCCTCGATGTCGAACCGACCCACGAGGAGGCGATGACCCGCTCCATCGGTCGGGTGGAGGCGATGCTCGACGAGACGGCGGTCGTCGGGGACGTCGTCGGCCCCGTGACCGAGACAGAGACGCTCGAACTCGACGACGTGGCCCGGGCGGTGTGGGGGCGGCTGAACGCCCCCGAGGCGACGCTCGCCGTCGAGACGGAGCAGACGCTCACCGCCGACCGGGACCGCCTCGAAGCGGTCCTCGAACGCCTCTTCGAGAACGCCGTCCACCACGCCGGGCCGGACGTGGTCGTCACACTCGGCGCCACGGAAGGGGGCTTCTACGTGGCCGACGACGGCCCCGGCGTCCCCTCGGAGGACCGCGAGCGGGTGTTCGAACAGGGGTACGGGACCGACCGGGCGGGCGAGGGATACGGACTGTGGGTCGTCGCGGAGGCCGCGGCCGCCCACGAGTGGGACGTCACCGTCGGCGAGAGCGACCGAGGTGGCGCGCGGTTCGACGTCCGCACTCGCTGAGGGGTGCCGAAGTAGGGTCGCCGAACCGTGTGCCCGAACGTCCACCCACGCGCCAGATTTCGGGCCACAACTGGACAGACGACCACCGTGTGGTAGGTTGTCACGGTATTCGTCACGAGGAATCGAGCGACGTGAACGTTCCGGTGTAGCTATAAGGCGCGAATGTCAACATTCGGGTATGCCCCATACCTGCCGGAACTGCAAGCGGACCTTCGGGACAGAGCTCGAGCTCGAACTCCATCTCGACACCTGTTCGGCCGGCCAGTTGTACTGCGACGAGTGTGGCGACCGGTTCACCGAGCGAGCGGCCACGGAGGACGGGTGGCACTATCGCTGTCCGAACGAGGACTGCGACGGGAGCGGCATCGACGACGACATCCACCGCGTATCGGACGCCCGGGTCACCAAACAGTAACGTCCGCACCGACTCTCTTTCACGCGTCGTCCGCAGTCGCCAGCGCACCGATTCGAGCGCAGGCTCTTGCACACACCGGCGCGTAGGCGGCGGCGAGCACCGGAATCTCGAACCCGACGACGGCACCGGCGGGGTGTGACTCGACGAAGTGGCCGGTCGCCGGTACGCCGGCGACGGACCACGTCCAGCGGTCGTTCTCACAGGTCGTCACTCTGAACCGGACCCACAGTCCGCCGACCGTCCGAACGCGACCGGTGGTCCCGGCCTCGACGTAGCGGACGGGACAGTCGACGGCCGTTATCGACGGTCCCCACTCGGGCCAGCGTTCGGTGTCGGTCAGCACGCGCCAGACCGACTCCGGAGTCGCCTCGACGACCCGCCGGACGACGACCCGCCGACCGTCAGGCGTCTGCTCCATCGACACGTCGGAGTCGCCGAGCGAGAGCGCCATTATCAGCAACAATAGAGCGGAGCCAAGGTATAGGTTGGTCTGGTCACAAGCGACCGCCAGATGATTGACGCCCGCGACCTGCGCAAAGAGTACGGCGATTTCGTCGCCGTGGAGGGGAGCACGTTCTCGGTCGACCGGGGGGAGGTGTTCGGCATCATCGGTCCGAACGGGGCCGGCAAGACGACGACGCTGAAGATGCTCGCCGGCCTGCTGGAACCGACCGCCGGCGAGGCAGAAATCGCGGGGCTGGACACCCAGACCACCGAGATGCGCCAGCAACTGGGCTTCCTCCCGGAGGAGTCGCCGCTGTACGAGGAGATGACGCCAGTCTCGTATCTGGAGTTCTTCGCCGACCTCTACGACGTACCCGGCGGCGTCGCCGAAGAGCGGATGCACGACACCCTCGACGAACTCGAACTGGAACACCGCGACCGGAAACTCGGCGACATGTCCAAGGGGATGAAACGGAAGGTGGCGATAGCCCGGTCGCTCATCAACGACCCCGACGTGCTCGTCTACGACGAACCCGCCTCCGGTCTGGACCCGCTGACGACGAACTACGTCATCGAGTTCACCGAGCAACTCGCCGAACAGGGCAAGACCATCGTCTTCTCGGCGCACAACCTCTTTCACGTCGAGTCCATCTGCGACCGGGTCGCCATCATGAACGAGGGCCAGATAGTCGCCCGCGGTGACCTCGAACAGTTGCAAGACGAGTACGGCGAGACTCGCTATCACGTCTACACGACCGTCGACGTGCCCGAGGCCGCGAGAGAGAACGGCCACTTCAAGCGGGTGGTCGGGAGCATGGACGCCGTCGAGGAGACGCGGGCGGCCGCAGAGTCTGCCGGTGGGACCGTCGTGGACATCCGGACCGAGGAGTCCAGTCTCGAAGAGGTGTTCCTCAACGTCGCGGAGGCGGGGACCCGCGGCACCCGCTACGTCGGGGAGGACGCGGAGTAGATGCGACCGGACAAACTCCTCCGAGTCGCGAAGTGGGAGGTGACGAAGAACGCGGGCGGCGTCGACAGGCGGACCCTCGCCATCATGGCCGTCGCCGTCGTGGCCATGGGCGGCGTCGCCGCCGTCGCCGTCGCGGGCGCGAGTCCGGGCCTGAACGCGGACATCTACCGGGTCGGCGTCGAGGAGTCGAGCCCCTATCACCCGGTCGTCGAAGACGACGGGAGCTTCCGGATACAGGACCCGAACCCGAAGGCCGTCCGTCGCGGTGAACAGGAACTGGCCTTCGACGGGGCCGAACTGCAGACCCGCCCGCGGACGCCCAAACAGGCCGCCGCCCTCTCGGCGCTCAGGGACAGCACGGAGTCCTACAACGACCGGACGCTGGCCCGCGACGACAACCGGACCGCGGCGTTCCCGGTGTCCGTCACCGTCGTCTATCAGGAGCAGGGCGGCCCGAGTCCGCTGGACACGCGAGACGACCCGTCGAGCGGGGACGGTGACACCAGCGACGGCGACGGTGGCGCGACGGGAGGCGGTGACGGGTCGGCGGACGGCGGTGACGGGACGACTAGCGGAGGTAGTGGGGACGATGCGGCAGGAGGCGGCGGTGCGAGCCTCGGCACCATCGGGGCGCGTCTGGCCGGCGACGTACAGAGCGGGACGCCCTCCGACATCGCGCCGCCGTTCCCGTTCGAGTCGCTCGTCCTCGCGTTCCTCTACGTCGTCCCGATGAACTTCGTCATCCAGGCCTACGGCTCCTCGATGCTCTCGGAGCGGCTGAACCGCCGCGGGGAACTGTTGCTCGTGACGCCCGCCTCGCGTGTCGACATCGTCGCGGGGAAGACGCTCCCGTACTTCCTCGGGGCTGTCGGCGTGGCGACGGCCATCACCGCGACGCTCCGTTTCACCGGCGTCGCCCCGTCGGGGAGTCCAATCGCGGTGCTGGCGGTGTTGCCCATCGCCCTGCTCTTTCTCGCGGCGACGTTCTGCGGCGCGATGTTCGCCCGGTCGTTCAAGGAACTCACCTTCGTCACCGTCACCATCACCGTCTCGCTGACCTCCTACGCGTTCGTGCCGGCCATCTTCACCGACGTGACGCCCATCGCGCTCATCTCGCCGCTGACGCTCGTGGTGATGGACCTCACTGGCCAGTCCGTGGGCCTCGCCGAGTTCGCCTTCTCGACGCTCCCGCCGCTCGTGACGGCGCTGGTCCTCTTTGGCCTCGGTGCGGGCCTCTACCGCGAAGAGGACATGTTCACCCAGCGGTCCATCCCGCTGAAGGTGCTCGACGCCCTCGCGGGCCGCATCAAGTCCCGCAAGAGCGCCCTGAAGATGAGCGCCGTCCTCCTGCCGTTCGTCGTCGTCGCCGAACTGGTCGCCATCGCGTTCCTGTTCGTCCTCGACTCAGTGTCGCTGAACGTCTTCGGGACGAACCAGTCGCTGGGCATCGTGCTCGTCCTCGTCGTCGTCGCCGTCGTGGAGGAACTGGCGAAGAGCCTCCACGTCTACGCCGGGTACGCCCACGCCCGGTACGAGCGGTCGGTCCGGTCCGCCGTCGGTCTGGGCGCGCTCTCCGGACTGGGCTTCTTCCTCGCGGAGAAGGGCCTGCTCATCGCTCGGCTCTCGGATTTGGAGAGCCTCCCTATCGGCGACGCGGCGTTGCAGGGCGCGACGCCGCCGTCCGGCGTGCCTCTCTGGGTCGTCGCCCTCCTGTTCCTGTTCGCACCGCTGGCCCTGCACGCGGTGACGGCGGCCATCTCTTCGGTCGGCGCACAGCGGAGTCGCGGGGCGTACGCCGCCGCCGTCGGCGTGGCCGTCCTCGTTCACTTCGCCTACAACCTCACGGTGGTGAGTAGCCTTGCCTGAGGACCGCGCGTGGTACCGCGACCCGCGACTAGTCGTCGCTCGGCGGGACGTGGCGTCCCTCTCTCGGGAGAAGACCATCGTCCTCGCGCTGCTCATCCAGTTGTTCGTCGCGGGGTTCTCGTCGTTCCTCGTCGTCGGCCTCACCTCGCTGTACGACCCGGGGTCCGTCTCGACGGGTGAGGTGGAAGTCGCGGTCACCGGCGACGCTCGGGACGCCCTGCTCGAAGCGGCGAACGAACACGACGGCGCGAGCGCGATGGCGTTCGAGAACTCCGAGGCCGCGATTCTGGCGTTTCAAGACCGCCGCGTGGACGCGGTGTTGAACGCCCGTTACGTCGAGTCACCGTCGGACGGGGGACGGCAGATAGCCGTCACCGCCCGCATCCCCGAGGGGAGCATCCGCTCGACGCTCATCGTCGTCGAGGTGCGCCGAGTGCTGAACACGCTGGAGCGACAGGAACGCATCGAGCGGGCCACCTCGCTGGATAGCGACCCCGTCCCGCTTCCCCCGAGAGTCGGCGCGAGTCCGTACTTCGGGTTCACCTACACCGTCCTCGTTCCCCTCCTGCTGTTCCTCCCCGCGTTCATCAGCGGGTCGGTGGTCGTCGACACCATCACCGAGGAGATAGAGCGGGGGACGCTGGAACTCCTGCGCGTCGCGCCGGTGTCCCTGCTGGACGTCGTCGACGGCAAGGCGCTGGGGATGGTGCTACTCGCCCCGGCACAGGCCCTGTTGTGGGTGCTGTTGCTCTCGGTCAACGGCATCGCCGTCGCGAACGTCCCGGCCATCCTCGTCTTCGTCACCGCCGTCACCGGTCTCGTCGTCACCATCGGCGTCGTCCTCGGCGTGTCGATGCGGCGGCGGCGGCCCGCGCAGTTGCTGTACTCCGTCCTGACGCTCGTCGTCTTCGGCGCGGCGGTGTTGCTCCCCGAACACCCCGCGACGACGGTGGCGAAACTCGCCGTCGATAGCCCGACGCTCCTGACCTACGGCCACGTCGTCGGGAGCGTCGCCCTCGCGGTGGCGGCCTACGTCGCGGCGCGGCGATACGTCGCGGGCGTGAACGCCGACGCGCTCTGACCGACGCCCAACTTTTTGTCCGCGGCGCTCGGCGCTCGGGTATGGAGTACACGACACTCGGCTCCACCGGCATGGAGGTCAGCCGTCTCTGTCTCGGTTGTATGAGCTTCGGTTCGTCCGACTGGCGCGACTGGGTGCTGGACGAACAGGAGGGCGCGGAGATAATCGAGCGAGCCATCGACCTCGGTATCAACTTCTTCGACACCGCGAACATGTACTCGATGGGCGAGTCCGAGCGCGTCCTCGGGAACGTCCTCGCAGACTACGAGCGCGACGGTCAGGTCGTCGCCACCAAGGGGTACTTCCAGATGGACGAGCGGAACCCCAACTCCGGCGGCCTCTCGCGGAAGGCCCTGGAACAGGAACTATCGAACTCGCTGGACCGGTTACAGATGGACACGGTCGACCTCTACCAGATTCACCGCTGGGACTACGACACGCCCATCGAGGAGACGCTCCGGACCCTCGACGACGCTGTGCGGCGCGGCCAGATTCGGTACGCCGGCGCGTCCTCTATGTGGGCCTATCAGTTCGCGGATTCGCTCCGAGTGAGCGAACGGGAGGACCTCGAGCGGTTCGAGACGATGCAGAACCACTACAACCTCCTCTACCGGGAGGAGGAACGCGAGATGCTCCCGCTGTGTGAGAAGGAGGACGTCGGCGTGATGCCGTGGAGTCCGCTCGCGCGGGGCTACCTCACCCGCCCGCACGAGGAGTTCGAGGCGACGACGCGGGGCCAGAGCGACGAGTACGCCCGCGAACACCCGTACTTCGAGGGCGGCGGCCGCGAAGTGAACGCACGGGTGCAGGAACTGGCCGAGGAGTACGACGCGACGATGGCTCAAATCGGATTGGCGTGGCTGTTGGACAAGGAGTGGGTCGACGCCCCCATCGTCGGGACGACGAGCGTCGAACACCTCGAACAGGCCGTCGAAGCGCTGGACATCGACATCTCGGACAGCGACGTCGAGTACCTCGAAGCGCCCTACGAACCGGTTCGCGTCGCCGGGCACGAGTAGCGAGGGGCAGACCGCAGGGAGGGCCCTCGCCGCGGAGTGGCAAGTAGTGCGGGCCGATGACGTCCACAGCGTCGCTCTAATTTAATATCTCGGAGGGCCTCTCTCTGTCATGTACGACGTCTCATTCCAGAGTGACATCGAAACGCCGTTCGCCGACAGCGTCGTGAGCGCCGCCCGCACGAGCCTCGGCGACGCGCTTCGGAGCGTCATCTACTTCACGCCCTCGGCGATGGACCTCCTCTACGTCCGGTCGGACCTCTACGAGTCCCGTGAGACCGCTCTCGAAGCGAAGTCCCGTCTGGTGGAGTTCGAGCGAGTGGGGTTCGCAGAGGCACCCGTCCGGACGGCGCTCGCCGTCCCTTCGGAGGAGGAGAGCATCGGGCCGTACGAGTTCACCGTCAGGTTCCACGACGACGGGTTCGTGGTGCGGGTTCTCGGCGACGACGCTGGCGTCATACTGACGACGGACGACATGGACGCCGACGCCTTCGGAGACGCCGCGGCCGCTATCACGTCGTTGCTGTCGGAGTGAGTCAGGGCACGCGACCGCCCGCGGTTCCGGGCTGGTCGGTCCCCGACTGCTCGTGAGTGTGGTGGAAGAACCGGATGAGCGGCGTCCCCTCGTCGTCGCTGACCGGTTGAAAGCAGACCCGTCGGAACCGGTCGTTGTCGAGGAGGTTCACCATCAACCCCTCGTCGTGGAGCGACACCGACTCGAAGTCCGCGCCGCAGACCGGACAGACGACGGGACCGTCGTCGGCGCTGTCGGCCTCGTCGGTCACGCCTGTACCTCGGCGGCGATTCGTCGCATGGTCTCGAACTCGGCGTCGTCGTAGGCGATGAGGGACACGTCGGTCAGGGACTCCGGTTCGAACGCCGCAATCTCCTCACAGATGACGCGGACGCCGTCCTCGAAGTCGTACCCCGCGATGCCGCACCCGATAGCGGGCAGGACGACCGACTCGCAGTTCAACGCGTCCGCCTCCGCGAGCGCGTTCCGCGTGGCGTCGCGGATGCTCTCGCCCGTGGACTCCCCGCCGGGATGCATCGCCGCGGCGTGGACGACGTACTCGGCGTCCAAGTCGTAGGCGTCCGTCGTGGCGACCCCGCCGAGTTCGACGGGGCCTTTCGCGACTGCCTCGTCGTCGATGCCTGACCCGGCGGCCCGCTTGAGCGCCCCGGCGACGCCCGACCCCATCCGGAGACTCGTGTTCGCGGCGTTGACCAGTGCGTCCGCGGATTGGGCGGCGATGTCGCCGTGGATGACGTCAAACTCCATGCGAGAGGGTGGGTTCCTCACCCTCAAAGAACTACGGGCCATGCGAGCACCCACCGCACCACTCGGAAAGTCGTCGAGTCCGTAGAGACGGTATGGACCTGCTCAGGATGGACTGGCGCGACGTGGGGTTCGTCCACTGGCCGGTCGCGGCGGAGACGGTGGCAGCGACCCTGCCGCCCGAACTCGACGTCGACACGTTCGACGGGCGTGCGTGGCTCGGCGTCGTCCCGTTCGAGATGGCGGACATCCGACCGCGAGGGAGTCCCATCGGGCGGTCGTTCGGAGAATTGAACCTCCGAACGTACGTCACGGACGGCGAGACGCCGGGCGTGTACTTCTACAACCTCGACGCCGATGACGGACTCAGCGTCGGTATCGCCCGCCGGTTCTTCGAGTTGCCGTACTACCGCGCCAAGATGGAGGTGACTCGGTCGGGCGGGAACGTCCGCTTTCGGAGCGAGCGGACCGACAGTCGGGCACCGCCCGCCACCTTCGACGCGACGTACGGCCCGGCCGCGGACGGCCATACGCACACGCCGGACCCCGGGTCCCTCGAAGCCTTCCTCGTCTCCCGGTACCGCTTCTACGTCGCCGACGACAGTGGGACCGTCTATTACGCCGACATCGACCACGACCCGTGGCCGCTTCGAGACGGGACCGTCGACGTCCGACGGAACGACTTGTTCTCGGCCAACGGGTTCGCGGACCCGCCCGGCGACCCCGTCGTCCACTACAGCCCCGGTCTGCCCGTGACCGCGGGCCGACTCCGTCGGTACTGACCCCGGCCGCCAAACTGATTGTCGCGCCGACCCGAGAGAGCGTGTGTTCTCGGTCCGTCCACTCACGGTGGCGCTCTCGGACGTGTGGTTCTGCCACTGGCCGGTCGACCCCGACAGCCTCGACCGGTCGATACCGGACTGGTTGACCGTCGAGACGGCCGACGGCGACGCGTGGGTGAGCGCCGTCGCCCACACCGTCACCGGCGTCTCGTCGTTCGGTATCGACCTGACCGCCCCGGCCGAGGCGGTCAACGTCCGCACCTACGTCCGGGGGCCGAACGGCCAGCGAGGGGTTCGCTTTCTCGCCCTGTTCACCGACGACGAACTGACCGCCGCCACCTCCGGGCCGGCGCTCTGCCTCCCCTACCGCGACGGGGTACTCGACAGACGGCCGGACGACGAGTACCGAACCCGGCGGACACTCGACGTGGACGGCCGGCGTGCGCTGGACGTGCGCTACACGCCCGATGAGGGGTCGACGACCACCGCACCGCCGGACTCGCTGGCCGCCTTCCTCGTCGAACGCCAGCGGTACTTCACGACTGGCGGATTCGGCACGCGTCTCGTCGGGAGCGTCGGCCACGACCCGTGGCCACTCGCCTCGGTCGACGCCGACGTGAGGGGGCCGCTCCTGCGAACCCTCGGGTTGCCGGCACCGGAAGGGTCGCCGCTGGTCCACTACAGCCCCGGTACCGAACTCGGTCTGTCCCCGCCGCGACCGGTGTGGCTCGACTGACCCGAACTTTTACAACTCGCCGTTCGTGGAGAGTTGTAGACGTGAGAGACGTTGACCGGGCCAGCGGGTTGGCGGGCGTTGTATCGGTAGGGTTGACGAACGCGTCGATAGTGGCGGCGACGCTGGCGTCGCCGACGTTCGAGTGGACGGGGAACGCACTCTCGGACCTCGGGCAACCCGGCACCGCCGCGGCGACGCCGGTGACGACGCTCCTGTTCGACGGCGGCCTCGTCCTCGGCGGCGCCGTCGGCGTCGCGTTCGCGTACACCCTCTGGAGGAGGAGCAGGCACGTCGTCGAGACAGTCGCGGCGCTCCCCTTCGCGGTGTCGCTGGTCGGGATGGCCGGCGTCGGCCTGTTCCCGTCCAGCCAACCGCTCCACGCGCCGGCCGCGCTCACGCACTATCTGGCGTCGATGGTCGCCATGGCGGTGTACGGCGTCGGCAACGCTCTCGCAGGGGCCGTCCGCCGGGCAGCCGTGACGCTGACACTCGTGGCGGCCCACGTCGGGGTCTGGTGGTGGTGGGCGACCGCCGGGTCGCTGACCCGTGGCGGCCTCGCCATCCCCGAGTTCGCCGGCGCGCTGCTGTTCAGCGCGTGGGTCGTGTGGACGGCCCACTGGCACCTCCGGGGCGGGCGGGCCGGGTGAGTGGGTCGGCGACCCGTCCCAGTATCACGCGTGGTGACCGGGGCCAAACAGCTAAGACGACGCCCCGACTGGTCCACGCCGACATGGCTGCCATCGAGACGACGGGACTGACGCGTCGGTTCGGCGACGTCACGGCGCTGTCCGACCTCTCGCTGACGGTGGAGGACGGGGCGCTGTTCGGCCTCCTCGGCCCCAACGGCTCCGGGAAGACCACGACTATCGAACTGTTGACCGGGCAGCGGGAACCGACGAGCGGCGAGGCGCGAGTAGTCGGGCGCGACCCGGTGGCCGACCCGATGGGCGTCAGGCGGGCCATCGGCATCCTGCCGGAGCGCGAGGACCCGCCGAGTTTCCTCACGCCGCGGGAGTACCTCACCTTCGTCGGCGAGGTGCGGGACGTGAGCGACGTGGACCGGCGCATCGAGGCGTGGGCCGAGCGACTGGAGTTCGGGGGCGTCCTCGACGCCCTCTCGACGGGCCTCTCGGAGGGGGAACGCCAGCGCGTGATGCTCGCCGCGGCGTTCTTCCACGACCCGGAGGTGGTGTTCATCGACGAACCGCTGGTCAACCTAGACCCCATCATGCAGGAACGGGTCAAGCGCCACCTCGCGGAGTACTGCGAGCGCGGCAACACGCTGTTCCTCTCGACGCACTACGTCGACGTGGCCGCCGAGTTGTGCACCCACGTCGGCATCGTCGAGGACGGGCGACTCGTCGCCGAGTGCGACCCGCGGGAGATGACCGAGGAGGAACTGCTCTCGTACTTCATCGCGGAGGTGGGCGGGGAGAGCGCGGAGGTCAGCGCGTGACGGGCGCGCTGTTCCGCTGGATGGTCCGCGAGGAGTGGCGACTCCACAGCCACCTGTTCGGCGGGCCCCGATTCGCGGCCTTCCCGGTGGTCGTCGCACTCCTGACCGGTGTGGGGACGTGGCTCCTCTCGGTGACCGGGACGCCACCGCCGGACGTGGCGGGTGGACTGGTCGCGCTCGTCGGTTTCTTCGGACTGCAGGTCGGCACCATCGGACTGGTCGGCCGCGACGCTCTCCGGGACGTACTCGGCGACGTGACGCTGCTCGTGTTCTCGGCGCGGACCCTCCCGGTGTCGTGGCGGCGTCTGCTCGCTACCTTCCTCCTCAAGGACGTCTGCTACTACGCCGGCCTCGTCCTCACGCCCGCGGTAGTCGGCTACGGGGCCGTCGCAATCGCCTCGGGTGTCGCCCCCGCGAGCGTCGCGCGCCTGTGGGTCGCCGTCACCGCGGCGTTCGCCTTCGGCGCGTCCCTGAGTCTCTCGCTGGTCGCGCTCGCGGCCCGGAGCCGTCTCGCGTTACTCGGCGCGATAGCGGCGGGGGCGGCGGCCGTGGTCGCCGGTGTCCTCGACCCCGCCGCCTACACGCCCTACGCGCTGTACGCCGAGGGGTCCCTGTCGGCGGCGGTCCGCGGCCTCCTGCCGACCGTCGCGCTCGCCGGCCTCGGCGTCGCGCTGTTCGAACCCGTCGGCGACGACTCCTCCGGGCGTCACCGGCGGACCGACCGCCTGTTCACGGGCGTCTCGGACCCGCTGACGAGGCGCGCTCTGCTCTCGGTCGCTCGCTCGTCGGGGTCCGTCGGGAAGGTGGCGTTCTCGATGGGCGTCCTGTTCGCGGTGATGGCGCTCTTACTCGGCCGGGTGACCGCCGGGACGGGCGTCACGCCGCACCCGGGCATCGCCTTCGGGACGCTGCTCGGACTCGGCGCGTTCACGACGTATAGCTGGGTGACGCAGTTCGACTCGCCTCGCCAGTACCTCCGGTTCCCGGTGACCTACGCCGACGTATTCGCGGGGACGATGCGGGCCTACCTCGTGCTGTCGCTGACTGCGGGTGCGGGCTACCTCGCCGTCGCCGCGTCGTGGTACCCGGTGGGCCGTCTGGCCGTGGGCTTGCTCGTGATGCCCGGCGTCGCCGTCTACGTCTTCGGCGTCTCGGCGTACCTCACCGGTCTCGCGCCCAACGAACTGCTGTTCGACACCGCGCTGTTCGCGGCGTTCGGCGCGGCGCTGGCCGTCCTCGCAGTCCCCTTGCTGGTCGCCGCACTCGTCGTCAGCGTCGCGCCGCAGGCGGCCGTCGTGGGTGCTCTCGCCCTCTCGGTCGCAGCCGGTGGACTCGGGTGGGCACTCGCACGGCGGGCCGGCCCGCGCTGGGAGCGACGGCTTCGAAGCGCGTGACGCGGTCACGAGCGGTCGCGCTCGCCTAGTCCCGTTCGAGGCGAGCAGCGTAGAGGTGGAGCCCTGAGAGAGGTTTTTCCGTCCCGACTCCCTACCGCAGTCGATGACACTGCGAGGCGTCGTTCTGGACCTCGACGGGACGGTGTACCACGGCGACCGACTGCTACCCGGTGCCGCGGCCGCCGTCGACCGCCTGCGCGACCGCGGACTGTCTCTGTGTTTCTTCTCGAACAACCCGTTGCACGACGGCGGGGAGTACGTGGCACGGCTGAACGAGTTGGGCGTCGACGCTCGGACGGGCGAGGCCTGTTCGTCGGCCGTCGTCACCCGCGAGTACCTGAACGCGCACCACGCCGGCGACGGCGTCTTCGTGGTCGGGTCCGACTCGCTCAGGGACCGGGTTCGGGGGACCCGCGCTGAACTCGTCACGGACCCGCAGGCGGCAGACGCGCTGTTGGCCTCGTGGACAGACGAGTTCCACTACCGCGACATGGTCGCCGCGCTCCGGGCGCTGGACGACGGGACGCCGTTTCTCGGTACGGACCCGGACCCGACGTTCCCCGACGCCGACGGGAACCCCAAGCCGGGGTCGGGCGCGATAATCCGCGCCATCAGCGGCGTGGTCGAACGGGACCCGGACATCGTCCTCGGAAAGCCCTCCGACGCCGCCGTCGAGGCGGCCCTGGAGCGAGTCGGGTGCGCCCCCGAAGAGTGTCTGGTCGTCGGCGACCGGTTGGAGACGGACGTCGCCATGGGCGAGCGAGCGGGGATGCGCACCGCGCTGGTTCGAACGGGCGTGAGCGACGACGCGTCCGTCGAGCGCAGCGACGTGTCGCCGGACCACGTCGTCGATTCCCTCGCCGACGTCGACGCCGTCCTCGACGCGGCCGACTGACGCTCCTGTCGCCTCACCTACGTCTTTAAGCCGCGGGCGCCGCTACGTACGAGTGGTGATACCGATGAGCAAAGACATCCTGATGATAGTCGGTGACTTCGGCGAGGACTACGAGATAATGGTCCCGTACCAGACCCTGCTGACCGTGGGCCACAGCGTCGACGCCGTCTGTCCGGAGAAGGAGGCAGGCGACACCGTCAAGACGGCCATACACGACTTCCGGGGCGACCAGACGTACATGGAGTCGCGCGGCCACAACTTCGAACTGAACGCGGCGATGGCCGACGTGGACCCCACCGAGTACGACGCCCTCGTCGTCCCCGGCGGGCGCGCCCCCGAGTATCTGCGGACCCACGAACCGGTCATCGAGGCGGTACAGCACTTCTTCGAGGCCGACAAGCCCGTCGCGGCGCTCTGTCACGGCCCGCAAATTCTCGCGGCCGCGGACGTCTTGGACGGCTACGAGATGACGGCGTACCCGGCCTGCCGGGCCGAGTGCGAGGCCGCCGGTTGTTCGTGGGTCGACGGCGTGGTCCGCGACCGCAACCTCGTCACGGGACAGGCGTGGCCGGACCACCCGGAGTGGCTGGCGGAGTTCATGACGCTCCTGGGGGACGAAGTGAGCCACGGCGACCCGGCGGTGGCGGCGGACGACTGAACCGTCGGGAGAAAATACGGCGATAAGAACTGTTAGTCGGCTAATATTTGTAAGGGTCGCTACCCAACGTCGGGATAGAATGGCCGCTACTATCGCACTGCTCGGCCTGTTCGTGTTGGCCGGGATAACGGTCCCAGCCGTCGTCTACCTCCTCCGCAAGGGTCAACGGGACCGGCGGGTCAGGACGAATCGATAGCGGGCCGACGCGCCGGAGTCGGGCCGCTCAGCGCACCGCGACGCCGGCGTACGCTTCACCGAGTCAGGCCGAGCGCAGGCGATGCACCGCGCCAGTCGACCCGGAGACGCCCTGTTCGTTCGTCGTACAGACGAGGAGTTCCCCCGCCACAGTCCGGCCGAACGAGAGGACGTTCGACCCGAGTCCGTCACCGTCCACCGGAACAGCCCTCACCGGCCACCGGCCGTTCGCTCGTTCCGTGGCGACGAACAGGTTCCCGCGGGCCTGCCAGTCGGCGAAGACGTAGCGGCCCCGTAACGCCGGGATGGCGTCCCCCGCGTACAGGTAGCCGCCGATGACGGAGATGCCCGAGACGGCACCCCCGTCGTGTGGGTACTGGATTATCGGGTCGCGTAGCGGGGCCCCCTCGGACGTCTCCGTCGGACAGTCGTCCGCCCGGAAGCAGTTCGCGCCCTCCCGGACGTTCCACCCGTAGTTGCCGCCGCGTTCGACGACGCTGACCTCCTCCCAGCGGGACTGACCGACGTCGGCGACGAAGAGGCGACCCTCCGGCCCGAACGAGAACCGCCACGGGTTCCGGAACCCCCACGCGAACTGCTCCGGTAAGCCCGCCGTACCGACCAGTGGGTTGTCGTCCGGGACGGCGTAGGGCCGCCCGCCGTCGCCCTCGCTGTCCACGTCGATGCGGAGGACGCTCCCGAGCAGATTCTCGGTCACGTCCTGCCCGTTGCCGCCGTCGACGGCGTCGTACCAGTCGTCGACGTGGCCGCGCCCTTGGTCGTTCCCGCCGCCGCCGTCGCCGACGGCCACGTAGAGGTAGCCGTCCGGGCCGAACGCGACGGCCCCGGCGTTGTGGTTGCTCTGCGGTTCCGGAATCTCCAGTAGCGTCCGTTCGCTGTCGGAGTCGATGCTCCCGCCCGTGGCCGCGAACTCCGCGAGGACGAACGTATGCGAGTAGTTGTCGGGAGTCCCCTCCCGCCGCGGCGCGCTGTATCGGACGTAGACGCGCCCCTCACCGTCGTAAGCGGGGTGGAACGCGAGTCCCAGCAGTCCGCGCTCGTCGTAGCCGCCCACGTCGACCATGCGGTCGGTGAGGTCGAGCGCCACCCGTGGGTCGGCCCCGTCGCCGTCGACGAAGTACACCTGTCCCGCTTGGTCCGCGACCCAGTACTCCCCGGCGCGGGGCACCACCACGTCGAGCGGGGAGGTGAACCCGTCCGCGACGGGGACCGCGCCGAGTTCGAGCGAATCGAGTGGTGTGCCCGGCGTCGCCGTCCCGGCGGTCTGACCGCCAGTGGCAGTCTCCGTCGGGTCGCTGCCGGCCCCGCCGTCAGCGCACCCGGCGAGGGCAGTCAGGGCGAGGCCGGTCCCCCGGAGGAACCGACGCCGCGTCGAAGAGTCCATATCTCGGGGAGGCGACCCACCGGCAAGAAGATTGGGCGGCCCCGAATAAACTCAGAACAACGGGAGAGTGTATCGATGTCGAATCCTTTATCTAACGGCTCGCGCAATGGACAGAACGAGTCATGGTTGACAAAGCGGACCTTCGCGACCAGTTCACCGAGGCGTTCGAAGACGCAGACTACCCCATCTCCAGCCCAATGGACCTCGTCCCGGCGCTGCCGAACGGTCCGTCCACGAAGTTCGAGTCGGGCGACTTCTCGATGACGGCGATGGAACTCAACACCAAACTGAACGGGGAGTTCCCCTACGACACCGTCGACGCCTTCGTCGACGACGTGATGGAGTCGCTCGAGAGTCAGGACCTCATCTAACCGACGAGTAGCGAGGGCCGGGCGACGGCGACGACGACTGCGACGGCGAACACCCCGAGGGCGAGGACGAAGTAGTTCGCCAGCGTGTTGTCCGCCCGCGTCAGTCCCAGCGTGTACCGTTTCCCGGAGACTGGCCAGAACGGCGCGATACCGGCCGGCGTGACCACGTCCGCGAGGAGGTGGGCGAGGACCGCGGTCACCCCGACGACGCCGCCGAATGCCGCCAGTCGAACGCCCGTGTCTGGGCCGTTCCCCGTCCCGAGTAGCCACCCCACCCCGGCGAGCGCGACGCCCACTGCGGTGGCGAACAGGAGCGTGTGGGTCACCCCGCGGTGGCTGACGAACGGAATCCGCTGGTCGTAGTCGGGCACGGGTGCGAGCCCGAGCGACACCGCACCGCCGACCACCGCGAGGCCCGGCGCGTCGAGTGCGAGTAGTGCGAGGCCGATGGGTGCGTACACGAGCAGTGCCGCCCCGTAGTGACCGGTCCGATACATACCGTCGAGTGACGGCGCCAGCGGCTTGTAACTGGCGTGTGTCGCTTTCCTTGCAGTTTATGTGGGGCGCTTCCAAAGGCCCACTATGTTCCAGACGCCGGGGTTGGACCTCCTCGTCGAGACGTTCGGACCCTTCCTCATCCCGGCGACGCTGTTCGCCCTCGGCGCCGTCAGCTATCTCTTGTTGTGGCTGTTGACGCGTTCTCGCCGGGAGACGTACACGGCCGACGAGGAGTGAAAACCGCCGAGCCGCCTGTTTTACACCGCCACGCTTTTCCATTAGACACGTCTAATTCGCCGCATGCTGAGCGCGAAGATGGAGGACTACCTCAAGGCGATTTACCGGCTCGAACGGGAGGGCGAGCCGCCGGTCGCCACCTCGACCATCGCCGAGACGCTCGACGTCACGCCGCCGACAGCGACGAGCATGGTCGAGAAACTCGAAGAGCGCGACCTCGTCGAACGGGAGAAGTACAAGGGCGTCACGCTCACGCCGGAGGGGGAGACTGTCGCGCTCGAGGTCATCCGCCATCACCGCCTGTTGGAGACGTTCCTCACCGAGGAACTGGGCTACGACTGGTCGGAGGTCCACGAGGAGGCAGAGATACTGGAACACCACATCAGCGAGGAGTTCGAGCGCCGCGTGGCCGCCGCGCTGGACGAACCGGCCGTCGACCCGCACGGCGACCCGATACCCAACGACGCACTCGAACCCATCGACGACCGGATGGGGTCGGCCCTCTCGGACCACGGTGAGGGCGCGACCCTCGAAGTCGCTCGCGTCCGCGACCGCAACCCGGAGGAACTCACGTACCTCGACGAGGCCGGCATCGTCCCCGGGACGACGCTGGTCGTGGAGGAAGTCGCGCCCATCGGCATGGTGACGGTGCGCCTCGACAGCGGCGAGAGCGTCTCCCTGCCGGACCACATCGCCGACGCCATCCAAGTCCACAACCCCGAGGACGCCGTCGCGGACGGGGTGAGCGAGGTGTGAGCGAGGTCACGTGGCTCACCGTCGTCTTCGTCGCCGCCGGGGCGCAGTTGGCCGTCCTCCCCGGCGAGAAGGTGCAGTTCATCATCGCGGGCCTCTCGACGCGCTTCAACCCATATCTGGTCGTCGCGGCCGCCGGAGCGGCCTTCGCCGGGTGGACCGCGGTCGAGATTTGGCTCGGGCGGACGGTGACGACCATGCTCCCCGGCGTCTACCTCGACGCGATGACCGCCGTGCTGTTCCTCGTCTTCGCGGTCCTGCTGGTCAAGACGGCACCCACCGCCGACGCGCCCGAACGCGAACCGGCCAGCGGCGTCCTGACCGACGGCGGGGAACTGGACGTCCGCGTCCCCGGCACCGACTGGCGAGTCCCGAACAAGATGGGCGGGTTCCTCCCCATCTTCGCCATGATGGCCTTCGGCGAGTTCGGCGACAAGACCCAACTCATCACCATCTCGCTGGCGGCCCAGTACGCCGCGTTCCCGACGGCCATCTGGACCGGCGAGATGCTCGCCATCATCCCGGTCAGCATGGTCAACGCGCTGTTCTTCTATCGGTTCTCCCACGCCTTCGACGTGCGCAAGGCCCACTTCGCCGGCGCGGCGTTGTTCCTCTTTTTCGCCGCCGACTTCGCGGTGAGCGTGGTGTTCGGGTTCTCCGTGTGGGAGACCATCGTCACGACACTCGCCGGACACCTCCCCGTCTGAGCGACGGGAGACTCATTAATCGGGGGCGCGGACTGAGGGGTATGCGCGGACTCGACGACATCGACCGCGAGATAGTCACGCTCTTGCTCGACGACTCGCGCCGTCCGTTCAGCGACATCGCAGACGAGGTCGGTCTCTCGGCCCCGGCCGTGTCCGACCGGGTGGACCGCTTACAGGAGATGGGTATCGTCCGCGGATTCACGCTCGACGTCGACCGCTCGCTTCTCAGGTCGGGAGTCCCCGTCCTCGTCGAGATAGCAGCCGAACCGGGACGTGCGGCGGCCGTCCGGGAGGGTCTCTCCGCGGCCGACGCCGTCGAACACGTCTTCCGGACGGCAGACGGCCGGGTGACGGCGACGGCGACGGTGCCACACGGAGAGGTGGTCGAGATGCTGGACGCGCACCTCGACCTCGACGACGTCGACAGCTACGAGGTGCGTCTCGTCGCCGACAGCGAGTGGCAACCCGGCCTCGGAACCGCGGAGTTCGCCCCGGAGTGCGCCGAGTGCGGGAACACCGTGGACGAGGAAGGCAAGCGAACCGTCCTCGACGGGGACACCTACTACTTCTGCTGTGGGTCCTGCGAGTCGCGGTTCGTGGAGCAGTACGAATCGCTGAAAGAAGGCGTGTAACGTTCCTGCGGCCCGGTGCGAGGGTTCCAGTACACTCATTTGGCGTGAGCCCCGAGGAGACGGTAGTGAGCGATTCGCAGGGACCGGCCTCGACGGCGGACACCAAACCGACGGGACTGAGGGTCCGCCTGCGGGCCCTCTGGCGCGCGCTGGTCGTCGCGTGGCAGTTCGTCCCCTTCGTCCTCGCGTGGGGCCGCGACCGGAAGCGGTTCCTGCTGTTCGGCCGGTCACGGTCCGTGACGAGCGACGACCGTACCCGGCGGGCGCGGCGACTGAAGCAGACGTTTCTGGACCTCGGGCCGGCGTTCATCAAACTCGGGCAGATGCTCTCGACGCGGCCCGACGCGCTCCCGGCGGAGTACGTCGAGGTGCTCTCGGAACTGCAGGACAAAGTGCCGCCGGACCCGTGGGCCGACATCGAACCCCTGCTCGAATCGGAACTCGGCGGTCCCGTCGCGGAGCGCTTCGAGGAGTTCGACACGTCGCCCATCAGCGGCGCGTCGCTCGGACAGGTGTACGAGGCCGAACTGGACGGCCGACGGGTCGCGGTGAAGGTCCTGCGGCCCGGCATCAGGGAACGCGTCGAGTCGGACCTGCGCGTGCTGGCGGCGCTGACGCCGATTCTCGTCTCGGGAGCGGACCCGGGGCAGGCGTTCACGCTGGAGAACCTCACCGAGGAGTTCTCGGCGACGATTCGCCGGGAGATGGACTACGCCCACGAGGCCCGGATGCTTCGGGAGATAGGCGGGAGTTTCGCCGACGACGAGCGAGTGGCGATTCCGGACGTCGTCGAGAGCCACTCCACCGACCGCGTGGTGACGATGACGTACGTCGACGGGGTGAAAATCGACGACGTGGCGCGCCTCGACGAGATGAACGTCGACCGCGAGGCACTGGTCCGCCGCCTCGAAGAAGTCTACATCCAGATGATAGTCGAGGACGGACGCTTCCACGCCGACCCGCACCCCGGGAATCTGGCGGTCCAGCCCGACGGAACGCTCGTCTTCTACGACTTCGGGATGACCGGGCGACTCGGAGCGCGGACGCGCGAGCAGTTGATGGAGTTCTACGTCGGACTGGCGACGGACGACGTGGACCGGGTGATGGACGCCTTCGTCGCGATGGGGGCGCTGGACCCGATGGCCGACCGCGAGGTGATGCGCGAGGCGTTCGAAATCGTCATCGAGCAGTTCCGCGGCGAGGACATCAGCGAGTACCGCGTCGAGCAGTTGGTCGGCCAGTTCGAGAGCCAGTTGTACGAGTTCCCCATGCGACTGCCCCAGGACCTCGCGCTGGTCGTCCGCGTGACCACCGTGCTGGAGGGCGTCTGTCGCACGCTCGACCCCGACTTCGACTTCATCGAGATAATCACGGAGTACGTGATGGAACGGGGCGCGGCCGACGCCGGGGCGGCCGTCCGCGAGGAGGTGCAGGAGACGGTGACCCGGACCGCTCGCTCGGTCGTGACGACGGCCCCGAAAGCGGAAGCGGCGCTCGACACGGCCGTACGGGGCGAGTTAGTGCTGGAGACGGTGCTCCGAGACAGCGGCGGCATCGCTCGCCGCATGGCGTGGCGGCTGCTCCTCGGGTTCCTCGCCGCCGCCGGCATCCCCGTGGCGGCGTTCTTCTACGTCGACGCGACCCTGCCGTCGACCGCACTGGCACTGGGCGGGACGGCCCTCACACTCGGGGCGTTGGCGTGGTCGTTCCGCAGACAGCGCCGTCTCGCGCTCTCGACGCCGCAGTTCACCCGGTACGAGATGCGGCGGCGTGAAGAGGACGGCTAGTCGGCACAGCGGTCGCACGGTCGGTGTCGCGTCGTACGGCCTCGCCACGGGCCGACTCGCCTCACCGAGGCAGGCGGCGTCGGCTCATATTTCGTCGGACCTGCAACATAATTCTGGCTCTTGTTTGCGAACGGTCCGCTTAGCCCCCTCTCTCGCGCAGTTCTGTTCGATGCTATGCGCTACCGTATCTGAATCCGGTGGCAGTAGTTACTGTATTGCACAAAACACACAACACTTTTGTACGGACGACCGACTACGATGGGCACACGATGAGCGACAAACCGTTCACCATCCCCGACGACGTCTCGACGATAGCCCCGAGCGACCTGTACGACCGACTCGCCGCCGGCGAGTCTGTCGGCGTCCTCGACACGCGAGCGCCGGCGGACGTGGACGACTGGCGCATCGACGGCGACAGCGTCGAGTTCGGGAACGTGCCGTACTACGAGTTCCTGGACGACGTGCCCGAGAGCGCACTCGAAGACGTTCCGGACGCCCGGCCTGTCTACACCGTCTGTTCGGAGGGGAAATCGAGCAAGTTCGTCGCCGACGTACTGGACGACGCGGGCGTCGACGACGTGGCCGCCGTCGAAGACGGGATGGAGGGGTGGGAGACCGTCCTCGACGCGACGGAACTCTCCGTAGCGACGGACGCCACCGTCGTCCAGTTCTACCGCCCTTCCTCGGGGTGTCTCTCCTACCTCGTCGCGGACGGCGACGAGGCGCTGGTCGTGGACCCCCTCCACGCCTTCGCCGACCAGTACGCAGAGACGGCCGCAGAGTACGGTGTTGACCTCGTCGCCGCCGCGGACACGCACGTCCACGCCGACCACGTCAGCGGCGTCCGCAAACTGGCGCGGGACCACGACGTGCAGGCCCTCGTCCCCGCGCCGGCCGACGAACGCGGCGTCGACTACGAGCAGTCCTACGAGACGGTCGCAGACGGCGAGACCCTGACGGTCGGCGACGTCGCCGTCGAGGCCGTCCACACGCCGGGCCACACCAGCGGGATGACCTCCTACCTCGTCGACGACGCCGTCATCCTCACGGGCGACGGGTTGTTCGTCGAGAGCGTCGCCCGCCCGGACCTCGAAGACGGCGCCGACGGCGCACCCGAGGCCGCCCGCCAGTTGTACGAGACGCTCCACGAGCGGATTCTCCCGCTCCCGGACGACACCCTCGTCGCGCCGGGGCACGCGAGCGACGCCGCGGACAAGGCCGAGGACGGGACGTACACGGACACGCTCGGAGACATCGCCGACGCGATGGCGGCGCTGGACTACGACAGGGAAGCGTTCGTAGAGTTCGTCCTCTCCGACATGCCACCGCGACCGGACAACTACGAGGACATCATCGCCACGAACCTCGGCGACCGGACCGTCGACGCGGAGACGGCGGCCGAACTCGAACGCGGGCCGAACAACTGCGCGGCGACGACCGACGCGATGACCGAGGACTGAGATGGTCGCGAAGGCGCTGTTTCCCAACCGGTGGCACCACTATGCTCGGCGCATCCGCGCAGGGGTTCGTCCAGCCGAACGTCCCCGCGGTGGACCAACCGACGGCGGACCCGTCACCGGCGGGGCCATCCACGGCACGGTGAGGTGTCGATAATGCCCGAGGCAATCCGCGGGATGCTGGAATCCGACGTGCACTGTGAGTTCGTACTGGACTGTTTCCACGGACTGGCCCCCCTCGACCGACGATGTTTCACCGTCCTCGTCGAGGCCGATGGACCACTGACCGTCGACGAACTGGCAGGGCGAGTCGACCGGGACCGGACGACTGCGTACCGCTCGCTCCAGCGCCTGCTAGACGCCGACCTCGTCTCGCAGGACCAAGAGAGCGGTGAGGAGAGTAGCTACTACCACGTGTACGAACCACGAGGCCCCGACGAAATCGCCGACCGGATGCACCGGGAACTGAACGACTACTACGCGATGCTGGGACGCCTCATCGCGGAGTTCCGCGAACAATACGGTGAGCAAACGAGATGAACAGAGACGACTTCGACCCGAGCGGTGAACGCGAACGCGGCATCGGTGCCGGCCTGTTCGAGCGAGACATGGGCCCGAGTTCCTCGATGGCCCACCTCTACCGTGGCGAGGTCCACCGGATGACCCGGTGGCGCGAGCGACTGGACCGGACGACGAACTGGGCGGTCACCGTCATCGCCGCCATCCTGACGTGGGCGTTCTCGGACCCGTCGAACCCCCACTACCTCGTCCTCGTCGGACTGGTCACGCTCGCCGTCTTCCTCGGCATCGAGGCCCACCGCTACCGCGGGTTCGACGTCTGGCGCTCGCGGGTCCGACTCATCCAGCAGAACGTCTGGTCGCACGGACTGGACCCGACGACGGACGTAGACGACGACGCGTGGCGTCGCAAGTTGAGCGAGGACTACGACAATCCCACCCTGAAAGTCCCCTTCGAGGAGGCGCTCGCCCACCGCCTCCGGCGCGTGTACATCGCGCTGTTCAGCGTCGTCACCGGCGCGTGGCTCATCCGCGTCACCGCCTTCGCACAGGAAGGGAACTGGCCCGAGAGCGCCGCCATCGGCATGGTTCCGGGCGTCGTCGTCACGGGTATCGTCGCACTCGCCTACCTCGCCGCCGTCGGCGTGGCCGTCCGTCCGCGGTGCTGGCACTCCCGGTCGGAGCTCCGCCAGTGCGAAGTCGACGAGTGGCGTGAGACTTGATTAGAGGTCGCCGCTCCGGGCCATCGCCCGTATCTCGTCGGCCCGTGCCCGTATCTCGGCCCACTCATCGTCGTCCTTCTCGTCGACGTGACCGTACATCAGTCCCATCCGGTGGTTCGAGCGTAACTGCTCCTCGTTGCGGTCCAGAAAGTCCCAGTACAGTGCGTTGAACGGACAGGCCCCTTCGCCGGTCGTCTTGGTCTTGTAGTACGGACACCCCGCGCAGTAGTCGCTCATCTTGTCCACGTAGTTCGCCGAGGACGCGTACGGCTTCGTGGCGAAGACGCCAGCGCCGTACAGGCCCATCTCGACGACGTTCGGCGTCGTCACCCAGTGGAAGGCGTCGACGTAGCCCGCGTGGAACCAGCGGTTCAACTGGGCGGGTTCGACGCCGTATATCAGCCCGAAGTTCGAGAGTACCATCAGGCGCTCGATGTGGTGGGAGTACCCCCGCTTTCGGACGCCGTCGACGACGTCCGAGAGACAGGCCATGTCCGTCTCCCCCGTCCAGTAGAGGTCGGGTAACTCCTCGTCGGCACCGAGTTGGTTCGCGTCGGCGAGGGCGGGCATCTCGCGGCGGTAGACGTGTCGGAGGAACTCCCGCCACCCCAGCACCTGCCGGACGAACCCCTCGACGCTGTTGAGCGGCGCGTCGCCGTCCTCGTATGCGGCGATGGCTCGCTCGACGACTTCCTCGGGTAGCAGGAGACCGAGGTTCAACGACGTCGAGAGGAGACTGTGACTCATCGCCCACTCGTCGCGCCGCATCGCGTCCTGATACGGGCCGAAGTCGGCGAGGCGGTGGGTGACGAAGTGGTCGAGCGCCCGCACCGCCTGCCGGCGAGTCACCGGCCAGTCGAACGGTCCGGGGTCGGCCCAGTCCCCGCCGTCGAACGTCTCTCGAACCCACTCCGAGACGGCCTCGGTCGTCTCGTCGTGGTCGAACGTCGGGGGGTCCGCTGGCTCCCAGTCTTCGGGCGGCGTCTCCCGGTTCTGGTCGTCGTAGTTCCACTCGCCGCCGACCGGTTCGCCGTCGTCCATCAGATACCCCGTCTCGCGGCGCACGAACCGATAGAACTCCTCGTGGCGGTAGCGGCCGTCGGTCGCCCACTCGTCGAACTGTTCGGGCGAACAGAGAAACCGTTCGTCGGGGACGAACTCGACGTCACCGCCCGCCTCGGCGACGATACTCTCGATTCGGTCCCGGGAACCGTCGGCCTGCGGACGCGTCGTCACCAGCGTCTCCTCCGGATGCTCGTCGAGGTGGGCGGCGATGCCGTCCGCGAACCTATCGACCCGCCGGTAGTCGACGGTCCGACCGTCCGCGCGGAGTTCGTCCCGGAAGTGTCGCAACGCGGCGAACACCAGCGTCAGTTTGTGCGGGTGGTACGGGCGTTTTCGCGCGAACGACGTCGCCTCGACGAGGAGCACTCGTTCGTCCGGACGTCGGGTCAGTGGTCCCCGCCCTCGCACGAGATGGTCGGCCCTGAGCCACACCGTCACGACGGACACCTCTGTCGCATGGTTCTTCCGAGACCCGCTAGGGGGATGAACCCCCGTCCTAACTACGTGGGTATCCCGTACTTAGGTCGCCAGAAACGAGGGGGTTCGAAGTGACACGCTTCTGCTACGAACGTGTTCGGACACCCAGTTATACAGGTGTTCGAAAGTGCGGAATTCGGCCTCCTCAGACCCGAATGATTGATTATGCTCGCCGTCGGAGAAGCGACTACCTTTAGTGTCTGCGTGGCGAAACTCGACTGCATGACAGACCACCTCAATCGACGGACGTTCATCCGTAGCACCGCGGCCGTGACGGGCGTCGGACTGCTCGCTGGCTGCGGTGGCTCCGACGGCGGCAGCGGTAGCGACGGCGGCGACGGAGGGTCCGGCGGCGACAGCGGTGGGTCGGAGGACACCGAGACGGAGAGCGGCGGTAGCGGCGGTAGCGGCGGCGACGTCCCCTCGGAAGTGAGCGAGTACCTCTCGAACGTCGGCAACTTCGACGGGTCCGTCGCGGACCAGACCGGTTCCGGGACCGTCGAGGTGACGGTCGGTGCCGAGGGCAACGGCGGTGCCTTCGCCTTCGCCCCACCGGCCGTCCGCGTCGACGCCGGTACGACCGTCAACTGGTCCTGGACCGGCGAGGGTGGCTCCCACAACGTCGTCCACGAGGAGGGCGACTTCGAGAGCGACCTCGTCTCCGAGTCGGGCAGCACCTTCGAGCACACCTTCGAGGAGGCCGGGACCTACCTCTACTACTGTGAACCGCACAAGGGCGTCGGCATGAAGGGCGCCGTCATCGTCGAGTAACGTCGCGGCACCCGTTTTGCAGTCAGCGACCGGCCAACGACGAGCGACTCGCGACGTACAGCGAGTACGCGACGACGGCGAATCCGACTGCCGTCAGGCCGTTCTCGAACACGAGCGCCGTCTGTGTGTCGAACCCGAGCAGTTGGTCGGCGACGCCCGCGAGCAGCGACCCCGACGTGACTGCCCCGAACCCGACGGCGAGGTAGGTCAGGCCCCTCGACCGCGTCTTCGCGGCGGCCTTCGCGGCGAAGTAGGTGATGAGACCGCCGAGAAGAAGCGTGACCGTCTTGAGTCCGATGACGACGAGCGACACGTCTCCGTTCATAGTTCCTCGCTGACGCGGGACCAGAGGCGCGCTAGCCGCTCGTCCGGCGTCTCCCGGTCCCGCAGGACGTCGACGCCGAAAGAGTCCTCCCCGTCGAGAGCGACGAAGACGCCGGTGCAGTCCCGGACGTACGTCGTCGCGTGGTGGCCGTCCGACCGTACCTCCGTCTCCTCGGTGACGAGTGCTGCATCGCTCAACTGTTCCAGTTTACGGTAGGTACTCGTCAGCGGCAACTCGCAGACGTCGGCGACGCGCTTTGCCGACATCGGGTCGTCAAGCGTCGCGAGGATGTCGCGACAGTCCGGGTCTGCGAGCGCCTCGAAGACTGCTTGTCGGTCCGACGGTTCTTCTCCTGACACGGGGAGGGACCTCCAGTGGGTCGCGGAGAGTGGGTAGGGCACTACCGATGCTGTGGCGGCAATCGTCGTGGTGCCTCACACGGCGCGGCTCGTACCGTCCCGGTCGGGCCGGACAGCGGAACGACCTCGTATCCTCACAAAAAACCCCGCGTAATAAAGGTAGTCCGTTGATTCCCAGTATCTGGAAACCACACCCCCGTTTTTGCATCCGTCCGGGAAAACCTACAGGCTGCAATGCAACGGCCCTCCACCCGCAGACAGTTCCTCGCGAGCACAGCCCTGACCGGACTCGTCGCCACCGCTGGCTGTCTCTCCACCGGAGAGACGGCGCAGTCCGTCGGGAGTGCGAGCGACAGCAACACCACGGCGTCCACGGGGACGCCAGAACTGACCCCGCCCGACTCGCTGGACGACTGGCTCGCCGACGCGAACGGCTACGACGGCGACCCCACGCGCGTCGGCGCGGGTGCCCAGCCGACGGTTGCGGTCGGCGAACCACTCGACGACGGCCTCGCGTTCGACCCGCCGGTCATCGAGGTGGTCCCCATGACCAACGTCCACTGGGACTGGACGGGCCACGGCGGCCAGCACAACGTCGTCGCGCTGGACGGCACGTTCGACAGCGGCCGGACCAACGCCCAGTCCGGGACTGGCTACCACTACATATTCGACGAACCCGGAACGTACCCGTACGTGTCCGAACCCCACCGCGAGGCGGGGATGAAGGGCGCGGTCATCGTCCGCGAACCACCGACGACTGGCTACGAGGCGGTGGACGACTGGCTGTCCGGCACCGGGAACTTCGACGGGACCGTGGCCGACCGCACCGGCGGTGACACCGAATCCGTCACGGTCGGTGCCGAGGGCAACGGCGGCGCGTTCGCGTTCGACCCGCCCGTGGTCAAAATCGACACCGGGCAGACCGTCCGCTGGGAGTGGACGGGCGACGGCGGCGGCCACAACGTCGCGTTCGAGAACGCCGACGTCAGTTCCGGCGACGTCGCGAGCGAACCGAGTACCACCTTCGAGTACACCTTCGAGGCGTCCGGACAGTACCTCTACTCCTGTCTGCCCCACCGAGCACTCGGTATGAAGGGTGCCGTCGTCGTGGTGTGACTGCGACGGGCGTCGGCACTCGGACTCCGACCCGTCGGTCCGCACGGTAGAGCCGGGTCGGGCGATAGCGAGGCACGAGACGGGCGCGGCGGGAGTGAGCAAAGCCGGAGGCTTTGCGAACTACGCCGCGTCCGTCGAGTGAGTGACACGAACGAGACGGGCGCGGCGGGATTCGAACCACGGTCACTCCCGTTCGCTCGCGACGCTCGTTCACCTCTCGTTCCCTGATTAGAATCCCGCCATGCCGGTTCAGTCACCGATTCGCTTCGCTCATCGGTTCCCTGCACGGGCGCGGCGGGATTCGAACCCGCGCTCTAGGGGTTAGGAACCCCTCGCCCTCGTCCACTAGGCCACACGCCCTGCGCGGAGGGTAGCGGGACTACTGGAAAACGATTTCGTTCGGTCGAGAGAGCGGAGAAGGGGAGTCGTCAGTTGCTCGATTCGGTCGCCGTCTCCTCGCTGGTCGAGGAGTCCGTGGAGGTCGAGGACTCCGTGGCGGTCGACTCCTCGGTGCTGGAGTCGGTGCCACCTTGCTTCATCTCTTCGAGTTCTTGCTCGACTTCGGTCCGCCCCTTCTGGAACTCACCCATGGCTTCACCGGTGGAGCGAGCGAGTTTCGGAATCTTGTTCGCCCCGAACAGGAGGACGGCGATGAGGAGGATGACCATCATCTCCGTCGTGCCCGGCATCCCCGGGAACAGTGGTACGAATGTCCCTGACATTGTAGTCGGAGTTTACGTGGTTGCTATTATAGTCTTTTTGCTCACCGTCGGCGCGTGACGCCGCGTTATGGGCTTTTTCACGCGTCCTACACGGTGTCTGCCGTGAACTGGGATGTGAGTGGGTAGCACGCGTAACCGAATCGGCCGCTCACTGCCGAGCTAACCGGGCCGTAACGTCGTCTAGCCACTCCGGGACGTCGACGTCGGCGAGGGTTCCGTCCCGCCACGTCGTCACGACCTCCGACGCACCGTCGCGAGTGAGGTCGATTCGCCACTTGCGACCGTCCTCGGCCGTGATGTCGAACCGCGCGCCGCCGTTGGGGAGCGAGTCGACGTGTTCGACGGTCACTTCGATGCCGGTGTACACTTCCATCGTGTCTGGCATAGTCGAGACGAGGGGCGAACAGGGATTAAAAGGGTCGCTTACCGGGTGTGAAGTCGCCGTGAGAACCGGAGTCACGGGCGTCGACACGCCCCGAAACGGTCACAAGGGATTTCACCGACGAGACGAAACGGCCGTCCATGCTCACAGCCGGCGACGACGCGCCCGAGTTCACCGCACCGCTCGCCAACGGCCGCGTGGAGGAGGTCACGCTCTCGGACGCGGTCGGCGACGGGCCAGTCGTGCTGGCGTTCTTCCCGGGTGCGTTCACGAGCGTCTGCGGTGACGAGCTAGCGGCGTTCGACGAGCGACTCGACGAACTGGCCGACGCGGACGCGACGGTGTACGGCGTCAGCATCGACACGCCGTTCGCACAGAACGCCTTCCGCGACCAACTCGGACTCGGGTTCGACCTCGTCAGCGACAACGACCGAGAGATAATCGACGCCTACGACGTCTCGATGGACTTCGAGGCGCTCGGCGTCCACGACCTCGCCAAGCGAGCGGTGTTCGTCGTCGACGACGAGGGCACCGTCACGTACGCGTGGGCAAGCGACGACCCCGGGGTCGAACCGAACTACGGGGAGGTTCTCGACGCCGTCCGCGCGGCCTGAGACACGAGCGCCGGGGAGAACTTTTTCTCGCTGGCCACACTCGTAGAGAGCATGAGCGAGAGAGTCACCGACGAGGGCGGTCGAATCTACGACCCCGAGGCGAGCCACGAGTTCCCGGACGAACGGGTCAACGCCGTCCTCGATGTGTTGGCGACCGACGAAGAGGTGCAAGCGTACCTCGGGGCCCAGAACGTCAACCCCGTCACGCGGAAGCGCTACAACGACCACGGGAAGAAACACATCGACATCGTCCGCAACCGGGCGCTGTGTCTCTATGACCTCCTCAAACAGGGCGGTGTCGAGTTCAACGGGGCCGACGACCACGACCTAGACGAGGCCGACGAAGCCGTCATCATCGCTCTCGCCGCGACGCTCCACGACATCGGCCACGTCGTCCACCGTGACGAACACCCCTACTACTCCATCCCGCTCGCGGCGGACCTGCTCGACAGACTACTCGAGGACTTCTACGACGTGAACGAACGGGTCCGAGTGAAAGGCGAGGTGCTCCACGCGATTCTCTGTCACCACACGGAAGAGATTCCACTCACGCTCGAAGCGGGCGTCGTCAGAGTGGCCGACGCGCTGGACATGGAGCGGGGTCGCTCACGCATCCCCTACGAGCGCGGCGGTCGGGGCATCAACACCGTCTCCAGTCAGGCCATCGAGACGGTGACGCTCAGCAGCGGCGACGACTACCCCGTGCTGGTCGAAATCGAGATGAACAACGCGGCAGGCGTCTATCAGGTCGACAACCTCCTGAAGGCGAAGTTGAACGACTCCGGCCTCGAAGAACACATCCGCATCGTCGCGCTGAACTCACGTGACGGCGGCAACCAAATCGTCGAGCGCATCGAACTCTGAGCCGTGGAAACTGTGAGTGACACAACCGTTTTGTAGCCCGCCTCCCTACCCCTGAGTATGAGTCTCACACCCATGGACGAGCAGCGGGGAGACTCCGCCGACGTGCGAGCGGAAGTCCGGGACGCCCCCGGCCTCGTCCAGCGGTTTCGCGACCGTGTGGGGGCGCTGGTCAGGCGACTTCCGGGCGCCGACCGTCTGTTCAGTGGACGCGACGACCGCGGTCGCGACCGCCCCAAGTCTCGCGTCCACACCGATGGCTTCTCCGACAGCACCGTCTCGCCACCCGACTGTCCCCGTATCGACGACCTCCCGGAGCGAAACCGGCCGTTTACGTACCCGACGCGAAACCACGACGAGTCGAACCCGGTCGACCTCGTCTGCGTCGAGACGGGAGACTCGTTGACCGTCTCCCTCCCGGACAACCCCGACGCCACCCTCACGTCGGATACGTGGGAACGCGTCGAACCCTGAGCGAACCGGTTTCTACTCGGCGGGGACTCGGTACCCAAGGTCTATCGGGCCGCCGACGGTGGCAAGCGCGACCGGAGTTCGTCGGCCGTCACTCGAAGAACAGGTCCGTTCCCGGGACGGCGACCGCGTCCTCCGGGAACGCATCGAACCATCCAGTCCCTACTGCATCACCGCCGCCGATGTCCGACTCCTCCCCCACGGGGGACCCGCGGAGGACGACGAAGTACCGCTCTGCCGTTCGGTCGCCGTCCGCCAGGCGCGCCTCGAACCGCCACACGCCCTCGACGGCGTCGACGGTGACGTCGAGCCGCGCGTTCGTCTTGACCCACCGCCGAGCGGTGGCACCGAACGCCTCGTCCGGCCCGACGCTCGCCGACGGTATCTTCCAGTCACACGTCTCGGTGACCTGCATCACCAGCGTCTCACCCGCGTCGTTCGTGACACCGATGGGCGCCATGTCGTCCATCTCGTCGAGACGGTCCAGCGTCTCGGCGTCGACCGTATCGGTGTCCTCGTGGAACGGGACGTCGTCCCGGTCGCGCAGCGATTCTGGGTCGACAATCGAGTCGGGGCCGGCAGTCGCGTCTGTGTCGTGTCCAGTCATGTGTCGTATCGGGCGTCACGTCTCACCTGTCCCGGTCGCGACAGAGGGCGACAGCAGACGGAGGGAGGGACCGAGACGGCGCTGTAACACCCGCTACTGTCGACACGACGAACTGGTAGAAGAGTCTGGCGATTTAATTTCCACTCTTCAGCTTACGTAATAATACGTAGGATGGGGTCATAAATCTTCTCCCGGTCGCGGCATCCACGGAGCGAGTGCACCGGATTCGCCGACGCCGTGAACCGGGTCTGGGCAGTCGCGTCGCTCTCTGGGTGTACTGCGGCCGGGCTTCGAACCGACCGTAATCCCCGGTGGCGCAGTGGTCACCGTGGGTCGAGTCTCCCGATTCAGCAGTGGCTGTTCGGAGAGTCCTCAAGGGGATGCGGCGGCCGGGATTTGAACCCGGGCCATGAGCTTGGAAGGCTCAGGTCCTACCACTAGACCACCGCCGCTCCAACGAACGTACACAGTGATAGAGGGAAGGTGATTAAGGACCTTTCCCTTCCGGTCCGACGACGGCGTAGCAGTTCCCGCTGGAGAGTTCCATCGAGTGCAGGGTCAGTCCGCTCACGTCGATAGCGCGCTCGAACTCCGCCGGCGCGTAGATGTGGTAGAACCGCGCGACAGTCTCGCCGCCGGGGAGCGTCCAGTCGACGGTCGTGTCGAACCCGCGTTCGGCGTCGGCGGGCGCGTCGAACCGGTCGTGGGCCGTGCTCCACGCGCTGACCAGCGCCCGTCCGTCGGGTCGGAGGACCCGGGCGAGTTCGTCCAGACTGGCCCGCCTGTCGTCGGCCGTCGGCAGGTGGTGGAGCGTCGCCACGTACACGGCGAGGTCAACGCAGTCGTCTCTGAGTGGGAGTCGAGCGGCGTCGCCCTGCAGCAACGAGACCCGGTCGCCCACGCGGTCGTCCGCCGCCGAGAGGAGCGCCCTGCTCGCGTCGAGGCCGAGGGTCCGGTCGGCGACGCCGGCCAACAGTTCTGCGTGCCGGCCGTTCCCACACCCGACGTCGAGTGCCGTCCCGACTCGGTCGGCGTCGGCGACGAACTCCTCGACCTCGGGCCACGCGTACTCGCGGGTCTTCGAGAAGTGGTCGCCGATGCGCTCGTACGTGCGGCGGACCGCCTCTCGTGACCGTTCGTCCATCGTCTATCGGGGCCTGCTGATTACTCCTCGCCGTACGTCTCGGGGTACGCCTCGGCCAGCAGTTCCGGGCGGTCGGTCAGGCGCTCCCGGACGGGGTCGATGACCTCGGAGATGGCCTCGCCGACGGCGGGCTTGAGGTCGGCCGGGTGGAGTTCACCGCTGAGGAAGTCCGCTTCGACGGCGTCGTAGCTCTCGTAGGTCAGGTCGCCGCCGTACTCCTCGGGCCGTTCGACGACGAACGGTTCGTCCTCGACCTCCAGAATCGGGAAGACGAGGTGGTCGAGGTACTCCAGCACGCCGTTGTCCTCCACCTCGCCGGCCGGGCAGTACGCCTGTCCGATTTTCTCCGCAACTTCGTCGGGGGAGTCGGTGAGGTTGACCTTCGAGGCGGCGTCGGAGGCGCTCATCTTGCCGCCCGAGAGGCCGGAGAGGAGCGGCGCGAAGATACAGACCGGCGAGTGGCCGCCGTGGTCCGGGAGAATCTCCCGGGAGAGCATGTAGATGCCGCGCTGGTCGACGCCGCCGTAGGCGATGTCGGCGTCTAAGGCCTTCACGTCGAGGCTCTGCATCAGTGGGTAGATGAGGCCGCCGAGGTTCGGGCTCTCGGACTCGCGGACGACTTCGCTGGCCGCGCGCTGGGTGCGCGCGATGGTCGTCTCCGCGGCCATGCGGTACATCTCCAGCGTGTAGTCCTCGTCGAGTTGGAAGTCGGTGCCGCGCACGAACTCCACGTCCGCGGGGTCCGCGCCCGCGGCGTCTATCATCGCCTCGATGGCGACGCGGTAGTACTCCGAGCGGGCGTCCAAGAGGTCGAACGGGCTCTTGTTGTCGTCGAGATGGGCGTGCAGGTCGGCGATGAGCACCGTCACGTCGACGTCGGCCCGCAGGAAGTCCGCGAGCTTTCGCATCGTCGTGAAGTGGCCGATGTGCATCTCGCCGGTCGGCGCGTAGCCGATGTACGCCGAGGGGGTGCCGTCCTCGAACAGTGCCTCCAGTTCCTCGTCCGTGACGACCTCCTGTGTGTGCCTGCTCACGAGGTCGAGTCGTGCGGCGGTATCCATACGCTCCGGTCCCCGCTCCGGCGAGTAAAACGTTCCTGTGTGGGGCCGCCGACGCGACGCTCACTCGGCGGCGGCCTGTCCGCGGCCCATCGGGTCCCGTCCGTCGCCCACAGCGCCCGCGTAGCCGCGTGCGAAGAGGTGGTAGCCGACGACCTGTCCGTAGAAGGCGAACACCGCCCCGACGAGGATGAGGACGAGGACGCCACCGAGGCCCGCGACGACGAGGAGCGCGACGTACCCCTCGACCACGGCGACGACGTAGACGGGACGGCGGGCGGCGTCCGCGACGGCCCGCACGTCGAACGCCGCCGCGAGGCGGTCTGTCGTCGCCAACCGACCCAGCGCGCCCGGCACGAGGTAGGCCACCGCGACGCCGACCACCGCGCCCGCGACCAGCAGGCCGCTCCCGAGGAGCGAAGCGCCCGACGCCTGCGCGAGCACGCCCCCCAGAACGACGAGCACCGGAACGAAGGCGTACGCGACCTGTACGGCGATGACGCGCGCGCCGTCGACGAACAGGTCGCCCCAGTCCTCGAACTTCGGGGGGTTGGGGCGACCCTCGGCCGTCGAACGAACGACGCGAAGGAGGTAGCCGGAGACGGGAATCAGCGGCACGAACAGCACCGTCCCGACCAGCGTCAACAGACTCCCGACGACGACGGTCCAGAGCCATCCCGGCCCGCGCTGTGGGTAGAAGAGCGCGTCGCGCAGCATTGCCGACAACTCCCCCGGCCCAATACTTATACCCCACCACTGCGGCCAGGCCGGGGGGTACCCGAGTACACAAGCCCGTCCGACCCAAGATGGAGACATGTACACCGGGAAGACGGAGAAGGCGTGTTGCCTGTGCGGGAACCCGGACACGAAGACGCGGCTGGACCTCCCCCCGCGGGCGGTGCCCCTGCTGAAACACGCCGAGGCAATCGCGTGGCGGGACATCGTCGGCGAGGTGTCCATCTACTTCTGTCGTTCGGACTGGGAGACGGTGCGTGACCTCGTGCTGGAGACGGGGATGAGTCCGCTGTCGCGCTGTAACGTCGCCCGCGCGTCGTTCGACCTGCGGGAGGACTTCGAGGCCCTGCTCAACGACGTCCGAGAGGAACCCGACCACTCCGACCTCGAAGCGGAGATGCTCGCCGACGCCGAGGGCGTGCTCGAGAACCCCGAGGACCCCTACGTCGAAGAGCGTGACGTGGTCGAAGCCCGCGTCGTGACGTGGGCGCTGGAAGATACGGAAGCCGAGGTGTGACCGCCGGAGGGCGGGCGACACTGCGGCGTATCCAAACTGTTTTGAACACCCACGGCCCTGTGTCAACCGATGACTGTACGCGTAGGCGTGCTCGGCGCCACCGGCGCGGTCGGACAGCGACTCATTCAGCTACTCGACCCCCACCCCGAGTTCGAAATCGCCGCACTGACAGCCAGCGAATCGAGTGCCGGAAAGAGCTACCGCGAGGCCGCCAAGTGGCGCGTCGAGGCTCCCATCCCCGAGGACGTGGCCGACATCACCGTCGGCGCGACCACGCCCGAGGACGTGCCGGACGACGTCGACCTCATCTTCTCCTCGCTCCCCTCCAGCGTCGGCGCGGAGGTCGAACCGGAGTTCTGCGAGGCGGGCTACGTCGTCTCCTCGAACTCCTCGAACGGCCGCATGGACGAGGACGTGCCGCTGACGATTCCCGAGGTCAACGCCGACCACGTCGACCTCATCGAGGTCCAGCGCGACGAACGCGGCTGGGACGGCGCGCTGCTGAAGAACCCCAACTGCTCGACCATCACGATGGTCCCGCCGCTGGCCGCGCTCGACGAGGCCTTCGACGTGACCGACGTGCGCGTCTCGACCCTGCAAGCGGTGTCGGGCGCTGGCTACTCCGGCGTCTCCTCGATGGAGATTATCGACAACGCCATCCCGCACATCGGCGGCGAGGAGCAGAAGATGGAGACCGAGTCCCGGAAACTGCTCGGCACCTTCGACGGCGCCGAAGTCGAACTCAACGACATGGACGTCGCCGCGTCCTGTAACCGCATCGCCACGCTCGACGGCCACTTGGAGAACGTCTGGGCCGACACGGCCGACGACGTCACCGTCGCGGAGGCAGAAGACGCGATGGAAGCGGTCACCGGCGTCGACCTGCCGTCCTCGCCCGAGCGCCTCATCAAAGTGTTCGAGGAACCGGACCGACCCCAGCCACGACTCGACCGGAACGTCGAGGGCGGCATGGGCGTCGCAGTCGGCGGGTTCCGCGAGACCACCGACGGCATCCAGTTCAACTGCCTCGCGCACAACACGATGCGCGGTGCCGCCGGCGCCAGCGTCCTCAACGGCGAACTCCTCCAACAGCGCGGCTACCTCTGAGGTCCGGCCGCGGTCCCGGTTCCCGCAGTTGTCTCGACGGCCGAACCGACGTTCTCGGCGACCTGTGAGCTATACTAGCAGTGCGTCGTGCGGTAGCTAAAGCGGCACCAGAGTGTCTGAAACGCACTATCCGCGGTTATCGGCGCTGATTCCACCGTTGAACGGTCCTGAACGGTCAGAACGGTACGGCCGATATATGGGTCGAGAGTGGCTGGGTAGAGACAGAATGGTGGGGACCGTAGAGACGGTGTTAGTCGTGGACGACGACGAGGACTGTCGGACGCTCTATCGGCTCTGTTTGGAGGGCGAATACGACGTCCGGACCGCCGAGGACGGCGCGGAGGCGCTGGACCGACTCGACGAGGACACCGACGCCGTGATTCTGGACAGAGAGATGCCGCGCAAGCACGGCGACGCCGTGGCGGCGGCCATCGATGCCGGCGACCACGACCCGTTCGTGGTGATGGTCAGCGGCGTCGAACCGGGCACGGACCTGCTGGGAGTTCCGGTGGACGACTACCTGCGGAAACCGGTGGCGGGCGAAACCGTCCGTGCGGCCCTCGAACGGGGTCGCGCCCTCTCGACGTGCCGACCACGGGTCCGGCGGTTCTTCGCGCTCGCGGCCCGGACGGAGACGGTCGAAACCCACGCGCACCCGACGGAACTGGCCGACGACGACTATCGACGCGCGGTCGCGCGCCTCCAACGGGACTGGACGACCGTCGAAGGGCCGCACGACGCCGTCGGGGTGTCACTCGTCCCCGACGTACTGACTGCCTCGGACCGGTCCGACCGGCCCCAAGTGCCGGAGTCCTCCTAGCGCGACGAGACAATAGGTTTTAGCCGTCGGGGTGGCACGGTAGCGCGTATGGAATACGTAGACGTGGCAATCGTCGGCGGCGGCCCGGCCGGGTCGTCCGCCGCCGAGGCTGCTGCCGCCCGCGGCGCCGACGCCGTCGTCTTGGAGAAGGGGGTTCCCCGGGCCGACCGGGAGGGGACGGGCCCGGATTCGACGGACGCTGCCGGACTTTTGGACTACTGGCTCGACATCATGGGCATCCCTTTCGAGGAGTTCCCCGAGGACGTCGTCCTGAGCGAACTGGACGGTGCGAAGTTCTACGGCCCGAACACCGAACTCGCGATGACGGAGACGGGCATCGACGCGAACTACGACGGGTTCGGGTTCACGATGCACCGCGCGAGGTTCGACGACTGGCTACGCGAGCGAGCGACCGAGGCCGGCGCGGACTACCGCGTCGGCGTCAGCGTCACCGGCGTCGAGACGGACCTCGCGTCGAGTCCGCGCCACACCCTCCACCTCGCCAACGGCGAGGACGTCGAGACGGACAACCTCGTGCTCGCCGACGGCCCCCAGCGTACCGTCACGGGCGGGACCCTCGACCAGTTCCTCCCCGACGGGCGGACCATGGGCGAGATTATGCCCTCCAATAGGGTCAATCACATCGCCTATCAGGAACACCGGCGGATGCCCGAGGACCTGTTCGACCCCGACTTCATCGAGTTCTGGTGGGGCATCATGCCGGGTCACACGGCCTACCCGTGGATTTTCCCGAACGACCGACCGGTGGCCCGCATCGGCCTGACGATGCCCATCGGACTGGACATCGCCGACTACGACGTGGCCGAGTGGGAACTCCTCCGCGACGACGACGAGAGCATCCCGCGCGGGAACGAGTACATCCGTCGCCTGCTGAACCGGCAGTTCCCCGAGTACGACGTCGAGGACTTCCCCTTGGTCGAGGACCGCGGGAAATCGAAGGGGACGGAGACGTACCCCATCTCCTCGACGCGACCCATCGAGTCGCCCGTCGGCGCGGGCGTCGCCGTCACCGGCGGCGCGATGGGCGCTACCTCCGCGTTCCACGAGGGCGGCGACCACGTGGCGGTCCGCACAGGGAAGATAGCCGGCCGCCTCGCCGCCGAGGGCTCTCTCGAACGCTACAACGACGAGTGGCACGCCGCAATCGGCGACGAGATTCTGCGGAACGTCACGTTCGCGGACATGGTGCGCGACTGGCGGCCGAAGGACTGGGACCGCGCGTTCACGACGGCCAAGGACCTCATGGACGCCCGCGGCATCAAGGCCGACGCGGCGCTGAAGGGCGGCCTCCACGGCATCGAACTGGTCGTCAAGTACAAGTGGGGCAAGTTCGGCTACCGCAACGGCAAGTACGTCCAGTTGCGCGAGGACGAGTACGCGGTCTGAACGCCACCCTTAGGTACGGGACCCTCCAAGAGCGTGTGCGTGCCTTCAATCCCCGGCCGAGGCCCGTCACAGGGACGATGACGGTCCGGAGAACCCGGGCACGGTACACATCGACGGCTACGCCGTCCGACTGGCGGTCGCAAACCGCCCGGCTCGCGGTCGTAAACCGCCCGCCGAACCGGTCGACGCCGCTTCGGCACCCGTTGCCCTATCGGGCAACCGCCCGGCACGAGGGTTTGCCGGCTGACGTGGCGCGCCGCCGAGGATGACGCCGGTCGTTAGTGTTCCGGGCGCACATTTCGACGTCCGACAGTCGTGTGCGAACTGCTTTCAGCGTGCGACCAGCGCCCGCCTATCCAGGTATAGCTGTGGCTGTGGCACCGATACGCCTGGGGGGCCCCACACTAGCCGGACTCTCACACGAAGGTCGCGAAGCCGAGGAACGCATCTGCTCGGTGGACCTCCTCGGCGTGTAACGGTCGGGCCTAGACGGACCCGTCAGGCCGCGAGGCGGGATAGCGGGTCACAGAGGCGACAACACCTCGTTATTGACTAACATAATGTCGACGGGCACCGTGGGTCCGTTCATGAGCGACGTTCCCGCCGGGAAATCGCCCGTACAGGACTCGTGGCCGGAACTGGCCTGTTACGGCTGTGGGCCCGCGAACGAAACGGGGTTGCAGTTGAAGAGCTTTCTCGACGCGACCGGCGAGACGCTCGTCGCGCACGTCGTCCCGGAGGCCGTGTTCACTTCGGGCGCGCCGAACGTCATGTACGGCGGTCACGTCGCGTCGCTAGTGGACTGTCACTCCATCTGGACGGCGATGACGTTCGCGTACGGTGCGGCTGGTCGACCCCTCGGGAGCGCCCCTCGCATCGTCTACGTGACGGGCCGACTCTGCGTGGATTACCGGGCGCCGACGCCGCTCGACGAACCCGTCACTCTGCGGGCGTGGCCGGACGGAGAGGTCGGGCGGCGGACGAAGATTCGGAGTGAACTCGGTCCGCCGGGAGAGACCACGGCGACGGGCGAGGTGGAGGCAGTCAGGGTCGACCCGTCGCGCTTCGAGGCCCACCATCAGGCCACCGACCGGACGCCGACCGAGGGAGGCGACGCCGACGGATGACGTTCGAAACGGGCTTTCGAGAAGGCGTCGAGGCGATACTGCCGCTCGTTCCAGCGACGGCTACCGTCGGACTCGCGGCCGGCGTGGCGGCGCCGCCCGCGGGGCTGACACCGCTCCAGTCCGTCGGGATGTCCGTCGCGTTCTACTTCCCGTCGGTGATGCTGGCGACGCTGGAACTACTCGGAGCGGGCATTCCGCTTCCAATCGTCGTCTTCACCGCCCTCGTCGTCGGCGTCCGGGTCGTGATACTCAGCCTCTCCATCGCGCCGTACTTCCGGCGCTTCTCGACCGGGTGGAAACTCCTGCTCGCGTACTTCCTCTGGACGCCCGTGTACGCGCTCACCGTCGAGCGGTTCGCCGAGGACCCGACTGCTGACCCGCGTGGGTACTACCTCGGCTTGGCGGTCCCGCTGTGGGTGACCGTACAGAGCGCTGTGGTCGTCGGCGTCGCGTTCAGCGCGACGGTCCCCAGTGGTCTCCAGTTGGGGTTCGTCGTCCCGTTGGCGTTCATCGCACTGCTGGTGCGGTTCGTGACCGACAGGGCCACGGCGACCACCGCGCTCGTCGGTGTGGTCGTCGCCGTTCCGTTGGCCGGCGTTCCGCTGGGTCTCGGCGTCGTCCTCGCTACCGTACTCGCAACCGGCACCGGCGCGGCCGTGGACAGACGGGAGGCTGGGTCGATATGATGCAGACGGCTCCGCCCGTGGGCGACGTGTGGTTCCTCGTGGCCGTCGTCGGCCTCGGGACGTTCGCACTCAGGGTCTCGTTCATCGGACTGTACGCGTGGCTGGACGAGTTCCCGTCCGCGCTCGAACGGACGCTCCGCTTCGTCCCGGTAGCCGTGCTGGCGGCCCTCGTCGGACCCGCCGTCGTGACGGGCGACGGGGCGGCGCTGGCACTCGACGGCCGAGTGCTCGCGGCGGTGACCGCTGCAGTCGTCGCGTGGCGCACCGACAGTATGTCCGCGACCATCGCCGGCGGGATGGCCGTCCTCTGGTCCGTCGGGGTGCTGTTCGGGTGAGCGCCCCGACACCTAACAGAGTAGGTAGTACTGCTTCCCCATCTCCCGTCGTCGTCCGAATCGATGACAGGGAAGCTCCAGATTGCGTGTAAGCGTGGGGACGTTCAGAGCGAACTCAGGCGGGCCACCGACGGCATCCCCGGGGTGGAGATATCGGGCGTGGGGAGCGCAGCGGTGACCATCAGCGGCCCGGAGGACCGCCTCTCGTTGCTGGCCCGAGAGCTCTGGGTGCGGGAGATTTCGGCCCGGGAGTACGGGCAGGACGAACTGGCGGCGGCCGACCGGACGGCGCGCACGAGCGTCCAGAACGCGGTGTGACCGCACCGTCTGGCCACCTTTTTCACCGCCTGCCACCACGTCGGCGATATGACCGACGACGCCGACCCGGAGGCGAACCTCGAACAGTGGAAGAACGCGATGCAGGCCGAACACGCCGAGGCCATCGCCAACCCGGACCCGAGCGAGGACCACCGCATCGAGGGCGTCACGCAGGTCAGCTACCGCGTCACCTTCGAGTACGACGCCGAGGCAGACGCGCTCGAACGTGCGTCCCGCGAACAGGTCGACGAACTCGCGGACCCGGAACTGCTCTCCTGTGCCTGCGGCGTCCGCGGGATGACGCCCGAAGAGGCCCGGGAACACGTCCGGGCCGCCCGCGAGAGCGAGTGACGGCGCGGCCGCCTCAGACCTGCGCGAAGACGTCCTCGGCGAGGCGAGTGAGTTCGCGTTCGGGGTCTTCGCCCGGCGTCGAGACGACGACGTGGTCGACGCCCATCGTGTCCAACTCCTGGAAGTACTCGGCGAACCACTCGCTCCCGGCGCGGTAGCCCTGATGCACCGGGTCCGGGTCGGCCGTCGGGTCGTCCTCGAGGTGGGTCCGGACCACCATCGCGTAGGGTTTCGCACCCGCGGCGTCTCGCCAGTCCGCTAGGTACGACCCCAGCGTCTCCTCCGGGAGGTGGTAGAACAGCCACCCGTCGCCGTGCTCGGCTATCCACTCGACGGACTGACGAGCGTTACCCGTCGGGAGGAGCGGTATCGTCTCGCCCGTCGGTTTCGGCACGACGTCGAGGGCACCGTCGAGCGACCCCCACTCACCGTCGATAGCGGGGAACTCCTCGCGCCAGACCGTGCGAAGCGTGTCCACGGCCTCGCGGAATCTCGCACCACGGCCCTCCGCGTCGACGTCGAACGCCGGGTACTCCGGGTCCCGGTCGCCGGTGGCGACGCCCATCACGAGTCGGCCGTCGGAGAGTCGGTCGACCGTCGCGGCGCTCTTGGCGACGTGGAGCGGGTGTCTGAGTGGCAGGACGACGCTGGCCGTTCCGAGGGCCACCTCGTCGGTGTTCGCGGCGGCGTGACTGAGCCACGGCCACGTGTCGAACGTCTGGCCCGCGTCGCCGAAGCGGGGCCAGTACAGGGGCACGTCCCGCGCCCAGAGCGCGTCGAACCCCAGCGACTCGGCGTGGGCCGCCAGTCGCATCTCCGCCTCGGCGTCCGGGCGGGACTCGCTGGCGTCGGTCAGCGGGAAGCCGACGCCGACCGTGAGGTCGTCGCTCCCGAACAGGCGGTCGTAGCCGGCGTTGAACCGCCCCATGGGTCAGGCGAAGGAGACCAGTAGCGCCTGCTGGGGCAACTGGTCGCTGTAGACGATGGTGGCGTACAGCGCGGTGAACAGCGTCGCGTTGTAGACGCCGTGGATGAGCGCCGGGACCACGATGTTGTCCGTGTACTCGTAGCTGACGCCGAAGACGAGGGCGGGGACTACCAGAACGCCCAGCGCCGCGAGGTTGCCCAGCGGCGACCCGCCGCTGAGTGCGAACCAGTGGAGACCCGCGAACACGACGCTCGGGATGAGGACGCCGGGCACCGGACTGAACACCTCGCGGATGCGGCCCTGCACGACGCCGCGGAACAGCAGTTCCTCGCCGGGGCCGATGAGGAGGACGGACGCCGGAATCAGGAGAAGCAGGGTCCCGGGGTTCTGGAGGCCGATTTCGGCGGCCTGATTCGTCCCGGTGTCGACCTGCAACTGCGAGAGGATGACGGACCCGACGACGGCCCCGCCGAGTGCGGTGACGTACCCGAGGCCGATGGTCAGGGCGTCACGCAGGTCCGGTACCGACGCCGGAATGTCGAACACCCGGGACTGCCCGGAGAGTCCGAGGAGCGAGCGGACGCGAGGGGCGACGCTCGGACGCAGTTTGAGGTAGGTGAAGGCGACGCCCGCACAGCCGATTCCCTGGACGAACACCAGACCGAGGACGATACTCAGGGTGGGCGAAATCTCGAGCCCGACGCCGACGACGAGGAGGCCGCCCACCAGCAAGGTGAGGACGAACCCGAGGAGGAGTCCGCCGGCGCCGAGGCCGAGGGCGGCGACTATCGCGAGGGCCGACTGGAGGATCGGCCGTTCGCGGGTCACTGTTGCCATGCGGGGACGTAGCGTCGACAGCCTGAAAACAGTTCGCTCCGCGGGCACCGACGCGTCAGCGCGCCCGTTCACCGGCCTCGACGGTCGTCTCGAGCCAGTTCTCCTCCGGTGGGAGCGGACAGGAGAAGGTGTCGCTGTACGCGCAGAAGGGCGCGTACGCGAGGTTGAAATCGAGCGTGACGGTGTCGCCGTCGGTCAGTTCGCCGTCGACTTCGAGTTCCATGTAGCGGCCGCGCTCGTAGGTCTGCTGGCCGCTGGTCTTGTCCCGGAACGGGACGAACAGCGCCTCCGGGTCGTCGCCGGCCTGTCTGTACCCCGCGAGTTCGTAGGTCTCCCCGTCCAACTCGAAGGCGAAGGTGACGACTCGGAGGTACCGCACAGTCCGGCCGTCGGTGGTATCCATCTCGACGGGGTCGGGGTCGTCGTGTGGCGTCACCGTCGCCGCCACGCGGTAGTCCGGGTCCGGGTCGAAGTACGCCAGTCCGTCGAAGTCGTCCCGCTCTTCCGGCGGGATAGGTGACTGCGGGTGCTCGGCGAAGAAGTCGTCTTTCTCGGCCCGGTTCTGACGGAGGCGTGCGGCCCAGTCGTCGGTCATACGTCCAGTACCGGGTCGAGCAGTTTGAGTCCGGCGGTCCTCACGACTCCACGCCGGTAATCTCGAACCGCGCGCCGCCCGCCTCGCTCTCGGTCACCCGAATCTCCCAGCCGTGGGCCTCGACTATCTGCTCGACGATTGCCAGACCGAACCCGTTGCCGTCCTCCGAGTGGGTGTACCCGGAGGTGAACACCTCGTCGCGCTCGTCTTCGGGGATGCCCGGGCCGTCGTCGGCGACGTAGATTCCCGACCGGTCCTCGAGGTCACCGACGGCGACGCTCGGTCGGTCGCCCGCGTGCGAGAGGGCGTTGCCGAGGAGGTTCGCGAACACGCGCCGGAGACGGTCACGGTCGGCCTCGACCGTCCGGTCGGTGGTCACGGTGATGTCCGCGCCGTCGTGCTGTAACTCCATCCAGCACTCGGAGACGAGGGTCGGTAGCGACACGGGCGTCGTCTCCTCGACGGTCACGCCTTCTCGCGCCCACGTGAGGACGTCGCTCACGAGGTCGGACATTCGCTCGTGGGCGGCCGAGACGCGGTCCAGATGGGCCTCGTCCACCGGACCGTCTCCCTCCCTCGCCAGTTCGAGGTGGACCGCCGCGAGGTCGAGCGGCGTCCTGAGGTCGTGCGAGACGATGGAGGCGAACTCGTCCAACCGCTCGTTCTGGCGAGCGAGCGCCTGCTCGCGCTCTCGGAGCGTCTGCTCGCGTTCGACCTGCTTGAGCGCCGACTGGATGTTCGCCGCGAGGACGCTCCCCAGCGAGACGTCCGCGTCGTCGAACTCGTCGACCGACGTGGAGGCCGGGAGCAGGATGCCCCGGTCCCCGAGGGGCAACACCATCTCCGACCGGATTGGAGTCTCCTCGTTCAGGACGTTCGGGTCCTCACGGACGTCCGCGTTGACGATTGGTTCGCCCCGCTCGAACGCCTGCCACGCGATGCCGTCGCCCTCGGTGAACGTCGGGACCGCCTCGAACAGTTCGTCGGTGCACTCCGTGGTCGCGGCGGGGACGAGGCCGCCGCTCTCCTCGTCGTAGAGGTGGATGGCGTTGATGTCGTGCCCGAGGATGTCGCGGGCCGCCGACAGTCCGATGTCCAGCACCTCGTCGGTGGACTCGGCGGTCATCAACCGTCGAGCCGTCTCGTGGAGCGCCGTCAACCGTTCCTCGTAGGTCGTCCGCTCGGTGATGTCCGTGTAGACGCCGTAGGCGAGCATCTCGCCGTCCGCGTGTTCGATTGGGACGTTCCGGAACAGGAAGTCCCGGTGGTCCCCGTCGGCCGTCTCGCGCCGGACTTCCCGGGAGACGCGCTCCCCGTTCAGGACCGCCCGGTCGATTTCGGCCGCACCGTCCGCCCGGTCCGCCGGGACGAGGAGGTCGTTGACAGATTGCCCGACGGCCTCCTCGGCGTCGTAGCCGAACACCGCCTCGAAGGCGGCGTTGGCCCGTCGAATGCGGGGTTCGCCGTCCTCGAAGTCGGTGACGACGGTGGGGTCCGGGAGGTTGTCGAACAGCGCACGGTACCGGTCGACGGCGCGGCGGCAGTCGCTGACGTCGCGGACGACGCCGACGTACACCGGTTCCTGTCCGGGTACGGCGCGGAGTCGTCCCTCGACCGGTACACTACCGTCCTCGGCGAGCAACCGCTTCTCGTAGGAGAGGGGGTCGTTCCCGTCGGTTTCGACGAACCGGGCGAACGCGTCGCAGGCGTCGTCGGCGTCCGTGGGTGCTGTCAGGTCCGAGAAGTGACGGCCGACGATGTCCGCGGCGTCGCTCCCGGTCAGTTCGCACAGTCCCTCGTTGACGAAGACGAACTCGCCGTCATCGTCGACGGCGAACACCGGGTCGGCGACGGCCTGTAACAGTCCGTCCGCCGAGAACCGCTCGGACGCGTAGCCGGTGCCGCCCGTCTGTCCCCCGTCGGTGACCGGCGTGTCGTCGTCCAGCCGCCGCAGGATACCCACGGACCCGCGGAACGACTCGCCCTCGTACGGCAAGACGCCCATATGGTCGCGGCACTCGACCACCCCCCCGTCCGCCGTCTCTATCGTGGCGCGGAACCGCGTCGTCTCCGGGCCTTCGCTCGACAGCAGGCGGCCGAGTTCCGCCTCCGCGCGCTCGACGGTAGACTCGGGTTTGACGAACGAGGTTGGCCGACCCATAATCTCTTCCCGTTCGTACCCGGTCATCCGGGCGAACGGTTCGTTGACGAAGCGGAAGGTCCCCGTCTCGTCGACGACGTACACCGGGTAGGCGAGCGCGTCGATGACCGTCTCGTAGCGGTCGGCTTTCACCTGTGCGTGGTACTGCTTGGTCGCGTTTCGGATGCGATTGGCGAGCAGGTCGTACTGCTCGGGACCGCCCTTCTGGAGGTAGCCGGTGACGCCGGCGTTGAGCGCGTCGGCCGCGACGGACTCGCTGCCGCGACCGGTAAAGAGGATGAACGGGAAGTCGGCGTGGTCGAACTGCGGGGACAGGCGGTCGTACAGTTCCAACCCGTCGACCCGCGGCATCTCGTAGTCGCTGACGACGCAGTCGAACTCGTCGGCGTCGAACCGGTCGAGGGCGGCCTCCGGGTCGTTGGTCGCCGAGACGCGGATTCCGTCCTCGCGTTCCAGCATCGTCGCGGCGAGGTCGGTGATGGCCGGGTCGTCGTCGACGTGGAGAACGTGGATATCACCGGCGGGCATTGGGATATATTCGCCGACCAACCACTTCAACGCGAGGGGCCCGTTATCAAATCGGAAAGCCACGGGCCGCGGCCTCGCACAGCGCCCCTCAGTTCTTCGGGTTGTAGTCGTCGCCGTAGATGTCGCGGAGTTTCTGTTCGAACTCCCCGCGGATGTTGCGCCGCTTTTTCTTCATCGACGGGGTGAGCAGGTCGTTCTCTGCCGTCCACTCCTTGGGGACGAGTTCGAACTGCTTGATTCGCTCAATCTTCTCCAGTTCCTCGTTCGTCTCGTCGACGGCCGCCTGCATCCACTCGCGGACCCGGTCGTCTGCACACCGGGCGTAGTCGTCGTCGGGGAGGTCGACCCCTTCCCTGTCGGCCCACCGCTCCAGTTCCTCGAAGTTGGGGACGATGAGTGCGCCGACGAACTTCTGGTCGTCGCCGACCGCCATTATCTGTTCGACCCGGTCGCTGGTCGAGAACAGGTCCTCTATCGGCTGTGGTGCGACGTTCTTCCCGGTCGAGAGCACCAGCAGTTCCTTCAGGCGGTCGTGATAGACGAGGAAGTCGTCGGGGGTCTGTTCGACGATGTCGCCGGTTCGGAACCACCGCTTGCCGTCGACTTCGGTGAACGACCGCTCGGTGGCACCGGGTTCCTCCCAGTACCCGTCGGTGACGTTCGGCCCGACCACGAGGAGTTCGCCGAGGGGGCCGGTCACGTCGTCGAACTCCTCGTCGTCCACCACGTCCGTATCGAGGCGGACGTCGACCTCGTGGACGGGCACGCCGAGCGTCCCCGGGCGGACGTCTTCCGGTGGGTTGACCGTGATGACCGGCGACGTCTCGGTGAGGCCGTACCCCTCGACGATGGTCAGCCCCATGCCGAGGAACGTCTCGCAGAGTTCCTTCGAGAGGCTCCCGCCGCCGCTCACCATGAACTCGACGTTGCCGCCCAGTTTCTCCTTGACGGTGCTGTAGACGAGGCGGTCTGCCAGTCCGTGTTTGAGTTCGAGGACCGTCCCGGGGTCGTCGGCTCGCGCGTAGTCGCGGGCGACGTCGATGGCCCACTCGAAGATGCGGTTCTTCGCCGCCGATTCGCTGGCCTGTTCCCGCATGTTGGCGAAGATGCGCTCGTAGACCCGGGGGACGCTCGCACCCGTGTTCGGTCGAATCTGCTGTATGTCGTCGGCCAGCGTATCCGGGTGTTCGACGTAGCCGACGGCCGCGCCGGACCCGAACATGAAGAAGTGGCCGGCCAGTCGCTCGAAGACGTGCGCCAGCGGCAGGAACGCGATAGAGGTCGTCTCGGGCGTGACGACGGGCAGGTCGGGATGCTTGTCGGGCCGGGGCGCGAGGCGCTTCCGCGTCTGGTTGACGTTGGCCCGGAAGTTCCGGTGTGTCAGTCGGACGCCCTTCGGTTGGCCCGTGGTCCCCGACGTGTAGATGAGGCTGGCGAGGTCGTTCGGGTCGCGGTCGGCCAGCCACGAGCGGTAGGTCTCCTCGTCGAACGCCGCCTCGCCGCGTCGGTGGACCTCGTCGAGCGAGTAGACGTTCTCACGCTCCACGTCGTGGTCGTCGACGACCACGATGAACTCGAGCGAGAGGTCGTCCTCGACTTCGAGTACCCGCTGGAGCAGTTCCTCGTTCTCGACGACGACGGCCTCTGCACCGGGGTCGTCGAGCAGGTAGCGGACCTGCTTGGGCGAAGACTCGGTGTACACCGTCGTGACGACGCCCCCGGCAGAGAGGAGCGCGAAGTCTGTGAGTGCCCACTCCATGCGGGTGTTCGAGAACAGGCCCACCCGCGTGTCGTCGTCGACGCCGAGGTCGCGGAACCCCGCCGCGAGGTGTTTCACGAGGTCGTGCATCTCCCGGTAGGTGATGCTCGCGTACTCCCCGGGGGGCGCCGCGGGTAACGCGTCGTCCGTCAACGACCGGTCGTAGACCCCGCCCTTGTACAGTTGCGCCGTGGTGTCGGCGTTGCGCTCTGCGCTCGCGGCGAACAGTTCCCCCAGCGTATCGTCGCCAATCACCTCGTCGGTGTAGGATGCCTCTGCGTCACGCCAACTCGGTGTCCCTGCCATGGCCCTCCGTTCGGAAGGCGTGGACAAATATATCAGGGAAGTTCACAGGTGACCTGTTTGCAAAAGTTTTCCCAGCAAGGACCACCGCACCCGACGCAACCAGATTCGGCGGGACGAATCACTCGATGTGGATGTCGGACCCGGTGACGTCCTCGTCCTCGTCGACGGTGAACCGGACTTCGAGGACGCCGTTGCGGTACGTCGCGGTGGCGTCTTCGGGGTCCACGTGGGCCGGGAGGGTGATGGACTCGGTCACGGTCCGGCTCCGGTAGCCCATGCCGTCGCCCACCTCGTGTTCGCCGCTGAGGTGGAGTTCGTCGTCGCGGAGGCGGAGCGAGAGTTCGTCGCGCTCGAACCCGGGGAGGTCGGCGAGGACCACGAAGCCGTCGTCCGTCTCCTCGATGGAGATGCCGGCGTCCCAGCCGCGTTCGTCGCCGAACGAGACGTCACCGAACGAGGTGTCGCGCCACGGTGTCGTCATCTCGCTTCGCATCTGGTCGAACAGTCGTTCCATGCTGTCGAAGGGGTATCGTCGTCCTCTCATAACACCTCCTTATACGCCGAGCGAGATGATAAAGGAGTATGGACACGTGATAGCAGACGGCCAGTAGCGCTCCTGTACGGTCACGTATCGGCGCATCTGACGTCGACCCGTCGGCTGGCTCCCCAACCGCGGGGCTTTTTCGCGTCGGGTGCGCACCGGGGAGTATGACAGACGGGTGGTTCGTCGGACTCGACCCCGAAGACGAGTCGGCCGCGGCCGACCGCATCAGGACCGGCCGGGCCGACGCGCCCGAGGCGTGGCCTCAGCAGGCCGTCGATGCCGGGTTCGCGGCCGACGAGGAGGAGTACTACGACCGGTTGCACGCGGCGACGGTGGCTGCGACGCGGGCCGCCGTCCACGAGCGAGAGACGGCCGACGACCAACAACTCGTCCACGCGATTCGGGCGATGGCCGACTGCGAGCGGACCGCCAACGAACTCGCCGAGCGGGTCGCGGAGTGGGCGGGAAGCCGATACGGCGAGAGCGGGACCGGCGTCGAGTTCGCCCGCGAACTGGCAGCGCGCGACGCGACGGACGAGGGCGACGCCGCCCTCCGGTCGCTCGCCGAGCGAACCGCCGGACTCGCCGACGAGGCCGAGGACCTGCGGGCGTACGTAGAGCGGACCGCGCCCGCCGTCGCACCGAACCTCTCGGCGCTCGCGGGCCCGGTGCTCGCGGCCCGACTCGTCTCGCTGGCCGGAGGCCTCGAAGCCCTCGCGAAGCAACCCAGCGGCACCGTGCAAGTGCTCGGCGCGGAGGACGCCTTGTTCGCGCACCTGCGCGGCGGCGCGCCCTCGCCCAAGCACGGCATCATCTTCACCCACGAGTACGTCAGCGGGACGCGTCGGGAGGAGCGCGGGTCTGCCGCCCGGGCGCTGGCCGGGAAGTTGAGCATCGCCGCGCGGGTGGACCACTACAGCGGCGACCTGCGGCCGGACCTGGAACGCGAACTGGACGAGCGCATCGAGCGCATCCGCTCGCGCGGGGGTGACGAGGAGTGACCGTCCCCGACGGCGTCGAGCGTCACGACTTCGACGGGACGACGAGCATCGCCACGCGGGGCCACCCGGAGTACGGCGAACGGACCGACGGCGAGTGGCGTCGCTGGGACCCTCATCGCTCGAAACTCGGCGCGATGCTCGAACTCGGCATGGACACCGGCCTCTCCGCCGACCAGACCACGCTGTACCTCGGGGCCGCCGCGGGGACGACGGTGAGCCACGTCGCCGACTTCGGCGGTCCGACCTACGCCGTCGAGTTCGCCCCGCGCCCAGCGCGAGACTTGCTCGACGTAGCCGAACGGCGGCCCAACCTCTTTCCCCTCCTGAAGGACGCCCGGAAACCCGAGACGTACGCGCACGTCGTCGAACCGGTCGACGTGGTCGTGCAGGACGTGGCGACCCGCGGACAGGGACGCGTCGCAGACCTCAACGGGCGGTTCCTCCGCGACGACGGCTATCTCCTGGCCGCCATCAAGGCCCGGAGCGAGGACGTGACCGCCGACCCAGACGACGTCTTCGAGGACGTCCTCGGGGACATCGAGTCGGCCTACGAGGTGTTGGAGACCCAACGGCTCGAACCGTACCACGACGACCACCTCGGCGTGGTTGCTCGACCCCGGCGGAAGTGAGTGGTCACCGTCCCCGGACAGAAGGCTTTAGCACATCGGTTGCCATGCACCAGTCGATGGATGAAACGGGGTCTCACGAGAACTTCACCCGGATGGGTACGTTGGGTATCGAAGAGGAGTTCTACGTCGTCGACGAGTACGGTCGCCCCACGTCCGGGACGGACGAACTCGTCTACGGGGCAGACCCCCCGGAACTGCTGGACGGACGCCTCGACCACGAACTGTTCAAGTGCGTCATCGAGACGCAGACGCCGCTCATAACGGACCCGAGCGCCGCCCGAGAGCAACTGCTCGCCGTGCGGTCCGCGCTCGCCGACCACGCGGAGCGACACGGGTTCGGAATCGCCGCCGCCGGCCTGCACCCGCTGGCGAAGTGGCGGGAACTCGAACACGCCGAGAAGCCGCGCTACCGTGCCCAACTCGACCGCATTCAGTATCCACAGCACCGGAACACGACGGCGGGCTTCCACGTCCACGTCGGGGTCGACGACCCCGATAAGGCCGTCTGGGTGGCGAACGAACTCCGCTGGTACATGCCTCTCCTGCTGGCGCTGTCGGCGAACTCCCCGTACTGGAACGGGTTCGACACCGGCCTCCAGTCGGCGCGCGCGAAGATTTTCGAGGCGCTACCCAACACGGGCATGCCGACGGCGTTCGAGGACTACGCGGCGTTCGACCGCTACGAGCGACGGATGGTCGAGAGCGGGAGCATCGACGACAGGGGTGAACTCTGGTTCGACGTCCGTCCACACTCCGGACACGGGACCGTCGAGGTCCGCGCGCCGGACGGGCAGGCCGACCCCGACGTCGTGCTCGCGTTCGTGGAGTACGTCCACGCCCTCGTTGACGACCTCGCCGCCCGCTACGAGGACGGCGAGTCCGGGACCGGTCTCCGGCGCGAGTTACTCGACGAGAACAAGTGGCGAGCCATCCGGCACGGACGGTCGACGGAACTGCTCAGCCGCGACGCCAGCGAGACGGTCCCGGTCGAGGACATCGTCGTCCGCGAGTGCGACAGACTGGGCGTCGACGGTCTCCTGACGCTGTTCGACCGGGAGAGCGGTGCGGAACGGCAGCGACGGATTCGGCGGGAAGAGGGCGTCCAAGCGCTCTGCGAGTCGCTGTCGCTCGATTACGCCTGAAACGAGTACCGATACCCGGAGGGCATCGGTGCGAAACGGCTCTGGATACCACCAGAACCCCCGGTGTCCCCACACCGATCTGACATCCCGTCCCCGGGAAAGGGTCGTGTCTCAGTCCCACAGCAGTAACGCCCGGCGGCCCCCACCGGGCCCCGGAACATCCTTCGCCGTCCACCGTCAGTAACGGTTACTCGGTCGTGCCGTGCGACGATGTACCCTATTGATTACTGTAGTAAAATAGTAGTGGGTCGGTCTCAGTGACGATAGCAGGAACCGGATTTCGGAGTCGTTTAAGTTCTACCGGCCAATATCGGCAGAAACGCTCACTGGTCATGCACGTTTCAGTTGGCTAGTGTTTTCTAGTGAATTGGTCGGTGGACATCCCCGGACGGTCCCGACGGCCGAACCCGCTCTGACCCCCCGAGCCAACCTTTTTATCCGGCAATCACTTTCGTCCTCACAGAGACAACGCATGTCTGCAGACGACCCACACGACGACGCGGAAGAGACCGGGGACGTGCGCGAACGAATCGAACAGGAGGCCGACCGTGCGGTCGAACAGTTCGACGAGGGCATCGTGGACCTGCTGGCGTGGCTGCTGGACACGGAGACGCGCGCCCGCATCTACGTCAGCCTGCGACAGAACCCCGAGAGCACGAGCGACGAAATTTCGGAGGCGACCGGACTCTACCCGAGCACGGTCCGGGAGGCGCTCGCGGCGCTCCACGAGGAGGGGACGGTCACGCGCTCGAAGCGCGAGAGCGACGGCGCCGGGAACAACCCCTACGAGTACAGCGCCATCCCGCCGAGCGAACTCGTCAATACCGTCGTCGGCGACATCCAGTCAGAGCTCAACACCGTGTTCAACTTGGACGCCCACCTCGGTGAGACGGGCGACGCGTCGTCGGACGACGAACCGGTCACCATCTCCGTCGAGGACGCCGACGACGAGACCGAAGAGTAGCGAGCGACTGTGCGTGGGGGTGTGACGCTCTCTCGAAGGGTGCTGAAGACGACACCACTAAATCAGGTGGTGCCGTTGCCCGGGATATGAAGGTCGCACTGGGCGGGACGTTCGACCCCATCCACGACGGACACCGCGCGCTGTTCGAGCGCGCGTTCGAACTCGGCGACGTGACGGTCGGACTCACCAGTGACGACCTCGCACCGAAGACTCGGCACGACCAGCGACACGTTCGCTCGTTCGCAGACCGGCGGGCCGACCTCGCGGACGAACTCTCGTCGCTGGCGACGCAGTACGACCGTGAGTGGGAGATCCGGAAACTCTCGGAACCGACCGGCATCGCCACCGAAGCGCAGTTCGACGTCCTCGTCGTCTCACCCGAGACGGAGACGGGCGGTAAGCGAATCAACGAGATTCGGCGGGAGCGCGGCCACGACCCCCTCGAAATCGAAGTCGTCCCGCACGTCCACGCCGACGACGGCGACATCATCTCCTCGACGCGCATCGTCAAGGGCGAAATCGACGAACACGGCAATCTGACGCCGGAGCGCGACGGCCGCGGGCAACCGACGTAGCCTACCAGTCGGGGGCTTCCAGTCCCGCGCTCTCAAGCAGGTCCTTCCACCGCTGTTGGACTGTCAACCGAGAGACGTCGGTGGCGTCGGCGACGGCCGTCTGTGACCGCTCCTCGCCCGCGACCAGCGCGCCGACGTAGACGCTCGCCGCCATCGTCGCTCGCTTCGAGCGGTCCTCGTCCGGGAGCGTCGAGAGGAACAGGTCGACGGCGTGGGACCGCGCCTGCGTCCCGAGGTCCAGCGTCTCCGCGGCCGTCTCTATCTCCGACAGCCACTCGTTCTGTTCGACCCGGTCGCTGGCGCGATACATGGACCGTGGTTGCGCCCGAACCCACCTAAATCTTCGTCGCCGGCAAGCGAAGGGTTCTTGATTACCTCGCAGAAACGAACGACTGCGCGCGGGTTGCCGAGCCAGGAAAAGGCGTAGCGCTTAGGACGCTATCCCGTAGGGGTCCGCCGGTTCAAATCCGGTCCCGCGCACTCTCAACCCCACGCCGTACCCCGATTTTCGCTTCGGCAGGAAACCAACAATGGAAGACCTGCCAATCATGCTCTCGCGCTATCCCTCTTTCACCAACGGGGAAATCGACACCGAGAGAGCCATACCAGTAGTACCGAAATCGCACGACGGCGAGCTAACTGAGAAACAACTCGTAGACTACAAAGACGGTCGAGTGAAATTCCTGTCATGGCTAATTAAAATCGGGAAGAATCCGGAAAAGGCCGAGGGGTACTCGCCGTACACGGTTTTCTCCACAGCGTATCGAACCGCGAGGTTCGACCTGTGGCTTTGGCAACAGAAAGGAGAGTACAAATATCCGCCCGAATCCGAGGACGCCGCCGCATACATGGACTACCTCGCTATCTCCGACAAAAGCCAAACCGCGAAGGGCAAAGCTCAGGAAGGACTCCAGCACTTCTCGAAGTGGCTCCATCACGAGCGAGGTCGAGACCTCTGGGAGTTCGAGTATTCATTTGATGGGTCCGGCGGCAACCACCAACCACAGGACTTTCTGACGCGCGAGGAGCGCCACGCTATCCGACAAGCAGCACTCAACGAGGGGAACATCCCAGCCTACGACTCTCTCACCGCGAACGAGCGAAGGGGGTGGAAGCTCTACATCTCGAATGCGCTGGGGAAGAAGTACGAAGACGTGACGCGAGGTGACTGGGACGAAGTAAACGGATGGGAAATCACCTCGCTCGTATGGACCAGCCTCGACGCTGGACTAAGGCCCAACGAAGTCCGAAACGCAAGGGTGGACTGGGTAGACACCAAAAACGGCATCCTCAGAATCCCCAAAGACGAATCCTCGAAGAACGAGGGCAACTGGACTGTCAGCCTGACCGACCGAACGGCCTCGGCTCTCTCTCGATGGTTGGAGGAGAGGGAACACTACGAACGCTACGATGGGTCCGATAGCCTCTGGTTGACGAGCCACGGGAACCCCTACGGTTCAAAGAGCCTCCGCCGACTCCTTCATCGGCTTTGTGACCGAGCCGGTATCGAGACTGCCAATCGAAAGATGAGCTGGTACACTATTCGTCACTCCGTCGGGACCTACATGACCAAAGAGCGAGACCTTGCCGCCGCGAAGGCTCAACTCCGCCACAAGAATCCGATGACGACTATGAAATACGACCAAGTGCCCGTCGAAGACAGACGAGACGCACTCGATAAGATGGGATAACCGAGGAGGCCACCACAGACTACATCTTGAATATCGAAAAATCAACATTTTGTGCCGCGAGTAGCTGTAACCCCCGCCCCAAACGCTGTGTTAGGCAGAGGCTCGTCGGAGCGGTCTCGGCTTAGAGAGCTTCCGCTGAGTCCACCCACCTCCCCTCACTCGTTGCCAGCCGACCTGCTTCATCAGGTGGAGCGTCCGATACCTCTCGAACTTCTTGCGTTTCTCGGGGTCGTTGACTTCCATTTTTTCGACCACTTCAACCGGGGGGTGAAGCTTGGTCCAAGCACTTCCCCTCCCGTTCATGTGAGATGAGATTCGCCGCTTGATGTCCCCCGAACTGCCGACGTAGTAGTTGTCATCGGCAAGCTTCAGGACGTAGATTCCTCTCATGGTTTTGTCAGTATTGTCATATCTCTGGAATGAACTACGACAGATTGCTGTCGATGCGCTGAGCGCCTTGTAGGAGGAGACCCCTCCAAGTGAGTCCGTGCTGTTGCTTGATTCGCTGGAGTTCTCGGTACTGTTCGCCGTCCGGTACGTCGATGAATATCTGGTGTTCGTTAGTCATGGGTCGAAATCCGGGGAGGCCGCCGATGTGAACGCGGTAGAACGTGCTTCTTCGCGCTTGTCACAGCGCGGGTAGGTTCTGCGCAATGAGAACGAACGCGCAGACGACCGCGATGTCCACCATGCGGGCCTCCCCGGGTCTGAACTCGGTGGGAATTCTTCGATTCACTCTCGGTACTTCCGGGTTGCTACTGGGGTGTACCCCGAGGGGTACATCTGGACTCTCCCCTCAACAGTAGGGGTATCGTCCTCGGTTGCTTGCGCGTTGCCTCGGGCTGTGTCCAAAGGGCTGTCTGTCCCGCGTTGGAAACCAGCGTAGAGTACGCCAGCGTCGCTTGCACGTCGTTGAGCGCCCTGAGGTGCGACTCAGATTGCTCTCCGTGCAAGGCCGCCCACCACCCCACGGCAGAGGCGCTTGAGTCGCACCCAGTAGACACGACTCACCTGCAAACGGACGATTGGCCTTAGCCCCCTGTTCCTCCGGCCAAGGCCGGAGCGGTCGGAAGCTAACCAAATCTCAGCCCGAGCTTTTGACCCGAGCGCCGTCCTAAGGTTACGACCCTCCTCGAAGCAAGACCAATGAATCTTACCTGTCGGAGAGCCGCCCCTTCGTCATCACCTACGTCCTCGTCCTCACTACTATGAAAGGTAAATGGTTTATATAGGGGTGGGGGAGGGGTTCCCCTCAATGAATACAGGCTGCATCTAACGGCTGACCCCACTCCGCGAATCAGCTTCTGTGCATCGTCCACACGGTCGGGATTACTATTCCCCGTAGTCGCCATCATCGGGGGAGCGACTTACCCCAAAATCTGGGAAAATTCGGCCAATAAACGGAGTCGGACTTACCATAACGCGGGCCAATGGGCCCCGATGGTGTGCCAACCCCACCCGCCCAAGATATGTAAGATTTATTTGTATCTCACAGAAACACCAGTCTTGAATAATACTTTCATCCACTACGGTCGAATCTCGCTTGTTGCTCGCTCTTTATATATGGTTCATTCTCCGCCCCGGTGCCGCTCCCTACGGCCTTCCGGGTGTCAAAACGACCAATCCCATTCACCCCCTCACCGGAACGGCACAGCGCCCCTTCTGGTGCCTGTGAGAGGAACGTGGCAGGTCGGCAGTTCCCCCAGTCTGCTCGGTCTCGTTAGAAACCCTAAGAGTGTCCCCTCAGAACGGTGGTTACACGTTCACTCTACCGTGCTGTAGCTCGTTATAACCCGTGGACCCCCCGAAGACTGCTACGCGTAGTCTTCCGAGAGCTACAACACGGGGTCCACAGCTCAACTGTACGAGTCTGAGTGGGAGTCCTCCTCGGGTTGATACCCATCGAGTAGTTACCACGTAGTGTTACACCCCCCTATAGTCCCCCATTGGCTTCCGGCCGCGACACCCTCTGCACCCTCCTGAGAGAAACGACTGTCAGCACCTCGCATGGTACACAGTAAATGCCGGCGACTTGGCCAAATATAACAAAACTCAAAGTATTATTCTTTTCAGATAGTTCAGCGGAAGCCATGGACATCGGCCCCAACCAGATGTAGGGTTCACAGACAAAGCGGGAACTCGCCCGAGAGCCGTATGGAATCCAAGGTAGCTTCGGGACCCCCGCGGCGACCTCCTCGGATAGAGACTCGATGATGAAAGTGGCATTCGTGGCAAAAGCAGTCCGTTTAGTCAACGTTTATCAATCGGTAGTAAAGAAGCAGATACATGCCGAGTCCGACTGAGTTCTTCGACTCTCTCGATTCCATCGGGACACGGACCGATGGGGAAATGAGTGAGCGAGATGTCGAAAATTTGTTCCTCGAAACAGGATTCTATACTGCTCTGGGGTACGAGGGGACCGGGACAGACATTCGAAGTGAGTTCACCCTTCCCGACGACCGCCGTCCGGACTATATCACGCTGGACACCAACGAAGCCGTCACGGCGGTCTACGAGTTCAAGACGACCGACCGCGACCTCCCGCCCAACGAGGACCAGTTGTTCCACTACATGGACAACCTCCGGGCGGAGTACGGAGTACTGACGAACGGCGAGGAACTCCGCTTGTACAGTCAGAGCCAGTCAAGGCCCATACTCGTCGTTTCGCTCGGTTCCGTTTCCGACAGCGACGCGCGAGACCTGTTTAGCGCTCTCCAGAAACGCGAGTTCGACCTCACCGACCCCGAGGACGTGAATCAGTTCCTCGGAAGCCTCGACCCCATCCCGCTCGACCAGCAGGCCGAACTTGGGCAGGAACACTTCTTCGACACCTTCCGACTCGAAGAAGACAGCCCGTTCGCCGACCTCGTCACCGGGATGATGGACCTGCTCCACGAACTGCGCGACGACCGGGAGGCCAAGTTTGTAAAGGGAGCATACGACTTCTGGGAAGCGACGTACGCCGACGAGCCGGACGAGGTTCCCGACTCGTGGGAGCCGTTCATCGACGGCAATCAGTCGCTCCGGGACTTTATGTTCTGTCTGGAGAGCGGCCACGCACTCCTTGCCCGGCTCCTGCTGGCGAAGGCAACCGAAGACCACGACTTCTTCGCGGGAACGGGCTACAACGGGATGGACGACTACTTCCGAGGACTTCAGGGCTTCAACCAGACCATCAATCTCGACGCCTTCCCCGTCGCCGCCGACAACCTCATCGACGACATGCAGGACCAGTTGGTTGAGGGCCTGTTCCAAGACGACATCTTCGTGTGGTGGACTGACGGCTACGCGGAGCAACTGGCCCGAGGGCACGAAACCGGAGCGAGCCAGTTCAGAGAAGTCGCCGAAGGTACGGGGTCCGTTGAGCGCATTAGTGAAGCCACCCGTGACCGATTCAGCCGCGCCGTCGCCGAGGTCTTCTTCAATGTCCTTCGATTCGACTTCTCGGACGTTCAGGGTGACCTGCTCGGCGACCTCTACCAACGGTACTTCGACCCGGAGACCCGCAAAGCGCTCGGGGAGTTCTACACGCCACAGCCGGTCATCGACTACATCATGGACGGCGTCGGCTACGAGCGCGGCGTCTCGAACCAACGGCTCATCGACCCCGCATGCGGCTCTGGGACGTTTCTCGTCGAGGCCGTCCGGCGGTACATCGGCGACGTGGAACGCTACGAAGACAGTCCCGACTGGGAGGACCACCTTCGAGACCTCTGTACCCGCCCGCGTGTTGTCGGCCTCGACATCCACCCTTTCGCCGTACTGATGGCGCAAATCCGCTTTGTGGTGGCGATTCTCCCCGCGTACCGGAAGGCGAAGGAGATGAATCCGGGTTTCACGATTCGCCGCCTTCCCATCTACCGCACCGACACCCTACGCAACGAGCGTGAACTCACCGGGGCGGACATCGGCGAGGATGGTAGTCGGCAGATGACCTTCGACGCGATGACCGAGGACGAGCAGGACGTTCGGATTCCCGTTCCGCTCCCAGTCGAAGTAGACGAGGATGAAGTTCCGGAGGCGGAGGACGGGTTCCTCGTTCGCCGCGTCCGGATGCCGCTGTTTGACACGATTCAGTTGGAGACAGGGGTGAGCAATTTCGGCGAATACTTCGCGGCACTACAGGGCGTGCTGGACACGGTCAAAGACCACATGGCCTACGCCGAGGAAGTCGGTGGGGCCTTCGACTGGACGTACCAGAGCGGGCTTGAGGAGAACATCAACAACTATACCGACCAAGACTACTCCGGCGTCGAAGAGTTCTTCACGCCCTACGTGGACGACATGCTGGAGAACGTCCGCTACTTGAAGGATGAACACAATGACGGGCGGCTGTTCAAAATGTTCGAGGACACGGTGTTGGCTCTCGTTGTCAAGAATTACATGGAGTACGATTACGTCGTCGGAAATCCGCCGTATGTGAGCAGCCAGAACATCCCTGACGAGCAAAAGGAGATGTTGGACACGTTGTATCCTGACTCTACTACGGACCAGTATGACCTGTACTGTCCCTTCTTCGACCGTGGCTTAGAGTGGCTTGGTGAGGGAGACCGGTTAGGATTCATCACTCCGAATCAGTTCATGGTCGCCAACTACGGTGAAGGCGTTCGTAAACTGATTCAAGAAAATACGGTTGTTGAGCAGATTCAAGACTTCCGAGATTCGGGGGTTTTCAAAGATGCGACGAACTATCCAGTAATTACCGTTCTCCAAACCGAGGACGACGAAGAAGCCCGTTCCAGTAATACTGTGCGATGTGGACGGGTGAAATCAAACATAGATGAAGATAGCGGCAGGGAACTGGATGAACAAATCGTTGAGACAATCCGGACAGAATACGACAACCCCGGATACACCGATGAATATGTAGACATCTTTGACTATCCTCAGTCACGACTATCCACGGATAGATGGCCAGTCATGCCCGAATCTGAGTGGGAGGTGTTCAAGAAGATTGAATCGGAGTCCGACCACATAGTAGATGACGTGACTGAAGCGGTGTTTCAGGGCATCATGACTGGGAAAAAGGGAGTCTACATCGTAGACGTACTTGATGCTGAGATGGTGGCTGCCAGCGACTCTGGTGATACTGTTACTATCTTGCCTACTGGTAGTGAGCAAGAGTACGAAATTGAAACAGATGTACTTAGACCCTTTATTGATGGTAAGGAGGTAGAGCGCTGGCAAGTAACATGGGGTGGACTCCACATTGTCCATCCCTACCGTATGGAGGGAACGGAGGACGGGGAACTAAATGCCGAACCCATCGAGGAGGACACACTATCTGCCGAACTTCCACTTACGATGAACTACTTTGACGCTCATCGAGAGGAACTTAGTACCCGTTCAAGTCTGGGCAACAAGAAATGGTATGAATACAGCCGACCGCAGAATTTAGAAAGGTTTGAAAGGCCAAAATTAATTCTGTCAAAGATTGCTGACAAGGCAACTTACATGTCCGATACCGAGGGCACGTGGTATTTCACTACGCCTTATTCTGTTCTTCTCGACGATGAGCGGGCCGACTTGGCTAAGGAAATGACGGCTCAACTCAACTCAAATGTGTTGGATTTCTACTTCAAGCACATCTCGGCAGTCAAAGCGGGCGGATTCTACGAGTATCTCAATCAGTATCTCACCCCAGTTCCGTGTATGGTTGGTGGAAGTGATGGGGAGTTTGCGCGGATAGAAGATTCCGTAGATACGATTCTTTCGACCTTACAAACAGAAAACAGGGCTGACCGATTCCCCGAGGCATATCTCGGCGACTACGATGGCGAACTCGATTATATCACCTACGAGTGGCAGACCCGTCGCTATCCGGTGAGTGCCGAAGTGCAAGGCGACGTTGAGGGAGATTTCACCGTGCAAGCCGGACGTTCGGACACCATCAGCGACGCCGCGATGTACTCCGACGACCGAGAGGCACGGAAAGCCCGAGCAGATTACGTGCGGGTGGCTGTGGACGGTCGAAACGTCAAGAGCGGTGAGGAGACGACTATCCCAATTCCTCGAAGTGACGACGGTGTTGAAGAACTGCTTGCCCGACGTGACGAGGACCGCGAGCAGGTAGAGCAGGTGGACATCGAAGAACTTGAAGCCGATATTGACGATGCAGTCTACGACCTGTTCAACCTCACCGGGCAGGAGCAGGAAGTCATTGAGGAGTATTTAGAAGTCTTCTGACTCCTCCCGGCCTCCCCGGATGAATGTTCAAGGTGAGGTCCGGTCAGGAAGGTATCGCCTGCTACAACGGATGGGTTGGCAAGCGAGTGATAAAGTAGTGTGTTTGGAAACAGCGACTGGCGCTACCCCGTAGAAGTGCTTATATTGATTGCCGTTTAATCGGGTGTTGTCGAAGTGGAAATTGGTGGTAGCGGCCCGAGACGCGGCGTAGCCGCGTCTGGTGCTTAGGACGCTATCCCGTAGGGGTCCGCCGGTTCAAATCCGGTCCCGCGCACTTCTCCGCGACCGACTCGTGAGAAGTGTCTGCGTAGTCAGTCCGAGTCCGACCTTACTTGTGCGTGAACAGCACCACGCGACCGTCGTCGATGGTCGTACAGAGGTCCATCTCGAAGTCGAGGTTGAGCGACGTGAACTCCTGTTTGCAGACGACCATGTCGTCGAACGGCTTCTCACAGGCCGGGCAGGCGACGGCCGTCGTGTTCTGGTACGACTTGATGGCTTCGTTGTCCTCGCGGGGCGTCAGCGACGAAATGAGTTCGTCGAAGTCCTCCATACCCCGAGTGACGGCCCCCGTCGCTTAAATCATGCGCCCAGACGAAGGCCGTCCGAGCGAGTGCGCACAGACCGCACCGGAGGGATAAAGTGGGCTTGCACAACTCCAAGCGAGTATGGAACGCTCGCCCGACGGAACTCGGTTCGTCCTCGTCGCGGGGACGACGGCGACGGCGGAGAGAGACGGTATCAGCGCGGCCGGAGCGGACCCGGACCTGATGACGACGACGCCGGCGGCCGACGCGGAACTGCTCACCTACGGCCGGCCCGTGCGGACGGAAACGGTCCCCGTGAGCCCCAGTGGGTGTCCGACCCCGGCGTTGGTCACCCGCGCGGTGCGCGAGGTACTGGGATTCGACGTGGCCGTCGTCGACGGGGGTTTGGCAGAGCCGACGGCCGCACCGACGGTGACCGTCGGCGCCGGAGCGGGTCGGGACATCGCCGAACAGGACCCGGTGCCGACGGCACACGGCGCTTTCGAGGCGGCCCGGCAGTTCGGGCGGAAACTCCCGGCCGACGAACTGTGGCTGGCGGAGACGGTTCCCGGCGGCACGACGACGGCGTTGGGTGTGTTGCGGGCGCTGGGCGAGGACGCGATGGTCTCCTCGTCGCTCCCCGAGAACCCAATCGAGCAGAAAGAGCGGGCCGTCGAAGCGGGCTTGGCGGCGAGTTCGCTGGACCCCGGCGACGCCGCCGACCAACCCAAGCGGGCCGTCCGGCGGATGGGCGACCCGGTGCTGGCGACGGTTGCGGGGCTGGCGGCCGGGGCCGTGGAGTCCGATACGGCGGTGACGCTGGCCGGCGGGACACAGCAACTCGCCGCCGCGGCGCTGGTCCGTCACGGCGGCTACGAGGGGCGACTGGGACTGGCGACGACGGCCTACGTCGACGACGACGAGACGGCGAACCTCCGGGAGAGCGCGGTCCGACTTGACCTCGACCTGACCGTGACCGACCCCGGGTTCGCGTCGGCCGACCACGTGGCGATGGAGCGGTTCGTCGCGGGCGAGGCCAAGGAGGGCGTCGGGATGGGCGGGGCGCTGGCGCTGGCGGACCGGGCCGGCGTTCCCATGGCCGACGTGCGCGAGCGGTTCGCCGCCGTCTACGACGACTTGGTGGACGAAGCCGCCGTCGGAGGCGCGCCGTGAGTTCGGAGGTGGAGCCGTGAAGGGCGTCGTCCTCGCAGGAACGGCCTCGAACGTGGGGAAGACGGTGGCGACGCTGGCGACGCTCTCGGCGCTGGAGTCAGCGGGCTACGACCCCCAACCCGCGAAGGCCGGCCCGGACTTCATCGACCCGAGCCACCACGAGGCGCTCGTCGGCAAGCCCTCGCGCTCGCTGGACCCGTGGCTGGCCGGCGAGGACGGGACGCTGCGGACCTACTGGCGGGGCGAGGGCGACGTCTGCGTCGTCGAGGGGATGATGGGTCTCTACGACGGGACGAAGGCCTCGACGGCCAGCGTCGCCGAGGCGCTCGACCTGCCCGTCGTCCTCGTGGTGGACGCCGAGGCCGGGATGGAGAGCGTCGGTGCGACGGCGCTCGGGTTCCAGCAGTACGCACAGCGCGTGGGCCGCGACATCGACGTGGTCGGCGTCCTCGCGCAACGCGCCCACGGCGGGCGCCACGCGGAGGGCATCCGCGACGCGATACCCGAAGAACTGCGGTATCTCGGTCGGGTTCCGCCGACGCCGGACCTCGAAATCCCGGACCGTCACCTCGGCCTCCAGATGGGGGACGAGGCCGCACTGGACGACACCGCGCTGGCGGCCGCCGCGGAGTCCATCGACGCCGACGGACTGGCGGACGTCGCACGGGAACCGCCGCGCGTCGCCCCTACCGACGTGAACGAGACGGACGCCACCGTGGCCGTGGCACGGGACGCCGCGTTCTGTTTCGTCTACCCGAGCACCGTCGAGCGATTGCGTGAGCGGGGGACGGTGACGACGTTCTCGCCGCTGGCGGCTGACGCCGTCCCCGACGCCGACGCGGTGTACCTGCCCGGCGGCTACCCGGAACTCCACGCGGCGGCCCTCGCCGACTCGGAGACGCTCGACGGACTGGCGGCGCGGGCGGCCGACGGCCTGCCGGTCTACGGCGAGTGCGGCGGCCTGATGGCCCTCTCGGAGTCGCTGACGACCGCCGATGGCGACACCCACGAGATGGCGGGCGTGTTGCCGGCGACGGTCGAGATGCGTGACCGGTATCAGGCGCTGGACCACGTCGAACTGACGGCTTCGCGGGACTCGACGGTCGCGGCGGCGGGAACCCGCCGGAGGGGCCACGAGTTTCACTACTCCTCGGCCACCGTCGATTCCGACGCCCGGTTCGCTTTCGACGTGGTCCGGGGCGACGGCATCGACGGCGACCACGACGGCCTCACAGAGTACCGGACCGTCGTGACGTACTGTCACGCACACGCCGCGAGCGGGGCGTTCGACCGGCTACTATCAAGTTGAGTAGGTTTCGGTGGGGTTGCGAACCCGTCTGCCGAGCGGCGGACGAACGGCTGACTGCCCACAAACTTTTTTCCTGTCTACAATAGTGATACGTACAATGAACGAGTTGCGCGACCTACTGGAAGATGTGGTCGCAGACGCCGACGCGGTGTTCCTCTTCTCTCCGAGTACGGCGGACTTCGAGCGGTTCACAGACACCGAGGAGACGGTGGTCGTCGTCGGCCCGGAGAACGCCGTCGAGGCGGAGACCTTCGTCGAACTCCCCATCGACTTCACGGACTTAGAGGGGCGTATCCGCTTCGGCATCGAGGGCGCCCTCGACAGGGAGTTTGTCGAGGAGGGCGACGAAGTCGTCTGTGTGAGCGGCTTCATGGGCGGAACGGCCAACACCATCGCCCGCATCGAGACCGCCGACTTCTCGCCGTCGGGCGTCTACGACCTGTTCGTCAACTCTCGCGCCGAACCCGGCGTCGTCCGCGACGTCTTCGAGGTGGCCGTCGAACTCGGGAAGAAAGGCCAGAAGGGCAAACCCGTCGGCGCACTGTTCGTCGTCGGCGACGCCGGCAAGGTGATGAACAAGTCCCGGCCGCTCTCGTACAACCCCTTCGAGAAGTCCCACGTCCACGTCGGCGACCCCATCGTCAACGTGATGCTGAAGGAGTTCTCGCGGCTGGACGGCGCGTTCGTCATCTCCGACGCCGGGAAGATAGTCTCGGCGTACCGCTATCTGGAACCGTCCGCCGAGGGCGTGGACATCCCGAAGGGCCTCGGGGCCCGGCACATGGCCGGCGGGGCCATCACCCGTGACACGAACGCGACGGCCATCGTCCTCTCGGAGAGCGACGGACTCGTTCGCGCGTTCAAAGGCGGGGAACTCGTCCTCGAAATCGACCCAGAGGAGTACTGACGATGCAGTTCGGATTCGAGTGGCCGGACCTCATCCGGACGCTGTTCTCGCCGGAGGGAACCTTCGTCGTCTCCCTGTTGGTGCTCGGACTCGGCGTACTGGTCGGCTTCCTCGTCTGGCGGGCCTCCAGAGAGTTCATGCGCGAACTGGGCGTCCCGGAGACGGTTGAGGGGACGCCGTTCGAGCGCACCGCCCGGAGTCTGGGCACCTCGACGGTGGGCATCGTCTCGAACCTCGCGGCGCTGTTCGTCTACGTCATCGCCATCACGGTGGCGCTGAACATCGCTCAACTCGTCAACCCCGAGGCGTACTGGACGCGCTTCACCGCGTTCCTGCCCGACCTGTTCATCGCCGTCTTCGCCATCATCATCGGCCTCATCGCCGGCGACAAGGCGCGACTCGTCGTCTCCGAGCGGTTGCGGAGCGTGAAACTCCCCGAGGCGACGGTCCTGCCGGAACTCGTCAAGTACAGCATCTTCTATCTGGCCATCCTCATCGCGCTGGGCCAGTTGAGCGTCGACACGATGGCGCTGCTCATCTTGCTCGCGGCGTACGCCTTCGGAGTGGTCTTCCTCGCCGGGTTGGCGCTGAAAGACCTCCTCGCGTCCAGTGCGGCCGGTCTCTACCTGCTCCTGACGGAACCGTACAGCATCGGCGACGAGGTCATCATCGGCGACCAACGCGGCATCGTCCAAGAGGTGGACATGTTCGTCACGCACGTCGAGAGCGAGGGCAAAGAGCACATCATCCCGAACCAGCAGGTCATGCAGTCCGGAATCGTCCGGGTCAGGGACTAGTCCTCCGAAGCCATCGGTTCGGCGGGGACGCCGGCGACGGTGGTCCCCGCCGGCACGTCTTCTGTGACCAGCGAGTTCGCCGCCACCTGCGCGTCCGCGCCGATTTCGACGCCCGGGAGGACGATTGCGCCCGCGCCAATCATCGCTCGCTCGCCGACGACCACTTCGCCCGTCCGGTACTCGTCCTGTAGGAACTCGTGACACAGCAGGGTCGCGTCGTAGCCGACGATGGCGTCGTCCCCGACCGTGATGAGTTCGGGCCAGAACACGTCCGGCGTGGCTTCCAGTCCCCACGCGACGCCGGTACCGACCGTCGTGCCGAGGCGGCGCAACAGCCAGTTCTTCAGCCGCAGGCTGGGAGAGACTCTACATATCCAGACGACGGCGTAGTTGAGCGCCACCCGCAGGGGGTGTTTCGCGCTCGGCCACGAGAACAGGGAGTTTCGGGGACCGGGCGTCGGATGGCGGTCGAGGTCGTCGTGTCGTGGGCCGCTCACGCCCGTCGGTTACGTCCGGGTGGTAATCAAACCACGCGGTCAGGTCCGCCGCCAGAACGTCGGCGTCAGGAGCACCATCACGGGGATAATCTCGATGCGGCCGACCCACATCAGCAGGACCATCAGGAGTTTGCTCGACCGGGCGAACCCGTCGTACGTGCCGTAGGGGCCGGCCTGCCCGAACGCCGGCCCGATGTTGAAGAACATCGACGCCGCGGCGCTGAGCGCCTCGAACTCGGTGATAGGGTCGCCCACGCGTTCGGCGTCGGCGACGAGCAGAACGGTCCCGACGATGAAGATGACCAGCGCGACCAACGTGTAGGCGTACACGTCCCGGATGGTGTCCTCGCTGACGACGTCTCGCCCGACTCTGACGGGGCGGACGCTCCGGGGCTGGGCCGAGACGTTCAGGTCCCGCCAGAACGACTTCGTGACGATGAGCCACCGGAGCGTCTTGATGGAACAGGTCGTAGAGCCGGCCATCCCGCCGCTGAACATCGCCACGAACAGGACGTTCTTCGCGGCCGCCGACCACGTGTTGAAGTCCGTCGAGGCGTAGCCCGTCGTCGTCACGATGGAGGCGACCTGAAACGTCGCGTGCCGGAGCGTCGTCTCGGGGTCGGCCGTGAACCGAGGGTCGACGACCAGCAGCCCTCCGACGAGTAGCGTCCCCGCTCCGAGGACACCGAGGTAGAAGCGGAACTCCTCGCTCCGCCGGAGTCTGCCGGTGTTACCGCCGACGAGCGCGTACAGCAACACGAAGTTGGTCGCACCGACTATCATGAACAGGGTGACGGCCCACTGGACCGCCGGCGAGAACGCGCCGACGCTCTCGGCCCGCGGCGAGAACCCGGCGGTGGCGATGGCCGTCAGCGCGTGGGCGACGGCGTCGAAGACGGTCATCTCGGGGGCGAGACCGACGGCGTTCAGCCCGATGAGGACGAGCGACGCCGCCGCGGTCAACAGGAGGTAGACGAGCGCCAGTATCTTCGCCGTGTCCTCGATGCCGGGCGTGAGTTTCGTGACGTCCTTCGTCCGCGTCTCGGTCTCCATCAACTGCGCGCCCGCGACCGAGAGCCGCGACAGCACCGCCGTCGCCAGCAGGAGCACCCCGAGACCGCCGAGCCACTGGAGTACCTGCCGCCACATCAGGAGGGCCTGTGAGTGGGCGTCGAAGTCCCTGATGACCGTCGCCCCCGTCGTCGTGATACCGCTCATCCCCTCGAACAGCGCGTTGACCGGGCTGGCGAACACGCCGGTTCCCTCGACGTACAGGGGGACGGCGCCGACGACGGCGATGCCCAGCCACGCCAGCGAGACGGTGAGGAACGCCTCGCGGTCGTGGATGCGGTGCCGTTCGAACTGCTTGAGCAGCGTGCCGACCACGAGCGTCGCGCCGATGGCGACGAGGTAGGGGACCGGCGACTCGCCGTAGACGAGTGCGACGAGCGCCGGCACCGCCAGCGGGACGACCAGCCACTGGAGAATCCGCCCGAGGACGTTCATCGAGGACCGAACGTCGACGCTCGTCAGCGCCACCTCGGGTCACGCTCCCTCTGGGTGACAGTCTCGACACACACAGGGCCACAGACAGCGGGGACTGGCTTCAATCCTGTGCGGCCAACCGGAGAAATCGGCTCGCGGGCCTCAGTCGGCCCCGCCGCGAATCTCGTTCATGTGGTCGATGCGCTGTTGTACGAGGTCGGCCGTTCCGATGTCGTGGCGGACGCGCAGGCCCTCGGTGCCGGCCCGTTCCAGGGCGCCCTCGGCTATCTCCTCGGCCTCGCCGATGGTGTCCGCGACGCCGACGACGGCGTACGACCGGGAGGTGGTCGTGTAGATACCGTCGTCTCGCTGGTCGACGCTGGCGTAGTAGAGGATGGCATCGCCCGCGTTGTCCTCGTCGATGGTGACCTTCGCGCCGGCCTCGGGTTCGGTCGGGTAGCCGTCGGGGACGGCGTACTTACAGACGGTGGCCTTCGGTCGGAAGGACAGTTGCGGGAGCGAGATGTCGTCGCGGGCCGCGGTCAGCACGTCGAGGAAGTCCGTGTTCAGCACCGGGAGCGTGTTCATCGCTTCGGGGTCGCCGAAGCGGGCGTTGAACTCGACGACGCGCGGCCCCGTCTCGGTCAGCATGAACTGGCCGTAGAGGACGCCCTTGTAGCCCTCCAGCGCGCCCACGGTCGCGCGGAGCACCTCGACGGCGTCGCTGTAGTCGTCCTCGGTCATGAACGGGAGGTGGAGGTCGGCGTCGGAGTAACTCCCCATCCCGCCGGTGTTCGGCCCCTCGTCGCCCTCGTAGGCGCGCTTGTGGTCCTGCACGGCCGGGGTCACGCGCAGTTCCCCGTCGGCGACGAAGGCCTGAACGGTGAACTCCTCGCCGACCAGTCGCTCTTCGAGGACGACGCGGTCGTAGTCGGAGTCGCGGAGGTAGTCTTTGGCCTCCTCGGCGGTACACTGGTCGCCGATGACGCGGACGCCCTTGCCGCCGGTGAGGCCCGCGGGCTTGACCGCGAGGTCGCCGTCGTACTCGTCGATGTACTCGCAGGCGGCCTCCATGTCCTCGAACGTCTCGAAGTCCGGGCAGCCGGGGATGTCGTGTTCCCGCATGAAGCGGCGCTGGAACGCCTTGTCCGTCTCGATGCGGGCCTCCTCGGCCCGCGGACCGAAGGCGTAGATGCCGGCGTCGTCGAGTGCGTCGGCGACGCCCGCCGCGAGCGGTGCCTCGGGGCCGACGACGGCCAGCGTCGCGTCCACTTCGCGTGCGTACGTGGTCACGGCTTGGGGGTTCGTCGTGTCGAGCGTCTCGAACCCGTCGGCCAGCGCGACGATGCCCGGGTTCCGGTTGCCCGCACAGGCGTACAGGTCGGCGTCCGAGTCGGCGAGCGCACGAGCGACGGCGTGTTCGCGGCCGCCGCCGCCCACCAGCAGCACTGTCTCTGTCATACCCGAACGCCGGATTGGGGCGGACGTAAGTATTGCCCTTCCGCGTCCGGACACCGTGAGGTGTGGCGCTCTCAACGGTCGGGAGGCCACACCGGTCCGTCGTCGAACTCCGCTTCCAACGTCCGTCTGAGACGGGACGCCAACTGGGCGAAACGGGGGCCGTCCGCCACCGTGTCGGACGACTGGTCGTAGGTCACGAGGTCCGCCGAACGGAGCGTCGGGACGTGTTCGTGGTACAGACTCAGGTACACCTCCAACCGGACCTTCGGGACGGCCTCTGCCGGACGTCCTCGTTCCATCTCGGTCACTGTGTCCGCGACGCTCGCCAGCGAGACGGGGGTCGTATAGAGCAGGAGGCTGTATAGTGCGTACCGCCGTCGGTCAGCAGAGAGCAGTTCGGAGACGCTCGCCGCCGACGGCCTCTCTCGTCGATTCCCCGACGCCGTCATCTCGCCGGCCGGTTCGATTGCGTTCGAGATGCCGCTTCGAGGACTCGTTCGACGTCGGCACGGATTTCGGCGACGTCGGTCGCCTCGCTCTCGCCAGCCGCATCGAGGCGGTCGTGTGCCGCCTCCAGGTGGACCAGCGCCTCGACGAGCCGCGTTCGTGCGGAGATGCAGTCACCGCCCATCCGTCTCACCTCCGGTCGCGCTGTCGGCGGCCCTCGACGTCGACGTCTCGCGGTACCAGTCGAAGAAATCCTCGACGGTGTAGACGCGGCCGCCGGCACAGTGCGGGAACGCGGCCGCGAGCGTCGAGGCCGCGGCCACCGTCAGACACGTGACCGGCAGCGTGACTTCGACTCGGCGGTCACCCGAAAGCGGTGACCGAACCACGCGACGGTCAAACGCGGGTGCGAGGGTCCGGTGCTCGTCGCTGGCCCAGTCCGCTATCTGCGAGACGGTGCGGTGGACCGGGCCGAACCCCCCGCCGTCCTCGTCCGACCGCCGGAAGAGACGTTTCGGCCACGTCCGGACCGAGACGTCCCGTACGTGTGGCGTCTCCCCGAGTCCGACGGCCCGTTCGCGAGTCCGCTCCTGTAGGTCACGAACGCTGTGTGAGGCCCCCTGCCGTAGCCAGAGCGTCACGTCGAGCGGTTGCTCCAAGTCCTCGCGTGTGAGCCCGATACCGTCCGTCCCGTCGATTTCGTCGCCGTTCGACGACGTCGCTGTGCTCGCCGCGCCCTGTCCGCGATAGTGGTCTATCGACCGTATCCCTTCTCTCATTGTAGTCGTCTCTGCTCACGGCCAGTGGGGACTGCTGTGCCGGCCAGTAGATTCGCCCCCGACTCCGCGAGCGTTCGACTGAGTGGAGTGTGTCGATGGGTAGAAAGATTCGGTTAAAGTGACTAGACCGGCCGAATCCATCGCTCGGTTCTCCGACCGAAATCACGCGGAGTGGACCTGCTCCTCGAAGAACGTCTCCAGAAGCGCCCGGAGTGCGTTCCGGAGGTGAAAGTGGACCGTCGCGGAGGTGACGTCGTACGTCGACGCCAGTTCCTCCGCGGTGCTGTCGCGTGGCCACTCGAAGTACCCGGACAGGAACGCGCTCCGGAGGACGTCCAACTGACGGTCGGTCAACCGCCCTTCGAGTGAGGCGCGGAACTGCTGGACGGTGACGACCGGCCGGTCCAGTTCCCGTTTCCTGACGAGTTCCGTGGCCGGACAGACGCTCTGTAAGTTCGAGACGAGCGTCCGGAGGTCGGCGTTAGAGGCCACTTCGGTGACGACGTGAGCGACTCCGTCTTCGGCCTCCGCGTACCGAATGGTGGCACCGTGTGCCGAGAGGACGTGGATGGCCGTCTGCCCGGTGACGCGGAGTTCGAACAGTCCACCGGCCGCCGTCTCTGTAATCGTCCGTTCGAACTCGACGGTCGCCGATTGCTCCGTTCGGTCGGCGAGTTCCTCGGCGGAAAGCCCGTCGACGGTGACGTAGTAGACGAGGTCGTCGTCGCCCGCTGGCACGAGGCCTTCGAGTTCGAACTGGCAGTCGAACTCCTCGGTGACGTCGAGGAAGAACACGTCCGAACCGACGACCTCGAACTCCAGTTCCATCGCCGTCTCGGTCATGAGCGTCTTTCGCGTCTCGGCGGCCCGAATCGCCTGTCCGATGGTCTGTCCGAGTTCTCGAAGGACCGCGAGCATCTCGTCGTCGAACGCCGACCGGTCCTCGCTGAACAGCACCAGCGCTCCGTAGTGGCCCTCCCCGGAGAGCAGTGGGACCGTCGCCACGCGCCCGCACCGCGACCAGTCGAGGCGGTCGGACCGGTGTTCGAGTGCCGGAAGGTCGTCGACGACCTGTACGTCGCCCGTCTCGATGGCCGCTTCTGTCTGGTCTTCGAAGGGTGTGCAGACGTCGGCCGCTATCTCGACGGCCTCCCCGTCCGACTGCGCCCCCGAGTCGACCCACAGACGCTGGCTGTCGGTCGCCGTCTGTCGGCAGACGGTCGCGCCGAGAATGCCCGCCCCGTCGACGAACCGCTCGCAGACGCCGGACTCGATAGCGTCACGGGTCGTCGCGACAGCGACTTCCGCGTTGATGTCACGGATGACCCTGTTGCGACGTGAGAGTTCCGAGAGTTGGTCGTTACGCTGTTCGAGCGCGCCCTCGCGTTCGGTCCGTCCGAGCGTCGCTTCGGTGGTCGCCGCCAGCAGTTCCGCGAGTTCCGCGACCGGTTCGTCGAGGCCGTCCATCCGGTTCCCGAGCGCCAAGGCCCCGTACTCTCCCAAGGAGAGGACGCGGCCGGAGTCGATGCCGTCGGGAAACAGGTCTCGGCTGGTCGCCCGGCCGCCGAACGTCCACGTCCGGTCGTTTGCGAAGGACTCGCGAACCCGGGCGTCGAGAGCGGTTGCGGAGATGTCATCGCTCACGACAGCATCGCCGGATGCGTGGGCGACCGGGTGGAGTTCGGTTCCGTCGTCGGCGTAGACGCACGCGAAGTCGACGTCGAGCAACTCGACGGCGGTCCCCGCCACCACCTCGGCGACGCCCTCGCTGGTGTCTGCACACAGCGCCTCCCGAACGCCCTCGTGCAGTCTCACTCGACGGCGCTCGCGCCGCTTGCGGTCGGTCACGTCCTCGGCGATGCCGGCCACCCGGTACACCGACCCGTCGTCGTCCGTGATTGGCACGGCCCTGTCGTGTATCCAGCGTACCGACCCGTCCGGCCGCGTTATCCGGTACTCCTCGTCGTACTCGCCCACGGCCTGTCGGTCGAGCGACGAGCGGACGCGGTCCCGGTCTTCGGGGTGAATCGCGTCGAGAAACGCGAGCGGTTCCTCGTACAGACGGTCCCGCGGCCGTCCCCAGACGCCCTCGTAGGCCGGATTGACGTACAGTATCTCGTCTTTGTTCGGGTCGGAGAGCCAGACGACCTCGTCGAGATTCTCCACGATTTGCTGGAACGGCCGGTCGGTCGCCGACTGGGGTGACGGGTCACTCCCCTGCCCGTCGTCGGCCGTGTCCGGGTCGGCGACCCAGTCGAGTCGCGGAGAGAGGTCGCAGGCCCGACAGTCGGCGGCGAAGTCGCGGACGGCCTCCCGGTCGGGACCGCGGAGTCGGAACCACCACTCGTCGTCCTCGGCACCGCCGTCCTCGACGACGAGGCCGTGGTCGGTGACGAGCGAGAAGACGTCGACCTCGGAGAGGTCCCACTCGATGCGGTAGAGGGTCCGCCCGTGTCGCCGCTCGTGGCGGTCCGCTCGTTCGACGAACGGGTCCGAACGCAGTGCGGCCTCGAACGCGTCGAAATCGTCCGTCTCGACCCAGACGTACGGAGCGAACGCTGCCTCGGTGACGACGGCCGGGGTGAGTTCGAGACGGGTGGACTCGCCAGTCGCCAGGGCGTCGGCGCACCCGACGTCGGCCGCCGGGAGTGCGACGTCGACGACCACGCTCATCTATCGACCGGGGTCAGTGAGCGACGCGCCGATGCCGGCGAGTCGGTCGTCGGAGCGCGGCCGTGACTGGCCGACGGGACACACGGGACGGTGCGGGCGGACGTCGGCCGAACCGGAGACGAGAGCGGGAGATAGTTCTCGACGGTGCCCGATTCCGGCACAGCCCACAGAAACCGAGATGACATTGGAAGTGAGGGTCGTAAATAGTCAGCCAATATGAATCTTTACATCGGGTCCACGTCCTTTTCAGCCCGGCCCACCGAGAGTGAACCATGAGCGACAGTTCGGACCCCACGACGCGGAACCGCCTCGACGGGGAGGAGAGCCCCTATCTCCGCCAACACGCCGACAATCCCGTGAACTGGCAGCCGTGGGACGAGGCGGCCCTCGAGGCCGCGAAGGAGCGGGACGTCCCCATCTTCCTCTCCATCGGCTACGCGGCCTGTCACTGGTGTCACGTCATGGAGGAGGAGAGCTTTCAGGACGAGGAGATAGCCGAGACGCTGAACGAGAACTTCGTCCCGGTGAAGGTCGACCGCGAGGAGCGCCCGGACCTCGACTCGGTGTACATGAGCATCTGTCAGCAGGTCACCGGCGGCGGCGGATGGCCGCTGTCGGCGTGGCTCACGCCCGAGGGCAAGCCGTTCTACGTCGGGACGTACTTTCCGCCCGAGGAGAAGCGCGGCCAACCGGGCTTTCACGACCTGCTCCAGCAACTGTCGAACTCGTGGTCGGACCCCGAACAGCGCGCGGAGATGGAGAACCGCGCCCAGCAGTGGACCGACGCCATCGAGAGCGACCTGGAGGCGACGACCGGCGACCCGAGCGACCCGGACGAGAACATCGTCCAGACGGCGGCGACCATCGCCCACCGCGGCGCAGACCGGGACGACGGCGGGTGGGGGTCGGGCGGGCCGAAGTTCCCACAGACGGGACGCCTCCACGCGTTGCTCCGCGCACACGCCGACGGCGGCGGGGAGGACTACCTGAACGTCGTCGAGGAGACGCTGAACGCGATGGCCGACCGCGGCCTGTACGACCACGTCGGCGGCGGGTTCCACCGCTACTCGACGGACCCGCAGTGGGCAGTCCCCCACTTCGAGAAGATGCTGTACGACAACGCCGAGATTCCGCGGGCGTTCCTCGCCGGCTATCAGGCGCTCGGCAACGAGCGCTACGCCGCCGTCGTCCGGGAGACGTTCGAGTTCGTCCAGCGGGAACTCCAGCACGAGGACGGCGGCTTCTTCAGCACGCTCGACGCCGTGAGCGCGCCACCCGCGAACCCCGACGGCGAGACGGAGGAGGGCGCCTTCTACGTCTGGACGCCCGAGCAGGTCCACGACGCCGTCTCGGACGAGACGGCCGCGGACGTCTTCTGTGAGTACTACGGCGTCACCGAACGGGGCAACTTCGAGGGAGCGACCGTACTGGCGGTTCGCAAACCCATCCCCGTCCTCGCCGAGGAGTACGACCTGACCGAGGACGAACTCACCGAGAAGCTTCGGCAGGCACTGAACGAGACGTTCGCGGCCCGCGAGGACCGCCCACGACCGGCCCGCGACGAGAAGGTGTTGGCCGGGTGGAACGGCCTGATGATTTCGGCGCTCGCCGAGGGCGCCGTCGTCCTCGACGACGACTACGCCGACGTGGCCGTCGACGCGCTGGGGTTCGTCCGCGAGCACCTCTGGGACGAGGACGCGGGGCGCCTCCACCGGCGGTACAAGGACGGCGACGTGGCCATCGACGGGTATCTGGAGGACTACGCGTTCCTCGCCCGCGGCGCGTTCGACCTGTTCGGCGCGACGGGCGACGTCGAACACCTCGACTTCGCGCTGGCCCTCGCCGAGGCCATCACCGAGGCGTTCTGGGACGACGAAGCCGAGACGCTGTACTTCACCCCCACCGGCGGCGAGGCGCTGGTCGCCCGGCCGCAGGAACTCACCGACCAGTCGACCCCCTCCAGCACGGGCGTCGCCGTCGAACTCCTGCTGGAACTGACGCACTTCCGGGCCGACGACCGGTTCGGCGACGTGGCCGAGAAGGTGCTGCGGACGCACGCCGACCGCGTCTCCTCGAACCCGCTCCAGCACGCCTCCCTGACGCTGGCGGCCGACACCTACGAGCAGGGGTCGCTGGAACTGACTCTCGTGTGTGACCCGGCAGACCCGCCCGCCGCGTGGACTGAGACGCTGGCCGAGACGTACGTCCCCCGCCGGTTGGTGGCGTGGCGGCCCGACGACGCGACGACGTTCGACGCGTGGCTCGACACGCTGGGTCTAGCGGACGCGCCACCTATCTGGGCCGGTCGGGACGCGGCCGACGGCGACCCGACGGTGTACGCCTGTCGGAACTTCGCTTGCTCGCCGCCCAAACACGACCTCTCGGCGGCCCTGTCGTGGGGCCAGAACTAGTTATTCGAGTTTCGCTTCGATTTCGTTCGCGAGGTAGACGGCGATGGGGACCGGTTCCTCCTCGACGAAGCGGGCCACTTCCTCGCCGTCCCGTTCGACGACGACGGTGGGGATGTACTCGACGCCGTACTCGTCGACTTTCGGGCCGGTCTTCGAGCCGTCGTCTTCCTTCTCGGTCGGGTAGTGGTGAATCCGGGAGGTCGGTATCTCGGCGGCCTCCAGCGCCGCCCCGAAGTCCGGGAGTTGCGCGCGACAGTCCTTACACCAGTCGCCGCCCCAGACGAGGTACTCTAGCTCGTTGGCGTGCCCGGCGAGGACGTCCACAGTGTCGGTGTATGCGTCTTTCACCCAGACCGGATTCGGTTCCATCGTTTCGAGCGTTCCACTCTCACTCATAGCCGTTGCTTTCGTGGCGAGTGGCTTGAACCTCCCGACTGTTCAGGACCGTTCGAGGCGTGAACGGAGGCGTTCGCGGAGGATGGTGCGGTGACAGCGCTTGCTCTCGCCCTCGAAACAGACGAGAACGACCGTCTCACCATCCCGGACCCGCTCACAGAGGTCGGCGACGGCCCGCCGTGCCGCTTCGCTCTCCGCTAGATGCGACCGATAGCGGTCCGCGAAGTCCGTCTCGTCCCACGCCGCGTTGTGCGCGCCCTCCTCACAGAGCCCCTGCATCTTCAGGTCCTCGGCTCGCTGTTTCGTCTCCGCGAGGAGGTCCGGCGGCGGCCCCAGTTCGGGGACGTTTTCGTCGACGGCGGCGTGGAACCACCCGGTCGGTTCGCGGACGACGCCGACTAGCGTCTCGTCGCCCGAGAGGTCGGCGAGGTCGTGTTGAATCGCCGCGACGTAGGTGTCGCTGACAGCCCCGCTCATACCCGTATGTGGCACAGACGGCGGAAAAGCCTGCCGGGAGCGCGCACCACCCACAGTAATCGGGGGCTCCACTAGGGGTTTTAAGCGGGGCTGGCGTACGCGACGCCAATGCACGAGACGCTACACGAGTCTATCACCGAAGCCATCGGGTCCCCGCTGGTGTCGGTTCGCGCCCCGGAGGGGGCGACAGTCGCCGCGAAGGTGGAGTCGTTCAACCCCGGCGGGTCCGCGAAGGACCGGCCGGCGAAGTTCATGATAGAGGCCGCCGAGCGGGACGGCGACCTCGAACCCGGCGACACGCTGGTCGAACCGACCAGCGGCAACACCGGCATCGGCATGGCGATGGTCGGCGCGGCGAAAGGGTACGACGTCGTCCTCGTGATGCCGTCCTCGAAGTCCCCCGAGCGCCGCGAGATCATGCGGGCCTACGGCGCCGACATCGAACTCGTCGAGGGCGACATCTCCGACGCGAAGGACCGCGCGGACGAACTGACCGACCAGAGCGGCTACGTCCAGTTGCGCCAGTTCGAGAACCCGGCGAACCCGCAGGCCCACTACGAGACGACGGGGCCGGAGATTATCGAACAGGTCGGCGACCGGACCGTCGACGCACTGGTGGCCGGCATCGGCACCGGCGGCACCGTCACGGGCACCGGCCGCCGCCTCCGCGAAGCGTTCCCCGACGTCGACGTCGTCGGCGTCGAACCGGCCGACAACGCCGTCCTCTCGGGGATGGAACCCGGCGAGGGAGAGGACAGTTTCCAGGGGATGGGGCCCGGGTTCGTCAGCGAGAACCTCGACGTGGACCTGCTGGACGACGTCTGCACCGTCGAACTCGACGACGCCGAAGAGGAATGTCGCCGCCTCGCCCGCGAGGAGGGCATCCTCGTCGGTCAGTCCTCCGGCGCGTCGAACCTCGCGGCACGCGAGGTGGCCGGAGAACTGGTCGAGGCGGGCGTCGACGACCCTCTCGTCGTCACCGTCTACTGGGACAGCGGCGAGCGATACATGTCCACGGGGATGTTCGACTAGCCCAGGCGCTGGGCGTCAGTCTTGAACTGCTCGTACTGACTCTGCGCCCACTCGTTCATCGCGTCGGTGTCGTTGTTGACGACGCCGACGATGCCGGTGTCGTCGTACACCACGATGCCGCTGACCGTCGCGTTCGGCTTCTCGGCCGTCCAGACGGCGTAGGGCATCTGGTGGTCGGTGACGTAGATAGCGATGTCGTCGGCCCCGCTGAGCGTCGCCAGACCGTCGGGGTACACGTCAGAGAGCGCCTCGACGACTTCCTCGGTGAGGACGAGTTCGGTCTCCGTGCCTCCCTCCTCGACGAGCGACGTGACCACGTCGATGTACCGCGGGACGACTGCGGGGCCGGTGCCGCGGAACGAAGTCGCCCCGCGTACCCGTTCGACGTTGGCCTCGACCGGACGCTCGGGGGCGGCGGCCGTCGACTCGACCACTTGTGCGCCGTCAAGGACTGCCGGGTCGATGTCGACCGTCGGGGGCAGTGCAGAAAGCACCGGTTGGGCGCGACCGAGGGCGTCGAGTCGGTCGAGGAACCCCTCGTACGCCGCGAGGCTCTCACGCCCCGCGTACGTGGTCACGTATCGGCTCTCTCGCCGCTCGACGAGCGAGTGGTCGGTCAGTGCGTCGATTGCCCTGTCGACGGTCGAACGCGACGCCGGCAGTTCCTCGACGAGTTCGGGTTTCGTCGTGGGCGTCGAGAGCGCTTCGAGTACGTCACGTCGTTTCGCAACCACGTCGGCGTTGTCCGGCACGCTGGCCATGACGAGTCGTATACAGTTCCTGACACATGCCTCTTCCGGTCACCCCTTCTCTGTCGGGCGATTGTCCGGGCGTGTTCAGGGTGCGGTAATTCTCCCGGACGGTCGGTATAAGTCACCACCACCTATTACTGTAGGTGCGGACTCGCCGTTACCAGACGGCGAGTCCCCAACGGAGTGTCCGTCCGGTCGCGACGACCACGCCTCTGACAACCAGTCGACCCGACCGTGCCTCTGACATCGGGACACTCCCCCATGCCTTTCAGGCGCCGAACTCCGACTCAGTGACACGCACGACCAGCGTGTCGTCCACCTCGCGGAGGTCGTACTCGGGAATCGTCTCGCCGGTCCGCGTCAGCAACATCGGTTCCACGAGGCGGGGCGGCCGCTCCTGTACCGCCTCTGTGGCCGCGTCGCCACCCGTCTCAGCGGCCGTCGTCTCGACCGTACTGTCGCCCTCTGTCGACCGGTCGCCGCCGTCTCCGTCCTCACCTGTCCCGTCGACGACGCCGTACACTTTCAGGAACCGCCCCGTCTCGTCCGGCGGCACCTCGTCGTCTCTGACGGCGGCGGCGAGGTCTCGCGAGAGCCACTCCGTCTCGCTAATCGACGGTTCCCTGACGAAGGCGGTGTCCACGAACCGGACGAGGTACCAGTTGAGGTCGTTCAGAAGTGCGACGGCGGCCCCGAGGCTCACCGTCTCTAGCCTGAGCGCGTTCTCGAACGGTTCCCGGAGGTCGTAGGTCGCCAGCGCGTTCCGGGCGGTCTCTCGGGAGAGCAGTTCGTACTGGAGGTTCACGTCCTCGCTCCCGACGAGACAGACCTGCGTCATGGCTCGTCCGTGGCCCGCCCCGGAGATTTAGCTTTCGATAGACGCGACGGTCCTCGCCCGTGCGCACGCTCTCGCACGGTCGAACAGGTCGTCCGGTTCGGCCGCCCGAACCGACGCCAGCGACGCGTTCGTCTCCGGGAGTTCGGGGGCGACGCGGTTACATCCCGTGTCGACCGTCGAATCCTCGAAGGTGCCGATGTCACGCGCCAGCGCGGTTATCTCGGTCTTGTCCAGCGTCAGGTTCGGCCGGTGGACCGGTAGGTCCGTCGCCGGGTCGGTGACCGCGACGTTGGCGCTGGTCTGACTCGACTTCTGTCCGATGGCCTCCCCGGTGACGACGCCGACGGCACCCACATCTTCGGCGACTGCCTCGCCCACCGCGAGCATGAACCGACGGAGAGCGAGCATCCGCAGGTCCCCGAGTGCCGCGGTGAGGTCGGCGACCACCTCGCCGGCGTCGACGACGTGCATCGCCATCGACTCGTTGGGGGCGTACGCCGCCAGCGTCTCCACGGTGGCCTCTGCCCGCGCCCGGTGGTCCGGGCCGCCGTACTCCCCCAAGTCGACGTACACCGGGACGACCGGACAGCCACGGCGCATCACCTTCCACGCCGCCACGGGCGAGTCGATGCCGCCGCTGACGAGTGCGACGACTGGCCGCTGGGTGCCGAGAGGCATCCCGCCGGGTCCGGACCGTTTCTCCAGAAAGACGTAGGCTCGGTCCGGTCGACACTCGACGAACAGGCGGAACTCCGGGTCCTCCAGGTCGACGTTCGGGTCCCAGCCGAGCGACTCGATGGCGTCCCACACCGCCGCCCCGCCCTCGGACTCGATGTCGGTGCTGGCGAACGTGTGGGCGTCGCTCGGTCCGGCGCGGCGAGCGTCGACGGCGAAGGAGCCACCGTCGTAGCACGCCTCGGTGGCCCGCCCGAGGGCGTCACGGATGGCGTCGAGCGTCGGGTCGACGGTCACCGCGGCGGAGGCGGAGACGACGCCGAACGTGTCGGTCGCCGCGTCGGTGACCGCCTCCGGGCGGTCGGTGTGGACGAACAGGCGGTTCCGGCGGCGTTCGACGTCGGCGGCGACCCCCCGTGCGTCGAACATCGCGTCGAGGTTGGCGGCGAGTCGGTCCTCCATCTTCCGGCGGACCTGTTCGCTCTTGACGCCCACCTCGCCGTGGCGGACGAGGACGACGTCGGCGTCGGGCGGGTGCATACCCCTGCTTGCCGAATCGCGGATAAATGGGTGTCGGCTTCGCGGACTCAGTCGTCCGCGGCCTGCTCCTCTAGGTACTCGGCCATCTCTGCCGTCTCCGCTTTGAACTCGTCGAGGTCGTACTCCAGCGCGTGTAACATAGCGCTGTACCGCGAGGTGAGACTCGACAGCGAGACGGCCTCTTCGAGTTCCGCGTCCGTCGCCCCGTGCATCCCCGCCGCCTTGCGGTGGAAGTGGATGCAGTACGGACACTTGATGTTAGCCGCGACGGCCAACCCCATCAGTTCCCGATACTTCGGCGGAATCTCGGACTCGCCGACGGTGTACTTGTGGAAGAAGTGCCACTCGCCCGCCATGTCGTCCTCGGGAATCTCGTCCAGTGGTGCCGGTATCTGTCCGAACGTCTCCGTAATCTCTGCCTCTACGTCTGCCGGTTGCTCCTGTGTAGCCATAATCGTGGTGCGTGCGCTGGTCGCCGTTCGATACCACAGTTCGGCGGGTGTCCCGCCCGTACGTATCGGCGTCGCGGCGGGTTAGTTATGCGTTCACACGACACACGCAGTCCTCAGTTGGACCGCCGTACACGACCAGAAGTACCGTGCCGCCATCACGTCTCTCGCGTCCGTGGCGTCGTCGCAGACGGGTAGAAAGGCCGCCGAGTCGGTCGGTACGGTCAGCTAACCGACCCGTTCAGAACGTCGAGACGTCGCCTTCGATGACCTGTCGAGTCACGTCGGTGACGCTCGCCAGTTCCGCGTCGACCGCCTCGCGGACGTCGTCTTCGATGTCGCCGATTGCGACGTCCTCCTCGGTGACGAGCATGGCGTCCGCGACGTGGGGCTGGTCGATGGGTGACCCGATTTGCGAGAGGAGGCGGAGCTGGAGCTGTCGAATGCCGTCCACCTCGTCTACGACGGACTCGGCTATCTCCGTCGAGAGGAGGTTGTATATCTTCCCGATGTGATTGACCGGGTTCTTCCCGGAGGTGGCCTCCATGCTCATCGGGCGGTTCGGGGTGATGAGGCCGTTGGCGCGGTTGCCGCGGCCGACGGAGCCGTCGTCGCCCTGTTCGGCGCTGGTCCCGGTCGTCGTGAGGTAGATGGACTCCTCGTCGTAGTCGTCGGCGGTGTTGACGTGGACGGTCACGTCGCGGTCCGTGTACTCCGTCGCCAACGTCTCGACGTACTCGCGGACGTCCTCGACGGCCTCCTTGTACGCCAACAGGTCCGAGACGTACTCGTCGACCATCGCCACGGCGACGGTGACGTCGATGTGGTCGCCCTCGCGCTTGCCCATCACCTTCACGTCCTGTCCAACGACGGGGTTGTCCGCGGCGTACTCGCCGGTGAGTTTCCGCTCGGTGTTGTAGACGATTTCCTCCGTCTCCGAGAGGGGCGCGTGGCCGACGCCGTAGCTCGTGTCGTTGGCCATCGGGACGGTCCCTTCCTCGCCGAAGACGGTCTGGAGGTCGCCGGACCCCTCGCCCAGTTCTACGTCGACGATGATGTCCGAACCGAGGTCGAGGTGCGGGAAGTGGTCGGCGAGGTACTCGCGGGCGGCCCGGAGCGCGATGCTCTCGGCGGGGATGCGCTGGCCCTCGTACTCCTTGGTCGCGCGGCCGACGATGAGGAGGTAGATGGGTTCGAGCACTTCGCCGCCGCCGTAGGCCGGAGCGGCCGTGCCGGCGACGAGTTGGCTCTCGTCGGTGTTGTAGTGGAGGACTTTGCCCACGCGGTCGAGGTACGCCTGTGCCAGCGCCCGGGAGACGCTCTCCGCGACCCCGTCACAGATGGAGTCGGGATGGCCGATGCCCTTTCGCTCGACGATTTCGACGTTCTGGTCCTCGACGGCCAGCCCGCTCTCTGGCTGGACGTGGATGTTCCGGTCTGTCATTGCTCCGACCTTCGCCGCGCCTGCTTCTATAACTTACGGGAACCGCTCGGCGAAGAAAGATTACTGCTCTGCATCAGCGAGGAGCAAGCCGAGGTACGACGTGCGGGTCTGGTCGTTCGGGTCGAGGTCGAGGTCACGGAGGACGTCGAAGGCCCCTTCGCGGGCCGCCTCGACGCCGCTCTCGTCCGTCTCCGTCTCGACCTCCACGAACTCGCCGACGTCCTCGACGTCGTCCAACGTGACGGTGTAGCCGTCGTAGCGGTAGAAGCGGCGGTCCTTCCGCACGGTCGCGGCGGGTTCGAACCCCAACTGCGTGAAGATGGCGTCGGCCTTCTCCCCGTCGTGGACGCCCGTCTCGACCTCCTCGCGGGTCTTGGACTCGGCCTCGACCAACGGTCCCTTGTAGGTGATTCGAGTCGTGGTCTCTCCGTCGCTCGTCTCCCGTCGGACGCGGAGCGCCTCGTCCGTCTCGGCGAAGTCCCGGTGCGGTGCGTCGTAGTAGGTGTCGACTTGCACGACGGCCCCCGTCCGTTCGGCACCCAGTTCGTCCAATCGGTCGGCGACGGCCGCGAGGTCGGCGGCGACCTTGACTTCGACTTCGTACATGGCTGTGTCGTTCGGTGGGACGGCCAAAAGCAATTGCATCCCGCGTCGCGGCCGGTCGGTAGCCCCCCGCCGACAGTCCTCGGTAATCACCGGCTACCGCGGACCGCGAGTTTTAGTGTCCCCGACCACCCGGTAGGTGTATGGACGGTCGATACGACCCCGTCGAGTCCCCCGACGAGACGACCGTCTTCCCGTATCACGACCTGACGCCGCCGACGACGGCCGACGTGGTCCGCGCGCGGAAGGTCGTTCGACAGCACCTCCCGACGACGCCGCTCGTCAGGAGCGAGACGCTGTCGGCCGACCTCGACGCGGAGGTCTACCTCAAGCGGGAAGACACGCTCCCCACCGGCGCGTTCAAGGTCCGTGGCGGCGTGAACCTCGTCTCCTCGCTCTCCGACGAGTTCCGCGACGCGGGCCTCATCACCGCGAGTTCGGGCAACCACGGTCAGTCCATAGCGTGGGCCGGCCGCGAGTTCGGCGTTCCCGTCACCATCGGCGTGCCCGCGGAGGCCAACGCTGGGAAGGTGGCCGCGATGGAGCGCCTCGGCGCGGAGGTCATCAGACACGGCCCCGACTACGACGCCGCCCGCGAACGCATCGAGCAGTTGGCCGTCGAACGAGGCGCCCGGTACGTCCACTCCGGCAACGAACCGAAACTGGTCGCGGGCGTCGGCACCGCGGGGCTGGAAGTCGTCGACGAACTGCCCGACGTGGACCGCGTGTTCTGTCCCGTGGGCGGGGGCACATCCGCCGCTGGCTACTGTCTCACCGTCGGCGAACTGACCGACGCCGACGTCGTCGGCGTCCAGTCCGAGGCCGCCCCGGCGATGCACCGCGCGTGGAGCGACGGGACGCTCGAACCCCACGACCGGATGGAGACGACGGCCGAGGGTGTGGCGACGCGGGTCCCGTTCGCGCTCACGATGGGGCTCCTCGGCGACCGACTCGCGGACTTCCGACTCGTGAGCGAGGACGCCATCCGCGACGGCGTGGCCCGCCTGTTCGAGCACGAACGCATCGTCATGGAAGGCGCGTGTGCGACTGCCGTCGCCGCCGCGCTCGACGCACGCGAGGAAATCGCCGGCGAAACCGTCGTCATTCCCGTCTCCGGCCGCAACATCGACCGTCGGAAACTCGACCGGATGCTCGAAGAGAGCGATTACTCCGCGTGAGCGCCGACGGGAAACGTTGTTCTTAAGAGTGCCACGGCTGACGAAACGGTATGAGCAACGACGAGGCCGACACCGAAGACGTAGCGGAAGAAGTCGAAGAAGAGACGGCCGAAGACGAGACCGAGAGCGGCCTGCAGGAGGGCGACGTCATCAAACTCGCCTACACCGCTCGCACCGTCGAGGACGGGCAACTCGTGGACACGACGGACGAAGAGGTCGCCGAAGACGAGGGCATCGACACCGAACAGCAGGAGTTCGGTCCCCGCACCATCGTCCTCGGCGAGAACCACATCTTCCCCGACGTCGAGGAAGACATCTACGGCAAGGAGGTCGGCGACGAGGGGAGCGTCAGCATCGCCGCCGCCGACGCCTTCGGCGAGTACGACGAGAGTCAGGTCCGCACCGTCTCGAAGGACAAGATTCCGGAGGACGACCGCTACCCCGGCGCGCACGTCGACGTCGACGGCGAGCACGGCCACGTCGAGACCATCATCGGCGGCCGCGCCCGCGTCGACTTCAACCACCCGCTGGCCGGTGACGACGTCGAGTACGACTACGAAATCGTCGCGGAAGTCACCGACCGCGAGGAGAAGGCGCAGGGCATCATCGAGATGATGCTCGACATGAAGCTCGACCTCTGGTTCGAGACGGACACCGTCGAGGAGGAGCAACTCGTCGAGTCCGACGACGAAGACGAGGACGAGGACGAGGAGAGCGAACCCGAGTACGAGACCGTCGAGGTCGAGAAGGAGACGCTCTACATCGAGGCCACGCCCCAGCTGACCATGAACCAGCAGTGGATGATGGGCAAACAGCAGATTGCCCAGCAGCTCACCCAGCTTCTGGACGTCGACCGAATCATCGTCCAGGAAGAACTCGGCGGCGGCATGGGCATGGGTATGGGCGGCATGATGGGCGGTATGGGCGGCGCTGGCGGTGCCGACATCGAGGAAGCCCTCGAAGACGCCGACGTCGACGCCGAGGAAATCGTCGACGAGATAGAAGGCGCCGAAGAGTAACTCGACCGCCTACTTTCTCCGTTCTTTCGACCCCTGTAGCGACGCTTAGCGGGGGATTGCCCTATCGGTCATTCGGCCGCCACACTTCGGACAGCTGAGGCCCCGGCTGGGCGCAGTCGTCCGGAACGAACAGCTCTCGCACTCGAACTGTTTTTGCTCCTTGGCGAGCGGGTCTCGACCACTCATGTAGCCTATTTAACACCCGGCGTATGTTAAGAGTTGGCAATGAACTATCAGGGTGTCGGAAGCGAAGCGCTGCGGGCACCGGTCGGCGAGAACGCGAGTCGTCCGAGCGGGAGTCTCTGTATGGCCGTCCTCAAGCGATGTCCCGGCTCGTGTCGATGCTGACCTCCTCGACGAGGTCCAGTTTGATGACGTCGTTGGGCGCGCGGCCGCCCCGGAACTTCGGGATGGCCAGTCGGTTCTCCACCTCGTCTGTGTTGGTCTTCGTCTCGAGTTGGAACACCACGTCGGCGAAGTGCTCGGTGGTGTCCCGGAGCGGCGGAACGTCCCGGCCGTCCAGACAGTGGAGGATGGCCAGACTGCCGGTGTTGACGATGTGGTTCTGCAGGTCGTTCATGAACGCGCGGAATCGTGAGTGGGGCTCTTGGGCTTCGAGGACGTCCAGCGGGTCCACGATGAGGTTCGACGTCTCCGGGAGCGCCGAGACGAGTTTGCCCGCGTTGTCCAGCGGTGCCTCCCCGGAGATGTGCCGGACCGTCGGGTCGCCGGTGTTGGCCGGCGTCTGCTCAATGCTGGCGACCACGGACTGGGCGGTCCGGTCGAGCGAGAGCCACAGCGTCCCGCGCGTGGCGGTGAGTTCGTAGAGGAACAGCTCCGCTTGGCTGGCCGGCTGGGCGGTGAGCGCGACGATACTCCCCGCTGGAATCCCCCCGTCGAGTTTCCTGTCGAGGACGTCGATGCCCGTTCGCAGCCGGTTCACCATGCCTCTTTGAGACAAGCATAGCCACCCGATTAAATATTCCGCTTGGTAAGGGTTTTCGCACACTTCAGGTGCCGAGACGCCGATTCCTCGGTTTCGAGTGGAGGTTTCGGCAGTTCGGGCAGGTGAACGACCCGCTGACACTCGACGAGGGGCGACGGGTCCGCCGTGCCGTCGCTCCCGACGAGGACCACGCTCGCAGGCGGGGCGTCGAGGTGGCGGGCCATCGCCGCCGTCTTGGCACCGTCTCGGAGGCTCCGCGGGTCCGGCGTCGAGACGAGTACAGTCCGGTCGGCGGCGCGGAGCGGCGCGACGGCGTCGGGGCCGGCCCCCGCCGGGCAGTCGAGGAAGACCGGCCGGTCACACCGGGTGAGGCGAGCGAACGCCGAGGCGGCGGTCGGCGGGTCTGCGCCGCGACAGGTGAGGACGTCGACGCCGGCGAATCGCGGCGAGCGCTGTGCGACGGCGGACGGTCGTCGTCCCTGGGCGACGGCAGTCACGCCGCCCGTTCTGTCAGTCTCGGCCCGGTGGTGGAGGTCTGGCATGTCGAGGTCGGCGTCCACGACGAGCGGTCGGGAACCGAGCGTGGCGAACGCGCGGGCGAGGCCCAGCGCCGTCGTCGTCTTTCCACAGCCACCTTTCCCGCCGGCGATAGCGAGCATGCCGGGTGTGGTCCGGTCTCCGGATTTGAACCTTCGCCTCCCCGTGTCGGGAGATTCAAGAGCGTCGGGGGCGCGGTACCGAGTAAGATGCGGCACGACCACATCATCAGCGCGAAACAGCTTTCGCGGGCCGACATCGAGGAGGTCCTCGACCACGCGGCCGCCATCGCGGAGGACCCGGGTGCCTACGCGGACCGGCACGCCGACACCTTGCTGGGGATGCTCTTCTTCGAGCCGAGCACGCGGACGAAGATGAGTTTCACGACGGCGATGAAGCGCCTCGGTGGCGACATCGTCGACATGGGGTCGGTCGAATCGTCCAGCGTCAAGAAGGGGGAGTCGCTGGCCGACACCGTTCGCGTCGTCGAGGGGTACGCCGACGCACTCGTGCTCCGGCACCCGATGGAGGGGTCGGCGAAGATGGCCAGCGAGTTCGTCGACGTACCACTCGTGAACGCCGGCGACGGGGCCGGTCAGCATCCGACGCAGACCCTGCTGGACCTCTACACCATCCGGGAGAACGCCGGGTTCGAGGACCTGACCATCGGCATCATGGGCGACCTGAAGTACGGCCGCACCGTCCACTCGCTGGCCCACGCGCTGACCAACGTCGACGCGCGCCAGCACTTCGTCAGCCCCGAGTCCCTGAAGCTTCCCCGCTCGGTCCGCTACGACCTGCATCAGGAGGGCGCAGAGGTCAGAGAGCACACGGACTTAGACGAGATTCTGCCAGAACTGGACGTGCTCTACGTCACGCGCATCCAGCGCGAGCGGTTCCCCGACGAGAGCGAGTACCGCGAAGTCGCCGGCCAGTACCAGATAGACAGCGACACGCTGGAGACTGCGAAGGACGACCTGACGGTGATGCATCCGCTCCCGCGGGTGGACGAAATCGCCCACGATGTCGACGACACCGACCACGCCGAGTACTTCCAGCAAGCGCACAACGGCGTCCCGGTGCGGATGGCGTTGCTGGACCTGATGCTCGGGGGGGACTCACAATGAGCGAAGACGAACAACAACTCCGCGTCTCGAAGATTCGCAACGGCACCGTCATCGACCACATCACCGGCGGACAGGCGCTGAACGTCCTCGCCATCCTCGGTATCGACGGGACCACCGGAGACTCCGTCTCCGTGGCGATGAACGTGCCCTCCGACCGCTTGGGCAAGAAGGACATCGTGAAAGTCGAGGGCCGAGAGCTCTCACAGGACGAAGTCGACGTGCTCTCGCTCATCGCACCCGCCGCCTCCATCAACATCGTCCGGGACTACGAAGTGGTCGAGAAACACCGCGTCGAGCGTCCCTCCGTGGTCGTGGGCGTCTTGGAGTGTCCGAACCACAACTGCATCACGACCGAGGACGAACCCGTCGACTCCCGGTTCGCCGTCGTCGACGACGGCGTCCGCTGTGAGTACTGCGACACCATCATCCGCGACGACCTGCCGGCGCACATCCTCGCGGACTGAGGCTCTTAGCCGTCCCGCGCCGTTCTCAGGGCTTCACGGTCTCGAGCACCCAGTCGTCCGGCGTCGCCCGTCGCACCTCGAACGGGTCGAAGGCTTCGCGCGGGGCCTCGGCGAGACGACCGAGGAAGGGGCCCACCGGGGTCGGGTCCCGGTCGCTCACGAGGACGAACTCCTCGCCACCGTCGAGTGACGTGAACGCGTCTCGGACCCGGTCTTTGCGCTCCTCGGGCGACAGGCCGCGGATGTCGACGGCGTGGTCCGGCACCTCGACTTCTCCGGCCGTCTCGGCGGCCTCGGAAACGGCGTCGCCGAGGGCCACCATCGCCTCGGGCACCGCGCCGGGCGCGGGCGTGCCCTGCAACTCGTGGGTGAACGGGAGTTCCGCCAGCACGGGCGCGTCGAGGTCACCGAGGGCGTCGTCCTCGAAGAGGTCGTTCGGTTCGCCACAGCAGTCACAGACGTACTCGGCCATGTTGACGACCGTTCCGAGGACGGGCACGCCGTTGTCCCGGAACAGTTCGACGGTCCGACTGGTGTCGCTGACGCTGGCGTGGAACGGCGTCGTCACGACGACCACGCCGTCTACGGGCACCTCCTGCAGAGTCGTCAGTACGATGTCGCCGGTTCCCGGCGGGAGGTCGACGACCAATACGTCGTCGTTGCGCCACGCGGTGTTGGTAAAGAGGTCGTCCAGCGCGTCGTGGGCCATCGCGCCACGCCACGCCAGCGGTGCGCCGTCCTCCATCAGGCCGACGCTCATCACGTCCATCCCGTCGGTCCGAATCGGCAGGGGGTCGCCCTCCTCACTGGAGTGGACCGGGCCGGAGATGTCCAGCAGTCCCGGCACGTTCGGGCCGTGGATGTCGGCGTCGAACAGGGCCACGTCGTGGTCGGCCGCCAGCGCACACGCGAGGTGCGTAGCGGTCGTGGACTTCCCGACGCCGCCCTTCGCGCTGGCGACGGCGATTACGTGGTCGAACGACGCGACGCTCGACCGGTCGTCGCTGGACGGCGTCGCGCTCTCGATGTGGACGCTCTCGACGCCGTCGACGTCGTCGACGGCCCGTAACATGGCCTCTACCACCTGACTGCTGGTGTCGCCGTCGAGCGAGGTGAGGTCTGTCTCGACGGTCACCTCGCCGTCCTCGGCGACGACGTTCTCGACGAACCCCGCCTCGAAGACGGAGAGGTCGGCCTTCGGGTCGCGAACCTTGCGTAACTGTGCCTCGACGCGGTCGGTCAGGGTCGTTCGGGCGTTCTCGGTCATGGTCGTGGGGTGGGAGTCATAGGTCGGGCATCCTGTTCAGGCGGTCCTCGCCGGGGAGGAGGCGAGCGTCTGCCTCCAACGCACCGCCGAACTGGCGGCGGAAGCGACCGGGGTCGGCCTCCAGCGAGCGTTCGGCGGTCTGCCGCACGACGGTCGCCGGGTCCTCGGTCAGTTCTCGGAGTCGCTCGCGGGCGGTCTCGCTGTCCACACCGGCGAGCATGTGGGCCGCCCACTCGCGGAGGCGTTCGCTTTCGTCGCGGCTCAGGTCCAGTAGCGTGTCGGCCATCGCCTCCCCGCGGAGTTTGAACAGCGAGATGGCCGCGTTCCGGCGGACCGCGTGGTGGTCGTCGTCGGCGAGCGTCTCGGCGACGTCGTCCTCGTGGGCCTCGCGAGCGAGGTTGTCGAGGGCGACGACTGCCTCCGCGCGGACCCACGGGTCCGGGTCGTCCAGTAGTTCGACGGCGACGGCCGCGGCCCGTTCGTCGCCGTGGGCGGTCAGCGCCTCGACGGCGAACTGCCGCACGTCGCTGTCCTCGTCGGCGGTCGCCGCCTGTGCGAGACCGGCGACCACCGCGTCCTCGGTCGGGACGTCCTGCAACGCGAGGGCGGCACGTCGCCGGTCGACGTGGCTCCCGTCAGAGAGGTCCGCGAGCAGGTCGGCGGCGTCCGAACCCTCGACCGGTTCCGTGTCGGCGGCCGCCAGTTCCTCCGGCGTGGCCTCGCCGATGGTCACGTCCTCGCGACTCACCTCGATGTCTTCCAGCGCGTCGATGTCGGTGTGCATCCCCGGACTTCGCCCGGGGTCGAGTTGCGGGTCCGGGTCCTCCCGGAGGTGTTTCTCGAACTCCTCGTCGCCACAGCCACCGTCGCCACAGCCACAGTCGTCGCTCATCGCGCCACCTCCAGCGAGACCAGCGCCGCGACGCCGAGGGCGAAGGGGACCGCTCGGGCAAGCGTCACTGGAACGCCGGCGAAGGCCAACAGCGCGATGGCGGCCAGTAGCGGCCAGCGTCTCTCCCGTCCGGCCGCGCTGGCCGTCGTGACTGCGCCACCGGCCGCGAGAGCGACGACGGGCAAGGAGGTGCCGACGGCACCCGTCCCGACGAGCGTCACCGCACCGGCGACGAACGGCATCGAGAGACCGACGGCGACGACAGCGCCGAACGCGAGACACCCGCGGACGAGCGAGGCGGAGTCCGTCGCCGCGACGACGGGAGTGACGCCGATACCGGCCAGCGCGAGCGTCGACGCGAGCGGACGGAGCGAGGCGACGCCGCCGATACCGCTCGCGAGGCCGACGGCGAGGGCGAGAACCAACAACCCTGCGACCGCGCCCGTCCCGGCGTTTAACTGGTCGCGGTGGGCGACGCCGAGGACGGCGGTGCCGGCCACCACGGCGACGGCGGCGGGCGTGGCGGCCGCCGGAGAGAGGAGCGAGAGCAGGCCGAACACGCCGACGAACAGGAGGCCGACGCCGGCGACGGGGGTGCGCTCGGTGAGACCGACCACGAGTGCGGCCAGCCCGGCCAGCGCCGTCGCAGTGGGCGTGAGGACGCCGACGGGTGCCGTCGCGGGCGCAGTCGGGACGTTGACGGTGAGCGCCGCGAGGAACCGTCCGGCGAGCGCCGCGGCCGCGAGCGCGGTCAGCGCGAGGGCGGTCCGGCGGTGGTCGAGGCCGGCCACCGCCGGCAGGACCGAACGGAGCGCCGTTCGAGTGCTCATCGCTGGCCCTCCAGTCGGTCCGCGAGGTCGTTCCTGTCGGCCCGGACGAACCCCTCCAGCAAGTCGCCGAGGGCCCCGTACACGTCGGTTCCCGGTTCGTCCGCCAGCCGTTCGGCGACGCCGGCGGCGGCGTGGCCCAGATGCCGGTCGTGGAAGTCCAGGCGGGCTATCGCGGCGTCGCTCTCGACGGCCGCTTCCCGCCGGCAGAGGTAGCCCGCGAACTCCAGTTCGTAAGCCAGCGCGTCGTGGTTGTCCCGCTCACTCTGGTCGATTTCGAGGCCGTAGTGGCGGTACGCGCGAGCCAAGTCGAGGTTCACGTCGTTCCACGACTGGTCGGGCCGGTACTTGGACTCGTACAGCGGGACCGGCGGTCCCTCGGCGTCCAGCGACCCGTCGGTCCGGTCGGTGTACTCGCTGTACCCGAGTTCGAAGACGTCGTTGTACCGGGCCGCGAGCGTCTCGTAGTCGTCGTCGGTGGCAAGTTCGGGCACGGTCACCTCCAGCGGGGTCCGGTCGATACACGCTCGCACGTCCGCATCCAGCGACCCCTCGGCTGCCGCGGCGTGGAACTCCTCGTCGGGGTACCGGAACGCCTGTGCCAACACTCGGTAGACCGTCCCGCGGGCGGCCGCGTCGGGGTCGACGTCGTCGACGCCCTCGCTCGCGGCGGCCATCAACGCATCCCCCCTCTGGCGCGGTGGACGCCGAACGCCGTCACCGCGACGACGCCGACGATGGCGATGCCGGCGACGGCCCACAGCAGCGTCTCGTAGGGTGGCCCCTCTGGCCCCGGACCGAAGGGGAAGTAGTGCCACTCGCTGACGGCCTTCCGACCGGCCCGCTCGCTGTTGGAGCCGTTCCAGACGGCGAAGGCCACGTCCACGTCGCCGTCGTCGACGATGGTGGTCCGGTTCGCGCCGGGCGCGTCCACGTCACGGCTGTAGACGACCGTCCACGTCGCGTTCTCCCCGCTCCCGCGGTGGACGCCGCTCGCGTTCACGGTCGGGTTCTGGAACTGGGTCGTAGAGCCTGCCCCGCCGGCCAGCAGTTCCTCCGTCCCGGTCGCACCGCTCCAGTACCAGACGTTGACGCGGTTGTCCGGCCCGCCCATCGCTATCGGCGGGCGGGAACTGGTGTTGACCGGGAACTGGACGGCGACGGAGTCCGCGAAGCGCCGCGTCTCGTTGGCCGCCACGTCGCGGGTCGCGTCCCGCCACTGGAGCCGAAGGTACAGTCGTCCGTCGCCGCGGGCCGCCTGCACGTGGACGCGTTCGACGCTCGTCTGGTCGGCGTTGGGGACGCTACTCGGCGCACTCGCCAGCGCCACCGTCGCCGCGGGCACGTCCTCCCAGCCGTCGCCCGTCGGACTGTCGAGGTCCCCGGTGGCCGGTGCGACCGGTATCTCGTGTGCTGGTCGTGCGCTGGCCAGCGGCGCCGCCACCGCCGAGAGGGTGACGAGGACGGCGACGACGGCCGCCGCGAGCAGGGTTCGCCGTCGTCTGGTGGTGGTGTCAGGCATCGTCGAACACCTCCAGAGCGAAGCTCTGCCGAGCTCGACGCTGCGTCACGTCGTTACGCATCGTCGAACACCTCCAATCGGTACTGTTTCGCGGGGTTCTTGTGCTGGAGCAGTTCCATCAGTTCGCTCTCGCCGCCCTGCCGGACGCGCTGGCGCTCCCGTTCGATGGTGTCCAGCGCGTCGTGGACGCGCTCGCCGAACAGCTCTTCGAGGTACTGGCGGGGGATGCGCTCGACGTCGACCGTCTCACCCTCGTCGGTGTGCTGTGGCGGCGCGTAGGGCGGGATGTAGTAGACGTTCGGCTGAGTCTGGAACTCCGGATGCAGCGGCAGGGCCACCTCGTACTCCTCGACGAGTTTGTAGATGGGGCCCGCCTCGTCGTCGAGGAAGCCGACCAGTCGAAGTTGGGGCGGGCACTCCTCGGCACAGGCCGGCGCGTACGTCTCGCCGTCCGGCCCCTCGCCCTCCAACCGGGGGTAACAGAAGATGCACTTCTCGGAGTTCTTCGAGACGGTGTTGTAGTACACCTTCTTGTAGGGACACCCCTCGACGCAGTAGCGGTAACCCCGACATCTGTCTTGGTCGACCAGTACGATGCCGTCCTCGGCCCGTTTGTAGATGGCCGAGCGCGGACAGGCCTCGACACACGAGGGGTGCGTACAGTGGTTGCAGATGCGCGGGAGGTAGAAGTAGTAGCTGTTGGGGTACTCCCCGGCCCCCCGGTCCTCGTCCCAGTTGGGGCCCCACTCCGCGCCCTCGCGTGGGCGCAGGGGTTCGTCGCTCCCCTCGTACATGATTTCGGAGTGGTTGAACTCCCACGGGCGGCCGTAGTCCTCCTCGGAGGGAATCTCGCCGGTCTTCCGTTCCTTGTGCTCGCCGGACTCCCACCCGCCGCCGGAGTCCTCCCAGCCACGGGGGTACCCCTCGCCGGGTTTGGTCTCGACGTTGTTCCAGTACATGTACTCGCGGCCGCCGCCCTCCGTCCAGAGGGACTTACAGGCGATGGTGCAGGTCTGACAGCCGATGCACTTGTTGAGGTCCATCACCATCGCGACCTGATGGTCGACGCCGTCGGCGACGTTGACGTGCGTGTCCTCGCTGCCAGTCTGCTGGTCGTTCTGACTACTCATCGGAGTCACCTCCCGCTGGGCGCACACCGGCAGACTCGCGCTGCTCGTCTCCCGAGCCCGACTGCCCGTCGGCCAGTCGGACGTCCACGTTCACGTCGCTGTTGACGCCGGTCGGTCCCCAGTAGTTCGGGAAGAAGTGCAGGTGCTCGCCCGTGTCTTCCGGGTACTGCACCAACTGGGTCGGCTTCATGTACATCGGGACGAGCGTGTTGAAGTTGTCGTCGTCCGGGTACTGGAACTTCTCCCAGGCGAAGTACTGCCGGGCCGTCCCGGGTTCGCCGGACGGGTAGATTTTGGCCTGCACCTCCACGCTCCCGAGGTCGTTGAACACCTCGACGGTGTCGCCGTCCTCGATGCCCCGTTCCTCGGCGTCGTCGGGGTTGAGATAGACGACGGGTTCGCCCCGCTGGAGGCGGAGCATCTTCTCGCTGTCGCGCCACGTCGAGTGGATGGACCACCGGCCGTGGGGCGTGTTGTACGACAGCGGGTAGTCACCGCCGGTGTTCTCCGGTCCCTGCTTGTGGGTCGGTAGTTCCTCGCCGAGTTCGAGGAACCAGTCGTGGTCCACGTAGTACTGCTGGCGACCGGTGAAGGTGGGCCACGGTTCCTTGTCGCGGACGTAGCTCTGCCACGGGACGTACGCCTCGCCGTCCTCGATGTCGGAGGTCCAGTGGTCGCCGGCGGCGAGCAACCGCTGGGGCTGTTCCTCGGTGTCGGCGAAGGTAATCTGCTCGTCGCTGTCGCTGGGGTTGGACTCCTCGGAGTGTTCGAGGATGAACTCGGAGGCCGCACGGCCCTCCTCTAGGGCACCCTCCTCGCCGGTCTCCCAGTCGCGGACGTAGTCGTCGTAGATGGTGGTGAGGTCGATGGTGCGGTCGAACTTGCGGTCCTCGACCGGGTCGACGCCGCGTTCTCTGGCGCGCTCCTGTATCTTCTGAGCGAGCAGGCGGAATATCTCCCAGTCGGTCTTGGCCTCGCCCAGCGGTTCGACGGCGGGCGTGAACGGGTGCACGTAGGTGTGCATGTCCGTCATGTTCAGGTCGTACTTCTCGTAGTGGCTCGCGGCCGGGAGGACGATGTCCGAGTACATCGCCGTCGAGTCCATCCGGAAGTTGACGTCGACGACGAGGTCGAGTTTGGGCCACAACTGCTCCTCGACGGCGACGTTGCCCTTGGCCTGATTGAAGTAGTTGCCCCGCCAGACGAACATCGTCGAGGGGTCGGGCCGACTGCCGTCGTCGCGTTCCGAGGGGTACAGCGGCATCCACCCCTCGTCGATGGACTGCTGTATCTTCTCGGCGGTGTCGGGGTCGGTGTTCTCCAGAATCCCCGCGTGGTAGTAGGTCCACAGCGTCGTCGGCACGCCGCGGACGCTCCCCGTCGGGAACGAGAGGACCTTCCAGCCGTGGAACGTCCATATCTTCTCCTGACCGACGTAGTGGTCCAGTCCGGTGCCCGGTTCGCCGAGGTTGCCCGTCAGCGTCACGAGCAACTGGATGGCGCGGTTGCCGAGGTCGTTGTGGTACCAGTCGTTGACGCCCTTGCCGTGGATTATCTTGGCGGCGTCGGCCTCGGCGAACTCGCGGGCGACCCGCTGGTACGTCGACCGGCCGACGCCGGTCTCCTCGTGGACGAACTCGGGCGTGTACTGGGCGAGTTCGTCCCGCAGGTTCTCCCAGACCGAGCGGACCCGCACTTCGCCGTCGGCCGTGGAGACGGTCCGTTCGACCGAGAGTCGCGGGTCGAAGTCGAGTTCGATGCTCGCCGAGGGGTCGTGCTGGCCGTCGCGTTCGCCCAACGACCCCGGCGCCCGACGCAGGGTGCCGTCGGCGTCGACCATCACGAACACCTTCTCGGGGTCGTCGGCGTCCCCGGCGAGGCCGACATCGCTGGCCCGCAGGAACTTCCCGGTGTCCTCGCGGACGAGCAGGGGCATGTCGGTCTGCTCCTTCAGATGGGCCTCGTCGTACAGCCCTTCGTCGACGATGGCCTGAGCCATCCCCAGCGCGAGGGCGGTGTCGCTCCCGCCGTGGGGCGAGAGCCACTCGTCGGTGTGGATGGCTGTCTGGGAGTAGTCGGTGAAGATACCGACGCGTTTGGTGCCGTCGTAGCCCGCGTCGAGGAAGTACTTCGCGTCGGGGATGCGCGTGACGTTGATGTTCGACCCCCACGCGATGATGTAGTCGGCGTTGTGCCAGTCGGCGGACTCGGCGTTGTCCGTCTGTGTGCCCCACGTGATAGGTTGGCCCGGCGGCAGGTCGGAGTACCAGTCGTAGAAGGAGTGGGAGACGCCGCCGAGCAGGTTGACGAGGCGACTGCCGGAGGCGAAACTCACCGGCGACATCGCCGGAATCGGCGTGAACCCGGAGATGGCGTCGTACCGGCCGGCCTGCACCTCGTCGATGACGTGGTCGGCTATCTCGGTCAGCGCCTCGTCCCAACTGATGCGTTCCCACTGGCCCTCGCCGCGTTCGCCGGTGCGGCGCAGGGGGTGCAGGACGCGCTGGTCCGCGTTGACGTAGTCGGTGTAGCAGGCCCCCTTCTGACAGCCACGCGGGTTCGGGTCTGGCAGGCTCTCGTCGAAGGTCGGGTAGTCGCCGGCCTGCTCCTCGCGCCAGACCTGTCCGTCCTTGACGAAGACGTTCCACGAGCAGGACCCGGTGCAGTTGACGCTGTGGGTCGACCGAGCGATGGAGTCCCAGTCCCACTCCTCGCGGTAGAAGTCCTCCCAGTCGCGGTAGGGGTAGTTGCCGATGGGGTCGTCGACGGCCTCCAGTCCCTGCATGCCGTCGTCGGCGAAGGAGAGGCCGGTCGCCCCCAGCAGCGAGGCGGCACCGAGGCCGCGCACGAAGTCGCGTCTACTGATTCCGGAACTGTCCGTCGCGTCGTCGGTGGGGTCGTGTCTACTCATGGGTCAGGAATACGGTCGAAGTCGCACAGGCGACGCCGGCGAGAGCGAGGGCGAGACCGGTCGGAGTCGACCCGCCGGCCTCCAGTCCGCCGGCGACGAGTGCGACGCCGAGCAGTTTGCTTGTCGCGTCCAGCAGGCGATACTGGCGGGCTGAGAGGGTCGCGAGGTCAGTCATCGGAGTCACCTCTATCGGTCTCTGCGGGCGGGTCGTCGGACGGGCCGCCGTCGGTGGCGACGCCCTCGCCTTGCTCGTCGGCCGGTGACTCCCCGTCGTCGTCCCGGAGCAGGAGGTACGTCAGGCCGCCGAACAGCGGCGGGACCAGCAACAGCGCGGCCTGCAAGACGGGGTTGACGACGCCGGTGGTCGTCCCCAGCACTTGGTCGGCGAGGATGTTGTTCATGCCCGCGATGGAGGCTATCATGACGAAGGCGACGGCGGCGACGCCGACACCGGTCTGCCACGGCCGCCGAAGCGGGTCGGCGGTGAAGTGGGTGGGTTCCGGCGTCCGGTCGATGAACGGCCAGACGGCGAGGACGGCGAACACCAGTCCGGGCAGGACGATGCCGCCGATGAACTCGCCGCTGACGTGGACGGGCCCGACGGTGAAACTCGCCCACGTCGGGAGCAGTTTCAGGAACCCGTACACCCACATCAGGAACCAGTCGGGCATGATGAGTTCCGGCGTGCTCGCCGGGTCGTTCGGGCCGTAGTGGGCGATGTTGTGGACCGGGAGCAGGCCAGCGAGCGCCGACAGCGTCGCCGCCGTCAGGAAGAAGACGACGGCGGAGACGGCGGCCTGGTTCGGGAAGGCGGGTAGGCCGACGATGACGCTGTCGTCGTCCTTGTCCACCGTCTCCCCGCCCATCGTCAGGTCGTCGTCCCGCGGGGCCTCGGTGTGTTTCTGGCGTATCAGGATGGCCATGTGGACGGCCAGACCGACGGCGATGGCCGCGGGGATGACCAGCACGTGCAGGAAGTACAGGCGCGGGATTGTCGCGCTACTCGGGAACTCGCCGCCGAATATCACCTGCCCGAAGAAGTCCCCGACCACCGGCACCGAGATGGTGAGGTTGTAGCCGATGCTGGTCGCGGTGGCGGCGAACTCGTCGAACGGGAGCGCGTACCCCGTGTACGCCGCCCCCATCGCTAGCGCCGCCAGTCCCGTCCCGACTATCCAGTTGGGTTCCCGCGGGTTTCGGTAGGCCCCGGTGAAGAACACCCGCAACATGTGCAACCCGATGGAGGCGACGAACAGGTGGGCCGCCCAGTGGTGGAGGCGGCGGATGAACATCCCGAAGGGGACGTCGTAGGTGATGTGCAGCACCGAGACGAACGCCTCGGGCATCTCCTCCCCTTGGAACTTCTGGACGCTGCCGTCGTACTCCACGTCGGAGGTGGAGGGTTCGAAGAAGAACCCGAGGAAGACGCCCGAGAGGACCAGCAGGAGGAAACAGAACAGTGCCACCTCCCCGAGCAGGAACGAATCCTCGGCCGGGAACGCCTTCCCGAGGAACGTCTGGGCGTTCTCGACGTCGAGTCGCGTGTCGAACCAGTCGTAGAGCCGTTTCGCGCGGGACATTCAGTCGCCTCCCGGGCCGACTGGGCCCTCGAAGTCGCCCGTCGCGACGAGGTAGCCGTCGCTCGTGACGGTGATGGGCAGTTGCGGGAGCGGCCGTCCCGGCGGGCCGTCGGTCACCGCGGCACCCCGGAGCGGGTCGAACTTCCCGTAGTGACACGGGCAGACGAGCAGGTTCCCGTCCTCGTTGGCGACCATGCACCCGGCGTGGGTACACACCTTCGAGAACGCGGCGTAGCCGCTGACGGTGAACCCCATCTCGATGCCGCCGCCGTACTCGGACTCGGGGTGGCGCACGAGTAGCGTCGGCGCGTCCTCGATGCCGGGCCGTGGCTCGGGGAAGACGGTCATCCGCTCGCCTTCGGAGAGTCTGTTCTCGCGGATGCGCTCGCCTTCGCCGTCGACGAGGAACACGCCGTCCGAGTAGACGGGGCCTTCGTAGCTCCGCTCGAAAACCTTCGTAGTGCTCGCCAGCGGTGCCGTGAGGCTTGCGACGGCGGTCAATCCGCCGACGGTTGCGAGGAACTTCGCGAAGTCCCGCCGTCGCAGTTCCGCCCGAGCGTCCCCGTACAGGGTGGGTGATACGTTCGGGGAGTCGCTACACGAACAGTCGTCGTCACTCTCGTCGTCCGGTTTCGGGTAGTCCATGGTCAGTGCCCCCTGATTTCTGCGACTTCGATGTGCGGCATGAACCACGCGTAGTAGGCGACAGTCGAGAGCGCCAGCGAGAGGAACATCCCCGTCGCGTACAGGCCGAAGTACTGAGTGCGGGCCAGCGTGAGGTACTCGCCCGTGAACAGCGTCGCGAAGACGATGGCCAGCACCGTCAGGCCGCCCATCGCCACGAGGCCCTCAATGGCGTCCGACGCGTCGTGGTACTCCACGACCCAGCGCGTCTCGGTGTCGAGCCACGGGAGCGAGACGCTCCCGGCGCGGGCCGTCCCGCCGTCGGTGGCCGCGTCGGCGTGTTCCGGCGGCCGGACGGCCCTGTTCATGAACTGGTGGACGGCCGCCAACACGCCGACGAGGGCGAACAGGGCCACCCAGACGATGACGCCCACCTGACTGGGCGAGAGTTTGTTGGGCGTGTCGACGAACCCTTCGAGGGGACGCTGTTCGGTGACGCTCTCGTCGATAGCTATCTCCTCGGACGGTGGCTCGCCGTGTATCGCGACGTACCACATCGGGAGCAGTACCGCCGCAATCAGCAGGCCGATGAGTATCGTGTTGCGTCTCATGGTTGCGGTCCACGCCCGTCCGGCGTCGGGCCGAACGGGCGGCGCGCGTGTTCGGGCTTTCAGCGACCACCTCCCTCAACCACCAGCCAGACATCTTAGGTGCTTTATTACGCGACTTAAAGAGCGAACATATTCGGGGCCAGCTATAACATGTGTATCGAGCGAACTGTCCCCCATGGCCGACCGCGTGCTCGCCGAAGTCGAGGTGTTCGCTCCGCGGTCGTGTTCCGTCGCTCCCAACGCCGACAACGAGTGGACGGTCTCGGACGTGTCCCGCAGCGCCATCGGCGGCGAGGACGGCGAGGTAGTCGAGGAGTTCACCCTCTCGGGGAGCGACGACGCCCCGCCCCCGGCGGCAGACGCGAGCGACCACGTCGAGAAGGTGTTCGCCTACGACCACGAACAGGTCTATCGGTTCTCCCGGCCCGCGAATCAGGGGTGTGTCTGCGAGCGCATCGAGCGTGCGGGCTGTGTCGTCCAAAGTCTCAGCGCGGACGCGGAGTCGCTCGTCGTGACGTTCCTCGTCGAGGACATCGAGACGCTACGGGGCGTCGTTGCGGACCTCCGAGAGACGGGCGACAGCATCAACCTCCGGCGACTGGTCGAGAGCGCCGGGAGCGACCCCGGCGGACGCCCCGCAATACTCGACCGGAACGCCCTTACCGACCGGCAGAACGAAGTGCTTGAACGGGCCTACGAGATGGGCTACTTCGAGCACCCGCGGGACGCCACCGCCGGGGAGGTGGCGACGGACCTCGACATCGCCACGACGACGTTCACCGAACATCTGGCCGCCGCCCAGCGGAAACTGCTCGACGACCTGCTCGGTGCATGACCCCCGACCGTTTACTGCCGGCGGCCGCGTGGTACGGGTATGGACCACGACGACCACTCTCACGGCGGGGAGGGCCACGACCATCACCACGACCACGGCGACGAAACCGACCACTCGCACGACCACGACGACCACCACGCACACGACGCAGAGACCGTCGCTATCGCGGTGGTGACCGTCTCCTCGTCGCGGACGCTGGAGGACGACCCGGGCGGCGACGCCATCGAGTCGGCGTGCGAGTCCGCCGGTCACGACGTCGTCGCGCGGTCGCTCGTCGCCGACGACGCGGCGGCCATCGCGGACGTCGTCGCCGCGGCGCTGGACGACGGGGCCGACGTAGTGGTGACGACGGGGGGCACCGGCCTCACGGACGACGACGTGACCGTCGCGGCCGTGAGTGCGCTGTTCGACCGCGATATTCCGGGGTTCGGGGAACTGTTCCGCTGGCTGTCGTACGAGGAAGTCGGGGCGATGGCGATGGCCTCGCGGGCGACGGCCGGCGTCGTGGACGACCGTCTCGTCTTCTGTCTGCCGGGGAGCGAGAACGCCGCCCGGATGGGGAGCGAGGAGTTACTCGCACCCGCTGTGGGTCACCTCCTCGGACTCGTCCGGCGCTGACCCGACCCGGACCCGCACGGTTTTGAAGGCCGTGCCGTTACCCTCTGGCATGACCGAGGAGTTCACGCACGTCGACGAGGACGGGGACGCACAGATGGTCGACGTCGGCGAGAAGGCCGACAGCCGACGCCGTGCGGTCGCCCGCGGTGAGATTCGACTCTCCGCGGACACCCTAGACGCCATCGCCGCCGACGAAGTGGAGAAGGGCGACGTACTGACGACGGCCCGCATCGGCGCGGTTCAGGCCGTCAAGCACACGTGGGAGACGATTCCCATGTGTCACCAGATTCCCATCACGAACGTAGAGACGGGGTTCGAGGTAGGCGACGAGGCGGTGGAACTCACCGTCGCCGTCGAGACGGTGGGCAAGACCGGCTGTGAGATGGAGGCGCTGGAGGGCGTGACCACGGGGCTCAACGTCGTCTGGGACATGGTGAAGGCCAACGAAAAAGACGCGGACGGCGAGTACCCGACGGCCGCCATCGACGACGTGCGCGTCGTCGAGAAGTCGGTCGAACGCGGGAGCGACAGCAGCGGAAACACATAGGTACCCGCCCTCACAACGTGGAGCCATGTACGTCCTCGGTATCTCGGGACACTCGGACACGGGGAAGACGACGCTCGTCGAGCGGTTGGTCGAGCGCTGTGCCGACTCCGGGCGAGTCGCCACGGTCAAGCACTGCACGCACTCGCCGGACGTGGACACGGCCGGCAAGGACACACGCCGCCACCGGACGGCGGGCGCGGGCGAGACGGTGGCGCTGACCGACGACGGCGAGTGGTTCGCCACCGGCGAGTCACGGACGCTGACGGAGACGCTCGACGCCCTCGCACCGGACTACGACTACGCCTTCGTAGAGGGGTACAGCGACGCGTCGATTCCGAAAGTCGTCCTCGGCGACCGTGAGGCGGCTGACCCGGTCGTCAACCGCGTTGAGAGCGGCGAGAGCGCCGACGTGGATGGCGTCCTCGACGCCCTCCACGAACGCGACCCGTACGTCACGCTCGAAACGCTCGTCGAGGAGGTCAAGCGCTCGCCCGACGAGGACCGCGCCGGCGCTATCGCCACGTTCACGGGCCGCGTCCGTGCGAAGGAGAGTCCCGACGACCGCCCGACAGAGTATCTCGAGTTCGAGCGGTACGACGAAGTGGCGGCCGAGCGGATGGCCGAGTTACGGGCCGACCTCGAAGCCCGCGACGGCGTCCACGCGGTTCGCCTCCACCACAAGACCGGAGTGGTCGACGCCGGCGAGGACATCGTCTTCGTGGTGATTCTCGCGGGCCACCGCGGCGAGGCCTTCCGCACCGTCGAGGACGGCATCAACCGCCTCAAGGAGGAGGTACCGCTGTTCAAGAAGGAAGTGACCGTGGACGACGAGTTCTGGGCGCACGAGCGGGACAGTTAGCGCCACGGCGTCGCCCGCAGGCCATGGACCACGAGCAGGGTGCCCAGCGCGACGCTCAGGAGGACGACGGCCACCGGCAGCGCCGCGTCCAGCCCTCGGGAGATGAACGACGTCCAAATCTGGACCGGGAGCGTCCGGGGGTAGTACGCGAGCATCATCGTCGCGCCGAACTCGCCCATCGCCCGGGCGAAGGTGAGGACGAGGCCCGCGAGGATGCCGGGCTTGGCGAGCGGAATCGTCACCGACCGCATCGTCTCGGGCCAACTGCGACCCAGCGAGCGGGCGGCCTCCTCGAAGTGGCTGTCGACGCCGTCGAACGCCGCCTTCACCGTGACGACGAAGAACGGCGCGGCGACGAACGTCTGGGCCGCGACGACGCCGAACAGCGACCGGGTCAGGCGGAGGTCGGTCAGACCGCCCAGTCCCTCCGGGCCGACCACGGTGAGCAGGAGCATCCCGCTGACCACCGGGGGCAGCACGAGTGGGAGGACGACCACGCCGAGCGCCACCGTCGCGAGCACGTGGTCGCTGCGCGAGAGCCAGTAGGCCAGCGGGAGGCCGAAGACGAACGCGAGCGAGGTGCTCGAAAGCGCCGCGAGCAGGGAGGTAGTCGCCGCGTCGACGACGTAGCCGGCGGTGAGGTCCGCGAGCGCCGTCGGCGAGTACGTCACCACGAGGACGGCGACGGGAACGACGAAGTACAGCAACAGCACGGCGCCGAGGACGGGGACGAGGGGGCGCAGCGCTACTGACTCGCCCCGAGTCGCCGCCTCAGCCTCCGACGCCGTTCGGGACATCGCCCTCCATGCGGGGATACTGCTCGCGGACGACAAAGCCGTGTTCGCTCAGCCAGTCGCCCGCGAGGAGCGTCTCGAACACTCGACTCGTCGCGTCGCCGTCGGCCCGGCACGTGGCGGCGTACTCTATCGGAGCGCCCCGGGCGACGGTGCCGGCGGGGAGTTCGTACTGGACGGTCGCGTAGGTGTCGGCGTAGGCCGGGTGGCCGAGGTTGACCGCGGGTGGCAGTTCTCGAAACGGGTAGTCTCGCTCGACGGCCATGCTCCGGTAGACGACGGCGGCGTCGACGCCGCCCGTCTCGAACTGCGCCAGGAGTTGGGTCTCGGGGTAGCGTTGGTCCGCCGACACCACCCGCTCCGCGAGTGTGGGGTCGTCGCGTCGACGGGCCGCCAGTTCCAGCGCGAAGAGCGTCCGGTAGCCGAGGGGGTCGAGGTCCGGGTCTGTCCGGCCCAGCGAGACGTCGTCTCTCGTCAGCGGCGCAGTCCACGTCTCGGCCGCGGCGACCCGGCGGCCGCCGGTCGTGTCGGGGTTGTACGCCACGACGAGTTCGTTGCTCGCCACGACGGCGTACCACGGCGCGGTCAGGAGTCGCTCGAACAGCGCCGGGTCCGCCAGCGCGAGGACGTGCGGGTCGCGCTTGCCGTCGGCGACCAGCCGGGCCGCGTGGACAGAGCCGTGTGCCTCGACGGCGAGTTCCGGTCCCGTCGCCCGCTGTAACGTCCCGCTCGCCGCGGCTTGCAGACTCCCGGCGACGAGCGTTCGCACGCGCGTCCGCCCGACGGCCCCGCATCCGGCCAGCGCGGTGGCGGCGGCGCTCCCGGAGACGCGGAGGAAGCGTCGGCGACGCCAGAGGGTCATCGTTCGCTGGTTTAGCGTTCGCCCACTTGCCTGTTCGGGTGGACACCAACAATTGGCGGTGATTTATCCGACGGCAGTTTTATAATCTATTGATATAACTAGGTTATCGATGACGCAACTGGCGTCCGCACGACAGGGAATCGTCACGCCGGCGATGGACCGCGTCGCCGAGCGAGAGAACTGCGACCCAGAGTTCGTCCGACAGCAGGTGGCCGACGGGCAGGCCGTGATTCCGGCCAACGTCGGTCACGACTCACTCGACCCGACGATTATCGGCCGCGAGTTCGGGACGAAGGTCAACGCCAACATCGGCAACAGCGAGGAGACGAGCGACCTGCGAGGGGAACTGGAGAAACTCCACACCGCGGTCCACTACGGCGCGGACACCGTGATGGACCTCTCGACCGGGGCCGACCTCGACGCGATTCGCGAGGCGAACGTCGAGCACTCCCCGGTCCCTATCGGCACCGTCCCCATCTACGAGGCCGTCAAGCGCGCGGGCGACGCGACGGACGTCACGCACGAACTGCTCTTGAACGTCGTCGAGAAGCAGGCCGAACAGGGCGTCGACTACATGACCATCCACGCCGGCGTTCTGATGGAGCACCTGCCGCTGACCGACGGCCGGAAGACGGGCATCGTCTCCCGCGGCGGGTCCATCCTCGCGCAGTGGATGAAGGACAACGGGATGCAGAACCCGCTCTACGCGAAGTTCGAGGAGATTTGCGAGGTTTTCCGCGAACACGACGTGACGTTCAGCCTCGGCGACGGCCTCCGCCCGGGGTGTCTGGCCGACGCCGGCGACGACGCGCAGTTCGCGGAACTGGACACGCTCGGGGAACTCACGCGGACGGCGTGGGACCACGACGTGCAGGTGATGGTCGAAGGCCCGGGTCACGTCCCGATGGACCAGATTGCCGGACAGGTCGAGCGCCAACAGGAGGTCTGTGACGGCGCGCCGTTCTACGTGCTGGGACCGCTGGTGACGGACGTCGCGCCGGGCTACGACCACATCACGAGCTCCATCGGGGCCACCGAGGCGGCCCGGGCCGGCGCGGCGATGCTGTGTTACGTCACGCCCAAGGAGCATCTGGGCCTCCCCGAGCGCGAGGACGTGCGCGAGGGACTCGCGGCCTACCGCATCGCCGCCCACGCCGCCGACGTGGCGAACGGGCGGGAGGGGGCCCGGGACTGGGACGACGCCCTCTCGGAGGCGCGCTACGCCTTCGACTGGCGCGAGCAGTTCGAACTGGCCCTCGACCCCGACCGGGCCCGCGAGTACCACGACCAGACGCTCCCCGGCGACAACTACAAGGACGCCCGATTCTGCTCGATGTGCGGCGTCGACTTCTGTTCGATGCGCATCGACCGAGACGCCAGAGCGGAGGGCGCGATGGAGACCATCGAGGCCGACGAGGGGTCCCGGACCGACGTGTCAGCGGCCCTCGCCGCCGAGGTGAATCGACCGCCGGTCGGGACCCACGAGGGGGCACCGGTCGACGTGGCCGAGACCCTCGCTGACGACGACTGACCGGAGGCGTCGATAGTTCTTTATGAGCCTGCTACGTACCACGTAACGATGTCGAAGAAGGTACTCGCCGTCGTCGCAATCGTCGCCCTCGCACTGGTCTACTTCGCCAAGAAGTAAGCCGGGGCCCCAGCGGTACAGCCCACAACCACCCTTTTCAGAACCCTTACCCGGCCTACCGACCTACGGCCGCGCATGTACGGCGTCGTCACGCGCAACGAGGAGGAGACCCGGTGGTCGGAGTTCGACCGGGCGTTCTACGAAGTCAAGGACGTCACCGGTCGGGCCGTCGAACCAATCGCCGACGCGGTGAACATGGTGTCGTGTTTCGGCGACAACGCCGTCGAGAGCGAGGAAGAGCTACTGGCGTTCGACGAGGAGGGCACCGCCGCCACCCGCAACGAACCGTACTTCGACTGGACGTACGTCTGCCCGACCCACGAGCGCTACCGGGAGGGGCTACTGGACATCATCGAGGAAGCCGCCGGCGTCAACGAGGACGTGCGTCTGGACGACGTGGGGTTCCCCCGCGACGAGTACTGCCACTGCGACCGCTGTGAAACGAAGTTCGCCGAGAGCGAGTACGAGGACTGGGCGGCGTGGCGGACCGACGTCATCACCTCCTTCGTCGCCGACGCGCGCGAACGGGTCCCCGGGGACCTCTACCTCACGCTCTACCCCGACCCCTATCCCGGGCACCTCGAGTCCCGCACCGGCGTCGACGTGGACGCCGTCGACGAGTTCGTCGACGAGTTCGTCGTCCCCATCTACGACATGGCCTACTCGACGACCTACTGGCTGGAGATTCTCGCCAAGGGGTTCGCGGACCGACTCGACACCCGGTTCAGCGTCGAACTGTACGCCGTCGACGTCGACATCGACGACCTCTCGAAGGCCGTCGAAGTGGCCGCCGAGTACGGCCACTCGGTGCTGTTCGGCTACGACGCGAGCAACGCCCGCGCGACGGTCCGTCGTCTCGACGCCGACGCCCGCGAGGGGCAGTCGTTCGGTCCCGAATGACCGACGGTAGGCGGCGGATGCTTTTTTCCGTCCGACGCGCGTCGGGTCAGGTATGAAAGCCAGACTCAAACGGGCCGTCAGTCGCGCAAAGTACGCCGCCATCGGCGGCGCAGTCGGCGGCGCAGTCGGCGGATTACTCAGTCGGAGCGCCGCGAGTACGGCCGCGGGCATCGGTGCCTTCGCCGGCGCTGTCGTCGGCGAGAAGTGGGCGACGGCCGCCCCGATGGTCGAGAAGGCGAAGTCGAGAGTCCCCCAGAAGCGGAAGTCCGGCGCGGCCGAGGACCAGGCCGAGGCGTAACTCCGGCCCGCCGACGGTCGGTTTCTTCTGTCTGCCGACTCGTCAGTCGAATCGCCGCTCGCGCCAGCGCAGAATCTCCTCGCGGTCCCGCGTGTCCTCGGGTAACTCCCGGAACCACCGGGCCGCGCTTATCTCGTGGTCCGGGTCCTCGACGGAGGGCGTCGTGGTCTCGGCCCGGGCCTCGTACACCGGGAGCAGACCCCACGTGCTGTTGCCGTCGCAGTAGAACTCGACGCGGCCCAACATCCCGAGGCCCCCGAGGGTGGCCTCGATGCCGCCCTCCTCGCCGAGTTCGCGGAGCGCCGCCTCGCGGAAGGACTCGTCGCCGTCGAGTTCGCCGCCCGGGAGGACCCACTTGTCGACGCCCTCGTGACGGACCAACAGGAGTTCGCCCGACGGGCGGTAGGCGAGGGTGTGCGCCCCGAAGGGGGCCCCGTGGTCTCGGGCGTCCTCGGCGACGCTCCGGAACCGCGGGCGTGGAACGCGCCGCCGGCGGGTGAACTCCACGAACCCGTCGTGTCGCTCGGTCAGGTCGTGGTAGGTCTGCTCGGCCTGTTGGCTGGCGACGTCGGCGAGATACCACAGGTCGTCGACGGTGGTCATCTGTGGCGTCCGGGCGGGTCGTGGCTACCGCGCGCCGACAGCGACTGGAGAGGCGAAGACGAACCGGTCATGCCGACGGGTACGCGTGAGAATCACTATAAGTCTTCGACACCCGAGCGAGCGGGGTCGGTCACCGGCGGCGTTCCGGGCGGACGACGTGCCTCGGGTCGAATCAGTCCCTTTTTGAGCGGTCATCGAGTACCGCCGGGCATGGCATTCGAAGAAGACGACAGCGTCATTCTCCACGACGAGCACAGCGACTACGACGGGCAAGAGGGGACCATCACGCAGGTGGTCGAGACGATGTTCGGCGACGCCAACTACACCGTCTCCTTCGAGGACGGGCAGGAACAGGGCGTCCCCGAGGACAACCTCGAAGCCGTCGAGGAGTAGGCCCGGATGTCGTCGGTGCCGTTCCACTACGTCGACCTCCGGACGTTCTGTTACGCCACGGAGGACGAGAAACGCGTCGAGCAAGCCCTGCGGACGTTCCTCCCTGACGACTGGGAGATAGAGCGTGCGGAGAGCGAGGGGCACTACGGCGACCGCATCGTCGTCCTCTCTGCGCGCGTCGAGAACGCCGACGACGTGCGCCACGTCCTCTCGCAGGTGGCGACGCTCGACGACATCGACGCGGTGCGTGCGGAACTCGACGACAGGGTCGACGACAACTGCTCGTTCTTCCTCACGTTCGACAAGCAGGTCGCCTTCGGCGGTGACGTCCGTCGGGGCGACGGCATCACGTTGCGGGCGAAAGTGGAGGCCTACCCCGCAAAGCGGGAGAAGGCGGTCGCGAACGCCCGCGAACTGCTGGACGAACTCTGATGTACGAGGCCGTCCACGCGCACCCCGACGGCGACAGCACCGTCGCCAGACACGCGCTGACGGCCGCCGAGTACGGCTTCGACGGCGTCGTCGTCCGCAACCACGGCGACCGGCCCGCCGACTACGACGCCGACGCCGTCGCCGAGGAGTACGGCGTCGACGTGGTGGACGGGGTGGAAGTGCGCGCCGACGCCCCCTCGCAGGCCAGCGGCCTCGTCGGGAACCACCGCTCGAAGCGGACGCTAGTGGTCGTCCACGGCGGCGACCACGCTATCAACCGGTTCGCCGTCGAGAACCCGGCGGTGGACGTCCTCGCACACCCGATGCGGAGCGACGGGGACTTCAACCACGTCCTCGCCAACGCCGCCGCCGACAACGGCGTCCGCGTCGAGTTCTCGTTCCGGTCGGTCCTGCGAGACACCGGGGGGAGTCGCGTCAGAGCGGTGCAGGACCTCCGGAAACTCCGGGAACTCGTCGCGGACGCTGGCACCCCCTACGTCGTCTCCGCGGACCCCCGGAATCACCTCGAACTCCGCGCCCCCCGCGAACTCGTCGCGGTGGGCGAGACGGTCGGCTTCAGTGCCGAGCAGATACGGGACGGACTGGCCGAGTGGGGCGCTCTCGCCGAGCGAAACCGGCGGCTGACCGACGATTCCTTCGTCGAGCCCGGCGTCCGCCTCGACGACGAGGACGAGTGACGCCGTCGGTTGATTGAACCGTCTGGTGGATTTATTTACAGGTCGGTAGAGGCTGGTGACATGACCGAGACGCGTCCGAAGTTCGGGGCACTGGTACTCGCGTCGCTCGCGGGCGTCGTCGGCACGGAATACCTGCTCGGGGGTGCGCTGGCGGTGATAGCGACGTCGGTGAACAGTTCGATGCTCGTCGCCGGGTCCGTCCCCCTGTCGGCGGCGTGTGGCACCTTGCTGGCCGTCGTCGCCGGCGGGTTCGTGGACGGGGCCGTCTGGGCGCGGTACGCCGCGCTCGTCGTGTTCGTCGTCCTCGCCGGCCTCAGCGTCCCCGCGGTGCTCGCACCCGACCCGATAGTCGCCGCCGAGACGGTCGGAGTGGTTCTTGCGAGCGGGTATCTGGCCGTCCGGAACCCTGTCGAACGGGTCGAAGAACCGGACGTCGAATCGGTAGACAGCGCCAGTCGGTTCGGGTCGACGCTCCGCTGAGGGGCGTCCGGACACCGGACCGTTCTTCACCCGGCCACGCCAACGGTCGGTATGGGCCAGTCTCTGACGGAGGGGGTTCGATGAAACACCTCCCCAAGCATCTCCAGCCGCGGTGGCGCTATCTCGCGGTAGCCATCGAGACGTGGCCGGACGCGACCTTCGACCGGCGTGGCTTCCAGCGCGACGTGTGGTACGCCACGCAGAACCTGCTCGGCGACACCGGGAGCGCCGACGCCGACGCGACGGTCCTCCGGTTCCACCACGAGGACGGGCAGGGTCACGCGGTCGTCCGAGTGCGACGGGGCCACACCGACGCGGCGCGGGCCGCGCTGGCCTGTATCGACGACGTCGACGGCCACCCCGTCGGCCTGCGCGTGACGGGCACGAGCGGGACCGTGCGTGCCTGTGAAGAAAAATATATACGCCGCCCGGCGGAACCATCCGAACAGAGACACGTCGTGTTCCAGAACGCCGACAGGCGCGCCGTCGCCCGCGACCAGCGAGTCGACGTGCGCACCGACGATTCGTTCGTGGGCGCGACAGACCTCGATTTCCGATAACTATGCAGGGACAAAACCAACAGCAGGCGTACGACCGCGGGATTACTATCTTCTCTCCGGACGGACGTCTCTATCAGGTAGAGTACGCCCGCGAAGCGGTCAAGCGGGGGACGGCAAGCATCGGCATCCGAACGAAGGACGGCGTGGTCCTCGCCGTCGACAAGCGCATCCGCTCGCCGCTGATGGAGCGGTCCTCGGTCGAGAAGATTCACAAAGCCGACGACCACATCGGCATCGCCTCGGCCGGCCACGTCGCCGACGCGCGACAGCTCATAGACTTCGCCCGCCGGCAGGCGCAGGTCAACCAGCTACGGTACGGCGAGCCAGTAGGCGTCGAGACGCTCACGAAGGAGATTACGGACTACATCCAGCAGTACACGCAGGTCGGCGGGGCCCGACCGTTCGGCGTCGCCCTCATCATCGCCGGTATCGCCGACGGCGAACCCCGCCTGTACGAGACCGACCCCTCGGGGACGCCCTACGAGTGGAAGGCGCTGGCCGTCGGCGCCGACCGAGGCGACATCCGGGACTACCTCGAATCACACTACGACGAGGAGATGGACCTGGACGCCGGCGTCGACCTCGCGCTGGCCGCGCTCGCGTCGGTCAACGACGACGAACTCGCCCCGGAGGGCATCGGCATCGCCGTCATCGACGTCGAAACCGAGCAGTTCCGCGAACTCTCCGACGAGGAGAAAGCCGAACATCTCGCCGAGGCAGACCTGCTCGCAGACGAGGAGGAGGCGTCTGACGACGAACCCGAAGACGAGGAGTGACGCGCCGACCAGACGCGCTTTCTGGCCGCCTGCCGTAGCGTCGGCCGCTCTGTGAGCGCCCCACGCAGTAAGGCCTTTAACCGACCCACCGCTACCGACAGGTATGATATCGCTTGACGAGGCGGTGACGGCGCGCCTCGAGACCCACGGACAGCGGTTCGAGGTACTGGTCGACCCCGACGCCGCTCTCGCCATCAAACGCGGCGAGTTCGACGGCGAGTTAGAGGACGTCATCGCCGCCGAGGACGTCTTCGAGGACGCCTCACGCGGCGACCGGCCGCCGGAGGAGAGTCTGAAAGAGGTGTTCGACACCACCGACCCGATGGAGATTATCCCGGAGGTCATCGAGCGCGGTGAGATACAGATTACGGCCGAGCAGCGCCGGGAGATGCAGGAACAGAAACACAAGCAACTCGTCCAGCGCATCACCCGGAACGCGGTCAACCCACAGATGGACGACGCGCCGCACCCGCCCGAGCGCATCGAGTCGGCGCTGGAGGAGACTGACTTCCGCGTCGACCCGATGGAACCCGTCGAGACGCAGGTCGACGACGCACTCGACGCCCTGCGACCGGTCATCCCTATCCGGTTCGACGAGGTGACCGTCGCCGTGCAGGTGCCCGCCGAGTACGCGGGGAGCGCACAGGCGAAGATTCGGCAGTTCGGCGACCTCGAACGCGAGGAGTGGCAGGCCGACGGGTCGTGGGTCGGGGTCCTTACGTTCCCGGCCGGGATGCAGAACGACTTCTACGACCTCGTCAACGAGAACACCAGCGGCGAGGCAGAGACGCGAATCATCAAGGACGAAGACGACATCAACACCCGCGGGTAGCGGGCGTCGTCTCCGGGAACGGCCCGTTTTCGAGTTATCCCTTCTTGAAGCCGACGAGGAAGCCGCCGGTGAATCCAGCGCTGACCGGGAGGGCGGCCAGTATCGACATCAGCCACGACGGGGGCTGACCCGCCGCCGCTTCGGTAGCGCCACTGGTCGCGTTCTGTGCGGCCCCGCCGATGGCCTGCCAGTTGACCTCCAGAATCCCCCTCGTCTCGAGGAACTTGAACAGCGCCAGTTCGAGGCCGACGATGACCGCGATGAGTTTCGCGACCTTCTTCGCGGCGAACCCGATGATGCCGCCGATGAGGCCGCCGGCCCCGAACTCCAGTCCCATCTGCTGGAGGCCGAAACCGTCCATCTGCAGTGCAAACTCTACCATACAGCATACCTGACTGTCGTATTTTATATCCTTTGTGCTAACGGCGGCGCCGTCTGCCACTACTGCGTAGCCACCCCGCAGATTAAATAATCGGACGGCGTAGTATCCGCCGAGTGACGGCGACACACACGACGGACCGAGCAGTTGTCGCGAAACGAGTCGACAGCGGCACGGCCGATACCGAGGAGATTCGTGACCTCGCGCGGTCGGCGGGCTACGCCGTCGTCGGCGAGATAACCCAGACGCGGACCGAAGACCCCGCCTACCACCTCGGTGAGGGGAAGGTGACGCGACTGGCCAACACCGTCGCCCGCGAGGGGGCGACGGCGGTCATCTTCGACAACCAGTTGGGTCCGTACCAGACGTACAACATCGGGAACGAACTCCCGGAAGGCGTAAAGGTCATCGACCGGTTCCGCCTCATTCTGGAGATATTCGGCCAGCGTGCCCAGACACGCAAGGCGCAGTTACAGGTCGAACTCGCCGAACTGCGCTACGAACTGCCGCGGGCCGAAGCCAAAGCCAGCCTCGCCAAGCGCGACGAGCGCCCCGGGTTCATGGGCCTCGGCGAGTACGACGAGAGCCGCGAGGAGGACATCAAAAAGCAGATTGCCAACATCCGGGACGAACTCGAGTCCATCGAGGAGACCGAGCAACACCGGCGCGAGCAGCGCCGGGAGTCCGGGTTCGACCTCGTGGCGCTGGCGGGCTACACGAACGCCGGTAAGTCGACCCTCCTCCGACGTATGGCCGACGACTTGGAGGTCGACGAGAACGACGACCTCCACCCGGACCTCGATACGACCGCCGAGAGCGAGGACCGCCTGTTCACGACGCTCGGGACCACGACACGGCGTGCCGCGGTGGGCAAGCGAGAGGTGCTGGTCACCGACACCGTCGGCTTCATCCAGAACCTCCCACACTGGCTGGTCGAGTCGTTCAAGTCCACGCTGGACTCGGTGTACCGCGCGGACCTCGTGTTGCTCGTCGTGGACGTCTCCGAGTCCGTCGAGGAGATACGCGAGAAACTCGTGACGAGTCACGACACCCTCTACGAGCGCAACGAAGCGCCCATCGTCACGGTGCTGAACAAGACCGACACCGTCCCCGACGAGGAGGTCGAGCGCAAGCGGGCGGCGCTCTCGAAACTCGCGCCCCATCCCGTGGCCGTCAGCGCGAAAGAGGGGCTGAACATCGACGACCTCGCGGCCCGCATCGACGAGGAACTCCCCGACTACGAACGCGAGCGCCTCGTCCTCCCCATGACGGAGGAGACGATGAGCGTCGTCTCGTGGATTCACGACCACGCCCACGTCGAAGACGTGGACTACGGCGACGAGGTGGTCATCGAGTTCGAGGCCCGGCCGGCAATCGTCGAGCAGTCGCGCGCCAAGGCCGGGGACCTCGTCGGCGCGTCAGCCTGACGTCGCGTTGCGGCCGTTCTCGCGGAGGTGCTCGTCGAGGAAGCGCAGCGTCTTCGACCACGCGTCTCTCGTCGCGTCGGGGTCGAAGCGCTCGCCGCTCGGGTTCGCAAAGGCGTGGTTCGCGCCCTCGTAGACGTAAATCTCCCGCTCGACGCCGAGGTCGGCCAGCGTTCGGTCGAACGCGCGGACGTTCTCGATGCCGACGACTCGGTCCTCGGACCCGAAGATGCCCAGCACCGGCCCGTCGATGCGCTGGAGCGTCGTCTCGTTCGTCGTGAGCGTCCCGTAGTAGATGACCGTCGCGTTCAGGTCCGCGTCGCTCAGACTCAGTTGCAGGCTCTGCCCGCCGCCGAAGCACCACCCGAGGCTGGCGACGCGGTCCGTCGTGTCGGAGCGGTTCCGGAGGCCGGTGGTAGCACGACTCATCTTCGCTACGGCCTCGTCTGGGTTGTCTCGCACTTCGCCAGACAGTTGGGCGGCGTACGAGGAGTTGGTCGCCACCCGACCGTCGTACAGGTCGACGGCGAAGACGACGTAGCCGTGGCCGGCGAGGATGTCGGCCATGTGCCTGATGTTCTCGTTGAGACCCCACCACTCGTGAATCATGACGACGGCGGGGTAGGTGCCGTTGTCGGCCGGTCGAGCCAGATACCCCGGCGTCCCGTCTATCGTCGTGTTCCGCGACGTGATGGCCGAGAGGTTCTCGGCGCCGAATATCTCGGCGTTCGACCCCGACGTGACCGCTCGACAGGTGCCGTTCTTCTCGATGGCACCCGGCTGACAGCCCACGTGTGGCGTCTGGGTGTAGGACGCCTCGGCAGTGGTCGTCCGTGGCGTCGGCGTGTCTGTCTCGGTGGGCGTTCCCGTCTCTGTCGGTGTCTGCCCACCACTCTGAGAGAGGCCGGCACAACCGCTCAGGACGACAAGCAGGGCGACCACTACCGCGAGCGAACTGGAGCGCATGGTCTACCCAGAAGGGGAGTTCGTGTAAATCGGTTGTTACTAGTTGTCTCGCAGATAGATTCGCGCCGCGAGACACAGGGGCGAGCGACCCTACACTGTTGGCCCAGGAATCGAAACTGCCGTCAGTCGTCGGCGTCGCCCGCCCACAGCGCCGGTGGCACCGCGTCGAGGAGGTCCGTCGCGACCAGACCGTACCCCTGGTCTTCGACGACCGCATCGCCAGCTCCGCCGACGGCGTAGGCCGCGATGCTCGCCGCGTGGCGCGGTTCCTGCACGCACGCCAGCGCGCCGGTGACCCCTGCCAGTACGTCGCCGGTACCGCCGACGGTCATCCCGGGGTTGCCGGTTCGGTTGACACGGGTTCGTTCGCCGTCGGAAATCACGTCGTAGGGACCCTTCACGAGGAGCGTGTGGCCAATATCGGCCGCGAACTCTTCGACGAGGTCGGCGCGCTCGCGCCAGTCGTCGCTCGTCTCGCCGCCCATCTTCCGGAGTTCGCCCTGATGGGGAGTACAGACGAGGTCGGCGTCGGTGTCGACGTCCGGGACCACCGAGAGGGCGTCCGCGTCGACGACGGCCGTGCCGTCGAACCGCTCGAGGAGGTCGCCGACGGCCGCCAGCGTCTCGTCGGCGTCGCCCAGTCCCGGCCCGAGGACGAGCGTATCGTGGCCGCTGGCGAGGTCGGTCAGCCAGTCGACGTGACCGGGGGCGAGTTGCTCGCCCTCGTACTCCCGGAGGATGAGGTTCTCGGAGTACCCCTGTATCTCGCGGGCGACAGACTCGGGGGCGGCGACCCGAACGAGGTCGGCGCCGCCCCGGAGCGCGGCCTGTGCCGACAGCGCGGGCGCGCCGGTGTAGGGACCGCCGCCGACGACGAGTACCTCCCCGTTGTCGCCCTTGTGGCTGGACGGGTCGCGCGTCAGTCGCGTCAGGTCGCCCCGTTCGACGAACAGTTCGGCCGCGTCGGGGATACCGATGTCCGCGACGGTGACCGTCGCGTCGAGGGCCGAGAGACCCGGTTTCGTGTCGTGGAACGTGACGACGTGGTCGGCCTCGACGGCGTTGTCGGCGAGGCTGCCGTCCTCGGCGTCGAGGCCCGAAGGCACGTCCACCGAGAGGACCGTCGCGTCGCTCCCGTTCGTCGCCGCCGCGGCGGTGGCTTCGGGTTCGCGGAGCGCCCCGCTGATTCCGGTCCCGAGCATCGCGTCCACCACGAGGGCCGGGTCGTCGAGGTCGAACTGCGAGGCGTCGCGAACCTGTTCGGTCGGGTACTCGGCGGACTGGAGGGCGTCCCAGTTCTCCCGCGAGATGTCGGTCGTGATGGTCTCGGGCCGACCGAGCAAGAGGACTCGGAGGTCGTAGTCGTCGAGGAAGCGGGCGGCGACGAGGGCGTCACCGCCGTTGTTCCCACGGCCAGCGACGATAGTGACGGCCGAACCGGGGTCGGCGTGCTCTCGTACCGCCCGCGCGACGGCGTTGCCCGAAGACTCCATCAACTGCTTGCGCGGCACGCCCAGCGCCGCCGCGTTCTCGTCGACGACGCCCATCTCTGAGCCAGTGAGCATGGGCGAGGGTTCGGCTCCCTCCGTGGTAACGCTACGGGTGAGATTCGAGGCGCGGCGGACGTGTGTGGAGGCGGCGAGTGCCGAAGCGCGCCCAGAGTCGACCGCCGACACGGCGATGTCGCGTCTGTCGGGTCGCGGCGGTCACCAGCGAACCTCGAACCCCTCCATCCCCTCCGGGTCCTCCTCGTGAACCTCGACGTCGGTGACGTTGGCGCGGGTACTCCCCTCGTGACAGTACTCGACCATGGCCTCGACGGCGTCCGGGTCCCCCTCGAAGACGGCCTCGACGCGCCCGTCGTCTAAGTTCTTCACCCAGCCGTCGACCCCCTTCTCACGGGCCGTATCGCGGGTCGTCGCCCTGTAGTAGACTCCCTGGACCCGGCCGGAGACGTACACGTGCACGCGTTCGCGAGCCATGGGCGGGGGTGCGTCGGCGACGACCAAAACTGTGTCCACCGAGTTCGACACCGCCCTCGTTCTCGGCGGACCGGCGACTACGAACTCGAATCGCGTGGGAGTAGCCCGCTTCGAGGCGTCTCACTCGCCGCCCGACCGGAGGTAGTGAAAGAGGTACGTCTGGGTGTAGCCGGCGTACTCGCCGCCCAGCGTCTCCCGAATCGCCCGCGAGGTGTCCGCGTAGTTGCCACGCTCGCACTCGGGGTAGTACTCCTCGATTGTCGTCCGAATCCACGTGTCGAGCGGCACGGCCTCCAGATACCCCAGCGAGAACAGCAGGATGCAGTCGGCCACCTTGTCGCCCACGCCGACGAACTCGGTCAGTTCGTCGCGGGCGTCCTCGTAGGGGAGGCCCGCCGCGTCCGTCGGGTCGGCCTCACCGTCGGCGACCATCTCCGCCGAGCGCTTGACGTAGGGCGCGCGATAGCCGAGGTTCAGGTCCCGCAACTCGGCCTCGCTCGCGGCGGCCAGCGCCGACGGCGTCGGGAAGGCGTGGTAGGTGCGCCCGTCGAACGTGACCGTCTCGCCGAACGCCCGCCGAAGGGACTGTTGCATCCCGTGGATGCGCCCGACCCGCATCTGGGCCGAGCAGATGAAGGAGACGAGCGTGGGGAAGGCGGGGTCGCGGACGATGCGCATCCCCCAATAGGCGTCGTAGGCGTCGTCGACGATGTCGTCGGCCGGGGCCGTCGCCCGAATCGCCGGGAGGTCGTCGTCCAACCCCAACAGGGTCCGGAGGCGCGACTCGGCGTCCATCGAGGACTCCCAGACGAGTTCCCCGTCGGTCTGGCGCACGCGGACGACTTCGGGGTCGCCGTCGACGCGGACCGTCGTCCAGTACCACGCGTCGCCGCCGCTCGCGGCCGCCCGCTCGTACATCGCCCCGTCCTCGCGGTCCCAGAGGTAGGACTGGCCGCTCTCGACGGTCGCTTGCAGGTCGATGCCCCCGGAGAGCGCGCCGACGTCGATGCGTCCGCATTCCATCGTCGTGTGGGACGGCACGGACGCCTTTCCGGGTTTCTATCCGCGCCGCGAAACACGCGAGTCCCCGTCGGTCAGGACGCAGGGGCGGTGCGGGTCCGCAAGAGCGCGACGACCGCACCGACGCCGACGATAGCGACGGCCGCCGCCTGCGGTGCGGTGACCGCCACGCCGAGAACCCCGCCGAGCCCCGAGACCAGCGTGAACGCGAGGAACAGGGGGAGGACGACGGCGACGGCGTAGTACCACGGCAGACCGGCCATCCGGGCGATGGTTCCCGCACCCTTCTCGTACTCGTCGAGGGCGGCTTTCCCGAGGACCCACCCGTCGAACAGCAGGAAGCCGAGCAGACCGGCGGTCAGGACGAGGTTGGCGACGGTGTTCGCCAGAAGCGCGAACAGGGAGGGAGAGACGGCGGTGGCGCTCCCGGTGACGAGGAAGAGGCCGCCGACGCCGGCCGTCGCCCGCGAGCGGGTGCTACCGTGTTCGTCCACGAGGTAGGCCACGAGCACCTCGAAGATGCTGATGGCCGAGGATAGCGCCGCCAACAGGACCACGCCGAAGAAGACGACGCCGACGACGCGACTGTACGGCAGGTCGGCGAACGCCCCGGCGAGGCCGACGAACAGCGCGCCCGGGCCGCCCTCGCCGGGCGAGACGCCCAGCGAGAACAGCAGAGGGAAGATGACCAATCCGGCGAGGACGCCGATGCCGGTGTTCAACACCGCGATGACCGTCCCGTCGGCGGCGAGCGAGCGGTCCTCGTCGACGTACGACGCGTAGGTGAGCATCGCGCCGGCCCCGACGGAGAGCGTGAACAGGGCCTGTCCGGCCGCGGCGACGAGGACGTCGAAGAAGTTCGCCCGGAGGTAGCCCACGTCCAGCGAGAGGTAGAACTCGTACCCGCCGGCGCTCCCCGGTAGGGTGGCGGCCCATACCGCGAGTGCACCGAAGAGGACGACGATACCGGGCACCATCACCGTCGTCGCCACTTCGATGCCTCGGTCGACGCCCGCGTAGACGACGGCCACCGTCGCGAGCAGGAACAGGACGTGAAAGCCGGCCGCGCCGAGGCCGTAGTCGATGGCGGCGAAGTACTGCTGGGGCGCCTGAAAGTACGCGCCCGTCGCGCTGGCGAGGGTGTAGCGAAGAATCCAGCCACCCACGACCGAGTAAAAGGAGAGGACGACGACGGAGGCGAACAACGCCACGCCGCCGAGCGCCCGCCAGCGCCGCCCGCCAAGCGCCCCGAACGCGCCGACGGGGTTCCGACGGCTCCGGCGACCGATGACCATCTCGCCGAGCAGTCCGGGGACGCCGACGAGCACGATTACGAGGACGTACAACAGGAGGAAGGCCGCGCCGCCGTTGGTCGCGGTCAGCCACGGGAACCGCCAGATGTTCCCGAGACCGACCGCGCTCCCGACGGCCGCGAGCAGGAAGCCGAGTCGCGTGCGCCACGTGGCTCTCGTCATCGTCTCAGGGTCCTCCCACGCACCGAAAAACGTGTCGAGAGCGGCCCGAACACGTCAGAACGGCTGGAAGAAATCGGCCTGCTCCACGAGGAACATCTCGTTGATTCCCAGCGCGAGGGTCCCGACGATTGCGACGACGACGACCACGCGGAGCGTCCAGAGCCACACCGGTCCGACCGGACCGAGGCTCTCGGTCCCGCGACTGAGTTCGTCGACGGCGTCGCGGCCGATGACCCACCCGACGAACAGGACCAACAGGAGGACGGAGAACGGGAGGAACACCTGATAGGCGAAGCGGTCGAACCACGTGAGCCACGCGGTGTCCCACGCCGAGGGGAGGCCCAGCAGGAACAGGCCCACGCCGGCCGCGGTGGCGAGGTAGGGCCGCGGAATTCCGTAGTTGTCGTTCGCGTAGGCGACGGTCACCTCCAGCAGACTGATGGCCGATGACAGCGCGGCGATGAGGACGACGCCGAAGAAGACGACGCCGAAGACGCGGCCGAACGGGACCGACCCGAACCCGGCGGCCGTGGCGACGAACAGCGCCCCCGCACCTCCGCTCTCGGAGGTGATTTCGGCACCGATGGTGAGCAGGATGGGGAAGACGACCAGTCCGGCGAGGATGCCGACCAGCGTGTTCGTGACGACGACCATCCCGCCGTCGAAGACGAGGTTGTCGTCGCTCCCGACGTACGAGGAGTACGTAATCATGATTGCCATCCCCAGCGAGAGCGTGAAGAACGCCTGTCCGACGGCGAACGGGATGATGCTCCCGGCGTTGGCGAGCATCGTGTCGACGTTCGGCGAGAGGAAGAACGCGTACCCGTCGGCGGCGCCGGGGAGCGTCGCGACCCACGCGGCGAGTGCGACCATCAGGACGACGATGCTCGGGACCATCACCTTCGTCGCCTTCTCGATGCCGTCCTCGATGCCGAGGGCGACGATGCCGACGACGATTGCGAGGAAGACGGCCTGCGCGAGGACGGCGTCGGGTCCGGAGGCGACGGCGCCGAAGTAGCCGCTGGGGTCGGCGAAGTACGCGCCGGTGACGCTCCCGACGATGTAGCGGATGACCCACCCGCCGACGACGTTGTAGTACGACAGAATCCAGAACCCGGTGAAGACGGCGAGGCCGCCGACGATGCGCCACTGTCGGTGGCCCAGTTCCCCGAACGCGTCGACGGCGTTGACGTTGGTCCGGCGGCCGACGACGAACTCGGCGAGCATCGCAGGGAACCCGACGAGAACGACGGCCGCGAGGTAGAAGACGACGAACGCGGCGCCGCCGTTGGTCGCGGTCTTGAACGGGAACTGCCAGAGGTTCCCGAGACCGACTGCGCTCCCGATGGCCGCGAGGATGAATCCGACTCGCGTGGCCCACGTCTCTCGCTCTGTCATGTCTAAGCACGGCCTAATCCACTCGCCCGCATAACCGCTGTGATTCGGGACCGATACCACGGGGTGGCCGGCGACGGCCCCGTATCAATCGGGCGATAGAGCCCTATATAGCGATAATATCAACGCACTAATGGCAGGATGATAGAGTTGTACCCGTCCACACTCGCTGCCAGCGACCCAACCAGAGACCCCCAACTCATTGTCATGGTGTCCCACCACACCACGTCTACCGCCAGTGTGGACAGTCGGTCGTGCTACCCGGCGGGGTCACTCCCGCCGTCGGGCACGCTTCGATGGCCCTCCAAGCCCGCTCCGCCGCCCGACACTGCTGCGCCCGGCAGCGGAGAGTTTCCCCGCCTCCCCTCGCTCTACGCCTCCCCGTAGACCGGCACGGCGGCGTTACTGGGCATCGGCGCCGCCTCCGCTCGCTCTACGCCTCTCCGTAGACCGGCACGGCGGCGTTACTGGGCATCGGCGCCGCCTCCGCTCGCTCTACGCCTCTCCGTAGACCGGCACGGCGGCGCCACTGGTCACCGACGCCGCGTCGGAACACAGGAACAACATCGTGGCGCCGATGTCGGCCGGGTCGACCCACTCGTCGAAGTCCGCGTCAGGCATCATCTCGCGGTTCATTGGCGTGTCGATGACGCTGGGCATCACGCTGTTGGCCCGCACCGTGCCGAGGTTCTCTTCGGCGATGGTCTCGGTCAGTAGACGGACGCCGGCCTTCGTCGCGCGGTAGATGCCGTCGCCCTCGCCGCCCTCCAGCGAGGAGCGAGCGGAGACGGAGACCATAGCCCCCTCCGTCTCCTGTAGGTGCGGGAGAGCGTGTTTCGAGGCGAGGAACATGGTCTTCAGGTTCACGTCGAACAGGAAGTCGAAGGTGTCGGCATCGGTCTCGTGAATCGGGTCGCCGCCGCGCCACGTGCCCGCGATGTTCAACAGGTAGTCGAGGCGTCCGTGTTCGTCGACGACGTCCTCGACGACGGCCGCCACGTCGTCCTCGTCGGTGAAGTCTCCCTGATGGAAGTCGATGCGGTCGGGGTCGGACAGCTGGAAGTCGTCGCTGTCGGGTTCGATCACGTCGGCCCCGCAGACGGTGGCCCCCGCTTCGAGGAACGCGTTCGCGACGGAACTCCCGAGTGCGCCGCCGACGCCGGTGACCAGTGCGACCTCCCCGTCGAAGTCGAAGGTGACGGACATACCGACAGAGAGGACCGGCGGGCGGGTAAAACTTCAGGGCGTGACGACCAGTTTGCCGAGGAAACTCTCCGAGAGGACGTCCTCCTGTGCGTCCGCAACCTCGCCGAGGTGGTAGGTCTCGGCTACCTCGGCAGTCAGGTCGCCGTCCTCCAGCAACGTGGCGAGTCGGGAGAGTACCGCGCCGAAGTCGGGCGTGTTGAACATCGAGACGTGGTGGACCGACACGGCCTTCGCACGGCACTGCGGGACGTTCTCGAAGGTGGCGTCGGGGTCCGAGTTCCCGATGGCGGCGACGCGAGCGCCCTGTGCGGCGACGTCGACGTCGAACGAGAGGTAGTCGTCGAGGCGATGGTCCAGAACCACGTCCGGCCGGCCCGCTTCGACGACGGCGTCCGCGAGGTCGTCGCGGTGGTAGTCCAGTACGTCGTCGGCCCCCAGTTCCGCCAGTCGGTCGTGGTACTCGGGGGAGGCCGTCGTCGTGACCCGCGCTCCGGTCGCCGCGGCCAACTGGACCGCCACGTGTCCGACGCCGCCGCTGCCGCCGTGAATCAGCGCCCGCTCGCCGGGTTCCAGCGAACAGGCGTCGACGAGCGTCTGCCACGCCGTGACGCCCACCAACGCAATCGCGGCCCCCGTCTCGAAGTCGACGTCCTCGGGCAGGTGCGCGAGGTGGGAGTCGGGGACGACGGCGTACTCGGCGCAGGTCCCCTGCAACCAGTTGCCCAGTCCCGTCGCGAAGACTCGGTCGCCCTCGGCGTAGTCCGCCACGTCGTCGCCGACCTCGGCGACGGTTCCGGCGCAGTCAGAGCCCGGAATCCACGGCAGTTCGCCGGGGTCGTACCCGCCCTCGCGGAAGTACGTGTCGACGGGGTTGACCCCGGCGGCCGCCACCTCGACCAGTACTTCGTCGGCCGCAGGGGTGGGCCGCGGTATCTCCTCGACTGTCAGCACTTCTGGTCCGCCGTGGTCGTGGAACCTGACTGCGCGCATGGGACACCAGTCGTCCGGGGCCAGCAAAAGGGTAGTGCTACAGGCTCGCGAGGTTCTGCCGGAGTTTGATGGTCGCCGTCATCAGCGTCGTGGCCGTCATGATGACGAACACGACCTGCACGTGGAGGACGACGACGCGGTCGAGGCCGGCCAACACCGCCAGTTCGGCGGCCGGCACCAGCGCGCCGAACAGGAGGACGGGGAGGAGGTGGCGCAACAGCGTGTCCACGACGGTCCCCTGCACGCGCGTCTCGGCGGCGCCGCGGCGGCCGAAGGAGACCCCGGCGACGGCGAACGCGAGGGCGCTCCCGCCGAGCGCCGCGAGCAAGGCCGGGTGGCGACCGACCAGCGCCAGTCCGACGAAGACGGCGACGACACCGAGGACGGCGGCCCGGGTGAGCACTCCACCGTCGGCCGTTCCGCCGTCCGTCGCGGCCGGGACGACGCTCCGGTAGAGCACCCGCATCGTCACCGCGAGCAGGAACACGTGTGCGAGGAGGAAGGCGCTCTTGAACGGCAGGACGTAGGTGGTGAGAATCTCGACGAGGCCGAGGACGGCGTACCCGACCGCGAGCAGACCGACCGAGGCGAGGTAATCCCACAGACGGTGTTCGGCCGCGATGTCGCTGGCCCGACGATTCCGGTAGGCGTAGAAACTGAACCGCAGGCCCAACACCACCAGTAGCGTCAGGCCGATGAAGAAGATGAACGTCAGGTTCGGGTTGTTCGGCGCGAACGGCAACCCGACGTCTACGCTACCGACCATCGTCCTCCCGTGGGTCGCTGAGACCACGTAGCTCTTGCGCTAGGTGGGCCGCCGTCTCGTAGCGTCTGAGCTTCTGTCTCGCCATCGCCTTGCCGACGACGTCGTCGACGGCCTCTGGGACGTCCGCGACGTCCGTGGGTTCGGGTGGGGGTGCCTCGAGGACCTGCTCGCGGACACGTTCGAAATCGCCGGTGTAGGGTGGCCGACCGGTGAACAGGCGGTAACAGACCGCCCCGAGTTGGTAGATGTCGGTCGCGTGGTCGACCTGCCCGAACCGCCGCTCGTAGTACTCGGGTGCGGCGTATCGGGGGTCGAGAAACTGCGCGGGGTCGGCGTACTGCCGGTAGACGTGGAGGAGGCCGACGGTGTCGAGCAACGGCGGTTGGCGCGCCCCCTCTCGGAGGACGTTGCCGTAGTAGACGACCGCCGTCGGGTCGATGCCCGCGTGGACGACGCCCCGTTCGTGCACGGTTGCGAGGGCGCTGGCGAGACGCTCGGCGTGCCACGCGGCCTCCTCCGGCGGGAGGCTGTCACGGTCCGCCAACCGTTCTTCGGTGTACTCCGTGGCCGTCCAGACGCGGGGGTCCTCGTGCCAGTCGTACAACGTCACGACGTTGTCCACGTCGTTTACCGCCGCCCACTCCGAGAGGAGGGACCGCAGCGCGGACCGGAACGCTGCGTCCCCCGCCTCGCCGCCGCGGAGCAATCGGAGAGCGACGGCGTACTCCTCGTCGTCGGCGACGCCGAGCGAGCGGTACGTGTCGCCGTACCGGTGACGAGTCCGTGGCGCCAGCACCGTGAGGCGGTCGAAGCGGCTCTCGTACTCGACCAGTGAGAGCCACTCGGCGTCGTTCGCCGCCGGTCGTCTGGCGATGCGTCCGCGCGCCTCACCTTCGTCCTCGCTCTCGGCCGACGCGTCCGCTTCCCTCTCGGTGTCCGTCTCGTCGTCGGTGTAGACGCGCCGAGGACCCGGCGTGCGTCCGACCCCGGCGACGCTCGTCCGTCCGAGGTCACGGTTCCCGAGGCCAGACCGGGTCGGGGACGACTTCTCCACGTCGTGACGGGACTCCTCCTCGCCGGTGAGTGCGTCCAGTTCTCGCTCGACCGTCCTCGGGTGTCGGGCACCGAGGTAGTCGAGGGCGAGCGTCGCCGCGAGGTCGCCGTCGCTCTCCACCCGGTCGTGCAGTCGGCCGGTGAGGTACGCGACCACGTCAGGATGTTCGTCGGCGACGACGCAGAGGGCCGTCGCGGCACCGAGACGGACCTGTCGGTCCCCCACGTCGAGCAACCGCAACAGCGTCGGGAGACGGTCCCTGTCGACCGAGGTGCCGGTCAGCACGTCGGCGACCACGGCGCTGGGCGCCTTTCCCCCACCTGACTCCGGTGCCATTGGCGCGATATCGACACATCGTTCGTGTGAACGTATCACTGTTTTGGTGGTTGTTCGCGAGCCGGGTCAGAATCGTCTTATCAGGTGTGAGAATCGCGGAGGAACGTTTTAACGGCCGTTTCGAGTACGTCTTCTGGATGCCAACTGACAGGGATTCGCCGCTCCCGAGCGTCGTCGGCGATAGCTACGCCGCGCGACTGGGAGTCGCACTCGCGTTCGCTATCGTCGTCATCGTCGCGTTCGGCGCCCTCATCAGCGTCCAGGCTTCGGCCACGCTGGAGGAGGACGTCGCCGCGGACATGACGGCGCTGTCGGACACACAGGCCGGGCAACTCGACGCTTGGCTCTCGACGGCGCGTCGGAGCGTGCGAACGACGTCACGGTTGCCCGTCTTCACCGACGGGTCGGAGGAAGCGATTCAGACCAGACTGGAGGGACTCGTGGAGAACGAGGAGGTCCCGCGCGACGTGGTGGCGGTCCACTACGTCGACACGGGCACGGGAGAGATAGTCGCCAGTTCGAACGAGCAGTTCGTCGGCGTCGACGCCGCCGAACAGGGTGCGCCGTTCGCCACGGACCCGCCCTCGTTCAGTGGCCCCGACGACACTCACGTCACCGACCCGTTCAGCGTCTCGGTCGTCGACCACCCCATCGTCGCCGTCGTCTCGCCCGTGCCGGGCGCGGAGAACCGGGCCATCGTCTACATGACCGACCTCGAATCGAAGGCGAGCGACATCTCGAATCAACGGTCCGGGTCCTACACGACCGTCGTCGACGGTGACGGTGAGTTCGTCTCCCACCCGAACACGTCGAAGATAGGGACGACGGCGCGTATCGCAGACCTCGACGGCGACCCGGTCGGGTCGCTCGAAGCGGGCAACAGCACGTTCGTCGAGACGTCGTCGATGCTGATGGGGCTCTCGCGGCTGGAGGGACACGACTGGGTGGTGATGGTCCACTCGAACCCCGAGTCCGCGTACGCACTCAGCGACCAGATTAACTCGGACCTCGTCGGCCTCATCTTGCTCGCAGTCGTCAACCTCGGACTGGTCGGGGTGACCATCGGCGGGAACACCATCGCGTCGCTCCGCCGCCTCTCCTCGAAGGCCGAGACGATGGCCGCCGGCGAGTTAGACGTCGAACTCCAGACCTCGCGGACAGACGAGTTCGGGACGCTCTACGACGCCTTCGACAACATGCGGGCGAACCTCCGTGAGCAGATTTCGGAGGCCGAGACGGCCCGCGAGGAGGCCGAACGCGCCAAGCGCGAGGCGGAGGAAGCGAAGACCGAGGTCGAACAGGAGCGCAACGAGATGCAGGCGCTCAGCGGGCACCTCGAACTGAAAGCCGACGAGTACAGCGACGCGTTGGGGGCGGCGGCCGATGGCGACCTCACCGCTCGCGTCGACGAAGAGAGCATGAGCGACGCGATGGCCGACGTCGGGCGTGAAATCAACGCCACCCTCGACGCCCTCGAGGACACCATCGCGGACATGAAGACGTTCGCGGAGAACGTCCTGCAGTCGACCGAGCGGGTGGGGTCGAACGCCGACCGGGTCGACAGGGCGAGTCAGCAGGTATCCTCGTCGATTCAGGAGATATTCGAGGGGACCACCGAGCAGAGCGAACGGTTACAGGAGGCCGCCACCGAGATGGACAACCTCTCGGCGACGGCTGAAGAAGTGGCGGCGTCCGCCCAACAGGTCGCGGACACCTCACAGTCCGCCGCCGATGTGGGCGAGGACGGCCGCGAGGCCGCACAGGCGGCCATCGAGGAGATGGGTGCCATCGAGGCCGAGACGGAGGAGACGGTTGACGAAATAAACGCGCTGGACGAGGAACTGGACGAAATCGGTGAAATCGTCGGCGTCATCACCAACATCGTCGAGCAGACGAACATGTTGGCGCTGAACGCCTCCATCGAGGCCGCTCACGCAGACGGTGACGGGGCCGGTTTCGCCGTCGTCGCCGACGAGATAAAGGGCCTCGCCGAGGAGACCAAGTCCGCCGCCGGCGACATCGAACAGCGCATCGAGCGCCTCCAGGCGCAGGCGGGCGACACCGTCGAGACGATGGAGTCGACGAGCGAGCGCATCACCGAGGGCGTCGAGACGGTCGAGGAGACCGTCGACGCACTGGAGACCATCGTCGAGTACACGGAAGAGGTCGACACCGGTATCCAAGAGATAGACCGTGCGACCGAGGAACAGGCCCGGACCGCACAGGAGGTCATGGGCACCATCGACGACCTCTCGACCATCTCACAGCAGACGGCCACCGAGGCCGACACCGTCGCCGGCGCTGCGGAGGACCAGTCGGCGTCTATCGCTGAGGTGTCCGACTCCGCGGCCGAACTCCGCCAGCGGGCGGACGACCTCGAATCGCTTCTGGACCGCTTCACCGTCGACGCCGGCGCGGACGCCCCCGTCGGCGGTGCGACGGCCGCCACGGACGACTGACAATGGACACGATAACTACCTGGTTCGCGCTGGGACTGTTCGGCGAACTGCTCGGGACGGCCGTGCTGGCCTACGGCTACACGCTCGTCCCCGAAGCGACGCGGAAGCGATACCTGCTGTTGGTGGCGATTCCGGGGGTCGCAATCGTCGCGTACGTCCTGCTGACCCTCGGCGTGGGCAAGGTACAGGCCGCCGGGCACACGGTGTACGTCGTCCGGTACGCTGACTGGCTGGTGACGACGCCCATCAACGTCCTCTATCTGGGACTGCTGGCGCGGGCCGGCAGAGACGACATCACCAAGCTGGTCGGTCTGCAGGCGCTCACCATCGTGTTCGGGTTCGCCGGGACGGTCGTGCCCGACCCGCTGAACTACGGGCTGTTCGCGCTCGGTGCCGCCTGCTTCGGCGGCGTCGTCTACCTCCTGTACGGGACCGTCGGGGACGCCGCCGTCACCGCGCTCTCGGACCTCGAAGTGAGCCTCTACCGGACGCTCAGGAACTTCGTCGTCGTCCTCTGGATGGTGTACCCCGTCGTCTGGCTACTGAATGCCTCGGGTATCGGCCTACTGGACGTCGAGACGGCGTCGCTGGTCATCGTCTACCTCGACGTGGTGACGAAAGTCGGGTTCGGCGTCATCGCGCTCCACGCGTGGACCACGATGAGTGCGGTCACGGTCGGCGACGGCCGCGAGACCGTCACCGCCGACTAGCCGGTCGGCGCGTCGGAAAATCGAGACGGAACGGAGACGGCGCGGGCCTCAGTGGATGCCCATCGCTTCGATTTGCTCTTGATACCGGTTCCGGATGGTGACTTCCGTCACCTGCGCCACGTCGGCTACCTCTCGCTGTGTCTTCTTCTCGTTACAGAGCAGCGAGGCGGCGTAGATGGCGGCGGCGGCGTACCCGGTCGGGGACTTCCCCGAGAGCAGGCCCTGCTCGGCGGTGGTGTCGATTATCTCGTTGGCCTTGGACTGGACCTCCTCCGAGAGGTCGAGTTCGGAGGCGAACCGGGGGACGTACTGCTTGGGGTCCACCGGTTCCATCTTGAGTTCGAGTTCTTGAGCGACGTAGCGGTACGTGCGCCCGATTTCCTTCTGTTCGACACGTGAGACGTCGGACACCTCTTCGAGGCTCCGGGGAATCCCCTCCTGTCGACAGGCGGCGTAGAGACAGGCCGTGGCGACGCCCTCGATGGAGCGGCCGCGGATGAGGTCCTCGTTGAGCGCCCGTCGATAGATGACGGAAGCGACCTCCCGGACCGACCGAGGGACGCCGAGCGCCGAGGCCATCCGGTCGATTTCGGAGAGCGCGAACTGGAGGTTCCGTTCGCCCGCGTCTTTCGTCCGGATTCGTTCCTGCCACTTCCGGAGGCGGTGCATCTGGGAGCGCTTCTCCGAGGAGAGGGACCGACCGTAGGCGTCCTTGTCCTTCCAGTCGATTTGGGTCGTCAACCCCTTGTCGTGCATCGTCTGGGTCGTCGGCGCCCCGACGCGCGACTTCGACTGACGCTCCGAGTGGTTGAACGCCCGCCACTCGGGTCCGCGGTCGATGTTCTCGTCTTCGATGACCAGCCCACAGTCCTCGCAGACGAGTTCCCCCCCGCCGTCACTGGAGATGTTCTCCGACTCACACTCGGGACAGGTCTGCTGGCCTGTGTCCTCGGACTCCTGCTCACGCTCCTGTTGGTCCGTATCCCGCTGGCGCGTCGGCCGTTCCATGTGTTCTTTTACGGAGAAAGGACCATTACGTATAAATGTTTGGGTGGTTGGGACCGCTTACGGGGGGTAAAACCCGCCTACTGGGGTGGAATCGTGGGGCGAGTAAAGCCTTAACCGGGGGCGTGCGGTGGATGTGGCATGGACGTGGCCGTACTTGGGGCCGGCACGCGCGGACGAACGGTAACCTGGCGCTGCGTGCGCGCAGGCCACGCAGTCCGACCGAACGACGACCCCGCGAACGCCGTGATGAACAGCGTCGACGCGGTCTGTCACGGTGGCGTTCAAGCGAGTCTGGGTGACCACGTCGGCGATTCCGACAGCAAATGACCGAGGAAACAGCACCCGAGGAGGGCGACGATGGCATCAAGGAGTTGTTCGACGAACTGGAGGAACTAGAGGCCATCGTCGACTCGCCCGAGGAGCGGAGACAGGTCCGAGAAGCGATGCGGGCGGCCACCGAGGCCCAGGACGCCGACCCGGTGGTCTTCGGCCGGGTCATCTACGGGTTCGACCGCGAGGACCTCGCCGAGTCGGTCCTCGGGTCGCTCCTGTTCGGGATACCGATGGCCGTCGAGAGCGGGACGGTGGACGCAGGCCGCCACGTCGCACAGCACCCGCTGTACCTGCTCGGAACGCTGGTGGCGGCGATACTGACAGTCGTCGGCATCCTCTACGTCGCCGACTTTCAGGACGTCCGCGTCGCCGACCGGATTCTCGGCGTCGTCCCGCGCCGCCTCGCCGGCGTGACGCTGACCGCCTTCTTCGTCTCGATAGCGCTGCTGACTGGATGGGGGGTCGTCGAGTGGTCCGCGGACCCCGCCGTCGTCTGGACATCGTTCTGTGTCTGCAGCGTGGCGTTCGTGCCGATGGCTATCGGCGCGGCACTCGGCGACATCCTGCCGGGGAGCTGAGTGTGTCACACACGCCCACGGAGGCGACGACGTTTGGCAACCGTTAAAAGCCGCGGTCGGATACGGGGAGGTATGAGCGAGAGCCAGCAAAAGCGGACGCAGAAGTGCGTCTCGTGTGGCATCAACATTGCCGGCACGAACGCCGCCGCGTTCAAGTGTCCGGACTGCGGTCACCAGATTTACCGGTGTCCGAACTGCCGGAAGCAGAGTAACCTGTACAAGTGCCCCGACTGCGGATTCACGGGACCGTAACGATGGGAAAGGTAGCCGCCAAAATCAAGATAATGCCGCAGAGCCCGGAAGTCGACCTCGACGAACTGCAGGAGCGTCTCGAGGGGGCACTTCCCGAAGGAGCGAAGATCAAGGGTTTCGAGCGTGACGACGTCGCGTTCGGTCTGGTCGCCCTCCTCCCGACGGTCATCGTCCCCGACGACACCGGTGGGACCGAAGCGGTCGAAGAGGCCTTCGCCGACGTCGACGGCGTCGAGTCCGTCGAAGTCGACACCGTCGGTCGCCTGTAGGTACTGGCTCCCGTTTTCGCGTTCCCCGAACTCGGTAGCGACGGCGCCGCGAGAACCCGTCACGCCCCAATCGTGGAACGCACGTTTTATTAGGGCGACCGGACAAGCGATGAGCAAGAATGCCTAGTTCGAACGGCCCTCTCGAAGGAACTCGTGACAAACTCAAGAACAACCCCCGAGACCGTGGTACTTCGCCGCCCCAGCGCGCCGTCGAGCAGTTCGAAGCCGGCGAGAAGGTCCACCTGAAAATCGACCCCTCGGTACCTGACGGTCGGTTCCACCCCCGATTCAACGGGCAGACCGGGACCGTGCAGGGCGAGCAGGGGTCGGCCTACAAGGTCGAAATCGTCGACGGCGGCAAGCCGAAGACGGTCGTCGTCAAGCCCGCCCACCTGCGCCGGCAAGAGAACTGAGCGATGACCATCTTCAAAGAGAAGGTCGACGAGGAGTATCTGACCCTCGCCGAGACCAAAGACATCCTCGCGGACCTCGAGATGGAGCGGGCGGCCGACGAGGAGCGCGAGATGCGCTACGAACTCAAGCGTGCCATCGAACACGTCAACCGCTTCGCGCTCCTCGACCCAGAGGAGTCGCTGGAGTTCGTCGAGCAACTGCAGGAACTCGAGAAGGTGGACGAGGCGACGGCCTACAAGATTGCGAATCTCCGTCCCCTCGACCGGGACGAACTCCGCGCCGTCTTCGCACAGGAGCGATACTCCCTGTCTGGCGACGAACTCGACGACATTCTCGACGTCGTCAAGCAGTACGCCTGAGTAGTCCGTGACGGCCACCGGGCGTAGCCTGTCTATCCATCGCCATTAAGTGTGTTCTCGTCGTACCGCGGTACATGAGCAGCACGGAGAGCGGTAGTGACGACATGGTCGCGGCAGTGCTCGATGTCCTCCCACACGGGCGGAGCGACGACGACCGACCCCAACACCAGAAAGAACCGCTCGCGTACGCCCTCGGTATCGAGGAGTTCTACATCTACGAACTGACACTCTCGGACGACGCGGACATCGCTTTCGGAGACCGTATCGACCTGACCGAGTTCGGTCGGGTCCGGGAGCGAGAGTTCGACGACCTGCCGAGCGGTGCCCGCTCGGAACTGGAGTACGCCGTCGAAGAGATAGTCGAGGCGGACGAAGAGCGGTTCGTCGACTTCTACAACGACGCTCAGCCCATCACGCTTCGCCTCCACCAGTTGAACCTCCTGCCGGGCATCGGGAAGAAACTCCGCAACACCATCCTCGACGAGCGAAAGCGCAAGCCCTTCGAGAGCTTCGAGGAGTTAGAGGACCGAGTCAGCGGCCTCCACAACCCGAGGGAAGTCCTCGTCGAGCGCATCCTCGAAGAACTTCGCGAGGACGACCTGAAGTATCGGTTGTTCGTTCGCCGGAGCGAGCAAGGCGAGGGTGAGTGACGCGAGGACGACTGCGGGGAGTCCTCGGCCCGTCCGAACGGGGTGCGAAGCGACCCGTGAGTAGAACGGCCCTCGTAGCGACGCGGTCCGAGTAGGCGCGCTTTTCAACCGCCGACCGTCTACGGAGTCACAATGACCGAGACGCCGACAGGGAGTCGCGACCCGGACGCCCTCGTCCGCCGGGCGGGCAAACGGGCCGACACCCGACAGGACCAGCACTTCCTCGTCGACGACCGGGTCCTCGACCGCATCCCGACGTACGCCGTCGACGCGGGGATGGACCTCGCGCACGTCCTCGAAATCGGTGGCGGCCCGGGTGCGCTCACGGACCGTCTGCTACCCGTCGCGGACCGGGTCACCGTCGTCGAACGGGACCCGGACTTCGCGGCGCACTTGCGCGAGGAGTTCGCCGACGAAATCGAGGCGGGTCGCCTGACCGTCGTTCAGGGGGACGCACTCGACGTGGACCTGCCGGAGTTCACGGCGAGCGTCTCGAACCTCCCGTACGGCGCGTCCTCTGAGATAGCGTTCCGACTCCTCCCCGAAGGGCGACCGCTCGTCCTGATGTTCCAGCAGGAGTTCGCCGAACGGATGGCCGCCGACCCCGGAACCGACGACTACGGCAGACTCTCGGTGACCGCGGGCCACTACGCAGACGTCGACGTGGTCGAGACAGTTCCGAAGCAGGCGTTCGACCCCCAGCCACGCGTCACGAGCGCGCTCGTACGGACGACGCCCCGAGAACCGGACTACACCGTGCCGGACGACGACTTCTTCATGGACTTCCTGAAGGCCGTGTTCACCCAGCGCCGGAAGACGATGCGCAACGCCGTCCGGAACACGGCCCACATCTCGGGGCTGGGCGACCCGGACGCCGTCGTCGAGGCCGCCGACGAGGACCTGATGAGCGCCCGGGCCGGGACCCTCACCCCGGCGGACTTCGCCGACCTCGCCACGCTGGCCCACGACGTGGGCGACCCGGAGGAGTGAGCGATGAGCGAGGAGGAGTCGAACGGGTCGGGCCGTCCCGCGCTGGCCGACCGGCGAGGCGTCGAGTCCGTGTATCAACCTGCGGAAGACTCCGCGTTGCTCGCGCGGACGGCGAGCGAACGCGTCGAGGAGGGCGACCGGACGCTGGACGTGGGTACTGGGTCCGGGTTCGTCGCGGCGGCGATGGCCGAGGCGGGTGCGGCCGCCGTCGGCGTGGACGTGAACCCGCTCGCGTGTCGGCAGGCGCGGGGCCGGGGGGTCGCGGCCGTCCGCGGGAACCTCGTGGACCCGTTCCGAGACGACGCCTTCGACGTCGTCGCGTTCAACCCGCCCTACCTCCCGACGCCCGCCGAGAAAGAGTGGGACGACTGGATGGAACACGCCCTCTCGGGCGGCGAGGACGGGCGACGACTCGTCGACCCGTTCCTCGAATCGGTCGGCCGAGTCCTCGCGCCGGACGGCGAGGCGCTCCTTCTCGTCAGCAGCCTCACCGACCCCGAAGCGGTCCGCGAGTACGCCCGCGAGTGTGGGCTAGTCGGCGAGCGTATCGCTAGCGAGAAGCACCCGTACGAACTGCTCGTCGTCCTTCGCTTCGAGCGAGGGTGATTACTGTTAGGCATTTTCTTGAATAGGAAATATTAAAGCCCGTCATTTCGTAGCCGAGTGCAATGACACAGATAGTCGCCACGACACCCGGCCTGTTCCCGCTGCCGGACTGGGCCAAGGACGAACTGTCTGACCTGAAGGGTCACCAGAAGACCGACCTCATCAGCGGTGACGAGGGCGCCGAAATCGTCGACGCCTACGACCGCGCCCGCGAGGAAGTCGTCTCGCTCCAACAGGAGGCCGGCCTCGAGCGCGTCGTCGAGGGGCAACTGCGCTGGGACGACATGCTCGCCCACCCGCTGGCAGTCCACGACAGCGTCGAGACCCGCGGCATCGTCCGGTACTACGACAACAACAACTTCTACCGAGAGCCAGTCGTGCAGGGCGACCTGACGCCGGACGGCGACGTCGCCGCCGAACTCGACGCGGCCGCCGAACTGGTCGACGACGGCCTGCAGGCGGTCCTGCCGGGCCCGTACTCGCTGGCCGACCTCGCGACGGACGAACACTACGGCGACGAGGCCGCGTTCCTCGACGCCATCGCGGAGTTCCTCGCCGGCGAAGTCGACCAGTTCCCCGACGTCGAGACGCTGTTCCTGCTGGAACCGTCGCTCGTCGAGAACGACCCCGATGACGGGACGGACGAACGAGTCAGCGAGGCCATCGACGCCGTCGCCAGCGCCACCGACGCCGACGTCGTCGCCCACACCTACTGGGGCGCAATCGAGGAGAAGACCTACGCGCACCTGATGGACGCGGACGTCGACGCCATCGGCTTCGACCTCGTCTCCGACCACGACAGCAACGTCTACAACGTGCAGGAGTACGGGACGAAGGACGACGTGGCGCTGGGCGTCGTCGACGGCCAGAACACGCTCGTCGAGTCCCCCGAGACCATCCGCGACCGCATCGACTGGTTCGAACAGCAGACCAACACGGTGTACGACACCGTCTACGCCACCGCGAACACCGAACTGTTCTATCTCCCCGTCAACAAGTTCGCGGACAAACTCGAATCGCTTGCGAACGCCGCCGACCTCGAAGAGGTGGAAGCATGACTGGCCCACGAGAGCAGTTCCGACCGGAGAATCACGAGAACGACCACTTCCTGCTGACGACCGTCGTCGGTTCCTACCCCAAACCGAAGTGGCACGACCGCGCCCGCGAGATGTTCGAGGACGAGGACGCCGACTTCGGCGAGAAGGAGTGGGAGGAGTCGAAGGACGACGCCTCGCGACTCATCACCCACGAGCACGAGCGCTGTGGACTGGACGTCATCTGTGACGGCGAGATGCGCCGCAACGAGATGGTCGAGTACTTCGCCCACCGCATCGACGGCTACGAGTTCAACGGCCGCGTGAAGGTGTGGGGTCACAACTACTTCGACAAGCCGTCGGTCGCCGACGAAGTCGAGTACGGCGAACAGTGGCTGGTCGAGGAGTTCGAGTTCACCGACGAGGTGGCCGAACGCCCCGTCAAAGTCCCGATTACCGGCCCGTACACGCTCGCGAACTGGTCGTTCAACGAGGTATACGAGAGCGAGGAGCAACTGGCCTACGAACTGGCCGACCTCGTCAACGAGGAGATAGAGGCGCTGGTCGACGCCGGTGCGCGCTACATCCAGATAGACGAACCGGCGCTGGCGACGACGCCCGACGACCACGCCATCGTCGGGGAGTGTCTCGAACGCATCGTCGACGAGATTCCTGACGACGTCCGTCTCGGCCTCCACGTCTGTTACGGCGACTACTCCCGCATCTACCCCGAGATTCTGGACTACCCCGTCCACGAGTACGACCTCGAACTCGCAAACGGCGACTTCGACCAACTGGACGTGTTCAAGGAACACGAGTTCACGAAGGACTTCGCGATGGGCGTCCTGGACGCCCACACCGCCGAAGTCGAGTCCGTCGAGGAGATAAAGGAGAACATCAAGAAGGGACTCGAAGTCGTCCCGCCGGAGCGACTCACCGTCTCCCCGGACTGCGGCGTGAAACTCCTGCCCCGCGAAGTCGCGTACGGCAAGATGGAGAACATGGTGCAGGCGGCCCGCGAAATCGAAGAGGAACTCGACGCCGGCGAGATAGACGTCGTCGCGAACGGTGCGGAAGCGAGCGCGGACGACTAGCGACGCGATTGCATCGGCCGCGTCGGCGGCAAACCACTAACCGAGCCGGTCCTTTTCCAACCGTCCCGAAGACGAGACGGACAGCGGTCCGTCTCTCCCGAGCCATCGCCGACAACCAGATGATACTCCCCGGTGGTCACACGGGAGAAAATTCGACGTCGGACGAAAGTCCAATCGACCAGCGCAGAAATATTGTTGTTGCTTGTTGTCAATTTAGTCCACAACAGATTTCTCCAAATATACTCTTTGTTGCATTTCTAGGGTCTATACCTCGCAATTCCTTCGTGAAATCATATAGTTGTACGAACACGAGAATCTGGGAAAGAGTTTAGTCACAGTCAGGAGATGGTCACCCTGAGAGCACCATGACAGAGGACACACACCTCCGGGCGGAACTGTATCTTCGCGGAGACACCTACGGTACGTTCGACGCCCAACAGCAGGTGCTGAACCGAGTCAAGCGGCTCGAAGCCAACGGGGTCTTCACCGACTCGATGGTCGCGGGCGAGTGGCAGCGCATCCGGACGATGGCCGAGGACAAACGCTCGGGCGCGCTGGCGACCTACGAGGAGTTCCGCGACTGGGCGGAGCGGAACGGTTCCTCACTGGAACCGGCCTTCGAGCGACGGACGCGCAGTTACGTCGGTCTGGACCGGGTCGACGACGTTGTCGTGTTCCCCGTCGTCTCGCTGGCTATCTACGACGACACGCAGTTGCAGGCCGTCTTCCCCTGTACCGACGGCGACATGACGTACACGGTGGGCGACGCGCTGGAGGCGTTCGAGCGCGGCGACGAGGACTGGCTGGTGCAGTTCGACTCCGTCACCGTCGGCCGCACGGAACCGTGGCTCGAACCCGGCGTCGAGACGACGCCCTAGCCTCGCAGCGCTTCGACCGGTTCTTCACTCGCCGCTTTCCACGCCGGATAGAGGCCGCTGACGATACTGGTCACGACGGCGAACCCGAAGGCGGCGAGCAGGTACCACGCGTTGGCGAGGCGAAACACCGCCGTCGCGTCGTCGACAGTGTAGTGGTTGATTGCCAGTCCGGCACCGAGGCTGAGGACGACGCCGACCAGACCGCCGACGACGCCCAGTAGCGTGGCCTCCGTCAGCATCACCTTCAGCACGTCGCGCTTCTGGTAGCCGACGGCGCGGAGGACGCCGATTTCCTCGCGGCGCTCAACGGTGGACATCAACATCACGTTGAGGATGGAGATGCCGGCCACCAGCAGAGAGATGGAGGCGATACCCACCAGCACGGTGTTGATTATCTGGAACTGCTGTTCGATGGTATCCACGAGCGACCCGAGTTCGTTCACCGTCACCCGTTGCTGTCGGTCGTTGAGCGCGCCCCTGATTGCCATCGCCGTCTCGTTGGCCTGCGTCCCGGAGTCGGCCGTGACGTACACCTGCGCGTAGCCGCGCTCGTCGAAGTGCGAGGCCGGCAGAATGACGCGGTTGTCGGGGTTCAGCTGCGAGAAGGCGTCGCCCGATTCGAGGACCGCCCGGACGCGGACCGTGGTCCCGTTGACGGCGATGGTACTGCCGGGGTGTAAGTCGTGTTCCTCGGCGACGCTCGTGCCGACGAGGACCCCCGAGCGGAACGGTTCCGGGATGCGACCCTCGCTGGCGTTGTACACCTCCGCTGGCTGTTCCAGTCCGTAGACGAACTCCGACGTGTTCCGTTTACGGTCGTACGCGATGGGTTCGATACCCTGTTTGACCGGCGAGACGGTCACGCCCGGGCCGGCGACGCGCCGAATCTCCCGAACGTCGCGCTCTGAGAGGCTGGTGACCCCGGCGTCCTGATTCGGCGACACCGTCACCTGGTTACCGAGGTCACCGAGGTTCTGTGTGAACGAGTACTGCAGGGCGACGCCGAACATCCCCAGCGAGGCGATGGCGATGACCCCGATGACGATGCCAAGCGAGGCCAGTAGCGACCGCATCTTCGTCCGCGTGAGGTTCCGCCGCGCCATCAACACCGCCGGGAAGCGGCGGTACAGCGGGTCAAGCATCGAGTACCTCCTTGCCGACGGTCCCGTCGACGAGGTGGACCGTCCGGTCGACGTACTCGTTGACGAGTTCGTCGTGGGTCACCGCGACGATGGCGACATCCTGTTCGTCGGCGATGCGTCGGAACTCGTCGAGAATCTGGCGACCGGTGTCCCGGTCGAGGCTCCCGGTCGGTTCGTCGGCGAGGACGATGGCCGGGTCGTTGATGAGCGACCGGGCGATGGCGACCCGCTGTTTCTGCCCGCCCGATAGCTCGTCCGGACGGTGGTCGAATCGGTCACCCAATCCCACGCGAGTCAGGAGGTCCTTGGCGCGGGCGGCCCGGTTCGGGTCGCGGTCGAACAGTCGGGGCACCTCGACGTTCTCGACGGCGGACAGCGTCGGCAGGAGGTAGAAGTGCTGGAAGACGAAGCCGATGGTCTGCTTTCGCAGGCGCGTCCGCTTCCGGTCGCCGAGGTCTGTCACGTCCCGTCCGTTCAGGCGGACGCGTCCCTCCGTCGGCGTCGACAGCAGTCCGAGGATGTTCAGGAGGGTCGTCTTGCCGCTCCCGCTCGGTCCCATGATGGAGACGAACTCGCCGGCCGACAGCGAGAAGTCGACGCCGCCGAGGGCCTCCAGCGTCTCGCCGCCGGTCCGGTACCGCTTGACGACGTTCTGGGCGTCGATGACCGTCATATCTCGACGTCGTCTTCGCCGTCGCGCCTGTACCTGCGGACGAGGATGACCGCGACGACGACGAGTGCGAGAGCCCCCACGGCGACGACGGGGAGGAGGCCGCTCCCGCTACTCCGGTCGGTCGGCGTTCGTTCGGCGTCGGCACCGGTCGTGCCGATTGCCACCGGAATCGTCCGGCGCTTGCGGTCGCCGTCCACGAGGTAGGACACCTCGACCGGCACCGACGAGACGTTCCCGTCGGTGCGGGCCGTCAGGTCGAAGGAGACGAAGTCGCTGGCCGGGACGGTGCCGACGAAGTAGTCCCGGTTCGGCTCCGCCGGTTCGACGCCCTCTGTGGGCACGACGCTGAGGACGACGCTGTCGGCCGTCGTCATCCCGACGTTGCTCGCGCTCCCGGTAATCTGGACCACGCCGCCCTGTCTGGCGACCGAGAGGCCGGTCAGTCTGATTGCGCCCGGTACCGACCGGAGTACCGCCGTCGTCGACGCCGTTCGCTGTTCGGTTCCGACCTCGTACCGAGCGTCGACGGAGACGTCGGCCCGCGGTTCGGACATCGTGACGTTCAAGCGCACGCGTTCCGAGGACCCAGCGGGAATCGTCTGGACGATAGCGCGGCGGAACGTCGCGTTCTCGGACGACGCCGTGACGACGACGTTCGCTACCGGAGCGTTCCCCTGATTGAGTACGTCGACGGCCAACGCTCGGTCGTCACCGCTCCCCACGCCCGTCGCGTCGAGGACGACGCCCTCTCTGAGCGGGTCGCTTCGAACCGTCGTCGTCCGGGTCACCGTCCGCTCGGTGTCGTTGGCGACGGTGTAGGAGAGCGTCGCCCGGAGTTCGTGGGGGCCCTCGCTCTCCGGGCGGAATCGGAACGGTGCGGTGGCCGTCTCTCCCTGTGGGAGCGACGCCAGCACGGTCCGCTCTTCGAGCATGGTGACTCCGTCGCCGGAGACGGTCACCTCGACGTTCGAGACGTCGGTGTCGAGGCCGTTAGCGACCGTCACCGTCCCGGAGGACGGGACGCCGGCGACGGAGTCGTTGGCCCGGACGTCCAGTTGGGGGTGGCGCTCGCGGACGGACACCGAGACGGGGTATCGGAGTTGGACCGACTCGTCCGTGTTGGGGTTGTAGGCGTAGACGAAGACGCGCAGGTCCCGCGTCCCTTCGGACTCGAAGGAGTGAGTCAGGGGGACACGTATCTCGGCCCCCGGCGAGAGCGTCCCGACGTTTCGAACCCGGGCGTACTCCGTGACACCGCCCCCGCCGGCCCGACGGAGCGCGACGTCCCGAATCGCCAAGGGGTCGCTGCTGCTCTGGAGGTTCCGTATCGTCGGCGTGAACGTGATGGTCTCGCCGGGAGCGGGGCCGGATGGCGAGACGGCTACTCCGGTGACGGACGCGTTGACGCCAGCGCCGGCCGCGGTCATCGGGACGGCGGTGGCGAGGACGACGAGTGCGAGGAGCGTTACGCGACGCATCGCTCCGCCCGTATCGACCGAACGTTCGTTTGGAAGGCGGCGCGTGGAGAGTGCATTCGACAGGAGGGGACCACTGTCATGCGGGTGAGTGCACGGAGCGGCGAGTTAAACCTGCTGAATCTTGTGGCCGATTCGGCGGCGTATTTTTCTCTGCAAACCCCGGAGTGGGCGTCTAACCGACGCCGGCCGGTTCGAGTGGCGCGACCGAGCGCCGTGCCGACGTTCAGGACGGAATCGCCTCGATGAGGCGCTCGAACTGCTGGCGGTACTGGGCCTCGGCGCGCGCCCGTGCCAGCCCGGACGACTCCGCGAAGGCCGCCTCGAACCCCGCCATCCGCCACAGCAGGGTCGAGAGCTGGTACAGCGGCCGGCGCTCTGCGTACCCGTCCTCGAAGGCCATGTGGCGGTGCGAGCGATAGCCCTCGTGGAACTCTGTGCGGAGCGTCTCGCGTATCTCCGGGTCGCTAAACGAGGAGTCGATAAAGAGGAACTCCGTCTGTGCGAGGTTGTACTCCGGCAGGGCCGCGAGGACGTCCTGCCAGTCCAGCACGGCCGTAATCGGGGCCTCGTCCTCGGCGTCGAACAGGAGGTTCGCCGGGCGGAAGTCGTCGTGGACGAGTCGGGGGACGCCGTCCTCGGGGACGACGTCCAACGCCGGGTCGACGCGGCCCGCCGCCCGGTCCGCGACGTCCTCGAACCGGGTGTCGTCCAGTCGAGCGATGTGGGTTCGGGTGAGCTGTTCGAAGTACTCCCGCCAACTCCCCATCCAGTCGCGGACGATGAGACGGCCGTCGTGGAGGTCCAGTCGACCGAACGCCTCGAATCCGATTTCGGAGTGCATGTCGCCGAGGACGCCGCCGGCCTGCCGCATGACCCGCTGTCGGTGGGCCGTCGAGAGACCGGCGAACTCCTCGGCGAGGTTCTGGCCGTGGACGCGTTCGGTGACGAAGTAGGGGGGCACGTCGACGGCGGGGTCCTGCTTGAACACGAGGATGCGCGGCACGGGCACCTCGGTACGGTTGGCGACGTACTCGTGGAGTTTGGGTTCGACGGCGAAGGGGACGTCACCCGCCGGTTTGAACTTCACCACCACCTCGTACTGCTCGCCGCCGTGGTCGAGCGTCACCAGATACACGTCGCTCTGGTGGCCACCGCCCGGCGTCTCGAAGGAGAACCCGTCGTGGTCGGGCCCGGACTCGTCGAGAACCGCTTCGATGTCCCGTTCCGGCGTCGACACACTCACCGGCTAAGCGGGAGGGCTAAATAAAACTGTCAGTCCACACGGTATCTCATCCGCCGGGTTAGCCACCCCGAACGTTCCACCCAAGGGACCACCGGAAGTGGAGGGACTATGTGCGAGCAGTCCTGAGTCCCGGCTATGCGCACGGTCGACATCGACGGCCTCCCGGTGGGGGACGGCCACCCCACGCGAGTCATGAGCGTGTTGAACATGAGTTCGAACTCGGGGTACGAGCCGAGCGTCTATCTCGACCCGGCCGAGGCCGCCGAGGCCATCGAACAGACCCTCGTCCCCGCGGGGGCGGACATCGTCGACGTCGGCCTCCAGTCGGCCAACCCGAAGTACGAGTCCAAGCCCGTCGAGAAGGAACTGGACAGACTGGCGGAGGTCGCACCGCTCGTGGACGAACTCGACGCCGACGTGCCCCTCTCGCTGGAGACGCGCTACGCCGAGGTGGCCGAGGAGGCTATCGGCTACGGGTTCGACCTCATCAACGACGTCTGTGGCTTCGCGGACCCGGACATGCGGTCGGTCGTCGAGGCCCACGACATGCCGGTCGTGAAGATGGCGAGTCCGCCGGACCTCTCTGCGCCCGGCGCGCTGAAGACGATGGACGAACTGTTCGAGGCCCTGCAACGGGACGGGTTCACCGACCAGACCATCATCGACCCGGCCTTCGGCGGGTGGTACGACGGCAAGGAGTTCGAGGACAACTGGGAGATGTTCCGCCGCCTGCGGGAGTTCCGCGCGTTCGGCCGACCGATGCTCACCGCGACCAACCGCGAGGACTTCCTCGGCGACCTCGCCGGCCGCCCGGAGACGGAGGACCAACTGGCCGTCAGCCTCGCGGCGGCCACGATGGAGGCCGAACGCGGGTCCCACATCATCCGCACCCACGACACGCAGGAGACCCACGACGTGGTCCGGGTGGCCGACGCACTCGGCGACGAACGAACGGTGCGGCCACAGACCGACGCCGGCCCGACCGTCGCCGAACTGACCGACGTGACCCTCAGAGAGGTCGAGCGCAACCAGTCGCTCGGCGAGACGCTGGCCGGCGACACCGAGGATGGGGCGACGCTCACCTTCCTGCTCGGTGACCTCGCCGAGGACGAAGCGGCGAGCGTCCGGGCCGTCGCGGACGTGGTGGACGTGGTGCTGGTAGAGAAGTCGAGCGGCGCCCTGTATCTGGGCGGGTCGGCGGCCGCTACGAAAGTGGTCGCCGACAGCCTCGCCGAGGACGGCCACCGCGAACTGGCCGGCGAGATACGGGCGTCGCTCTCGCGGCGCGTCTGAGCGGCCGCGAACCCCACAGCGTTATTGCGTCGGCGTCGGTGGGCCGGACATGGTCCGGGGAGCGTGGGGGTTGCGCCTGCGGATGGTCGTGATACTCGCCGTTCTCGCCCTCGTTGTGCTCGTAGTGCCCGTGCTCGCGGTGGTGGGCGGTCTACTGATGACGCTTCAGCTACTCCTGTTGGTCGCTATCGCCGTCGAGAACGTGACCACGGTGGCCTCGATACCGCCGGAGTGGCTCGCGGTCACCGTCGTCCTCGGAACTGTCGTAGGGACGGGTGTCATCCTCCGGGACGTGTGGCGACTGTCGGTGAGCGGCGGCGAATCGATACTCGCCGACGTCGAGACGGAGCCCGCGAGTCCGGGCCTGGTCCGGACCGTCGAGCGACTCGCACAGCAGGTCGACTGCCGGCCGCCGACGGTTCGAGTGACCGACGCCGACGTCGGCGGGGCGATGACCGTCGGAACCCGTCCCTCGTCGTCGACGCTCGTCCTCTCCGGCAGGGCGGTCGATAGGTTAGACGACAGGGAACTGCGCGCGGTCGTCGCTCACGAACTCGCGCATCTCTCGAACAGGGACGCCGCAGTCCTGACGCTGGCCTCGAAACCGCTCGTCGTGCAGGCGGACGACGCAGACGATTCGACCCGACTCTGGGGGGCGACGGTCAGCGAACTGCTGGTCGCGTGGCTCTCGCGGACCCGCGAACTCGCGGCCGACCGGGGGGCCGTCGCGGCGACCGGTGACCCGGCGGCGCTGGCCAGCGCACTGGAGGCGCTGGAGGACGGGACCGGAGCGCCGAACGAAGACCTGCGGACGACCACGCACGCGGCGTTCGGCATCGTCCCGCCGGACGACGAGCGGACGGTCGGCTACGACCCGTCGTGGCCCCGGGAACCGCTGTTCTGGTCGGCCCGAAAGCCGATTCGAAAGGCGCGCGCCGCGCTCAGAGCGACCCACCCCCGCACCGAGGACCGCATCGAACGCCTCCGGGAGATGGCCGAGTCCGCCGAGGCGTAGCCGAGTCCCCGCTACGACGCTTCGCTATGCCAGTTCGTCCACGAGGTCGTGGAACGACCCGATGGTCAGGTCGGGGTCGCCGGCGAAGGAGTCCCACGGGCCGTCGTCACGGTTGACCCACACGCCCTGCATCCCGGCGTGCATCGCGCCGTAGACGTCGAAGTAGCCCGCGGTGACGTGCGCGATTTCGTCGATTGGCGTCCCAGTCCGGGCGGCGGCGTGGCGGTACAGTTCGGCCTCGGGCTTGAACGTCGCTATCTCGTCGGCGCTTATCGCGTCCTCGAGGAGGCCGCCGATGCCGGCGTGGTCGACCATCGACTCCAGCATCTCCGGGTTGCCGTTCGAGACGACGTAAAGGTCGTACCCGGCGTCGTGGAGGCGGTCCATCCCGTCGCGCACGTCGTCGAAGACGTCGAGTTCGTGGTAGACGGCCAGAATCTCGTCGCGCTCTTCGGTGGAGACGTCGACGCCGTGGGCGTCCAGCGCGTACTGGAGAGCGTCGCGGTTCATCTCGTAGAACGGCTTGTACGCGTCGACGGCGTTGGCGACGAACGTGTAGGCGAGCGACCGGGAGCGCCAGAGCCGGGACACTGGCCGTGGGTCCGGCACCCGCTCTCGAAGCGCGTTCTCCGCGGCCTCGACGTCGACGATGGTGCTGTACGAGTCGAAGGTTATCGTGGTGACGCGGTCCGGGTCGAACGACATGCCGGCAGGTACGCCCTCCCGACTGAAAAGAACCGTCGGGAGATTGAACTCCGTTTCCACGCCGCGACCCCGACGCGCCTGTGGGTTTATGCCACGCGCGGCCGGAGTGCGGGCCATGCCGGACAGGTTCAGCGTCGAGGGGCCAGCGGTAGTCACCGGCGCGTCGAGAGGTATCGGTCGGGCCGTCGCCGCGACGTTCGCGGCCGACGGAGCGGACGTGGCCATCTGTTCGCGCGACGAGGAAGAGATTACCGAGACGGCGGCGACCCTCTCGGCGGACCACCCGGGAGACGTCATCGGCGTCGAGTGCGACGTCCGCGACCGGGACAGCGTCGAGGCTCTGGTCGAGGCGGCAATCGAGTCGTTCGGCGGCCTCGGCGTGTTGGTGAACAACGCCGGTGCCTCGTTCGTGGCGTCGTTCGAGGACATCTCGCCGAACGGGTGGCAGTCCGTCGTGGACGTCAACCTCACGGGGACGGTCAACTGCGCGCAGGCGGCCAGTGACCATCTGGCCGGCGGCGGCAGCGTCGTCAACGTCGCCAGCGTCGCCGGACGGGACGGCGCGCCGTACATGAGCCACTACGCCGCCTCGAAGGCCGCCGTCGTCAACCTCACGCGCTCGCTGGCCTACGAGTGGGCCGGCGACGACGTGCGCGTGAACTGCGTCGCACCCGGGTACGTCGCGACGCCGGGCCTCGAATCGCAGATGGGCATCAGCGCCGAGGAAATCGACCGCGACGACGTGGACCGCAACGTCGGCGTCAGCGAGGAGATTGCGGACGTGGTCCGGTTTCTCGCCAGCGACGCCGCATCCTTCGTCACCGGCCAGACGCTGTCGCCGCGTGGCGTGCCGCCGATAGAGGAGACCCCAGACCTATGACAGTCAGAGACATCTACCTCCCAGTCGCCGCACAGCCCTCCGTCGAGACGCTCGTCGGGATGAGCCAACTCGCCGAAGACGCCGGCTACGAACGCGTCTGGCTCCCGGAGACGTGGGGCCGGGACGCCGTCACCACCCTGTCGAGCATCGCCGAACACACCGACGACGTGGGCATCGGGACGTCGGTGATGAACGTCTACTCCCGGTCGCCGGCCCTCATCGGCCAGACGGCGGCCACGTTGCAGGAAGTCTCGGAGGGCCGCCTCCGACTGGGCGTCGGCCCGTCCGGCCCCATCGTCGTCGAGGGGTGGCACGGCGTCGATTTCGAGCGACCGCTCCGCCGCACCCGCGAGACCATCGACGTCGTCAAGCAGGTGCTCGCCGGGGAGACGGTGAACTACGACGGCGACGTCTTCCAGCTATCCGGGTTCCGCCTGCGGTGTGACCCGCCGGACCCCGTCCCGCCGGTGGACGCCGGTGGTCTCGGGCCGAAGTCCGTCGAACTCGCCGGCCGGTTCGCCGACGGGTGGCACGCGCTCCTCCTGACCCGGGACGGCCTCGAAGACCGACTGGACGACTTCGAGCGAGGGACGGAACTGGGTGACAGGGACCGCGAGAGTCAGCGAGTGACCCTGTCCCTTCCCTGCTGTGCGCTCGACGACCGGGAGCGAGCACGTGACCTGACGCGCCAGCACGTCGCCTTCTACATCGGCGGGATGGGTACCTACTACCGGGACGCCCTCGCCAGACAGGGCTACGAAGAGACGGCCTACGAGGTGGCCGAGAAGTGGGCCTCCGGCGACCAGGACGGTGCCACCGACGCCATCGGCGACGACCTGTTGGACGCCATCGCCGTCGCGGGGACCCCCGAGGAGTGTCGGGACCAAATCGGTCGGTTCGAGTCGTTGGCCGGCGTCGACGCCATCAACGTCTCGTTCCCGCGGGCGGCCGACCGGGAGGTCATCGACGCGACTATCGACGTGCTGGCACCCTGACCGTCGTCCGGACCCGCACTACCGCGGACTGACGATTGGGTCGATGGCGTCCCGCCGCCCGTCGAGGACCGCGAACCGCTCGCCGCGACGGAGTTCCAGCCAGTACAGGAGTCGTTCGGCCCACGCCAGTTTCCGCCGTTTCTCGGCCCCGAGTGACGAGTCGTCGAAGTCCCACCCGACGAACCGGAGCGAGTCGGCCCCGAAGTGGTCGGCGAAGAACGCCGCCCGGTCGCCGTCGGTGAACCCCCCGAAGTTGTGGACCGTCTCGGTGGGCGCGGCCTGCGTCGTCGGGACGACGAACCCCGCGTCGTACGTCGGGACGTGGTCCTCGACGGCGGGGACGTTGTCCCCGTGGGCGTGGACCAGCACCGGCGTCCCCGACTCGGTGAGTGCCCGGCCGGTCTCGGGGTTCTTGTCGAGGTCGGTCACCATGCAGTCGACGGAGACGCCCGCCTCACGCAGTCGGTCGGCGGCCGTCGAGGCGGCGAGAACCACGTCCGCGTCGGCGGCGCGGTCGGCCTCGGCCTCCAGCGACGGCCCGGCACCGGCGATGGCCACCGTCTTCGACCCGAGAGCGAGGCGTTCCGGTCGGTACGTCTCGCTGTCGGCGAGCAACGCGTCCAGTGTGTCACGGGCCCGTTCGTCGCCGTCCCGACCGTAGCCGAAGTCGGCGAGGATGGCGTCGTAGACGGGCTCCCACGTGTCGAATTCCATAGCTGTCGCTGTGCGGTAAGTTCCAGATAAACCGGGTTGAGCCGAAATGGCACGTCCGTGTACCCCTACCCGGGTGCCCTTTCGGCTTTCAGTCAGGTATTCTGACGCCTCCGGTATAAGCTTTCTCTTACTACCACCTGTATGGCGGCGACTCACCGGTTAGTTACCACGCTCACGACAACCTCAAGGCCCATACGGTCCAACGACACGAGGATGGAAGCGCCGAGTGCCGACACACTCCCGGACTCGCTGGTCGTCGTCTCGAACCGCCAACCCTACAGTCACGAGTGGGTGTCGGACCCCGTAGACGGCCCCGTCGAGGACGTCCGCGTCACCGAGGCCACGGGCGGCGTCACCAGTGCGCTCGACCCCCTGATGCGCGCCCGCGGCGGGACGTGGGTGGCGTGGGCCAGCGGCGACGCCGACATGGCCGTCGCCGACGACGGCGTCGTCGACGTCCCACCCGGCGAGGCGTCCTATCGGCTGAAACGGGTTCCGCTGTCGGACGAGGCCATCGAGGGCTACTACCACGGCTACTCGAATCAGGTCCTCTGGCCGCTCTGTCACGAGGACACCGGACGGATGTGGGGCGAACCCGCCTTCTGGGAGCAGTACCGCGCCGTCAACGACCGGTTCGCCGACGCCGTTCGGAGCGTCACCGACGCCGACGAACTGGTCTGGTTTCAGGACTACCACCTCGCACTGGCCCCCCGTTCGGTGCGGACGGCTCGCCCCGACGCCACCCTGCACCACTTCTGGCACATCCCGTGGCCGGCCCCGTCGGTGTTCAGTCACTGCCCGCACGCCGAACCGATTCTCGACGGCCTGTTGGCCTGCGACGTCGTGGGCTTTCACACGGAGACGTTCGTCACCCGGTTCCTCCGGTGCGTGGCGGCCGTGCTGCCCGACGCGACGGTCGACGAGGACCGAGGCGTGGTCCACTACGACGGTGCGTCTACCCACGTCGTAGCGAACCCCCTCGGAATCGACGTCGAGGGCGTCCGCGGACGGGCCGAAGCGGCCGACCCTGCGGCGGTCCGGCGGCGCGTCCTCGGCGAAACGGTTCCGGACCCGTCGATTCCCCTCGTCCTCGGCGTCGAGCGTCTCGACTACTCGAAGGGGATTCCCGAACGCATCGCCGCACTCGACCACCTCTGGGAACGGCGGCCGGACCTCCGCGGGGCGTTCACCTACGTCCAGAAGGCCAGTCGGACCAGAGAGGGCATCGCCACGTACCGCCGGTATCGACAGGACGTGGTAGCCGAGATTCAGCACGTGAACGACCGCTACGCCACCGACGACTGGCAACCGATAGCCTACACCGAGCGGAAACTCAGCGCCGAGACGCTAGACGGCCTCTACCGCGTCGCGGACGTGGCCCTCGTCACGCCCCACCGCGACGGGATGAACCTCGTCGCCCACGAGTACCCGACGGCCTGCGTCGACGGCGAGGGTGCCCTCGTACTGAGCGAACTCGCCGGGGCCGCGACGCAACTCGACGGAGCCCTGACCGTCAACCCCCACGACATCGCCGGCATCGCCGACACGCTCGAGCGGGCGCTCGAACTCGACCCGTCGGAGCGACGGGAGCGACTCGAACGGTTACAAGAGAGCGTCGCGGCGCTGGACAGTCGGCACTGGGTCGACCGCCAGTTCGCCGCCGGCCCCGAATGAGGGTGTTTGTTTCACTCGACCTTGTGCCGTATCCACACGATAGGGAGTTTCTATATCGAATAATCTGACGTTTCGCTTCCCAAAGTTCGAGAAACACCCCGTAGATATATGTCGTATTAAAGTCTACTATTAGACATGAGTACCAGACAGACACTCCAATCGGAGATACTCGGGCGGCACGTCACATTCGACTACTCGGAGACGTGGGTCGGCTACTCGCTGTTCCTCCTGCGCATCGTGATGGGCTGGACGCTGTTCCAGGGCGGCGTGACGAAACTCATCACGTACCTCGACGGGAACCCGGAGAACAACTGGACGGCGGCCGGCTTCCTCGCCAACGCCATCCCCGAAGGTAACCCCTTCACCGGGATGTTCACGGCGATGGCCGGGAACCCGCTCATCGACTGGTTGAACATGCTGGGCCTGACGCTGGCCGGGTTGGCGCTCCTGCTGGGCGCGCTGGTCCGTTTCGCCGCGTTCTGGGGCGCCGTGATGATGCTGTTCTACTGGCTCGCGTCGCTACAGGGCGGCCTGCTGGCCGGCCTCCCCGTGGCCCACGGCTGGGTCGTCGACGACCACATCGTCTACGCCGCTCTGCTGTTCGGCCTCGGCGCGTTCGGTGCCGGCCGCATCCTCGGCCTCGACAGCTATCTGGAGGACCTCTCGGTCGTCCAGAACAACCGGTGGCTCCGCCTGCTCCTCGGGTAGGCACAACACCGCGCTCTTTTAGTCTCGCTGCCGACTACGGCGGCGTATGGCCAAGGTCAACATCGGACTGCGGGGTTGGCGGTTCGACGAGGACGTGCTGAACGACGAGGGGAAGGTCCGTCCGCTGAAGACGATGGAACCGGAGGTGCGCCAGCGCATCCTCGTGCTGGCAGAACGGGTCGTAGACCCCTGTGACGCCTGTTGGCTCGTCCACGGGGAGGACGACGTCGACCAGTGTAACGTCGCAGAGGTCATCTACGGCGAACCGCGGGGGGAAGTCGTGCTCTGTTCCGCCCACGAACCGGACTTCCTGTACTGGTTCCGAGAGGCGGGCGGCGAGGCGTACGCCGGCGAACTCGAACTCGGTGACGCGTTCCACGCGTGGTTCGACGCGGGCAACCGCGCACCCGAGGACTACGAGGGACTCGAACACGTCGACGAGGACCCCACGGCGCTCCCAGAGGCGCCCGACCGCTCCGAGGCGGTCCCGGGGCTCGAAGAGGAAGTCGAGCAGTTCGACGAGGAGGACCTCGACGCGATTGACGTGGACCTCGGCGACCTCGACGTATGATTACCGTCGCCGTCGTCGACGCCGAGACGCCGGGCAACGTCGGCACCATCGCCCGGTCGATGAAGAACTTCGGTCTCTCGGAGTTACTGCTCGTGGACCCGCCGGAACTGGACCGCGACGGCGAGGCCTACGGATTCGCCGGTCAGGCCCGCGAGGACATCCTGCCCGAGGCACGCGAAGTCACGTTCGACCACCTCGTCGAGAACTACCACACGGTCGCCTGCACCGCGACGACGAACGAGGACCCCTCCAGCCACGTCCGCTATCCGGCGAAGACGCCCGCTGAACTGGCCGACTCGCTGGCCGGCGTCGACAGCGACACGTGCGTCGTCTTCGGTCGGGAACGTGTCGGCCTCACGAACGACGAACTCGCCCGTCTCGACGAGGTCTGCTCGATTCCGGCGAGCGCAGACTACCCCGTGTTGAACCTCGGACAGGCCGCCACCATCGTCCTGTACGAGCTCCGCACGGTGACCGTAGAGCGCGACCAACACCCCGAGGAACTCCACGCCAGAGCGGACGAGCGGTCGGTCGAAGGGCTACACGGCGAGTTTGAGCGGTTCCTCGAAACTATCGGTCATCCGGCGGAGAAGCGGCCGAAGACCCAGCGGATGTTCCGCCGGGTGCTGGGGCGGGCCCACCCGACCGGTCGGGAGACGCGGACGCTCAGAGGGCTGTTCCGACGGGCACGACAGCGAATCGACCGGACAGGAGGCGAGACAGACGCAGACGGAGACGCTGGCGGTCCGACCTAATCAGTCGGTCGCCGGTTCTCGGCCGCGGGTGCCGTCCGAGGCGGCGTACGTCTCCGCGAGGTACGCGTCGAGTCGCCGGACGATGTCCCGGTCGTAGGTCCAGAGCCCCTCGAACTCGCTGCTCTCCCCCCGTTCGACGGCGAGCAACGCCGCCGGTCGTCCGGCGTCGCCAGCGCCGTCGAAGACCACGAACCACGATTCGGTCAGTTCGGTGTCGTCCCCGGCGTGGACGGTGACGCCCGGGAGCGTCGCGTCGACGTCGCCCTCCCCGTAGACGTGCACGTCGATGCCGCTGTCGGCCAGTCGTTCGTAGATGCGGGCGCTCTGCGGGTCGTCGACCAAGCGCGATAGCTGTTGGAATCCCGCGTGTAGCCGTCCCGACCCGACGCGGTTCGCGAGGAGTTCGATGGTGTGGCTCACGTCGAGGAGCAGGGACGTATCCGCCGAAGCGGCCCCGAACACCGAGCGGTCCAACTGCGTCAGCAGGTCGCTGGTCCGACGCCTCGCGAAGGGGTCGTCGGCGTCCTCCCCTTCGATGTCGATGGCCGCCGCCAACGACGGTACCGTCTCGCTCGCGAGGAGGTCGTCCCCGTGGTGGAGGAGTGCGATAGAGCTGGGTTCGGCCACGTCCAGCGACGCCTCGCGGACGGCCACCCCGTGCCGGTCGAAGTAGCGTTCGACCACTGCGAGCGTCTCCGGAGGGCCGTCGTAGTTACACACCGTCAGTGTCGGCGAGTCCCGTCGCACCGACTCCAGCACCGACCGGAGCGAGTCGGGGACCGTGACGTCGGCAGTCGAAACCGGACCCGGTTTCTCGGGGGGAGCGACCTCACCGCCCGTCGGGTCGAAGGCGGCCCACTCGGTCGTCCCAGAGTCGATGCCCCGGACGCGCAGTTCTGTGCGGCCCTCGGCCTCCCTGACCTCGACGACGCCGTCGACGAACGACCGGAGGCGCTGGAGGTGTTCGGGGTCCATCGTGTTGGAGTGAGCGACGACGAACCCGACGCCGTCGGCGTCGCTGATACGGTTGGTGACGACGTGGAGGAATCTGACCACCTGTTCCGGGGAGGCGTACAGCGACATCGTCGTCAGCGAGAAGAGTCCGAAGCGAATCCGCGTCGAGTGGTCGGTGTAGAGGGTTTCGAGCAGACGAGTCAGTTCCATCCCGATGCCCGTCAGGTCTGCGGGAGAACTCACGCGACTGTCCAGCGGCCCCAGTCCGACGTCCCCGTGAGCGTCGCCGACGCAGTCGACGACGCCGAGCGGCAGGTCATCGGTCGGCCGACCCGCGGACTCGCTCAGCGAGTCCCGCACCTCGTCAGCGCTCGTGTCCGTCGAGACGACGGCGACGGCTTCCCCGTCTTCGAAGCCGCGCGCGAGCAGTCGCGTCGTGAGGGTCCGCTTCCCGGTCATCGGCGGGCCGACCACCAGCACCGTCGACCCGGGGTCGAGAGTATCGACCGGGAGGAGACCCCCAATATCGTACATACCGCAGGTACGTGCGGCGGGGATAGAAGTGTACCGGCTCGAACTGTCTTCGAGCGTGTATTTCAGGCCCGCTTCTGTATCTCCTCGCGGAGGACGTCGCTGACCGTGTCGCCGTCGGCCTTCCCACGGAGCGCGCCCATGCACTCGCCCATGAGCGCCGAGAACGCGCCCATCCCCTCCTCGGCGACCTGTCCCTCGTGACGCTCGACGACGTCGACGACGGCCTCGCGGACCTCGTCCTCGCCGACCCCGCCGAGGTCCTCCTGCTCGACGGCCTCCTCGGCCGTGAGCGAGGGGGTCTCCGCCAGCGCCGTCAGCAACTCCTCGATACCTTCGCGCGGTACCTCCCCGCTGTCGACGAGCGCCAGCGTCTCGCGGAGGTGGTCGTCGGAGAGGGCCCCGACCGGCACGTCGTCGCGACGCAGTTCCGTCAGCGTCGATTCGAGGGTGCCCGCCGCGAGCGTCGCGTCGACGCCGTCGGCGACGACGGCCTCGAACAGCGGCCAGCGCTGGCCGTACGCCACCTGCTCTGCCAGCCCCGAATCGAGGCCGAACTCGTCCTCGTATCGGGCGACCTTCTCGGTGAGCAGTTCCGGCGTCTCGACCTCGCTCACGTCGGGTTCGACCGGCGGCACGTCCGTCTCGGGGTACATCCGGGCCGCGCCGGGGAGCGGCCGGAGGTAGCGAGAAGTCCCGTCTTCGAGGGCGTCCCGGGTCTCCTCGGGGACGCCCTCGAGTGCCGTCTCCGCCCGTTCGACGACGGCTTCGATGGCGAGTTCGGCCGTCTCCGGGTCGTCGGCGACGAGGGCGACGGCGTCCTCGGGGCCTGCGCCGACCGCCTCTCGGAGCGCCTCGACTTCGGCCTCGGTGACGCCGTAGGCCGGCAGTTCGTCCGTGTGGAAGATGCCGCCCGCACCGTGGCGCTTGGCGTGGTCGGAGAACTCCGTCCCGAGGCGGCGGTCCGGCTGAATCTCCCGGCCGACGAGGCCGTCGAACCCGGAGAGCAGGACCGCCTGCACGCGTCCGCCGCTGTCGAGAGCGCCGCCGATGACGCTCGACTCGGTGCCCTCGAACGTCTCGGTCACGTCCTGCGGGTCGCCGACGGCCGCGCCGCGGGCCTGCAGTTCCTCGGCGACGTCGAGGAGTTCGACCTGCCGGCGGACCTCGTTGCGGACGAGGTCGTCGATGTCGTCCAGACTCTGGACACCCTTGAGTTCGATGCGTGCGCCCTCGGCGATGGAGACGTTGACGTCCTGCCGGATGGTGCCGAGGCCGCGCTTGACCTTCCCCGTCGAGCGCAGCAACATCCCGATTCGTTCGGCGGCCTCGCGGGCCTGTTCGGGCGAGCGGATGTCCGGCTTGGTGCCGATTTCGACCAGCGGGATGCCGAGGCGGTCCAGCGAGAAGCGCACGCCCTCGTCCGTCTCCTCGACGCGCTGGCAGGACTCCTCCTCCAGTAGCATGTCCTCGATGCCGACCGGCCCGTCGCTCGTCTCGATTTCGCCGTCGTTGGCGACCAGCATGGAGCGCTGGAACCCGGTGGTGTTCGACCCGTCGACGACGATTTTCCGCATGACGTTGACCTGGTCGACAACGTGCATGTCCATGAGTTGGCCTATCTCCATGGCCGTCTCCATGGCCTCGCGGTCGACCCGGTGGGGGGGTTCGTCGTCCTCCTCGACCAGACAGGTGGTGTCGTAGGCGAGGTACTCGAACTCCCGGTCGACCATGCTCTCCTCTAAGGCCGCGTCGTCTATCTCGCCGAGTTCGCTCTTGGTCGGGTGGAGGTACCGCGTGAACGAGCGCTCGGACGCCTCCGGTTCCCGCAGTTCCGTCGGGCAGTTACAGAACAGTTTGGTGGCCGTGTCGAGTTGCTGGTGTATCTCCAGCCCGGCCACGAGCCCCAAATCCTCGTAGTCGAAGTCGGCAGCAGTCATTGTCAGCGTGTCCGTGACCGGGGGCCAAAAAACGCTCCCTTCCGCCCCTCGGACTTTTGCCCGCTCCGCCCCATCCTGTCGTGTGCCTCGACACCTCGCACTCCTCGCGGGTCTGCTCGTGGTTACGGCGGGGTGTAGCGGCCTCGCCGACCTCGGCGAGGGAGCGGACCGGTCGTCGACCGTCACGCCAGCGCCCGTTCCCGCGTCGCCGACGCCGACACCCACGGAGCCGCCGGCAGGCATCGGCACGGACGGTGTCCTGCGAGTCCAGACGCTGGCGGCGGACCACCGGACGGCGCTGTGGAACCGTTCGTACACGTTCTACGAACGGTTCGAGCGGACGGGCGAGACGCCGAACGGCACCGTCACCGTCGTCCGGAACGAGGCCACGCGGGTCGCCGGCCCGCGGCGGTATCTCCACCGCCTGCACCGCCAGCGGTATCGCCACAACGAGACGCTCGAACAGTACGAGCAGACGACGTTCGCCGACGGGGAGCAGTGGTACGAGCGCCGGGCCGGCGACAGCGTCACCGAGACGTCGGGGACGCTCCGGTTCACGAAGGACCAGTTCGCCTACGAGTCGACGTTCTACATAGAGCGCTACGTTACAGTTCGGGAGAGTCGGACCCGACGAGTACAACGTGACGGCGACGTGTTCTTCCGCGTGACCGGATGGAACGGGACGCCGCCCTCCGGCGAGGAGGTCCAGTCGTACACCGTCTCGTTCCTCGTCGACCCCGAAGGACTCGTCCACCGCTTCGAGGTGCGCTACCGGACGGACACCGAGACGGTCAGCTACGGGTTCTGGTACCGGAACATCGGCGAAACCGGCGTCTCGCCGCCGTGGTGGCTGACGGTCGACGACGGCTGAACGGGGCGGCGGTCAGGCCGGGTCTAACCGGACCAGTGCTCGGTCGCCCCCGCCCGAGTCTCGCCGGGAACCGTGCCGCGTCGAGGGCCGTTCCGTACAGATGCGCCCCTCGCTACTCTCGCGGTTCACTTCGTTCACCGCGTCGCTTTTTCGAGGGCCTTCACCCCGTTCGGGCCCTCGCTGCTCACGGCTCGCTGTCGCTCGCCGTTTGCGCTTTCCGGAGAAACCGAACGGGGTTCGGTTTCTCCCTACTCGTCCCCGAGGATGCCGCGCTCGGTCATCTTCGCCGGGTCCAGCACCTCGTCGACCTCGTCCTCGTCGAGGTACCCCTCTTCGAGGACGACTTCCCGGATGGTCTTGTCCTCGGCGAGGGCCTTCTTCGCCACCTTGCTGGCCTTGTCGTAGCCGATGGCCGGGTTGAGCGCCGTCGCCAGCGCCATGCTCTGCTCGACGCGCTCTGCGCAGTACTCCTCGTCGGCTTCGAGTTTGGCGACGAACTTCTCGGCGAACACCTCGCTCCCGTTGGCGATGATGCGGGCCGACTGGAGGAAGTTCGAGGCCAGCACCGGCTTGTAGAGGTTGAGGTCTATCTGGCCCTCGGCGGCGCCGGCGGAGACGGCGGCGTCGTTGCCGACGACCTGCTTGTGGACCTGATTGACCGCTTCGGCGACGACCGGGTTTATCTTGCCGGGCATGATGGACGACCCGGGCTGGTTCTCCGGTTGGTCGAGTTCGCCGAGGCCGTTGCGCGGCCCGGAGGCGAGCAGTCGGAGGTCGTTGGCAATCTTGTTCAGCGACCCGGCGACGGTCCGCAGGGCCCCGTGGGCCTCCGACATCGCGTCGTGGGCGGCTTGGGCCTCGAAGTGGTTGTCGGCCTCGCGGAACTCGAGGTCAGTCTCCTGACTGATGTACTCGGCGGCCTTCGCGGGGAACTCGGGGTGGGTGTTGAGTCCCGTCCCGACGGCCGTCCCGCCGAGGGCGAGTTCCGAGAGGCGACTGCGCGTGTCTTGCACGCGCGAGATGCCCTTCTCGACCTGTGTGCGGTACCCCGAGAACTCCTGTCCGAGCATGATGGGCGTCGCGTCCTGCAGGTGGGTCCGCCCGGTCTTGACGACGTTCTCGAACTCGTCTTCCTTCGCGGCGAGTGCGTCGCGCAGGCTCTTCAGCGCGGGCACCACGTCCTTCTCGACGGCCTCCAGCGAGGCGACGTGCATCGCCGTGGGGACGACGTCGTTCGAGGACTGCCCGAAGTTGACGTGGTCGTTCGGGTGAATCTCGCGCGTCCCGATTTCGCCGCCGTACAGTTCCGTGGCACGGTTCGAGATGACCTCGTTGGCGTTCATGTTCGAGGATGTCCCCGACCCGGTCTGGAACACGTCGACGGGGAACTGGTCGTCGTGGTCGCCCGCGATGACCTCGTCGGCGGCCTCGATGATACACTCGGCCTTGTCCTCGGGAACCGTCCCGAGGTCGCGGTTGGCCTGCGCGGCGGCCTTCTTGACGACGCCGAGGGCCCGGACGAACCGACGGCCGAAAGTGACCTGACTGATGGGGAAGTTCTGTATCGCTCGCTGGGTCTGTGCCCCCCAGTAGGCGTCGGCCGGAACTTCCATCTCACCGAGACTGTCCCGTTCGGTCCTGAACTCGTCGCTCATACGTACGGGGAGTCGAACGCCCGCGCGTAAAACCCACCGGTCCGCCGCCCATCGACCCGCCGAGTCTGCGCCCGCGGAAATTTGTTACGTACTACTACATCATGTCCTATCCCGCTCCAGTCGAAACCGAGGTCGTCGAACGACAGTCTCGACCACCTCCTCATCGAGACAGTCACTCGATATCGAGTTAATAATTCTCACCTGCGATACCGACGTATAATCCCGTTAGAGCGGCCAGCAAGTGTGAAATCCATATAGTGACACAAACTAACACACCAACATTTATTGCATTTTCTTACCCACACCAAATAAGCCCGAGAACGCCGAATTCGGGCGTTTCAGGCCCCGAGTGACATGCATGAATATTCGGAACCATTAAGTGTTACGTGTATCCACTTAGGATGAGTTCGACTCCACGGTGACGACCATGACTGACGACCCCGTTTCACGCCCGTCGCGTTCTCGCACTGTCGGTGCGGGAGCGGTGGCTGGCGTGTTCACCTTCGCCGGGGACGACGGGCACGCGGCGGCGCCGCGTCGCCGTCCCGGCGGAGCGAGGACGGGTGACAGTGGTACACCAGCGGCTAAGACGGCAGGCACGTGCGTTCACTGGTGGGTGAACGACGCGACGACGAGGGGAGCGCGGCCCGCGCGACGGCGGGCCGACCCGCCTTCGTTCGTCGCAGCCTCGTTCCCGTCGGGGCGGCGACACATCCCGACGATACCGCCCGTGACAGGGCGTCGTTCCGCGGACGGACTGCGGGACGCCCGCGCCGCCGAGACGGTGTACGACGAACTCACGTCCGCGTACGACTGACACAACTATGCGCGAGATACTCAATAGACTCAGAACTGCCGGAGATACACTCCGGTCGGTGGTATCGAGAGACGAATCGGACGGGAACGAACTGGCGACAGACGGGGGAACCCAGACGGCGGTGGGGGAGCGACGACGCGACGTCCTGCGGAACACGCTCCCCGTCGAGTGGGAACTCGTCGAATCGGCACCGTTCTGGCTCCCGCCAGTGTTGCTTGCGGCGTTCTTCGTCTACGGCGCTATCGCTTGGAACGCCGTCCTCTCGCTGACGGACTTCCAAGGCCTCGGTGAGCCCAGTTACGGCCAACTGGACTTCAGCATGTATACCCAGATGGCGACGGACGGCGCGTTCTGGCAGGCCACGCAGAACACCCTCGTTTTGCTGGTGGTGTTCACGATACTCTGCCTGGCGCTCGGGCTACTGGTCGCCATCCTCGTCGACCAGAATATCCGGTTCGAGAACACCTTCCGAACCATCTACCTGCTCCCGATGGCCCTATCGTTCGTCGTGACTGCGACGATGTGGTCGTGGGTGTACAACGCCAAGAACGGTGTGTTCAACCAGCTCCTTCGACTGTTCAACCTCGAAGGGGTCGCCATGACGGTCCTGAGGCCCGCGACTGTGAACGCCGAAGTGGTTCAGTGGCTATCGTGGCACACGACGGCACTGGCGGCAGTCATTTTCGCGCTCATCTGGCAGTTCAGCGGCTACGCGATGGTCGTGTTCCTCGCTGGATTGCGCGCGATTCCGACCGAACACTACGAGGCCGCACGCGTCGACGGCGCATCGACGGTGCGGATGTACATGCGCGTCATCATCCCGCAACTGCGGGCGTCGGCCGTCTCGGCGTCCGTCGTCCTGATGGTGTTCGCGCTGAAGGCGTTCGACTTCATCTACGCGCTCCGTGGCTCTCAGCCGGGTGCGAACATGGACATCCTCGCGACGATGATGTACCGCGTGGCGTTCGACAGCCTCCGATGGGCGTACGGGTCGGCCATCGCTATCGTGCTGTTCCTGCTCGCCCTGCTGGTCATCGGACCGTATCTCTACAGCGAATACCGCCGAGGTGAACTATGAGTACCGAGAGTCGTAACCCCCTGTCGAAGTTACAGGAGATGGAGAAGAGTCGCATCGGGCTGTACGTCGTCTTGCTGTTCGGTCTCGTCTTCTACCTCTTCCCGGTGGAGACGGCTGTGATGACGATGTTCAAGACGCAGCAGTCGTTCATCCAGACGGTCCCGTTCGCCCCACCGGGCCCCGACGGCTTCACGCTCGACGCCCTCACGACGGCGTGGAACACCCTCCGGCCAGGCCTCGTCAACTCGATGGTGATGGCCATCCCGGCGACCATTCTCTCGGCGCTGTTCGGCAGTCTCACTGCCTACGGCCTGACGACGATTAGCTGGCGGGGACAGGTCGGCGTCGTCGTGTTCATCATCGCCGGCATCTTCATCCCATATCAGGCGGTGCTGGTGCCGCTCGCACAGTTCTGGTACCAGATTCTGCCGGACCTGCTCAACGGCTTCGTCAACACCGTCTTCGGCTTCGTGACCGGCGGTAACTGGCAGTACCCTACCCGTAACGGGTATCTGCAGTTGTTCCAGCTCTCGGTGACCCACGCGGCTTACGGTATCCCCATCTGTACGCTTCTGTTCCGGTCGTACTACCAGAGCATCTCCGACGAGATGATAGAGGCCGCGCGTCTCGACGGCGCGACGGCGTTCAGCATCTACAAGAACATCATCCTGCCGCTGTCGCTCCCGATGTTCGCCGTGACCCTCATCTACCAGTTCACGCAGGTCTACAACGACCTGCTGTTCGCGCTGGTGCTGGTCAACGAGCCCTCGTCGCAGGTGGCGACCCAGCGACTAGCCGCGCTGACCGGCGGCGTCGTCCAGTCGTTCAACACCACGATGGCCGGTGCCATCGTCGCAGCACTCCCGACGCTGCTCGTGTACATCGTCTTCGGTGAGCAGTTCGCGAAGGGTGTCGCAGGAGAGACGTAACGGAGGAATACACAATGGCACAACTCACACTCGACGACGTAACGAAAATCTTCCACGACGACGAGGGCGAAATCGTCGCCGTCGACAACGTCTCCGTCGACATCGAGGACGGCGAGTTCCTCTGTGTCGTCGGGCCGTCCGGTTGCGGGAAGTCGACCACCCTGCGGATGATTGCCGGCCTCGAAGACATCAGCTCCGGCGAGATTCGACTGGGCAGTCAGGTCATCAACGACCAACCCCCCGCGCGGCGTGACGTGGCGATGGTGTTCCAGTCCTACGCGCTGTACCCGCACATGACCGTGCAGGAGAACATGGCGTTCGGACTGGAGCAGTCCACGAACATGTCCGACGCGGAAATCGACGAGCGGGTACAGGAGGCGACCGACCTGCTGGGCATCGACGACCTCATCGACCGGAAACCCGGCGAACTCTCCGGTGGCCAGCAACAGCGCGTGGCGCTGGGCCGGGCTATCGTCCGTGACCCCGAGGTGTTCCTGATGGACGAACCGCTGGCGAATCTGGACGCCAAACTGCGGGCGGAGATGCGGACGGAGCTCCAGCATCTACAGGAGCGACTCGACGTCACTACCGTCTACGTCACTCACGACCAGACGGAGGCGATGACGATGTCCGACCGCATCGCCATCCTCAACGACGGGAAACTCCAGCAGGCCGCCTCGCCGCTGGAGTGTTACCACGAACCGAACAACCTGTTCGTCGCCGGGTTCATCGGCGAACCGTCGATGAACTTCTTCCCGGTCGAACGACAGGGGACCACCCTCGTCGCCGACGACTTCGAGTACGACCTCTCGGAGTCGACCGCCCGCGAACTCGGCGACCGAACTGACCTCACGCTCGGCATCCGTCCGGAGGACATCGAAGTCGTCGACTCCGGGACCGGCCCCCACGCCTACGAGGGTGTCGTCGACGTGGTCGAACCGCGGGGGAGCGAGAACACGGTCCACATGACGTTCGATTCGAGCGACAGCGCGAACTTCGTCGCCACCGTCGACGGGATGCGCGACATCGACAGGGGACAGCACGTCACCGTCCAGTTCCCCGAGGACGCCATCCACGTCTTCGACGCGACGACCGGCGAAGCCGTCCGGAACCGCGAACTCGACTCCGTCGAGAAGGTCGAGTCGGTCGTCTGAGGCCGCCGTCGATTCGACGGGCCTAGGTCCAGCGGTCCAACCCCGTCTGCACCACCGATTCTTCGATGCGCTCGAACCCGCGAGCGACTTCTTCGGGGTCGACTTCCCACTCCTCCGTGACGAACCGTCGCGCGGCGTCTACGTCGGGGTCGAGGTCGGTCGAGACGTCGTAGTCGTCGGTGACCGCTGGGTCGAGGAACAGGGAGCGAATCCGGTCGGCGTGGTCGATGTGCTCGCCGCGGGCCTCCAGGACCCCGTAGAGGTCGCCGTGTTCGTGAATCGCTTTGACGGCCGTCTTCGGACCGATGCCGGAGATGCCCTCGTTGAAGTCCGTGCCCATGAGGATGGCCGCGTCGACGAGTTGCTCCCACGTCAGGTCGTGGCTCTCCAGCGTCGCCTCGAAGTCCATCAGTTCGGGGTCCCCGCTGGAGGTGAGTTGTCGGAGCGTGTATGGTGCCCCGAACAGGAGCGCGTCGTAGTCCTCGGTGCCGACGTAGTCGGCGTCGCCCTGCCGAGCCATGTACGCGGCCTGTCCCTCACCTTCGGCCGGTGCGTCGACGACGGGTACGTCCAGCAGTCCGAGCAGTTCGCGGGTCGTCTCGACGATGGTGTCCGTGAGTCGCTGGGTGCGCGAGTCGAGCGTCGCGACGCGCGTGGCGTCGCCCGCCTCGCGGGCCGCTTCGAGTTCTGCCTCGTAGCGCTCGCGCTGTTCGCGCCGTTTCTCCACTTCGTCGTCCTTGAGTTCGGTGACCGCGCCGTCGAAGACGAACACCGGCGTCAGGCCGTGCTCGAAGAACTTCGGGAGGCCCTGCACGACGCCGATGAGGTTCGCCACCTCCTCGCCGTCGGCCGTGGTGTACTTCGCGTCGCTCGTGAACTTCACCGTCGTCGTCAGATAGCGATAGAGCCAGTTGTGGGCGTCGACGGCGACGACGCTCCCGTCGAGGTCCTCGAACGACACGTCCTCGATGGCCGCCAGCGAGCGGAGGTCTGCGTTTCCCATTGGCGTTCGTTGGGCGGACAGCGGTTTGAATCTCCCGGGACGAGCAAGATTCAACTGGACTGCGAGCGCATTGCTACGGGATGACAGTACTGGACCGACTGCGACGGCCGGAGTACACCGGGGAGAATCGGTGTGTCCCGTGTACGGTCCTCAACGGCCTCGTCACTGTGTCGCTTGCGGGCCTCGCGGCCAGCATCGCGCTCTGGGTCGACCTGCCGTCGCTGGCGGTGCTCGCCGCACTCGCCGTCGCCCTGCCGTCGGCGGCCGCCATCTACCTTCGCGGGTACCTCGTCCCCGGCACGCCGACGCTGACCAAGCGGTACCTCCCCGCGTCGGTGCTGGCGCTGTTCGGCAAGGGGCCGGTGGCGACGACCGACGACGCAGGCGACCGAGCCGAATTCGACGTCGAGTCGGTTCTGCTGGCGGTCGGTGCGCTCGAACCCTGCGGGGACGACCTCTGCCTCACGGAGTGGTACAGCGAGGCGTGGCGCGACGCTCTCGCTGCCACCGACGCCGACCGCGAGGCGTTGCTCGCGCAACTGGACGCGGACGCGTCGGCCGTCGAGTTCGAGGAGTACGGCGACGCGTTCCGGGCCCGCGTCCCGGAGGGGTACGTCGGGACGTGGGAGTCACGGCCCGCCTTCGAGGCCGACGTCGCCGCCGCGACGGTGCTATCAGAGGCCTACGACGACTGGGACCGGCTCTCGGTTCCCCAGCGCGGACAACTGCTCAACGGTCTCAGATTGTTCGTCGAGACGTGTCCGCGCTGTGGCGGAACGCCGACGTTCGGGACCGAGACGGTCGAGTCGTGCTGTCACGAACACGACGTGGCCGCCGTCACCTGCGAGAACTGCGAGGCGCGCCTGTTCGAGTCCGAACCCCTCTAGACCGGTGCTGTGACGACCTCCGGGGGGTCGACGCCTCGTTTCGCTTCGAGGAAGGACGTCTCCTCGGGCGAGAGGTCCCGCTCTCGGAACGCGTCGAGGCCGGCCTGATACCGGTCGGTGCTTCGGTCGCCCGGCCACTCGAGGGCCAGTTCGCCGAGACCCTGCTCGGTGCCGGTGAAACAGAACCCTGCCCGGTAGGCCGCCTGATACGAGAAGGGGTTGTTGACGCCGATGGTCACGCGCTCGTAGCCGCGCTCGCTCGCCCGGTCGCGGACGAACCGGAGCAGGCGCGACCCGAGGCGGTCGCCCTGTCGGTCGACTCTGACGGTGACGTACCGGATGCAGAGGGTGTCGTCGTCCGTCCGGTCCGCGTCGAACGCCGCGGCCGCCACCACGCCGTCGTCCCCGACGACGGCCTTCCCCGTCGAGGTCATCACGAACTTCCCGGCGTAGGCGAACCGTTCGTGGTCGAGGCGGAGTCGGTGGCCGTCCTCGGGCCATCCCAGCAGGGCGAACTCCATACGTGGACACGTACGTCCCGGCGGGTTGTAAGCACCGGCGCCCGAGCGACTTAGTGGTCGGTCGCTCAAGCGAGTGGCATGCACGGCGACGTCGGCCCGTTCGACCGCTTCGCGCCCCTGTACGACCTCGTGATGCCACCGGCGCGAGCGAGCAAACTCCGCAGTGGGCTGGCTCTCGCGACCCGAGACGTCGAACGGGTCGTAGACGTGGGCGGGGGGCCTGGTCGAGCAGTCAGACGGCTCGACCTGCCCGAGCGAGTCGTCGTCGACGCCGCATCCGGGATGCGCAGACAGGCGCGCAGTCACGGCCTCGACGCCGTCGCCGGCGACGCGGGGCGGCTTCCGTTGGCGACGGGGAGCGTCGACGCGTTGCTCGTCGTCGACGCGCTCCACCACATGGCGGCCGTCGACGACGTGCTGGCAGAGGCCAGACGGGTCCTGCGCCCCGGCGGCGTCCTCGTCGTCCGCGAGTTCGACCCGTCCACTCTCCGCGGGCGTGGGCTAGCCGCCGCAGAGCACCTCGTCGGGTTCGACTCTGTGTTCTTCACGCCGGACGAACTGGCGACGCGGATAGCGGCGACGGGCCTGACCCCGACAGTCCTCGAACGGGGCTTCGGGTACACCGTCGCGGCCGTGGCGGAAAACGGGACTGAGAAGTGACCGGGGGTCGAACGGGAGGGCATGAGCCTCTCGACGATGGACCGCGAGCGCATCGACCTCTCTGGGACGACGGCCGTGCTGGCGGTCGGTGACGTCGCCGCGATACTGCTGTTCGTCGGGGTCGGAGAGTTCACCCACGGGTACAACCCGTTCGTCTACGTGGGTCGCTTCGTCGGAACCGCTGTCCCGTTCCTCGTCGGGTGGGGCCTCGTCGCCGGACTGAGCGGCGCCTACGCCCGCGACGCGACGGCGAGTCTCAAGCGGAACCTGAGCGTGACGGCCGTGAGTTGGGTGCTGGCCGTTGTCGTCGCACAGGCGCTCCGCGCGACGGCGTACTTCCACGGGGACGCCGCGCTCACGTTCGCGCTCGTCTCGGTGTTCGTCGGCGGTGGACTGCTGTGTCTGTGGCGCACGGCGGCGACGCTGGTCCGCGGGTAGCGAGGAAAAATCGGGAGACGAGTAGCGGTGGCAGTGTCAGTTGCCGTCGTCAGCCGACGTGCCCGCGGCGGGCGGGCGAGGTGCCACGGTCACCGAAGTTCGTCTACGTCGAGCGACACTGTCGACTGAATCCACGCCTGATGGTTCTCTCGGTCGTAGATGACGAACTCTTCGTCACCGATGTTCAGCTCGGCGTATCGCCGTGCCGATTCGTCCGTCGCGGCGTCACTCGTGTTGTCCGTGGCGTTCGTACTCATGGTCCTGAGGGTAGTGGGCAACGCGGCCTCTCTGCCCCTCCATAACGACCTATTTTACCGTAGTTAATAAGCACTCTCCCCCAGTTATCACTCCAGAAAATCGAGGAGGCACCGCTTAACGAGTCGGAAAATTCGTTCTCAATAACTGAAAACCGGACGAAGACGACGGTCGCCCGCGCGTCGTGTGTGCTGTGTCGTGCCCGCGCGGCCAGACCCCCACTCGGGGTGCCGTTCGCAGAGGCATCCGACCAGCGTGTCAGACGTGGTGAGATAGTGGGTTTGACGCCGGCCCGTACGACCGATGAACGGTGCTCTAAACCCCCTCTAACGGACCATTAACGTTGATATTCGGGAGGCGAGTGGATTCATAAGTTATGGAAATTATTTCTCAATCCACTCCACTGAGTACCGAGTGCCTACATAGAATACTATCCAAGGTTTACGGGAAACACTTATGTACCCATACCACGAAGTATAATTCACACTTATGACGGGTTACTACGACGTTGTTCTCGGACTCATTCCGCTCGCAATGGCTGGAATCACCGGCGTCCTCACGGTCGCTGGCTTCGCCCTGACGACGGCGATTCCGATGGCGTCGGTCGTCGCCGTCGGCCTCATCGGCCACGCGATGTTCGTCCGCGCCCCAGTCGACCCGGTGCCGGTCGAGACCGGCCCCAAGACGGACCCCGTCCAGACTGCGGACTGAGAGCACACACCCCGTCAATCCTTCTCTGCTGTCCACGTCGCCACCGAGGTTAAGACCCGGACGCCCGAACACCGGGACATGTCGACCGACGCGACAGCGCTGTTCCTCACGAGCGACGAGATAGCTGACCTCGCCGACCCGGCGGAGTACGTCGACCCCGTCCGGGAGGGGTACCGAGAGCGGGGCAACGGGGCCCCCGCAGAACCTCGGACGACACTGTTCAACGACGCACCGGCGGGGATGCTCACGGGCTACCTCGCCATTCTCCCGGAGACCGGTGCGATGGGAGGATATACGTACGCCGCCGGTTTCGAGGGCCGGGACGCACACTTCGCGCTCCCAATCTTCGACGCTGACTCGGGAGCACCGCTCGCCTTGCTCGACGGCGCCAGCATGAATCCACTGAAGACCGGGGCCGCGGGTGCCGTCGGCGTCGACGCGCTTGCACGGGCCGACGTGAGCGACCTCGCTATCATCGGAAGCGGGACGCAGGCACGCGGACAGGTGCGCGCGGCGGCGTCTGTTCGGGACTTCGACCGCGTGGAGGTGTACTCGCCGACGCAGGAGCACCGGCAGTCCTTCGCCGCCGAGATGAACGAGACGCTCGACGCCACCGTCGCCGCCGTCGCGTCCTCGGCCGCGGCCGTGGAGGGCGCGGACGTGGTCATCACGGCGACGAACGCGAGCGACCCGGTCTTCGACGGCGAGGTGCTCGAACCCGGGACCCACGTCACCGCGATGGGGCAGTACAACCCCGCGAAACGCGAACTCGACACGACGACCATCGAGCGCGCCACGTACGTCCCGGACCTGCGCGCCCGCGTGACGCAGGACGCGGGGTCGTTCATCCACGCGATGGAGGAGGGCGTCGTCGACGAGGACCACGTCCACGCAGAACTGGGCGAGGTGTTGGTCGGCGACGCACCCGGTCGGGAGTCCCCGGAGGACGTCACCATCTTCGACTCCGGCGGTACCGCCATCGAGACGGTGGCGGCGGGGAAGATGCTGTACGACCGCGCCCGCGAGGCCGGCGTCGGCGAGGAGATTCCGTTCGCGCCCGCGAGCAGGGCGATGGACTAGAGGTACGGGGCGAGACCCAGCGCCTCGACGAGTTCGATACCCACGGCGAGCGACCCGACGAGGTACCCCGCTATCGTCCCGCCGTTGAGGAGGGGGAGGCCGGCGTGGGCGCGCCCTTTGAGGACCATCCACAGGAGAACCACGAGGCCGGCGAAGGTGCCGACCATCGCGGTCAGGGCCGGCACCGGGACGCCGAAGACGCTCTCGACAGTCTCCGGCGCGAAGAACGCGGCGCTCGCCACGAGTACCGTGGGGATGACGGCGTCCCCGAGGCCGATGAACAGCGCGTCACGTTCGAGGGGACCGGCGCCGACGTCCTCGGCGTCCACACCCGAGTCCTCGTCTGTGGCCCCGTCACCGCCGTCCGGGGCGGCGTCGCTGTCGCTCGTCGGGTCCGGCGTCGTCGCGTCGAGGAACGAGTACGACAGCGAGAGCGGGATGACGAGGACGACGGGCACCTTGAGGTCCATCACGCCCGAGGCCAGCGTCAGCATGTGTTCGGTGCCGTAGACGCTGATGGCGTCGTAGACGGCCAGCACCGTCAGCAGGACGAGCGCGGGGAGGACGCCGAAACTGATTCCGAAGAGGCCGGCGCCGGCGGCGCCCATCACGGCCCCGGCGGCGTCGATGACGTACCACTCCGGGTGGACGAGCAGACCGAGACCCAGCAGGGCGGCCAGACCGACCGCGAGGACGTTCACGCCGCCGTAGACGACGACCGGTGGAACCAGCACGCGGAACACGTACAGCGAGAGCCACGCCCCGGAGAAGACGATGAGCCCCCGAATCAGTTGGTCGGCGTCGTAGCGGAACGCGAGCAACATCACGGCCGTCGCCACGAGGATGCCGGCGATGTAGAGGAGGCTGTTGGTGGGGTCCGAGGGGTCCTCGACGGCCTGATACCCCGCCGATTTGAACGGTTCGACCAGTGCCAGCGCACCGACCTGCACGAAGAGGAAGATGAGTGCGATGAGCCCACAACCCGCGACAGCACGCCAGCGCCTATCCATGCGGACACGTCCGACAGGACCGGGTTTGAGCGTTACGGAGGCGCCCGGGCGGTCAGCGAGCGTACAGCGCCGCCCCGACGAGCGACGGGAGGTGGACCCCGTCGGCCGGCGAGACGGCGACGTACGGGCGCTCTACGGGCCCGAACACGTCGACGACGTCGCCGACGGACTCCAGTTGCTCGTCGACGAGCGGCGTCCCGATGCCGGGGTGGCTCTCGTCGGGCGACCGGACGACCGCCAACCCCTGTGCGGTCCTGACGACGGAGCCGACTCGCTTCATTCGCGGAGCGCCTGCATGTACGCGGCCACGGCCCCGAGCAGGTCCGTCTTCGTCGCGTCGTCGGCGTTCTTGACGAGGACGCGCCCGCGCGTCTCGTACTCACGCGGGTACGCCTTGTCCCGTTCGATGACCGCGTCGTAGCCCACCTGCTGGACGGCCTTGGCTATCTCGTCCACCGTCGGTTCCTCGACGGCAAGGTCACGGGGCACGCGACGCCCCTCGCTCCGTGAGCACTCCGAGTCGAACGCTGCCGGCCAGATGACGTTCTCGACCATACCGAGAGTGGCCCCCGCGGGCTTATGTGCCTTTCCGACGGAGGGTCGCAGGACGGAGTAGGGGGAAACTTACATTACCAAATGGGAAGTGAATGAGATACGATGGTCAACAAAACGATGGTGGGTATCTCGGTCGTCGTCGTCGTCGCCGCACTGAGCGTCGGCGTCGTCGTCGGGATGCAACTCGGCGGCCAACCGGCGGCCCCCCAAGAGGACCCCGGTGGCCAGACCGATTCTGGCGCGGACAGCGGCGGAGAGACCGGAGAGGAGGCGACCGCGACGCCGACGAACGAGTCGGCGCCGAACGCCACGAAGACGGACACCGGAACGCAGACGCCGGTGCCGACGGAGACGGCGACGCCGGAGTCGACCGAACGCGAGCCCTACGTGCCCGCGAACTACTACGACGAGACGAAGATAGCCCAGTACGTGGTCGAGTTCATCAACGAGGAGCGCGCCGACCGCGGACTCGACCCGATGTCCGCACAGGGCCGCACCGCGGAGCAAATCGCCGTGATGGCGGGCGGACACAGCGTCGAGATGGCGCAGACCGGCGACGTCCTCCACGAGATAGACGGGGTCGACAGCGCCGACCGGTACCGCCGGAACGACCTCTACGAGACGTGTAAGTTCCAAGCCGCCGGGAAGTCGTACATCCGGCGTCCGGACGGTAACAACTTCGAGGCTATCGGCCGCACTGTCGCCGGCAGAACGTACACCGAAGACGGACAGGAACGGTTCAACGCGGGCAACCGCGAGGTGGCCCGGGCCCTCGTGGACGACTGGTTCGAGACGCGGACGTACCGCGAACGCCTGACGTACCGCAACGCGGCCCGGATGGGCGTCGGCGTCAACGTCACCGACCAAGGGCGTGTCTACGCGACCGCCAACGTCTGCGGATAACGGCGGTCTCTTTCTCCGGTTCGTCGGTAGGTTTAAGTTCTACCGGACGGACAACCATGTTACACGGTACCATGCAACAACCAAACGCCGAGCCGCCGACCCCAGTAGACCGGGTACTGCTCGGGACGCTCGCCGAGAGCGGCCCGAACGCACCGACCGTCCTCGCGGAGCGAAGTCCCGTCACAGTCGACGCGCCGCGGACTCGGTGCGACCGACTCGCACGAGCGGGGCTCGTAGAACGGGTCACCGCCGAACCGGTTTACCGACTCACCGCAGACGGCCGGCAGGAACTCGCAGTCGCCGACCCGACAGCGCAGTCGGTGACCGGCGACTAGCGGCGCCGCCAGAGGACCTGACCGACCATCGACAGCACCGTCTCGCCCGCGTCGGTGGTGGTGGTGATTTCCGTCGCCACCCGCCCACGGTCCTCGTCCCACACCTCTTTCTCGACGACCTCGGTCCTGACCGAGAGCGTATCGCCCGGACGGACCGGAGTCGGCCACCGCAGGGAATCGACGCCGAGTGCACCCATCGCCCCCGAGTCGGATAGCTGGTTGTCCACCAGCATCCGCATCGTCATCGCCGCCGTGTGCCACCCGCTGGCGACCAGTCCGCCGAACATCGAGTCCGCGGCCGCCGCCTCGTCCGTGTGGAAGGGCTGGGGGTCGTACTGTCCGGCGAAGGTCGTTATCTCCTCGCGCGTCACCTCGTACGCGCCGAAGGTCGTCGAGTCGCCCACCGAGAGGTCCTCGAAATACTCCATAGCGGACGCACTCGGCCGCGACGCCTAACAGTTGCGGCGAGAGAGCCGGCGAAAATCAGTTACTCGTCTCGTTCTGCTGGGACCCGTTCTGCGAACCGCCGCTCTGTTGGCTCTGGTTCGACACCCACTGGTCGTACTCGTCCTGGGGCATCACCTGCACTGTGCCGAGCATCTTCGAGTGGCCCGAGCCACAGTACTCGGCGCAGTAGAGCTGGTAGCTACCGGTTTCGGTCGGGACCGTCCGGAGGCGGTTGTACTGTCCGGGGAACGCGTCGGCTTTCAGGCCGAGGCTGGGGACGTGGAAGGCGTGGAGCCAGTCCTCAGACGTCACTCGCAACACCACGGGTTTGTCCGCGGGTAGTCTGAGCGTCCCGGTCGACGTCGTCTGGGCGGAGTCGCTGAAACTCGACCCGTTGTAGTAGAACGTCCAGCCGTAGCGGTAGGCGTGGACCTCGATGTGTTCGGGGTTCTCCTCCTGCAGGTCGGCTTGGTCGGCGGCCTCGGCGGTGACGTACGGACTCGCCATCACCTGATAGGAGGCGACGCCGACGAACAGCAGGATGATGGCCGTCGCGATGGTCCACGTGATTTCGAGGCGACGGTTCTCCATCGTCGGGAGTGGCTCCTCCTGATTGCGGAAGCGCCAGACCGTGTAGATGAGAATCCCCTCGACGAGGACGGTAATCGGGATGGCGACGTACAGCAGGTTCAGGTTGAGTTCCCAAATCTGCTCTACGGTCGTCGAGGCGGACGGCTGTGCTGCGACCGGTTCGGCGGCGAGCGCGAGTAACGCAGCGCCGAACAGAGCGACCAGACCGGCGCGTCTCCGGGTCATGTGCGCGGCTTAGGATTTCGGGGATAAATAACTGCTGTCTTGGCCCTCAACCGCCCTCCGTCACCGACTCGCTGGCCGGCGCTGTGTCCGCCGGTTCGACCGCGAGCGTCTGCTCTGGCGGGGTTCGGAACCCTTCGCCGGCGGGGGCGAAAAGCGAGGAGTCTAAGTGCCCGCCGCCGAACGCTACACTAATGGCAGAGAGCAGGACGTTCTCGGGACTACTGGCCGCCACGGCCGTCGGCGTCTATCTGTTGGTCATCGCCGGCGCGACGGCCGCCATCACCGACGCGGTGGCGGCCTGTACGACGTGGCCGCTGTGTCAGGGACCGGTCACACTCGAGGACCCGTCCCTGCTCGTCGCTCGCGGGCACCGACTGACGGCCGCGGCCGTCGGCCTCCTCACGGTCGGCACCGTCGCGCTCGGACTCAGGACGGCGACTCGTCGCCGTGTCAAGGCGGCGCTGGTGGTCGGCCTCGCGCTGTACCCGGTGCAGGTCGCACTCGGTGCGTTCGTCGCCACGACGGGGGCCGCTGGCCAACTCCCCAGCGCCCATCTGGCGACGGGGATGGCGATATTCACCGCGTTCACGCTCGCGCTCGCGTGGCACCTCGAAGCGGAGACTGGGAGCGACGACGAAGAGCGCGTGGCGAACCCCTCGCCCGACCCGATGCCGGAGACGGCCGAGGAACCCACGCCGCGGGCCGCGCTCTCGACCCGGGAGCGCCTCGTCGCCACCGCCGGCGCGTACTTCCGTCTGACGAAACCGCGCTTGATGTGGCTCCTGTGTCTGGTCGCCGCCGCCGGGATGGCGCTCAAAGCCGGCCCGTCCCTCAGCGTTCGGACGGTGGTGCTGACGCTGGGCGGCGGCGTCCTCGCAATCGGCGCGTCCGGCACGTTCAACCACGTCCTCGAACGCGACATCGACAAGCGGATGGACCGGACCTCCGACCGCCCGATAGCGACCCACCAGATTCCGGTCCGGAACGCGCTGGCGTTCGGCGTCGCCCTCGCGCTGGCCGCGATGGCGCTGTTCTGGCAGGTCAACGTCCTCGCCGCCGCCCTCGGACTGGCGGCCATCCTCTTCTACAGCGTCGTCTACACGCTCCTCCTGAAGCCCAACACCGTCCAGAACACGGTCATCGGCGGGGCGGCGGGCGCGCTCCCGGCGCTCATCGGGTGGGCCGCCGTCGACGGGACCATCGGCCTCCCGGGACTGGCGCTGGCCGGTGTCATCTTCCTCTGGACGCCGGCGCACTTCTACAACCTCGCGCTCGCGTACAAGGACGACTACCAGTCCGGCGGGTTCCCGATGATGCCCGTCGTCCGCGGAGAGACCGAGACCCGAAAGCACATCGTCTACTACCTCGGGGCGACGCTCGTCGCCTCCGGCGTGCTGGCGTCGCTCACCTCGCTCGGGGCGCTGTACGCCCTCACGTCGGCGGCCCTCGGCGGCGTCTTCCTCTGGGCGGTCGTTCGGCTCCACCGGGAACAGACCGAGTCGGCCGCCTTCCGCGCGTTCCACGCTTCCAACGCCTACCTCGGGGCGCTGTTGCTCGCCATCGTCGTCGACGCCCTCGTCCTATGAGCACACTCACCCACCGACCCGACATGTCGTTCGACCGCGGGACCATGCTGTACGCGGCGCTCGTGTTGAACACGGAGTTGCTACTGGTCACGCTCCACGTCTTCTTCGGCGGCACCGACGCTACCTCGTGGCAGGGGGTCTTCCAGTACGTCTACCCGCTGGTCTGGATAAACGCCGGGTTGCTGGCGGTCCTGAAGGCGAAGACGCCGCCCGTGTCCGCGAAACAGCGCCGTCGGGCGCTCGTCGTCGGGGTGCTGTACTTCCTCGTGCTGGCGGCCATCGGCGGCATCGTCCGTCCGGGGTCGCCAGAGATACAGTCGTACGTCCAGTTCAACCTCCTCTACCTCCCGCCCGGGTGGAACCCCATGCTGGCGTACTTCGGGCAGATAGTGTCGGTGACGCTCATCCCCTACAAACTCGTGGGGTACGGGGCGCTGTCGTACCTCGTCTACGTGATGGTGCTCGACACCTCCGGCATCTCGCTCGGGAGCCTCACGGGCCTGTTCTCCTGTGTCTCCTGTGTCCTCGGGATACTCGTCCCCACGGTGTCGAGCGTCCTCGGCGGGACGGCCGCCGTCGTCGGTCAGTTGGTCCCGCAGTCCTACGGCGCGGCGACCGTGGTGTACCTCGTCTCGCTGGGCCTGCTGTACTGGCGTCCTATCAGACGGTGAAGCACGGAGTTTTACCCGAGGCCGGTCAAGACCCGGGTATGTCCGAAGTCGAAATCGAGTACTGCGTCCCGTGTGGGTTCCGCGAACGAGCGCTGGACGTCGAGCGAGCCATCCTGAACGGCGTCGAAGGAGACTTGGACAGGATGTCCCTCGTCATGGGCGCTCACGGCGTGTTCCGCGTGGACGTCGACGGCGAGACGGTGTACGACAAGGACGAACACGACTACGACGTAGACGCCATCGTCCGACGGGTCCGCGACCGACTCTGACCGGCGGGAGAGCGGAACGGCTTTCGGCGGCGATGCCCGACGGTGAGATATGGACGAGGTACTCGTCGCGGAGGATGTCCGCCGGACCTACGGCGACACCGTCGCGCTCGACGGGGTGTCGCTGTCGGCGACGGCGGGAGAGGTGTTGGCGCTGGTGGGGCCGAACGGGGCGGGGAAGACGACGCTCGTGCGGGCCCTGACGGGGACCACCGACGCGGAGGGACGCGTCGAGTTGTTCGGTGAGTCGCCGACCGCGGTCGACCGCGACCGCATCGGCCTCTTGCCACAGTCGTTTGCCCCCCACGAGCGATTGACCGCCCGCGAACTCGTCGCGTACTACGCCGGCCTGTACGACGAGACGCGCGACGTGGACCGGGTCCTCGCGGACGTGGGCCTCGCCGACACCGCCGACACCACCTACGAGAACCTCTCGGGCGGCCAACAGCGCCGGACCTGCGTGGCGACGGCGCTCATCAACGACCCGGACCTCCTCTTTCTCGACGAACCGACGACGGGCATCGACCCCGCCGGGCGACAGGCCCTCTGGGACCTGTTGGAGGGCCTCGTCGACCGGGGGGTCACCATCGTCGTCACGACCCACTACATGGAGGAGGCCCGCCGACTCGCCGACAGAGTCGGCCTGCTCTCGGAGGGCCGACTCGTGGCGCTGGACCGCCCCGAGGCGCTGATAGCGGCCCACGGCGGCGACAGCCAACTCCTCGTCGAGGGGACGTTCGACGAGACGACGCTAGAGGACGTCGACTACCCGGCCCGGACGGCGCTTCGGAACGGGACGCTGGTCGTCTACGGGGTCAGGCCCGAGTCCATCGGGAACGTCGTCGACGAACTCGACGCCGCCGGCGTCGGCTACGACAGTCTGACGTGGACCGAACCGGACCTCGAAGCCGTCTACCTCGAACTGACCGGGACGGGCGTGGGGCAGAGCGGCGACCCGAAACCGGACGAGGCGACGACGGGGGGTGTCCGATGAGCCGTCTCGGACGACTTCGCTCGGAGTCTCGCGCGGCCGCCCTCGCCTTCCTCCGGCGACGGACCGCCGTCTTCTTCACGTTCTTCTTCCCGCTCATCATCGTCGTCATCTTCGGCGTCCTCGTCCAGACGCGCCCGGGCGGCGGCGGCCTGTTCACGGAATCGCCGGCGTACTACTCGCCGGGCTATCTGGCCGTCGTCGTCCTGTTCACGCCGCTCTCGCGGGTGGGGAGCGAAGTCGCGCGCCACCGCGACGGCAACCGCTTCGAGAAACTGGCGACGACGCCGCTGACCCGGCCAGAGTGGCTGTTGGCCCAGACGCTGGTGAACGTCGTCATCATCGGCCTCGCCGGCATCGTCCTCCTCGGGTTGATGGTCGTGCTCACGGGCGCACAGATAGCGTTCTCGCCGCTGTTGCTCCCGTTCGTCGTCCTCGGCGTGGCGCTGTTCTGCGGCGTCGGCGCGATGCTCGGAAGTCTGGCCGACTCGCAGGACGGCGTCATCTCCGCGAGCAACGGCATCGCACTGCCTCTCCTGTTCCTCTCGGAGACGTTCGTCCCGCCGACGCTCCTGCCGGGGTGGCTCCCGACGTGGCTCTCGCCGCTGACGTACTTCTCCCGGGGCGTGCGTGCCGTGACGACGGGAAGCGGCGACCCACTGGTCCCTCTCGCCGTGCTGACCGTCTGTGCCGTCGTCGGGTTCCTCGTCGGCGCCCGACTCCTTCCCCGGACGGACTGACTCGGCGTCACGCAGGCCGGGACCGCCCCCCGAACGTCGGTGTATCGGTCGTGTCGCGCGAGCCTCACTCGGTCGCGCCATCACTATATTCGGTGGTCCGTGTCCGTGATTTAATGTATTCATCCGGGAGCGAAAAATACGTCGAAAGCCTGACAACAAAGCTACCGAGCGCCTAGAGAGTTCACATGTGCCGATTCTGCCGGCTCCAGAAAAACATATCCCCTAATACACAAATTATTGATGGGTTCTGCCTGTAACGTTTTGGGAAAGATTTACTATTATAATTGTTGTTCGCTTCAATCGGCATGGTAGACTGGCACAGTCACGGTGCGGACAGCGCGGTAGACAGGCGAGATTTCCTCGGTGGGCTAACGGGGCTGCTGGCGGCGGCGTACTCGCTCGAAGTGCCGGACGAGGTGGCGGCACAGGTGACGTCCGGGGACGACTCCGACACACAGACGGTGACGTCGCCGGACGGCAGTATCGAGGTGACGGTGGACGTCTCGACAGGCGTCCCAGAGTACAGCGTCGCCTACGGTGGAACGACCTACATCGACCCGTCGCCCATCGGGTTCAACTTCGCGGGGCAGGACGCCTTCGGGACGGCCATCAGCGGGTCCGGGCCCGACATCACGGTGACCGGCAGCGAGAGTGGGACGACCACGGAGACGTGGGAACCCGAGTGGGGAGACTTCGCCTCCGTCTCGGAGGACTACGACTACCTCCGACTCGGCCTCGAAGAGACGAGCAGTCCGGGCCGGTCCGCGAACCTCGAGGTCAGGGTGTTCGACGACGGCCTCGGGTTCCGGGTGGTGTTCGACGACGACTTCGGCGACTTCACCATCGACTCGGAGAACACGGAGTTCAACTTCAGCGGGGACTACACGTCGTGGTGGATAGAGAACGAGTGGGTCAACCCACGCTTCGAGCAGGAGTACACCGAGTCGAGCCTGAGCGACATCCCCTCGGGCGACGGGACGACGCGACCCAACGACAACTACGTCCGGAAAGGTGCACACACGCCGCTGACGATGGAGACTGGTGATGGGACGTATCTCAGCGTCCACGAGTCGAACCTCGACGACTACTCGACGCTCTCGCTGGCCTCCCAAGCCGACAGCGGGAGCCGCAAGTTCGCGGCCGAACTCGCGCCGCTCCCGGACGGCTCCTCGGTGCAGGCGACGGCACCGCACGTGACGCCGTGGCGCACCGTCCAAATCGGCGACAGCCCCGGTGACTTGGTGGAGTCACAGCTCGTTCCGCTGCTCGCCGACCCACTGGACGAGTCGGCGTTCCCGACCACCTCCGACGGTTCGGTGGACACCTCGTGGCTGGAGAACGGGCGCAAGTACGTGGGCATCTGGTGGACGATGATTGCCGGCAGCGCGAAGTGGGAGTACAAGTCCGACGCCGAAATCTCGAACGACGGCAACGACCCCTCCTCCTACATCCACGGTGCGCGCACCGAGCGGATGAAGCGGTACATGAAGTTCGCCAGCGAGCACAGCATCGACAGCGTGCTGGTTGAGGGCTGGAATCGGGGCTGGGACACGTACCCCGGCGACGGCACCGGGTTCGAGATGGGAGTGAACGACTCCTACCCGGACTTCGACGTGCCGACGGTCACCGACTACGGGGCGAACCTCTCGACCCCCGTGGAGATGACCATCCACAACGAGACGGCCGGCAACGTCGTCGTCTACGAGGACGAGATACAGAACCAGAACATCTTCCCGGGCTACGAGAACGAGGGCATCCGCTCCATCAAGAACGGCTACGTCAAAGACCCCGGACTGGGCTTCGAGGGCGACGGCTCCGCGGCGAGTCACACCCAGCACTGTCAGCGGTCGGTGAACCACCACCGGATGGTCATCAAGAACGCCGCCGCGAACCGGCAGATGCTGGAGATTCACGAGGGCATCAAACCGACCGGCGAGATTCGGACCTACCCGAACGTCGCCGCCCGCGAGGTCGTCAAGGCACAGGAGTACGACGGCTTCGGCGAACTCGGGGCCGACGTGGGTCGGGACCACCACGTGAAACTGCCGTTCACCCGGATGCTCGCCGGACCCACGAGCTACCAGCCCGGTATCTTCGACATCACCTTCAACGACAACGACGCCGGGCAGATTCAGACCACACGGGCCAAGCAACTCGCCATGTACCCGGCCTACCTCGGCGGCCTCCAGATGGCGGCCGACCGCATTGAGGCCTACGTCGACAACACGCTCGAAGTCGGCGAGTTCGTGCAGGCCCAGTCGGGCGACCTCGACGGGATGATTACCGCCGACAAGTGGCGCAACAGCTACGGCGGGCACTACGTCCCCGTCGACGCCAACCGCGAACTGGACGGGGCGACGGCGACGTTCAGGGTCAGGAACGTCCCGAGTGAGGGCACCTACGACCTGCACCTCCGGTACGCCAGCGACTCCAGCGAGAACGCACAGGCCGTCGTCGACAACGGCAACCCCGAACTGACGCTGGTGGTCAACGGGAGCGAACGCCAACTCACGCCGTCGTTCACCGACTACTGGGACGACTGGGACGTCCACACCGTCTCGGTCGACCTCGAATCGGGCGACAACACCGTCGCGCTCAAACTGGGCTCGAACGACGTCGGCGGTCTGAACGTCAACACCGTCGCCGTCAGCCAGGCCGGCGCTGGCTCACCCGTCGCCGCGAACTACGCCGACGTCGACCCGAGCAAGGAGAACTTCGACACGGAACCGGAGTTCGACTTCATCGAGAACGTCCCGGTCAGTTGGGATGAGACCGTCGTCGTCGACGCCGCCGTCGGCGAGTACATCGTCGTCGCGAAGCGCAGCGGCGACGAGTGGTACCTCGGCGCGATGACCGACGGCAACGCCCGCGACCTCACGGTGCCGCTCGACTTCCTCTCCAGCCAGTCCGACGGCTGGGCGGTCACGGAGTACGCCGACGCGGACGGTACCGACGTGGACACCAACCCCACGGAAGTCGAAATCAGCGACTACCGCGTCTCCGCGGGCGACTCGGTCGCCATCTCGATGGGTGCCAGCGGTGGGACGGCCATGTGCATCCGGCCCGCGAGTTCGGCGGGCGTGACCGTCGCCAGCCTCTCGGACGACGCCGGCGACGACGCCGGGCCCGGACCGTACACGTACCCGACAGACAGTTCCTTCGAGGACGGGGCCTTCGACCTACTGTCCTTCGACGTCGTCGAGTACGACGCCAGCTACGAGTTCACCTTCGAGGTGGCCAACCTCTACGACGCCTACGACTCCGGGAACTTCTCGCCGCACTTCGTCACGGTGTGGCTGCGCGACCCGTCGAAGTCCGGCGGGTCCACGACGGAGAACGGCGACCTCTCGGTCAGCGCGGCGTTCGCCGACGCGTGGCACTACCGCGTCGCCGCCAGCGGCTACGACCAAGGAGTTATCGACGCGGCCGGCAACAGCCTCAGCACGCCCAACATGACCGTCGACCTCAGCGCGAACACGGTGACCCTCACCGTGAGCAAGAGCACCATCGACATCGACATCAGCAACACCGAGGTGGTGCCGGTCGTCGGGTCCGAGGACTACGGTGCGTTCCGTGAGGTCCGAGAGAGCGCGACGCAGTGGAAGTTCGGCGGGGCGAAGTCCGGTGCGGTCGACAACGCGCCCAGCGTCGTCGATCTGCTCACCCCCGACGGCGTGAGCCAGTCCGACGCGCTGGCCTACGACGGCACCACGCTGGCCCAGCTACCGTTCGTCCGACTGTAACGGCCGCTCGACTGCCCGTTTTCGGCACCGAGAGTCGCGCTTCTGAACAATCGAGTTTCTCACCATGGTCCGTCGATTCCCGGTTCTATACCGTCCTGTGCGATTTGAACCGTTGCTATACAGGCATTGTCATTAATGTCTATAACCGTTGGATTTATGTTGTACAACTTGTCTTACTGAGATGGAAATGGTTGGTAGACAATCTCAACAATCATCCAACGGGCTCGCCCGTCGGGAGTTCCTCGGCGGCGTGGCGTCGTTGCTCGCCGCGGCGGCGTACACGCAAGACGTGCCCGAAGAAGTGGCCGCACAGGTCACAGGTGGGGACGACAGTGACACGCAGACAGTCACGTCACCCGACGGTAGCATCGGGGTAACCGTCGACGTGTCGGGGGGGACGCCGGCGTACAGCGTCGCGTTCAACGACACGACGTACGTACGCTCGTCGAGCCTCGGATTCGACTTCCAGAATCAGGCGACGTTCGGCGCTGGTTCCGACGGTGGCACCGGTACCAGCATCACCGTCACGGGCAGCGAGAGCGGGACCGAGACGGAGAACTGGACACCGGAGTGGGACCAGTACGACAGCGTCTCGCAGGACTACAACTACCTGCGACTCGGATTGGAGGAAGCGGGTAGTCCCGGCCGGTCCGGAAATCTGGAGGTCCGCGTCTTCAACGACGGCCTCGGGTTCCGCTTCGTCTTCGACGAGGACTTCGCCGCCAACAGCGGGAACCTCGTCGTCAGTTCCGAGAACACGGAGTTCAACTTCGCCGGAGACTACACGGCGTGGTGGATCAAGAACGAGTTCGTCAACCCCCGCTTCGAACAGGAGTACACGGAGTCGAGTCTCAGCGAAATCGACGCGGGGACGCGGACCATCCGCCCGAACGACAACGAGATTCGGACGGGTGCACACACGCCGCTGACCATCAAGGCGGGTCAGAACGCGTACATGAGCGTTCACGAGGCCGACCTAGACGACTACTCGACGGCCTCGATAGTCGCCCAGTCCGACAGCGGCGGGACGGAGTTCACGACGCAACTCGCGCCCCTCCCGGACGGCACGAAAGCGTCCTTGCAGGCCCCGAACGCGACGCCGTGGCGGACCATCCAGTTCGCCACGAGCCCCGGAAAACTCGTCGAATCCTCGGTCGTTCCGCTGTTGAACGAAGACCGGGACGACGCCGCACTACCGGCCGACGGCAACGGCGGCGTCGACACGAGTTGGTTGGCGCCCCGGAAGTACATCGGCATCTGGTGGACGATGATTGCCGGGAACGCGAAGTGGCCCTACGACGCCAACGGCGGACCGGGGTACATCCACGGTGCGCGCACCGAGCGGATGAAGCGGTACATGAACTTCGCCAGCCAGAACGGTATCGACAGCGTCCTCGCCGAGGGGTGGAATCAGGGCTGGGACTCCTACGGGTCCGACGCCAGCGACACCGGCGCCTCGCTGGAGATGGGCGTCGCCGACTCCTACCCGGACTTCGACGTTACAGAAATCACGGACTACGGGGCGACCCTCTCGAATCCCGTCGAGTTCACCGTCCACAACGAGACGTCCGGAAACCTGCCGAACTACGAGAACGAGATACTGAGCGACGGCATCTTCTCGGAGTACGACGACGCTGGAATCCGTTCTATCAAGAACGGCTACGTCTCCGACCCCGGCCTGTTCGGTGACAACCAGTCCAGTCCGAGTCACAACCAGCACTGTCAACTGGCGGTCAACCACCACCGGACCGTCATCGAGGAGGCCGCCGGGGAACGCCAGATGCTGGAGATTCACGAGGGCATCAAACCGACCGGTGAGCGCCGAACCTACCCGAACGTCGCCGCCCGCGAAGTCGTCAAGGCGCAGGAGTACGACGGCTTCGGTGCGCTGGGGTCGAACGTCGGCCGCGACCACCACGTCACGCTTCCGTTCACGCGGATGCTCGCCGGACCGACGAGCTATCAGCCCGGCATCTTCGACATCACGTTCAACGACGACACCGGCGACCAGATTCAGACGACCCGGGCCAAGCAACTCGCGATGTACCCGAGTTACAACGCAGGTATCCAGATGGCCGCCGACCGAGTCGAGGCGTACATCAACGAGGAGATGGAAGTCGGTCAGTACGTACAGGCCCCGTCGGGCGAACTCGACGGGATGATTACGAGCGACGACTGGCGCGACGCTTTCGGCACGCACTACGTCCCTGTCGACCCGAACCGCGAAGCGTCCGGGTCGACGGTGTCGTTCACAGTCACGAACGTCCCGAGCGACGGGACGTACACGCTTCACCTACGCTACGCCTGCGACGAGGAGGAGAACGCCTCTCGCGTCACGAACAACGGCGAAGGGCAGGCGACGCTCAAGGTCGACGGCTCACCGTACGACGGTAAACAGGGCAAGATTACCCCCCAGTTCACGAACTACTGGGACGACTGGCAGATTCACGCGGTGGACGTCCCGCTGACGCAGGGGGACAACACCGTCATCATCGAACTGAACTACACGACCGACAGCGACGGGAACTGGACCGGCGGCGACGTCGGTGGGTTCAACGTCAACACGGTCGGCGTCACCGCACAGGGCGACAGCGCACCGTTCCCGGCAGACTACACGGCGCTCACCGACGAACAGGTCGCCAACGAGAACGTCGACGCTAAGGCCGACTTCGAGTACGTCGAACAGGTTCCGGCCGGTGGCTGGGACGACACCGTCGTCGTCGACGCCGCCATCGGCGAGTACGTCGTCACCGCCCGTCGCAAGGGCGATGAGTGGTACGTCGGCGCGATGACCGACGGGAGCGGACGGGCCATCGAGGCGACGCTCGACTTCCTCGCGAGTAAGTCCAACGGCTGGAAGATGGAGATGTACACCGACGCCGCCGGGACGGACGTCGACACCGAACCGACCGAGGTTCGTCGGAGCGAGTCAGTCGTCAATTCGGGCGACACCGTGCTGGCGACGATGGGGCGTAGCGGCGGGGTCGCTCTCAGACTGACGCCGGCGACGTCGAGCGAAGCGTCGAACCTCCCGACGTACGCGCAACCGACCCAGACGATTAGCGGCGTCAACTTCACGACGACCCAACCGGGCCTCGGCGAGTCGTTCATCGAAGTCACCGGGTCTCACGACGGCAACAGCGACTTCGTCGGCGGGACGCCCATCGGCATCCAGCTCGGCGGCCAGACGGACGCCATCGAGAACATCCGACTGCCGCCATCGGCCACGAGCGGACAGACGTTCTCGCTCGGCTACAACATCACGCAGGCGGGTTCCTACACGGTCACGCTAGTCAATCGGCTGACTGGTAGTCAACTGGCCCAGCAGACCATCACGGTCCAACCCGGCGACCTCGTCGCCCAGTACACCGACCCGGGCGACGACGGCCTCGGTGCGGGCTACGGGTTCCCAGAGAGTCAGATGGGGTCGACGTTCCGGGACGGCGCGTTCGACCTCAAGCAGTTCACTATCTATCAGGACGAGACGAAGTACTACTTCCAGTACGACGTCGGGAACCTCTACGACGTGTTCGGCGGGGACTTCTCGCCGCACTACTTCGTGCTGTGGGTCCGCGACGGAACCCGCACTGGGGGGAGTCTCACGGAGAACGGCGACCTCGGCCTGCAGGCGAACTTCGCCTCGGCGTGGCACTATCGCATCGCAGTCAGCGGGTTCGGTTCCAGCGCCATCGACAGCGACGGGAACGACCTGACCACCGGAAGCGGTACGGTCAGCGTCGACCCGTTCGTCAATCGCGACAGCAACACCGTCATCCTCCCCGTGGAGAAGGCGGCTTTCGACGACCTCAACGCCGCAGACATTGAAGTCCTGCCAGTTGTCGGGTCCGAGCGGTTCGGCGGCTTCCGACCGGTCGTCAACAGCGTCGACGACGTCGGCTTCAGCGACCCCATCGTGGGGGCGAAAGACGGTGCCGTCGACAACGCACCTCGAGTCATGGACGTACTCGTTCCGCCGCGTTCGGACGAGACCCAGTCCGACCTTCTCTATTACGACGAGGAGACCCGCGCGACCCTACCGTTCACGCAGGTGTACCGCGCCGAACTCGGGACCAGCACAGAGCGAATCGCCACGCTGGAGGACGCCAGCGGCGACCCCTACGGGCCAGCGACGGCCGCCGACGGGACGAACGCGTTCACCTACCCTTCGACGAGTGACATCACGCCGGACGACTACGACATGGAACGGGTCCACGTCTACGACGACGGGACGAACTACCGCTTCCACGTCCACCTCCCGCAGGTACGCGACCCGTGGGGCGGCGACTACGGTTACTCCATCCAGCACATCCAGATATACCTCCGAGACACGGCCGCGAGCGGTGCCAACACCTACAGTCGAGAGGGCGTTCACGCGTCCGGCAGTGCGGAGAACGTCTTCGCAGAGAACTACCACCGCCGCATCGTCGCGCACGGCTACGCCACAGACACGAGCGTTCCGAACAGCACCGCGACGTTTCCGACCGTCGAGGATGGGAGTTGGAACGTAATCGCGGACGCCGACAGCGGCGCGAGCACCCGGGCGGTGGACGCGTTCAGCGCCATCGAAATCGTCGTCCCGAAGACGTCGATTCCATCCGGCATCCGCGAGTCGGACATCGTCCCGATGATGTTCAGTTACGACGGCTACGGCACCGCGGGCATTCGTCAAGTGCAGTCTAGTAGCGGCAGTTACGCGTTCGGCGGCGGGTCCAACGGAGACCACAACAACATCCTCGACATCGTCCTACCCGACGGCGTCTCGCAGGCCACCGTCCTCGACCCGACTGCCGAGGACATCACCGGGAACGACGACTACGACGGCTACGACATCCCGTTCGTCGACGGAACGACGGCCGCGAACAGCATCCGGGAGGCGCTGGCCGGCGCCGACGACGCACCGGTCTCCGTCGTCCACTTCGAGGCGGTGCAAGACGCCTACGACACCAACAGCGCCGTGCCCGGCACGGACGGGGTGGTTCCGGATTACGCTGACCTTCGCGAGTTCGCGCGGGAGGTGAACCAATGAGCGACGCTTCAGGGCGAGCGCTACTGGCGCTCGTACTTGCGGTGCTGACTGTCGCCGCGGCCCCCGCGGGACTGGTCGGGACGGTCGCCGCCTCCCACACCGGTAATGCCGGGAACACCGCCACGTGGTCCAGCTATCAGGCAGACACGAGCAACACCGGGAACACGACGTCGTCTACCCAGTTCGGCGGCCTCAACCCCGAATGGGGGACAGACAGCAGCGCCGGAACGGACATCGCGTCCGGTCCCGCCGTGGTCGACGGCACGGCCTACGTCGGTGACGACGGCGAGGTGCGCGCATACAGCACTGCCGACGGGTCCGTGACGTGGTCCGCGAGCGTCGACGGACAGGTGTACGGCACGCCCGCCGTACACGACGGTACCGTCTACGTGGCCACGGACGCGGGGAGCGTGTACAGCCTCGACGCCAGCGACGGCTCCGAAAACTGGCAGACGACCGACCCCGGCGGCGCCATCTACGGGTCGCCGGTCGTCGCCAGCGACGGGACCATCTACGTCGCCAGCAACGACGGGTCCGCGTACGCGTTCGGCTCCGGCGGGTCGGTGAGTTGGTCCACTGCCCTCGGTAGCCCCGCCGGGCGGACGACCCCCGCCCTCGACGAGTCCACCGGCACCCTGTTCGTCGGTGACCGGAGCGGGACGCTCCATCGCCTCGCCACTGCTGACGGCCGTCAGCAGTGGGAGGACGACGTGGCGAGCGGAGCTATCAACGCGCCAGCCGTCCACGACGATACTGAGACGGTGATAGTCACCGCGACCGACGGGACGGTCGCGGCCTACGACTTCGACGGCACCCAACAGTGGAGCGATACATCCACCTACGACGGCGTCTTCTCTAGCCCCGCTCTCCACAAGGGCATGGCAGTCGTCGGGTCTCAAAACGGGACCGTAGCGGCTCACGACATCGACTCCGGAGGCGCGACCGAGTGGTGGGCGGACTACGACACCGCCGGAACGCTCGGCATCTCGGTGACGACGGCGAACGAGACTGTGTTCGCCGCCGCCGACAACGGGAACCTGAGCGTCGTCGATGCGGAGAACGGTGGCCGACTGTTCGTCGTGAACCGGCAAGACGACGCCATCGCGACCGCACCCACCGTCGTCGGCACCGACGCGTACGTCGGCGCTGGAGACGGGACTCTCACGAAGTTCGCGGCACTCCGCGTGACTGGCATCAGCGTGCCCTCGAACGCGGACCAAGGCGAGACGGTGACCGTAGAAGCCACGATAGAGAACACGGGTTCGACGTCCGCGAATCCGTACTACAGCGTTCGAGTCGGAACCGGAACGGCGGACACAAAGACGGTTACCATCGACGCCGACGCGACGAGGACTGTCTCGTTCGACGCCACGTTCAACGGGTCCGGCGACACCACAGTCGGTGTCGGTCGACAGTCCGAGACGGTCAGCGTCGAACCGAAGCCGCTGTTCAGCGTGACCAGCGTCTCGGGGCCCGGAAATGTCCCGGAGGGCGACGACGCGACCATCACGGCCGACGTGCGGAACCGCGGTGACGCCGACGGCACTTACACCGCCGAACTGCGCGTCAACGGTACGCTCGTCGACTCGCAGGACGTCGCCGTCTCCGCAACGAGCACGGAGACGGTGACGTTCGAACACGCCTTCGAGTACGTCCGTGACAATCGGGTCAGCGTCGGGTCCCAGAGCATCATCGTCACTGTCACCGACAGCGGTGGGAGCAGTGGCGGTGCGACCGGTGGCAGTAGCACCGGTGACGACGCCGGCAGCGCCGTGACCGACACCGAGACTGAGACGGAGACAGAGACCGACTCCGAGACGGAGACCGAAAACACGGACGCCGAAACGGAGACGCAGACCGGGAACGCGGACACCGAAACGGACGCACCGTCCGAGACGGACACGGAGTCGGAGGACAGCACGACGGAAAGCGGCGACAGCGGAAGCGACGAAACAGAGACAGCCACCTCGGGCGACGGGCCCGGCTTCACCGCCGCCGGCGCTCTGCTCGCGGTCGTCGCCGCCGCACTAGTCGCAGCGCGACGCGACTAACGGGCGAGGGTCCCCTTCTTACCGTTCGGCTTTCTTTGCGCGCTCGTCGGGTGAGCGGCAGCTAGCACGATACGACCCCGGAATTTCGACGTCACGTGCAGTGACAGAGGCGTTCTATACACGAAAGTGTGGGCGACACGGACCGGACCGGCCACGTTTCCCTGTTATCGCCCGAGCGAAGGCCCGACGACGGCGACCAGTAGCGCCGCTTCGCCGCCGCGAGGGACCCACCCGTAGACGTGGTTCAACATGACGTACGTGACCAGTCCGAGAAAGAGGCTCAGCCCCCACGCGGCGACGGCGATGCGGCCGACGCGAGCGTGCGCGGTCTCGCGGAGCTCCGCGACGGAGTGGGAGAGACCGAGGACGACGGCGTGGACGACGACGGGGACGGAGATAGCCGACAGCAGGATGTGGACCGCCAGCATCACGATGTAGGCTCCCCAGACGAGCCCCTCGGCCTGAATCTCCTTCTCGAAGCCACCGCCGACCTTCAGGAGGTACATGACGAGGAAGCCGAGGATGAGGGCGAACGCCGTCAACATCGCCGCTCGATGCTTCCGAATCTGGTCGGTCTTGATGAAGTAGACGCCGGCGACGATGGCGCTCAACGCGGCGGCGTTGACGACGGCGATGGCGTCCGAGAGGAGGATGACGGTCTGGTCGCTGATACTCGGGAACGGGAGCACGCCCCCGAAGGTGGCGAACACCAGCGCGTATCCGACGACGGAGACGGCGGCGGTGACGAGCCTCGGCGACGCACGGGCGCGCGACTGGAGTCTGTCTGCGACGGCCATACAACCACTGAGAAAGCGAGCGGTTTCCGTGTTCTGGAAGCGAGCGGGACGTCGTCAGGCGAAGGTCCGAGAGACGTCCTCGTCCTCGGCCTCTTCCTGCTGAATCTTCTCCCACGCGGCGAGGAAGTCCCGCATCGTCACCTCGGTCCGGTCGTCGCGGATGGCGAACATCCCGGCCTCGGTACAGACGGCCTTCACGTCCGCCCCCGAAGCCTCTTCGACGTCTTCCGCGAGCGCCTCGAAGTCGACGTCGTCGGCGACGTTCATGCCGCGGGTGTGAATCTTGAATATCTCCTTGCGGCCCTCGAAGTCGGGGTTGGGCACTTCGATGAGACGGTCGAACCGGCCCGGGCGCAGGATGGCGCGGTCGAGCATGTCGAAGCGGTTCGTGGCCGCGATGATGCGAATCTCGCCCCGGTCGTCGAACCCGTCCATCTCCGAGAGCAGTTGCATCATCGTCCGCTGGACTTCGGCGTCTCCGCTGGTCTTCGACTCCGTGCGTTTGGCCGCGATGGCGTCTATCTCGTCGATGAAGACGACGGCGGGTTCCTCCTGCCGGGCGAGTTCGAACAGGTCGCGGACGAGTTTCGCGCCCTCGCCGATGAACTTGTGGACGAGTTCGGACCCGGCCATCTTGATGAAGGTGGCGTCGGTCTCGTTGGCGACGGCCTTCGCCAGCATCGTCTTCCCCGTCCCCGGCGGGCCGTGCAACAGGACGCCGCTCGGCGGGTCGATGCCGACTTCCTCGAACATCTCGGGGCTGACGAGTGGCATCTCCACCGTCTCGCGGACCTCCTCCATCTGCTCTTCGATGCCCCCGATGTCGCCGAAGGTGACGTCCGGCGACTGGTCGACCTGCATGACGCGAGCGCGAACGTCGGTTTCGTCGTCCAGTTGCTTGACGATAGAGAGAGAGTTGTTGACCGCGACACGGTCGTCCGGTTCGAGGCCGTCGCGCATCTCGTCGGTGACCTCGGTCAGCGCCTCCTGGTTGTTGCCGTGCTGTTTGATGATGACGCCGTCTTCGCTGAGTTCCTGCACCGTGGCGACGAACAGCGGGGACTGCTTGAGTTTCTTGTTCTCGTGGGTCAGTCGTTCGAGTTTCTGCTGGTACTTGTTGTTCTCGGCGTTGGCGTCCAGCAGTTTGTCGCGCATCTCCTCGTTCTGTGCTTCGAGCACCTCGAGTCGCTCCTGCAACGCCTCGATTTTCTTCTGCTGTGAGGCGTCCTCGTCGTAGGGCAGGTCCACCTCGTCGACGGTGTCGGTCATTACGCCGTCTCTAGTGGGTGAATCATTATGAGGCTTCGGGTAGTGCCAGCTACATAGACGGCACGTACAACACCCCTACGTGCGGTTCTCGGCCAGATGGCGGCGTCACTCCGAACCGGCAGGTTTCTGTTTCGGGGGGAGCAACCGCCGCCCATGTCCGAAGACCCGGAGTCCGTGGTCGTCGTCGGCGGCGGCGTCGCCGGCCTCTCCGCGGCGATTTACACCGCTCGTGCCGGCGTTTCGACCCGAATCGTCTCGACGGGAGAGTCTATCCTGAACCGCAACGCCCACCTAGAGAACTATCCCGGCTTTCCGGCCGGCGTCAACCCACGCCTCCTGTTGGAACTCGTCCGCGCACAGGCCCGGCGTGCGGGCGCGTGGTTCGTGGACGGCCGAGTCCAGCGAGTCACCGAGACCGAAGACGGGTTCGAGACGACTGTCGCCGACGGCGAGACGTTCGAGTCGGACTACGTCGTCGCCGCATCGTGGGCCGACGCGACGTACCTCGACGGCCTCGACGTGGACCTCGTCGATAGGGGAACCAAGGAGTTCGTCGGTGTCGACGACTGCGGCCGGACCGCCGTCGACGGCCTCTACGCTGCGGGCCGATTGGCCGAACAGCACCACCAGACCATCGTCGCCGCCGGCCACGGCGCGCAGGTCGGTCTGACGCTCATCGAGGACAGCGACGTGGACTTCTACCACGACTGGACCGCCCCGGAGGGGTACTTCACCGACCGCGACCGCGAGGTGCCACCCGGCTGTGAGGAAATCGACGAGGAGGAGCGCAAGCGTCGCGAGCAGGAGTCTCTGGAGGTGATGCGTCGGTACTTCGAGGAACCGATGCCCGGCGAACCGACGATGCATCCGAGCGTCGCCGACGACGAGTAGCTAGAGGTCGCCCGCCACGTCGCCCAGTCGTTCGATTCGCTCCGTCGTCGGCGGGTGCGAGCGCGTCTCGACGTAGAACTCGTCTTTCTCCGCTCCGTCCTCGAACCCGTGCGGGAGGAAACAGAGGCCGCGAACCCCGTCGTAGGCGGCCCGCTTGTCCGTCTCAGGGGTCGGCGTCGCGTCGGCGTCGAGCGTCTGGAGCGCCCGGACGAGCGCCGCCGGATTGCCCGTGAGTTTCGCGGCGCTCCGGTCGGCGGCGAACTCGCGGGCCCGGGAGAGCGAGCGTGCCAACACCACTACGGGAGCAGTGAAGACGCCGAGGACGACCCCCCCGAGAGTGACCGTGAGGCCGAACAGCACCAGAAATCCGGCGGTGAACGAGACGGACCCGAACGGGGCGTCGAGGAAGCGGGCGCTGAGGACGTAGGCCACCGCGACGCCGGCGGCCCCGACGAGGAGGCGACTCCCGCGGTCGCCCGGAAGCGCGTCGTCGATGGGCCCGTACTCCCCGTTGGTCAGCGCCGGCAGGAAACTGGCGAGCGTCATCACCGTGGCGTCGCGGTTCGCCACGTGCATCAGCTCGTGGGCCAGCACCGCGTCGAGTTCCGCCCCGTCGAGCGCCGCGAGGAGGCCCTCGCTGACGACGACGGTGGCGCTGCCGAGCGTCCCGACGGCGAAGCTGTTTGGGACGTCGCTGTCGGCCACCGCGAGAGTGGGCATCGCCACGTCGGCCTGCTGAGAGAGGCGTTGCACCCGGTCGTGGAGTTCGCGGTACTCCTCGCGAGTGACTTCTCGGGCGTCCGCCTCCGCGAGGGTCTGGGTGCGGGTGTAGCGCAACTGCGCCCAGACGAACGTCAGGACGGCTGGCAGGACGACGGCGACCCACCACGCGACGGTGGCGTCGACCGGGAGCGTCGCGGCGAGAGCGTCGCGGACCGGCGAGAGCCACGGGGTGAGGAGGTACGCTACCGTCGCGACAACGGCGACGTCGACGGCGAGCAACAGCGAGAGGGTCAGGAGGATTCGGCGTGTGAGGGTCCCCATAGGGCGTACGTCGAAATTGCTGTCAACGCGGCAAAATACTTCTGGTGAGTGAAGCGACGACCGGAGTAAGGACAATACTTTAGACTGGTTGGCATGAACTCGTTGGTAGTGCCTTCCAGCCTCATCCGCGCCGCTCTGGCCCTCCTCTGTGCCGGTGCCGTCATCTACGCGACGGCGCTGTTCCCCGCTGCGCTGGACGTCGACCTCCAGCAACGGGCCCCGGTCGAAGGGACGACACCGGCACCCACCCCGACGCCGGCACGCGATACGCCGGCCCAGACGCCGACCCAGACACCGACGCCGACGCCCACGGCGACACCTGCGCCACCCCCGGACCGCGGGGGCGGTTTCGGCGGGCTACCCGACCTGTCGTTCCTCCCCGCCTTCGTGGCGCTCCTCGGTCTCACCGCCGTCGGCTACGTCGGCGTCGTCCTCGTCCGAGCCGCCGAGGGCTACGACGCCACGAGCATCCACCTCCCGTGGCTCGGCCGCCTCTCGCTCCCCTTGGCCGGGGTAATCCAGCGGATTCCGCAGGTGACGACGGCCCTCCTCCTCACCGGGTCGGCGGGACTCGCACGGGTGGCGGCCGGTGTCGGGAGCGTCGTCCGGAGCGTGGGTACCGGCCTCTCGGCCGGTCTCGGTCCCTTCAGTCGGATGGCCGGCCGGTCGCTCGCCGCGCTCCCGAGGGCCCTCGGGCGGGTCGCCACCGCCCCGTTCCGGTCGCTCGCCGCGCTGACCGGTGGCGGTCTGATCACGTCCGTCGGCGGATTCGACCGCCCCGGGTTCCTCGAACCCGACGACCCGACGACAGAGGACGCCCGGTCGGCGTCCGACGGTCCGTCGACGGCGGGGTCGGACGACGACCCCGACCCGCCGTCGATACGCGAGGCGTGGGAGCGGCTGACAGACGCCGTGCCAGTTCCCAATCCCGCCGCGACGACTCCCGGGGAGTACGCACGCAAGGCCGTCGACATGGGTCTCCCGGCCGCCCCCGTGTGGCGATTGACGGACCTGTTCCGAGCCGTCGCGTACGGCGGGGAGTCGCCGTCGACCGACCGCACCGAGGCCGCGCGGGAGGCTCTCGACGGCATCTTCGGCGGAGGTGACGACTCGTGAGCGAGACGATGGCCGAGTCGACAGACGAGGACGTGACGGTCCCCGTCAGGAGGGTCGAGGAGACCGAATCGTCCGTGAGCGCGGCACAGACAGCCCGTGCGACCGTCGACACACGGACCGACGTGACCGGGCCGTCCCACGGGTGGCGCGTGTTCGTCGGCGTCGGTCTGGCGTCGCTCGCCGCCGCCGTCGTCGTCGCCACGGTGCCCGGCCTCGTCGATTCGGTGGCCGGTCCGGACCTCACGGAGACGCTCCGGACTGCCGTTCTCCCGGCGGCCGCCATCCTCGCGGTGGTGGGGCTCTACGGCGTCGTCGGTCGAGACGACACAGACGAGGAAGCCCCCGAGGACCCGGTCGAACTGCCGGCGACGAACCCCGAGACGGTACGCGGCCCCGGACAGACCGTCGTCGGCGACGACGTGGACGACCTGTTGGCCCGCATCGACGGGCGGGTCGACCCCTACGACGGCCTCGAAGCGAGTTACGCCGCCGACGTCCGCCGTCGCCTCCGAGAGACGGTCCACCGAACCCTCGTCCGGAACACCGACATGGGGGCGGAAGCGGCCCACGCCGCCGTCGAGCAGGGGACGTGGACCGACGACCGCCGCGCGGCGTCGTTCGTCGGCGGGGACGGCGTCCCCGACCCGCCGCTGGGCCTGCAGATACGCGACTGGGCGAGCGGCGAGGGATTCGACCGCAAGGTCGAGGCGACGCTCGACGAGGTGCGACGCGTCCGAGGAGGTGAGTCGACGTGACGGAGCGGCGACGCGCCCGCCGGGCGGTGGGCCTCTCGGTGGCGCTGGTGACCGGCGCCGTCGGCCTCGCGACCGGCAACGCCGCCGTCTTCGTCGCCTCGACGGTCGGGTTGGTCTACGCGGCCTACGAGAGTGCCACGCGGGACCCGGAACCGGAGCTGACGGTCGAGCGAACGCTCGAACCGGCCGCCCCGCTCCCCGGGGACGAGGTTGCCGTGACCGTGACGGTCCGCAACGACGGCCGCACCTACCTCCCCGACGTGCGCGTCGTCGACGGTGTCCCCGACCGCCTGGGGGTCGTCGAGGAGTCGCCGCGGTTCGGGACGAGCCTGGAAGCCGACGACGAGGCGTCGTTCACCTACACCGTCAGAGCACGTCGCGGCGAACATCACTTCGGCGAGACGACGGTGGTCTGCCGTGACCTCGCCGGGACCAGCGAGTGTCGGGAGACAGTGGGCGTCGAGACGACAATCGACTGTAGCGCGGACGTCGAATCCCTGCCGCTGACGGCGCGAAACCTCCGTCAGACGGGTCGGGTGAGGACGCAGGCCGGCGGGGACGGCGTCTCGTTCTACGGCATCCGCGAGTACCAGTCGGCCGACCCGATGCGACGCATCGACTGGAACCGTCTCGCCCGCACGAACGAACTGGCGACGGTCGAGTATCAGGAGACGGCGGCCGCGAGCGTCGTCCTACTGGTGGACACTCGCCACCCGGTCGCCCCCAAGGTTCGCGACCCGACGGCGGTCCAGTACTGCACCTACGCGGCGGAGCAACTGGCACGAACGCTACTGGCGGAGAACAACCGCGTCGGCGGTGCCACGTTCGACGCCTGTGCGTACCTCCGGCCGAGTACCGAGCGTGACCAGTTCCGGCGGCTTCGCGCGTTCCTCCTCGATGCATCGGGCGACGACGTATCGAGGGGGGCCGGCGAGTTCTCCGGCGACGCGAACGCCCATCGCCTGTTTCGGTCCGTCGCCGGACCGGACGGCGGCGGGGCGGTGGCCGACGGCGGCGACACGGTCCAGACGCTCGACCGTCGGTTCCCCGACGCCGCGCAAGTGGTCTTCTGCACGCCGCTGCTCGACGACCGGGCGGCCGACGCGGCGAAGCGCCTCTCCGCGCACGGCCACGACGTCACCGTCGTAAGCCCCGACGTGACAGACACGGGCACGCCGGGAGGAACCCTCGCCGGCTTCGACCGGGACGAACGCGTCCACGGCCTCCGGGGAACGGTCCGTATCGTCGACTGGACGCTGACCGCCCCGCTCGCCAAATCGCTCGCCCGCGCTACGGAGCGGTGGTCGGCGTGACCGCAGTCGACCGGCGTCCCGTCGAGCCGACGGCGGCCGTCGCCGGCACCGTCGCGGTGCTGGTCGCCCTCGTCGTCGGCCTCGGGGTGGGCGACCCGCTCCCGGCTCTGGCCGCGGTCGTCGGCGGGCTGACGGTCGCGGGCGGCGCGTGGGCGCTCGGTGGGGAATCGAACGGGCGCGTGGCCGCGGGGAGCGTCGCACTGCTCCTCGGCACGCTCTGTGTCGGCGCGGCGCTCTTTTTCGGCCTCCGGAGCTACGCTCTGCCGGTGTACGTGGGCGTTAGCACCGCCGTCGCCGTGGTCGCCGTCGACGCCACCACCGGACTCGCCGAGAGCGAGTCCCTCGGGACGGCGCTGCGCGAGAGCGGGAACGCCCTCCTCGTCGGCATCGTCCTCGCCGTCCTCCTGAACCTCAACGCGGAGTTCGGTCTCCTCACGAACCTGTTCGGTGCCGCCCTCGCCGTCGCCGTCGCGGACCCGCTCGGTGCGTTCGTCACGCTCCAGCTAGGGGTACTGGCCGTCCTCGCCCTGCTGACCCGCGTCGTGCCGATACTGGACGGCTGGCTCGCCGACACCGGCGGCGACGGGCCACTCGACGCCCTCGGGGACGTGGCCGTGCCGGTCCGCGACCTCCCTCGGTCCGTCTGGGCCGTCCTCGGCGTCGAGTTCCTCGTCGCGCTGACTCCCGCGGGCCGGGCGCTGTTCGCCCTGTTCCTCGACAGCGTGCCGGTCGTCGGACCGATGCTGGAGTTCGCGCTCAGTTGGCCGCTCCACCTCCTCGTCGGCCTCGTCGGCGTGGGGCTCTCCTGTGTGCTCCTCGCAGACGGCCTCCGACACTGGGTGGCCGATTGGCTGGGCGACGACCCCGCGCGGACGCTCGCCCTGCAGACCGGCGGCCTGCTGACCGTGGGCGTGACGCTCCTCGTGACGGCCCTCGGGTCGCTGCTCGGAACGCCGCTCGTCGCCGCAGGCGGGACGGACCTCTCGGCGGTCGTCGGGCCGGCCGCAGTCGTCCTCGGCGGGACCGTCTCCCTCTTGTTCGCCGTCGCCATCGTCCTTCGTGGTCCCGCGTTGCTGTCCGCGTACGGCCTCCTCGAGTCGTCCACGGCCGGGTTCGCCGTCGGGAGCGCGCTCCTGTTCGCGACGACGCTGGTCGCGGCCGAACTCGGTCTCGGAACGCCGCTGGTCGTCCTCGGCGTCGCGGGGTCGATACTCGTCTGGGATGCGGGCGCGCACGCGAGCAGTATCGGCCGCCAACTCGGTCGCGCCGCCGAGTCGACGGACAGCCAGTTCGTCCACGTCACAGGGAGCGCACTCGTCCTCGGCGGGGCCGCCGTCCTCGCCGTCGGCGCGCGCTACTTGCTGGTCCCGTTCCTCGCGCCGCCCGCCTCCTCCGCTGCAGCGCTCCGGTCGGCCGTCGCGCTCGGGTTGGTCATCGTCGCCCTGCTTGCGTTCGGGGCGGCCCTCACCCGCCGCGAACGCCCTCCGGCGACCGACTGAGGACGGACACTTTTAGTGGGTGACGGCGAAGGGCGAGCCATGTTGCAGGGAGTCAACGTCGTGCTGGGGGTTTCGGGCTCCATCGCCGCCGTCAAGACGGTGGAACTGGCCCACGAGCTACGCCGGCAGAGTGCGTCGGTCCGGGCAGTGATGACCGACGCGGCGACGGGCATCGTCCACCCGTGGGCCGTCGAGTTCGCCACCGAGGACGACGTGGTGACGGAACTGACCGGTCGCGTCGAACACGTCGACCTCTGCGGCGTCGACGGCTGGGGTGACGTTCTCTTGCTCGCGCCCGCGACGGCCAACACCGTCGGGAAAGTCGCGGCCGCGATAGACGACACGCCGGTGACGACGTGCGCGACGACGGCGCTCGGTGCCGGCCTGCCGGTGGTCGTCGCGCCGGCGATGCACGAACCGATGTACGACCATCCGGGCGTGTTAGACGCCATCGAGCGCGTCGAGTCGTGGGGCGTCGAGTTCGTCGACCCGCGGGTCGAGGAGGGGAAAGCGAAGATAGCCACCGAGGAGGCCATCGTGACTGCCGTGGCGCGGGCCGCCGGCGAACGGCCGCTGGACGGCCGCCACGTCGTCGTCACCGCCGGTGCCACCACCGAGTCCATCGACCCCGTCCGGACCCTCTCGAACCGGGCGTCGGGACGGACCGGCAGAGCGGTGGCCCAGGCCTGTTACGTCCGCGGCGCGGACGTGACGCTGGTCCACGACGGCCCCGACGTGCCCTACGCGAGCGTCGAACAGGTCGAGTCCGCCGCCGAGATGACCGCGGCCGTCTCGGCGGTGGCCGGCGACGCCGACGCTCTCGTCTCCGCGGCGGCCATCTCGGACTACACCGTCGAGCGCGCCGACGAGAAGATAAAGAGCGGGCAGGAAGACCTGACGCTGACCCTCGAAGGGACGCCGAAGCTCATCGACACCGTCCGCGCTGACCACCCCGACCTCCCCATCGTCGGGTTCAAAGTCGAGTCCGACGGCGACGACGAGACGCTCGTATCGCGGGCCCGCGAACTGCTCGACAGGGCTGGTCTGGCGTTCGTCGTCGCCAACGACGCGAGCGTCATGGGCGCGGCCGACGCCCGGGCGCTCGTGGTCCGGGCCGACGAGACGAGCGAGTACGTCGGCGACAAGCAGGGACTGGGGCTTCGAGTGGCGAGCGAACTCGCGGCCGTGTTGTCGGACCGAGACTGACGACGGCGTCCTAGAGGTATATCGTCTGTTCCATCGACCGGGTCTGCCCCAGCGGGATGCCGGTCTCGAACTGACTCTCGAAGACCACCTCGCCGGTGGCGTCCTTCGGAACCGCCGCCTCGAACGCGACGAAGTGCCCGGCCGAAGTCCCGCTACAGACGTTGACGCCGTGGGTGATTCGGTCCTCGCCCGTCGTCTGCTCGCCGTCCCACGCGTCGCAGTTCCCGGCCATCGTGTCGTAGATGTCGAGGAGGGTGATGACCGTCCCGGCCGTCCCGGCAAGTTTGCCGAGGCCCTTCGACATGTACGGTGCCCAGCGGCTCACCCAGTCCTCGTCGGTGAGTTTGTCGAGGACGAACCCCTCGGGCGTCTCCGGCGGCGCGAACAGAGCCTCCACCGTGGCGTCCGCGAGCGACGTCCGTTCGTCCGGGTCCTGCGTGGCGATGTCGCCGAACGTCCACAGGTCCGACTGCCGGGTGAAGGCATGGTGATGTGAGGACGGTCGGAGCGTCACGTCGCCCGTCGCGCGGACCGAGTACCGGTGGCCGGTGACGACGGCCGCCGGTACGTGGAGCGGGTACTCCTTCTCCAGAGCGACGTGTCCGTCGGGGTACTGACTCTCCATCACCTCGTAGTAGTGGCGACCGTTGCTGTCGAGGGCGTCCTTCCGGGCGCCCAGCACGTGGCCCCCGACGCGGAACTCGTGGCGGTAGTAGTCGCCCATGTCGTACTCGTTGGCCCAGATGACGTTCTGGGTCGCCGTCGCGTTGTACCGCCAGTCCGGGTCGCCCCACTGGGTCGTCTCGGTTCCGGGCTGACGCGACCCGTAGTACTCGACCGGGTCGTAGGCCATCGAGTCGGTGAGGTTGAGAATCGAGCCGTCGTCGTCACTGCCGCCGGACGGGTCGTCGGCGACGGCGGCGTCGGCCTCGCCGGTGGCGCTCGTGAACAGCGCCCCGCCGCCCACGATACCGAGTCCGGTCGAACCGAGCGACCTGAGGACGCTCCGGCGGTCACACGTTCGTGAGTCTGGACACCTGTCGCTCTGGCTGGAGGGGACGTCGCGCATCGGGGACACCTAGGTCGGCGGTTCTCGGAGGGCCTATAAATCCCTTCTGGCGACTCGCATCACTCACTCGGGCCGGGCGTACCACGACGGTCACCGGACTGCGACCGAGTGATTGCGAAATAGTTTTGCGTATCCCGTTGCTCGCTTTCCCTAACGACCGTATCGCACGTCAACCACCCCGATACAGGATTCTCACAAACTACCGTGACTGCATCCGACGCCCACCGCCTACTGGTGCCGGTCGACGACTCCGTGACGCTGAGGAACACCGTAGCGTACGTCGTCGAGGAAGCCGAGACGGCGGCCACAGACGGACCGGTCGAACTCCACTTCGTGGACGTGGCCAGTACACGTTCGGTCGACCCGGACGCACCGGAGGAACTCGGCGAAGCCACCGACCTCCTCGAACGCGTCGAACTGTGGGTCGAGGAGGACTTCGCCGAGGAGCGCCCGTCGAACGTCACCGTCGAGACGGCCGTCATCGGTGCCGACCGGTACCTCTTCAGCCCCGGCGACTACGCCGACGCGATACTCGAATACGCCAACGAACACGGGGTCGACCGAATCGTCTTGGACCCAGAGTACAGCCCCAGCGGCGCAACGCCGATGTTGCGACCGCTCCAGATGGAACTGACGCGCTCCGACATCGACGTGGAGGAGGCGCCCGTCGAGCGCCGGACGGAGACGACCGTCCTGACGCGGGCGGCCTCGCTCCCGAAGTACCTCACCGTCTTCGGCGCGTCGTACCTGTTCTACATGCTGTTGAGCGCGTGGAAACCGCTCGACTTCTTCACGGGCTTTCTCACCGCCACGCTCGTAGCGGTACTGCTGGCACCCATCGCTTTCAGCCAGCAGCCCTCTGTCGCTCGTGTGGGCAAACAACTCGCGCGACTGTTGCTGTTCGTCCCGTATCTCCTCAAGGAAATCGCCGTCGCCAATATCGAGATAGCGTACGTCGTCCTCCACCCGAATCTGCCCATCGACCCGGAAATCGTCGAACTCCGGGCGGCGGTGTGGGGCGACGCACCGGTGACGACGCTCGCGAACAGCATCACGCTCACACCGGGGACGCTGACCGTCAGCGTCTCCGACCGAGCGTTCGACATCCACTCGCTGACCGCCGGGTCCCGCGAGGACCTGTTCGACGGGGGGCTCGAACGCGCGGTCCGGTTCGTCTTCTACGGCCGCGAGGCGGCCGCCATCGCGTCGCCCCGCGAGCGCGGGGACGACGGGGAGGGACAGGATGGTTGAGTTCGCGACGGCGCTGCTAGCCATCGCGGCTGCCTTCGTCGTCTTCGCCGTCGTGGCCCTCTATCGGGTGGTGGTCGGTCCGACCATCCACGACCGGGTCATCGCGGTCAACGTCATGGGGACTAACACCGTCATCGCCATCGCCCTCGTGGCGGCGGCCTTCGAGGAGTCGGTGTTCTTAGACGTGGCACTCGTCTACGCCCTGCTGAACTTCCTGCTCTCGATAGCGTTCTCGAAGTTCAACGTCGAGCACGGGGGTGTGCTATGACGCCGCTGGAGTGGGGTATCGTCGGACTGGGGCTTCTGGGCGCTTTCTTCGGCGGCGTCGCGGCGCTGGGCATCGTCCGCCTGCCGGACGTCTACACGCGCGCCCACGCCGCCTCGAAGAGCGACACGCTGGGAGCCGTCCTCACCGTCGGCGCGGCCGCACTGGCATTGCAGTCCGACATCTCGACGGTGAAAGCCGTCTTCCTGCTGACGTTCATGTTCCTCACGAACCCGACGGCCGCCCACGCCATCACCCGGGCGGCACAGGACCAAGGCATCGACCCGTGGACCACCGACGACGGGGAGGGAGAGGCATGACCCTGTCACTACTGGAAGGGGCGTTGCTCCTCTTCGTCGTCGGCTGTGCCCTCGGGGCGGCAATGCTCCGGGACACGCTGGCCGCGGTGATGTCCTTCGCCGCCTATAGTCTCGGCGTCTCCATCCTGTGGCTCATCCTGCAAGCGCCCGACGTGGGCCTGACCGAAGCGGCGGTCGGTGCAGGCATCATGACCATCCTGTTCTTGATAGCGCTCGCGAACACGGTCACGCCGGACGCCGACCGACTGCTCGAACCGGTCAACTTCCGAACGCTGGCACTCGTCGCCGGGTTCGTCCTCGTCATGGGGGCGACGGTGCCCGCACTGCCGGCCATCGGTGACCCGAGTTCGCCCGTCGTTGCGGGCGAAGTGACGCAGTTCTACCTCGACAACGCCTACAAGCAGACCGACGTGAAAAACGCCGTCACCGCAGTGCTGGCGGCCTACCGCGGGTTCGACACGCTCGGCGAGGCCGTCGTGGTGTTCGCCGCGGGTGTCGCCGCACTGACGGTCCTCCGTCGGGAGGTGTTCGCATGAGCGTCGACGACCAGCCCGGTCTGTACGTCGAGAGTACCATCATCATGACGACGGTCCGGGTCGTCGCCCCGTTCGTCCTGACGTTCGCGCTGTTCATCATGTTCCACGGCGCAGACACACCCGGTGGCGGGTTCCAAGGTGGCGTCATCGCTGGCTCTGTGGTGATGATGCTCGCGTTCGCGTACGGCATCGAGTCCACGCGCCAGTGGGTAGACGTGCGTGTACTCGTGGCACTGGCCGCCGGTGGCGTCCTCACGTTCGCAAGCATCGGCTTGGGCGCCATACTGCTGGGCGGACAGTTCCTCCAGTACACCGAGTACGAGGTGCTGCTCTCACACGCCAGTAAGTACGGTATCGAACTGGTCGAACTGGGAATCGGCGCTATCGTCGCCAGCGTGGCAATCGGCCTGTTCTTCCTGCTTGCCGCTGGCTTCGGTCACGCCGTCGACGAGGAGGGCGGGACATGACTGGACCACTCCAACTGGACCTGTTGACGACGCACTACAACTACTACGCCGTCGTCTTGCTGCTCGGCATCGGCCTGTACATGCTCATCGAGTCCTCGAACCTCGTGAAGAAGGTCATCGGGATGAACATCTTCCAGACGGGTATCTTCCTGTTCTTCATCACGCTGGCCTTCCGCAGAGGTGGAAACCCCCCCGTCATTACCGACGGCGGCGGGCCCTACGTCAGCCCGCTTCCCCACGTCCTCATCCTGACGGCCATCGTCGTCGGGGTGAGTCTGACGGCAGTGGCGCTGGCGCTCATCGTCCGTATCTACTCGGAGTACGGAACACTCGACGAAGACAGACTGGAGCAACTCTACTATGATTGAACATCTGCCCGTCTTGCTGGTCGTGTTGCCTATCGTCGCTGGGAGTATCCCGCTGGTCGTGAGTCTGTTCACCGACCGGGGCGGGTGGTCACTCGCGACGCTGGCGGTACTGGGCCACACCGCACTGTCCGGCCTCCTCGGCTGGATAGTCTGGACCGACGGGGTCGTCTCCTACGCCGTCGGCGGGTTCGCCGCGCCGTACGGCATCGAACTCGTCGTCGACGGCCTCTCTGCGGCCGTCGTCGTCCTGATCAGCCTCGTCTCGCTGGGCGTCCTCGTCTACGCCCGACACGCCGGCCCCCACTCGAACGCCTTCTACAGCCAGTTCCTCCTGTTAATTACCGGCCTCACGGGTATGACCGTCACCGGCGACGTGTTCAACCTCTACGTATTCCTCGAAATCACGGGGCTGGCCGCCTACGGCCTCGTCGCCAGCGGGCGCGAAGCGAGTTCGGCCGTCGCGGCCCTGAAGTACCTCGTCATCGGCACCGTCGGCGCCTCGCTGTACCTTCTCGGGGTGGGCTACGCGCTGGCGGCGACGGGGACGCTGAACATGGCCGACCTCTCGGAGAAACTGGCGACGGTCGGCTACGACTCGACGCTCGTCCTGACCGCGTTCGGTCTGATGGTCGGCGGTCTCACGGTGAAGGTGGCGCTGTTCCCCCTCCACACGTGGCAACCGGACGCCTACGCGAACGCGCCCGACAGCGTCAGCGCGTTCATCTCCGCGCTCGTCTCGACGGTGTCGGCCTACGCGCTCGCTCGACTGCTGTTCTCGGTGTTCACCGTCGACTTCCTCGAGGCGGTGCCCGGCGCTCGGTGGGCACTGCTGGCCCTCGCCTCCGTGAGCATCGTCGCCGGGAGCACGCTCGCCGTCTCGCAGAACAGCGTTCAACGGATGCTCGCGTACTCGTCGGTCTCGCAGTTCGGCCTCGTCGTCGCCGGGTTCACCATCGCGACGCCCATCGCCGTCGTCGGCGCGACGGTCCACCTGCTGGGGCACGCCGTGATGAAGGGCGGCCTGTTCGCCGCCAGCGGCATCATCGAGCGTGAGACCGGTGCGACCACTCTCGGCGGGTACGCCGGGATGGCCGCACGGACGCCGGTCGCCGCCGGCTCCTTCGCCGTCCTCGCGCTGGCGATGGTCGGCGTCCCGCCGGCCGTCGGGTTCGTCGGCAAGTGGTACATCGTCGTCGGGGCCGTCGAGGCCGGCCTCTGGCCCGTCGTCGCCGTCCTGCTGGCGAGTACGCTCCTGACGCTGGCGTACTTCGCCCGGTTGGTCGAGCGCCTCTACTTCGCCGACCCCATCATCCGCGAGGAGACCGCCGTCGCGGACGGGGGCGCGAGCGTCTCGACGGGGATGATAGTCGTCGTCGTCCTCGCGGCCGTCCTCGCAGTCACGCTGACCGCCGCCGTCCCCACGCTGGAACAGTTGCTCGAACAGACGCTGCCACCGCTTCTGAACCAATGACAGACGTCGCATCCATCCGACCGTTACTCGCAGTGCTCGTGTCGGCCGTCGCCATCCCGATTATCCTCTCGCTGAAGGGGCGACCGAACGTCCGGGAGGGCGTCACGCTCACCGTCGCCGCGGCGAAGTTCGCCACCGTGGCGAGCATGGTTCCGGGCGTCCTCTCGGGGACGGTGTACGTCTTCTCGTTCGGCCAGTTCGCAACGGGCATCCAACTCGCCCTTCGAGCGGACCCGCTGGGTATCCTCTTCGCCGCGCTGGCGAGTCTGCTGTGGATAGTCACGAGTTTCTACTCCATCGGCTACATGCGCGGCCTGAACGAACACGCCCAGACGCGGTACTTCGCCTCGTTCGCGGCGAGTCTGGCCTCCGCGGTGGGCGTCGCCTTCTCGGCGAACCTGCTCACGCTGTTCGTCTTCTACGAACTGCTGACGGTGTCGACGTACCCGCTGGTCACCCACGACGAGACGGACGAGGCACGCGCGGCCGGCCGGAAGTACCTCGCGTACACCTTCGGCGGCGGCGTCGCCGTCCTCGGTGGCACGGTGCTCGTGTTCTTCCTCACCGGGACGACGGCGTTCACGCCCGGCGGCATCGAGGCGCTGGCGACGGCCGACCCGACGCTGGCCCGTGCGGCGTTCGCGCTGCTGGCCGCCGGGTTCGGCGTGAAGGCGGCGCTGATGCCCGTCCACTCGTGGCTCCCGGACGCGATGGTCGCGCCGACGCCGGTGTCGGGCCTGCTCCACGCCGTCGCCGTCGTCAAGAGCGGCGTGTTCGGCATCGCCCGCCTCGTGCTGGACGTCTACGGGACGGACCTGATGCGCGACCTCGGTGTCGCCCTGCCGCTTGCCGCCATCGCCGCGTTCACGCTCCTGACCGCGAGCGTCATCGCGCTCCGGCAGGACAACCTCAAGCGACGGCTGGCGTACTCGACTATCAGCCAACTCTCCTACATCGTCCTCGGACTCGCACTCCTAGAAGGCGACGCACTAATCGGCGGGTTGCTCCACATCCCCGCCCACGCGTTCATGAAACTCACCCTGTTCTTCTGTGCCGGCGCAATCCACGTCGAGACCCACACCGACGACATCAGCGACATGGCCGGTATCGGCACGCGGATGCCCCTGACGATGGCCGCCTTCGCCGTCGCAGCGGCGGGGATGGCCGGCATCCCCCTCGTGGCCGGGTTCGTCAGCAAGTGGTACCTCGTCATCGGCGCACTGGAGGGCGGCGGCCTCGTCTTCGCCGCCGCGCTGCTCGTCTCGGGCGTGCTCAACATCGCGTACTTCTGGCCCATCGTCTATCAGGCCTACTTCGAGTCGCCGGAGGCTCACGACGAGAAACCGCTCGTCGAAGCCGTCTTCGGGGGGCGCTCGATTCGCGCGGACGGCGGTGACGCCGAGACTGTCGAAGCACCGGGCGACGAGGACGACGACGAGATTCCCGACCCGCAACACGTCGACCACCTCGGGAAGCGTCACGAGGACGTCGAACACCACGGCGGCCCGCCAGCCAGTGGGTGGGACCAGTGCAACTGGCGCGGCGCCGAGAGCACGTGGTTCATGCTCGGGCCCATCCTGACGGCGGCGACGCTGTCGCTGTTGCTCGGCGTCGTCCCGCGCGGCGTCGTCTTCCTGCGCATCGTCGAGACTATCGTCGGGAACCTCCCGGGGGTGGCCCTCTGATGGCCTCCGCGCTGACGATGGTCCCGCCGGGCGTCGTCTTGCTGGCCGTCGCCGTCCTCGTCGCGTTCCTGCCTCGCCGTGCGGGCCACGCGCTCGGCGTCGCGGCGTCCGCGGCGGCCGTCGCGTGGGCGTGGGTCGTCCCCTCGGGCGCTCACATCCAGACGACGTTCCTCGGCTTCGAGGCCGTCTTGCTCAACGTCGACGAGTTCTCGCGGCTGATGGGACTGGTCTTCGGTCTCATCGGTGCCGTCGCCGTCCTCTACTCGTACGCCAGCGAGGCCGAGAACGTCCAGACGGCGTTCGCGCTGTCGTACGTGGCGACGAGTTTCGGCGCCGTCTTCGCCGGGGACTGGCTCACGATGCTGTTCTTCTGGGAACTGATGGCCGTCACCAGCACCCTGCTGGTGTGGCACTACCGCGGCGCGGCGGTCCGGGCCGGCTTCCGGTACGCGCTGTTCCACGGCATCGGCGGGACGCTCCTCATGGCGGCCATCCTCCAGACGTACGTCGCCAAGGGCACCTTCCTGTTCGCGTCCGTACCCGGCGGTCCGGAGACGGCGGGCATCACGTCCGGTCTCCCGGCCGCACTGGCCGCCGTCGGCATCGGCGTCAACGTCGGCTTCATCGGCCTGCACGCGTGGCTCCCCGACACGTATCCGCGGCCCCACATCGCCGCGAGCGTCTTCCTCTGCGTGTTCACGACCAAGACCGGCGTGTACGGGATGTACCGAGCGTTCCCCGACGGCAACGTCGCTATCGCGTACATGGGCGGTGGCATGGCCGTCTTCGGCGCGATGTTCGCGCTGTTCCAGAACGACATGCGCCGCCTGCTCTCGTACCACATCCAGTCGCAGGTCGGCTACATGATTGCCGGCGTCGGCATCGGCGGCGCACTCGCGCAGGCCGGCGCGTTCGCTCACGTGTTCAACCACATCCTCTACAAGGGCCTGCTGTTCATGACCGCCGGCGTCGTCGTCTACCGCACCGGCGAGGAGAGCCTGAAGAAACTCGGCGGCCTCTGGCGGGAGATGCCGATTACGGCGGCCGCGTTCACCGTCGCGGCCCTCTCCATCGCCGGGTTCCCCGGCTTCAACGGGTTCGTCAGCAAGGGCATCGTCATCGCCGCGAGCCACTACGACTTCGTGAAGGGACCGCTGTACGCGGGCGGCCGGACGACGCTCGAATGGCTCCTCCTCATCGGAGGCGTCGGCACCTTCATGTCGTTCATCAAGTTCGGCTACTACGCCTTCTTCCACGGCGAGTACGGCGACAGCGTGCGCGACGCCAACCGCCTGCAGAGCGTGGCCATGGTCCTCGTCGCCGTCCTCTGTGTGGCCTACGGTGTGTTCCCCGACGCGCTATTCGGCCTCCTGCCGTTCGACGTGACGGACGGGGCAGTCGTCTCGCACGTCTATCACACCTACACCGTCTCCCACGTCGTCGAGGGGCTGGCGCTCGCGGCGGCCGGACTGGCCGGGTTCGCGCTCACGAAGAAACCGCTCTCGAAACTCGGTCGCGTGCCGGACGTCGACTCGCTGTACAACCCCGCAGTGTTCTACGGGACCCGCGCGCTGGTCGTCGGCGTCACCGAACTGTACGCCGCCGTCGACCGTGCCGTCGTCGGCGCGACGGGCGCAGTCACCGCGGCGGTGACCGACCCGAACGCCACTTATCGTCGCGTTATCCGTGACACGTCCGACGGGGCCGAACACCCGCTTCGGGCGGGAATCGGGTTCAGCATCCTCGTCCTCGCCGTCTTCGTCACCCTCGCGCTCCTGTTGCTACCCTGATTCGACCCTGACGCTGAAGGGTATTTTCACAGCGGATAATTAGTGCTTTACCTTTATGTGTACACGCGCGCTGGTTAGGTCAAGGACACTGTGAGGCTATCGAGGCGGCTTCCCTCCGGTAGTCTTCGCGAGTGTCGGACACAAGACAAACCATGGACATCAAACGATTCTTCGACGACGACGACGCCGTCTCCCCGGTCATCGGCGTCATCCTGATGGTCGCCATCACAGTCATCCTCGCAGCGGTGATAGCCACGTTCGTGCTCGGCCTGGGTGACCAAGTCAGCAACACCGCGCCGCAGGCTAGCTTCAGTTTCGACTACGACACGAGTTCTTTCACCAGTGACGACTTCGGTACGAGCTCCGGTGATGGTCTCCTCACCGTCACGCATGATGGTGGTGATACTATCGAGGCAGGGAATCTGAGGCTCTCTGGTGGAGAAAGTAATGAAATTTGGAGCGACGCGTCTGGCGTAGGCGGCACCGCCTCCAAAGTTAGTGCTGGTTCGTCAGTTGAATACGCTGTAGCAGACGCTGACAACGTCCGCGTCACTTACAACAGTGACACGGGCGACAGCTCTGCGACGCTCGCCGAGTGGTCCGGTCCCGACGCGTAAGCCCTCACTCGCTTTTTCTTTCGACGCTCAACCCCGCGTAGTCGAGGGACCGCTGCGATTATTACGGTCGACTCTCATCACTGAGGTACATGGCACTGCCGGGTCCCGACCGCTGGGACGTGACGCACGCATGAGCCAACAGTCCCGTCCGTCGCCGGTCGACGACTCGGCCGACGCACTCTCGAAGGGCGAGATTTTCGACGTGCTCCAGAACGAACGCCGACGGTACGTCCTTCAGTACCTCCGTGAGAACGGGGGTCCCGTCGAACTGGGTGACCTCGCCTCCCACGTCGCGTCGCGGGAGTACGACTGCGAGGCGGGCGACGTCTCCAGCGCGCAGCGAAAGCGCGTCTACACCACGCTCCAGCAGACTCACCTGCCCCGGATGGACGAGGCGAACATCGTCGACTACGACGCCGACGCCGGCGTCATCACCACCGCCGCACAGACGGACGAACTGACGGTGTATCTCGAAATCGTCCCCGGGAGCGAGTTCCCGTGGCGCGAGTACTACCTCTCGTTCGGGGCCATCAGTCTCGCCGTCGTCGTGGTCCTGTGGGTCGGCGTCTACCCCTTCACGCTGATGCCCCCACTGGTCTGGGCGACGGTGATGGCCGTCGTGTTGACCGGGTCCGCGCTCTACCACACCTACCTCGGACGCGAGATGACCCTGACGGAGTTCGCCGACGACGAGGGCTGAATTGGCAAGCCCCCGATATTCAGCGCTGATAATCGGACGGTTCCGTCGGCCCGTTCGAACAATCGGCTGGAAAGGCCAGTTTCCGGCAGTACAGGTGGGTCTTGAAGGGTTTCAGGCCGGACTTGAAGCGCTAAAAGGTAGTGTAGGTATAAGTGTACCCACCCCATGGGGTTGAATCAGCACACCTTCACGAGCGATTCTCCCGTCCCGAGGTGGGGTTAAGCACGGGTTATCGCTGGTGCGGACACACTGCGGTGTGCGCGGAACACACACATGGACCTGAAACAACTCATTAACGACGACGACGCTGTCTCGCCGGTCATCGGGGTCATCCTGATGGTGGCTATCACAGTCATCCTCGCGGCCGTCATCGCGTCGTTCGTCCTCGGACTCGGCGACCAGGCACAGCAGACGACTCCGCAGGCGAGTTTCGCCTTCGACTACGACGAGAGCGTCGGCGCGGCCGACGAAGGTGTACTCTCCATCACGCACGACGGCGGGGACACAATCAGCGGTAACAGCCTCTACATCCGAGGGAGTGGTTGGATTGATGCGACCTCATGGGCCGCTGCTGCTCCATCGGTCGATATTGACAACAACGACAACACAGATGATTGGCTGACCGCAGAGGGTACTACCGAGGTTAGCGCTGGTACATCTATCGATGCAGGTCTGGCGGACGACTACGAAGTCCGCGTCGTCTACGAACCGCCGGAGGGCGACACGTCTGCAACGCTCGCCGAAGATTCCGGCCCCGAAGCGTAATCGACGCTTCGTTTCTCCATTTTTCGACGTACCAGCCACAGCACCGCCACGAAGCATTTATTTACACTACCACAGAGGAACGTAACGATGGACTACGCGCGCGCCGTCGTCCTCGGGGTGGCGAGCGTCGTCGTGCTGACGGCGGCCGTCTCCGGGCCGTTGGTTCCCGGTGTCTCGTTGACGCAGGCCCCGGACGTCGCCTACGGCGAGGGGAACGCGACAGTCGCGGAGGTCACCCTGCCCGACCGGGCGACTATCGAACCGGCGTCGTACGGACAGGGGGGGTCGTACCTCACCGTGCCGCCGGCGACGGTCCGTTTTTCGACGGTCACGGGGTCCCCGGTGCTCGTCTACCGCCTGCGCATCGACGGGTTGAACTACACTCGGTCGACCGTTCACTTCCTCTCGGACTCGGGCGGCCGGACCTACGACGTGACGATGCAGTCTGACACGTTCAATCCCGACAGGTTGACCCGCGAGACGTATTGCGGGACCCTCGCCGTCGTCGTCGAGGACTCCCGAAACCGTCGAGTCGTCGGCGAGCGAAACGTGACGGTGGAGGTGGTGGAGTGACTGCCGCCGACGTGGCCGACCGACTCCGGCACCGGACGCAGACGGCGGCCGTTCGGGAGACTGCCCGCGCCGTAGTGTTCGGTGACCGTCTGGGTCTGCTGGTGTTTCTCGCCTGCCTCTGCCTCTTCCCGGTGGTCTGGCGGACGACGGTCCTCATCACGGACACCTACACGCTAGTCAACGGCCTGTACAGTCTGTCGAACGGTCACCTCGTGTTGACCGAGGCGGCGTACGGGTCGGGGCTGGAAACCCCCGGCGCGGTGCCTTACGACGGCGACGTTCTCGCTCGAAACTACGGCGCAATCTTCCTCTCGCTCCCCTACTGGGCGGTGCTGGAGGGACTGAAACACGTCGTCGACCTCCGCATCGGACTCGTCGCACTGTGGTCGCTCGGTCTGCTGGCCCTCGTCGTGACGCTGGGTCGCCATCTGGACAGCGACGCGATACTCGTGGGTGGGAGCGCCCTCGTCCTCGCCGTCTTCGCGGCGAACGTGACGCTGGCGCGACCGCTCAACGGCGACGCGACGCACCTCTACGCGCTCCAGTTGTTCCACCTCACCGTCGCGGCCTTCGCGCCGGTCCTCTTGTATCGGCTCCTCCGGGGGATTCACGGGCCACAGAGCGGACTCCTCGGGGCTGCGGTATTCGTCCTCGGAACGCCGCTCTCCCTCTGGGCGACGATACCGAAGCGCCACGTCCTGACGGCGACAGTCGTACTGGGCATCGCGTACTGCCTCCACCGGAGTCGGACACCGACCGAGGGGGCACTTGCCGTACGACCGTCAACCTTCCGCGCGCTCGCATACGCACAGGTCGGCCTCTACGCGTGGGTCCACGCGCCAGAAGCCCTGCTCCTCGCCGTCGTCCTCGCAGCGGTAGACGTGCCGACCGCCCCCGACAACAGCCCGAAAACGCTTCTCCTGCTGACCGGGGCGTTCCTTGTCTCTCTCCTACCGTTCTTCGTGACGAACGTACTCGTCGCTGGGTCACCGCTCCGTCCGCCGCGACTACTCGCAATCGCGGCGTCTTCGAGTCAGACCGGGGCGGCCGAGAACGCCGGTGCGGCAGGCGGCCAATCAGGTGGGCCGGTCGCTCTCGTCCGCAAGGCTCTCGGCCCGCTGTTCGTCGCCGTCGAACCTGCGGTCCAACCGTTACTCCTCTTGGGGAGTGAACTCGTCGTCGGCGCGGAGTCGATAGTGGCTCGCCCGGGGGAACTCTACCACGCCACCGTTCGCTCGGGCCACACCACGGGGACGTTCGACATATCCAACGGACAGGCGGTCAACCTCACTCTGCTGGAATCAGCCCCGGTCCTCGTCGGTCTCTGTGCTGCCATCCCGGTGTTATTGCGGGGACGACGACCGTCGTGGCCCGCGTCGCGGGTTCTCGACGGGACCCGTCTCGTCGACCTGTTTGCTGTCGCGGTAGCGCTAACCGTGGCCCTCCAGTATGCGAGCCGTCTCCCGGTCTACGCCCAGATTACGGTCCGCTACCTGTTCCCCCTGTTTCCGCTGGGCGTCTATCTCCTTGTCCGAGTCCCGGTCGTTCGAGAGACGCTCACCGAACACTGGCGGCTGTTCGGCTGGTCGGTGGTTGTGAGTATCGCCATCGGCGGGCAACTCCTCGTCGTCGCCGTCGCGCTGACAGTAAACGGCCTCGGCGAGGCGTTCCAGCTCCACGCCCTGCTCTCGCTCGCTCTCGGGGTTCCGCTCGCGGGCTGGGCGCTCTCCGGTCGTTCGGACGGGTGGTTCGGCCGGGCCGGTGCCGTCCTCCTCGGCGTCACGACGGCCGCGCCGACGCTGTTCGTCCTGTTGACGGCCGTGGAGTACTACTCGCTAGGCGACAGCCACGCCCTGCCGATGGTCCGCGCGCTCGGTGAACTGCTCCCACTCCTGTGACTCGTTGACGACGAACTTTTGTACGGCCTCGCAGTACCGCCAGCATGGATCAGCTAAAGGAGTCGCTCCTCGAAGCGCCGATAATCGAGAAGGACGGGTACCACTACTTCGTTCACCCCGTCAGCGACGGCGTACCGATGCTGCGCCCGGAACTCCTCCGCGAAATCGTCATCAAGATCATCCGCAAGGCCGAACTGGAGAACGTCGACAAAATCGTCACGCCCGCGGCGATGGGCATCCACCTCTCGACGGCCGTCTCCCTGATGACGGACATCCCCCTCGTCGTCGTCCGCAAGCGCCAGTACGGACTGGACGGCGAAGTCGCGCTCTCACAGGTCACCGGCTACTCCGAGAACGAGATGTACGTCAACGACGTCTACGAGGGCGACCGGGTGCTCGTGCTGGACGACGTCCTCTCGACGGGCGGCACGCTCGCGGCCCTGACCGGTGCGCTCGAGGACATCGGCGCCGACATCTGCGACATCGTCTGCGTCATCAAGAAGGCCGACGGCGAGAACAAACTCGACGAGGCCGGCTACGACGCCAAGACGCTCATCAACGTCCGGGTGGAGGACGGCGAAGTCGTCATCGTCGACGAACGCGGCGACGGGTAACGCCACGGGGCCAGGGTTTCGGACGCCATCCACGCTCTCGCTCAACCCCGAACAGCACGGTTGCCGTAGCCCAGAGACGCTAGTCCGATAATCCTCCGACTACAACAGTGAACCAGAACGTAGTCGTCACCAGTTTGAGTGGCACAGCCGTTCAGACAGCATCACACAGGCTGAGAGAGGTCCTCTATCTCCGAAGCGACCGCTGTGTGACTCCAACCTTGGGCAATTCCCCCGCCTAGATGTAGATATCGGAGTGACTGTGTGACTAGGCTGGGCGCATTCCGGGGGCGCCTCGGCGGGGAGGCGACGATGGCAGATGCGCGAAACGGGCCGCAGCGTTCTCAGTACGCGGTCTGTCAGCCCTCGGTCCATTGCGTGGCTCTCGCCGTCGGCCGACACACCAGACAGCTTCCGGACTACTCAGTACTGCGGGCGCTCCAACCTTGCTGTCGTCGGCTGGTTTGGGTAACCTTGGAAAGTATTGGATTTCGGATAGATGAGCGTGATTACGTCGGCCGGCATCCCGTAGGGGCCCCGAACAGTGTCTCGCCGGCGGCCGCACAGACGTCTGTCTCGCCCACGGCAACGCACACGCTCCAAGTCCGAATCATCGATGCTACTCCACCTATTGGCGGCGCTTTTCGACAAGGTTGCACGATACTCAGCAGAAGTAGCGGGAGGTGAACTACGCCACCCCCTTTCAGAGAGATGGTGGTGTTTCCCGTAGCTTACTCAGACCGGTTTTAGCGGCTACTCGATTCTAACAACAAGTGTTCTGCTCGGTATCGTATTTGAATGAATGCACAGCGAAATCTGGCCTACACGAGGCGATAAAACTACGTGAGAAATCTTGCGACGGTCACTCAGTCAGAATTTTAGTAGCGGGAGGTAGATTTGAACTACCGATCTGCGGGTTATGAGCCCGCCGGAATCTCCTGGCTATCCCATCCCGCTACCTCTTCATACCCGAGGCCCCTCATTAAGGGTTGTGATTCGAGTGCCGTCCGTGAATTACTCACGCGCTACGCGGTGCCGTCGCGGTGGACCTGCCACGTGAACAGACTCTCGAAGACGTAGTTGACCAGCATCGCCACGGCGATGGCGAGAGGGCTGGCGGCGATGAACCAGAGGTCGGTGCCGAAAAGGAGGAGTTCGACGGTGAGGTACTGGGTCAGGAACCAGTAGACGACCAGTTGGACGGTGACGCCGCCGGAGCGGACGACGTGGGACTTCACCAATCGTTTCAGGAACGGTTTGGGGCCGGCGGCCCCCATCGCGGAGAACGTCCAGTGTTCGTTGACGAGGAACATCACGACGATGGCCGTCTCGATGCCGGCGGCCTTCGCCCAGAGGTCGGGGACGCCGAAGACGAGGCCGAGGACGGCCAGCACGGTGTTGTCGCTGATGGCACCGACGACACCGACGGAGACGAACTGGCCGAAGCGGACGCCGGAGACGAGCGACTCGAAGCGGTCGGGGAGGCGCCGTCGGATGCGGTCGCCCGGTCCGCTCATCGCTCTCGTTCGACGAGCGCCGTCGGGTCCTCCCGACGGGCGGCGATGGCGGTGTGGAGGCGGTCGTCGCTGAGTTGCTTCGCCCGGTGGCGGGCGGCCAGCAGCGCACGGAAGAGGGCGACGGAGTCCCGTACCGGCGAGACGGTCGACCCCGGTCGGTCCTCCCACGAGATGGGGACTTCGGTGACCCGGAGGTCCAACGCTCCGGCCATGGCGACCAGTTCGACGTCCCACGCGAATCCGGGTTCGTAGAGGTGGCTCCGGACCGTCGCCCACGCGTCTGCGTCGATGGCCTTCGCGCCGCACTGGTAGTCGTACAGGGAGACGTCGAGCAGGCGGCCGGCCAACCACGCGAAGGCGTCGCCGAGGAAGCGGCGGGCGAAGGTCTGGTGGCTGGCGACGGCCGCATCGGGGTGCCGGCGAGACCCGACGGCGAGGTCGGTGTCGCCGCGTTCGACGGGCGAGACCACTTCGGCCAGCGAATCGACCGGCGTGGACCCGTCGGCGTCGGCGAAGACGAGTACGTCCGTCGGGAGCGCCTCGAACCCGGCGGTGACGGCCGCGCCCTTGCCCCGTCGGTACGGCACCGTCTCGACGCGGACCGGGAGGTCGGCCAGTTGCTCGGGGACGCCGGCCTTCGGCGTGTCGAGTTCCACGACGACGGCGTCGGGGTCGAGGAACTCGCCGATGGCGGTGAGGTAGGTCCGCAACTGGGCGACGTCCGGGCGGTAGGCCGGGACGACGATACCGACGGAACGCGACATCGTGTTAGCTTCCTCCGTGAGCCAGTAAAAACGGTTCGAAGAAGCGCGAGGCGGCTGCGCGGAACGGACGGTGCAAAAGACGTATAGGCCAGCGTCGCACTTCCTCGGGTGATGGAGTACGGCCTCGTCGCCCTCTGGCTATCGCTCTACCTGCTGTTGTGTTACGTCGGCGCGACGGTCGCTGCCGTCCTGTTCCCGCGCTTCGCGAACCGCGGTGTCGCCTTCGGCATCCCGGTGGCGCTGTCGGTGCTGTGGCTGGTCACCTACTTCGTCGGCCGCCTCTCGCTGACCGCCGGCGTCTACCTCGGCCTCGCCGTCCTCGTCGCCACCGCCGTCGTCGCCGCCGTCCGCGGCGTCACCGTCGACGGGCGCGCCTACGCGGAGGTGGCCGGAGTGTTCACGCTCGCGTTCTGCTTTCTGGTCGCCGTCCGCGCCTTCGACCCCGCAATCGTCCCCATCGGCGGGGAGAAGTTCCTCGACTACGGTCTCCTGAAGTCGCTCCTGCGAGCGGACTCGCTCCCGCCGGAGGACATGTGGTTCGCCGGCGAACCGGTGGCGTACTACTACGGCGGTCACCTGCTTGCGGCCATCCTCACGCGGTTGACCGGCACCGCCGGCCAGTACGCCTACAACCTCGCGCTCTCGGGGTTCTACGCGACGCTCGTGACGGCGACGTACGGGCTGGCGGGCGCTATCGCCGCCGACAGGGGCGCGCCCCGGAAGATGGCCGCAGGGCTGTCGGCCTTCTTCGTCGGCATCGCCAGCAACCTCTCGACGCCCGCCCGCTTTCTCATCTGGTTGTCGCCCGAGGGCGTCGGGCGGTGGCTGGCCGAGACGGCCGGCTACGAGATGGAGGGGCTGGCGCTCGGTCCCGACCGGTTCAGCTACTGGGACGCCAGCCGCGTCATCACCGACGAGGCGGCGGACTTCGGGACCTACGAACCGGCGGCGGCCTTCGTCATCGACGAGTTCCCGCTGTTCGCGTGGCTCAACGGCGACATGCACGCCCACATGATGAGTACGGGCTTCCTCCTGCTCGCGGCCGCGCTGTGTTTCAGCTACTACCAGACGCCGGCCGTCGAGTGGCGCCGGCGACTGGCGCTCCTGTTCGGCGCGCTGCCCGCCGTGGCCGGTCTGATGGCCGTGACGAACACGTGGTCGTTCCCCTCGGTGGCCGGCCTCGCGATGCTGACAGTCGTCGTCGCGCCCGCCGACCCGACGACGCTCCTGCCCAACAGCCTGAGCGAGCGAATCAGAGCGGACGGACTGGCGCACGAAGGTATCCGAATCGGTATCGCACTGGCCGTCGCCGTCGGCATCGTCGCACTCGGACTCCTGTGGTCGCTCCCGTTCTGGCTGGGGGCCGCGAGCGGCCGGGAGCTAGCGGTCCTGCCCGACCGGACCTCGCTGCTGGAACTGCTCGCCGTCCACGGCGTGTTCGTCCTCCCGTTCGCCCTGTACTTCTACGCGCAGGCCGGGCGTGCGCTCGGCACCCGTGAGGCGCGGGCCGTGGGCCTCGGAACGGTGGGCATCGTCTTCCTCGGGGCGACGGTTGACCTCGCCGCCGTGGGTCTGCTCGCCCCGTTGCTGGTCGGGGCGTGGCTGTTCGCCCGGTCGCCGACCCTGAGTCGGTCGCTGGGCGCGGTACCGGCCCTGACCGACGGGGGCGACAGGACGGTCGACTTCGAGGTGGTCCTCGTATTGGCCGGCGCCGGACTCGTCCTGCTGGTGGAGTTCCTCTTCGTGAAGGAGAACATCGGTCGGATGAACACGGTGTTCAAGACCTACATGCAGGTGTGGGTGCTGTGGGCCGCGGCCGTCGGCCCGGTGCTGGCGTGGCTTCTGACCCGATGGCGACCCGACACGGCGACCCACCGACGGCTGACGACCGCGGGGACGCGGGGGCTCGTCGCGCTCCTCGTCGTCTCGACGTCCATCTACGGCGCGTTCGCGCTCTCGAACCACGTCGCCGCGAGCGAGGAGACGACGCTGAACGGGACGGCGTACCTCGACCGTGAACACCCCGGCGAGGCCGAAGCGATTCGGTGGCTCGACCGGACCGCCGAGGACCGACCCACCATCGTCACCGCGGCCCCGGCGGGGTACACGTGGGACGCCGCGGAGGGTAAGGGGTCGAGCGCGCCCGCGAGTCTGACCGGCCTCCCCACCGTCGCCGGGTGGTACCACGAGGCCCAGTACCGCAACGACACGGTGTACGAACGGCGCGTCGAGGACGTCCAGACAATCTACACCGGGAGCGCGAGTGAACAGCGGGCGCTCCTCAGAGAGTACGACGTCCGGTACGTCTACGTCGGGCCGGCGGAACGGGCACGCTACGGTGAGGTGACGGTCGACCACCTCTCGGGCGTGACAGTCGCGAAACGGGCCGGTGACGTGGTGGTCTACCGGGTCCACCCGGAACAACTGTAACGGCGCGGCAGAATTAGGCTTCGGCGTTCGGCGCGCCGCGTTCGCGGAGGACAGTGACGGCCTCTGCCTCTACGTCGTCGGTGTCGAGGTGCATCGGGATGTAGTCCTGTCGCTTGAACGTCTCCTCCTCGTCTTCTTGCCCCACCGTACACCACAGTTGCGGGCGGTCCGGGCCGTGCCAGTCGCCCTGTCGAGCCACGGCGAACACTTCGTACTCGTCGCCGTCGTACTCGATGCGGCCGCCCTTCCGGAGGCCGGGGTCCCCGTGGATGATGAGCTTCTTCATGGGGGTGACTTGGCAAACGGCGTACTTAGAAACTTCGAAGGGAGCGCGTGACGCTCCCGCACAGGGGGACGGCGCTCCGACTCCGAACCAAACGGGTTTTAAGCGGTCACACCAAATCGCTCCGTAAGGTCGATATCTATGGAGATGCCGCGACGCTTCAATACGTACTGTCCGCACTGTAACGAGCACAACGAACACGAGGTGGAGAAGGTCCGCTCCGGGCGCGAGACCGGGATGAAGTGGATCGACCGCCAGCGCGAGCGCAACTCCGGTATCGGGAACGACGGGAAGTTCTCGAAGGTCCCCGGTGGGGACAAGCCCACGAAGAAGACGGACCTCAAGTACCGCTGTTCGGACTGTGGCAAGGCCCACCTCCGCGAGGGATGGCGCGCCGGCCGACTGGAGTTCCAGGAGTAACCATGGCTGGAAGCTTCGTCACCGTCGCCTGTCCGGACTGCGAGAACGAACAGACCCTCTTCGAGAAGGCCGCGAGCGAGGTCTCGTGTGCCGTCTGCGGCCACACGCTCGCCCGCCCCACCGGCGGGAAGGCCGACATCGAAGGCGAAGTGACCGACGTCGTCGAGGCCCGATAGGATGAAATACAGCGGCTGGCCCGAACCGAGCGAACTCGTCGTCGGCAAGGTCGACGAGATCGAGGACTTCGGCGTGTTCGTCGACCTCGAGGAGTACGAGGGCAAGCGTGGCCTCTGTCACATCTCCGAGGTCGCAAGCGGATGGATAAAGAACGTCCGCGACCACGTCAACGAGGGTCAGACGGTCGTCGCCAAGGTGCTAGACGTCGACGAGAGCTCCCAGCAGATAGACCTCTCCATCAAGGACGTCAACGACCACCAGCGCAAAGAGAAGATCCAGGAGTGGAAGAACGAGCAGAAGGCCGACAACTGGATGGAACTAGCCTTCGGCGAGGACATCGGCGACGAGGCGTACGGTTCCATCGCCAACGCGCTGCTCGCGGAGTTCGGGTCGCTGTACGACGGCTTCGAGGCCGCCGCCATCCACGGCGCCGACGCCCTCGAAGAGACCGACCTCGAGGAGGACGAAGTCGAGGCCATCGTCCAGACCGCCCGGAACAACGTCTCGGTGCCATACGTCAACGTCACCGGCTACGTCGACCTGACGTGCCCCGCGAGCGACGGCGTCGACGTCATCAAGGAGGCGCTGAAGGCCGCCGAGGGCAACGGCGAGGTTCCCGAGGAGATTCAACTCGAAGTCACCTACGTCGGTTCGCCCGAGTACCGCATTCAGGTGCAGGCGCCCGACTACAAGACGGCCGAGGGCGAACTCGAAGAGAGCGCCGCCCGCGCACGGGCCGTCGTCGAGGAACACGGCGGTTCCGCCGGGTTCCACCGCGAGCGGACCGAAGACGACGAGTAGCGATGAAGTCCGACATCCGGGTGTGTTCGGCGTGGGACAGCGAACACGACGCCCCGATGTACACGCTCTCCGAGTCCTGTCCCGAGTGTGGCGCGGAGGCCGTCAACAGCGCCCCCGCGCCGTTCGACCCGACGGATCCTCACGGCGAGTATCGACGTTCACTTAAGCGCCGCAACCGCAGGTAAGCGGTATGGACGAATTCGACATCGAAGTACTCGCCGACCCGGACCTCGAGGACCCCGTCCTCGTCGAGGGACTTCCCGGTGTCGGCCACGTCGGCAAACTCGCCGCCGAGCACCTGCTGGAGGAACTGGACAGCGAACTCGTCCGGCGCGTCTACTCGACGCACTTCCCGCCGCAGGTCAGCATCGACGACCGGACGGCACAACTCGCGGCCGCCGAGTTCCACGCCGTCACGCCCGAGGACGGGCGGGACATGCTCGTCCTCTCCGGCGACCATCAGGCACAGGACAGCGAGGGCCACTACGGCCTGACCGACGCCTTCCTCGACGTCGCCGAGGAGTTCGGCGTCGAGGAGGTGTTCGCGCTGGGCGGGGTGCCCACGGGCGAACTCATCGACGAGTACGACGTGTTGGGCGCGACGACCACCGACGAGTTCGCCGACACGCTCGAAGAATCGGGCGTCGTCTTCCGCGAGGACGAACCCGCGGGCGGCATCGTCGGCGTCTCGGGTCTGCTACTCGGTCTCGGGAGCCGCCGCGGCATCCCGGCGGCCTGTCTCATGGGCGAGACGTCGGGCTACCTCGTCGACCCCAAGAGCGCACAGGCCGTCCTCGAAATCCTCCAGGACGTCGTCGGCTTCGACGTGGACTACGAGTCCCTCGAAGAGCGGGCCGACGAGATGGAGGAGGTCGTCCGGAAGATACAGGAGATGGAACAGCAGAACGCCCCGTCGCCGGCCGACGAGGACCTGCGGTACATCGGGTAGAGCGAGAATTTCTTTACCGCGCGGTCCCAATCACGGGCCGTGCAGGCAGACCCCGGAACGGTGCCAGAGTGGCTCCTCCTCGGCGTCCTGTTGGGCGCAGGTGGGAGCCTGCTGGTGGCCGGTCTCTTCGTCGTCGCGGCGAGGCTCTTCCCGGCCGAGCAACAGGCACGTCAGATGCGAGACGGCGGCGAGGAGCGCCGCCGCGCCGAACTCCGGGAGTACCTCCAGGCCATCGACGAGCAGTTCGCCGAGAACCACTTCGTCGAGGGCCAACACGTCGCCTTCTACCTCCCCAAGCGGGACGTGGCCATCACGTTCGATGCTCGGGCGTACTACCGCATCGAGCGCTCGCCGACGTGGCCGGTGCTGGTGGAACACGAGATGCCCGGCGTCCACCTCGGCGCGCGCCTCCCCTTCGAGACGCCGGAGGTGTCGCTCGGGCCGACCCCCGAGCGGTCGGCGGACCCGACGTTGCAGGCGTTCGCGGAGTTGGGGCTTCGACAGACGGCCACACTGTCGGAGGTGAAAGCCGCCTACCGCGACCGGGTGAAGGAAGTCCACCCGGACCACGGCGGCGACGAGGACGAGTTCAAGCGTGTGCGGGAGGCCTACACGATGGCGAAACAGCACGCCTCGTAGCCTCAGCGTTCGGGCGAGGGGTAGTTCCCGCGGCCCGTCTCGGTGTGGCCGGACGCTTCGACCCACCCGTCCTGTGGCCCGGTGGCGTTGGCGTGGACCCGGTCGAGGTAACTGTTGCCCGTCCACCCGCCGGTGAACCACTCGTTGGACCCGACGACCATGACGCTCGCGTCCACGCGGGCGTCCTCGGGGGCGTCGTAGGAGAGGTACACGGGCGCGTCGTAGGCGAAACACGCCGTCTCGTCGCGATACGGGAGCGGACAGTCGGTGAGCGACCGGGTCACCCCGTCCCCGTAGAGCGTCGGTGAAGCACCCACGGGCGTTCGCGTCTCGATGGGGTAGGTCGCGTCACGGAGGGTCGTCGCGGCGACGGTGCGACGCGTCCGGGCCACGTGGTCGGGGTTCTCCGGGTCGTACTCGGACTCGGCGATGCGCTCCTGTCGGCCGACCCCGTCCTCCTCGACGTAGCGGTAGTACCGTGTCTCGACGGTGAACTCGTCGGCGGTGAGTTCGAGCATCGGGCCGTACTCGGTGTCGACGACGCCGGCGGCGAACGCGCCCTCGAACGTGCCGTTCGGCGCGACGTCGGCCGCCTCGAACGTGGCGTTGCCGTCGACCTGTGGCAACGGCACGCGGATGGTGACGTTGCGGAGCGTCTCGTCGGCGTCGACGCCGACGCTGAGGTCGTAGTTGCTCGAATAGCTGTCCGGATTCGTGGCGAAAAACGAGCAGCCAGCGGTGAACAGCAGGCAGACGGTCAGCAACAGCAAGAGGGGGCGACGGGGCATTGTGAGTCAGCTCAGTGTCACGTCTGTTTCCCCGCAGTTCACAAAACCGTTCGGGGACTCCGGGGCTGTCACTGGCCACCGTAGGCGTCTCGCTCGGCCTCGTAGAGGTGGACCATCTCGGCGACGAACCAGAGTTTCAGCGTCATCGCGAGGGCCGTCGCGAGCGTCGTCTCGGCGGGGCGGCGGCGGACAGCGCCGTAGAGTGCGTACAGCGCCGCCGCCCCGTTGAGATAGTTCAGGACAGTCGGGTAGCTCAGCGGGTCGTGGTCCCGTTCGGTCCAGAGACGCTCGCCGTAGACGCCCTTCGTCATCCACGCGCTGTCGTCCGCCGGCGGGGCGAACAGGAACGGGTTGACTGCGACGAACGCAAGCGTCAGCGCGAGGCCGCGCCAGTCCCGACGATAGAGGCAGGTGATAAGCAGGGGGAGCGTCGGGACGCGCGACCACCCGCTCTTGGGGTTGGCGTGGCGCGCCCAGAAGTACCGGTCGAGCGCCGAGTCGTCGGTGGGATGCGGGGGGTGAGCCATACCGAACAGTCGACAGGCCCCGTCAAATCGCTACCGCCCTCAGATGCCCTGACTCATCAGGTGCGAGCGCAGGAGGTCGGCTTCCTTGCTCCCGGCCACGGGGTTGACCAGTACCACGTCGTCGCCCGCGGCGACGTCGCCCCGGTCGGCCAGCGTACGCACGCCGGCGACGGCGGTGCCGCCGGTCGCGCCGACTTCCGGCCCCATCTCACACCCGTCGACGGCGCCCTGCAAGACGTCTTTGTCCGACACCGCGACGGCGCCACCGTCGGTACCAGCGAGAGCGGCGACGGCGGCGGTCCCGGCGGCCGGGTCGGGCACTTCGAGGGGCCCGACGATGGTGTCGGGACGCTCGACGACGAGGGGGGCGCTCTCGCCCGCCCGGACCGCGTCGGCTATCGGGGCCGCGTTCTCGGGTTGGGCCGCGTAGATTCGGGGGACGGCGTCGACGAGGCCGGCCGACGCGGCGAGCGCGAACCCCCGTTCGAGTCCCACCACCGTCTCGCCGTGGCCGGTCGGATGGACGACGGCGTCCGGGGCCGACCACTCGCGGTCCGCGAGAAGTTCGAGCGCGAGGGCGGTGCCGCCGGCGACCCGGAACGGGTGGCCCGGCGCGACGGGGACGAACTCGTCGTCGCTGTCCTCGAATGCCCCGACGGCGTCCTCGTAGCGGCCCTCGACGACTCGCATGTCCCCGCCGTGGACGTTCACCATCGCCTTGTTGAGGAACGGACAGCGCGACGGGACGAACCCCTTCGAGTCGATGCCCGCGCGGGCGGCGTAGGCCGCGGCGGCCTGCGCGCCGTTGCCCGTCGAGGGGGTGGCGACACGCTCGGCCCCCTGCTGGACGGCCGCGGAGACGGCCAGCGCGAGTTTCCGGTCGGCGAGCGACCCGGTCGGGTTGCGGCCCTCGTCCTTGACCGCGACGCTCCCGACGCCGAGTTCGTCGGCCAGCGTCGGCACCGAGACGAGCGGTGTGGTCCCCTCGTCGATGCTGACGGCTGTCTCGACCGGGAACAGGCGGACGTCGTCAGGACTCGTCACCTCGTCGGCGTCGTACTCCGGTGCGAGGACGTCGCCGCAGTCGGGACAGCGCGCTCGGCCGGGGTCGGCCGACTCGTCACAGGCGGTACAGGAGAGACCACGGAACGCCGCTGTCGTCTGCATACTCGTCTCTCGGGACAGCAGCCACAAGTGTCGTCCGGTCCACTCCAGCACGCTCTTGGGCCATGCGTCCGAACCGGCGGCCATGACAGACGTCGTCGTCGCCGGCGGTGGCCTCGCGGGACTGGTCGCGGCCCGCCACCTCGCCGAGTCGGGGGTAGACGTGACCGTGTTCGAGGCGAACGACACCGTGGGCGGGCGGGTCCGGACCGCCCACGAGGACGGGTACACCTTCGACCGGGGGTTTCAGGTGCTGTTCTCGGCGTATCCGGCCGTCCAGCGGGAACTCGACGTCGAGGCGCTCTCGCCGCGGCCGTTCACGCCCGGCGCGACCATCGCGCGGCCGAACCACCGGTCGGTGCTGTCGGACCCGCTCCGGAACCCGACGGCCGCGCCGCAGACGCTGTTCAACACCGACGTTCGGACGGCCGACAAACTCCGACTCTTTGCGCTCCAGCGGGAACTGGCGGGACGGGACCCCGATACAATCCTCGACGGCCCCGGCGGCGGGCAGACCATCGCCGAGTACCTCGCGGAGGAGGGGTTCTCGAAGCGGTTCGTCGAGCGGTTCGCCGCGCCGTTCTACGGCGGCATCACGCTGGACCGCTCGCTGGGCACCGACAGCGCCGTCTTCGAGTACACCTACAAGATGCTGAGCGAGGGCGAGATATTCGTCCCCGCGGCGGGGATGCAGGCGATGCCCGAGCAACTGGCCGACCGGGCCGTCGCCGCCGGGGCGAGCATCGAGACGGGACGGGCCGTGACCGACGTTCGCGGCGCGGACGACAGCGACGAGGTGACCGTCGAGGCCGGCGCGGAGACGCTGACCGTCGACGGTGCCGTCGTCGCCACCGACCCCGCGACGGCCACCGAGTTGACGCGAGTCGACGCCATCCCCGGCGAGACGTTGGGGTGTGTCACGCAGTACTTCTCGCTGCCGACGAGCAAGGCCCCGAGCATGGGCAAGCGCATCGTCCTCAACGCGGCCGACGACCGGCCGAACACCGTCGCGCCGATGTCGGCCGTCGCCGCCGAGTACGCGCCGGAGGGGATGGAACTGTACAGCGCGACGTTCCTCGGAACCCCCGACGAGGACGACGAGTCGCTTGCGCGAGCGGTCCGGACCGCGCTGGCGTCGTGGTACCCCGCCGCCGGGTTCGACTCGCTCGAACTGCTCCGGACCGACCGGGTGCCGTTCGCGCAGTTCGCCCAACCGCCGGGGTTCCGGGCGACGCTCCCCGACCCCGAGGCACCCGCCGGAAACGTCGTGTTGGCTGGCGACTACACCCGCTGGTCGTCGATTCAGGGGGCGCTGGAGAGCGGACGAGTCGCCGCGGAGAAGGTGAACTGAACGGACGGCGTCGATTGGGGGCGGCGGACCTAGGCTGCCGGACCGCCGCTACTCGTGTTTCCCTCGTGGCCCTCCTCGTCTTCGAGGAGTACCGCCGAGACGTACTTTATCGTCGCGAAGTACAGCAACAGCAGGCAGAGCAGCGTTATCGCGATAAGCGCGAGTGCGGCACCAGTCTGAACCATGTCCGACCGTCCACCGCGATGGCCCAAATACCTACCGCTATACGCCGCGGTTTCTCGCGTCACCGCGCCGTTCGGGGGCGTCTCCCGGCGGTCGGCGTCCCTCGGCTACAGCATCCGGCGGAACTCGCCGAGCGGCGGGAACGACCGCGTCTCGCGGCCGCTCTCGTCCCAGACGACGGGTTCGAGTCGGTCGGCGTCGGTGACGAGCGGTGACTGGAACTCCGCGGCGGACATCTCGTTGACGACGACGCCGGCGTTGAGGCGGTTGAACGACGGGAGCATCACCACGTCGCTCCCCTCGTACTGGTCCGGCCCGACAAGATAGCACGGCCGTCGCTGGCCCTCGATGACGATGGTCGGGTGGTCGTGACCGACGACGTAGCGGTCGGCGTCGCCCTCGGGGGCCTCGTGACCGTGCAGGACGACGGTGTCGCCGACGGGGTACTCCCGTTCGGTCGGTCCGTCCCACACCGATTCGAGCATCGCGTCGTGGTTGCCGGGCGTGACGAGGAGGCGCGCACCACCGTCGCGGCACGCGGCCTTCAGGCCCGCCACGGTGTCCTCGACGGTCCGCGGCACCGTGCTGAACGAGTGTAGCAAATCCCCCGCGACGACCACCGTCTCGGCGGCGTGTCGCTCGACGAGCGAGCGGAACCGCTCGACCACGTCGGTACTCGACCCGACCGGAAACTCCAGATTACCCCCTGTGCCCCGGCCGACGTGGAGGTCCGCGACCACGAGCGTCTCGTCCAGCATGAGCGCGCGGTCGTCGTATCGAAGCGCCATCGGGTCCATCTCGGTGGTACGGACACATATCGCTGGCGTCCGCAGGACAGAGGTATTTTTAGCCGGGACACCGAGGGGCGTGTATGGTCGACGTCCTCGAAAACAAGCGGGCCGCGACGCGCTTTCGCATTCTCGTCGAGATAGCGGAGCGCCAACCCGCGGTCAGTCAGGGTGAGATAGCAGAGGCCGTCGGGGTGACGAGTCAGGCGGTCAGCGAGTACATCCGCGACCTGGTCGACGAGGACCTCGTGGAGAAGGAGGGGCGCTCGCGCTACCGGGTCACGAAGGAGGGGGTCGACTGGGTGTTCCAATCGGCTACCGACGTGCGCCGGTTCGTCGACAGGGTGACGGACGACGTCCTCGGGAGCGTTCAGGAGGACGCCGCCATCGCCGAGGCCGACTTGTCGGAGGGGCAGACTGTCTCGCTCTCGCTCTCGGAGGGGTTGCTCCACGCCGCGCCCGGCGACGCCGGCGAGGCGACGGGCGTGACGACCACCAGCGCCGAGGCCGGGTCGGTCGTCGGCGTCACCGGGTTCGAGGGCGTCATGGACCTCGAACCCGGCCACGTCAGCGTCGTGCAGGTCCCGCCGATTCGCTCGGGGGCAGTCGAGAACGCGACGGACATCGCCGCGGCCTGTGAGGACGTCCCCATCGTCACGGCGGCGGGCGTCGAGGCGGTCGCGGCCCTCCGCGAAGCGGGCGTCGAACCGACGACGTACTTCGCGTCGGGCGAGGTCGCCGCCGACGCCGCCTCTCGCGGGTTGGACGCCGTGGTCGTGGCGACGCAGGACTCCGTCGGTCGCGTGACCGACGCCCTCCGCGACGCGAACGTCGGCTACGACGTGACGCAGTAAATCGCCTCGGGGTCAAGTGGTTCGAGAGACGGAGTCTCTCGTCATCACGAGACGGCTGAGCCGTCTCGGATGACCCCGAGGCTTTCGCGTGGACTCCCGTTCTATGCCTCAATAGGGGCAGGGGGTACGTACTCCCCACTCACGTTCAGCGTCCCGCGATTCAGGCGCACATCTACGGGTGCGCCTCCGTCGCCTGCGTTTTGCCTGCGACGGAGATACTGCAATCCGATGTTCTTCGAGGCGTTGTAGTCGGCGTGGTTCTCGTACCCACACTGCTGACACTCGAGCGACTCTCCCACCCGATTATCCTCGTGGGTACATCCACACGTCGAGCAACGCTTCGACGTGTTACGCGGGTCAACCTGTACGACTTCGACACCGTGTTCTTCGGCCTTGTATTCGACGTACTCGTAGAGGCGCCGAAACGCCCAGACGTGTTGCCACGTCGCCTCTGGAATATTCTCCCGAATGTGGGTCAAGTCCTCGAACACGATGTGCGAACAATCGTTCTCGACGGCCTCCTCAATAAGTTCGTTCGCCACCGTGTGCAGGTATATCTCGAAACGCCCGTACTCTTTCCGACCGACGTTCTCGATGTTCTCGTGGGCATGGCGAGAGCCACACTGCTGGAGCGATCCACGACGCTTCTCGTACTCTCGACGCCAGTGGTTGAACTCGTCCGCCGACCAAAATCGTCCCGTCGAAGCAACCGCGAGGTTGTTGACACCCAAATCCACACCAAGGACTGTTCTGTGCTTGGACTCGGATTCAGACGGTTCCTCGTCTACTTCGACTTTCCGCATCGAGGCGTGGAGATACCAGTCACCGTCGCGGTACTGCAAGTGCGCCATCCGAAACTCGAAGTCCTCGTCGGAGACGTACTTGGTCGGCGGTGTCTCAGAGCCGTCGGGGAGGATGTAGTCGCACTCAACACGCCCGTCGACGGTCGAAAGGGAAACGTGGTCACGGTGGAACGTTGCGCTTCGCTTGTCGTACACCGCGCTGTCGGCGGAGAAATATGGTTGCGACGTGTTCTCGCCACGTTTGAGGCGTTCGACGCCGCTTTTGACGGCCTCGACCGCCCTGCGAATCCCTTTCTGGACGAGGTTGGCGGTCAGGTCGGTTTCGTCGCGGAGTTGGTCGTAGAGGGCGCGTTCGGCTTTGGCTTTCGAGGTGACGTGGTATCCGTCGTCGCCGTGCCAGCACCACTCGCTTGCGGTGTTGGCGCAGTGTTTGAACTGCTCGACAGTCTCTCGAAGGGAGGTGTCGGCTCCTTCGGGAGTGTCGAGTTTGATGACGGCGGTACGACGGTATTCCACTGTGTTTCACATATATGGCTGGTGTTAGGTATATATGGAGGAGTTGGCTTGCCATTCGTAGCGTGGTTTGTGTCATCGGTTGTCGTCTTCCTCCCCGACCTCAAGGGTCGGGGCATCCGCCTCGTACCGCCTGTGAAACTTTTCCTCGTCGACGGCCGTCGGGTCAGACATGAGCAACACCGACGACGATTCGGACGACGACGTGACGACGGCCGTCGAGACGTTCCTCGGCGAAGCCGACTCCGCCTACGAGGAGTACGACAAGGGCTACACCGACGCGGACGCCGTCCTCCGGCGTCTGGAGGTCGCAATCGAAGCGTTGCGCGACGCGACCGACGGCGACGACCAGTGACTGGCGGGCCACCCGTCTCGGGGCCAACAGTATTGTAGTCTCGGCGTCACGTCTCGGCCATGACCGACGTGGTCGTGGTCGACGGCGCTCGCACAGCACACGGAAGTCTCCTCGGGTCCCTCGCCGAGAAGTCGGCGACGGACCTCGGGCAGGCGGCCGTCGAGGGGGTGTTGGACCGCACCGGCGTCGGCCCCGGCCTCGTCGACTGGGTGTGTCTGGGCAACGCCGTGCAGGCCGGAGTCGGGCAGGTGCCGGCCAGACAGGTCGTCGTGGAGTCGCCGCTCCCCGACGACTGCCCGGCCACGACCACCAACGAGGCGTCCGGGTCCGGCCTGCGGGCCATCGCGAACGCCGTGGACCGCATCGACGCGGGCCGGGCGTCGGCCTGCATCGCCGGCGGGATGGAGTCGATGTCCAACGCCCCATATCTCGTCCGCGAGATGCGCGGCGGCCGCCGCCACGGTGACACGACGCTCGTGGACGCGATGATTCACGACGCCCTGTGGGACGCGAACTACGACGCCCACATGGGGACGCTCACCGACCGCATCGCCGAGCGCTTCGACGTCTCCCGGCAGGCACAGGACGAGTACGCCCGGCGGAGCAACCACCGCGCCGCCGAGGCCATCGAAGCGGGCCACTTCGAGAAGGAGATGGTCCCCGTCGACGTGGGCGACCACCTCGTCACCGAGGACGAAGGGCCGCGCCCCGAGACGACGACGGAGACGCTCGCTAGACTCCCGCCGGCGTTCGACGAGGACGGGACCATCACGGCAGGGAACGCCTCGAAACTCTCGGACGGCGCGGGCGCGGTGCTGTTGGCCGACGCCGAGACGGTCGACGAGGCCGGTCTGGGGCCGATGGCCCACGTCGAGGACTACGCCGTCGCCTACCGGGACCCCGCGGAGTTCTCGCTGGCGGTCTGTGACGCCGTCTCGAAACTGCTGGAGCGAAACGACCTCTCGGTCGACGACGTGGACCACTTCGACCTCAACGAGGCGTTCGCCGCCCAGATGGTGTACGTCGCCGACGAACTCGGCCTTCCCCCGGAGAAACACAATCCGCTCGGCGGCGCGGTGGCGCTGGGCCACCCCATCGGCGCTAGCGGCGGCATCCTCACGACGACGCTCGTCTACGCGATGGAACGGGAGGACCACGACAGAGGCGTGGTTGGGATGAGCGTCGGCGGCGGGGGCGCTATCGCTATGTCGTTGGTTCGGTAGCATCGCCCGGCGGCGAGGCGAGTGAGCGTCGGCGGCGGGGGCGCTATCGCTATGTCGTTGGTTCGGTAGCACCGCCCGGCGACCGACGAATCGCTCAAACCGTCGTCGAAGCCACCCCAAAGACTTCACCCCGACCGGACTATCGCTCGGACACGGATGCCATCGACCCGACGGACGCTCCTCTACGGACTCGCGATGGTTGGACTCGTCCTCGCCGCGGGCGTCGTCTCGGCGACGGCGGCCGAGCGACGTGCGCTCGCGACCGAGACGGCGTACGTGGAGGGGCACCTCGACTCCGCCGACTGCCTCTCCGACTGGGGGACCAACGAGGGCGCGGGGCCGTCACGTGACGCCCGCATCACGAGGGTCACCGCCAGCGGCGTCTACGTCGACGTGACGCTCCCGTACGCCTACACCGTCGGGACCGGCGACGACCGCGTGTTCGCCGACACGGCGTCGGAAGCCGTCTACCGGGTCACGCCCACGGGTGCGCACCGCGTGAGCGGCGACGACGTCACGGTCTGCTGACTGGCCGGCCGGTGGCGGGGCCGAATCGGGAAGAATTATCGGCCACCGGCCGAAGAGAACGAACATGACCGGATTCTCCAGTCGCGTCGAACAGGTTTCCATCTCGGGCATCCGCGAGGTGTTCGAGGCCGCGGGCGAGGACGCCATCAACCTCGGCCTCGGGCAACCGGACTTCCCGACGCCGGACCACGCCCGCGAGGCCGCCGTCGAGGCCATCCAGTCGGGAAAGGTCGACGCCTACACCTCGAACAAGGGGACGCGCAAACTCCGCGAGGCCATCGCCGCGAAGCACGACCGGGACAACGACCTAGAGGTCGACCCCGAGGACGTCATCGCCACCTCCGGCGGGAGCGAGGCCCTCCACATCGCCTTGGAGGCTCACGTCGACGCTGGCGAAGAGGTCGTCTTCCCCGACCCCGGATTCGTCTCCTACGACGCGCTGACCCACCTCGCCGGCGGGACGCCCAAACCGGTGGGCCTGCGTGAGGACCTGACGATGGACCCGGCCACCGTCGAAGACGCCATCACCGACGAGACGGCGGCATTCGTCGTCAATTCGCCGGCCAACCCGACCGGCGCGGTCCAGTCGCCCGAGGACATGCGCGAGTTCGCCCGCATCGCGAGCGAGTACGACGTGCTCTGCGTCTCCGACGAGGTGTACGAGCATCAGGTGTTCGAGGGTGAACACCGCTCCCCGGCGGAGTTCGACGAGACGGGCAACGTCGTCGTCGTCAACGCCTGCTCGAAGGCCTACTCGATGACCGGGTGGCGCCTCGGGTGGGTCACCGGGTCGACCGAACGCATCGAGCGGATGCTCCGGGTCCACCAGTACGCGCAGGCCTGTGCCTCCGCGCCGGCCCAGTACGCCGCCGAGGCGGCGCTGACCGGCCCCCAAGAGCCAGTCGCTGAGATGCGGGAGGCCTTCGAGGAGCGCCGCGACGTCCTGCTGGACGGCTTCGAGGAGATGGGCTTGGAGTGTCCCACGCCGAAAGGGGCGTTCTACGCGATGCCGAAGGTGCCCGAGGGATGGGTCGACGAGGTCATAGAGCGCGGCGTCGTCGTCGTCCCCGGCGACGCCTTCGGCGAGAACGGCGACGGCTACGCCCGCATCTCCTACGCGACGGACCTTGAGACGCTGAAGGAGGCCATCGACGTCATGGCCGAGGCGACGGCCGCCGTTCGCGAGTAGTCCCGAAATTGGTACAGTCTCGGGAGAGTGTTGTAAGAACGGTTTTGGCCGTGGCTAGCGTCCCTCCGCCCGAACTTGCCGTGGTCCACGCACACGACAGCGACCGGCGGGCGGCCCGTGAGCGGACCGCCGAGAGACAGACCTTTGAGACAGGCGAGAGCAGTAGTCACGGAAGAGGGATGGAGAAAGCGCTCTGGTACCTGCTGACGGCGACGCGCGGCGGTGCCAACAGAGCGCGCATCATCGACGCCCTCACGGAGCGACCGATGAACGCAAACGAACTCGCCGACGAACTGGACGTGGGCTACAAGACGATACGCCACCACATGGAGCAACTCGAAGAGCACGACGTCGTCGAGTCCGGCGACGAGGACTACGCCAAACTGTACTTCCTCACCGACCGGTTCGACCAGTACCGGGACACCTTCGAGGACATCGTGGAGCAGATGGACCGATGAGGGCGCTGACCGCCACCTGCGGGGAGGGTGCCGACTGATGGCGATGGGACCGCTCATCACCGCGGCCGCGGTGCTCGCCGGCATCAACGTCCTCCTACTGTTGCCCCTGCTCGGCGTCTGGATACGCAACTACGCCACCTTCCGGACCGGACTGGTCGCCGGCCTCGTGGCCTTCGCGGTGGCGATGCTCGCGGAGAACGCCGTCGCCGTCTACTTCTTCTTCTCGATGCAGAGCTTCTACGCCGGGGACCCACACGTCCAGCAGGCTGTCCTCGTGTTGCGGGCGCTCCAGTTCGTCGCCATCGCCGGCCTGAGTTACACGACGCTGCGGTAGACACCGTCGACGTTACGGCGGCCGAAGGGTCGATAGTGGTCCGGCACGTAACCCTATCCGATGGACCACCTCGCACCGTCTAACGTCCCCGTCTACGCGACGCCCGACGAGCAGCAGGCAATCTGGGAACGCTGTGCGAACCGCGGCCAGCCGGTCATCGCCGTGCGCGAGGCCACACGGGGCCACATCGTCCGCTACGACCTCCAACACCTCGACAGACGGCTCTCACCGGCGACCGTTCAGCGACTCCGCGACAGAGTGCGCTCGCGCCGGCCCTACCCCACCGGAACGGACCCCATCTCCGAGACGGAGGGAGTCGGCGGCGAGGCCGGCCCCGTCTCGGGGGAACTCCACAGTCCCACGGCGGAGGCGGGTCGCGAACTGGCGTCCCACATCTCCGAGTTCGTCCTAGACCGCGACAACTGGTGGTAGTCGCGACCTAGCCGCGGGAAGCGTACGAGACTTTTTGACACGCCGGGCCTTCTGTCGCCGTATGGCAGTCGCCCGACACGACACGGGGGCCGTCGCGGCGGGCAGAGCGCTCGCCTCGCAGGTCCACCCCGTGTTCATGCTCCCGCCGCTGGCGACGTCGCTGTTCGGTGCGCTCCTCGCCGGGGACGTCGCGCTCCCCGTGGCGGCCCTCCACGCGGCGGCGATGTTCTTCGCCGTCTACACCGCCCACGTCAAGGACGGCTACGTCGACTTCCACCTCCGGAGCGAGGACGACGACCACCCGCTGACCGTCGGTGGGTGTCGGGGCGCCCTCGTCGGTGCGGGCCTCGGCTTTCTGGGCTGTACCGTCGGCCTGTGGGTGCTGGTCGGACCGGGAGCGGCCCTGCTGACGCTCCCGACGTGGGTCATCGGCTACACGCACGCGCCCCAACTCGACCTCAATCCGGTCGGGGCGACGATGGGGTACCCCACGGGCATCGCGCTGGCGTTGCTGGGCGGCTACTTCGCGCAGGCCGCGGCGTTCAGTCCGCGCGTCCTCGGCCTCGCCGCCGTCTTCCTCGTCTTGCTGACCGGCATCAAGATAATCGACGACGAGAAGGACTACGACTACGACCGCTCCATCGACAAGCGGACCGTGGCGGTCGTGTTGGGTCCCGAGCGAGCGCGGCGACTGGCCCGGTCTCTGCTCCTCGCGGCGATGGTCGGCGTCGTCGGCCTCGCGCTCACACTGCCGGGCGTCCCCCCGAGCGCCGCCGGCGCGGCCGTCGCCTTCGGCCTCGTGGCCGCCGTCGCCCACCGCGCCGAGTCGGAACTGGCGACGAAACTCCTGATTCGGGGCTCGTACCTCTTTCTGGCCGTCCTCGTCGCCGCGGTGTGGTTCCGGCCCTTGGTCTAGTTCTCGCTGATTATCTTGACGACCGCCCCCTCCTCGAGTTCCGTCTCGTCGCTGATGCGGCGGTTCTCGCGGGCGTCGACGGCGTGGGTGTAGCCGTCCCCGATGTCCGAGTGGACGGCGTAGGCGAGGTCCTTCGGAGTCGAGCCCCGAGGCAGGAGGTGGGCGTCGGGGAGGACGTTCCCCTGTCCGTCGGTCCACTTCGTGTCGTTCTGGACCGGGTAGGCCGTGATGTGGTCGAGTAGGTCGTAGACGGCGGTGTCCATCGCCTGCTGGACGCCGGTGCCGCCGTACTCGGCCATGACCTCGCGGATGCGGTCGAGGCCCTGTCGTTGCTGGTCGCTCACGTCGCCGACGATGTCGAAGTCCGGGTCGCCGGGGTCGTACGCTATCACGCCCGCCTCCGCGGCCTTCCGGAGGGCGAGTTCCCCGTCGGCCGTCGCGGGGACGACGACGTCGGCGGCCTCTCGCAGGCGCTCGACGTTGCCCTCGGGGGCGGCGTCGGCCTTGTTGGCCACGACGACGATGGGTTTCGTCCGCTGGCGTATCTCGCGCGCGAGGGCCTCGCGGTGCTCGTCGGTCCACGCGATGGGGTCCTCTGGGTAGTCGAGTTCGCGGAGAGTGCGGGCCACGTCGAGTTCGCTCGCGCCGACGCCGGCCAACAGGTCCAACAGCGCCTCGTCCAAGTCGAACTCCGGCGACCGAGACTGGCGCTCGACGGACTCCCAGTTGCGGTCGACGATGCTCGCTAGCCAGAGGTCCATCTCCTCCTCAACGAAGTCGACGTCCTCGACGGGGTCGTGTTCGCCGACTTCGACCGGTTCGCCCTCCTCGTTCGTGCCGCCCGAGGCGTCGACGACGTTGAGGATGACGTCGGCGTTCGTGAGTTCGTCGAGGAACTGGTTGCCGAGGCCGCGGCCCTCGTGAGCGCCCGGAACGAGGCCGGCCACGTCGATGAGTTCGACGGGGACGTAGCGCTTGCCGTCCCGGCAGTTGTCGTCGCCACAGCGCTCCTCGCGGTCCAGACAGGGACACTCGGTCCGGACGTGGCTCACGCCGCGGTTGGCGTCGATGGTCGTGAACGGGTAGTTCCCCACGTCGACGTCGGCCATCGTCGCCGCCTTGTAGAAGGTAGACTTCCCGGCGTTGGGTTTGCCAGCGAGTGCGATAGAGAGCATGCTACCCCCTACCAGAGAGGGCGGAAAGGGGGTTTCGGTTCCGTCGGTCAAAGGTGAGTCGTACCCTCCCCGACCGTTATGCCCCCGGCGAGAGCACGGTAAGTATGCGTACGGACGTCCACCGCTCCGGGCCGCGCCGCCCGCTACGCGGACTGGTTCCCGCCCTCGCGGTCGTCACCGCCCTCGTCTACGTCGCCGAGTTCGTCATTCCGGTCGCCGCGTATCCCGCGTGGCTCTACGTCGGTCCGTTGACGCTCCCGACGGTCGCACTGTCACCGACCGCGCTCGCGGTCGCGGTGCTCGTGAACCGTGGCCGGCGCTTCCGGGCCGGTCCCTTCGGCGTCGGCGACGCCGCTATCGTCGTTCTCGCCGCACTGACCCTCCTCGCCGGCGTCTACGCCGTCGCGGACCTGAACCTCTCCTCCGGCGGCGTCTTCTTCTCGGGCGTCTGGGTCGTCGTGGTCGGAGCGGTGCTGACGGCCGCCGTCCTCGTCGGGGCCGGGCGCTCGCTTCTCCGCGGCGGCGCCACTCCGGAGTGAGTCGGTCGACCGTCCAAAAGGCGTCTCCGTTCAGTCGGTGGCCTCGGCCGCGTCCTCGTGGTCGTCGGCGTCCGCTCCGTCGACCGCCTTCTCGTCGGCGTCGTCCGCCTCCCGCTGCTCCGTGGACGCCGACCCGTCACCGTCGGCCGCATCCGCCGCGTCGTCCACCGTTTCGCCGTCTCCGTCCGCCGTCTCGCCGTCCTCGTCCTCACCGTCACGTTCGAGTTCCTCGGCCATCTCGGCCATCGCGGCGGCGGACTCGTCCGGCCGGTCCAGCACCTCGTCGGTGTGCATCCGCGTGCCGTCGCGGGCCCGAATCTTCCCGTCGACGGTGGCGTTCTCGTGGAGTTCGACGGTTCCACCGGAGATGTCGCCCCACACCTTCGCACCGGGGCCGACGCGCACGTCGCCGTTGCGGGTCGTCACGTCGCCCTTGATTTCGGTCCCCTTCCCGACGACCACGTCCTGTCGGGCGCGGAGGCTCCCGAAGACGACGTTGTCTCGGCCCACCTCCAGGGACTCGGCGCGGATGTTACCGTGGAGGCGGCAGTCGTCGCCGATGGTCGCCGGCGTGGAGACGCGCCACGCGTCGTCGGAGACGCTCGCCCCGCGCGGGATGAGCACCGGGTCGTGGTCGGCGGCGTCGTCTCCCAGCATCTCCTCGACGAGGTCCTGTGCGGCCTCGTCCTCGCCGATGCGCAGGAGTTGCGAAAGGTAGACGAACAGGAAGACGATTGTGGGCATCGGGTTGCGGATGACTATCCAGCCGTTGGCCTCGAACCCGTTCTCGATGTCCACGTCGTCGCCGATGTCGAGGTCGCCGGCCACCCGCAACTCGCCGCCGATGTGGACCCGTTCGCCGATGTAGGCGTCCTCGCCGACGAGGACGTTGTCCTCGACGTCACACCACATGTCGAGGCGGCAGTCCCCTTCGGCCTCGATGTGGCCGCCGAATCGGACGCGTTCGTCGGCGATGACCGAGCGACCACGGACGCCGAATTCGACCGTGCTCTGCCCGCCGATGATGACGTCGCCGTCGGTGACGAGGTCGTGTTCCTCGACGGTGGTCCCGTCGGGAATCGCGAGTTCGGAGAGCGGGTCAGAGCCGATTGGCACACCACGTAAAGCGGTTTCGACGGTCTTAAACCCTGAGGGCGCGCACGACGGGCGTCTGACGCTCGTCTGACGCACGCGTGTCACCACCCCTCACGCACCCTCCGAGAGACTACACTTTTACCCGAACCGCCCCTAAGCGTGGTCATGACTGTTCTCTCGTTCGACGAACACGGCGTCGACGTGGTCTACGACGGCACCGAGTTCCGACTGGAGAAGGCCCTCATCGAGGACGCCACGCAGAAGTCCTACCCCGACGTGACCGACCACGAGGTCCTCCAGATAGTCGAACCCGACCCCTCCCTCTCCGGAGAACCGCGGCGCATAGCCGAAATCGTCGACTGACCCGGTCGCCCCCTGCCGATTCTTTCGAGGGATTTAGCGCCGTCGTGAGAAAATGCCGAGCTTTTGTCAATACCGCCGCCGTCTTGCGTTCTCGGCCCGTCGAAATCGTGGCAAAATCACACACTGGCGGCAAGCATTTAAGAGTGCGGGGCCGACTGTGTGGTAATGTCAGACCCACGAGTCGCAGGGGCCAGCGTCACACAGTTCGGGAAACATCCCGAGCGAACCGGCCGCGACCTCTTCGCGGAGGCGGGGCTGGAGGCGCTGGACGCCTCCGGCGTCCCCTCGGCGGACGTCGACGCGCTCTACTACGGGAACTTCATGGGCGAACTGGCGGAGCATCAGGGCCATCAGGGACCGCTGATGGCAGAAGCCATCGGCGTCGACGCACCGGCGACTCGGTTCGAGGCCGCGTGTGCGTCGGCCGGTGCCGCCGTCCGAGCCGCCGTGAAGGACCTTCGCAACGGCGAAGCCGACGTGATAGTCGTCGGGGGCGCGGAGCGCATGACCAACATCGGCACCGCCGCGGCCACCGACGCCCTCGCCATCGCCGCCGACGACCTCTACGAGGTCCGCGCGGGGATGACGTTCCCCGGCGCCTACGCGCTGATGGCGCGGTCGTACTTCGACCAGTACGGCGGCTCCCGCGAGGACTTGGCCCACGTCGCCGTGAAGAACCACGAACACGCGATGGTCAACGAGCACGCCCAGATACGCAAGGAGATTACCGTCGAGGAGGCCATCGACGCGCCGACCATCGCCAGTCCCCTGGGCCTCTACGACTCCTGCCCCATCACGGACGGGGCCGCCGCCGCCGTCCTGACAACCGAGGACTACGCCGAGGAACACGGTCTCGACGCCCCCGTCGCCGTCACGGGGACCGGACAGGGCGGGGACAACCTCGCCTTGCAGGACCGACCGCACCTCGCACAGACGCCCGCCGCCGACAAGGCCGCAGCGGAGGCCTACGCGGACGCTGGCCTCGGTCCCGAGGATGTCGACGTCGCCGAAGTCCACGACTGCTTCACCATCGCGGAGGTGCTGGCCATCGAGTCGCTGGGCCTCTACGAACGCGGCGAGGGCATCTACGCCGCGACGAACGGCGAGACGGACCGCCACGGCGACATGCCGGTGAACCTCTCGGGGGGCCTGAAGGCGAAGGGCCACCCGGTCGGGGCGACGGGGGTCGCTCAGTTGGCGACCGTCGCGTGGGTCCTCGACGGGTCCCACCCACGAGCGGACGCCGTTCCGGACGGAACCGTCGGCGTCGCCCACAACGCCGGCGGCACCGTCGCCTCCACGACGGTCCACGTACTGGAGGTGAGAGGATGACCGACACCGCCCCGGACGGCCAGTACGACGCGTGGTTGGACGCCATCGAAGACGGCGAGGGCTACTACGTCGAGTGCGCGAACGGCCACGGGTGGCTCCCGCCCCGCCGCGTCTGTCCGGAGTGTGGGTCCCGAGACCTGACCGAGGAACCGCTCCCCGACAGCGGCGAAATCGCGACCCACACGACCATCACCGTCGCCACGCCGCAGTTCGAGGACGACGCCCCCTACGTCACCGCCATCGCCGACTTCGGGCCGGTGTCGGTGACGGGCCTCGTTCGCGGCGTCGACCCCGAAGAGGTGGAGATGGGGGCTATGGTCGGCATCGAAGTCGGTACCCGAGAGACCACGGGGGACCGAGCAGTCGTCTTCCGCCCGCGGTAACGGGGTTACTTCTCGACGCGGACTTCCGCCGCCTTGCCGCGAACCACGTCGACGAACTCGTTGGGGTGTTCGACGTGGGGGAGCAACAGCGAGTCGCCGAAGACCACCAGCGTCGCGTCCGCGCGTTCGGCGAGTTCGCGCCCGTCAGAGAGCGGCGTGATGTCGGCCTCCTCGCCCCAGACGAGCGTTATCGGGACGTCGAGGTCCGCCAGCACGTCCCCGAGGTCCTCTTCGGGGTCCAGAAAGCCCGAGAGGAACGACGACGGCGCGAACCGGGCACCGGGCTGATGGCCGGTCTGCCACTCGTAGTCGACTATCTCGTCGGTGAGGTTCGACAGGTCGTAGTACCCGTGGTCGTCGTGGAAGTAGCGGATGGACGCCTTCGAGGCGACGAGGTTGAACAGGGCCTGCCCGAGTATCGGTGCCCGGAGCAGCGACCGGACCCAGACGTTCCGGTTGCCCATCGAGGAATCCGTCGGGCAGACGAGAACCAGTTCAGCGACGTCGGCGTCCCTCGCCGCGATGGCGGCGTAGGAGGCCGAGAGCGAGGAGGCGACGACGGTGGCGTCCTCCGTCTCGTCGGCCAAGAAGTCACGGACGAACGTGGTCAGGAGCGACGCCGAGTACAGCAGCGGGGGCCGGTCTGAGTGGCCGTAGCCCGGCAGGTCCGGGGCGAGGACGTGGTACTCCTCGGCCAACCGCTCGAAGACGGTGTGGAACTCGTGGCTGGAGGCGGCGGCGTTGATGCCGTGGAGGAGGACCAAGTCTGGGTCGTCGGGGTCACCGGCCTCGGTGTAGGCGACGTCGAACCCCCGCCAGCGATAAGTACGCTGGTCGCCGGGCAAGAGCGGGTCGAACTCCTCGGCGCGCGACTGGAGGACGCGGTTCACGAGGGCCGTCGTACCGACCGCACCGACGGCGACTCCGAGTGCCTTTCGAAGCTTCATACCCCGTCGTACGGGCGGGACCCTGTTTATACGTGGTGGGCTATCGACAGGAGCGTCTCGGTGGCGACGGGACAGCACCTACCGACCCCGGAACCCGTCAGCGTCGGGGATAGCACGGTCGTCTGCCGTCCCTCACGGCGCGTTCTCGGCGTCGAGACACGCCTCGAGTGGTTCGAGCACCTCGTCGACGACGGTGTAGGGGTCCGTCTCGCGGGCCATGACCGCGTCGACGGCCGACTCGATACCCCCGTGCCGGTCGAGTTCGGCCGAGACCAGTTCGTTGGCGTCCTCCCGCAACAGCGTCCGTATCTCCGCGGCGAACCGCTCGCGGGCCTGTCGCTCTCGCTGTCCGGTCCGGTCGAGGTAGTCCCCGTGGGCTTCGAGGACGGCGATGAACTCGTCGACGCCCTCGCCGCGGTTCGCCACCGTCTCCACGATTGGCGGGTCCCACTCGTCCGCGTCGTCGCCGTCCGTCTCCGCGGCGGCGTCCTCGTGTGACCCGCCGGCCATCGCGCCGTGGTGGCCACCGCCGGCACCGCTCCGGCCCTGCAACATCTCGCGCAACTGCTGGACCGTCCGGTCGGCACCGTCCAGGTCGGCCTTGTTGACGACGAACACGTCGCCGATTTCGAGGATGCCCGCCTTGAGCATCTGCACGTCGTCGCCGCTCCCCGGCGGGACGAGGACGGCCACGGTGTCTGCCGTGCGGACGATGTCCACCTCGTTCTGGCCGGCCCCGACCGTCTCGACGATTATCACGTCCTTCCCGAAGGCGTCCAGCGCGGTTACGGCGTCCGTCGTCGCCGTCGAGAGGCCGCCGAGCGACCCGCGGGCGGACATCGACCGGAAGAACACGTCCATGTCGCCGGCGTTCGACGCCATGCGGATGCGGTCGCCGAGTACCGCGCCGCCCGAGAAGGGCGAGGACGGGTCGATGGCGATGACGCCCACGGTCAGGCCCCGGTCGCGGTACTCGGCGGCCACCTTGTCGACCAGCGTCGACTTGCCCGCGCCGGGACTGCCCGTGACGCCGACGACGTCGGCGTGGCCGGTGTGCTGGTGCAGGTCCGACACTATCTCGCGGTAGCCCGGCGCGCGGTTCTCTATCTTCGTGATGACGCGTGCCAGTGCGCTGTGTTTGCCCGCCAGCAGGTCCGAGACGAGGTCGCTCATCGCTCGGGGGCGTGCTCGCGGATGTACGAAATCATCTCCTCCATCGAGGCGCCGGGACCGAATATCTCGTCGACGCCCCGGTCCCGCAACTCGGCCTTGTCGTCGTCGGGGACGATGCCGCCGACGAGGACGAGGCGGTCGTCGAAGGCGTCGTACTCCTTCAGACCGTCGAGAATCTTCGGGACCAGCGTGTTGTGCGCCCCCGAGAGGATGGAGATGCCGACGACGTCGACGTCCTCCTGGACGGCCGCCTGCACGACTTCGTCTGGAGACCGGTGCAGACCGGAGTAGATGACTTCGAATCCGGCGTCGCGGAGCGCCCGCGCGATGACGTGTGCGCCCCGGTCGTGCCCGTCGAGGCCGACCTTCGCGACCAGACACCGGATGGTGCGCTCGTCCTGCTCCTGCTCGACACTCATGGCACCAGCTACCACGGCGTGTGGTTTGACTCTTGCCCCCGGTTCGAACCGTCAGACTGACGTGGCCGCCTACGCCGGAAACACGAGGTACGGCACGATGAACAGCAACAGGAACATGAACAGCAGGACGAGGCCGTAGCCGGCGAGCGTTCCGGCGGCGGTCAGCCACGCGGGGTGGTCGAACTGGTCGAGCGCCGTCATGTCTTCCGAGTCGACCCCGCGTGACAAAGAAGTTCGGGCGAACGCGGACTACTGCCGGTCCAGTCCGCGCTCTCGGACGCGGTTCCGTATCGTCTCTGCCCGCGTCCGGATGCGGCTGGCGTACCGCCGGCATGTTCACGTCAGTATCCCGACGACAGAAGGCGAGCGTCGTGTCGCCGGCCTACATCCCCATGTCTGCGGCCGCCTCGGGGACCGGAAGCGCGTTCGGCGAGGTGCCGAGCAGCTCCGCGGCGTGGTCGAGCGCCATGTCGAACCCGTAGTACCGTTCGAGCTCGTCGCCGTCGGCGCTGGGCCGGACCTTCAGCATCGCGTACCCCTCCACGTTCTGGGCGATGGCGGCGGTCCGCCCGTCCGATTCGAAGGTGAGCAGTCGCTCCGCCTCGGTCTCTCGATAGCGGGCGGTGATGCCGTCGGCCGTCGCCTCCGTCGGGTCCTCGGTATCTGCCATCGACCGAGCGTTAGGACCGCACCCCATGAAAGCTGTCGGTTACGGAGGTGGAAGACTTATGTCCGCGACAGCGCTGTCAGTGGACACCCTGACGTCGACAGTCCGCGAGGCACTCGCTCGGCGGGTCGCGCTGGACCGGCGGGGCCTCGCCGCCTTCCGTATCTCGCTCGCGGTCGTGCTCCTCGTCGACCTTCTGCGCCGGGCGCCGGACCTCGTCGTTTTCTACACCGACGCCGGCGTGCTCCCCCGGTCGGTGCTGGCAGTGCTCTACCCCGGCTGGAACGAGTTCTCGCTGCACGCGCTCTCCGGCGGGGCGTGGGCACAGGCGCTCCTGTTCGTCGCCGCCGGACTCGCCGCCCTGTCGCTCCTCGTCTGCTACCGGACGCGGCTCGCGGCAGTCGTCTCGCTCGTTCTTCTCGTCTCCATCCAGGTGCGGAACCCACTCGTCCTCAACAGCGGCGACGTGCTCCTGCGTCGACTGCTGTTCTGGGGCCTCTTCCTCCCGCTCGGGAGCCGGTGGGCCGTCGACGCCAGCGAGGCCGCGACCGACGACCACGGCGTGGTCGGTCCCGCCACGGCCGGGCTGCTGGCTCAGGTGGTCGTCGTCTACGCGACCAACGCCGCCGTGAAACTGCGGGCCGACGTGTGGCTCCGGGGCGATGCGGTCCGCTACGTCTTCCAACTGGACCACTTCACCGTCCTGCTCGGTGACGTGGTCGCCGGCTGGGCGACCCTCCTCACGGTCGTCGATTGGCTCTGGGTCGGACTGTTGCTGACCTCGCCGCTGCTCGTCGCGCTGACGGGGACACGGCGGGCGGCGCTGGTCGGGGCGTTCGTCGGCGCCCACCTCGGGATGGTGCTGACGCTCTCTATCGGCGTGTTCCCGCTGGTCTCGGTGACCGGGTTGCTCGCGCTGTTCCCGAGCGTCGTCTGGGACCGCGTGGAGGGGCGACTCCGGCCGCTCGCGTCGCTCTCGACGGTCGGGTCGGGCCGAACGCCGCTCGCCGACCGCGTGCCCGCGCTCTCCCGCGCCGTCCGTGCGCTGGCGGTCTGCTGTCTGGCCGTGGTTCTGGTGACGAACGCCGTCGGCCTCGGCGTCGTCGCCGCGCCGGCGGACACGCCGGACCGGCTGACGGACCGCTCGTGGGACATGTTCGCACCCTCGCCGCCGCTGGCGACGTGGTGGTACGAGGCCCCAGCGAACCTCACCGACGGCGGGCGTGTCGACGCACTCACGGGGGAACCGTACGACCCGTCGCGCCCGGCCGACGCCGCGTCGCGGTACGCAAACGAGCGCTGGCGGAAGTTCCTCGACGACGCCCGGACGGAACCCCGACTTCGCCGTTCACTGGCCGGGTTCCTCTGTGAGCGGTGGAACCGAAGTCACAGCGAGAAGATGACGACCGTGAGTCTGTGGGTCATGACCGAACGGACGAACCTCGACGGCCCTGAGACGGTCGAACGGGAGCGGCTATACCGCTATCGGTGTGGGGCGGTCCAGCGCGGCCAGTGAGGGCCGTCACCAGACAGCGCCGACGCGAAGTCGAAACACCCGTGGGGACGGCTGGCGTGAGTCGGGCCATGGCGAAGTGGTTCCAGAGCGGGCGGCGGCGGGACATGTGCGTCATCCTCGCCGGGGCCGACGACGGCGAACTGACCGGGCAGCGCCTCAAGACGCGACTCGAACGGCGCTACGACACCCGCATCGAGCCGAAGAGCTTCTACGGCGCGCTGGAAGCGATGGAAGACGCCGGGTTCGTCGAACACAGAACCGAGGGCATCGCCGACAAGTACTCGCTGACCGAGGGGGGCGAACGGCGCCTGCGCGAGCAGTTCGAGTGGATGGGCGAGCATCTGGAGTCCTGAGAGCGTTTCAGACGCCTGGGACGCCGATGGCCTCGAAGGTGCCGATACCTACGACTGCGAGGACAAAGAGGACGACCAGCGAGGCGACCCACGCGACGAGGGAAATCAGAATCGCGTTCCCCCAGCCACCGGGGTACCGGGAGTTGATGAGTGCGACGTAGGCGAACAACACGACCACAGGCCCCAGAAGCGGTATCCAGCCGAAGAGGAAGCCGACGACGGCCCAGATAATCGCGCCGAACAGGGCCGTCACCACCGCGTAACCGAAGTCGTCGCGGTCAGTCACGACCCGTGCGCCGACGTAGATGCCGAGGCCCCCGACCAGCAGGCTCACGACGAAGACGACGAGCGAGTCCAGCAGTGCCATAACGGATATTCCCCGAGGAGCGGGTAGTTATTCCCACCTTATGCGGTACCCGCTCTCGGTAAGTGCGTCCGCGAGACGCCGTCGAGTGACCGGGCGAAGTGCCCCCTGTCGACGTTATCGGACCCACTCCGTCGACCTGACCCTGTAGTCGGTGGCCTCGAACCGGACGTACCACGCCCGAGTCCACGGGTTGGGGAGCGGGTCGTGGCTCTCGAGACGGTCGAGGAGCGACGAGAGGGGCGCCGATGGGGGCTCACACTCCTCGTAGCCGTCGTCGACCGCCCGACGGAACAGGTCCTGCTGGCCCGACGAGAGCCCCGAGAAGTCGACCAGATACCGGCGGTCGAGGAACTGGCGGAAGGCGTCGGTATCCGCCGCCACCTGCGTCGTCTCGACGCGGAAGCGGTACTGCTCGTTCGTCGTTGTTCCGCCGGACCAGACTTCGTAGACGCGGTCGTTCCAGCGGACCCAGACGGTTCCGTCGCCGGCTAACCGCGACCCCTCGACCCCCTCAGGGTACGGAACCGGGTTCTCCCGGACCGAGAGTCCCTCGGTCGGGTGCTGTTCGCCCTCGCCGTCTCCGCCGCCGTAGACGGCGTAGTCGAGGGCAGTACGGTCCGCGGCCGGAAGGTCCGTGAACGCCACGGTGGCTGCCGAATCCGGGGCCGTCTGCCCGGCCTCCCACTCGACGTTGAGGACCAGCGCCGGGACCAGCGTAGCCGTCCGGGAAACGGCGAGTCGGTGGTACCCCTCGGCCTCGACGAGGGCACCGTCGGGCACCGGTGACTGGGACCCGAACTGCGTGACGGATGCGGACCCGTTCGCGACGGCCGTCTCGATCAGTTCCCGCTCGGACCCGTCGAGAGTGAGGGGGACCGCCGTGACAGGGTCGAACGGGTCGGCCGACAGCGAGACGCCCGCGTGACACTCCGGGTCGGTTCCCTCGTGGTCGGTTGGGGACCGCTGGGGCCGGTCAGTTGGACCGTCGTCGCCCGGGGGGTCTTCGCTGACCGTGTCTGGCGTCCCGAGACAGCCACCGCCGGCCAGTGCACCGACGGTAGCGAGGAGGGCTCTGCGGGTGGGCATACAGTCCGTTCAGTATCGGACAGAAAGGGCCTTCTGGACGGTCAAACCGCGACAGACCGACTAGTCCAGCAACTCGTCGGCGATGGTGTTGCGGAGGACTTCGCTGGTCCCCTCGTATATCTCGTTGAGTTTGGCGTCGCGGTAGAACCGCTCGACGGGGAAATCCTTCGTGTAGCCGTAGCCGCCGTGAATCTGGATGCCCTCGTTGGCCACCTCGCGAGAGACTTCGGAAGCGTACAGTTTGGCCTGTGCGGCCTCCTTGACGAAGTTCTCGCCGCGCATCTTCAGGTCGGCGGCCTGATGCATCAACAGTCGGGCGGCCGACGTCTTCGTGTCCATGTCGGCCAGTTTGTGCTGGATGGCCTGAAAGTCGGAGATGGGCTGGTCGAACTGCTCGCGGTCCTGTGCGTACCGCAGGGCCTCGTCCAGCGCGGCCTGTGCGATGCCGACGCCGCGGGCGGCGATGGTGATACGGCCGCCGTTGAGCGTCTTCAGCGCGTGGACGAACCCCCGGCCCTCGTCGCCGAGGCGTCGCTCCTCGGGGAGGTACATGTCGTCGAAGCGCAGTTCCGCCGTGGGACAGCCCTTGTCGCCGAGTTTGTGTTCGGTCCCCTCGACGACGAACCCGTCGTCCTCCTCGGGTCGGACGACGAAGGAGGAGATGCCCTTGTTGCCCGCCTCGGGGTCCGTCTTCGCGAACAGGACGACGGTGTCGGCGACGGAACCGTTGGAAATCCACAATTTCCCGCCGTTTACGACGTAGCCGTCGCCGTCCCGTTCGGCGGTGGTGGTCATCGCGGGCACGTCGCTCCCGGCGCCGGGTTCCGAGAGCGCGAACGCACCGACGTCCTCGCCCTCGGCCATCGGTGTGAGATACGTCTCCTTCTGGGCCTCGTCGCCGAACTCGTACACCATGTTACAGGCCAGCGAGATGTGGGCGGCGACGATGGTGCCGAGGCCGCCGCTCCCGCGTGAAATCTCCTCCAACGCCATCGCGTAGCTGTGGTAGTCGAGGCCGGCACCGCCGTACGCTTCGGGGATGGGCATCCCCATCAGCCCCAACTCGGCCATCTCGTCGACGAGGTCCCACGGGAACTCGTCCGACTCGTCGATTTCGGCCGCACGGGGGACGACTTCCTCGTCGACGAACTCCGCGACCATCTCCTGAATCTGGCGCTGTTCCGCTGTGGGACTGAAGTCCATGTGACTGGGTATCGAGGCCCGCGCCTTTACTGTTCGGCAACGGGCACCCCGTTGTCGGGATTCGTACTCGCGCCCGCGTCACTCGTACTCGTAGAAGCCAGCGCCGGTCTTCTTCCCGAGGTCGCCCGCGGCGACCTTCCGCTTGAGGAGGTACGCCGGTTTGTAGCGGTCGCCCAACTCCTCGTGGAGCGTCTCGCTCGCGTCCAGCACCACGTCGAGACCTATGTGGTCGGCCAGTTCCAGCGGCCCCATCGGGACGTTCGTCCCGAGGGTCATCCCCCGGTCGACGTCGGCCATCTCGGCGACGCCCTCGTCGTAGGCGCGGACGCCCTCGTTTATCCACGGCATGAGGATGCGGTTGACGACGAACCCCGGTTTGTCGTCGGCCTCCCACGTCTCCTTCTCGAGGTCGTCGGCGAACGCGTGGCCCAGCGCGACGGTGTCCTCGCTCGTCTTCTCGCCGACGACCACCTCCACGCCCTTCATCACCGGGACGGGGTTCATGAAGTGGAGGCCCAGCACTCGCTCCGGACGGTCAACCACGCTGGCGATGGTCGTGATGGAGAGCGTGCTCGTGTTCGTCGCCAGCACCGTCTCCGGGCCGCAGGTCTCGTCGAGGTCCTCGAAGACGGACTGCTTGACGTCCATGTCCTCGGTGACGGCCTCCACGACGAGGTCACAGTCCGCGAGGTCCGAGAGGTCAGTCGTCCCCTCGATGCGCGCGCGGGCACGGTCGGACGCGCCCCGGTCCAGTTCGTCGCGGGCGACCAGTCTGTCGAGGCTCTCGTCGATGTCCTCGAACCCGGCCGAGACGAACTGCTGTTTTACGTCCCGCATAACCACGTCGTAGCCCGCCGTAGCCGCGACCTGTGCGATGCCATTCCCCATCGTGCCGGCGCCGACGACGCCGACGACGCCGATGTCGTCGATTTCCATGCCGTGGCGTTCGCCCCCACCTCGTGTAAGTGTGCCGACGATAGTAGAACCATAAGTTACCTTACCCTTCGCGTAACGTGTGACTAACTACCACGCCGAAACCCCCTGAAAGCGCAGGGTTCGAATTATTGACTCGCTCCGTAGTAAATGTCAGCAACAAGATACTTATGGTGGCGGGAAGAAGCAGGGAGTGACGACACACTGGGCGTCAGGCCGGAGAGTCCATCCCCCTCACACCCGAACGCCGCCGGCCCCCGACACCCAGCCCCACCATAGATGAGCAAATCACTCGACGCCCCGGCCTCACAGGCCGACCGTACGGTCGCACAGGTAATCGACACAATCGCGGAGACGGCGAGCGACGTTCGGACAGCCATCGCGACGGAGCGAGAACACAGCGGTACCGTCAACCCCAGCGGCGACGAGCAACTGGCCGCCGACCTGCGGGCGGACGAACTGTTCGAGGAGCGCATCCTCGGCGTCGACGGCGTCGCGACCTACGCCAGCGAAGAGCGCTCGGAGGTCACCACCACCGACGGCCGCCTCCACGTGGCCATGGACCCGCTGGACGGGTCCTCCAACCTCGAACCCAACAGCGGCATGGGCACCATCTTCGGCGTCTACAGCGAGCGCCCGCCCACGACGGGTCGGAACCTGCTGGCGGCCGGGTTCGTCATCTACGGCCCCGTCACCTCGATGGTCGTCGCCCGCGACGACCGCGTGCGGGAGTACATCCTCGGCGAGGAGCGACGCCTCGTCGACGACGACGTGACCGTCCCCGAGGACCCCACCGTCTTCGGGTTCGGCGGCGGCGTCGACTCGTGGACGGACGACTTCACCTCGTACGCCGAGGAGATTCGCCGCGAACTCAAACTCCGATACGGCGGTGCGATGATTGCCGACATCAATCAGGTGCTCACCTACGGCGGCATCTTCGCCTACCCCGCGCTCGAATCCAGCCCCGAGGGGAAACTCCGCCTCCAGTTCGAGGGGCAACCGATGGCCTACATCATCGAGAGCGCCGGGGGCCGCTCCTCGGACGGCGAGCAGTCCCTCCTCGATTTGGACGCGGACGAACTCCACGAGCGCACCCCGCTCCACCTCGGCAACGCCGACCTCATCGACCGCCTCGAATCCGAGGTCGGTCAGTAACCGAGATATATCGCCAACGCTTTTAGCACGCTGTAGACGACCACGACGAGTCCCACCAGCGCGCCGAGTATCGTTCCGACGATGCCGTCCGGCCACAGGACCAGCGGATTCGGCACGGACGGGAGCGTCGGCAGACCCGGAACCGAGAGGCCGCCACCGCCCTTGCCGACGTTCGCGACTCTGCGACCGCCCACTTCGAGTGGCCCGGCCGTCGGCAGTTCTCTGGCGAACTCCGCCGTGCGCGTCTCGCCCGCCGGGACCGTCACCTCGCGGCTAGCGAGCGTGGTGTCGTCGAGGAAGACGGCGACGAGGTAGTCGCCCGTCGCGGTCCCCCGGTTCCGGAGTTCGACGGTGAGGACCGCTTGGTCCCCCACAGAGACGTTCGCCGGGTCGACGGTGACGTTCGTCACGCGGATGTCGGGCGTCCCGCTCTCTGCGGGCGTTGCCGTCGGGGTCGCCGTCGCCTCGGTCTGCTCGCTGTCGTCCCCGCCGTCGCCGTCCGGCTCGTCCGTCGCAGTCGCCGTCTCCGCGTCAGCGTCGTCGCCCACGCCCACCGCGAACCGCGAGAGGCCCGGCGAGGTGGCGCGGTAGACGACCCGCGACCGGTTGCTCGCGACGACGGCCGTCTCCAGCGCGGTCCACCCGCCGTCCTCGCGGTACAGCGTGACCGCGTCCGGGCCGACGCCCTGCCGGTCGAGGGCGCTCTGTTCCACGGCGAACCGAAGGGTCGCGTGCTCCGCGGGGACACCGTCGTGGTCGAGTTCGAACAGCGCCAGTCCGGTGGCCCCCGTCGCCGTCCCGAGCGAGGGCGTCCCGTTCCGTGCCCGCATCGTGACCGGGACGGTTTCGTCGGCGGGGAACGCGGCCGTGACGCGCAGGAGCGACGCGTTCGACCCCGCGACGAGCGGTTCCCGGCCGTCGCCGATGCGCTGTGCGAACCCCGTTCCGTCCACTGCCGCCGTCGCGCGGGTCCGGCCGTGGCGGGTGACGTCGACGGCCCCCGAACTCCCGTTCGCCGTGGTGACCGTCACCGTGTGGCGGGCGACGGCCGCGTTGCCGAACGGGTCGGTCACCTCGACGGCTATCTCGTGGGTGCCCGGCGTCGCGAAGGCGACGCGAACCGACGCGCCGGGGATGATGGTCCCGTCGTCGACGCGCCAGCGGTAGTCCTCGATTCGCTGGTCGTCCGTGGAGTTGGCCGCGCTGAAGTTCACCGGGACGCCGACGGTGGCGTTGCCCGGCCCGGTGAGGGTGACGTTGGGCGCGGACCCGTCGTAGCGGAACTGCTTGAGTCGACCCAACCGGATGCTGTTGCCGTGCCGGTCGGTCGCCCGCATCCAGAGAATCGAGTACCTGCCCTCCTCCGGGAAGGTGTACCGAGCGGTGTATACGGCGGTGCCGTCCACCGATTCGGTGAAGTTCGAGCGGTTCAGCGTGTCGGTGGTCGGTCCGCCGATGCTGACCCGGAGGCCGTCCAGCGGTTCGTGCGTCTCGGCGCGTATCTCGACCGTCGACTCGTTCACGCGGCGCAACTCGAAGGACCGATAGCGCGGCGTGACCGTGTCCATCCCGGAGACCGACACCGTGCCGTCGGTGAGTTCGTTGCCGGCGGCGTCGGTGATTGCGGCCCCGCTTCGGAGGCCGACGGTGACGGTGTCGCTGTCCACTCTGCCGTCCAGAGACAGGGTGACGCGGGCACCGGTTCGGTTCTCGCCGTCGGGCGACAGCGACTGAACCGAGACGTTCTCGACGACGCCCTCGGTCAGGACGAAGTCGTCGGCGCCGATGCTGTCGGTGTCGAGAGTGCCGTCGTCGTAGACGGTCACCTCGATAGTCGTCGCGTTCACCTTCGTCGCGTCCCCCCACTCCGGCGGGTCGGTGTCCGCGGCCCCGACGGGACCGGTTGCGAGGACTGCGAGGACACCGAGCAACGTCACCGCGAGTACCCGACGGCGTCGCCGGCTCGTCCTGGACCCGGTGGCTCGCGCGTCGACACCGCTCATTGCCCGGAGTTCCGCGCGACCGGTTATCAATGACCCGGCGGCATTACGAGCGATGATAATCGAGGGGGTCAGCGGGGCAACGATTGTGACCCCGGGGGTCGTGGGCCATGGTATGAAGGTTCGTATCGCCGCGGACGCGAGCCGTGACGAGGCGTCGGCAATCGCCGCCGCCGTCGCCGAACACGTCGGAGAGACAGTAGAAGTGTACGTCGGTGACGGAGACGAACCGACGTTCGTCGAGGAAGTCCTCGAAACCGACGACGAATCCGACACCGCCACTGGCGAGCGCGAGATGGACCTCGGACCGACCGACCGTGAGGAGCGCCTCCGCGAGGAGATAGCCGACATCGAGCGCGGCGGGCCGGAGAAGTACCGCGAACGCCTCGCAGAGCAGGGGAAACTGTTCGTCCGCGACCGACTGGAACTCTGGTTCGGCGAGGACGGACTGGACTTCGAGGACGGCCGGTTCGCCAACTTCGATAGCTGGCACGCCGACAGCCCCGAGGTCGACGAGTACGACGAGAACACTCGCCTCCCCGCCGACGGGATGCTCACTGGTGCGGCGACGTTCGACGGCCGCAAGGTCCACGTCGCCGCCAACGACTTCACCGTCAAGGCCGGGTCGATGGCCGAACGCGGCGTCGAGAAGTTCCTCCGCCTCCAGCAGCGCGCCCTGAAGACCGGTCGACCCGCGCTCTATCTGGTCGACTCCTCGGGCGGCCGCATCGACCAACAGACGGGCTTCTTCGCCAACAGGGAGGGTATCGGAAAGTTCTACTTCAATCACTCCATCCTCTCCGGCGCAGTCCCGCAAATCTGCGTGCTGTACGGACCCTGCATCGCCGGCGCGGCCTACACGCCCGTCTTCTCCGACTTCACCGTGATGGTCCGGGGGATGAGCGCACTGGCCATCGCCTCGCCCCGCATGGTCAAGATGGTCACCGGCGAGGAAATCGACCTCGAGACGCTGGGCGGCCCGGACGTTCACGCCAGACACTCCGGGAGCGCGGACCTCGTGGCCGACGACGAGGAACACGCCCGGGAACTCGTCGCCGACCTGATAACGTACCTGCCGGACAACGCCGACGAGAAGCCGCCGAGACAGGACGCCGTCGCGCCGGCGAAGTCCCCCGACGGACTCGACGGCGTCGTCCCCGAGGAACCGAACAAGGGCTACGACATGCACCGAGTCATCGAGCGAGTGGTCGACGGCGACTCGTTCTTCGAGTTACAACCGGAGTACGGCAAGGAGATTCTGACCGGGTTCGCCCGCGTCGACGGCCGCTCCGTCGGTATCGTCGCCAACCAGCCCGCCCAGCGCGCGGGGGCCATCTTCCCCGACGCGGCCCGCAAGGCCGCCGAGTTCGTCTGGAAGTGCGACGCCTACAACGTCCCGCTGCTGTACCTCTGTGACACGCCGGGGTTCATGGCCGGGTCCGGCGTCGAGAAAGAGGGCATCCTCGAAGCGGGCAAGAAGATGATTTACGCCACCTCCTCGGCCACCGTCCCGAAGCAGTGTGTCGTCGTCCGCAAGGCGTACGGTGCGGGCATCTACGCGATGTCCGGTCCGGCCTACGACCCCGAGTCGACGCTGGCCTTGCCGAGCGGGGAGATAGCCATCATGGGGCCGGAAGCCGCCATCAACGCCGTCTACGCGAACAAGCTCGACGCCATCGACGACCCCGAGGAGCGGGCGGAACGAGAGCGAGAACTCCGCGAGGAGTACCGGCGCGACATCGACGCCCACCGGATGGCGAGCGAAGTGGTCATCGACGAAATCGTCCCGCCGAGCGACCTGCGGGCGGAACTGGCCGCCCGCTTCGAGATGTACGAGACTGTCGAGAAAGACCGTCCCGACAAGAAGCACGGCACGGTTCTGTGAGCGTCAGTCGGTCGCTATCATCACGTCGCTGGCCTTGACGACGGCGCTGACCTCGTCGCCGGGAACGAGGTCGAGTCGCTCCGCGGAGGCGCGAGTGATGGTCGACGTCACCGTCTGTCCGTCGTCGAGTTCGAGGACGATTTCGGCCATCACGCCGTCCATCTCGACGGCGGCCACGGTTCCGCGCAGGTTGTTTCTGGCACTGAGCGCCATGGCTCTTGTTGGCTTTTCTACCATATATACCTCCCGTCAGTATCCACATCGCCGCCTCACGACGACGGCGACAGTGACCGAACCAACACCGCCGTCGCCAGCGCCGTCAGGCCGACGTCCCGTACCATCACGTCGACGAACAGACCACCGTTCGTGATGCCGACGAGGGCGAGGTACGCCGTCGTCGCGGCCAGCGAGACGGCCGCCACCCCCGCCGAAATCGTCGTGTAGCGGTCCGCGACCAACATCGCACCGAACCCGATTTCGAGGACGCCGTTGACCAGCATGAACTGAACCGGCGTGACGAGGAGCAACGGAGCTAGCCAGTCCACGACGTACGCCGCCCACGCGTCCGGTGCGAGCAGTTTGTGGACGCCAGCGAGTACGAGCATCGCGCCGAGACCGACGCGGGCGACGGCATCCGCGTCCAGCCTCTCCGCGAGTTCGGAAGCGCCTGCGGCGGCCATACCCACCCGAGGGCCGCCGGAGAGAAAACCGCTCGGACTCGCTCACTCGCTTCCGAGGGTCTGACGGGTGAGGTCCGGCGTCCCCCGGACCGCGAGTGCCGCCGTCGCGAGTCCGAACGCCAGCGCACCCGCGAGACCAACCGGACTGGCGACGAGTTCGTCGAGCGCCGGTCGCTCCGCGACGGCGTAGACGACCACGAACCCCGCAGAGCCGTTGAACACGCCGTGGAACAGCGCCGCCGCCAGCACGGACTCGGCGTGCAGGACGACGTAGGTGTACAGCGGCGAGAACGCCACGCAGGCGACCACCATCAGACCGACCCCGACGAGGGGGAACGAGGGGAAGTTGTAGCCCTCGAGGATTATCGGTGCGTGCCAGAGACCCCAGAGCGCTCCGATGGCGGCCGACGCCCGCCAGAAGCCCAGCGGTGCGAGTTCCCAGAGGAGGTACCCCCGCCAGCCGAACTCCTCCCCGAAGGCGAACACGGCGTTGACCGTGGTCCCGAGTGCGAGGACGAGGGCGAACGTGGCGAGTACTCCCACGACGCCGCCGGGAAGCGGGATTCCGGGAACCGGGTCCGCACTCGGGTCGAACGCGATACCCGGGACGGCGACCGAGAGCACCAGCGTCAGGCCGACGAGGGGAAGCGCCAACAGTACCGCGACGGCGAGCCATCGGGGCCGCCCGAGTCGCAGACCGACCGCCCTCGGGGAGACGCCGGTCGTGAGCGTGGCGGCGAGGGCGGCCACCATCGGCGTGAACATGTATATCGGTGCCAGCGCCACCATGCTGAGGCCGGTCACCAGCGACACCCCGACGAGTGCCCCGGCGGTCCCGACGAGCGCGATAGCGAACCGCGTCACCCTGTCGCCGTCGGGGCCGGTCGTGGTCACTCTTCGGCCCGTTCGACCAGCGCAGTCCGCTCGAACGAGCAGACGAGCGTGTCGTCCTGCTTGTAGACGTCGACGCGCATCGTGACGACACCGCGGTCCCCGCCGCTCGTCAGTCGCTTGTTCGTGACGGTGGACTCCGCGCGGATGGTGTCGCCGTGGAACACCGGTTCGGGGTGCTCCACGTCGTCGTACGAGAGGTTGGCGACGATGGTGCCGTCCGTCGTGTCGGGTATGGTCAGGCCGACGGCCAGCGACATCGTGTAGAGACCGTTGACGAGGCGCTCGCCGAACTGCGTCTCCGCGGCGAACTCGGCGTCCAGATGGAGCGGTTGCTGGTTCATCGTCAGGTCGCAGAACCGCTGGTTGTCGCTCTCGCTTACCGTCCGGCGCTTCTCGTGTTCGATGGTCTCTCCTTCGGTGAACTCCTCGTAGTACAGGCCGCTCATAGCGGGTGAAGGCCCGCCCCCCTCTTAGCCGTGGGGGCGAGCGCCGACACTTACGGACCGGGGACGCAAACGGGAGCGTATGCCCCGCAGAAGCATCCTGTTCTCCCCCGGCGACGAACCGGACAAACTCCGCAAGGCACCCCGAAGCGACGCCGACGTGGTGGTCTTCGACCTCGAAGACGCCGTCGTCCCCTCGGCCAAGCCCGCGGCGCGCGAGGCGGTCAGGGACGCTCTGGGCGAGGTCCGTCCGACAGACTGTGAAGTCTGTGTCCGGGTCAACGCCGTCGGCGAGGGCGCGGCCGACGACGTCGCCGTGGCCTTGGGTGGTCCGACACCGGACAGCGTGATGCTCCCGAAGACGCGCGACGGCGAGGACGTCCGGTTGCTGACCGAGATGCTCGCGGACGCCGGCGTGGACTGCCCGATACTGGCCTTGGTCGAGTCGGCGGCCGGCGTGTTGCACGCCGAAGGCATCGCCGCGGCGGACGCTACGGACGCCCTCGTCTTCGGGGCCGAGGACCTCGCCGGCGACGTCGGCGCGACCCGCAGCGAGGAGGGCCGAGAGGTCGAACACGCCCGCCAACACGTGGTCCTCGCCGCCCGCGCCGCCGACGTGACGCCAATCGACACCCACTTCCCCAACTTCACCGACGACGCCGGCCTCCGCCGTGACGCGCGACGGGCGCTCCAGTTGGGGTACGACGGCAAACTCGCCATCCACCCGGCGCAGGCGACGGTCATCAACGACGTGTTCACGCCGGACCGCGAGCGAGTCGAGTGGGCCGAGAAGATTCTCCGGGCCCAAGAGGAGGCCGAGGGCGGCGTCTTCGTCGTCGACGACGAGATGATAGACGCCCCGCAGATTCGTCAGGCCGAGCGAGTGCTGGAACGCGCGGGTCTCGACGGGGGGTAACTCCTGTCGGACGCACGTTGTAGCGATACGCACGACGGTATCGGACGACCATGGCCGGCGGCACCCTTTTGTCTCCAGTCGGCGACTGTTTGTGTATGTCTACCGAGGTGAACCCGTTCGAGAGCCTCCAGGAGCAAATCGACGACGCCGCCGCCTACCTCGAGTACTCCACCGACGTTCTCGAACGCCTGAAACACCCCGAACGCGTCCTCGAAACGACCCTCTCCGTCGAGATGGACGACGGGAGCGTCGAAGTGTTCCAAGCCTTCCGCTCGCAGTTCAACGGCGACCGCGGCCCGTACAAGGGCGGCATCCGCTATCACCCGCAGGTGTCCCGCGACGAGGTGAAGGCCCTCTCCGGGTGGATGGTGTACAAGTGTGCCGCCGTCAACATCCCCTACGGCGGCGGGAAGGGCGGCATCAAGTTCGACCCGCGCGAGTACTCCGACGGAGAGGTCGAACGCATCACGCGGTCGTTCGCCAAGGAACTCCGGCCGTTCATCGGCGAGGACCGGGACATCCCCGCGCCGGACGTCAACACCGGCCAGCGTGAGATGAACTGGATAAAGGACACCTACGAGACGCTGGAGAACACGACAGAACCCGGCGTCATCACCGGGAAAGCGCCGGAATCCGGCGGGAGCGCCGGCCGCGTCGAGGCGACGGGTCGGTCGGTAATGCTCACGACCCGCGAGGCGTTCGAGTACCTCGGGAAGGACATCGAGGACGCCACCGTCGCCGTGCAGGGGTACGGCAACGCCGGCTCTGTCGCCGCGAAACTCATCGACGATTTGGGCGCGCACGTCGTCGCCGCCTCGGACTCCTCCGGCGCCGTCTACAACCCCGACGGGTTCGACGCCCGGGAGGCGAAGGCTCACAAGAACGAGACTGGCTCCCTCGCCGGGTTCGAGGGCGCCACCGAGGAGATGAGCAACGAGGACCTCCTGACGATGGACGTCGACCTGCTCATCCCGGCGGCGCTGGAGAACGCCATCGACGGCGACGTCGCCAGCGACGTGCAGGCCGACATCATCGTCGAGGCGGCCAACGGGCCGCTGACGCCGCGCGCCGACGACGTGTTACGTGACCGAGACGTCGCCGTCTTCCCCGACATCCTCGCGAACGCCGGCGGCGTGACGGTGTCGTACTTCGAGTGGGTCCAGAACCGCCAGCGGTTCTACTGGGACGAACAGCGCGTCAACGACGAACTCGAACGGGTCATCACGACGGCGTTCGACGACCTCGTCGACACCTACGAGCGCACCGAGACCGAGGACTTCCGGACCGCGATGTACGTCGTCGCCATCGAGCGGGTCGTCGACGCCGCCGAGGAAGCCGGCATCTGGCCCTGAGCGGGCGTCCCGCCGTGGTCTCGCAGGCACCGCCGCAGTTTTCCCCCTGACGCCCCAACGTCGACTATGCCCGTCTTCGAACGCGAGGTCCGCGTGTCGGCACCGCTGTCCGAGGTGTGGGAGTTCCACTCGACGGCCGACGGTCTCGTCGCCCTGACGCCAGACTGGATGAACCTTCGGGTAGAGGAGACGCGCGGTCCGGACGGAGAGCCAGACCCCGAGGTCCTGGAGCCGGGGTCGGTCGTCGTCTCCTCGGTCAAACCGTTCGGCGTCGCACCGAGACAGCGGTGGGTCTCGGAAATCGTCGCTCGCGAGGAGAGCGAGGACGAGGCCATGTTCCGCGACGTGATGGTCGAGGGACCGTTCCCGGAGTGGGAACACACCCACCGGTTCCGGGCGGACGGCGACGACGCCACTATCGTCCACGACCGGGTGGAGTACGAACTCCCCGGCGGTCCGGTGGGGCGGGCGGTCGGTCCCCTCGGCTTCCTCGGGATGGAACCGATGTTCCGGTACCGCCACCGCGAGACGAGGGCGTTGCTCGAAGCCTAACCGTCCAGGTACTGCGTCTCTGTCTCCTCGACGGCCACGGGGACCTCCCGAACTGCCGACCGGCCGTCGAGGTCGACGGTCACGGTCATCGTCCGGGGTGCCACCGACAGCACCCGGTCGAGCGGGACCGTCGGTTCGCTCACGACCTCACCGTCTCGATTCCGGGTGACCCCGTAGTCGACGGTGACCACGAGGCCGAACGCGAGGCTCCGTATCCCCCGTCCGAGACCGGGGTCAGGTTCGCCCAGTCTGTCCTCGACGACGGAGAGGACCGTCTCGGCGGCGTGTTCGAACGCCGTCCATCGGACCCACTCGTCGAACGGTCGCGCCTCGCCGTCCTCGCGCACGGCGTCTCGGTCGGGGAGGTACGTGACCGCGTCGCGGTCGACGGCCGCCGTCGTCTCGACCGGGGCACCGCTTGGGCGGTGGAGGGCCCCGTCCGCGGCGATGTCCGCTCTGGTCGCGTCCGCGACGGCGGTGGCACCGACCAGCGCCGCTAGCCCGCCGCCGATGGCGGCGAGGTAGTGTCGTCGGTTCACGGCTGGACTGTCGCACAGTTCGAGAATAAGCCTTCAGATAGGTTCGACGGCGTTTGTAGCGTCCGTCCGTGGACACCCCGACCATCCACGGGCGTACATTTATCCAGCCCTGTGACCCATTGCCACCCATGACGGACGTACTGGTCGTCGGCGGGGGTCCCGCCGGCCTGAGCGCCGCACTGTTCACAGCCAAGAACGGCCTCGACACGGTGGTCTACGACACCGACGAGACATGGCTCCACAGCGCGCACCTGTTCAACTACCTCGGCATCGAGTCGAGGGACGGCGAGGCGTTCCTCGAAGACGCTCGCGAACAGGTCGAGAGCTTCGATGCCGCGATTCACCAGCAGGAGGTCACAGCCGTCGAGGCGGCCGACGACGGGTTCGTCGTCACCACCGAGGACGGCGAGGCCAAGGGGACGTATCTCGTCCTCGCGACCGGGACCGACCGCTCGCTGGCGGAGGAACTGGGCTGTGACTTCGACGGCGACGTCGTGGACGTGACCGTCTCGATGGAGACCAGCGTCGAGGACGCCTACGCGACCGGAGCGATGGTCCGAGACCAGGAGTGGCAGGCCATCATCTCGGCGGGCGACGGCGGTGCCGCCGCGCTCGATATTCTCTCGAAGGAGGAGGGTGAGCACTTCCACGACTTCGACACCCCGGACGACGCCGAGTGAGCGACCCGGAGATAGACCCCCGAATCGCCCTCGTCGTCGCCGTCCTCGCGGTCAGCACCAGCGCGATTCTGGTCCGGGCGAGCGACGCGCCCGCGAGCGTCGCGGCCCTCCACCGAGTCGTCCTGACGACGCTCATCGTCGCACCGCTGGCGGTGTGGCACGACCCCGGTGCCTTCTCGCGGTTGGCGCCCCGCGACGTGGTAGCGGCCGCCGCTACCGGCGTCGCTCTCGCGGTGCACTTCGCGGCGTGGTTCGAGAGCCTCGCGTGGACCAGCGTCGCGGCGTCCGTGACGCTCGTGCAGTCACAACCGCTGTTCGTCGCCGTCGGGGCGTGGGCGCTCCTCGACGAACGCGTCACCATCGGGACGGCCGCCGGCATCCTCGTCGCCGTCGGCGGCATCGCGGTGATGTCGCTCGGCGAACTGCTGGGCGGGGGCGGCGTCGGCCCGAACCCGCTGTACGGCAACGCGCTGGCGCTGGTGGGTGGCGTGATGGCCGCCGCGTACGTGCTGGCCGGCCGGTCGCTCCGCCAGCGGTTCCCCCTGCTCCCGTACGTCACCGTCGTCTACGCCGTCGCGGGAGCCTGCTTGCTCGTCTTCGTCGTCGGGAGCGGGCACCCGGTCTTCGACTGGCCGCCGCGAGAGTGGCTCTTGTTCCTGCTCATGGCCGTCGGGCCGGGCGTGTTCGGTCACACGGTGCTGAACTGGTCGCTCGGCCACGTCGAGTCCAGTCTCGTGAGCGTCTCGCTGCTCGGCGAACCCATCGGCAGCGCCCTCTTGGCACTGCTCTTGCTCGCCGAGGTGCCCGGCCCGTGGACGCTCGCGGGCGGCGTCGTCGTCCTCGCGGGCATCGGCGTCACGGCCCGCAGTCGGTCGACGCCGGTGCCGGACTGACCGCTGGCGTGGGTGCCGACGCCCACGCCGTCCGTGAGGTGTTCGTCTCTCAACTGGCGCGCTGTTCCACCGCGCCGCGGATGGCCGCCGCGTCGAAGTCGTGGTCCGGCCGGATGTTGACGAAGTCGAGGAACTCCTCGGCGGCCAGCAGTTCGTCGACACTGTAGTACTGCGCCGCGGCCGCGACGGCCCGGCGGGCGCCGACCAGCGGTTCCAGCGCCCCCAGCGCGCAGGCGAGGTCGTAGGCGCGTGCGTCGTCGATGGCCGCCTCGCGGACGCTGGTCGCGTCGATGAAGTAGAGGGCGTCGTCGGCGACGAGGACGTTCTCACACCGGAAGTCGCCGTGTGCGAGACCGTCCTCGTGCATCCGGTGGAGGTAGTCGAACACCGTCGGCGCGTGCCGGTCGACGGCCTCGGTCGACAGGTCGTCCAGCGTCTCGAACTCCCGCAGGTACTCGAAGACGAGGACGCCCATCCCCTCGTATTCGAAGGCTTCGATGGGTTCGGGCGCGTTCACGCCCAGTTCCCGCATCCGCTCGGTCGCTTCGAGTTCGTGTTCGGCCATCTGGGCCGGCGTCCCGAAGTGTTCGAAGAACCCCTCGGTGCCGGCGGAGAACGCCCCGAGGTTGCGGCCCGTCGTCAGGAGCGCGTGGACCAGCGAGTTCTGCTGGGTGATGACCTTGACGAACCAGCGGTCCGAGACGACGAACGGCGTCGAGAGCCAGTTGTCCGCCTCCAGAAACGTCACTCGGCCGGACGGCTCGTCGTACCGGTCGAGGACCGCACGGGCCACGCCCTCCAGTTGGTCCCACGGGACGGTCCCCCGCAGAAGTCGTCGGAACGCCATCGTCGGGACGGAGGCGAGGCGGGCGGATAGGGCTTGTGTCCCCCATGGTATTTGATGGCAGAACCCGTAGCCCGGGGCATGGACTTCACCCTCCCAGCGGAGCATCGGATGATTCGGGACTCGGTACGGGAGTTCTGCGACGAGGAGATAGCCCCCATCGCCCAAGACATCGAGGACGAACACCGCTTCCCCGCCGAGGTGTTCGACGAACTCGCGGAACTGGACGTGATGGGCGTCCCCATCTCCGAGGAGTGGGGCGGTCTGGGCGGCGACCAGTTGATGTACGCGCTGGTCTGTGAGGAACTGGGCCGAGTCTCCGGTTCTGTCGGCCTCTCGTACGCCGCTCACGTCTCGCTGGGGTCGAAGCCCATCGAACTGTTCGGCACCGACGCTCAGAAGGAGCGATGGCTCGAACCGCTGGCGAGGGGGGACCACCTGGGGTCGTGGGCGCTGACCGAACCCGGGAGCGGGAGCGACGCCAGCGACATGGACACGATGGCCGAGAAAGAGGGCGACGAGTGGGTGCTGAACGGCACCAAGCAGTTCATCACCAACGCCTCCGTCGCCGGGTCGATTCTCGTGAAGGCCGTCACCGACCCCGGCGCCGGGTACGACGGCATCTCGACGTTCGTCGTCGGCCCCGAGGACGACGGCTGGGAGGTCACGACGGTCTGGGACAAGATGGGGCTGAACGCCTCGCCCACCTGCGAACTGCTGTTCGACGACTGCCGGATTCCCGAGGACCGCCTGCTCGGCGCGGAGGGCGAGGGCTGGAACCAGACCCTCAAGACGCTCAACGGCGGGCGCATCTCCATCGCCGGGCTGTCGGTGGGGCTGGCACAGGGTGCCTACGAGGCCGCGAAGTCCTACGCGACGGAACGCGAGCAGTTCGACCAGCCCATCTCGAAGTTCGACGCCGTGCGCGACAAGATAGTCGAGATGGACCGCAAGATAGAGCGCGCTCGCCTGCTGACCCACAAGGCCGCGACGATGTACGACAACGGGGAGGACACCACGCGCATCTCCTCGCTGGCGAAACTCGACGCGAGCGAAATCTGCCGGGAAGTCGCGGAGGACGCCGTCCAAGTCCTCGGCGGGTACGGCTACACCACCGACTTCGCGCCCCAGCGGTTCTACCGCGACGCCAAACTGATGGAGATTGGCGAGGGGACGAGCGAGATTCAGCGACTGGTCCTCGGTCGCGAGTTGGGCCTCTAACGCGTCCCACTCGGTGTCGGATACGTACCAGAGACCGTCGGTTGGGAGCCACGTCGTCGCCAGAACGGGAAAGCCTATGACGGAAGGGTGGGCCTACCGCCGCATGGACGTGCCGAAACGACCGCCGCTCAGCGAGGACGCGCTGGACCAACTCGCCGGCCTCACGGGCATCGGATGGACCACCTCTGCGCTCGGGTTCGTCACCACGCTCGTCGGGTACGGGAACAGCGTCCTCAGCCGATTCGCCGCAGACCCGTGGACGTTCCTGTACGTCGCCGCCGCCTTCTTCGTGGCGACGCTGGGACTCGACCGACTCGCGGACGCCATCGCCGAACGGGAGCGCTGAGGCGACTCAGTCCGCACTGTCCGGAACGATGGTGACCGGCACCGACGCCGCGTCGACGACGGAGAAGGCCGCGTTGCCGTTCGCGAGCCGTCCTCTGAGCCCCTTGGACTCGTGCCCCATGACGATGTGCGTGATGTCGACGTCGGCCGCGACTTCCAGCAGTTCGTGCGCGACGCGGGTCCCCTCGCGCGTCCCCGACCGACCGACGTGTTCCAGCGCCACCGTCGCCACCACAGACTCGTCGGCCAGTCGGCGTCGGAGCCTGTCTCTGACCTGTTTGGCCTCCGCGTCGGCCAGTTCGTCGTCCAGTAGGTGGACGACGTACAGTTCCTCACCGAGCGCGTCGCCCAATCTGACGGCAACATCGAGGACCCCGTCGGACACCGCGTCCTCCGCGACGGCAACGAGGATGGTCATATGCGAGTCCACGAGTCCAGACGGCTATTAGTTTTCGACGGACTAATACGAGTGGTCAGGACGTGGCCTTCAGGTTGTGGACCGGGTCCAGCCACTCGACCACCTCGGCGGTGGGTTCGAGCGCCGCGACGATTCGCTCGGCGTCCTTGTAGGCCATGGGCGCCTCGTCGCGGACACTCTCGACGACGGACTCGGAGTAGACGTCCCCCATCGCGTCGGCGAACTCGTCCATGTCGACCACGTCGTGGGCCTCGCTCCGACTCATCACCCGACCGGCCCCGTGCGGTGCGGTCTGATGGTAGGCCTCGTTGCCCTTCCCGCGTGCGAGGACCGACCCCTCGGCCATGTTGAACGGCACGACGAGTCGCTGACCCTCGCGGGCGGGCGTCGCCCCCTTCCGGACGGTGAGGTCCCTGAAGTCGACGTAGTTGTGGACGCTCTGGAACCGGTCGACCGGGTCCACGCCCAACGCCTCGCATATGGCGTCGCTCATCAACTCGCGGTTCCAACGGGCGTACTGCTGGGCGAACAGCATGTCGACGTAGTAGCCGTGGGCCTCCCGCCCCTCTAGCCAGTCGAGGTCGGTGTCCCGGTCGCCGTCGTCGCCGACGTGTGGACCGAGCGACCCCAGCGCGTCGAAGGCGTCCTCGATGTCGCGCCCGTCGAGTTCCCGGCGGAGGCGGTCCTTCTGGATGTGGGACTCGCCCTTCCCGCCCGTGACCCACTCGTAGAGGTCGGCGTCGCTCACCGTCTCGGGGTCGAACGTCAGGAACTCGGCGTACCGCTCGGGAATCTCCTCGCGGATGCCGCCGATGGTGCGCCGGTCCGTGGCCTTGGACTGCCAGTACTCCGCGACGGACTTCCCGAGGTAGCGCGACCCGCTGTGGACGACCAGCCAGTAGTCGCCGTTCCCGCGTGCGCGTGCGAACTCCACGAAGTGGTTGCCGCCGCCGAGCGTCCCCGCGCTCTTGATGACGTGGCCCATGCCCTGTCGCTGGTCGGCGAGGACGCGGTCACAGAGCGCCTCGAAGTAGTCGCCGTCGTAGCCGCCGAAGTCGAACTCGATAGGGTCGATACGCTCGCCGAACTGCTCGGTGACGGCGTCGTCGAACTGCTCGAACACGCGGTTGGCTCGCTTGAACGGGAACTCTTCGACGAGGTGCGGGGCGTCGTCGTAGTCGTGGACCGACCGGCCCATCGGGACGGCCGCGCGCACCCGTCGCTCTCGCTCGGCGTCCGAGAGTGGGAGTTCGGGACCGAGGTTCGTCGCGGCCATCCCGCAGCCGACGTCGACGCCGACGACGTTGGGGACGATGCGGTCGCCCAGCGGCATCGTGAAGCCGATTGGTGCGCCGGCACCCCAGTGCGTATCGGGCATCACGCGGACCGGTTCGGTGAACGCCGGGTGGTCGACGAGCCGTTGAATCTGGTCGCGACACCCGGCCTCGACCAGCGACTCGTCCTCGACCATCACGCGCGCCGTCGTGTACGCACCGTCCAACTCCAGTGGCATCTCTCCCGATGGTAGTCGAGTCGGTGTGTTGAACCTCACGGTGGGACGGTGGCCGGTGACACTCCGCGTCCGACATAAAAACCCGCAACCGAACGGGACGCAATCACCGAAAATGCACAATTCTACATTCTCAGGCCCGCAGAACCGTTTTCAGTCCTTGGGAACTCGCGTCTGTTTATATGGGGTAGCCCTGCACAAATCCACATGTGAGGTAACGACGATGTCCTACCAAGCAACCAACCCACTGGCCGACGAGTTCGAACTCGCGCTGGACGGGCCGTTGACGGCGTACTGGCTGGCGCTCCTGAGAGTGGTCACCGGATGGTGGTTCTTCCACGCCGGCGTGACCAAGCTCATCGAAGACGGGCTGGCTTTCGGCTACGGTCCCGCATACATGCAGCAGATGACCGGCACCGCGCTGGGTCCCATCCCGGTCTGGATGGGGAACAACCTCGCGTGGCTCATCGCGCCCGGCGTCCCGCTGTTCGAGACGCTCATCGGACTAGCGCTGATGGTCGGCGCACTGACCCGACTGGCGGCCTTCGGCGGGGTCATCTTCATGACCCTGTTCTGGGTCGGCAACGCGGGCTTCGGGCACGGCCTGGTCAACAGTGACCTGATGGGCCTGCTCCTGTTCGCGACGATGATAGTCGTCGGCGCCGGCCGGTACTACGGCCTCGACGCCATCATCGAGAAGTTGGAGTTCGTCCAGAAGCGACCGAAGCTCCGGTACATACTCGGCTAACGAGGTGACAACACCATGACTGACATAATCGACAAGGCGGCAATGGCACTGAGCGGCGGACTGATGCTGTTGGGCATCGTCGTGCTCGGCATCGTAGAGACGCTCGCGGGCCCGCCCTACGGGGCGGCCCCAGTGACGAACGACGCGGGCGAAATCGTGGCCACGCCGATGGTCGACCCGACCATCCGGACCGGCCTCGTCATCCTCGGACTGGTCGTGTTAGGCCTGTACGCGGCCTACAAGTTGGCGACCCCGGTCGAAGACGCCGACACGGCCAAGGGCCACGAGACGATGGCCGACTGAGCCCCGAGTTCGACGACCCCTCATCCCTCCTCCGGTATCCACTCGTCGAGCGACGGCCGTCGCGTCGGCCGGTTAGCGAGCGCCCGTAGACTTTTTTCGTCGTCGCTCGTCGGGCCGGTATGCTCGATGCTGGCGACCCAGCACCGGACTTCGACCTCGACGGCACCGCCGGTGCCGGCATCGGTTCGTACCGACTCTCCGCGGCGGCGTCGCAGGTCCCGGTGCTGGTCGCGTTCTACACGGCCGACTTCGCGCCGGCCTGCACCGCCTACCTCGAAGCGCTCCGTGACACCGACTGGGGGTCACTGACCGACGCCATCGCCGTCTTCGGCGTCGCCCCCGGGAGCCTCGACGACCACCGGGCGTTCGCCGCCGACCTCGACCTCCCGTTCCCGTTGCTGGTCGACCACGCCGGCATCGACGCGCAGTTCGGCGTCCAGCGACCCGACGGGACGACTCGGCGGGCGGCGTTCCTCGTCGACGGGCGCTGTCGGGTCCGGTTCGCGTGGGCCGACGACCCGGAACGGTCGCCGGACGCGCCGCCGGACGTCGGCCCGGTACGAGACGCCGTCGCGTCGCTCTAGTCCCGCCACTCCGGTTCGAGGAGGCCGTAGACGTGGACGTCCTCGTGGGAGCCATCGCGGTACCAGTGGTCCCGAAGCACGCCCTCTTGCTCGAACCCGACCTTTTCGAGGACCCGTTTCGAGCCCACGTTACTGGCGAAGGCCTTCGCCTGTATCCGGTGGAGGCGAAGTTCGGTGAAGGCGTAGTCGGCGAGAGTGCGTGCCGCGTCGGTGGCGTAGCCGTGACCCCACGCGTCGGCGGCGACGTAGTACCCGAGTTCGCCGGTGCCGGCCCGTTCGTCGACGCCGTCCAGCCCCACCGTGCCGACCGGGTCGCCGCCGGCGCAGACGAGGAGGTGGACGTCGTCGGCGTCGGGGTCGCTAACGGAGTCGACCCACTCGCGTTCTGCCTGTGCGCTCTTCGGGCGGGCGAAGGCGAGTCCCGCACGGACCGCCGGGTCGTTGACGGTCTCACAGAGGAACTCGACGTCGGCGTCTTCGACGACGTGGAGCGTCACGTCCTCGCCGTGGAGGAAGGCTGGGCCGGGCATACGCCCCAATCGGAGGTGCCGGCCAACAACGTTTCGGTTGAGTGACACGGAACCGCACACCCACCTGCCGGGAGCGATAGCGCAAAGAGTGGGCCGCCCCGTCGTAGAGCCATGGGAACACCGCTGGCGAGTCGCGAGGCGCAGGCCGAGGAAGTCGTCGAGCGACTGCACGAGGAGTATCCGGACTCGACCATCTCGCTGAACTACTCGAACCGGCTGGAACTACTGGTCGCCGTCGTCCTCTCGGCGCAGTGTACCGACGAGCGAGTGAACGAGGTGACACAGGACCTCTTCGAGAAGTACCAGACTGCGGCCGACTACGCGGAGGCCAGCGAAGACGAACTCGCCGACGACATCTACGGCATCACCTTCCACAACAACAAGGGCGGCTACCTCAAGGGCATCGGCGAGAAACTCGTCGCGGAACACGGCGGCGAGGTGCCCGACGAGATGTCGGCCCTGACCGACCTCCCCGGCGTCGGGCGGAAGACGGCCAACGTCGTCCTCCAACACGGTCACGACGTCGTCGAGGGTATCGTCGTCGACACGCACGTCCAGCGCCTCTCACGGCGTCTCGGTCTCACCGAGGCGGAGCGCCCGGAGGCCATCGAAACGGACCTGCTGGACGTGGTGCCCGAACCCGAGTGGCAGCAGTTCACCCACCTGCTCATCGACCACGGACGAGCGGTGTGCGGCGCTCGCACCGCCGAGTGCGGCGAGTGCGTGCTGGCCGACATCTGCCCCTCCGAGAAGGGCGACAGCGACGTCGACCTCGCCTCCGGCGAGGCGTGGGACTGAGCGGACGGACCGCGGGAGCTACGACTCCACTTCGAGGCGGACGGTCAACACGGGGACGTCGGCGCTCCGGACGACCTTCTCGGTGACGCTACCGAGCAGGAAGCGGTCGATGCCGCGTCGGCCGTGGGTGGGCATCACGATGGCGTCTACGTCCGCCTCCTCGGCGTAGTCGAGGATGGCCCGGTACGGATTGCCGCGGCGGACCGCCGTCACCGTCTCGACGTCGTGGTCAGCGAACGCCTCGCTGGTGGCCTCGACGAGGTTCTCGCCCGCCGCTTCCAGTTCTCGCATCCTGTCGCTCCCCGTCTCGGTCATCCCCGATTCGCGCTCTATCTCGTCGGGTTTGACCATCCCGGAGGACCCGGTGTCGTCGTCGTGCATCACCAGATGCGACGCCTCGTGCTCGCTGTCTGCGACGTAGAGCACGTGGACCGTCGCTCCGCACAGCGACGCGAGGTCTATCGTCTGGTTCATCGCCGCCTCGGCACCGGGACTCCCGTCGGTCGGAAAGAGAATGCGCTCGTACATGGCCCTTCATCGACAGTTTCGTGGCATCTCGTTGTCAATCTATCGTCGACCGGTCGTCGCGCAGGTTCCGCCGGCCCGTCAGACCACGTACCGAAGGACGTAGCGGGCCGCACCGACGACGTAGGCGAGCATCCAGAAGATTACGTAACCGAACACGCCGATGCGCAGGCGGGAGCGCCAGTGGCCCATCCGCTCGCCGCCGATTTCGTCTATCAGCACGTCCTCGTCGTAGTCGTTGTACAGGTCGTGTCGCCGCTTCGCGCGGAAGATTCGCACGATACCGGTCCCCCCGAACAGGAGGAGTGCGTACGCCTGTAGGCCGAGGTACGCGTGGACCGCCGAGAGGCCGCCCAACTGCTCGGGCAACCGGGGTGCCATCCAAAGCAGCATCGGCACCGTCGTCAGGACCAGTCCCGTGACCACGAACTTCAGGTGGTGCATCAGGACCCCCCACGTGACGGGTTCCGTCTCGATGATGTAGTACGCGCCGTAGACGAAACAGGGAAAACTCAGCGTCACCGACACGAGCGCGACAGTGGCCACGACGCCCTCCGACACCATAGCCGGTCGTTAGGACACGACGCGCTAAAACGTGCCGGATACGGAAGGTCAGAAGGTGTAAGTCGGAGGAATCCCTATCTGTCCCCAATGGCAGACTCCGACTCGACGTCGCCCGAGGCGGACGCCCGCGAGGACGCGTCGGACCCCGAGCGGTCTCGACCGGCACAGGCGGCGAGCGAGGGAGTGGAGACGGACGACCTCGACACCGAGGCCCTCCGCGAGCAGGTAGAGGAGAAGTACGACTTCGACAACTTCGGACCGGCGGACATGGCCGAGATGACCGCCGAGGAGTGGGAGGTCGCCTTCGACGAGGACTCGTGGATTACGGGCGAGGAACTGCTGGACCGGGTGGCTCGGGACCTCCGCAACCGGGTGGCGACCCGGGACGTGTTCGCCCGCATCGAGCGACACCGGACTCCCCCGCGGGTGCTGGCGTACTCCGACGAGGGCTACGCCGTCGTCTACCCCGACGGGAGCGTCGAGGGTGAGGGGACCGTCCTCCGGGACGTCAAACCGACCGTCGCGCTCTGCTCGATGGACTCCTACGACCCGCCGGAGTCGGTGCCGGACAACCCGCTCCCCCAACCCGAAGCAGTGCCCGAAGGCGGCGGGGAGTTGGGCAACCGGATGCTACAGGTCATCGCGGGGGCCCAACTGCTCGCCGGCCTCGCGCTCATGGGCGGCGGCGTCCTCGCCGTGGCGGGCGTCCTCGGCGGCCCGGGGACGAACGTCGTCGCGCTGTTCGTCGCGGGACTGGCGTTCGTCGGCATCGCGTTGGTGCTCTTTTTCACCGTTGCGAACGCGCGACTGTCCGACAAGTTCCGGGCCGAGGAGTACCGGGACCGACTCAGAGCGGTCGGCCTCGAAGACGGGGAGCGACCCGACTTCGTCCCGGAGCTAGACCCCCAGAACGGAGGGGACGAAAGCGAGAGCGCCGAAGCCGACGAAGCCGGGGCGTGACGGTGCCTGCGGGCGGTATCCGGTGGGTTTATACAAACACAGTCCTGACTTCGGGACGTACATGAACAGGCGGGAGTTCGTCCGGACTGCAGGGGGTGCCGCAGGCGCTGCGGCGACCCTCGGCGCCGCCGGCACAGCCGCTGCCCAAGAGGAGGGCGGCGGTGGCGGCGGCCAGACAGCCCCGGACTACGGCGGCTACCTCGATCAGGTCGGGAACTTCTCCGGCCCCAGTAGCACTGTCGACGCGACAGGAAAAGACTCGGCCACCGTCGAGGTCGGTGTCAACGCGAACGGCGGGGCCTACGGCTTCGGTCCGCCGGCAATCCACGTCGACAACGGGGCGACGGTGAAGTTCGAGTGGACGGGCGAAGGCGGCGGTCACAACGTCAAGTCCGACGGCGACGGCCCGCTTGACTCCGGCAGTCCCACTGCCTCCTCCGGGGTCAACTACGAGCACACCTTCGAGAACGACGGCGTCTTCCCGTACTACTGTGCGCCCCACGAGGGGCTACAGATGAAGGGCGCTATCGTCGTCGGCACCGACTACCCCACGCAGACCATCGGTGGCGGCGGCCCGAAGGAGGTCAACCCCCACGAGGCCGGCGTGCCGATTCAGCCACACTACGTCGGCTTCGGCGCCGGGTTGGCGGTCATCATCCCGCTCATATTCACCTTCTTCCAACTGAAGTACGGCGAGTCGCCACACACTAGCGGAGGGAACAACTGATGGCGTCGGAAGGCTCTACCTACGGCGACATCCACCGGTACGAACCGCCACGAGAGAGCACCGCGGCCGCAGTCGGCATCGTCCTCCTGACGGTCATCCAGGTGGCGCTCGTCGGCCTGTTCACCTACGGGATGCTCACCGGATGGGCGTCGGGCATCGGGACGTCGCTGACGGTGCGCCTCATCGAGGCCAACATGTTCCTCGGCGGCGTGCTGACCGTCATCTTCCTCGACCTCGCGTTCATCATGCTCCTCTACCGCAAGGAGTTCCTCCCCGACGTGATGATAGTGAAGAAGCGCCGCCGGAAGTGGGAGGACCTCTACGTCCGGCAGGAAGACGTCGACGGCGAGACGTTCGCCGACGGCGACCAACTCGTCGAGACAGTCAAACGCGCAGTCTACCCCTACTACAAAAAGTAACTATGCCACTAGACGAAGACAAGTATCCAGCCGAGACGGGTCGACGTCGCTTCGTGAAGGGCGTCGTCGGCAGCGCAGCCCTCTCCAGCGTCGGTGTCGGAGGGGCCGCGGCCGTCGACGCGACGACAGACGCCGCCGGCGAAGGCGGCGGGACGACGACGTTCGTCGGTGTGGAGAACACCGACGGCCCGGCCCCGCGCGGGATGCCCATCATCCCTATCGAGATAAACGGCGGCGAGATATCCGGCCTCTGGCCCGAGTACGACTCGGAGGCCGGCGTCGCCATCGCACAGGACTTCGGCGGCAGCGGCATCGACTACTCCTCCGCGTGGTTCCAGTACTGCGGCATCCAGAGTTCACAGGGTATCTACCCGCAAGCAGAGCGCAACAACACGTTCCTCAACAGTCCCGGTTCGTTCGCCTGGCAGGGCGAAATCGAGCAGGGCGCTCCCCTCACGGTCGACATGTTCGAGGACTACAAGGAGTGGGGGAACGGCATCGGGCGGGCCGGTCTCGGGAAACCCGCGAGCGCCAACTGGCGCTCCGGTGACGAGGGCGGCGGCGTCCCCGTCCAGATTCTCCGGTCCGTCGAAATCGAGAAGATGGCCAACGGCGAGGGCAAGTACGAAGAACTCCCCAACAGCGTCCTGAACTTCGTCAAAGCGGCGACGGACCAAGGGTTCATCGCGTGGCTCAACAAGTGTACCCACTTCTGTTGTGTCCCCGGGTTCAAGACGCAGGCCGGGAGCGCCAACTTCGGCGCCGAGAACAGAATCTACTGCCAGTGCCACCAGTCGGTGTACAACCCGTTCAGCCCGGTGGAAAAGCAGTTCGTGGCGCTTCCACGCCCGCCACAGGAGGGGTAACCCATGAGTCTCGAACGCAAAGACGAACACGACCACAAAGGCTGGATGGAATCGCGCGAGCTGTCGCCACTCGAATCGATATACCTGACCGCGCTCATCTGGCTCGATAAGCGTCTGCGCGTCGTCGACTACCTCGAGATACTCGAAGACCTCTACTACAAGGTCAACATGCAGATGCCGAAGAGCCACACGGAACAGTACAACCTCGACAACAAGTTCTGGTACTGGTACCCACTGTACGCGCTCGGGTCGTTCTCGACCATCGCGTACGTCGTGGCCGCCATCTCCGGGGCGTTGCTCGGGTTCTACTACGCGCCCGCGGCGGCGGCCGCCGACGGGTCGCCGACCGTCGCGTACGACTCGGTGATGCTCATCATGGGGCAGTTGAACCTCGGCTACTTCCTGCGCTCGGTCCACCGCTGGGCCGCACAGGTGATGGTCGCGGCGGTGTTCCTCCACATGCTGCGCGTCTACTTCACGGGCGCGTACAAGGAGCCCCGCGAACTCAACTGGCTCATCGGCATCATCCTCATCTCGCTGACGCTGGTGTTCGGGTACACGGGCTACCTGCTCCCGTGGAGCCAGCTATCCTTCTGGGCCGGCCAGATCGGCGTCGAGATGTCGCTGTCCATCCCGCTCATCGGCGAGTGGGTCGCACAGTTGATGTTCGGCGGGTTCACGCTCTCGCAGGCGACACTGCAGCGGATGTACATCCTGCACGTGTTCTTCCTGCCGTTCATCACGACGGCGCTCATCGCCGTCCACATCGGCATCGTCTGGATGCAGGGCATCGCGGAACCACACTGATACCATGAGCGACAACGACACCAACGACGACGAAGTTCGCACAGACGGCTCGGGCGGTGGCATCGTCGCACCGGACGACGAGACGCCGACGTGGTCCGAGCGGAAACAGCGGTCGCAGGGCCTCTCGCGGCTCACCTACGAGTACTTCGAGCGTGCCCGCCGTGAGGACCAGGACCTGCGTCAGCAGTCCGACTACGTCGAGCGGGACGTGCTCGCGTTCCCGGCGTGGCCCCACGAGATGATTCGGAACCTCGCGCTGACGAGCTTCTTCGTCGGGATGATTCTGTTCCTCTCGGCGGCGCTCCCGCCGGAGATGCCGAACCCGGCGAACTCCGCCGTGACCCCGGCCATCATCCTGCCGGACTGGTACCTCTACTGGTCGTTCGGTCTGCTCAAACTCGGCCCGCTCAACCCCAGCCTGTCGATTCTCGGCGGGTCGAAGCTGATGGCCGACCGTACCTACGGCGTGTTGGCGAACGTCGTGGTCGTCGGCTTCGTCGCTATCGTCCCCTTCCTCAACAAGGGGTCGGCGCGCCGTCCCGTCGAACAGCCCTTCTGGGCGGCCGTCGGGATGGCCGGCGTCATCTTCAGCCTGACCATCGCCGCGCTGTCCATCAAGAACCTCGTCCCGATGGACTCCCACCTGCTGTTCGACCTGACGTTCCTCGTCCCCGTCGTCGCCGGCACCATCACCTACGCCGTGCTGAAGACGATGCGCGAGGGCTACATGTTCGACCTGAACCGCCGGTACTACCGGCTCCGACCGCCGAAGTAACGACGCTGTTTTCTCCCGTCTGACGAAGTCCCTCGTTCCCGTTCCGTTCTCCCGACGACCACCCGCTGAGCGGGCGCTATCGTCGCGTCCGGCGGCCCGTCTCGCCGCAGTAAAGTAGCTCCCGCCCGTAGCGAGAGTGATGACCGAGGACCAATCGGGCGTCGACGACGACCCGCCCCTCACGGGCGTCCAGAGCGGCGACGCCTCACGGGACGTCGTCGTCCCGCTTCGCGTCTACAAGACCGTCACGGTGTTCTCGACGCTCATCGCCGTGTTCAGCGTCGTCGGCGGGTTCATCCTCGTCGACGTCGCGACAGACCGGGCCTCCGCTCCCGCCTCGGAGATAGACGTCCCGGTGGCCATCGGTGGCATCGGACTCATCCTCTTGGGCACCGTCGTGTACGCCTTCTCGACGCGCTTTCGCACCGCGGAGATGGGAAAGTCTAAAGACGACGCTGACGAACTGTCCGATAATGGCTGACGAGTTCATCAAAGGGTTCGGCGCGCTGATGGTCGGCGGACTCGGCTGGATGACCATCGCGGGCTGGTACCGGACGCCGAGTTTCGAGGGCGCACAGCTAATCGGCGAACTGCCGGCGGCGGAGTCCCGAACGGTGTTCGACAGCATGGCGATCGCGATGATGGACGTGTTCTTCTGGTTCGCTATCATCGGCTGTCTCACCTTCTGGGTCCTCATCCCCCTCTTCGAAGAGCTCCGCGACTATCTGGACGAGCGGTCGGCCTGACGACGGCGCTTTCTGCTTCTCATCCACGCCCCGCAGCGGATAGCATCTTCGACCCCCGGCGAAGTCGGACGTCGTCCGCCGAGTGACGAGCGAGTTCTGGCGGACGTCGACTGAATCAATCCAGAACGAGGCGGCAGAGCGAACGCTGACGCGCGAGGAGAGATACGGAAGAAGGGTGTCCGCTTAGACGACCGCGGACCAAGGGCCCTTGATGACCCAGAACAGGCTCTGGTAACTGGCGTAGAGGAGAACGACGAAGACGGCGACCAGTGCGCCCTTGGGTCGCTCGAGGCGGAGGTCACGGCGCGCTTCGACCTTTCGGGACTCGAACTCGAAGAAGTCGGTGATGACCGCACCGAGGACGAGTACCGACATGACCATCCCGCCGTGCTGAGCGAGCGTCAGGTAGTAGAAGGACGTGACGACCAGTAGGACGTTGCTCGCGAGGTGGACCGGGTGCCGAGTGATGGCCTCGGCCCCGCCGTCCTCGTACTGGGAGGTGTGCCGTCGGTGTGCCAGCAGGCGCGTTCCGAAGTTGGCAACCACCAGTGCGAGGATGACGTACTCGACGACGAGGACGTCCCCGGGAGCGGTACTCCCCATAATGGTGTCCAATGGCCCGAAGAGGGTTACGGATGGCTGCATACGCAACCCTCTGTCCGAGGGCCATTAGTGTCTTTCCAATCTCTGCGGTCTCAGGCGAACCGAGACCGACTCTCTGCGACGACTGCCGCCCGCATCGTGCCGACCCGCGAGAGCGTGACCGTGTCACCACAGGAGACGGTGCCCTCGTGGACGCCGTCGACGTAGAGCGCGACGGTCGCTTCGTCTCGTTCGACGGAGACGGTGAGACGGTCCAGCGGGAGCACCCAGTGGTCGGGGTTCGTCGCGAACGGCGCGATAGGTGCCGCGACGCCCACGGCGGCCTCCGGACCGAGTATCGGGCCGCCCACGCGACGGGCGTACCCCGGTGACCCGGCGGGTGTCGCTACGGCGACACCGTCGGCGCGGAACCGTCCGACGGCGTCCGTCGGCGTCCCGACGGCGTACTCCGAGATACGAGCGGCGTCGGCCGTCACGACGCTCACGTCCCAGACCGCCGTTCCCGCGTCGTCACCGGCCAGTGAGACGGCGAGGACCGGGTGACGCTCGACGGTTGCGTCGTCGAGTGCTCGGACTGCCGCCGGCACGGCGTCGCGGGAGACGGACCGGACGCCGCGGCCCGCCGCGACGGGGAGGACCAGCGAGTCCCGGTCGCTGGTACCGACCCCTCTGACCGCCCCCCGTCCGACCGCGACGACTCGCTCGGTGGCCGGTGGCGAGTCGGCCGTCCCGGTCACGACGGAGACGCCCGACTCGCGGAGTCTGTCGGCCACCGCGTCGTCGCCGACGACGCCAAGCGCGCTGTCGCTCATTGTCCGAGGGTTCGAGCGCCCGGCCAAAAACTTGCCGCACTGCCCCACCGCGGCGACGCCGGCGTCAGTTCGACAGTCGCTGGCGGGCGTACTTCGCCAACAGCGGCACGTCCGAGAGGTGAGCGAGTTTCGTGATGGCTCGCCGGTCGCCGTTGTTTATCTGCGTGAGCGTGTCCGCGTCCGTCTTGCGGAGGTCCGCCATCAACTGGTCGTACCGCTCGTTCGGCGCGAGGTACAGCAGTTCAGTCATCATCAGACGGGCGCGGTGCTTGGGGGCGACCTGCCCGTGCCAGAGTTGGTCGTAGACGGAGAGCGACTCCGCGGAGGTGTCCGGCGTGTCGGGGGTCAGCGCCGCGTCAACGGTGGCGGCGGCGGCCCGTGCCGACTTCATGCCCTTGTGGATACCCTCGCCCCAGAGGGGGTCGATGGTCGGGACGGTGTCGCCGATGGCCATGAAGTTGTCCGTGCTGAGGGACTTGGGGGGCTGGATGTGGGCCGACCCGCGGTGGGCCTGCGTCCCCTCGATTTTCTCGGCGTCCTCGAATCGCGGGTCCGTGTCGAGCCAGTACTCCAGGTAGTCGTCGATGCCCATCCCGTCCTTGGCGTACTCGTGGTGGGAGGCGTTCTGGATGTAGCAGAGGCCGACCTTGGCGGTGTCCTCGCCGGTGTGGAAAATCCACGAGTAGCCGCCGGGGGCGAGGTCGTGGTCCAGTCGGAGCATCATCGCGTCGTTCAGGTCGGCGTAGTCGTCGTGGTTCAGGTCGACGCCCTCGAACTCGTACTCGATGCCGATGGCCTGATGGTCGCGTTGGAGGTCACAGACGCCGAGTTTCTTCGCCAGCGGCGCGGCGGGGCCGGTGGCGTCGATGATTATGTCGGCATACACCTCCCTATCCCCGTCGTATCGGACCCCGACGACGTCGCCGTCCTCCATTATCGGCGCGGAGACTCGCGAGTCGAAGCGGTAGGTCGCGCCCTTCTCCCGACTGTCGCGGACGAGGAACCGCTTGAAGTCAGCGAACTCCAAGACGGCACCGGTCTGGGTGCGGACGTAGTGGTCGTTCGGGGATTCGAGCACCACATCCTCCGTGTACTGCATGACCACCTCGTCCGGGATGGCGAAGGAGGTCATCGCGGAGGGGAAGGTTCCGGCCGTTGATTTGTTGCTCTGACGTGGGAACTCCGATTCTTCCTCGGTTTCCAGTACCAGCACGTCGTAGTTCCGCTCGGCCAGGTCGCGGGCACACTGCCCACCCGCGGGCCCGGCCCCGGCTATCACCACGTCAAAGCGGTCGCGCATGATTGTGGGTTACTCGTGTGCGTAATCAGTCTTGCTTTATTCACTGCCGTCGACCACGGCGGCGTCTCTCGAAAGGGTAAAGGAGCCACCCGTCACACCAGTTGCCAGACGCGGGGAGACGATACATGGTTCTCAAGACAGGGGCTTCCGTGCTCGCCGATAGGCCGAGACTACCGACCGCCGTCAGGTCGGTGCTGGGCTACTACGCCGACTCGGGCGTGTTCGACTACGCGAGCCTCGCACTCAAATCCGAAATCGACGACCGGACCGAGCGGATGATGGCCGACGTGTACGACCGCGTCGAGGCGGCCCTCGAAAACGAGTTCGGCCGTCCGGTGTCGTTCAGCTACGACACCAAACTCATCCTCCCCGCGCAGTTGACGCTGGGGTACGTCTACCGCGAGGCCCGCCGACAGGCCGACGAGGACCCGGTCACCGAGGAGATAGCGACCGGCGTCCCGCCGGTCGAGAGCGGGGCCCTGAGCGGCGACACGCCCGACCTCTCGCCCCGCGAGATGGTCGTCCGGGCCGAGCAGATGACCCGCCTCTCTATCGAGGCCCTGATAGACGGCGACATGCGCGACGCCATCAACGACGACGAGTTCGAGGACTTCGAGACGGACGTCGACGTCGACGCCCGCCGGGTCGCCGAGACGGCGCAGACAGCGCTCCAGTCCCACCTCGACGGCCTCTTGGAGGAGATGCCGCCCGTCGTCGCGGACGCCTACCAGTGGGCCGTCGACTACTCCGAGGCCCATCAGGAACGCGACGAGCACTTCCGAGAACTGCTGGAAGCCGCCGAAGACGGCGACGAGAGCGCACGCGAGGCCATCCGCGAGGAGTACAAGTTCGCCGACTACGACGAGGACCCGGCGACGCTCACCGGCGCCGAGAAGGACCTCCCGTACAGCAAGACCCAGTACGCACGCGTCGGCGTCATCTACGACGGGATGCTCGACCTCTACCGACTCGCGGGACTGGACGTCGACGACGACTTCGCGAAGGCAATCGTGCTCGCCATCATCGGGGCGCAGGTGTGGCTCGACGACGTGGACGACTACGCCGACGACCGAGCAGAGGGCCAGTTGACGCCCGTCACCGCCGAGTACGTCCTCGCGCCGGACGACCGGGCGGCCTACAACCGAGTGGTCGACGTCACAGAACAGTATCTGGACCGCGCGAAGGAGTACGCGACCGCCGCCGATTCGCCGCTGACGGGCATCGCCGTGGAGTACATCTACCGGTCGGGCGACCCGAGCGTGTTGCCGGGCCACCACTGAGTGTCGGACGGCGGCGCTACCGCTTGCCGAGTGCTCGCTCGAAGACCCGCTGTGCCCGTTCGTACGCCGCGTTCCGGTCGACGATTGGATGTGAGTAGTCCGGGGCCAGTTGGTCGCGCTCGGCGTCCGATAGGGTCGGCCAGTCGACAATTTTCGACGCCGGCACCCCGCGGAGTTCGGGGACGTACTCGGTGACGTAGTCGGCACCGCTGTCGTACTTGTGCATCTGGGCGACGGGGTCGAAGATGCGCACGTCGACGGAGTCGGTCCCCGTCGAGGCCGTCCACTGCCACCCGGCGGCGTTCGAGGCCGGGTCGTGGTCGACCAGTTGCTTCGTGAAGTACCGAACCCCTTTCCGCCAGTCGACCAGCAGGTGCTTCGTGAGGAAGGAGGCGACGTTCTGCCGCGGGCGGTTGTGGACGTACCCCTCCTCGTTTAGCTGGCGCATCCCGGCGTCGACGAACGGATACCCCGTCTCGCCGCGTTGCCACGCCTCGAAGTGCCCGAGGTCGTTCTCCCACTCGATAGGGTTGGGGAACGACTTGTAGTTCTCCGTCAGCAGCGTCGGGGTGTAGTACAGCAGGTGGTAGCTCTGCTCGCGCCACGAGAGTTCGTAGCGGTACTTCTGGACCTGTCGCTTCTGGTCGGGTCCGACCGCGGCGTGACGCTCGCTCGCATCGCGCCACAGTTCACGGACGCCTATCATCCCGGCGGCGAGATACGGCGACATCCGTGAGACGGCGCCGACGGGGTGCTCGACGGCGGCCCGCATGTCGTCGCGCGTGTCGCTGTACGTCTCGATGCCGTCGGCGAGGAACCGGTCCCACCGCTCGCGTGCGCCCTCGTAGCCCGGCGTCGGGAGGTCGACGGCGACGTCGATAGCGGGTGCCGTCTTGGAGTCCGAGAAGTCGGCCAGCGCTTCGGCGTCGGGCGCGTCCGCCGGCGGGCGTTTGTGGTGGGCCTGCCAGTCGTCGTAGAACCGGCTGTGGTTCTCGTAGCGGTCGTCGAGGGCGGCGGGGTCCACCAGCACGAGGTCCGTCAGCGACGTCGTGGGGACGGCGTCGTCGACGCGGCGCTGACGGTTCCGACACACCGGGCGGTAGTGCTCGTTGTAGAACACCCGGTCGGCGTCGTACTCTGCGACCACCTCGGAGAGAACGTCGACGGCCGAACCGGACCGAACCAGCAAGTCACTCCCCCGCTCTCGGTAGGCCCGCTTCAGCGCCCGCACACCGTCCATGAAGAACGCTCGCTGGCGCTTCCCGACCGTGTTCGACACGTCGGGGTCGACGACGTAGACGGGGAGCACGGTGTCCTCGCTCGCGGCGGCGGCCAATCCCCGGTTGTCCGGGACTCGCAGGTCCCGCTGGTGCCAGAAGACGTGCATACTCCGAGTACGGGACAGGGATGTATGGGTACAAACCCAACGCTGTTGGGTGTGTGAGGGGGTGGTAGTGCCGAATCGTGGCCAATCACGAGACGAGTATCCGCGAGCGGAGCGAGCGGTTCTCCCGAATCGTGGTCGAAGACCGAGATTCCGGCGGCTTTCTCCCTGTTTTTGCAACAGGAGAGGTCCTCGGGCCTCCGGCCGCGGGAACCCCCTGCAGTAACAAGTGGGTCCTAGTAGAACTCGCGGACGAGGTCCATCGCGCCCTCGGGAGCGCCGTCGGGAATCTCGGCCATCGAGCCCTCGACGCCCTCACGCTTCTCGAAGGGGACGGAGTCTTCGTCCTGATACAGGACGCCCATGTACTCCTTGTCGCTTTCCAGAATCTTGTCCTTGGCCTGGTCGCGGTTGCCCGCGTCGTGGTCCGTCTCGTCGAGGTCCACGATGGTGTCCCGGAAGTAGTCGTACGTGTCGACGTCGTTGAACGTGACACACGGCGAGTAGACGTTGACGAAGCCGAAGCCGTCGTGTTCGATGGCCTGCTGGACGATTTCGGCGTGCCGCTGGGAGTTCGAACTGAAGGACTGGGCGATGAACGTCGCGCCGGCCGCCAGCGCGAGCGCCTTCGGGTTGACCGGCGACTGGTTCGGGCCGTCCGGCGAGGTGGCCGTCTCGAAGTCCTCGCGCGAGGTGGGCGAGGCCTGTCCCTTCGTCAGCCCGTAGATGCGGTTGTCCATCACGACGTAGCTCATGTCCACGTTCCGGCGGACGGCGTGGATGAAGTGGCCCGCCCCGATGGAGTAGCCGTCGCCGTCGCCGCCGGCGACCATCACTTCGAGGTCCGGGTTGGCCATCTTCACGCCGATGCCCACCGGCAGGGCCCGGCCGTGGACGCCGTGCAGCGCGTAGCTGTGCATGTACGTCCCGATCTTCCCGGAACAGCCGATGCCGGCGACCACGAACGTGTTGTCCGGGTCGTTGCCCGTCTCGGCCAGCGCCTTCATCATCCCGTTCATCGTCCCGAAGTCGCCGCACCCGGGACACCACGTCGGTTGCTTGTCGGACTTGAAGTCTGTGAATCGAACGTCTGAGCTCATTCTGCCTGAACCTCCGTTGTCGTGCCCGCGTCGCCAGCGAGCGTTTGCTTTATCTCCTCCGCCAGTTCGTCGGCCTTGAACCGGACGCCGGTGTACTTGTTGATGCGGTCGACCCGTTCGAGGACGTCGTGTTCTATGACGTCGGCGAACTGACCGGTGGCGTTACACTCGACGACGATGACGTCGTCGGCCGCCTGCACCTCCTCGGTGAGGTCCGGTCGCGGGAAGATGTACGGCACCGAGATGAAGCGGATGTCGTAGCCCTCCGCTTCGAGGAACTCCAGTCCCTCGCGCATCGCGCCCTCGTTCGACCCCCACGAGATGACCAGCGTGTCGGCGTCGGGGTCGCCGTACTCGCGGTAGTCGAAGTCCTCCTCCTCACGGGCGGTCTCGACCTTCCGTTCGCGCTTGTCCACCTGTTCGACGCGGACCTCGGTGTCCTCGGTCCGTCGGCCGAGTTCGTCGTGTTCGAGGCCCGTGGTCATGTGCGCGCCGTCGGTGGTGCCGGGGAAGGCCCGGGGCGAGATGCCGTCGGCCGCCGGGAAGTGCGCCTGGAACCGCCCTTTCTCGTCCAGCCACGCGTCGATGTCGTTCTCGTCGACGACCTTGCCGCGGTCGACCTCGACTTCGTCCATGTCGAAGGTCTCGGGAGAGAACGTCTGTTCGGTGACCGCCATCGCGAGGTCCGAGACGAGGAACACCGGTGTCTGGTACTTCTCGGCGAGGTTGAACGCCTCGACGGTCTTCCAGAAGCACTCGGAGATGTTCGTCGGCGCGACGACGAAGCGCGGAATCTCGCCGTGCCCGCCGTACAGCGTCATGTTGAGGTCGCCCTGTTCCTGTTTGGTTGGCATCCCCGTCGAGGGACCGGAGCGCATCACGTCACAGATGACCAGCGGCGTCTCGCTGGTCGCGACGAGGCCGAACGTCTCGGTCATCAGGTCGATGCCCGGCCCGGAGGTGGCGGTCATCGACCGCGCGCCGGCGCGCGCCGCACCCAGCGCCATGTTGATGGCCGACAGTTCGTCTTCGGCCTGGACGACCTTCCCGCCGAACTGGTCGATGCGGCCGGTGAGGTACTCCATCACGTCCGTCGCGGGGGTGATGGGGTAGCCGGCGTAGAACCGACAGCCAGCGGCGATGGCGCCCATCCCGATGGCCTCGTCCCCGTTCAGGAGGACGTAGTCCTCGTCGGTCGTCTCTAAGTCGTAGCCGAACTCGTAGTCGAACTCCTCTTGAACGTACTCCTGTCCCATCCGAGCGGCCTGCTTGTTGTTCTCGACGATTGCCTCGCCCTTGTCGCCGAAGCGCTTCTGGAGGCTCTCGTCTAAGTTCTCGATGGGGAAGTTCGTCACTTCGCAGGCCGCACCCAGCGCGACGACGTTGAGCATGATGGCCCCGCCAGCCTCTTCAGCGAGACGCTTGAGCGGGACTTCGAGCGCCGTGGCGTCGCCGGGCACTTCGACGTCCTGCATGGTGGTGCGCTCGCCGTCGTAGATGATGACCGAGTCGTCGTGGAGTTCGTCCTCGTTCTCGTGGATGGTGCGCTCGGTCAGCGCGATGAGGATGTCGAGACGGTCCACGACGCTCTCCACGCGGTCCACGGAGGTCCGCACCTTGTACGCGGTGTACCCCCCACGAATCCGTGAGGCGAAGTCCTTGGAGGTGAAGACGTGTCGACCGGCCCGGGAGAGTGCCTGTGCGAAAATCTTCCCGGTCGAGTCGATTCCATCGCCGGCCTCCCCGCCGATGGCCCAATTGAGGTCGTCTGGCATACTACCGCAAGGGTAGCAAACCGGGCGTGAAAAGGCTTCTGTGTGCGCCCGCGCGCGTGGATACTCGTTTTTGAAACAATGTATCGTAATTGCCGGCATAATCAACCGAAATCCCCTTGTCCGGCCCCGACTTCGTGCGGGATATGGACGAACGTTCACTCAACGTCACGTCGGTCCGGTCCGTCGGTCCCGACGCCATCGCCATCGACATCGAGACGCCGCCGGAGTTCGACGCGCAACCGGGTCAGTTCGTCAAACTCACGCTCTCCGTCGACGGCGAGGACGAGTCGCGCTTCTACACCATCTCCTCACCCGACGTGGAGGGTGCGTTCGAGATTACCGTCGGCATCGACCCCGACGGTGCCGTCGCGCCACTGCTGGCCGACCTCGAGGCGGGCGATTCGGTCCGCATCGCCGGACCCTTCGGGTCGGACTACTACGAGGGTGAGGAACGGGCTGTCTTGCTCGCGGGCGGGCCGGGCATCGGTCCCGCCGTCGGCATCGCCGAGCGCGCGCTGTCGGAGGGGAACGACGCCGCCGTCGTCTATCAGGACGACGACCCGATTCACGAGGACCGCTTGGACGCGCTTCACGAGGACGGCGCCGTCGTCCACGTCCTCGACGACGGCGCGGACCTGACCGACGCCGTCGCGGACGCGGTGGCCGACGGCGGACAGGTGTTCATCTACGGGTTCGCCGACTTCCTCGACGACGCGATGGCCGCACTCGACGCCGCCGGCGTCGGCACGGACGACGCCAAGGTCGAGAACTTCGGCTGAGCCGCCGTTCCCCCGATTCTCCCGGTCCGCGCGAGGGGTCACGCTCGGAGCGAGCGCATCACTCGCGCGTCCGTCGGGTCGTCAGTTCCTCGGGCACGAGTCGCCGGAGTTCGAACGACACCTCCGAGGGCGGGCGGTCGAACACGTCGACGGTCGGAATCTCGACGTTCTGGAGGCCCTCCAGCGACCGGTCGGCCACGTCCTCGATACGGACCGGTTCCAGTCGGCCGGTGACGACCACGCTCTTGAACGCCCCGTCGCCGCCGCGGTACGTGACGAACGTGACGGCTCTGCCGGCAAGTCTGCCCTTCTTGCTGTCCCCGCCCCGCGCCAAGCGGAAGTAGAACGTCGTCTCGGCCGGGTCGTACCCGTAGGAGACCGGTATCGCGTGTGGCGAGGTGTTGCCGGACGCCCCGAACGCGAGGACGCCAGTCCCCCCGAGGCCGAGGAAGGCGTCACGCTCGTCGGCGTCCATCTCGACCGAGGCCGTGTCGGCCATACCCCACGTTATGTTGGGAAGCTAATAAATATCGTCGGCTGTATCGCCGACGGCGGAACAAAACCTATTGTCGCCGCCCGCGAAGAGAGGGTATGCGCGAGGCAAGTCGCACGACGCGCCAGCGCATCGCCGACCGTTTGCGCGATGAACCGATGGCCGCGGGGACGATTGCGAACACCTTCGAGATACGGACCAGTACCGCACTCACACACGTCGAACACATCGCGAAGTCGCTGGACTCAACGGACGAGCAGTTGCTCGTCGCGCCGCCGGAGTGCGAGCGCTGTGGGTTCACGGACTTCGACGACCTGACGAACAGGCCGAGTCGCTGTCCGGAGTGTAAGGCCGAGAGCGTCGCCGAACCGGCCTACCGAATCGGGTGAGCGGGGCGGCGTCGACCAGACGAGGCCCGGGCCTCACTGGCCGGAGAAGCCGATGCGCCCGCGAGAGGAGCGGTCGTGGTCCCCGGAGGGGCCCTGCCGTTCGAACTCGTACCGGTCGTCGGTCAGGTACACCGCACCGTCCTCGATAGTGACGGCAATCTCCTCCAGCACGGCACCCTCGCAGGGGCCGAACGTACAGGTCCCGGTGTCGGACTCGAACGTCGCGCCGTGTTTCTCACACACCAGTTCGTCCTCCCGCATCGTCGCCCCGCTGCCCTTGTCCAGACGGATGTCCCGCCAGTGGGGGCAGTAGTTCTCGAAGGCGACGACGCCGTCGGCGAGGCGCACGAGGATGGCCTCCTCCGTGTCGAACCCGTCCCGGACGGTGAACAGAAAGCTCCCGTCCTCCGGAACGTCGCCGACCGCCGCAATCCGACTGTCCTCGTCCATGCTGAGTCAGGGTACGTGAGTCGCCCGTTTCAATGCCTCGGTCGAAAACTGACGGCCGCGTCGTGAGACGGCGACGGACCGCCCGTCGGTTCGGCCGACGAGTGCGCCGACGGCCGGGGTCAGTAGTGGTCGGCCTCGACGCGTTCGTCGTAGAGCCGCTGGAGCAGTTTCGTCATCGGCCCGGCACCGACGTCGATGCCGTCGACCGTCGCTATCGGGCGAATCTCCCACGTCGAGTTCGTGAGGAACGCCTCGTCGGCGTTCCGGACGGTGTCGAGCGAGTAGTGGCCCGTCTCCACCGGGAACTCCTCCTCGCGGGCCAGTTCCATCACCACGTCGCGGGTCACGCCCGGCAGGAGGTCGAGGTCCTCGCTGGGGGTCCGCAGGCCGTTCTCCGTCACGAAGAAGAGGTTGCTCGTCGCGCCCTCGGCGACGTGTCCGTCGACGGTCCGCATCAGGCACTCGTCGGCGGCGTCGTCGTCGACGGCGGCCCGCCGAAGTTCCAGTTTCCCGAGGATGCCGTTGAGGTAGTTGTGCGTCTTCACGTCGGCCGGCACCGACTCACTGGGAATCCGCCGGGTCCGGACCGTCTGCACGTCGGCCGGCCCGTCCCACACTCGCTCACCGTCGCGGCCGCCCCGCGGGAGTTCTTTCACGACGACGACCACCGTCGGGTCCACCTCGGGGTCCGGGGTGAGTTTCCCGGGTTGGACGCCGCGAGAGACGGAGACCTTGACGTACGCCTCGGTGAGGTCGTTCGCGGCCAGCGTCTCGTCGACTCGGTCGCGCAGGTCGTCGGGGACGGCGTCGTCGAACCCCAGCGTCTCGGCGGTGTGCTGGAGTCGCTCGCGGTGGGCGTCCCACGCGAACGGGTCGCCGCCGTAGGCCCGCAGCGTCTCGAACGCCGCGTCGCCGTACATGAACCCGCGGTCGAGTACCGATACCGTGGCCTCTTCGGCCGGAACGACCTCGCCGTCTACGTGGTAACGCATAGTTGACAGAAGTTCTCGACCATCCGCTTCCCGTGGTCGGTCAGGATGCTTTCGGGGTGGAACTGGACGCCGACGTGGGGGTACTCGCGGTGTCGCACGCCCATGACGACGTCCGCCTCGTCTTCGGTGTAGGCCGTCTCCGCCAGTACGTCGGGCAGGGCGTCTCGGCGCACCGCGAGTGAGTGGTAGCGGCCGACCTTCACCGGGTCGGGCACGCCCTCGAAGACGCCCTCGCCGTCGTGTGTCACCAGCGACGACTTGCCGTGGACGACGCCCTCGGCGTGGCCGACCGGCGACCCGTTAGCCGCACACAGCGCCTGATGGCCCAGACAGACGCCGAGCGTCGGATACCGGAGTTCGGCGAACGTCGGTACGGAGACGCCCGCGTCGTCGGGGGTCCCCGGGCCGGGCGAGACGACGATGCCGTCCGGGTCGAGGTCGTGAATCTCGTCGACGGTGACGGCGTCGTTGCGCCGGACGAGGACGTCGTCCTCGTCGCCGCCCAACCGGAGTACCACCTCGCCGACGTACTGGACGAGGTTGTACGCGAACGAGTCGTAGTTGTCCACGACGAGGACGGTGGGCGCGAGCGATTCGCTGGGTGGTTGGCCGCGGCCGCGTCGACCGCGCCCGGTCCGGTCGCTCACTCCGACCCCTCCACGGAGAGGTCCGCCCGCCGACCCAGCGCCTCGTCGACGGCGGTGACGAGCGCCCGGCCCTTGTCGAGCGTCTCGTCGTACTCGCTGTCCGGGTCCGAGTCGTGGACGATGCCCGCGCCGACCCGGAGGTGGTACGCCTCTGCGTACCGCACCAGCGTCCGGATGACGATGTTCAGCGTCGCCCGGCCGTCGAAGCCGAAGATACCGATAGAGCCGGTATACGGGCCGCGTCGGGTTCGCTCGACTTCGTCGATTATCTCCATCGTCCGGGGTTTCGGTGCGCCGGTGATGGTCCCGCCCGGGAACACGGCCGCGATAGCGTCTTCGAGCGACGCTCGGTCGCGCATCTCACCGGTCACTTCCGAGACCAGATGCATCACCTCGGAGTAGCGGTCCACGCGGCGGTAGTCGGTCACCTCGACGCTCCCGAAGCGACTGACCTTCCCGAGGTCGTTTCGTTCGAGGTCGACGAGCATAGCGTGTTCGGCCCGCTCTTTCTCGTCGTCCAGCAGGTCCGCTTCGAGCAGGTCGTCTTCCGCGGGCGTCTCGCCGCGCGGCCGCGTGCCGGCGATTGGTTCGGTGACGAGGTGGTCGCCGTCCCGATGCAGGAGGAGTTCGGGGCTGGCGCTGACGAGGTCCACGCCCGGGAACTCTACGAGCGCCGAGTAGGGTGCGGGGTTGACCGCTCGAAGCGCGTCGAACGCCTCGACGGGGTGGACCGCCGCCGGCGCCGTCAGTCGCTGGGAGACGTTCGCCTGAAAGGTGTCGCCGTCGCGGATGTACTGTTTGACCGTCCGGACTCGCTCCGCGAATCCCTCGCGGGTGCAGTCGCTCCCGAACTGCGCGGCGTCCGTCTCGACCGGCGGGTCACCGACGGCCGGGTCGCCCTCGACGGCCTCGCGGGCGAGTTCGAGGGCGTGTTGCTTGCCGAACTCGTAGGCCTGCCGGGCGTCGTCGTGGTCGTCGAGGCGCGGACACGCCGTCACGGTGAGTTCGACCGGGCCGTCTTCCCGGGGTTCCTCCCACGCCGCGACGCGGTCGTAGGTCGCCGCCTGCATCCGCGGGAGCGCCCGGTCCGCGTCGGCGCTCTCGGGGAGCGTCTCCAGTTCTCGGGCCACGTCGTAGGAGAGCCAGCCGATTGCCCCGCATGGGTACGGGACGTCGCAGTCCCCGCGGACCAGCGTCTCCCCGTCCAGTAGTCGGGCGAGCGTCCCGAGTGTGTCGCCGTCGTCGGGAGCGACTTCGGTGAAGTCGGGGGGGGACGTGGCGAAGTACCCCCACCCGGACTGGCCGCCGGTGGTCGCCAGATAGACGCCGCCGACAGAGTCGCGCGCTCGCCGGTAGGCCGCGAACGGGTCGTCGACGGTGACCCTGACCGCGACGGGCACCCGAGCGGTCGGCGGCGCGTCCGCTGCGGTCCGCTCGAAGGCGTCGCGGTCCGTTTCGACCGTAGGCATTACCGAGAGAGAACAGGCGCGGGAGTAATTCGCTTGCGGTTCGGGCAGTCAGTAGTCCTCGGCCCGCTCTATCCACCCGTCGACGCGACTCTCGGAGAGGTCCGTCTGGGCGGCGATGTCGGCGGCGTCGGCCGACGCGAGCTCCCCGACCGTCTCGATGCCGAGACCGGAGAGGCGCTTCGCGTACGCCGGGCCGATGCCCTTGATTTCGGTGACCGGGTCGTCGCTGCCCTCGGCCACCTCGGGTTCGGCTTCCGGGACCGTCGCGTCGACGGTCGCCTCTCCGGTGTCCGGCCGGGGCGGCGTCTCGGGGGCGTCGGCGTCTCCCCCCGACTCCGGTTCGGTCTCCGCCTCTGCGTCGGCAGCGGCGTCGCTCGTCGACGTGTCGGTCCCTTTGACCGCGTCTTCGTCCTCAGTAGATGGCTCGCGCTCGACGGTGACGTCCACGTCGCCGGTCGACCCGGTCGTGGACGACTCGGCCCCGTCGAGTCCGAGAGCAGATTTCAATTTCTGAAGGAGACCCATGTCCGGACTTACTGGCCCCCCACACTAATCTCTTGCTGGTACGGAATCGGTCACAGACGGGCCCGTAGCGCCTCGTTCATCGCGTCTACGGGGGCGTCCTCGTCGGTCCACCGCTCGAACGCCTCGACCCCCTGATACAGGAGCATCCACGCGCCGTCGACGGTGGTCGCTCCGACGCCGACGGCGTCGCGCAACAGGCGCGTCTCGACGGGCGAGTACACAGCGTCGAGGACCGCGAGGTCGGCGTGGAGCGCGGCTTTCGGCACCGGCGTCTCGTCCTCGTCCATCCCGACGCTCGTGCAGTTGACGAGGACGTCGGCGTCGGCCAGCAACGCCTCGAAGTCGCCGAGGTCGTGACCCGTCGCGTTCGGCACCTCGTCAGCCAGCGCGTGGGCCTTCGAGGCCGTCCGATTGGCGATGCGAACCGACATCCCCTCGTCGGCGAGTCCGAAAGCGACGGCGCGTCCAGCCCCGCCCGCACCGACCACGACGGCGGTGCCCGATAGCTCGACGCCGTGGTGCGAGAGCGCACGGACCGCGCCGACGGCGTCGGTGTTGTACCCCCGCGGCGTCCCGCCGCCGAAGTCGACGGTGTTCACCGCGCCGATGCGCTCGGCCAGGGGGTCAGCGTCGACGGCGTCGAGCACGTCCTGCTTGAACGGAATCGTGACGTTCAGTCCGTCGACACCGAGCGTGTCGGCCGCTTCGACGGCCGCGGCACCCTCGTCGGCCGGGGGTTCGAACGTGACGTACTTCGCGTCCAGTCCGAGCGCCTCGTACCCCGCCTCGTGCATCGGCGGCGACAGCGAGTGCCCGACCGGGTTCCCGATGAGACCGTAGACGTCCATACACCCGCCAGCGCACGCGTCGGATATGAACGCCACGCTCCCGACTCGTGGCTATCGGGGGTGGCCGTCTCGGCTTTCGCAAGCTTTTCACGCGGACCAATGCTGTCCTCTGCTAGTGAGTCGTCTACGTCATCCTCTGGTGCAGGTCGCCCTCGCGGTGTTGCTGACCGCTAGCTGGGTCGGTGCTGCCCTCCTCGGCGTCGGACTGAGTACCCTCGCGACCGTGGCGGTGAGTGGGCTGGCCGTCCTCGGCGCGTCGTTCCTGCTCGCGTGGGGTGCCGAGACGGCAGAGAAGGACGTGCCGCGAGCGTTCGCCATCGCCGTGCTCGCGGTGCTGGCCGTCGCGCCGGAGTACGCCGTCGACGCGCTGTTCGCGTGGCAGGCCGGTTCCGGCGGCGCGACTACGGAGGCGTGTGCACAGCTCTCGGCGGCCGCCATCGAGGCCGGCGAGACGCCGCTCGCGCAGGCCTGCCACGACGCCAACCTCGCAATCGCCAACATGACCGGCGCGAACCGAATCCTCATCGGCATCGGGTGGGCCGGCATCGCGGCGTTCACCATCCTGCGGTCCACGTCGACGCAGGACCCCGCCGTCGAGGAGCGCGAGGGGTTCATGGCCGACGTAGTCCAACTCGACACCGACATCGCGACGGAGATTACGTTCCTGCTGGTCGCCACGGCGTGGGCGTTCGCCGTCCCCCTCGGCGGGGGCATCGGCGCGCTCGACACGCTGTTCCTCGTGGGACTGTACGTGGCCTACATCGGTCTCGTCCTCAAGTCCGACGTCGAGACGCACGACCACACCGTCGGCGTCCCCGAGTACCTCCAGTCGTGGTCGATACCGTGGCGGCCACTCGCCGTCCTCGCGCTCTTTGGCTACTCCGGCGCGATGATTTTCACCGCCGTCGAACCGTTCGCCCACGGGCTAGAGGAGATAGGGCTCCAGATAGGCGTCCCGTCCTTCTTCATGATTCAGTGGATAGCACCGCTGGCGAGCGAGTCCCCGGAACTCATCGTCGTCGCCGTCCTCGTCAACAAGGCCCGGTCGACGGCCGGGTTCAACGCCCTCATCTCCTCGAAACTGAACCAGTGGACGCTGCTCATCGGCACCATCGCCGTCATCTACTCCATCGCGCTGGGTCGGTACGGCGTCCTGCCGTTCGACGCCCGGCAGAGCGCGGAGATATGGATTACGGCCGGCCAGTCGTTCTTCGCGCTGGCGCTCCTCTGCAACTTCGAGATATCCGTCCGCGAGGCGCTCCTGTTGTTCGTGCTGTTCATCAGTCAGGTGCTCGTCGAGTTCGCGCTCATCCAGAACCTGCTCGTCCTGCCGATTACGAGCCACGACCTGTTGCTCGGCTACACGGCGCTGTATCTCGTGGCTGGAGTCGTCCTGTTCGCCCTGCGCTGGGAGGCGCTGAAACGCCTCCTCGGGTTGGCCGGTGACGCCTTCCGGACAGCGATGGGGAACGAACCGGTCCACATGGACCGGGCCGACTGATGCTCGCCATCGTCGTCTCCCGAGCCGACGAGGCGTCCGTTCACGTCGGGGAGCACCTCCTCGAACTGGCCGAGTGGAGCGAGTCGCACGACGACGGGCGACCGGACGCGGACGGCGGCGGCACCGTCTACCGGACCGAGGGCGCGGAACTGCGCGAGTTCGACGCGCTCCACCTGGACCTCGACGGCGTCGCCGACGCCTTCGAGGACCCCGACTGCCTCGTGTTCGCGTCGCGGCACGCCGGCGAGACGGACGAGTTGCTCACCGCCCACCACACCGGGAACTTCGGTTCGGCCGAGTTCGGCGGCGAGGCCGGGCAGTTCGCTCGCGCCTGTCCCAACGCCCACCGCGCCGTCGTCCACGCCCTCACCGACCACGCCCCCGAGGGCTACGACGTGGGGATGGAGTGTACCCACCACGGACCGACGGACGTGGGCGTCCCGTCGATGTTCGTCGAAGTAGGGAGCGCCGAGCCCCAGTGGCGGGACCCCGCGGCCGCCCGCGCCGTGGCTCGGGCCATCGTCGACATCCGCGGGGTAGGGGCCGACGCACCCGCGGAGAACGGCACTCGTCGCCACCTCGTCGGGTTCGGCGGCGGCCACTACGCACCTCGCTTCGGGCGGGTACTCCGCGAGACTGACTGGTCGGTCGGCCACGTCGCCGCCGACTGGTCGCTGGACGCACTAGACGAGTGGGCGGCCGACGAGTCCCAGCGTGCCACAACCCTCGACCGAGCGTTCGAGGCCAGCGCGGCCGACTACGCCCTCTTGGAGGAGGAGCGTCCGGCCCTCGTCGAGACCATCGAATCGCTGGGCTATCGCGTCGTCGACGAGACGTTCGTCCGAGCGACCAGCGGCGTGCCGTTGTCGCTGGTCGAGACGCTGGAGGAGGCCGTGGCGCCCGTCGCCGACGGTCTGCGCTTCGGCGACGCGGCGGCCGGGTACGACGGCGAGTGGAGCGTGGTCGAACTCCCGGAGGGCCTGCTCTCGACGGCCACCGGAATCGACGAGGACGCGGTCCGCTCGTGGCTCGACGCGACCGCCGTCGCCTTCGGCACCGAGCAGAACGGCACCGTCCTCACCGGACCTGTCGTGTTGCCCGCAGGTCGGTCGCGTGACGAGTTCGTGACCGCCCTCGCCGACGTCCTCCGGCAACGGTACGACAGCGTCGAGCGAACCGACGGGGAACTCGTCGCCCGGGAGGAACGGTTCGACCCGGACCTCGCGCGCACCGCCGGCGTCCCCGAAGGCCCCAAGTTCGGGAAGCTCTCGGCCGGCGAGTCAGTGGAAGTAAACGGCAAGGAAATCGGGCCCGAACGGTTCCAACGGGAACGTATACGTCGATTTACGCTGTAGCAAACGGCCGGCAAACCGCCCGACTCCGGCGACCAACCAGTCAGACAGATGTCAGACAGAGGGGGAAAACTAATGAGTGTTCGTCTGTAACGGGGATTTAAATATGGACTCGATTATAGACGACGCCATCGACGAGGCCGAGGAGGAACGAGAGGCGTCCTCCAACGGCGAGACGGCGAGCGATACGACCCCCAACAGAGAAGACATGTCGACGTCGGGGACGATGACCGACGAGGAACTGGCGGACGTCGTCAAGGACTTAGAGACGAAGATTACCGTCTTCGGGTGTGGCGGGGCCGGGGGCAACACCGTCACCCGCATGATGGAGGAGGGCATCCACGGCGCGAAACTCGTCGCCGCCAACACGGACGCCCAGCACCTCGCCGACGAGGTGAAGGCCGACACGAAGATTCTCATCGGCCGCAAGCGTACCGGCGGCCGCGGTGCCGGCTCCGTGCCGAAAATCGGCGAGGAGGCCGCCCAAGAGGACATCGAGGACATCCAACAGTCCATCGACGGGTCCGACATGGTGTTCGTCACCGCCGGCCTCGGCGGCGGTACCGGCACCGGTTCTGCTCCTGTCATCGCGCAGGCCGCACAGGAGGCCGGCGCGCTCACTATCTCTATCGTCACCATCCCCTTCACCGCCGAAGGCGAGCGCCGTCGCGCCAACGCCGACGCCGGCCTCGAACGCCTGCGCGCCGTCTCCGACACCGTCATCGTCGTCCCGAACGACCGCCTCCTCGACTACGCGCCGTCGATGCCGCTACAGGACGCCTTCAAAATCTGTGACCGCGTCCTGATGCGCTCGGTCAAGGGCATGACCGAACTCATCACGAAACCCGGCCTCGTCAACGTGGACTTCGCCGACGTTCGCACCATCATGGAGAACGGCGGCGTCGCGATGATAGGCCTCGGCGAGTCCGACTCCGAGAACAAGGCCCAAGACTCCATCCGCTCTGCGCTTCGCTCGCCCCTGCTGGACGTGGAGTTCGACGGCGCGAACTCCGCCCTGGTCAACGTCGTCGGCGGCCCCGACATGAGCATCGAGGAGGCCGAGGGCGTCGTCGAGGAGATTTACGACCGCATCGACCCCGACGCCCGCATCATCTGGGGCGCGTCCATCAACAACGAGTTCGAGGGCAAGATGGAGACGATGATAGTCGTCACCGGCGTCGAGTCCCCCCAGATTTACGGCCAGAGCGAGGCCGAACAGGAGCGGGCCGCCCAGCAACTGGGCGACGACATCGACTACGTCGACTGACGGCCCGGCGGCGTGCTCTCCGCTACGGTGTCACACGGCGGCGAGCGCTTACCACAATATAGAAAAGCCACCAGTGGGTACGACCCGCTATGGACGTCCCGTACGACCTCACCTCCTACGTTCGCGTACTCAAACTGGCGAGTACGCCATCTTGGGAGGAGTTCTCGCAAATCGCAAAGATTGCCGGCGCCGGCATCATGCTCGTCGGCCTCATCGGTTTCATCATCTTCGCCGTGATGACCTTCGTCCCTGGCAGCAAGCCGGTGTAAACAGATGGGTATCTACGCAGTCAAGACGACGGCGAGTCAGGAACGCACCGTCGCGGACATGATTATCAACCGCGAGGAACCGGACATCCACGCGGCGCTGGCCCCGGACTCGCTGACCAGTTACGTGATGGTCGAGGCGGACGACGCCGCGGTGTTCGACCGCATCCTCGACGAGATTCCCCACGCCAACGGCGTGGTGCAGGGAGAGTCCTCCATCGCGGAGGTCGAGCACTTCCTCTCGCCGAAACCCGACGTCGAGGGTATCGCCGAGGGGGACATCGTCGAACTCATCGCCGGCCCGTTCAAGGGCGAGAAGGCGCAGGTCCAGCGCATCGACGAGGGGAAAGACCAGGTCACGGTCGAACTGTACGAGGCGACAGTCCCGATTCCGGTCACCGTGCGCGGGGACCAGATTCGGGTCTTGGACTCCGAGGAACGCTAGCGCGTTCTCTGTTCTCTCGGTCACTCCTTGCAGTCGGTCACGAGAGCAGCGAAGAGCGAAGCGGCAGGGCGAAACACTCGACGCGGTACGGACTGACCGTCAGCCCTCGAGACGGTCGATGACCTCGTTCATGTCGGCGGCGGCCTCGACGGACTCCTTGATGTTCTCGCGGCGGCGGACCTCCGCGGCGGAGGCGTCGTAGGCGCGGACGTACTCGGCGCGCGAGTGTTCGTCGAAGGCGTGCTTGATGGCGAAGTAGCCGTCGGGGACGACGGTTCCACACACCTTACACGAGACCCGGTCGTGTTCGGTAGATTGGTGGACGATGAGGTCCTCGACGCGGTCGAACTGGCTGTCGTCCCCCTCGATGGCACACTCCCAGCGTGGCATTACTGAGAGGCAGGCAGTCCTCGAACAAAAGCGTTCGCCACCCGGTCGAGAATAGAAACCTCTAATGGTGACACAGCGATAGCGAAAGCCGTGACGAGTGAGGGGTTCGCCGTCGACTTACACGTCAAGATTCTGGACGACCGGGTCGTCCAGCGAGCGAAAGCACGGGGACTCGACGGGTTGGTGTACGCCCCCCACTTCACGCGCCTGCCGGAGATTCGCGCGAAGGCGGCGGAGTACTCCGACGACGAGTTGACGGTCTATCCCGGACGCGAACTGTTCACCGGGACGTGGCAGCGCCGCCGGCACGTCCTCGCCGTCGGCCTCGACGAACGGGTGCCCGACTTCCTCACGCTCGACGGGACGATGGCCGAGTTACAGCGACAGGAGGCCGCCGTCCTCGTCCCGCACCCCGGATTCCTGAGCGTGAGCCTCGGCATCGACGAGTTGCGGACGTACGCGAGCGCCATCGACGCCGTCGAGGCGTACAACTCGAAACACCTCCCACACCACAACCGACGGGCCCGGCAGTTCGCCCGCGAGACGGGGCTGTCGACGTTCGCGTCGTCCTACGCCCACCTCCACGGGACCATCGGCGAGGCGTGGACGGCGTTCGACCGCGACCTCGGAGACGCGAACGAACTGGCGGACGCCCTCCGAGACGAGGAACCGAAGCGTATCGTCCACCGCGACGGTCTGAGTCACGTGGTCCGACGGGGACTGGAGTTCGCCCATCTGGGCTACGAGAACAGTTGGGAGAAGTTCGACCGCGTGATGTTACAGGGGACGGCACCGACGCATCCCGACCACGTCGCCTACGACGGCCAGTTCGACGACGTGAAGGTGTACTAGGCGATGAGCGCCGTGTTTTCGGCGAGCATCTGCGTCACCTCCGCCGGGAGGTACTGCGGCAGGACGTGGACCAACACGGCGATGGCCGCGAGTTCGAAAGCGGTGATGACCACCGTCACTATCTCGGCCTTGTCGCTGGACGTGGTGACGCCCGACGGGAAGCCGTACTCCGTGTCCGAGATAGGGTAAAACAGGGCGATGCCCCGACGCGACCCGAGGTGGTCGAGGACGTAGTGTGTCAGCACGCCGAGCCACACCCACTGAAGGTTGCCGCCGTGGTAGACGGGGTGGGCGAGGAAAATCAGCAGGACCGGGAGGTTGTGGAGCGTCTTCCGGTGTTTCCCGAAGGCCGTGTCGACGTCCGGAAAGAGCGCGCCCAGAACCACCGGGAGGAACACCTCCGCGATGGTCGCGAACGTCGAGACGTCCCCCGAGGGGTCGAGGACGTACCCCAGACCGATGCTCAGCAGAACCGCGTTCAGTACGTGCCCGCGTTTGTCCATCCAGGCGGTCCGACGGGAGCGCCCCCGATAGTTGTTGCTACTCTACGCCTCTCGCGTGGCGTCTAACAGGTCGGTGAGCGCCTGTCTGGCGATGCGGGCTTTCACTTCCCGCCGGGTCCCGTCGAACTCGTAGTGGGCCACCGAACAGCCGGATTCCCCTGTCTCCCACGGCGCGGCGTGGGCGACGCCGACGTAGACGGTACCGACCGGCGTCTCGGGCGACCCCCCGGTGGGACCGGCGACGCCGGTGGTCGCGACGCCCCAGTCGGTGCCGGCGGTGTCCCGGACCGCCCGTGCCATCTCGCGCGCCACCGGTTCGGAGACGGCGCCGTGGGCGTCCAGTGTCTCCCGGGAGACGGCCAGCAACTCCTGTTTGGCTCGGTAGGAGTAGGAGACGATAGAGCGGTCGAAGTAGTCGCTCGACCCGGGCACGTCCGTCAGGAGCGACCCGACCAGTCCGCCGGTACAGGACTCGGCGACGGCGACTGTCTCGTCCCGCTCTCTGAGTGTGTCGCCGACCCGCTCCTCGATTGGCGCCTCGTCGTCGGTCATGGGTGGTGGTTGGAGGCGGTCGGGAATAAGGGTTCATCCGACGGCCCGAACCTATCAGTGTGGAACCCCAACCAACGCCATGGCCTACCAGACGACGCTCGGTTGGTCGCTCGTCACGTCGGGACTCGTCACGCTCCTCCTCGGACTCCTGCCGGGGTCCGACCTCTTCTGGGGCGTGCTCTTGCTCGCACTGGGTGCCGTGACCCTCTACCTCCGGCAGTGAGTCGCGGGGGAGCGACGGAGGCGCCGTCGGTGAGTGCCGGCTAACGGAAAGACAAACGGCGTTCGGGACCCGAGCGTCGGTATGGACTACGAGACGCCCCAGTTCTTCCGGGTGATGCAGTACGCGGCCCGGGCCGACCGGGACGTGGTCGACATGGTGTCGGGGAATCCCGACTGGGACCCGCCCGAGGGACTCCGTGACGCCCTCCGGGACTACGCCGAGGCCGACGCCGACGAGTTCCAGTACGCGCCGAGCCGCGGTCTCAAGCCCCTGCGCGAGAGGATAGCCGCCAGACGCGGCGTCGACGTATCGCGGGTCGTCGTCACGAACGGCGCTGGCGAGGCCAACCACCTCGCGATGACAGGGGGATTGGAACAGTTCCCCGGCGACGAGATACTGCTGACCGACCCCGTCTACCCGTACTACGCCGGCCGCGCGAACTTCCTCGACGCGGAGACGACGTTCGTTCCGGTCTCGGAGGACGGCCACCTCGACCCCGATTCCGTCCGGGCCGCCGCCACCGATGACACGAGCGTCGTCGTCGTGAACTCGCCGAACAACCCGACCGGTGCGGTGTACGGGGCCGACGCGATGGCCGAGTTCGTCGCAATCGCCGAGGAGTACGACGCCCTCCTCGTCAGCGACGAGGTGTACGACCACTTCGACTACAGCGGTCGGTTCGCCTCCGCGCTGGAACACGACTCGCCGAACGTCGTCGCGACGAACTCCTTCTCGAAGTCGATGGCTATCACCGGCCTCCGGGTCGGGTACGCCGTATTCCCCTCGCCCGAGGGGCCAACCGGGGACCTGGTCGAACGGGCCGGGACCCGACACATGCTGAGCAACGTCAGCGGGAGTCGCCCCGCCCAGTACGCCGTCGAGCGAGCACTGCGAACCACGTCGCCGGACTACTACGCGAGTTCGCGCCGACGGCTCGAACGCCGCATCGACGCGTTCTGTACCGCGCTGGACCGGACCGGCGCCGAGTACAACCGGCCCGAAGGCGGGTTCTACGTGATGGCCCGGTTCCCGGAGTTCGCCGGCAGTTTCGAGAACGTCTACGAACTCGTCGACGAGGCCGGCGTCGCCGGGATGCCCGGCGAGGCGTTCGGCGAGTCGCGGTCCGACTGGATACGGTTCGCGCTGGTGACCCCGCGCGTCGAGGAGGCGGCCGAGCGGTTGGCGGCCTTCTTCGAGTGACTCAGACGGCCTCGACGCGGCGGAACAGCGCCGCGCCGAGCGCCACCGTCAGGACGGCGGCGACGACCATCGCGCCGAAGTCGACGACGAGCGCCCGCTCGGAGTACCCCACCAGCGCCCCCCGGAGGCCGTCGACGCCGTAGGTGAGCGGGTTGAGGTACCCGACCACGCGGACCGGCAGGGGCAGGTTCGAGAGCGGGTAGAACGCCCCCGAGAGGAAGGCGAGCGGGAACAACGCGAAGTTGATGATGAGGTTGTACCCCTGTGTGTCCTTGAACTGGGAGGCCATCGCCAGTCCGAGGCCGATGAACGTCGCGGCGACGAGGACGAGGAAGGCGACGGCGACGCCGACGCCGACGAGCGACACCGGCCGAAACCCGAGCGGTACTGCCAACAGGAGGATGAGCAACGCCTGCAACATCGTCGTCGTGGCGCCGCCGGCGATGCGCCCGACGACGACGGCGGTCCGACTCACCGGCGCGACCAGAATCTCCTTCAGGAAGCCGACCTCGCGGTCCGACAGCACCGCCAGCCCGGTGAACGACGCCGAGAACAGCATCGTGAACCCGAGGATGCCGGGGACGAGGTACTCCAGATACGACAGCGACGGCGGAATCGCCCCGAACCGGGCGTCGCTGAACCCGAAGCCGAAGAACACGAGGATGAAGAAGGGCCCCAGCAGGAGGCCGACGACGCGGCTCTTGGCCCGCCAGAACCGCACGAGGTCCCGCTTCCAGAGGCCGTAGACGGCGACGGCCTCCCGGCCGAGTCGTCCGGACTCGTCAGTCATCGTCGGCCTCCGTCTCTGCCGTCGCCGCGGCGACGCCGGGGCCGTCCCTCTCGTCGGCCTCTTCGACCGTCCGCCCCGTCAGCGAGAGGAAGACCCGTTCGAGCGTCGGTCGGTCGACGGAGACGGTCGAGACGCCGGCCACCTCGCTGGCGGCGGTGACGAGCGCCGCGACCCGACGCTCGCCGTCGTCGACGCCCACGTCGAGGCCGTCCCCGGTCCGTGTCACCGACCGGACCCACGGCGCGTCGCCGACCGCTCGCTCGACGGCGGCCGGGTCGTCGGTCCCGACCCGTATCACGTCACCGCCGAGCGCGTCTTTCAGCGCCTCCGGCGCGTCGAGTGCGACGACCTGCCCGTCGTCGACGATGGCGACGCGGTCACACAGTGCGTCGGCCTCCTCCATGTAGTGGGTCGTCAGGACCACGGTGACGCCGGCCTCGCGGTTCAGGCGGTCGACGTACTCCCGGACCGTCTTGCGCGTCCCCGCGTCCAGTCCGACGGTCGGTTCGTCCAGAAAGAGGACCGCGGGTTCGTGGAGGAGGCCCCGGGCGAGTTCGAGTCGGCGGGCCATCCCACCGGAGTACTCGCCGACCGGCTTGTCCGCGTCCTCGGCGAGGTCCACGAGGTCCAGTACCGTCGCCATCCGCTCGCGGCGGCGTTCTCCTCGGACGCCGTACAGGCGGGCGTGAAAGCGGAGGTTCTCCGCGCCGGTCAGTTCCTCGTCCAAGGCGGGTTCCTGAAACACGACGCCGATGGCCGACCGGACGCCGCCGGGGTCCGCGACCACGTCGTGGCCGGCGACGCGAGCGGTCCCCTCGCTGGGCCTGAGAAGGGTGCAGAGCGTGTTGACGAGCGTGGACTTCCCGGCGCCGTTCGGGCCGAGCAGTCCGAGAATCTCGCCCTCGGCGACCGAGAAGGAGACGTCGTCGACGGCCACGAGGTCGCCGTAGCGCCGCGTCAGTCCGTCTACCTCGATGGCGTTCATCACCGAAGCGTAGGGCTGGACGGGCTTGAGGGTTGGTGCGCCGACGGGTTACGGGCCAGTCAGTTGAAGGCCAGTTCGACGGACAGCGCCCGCTCCAGCAGTGCGTCGTCGTAGTACTCGCCAGTCTGGTCGGGGTGTGTCCCGTCGATGGCCCGCACCGTCAGGACCGTGTTGGCGAAGTTCTTGTACGTCGCCTCGTCGACCATCTGCCCGTCGACGACGACGGCACCGGTCCCCTCCCGTTTGGCGTCGTTGAACGCCTCTATCTTCGAGAGGTCCCGGTCCAGTTCCTCGCTACTGGGCATGTGGATGCGGTTGGCCTGCGCGGTCTGTTTGGGGTGGAGCGACCACGACCCGTCGATGCCGATGGTCGCCTCGTGTTCGACCTGGTCGGCGTACCCCTCGGCGTTGTAGTAGGTGACGCCGGCGCGTTCGTGGAACAGTTGGTCGAACGGGCCGCCGATGGAGACGATGTCCGCCGCGCTCGTCTCGTTCGAGAGGGCTTCGAGCAGGCCGTCCCAGCGCGGGCGCTCGCCGTGGAGCGCCCGGCCGCCCAGTTCCGCCGTGTAGTCGACGGGGCCGAAGACGATGCCCGAGAGTCGGGAGTCGGTGGCGAACTGGCAAATCTCTCGGAGGTCCGAGCGCGCGGCCGCGGTTTCGAGGATGACGGCCATCTCCAGCGACCCGTCGTCGAGGCCGGCGTCGCGTTCGGCGTCGGCCAGCACCCCGGCGGCCTCTCGCACGTCGTCGAGGCGGCCGACCTTCGGGAAGACGACGCCGTCGAGGTGGTCGCCCACCTCGTCGGCGAGTCTCCGGACCTGTTCGGTCCCGCGCTCGCGGAACTGGGCGCCGTCGTAGGCCCACTCGACCCGCGGGAGAATCTTCCCGGCGAAGTCCGGGGCGTGGTCGGGCACCCGGTCGACTATGTTGTCGACGGCTTCGCCCTTCATCGACGGCGCGGTACCGTCCTCGATGTCCGGCACCAGCCAATCGGGCGTCTCGAACCCCTCGCTGGTGAGGCCGGATTCGAGGAACTTCGCGCTGTCGTCTCGCGGGACGGCAGCGGGTGCGGTCTGGAACGTGCGGCAGAGTCGTGTGTCTGTCATTGGGAGCGCTGAACGAGTGCGGTTCGCCGGCCGCTGTAGACCGGGGTGCTGTCCTGATTGAACGCGACGTGTTCGAAGGTGACCGCCCCCGCCTCCTCGGGGCCGGCGTCGGCGTCACAGTCGAGGACGCGCGTGAAGCCGTAAATCGTGTCGCCGAGCGTGACGAACGAGTGGAACCGCTCGTCCGCGAAGCGGCGCTCGCGGTAGGTCGCCTCGTCCGAGCGGGCGTGAGCCAGCGCGATGGAGCGAGTCACGTCGCCGTAGGCGACGATGTCGCCCGACGGCGAGTCGGCCATCTCGTCGCGATTGTGGTGCTGGCGTGCAGTATTGAGCGTCGCCAGCGGCAGGCCCGCGACCAGTTGGTCGTCCATGGTGCGACCGCGTTCGTGTCGGTAGGCGACAGCGGCCTGTTCCTCGCGGGCGCGTTCGAGGGCGTCGCGGAAGTCCTCGAAATGTGGGCCCTCCGGCGTGAGAAATGTGTCGGGGATGTCGGGAGGTTCGGCGTCGTCCTCCTCGGCCATCGACCCACTGCCGTCCGTCGCCGCCGGTTCCCGCCGCGGAATCATGTTCGTCCGTTCGTAGGAGACGAGCGTCTCGCCGGTCACGCGGTCGCAACCCTCCGTCGCCCACGTCACGATGCCGTAGGCCGGCCGCGACGAGGAGGTCCGCGTGTCGACGACGCGGGAGGTGACGGCGAGTTCCGTCCCCGGCGGTGCGGGCCGGTGGAACTCGACGTCGGTGCGCCCGAGGAAGTACCCGCCCTTCTCCGAGAGGTCCTCGACGGTGATGCCCATCACACAGGCGAGCAGGTAGTCCGGGTGGACCGGCACGTCGTCGAACCCCCGTTCGGTGGCGGCGTCGGGCCGCCAGTACGCCGGGTCGTGGTTCAGCGTCTGGCCCATCCACTGTTCGCTCCCGTGTTGGGAGAGGCGGAGGCCGGGGTCGTGGGCGAGTTCGTCGCCCTCCGCGAAGAACTCGAAGTAGTGGCCCTTCTCGCGGGTGTCGGCCCGGTCCAGCAGGGCGTCGAACGTCTCCGGGTCCGAACAGTCGACGGCGTCGGGGTCGCCCCAGTCAGTCATCGGCCTGCACCTCCTGCCGGCCGCCGCTCTGCCGAGCGAGCGTCCGTCGAATCTCGTTGGTGACGACCATGAACCCCTCGTCGAATCCCATCCCGGGCTTGGCGAGGACCTGCGCGGCGTCCGTCGCGAGGGCGACGTGGGCACAGGCCCGCGCCGAGGTGACCGTCTCGTTGCAGGTGCCGCCCAGATACGCGCGGGTGTCGGTGCCGTCGCAGTACAGCACTGCCTCCGCGGAGCGATGGATACCGCCGAGGTCCGGCGTCTTCACCTGCACCACGTCGGCCGCCCCCGCGTCGACGAACGCCTGAACGTCCTCGAAGGTGTTACACCACTCGTCGGCGACGATGTCCACCTCGACGCCCGCACTCGCGAGTCCGTCGCGCAACTCGGCCATCTGCTCGATCTGCTCGGTGCGGCCGCCGGCGTCCATCGGCCCTTCGACCTGCAGCGGGTACGGCGCGGCCGCCTCCCGCAACGTCTCGAAGTAGTCGGTGACCTCGGCCCGGTCGTACGGCGGGCCGAACACCTTCCCGAGGATGCCGTAGACGTCGACGTGGAACCGCGGCGCGTAGTTCTCCGGGCCGAGGTCGCCGGCCCGGTCCGAGAGCCACGCGAGGTACTCGCGCAGGCCCTCGCCCGACTCCCCGACTTTCTCGACGCTGTTGAACAGGCCGTGGGGGAGGACGGGGACGCCCTTGATGAGCATCTTCTCGGCGTTGGTCCGGCGTTCGTCGCCGGACTGGCCGAACACCGGGACCGGCGTCGTCGCCGGGTCTGTGTCGTAGGCCGCCGTGAGCACGGCCGTCGGCGTCTGTCCGCGAGCGCGGGCGGCGCCGTTCAGGAGCGCCTGCGAGACGCCGTAGCGGACCGCCGTGTGCAGGCGCTCGCCGCCCGAACGTTCGGGGGCTATCGCTTCCAACGTCTCGGCGTTCTCCCGGAACAGGGTCGCGTCACGGCCCCGGAGCGTGTCCGCCACGACGCCCTCGACGACCGGGCGGTACTCGCCGGCCCGAAAGAGCGGGTCACGGCCGCCCGCACCGGAGTACTGCACGGCGGCGCAGTCCCCGGAGACGACGGTGCCGTCGGCGAGTTCGAGTTCGACGATGAGACACTCTCCGGCCTCCCGAACTCGCTCGAACCCCTCAGTCACCGGTTGGCCGTCGTAGGCGAACCCCCGCTGGGTCGCGCCGTCCTTGATGGCTCGCTGGTCGTCGAAGAAGAACCCGGAGAGGCCCGGCACCGCTCGGACGGCCTCAATCCGCATCGCTGGCACCTCCCCGTGTCCCGGTCGGTCGGCCGATGAGTTTCCCGTCGCTGATGGCGTCGACGTCGTCGGCGACCATCCGGAAGGATTGGTCACGGCCCTCCGTGCGGGCACGTTCGCCCAGTCGAGCCTTGTGGGTCTCTTTGACGTCGTCCGGGAGCGCGAGGTCAGCGAACTCGAAGATGCGCACCCGGCCGTCGTCGTCCCGCGCCGGGAGGACCGCGCCGGCGGCGGCGTCGCTCGGCGCGAACGGGACGTCCATCGCTCCGGAGTCGAACGCTCGAATGACGCCCTGGGCTACGTCGCCGTCGCCGGCCTCGTAGATGGCGTCCATCAGCGCGCGAGTGGCGCGCTCGATGAGCCGTTGTTCCTCGTCAATGCCGTTGAGGTCGATGTCTTGCTCTATCATCATGTCGATGAGCTGTCTGGTGGTGCGCAGCCCGGAGGCGTTGGCCTCCTTCGTCGGGACGCCCTGGAACTCCTGCGGGGACTTCGTGATGACCTTGTCCGGCTTGGCGACGGCGGCCGTCGCCCCGCCGAGACTGATGACGCCGTTGGCGCGGGCCTCGTCGGGCGGGAACCCGCCCATCCACTCGTGGAAGACGGTGGTGACAGTCACCTCGTCCGGGAGGAACTCCTCGCCGAGTCCCCGGAGGGCGCGCAGGGCGGCGACGTCCTGCACGACGTTGCCGACCTGTCCGTAGCCCAGCGTGAGCGAGCGGACCCCCTGCGTGGCCGCAAGTTGCCCCTCGACGAGCATCACCGCGATGGCGATACACGGGGGGACCAACGTCCCGGTCAGCGGGCCGAACGGTTCGCGGTTGATAGTGACCCCTCGCTCCGTGTACGCGCCACAGAGGCGGTCCACGAACTGCCAGTGTTCGATGGTCGTCGCCAAGTCGTGCCGTTTCGTGTAGGGGATGTTGTACGAGATGGGGCCGCCCTCGAAGGACTGGAAGCCGCCGGCGAGGGTGACCATCGCCAGCAGTCGCGCGTCTGGCGTCCCGTGGCGCACCTCGATGGGTGCGTCCAGCGCGCGGACGAGTCGGCGGCAGTCCTCGACGCCGTGGTTGACGGCGGGGAAGCCGTTCAGTTCGTCCGTATCGCCGTTCCGGGAGGCCGCGAGGCCCTCCTCTGCTTTCTCGTACTCGTTGTCGCGCGTGTACGAGTCGATGGTCGTCGGCAGGAGGTCCGCGCCGCCCTCCTCCTGTAGATAGCGCAGGAGGTCTATCTGGTCCTCGAGGCACGGGACGCCGGCCCGCGGTTGCAGGAGCGGTTGGTCGGCGGATTCGAGGACCGGCGCGAAGCGTTTGCTCGCTGGCAGGGACTCGTGGAAGGCGATGGCCTCCTCGAAGTCGACCTGCCGTCCCGTGTGCCAGTCGTCCCGCAGGTCGTTGGCGATTTGCTGTAGCTCGTCGGCGGCGAGCCGTGTGTCCGTGAGCATCGTCAGGTGTCGACCCTGACCTGTTCGCCCTCGGTGGCCGTGAGTTCGAGGTCCCGCCGGAGGTCGGCGATTGCTTCCTCGGGGTCGGTCTCCGCGTCGAAGACGCGGTCGAAGCCCATCTCGCGGAACGTCTCGCGGGTGGTCTCGAAGTCGTCCTGCCCGACGGCGAGGTTGCCGCCGACGTAGGTCAGGACGTCGAGCCCTTCGGACTCCAGGAGGTCGTGGAACCCCTCACAGTCCTGCCGAGCGTGCCCGTACAGCGAGGAGACCAGTACAGCCTCGGCGCCGTGAGCTTTCGCTGCGTCGGCGAACTCGGCCTGTGAGGTCTGGACGCCGAGGTTGACGACCTCGAATCCAGCGGCCGAGAGCGCCTGCTCGAGAATCGTGATACCGACGACGTGAGCGTCGGAACCAATCACGCCGAGAATGACGGTCCGGGGCATGTACTACACGGTGCTCGCGGCGGCAGTATAAACTTAATGGTCTTTCATGATAATACGCCCCTAGAGAATATATAATGATTTATCACCAAGATTTATCACGCCGCCGTCAGTCCGTCTCGTCATGGGTGCGCTTGCCGACCTGCGGGTGCTCGACCTGACGCAGGTCCTGTCCGGACCGTACTGCACGATGCTGCTCGCGGACATGGGCGCGGACGTGGTAAAGGTCGAGCGACCCGGCGGCGACATGATTCGCTCGAACCCGCCGTTCGTCGACGACCCCGAGTCGGAGGCCTACGGCGGGTACTTCCAGAGCGTCAACCGCGGCAAGCGCTCGCTGGAACTCGACCTGCGGACCGACGAGGACCGCGAGGCGTTCCTCTCGCTGGTCGACCGCGCCGACGTGGTCGTCGAGAACTTCAAGGCCGGGACGATGGAGAAGTTCGACCTCGGCTACGAGACCCTGCGCGAGCGGAACCCACAGCTAATCTACTCCTCGATTCGGGGCTTCGGCGACCCGCGGACCGGCGAGACACACCGGCAGGGCCAACCCTCGTTCGACCTCATCGCGCAGGCGTTGGGCGGCGTCATGGAGATTACCGGCCCCGAGGACGGCCCGCCGACGAAGGTGGGGCCGGGCGTCGGCGACATCTTCACCGCGGCGCTGAACGCCGTGGGTATCCTCGCCGCCGTCCACCACCGGGAGCGAACGGGCGAGGGTCAGTACGTCGACACGGCGATGTACGACGCGATGGTGTCGCTATCCGAGCGCACCGTCTACCAGTACTCCTGTGACGGGGAGCCACCGACTCGGCAGGGGAACTCCCACCCGACGCTGTTCCCCTACGACGCCTTCGAGGCGGCCGACGGTCACGTCGTCGTCGCGGCGTTCAACGACCGTCACTGGCAGACTCTCTGTGAGGCGATGGACCGGCCCGACCTCGCGGCGGAGTATCCGACGACGCCGGACCGCCTCCGCAACCGCGAGCAGTTGCGCGGCGAGATAGCCGACTGGACGCGCCAGCAGTCGACGGAGGAACTCGTCGACCGACTCGACGGCCGGGTCCCGGCCGCGCCGGTGCAGGACACCAGCGAGATTTTCGAGGACCCGCACGTCCACGCGCGGGAGATGCTCGCGGACGTCTCACAACCGGGGGTCGAGGAGGAGATGACCGTCGCGGGCAGTCCCATCAAGATGACCGAGACGAACCCCCGACCGCGCGGCCGTGCGCCGTTGCTCGACGAACACCGCGAGGAACTCCTCGGGGACACCGACGCCGCGGGCGACCGACGGACGGCCGAAAGCGACGACTAACCGCGTTCGCCCTCCATACTTTACTGGCCGGAGCGAGTGCCGTCAGACGATGCTCGTCGAGGCCATCCTGTTTCTCGCCGGACTCGCGGGACTCGTCGTCGGTGCCGACCGAGCGGTCACCGCCGCCGGTGACCTCGCCCTGTACTACGGCGTCTCGCCCTTTTTCATCGGGGTAACGGTCATCTCCGTGGGCACGTCGGTCCCGGAGATGGTCACCTCCGTCTACGCGGCCTTCTACGGCGCGGGCGACCTCGTCGTCGGCAACATCGTCGGGTCGGAGACCGCCCAGATTACGCTCGCCATCGCCGTCGTCGCGTTCGTCTCGCCGTTCGTCGTGGAGCGCCGGAGCGTCCTCGTCTACGGCACGGCGATGATTCTCGCGATGATAATCATGATTCTGACGCTGGACGACGGCGTCATCGGTCGGTCGGAGGGCCTGTTGATGATGCTCGCGTACGTCCAGTTCATCTACACCCTCTACACCAACGAGGGTGGCGAAGAGATTACGGAGGAGGTCATCGAGGAACCCCGCCCGCCCCGCGAGACGCTCCCGTGGATTCTCGGCGGATTGCTCCTCGTCGTCGTCGGCGGGCAGGTGATGGTCACAAACGGCGTCGCCATCGCCAGACTGGTCGGCCTCTCGGAGTTCCTCGTCGGCCTGCTCACCGGCCTCGGGACGACCGTCCCCGAAATCGTCATCGCCGGCATCGCCGCCTACGAGGGGCGACACGGCATCTCGGTCGGGTCCATCCTCGGCAGCAACATCACCGACCCCGTCTTCTCGCTGGGCATCGGCGCCGTATTCTTCGACGTGGTCGTCGGTGACTCTACGGCCATCATGCCGTCGCTGTTCTACATGCTCGGCGTCTCTATCGCCGTCCTCGGACTGTTCTACTGGCGAGAGGGTATCGACCGCCGCGCGGCGATGGTCTGTCTGGCGCTCTACTTCCCGAGTTTCGTCGTGTTGTGAGAGGCGCGCTCGGGTGGTCCCTACGTGCCGTCGGGAGGCCGAATACGTTCACAGTGCTTTCACCTTGCCATGCCATGCTACATATTTACGGACCACTACGACTATCATTAAATACGCGCACATGCAGTCGAGCCAGCATCTACGGTACAGACCGGACGAAGACGAAGACCTGAGCACCGCGATAATCTCCGCGATATCGACGGCCAAGGGTCGGGACGTCACGGAGGACAAGTGCGTCCTGTACGACAGTATCGACCCCGACGCTCTCGACCACCTGTTCCGACAGGAGCGAGAGGGGGATACGATAAAGATAGAGTTCACGACCCACGACGCCGTCGTGATTCTCTGGGGGAACGGCGACCTCTCCATCGAGGTCCACGACCTCGAAGACGACCCTACCCACGGGTGACGCTCGGTCTGCCGATACGTCACCGCCAGCGGGACCTATCGGTGAACCCCGCGGTTCAAATACCGGGCCGCCCAACCCTGTTCCGATGCGGGACACGGCCTCGACGGGGGACGAATCGTGGCGTCGGTACTTCGGGTTCGAGGCGCCGTACGAGAACCAAGCTGACGCCATCGAGCGCGCCATAGCGGCCGGCAAGTCTCGCGGCTTTCTGGCGATGGAAGGCCCCTGCGGGACTGGCAAGACGATGGCGGCGCTGACCGCCGCGGCCCACCTCGTCCGAGACACCGACCTCTACGAGCGAGTGGTCGTGGTCACGCCCGTCAAACAGCAGTTACAGCAGTTCGTGGACGACCTGCGGACGCTGAACGCGGGCGTCGACGACCCGTTCGACGGCATCGCGTTGGTCGGGAAGACGGACCTCTGCCCGTACGGACGGGAGGGACAGTTCCCCGAGGACGTGGGCACGCACGACCGCTGTGAGGACTTGCGGGAAGCGACCGCCAGACTCGTCGAGGACGACGGCCGCTCGGACGGTGCCGCCGTCGCCGAGACGGCCATCCAGAGCGAGGTAGACGACGAGGACCAGTGGTGGGACCCACGGAAGGGACAGGACCTCGCGGCGGCGGCCCGACCGGACGCCACCGCACAGACGCGACTCGGCGAGGACACGCTCTCGACGGCGGGCGCGGCCTCCCCCTATCGGCCCGAGCAACCCACCGCGCCCGAGTCGATGGCCGAGAGCGACGACCCGCCGCTGTACTGCCCGTTCGAGGCCGACTGGTACGCCCGAAACAAGGGCTCGCCGGTGGACTTCTCGGCCGGACCGAACAACGTCGTGACGCTGGAGAACTACCTCCCGTCGGCCGTCGAACGGGGGACCTGCCCACACCGCGTGATGAGCGTGATGCTGGACGAAGCGGACGTGGTCGTGGGCAACTACAACCACCTGTTCGACCCGGCCACTCGGCCACTCCTCTCCTCGATTCTCGACGACCAGACGTTCGTCGTCGTCGACGAGGCCCACCGACTCGAAGAGCGGGTCCGGGACCTGCTGTCGGACCGGCTGGGGAGACAGACCATCACGCAGGCGCGGAACGACTGCAACCTGCTGGTCCAGCGGGCCCAGCAGAGCGCCGACCACAAGGAGCAGGTCCGCGAGGTTCTCTCCGCGCGGGAGATGCCGCTGGAAGCGGTCGACCACGCCCGGAAGTTCTACGACGATTTGGGACGGTGGCTGGACGACCGGGTGGAGTCGTTCCTCGACGCGGAACACGAGGGGTGGCGCACGAACCCCCGGAGACTGCCGGACCACGACCGCGAGATTCCGCTTCGGGACCCCGACACGGTCGAACAGGACGAACTCACCGAGTGGGCCGAGGAGAAGGGGTACGACGGGCAACTGTGGCGGTCGCTCTCGAAGATAGGCGCGGCCGTCGAGGACGCCATCGACCAGTTGGGGTTGACCCGCCAACCGGTGTGTGCGGCCGTCGGCGTCGTCGCGGGGCAGTGGTGGGAACGGGACCACTCGACGTTCCTCCGGGAGATAGAACTGGAACACTCGCCCAAGGAGTCCCGGAGTGCCGACGCCGACTACGAGGCGGTCTACACGGCGGGCCTGCTCTGCTACAACTGCATGCCGGCGATGGCGCTCCGGGACGCCTTCGACGAGTTGGGCGGCGGCGTCCTGATGAGTGCGACGCTCGAACCGCTCGACGTGTTCACGCGCGTCTCGGGACTGGACGCGTTGGCCGAGACGGACGACGGCGACGACGAGGACGACCTGACGCGGTCGGTTCGCTCGGCGACGTACGACCTCCCGTTCCCCCCGGAGAACCGCGCGTCGTACCTCGTGGACGCGCGGCCGTTCACGGCGCGGAACCGCGGTGACCCCGAAGAGATGAAGCCGCTGGGGGAAAACTGGAACCCGACCCGTGACGAGTACGCACAGGCGCTCCGGGCCATCGCACGTTCGCCGGGCAACGTCATGGTCGCCATGCCGAACTACCGGGAGGCGCGCTGGGCGGGCGCCTACCTGCAGGAGGCCGTCGAGAAACCGGTCGTCGTCGACGAGTCCTCCAGCAACGAGGAGACGGAACGACGCAAGCAGTCGTTCTTCGGCGGCGAGGGGAAAGTGCTGGTTACCTCGACGCGCGGGACGCTGACCGAGGGCGTCGACTACGACGGGGCGAAACTGTCGACCTGTGCCGTCGTCGGGGTCCCGCTGGTCAACATCGGGTCGCCACGCGTCCGGGCGGTCCAGCGAGCCTACGGCGACGCGTTCGGCGACGAGAACGCCTTCGAGTACGCGCTGACCGTGCCGGCGGTCCGGCGCGCGCGCCAGGCCATCGGGCGCGTCATCCGCGGGAGTGACGAGGTAGGGGTCCGCGCGTTCGTCGGGCGGCGGTACGCGCCCGACGCGCGTCACTCGGTCTTCCCGTTCCTCCCGGCCGGCGAGCGGGAGGAGTTCATCCGGATGACCCCGGAGTTCCTCGCCGGGCAACTGGACGCGTTCTGGCGAGACTGCGATTAACGGCGCACAGTTCGCCTGAAACGAGTTATTAACCGGCGTTTTTCGTGGGCAACAAAAAGCCTATACAGAATCATTAGAGTGTATCAAGGGATGCCCGAGTGTCAAAACTGCGGTGAGTTCGTAACCGAGCAGTACGTGCGGGTGTTCACACCAGAAGCCTCCGAAGCACACGGGCCCCGGGTCTGCCCGAACTGCGAGGACAAACTGCGCGACGGTGCCGAAGTGCGCGAAGCACGGTCCTCTCGGCAGTAACCTGTCGACCCCGCCACCGTGACGACCCCCGGCCGTCGGGAGTCGTCGCGTCCCACGACGGACCGGTCGGCGGGTTCCGTCGCTCCGTTTTCGGGAAGTACTCAAGGCCAGAGGCGTAGCCTCGGGTATGAGCAACCTCGACGTCGAGGCGGTCGACGACATCGACACACCCACCGGTGTCGACGCACCGGACTACGTGCTGTACGGCGGGAAAGGCGGCGTCGGAAAGACGACGTGTGCCGCGGCTACAGCGCTTGCGTCCGCCCGCGACGGGACGGCGACGCTCGTCGTCTCGACGGACCCGGCCCACTCGCTGTCCGACACGCTCGAAACGCAGATTCCCGCCGAACCGACTCGCATCCGCGAGGACGTGCCGCTGTTCGCCGCCGAAATCGACCCGGAGGCGGCCGTCGGGGAGGGCCCACTCGGGATGGACGACGACGCCCTCGGCGGCCTCGGCGGGATGCTGGGCGGCGAGGACGGACCACTCGGTGGCGCAGGCGGAGCGGGCGAGGACGACCCCGTTGGCGGCGAGGACGGCCTCCTCGGCGGGTCCATGCCCGGGGCCGACGAGGCCGCCGCGATGCGCCTGCTACTGGACTACATCGACGACGAACGGTTCGACCGCGTAGTCGTCGACACGGCGCCGACCGGCCACACGCTCCGACTGCTGGAACTCCCCGAGACGATGGACTCGATGGTCGGGAAGATGCTCCAGTTGCGCGAGCGCTTCTCGGGGATGATGGGCAACCTCACCGGGATGTTCGGCGGCGACGAGGACGTGGACCCGGAGGAAGGCATCGAGGACCTGCGCGAACTCAGCGACCGCATCGAGCACCTGCGGGCGATTCTGCGCGACCCGACGAAGACGGACTTCCGGGTCGTGATGGTCCCCGAGGAACTCTCCGTCGTGGAGTCGGAACGCCTCCTCGGGCAGTTGCGCGAGTTCGACATCCCCGTCGGTACCGTCGTCGTCAACCGCGTGATGCAGGACCCGAGCGAGGTTCTGGGCCGCGAGGTGGACATCGCCGGGCCGAACCACGACGACTGCGAGTTCTGCGCCCGGCGCTGGCAGGTCCAACAGGACGCGCTGGCACGCGCACAGGACCTGTTCCGGGGCCACGAGGTCCAGCGAGTGCCGCTCTTTGCAGAGGAGGTCCACGGCGAGCGACTGCTCGCCGTCGTGGCCGCCTGTCTGGACTGAGTCAGTCCAGTAGTTTTCGGAGCACGGAGAAGGTGGCGTCCCGCCACCGGGCGGGGACGTGCCGCGCCAGTAAGAGCAGGTTCGCCCCCTCGCCGACGGCGTACCGGGGTTCCGGGTCGCTCGCGTTCGCGGCGTCCCGCACCGTCAGCGCGACGGTTCCGGGCGTCACCGACAGCGCGTCCCGTACCCCCGCCAACCGCGAGTCCTCCTGTGCCTGATAGAGCCAGTCGTACGCACCCGTCGCCTCGCTGTCCGCTCGCTCGTCAGCCTCGGGGTCGCCGGCCGACTCTATCGGGCCGGGTTCGACCAGCACGACGTCCACGTCGAACTCAGCCGCCTCGACGCGGAGGGCGTCGCTCAGTCCCTCGACGGCGAACTGCGAGGCCGCGTAGCCGCCCTGCCCCGGGAGCGAGAGGCGACCCGCCACGCTGGAGACGGTGACGATGGTCCCGTTCTCCCGAGCGCGCATGTGCGGCAGGACCTCCCGAATCATCCGGTGTGGTCCCAGCAGGTTCACGTCGAACTGCGCTTCGAGGGCCGCCGTCGAGACGTCCTCCACCGCGCCGAACTGCGCCGTTCCCGCGGCGTTCACCAGACAGTCTATCCGACCCGTCGCGTCGACGACGTCCTCGACGACTCGCTCGCACTCGCGGGCGTTCGTCACGTCGAGTTCGGCCGTCTCACACCCGGCCTCTGCGAGGGGCGCGAGAGCGGCCTCGTCGGCGGCCGTCGCCCACACCGCCCAGTCGTCGTCGAGAAACGCCTCTGCGGTCGCTCGACCCACGTCGGCGGCCGCACCCGTAATCAGCACCGTCTTGGCCATAGAGGGGGCGACACGCCCCGGACAATTAAGCCCACCCGGTCGCGGTCGCCGCCCCACTACACCTCGGTCTTGACCTCGTCGGCGTAGCTATCGGCCAGTCGCGTCGGTTCGGGGAGTTTGTAGCCGGCGGCCGTCGCCAACACGAGGTCCGCGGCCGTCTCGGCGCTGACGCGGTGGCCGGGGCTGACGATGAGGGGGTTCACGTGCCGGTCTCCCGAGTCGTACTGCCGCGTCTGGACGGCGTAGCCGATGCAGGTGCCGGGTGCGGCCGTCTCGACGTCCTCGTCGGCGTCGATAGGGACGCGCTCGCCGGCCGGCAGTTTGCGGTCCAGCGACGCCCGCGGCGTCCCACAGAGGAGGTTCTTCGCCACGCCGACCGTCGGCACGTCGAGGGTGACGCCGACGTGGGTCGCCAGTCCGGCCTCCCGGTAGTGGATGCGGCCGCTCCCGTCCACGAAGACGACGTCGGGGTCGCGGTCGAGTTTCGCGAACGCCGACAGGATGGCCCCGCCCTCACGGAACGAGAGCAGGCCCGGGACGTAGGGAATCTCGGTCAGTTCGACGGCGTAGGTCCGCTCTACGACCTCGCGTCCGCGCAGGACGACGACGGCCGAGACGGCCCGGTCGCCGACGAAGGCCTGGTCGACGCCGGCGACGAGCGGGGGTGCTCCGTCTCGTGTACCGTGGTCCACTCCGGTCTCGTCCAAGGTCGACTGTCCCACCGGGCCGTCGACGGCGACCGCGTCGAGGTCGAACTCGAAGTCGTCCTCGAACACCGCCGCCTCGGCGATGTCGCGCTGGAGGCCCTCCATCTCCGCCGTCGATAGGCTCGGGTCGGGGACGAACTCGGGACGAACGACGTCCATCTCAGAAGGGGCCGCGGCCGCCGGGTCCGCCCGGGCCGCCCGGGCCGCCCCCGCCGCGGCCGAACTGGAGTTGGCTCGGCACGCGCATCTGGCTCTTGAACTTCCGGCCGTACCAGAGACCGATGCCGAGGCCGATGAGGTGGGCCGTGTGTGCGATGTTCCCGCCGAGGAGGCCGACGGACCCGGGCGACAGCGACCCGAGGACGCTGAACAGGAGGTAGAAGCCGGTGATGGCCCAGATTGGGACCGGAATCAGGAAGTAGAGGTAGACGCGCAGGCCGGGGTTGAGCACCGTCAGGAACGCCAGAATGGCCAGCGCGGCCCCGCTAGCTCCGAGGACGCCGTACGCGCCGCCGCCCTGCACCATCTGGAGCCCTATCTGGCCGAGGCCGGCGAGCATCCCCGAGACGAGGAAGAACGCCGTGAACCGCTTCGACCCCATCTGCTGCTCGACGATGCGACCGAAGAAGTAGATGATGATGCCGTTCCCGAGGATGTGGTAGAAGCCGCGCGGCGAGTGCGCGAAGATGGACGTGACCCACGTCCAGACGTACTCCGGATTGTCCGGGTGGAGGACGAACAGCGTCTGGAACAGTTCCTGACTGCCGACGACCCGCAGGACGATGATTTCGAGGAGGAACGTGATGGCCATCGCCGCGAGGAACACGTACGTCATGTTCCCGCGGAAGTACGCCATCGGTCCACCGGGGCCGGTGTCGAAGCCGAGGCGGTCCGCGACGCCGCCGGACCCGCTCGACCCGCCGCTGTTCACGCTGTCGTCGAACCCACTGTCGAACACGCCCTTCGGGTCGTCCCAGTTGTCCAGTCCGGGGCAGTCGTGGGACTCCGGCAACCGATGCTCGGCGCAGTAGGTCCCCCCGCAGTGCCCGCACTGGTAGGGCATGTTTTCTTGCTTGCCACAGACGTCGCACTCCGACATTGTCGTCACTTCGGGTGGGCCGTGCAAATGGGTTGTGCTTGTGCGAGAACGGGGCAGAAACGAGCGAGCGGGCCGGACTACTCGTTGAGCGGCGAGTCGTCGGTCGCTCTGAGGACACCTATCCACGCCGGCGCTCCGTCGTAGTCGATAGCGCCGCCCGAGACTTCGACGGTCACCCGTTCGCCGTCGGTCCGGACGCCGGTGAACGTCGAGTCGAACGACTCCAAGTCGCCGTCGTCGCTCGACTGCACCGCCTCGACGAACGTCGTCTCGTCGTCGGCCGTGATGCGGGCCGGCGACGCCCCGACGAGTTCGCTCTGCTCGTAGCCGAACGTCTCGGCGAGTTTCTGGTTCACGTAGACGAACTCGCGTTGCTGGACGATACAGACGCCCGCTATCTCCTGTTCGACCAGCCGCTGGTACCACGAGAGCGCGTTCCAGAACTGCTGTTCCGTACGGTACTGCTCGACGGCGTTCTCGATGCGGTTGGCGAGCACCTCGTACTGGTCGGTCCCGGTCCCCTTCTGCATGTAGTCGGTGACGCCCGCCTGAATGGCCTCGCTGGCTATCTCCTCGCTTCCCTGTCCGGTAAAGAGGATGAACGGCAGGTCAGGGTACTGCTCGCGGACGATTTCGAGGAACTCCAGCCCGTCGGTGTTGGGCATCTGGTAGTCGCTGACGACGCAGTCGACGCTGCCCTCGCGGAGGTGGTCCATCGCCGCCACCGCGCTCGTCTCGCTGACGACGGTGAACTCGTCGTTGATGCGTTCGAGGAACGTCTGAATCAGGTCGCCGATTTGCGGGTTGTCGTCCACGTGCAGGACGCGAATCTGCTGGCCGGTCTCCATCTTCGCCAGCGGAATCGGAACCTCCGCGTGTATCTCTTCGGCCGAATCCGAGGACTCAGTCCGTATGAGCGGGACGTTCCGGTTCGTCGCGCGGTGGCTCCCCCGGAGGACCGTCCGGGACAGTTCGACCGTGTCGTTCCCCAACGACGGTGTGCCGTCGGCCGTCATCTCCGTACACCCGCCGGCCCCGTCGTGTCCTCGCCGGCGCTCGAACGGCCGGCCGGTCCGAAACTGCGGTGGCGAGCCATCCCGACGCCCCCGCGGGGCAGTCCCGCCGAGTGTGGATGCCCTGCGTTCGTGTGCTCGTAGTTAGCCATCTGTGCGTATCTCTACCTATCTATTTAGTGGCCCTTCACAAAACGATACTGATAGTGACGGTAGTCACCACTTAACAATCTCCGGGTAGTTGTTCGAGTGTCGTACGGTTGCGGCTGAAGAATCCGCGAGCAGTAAGCGCCAGACGGCGGCCGAACGCCGTCAAACCCTGTTCTAATCACGGCTTAATCTAATTTTATACATGTAAGAACACTTCAGAAATATTTAATATATATTGCCCTGATATGTAGATTGTATCATGTCCGATACCACGATGCGAGATTACCTCGCGGAGCACCCACGGATGGCCGGCGCACTGTTCACGATTCTCCTGCTGCTGACGCAGGCAGGTAGCGCGATGGCAGGAAACAATGCAAGTATTGCTGGCCCGTAAATTACAGGGTCAAACAATAACTGACCGATAGCAGTGCGGAAGCTAAGTACCGAGTTTCAATGTCGAATCAGCCGCAAGGTTTGGCCCAGATAGGTGCCATTATTATGTTAATTCCAGAGAGGAACTCCAGAGAAGATCCCCTCCCATTTTAACTGGAACCTCTTCCAATTTCAAGAAATCAGATAGTTCCTCATCCGAAACGCGGAAGGTTCCAATATCTCCTGAGGCGAGATAATACTGATTCGTATCGAATATGAATGGTATGAATATTGTCCCCAATCCTTTCTCATCCGTAGCGTAGGTTATTATTGACACCTCAAAATCATCTCGGGATTTTTCAATCTCAAGCAAATTGGGCGATCCACCTGCACATTGCGTCACCGTAATCCCGCCGTCGCCCACCACGATGTACTGCCCGCCGAGGATGCTCTCGTCTCGGGCGATGGTGAGCGCCGCCCGGAGGGGGAACCCGCTGTTGAGGAGGCGGGCGACGGACTCGCCGATGCGGACCGCGCCGTCGTTCAGCACCTCGTTGAGGGTGACGATGCCGCCGATGGCACCCTTCTCGACGAGCGTCAGGCCTTGGTGGTAGGAGTTGCAGGCGTTCAAGAGGAACGTGTCGACGCCCACCACGTCGAGCGTCGCGGCGTCGAGCGTCCCGTCCTCGCAGGTGAAGCCGTCGCGTTCGGTGTGGCCGATGTAGTGGAAGAAGTCGGCGTCGGTCGTGAGGACCGTCGCGAGTTCGTCCGTCGTCAGGTTCTCGTGGACGGTGACGTCGAACGGCAGGTCCGAACGGTTGCCGTACACCTCGTCGGCTATCTGGCGTTCGGCGGCCATCCGGGCGTCGTTCTGGACCACTCGGATAGTGATGTCTCCCTCGGTCGTCTCGCGGTCCAGTCTGTTCTGGAAGGCCTCGGGGACGAGTTTGGTCGCGCCGATAGGGACGCCGTCGCCGAGCCAGGCCTGTTCGAGTGCGTCGTCGGCCTGCGGTTCGACGTAGTTCGGTCGGGTAGGTTCTGAGTCGTCCTCTGTGCCGGTGGACCTGACCATAGTCCCGGTGCTGGCAGAGCGCGTGAAGTCGTCCGACCGGGTAAGCGTCTCCTCGTAGCCCGCCGGTTTGCTGGTCCCACTGCTCCCTGTCGGTTGGTGCGTGCGGACGATGGCGAGGTCGTCGACGACGAACGGTAACTGCGGGGCGTTGGCGGCGACGGGGTCGACGTGGGTGGTCAGCCGCCACTCCGGCACGTGGTCCTCGACGACTTCGTAGGGGACCTCGAGGTAGGCCGCGACTTGCTCGGCGAGAGGGCGGTCGTACAGCGCCGCGAAGTCGAGGTCGACGTACGGTTCGACCGCGCGCCGTTCGTGGAGGTCTATCTTGTAGTACCCCTCCGTTCGGGTCACGCAGTCGAGGAAGAACAGTTGCTTCAGCGTCCGCTCGACCTCTCGCTCGTACCCCATCGGGCCGTCGAGCGAGCGCTCGAAGCCGTCGTCGGTCGTCAGCCGCGGCGCGGGCCCCGGCGCGACGGACGCCCCGAGGTAGTACGCCAGCGGCGCGGCGACGAAGACGGACCCGAGGTCCGGCGGAAGTTCGAGGTGGACGCCGGTGTCCGGTCGCTGGATGGACGCGGGCACGTCGAGGCTGTCGCCGAGTTCCAGTGCAGGCGGGTGGCCTCGGAGCGTCGGGTACGACCGCTCGGGGTCGATCGTCTTCAGGGCCGACCCGAACGTCTCGACGGCCGTCATCATGTCCACCGGGTCCTCGGTGGTGGTGACCGTCGCGGCCGGGCGTTCGTGGCGCGACCGGGCGCCGACGCGCACCTCGGTCGGGTCACCGAAGTCGATGCGGGTCTGTTCCATGTCGACGCTGACCTCGAAGCCGGTGTCGGCCCTGATGTACGTCTTGATGCGCGTACAGAGGTCGAGACTGTACGCGCCGTCTGGGACCGTCTTCGACTCGAACTGTTTCACCTCCGCGACCATCTCGCCGGCCGTGTCTCGGACGTAGACCGGCACGACGGTCGGGAGGACGATACTGCTCGTGCGGATGCTGACGGCCGACCCGACCGGGAACCGGAAGCCGTCGGTCGAGACCGGCACGGGAGAGACGGGCGAGGGCGTGTGCAGTCGGTAGCGCTGGCGCTCCACTCGGTCGATGATTTCGACCCCGGGTCTGTCCGCTGTCGTCTCGAACGTGAGGGCCATGTTACTGGGAGTCACCTGCCGACTGTTCAGTACTATGTTGGTAGTAGGTGGAGAGAAGACGAAAAAGATACCGACGCCGCGACCCGACCGAGCGAAGCGGGTAAGACCCCGTGGGCCGAAGCCGACGACAGTGCAAGAGTTCGAGCGCAAACAGCTACTGGAGCGCATCGAACGGGAGGGTGCGACCGTCGGTGCGGCGATTCCCGACGAGATTACCGTCCAGGGCGAGGACATCGACCTCCAGTCGTTCGTCTTCGAGATGAAGCGCCGGGACACGATACCGGCCGGCGAGCGCGAACGCGTGGACCGAGCGAAGAAGAACCTCCGACGCGAGCGCATCGAGCGCAAGGAACTGATAGAGGAGGGCGAGGTGAGCTACGAGCGCGGCGAGGAACTGGCCGAGGCCATCATCGGCATCGACCGGGCGCTGAACGCGCTCGAACAACTCGGTCCCGCCAACCTGGAGGCGGAAGCCGAAGCGCAGGAGACGGCCGACACCAAGCGCTGGATGAAGTTCCTTCGGAAGGCGCTGGGTCACGAGGACGCGGACTCCGGCACGGGCCGTGCCGGGCGAGGGAGATAGCATGAGCCGGAACGACGAAATCGCGACACGACTCGAGGAGTTCGCCGACCTGCTGGACGCGAAGGGCGTCGAGTACAAACCACGGGCGTACCGCCGCGCGGCCGAGAACGTCCGGGACCACACGGCGGCCGTCGAGAACCTCGCCGCCGAGGGCGAGGACGCCGTCGCCGAGATAGAGGGCGTCGGCGACGCCATCGCCTCGAAGGTGGTCGAGTACGTCGAGACCGGCGAAATCGAGGAGCTAGAGGAGCTTCGGGCGGACCTCCCGGTCGACATGGCGGCGCTGACGGCCGTCGAGGGCGTCGGTCCGAAGACGGTCGGCACCCTGTACGAGGAACTCGGCATCACGACGCTGGACGAACTCGAAGCCGCGGCGGAGGCCGGCGAAATTCGGGACGTGAAGGGGTTCGGCGCCAAGACGGAGCAGAACATCCTCGACAACGTCGACTTCGCGCGCGAGGCCCACGAGCGGACCCTGCTGGGCGAGGCGCGGCCGTACGGCGAGCGCGTCGAGTCGTACATGCGGGACGTCGAGGGCGTCGAGAAGTGCGCCCTCGGTGGGTCGCTCCGCCGCTGGAAGCCGACCATCGGCGACGTGGACGTCCTCGTCGGGAGCGAGACTGACGAGGCCGTCGTCGAGGCGTTCACGGACTGGCCCGACGTGGACCGCGTCATCGAGGCCGGCGAGACGAAGGCCAGCGTGATGGCCGGCGGCGTCCGGGTCGATTTGCGCGTGGTCGTTCCCGAGGAGTTCGGCGCGGCCCTCCAGTACTTCACGGGGAGCAAGGACCACAACGTCGCGGTCCGCAACCGCGCCATCGAGCGAGACCTGAAGGTAAACGAGTACGGCGTCTTCGACGTCTCGGACGTCCCCGACGAGGAGGACGACCAGCGGGCCGGCGAACGCGTCGCTGGCGAGACGGAGGAGAGCGTCTACGAGGCGCTGGACATGGACTGGATGCCGCCGGAACTGCGCGAGAACCGGGGCGAAGTCGAGGCGGCAGCGAGCCACGACCTGCCGGACCTGTTGGCGGAGGGTGACGTGCGAGGTGACCTGCACACGCACACGGACTGGTCCGACGGCGGGAACACCGTCGCGGAGATGGTCGAGGGGGCCGCCGAGTTCGGCCACGACTACATAGCCATCACGGACCACGCGACCGGACCGGGGATGGTCGGCGGCGTCGGCGTCCCGGACGAGGAGTTGCGCGAGCAACTCGACGAGGTGGAGGCCGTCGCCGAGGACGCCGACATCGAGGTGTTCACCGGCGTCGAGGCGAACATCGACGAGGACGGGAGCATCTCCGTGGCCGACGACCTGCTGGCCGAGTTGGACGTCGTCGTCGCCTCGCCCCACGCGGCGCTGGACGGGGACGGCACGGACCGACTCGTGGCGGCCGCCGAACACCCCGAGGTGAACGTCATCGGTCACCCGACGGGGCGCTATCTCAACCGCCGTCCGGGATTGGACGTCGATATCGAGCGACTGGCCGAGGCCGCCGCGGCCAACGGGACGGCGCTCGAAATCAACGCCAGCCCCGCCCGTCTGGACCTGAGCGGGCACGCGGTGAAGCAGGCCATCGAGGCCGGCTCGACCGTCGCTATCGACACCGACGCGCACAGGCCGGGAAACTTCGAGCAGATACGGTACGGCGTCCACACGGCCCGACGAGGGTGGGCCGAGGCCGGCGACGTCCTGAACGCGCGGGACGCCGAGGGCGTCCGGGAGTTCCTCGATGAGTGAAGCCGGCAGGCGCGAACCGCTGTTGCTCGACGCCATGCTGGGGAAACTGGCGTCGTACCTCCGGATGTGCGGCTACGACGCCGCCTACGCGCTGGACCGCGGCGCCGAGGCCGACGCGGACGTCCTCGCCCTCGCCCGGACGGAGGGACGGCGACTGGTGACGCGAGACGAGGGACTGGCGCGCGAGGCCGAGGACGCCGTCCTGCTCACCCGACGCGAAGTTAGCGACCAACTCCGGGAACTGTCGGCGACGGGGTTCGAACTCGAACTCTCGGACGAACCCGTCCACTGTGGCACCTGCAACGCGCCCGTCGAACGGGTCGACCGGACGGAACCGACGCCGGACTACGCGCCGGACCCCGCCGATGAGGCCGTCTGGCGGTGCCGGGACTGCGGCCAGCACTTCTGGCGCGGGAGCCACTGGGACGACGTTGCCGACACCCTCGCGGAGCTATAACCGCCGGAAACCCACGTCGTAGCACAGCGACTCGCCGACCGTTTCGAGGAGCCCCGTCACCCGCTGGTAGTCGGCCGGGTCGGGGTCGAGTCGCTCCGGCGGCGTCTCTCGAATCCGCTCGACGGCCGACCGGAGGACGCGCCCGAGCGAGGACGCCGCTCCCGACCGGGGCGTCGCCCACTCCAGATGGACGCTCCCAGTCGCCGAATCCGCCGCGACGGCCTCCAGTTGCCAGTACGGGAAGAACATCGCGTCCCGGTTCGGGTGGGAGCGGCGGAGGCCGGCACCGGTCAGCATGGCACTCGTCTCGTCGCCCGTGGGCACTCGAATGGGTGGAGACGGGGCCAGTCCGGCACAGGGTACGGGGTCCAACGCCGCATCGAGGGCCGCTTCGAAGGCCGTGGACGGGTCCGAGACGGCGCGCGTCGCCCGTCGCCGCGGGACGGAGTAGTAGCGCCACCCCTCGTCCCGGACGGCCGCGAGTTCGGCGACGCCGTTCGTTCGCCACCCGCTCTCGGTCGGTCTGGGACTGTCGGAGGGGCGCTCGGCCATCGAGTCGACCGACAGGACGCGCTTGAGCGTCTCGGCGTCGGCCGCCGTCGCGCGAACCACCGGCAGTTCGGTGTCGAGGACGCCGTGACCGTCGGGTAGTGACCGGAGAGCAGTCAGCGTCTCGGGGGCGTGTTCGCCGAGGACCGACTCGTCGAAGGCGACGTGGACGGCGCACCCGTAGTCCAGACACGTCGCCACCACCGCGTTCTCGGCGCGCACCCACCCGGCCGCGGGCACCGACTCGGCCGCGCCGTTCCAGAGGACCGCGTGGCTCGCCGCCTCGGGCGCAGGGTCGGGGACCAACACGTCCGTACCGTCTCGGACGGACTACTTAGTACGGGCCACTCGGGACACGCGCCCGAACCGGCGCGCTCACTCGCCGACGGTATCCGCGACGCCCGCCTGTCGGCGGACCTCGAAGTCGTGACAGAGGCGGTCGGCGACGAGTTCGTACGCCGTCGCCGCCGTCTCCAGCGTCGAGGCGTCCGGCGGGTGCAGGAGCGTCGGCGGCGACTCGCGCCTGCGGTCGAGGAGTCCGCGGACGAGTCGGCCCAGCGACGAGGTGGCCCCGTCGCGGCGGGTGGGCCACGAGAGGACGAGTTCGCAGGCGGCCGGGTCGGCGACGACGCCGCGCAGTCGGTCGTGCGGGTACCACTGTGTCTCGCCGTCGGCCCGGACGAGTCGCAGTCCCTCGGCGGTGAGTCGGACGTTCACGTCGGCGACGGTCCACGCCGCCAGCGTCCCGTATGGGAACAGCCCCGTACAGGGCACGTCTGCGATAGCCGAGCGAACGGCGCCCTTCAGGGCCGGGCCGGGGTCGTCGAGAACCCGGACGGTCTCCTTGCGCGGGACGGAGTAGTACCGCCACGCGTCGCCGTCGACGGCCGTCACGCGGTCGATGCCCCGCACTCGCCACAGCGAGGGGCGCTCGCCGCGCCCGATACTGAGCGCGTTCTCCAGTCGAGTCCGGTCGTCCGGCGTCGCTCTGACGACGTGGCGGGTCGTCCGGAACACGGGGTCCTCGACGGCCGGCAGCCCCGCGAGCGCGTCCGCCACCCCGGGCGCGTGCACCTCGAGGAGAGCGAGGTCGAACGCGAGTTCGACGTCCAGCCCCGCGTCGAGACAGGCCCCGAGCGTCGCGTTCTCCGCGCGGACCCACGCGTCGTCGGGCGCGGCGTCGCGGTTGGTCACCAACTGGTGGGTGGGCGTGTCTGACTCGGTGACGGACGACGGCACGGCCCGAAGTGGACAGGCGGCCGACAAAAGCGCGCCGGTCAGCCCCTGAGCGCCTCGACGGGCGGTTCCCACGCCGCCCTGTACGCGGGGTAGAGGCCGCCGACGAGGGCGACGAGGACGCCGAAGGCGAACGCGCCGAGGGGGACGACGGCGTTGCCGGGCAGGAGGACGGCCCAGAGCGGCAGTTCGGTCTGGGTGGCTGTGACGACGACGGCGACGACGCCCAGCACCGCCCCCACGGCCCCGCCGACGACGCCGAGGAGCGTCGCCTCGACCAGCAGGGTCCGGAGCACCTGCTTGCGGTGGATGCCCACCGCCCGGAGGACGCCTATCTCGCCCCGGCGCTCGGAGACGGTCATCAGCATCACGTTGAAGATGCTGACGCCGGCGACGACGAGCGAGACGCCCGCGACGGCCAGCAGGAACCCGTTCAGGAGGTCGAAGAACTCCGCGATGCGGTCCAGCACGCTCGTCAGCGAGAAGACGGTCACCCGCTCCTGTCGAGCGTTCAGCCGCCGGTCCACCTCGTCGGCGACCGCTCGGGCGTCGGCCGCCGAGTCCGCCCGGACGACGACCTGCGAGAACCCCGACGTGGCGAACTCGTCCGGAGGGAGGATAACCGCGGAATCGGGCTGGAGCGGGGAGATGCTCTGGACCTCCGGCAGGACGCTGACCACGCGGTACTCGTTGCCCTCGACGGTGATGGTGCTGCCCGGACGGAGGGACAGTTCCTCGGCGACGTCCGCGCCGACGATGGCGCCCTGCCGGTGGAACGCCGGGACTGCGGCGCTCCCGTTGCCGAACAGCGCCCGTGGACTGTCCGTCCCGTACACCTGCGCGACAGTTCGGCCGCCGCTCGCCCGTACCGTCCCGCCCGTCGCCTTCAACGGGACGACGGTCCCCCGACCGTCCGCGGCCCGCTGGACCGCCGCGAGGTCACGGGAGTCAAGCGACTCGGCGTCGCTCCCCTCGGCGGGACTGACGATGACTTGGTCCCCGAGGCCGCCCAGTTCCTCCGTCGCGGCGGCGCTCAGGGCGTTGCCGAGCAGTCCGAGCGTGACGACGGCGAACACGCCGATGACGATGCCCAGCGCCGCCAGCCCCGCGCGAAGCCGCTGTCGCGAGAGGTTCCGCGTCGCCAGCGACAGCGCCGGGAACCGTCGCCCGTTCTCAGTCACGCTGAATCACCCCGTCAACGAGTTCGACGGTCCGGTCGGCGTAGTCGGTCACGAGGTCGTCGTGCGTGACGGCGACCACGCCCACGTCGGACTCGTCGGTGATGTGGCGAATCTCCTCTAGGATGCTCGTCCCCGTCTCGCGGTCGAGGTTACCCGTCGGTTCGTCGGCCAGCAACACGTCGGGTTCGTTTATCAGGGCGCGAGCGATGGCGACGCGCTGTTTCTGCCCGCCGGAGAGTTCGTCCGGGGTGTGGTCCAGTCGGTCGCCGAGGCCGACCCGTTCGAGCAAGTCCCGCGCCCGGTCGGTGGCGTCGCCGGGGAGGAAGGCCGTCGGGAGCCTGACGTTCTCCAGCGCGGTCAGCGTCGGCAGGAGGTGGAAGTCCTGGAAGACGAACCCCAACGACTCCCGTCGGGCGTTCGTCCGCTGGGCCTCCGTCAGCCCCGTGGTCGGTTGCCCGCGGAGTTCGACGCGACCGCTCGTCGGTTCGTCGAGCAGGCCGAGGACGTTGAGCATCGTGCTCTTGCCGCTCCCGCTGGGTCCGATGACCGCCACCATCTCCCCGTACGCGACGGCGAAGTCGACGTGCGAGAGTGCGACCACCTCGCCGCCCGCGCCGCTGTCGTAGCGCTTGCTCACGTCGACGAGGCGAAGCGGTGGGGCCAGTTCGACGGGGCTGGTCTGGACCGTCCTCATCGGTCCCACGTTCGGCGGGTGAACAGGGTCACGGCCACGGTCACGACGAGGCCGACCACCACCGCAAGCGCGACGGCGAGGGACTGTCTGTCACTCCCCCTGTTCGTCCCGTCGTCCGCGGGGAGGGGGACCTCGGACGTCTCGGTGACCCGTTCGCCCCCGACGGCGTACTCGACCCGGACGGTGAGCGACGTCGCGTTCGCGGTGTCGGCCTGCGCGGTGAGTTCGAACGGGGCGAACTCGCTACTGGCGACGCTCCCGACGAAGTAGTTGCGCTGTGGGTACGCCGGTTCGACGTACCGGGTCGGCTGGACGGAGACGACGGCGCTCTGCACGTCGCCGTCGCCGACGTTGGCGAGGTTGCCGTCGACGGTCACGCGGCCGTCGTCGGCCACGGACACGTCGAGGCCGGTGATGGTCGCGGCCCCTCGCTCGGCGGCGTAGTCGTATCTGACGCCGCTCTCTGCCCGGTCGCGGGGCGTGTCGTACTGCGCGACGAAGCGGACGCCCTCCGTCGTAGTCACCTGCGAGAGGTCCACCGCCACCGTGGTCGACTCGCCCGGCCCGAGTTCGTCGGCGAGCGCGAACCGGCCCACGGCCGAGAGGACCGTCCCGTCGGGCGTCTCGCCGGTGAGGACGACGTCCTCGACGGCGGCGTTGCCGAAGTTCGTCACCGTCACGTCGACGCGGGACTCGCTGGACTCGTCCTGTCCCGACTGTGGCTGGAGCGCACTCCCGCCGCCACCGCCACCGAGGAGGCCGCTCAGACCGCCAGTTACCTGCTGGGCGTCGTCGGGTCGCGCTCGCTGGACGCGGACGCCCACGTCCGTCGACAGCGGTTCGACGGTCACGGTCTTGGCGAACGTCGAAGTCGTCTCCACGCCGTTCGGCGTCGTGTACGTCGTCGTCACCGCCAGCGACCGTTCGCCCGGCGAGGGCGCTCGCACCGAGAGGTTCACCGTCTGCGACGCGCCGGCGGCCAGCGTCGGGACGGTCCGCCGAATCCGCTCGCCGGTGGCCGGGTCTGTCACGACGAGTTCGATGCCGCGGAGCGGCGCAGTCGTCGGGTTCGAGACGACGGCGGTGACGGGCGTATTCGCCCCCGCGACGAGGCCGTCGGTTCGGAGTTCGACTTGCGGTTCGCCCCGTTCGACGCCGACGGTCAGTGGTCGGGTTGCCCGGACCGTCTCGCCGTCCTCGTCCGTTCCGACCGCGACGAGGCGAAGGTCGTACGAGCGGGGCCGGTTCACGGTGAAGGTCACGGGGACGGTCAGCGTCTCGCCGGGGGAGAGTCGCCCGAGGTCGGTCGCGGTGCCGAGGACGACGTCCTCGCCCGTCTCGGGCGAGCGGACGACCTGCACGCGGTCCAGCGACAGCGATGTGTTGCTCCCGCCGGAGAGCCGAACGGTCGTCTCGGCGGTTATCGGTGCCCCTGCCGTGGGCGTCGCCGGGGATACCGTCGCGTCCGTCAGCGTCACGCGAGCGTCGGCCGCGGCGGCCGGCCCGACGGCGGCGAGCGGTCCCATCCCGAGGAGGACGACCAGTGCGACGGCGAGGAGACGGAAACGGGAACGCACCATCTACGGGTGTAAGGGGCCGAACACGCAAATACCTTCGCTGGCCCCGCCGGACGACTCCAGAACGCTTGTAACCTCTGTCCCGCTACACTCTCAGCATGACTCTCTCCGACGAGGCCCGGGAGCGACTCGCCGACATCGTCGCCCACCAACCGACGAAGAACGGTGAGTTACAGGACCTGTGGGGCATGGACAGCGGCAGCGAGGTCCACCAGTACCTCGAATCCGAACTCAAGGAGTACTACTACCGCAACGAGGACAGCCTCATCTGCGCGACGCCGGAGGCGACGGCGCTGATAGACGGCGAGGACTCTGACAGGGTGCAGACGATGACGGTCACCCCGCTTCAGCACGCCATCGTCGAGGTCATCGCCGGTCCGGACGAGGAGAGCGAGAGCGTCGTGTCGGTGCTGCACGCACTCCGTGCGGCGGGGGAGGACCCCGAGGTGGACGAGGTTCGCTCGGCACTGCGCAGTCTCGCGGATAAGGGCCTCGTCGAGACGGTCCAGAAGACGGTCCCCACGTTCCGACTCGCGGTCGCCCGTGACGACGTCGACGTCGAGGTTACCGAGTGACTACTTCTCGGAGCGCCCCGGTCGCACCCGCCGTCGCCGTCGGTCCAACAAGCGCTTGATACCTTTTCCCGGTCCGCCCTCGATAGGCCACCCCTTCGCACGCCACGCGGGCGGTTCCGGTTCGAACGAGGGGCAGGCACCTCGGCACTCGCTCTGTGTCGGGACGCGCCCCTTGGCCGCGCAGTACGGGACGACGCCGCTCTCGTCGGCCCGCAGTTCGAAGTGCCGACAGTCCGGTCGCATCGTCCTCGCGTAGGCCCGCCACCCCCGCTCGTAGGCCCGTTCGGCGATTGTCAGTCGCTTCTCGGCTTTCCACTCGGGGTCCGCGTACTCGAACCGGGCGGCGCACTGGTCGTCGTCCGGCCGGTCGAGGATTCGGGTCCCGGGGCCGTCGGTGTCGAGCGCTCGGGGTTCCCAGACCCGTTCGGCCGTCCCGTCCGTCGTGTCGACGGTCAACACGCCGGCAGACGACGGGAAGTCGGCGAGCAGTATCGGTTCGACGCGCTCGCCCGTGGCCGCCGTCGCCACCCACACCTCGTCTGCGAGGCCCAGCGCCACGTCGCGCTCTATCTGCCCGGCGAGGTCGCGGGCCGCGCTCGCCGTGAGGTCCGGTTTGTTCTCGACGGCGACGATTCGGCGCACCCAGTCCGGGTACTCCCGTCGGCGGCGAATCTCGATGCGGTTGCCCCGCTTGCGCGTCTCGATTGCGTCCCGGTCGGCGGCGGTGTGGATAGCCTCGCGGACGTAGCGCCACGGGTAGCCCGGGTCCGGCAGAGCGTCGCGGTAGAACGTCCACTCGTCGGGCGCGTGTTCGAGGACGTGCAGGAGGTCCGAATCGAACGCCTCCGCGCCGAACGCCGCACGCTGTTCGAGGGCGTCGGGGTCGCATTCGAGGACCAGCGTGTCCCAGCGGCGGTACTTCGTCCCGAGTTGGCGGGCGACGACGACGGCGGAGTCCGCACGCCGCGGCGGCCACTCGCGCTCGGCCCACTGACAGACGCGCAGTTCGAAGGCGAACTCAGAATCCGCGTCGGGCACACCACGACGTTGGACGCGGGGGTTTAAAAGTTACAGTCGGACGGGTGGCGACGAGACGGCGGGTACCACCTGCCCTGCGTTCCCGCTGGTCGGTTACTGGTTCAGGACGCCGCCGAGTGCACCACCGATAATGTAGCCGATGGGCGACATGAAGATGAGGCCGATGAGGTTCGCGATGGCTCCGAGGCCCGCGAGCATCGCCATCCCGCCGGCGGCGTCGCCGGTGCCGCTGGTGGCACCGAGGATGCCGCCGAGGACTATCGACCCCGGGATGTAGATGACGTTGAACGCGACGGCGGCGATCATGCCGGTCACGAGCGCGAACTTGACGGCCGATTTCGTGTCCTGTATGTTGGTGAACACCGCGACGACGGCCGCGCCGAGGATAATCTCCTTGAAGAAGGGGACGACGCGGACGAGGCCGATAATCGGGACGAACCCGACGACGAGCAGTACGACGAATATTGTCGCTGTCGATTTCTTGAATTCAGAGTCGTCGAAGCCAAATATCATGGTTCGTGCGACAATATTCAAACATGATATATAAAATTGCACCCCGGTACGAGGCCTAGCTGTCGCTACCCGACGGAACCGACGGTCGGAGTTAGTGCTCGACGGTGAAGCGTCGCTACTCCTCGGTGTCGTCGGCCTCGAACTTCTCGTCGAGGAACTCGTGTGCGTCTTCGAGTATCTCGCGGGGTCCGTCCTGCGTGACGGTGTTTATCGCCTGTTCGTAGTCGCGCCACTGCAGGTCGCGGTGTTCGGTCGATAGCTCTGCCGACGCCTCGAAGGACTTCGCGACGAACAGGTGGACCGTCTTGTGGATGGTGTTGCCGTTCGCCTCGAACACGTAGTCGTAGTCTTTGCGGAAACCGTCCAAGAGCCGGAAATCGCCGATTCCGGCCTCCTCTTTCACTTCGCGTATGGCGGTCTGCTGGAGTTCCTCGTCGCCCTCGACGCCGCCCTTGGGAAATTCCCAATCGCCGGGTCGGCTCTTGAGCAGGAGGTACTCCCGCCGGCCACGCGTATCGCGAAAGAGGATGGCTCCCGCGCTCGTGGCCTCTATCATTGCACGAATTTACTGCGTCAGTACTTAAGAGAATATCGGAGGCGGCCTCGCCTCCCGTTCCGAGGTCGGAACGGCAGTTTTCACCTCACAGCGCCGGGTACGAAACGTTTTCCGCACCCGGACGCCAATCGAGTCTCCGACGATTCAGCCGTAATCTGGAACGGAGCGGGAAAGCGGTGGGCCTTTTACACCTCGCCGGCGAGACACAGGGCAGAGATGCCGTTCGTCACGACCCTAACGCTCACGAGTGGGGACCGCCACCGCCTCGACGACGTCGTGGCGGACATCAAGGACCGCGCGGAACGGAAAGGTGTGGAACTGAAGGGACCCCACCCGAAGTCGCCCGAGCAACTTCGGGTCCCCCAGTCGAAGACGCTCGGCCCCGACGGCGGGCGCTTCGACTCGTGGGACTACACCGTCTACACCCGAACCATCGAAATCGTCGGGTACGAGACGTTCGCGCGGTCGGTGACCGAGGAGGCGTTCCCGCCGGGCGTCCACGTCGAGGCCGGCATCGAACAGCGAACGCAGGTCGGTAGCGGGTCATAAGTTCCCCCGGGGCGTGGTGCCACCATGGACGACGACCGATACGACCGTCTCGTGACGCTCCGCCGTGACCTCCACCGCCACCCCGAACCGGCGTGGCGCGAGTTCTACACGACCAGTCGCATCGTCGACGAACTGGAGCGAATCGGCGTCGACGACCTGCGCCTCGGCCCGGAGATACTCGACGGCGACGCTCGGATGGCCGTGCCGGACGACGCCGAACTCGCGGCGTGGCACGACCGGGCCCGGGAGGCGGGCGCACGCGAGGACGTCCTCGAACGGTGTGCCGGCGGATTCACGGGGGCCCTCGCCTCACTCGAACGCGGCAACGGTCCGACCGTCGCCCTCCGGGTCGACATCGACGCCCTGCCCATCACCGAGTCGGCGGAGACGACCCACGTGCCGGCGGACGGTGGCTTCCGGTCGGACAACGAGGGGTACATGCACGCCTGCGGGCACGACGCGCACGCCGCCTTCGGCGTCGGCGTCCTCGAAGCGGTCGCTGAGAGCGACTTCGAGGGGACGTTCCGCGTGCTGTTCCAACCGGCCGAGGAGGTCATCGGCGGCGGGAAGGCCGTCGCCGAGAGCGGCGTCTTGGACGACGTCGACCGCCTGCTGGCCGTCCACGTGGGCCTCGACCACCCGACGGGCGAAGTCGTCGCGGGCGTCGACGGGTTCCTCGCCGTCCGGCAGTTCGAGGTGACGTTCACGGGCGAGTCGGCCCACGCGGGCGCGAGTCCGGGGTCGGGCCGGGACGCGGTGCAGGCCCTCGCGACGGCGGTCCAGAACCTCCACGCCATCCGCCGACACGAGGACGGCGCGACGCGGGTCAACACCGGCGTCGTCGAGGGCGGCACCGCGACGAACATCGTCCCAGAGAGCGCCCGCATCGAGGGCGAGGTGCGCGGGGAGACGACCCACCTCAAGGAGTATATGAGCGACCGGGCCGACACCGTCGTCGAGAACGCCGCCGCCATGCACGAGTGCGACTCCAGCGTCCGGACGACGGCGGAGGCCCCGAGCGCCGTGAGCGACGACGAACTGGCCGACGTGGTGGCAGACGTCGCCGGCGGCGTCGAGGGGGTCGACTCGATTCTCCACAGCGACGACCTCGGCGGCAGCGAGGACGCCACGTACCTGATGGACCGCGTGCAGGACCGAGGCGGCCTCGCCTGTTACGTCGGCATCGGCACCGACCACCCCGGGGGCCACCACACGCCGACCTTCGACGTCGAGGAGCAGTCGCTCGCAATCGGCGTCGACGTGCTGGCTGGCGCCATCGACCGCTGTTGGGAGCGTTGAAGCCGAGAGAAGATATCGCGCTCAGTACTTCGGGTCGGCGCCGGTGACCTCGTAGATGTCGTCCATGATGGCGTCGCGTTCGGACTGCCACGCGGCGAACCCGCTGGGGTCGTCCGGATAGTCCTCGTAGTGTGCGAGGAGTCGGTCGGCGGCCTTCTTCGTCTGGTAGAGGTCCCGGATGGTCCCCCAGTGCCCGAAGCTCTTGACCGCCATCTTGAGTTTCAGGCCGAGACCGATGCTGGTGGACCCGCCGTACAGCGCCTCGGCGAGTTTCTCGCCGGGCAGGGCGGCCAGCAGGCCCATCAGGTCGTCCACGTCGTAGGCCGTCGTGAAGATGTTGTACACGTCGAGCGCCGCGTAGCGCGCTCCGAAGTGGTCCATCACGTTGACGTTGTACTCCCAGAGGGCCGACTCGTCGTCGGTGCGGCCGTCCTCGATGGCCTGAATGGCCTGTTCCGCGGCGTACTTGCCGGCGTAGGCCGCGCCCGCGATGCCGCCGCCGGTGGTCGGGTTGACGTGGCCCGCGGCGTCGCCGACGGCCATGTAGCCCGGTGCGACCGCCGAGTCGTAGGGGCGACGGGTCGGCAGGGCCGCGCCCAGTTTGTCCTGCACCTCAGCGCCCTCGAACTCCGGTCGGTCCCGCAGGTCGGCTTTCAGGTCCTCGACCAGTTCCATCGGTTCCTCGTTCATCTGGAAGCCGAGGCCGACGTTGATTTCGGTGTCCGTGCGCGGGAAGTACCAGAGGTAGCCCGCCGAGCGCTCCGTCGGTTTGAACACCAGTGCGTCGTCCCACTCGACGGGTTCGTCGACTTCGACTATCTCGCGGTAGGCCGAACAGAACTGCGAGTAGCGGACGTTCGTGTCGAAGGTGGCGTCCTCGAAGTCCGTCTTGTCCTGCAACAGCGAGAGCGCGCCGGCGGCGTCGACGACGATGTCCGCCTCGTAGGTGACCGGGTCGCCTTTCCGGACGGCTTCGAAGCCGGTGACCTCACCGGCGTCGTCCTGCAACACGTCCTGTACGACGGTGTCGTAGTGGAACTCCGCGCCCGACTCGTCGGCCCCCTCGATGAGACAGCGGCCGTACTCCCAGCGGTCGATGACGGCGAGTTCGCCGGGGACCGGAATCTCCAGCACCGTGTCCTCCTGCGGAATCTCGAACCGGCCGTGGTCGACGTCCGTGTTGGTGAACGCGGGTTCCAGTTGGGACTTCGGGATGGCCTCGGGGAAGTCGCTCGCCCCCTTCAGCGCGTCCCCACAGGCGATGTGCCCCGCTTCCTCTGCGTCCTTCCGTTCGACGACGACGACGTCGTACCCCGCGTCGGCGACCGTCGCGGCGGCGTAACAGCCCGACGTGCCCGCCCCGACGACGGCCACGTCGTACTGATGTGTGGTCATGCACCCTCGTCTACACCCCAGAGAGAAAATCGTTCCGACTGTCGCCGTGTCGGGGATAAAGAGTTTTGCCGGGGGGTGGCAAAGGCCGGAGTATGACCGAGTACACGGTGGAGTTCGTGGGGACGGGCGAGGAGATTGCCGTCTCCGACAAGGAGACGATTCTCTCTCGCTGTATCGAGGAGGGCATCGCGCAGGAGTACTCCTGCCGGGTCGGGATGTGTCTCGCGTGTTCGGCCGAAATCGTCGCTGGCGAGGTGACCCAACCGGCCGCCCGCGGCCTCACCGAACAGGAGCGAGAGAACTACGCGCTGACCTGCATGGCTCGGCCCGCCTCGGACCTCCGTCTGGACCGCGGGAAGTACCCGCCGAGCATCGAGGCCGACGCAGAGGCCACCGGCGACACCGCGGCCGCCGACGACTGAGCGCGGCCAGTTTTCGCGGCTGTCTCGAAGTGGTACCAATACCCACGTACGGCATTCTCACGCACACAAACGACTGCCACGGCCAGAATGAAGGGCAGGTCATATAAGCACGTGGGTCCTATGTAGGAGTGACACCAGCGTCAGCGGACGGCCGTCGACGATTGACACACGCTCCCAACCATGACCAGCCGCGTATACAGACTTCATTCGACGCTCGAACTGCCACTGGAAGATGCCTACGACTTCTTCGAAGACCCCGACCTTCCCCCCGAAATCGCTGACGTAGAGATAACACGTCGGAACAACACGCTCATCGTCAGCGCCGTGGCGAAAGACGACAGCATGAGTAAGTACACGCCGACGGCCCAACTCAAGGCCAGCGTCACCGAGAACCGGGTCTACGAGGAGGACCCGGACGAGATGGGACCGCCGGGTGCCGCCAGCACCGGGTCGACCGGCGGCGGGCCGCAGTGGGGCGCCCTCGAAGAGGAGGAAGAAGAGATAGAGTCGGAACTCGTCGAGTACGCCTGCTTCAAGGGCGACCGAGAGACGGTCCTCCAGAACACCGCGCTCCAGTACGCGATGTTCGAGGTGCTCTGTGAGGTGGCGAAGGTCGCCGAGAAGGGGACGCTGACGGCCATCGCCGCCGTCGACGAGGAACTCGAAGCCGTCCGCATCGTCGACGGCGAGGAGCACCCCGCCTCTATCAACGTCGTCGAGGACCCCACCGACGACGACGAGGCAGACGGCGTCAACTGGCGCGACAACGAGTTCATCAGCTGATTCTGCGGTCGCCGTTCTCAGACGCTCGCTAGTTCACGGCCAGCGACCTGCTCGGCGATTTCGAGCGTCACCGTCGCCTCTACGTAGGCCGCGACCAGAATCATCCCCGCCGCGACGGCGACCAGCCACCCGGCCTCGCGCAGGTCCCGTTCGGTCACCAGTTCGTCTTCGAGACCGCGCAGGTACCGCACGGTCAACCGAGCGAACCGCAGGCCGACGGCCGCGACGACGAGCAACGCGGGTATCTCGAGTATCCCGTGTGGGAGGATGAGCGCGAGGACGACTATCGGTTCGACCTGCTGGACGGCGATGCCCACCACGGCCCCGATGACGAGACCGTTCAGGACGAGTCCGAACAGGGTGACGATACCCAGCGACACCGCGCCCAAGAGCATCACGAACATCGCCACGAGATTGTTGACGGCGATGGTGTACGTCGTCAGTTCGTCGGGGAAGAAGGGGTTGGAGGCACCCTCGGGGGCGGTGGGGAGCGACTCGACGGGGACCGCGCTCCCCAGCAGGAAGCCGACGGCCGTGCTGAGGCCGAGTATCAGTGCGGCGACGGGGACGTACAGCGCCAACCAGCGCCGGCAGACGGTCAGCGCCGTCGAGCGACGGGACGGCATGTTCGTGCGTGTCCACGCGCGTCACCCCGAAAAGGGTGTCCGAATCGCGCTCCTCGCGCCCTGTATCGTGTGACCTACTCCCACACTCTTCCAAAAAGTACTTACAACGCCTAATTATATCTCATTACACGATGTCCGAGACAGCCGAGTTCCCCGAGTACCTCGACGTCGACTACTCCGACGGCGAGGGCGAGAGTCCCGAGGAGTACCCCACCATCAACCACAAGATAGAGAAGGCTATCGAGGTCACCAAGACCGGCCTCGAAGAGTACCGGAACCCCGTCGTCATGTGGACCGGCGGCAAGGACTCGACGCTCACGCTGTACTTCGTCAAGGAAGTCGCCGAGCGCTTCGACCTCGAAGTCCCGCCGGTCGTCTTTATCGACCACTACCAGCACTTCGACGAACTCATCGACTTCGTCGAGCACTGGGCCGACGAGTGGGACCTCGACGTCATCTGGGCCCGCAACGAGGACGTCGGCCAGTACGTCGACGAGAACGGCCTCGAACCGGGCGACGACATCCCCATCAGCGAACTCTCGGAACACAACCAGCACCACGTCCGGAACATCCTCGAGTACGAGGAGGACACGTTCCCGTTCCTGCTGGACACCTACGTCGGCAACCACCTGCTGAAGACGGTGGCGCTCAACGACGCCATCGAGGAGTACGACGTCGACGGCATCATCTCGGGTATCCGCTGGGACGAACAGGAGTCCCGCGCGGACGAGACGTTCTTCTCGCCGCGTCACGACCCCGACATCTACCCGCCCCACGACCGCATCCAGACCATCCTCCAGTTCGCCGAGGCCGACGTCTGGGAGGCCTTCTGGAACTTCGTCGTGCCGGACACGGTCGAGGGCTACCCCGAAGAGGGCTACGTCCCGCAGGGGCAGGACGACCTGCCCGAGGGCATCGAGAAAGAGGACGTGCCCGTCTCGCCGAAGTACTTCGCCGGGTTCCGCTCGCTCGGTAGCGAGGTCTCGACGGACAAGTCCGCCGAAGAGCCCGCGTGGCTGCAGGACATGGAGAACACGACCGAGCGCGCCGGCCGCGCCCAGGACAAGGAGGACCTGATGGAGCGCCTGCGCGACCTCGGCTACATGTAAGCCGGCCGCTCGACCGACCCTCGAACCGTCCGCATCCATCTTTTGTGCGCGCCCGACCGTTCGATAGCGACGGTGGCCGCGGCGTAGAACTGTTCGTCTCGGTCACAGTTCGACGACAGTCGATGTGAGTAACCGGCGCCGAGAGCGGCCGTCGACGGCCCACGTGACTCGTAGTGCGGGCTGACAGCCGAAGTGAGTCGGCCCGAAGACCGGCGACACTGTGACCCCCACGAGTCGGCCGTCGTGCCTGCAGGCACCAAATTTCACCGGAGCTGACACGATTCTGGTGTGCCATCTGAATACGACAAACGTCGTATAAACCTTTAGATAGCGTCGAACTGTACGGACTGGTGATGGCCGCAACTCAGTACAAGTGCCCCCAGTGCGGAGAGAAGATGAGCTACGTGACGACGAAACACACGGGCTGTGCCAACTGTGGGTTCGTCCCGCCGCACAGCGCCGAGTGAGGGCTCGACGAGCGAGAGACGAGCACACGAGAACCCGCAACAGACGAGCGTCGTCCCCTGCCGAGGTCGGGAGTATCGGATAGACTTTTCTTGCAGGTGTGCGGAGCCGAACGTATGAGTGCCGACTACGACTGGCTCACGCTGGACGACGACGAAGACGTCGTCTGGTCGGGCCAGCCCTCCAGCGAATCGCTCTACGGCGCGTACCTCGTCGGCGTCCCGATGATACTCCTGTTCGGGCTGGGACTGGTCGTCATCGCCTCGGCGTACCTGCGCCAGCAGAACACGGACTACGTCATCACCACCAAAGGCGTCTACAAGAAGACCGGCATTTTCAGCCGCGCAGTCACGGAGATAGAGTTCGAGAAGGTACAGAACACCTCCTTCTCCGTGGGCGCTGTCGGCCGCTACTTCGGCTACGGCGACGTCATGATTAGCACCGCCGGCGGGTCCGGCGTCGAGATGACGCTACAGGGCGTCGAGGACCCACAGGCGGTCCAGAAACAGCTCTCCCGCCGCGTCAAGCGGGCGCAAGGCGAGACGGCCGAGGCGGCCGACGGCGAGTCGAAGGCCGACGTACTCGACGAGATTCTCGTCGAATTGCGGGCGATTCGCCGGTCCCTCGACGCGGGTGCGACCCCCGGTGACGACGACGGGGCGGCGGAACGAGACCGATGAGTACCCCGGCGTGGCTCACGCTCGACGACGGCGAGTCGGTCGTCTGGCAGGGCCAGCCCCGACGACGCGTCGTTCTCCAAGGGGTCGCGGCGGGACTGGTCGCCGCGGCAGTCGTCGCCAGCGTCGTCTGGACTGCGCTCTCGGCCGCCGCCGTCTCGGCACTGCTCAGGGTCGCCGTGACGGCTCCGGTAGCGGCCGTCGCACTGGCCGTCCCGACGCTCGCCGTCTGGCTCTGGCGACGGACCACCCACTATCTCCTGACCGAGCGAGCGCTGTACCACCGGACCGGCGTCCTCTCGGTGACGGTGACCGAACTCTCGCTCCAGAAGGTCCAGAACACGGCCTACGAACAGGGCGTCCTCGGTACCGTCTTCGGCCACGGGACGATAACCGTCGACACGGCCGGGAGCGAGGGCGCCGAACTCACGCTTCGCGCGATGGACGACCCCGGGTCCGTCCAGCAACGCATCGCGGCGCGGGCCGCACGAGTTCGCGGCGACGACGCCGACGACGTGCCCGGGTCGGTCGAGCAGTGGCAAGCGGTGCGCTCAGAGGTGCGGGCGATTCGGGCGGCGCTCGGCGAGCGATAGCCTACGGGTCGCCCGTCGGTCGGTACCGGTCCCCGTCTCGTTCCAGTCGTCTCTCGGGGACCGCGCGTTTCAGCGCCCGCTCGACCTCCCGTTTGTCGACGGTGGTCGCGCCCATCAGCGAGTCGACCTGCGCGCGCGAGCACCAGCCGTCCGCACCGGTCACGTCCCGTATCGTCTCGACCACGCGCGTCGTGATGTCGGTCGGCATCGGTCGAGAGAGCGGGGCGGCCACACTTGAACCTCCCGTCGAGAGAACCGACCAAACGTTTACAGTTGCTCGGACCACCGGTGGGGTATGGAACGCAGTCGCAGGGCCGTTCTCGCGGCCGTCCTCTCGGGTGCCGTGGGTGCCGCGTTCGTCACACCCGCGAAGGGGTTCCTCGACCGATTCGCGCCGCTCTCCGGGAAGTACTGGGACCCCGCGACCGAGTCCGTTCCCTCGACGGTGACGAGTCCCCACGGGTCGGCGACGGTACGGTACGACGACGCTCACGTCCCGACCGTCGAGGGCGACTCGGAGGGAGCACTCGCCTACGCCGTCGGCTACGTCCACGCCACGGACCGCCGCTTCCAGATGGACCTGTTCGTCCGTCGGATGCGCGGGGAACTGGCCGCCGCCGTCGGCGAACAGGGCGTCGAGTCCGACCGGTTCCACCGGCAGATGGACTTCACGGCCGCCGCCGAATCGAACTGGACCGCCCTCGAAGGCACCGAGACGGGCGCGGCGCTGTCGGCGTTCGCCGACGGCGTCCGGGACGCCACCGCCGACGGGTCGCTGGCCGCGGAGTTCCAGTTGCTGGACTACGAACCCCGAGAGTGGTCGCCGGTCGACACCCTCCTGATTCAGAAACAGATAGGCTGGGGGTTGACGGGGAGTTTCCGAACCCTCAGGAAAGCGGCCGCGGCGGACGCCCTCGGGGCCGACGCCGCCGCGGCCCTCTACCCCGACAGACTCGACCACGACAGCCCGATTCTCCGGCCGTCGGCGAGTTTCGGCAGTCGCCCGGACGACCGGACGCCGACGCGGGAGTCGGCCGTCGACGCCGACTTCGTTCGGTGGGCCTCGACGTTCGAGTCCCCGGACGGCGTCGGGTCGAACTCGTGGGTCGTCTCGGGCGAGCACACTGCGAGCGGGAACCCGCTACTGGCGAACGACCCGCACCTCTCGCTGCTGGCGCCGCCGCTGTGGTACCGCCAGCACCTGCGAGCCCCGAATCTGCGAGTCGGCGGCGTCGCCTTTCCCGGGGTCCCGTTCGTCGTCATCGGGGAGAACGACGCCGGCGCGTGGGGCTTTACGAACGCCGGGGCGGACTCCATCGACTTCTACCGATACGACGCCGACGGCGAGACGTACCGCTACGGCGACGAGACACGCGAGTTCGACGTCGAGACCCAGACCATCGCGGTCAGTGGGAGTGAGGACCGGGAGGTGACGGTCCGCAAGTCCGTCCACGGCCCGGTCCTCGAACGGTTCGGCCAGCGAGTCGGCGTCGCGTGGGTCGGACTACAGGCCAACCGGACTGCCGCGGCCATCCGGACGTTGAACTACAGCGGCGGCCGCGAAGAGGCGATGGCCGCGCTCCGGTGGTTCGACCACCCGACGCAGAACGTCGTCTACGCCGACCGGGAGGGCGACACCCAGTACTACATGACAGGGCTAGTACCCCGACGGGTGACCGACGGCGAGGCGGTCCCCGGCGACCAGATTTTCGACGGGAGCGCGAAGGAAGGCGAGTGGCCCGGCTACGAACCGTACGGCGTCCCCGACAGGGGCGAGTTCGTCCCGAGCGGGGCGAAACCACAGTCGCGGGACCCCGAGTACGTCGCCACCGCGAACCAGCGAATCGTCGACGACGACGAACTCGACTACTACCTCGCCGAGGCCTACAGCGCGCCGTGGCGTGGCAAGCGCATCTACGACCTGCTGGACGAACGCGCGGCGAGCGACGACCCGATGGACTTCGAGTTCGTGCGCCGGGTCCAGCGTGACGTCTACGACGAGCGAGCGGCGCTGTTCGTCCCGAGCATCCTCGACGCCCGGACGGAGATGGCCGGTCGAGCACGCGAGGCGGCCGACGAACTGGCCGACTGGGACTACCGGACGACCCGGGACTCGCGGGCCGCGCTGGTGTTCGCGTTCTTCCTCGACGCCTACCGCTCGCAGGTGTTCGACGCCGCGTTCGAGGCGGTTGGGTTGGACGACCGCTTCTACCCCGACGACTGGGTTCTCCTCCACCTCCCGCCCGACAGCAGGTGGTTCAGGGACCCGCCGGGCGGCGACCCCCGCACGAGAGCGGAGACGATAGCCGCCGCGATGGCCGACGCAGTCGACGCCGTCGACGAGGCCGGCCACGAGGTGTACGGCGACTACAACCGGACCGACATCGACCACCCGTTCGACCAGTCGTTCCTCAACTACCCGCGGTACCCGACCGACGGGTCCCCGGCGACGGTCCGAAACGTCCGCAAGGAGTCGGCCGTCGGCAGTAGCTACCGACTCCTCGTCCGGTTCGACGGGGAGCCCTCGGAGTCGGTCGTCCCCGGCGGCAACGCGGGTAGTCCGTTCTCCGAGCACTACGACGACCAGCTGCGCGACTGGGCCGACGGCGAGTACCGGCCGCAGACGCCGACGACGGACGGTCCACCGGACGTCGAGTTCGTCCCAGAGGAGGGTGACGATGCGTAGTCCGCTCGACGCTCTGGCGGCGATTCAGCACACGCCCCGTCAGCGCTGGACGGCCACTGTCGGCGCCGTCCTCGTGGGTCTCGGTCTCGGGTCGGTCCATTGGCTCGGGTTCGTCGTCGGCGGGGCGCTGGTCGGCCTCTGCCGGCCGTCGCTTCGGTCGGCGCTGGCCGCGGGGGTCGGGTTCGGCGCCCTCGTCGTCGCCGTCTTCCTCGGCCGACTGGCGCTGTCCGGGACTCTGAGCGGCGCACTCGGGATGGGGCCGCTCGTCGGCATCGCCGTCGTGACGCCGCTGGTCGCTGGCCCGCTTGGCGCGGCGGTTCGGGGCTTGCTCCCGTCCCGCGACCGAAGGGGCGAGTGACGACACGTATTTTCGTCCGTCTGCCCTATCCGTCGGCGTGAGCGTACGCCGAGAACGGGCCGCCCTCGCCGGGGTAGTGTTCACCGTCCTGCTCGCGCAGGTGTTGCTCTATCCCGGCGTCGACACCCTCGTTCGGGCGTTGGGAGCCACGACGGACCTCGACGCCAGCATGTGGTTCTTGGCCGCAGAGTTCGCCGCCTTCGTCGCCTTCGCCGGCGTCTGGGGCGTGGTGAGCGACGCCACCGGGCGACGCGTGCCGTTCATCGTGGTCGGCGCGCTGGGCGGTGCGGTGTTCTACGTCGTACTCGCGTGGGCCTCCACACAGACGGCCATCTCCTTCGAGGGCGTCCTCGTGTTGCGGGCCCTACAGGGCGCGATGACCATCGCCGCGTTCTCGCTGGCGATGACGATGCTGATGGACCTCTCCGGCGGGCACGGGAAGAACATGGGTGCCGCAGGCATCGCCATCGGGGCCGGGACGGCCCTCGGTGCGCCGTTGGGCGGCCAACTGTACGGCATCGCACCGACGCTCCCGCTGTACGTCGCCGGCGGGTTGCTGTTGGCCGTCGCCGTCCTCGCCGCGTCGGTGACGGACCGCGCCCCCGCGGACGGCGAGGGCCGCCTCGCCGCGGCGACCGCCCGCCTCCGCGAGACGCCGGCGCTCGGCATCCCCTACGCGTTCGGCTTCATCGACCGCCTGACGGCCGGGTTCTTCGCGCTCGTCGGGACGCTGTACTTCCGACAGACCTTCGAGTTGACGCCCGGAGAGACGGGGCTGATGCTCGCGCTGTTCTTCGCGCCGTTCGCCCTCCTCCAGTACCCCTTCGGCGTCCTCTCGGACAGCGTCGGGCGGACCGTCCCCATCGTCGCCGGGTCGTCGCTGTACGGCCTCGCCGTCGTCGGCGTCGGCCTCGCACCCACGGTTCTGCTGGCCGGCGTCGGCATGGTCGTCGTCGGCGTCATCGGGGCGCTGATGGCGCCAGCGACGATGGCGCTCGTGACCGACCTCGCCGGCGAGAGCGGGCGCGGGACGGCGATGGCCGGGTTCAACGCCTTCGGGAGCGTCGGCTTCCTCGCCGGCATCCTCGTCGGCGGGTTCGTCGCCGGAGAGTTCGGCTACCTCGCCGCCTTCCTCGTCGCCGGCGGCGCGGAACTGGCGCTGGCGATGGTCTCGCTGCCGCGACTGCTCGCGCTCGACCTGCCGAGGGCGGACCGGTCGGCCGATTGACGCGTCTCAGCGGGCGTCGGCCACCGCGTCCAGCGCCTCCGGGTTCTCGATGCTGGACATGTCGCCCAACTCCTCGTCCCGATAGACGGCGCCGATGGCCCGGCGGAGAATCTTCCCGCTCTGGGTCTTCGGGAACGCGTCGACGAACAGCACCTCTCGTGGACGGAACGGCTTGCCGAGTTCGTCGCCGACGGTAGACGAGATGGCGTCGCGGAGCGAGTCGGTGGGGTCGTGACCGGGTTCGAGGACGACGTAGAGGACGACGGCCGTCCCGGTAGTGTCGTCGGGCGCGCCGACCGCCGCGGCCTGATTCACTGCCGGGTGCTCCATCGCCGCCCCTTCGACTTCGGCGGGGCCGACCTTCCGGCCGGCGACGTTCAGCGCGTCGTCGGCCCGGCCGTGGAGGAACCAGAGGCCGTCCGCGTCCTTCTGGGCCCAGTCACCGTGGTCCCAGAGGTCCGGCCACGCCGACCAGTACTCTTCGAGGTAGCGCTCGTCGCCGCTCCAGAGGGACTTCGTCATACTCGGACAGGAGTCCCGAGCGACGAGGAACCCGCGTTCGTGAGTGTCGGCGATAGACTCGCCCGACTCGTCCACGATGTCGACGTCCATCCCCAGTCCGGGTCCGCCGAGCGTACAGGGTTTCAGCGACTGGATTGGCATCGGCATCAGGAAACAGCCCATTATCTCTGTACCGCCCGAGATGTTGATGATGGGGCACTCGCCGCCGCCCACCTCGTCGTAGAACCACTGCCAACTCTCCGGGTCCCACGGTTCGCCCGTCGACCCCAGCAGGCGGAGCGAGGAGAGGTCGTGGCCCTCCAGCCACTCGTCACCTTTCTTGCGCAGGGCCCGAATCGCCGTCGGCGAGACGCCGAAGACGGTCAGGTCGTGGCGGTCTATCATCGCCCAGAACCGGTCGGGGTCGGGGTGGTCCGGCGCTCCCTCGTACATGAACACGGTGCCCCCCAGCGCGTGGTTGCCCAAGAGCGTCCACGGCCCCATCATCCACCCGATGTCGCTCACCCAGAAGAAGCGGTCCCCGGGCTTGTGGTCGAAGCCGAAGTAAATCTCCTTGGCCGCCTGGAGGAGCGCCCCCGCGTGCGTGTGGACGATGCCTTTCGGTTCGCCGGTCGTCCCGGAGGAGTACAGGAGCATCGACTCGGCGTCGCTCGGGAGCGACTTGGTCTCGTAGCCGTCGGACCGCGTCTCGATGGCCTCGTCCCACCACTCGTCGCGGCGCGTCCACGTCATGCGGTCGACCGGGTCCTCGGCGGTGCCGATGCGGTCGTAGACGACGACGTGTTCGACGGGCGTGTCGCCGCTCTCGGTCAGGTCCGCCGCCTCCCGAATGGCCTCGTCGGCGGTGTCTTTCAGGTGTACTTTCGACCCGCGGCGGTAGAAGCCGTCCCCGGTGAATAGCACCGAACACTCGGCGTCGGCGATGCGCGTCGCCGTGGCGTCGACGCCGAACCCGGAGAAGATGGGCACCGCGATGGCACCCACTTTGAGACACCCGTACAGGATGCTCGCCACCTCGGGCACCATCGGCATGTAGAGGCCGACGGTGTCGCCCGTCTCGACGCCCACCGATTCGAGGTAGTTCGCCACGCGGTTGCTCTGCTGGTGGAGGTCGTGATACGTCACCTGCCGCACGTCGCCGGGTTCCCCCTCCCAGATGAGCGCCACGTGGTTCCGGGCACCGTTGTCCCGGGCGGCGAAGCGGTCGACGACGTTGTGGGCCGCGTTCAGTTCGCCACCGGGGTACCAGTCGGTGAACTGCGGGCCGTCCGTGTCGTCCCGAACGGCGTCGTAGTCCTCGAAGAACTCGATGCCCAGATAGTCGACCAGTTCGTCCCAGAACCACTCGACGCCGCTCTCCTCGACCCCCTCGATTTCGGTGGTCGTCCGCTCGACGAGGGCGTCGTAGTCCTCGACGTCGTACGTCTCCATGAACTGCCAGACGTTGGTCGATTCGACGAACTCCTCTGACGGCTCGTGGACGACGCGGTCCAGGTCTTCGAGTGACTCCGGGGCCATACTGTGTGGTTCGCTGACAACCCACTAAGTAGTTGCGCGGCGTCGTCTCGCGCCAGCGGGGTCGTCGGCAGTCGAGCGGCGAACACAGGTGACGCGAGCCCTGCAAACCCTTTTTACCGGGGCCGGCGAACCTCTACCCATGTACGTCCGGGACGCGAAAAACCGCGAAGAGGTCTGGTTGCTGGACCGCATCGAAGAGATGGGGCTGGACGACACAGCCTTCCGCTCCCGCGACTACGTGGTCGCCATCGACGAACACGACCACCAGAAGGCCGGGTTCGGCCGCATCCGCATCCACAAGCCCGAGGACGCAGACCCGATATGCGAGTTGACCAGCATCGGCGTCCTGCCGGAGTGGCGCAACCAGGGCGTGGGGGCCCACATCATCGAGCGACTGGTCGAGTACGCCAGCGACGAGGGGTTCGACGTGGTGTACTCGCTGACGAGCGCCGACAGTTACCTCGCGCAGTTCGGCTTCGAGCGCATCGAAGTCGAGCAGTTGCCCGAGCGGTTGCGGGAGCGACTGGAGACGAAACAGGAGAACATCCAGCCAGAGGCCGTGCCGCTCCGCCTCCAGATAGACCGCTTCCGGATGCCCGAGCGGTTGCGTGAGCAGTTCAAGAACGCCTCGGCCCACGAACCGGTCGAGTCCGAACCTGAGGACACCGCCGAGGACTTCGGCATCGACCCCGACGAGGCGACCTACAAGTACGACACAGGGAGGTGAGCTACCTGACGTCGACGACTTCGACGTCGAAGACCAGCGTCTTGCCGGCGAGTTCGTGGTTGAAGTCCACCGCGACGGCGTCCTCTCGCACTGCCGTTACGTCGCCGTGGAGTCCGTTCTCGGCCTCGACGTGGAGGCCCACCTCCGCCGGCTTGCCGACCATCGCCTCGAACGTCTCCGGGTCGTACTCCCGGACTCGCTCGTCGTCGGCCTCGCCGTAGGCCTTCTCCGGCGGGACCGAGATGGTCGCCTCTTCCCCGGCCTCCATCCCGACGAGGGCCTCGTCTAGCCCCTCGATGATGTCGCCGGCACCGACGGTGAACGCGAGCGGTGCGTAATCCTCGGGAGCGGCGTCCTGTGCGTCGAGCAGACCCTCCTCGCGGGCGACGTCGAGTCGGGAGGTGTCGAAGACGCTCCCGTCCTCGAAGCGACCGACGTACTCGATGGAGACTCCGTCTCCGGGTTCGATTGCCATGCGTTCGAGTGGGGGAAGCAAGGAGATAAATCCCGGGACCCACCCGCGGTGCGTGAACAATCGGGAAAGATTCGCGAACGCTTAAGCCGAACCCCGTCCACGTCTCGGCCATGTTCGACCCCGACGAGCTGGACGAAATCCGCGAGGCGAAAGCCGAGTGGGAGCAGGAGGACGTCCAGCCCACCGTCGACCGGTTCGGCGAGCGCAAGGAGACGTTCACGACGGACACCGAGGGGCACGAGGTAGACCGCCTGTACACGCCGGCCGACGTCGCCGACCTCGACTACGAGGAGGATTTGGGCTTCCCGGGCCGTGAGCCGTACACGCGCGGCGTCTACTCGACCGGCTACCGCGGCCGCCTCTGGACGATGCGCCAGTACGCCGGGATGGGCACCGCCGAGGAGACCAACGAGCGGTTCCACTACCTGCTGGACGAGGGCCAGACCGGCCTCTCGATGGCGTTCGACCTGCCGACCCAGATGGGGTACGACTCCGACGCCGCGATGGCGGCCGGCGAGGTGGGCAAGACCGGCGTCGCCATCGACTCGCTGGACGACATGGAGACGGTGTTCGATGGCATCCCGCTGGACGAGGTGTCGACGTCGATGACCATCAACGCGCCCGCCGCGGTGTTGCTGGCGATGTACATCGCCGTCGGCGACAAGCAGGGCGTCGACCGCGAGGAGTTGCGGGGGACCATCCAGAACGACGTCCTCAAGGAGTACATCGCCCGGAACACGTTTATCTACCCGCCGGAACCGTCGATGCGACTCATCACCGACATCTTCGAGTTCTGTGCGGCGGAGGTGCCCAACTTCAACACCATCTCCATCTCGGGCTACCACATCCGCGAGGCCGGGTCGACCGCCGCCCAAGAGATAGCGTTCACGCTGGGCGACGGCATCGAGTACGTCGAGGCCGCCGTCGACGCCGGACTGGACGTCGACGACTTCGCCCCGCAACTGTCCTTCTTCTTCGCCTCCTACAACAACATCTTGGAGGAGGTGGCGAAGTTCCGCGCCGCCCGTCGCCTCTGGGCGAAGATTATGGACGAACGGTTCGACGCCGAGAACCCCAAGTCCAAGCAGTTGAAGTTCCACACCCAGACCGCCGGGTCGACGCTGACCGCCCAGCAGATAGAGAACAACGTCGTCCGAGTGGCCTATCAGGCGCTCGCGGCCGTGTTGGGCGGGACACAGAGCCTCCACACCAACGGGAAGGACGAGGCCATCGGCCTGCCGACCGAGGAGTCGGTCCGGACAGCCCTGCGCACCCAGCAGATTCTCGCCCACGAGTCCGGCGCGGCCGACACCATCGACCCGCTGGCCGGGAGCTACTACGTCGAGTCGCTGACCGATGAACTCGAGGCCGACGCCCGCGAACTCATCGAGGAGGTCGACGAGCGCGGCGGGATGCGCCGGGCCATCGAGGACCAGTGGGTCCAGCGCCAGATTCAGGACGTGGCCTTCGAGCGCCAGCGCGAACAGGAGGCCGGCGAGCGCATCATCGTCGGCGTCAACGAGTACGAGGTCGAGGAGGAGGGCGAACAGGACATCGAGGAGGTCGACGAGGCCGTCGAGGCCGCCCAACAGGAGAACGTCGCCGCCGTCCGCGAGGAGCGAGACGACGCGGCCGTCGAGGCGGCGCTGAACGACCTCGCCGACGCCGCGGCGGGCGACGAGAACCTCATGCCATACATCGTCGACGCGGTGAAGGTCTACGCCACGACCGGGGAAATCTGTGACGTGCTCCGGGACGTGTTCGGCGAGTACCAGCCCGGCTCTTCGCTGTAACTTCCTTTCGAATCGAAGGTTTTCGCAGCCACTCGGTTCAGTATCGTAACAGGAACCGCATTGAACCGGGGCCGCGTACCTCTAGTTATGCATCTGACTCGACAGGCCGGAGGTGTGGCGCCGTGACCGCGACCGAACGGGACAGCAATCTCGTGGTACTGGTCCTCCTCGCCCTCGGTGCGTTGCTCGTCCTCCCCGCTCTCGCCATGGGGTTCGGCATGATGGGGTTCGGTATGATGGGCGGCGGCATGTGGGGCGGTGGCGGGATGTGGGGCGGGACCGGAACGGGGTGGATGTGGCTCGTCGGTCTGCTGTTCCAGTTGCTCTTCCTCGCGGCCCTCGTCGGCCTCGGCTATCTCGTCTACCGGGCGGTCACCGGCGGCGACGGCCGGGACGCCGCCCTCGAAGAACTCAGATCGGCGTACGCCCGCGGGGACCTGAGCGACGAGGAGTACGAGCGTCGCCGGGAGCGGTTGCGCGAGGAGTGACGCGGGAGGGACTTATACGTCGGCCGGACGAGAAGCCACACATGCAGTTCGACCACGCCGGCGTCGCCACCGACGACACCGACACGCTCGCGGCGCTGTACGAGACCGTCTTCGACGCTCCGGTCGCCCACGAAGAGGAGTTCGACGGGCTACGGGTGACGTTTCTGGACCTCGGGAACGGGTACTTCGAACTGCTGGAACCGCTCCCCGACGCGGAGGGGGCGATTCCGCGCTACCTCGACCGCAACGGCCCCGGCCTCCACCACGTCGCCCTCGCCACGGACGACATCACGGCCGCGTTAGAGACGGCCCGCGGAGCAGACGTCGACCTCATCGACGAGACGCCCCGAGAGGGCGCGTGGGGCCACGACGTGGCGTTCTGCCACCCGAAGTCGACCGGCGGTGTCCTCGTGGAGTTCGTCGAACACTGACGGGTCGCCGGACGATTACTCGCCCGCCCCGGTATCGAGTTCGTCGCCCCTGTCGCGCGCGTCGAGGAACCGCTCCCAGAGGCGTTCGGCACCCTCCGTCATCCGTTCGGGTGGCTCGGCGAACCACGCGGCACCGACGAGTTCGGACTCGTCGACGTCGATGGACCCGTTGGCGTACTCGGCGCGGAAGTAGACGTCCAGCGTGTGGACCGACCCCTCGGCGTCGGTGTCCGGGTAGTACTTGCGATGGAACACCTCCTCGACGCCGTCGATGGTCGCTCGGACGCCGGTCTGTTCGTTCATCCGGCGGAGCGTGGTCCCCTGCATCGACTCGTACTCCTGTTTCTCGCCGCCGCCCGGGAGCGCCCACACGTCTGCCCCACGGCCAAGGACCATCAGCACGCGGTCCCGGGTATCCCCGCCCGCCTGTTCTGGGAGATTGCCGCTCAGGTCCGGGAACGTCTCCCCGTCACGGGTGACGAAGGCGACGCTGTTGCCGTCGTAGCCGGTGCTGTTCGTCGCGGTGAACACCTCCGCGTAGTCGGCGGCCGACAGTTCGAACGTCTCCTCGGTCACCGGGACGTCGTCGTACATCGCCCGGAGGTCGTCCAGTTTCTGGCCGACGTTGATGTGGTTTATCTCGTCGATGACGTTCTCTCCCTCCCCGTCGAGGGCCGTCTCGGCCAGTTCCGCCGGCGTCTCCCCCGTCGCGTCGCCGTCTGCCGGTTCCTCGCCACCCGCCGCCTGCGCGTCGTCGTCCCCAGTCATGTCTGGGACGTTCCCGCCGACGCCGATAAATGGACCGGTGCCGTCAGATGAAAAGGAACTTGTCCGTCGGTGGTGTCGCGTCCTGTATGAAAGCGATAGTCCTCGCCGGCGGGTACGCCACGCGATTGTGGCCGGTCACGAAACACCGGCCCAAGATGCTCCTCCCGGTCGGCGACTCCACCGTCATCGACCGTATCCTCGACGAGTTGGAGTCGGACGAGCGCATCTCTGACATCTTCGTGAGTACGAACGAGCGCTTCGCCGAGGATTTTCAAAAGCACATCGCGAAGAGCAGTTACGAGAACGTCTCCCTGACCGTCGAGGAGACCAACGAGGAAGACGAGAAGTTCGGCGTCGTCGGCGCGTTGGCCCAACTCGTCGACAGAGAGGCGCTCGGTGACGAGGACCTCCTCGTCGTCGCCGGCGACAACCTCATCAGCTTCGACATCTCGGAGTTCGTCGACCACTTCGAGCAGTACGACGACCCGACGCTGGCGGCCTACGACGTCGGGTCGCTGGAGAAGGCCAAGTCCTACGGCCTCATCGAGACCGAGGGCGACGAAGTCGTCGACTTCCAAGAGAAGCCCGCGAACCCCAAGAGCACGCTCGTCTCCATCGCCTGTTACGCCTTCCCCGCGGACGCCATCCGCTTCGACGAGTACCTCTCGGAGGGGAACAACCCGGACGAACCCGGCTGGTTCATCCAGTGGCTGGTGAAGAACGGGACCGTCCGCTCGTTCACCTTCGACGGCGCGTGGTACGACATCGGCACCCCCGAGAGCTACCTCGAAGCCGTCGGCTGGGAACTGGAGGGGGAGAACGTCGTCGCCGAGGACGCCACGATAGAGAACACGACGCTCGGCGACAACGTCCACGTCCTCTCCGGTGCGGAAGTCGTCAACTCGAGTCTCGACAACACGGTGGTCTTCCCGAACGCGACCATCGTCGACGCCGACATCCGCAACTCCATCATCGACAAGGACACCCACATCGAGAGCCTCGACCTTGCGGGTGCCCTCATCGGTGCCCACACCCAACTGACCAACGGCGGGTAACGCCGTCCGCCCTCACGTCGCCGGTTCGAACAGCGAACCGGCCAGTTCTCTCGCGACGGCGACGCCGGTTGCTACCGGAACGCTCGTCGTCGCCGCCTCGACGTCTGCCGCCCACGTCTCGTACTCGCTCTCGTCTGCGAAGACGTGGACGTAGCCACAGACCTGTCGGTAGATACGCTCCAGCGTCGGGTCCGCGTCGGGGTCGACGTGGTCGGAGACGCCAATCGAGACGACGGCCGCTTCGTGTGACAGGGCGATACCGTTCGTAGCGACGCCGATTTCGACCGTCTCGCCGCGTTCCGCCGTCGTCGACCGAACAGTTCCCGGTTCGTCGCGCAGGAACGGCACGACGAGCGGGTCGAGTACGCAGACGTACTCCTGCCGGCGGTTGCGCCCGACGAACGCGTGCAGTCCGTCGTCGGTCGTACACAGGTCGTCGGCGGTCGGATTTCGGCCGTCCATCGCTCGTTTGGCGGCCCGCATCTCGGCGACCCACTCCGCACCCGTCTCGGGCGGGGCCGACCCGAACAGCGTCCCCAGATTCGCCGCCACGTCCGGCGGCAACGCGAGGTCGTCGAGGTCCAGTTCCGGTCCGAGCGCGTCGGTATCGATGATGTCGTCTGCCATTGCACTCTAGCTTTGCAATGCGAAGTTATTAAGCTGTGAAGTCCAAAGTAATAGAGCAAGTCCACGGAGACGAAGCTATGGGAGGATTCGACTGTGCCGCCGACGACCCGCGGTGTTACTGCCTGCTCTCGGACGTACTGGACCTGCTGGGTCGGAAGTACGTGATGGACGTGGTCTGCGTCGTCGCCGTCCACGGAACGGTCCGGTTCGGGACGCTTGAGGACCACATCCCGGGCGCGAGTACGTCGACGCTATCGGCGCGACTCGACTCGCTGGAAGACGCCGGGCTGCTCACCCGAGAGCAGTACGACGAGATTCCGCCCCGCGTCGAGTACGAACTGACCGACGACGGCGCAGAACTGGCCGAACGGCTCCAGCCGGTACTGGAGTGGGCGCAGGAGCGAGGCGGGAGAGAGGTAACCGATTAATCGGACAGCCACGCGTCCGTGACCTTCAGCGTCCCCCGCGTCCCGTCCCACTCCGTCTCGTACTCTAACTCGATGCGGTGGTCCATGTGTGGGCCGTCGGTCACCAGCGTCTCGAACTCACCGCCCTCGCCGAGGACGTGGACGCCGTACTCGTCGTTGAGCGCCTCGAGTTCGTCCAGCGCGTCGGCGTCGAGGCGGCGGCCGAGCCACGACTCGTCCAGACCGTAGGCGGCGACGCGGATGATGCGAATCTCGAACCCGGCGTCGAGCATCGCGTCGGCAAGAGCGCGGGGGTCCTCCTGCCAGAGGGGGGCGAAGACGTTCGCTTCGAGGCGCTCGGCCATCGCCTCGATGCGGGTCGTCTGGTACTCGCTCTCGACGGCCCCGGCAGTGAGACCTCCGATGCCGTCCGGCAGGTCGGCGTCGAGTTCGTGCAGGGCGGCCTCCAGCGGTTCGAGTTCCTCGTCTCCCTGCCGACCGGAGTCCTCGACGGCCTCGGCCTCGAAGTCGTCGGGTTCGACCTCCAGTAGCGGGATGCCGATGCTCTCGGCGGCCAGCGAGGCCAGACGCGTCGCCGGGACGTGGTACATGTAGGAGTCGCCCTCGGGGTGGACCGTCACGAGTCGCTCGACGGGGTAGCCCCGTTCCAAGGCCCGGTACAGCGCCCACGAGGAGTCTTTACCCCCGGAGAAGAGCGAGACCCACGCGCCGTCTGTCATGGCGGTCCGTAGCCCGTGCCGGCCTAAATCGCTGTCTATTCGGCCAGTTCCTGCTCGATGTCGGACTGGCTGACGTAGGCGGCGACGCGGACGCCGACGAGGCTGATGAGGATACCGGCGAGGATGAAGACGGCGAGGCGGGTGCCGGCCTCCATCGGGAACCCGTTTATCTCGACGATGCCGAAGTCCATCGACGGGACGCGGAACGGGTCGAACACCTCGGCCCGTTCGAGGAAGTACGCCGAGAACCCGCGGACGACGAGGCCCACGGCGACGGCCCCGAAGGGGAGGTTCACGTACGCGCTTCTGACCCCCTCCTTCTGGAGGAGTTCGTCCAGCAGGCGGCCCAGCGAGGCCGCGAGCGCCGCCGCGGTCAGCCACGGGACGCCCTCGAAGAGGAACCGGTTGGCGAGGATGAAGGGGCTGGTCGACCCCACCGGCGAAATCTCCAGCGCGCCGGCGAACACCCCGACGACGGAGAGGCCCGCGGCGACGACGTAGGTCACCAGCGACACTTGCCCGGAGTACAACGCCTCGCGAATCTGGCCGGGCAGGCGCGAGAGGTAGGTATCGATGCCGAGGCCCTTGTAGATGAGGAACGCGCCGAAGGCGGCGGCGATGGCCCCGACGGCGATGGTGGTGCTGTCGGCGACGATGAGCAAGACCGGAAAGGCGAGCATGGCGAGGCCGAGGGGCACCAGTACCGTCTTCCGGAGTTCCTCGTCGGCGAGGAACTGCTTCAGCAGGTAGTAGGTGGACTCGATGTCGCGGGCCTGCCGGACGACGACGCGGTCCACGGCGTCGACGCGGACTCGGCTCTCGACGATGGGGACGAGTCGCTCGTCGTCGGCGCTGTCGACGACGACCACCGCGGAGTCCGGGGCGTACTCGGCGACGAGGTCGTCGGTCTGCTCGGCGATTTGGCGGTCGGTCCCGACCGAGTCCCCGCCGCCGCCGACCACCGCGACGACGGTGTCGTCGCCCTCGGCTTCGAGGTCGGCGGCCACCCGAAGCCCCTCCAGCAGACAGTTGATGCGGCTGTCTTCGGGGTCGACGATGCCGGTCTCGGTAATCATCGACTCGACGGCGTCGCTCCCCACCACCGGGCACTCGTCCGCTACCGGGCTGTCCCGGTCGATACACACCACCAACGTGGTCACAGTTGCCGAGAGTGGGTCGGAGGGTAAAAAACCCTCGCGCGACTCACCGGCGGAAGGCGATGCCGTCGACGTCGCCGTCGACCGTCCCGGCGATGCCGGCCCCGAGTGCGTAGGCGACCCGCTGTGCACCACCGCGGAGACGGCCCATCAGTCCGCGCTCCGGTTCGAACTCGGCGACGGTCACTGCTTCGCCGATGCGGGTTTCGAGGCGGTCCTCGACGTCCTCGCGGGTCCCGACGTGGTCCACGAGTCCGAGTTCCTCGGCTTCGGTCCCGAGGAAGATGCGGGCCTCCGTCTCTCGAACGGTCTCGTCGTCCAGATTGCGCCCCTCGGCCACCGTCTCGACGAACTGGTCGTAGTAGTCGTCCACGATGCCCTGCAGGTACTCGCGTTCCTCGTCGGTCATCTCCTTCAGCGGCGTCCCGGCGTCCTTGTACTCGCCGGCGGTGAACTGCTCGTAGGAGAGGCCGGCGCGGTCCGCGAGGTCCTTGGCGTTGACGCGCGACCCGATGACCCCGATAGAGCCGACGATAGAGCCCTCGCGCGCCCACAGTTCGTCACAGCCGGCGGCGATGTCGTACCCCCCGCTGGCACAGACGTCCGTGGCGTAGGCGACAGTCGGCCCGTCGAACCGCTCGGCCGCGAGGCGGATGTCCTCGCTCGGCACGATTTGGCCGCCCGGAGTGTTGAGTTTCAGGAGCAAGGCGTCGGCACCCCGGTCGTCGTCTGCCCGCTCTATCTGCTCGACCACGTCGTCGGCGCTAGCGCCGGTCGGCGGACTCGCGATGCCGCCCCCGCCGTCCCGGGTAATCGGCCCCTCGACGGCCACCTCTGCGACGTTGTGTGGGGGCACCAGCGACCCGGCGGCGTTACCGCCTATCCGCGCCGCGAGCACCACCGTCGCCACTACCAGCAGGACCCCGAGCAGTTCTGCGAGGTCACCCGGGACCGAGACGAACAGAATCCACCCCAGCACGATGGCGACGAGGACGACGGCCACCACGATGGCTCCCCGGAGGATTGCGTCGTCGTCGACCATTACTGATACATCCCCAGCGGTCGAGCGCTCGTGCTCTCCTCGTCGGCCTCCTGCATCTGCTGGGCCAGTCGCTCCTTGGCCTTCCCGATTTCCTCGGCCTGCTCTACGAGCGCCTCGGTGTCCACCTCGAAGGACCCGAGCGGGCCGATAGCGGTGTTCAGGAGCGCCCTCGCGGCCTCGGGGTCCGGGAACTGCGGGTCGGCCTCGACGACCAGGCCGACGCCCGTCAACCCGACGCGCTGGGACTCGTGGACGAGCGCTCCTGTCGGACCGGTGACCGCGCCGGACTCCGTGGGCGCGCTCACTCCGGCCTCCTCCAGCAGCGCCGCACCGTCACCTGTGGCGATGCCGTACACCTCGGGGACGCCGTCCTTCTCGGCGGGCATCCCGCTGAGGAAGACGGGCATCACGTCGTGGGCCTCGAACCACCCGACGATGCAACTGGCGAACTCCTCGGCCGCCGAGGGCGAGACTGGCGCGTCGCTCTGGAGAACCAGCAGGTCACGCTCCTCGTCGGCGTAGAGTCGCACCGGCGCTCGCACCGTCGGGTCGCCCTCGCTGTAGACGGCTATCTCCGGCAGTCCCTCGCAGTGGGCCGTCCCGTAGTGGACCATGTCGTAAGCGTCCACGAGATGGTCGGCCGCTATCTTTCCCACGAGCCCCACCCCGGGAAGTCCCTCGACGAGCGTCGGGTCGTCGAGTTCGATGTCGTCCCGGTGTATCTGTACGTGTGCCATAGCCGGAGAGACGGCCGCCGTCGGCTTGAAAGGCAGGGCTACTGGGAGGAGACTGCAACGACGCGAACGGTGGTGCGAGGGACGACAGCCAGTAAGTCCCACCGACGCCAGCGACCAATCTAGCGTCGGGCGGGCGTTTCTGGCTGTTCGTGGCTCCGGACGCACCGATGATTTACGCGGACATACCGGCCCTTAGCTTCGAAACCCACAAACAGACCCCCGACGAACCCCGTCCAAATGGAACCCATCGAACGGTATCGCCCCATCGTCGACGACTGGGAGGCGTTCCGGGCGGCCTGCGACCGGCCGTTGCCGTCGGCGATTCGGGTCAACACCATCAAGGCCACCGTCGAGGACGTGCGGACGGCCTTAGACGAGGCCGGCGTCGCCTACGACCCGGTGGACTGGCACGACCTGCTGTTCGTCCTGCCGGAGGACTCGCCGGGCCGGAACTGGCCGTACTTCCACGGGTGGATTCACGGGCAGGAGGAGGTGTCGGCGGTGCCGGCCACCGTCCTCGACCCGCGACCGGGCGAGCGAGTGTGGGACGCCTGCGCCGCGCCGGGGACGAAGACCACCCAGTTGTCGGCCCAGATGGACGACGCCGGCGAAGTCGTGGCGACGGACAACAACCTCGGGCGCATCTCTGCCCTGCGGTCGAACACCGAGCGACTGGGGGCGACGAACGTCGCCGTCACCCACGAGGACGGCCGCAACCACTCGCTGCAACCCTTCGGCGGCGCGGAGTACGACCGGGCGCTCGTCGACGTCCCCTGCTCCTGTGAGGGGACTATCCGGAAGAACCGCGACGCCTTCGACGACTGGTCGCTCTCGCACGTGAAGGGCATCTCCGGCGTCCAAAAGGGCATCCTCACCCGGGCCGTGCAGGCGACGAAAGAAGGGGGGACCGTCGTCTATTCGACGTGTACGTTCGCCCCCGAAGAGAACGAGGCGGTGCTGGACTACGCGCTGGCCGAGGAAGCGTGCGAACTCGTCGACTACGACCTCGACCTGACCCACCGAGAGGGCGTCACGGAGTGGGAGGACGAGTCGTTCGACCCGAGCGTAGCGAAGGCCAAACGCATCTACCCCCACCACAACGACACGGGCGGGTTCTTCTGTGCGAAACTGGAGGTGACCGGATGAGCAACGACAGCACGCAGTTCACGCGCTTGCCGGAGACGGCGGCCGAACGCGAGGACGAGGGCCGCGCGACACGCGAGGAGGTACTCGACTTCTGGGCGGACCGCTTCGGCGTGCCACCGGAGACGTTCGCCGACCACACGTTCTGGGAACGCGGCGCGGGAAAGATATGGCTCTACCGCGGCGACCCGCCATCTCCCGTCGACGTCGAGGGACTGGGGATGACGTTCCTCCGGACGCGGCAGGAACACTGGAAGCCGACGCTAGAGGCGGTCCAGCGCTTCGGCGACCGCGCCACGAAGAACGTCGTCCACCTCTCTGAGGGCGAGGCGACGGCGTTCGCCGCCGGCCACGCACAGGAACTCGACTGGGACGGCGACTGGGGCTACCTCGTCGTCACCCACGACCTCGCGGGGCGGGTCGAACCCGTCGGCGTCGGTCTGTACGTCTACGGCGAACTCCGCTCGCAGGTCCCGAAAGGGCGGCGACGGGACCTCGACGACTAGGTCACTGCTGGTGGTGGACGGGGAACGCCACCTCGACGGTCGTCTTGTACTCCGTTATCTGTCCGTCCTCGACGTTGGCGGTCCAGTCCTCGACTTCGACCCCGTGGATGTCCTCGATGGTCTCGCTGGCCTGTGCGACCGCTTCGCGGGCGGCGTCCTCCCACGACTCCGTGGACGTGCCCAGCACCTTGACTATCTTGACTGCTGTCATGCGGTCCCCAATCGAGAGAGCGACGGCTTAGCTATGATTCGGCTATCGGCGACCACGAGGGGTAGGCCGGTGTTAGCCGGGCACGGGGTATCCCTTACCCCTCCTCAGTCCTCTCGCTCTCGAACGGTCCCGCCGCTCAGTCCCGTCCACTCGACGCGGTACCCCAATCGTGCGAGGACCGCGCTGTCGTCGTCGACGCCGTACTCGTCGAGGACCGACTCGGCGTCGGAGAGGGGCATGCCCGCCTCGATTTCGCCGGTGAGTTCGTCGAGCACCACCGGTCGAATCAGCGTGCGCCCGACCCGCTCGTGGGAAGGGAACGCCTTGCCCTCGACGGCCTCCTCGCTGACGCCGTAGGTCGCGGCGAGAGCGGCGAGCGACACCACGTCGGCGTCGGGCCGCAGTTCGTCGGGGATGTCCGCCGCGCTCTCGGCGACCAGTTCGTCCTCGTAGGGCCGGAGCGCGTCCCGAACGTCCTTGACTCGCACCGTCCCGGAGTACGGAATCGCACGGTGGTCGCTGGCGTCGACGGCCTCGCTGACGCCCAGCGACTCGTCGACGGCCACCAGCATCTCGACGTCGTCCATCGCGGCGAGGCGGTCGAGTTTCTTCTCGACGTACTCGGGCGTCCAGAAGCCCATCACCTCGAAGAAGACGCGGAACGGCGCGTCGGGGTCTGTGGTGTCCCGAACGGTGGCGTCGCCGCCCGGGGTCCACTCAAAGGCGAAGTCGGGGACGACGACGTGTTCGCCCGCTTCGAGCGGTTCCGGTTCGCGGACGAGTCGCCAGTCCAGCCCCAGCGCCGAGAAGCGGGCGGCGAAGTCCGCCTCGACGCCGCTGTCGTACGTGACTTCCGCCACCGGGTCGACGCCGGGAACCGACACGTCGGCGTCCGAGAGACGGAGTTCCCGGTCGGTCCCCCGGTCGTCGACGGTCGCGGTCAGGGTCCACTCGCTCGCCTGCGCGACGGTGCGCAGGAGGCGAGCGAATCGAGTGCCGTACCGGCGCGTGTTCGAGAACAGGGCGTCCGGGCCGGTGACCACCACTTCCCGCCCGTCGGGCGTCTGGCGAATCTCGTACATGAGGCGGAGGCGCTTGACCGCCGAGACGAGCGTCGTCGGGTCCGAGGAGCGGACCCGGACCTCGGTGGCGTCGAACAGCGCCGTCTGGGCCAGCGAGAGGTTGTACTGCGTGACGAGTTCGGCGGGCGTCCAGCGTGCGTCCACCGCCGCGAGCACCTGCCGGTCCTCCAAGTCGGCGTACAGCGACGCCTCGGTCGCGTCGGCGTCGATGCCGAGGCGGTCCGCGGCCCTGTCGAGGGCCTCGCGTCGCTCCGCTTCGGTGACGACGCCGACGGCCTCTGCGGCCTCGAACACACGCTTGCGCGCCCGTTCGGGCGGAACCGCCGCTCGCGTCTCGAAGGCAGCCTCGCGTTCGACGAGTTTCGCGAACCCGCGGACGAGTTTGAAGTCCGCCGCCTCGCCTTCGAGGTCGGTGAGCGCCGCCTGCAGGTCCGCCCGTGTCTCGCCGACGTGGCCCTGATACACGCCGAGGACGCGGCCGGCGAGTCGCTCCCGGGACTCGTCGGCGAACTGCGGATGGTAGCCACCGCCGGCCCGGGAGACGCGCAGGAGGTCCTTCGTCAGCACGGCCGTCACTCCGGCGGCGACGGGCAAAAGCACCCCGTGTTACTCGACGGGACGGCGACGACCCGGGGGTGGGATAGGCGCCGGTCGTGACGGACGCGGCCTGTTCGTGGTACAGGTTCGCGTCGGGTGGTCCCGACTACGACCCCGCGGTCTTCCGGTCCACAAACGTCACTTCGACGGTCGTCTGCTGGTCGATGGCCTCGGTGACCGCCGCGTCCAACCTATCGGCCAACTCCGGGTACGACTGTCCGTCCGGCCGACTCACCTCCACGGCTACCTCGCGGTCGAGTCGGTAAACCGAGACGCCGCCGAACTGGGTCCGGACCGACAACAACCGGAGGTCGGCGTACGATTCGCCGGCGAGTACCTCCTCGACGGCGTCGTTGACGGACGTCTCGACCTGCATCTGGCGGACGGTCACGGTGCTCGCGCCGGCGAACGTCGCCAGCAGTACGAGGAGCGCCATCGCCGTCGGGGCGTACCCACGGACCGTTCCGAGCGACGGCATCCCGTCGGGCCAGTCCCGCGGCCGGAAGCCGAGGCCCCAGAGGACGAGGAAGCCGGTCAGGTTGATGGACGCCGCGTTCACGAGCAGGAGGATACCCGCCCCGAGCGCCACCGCCGGGAGGCCCCACGCGATGCCGACACCCACGGCGGCCGCGGCCGGGATGAGCGCCGCGGCAATCATCACGCCGACGAGGGAGACGGGCAGGGCCGTCGCGAGGCCGAACGCGCCGGCCGCCCCGGCACACAGCCCGACGGCCAGCGAGAGGAACCCCGGAGAGATGCGCTGAGCTATCTGCTGGACCGTCGTCACGCGCAACTGTCCGGGGACGAACCCGACGTTGCGAACGACGAACCCGAAGGCGGCCGCGCTCACCACGGCGAGCAAGAGTCCGAGTATCTGGTCCTGAAACCCTTCCTTCACCAGCGCCCGGTCGTCCAACGTCGTCCCGACGGCGGCGATGAGCGCCGACCCCACCTGGGGCGCGATGACCATCGACCCGACGACGATGGCCGGCGAGTCCAGCAGGAGGCCCGCCGTCGCCACCACCGCGCTCAGGATGGTCATCCCGTAGTAGGTGACCGCGCCGGGGTTCATCCCGACCGCCCGGCCCCGGAGTTCGTCGTGAGAGATGCGGTCCTCGTGGTTCTCCGCGGCGTCGGACTGCTCGGGCCGGGCCGTCTCCGCGCTCGCCACCACGGCGTAGCGGTCGGGGTCCAGCCCCGCCTCCTCGAGTTCCTCCAACACTTCGTCGACGGCCTCCGGCGGGATGGGGAACTGGAAGAGCGAGGCCTTTCCGTCGGCGCTCTCCTCGTCCGTCTGCACGTAACTTATCTCGCGGTCGTCGAGGACCGCCTGCACCGAATCGAGGTGCTCGTCTTCGACCCGTATCTGTATCAGTCGCACCGCTCGCGCCCCCGCGTCGCTACCGAACTGAGAGAGAACAGCGACTGCATCTGTCTCCACCCACCCGCCGAACCCCGTTATTTATGCAGACCCTATCGGGCCGCTGAGAAGGCTTACCGGGCGTCCGGTCAGGTGGGTTCCTACCGCCGCCGCCGTGCCACCCGTTCCTCGGCCGTCTCCTCGGTGACGAGTTCGTACAGGAGCGCCCGGGAGCCGTCGGTCTTCGGGCGGAGAACCCGACCGAGGCGCTGGGTGAACTCCCGTTCCGACCCGCTCCCCGAGAGGACGACGGCGACGTTGGCGTCTGGGACGTCCACCCCCTCGTCCAAGACGTTCGCCGTCACCACGCGCGAGTACGTCCCCTCGCGGAACCGCTCCAGAATCTCGCGTCGCTCGCCGGCCCCCGTCTCGTGGGTGATGGCCGGGAGGAGGAACCGCTCGGAGAGGCGATAGACGAGGTCCGTGTGGGCCGTGAAGACGATGACGCGGTCCTCGCGGTGCCGGTCGAGGATGTCGGCGAGGCGGTCGACCTTCCGCTGGGCGTTCATCATCACCTCGCGTGCGCGCTGTTTCGCCAGCAGGGCCTCCCGGGCCGCGGGGTCGGTGCCGGACCGCTTGACGAGTTCCTGATAGTCGCTCCCAGAGCGCAACTGGATGCCCGAGGACCGGAGATAGTCCGTGAACGTGCCCTGTTCGGCCTCGTAGCGCTCCCGTTCGGCGTCCGTGAGTTCGACGGCGACGCGCTTGATGTCGTAGTCGGCGAGGTGGTCGCCCGCGAGGTCGTCGACCGCGAGGTCGTAGACGAGGGGACCGACGAGGTTCTCGACGACTTCGTGTGCGCCGTCCGGGCGCTCGAACGTCGCCGTGAGGCCCATCCGGGCCGGTGCGGCCAGCAGTCGCGCGACGTCACGATACCCCTCTCCGCCGAGGTGGTGGACCTCGTCGAAGACGACGAGGCCGAACCGGTCGCCCAGTTCGTCTGCCCGGAGGTACGCCGAGTCGTACGTGGCGACGGTGACCGACTCGACGCGCTGTTCACCCCCGCCGAGACGGCCGACGGAGCGGTCGAACTCCCGTTCCAGTTCGCGTTGCCACTGCTCCAGCAAGTCGATGGTCGGGACGACGACAAGCGTGGGGGTGTCGAGCGCCGCCATCGCGGCGATGCCGACGACCGTCTTCCCGCTCCCGGTCGGCAGTTCGAGACACCCGCGGTCGCCGGCCTCGCGCCACGCCGACAGCGCCGCCTGCTGGTACTCTCGGAGGTCGTACGTCGTCGAGAGGTCGAGCGACGGCGCGTTCAGCACGCGGTCGGCGTACTCGACGCCACGCGCGTCGAGGGCCGCACGGACCTCGGCGTACCGGTGGGCGGGCGCGCGTGCGCTCTTCGAGCGCTCGTCTCGCTCGACGCCCGGGAGGTCCTCCGGCGCGTCCCCGTCGAGTCGGACGGTGCCCGACTCGAACGTCAACTCCAGCACGAGCGAGGGTTCGGCAGGCCGTCCGATAACGGTTTCGCGGCGGTGTCACCGCCGGCCCGCGACGACGGCGTTGGTGAGTCCACCGGCGAGGACGATGGCGCTCCCGAAGAACAGCCACGTCACGAACAGCACGACCGCTCCGAGCAACCCCGACACGGTCCGCGCGCCGGCCGAGAGGTAGAGTTCGAATGCGACGCGGAGCAGTTCCCACCCGCCGGCGGCGAGGACCGTCCCCGGCAGTGCCTCCGTCGCGGAGAGGGTCACGTCGGGGAGCGTGTAGTACAGCGGCCAGAACAGGACCGCGATGACGGCCACGCGGGCGAGGACCAGCGAGGGCCCCGTCACCGTCGTTCCCGTGAACTCGGCGACGAGTCGCGCTCCGAGGACGACTGCGACGGCCCCGGCGACGCCGAGCATCGCCACGAGACCGTCGGCGAACTGGCTACCGACTGAGGAGTCCGTCCGGTACACTCTAGCGAACGCGGCGTCGAGGCCGCGGAACAGTCGGAGGACGCCCCACAGGAGGACGAGCGCACTTCCGACGGAGGCCTGCCAGCGTCCCGTAGCGCCCGTGACGCGGTCTCTGAGCATCTGGGTTCCCGCCGGCGACAGCATCTCGCCGGCCGCCACCACCAGCGCGTCGGCGACAGTCTGGCCCCAGACGGCGGTCACGACGGTCACGCCGAGGACGGCGGCGGGCACGAGCGACACCAGTCCATAGTAGGCCAGCGCCGCCGCTGTCAGCCCGAAATCCATCTCTCGACCGGCTGCTACGACCCGGGCGACCGTCTCCCGGAGACCGGCCGGCCGGTCTGTGCCGCTCATACGTCGTCGGTGTCCGGACGGTGGATAGCTATCCTCGCCTTAATGTTAGTAGGGCGAGTAAACGGCGCGATTACCGCCTATTATCAGGCAGGTAACAATGAGCGCGGGAGGCGTCCGACCAGTATGGTACACGACGTCCTCTCGATGCCGCTCCAGTTCAGTGGCGAGTTCCTCGAGTACGCGCTCCTCTTTCTGGTCCTCGCCGTCGTCGCCGGGTTGGCTGGGTTCCGAGGCGTCGCCGGCCTCAGCATGAGCATCGCGAAGCTACTGGTCCTCATCTTCCTCGTCCTCATGGTCGTCTCGCTCGTCCTCTGAGGAGCATTCACCGAAACAACAGCTAAATCCCCGGCGGTCGAACTGACGGTATGGGCCGGTGGGTCAACCCCGACGAGACAGACCCGTCGACGTGGCGGGGCGAGGGCCGCCACGGTGGCCTCCGCCACGGCGACGAGTTAGGGTCGGTGACCGAGCGTGCGGCACGGACGCCGCTTCCCTACCAATACGAGGAGGACCGCCTGCACACCGAGGGCGTCGCGGAGACGTTCCGCACGCGGCAGTTCACGAACGCCCGCGTCGTCTACAACTGCGGCGTGGACGCCCAGCGCCGAATCAAGATGCTCACCAGAGGCCTCCTCTGGGGCGGGAGTGAGGACCACCAGCGGTTCAAGGCGCAGTACCGGCGCTCGCCGCCGCCCACCGAGAGCGTGCCGTTCGACGAGTACACCGTCTGGACACGGTACCAGTACGGCACTATCGAACGAGGCGACGACGGGGTGACCTTCACGCCGGACGACCGACCACCGGAGGAGAATCTGGCGACGCTCTCGTGGACCGACCTCTACGAACCGGTTCGGGAGCGCATCGCCGAACTCGAACTCGTCCGGAACCCGCCGTTCGCGAAGTACCGCCTGCAGGAACTCGACGAGTGGGACGACTACCGGACGCAGTTCCGCTACGATGGCGACGCGTTCGCAATCGGTCCGTGACGTTTCTGAATCCTTTTATTCGTGTGACGACTCCCCTCGGGTATGACCGAGCAGGACGCCGCCGAGGAGGACGCGACCCCCGACGAGGACGGCGCCGGAACCGACGGTGTGGACGTCGAGGAGGCCCCCGGGAACGTCGACCCGGAGAGCGTCGACCTCGACGACGTGACCGACGGAGAGGCCGTCGACGACGAACTGGTCGAGCGCATCGAGGAGTCCGACCCCGAGGCCGTCGCCCGCGAACTCTCGGCCCTCCGGGACCGTGCCGACAGTCTCGAGGGCCGGGTCGCCGACCTCGAAGCGGAGGCCGACGAACTCGAAGACAAACTCAAGCGCAAGCAAGCGGAGTTCCAGAACTACAAGAAGCGCATGGACAAGCGCCGCGAGGAGGAGAAACAGCGCGCGACCGAGGACCTCGTGACTCGCATCCTCGACGTGCGGGACAACCTCGAACGCGCCCTCCAACAGGACGAGGACGCCGAGATTCGGAGCGGCGTCGAATCCACCCTGCGACAACTGGACGACGTCCTCGAAGCCGAGAACGTCGAGGTCATCGACCCCGACCCCGGCGAGAGCGTCGACCCGACACAGCATCAGGTGCTCGCCCGCGTCGAGAGCGGGGAGGAGCCCGGTGCCATCGCGGACGTCCACAGACCCGGCTACGAGATGGCCGAGAAGGTGCTGCGCGAGGCGCAGGTCACCGTCAGCGAGGAGTAGCGAGGGGCGACGAGCGAGCGACAGTGAGGGCGTTGGCCCTCGAACCGACGCGATGAGGACCGGTCGACCTCCGCTCCAGAACAGGCGAGAGAGTGGGGCTCGAACGGTCGTATTGCGGTGCGTGAAATATTCTCCGGTCGCCGGCCTTCGATAGGCACAAAACCGACCGCAGGCGGCCACTCCCTTCCGTTCGCGAGTCAGACCATCTAGCAACTTTTAACCGGCCGAGTCCGCTAACAGCGGGTAAGATGGCGAGCAACAAGATTCTGGGTATCGACCTCGGGACCACGAACAGCGCGTTCGCGGTCATGGAAGGTGGCGACCCCGAAATCATCGTCAACGCCGAAGGCGAGCGGACGACCCCCTCCGTCGTCGCGTTCGACGACGGGGAGCGCCTCGTCGGCAAGCCGGCGAAGAATCAGGCGGTCAAGAACCCCGACCAGACAATCCAGTCCATCAAGCGGCATATGGGCGAGGACGACTACTCGGTCGAACTGGACGGGGAGGAGTACACGCCGGAGCAGGTGTCGGCGATGATTCTCCAGAAGATAAAGCGCGACGCCGAGGAGTACCTCGGCGACGAGATAGAGAAGGCCGTCATCACCGTCCCGGCGTACTTCAACGACCGCCAGCGACAGGCGACGAAGGACGCCGGCGAAATCGCCGGCTTCGAGGTCGAACGCATCGTCAACGAACCGACCGCGGCCGCGATGGCCTACGGCCTCGACGACGAGTCCGACCAGACGGTCCTCGTCTACGACCTCGGCGGGGGCACCTTCGACGTCTCCATCCTCGACCTCGGCGGCGGCGTCTACGAGGTCGTCGCCACGAACGGGGACAACGACCTCGGGGGCGACGACTGGGACCACGCCATCATCGACTATCTGGCCGACGAGTTCGAGGCCGAACACGGCATCGACCTGCGCGACGACCGACAGGCCCTCCAGCGCCTCACCGAGGCCGCGGAGGAAGCCAAGGTCGAACTCTCCTCGCGCAAGGAGACCCGCATCAACCTCCCGTTCATCGCGACGACGGACGACGGGCCGCTGGACCTCGAACAGAAGCTCACGCGTGCGAAGTTCGAGTCCCTGACCGAGGACCTCATCGAGCGCACCGTCGGCCCGACGGAGCAGGCCCTCTCGGACGCCGGGTACAGTCAGTCCGACATCGACGAGGTCATCCTCGTCGGTGGCTCCACCCGGATGCCGCAGGTCCAAGAGCGGGTCGAGGAGATGACCGGGCAGGAACCGAAGAAGAACGTCAACCCCGACGAGGCCGTCGCACTCGGTGCCGCGATTCAGGGCGGCGTCCTCTCGGGCGACGTGGACGACATCGTCCTGCTGGACGTGACGCCGCTCTCGCTGGGCGTCGAGGTCAAGGGCGGCCTCTTCGAGCGCCTCATCGAGAAGAACACGACGATTCCCACGGAGGAATCGAAGATATTCACCACGGCCCAGGACAACCAGACGCAGGTCCAGATTCGCGTCTTCCAGGGCGAGCGTGAGATAGCCGAGGAGAACGAACTGCTCGGCGCGTTCGCCCTCTCGGGAATCCCGCCGGCCCCGGCCGGGACGCCGCAAATCGAAGTCTCGTTCAACATCGACGAGAACGGCATCGTCAACGTCGAAGCCGAGGACAAGGGCTCGGGCAACAAGGAAGACATCACCATCGAAGGCGGCGCCGGCCTCTCCGACGAGCAGATAGAGGAGATGCAGGAGGAGGCCGAACAGCACGCCGAAGAGGACGAGGAGCGCCGCAAGCGCATCGAGGCCCGCAACGAGGCCGAGGCCGCCGTGCGCCGCGCCGAGACGCTCATCGAGGAGAACGAGGAAGACATCGACGAGGACCTCGTCGCCGACATCGAGGCGAAGATAGAGGACGTCGAGGAGACCCTCGAAGACGAGGACGCCGACACCGAGGACTACGAGGAGGTCACCGAGGCCCTCTCCGAGGAACTGCAGGAGATAGGCAAGCAGATGTACGAAGGACAGGCCCAGCAGCAGGCCGCCGGCGGTGCCGGTGGCGCCGGCGCTGCGGGTGCCGGTCCGGGCGGCATGGGCGGCGCTGGACCCGGTGGGGCCGCGGGCGCCGGTGCCGGCGGTGCGGCCGGGCAGGGCGAGGAGTACGTCGACGCCGACTTCGAAGACGTCGAAGACGACGACGAGTAAGCCGTCGTCCGCTTCGGCTCGTCAGCGCGACGGGCCGCCGGTGTCTGAGAGACCGTATTTTGCCGACCACTCCGAGTTACTGGACGGTTAGCCGGCGTTCTCGCTCGTCTGTCGACGCCGTTGGTTGCCGAGCGTCGGGAGGACGACGGCGGCGAGGACGGCAAACTGGCGGATAGTACGCTGTGTCAGGGCTCGGGCGACGGACCAGAGGGCGACGCCCAGCACGACGAAGCGGGCGGTGATTCGGGTTTCGGTGGCGGGCATCGACGGCGCTACGCGGGGGCGGGGCGATACTGTTGGCACAGTCGCTCTCCGGCGGGGACCGACTCACTCCGCCCCGTGAATCGACTCGCCGTGGAACAGTCGGTGGGCGATGGTGAACGTCTGTTCGCGTTCGCGGCGGGTCGGGAAGTGGGCCGCGAGATAGCGGGCCGTCGCAATCATCGGGAGGCGTCGCTCGGCGTCGCTCTCGGCGAACTCGGCCTGCCGGAACGCCGCCTCGACGTTCTGGAGTTCGTGGAAGCCCGCGTCTTCGCGGAGCAGTCCCTCGCCGAGGGTCTGCTTCAGGGCGTCGACGTCACCACCGGCGTCGAAATGTTCGCTCACGAGTTCACCCGCCTCGTTCACCCGGCCCTGTTCGTCGAACGTCGCGAGGAGGTCCGCGCGGATGGTTGCGGGGTCGCGGTCCGACTCACCCGGGCCGGGTATCGGCGCGGCGGGCGTGTTGAGAAAGCGGTCCAGATACACCGACACCGCGCCGTCGAAGCATGGCCTGTACGCCTCGATAGCGTCGGTGCGGGCGGCCAGCGCGTGGGCGGCGTTGGCGTAGCTGAACGTGTGGTGGACCGTATTCCAGTCGCTGAACTCGTTGCTGGTGGCGAACTGGGCGACGCGACGGGCGGCCGCCAGCGCGACGGCCCGCGTCAACTGTTCGGCCGTCGCACCCTCCCGGACGGCGTCACGGAGCGCGTCGATTACGGTTTCGGGGTCGTCGGCGAGCAACGTCTCCACGAAGTCGTCCGGGCGCGTCCACTCGCGTTCGGACCCGGCGGCCACGAGGTCCCGGAGGGCGTCGTCGGCGTCGAAACACAGGGCCGCCACGTCGATTGGCTGGCGCCACTGGGACAGTTCCTCGCTCCGGCTGGCGTCGGTGAACTGGTCGACGGTGGCGGCGAGGACGTCCTCGGCCTTCGCCCACCCCACGTGGTCGAGCGTCTCGACGGCCTTGTTCACGAAGTCGAGGGTGTGACTGGCGTTCATGTAGAGGTGGTCCGTCGCCGCGGCCAACAGTATCTCGACCACATCGTCGGGCGGCAGGACGGCGGCCGCGGTGCGGAGGCACCGCTCGGCCCCGTCGCTGTCCCGGACCTCGCAGGTCTCGCGGAACCACGACTTCAGGCGGGCCTTCGAGAGGTCCCGGTTGCTGAGTTCGTACTGGTCGAATCGGGGCGGTTCGCCGGAGCAGTCGTCCGCGACTTCGGTGACGCCGACGTACATCGCACGGAGTTTCTCGTCGTGGGCCACGTCGTCGTAGAGGTTCGCCATCGCACCGAGCGTCGTCAGACCGCGGCCCCACCCCATCGAACGGTAGGTCGTCCCGAAGTCCACGGCGGTTTCGAGCGGCGTCGAGAAGCCCTCGCCGAGGTCGTCGAGGTTGATGACGGCCTTCGCCGCGACGAGGTCGATGTTCTCCTGCATCGCGTCGGCCAAGCGGTTCCGCCAGTGGGTCACCGGTGGGACGTCCGGTTCAGGGTCCGGGTCCACGTAGACGGTGCCGTCGCGTACCTCGACGGGGAACGTCTGCACGTCGTCGGCCCACGGGTCGAGCGTGTCGCCGCAGGCCAGTTCGAATCGGGCGTGGTGCCAGTGACAGGTCAGCAGGCCGTCGTCGACGGTCCCCTTCGAGAGCGGGAACCCCATGTGCGGACAGCGGTTGTCGACGGCGTACACCGTCCCCTCGTGGTGGAAGAGCGCGACTGACCGACCGCCGACCTGCGCCACCTGCGGCGAGTTCTCGGCGAGGTTCGAGAGCGGGACCAGTTCGCGGTAGGCGTCCTCGGTAGCCATGTGTGAACAGACGGCACAGACGCTGGTAAAGATTCGCTGAAACGAGTTCCTGTTGAGCGTGTGAACTTACGCCGTAGCGTTCCCGACGGTCACCGTGCCGAGCGTCACGGTGCGCTCGTCCGGTGCCCCGAGGAGGCGACCGGTCCAGACGACTTCGACGGTGTCGCCCGAGTCGAGGTAGAACCCGACCGACCCGGCACCGTCGAGGTAGTCGCCGTCGCCGTCGGCGTCGACTCGCGGGTCGTCCACGGTGAACGAGTCCCCGGCCGTGACGGGGAACTCACTCCCTTCGTCGGCCCACGAGAGCGTCGTCGTCACGTTGCGGTCGGCGTCGGTGACGGCGACGGCGAGTTCGGTCGTACTCATCGTCGTCAACCGGTCGCCGCCCGCGTGTGACACCGTGACCGACCCCGCGCCGGCGTCGTAGGACCCCTGCACGTCGACGCTGGGGGCCGCCGTCCGCAAGTCCGCGCCCGGGCCGACAGCGAGCACCGCGAGTCCCGCGATAGCCAGCGCCGCCAGTAGCCAGACCGCGAGTCGCTCGACGGTCACGACGGCGCGCGCGTCGGACCGCGTGGTACTCCTCATTGATGGACACCTCCAGCGGCACGGAAATAAGCGCCCCGGTCACGCGTCGATGGCCCCCGAGTGGCGTCTCGCCAGGGTCGGTACCAGACCCGTTCCGTTGAAGTGGCTGAGTCCAGTATCCACGACCAACGAATGAGTCAGGACTTCTACGAGATACTGGGCGTCTCGCGGGACGCCTCCGAAGACGAGATTCAGGAGGCCTACCGCGAGAAGGCCCGGGATTTCCACCCCGACGTCAGCGACGACCCGAACGCCGAGGAGAAGTTCAAGAAGGCGAAGAAGGCCAAGGAAGTGCTCACCGACGACGAGAAGCGCCGGATGTACGACCAGATGGGTCACGAGCGCTTCGAACAGGCCGAGAAGCGCGGCGGCGCCGGCGGCGGTGCGGGCCGCGGCGGCATGGGCGGCGACCCGTTCGGCGGCGGTGCCGGCGGGTTCGACATGCAGGACATCTTCGACCAGTTCTTCGGTGGCGGCGGCCGCCGCGGCGGCGGCAACCGCCCGCGACAGGGCCAAGACCTCCAGACGCGACTGGACATAGACTTAGCGGACGCGTACAACGGCGTCACGAAGCAGTTGAACGTCACGCGCCCCGAGACGTGCGAGGACTGCGACGGGAAGGGGCACCCGCCGGGTGCCGACTCCCAGACCTGTCCCGAGTGCGACGGGCAGGGCCAGACCACGCGGGTCCAGCAGACGCCGATGGGTCGCGTCCAGCAGACCGCCACCTGTCGCCGCTGTGAGGGCGAGGGGACGCTGTACGACGAGACCTGTTCGACCTGTCGGGGCAACGGCACCGTCCAGAACGAGGCGTCGCTGGAGGTGGAGATTCCCCCGGGCATCGAGGACGGCCAGACGCTCCGGATGGAACGTGAGGGCGCGCCGGGCGAACGCGGCGGGCCGAACGGCGACCTGCTGATTCAGGTGTCGGTTCGCGACCACCCGGACTTCGAACGCGAGGGCGACGACCTGTCCCACCAACACGCCATCTCCTTCCCGCAGGCCGTCTTCGGCGACACCGTCACCGTCCCGACGCTCGACGGCGAGGTGGACATGGACATCCCGTCCGGGACCCAGAGCGGCGAGGTGTTCCGACTGGAGGGCAAGGGGATGCCCCGCCTCCGACGCCGGGGGAACGGCGACCTCTACGTGCAGGTGCAGGTCGTCACGCCCGACAGCCTCAACGACGAGCAACGCGAGGCCCTCGAACGGTTCGCCGAGGCCGGCGGCGAGGAGGTCGAGGTCGAGGAAGGCTTCTTCGAGAAACTGAAGAACTCGCTGTAGTCACTCGCCGCTGCCGGGCGTCTCGGCGTCGTCGAGTCTGCCTTCGTACTTCGCCAGCGCCGTCTCCAGCGCCGCGTCGGCGTCGACGTCGAGTTCCGCACACAGCGCCAACAGCGCGAAGAGCGCGTCGCCGAGTTCGTCCTCCGCGACGGCGGCCGCCGAGGGGTCGCTCCCGTACTCGGTGGACTCGTTCACCTCTTTGGCCACCTCGCCCAGTTCCGAGGCGAGGTCGAGGACGCGGTAGGCGGGCGGTGTCGAGAGGTCGTGGTCGGCGAGGAACGCCGCGACCTGTTCCTGTCGGTCCATGGGCCGGTCGAATCGCGGTGTCCAGTTCTGTGTTGCGGTTTCCGTCTGGCTTTTGTCCGGTCGTCCCCAACCCTCTGGCATGCAGGTACTCGGTGACCTCGTCGCAGAGGGCCGCGGCCGCGACGGCCACATCTTCGCCTCGCCGGAGCGCACGGCCCCGTACAGTTACCGCGACTTCTGTACGAACGCGTGGAAGGGCGGCAACCTCATGCGCCACTACGGCGTCCGCGAAGGGACCCGCGTGGCCGTCGTCGCCGGGCCGAAGAACCCGACAGAAGGGGACGAACCCGGGTACGTCGGGGCCGCTCCGGACCCGTTGCTGGCATTCCTCGCGGCGACGCTCGACGGCGCCGTCGTCGACGTGGACCCGCCGGGCGCGGTGGACGCGACGGCGCTGGTCGCTCCCGCGGCGTGGCTGGACCGCTACGAACTCGCTCCCGGGACGAAGGCGCTGGCCTACGGCGGGCCGAGCGACGACCCGACCGTCGCGCAGTTCGAACGCGAACTGTGGAGCGAGAACCCGCTCCAACCGCCGGGTGAGGTGGCCCCCGACGACCCGGCGCTGGCCGGCGACCGGACCTACACGCACGGGGAGTTGCTCGCGGCGAGCGAGCGACTGGTCGCCGACTACGATATCGACGCCGAGACCACACTCGCCCTCCGTGCGCCAGTCACCTCGACGGGAGCCATCGTCGCCGGCCTGCTCGCGCCGATGCGTGCGGGCGCGACAGTCCGACTCAGCGACGACGAAGCGGCCGACGTGGCCGTGGCTCCACAGGGGAAAGCGGTTCCAGAAGAGCGAGTGATTCGACCGACCGATATCTCAGTGTGACGCGCGGTACTCTCCGTGCTTGACGCCGAGTAGGAGCGTGACGACGCCGAACACGAGCAGTCCGCCGAGCACCATCATGACGGTGCTAGTCGTCATCGGACTCATCAGCGTCCCTCCGGCGAGGACGCCGAAGAGCACGAGGAAGGCCGCCGCCGTCTTTGTCGCGTCGAATTCCATGACAGCCGGGGGTTAGGGAGCGGGCCGCGTAAACGTTGTCGTCGCGGTCATTCCGTCGGCCGGGCGAAGTCCGCGAGGGTCACCAGCAGACCGAGTATCCACCCGATGGGGAAGGAGATGGCGACCCACATCACCACGTACGCCGCCCCTTCGAGGTCGAACGTCCGCGAGAACAGGTCCGCGAGGCCGATGGGTGCGAGAGCGTTGTCGAGCAACCACTGGGCGAGGGCGGTGCTGTTGGGGAGGACGACGGCGGCGAGCGTCTTCGAGAACAGCGCCGCGACGACGGGCGGGAGGAAGATGGCCGTCATGGCGAACGGGTAGGCGAGTGCGACGGTCGTCCCGCGGCCGCCCACAGACCGCGCGCCGACGGCGAGCGCCGCCGACAGCGTCGCGACGCCCCCGGCGATTCCGATAGCGAGAGCGCCGCCGGCGACCATGTCCAGTTCGTACCGCGCCAGCGCGGTGAGCGCGCCCCAGACGACTATCGAGAGGAGGACGACGCCGACGACGCCGAGGCGCGTCGCCGTCCCGTCGACGCGGCGCGTCTGGAACCGGAGGAACGCGCCGAGCAACACGAGGGGGTAGACGAGGCCGACGACCGGCACGCCGATGGCCGACCACAGCCGATACAGGACCATGCCGGACTGCGAGTCCGGCGTCCACGTGCCGAGAACCGTGTCGCCAGCGTCCCGCTGGCGCGGGTAGACGATTTCCATCCACGTCTCGTGTAACCGCCTGAGGTCGATGCGCATCCCACCGACGACCCCGTTGCTCCCTGTAGCCATACCCGCCAGTTTACCCCTCCCACCGTTAAAGGTTTCAGGCCGCCGCGTTCTCCTGACAACCGAGAGACAGAGACGTCGTGGCGGTACGGCCGGTGCGGAGCGTCAGCAGCGGGCCTCGGTCGGCCCGCTCAGTCCCACGCTTCGGGTGCCCAGTCCGGGTTGATGCGGCGGTCCGTGTACTCGATGTCGTCGATGCGGGCGACCTCCTCGTCGGTGAGTTCCAGCGACGCGCTGGCCCAGTTGTCCGTGATGTGGTCGCGGCCCGTCGCCTTCGGGATGGCCGTGACGCCCTTCGCTCGAAGCCACGCGAGGCTGACCTGCGCCGCGCTGACGTCGTGGTCGTCCGCAATGTCTGCGAGCACGTCGCTCTCGAACACCTCGCCGCGCGCCAGCGGCGAGTACGCGACCAGTTCGTAGTCGTTCTCGCCGGCGTGTGCCCGGAGTTCCTCCTGCTGGAGGAACGGGTGCATCTCCACCTGATTCGCGAACAGCGGCGCGTCGAGTACCTCCGCGGCCGTCTCGACGTGGTGCGGTTCGAAGTTCGAGACGCCGACGTTGTGAATCGACCCCCGCTCGTACAGTTCGTCGAGTGCGCCCAGCGTCTCCTCGGGGCCGTACTCGCCCGCCGGCCAGTGGACGTAGAGGAGGTCGACGGCTTCTACGCCGAGGTCGTCGAGGCTGTCGTCGACGCTGTCGAGGAGGTCGTCGTGCGAGAGGTTCGAGGTCCAGACCTTCGTGGCGAGGAAGACATCCTCTCGGTCCACGTCGGCCGCCGCCAGTCCGTCACCGACGGCGCTCTCGTTGCCGTAGGCCTGTGCCGTGTCGACGTGGCGGTACCCCGTCTCCAGCGCCGTCTCGACGCTCGCCGCACACTCCTCGGGGTCGTCGTTCTGCCACGTGCCGAGACCCAGCATCGGCATGCCACTCGCGCGCGGGACGCTCTCGGGCGTCAGTTCCTGCTGAGACATCACGTCGTCCCAAGCGCCTGACTCGGAAAAGGGGCCGGGAAAGCGGTCACCGGGGTCGGTCGGAAACCGACATATTCACGGCGGGGACCAACCAAGTGCCGTCCATGACAGACGGTAGTGCGGACGTGTCTCGCCGGGCGTTCATGCGGACCGCCGCAGGGGCCACCGCGGCCTCGGCTGCCGCAGGGACGGCGGCTGCACAGGAGAGCGGCGGCAACAACACCAGCAGCGGCGGTAACACCTCTAGCAGCGGGGGGAACGCCACCAGCGGCGGCAACAACACTTCCGGCGGCGGTGGCGGCGGTGGCGGCGGGAGCGCCGGCCCGCCGGACTACGGCAGTTGGTTCAGCGGGGTCGGGAACTTCAGCGGCGAGACGGTGGACGCCACCGGAAAGAGCGAGGTGACTGTCACCGTCGGCGCCGAAGGCAACGGCGGCGCGTTCGCGTTCGACCCGCCCGCCGTCCACGTCGACAACGGCGCGACGGTGAAGTTCGAGTGGACGGGCGAGGGCGGCGGCCACAACGTCAAGTCCGACGGCGACGGCCCGCTGGACTCCGGTAGCGCCACTTCCTCCTCCGGCGTCAACTACGAGCACACCTTCGAGAACGACGGCATCTTCAAGTACGTCTGTGTCCCCCACGAGGGCCTCGGCATGAAGGGTGCCATCGTCGTCGGCAGCGACTACCCGACCGCCAGCACCGGTGGCGGCGGTGGCGGTGGCGGCGGCGGGTCCCCGGAAGTGCCGAGTAGCGCGAAGACCCTCGGCGTGGCGACGTCGTTCGTGATGGCCGCGACGCTCGGTCTGGCGTACTTCTTCATCCGCTACGGCGGCAACTACGAGACCCCCGACGTCGAGTAGTCGACGCCGCCGGACCCGCTCAGACCGAGTCGGGTCCCGTGTGAATCTCCAAGTCCACGTCGCGCCGTTCGCCCTCGATGTCGGCGACGACGCGTTCGACGATGCGAGTCGCCTCCTTGTGAATCAGCGGTTTGACCTTCTCGATGACCCAGTCCAGCGAGACGAGACGGGGGAGGTCGACGGCGCCCGACGAGGCGGAGTCGGGGTCGAACTCGATGTGGAGGACGACCCGGGAGGCGACGTCGACGCCGTCCGGGGCCGACACCTCCTCGACCTGCCAGTACCCCTCGGCGTCGATGTCCTTGACGATGCACCAGTCGATGCGCTCCGGTCTCTCGACGCCGGTCACCTCCGAGCGTGCGGTGTAGGTGAGTTTCCACCACGAGAACACGAGGTCGTAGTTGGTCCCGGGCGTCCCGTCGCCGTCCTGCGTGACCCGGTCGATGTACTCCGAGTAGCGCGCGTACCCCGGGAAGTCCAGCAAGAACTCGTACATCTCCTCGGGGGGCGCGTACACCACCGTACTGACCTCGACTTCGTCCACACCCGCAATGCCGAGGGGTCCGGAGGTAAACTTTCGGGCGGACCCGACGACGGCGCGGGCGACAATCTTGCCGAAAGATTTCTCGTGCGCATGAGAACGAACAAGAAATATTATTACCCTGTATCCGATAGGGTCACTACATGAGCGCATCCGACATCACGGCCGTCGAAGAAGAAGACCCCGAGGGCGACGGCGGCGACTGGGAAGCCGTCCGCGACCTGCCGCCGAGCGCGAAACTCGTCGCGAAGGTGCTGGAGTACAACGACACGCTGACCCAGAGCCAACTGGCGGAGGAGACCCTGCTGCCGCCGCGGACGGTCAGGTACGCACTGAACCGCCTCGAAGAGGCCGGCGTCGTCGACTCCCGGTTCTCCTTCGCCGACGCGCGCAAGCGCATCTACACGCTCAGCATCGAGTGACCGTTCCCGCCGGTCACGGGCACGGCCGTCCCGGTGCCGTCGTTTTTTCCTCGCGGTGGGGCAACGTTGATTAGTTCCGCGACAGAGACGTTGAACATGAAAGTCGTCCTGATTGGTGTCGGACAGGCGGGAGGGAAAGTAACGCAGTCCCTCGCGGAGTTCGACTACGAGATGGGGTTCGACGCGGTCCGCGGCGCGCTGGCGGTCAACACGGCGAGACCGGACCTCCAGAACCTCGACATCGACACCGCCCTCATCGGCCAAGACCGGGTGAAGGGCCACGGGGTCGGTGGCGACAACGAACTCGGCGCACAGATAATGCAGGAGAACGCGACGGAGGTACTGGACAACCTCGACGGTCGCATCACCACGGAGGCCGAGGCCGTCGTCGTCGTCGCCGGTCTCGGCGGCGGCACGGGGTCCGGCGGCGCACCGATGCTGGCCCGCGAACTCAAGCGCATCTACGAGATACCCGTCTACGTCCTCGGCATCCTCCCCGGCAAGGACGAGGGCGGTCTGTATCAGGCCAACGCCGGTCGCTCGCTCAAGACCGCCGCCCGCGAGGCAGACTCGCTCCTGCTCGTCGACAACGACGCGTGGCGCGGGAGCGGCGACAGCGTCGCCGAGGGCTACGAACGCATCAACGACGCCATCTCCCAGCGCGTGGGCCTCCTGCTGGCCTCCGGCGAGGCCGTCGAGGGGGTCGGCGAGAGCGTCGTCGACTCCTCCGAGATAATCAACACCCTCCGCGGCGGTGGCATCTCCTCAATCGGCTACGCGAGCGCGGAGGCCAGCGAGGACCCCGGCGAGAACGTCAACACCATCACGAGCGTCACCCGCAACGCCCTCCTGACGAGCATGAGCCTCCCGAACGCTACCGACGCCGAATCCGCTCTCCTCGTCGTCGCCGGCGACCCCGAACGCCTCTCGCGGAAAGGCATCGAGCGCGCCCGCCGCTGGGTCGAAGACGAGACGGGCAGCATGGAGGTCCGCGGCGGAGACTTCCCACTGGGGTCGGACAAAGTCGCCGCGCTGGTCGTCCTCTCGGGCGTCGAGCGCTCCGGTCGGGTCGACGAGTTCATGCAGAAGGCCAACGAGGCCGCCAAGTCGCAGGGACAGTCGGTCGACCCCGACGAGTTCGACAACGAGAACCTCGACAATCTGCTCTGAGGCGTTCGGTCAGGGAAGCAGTTCACCGCTCGGCCACTCGACGCCCGAAAACGGGACCGCCTCAGACCAAGCTGCTGCCGTCGAACTCGGTGCGGTCGTAGTCGTGGTCCAACAGGTCGAGGATGGTCGGCGCGATGTCGTAGAGGTCGGCGTCGTCGATGCGGGCGTCGGCGTCGTCGACGAGTAGCGTCGCGTTGTCGAAGGAGTGCATCCCGTTGCGCGGACCGACGTCGAACACTTCCTCACTGCCCTTGAACCCGGCCTTGAGGTCGAAGCCGTGGTTCGGGACGACGACGAGGTCCGGCGCGATGTCGTCGTGGTCGCCGCGGAACGCGTCCTCGCGGGTGACCACTCGGTCCGCGACCTTGTTGCCGTTCGGGCCTTCGAGGGCTTCGAGTTTCTCCTTCAGGTCGGCGCGGACCGATTCGTACTCCTCCTCTGGGACGCCCCCGCCGGGTTCGCGCCCGTCGAGGTTGATGTAGAACCGACCGGGGATGAGCGAGTAGGCTTTGGCGTCCTCGCTGATGTCGCCCAGTTCGGAGTGGTCCTCGGTCTCGTATTCCAGCCAGCCCTCCTGTTCGAGCCACTCGTTGAAGTGGACCTCGTACTCCAGCGAGGTGAACCCGTGGTCGGAGGCGACGACCATCGTCACGTCGTCGGCGAGTTGGTCGCGGAGGTTCCCGAGGTACTCGTCGACCTGCTTGTAGAAGTCGAAGAACTCCTGCTGGTACTCACCGTCCTGTTCGTAGTGCTTGAACAGGAAGTGGTTGACCCGGTCGGTGGTCATGAACACGCCGAAGAAGAGGTCCCAGTCGTCCTGCTGGACGTAGTGGGAGAACGTCTCGTAGCGCTTCTCCAGGGTCTCGTGGGCGTCCTCCACGAACGCCGACTTGTCCTCGTCGTGACCCAGTTTCGCGTTGACGTCGATGCGGTAGTCGGTCGATTCGAGGCGCTCGCGCAGTTCGTCCGGGTACGCGGCCTTGTCGACGCCGGGCGAGAGGAACCCGGAGACCATCCGCTGGACGTTGCGCTGGGGCGGGAACGTCACGGGGACGTTCAGCACCGTCGCGTCACGGCCCTCGTCGGTGACCCGGTCCCAGAGGCGCGTCGCCTGTACGTCCCGACCCATCGGGACGTACGTGTCGTAGGACCCGACTTCGCGGTCCTGAAAGCCGTAGACGCCCGTTTCACCGGGGTTGACGCCCGTCGTCAGGGCGGGCCAACAGGCGCTGGACTCCGGCGGGACGATGCTGTTGATGGGGCCGGCGCTCCCCTCCTCCGCGAGTTCCGTGAGGTTCGGGAAGACGTCCGGGTGCTCCGAAATGAGGCTGTACGGCACGCCGTCGATGCCGAAGAAGGCGACCCGTGGGGCGTCGTCGCCTTTCAGACGGTCGAATAGACCCATGCCCGTCGTTAGACCGGTCGGGGACAAGAAGCTTCTTTTCGCGAGCGTGTCACGGGAAGCGGCAATCCGTGCGGCGGCGGACCGGTTACGACGACCGCTCCGCGTTCTCGGGGACGACCGTCAAGTGCGCGATACCCGGCGGATTGGGGTCCTCTCGCTCCGGTCCGGCGGTGGGGTCGGTCAACGCGGCCTCGGATTGGTCGGTCGCCATCGTATCTACAGTTACCGGGAGCCACCCTGAAAAGATTACCCATGCTCATACATAATCGGCAACGACTACCGGTATTATCGGGGAGCATACGTCCGGATATCCTCGTGCGTTCCGGTCGGCGAGCCAGCGGCTCCGCGGTGGGGGAGAGGCGAAAGAATGGAACCGAAGCGCCGTTCAGTTGAAGTGCTCGTCGTAGAGGTCCTGAGCGTGCTCGATGGCGTCCATCGCGGCCTGTTTGTCCTCCCAGCCCAGCGTCTCGACTTCTTTGCCCTCTTCGAGGTTCTTGTAGGTCGCGAAGAACTCGTCTATCTCGTCGAGGGTCTGCTGGGGGATGTCCTCCAAGTCCTCGATGTGGTCGTAGCGTGGGTCCTCCGTGGGGACGGCGATGACCTTGTCGTCCTGTTCGCCGTCGTCGTCCATCTTCATCAGGGCGACGGGGCGGGCCTCGATGACACAGCCGGGGAACGTCTGGTCCTCGACGAGGACGAGGACGTCGAAGGGGTCCTCGTCGTCGTAGTAGCTCTGCGGGATGAACCCGTAGTCGCTGGGGTAGTGGACGTTGCTGTGCAGGACCCGGTCGAGCATGACGCCCGGGATGTCCTTGTCGTACTCGTACTTGTTGCGCTCGCCCTTGAGGCACTCGACGACGGCGTATATCTCTTCGGGCGGGTTCGGTCCGGTTTCGAGGTCTTCCCAGAGGTTCGTCATCACCCGCGTCTGCGCCGCGCCGGCAAAAGTTACTTTCGTGTTGTCGCCACGGCGCACTCGAAACAGATTTATACGAGAATCGTCCACAGAGATGCAGAGACGGTCGACGGGGAACCGAGGACTGATTCCGTACAACGGCTGTATTTCCTCCGCTATCGATATTTTTCGCTATCTGAGATGAGTACTCCCGTCACTCGGTCGTAATCGCTCCCACGTCGGAGTTAACAAGCGTTAAATATCTTGATGACATTTAGCTAACCATGTCAGAGGCACAATCCATCAAGGGTAGCCCCGGCGTCGCAAAAGATTTGACCGCGTTCCAGCAGAACATTCTCGTCATCCTGGCCGAGGAGCCACGGTACGGGCTCGCCATCAAGCGCGAACTCGAATCCTACTACGACGACGAAGTCAATCACGGGCGCCTGTACCCCAACCTCGACGACCTCGTCGAGATGGGACTCGTCGAGAAGAGCGAACTCGACAAGCGGACGAACCAGTACTCCCTGACCGACGACGGCAAGGAGGCCGTCCTCGACCAGCTCGGTTGGGAGTTCTCGAAGTTCGTCACGGGGAACGACCGGGCCGACGAACTCCACGACCTCGTCGACTCGCAGGCGTAAGCCGCTCAGCGCTCCGGTAACCGACCACCGGCTTTTTCGACGGTCAGACGAACGGACTCCTCGAGCAGCGACTGCTGTTCGTCGGTCGGCCAGACGTTCCGCGGGAAGTACTCCTCGCGGAACTCCCGCAGTTCGTCGGGCGTCGCGTCCGCGATGGACTTGGCGTAGTGGTTGCTCATGAAGTCCGCGAGGGCGTCGGCGGTGTCGGCGTGGACCGGGCCGTGGTCCGACCGGACCGCCGCCACGACCTCCCGGTTCCGTTCCTCGACCGCGTCCCACTCGTCGGGTTCTTCCGGCCCAGAGAGTCGGATTTCGACCCCCCGGTCGGTGTCTTCGACCCGGTCCGGCCGGATGACGCCGTCTTCGACCCACTCCGCGGGGTGACAGACGAGGACGTCGCCGGTGTCCTCCTCGCGGACCCGACAGGTGTAGCCGTGCTCGTCGAGGAGCGCCGCGCGTTCGGCCCGGTAGGCGGTCGCCTCGTCGTCGTCCACCGCGTCACGGGCCAGTCTGGTGAGTCGTTCGACCTCGTCGGCCGTCTCGGATGGCAGGTCAGTCATCGAGTGCGTCGTTGGCTAGTTCGTCCGCGCGGTCGTTTATCTCCCGCGGAACGTGCTCTATCTGCCAGTCGTCGAACCGGGTCAGCAGTTCGCGCACCCGGACTCGCTTCTCCCGCAGGTCCGGGTCGTTCGTGTTCCACTCGCCGCGGACCTGTTTGACGATGAGTTCGGAGTCCCCGCGGACGTGAATCTCCTCGAAGCCGTACTCCGCGGCGACTTCGAGAGCTTTGACGAGCGCCGCGTACTCCGCCTGATTGTTCGTCGCCCGACCGATGGTCTCGCCGCCCTCGGCGACGATACCGCTGTCGTCGACGAGGACGTAGCCCACCGACGCAGGGCCCGGGTTGCCGCGGGAGGCCCCGTCGAAGTAGGCGTGGACCCGTCCGCCGCCGTCGTCGCCGCGAAGGAGGGCTTCGAGACGGGCGGTGTCCTCGCCCTGCACGACCACTTTCCCCTGGTAGGCGACAGCCGTCGAACCGCCGTATTCGGCGCGCCAGCGCTCGTGCTCGGTGTTACCCGACTCGACGGTGACGCCAGCCTCGGTCAGCGTCTCTCGGGCGGCAGCCTCGTCGCACTCGATGACCGGCATTGTCGGAGAAGGACCCGGCAGTCGCAAAAACGGTTGCGGTCTGTTCGGTCGGTGGTTCGCGTTCAGTTACCGGCGCGCTTGGCGATGCGCTGAGCGCCCGACTGGCGCCCTTCTTCGCCGCCGACGTACCGGTCGACGATGGCTGCCCCGCCACCGACGGCCACGACGAGGCCGAGGCCGAGCATTATCGTCAGGAACGGGTCGACGGCGTACAGGACGATGGGCGAGAGCATCAGGAGGGCGCCACAGACGACGGCCGCCACCGCCGCGAGCGGTACCGCCTGCTTGCCGGACGCCGCTCGATAGGCCGTGTGGCCGACGGCGATGGCACTGATTTCCCCGACCAGAAGGTTCGTGAGCGCCTGCGTGTGCGGCACCTGAAACACCGCTGGCAGGAAGACGACGACGACGCTGGCGACCGTCGCGGCTAACCCGAACCACTTCGTTGTGTTCACCATGATTTATATCACCCGTTGTTACTCAGTCCAACTACGTAATACTTGTTCACGTAGGTTCGGTAGGGACAGGTTCATGCCCGGCAGGGACGAACCCGGGATAGATGCAGCTCGACGAGTTCATCGAGGGGTTCGAACGCGACGAGGCCGCCGAGAAGCGCCGCCTCGCCGAGGAGAAGTCCTACGCCATCACCGACCATCTCGAAGACGTCGAGCGACAGTTTCAGGAGACGGTACAGGGGGACTCACTCTTTGGCTCGACGGCTCCGGAGATATTCGTCGGCCGGTCTGGCTACCCGAACGTCTCGACGGGCCTGCTCTCGCCCGTCGACAGGGACGCCGCCGCCGAGGGGTTCGCCACGAGCAGTGACTGGTACGACGCTGGCCTCGGCATCGAGGACGTCCTCCAGCGGCGGACGGGGATGCTCAACTCGACCCGACCGACCGCCGTAGACGCCGTGAGTACGGGCGGTCGCCGCGGGAGCGACGCCGGCGGGGCCTACGACGTGTGGAACGGGTTCGTCGGCGTCCAGCGAGAGGTGGCCATCGCCGACCACCCGGTGGACGTCGAGGTCGGACTGGACGGCACCCCCGAACTCGACGTGCAGTTCGACGACGTGGGGACTCCGACTGGACCGCGCGCCCACGCGACCGGCGCGGACCTCGCGGAGAACCCACACGTCCCCAAACCCGTCGAGAAGACCCTCTCGGACGACGACTGGCAGGCAGAGGGAGCGATGACGTACCTCTACCGGCGCGGTTTCGACGTCTACGACATCAACACCATCCTCTCGGCCGGGGCGCTGGGACAGGCCAGCGAGCGGTCGCTCGTGCCGACGCGGTGGTCTATCACCGCCGTCGACGACACCGTCGGTCAGTACCTCCGCGGGACGACGCGCAACAGCGACACCATCGACAAACCGGAGGTGTGGTACAACGAGTACATGGGGAACCGCTACTGGGTACTGCTGGCGCCGGGTCGCTGGGAGTTCGAACTGGTCGAGATGAAGGCACCTCAGAGCGTCTGGAACCCCCGGCCCGAGACGGGCTACTACATGTCGAGCGCCTACGAGGGCTACGAGGGGCGCACTGGGTACGTAGAGGAGACGGCCGGCGCGTACTACGCGGCCCGACTGGGCGTCCTCGAACACCTCCAGGAGCGGGGCCGACAGGCCAAGTGTCTCGTCCTCCGGGAGATTACCGACGACTACTGGGCACCCGTCGGCGTCTGGCAGGTCCGGGAAGGGGTCCGGAACGCCTTCGACGGCGAACCCGGCGTCGGCCAGTCGTTCCGCGAGACGCTCTCGGCCGTGAGCGACCAACTGCCGGTCAGCGTCGGAGCGCTCCGGCGGAAGTCCGAACTCGTCGCCGGTCTTCAGTCACAGCTCTCGGACTTCTGAGGTCGGTAGAAGCGACAACCATTACATTCGCGCTGGTGTTACACCCCGGTATGAGCCCTCCACTCCTACTATTTCCGGGCCTCCCCGGCGGAGTCGAATTGGTCGTCCTCCTCCTGATGATGGTCCCGTTTCTGGTACTCCCCCTTGCCCTCGTCGTCGGCGCGTACCTGTTCGGAAAGCGACGCGGTCGCGCCGAGGTGACCGACGGCGACGGGACAGAGCGTGTCGAGTAGGAGACAGTGAGTCGGCGTCTCACGCCCGCTACGGCCAGAATCGACTGGTTTAACCGTCGGAATCCGTGAGTGTCTACTGTGTCCCCTCAGCCAGCAGACGCCGGCCCGGCCCAAGAGTTGACGAGTCAGGCCTACCACATCACCGTCGACGACGGCCGTGACTCGTTCTGTGCGCTCAGCATCGAGTCGCCCGACGTCGAGACGGCGTGGCTCATCTCCGACACCGTTCGGTCGCTGGAGAACATGCGATAGCGTCTCAAAAGCTGTTTTAGCCCGCCCGTGCTACGCCCCGCCATGTACCCGCTACTGCAGGGCATCGGTCCGGGCGGCATGCTCGTCGTCGCCCTCCTCCTCGCGGCGATGGTGATTCCCGTCCTCGTCGTCCTCGGTATCGCCCTGTATCTCACTCGCGACCAGTGGGGCGACCGAAAGGATTTCGTCGGAACGGAGGCGGACCCGACGGTAGACACGACGGAGACGGCGTCAGAAGACGCACAGTCCGAGGGCGACTCGACGTAGTCACTCGGTCGGGACCGGCCCGGTGCCGATGACCTCTCGGACGGCGGCCTCGAACTCGTGGCGGTCCGCGAAGTACGGTTCGTCTACCTCCTCCATGACCGCGGCCAGTTCTCGGGGCCCGTCGGGCGTCCTGACGGTGGTGTCGCCCTCTCGCTCGACGATTGTGCTGTGTTCGATGCCCCACGTGAGCCGCGCGGTGACGCGGGCGAGCGGTGCCCCCTCGACGTCCGGCCCCTCACCGAGTTCGACGGCCGGCGCCTCCTCTTCGCTCTCGTCGTCGCTCATACCCGAACTGTTCCCGCCGCCCCGATTAGTGCTTTCGGAATGCGAGCGGACCGCTGTCGCCGTCTCCCTCCCACCACACGCGCTCGCGTCATGCGTCCGTCTGACGGGTAGTTTTGAGGAACGGCGTTCTAGAGGCCCCTATGACCAGTCTGACGGACGTGTACGAGGGGGAAGTCGGGCGCGTCGCGTCGCGCCGTCAACAGCTCGTCGGGTCCGGGCTGTTCCTCGCGGGGGTCGCCGGACTCGTCGCCGCTATCGCGCTGGCGACGACGGACGTGGGGGCCTCGGTGGGCCTCGGTGACTACGCCGCCCGTGAGGTGGCCGGCGTCGTCGCAGGGGTCGGACTCCCGTCCGTCGTCCTCGGCGTCTTCGCCGTGTTACCCGCCAGCCGGCGGATTCGGGCGACGGCCGTTCTCGGCGCTACCGTCGCCCTCCTCGGCGTCGCCGTGTTCCAGCACATCTATCCGTACGACTGGATGACGAACGCGCCCCTGCAGGCGCTCGGGACTAGCATCGTCTACCTCACGGGCGTCCTGACCACGTTCTGGTGTCTGTTCGCGGCGCTGGCGACGTTCAACACCCGCAAGTCGCCGGGCGGAACGGCCAAGATGGAAGTGACCGAGGAGGGCACCATCAAACTCGTCGAGGAGGCCCGCTCGATACCCGGCATGGGCGGCATCGGGTTCTTCGGAGACGACCCGGACGGCGGCGTCGAGACCCAGACCAACCGCCGTGACGAGGGCCGAAGCACCGTCAGCGACGGCGGCGACGGCAGCGAGGTGCTCGGTGCCCCCGGCGGCACCCGTTCCGGGACGGACAGTCCGAGCGAACCGCAGTCCCCGGACGGACGAGCGACCGACCGCGCCTCGACCGACAGCGAGACCGCCCGGTCTCGGCAAATCGGCCCCTCCGAGCGCGACTTGGACCCCGCTATCGCCAACGCCGGTCCGGAGTCCGCACCCAGCACTGACGGCGGGACGACCCCCCACACGGGACAGGACCCCATCACGGAGACGGCGGTCCACCGCGGCGAACCGGACAACTACTGCGGGAACTGCCGACACTTCCAGTACGTGATGGACGGCGACGACATCGAACCGTACTGCACGTTCCACGAGGACCTGTTGGACGACATGGAACCGTGTCCGGCGTGGGTCAACAACGACTGACCCGAACCCGGGCGTTTAACAGGGGCGCGTTGCCTAGGGAGGACAACAATGGAGTTCTGCGACGACTGCGGTTCGATGATGAAGACAGAGGGCGACATGTGGCTCTGTGAGAGTTGCGGCTACGAGAAGCCGCGCAACGCCGACGCCGAACAGGAGATGGCCGTCACCACGCAGGGCCAAGAGGAGTCGGAAGTCGTGGACACCTCGGAGGTGGACGCGGCGGACATGGGACCGACGACCAACGCCCGCTGTCCGGAGTGTGGCAACGAACGAGCCTTCTACGAGATGAAGCAGATTCGCGCCGCCGACGAGTCCGAGACGCGCTTTTTCACCTGCACCGAGTGCGAGCACAAGTGGCGGGAGGACGACCACTGAGCTAACGTGTCCGACGACGCCTCGTTCCCGGACGTTCCCTCGGCACGGTTGACCGACGGCGGGTGGGAACTGACCGACGAGCGCGTCGAGACGGTGTTCCAACTGCCGACGGCCAGCGTCGCCGGCGCCACGAGGCTCTACGACGACGTGCGCACCCGGGAGGCGGCCGAGACGGCCGCCGGCGTAGACCAACAGTGGCGCTTCTTCTTCGCGACGGCGCTGACGTTTCGCCCCCCGCTCGCGCCGGGTATCGGCCCGGCGATGATTCTCCCGACCGTCCGCTCGGAAGCCAACTCGACGTTCGCCGACGAACTGCGCGACCGCGGGTTCCAGGACGTAGACCGGGGCCGGCGGGAACGGACTCGAACGGACAGCGGCGCTCGCGCACGTCTCCGCACCTACACGGCGTCCCTGCCGCTGCCGGCGGTCGATGCGACGCTGTCGATAACCGGGTGGGTCGGCGTCTGGCACGACGACGGGTTCCGCATCGCCGCCGGCGCCTACCCGAACGACGCCGTGGCGTCGATTCTCGGCGTCGCGGACCCGCCGGACCCGCTCTCCCGCCGACCGCGCGAGTACCGCGACGAACTGCTCTCGCTCATCCGCGCCGTCGAGTGAGGGCGGCCAGCAGCGGCCCTTCCGGCAGGAGTTCGACGGGCCCGAGTCCGAGACGTCGAGCCACCGCGCCCGGGACGGCGTCGTCCCCGATACGTGCGACCGGGACGCCGCGAACCTGCAGTTCGGCCGTCAGGCCGACGGAGGCCAGCACGGCGGCGACGTCCATCGACTCGACAGGGAGCGACCGCCACAGCGAGGCGGCGGCGGGCAGTGAGGGGAGGTCCACCGCCACGACGTCATCGTAACCGACGACGCCGACGCCGTGACCGTCCATCTCGACGGTCAGGTCGGCCTCTACCCCCAGCGACGGCCGGTCCTCTAGTTCGTCCAGTAGCTCCGCGACCGTCTCGATTGGCTCGCGGTCCCGTCGCTCGGTGGTGGCGGTCACTCGTTCTCTCGGGTCGTGACGGTGAGCGTGCCGTCGATACGCCAGTGGGCGTACTCGGGGTCCTCGCCCGTCTTGCTCGGAACGTCGATAGCCATGTCCTCGAACTCGTAGGTTATCTCCGCGTTGCGCCCCGTGAGTCGGTCGTACAGACCGATGGCCAGTTCTGGCCACGTCGTCGTCTCGTCGGGAGCCTCGGCGTCGCTCATACGGGCGGTCGTACGCGTCGCTGGGGCTTGAAACCACGGTCCAGCGAGAGACGAGCGAGGAGAGAGTGCCTGAAATTTCAGGGTCGGCGGGCGAACGTGAGGTAGCCCGTGTGGCCGACCCCGCCCGTGGAGGGGCGCGAGCCCCGGGCGTCGAAGTCCATCTCGCGCTGGATGGTGTCGAGCGTCTCGACGTGTTCGAGACCGACCGCCTCGGCCGCTTCGACGGCCGCGCGGGTGTTCTCGACGAACGGCGAGTACACCGCGAGCGACCCGCCTCGCTCCAGTAGGGTCGGCGTCCGCTCGACGACGGTGGGGGCGTCCTCGGTGTCCAGCGTGACGACGTCGAACCCGGAGAGGTCGTCCAGGTCCTCGGTCACGTCGCCGGTCCGCACCTCCACGGTGTCGTCGACGCCAGCGAGAGTCATGTTCTCGCGGGCCACCTCGGCGAACTCGGGGTCTATCTCGTAGGTCACCACGTCCGCACCGAGTCGTCCCATGTATGCGCTGAGGATGCCCGTCCCGGTCCCCGCGTCCAGAACCCGGTCGCCCGACGCGACGCCGGTCTTGCCCACGACGAGGCCGACATCGCGCGGCATCATCGGCGCGCCGGTCCGTTCGAGGTGGTTGAACAGGTCCGGCCCGCGGAGGCGGCGCACCGTGAAGCCGGTTCCCAGATGCGTCTCCACGACGTCGCCGGGTTCGACGTCCTCCGGAACCTCTAGAATGCCGAGGTCCGACTCGAAGCGCTCGCCCGGGTCCAGCAGGTACTCGCGGTCCTCGTGGACGAACAGATAGGACACGCTACTCCAGTTTGTCGACGGCGTCGGCGAGGTCGCCGTCGGCCTCTTCGAGGGCCTCGCGCGCCGTCTCCTCGTCCACGCCCGTCCGCATGGCGACCAGTTCCACGTCGTCCGCGTCGACGACGTTCCCCTCGTCCTCCGCCTCGTCGGACGAGTCCGCTTCGCTCTCGCTCCCGGCGTCACGCTCGCGGGACTCCGGTTCGCCGACTACCTGGTAGGTCTTCTGGCCCTGTGCCTCCATCAACTGGACCTCCGCGTCCGTGAAGACCAGTTCCTCGTCGGGCGTCCGGATGATTACTTCCTCGGCATCGATGTCGTCCATGTCGATGCCCATCTGTTCCATCATCTGCTTCATCTTGCGAGGGTTCATGCCCCCGCCGCCTCCTCCAAACATACTCCGGAGTGCGCGTTCTGGATAAAAAAGGCTAGCGACCCACCCTCGAATCGAGGCGGACGGCTCGTTCACTCGCTCGAGCTACCTGAGGGGGGTATCTGGTGGTCGGTAACGGAGTGGTCCCGAATTTGGCACCGTGAGAGCGAACGTCGAAACGTGGCCTCGTCAGGTCGTCTTCCGCGGCAGGTCGCCGTACAGTTCGCGGTTCATCAGGTCGGCGACGAACTGCCGAACCTCGTCCAGCAACTCGTCTTCGTCGGCGTAACTGACGACGCGGGCGTCCCATCGCTGGCCGATACTGCGAATCATCGCGCTGGAGACGTCCTCCTCGTGGGCGAACAGCACCCGCTGGCGGTCGGTGGCGTCCAAGTCCTCCAGCACCGACCCCACCTCCATCCCGACGCCCAGTTTGTCGCCCAGTCGGGGGACGACGAACAGCGTCGCGTTGCTGGCCCGGGCGAAGGCGATGCTCTGGCTGGCGGCGTCCATCTCCGCGAGGGGAACCCCCGGGTCGACGGCCAGAAACGCGTTGACGCCGGGGTCCTCGCGCAGGCGGCCCTGCACGCGACGGAGCGTCGCCATCATCTCGTCCAGTTCGTCGTCCGAGGCACTCGCCGCCGGGAGCGACACGTCGGCGGGGTCCATCCCTTCGGGGACCATCGCGTCCACGTCGAAGGTCGTGTACGGCCCCATCAGATAGAGGAGGAAGTCGCCGTAGGCCACCTCCCCGAGCGACGATTTGATACGGGCTCGCATACCGCTCTCGACACGCGGTCAATACATAAAACGCCGGATTACTCAGCACTCGCTGACTCAACAACCGTTATGTCGGTCGCGCCACGAGTGTACGGTAGAGCGATGGGCATCAAGACACCGGAGGAAGGCACCGGGCCGGCCGACCCCGCCGACCTCCTGCCAGAGGGGAGCGTCCTCACGTTCGAGGAGTACGTGGCGATGCAGCGAGCCGTCGGCAACGAGACGCGGTTCCGCATCCTCTATCGGCTGAAACGCGACGGTTCGATGAGCGCCAAGGAACTCCGGGAGGCGCTGGACCTGCCCGGGAACACGCTCCACCACCACCTCGATACGCTGGTCGACGTAGGCCTCGTCGAGAACCGCAAGCGCAAGGAACCCGACAGCGAGGGGCTGTACTCGTACTACCGGGCGACGGCGCTCGGCGAGGGGCTGTTGGACCACGGCGTCGAGGAGTTGATGCGCCGCGAACAGGTGTTCGCCGACGCCTATCGGTAGTCACTCCTCCCAGAACACCTCGATTTCGTCCGGTCCGACGGCGACGAAGTGGTTCGACCCCATCCGAACGTCGTAGGCCTCGATAGCGAGCGTGACCGTCCGCTCTGGCCCGTTCTCGACGGCCACCGCGAGTTCGTAGTCGCCGGGCGACCGAACGCCGCTCTCTATCTCTCTGGACTCGCCCGGAGCGAGCGTCAGCGACTCGTCGACGAACGTCTGGTCGGTTCGCGTGAGGGTGACCGAAATCGTCTGTTCGCTCTCGGTCTCGTTGCTGACGACGAACAGAATCGGGTCGTCGGGGTCGGGCGTCACCGAACCCGCTTCGGTCGGAGAGGCCGTCCCGCTGTCGGTCGGTTCGTCGGTGGGCGTCTCGTCCGGTGACCCGGGCCCGGTGCACCCGGCGAGCGATGCGACGGAGAGGGCGGCGACCGCGAGGACCTGACGGCGGCGCATAGCGATGCTTCCGACCGGTCCGGTAAGTGCTTTCTCTCAGTCGTCGGCACCGCGGCGGACCTTCACGGCCATCCCCGTCTCGAAGTCTGTCATGCCGTGGCCGGGCAGTTCCGCACGGCCGACCGCGAGTAAGTCGCCATCCTCGTGGACCACGAGGGCCTCGTCGCCCGGTCTGAGGTCTGGGTCGGCCCGCTGGACGAACTTCGCGAAGGTGTTGCGGCCCTCGCGGACGAACGGTTCGCTCTCGTCGCCGACGACCACCCTGTGACGCGGTGCCTCGAACTGCGCTTGCAGGCGCCGTCCGCCAGCCACCCCCAGCGTGTAGCGGCCGTCGGTGCCGTACGTGACGAGTCGCCCGTCGTCGGCGTGGACCTGCCGCGGCCGCCCGGAACTCGTGTGCGTCACCTCGATGTCGTCGGCGGACGGGAACAGGGCCGTCCCGGCGCCGCGACCGAACTGGTAGTCGGCGGCCCGACAGAGGCCGCGAAACTCGCTGTCGCTCATTGGCGGTGTTCGCGGCCCGGCGACCAACCGCCTTTCGGTCCGACGACGGGGGCAGAAGTGATGGCACGGTAATACGAACCCACAGTATCACAGTGTTTGTGACTGTCTAACGTGCTTCCGTCGGGCGGTTTTGGGGAAATTTATACCGGATGAACGCCAATCGAGAGGTACAATGGCTACGGACAACCGAAAAGTGATTCTGGGCGCCCTCCTGCTGTTCGTCAGCACGGCGCTCATCCTCGGGACAGGACCGATAGACGTCGCCATCCCGGCCGCCGCGGCGGGCGTCGCGGCGCTGGGGCTGGCGGCAGGTGCGCTGCTCGTGGGCACCTCTGAAGACGGCCGCCCGGTGTAAGGTCCGGTCACCCGAGTTCTCCAGAGACAGCGTGTCGTGAGCGCCGGCTACAGCAGGAACCGGTCGGCGTCGGCGCTCATGTCCACGAACCCGTCGACGGCGGCCTTCAGGTCCTCCGACGTCGACTCCTCGAACCCGACGGCCTCGACGCGACACCCCTCGTGGCGGACGTACCGGCAGACCCGCGCGAAGTCCCCGTCGCCGGTGCAGAGGACGACGGCGTCGTTGTGTTTCGCCAGCGTGACGGCGTCTAAGCTCATCCCCACGTCCCAGTCGGCCTTCTTCGACCCGTCCTGAAACGTCTTGATGTCCTTGATGCGTGTCTCGAACCCGATGTCCACCAGTGCTTCGAAGAACGACTCCTCTTCGGGCGAGTCGGCACGGATGACGTACGCGATAGCGCGGGTGAGTTCGCGGCCGTCGACGGCCTCCTCCAGCAGGGCCGAGTAGTCGATATTTCGCGTGTAGAGACTCCGGGCGGTGTGATAGAGGTTCTGCGCGTCGGCCAGAACGGCCACGCGCTGACCCGGGTGCGATACAGTCATACCACCAGTTGATGCCCCCTCTCGGATAGGTGTTCGGATGAACACGGGAGAACACAACAGCTAAGTCCCTCACGGTCCGTCCCTCGTGTATGTCACGGCGCCACACCGCGACGGGTCGCCCGGTCGCGAGCGGCGTCTGTGTCGTCGCTAAACGCAAGCGTACGCACACGTACTGACTCGCGGCGGGCGTAGCGCCCCCGTCCCGGGTCGCTTTCTCGCGCATCGTCTGCAACCGGACCACATATCCCAGAGCGACACCACACCACTCAGCAATGACAGCACTCGATTTCCACGGCGTCTACCCCGCGATGTGTACGCCGTTCCACGACGACGAGGACCGCAGTATCGACTTCGAAACGCTCCGAGAAGACGCACAGCGACTCGAGGAGGCGGGCGTCGACGGCCTCGTCCCCGTCGGGTCGACGGGCGAGTCGGCGACGATGACCCACGACGAACACGTGGAGGTCGTCGAGGCGGTCGTCGACGCCGTCGACGACGTGCCGGTCATCGCCGGCACCGGGTCGAACAACACCCGCGAGGCGCTCTCGCTCTCTCGACGGGCCGCAGACGCCGGGGCCGACGCCCTGCTCCTCATCTCACCGTACTACAACAAGCCCGAACAGCAGGGGCTCGTCGACCACTACACCACCATCGCCGACGAGGTGGACTGCCCGCAAATCGTCTACAACGTCCCCTCGCGCACCGGGCGCAACATCGAACCGGACACCGCCGTCGAACTGGCGAGCCACGAGAATATCCGGGCGTTCAAGGCCGCCAGCGGCGACATGAACCAGATTTCTGAAATCATCGAGCGCACGCGCGACGAGGAGTTCGCGGTGCTGTCGGGCGACGACGGGATGACCCTACCCATCCTCTCGGTCGGCGGCCACGGCTGTATCTCCGTCTCCGCGAACATCGAACCCGAGCGGACCTGTGCGATGGTCGGCGCGGCGCTGGCGGAGGACTACGAGCGCGCACGCTCGCTCCACCACGAACTCGGCCCGCTGTTCCGGACGCTGTTCGTCGAGACGAACCCCATCCCGGTCAAGGAGGCCATGGGCATCCGCGGGTACGGCCCCGCCAACGTCCGCTCGCCGCTGACGCGCCTCTCCGAGGAACACGTCGAGGACCTGCGTGACGTACTCGCGGAACTCGAAGACGATGACGTCGAAGGCGAGTACGTGGAGGCCGAGCGATGACGCGGGTCGCCGTCAACGGCGTCACCGGCCGGATGGGCGGGGCCGTCGTGGAGACGGCGGTCGACCGCGGCGTCGAGGTGGTCGTCGGGTTCGCCACGAGCGGCGTCGAGTCCGCCCACGGGGTACCGGTCGTCCACCCCGACGAGGCCGCCGACGCCCTCGCGGAGTACGACGTCGACGTCGTGGTGGACTTCGCGGTTCCCGAGGGCGCGCTGACCGTGGCCGACGCCTGCGCCGAGACGGGCGTCGCCATGGTCGTCGGCACCACCGGGTTCGACGAGGCCGGTATCGAGCGTCTCGACGCCGCGAGCGCCGAGGTGCCGCTGTTGAAGGCGAGCAACTTCTCGCAGGGGATTCAGGTCCTCCAGCGCGTCGTCCGGGAGGCCGTCGCCGCGCTGGACGACTACGACCTCGAACTCATGGAGAGCCACCACAACGGGAAGGTCGACGCGCCCTCGGGCACGGCCAACAGCATCCTAGAGACCATTCAGGAGGAGCGAGACGTGAAACCGGTGTACGGGCGCGAGGGTCACGCGCCACGCGAGGACGGCGAAATCGGCGTCTTCGCCCGCCGTGCCGGGAACATCCGCGGCGAACACGAACTCCTCCTCGCGGGCAACGACGAGGTAGTGACCCTCGCCCACCGCGCGGAGGACCGCGCGGTCTTCGCGGCGGGCGCGCTGGACGCGGCGACGTGGCTGGTCGGCCGAGACGCCGGCCGGTACGAGTTCGCCGAGGTCGTCGACGCATCGTAGGCCCCTTCGAGGACCTAATACAGTTTTGTCCATATAACGCATAGCCTTATACGACACAACGCCGGACCGACAGGTATGGCTACGCAACACAGCGGACGACTGCCAGCGTCGAGATGCCCCCACTGCTCAGGAGAGTTCGAAGTAGCGACCAGAGTCGGTCTCTGTCCCGACTGCGGCTACGTCCCGGGAGAAGGGGCGGACTGAGGCGAGAGCGGTTTTCGAAACCGGTCGCTGACTCTCGTATCGAGCGCCGGCGCTCCCGTCCGGTCCGAATCCATGGTCGCTATACGTCCGGAGGCGGTACCGACGCCCAAGATGCTCGGACAAGACCTCGAAGAGAACATCGGGCACCTCTGGACAGCGTACGAAGACGGTGCTACCATCGACGACGTCGAACCGCCGCAACTGGACACCCTCGACGAGTTCCTCGCCGCACTGGAGAACGGCGAGGTCCGCGCCGCCGAGAAGGTGGACGGCGAGTGGAAGGCCAACGAGTGGGTCAAGCAGGGCATCCTGCTCAACTTCGCGTTCCGCGAGACTCACAGCCGAGAGTACGGCGACGTCCAGTACCACGACGTACTCCCCCTCCGTGACACCGGTGACCTCGGGGAACGCGGCACGCGAAACACGCCGGACGGGACGACCATCCGCCGGGGCGCGTACCTCGGCGAGGACTGCATCATGATGTCGCCCTCGTTCGTCAACATCGGCGCGTACGTCGGCGACGGCACGCTCATCGACTCCTGTGACACCGTCGGCTCCTGCGCCCAAATCGGCGAGAACGTCAAACTCGGCGCGAACACGCTCATCGGCGGCGTCCTCGAACCGGTCGAGAGCGCCCCGGTCATCGTCGAGGACGACGTCTCGCTGGGTGCTGGCTGTCGCGTGACCAGCGGGTTCGTCGTCGGCGAGGGGAGCGTCGTCGGCGAGAACACGCTCCTGACCCCGCGCATCCCCGTCTACGACCTCGTCGAGGACGAGGTTCTCTACGGCGAACTGCCCCCCGAGCGGCGCGCGTTCCAGCGCTTCGTCGACTCCTCCGTCGGCGACAACGACCTCATCCCCGGCGGCGCGTACAAGCCGGCCGTCGTCGCCACCGACGTCGAGGAGGAGACGCTGGAGGCGACGGAGCGAGAGGACGCGCTCAGAGACTAGCGACGGCACGGAAACGAGTTCTCCGAGTCCGTCCCCGCCGTCGCGGAGCGGCGTCGACCTCAGGCCGCGGACGCGTCACTCGAGGCTTCGTCGAGCGTCGTCTGACGGCCGCCGGGGGTGTCGCGTTCCTTGCGGCCGCGGTAGGCCTCACGGAGGGAGAGCGCGAGCGCACCGAGGCCCAGCAGGAACGCCGCCAGTTCGAGGAGGCCGCCCAGCACCGGGACGGCACCGAGGATGGCGAACCCGAGGAGACCGACCGCGAGGGCGACCCAGCGGTTGTCGCTGTCGGCGAAGCCGATAGCCCACGCGCCGACGGCGAACTGGCCGTAGACGACGGCGACCCACACCGTGACACCGAACGCGACGGCGCCCACCAGCGAGAGCGGGATGCCGACGATGGTAATCGCGAGGACGACGAGGACGAGCGGGACGGCTACGACGGTCAGCAGACCGACACCCCCGGATTTCACGGGGCTGTCGGCCACCCGGTCGGACACGCGAGTCGAGAAGGCTGGGAACGCGGCCAACAGGACGACGCCGAGCAGCAGGTTGGCGAACAGGCCGTAGATGGCACCGACCCACCCCGGAACGGCGAGGCCCTCGAACGACGGCCCAGCGCTGTCGCGGATGGCGGCGTCCCTGACGACGGACCCGGCGACGCTGGCGTCGGGGTCCCGCGTGAACGTCTCGGCGTCGTAGCGGACGTCGCCGCCGACGGCGGCGGTCGGTCCGAGGACGATAGTTTCGGCCCCCGCGGTGACGTCACCGTCGACCCTGCCGTCGATGGAGAGGTACGCCGCCCCGGACTCGAGGTTCCCCCCGATGCGGGCCGTCTCGCCGATTTCGACCGTCCCGCCGGCCGCGTTCACGTCGCCGGCCACGTTCCCGTCGATTCGGACGGTGCCGGCGGCGGTCTGGACGTTCCCGCCGACCGTCCCGCTCTCGGTGACGTGGACCGTTCCGGCGGCCGTCGAGACGTCACCGGTGACCGTACCGCGGACGACGACTGTTCCGGCGACGCCCTCGATGGAGTCGTACGTCTCGTCGGGGCCGACGACGACGGACCCCGCCGCGCCCTGAAAGGACTGTGCGGCCGCGACGCCGGACCCGACGGACAGGAGGAGGACGAACGCGAGCGAGAGTGCGATAACTCGCCGCCGGAGCGCCGATGCTACGAGAGTCATGGTCGAAGATACTCTCAGCCGAGTAATAAGTATAGGCTGACACGAGGTGGCGCACAGGTCGCGCTGGCACGCTAGTCCGAGTCTAGCCGCGCTTCACCGCCCCTCCTACCAGTCCGCGGTGTACGTTCACACGCAGGAATCTCCCGGAATTGATGAATATGGGACACTTACTGGGCGAGGCCCTCGGACGACGAGTCTCTGTCGGCCCGTCGGACGAGAGGAAGACCGAGCCTCTCGGGCGAGGATACGTCGAAGCGGAACCCTTGTTAGCCGCCGTCGCCGACGTTGCGCCAATGAGTCACGACTCGCCGCCGGTCCGCCGCCTCGCGGACTGGGACCACGACCGACTGGGCGAACTCGCGGCCGAACACGGCACGCCGCTGTACGTCCTCGACGTGGACCGCGTCGCCGAGAACTACGAGCGGTTCTCGTCGGCGTTCCCCGACGCTCACGTGATGTACGCGGCGAAGGCCCACACCGGCCGCGCCGTCCTCTCGAAACTCCTCGACACGGGCGCCGACATCGAGTGCGCCGCGTGGGGTGAACTCCAACGGGCTATCGACGCCGGCGCGGACCCGGACACGCTCCAGTACACCGCCGTCAACCCGCCGGACCGCGACCTAGATTACGCCACCGACCTCGCCGCAGACCACCCCGGCCTGACCATCACAGGCGGCGCTCGGGACACCTTCGACCGTCTCGAAGCGCGCGGCTACGACGGCCGCGTCGCCATCCGCGTCAACCCCGGCATCGGCACGGGCCACCACGAGAAGGTCGCCACCGGCAAGGACGCGAAGTTCGGCATCCCCTACGACCAAGTGCCGGAAGTGGCCGAAGACGTGGCCGAGCGGTTCGACCTCGTCGGCATCCACGCCCACGCCGGGAGCGGCGTCCTCCACGACGACCTCGACGACCACTGCCGCGCTATCGGGAAAGTGGCAGACATGGGCCGGCGAATCGAGACCGAAATCACTCCGCTCGACTTCGTGGACTTCGGCGGCGGGTTCGGCGTCCCCTACCGCGAGGACGAGGAACCGCTCGACATGCAGGTCGTCGGCGAGAAGGTCCGCGAGGCCGTCGGCGACCTCGACGCCCAGGTAAAACTCGAACCCGGGCGCTACGTCGTCGCCGACGCGGAACTCATCCTCACGGCGGTCAACACGATAAAGGAGACCCCCGCGGCCACCGTCGTCGGCGTCGACGCCTCGCTTGCGACGCTCATCCGCCCGGCGATGTTCGGGTCGTACCACCCCATCCGAAACGTCACCGCGCCCGACCGCGAGGCCGAACCAGTCTCGGTCGGCGGCCCCTGCTGTACGAGCGCCGACGTGTTCTGCACGGACCGCCCCATCGCCCGCCCGGAGCGCGAGGACTTGCTCGCCATCGGCAACGCCGGCGCGTACGGCTACGAACTGGCCAACCAGTTCCACTCCCAGCCCCGACCGGCCGAAGTGGCTATCGAGGGCGGCGAGGCCCGCGTCGTCCGCGAGCGAGAGACGCTGGACGACGTGACCAGTCTGGAGCGATGAGCGGGGCCTACGACCTCGCCGAGTTCCACCGACGGGCCGTCGAGACGGACTCCACCGAATCGGTCGCGGAGATGCGCGAGGTGCTCCTCGACGCTCTCGACGCGGCAGACGTTGACGCGACCGTGGACGACCTCGGCGACGTCGTCGCCACGCGCGGCGCGGCCGACCCGGCGGAAGGGGCGGCGGCGGACACGCATCTGGTGTTGAACACGCACATCGACACCGTTCCGCCGCACCTCCCCTACGAGCGCCGGACTGACCCGCCGGGTGACGAGCGAGTGGACGGGAGCGGCGACGAGGGTGCTGGCGACGTGGTCTGTGGTCGCGGGTCGTGCGACGCGAAGGGACCGCTGGCGGCGCTACTGGACGCCTTCCTCACCGTCGACCCCGGCGACGGCGCGGTGACGCTCGCCGTCTCCGTCGACGAGGAGACCACCCAGACCGGCGGCGCCCACCTCGCCGAGACCATCGACGCCGACGGGTTCGTCGTCGGCGAACCGACGGGGCTCGACGTCTGCACCGCGGCGAAAGGGCAGTTCGAGGGCACCGTCACCATCCGCGGCGAGAGCGCCCACGCCGCCGACCCGGGGAGCGGCATGAACGCGATTCGGGCGGCCGCACCGATTCTGCAGGCGATGGAGAGCTACGACGAACGCGAGGCGCGGAGCGCCTCGGAAAAGACGAGCGGTGACGACGGGGAACCGCGAGGACCGGCGGCCCACGAGACGCTGGGCCGCCCTATCCTCACCCCCTCGATGGTCGAGGGCGGCGAGGCCACGAATCAGGTCCCCGCCGAGTGCACCATCACGTTCGACCGGCGGAGCGTCCCGCCGGAGACGAGCGACGGGTTCTGTGCGGACCTCGAAGCCCACCTCCGGGAGTGGCTCCCGGCCGAGATGGGCCTCGACGTGGCGCTCATCCGACCCGACACGCCGTTCCCGGAGGCGTTCGCCACCGACCCGGAAGCCGAACTGGTCCGAACCCTGCGGGACGCCAGCGGTGGCGCGGTCCGGCCGTTCGAGGCGGCCACCGAAGCCTCGTACTTCGCCCAGCACGCCCCAACCGTCGTCTTCGGTCCCGGCACCCTCACCGACGAGGTGGGCGCCGTCGCCCACTCCAAGCGCGAGTACGTCAGGCTCTCCGAGGTGCGGACCGCCGCCCGCGCGGTGCGGGAGACGGTCGAGCGACTACTCCAGTAGGGCCATCGCCTCGTCGTCGCTCACCTGCGAGAAGTCCCGATAGAACTGGCCGACGGCGCCGAAGTTGACCGGTTCCTCCACCGTGATTACCTCGTCGGCGAGGCGTTCGAACGAGTCGGCCGTGTCCGGCGACGCGACGGGCACGGCGACGACGACGCCCGCGGCCCCCGCTTCCTTCACTCGCTCGACGCAGGCGCGCATCGTCGCCCCCGTGGCGAGGCCGTCGTCCACGATGACGACGCGCTTGCCCGAGACGTCGAGCGGTGGTCGGTCGGCCCGATAGCGGTCGAGTTTCTCTTTCGCCGCCCGCTGTTCGTGTTCGGTTTCGGTCTCCAGATACTCCGTCGTGAGGTCTAACGCGCCGATGAGCGAGTCGTTTCGCCACGTCGTCCCGTCGTCGGCGACGGCCGCGACGGCCAGTTCCGGGTTCCCCGGCGCGCCCACCTTGCGGGCGACGACGACGTCGAGCGGTACGTCGAGTGCGTCCGCGACGGGACGCGCGACCGGCAGTCCGCCGCGGGGGATGGCCAACACCACGTCGGCCGCCACCTCTCGTCGCCGGAGTTCCTCGGCGAGGCGGTCACCGGCGTCGGTGCGGTCTGCGAACATGTCAATGGCTACGACGGTCTCGGGCTTAACGGTCCCGGTCAGTCCTGCGGTGACGGCCGGGGGGATTCCTCGCCGACGCCGAGCGTCTCCTCCACCTGCCAGTAGGTGAGGGCAAGCGCGAGGAGGGCGAGGACCGCCCCGACGGTGAAAGGCGTGCTGAACCCACCGAGGTTGAACAGGACGCCCGATGCGAGCGGTCCGACGGCGACGCCGAGGCCGAAGGCCATCGTCAGCACGGAGAGGGTCGTCCCGGACCCGCGCGCTCCCGCGAGGTCACCCGCCAGCGCCAGCGACGGCGCGAACACCAGTGCGACGGCGACGCCCTGTACGAACCGCGCGGCGAGCATCGACCACGGGTCGGTGACGACGCCCTGCGCGTAGACGGCCGGGACGAGGACGACGAACCCGGCGACGACGAACGGTCGCCGCCCGATTCTGTCGCTCGCGCGGCCGATGGGGACCTGCAAGAGGACGTTGGCGATGACGACGGCGGCGAACTGCACGCTGAACATGAACGTCGACTCGTCCAGTCGCATCCGAATCGGCCCTTCGAGCGTGGCGAACAGGGCGATGGTCGTCGCCATCAGGAACGTGCCGACGCCGAGGACGAACACCGAGTCCAACCCGTTCCCCTGCGGGTCCAAGACGGCGATGGAGAGGTCCTTCCCGGCCGCGTCCTCGGCCGTCGGCGGGTCCTCGATGAGCAGCGCCACGAGCGCGAAACTGACGACGGCCCCGAGGACGGCGACGGCGAACGCGGCGGTGAACCCCGAGAACGACAGCCCTCCGAGCGCGTAGGAGACGACGCCCTCGGCGTCGAGGCCGCCGGTGATGACGACGCCCGCGACGATGGGGCCGAACCCGAACCCGACGAGTCGGAAGGTGTTGAACACGCCGAAGTTGCCGCCCCGTTCGGCGTCGCTCTCGGCGTAGTCGTTGACCAGCGCGATGGTCGCCGGTATCGTGAACGCCGCGCCGACGCCCTGAAACGCCCGGGCCGCCAGCACCGTCCAGTACGACGTCAGGAAGGGGTAGGCGGCGCTCCCGACGGCGAAGAGGACCAGTCCCGTGAGCACGAACGCGCGGCGACGGCCTGTCCGGTCGGAGAGGCGGCCCGTCAGCGGTTGGCCGAAGGAGTTCAACAGGCCGAACAGCGAGAGCACCAGTCCGATGAGCGTCTCCTGGCGGAGGACGAACCCGAACAGTTCGGTGCCGGCGATGCCGGTCAGCGTCACCTGCCCGCTGGCGATGTAGAGGGGGAGGACGATGATGAGAAAGGAGTTGCCCAGCGCGTCGGCCATCCGAGCGAACGCCAGCGTCAGGATGCGCGAGTCGGTGCCGAGAACCATCTACCGCCCGGACGGACGGAAACCACCTGAGCGTTCCGTTCGTCGGGCGGCCACCAAAGATTCATGTGTCGAGTCGAAAGCGCCCCCTATGGGTTCGAACGAACGGTTGAGCGAGGAGGTCGTGGAGGCCGTCGCGGAGGCCGAGGGGGTCGACCCGAAAGAACTCACGGAGACGCTGTACCCCGCCATCGACGGCGACGCGTTGGACGCCATCTTCGGGCAAACGCGAGGTGCGGTCACCTTCGAGTACAACGGCTACGAGGTGACCGCGAGTAGCGACGGCACTATCTCGGTGCTCCCGCTCGAAGCGCCCTGACGATAGAGTCCGACTCAGGCGTCGTCGACGCTCTCGGCGAGCGTCGCGGCGATGCCCGTGTAGCCCGCCGGCGTCAGCGCGTCCAGGTCCGCACGCACCGACTCGCTCACGTCGAGGTCGGCGAACATCTCGCGGAAGTCCTCGATGGTCACGTCCCGGCCGCGCGTGGCCTTCTTGACCTGTTCGTAGGCGTCGTCGTGGCCCTCGCGGCGGAGGATTGTCTGGACCGCCTCGCCGATGATTTCCGGGGTGGCGTCGAGTTCGTCGCGCATCACCTGCTCGTTGGGGACCACTTTCGCCAGCCCGTTCTGGCACTTGCCGTAGCCGACCAGACAGTGGGCGAAGGCCGCGCCGACGTTGCGCTTGACCGTCGAGTCCGACAGGTCGCGCTGGAGGCGGGAGTTGGTGACGTAGTCCCCGAGGAACACGAGGTCGGAGTTGGCCTTCGAGAGGTTCCCCTCGCTGTTCTCGAAGTCTATCGGATTGACCTTGTGGGGCATCGTCGAGGACCCAGTCTCGCCCTCGACGGCCTCCTGTCCGAGGTAGCGGTCCGAGACGTACAGCCACATGTCGAGGTCCATGTCCAACAGGACGTTGTTCGCGCCCCGCAGGGCGTCGAAGAGGACTTCGAGGTCGTCACACGGGTTGACCTGCGTCGTCAGCGGTTCGTGGTCCAGACCGAGCGACGCGACGAACGACTCGGCGAAGGCGCGCCAGTCCACGTCCGGGTAGGCCACGTGGTGGGCGGCGTAGGTTCCCGACGCGCCGGCGAGTTTCCCCGAGAGGTCGGCGGCGGCGCGTTCGACCCGCGCGATGGCCCGCCCGAGACGGGAGGCGTAGACGGCCATCTCCTTGCCGAACGTCGTCGGCGTCGCCGGTTGGCCGTGGGTGCGAGCCAGCATCGGCACGTCGCCGTACTCGTGGGCCATCTCGACCAGCGCGTCCCGAATCTCGCGCAGTTCCGGCACCAGCACCCCCTCGGCGGCCGGTTTCACGAGCAGGCGGTGCGCGAGGTTGTTCACGTCCTCGCTGGTCAGGCCGAAGTGAATCCAGTTGTCGGCGTCCAGTCCCTCGGGCATGCCCAGACGGACGAAGTACTCGATGGCCTTCACGTCGTGGTTCGTGGCGGCGTACTCGCCGTACCCCTCGGTCTCCAGTCGCTTGACGACGGACGCGTCCTCGTCGTCGAACTCCTCGTAGAGTGCGCGCAGGGTCGCTCGCTGGTCGGCGTCGACGTCGAGCGGTGTGGCCTCCAAGTCGGCGAGCGCCAGCAGGTATTCGACTTCGACTTCGACGCGAGCGCGCATCAGCGCCCGCTCGCTTGCGTACGGAACGAGCGGTTCGGTGTAGCGGGCGTACCGCCCGTCGAGCGGCGACACGGCGGCGAGTGGCCCTCTGTCGGTCATGCTCGACCCTCCGAGGGAGGCCCGAAAAAGCGTGTCGCTCTGCCCCTACGCGTTCGTCGCCCGTTCGTAGTGGTGCCGATAGCGCCGGACTTTCCGGTAGAGCAGGTACCCCACGGCGGCGTCGAAGGCGACGACGAACCCGACGAAGATGAGCGTGTTCCACGGGACGAGTTCCGGGAGGTACGTCACCGACGTATTGTAGACAGCGTGGATGAGCGCCGCGACGACGATGCCCTTCACGACGATGGGGCCGGCATTGTCGCTGTTGAACTTCGCCAGCCCGAGGTAGTACCCCGCGAACGCCGAGTAGAGGACGTGGCCCGGGCCGACGAACGCACGGCTGGTCGCCGTCTGGAGCGCCGCCACGATGGGGTCGCCGCTCTGGGCCGACGCGGCCTGCGTGTACCCCTGCGAGATGTACAGTGCGTTCTCGATGGTGGCGAACCCGAGACCGGCCACGGCACCGTACACGACGCCGTCGACGACGGCGTCGATGGTGTCGAACCCGCCGACGCGGACGGCGAGCCACTTCACCGTCTCCTCGATGGGGCCGACGACGACGAAGAAGAACAGGGCCATCCCCACGACGGGGACGATGGTGAACAGCGGTTGGAGCAGGGTGTTGACCAGCGCGGCGATGCTGGCGAAGAGGATTGCGAGGACGAACGTGATGGCGAGCGGTTCGAGCGGTTCCCGCATCGTCGGGTCGCCGTACCAGAGGTAGCCGACGATAGCCAGCGCGGGAATCGCCGACAGAGCCGCCAGAACGCCGAGTTCTGGCTGGCGAATCGCGAGCAGGATGGTCGCCGCTAGCTGGGCGACGAACAGCAGGACGGCGAGCGCGATGAGCAGCCAGCGTCTGGAGGCGTGTAACACCCCGTAGAGGCGGGTCGAGAACCGGTCGAGTGCGCTACGCTGGTCCCACTCGGCGACGTCGTAGAGGTCCGTCGACCCGGAGAGTGCTGCCGCGACCGGGTCCGTATCGTCGTCTGACACGTGAGACACGTCTCGAGGTAGCCACCTGAGGCTTTCGGCAGTGGGACCCCGAGCGGCAGGTAGCCCGGTATGTCTGGCTCGGCGCCTGGGTACGTTTTCGAGGAGCGCTCCCGCCGGTCAGACCCGCGCCACTGCTCGCGGCTCACTCCGCTCGCCGCTGCGCTTTTTCGAGGGCCGCTCCCGTCGGTCGCGCCCCTCGCTATCCCAACCAGCCGTAGTCGGCCTCCGCGTCGCCGAACCGCCCGTCCGGCGGGTCGTAGCGGTAGAGGTCCTGACCGAGCGCGAGCCACGCCACCCCGTACGGGAGGGCGGCCCACGGCGAGAGTTCGAAGCCGAGGAACGCGACGGTGCCCACGGCGAGCGACACGCCGAGCCACGGCGGCTGGACGCGAGTCCTGACGAGGCCGACGCTGGTGAGCAGTGACCCCCCCACGAGTACGAGGACGCCCAGTCCGACGACTATCTCGCCGTCGCCGGTGAGCACCCGGAGCAGTTGGCCGGCACCGAAGACCACGCCGCCCGCGACGCCGAGCCACGCCCCGCCCGTCCCGGGTCGCTTCATGCGGGCTCCGTGGAAGCTCTCGACGGCGTAGTGGCCGGCGACGACGCCGAGCGCCGAGACGGCGACGGCGGCCAGAACCGCGTCGCTCTCCCGTCCCGTCAGACCGAGTGCCACGGCCCACCCCATCCAGAGAAGTCCACCGACGGCGGCGACGGCCCCGGCACGCTGACACCGTAGCTTCGACATATCGGCGAGTGGTCGGGCCGGCTACAAAGGGACATCGACACACCGACGCGCCGGGCCGTGTGCCAGCGTCCCCCGTGACCGAGGTGTGCACACGCTCAGCGCTCGTTTCGCAACTACTTTGCACGGCCCCACCACCCACTCAGGTATGAAACTCGCCGGTATGGCCAGCAACCGTGGCCGGAACCTCATGAACATCGCCGACCGCGCTCCGGGCGGGGCGGAGTTCGCCGTCGTGTTGACGAACGACGCCGACGCGCCCGTGCTGGAGGCCGCCGCCGAACGCGGCATCCCGACGGAAGTCGTCGAGCGCGGCGAGGGCGAGGCCCGCGAGGCCCACGAAGAGCGGGTCCTCGACGCCCTCTCGGAGTACGACTTCGACCTCGTGACCCTCGACGGGTACATGCGGATACTCACCGAGGCGTTTCTGGAGGAAGCGCCGACGACGCTGAACGTCCACCCATCGCTCCTGCCGAACTTCGCCGGGGACGACGCCCACCGGCAAGTGCTGGAGTCGGGCGTGAAAATCACGGGCTGTACGGTCCACGTCGTCGACGAGACAGTGGACGGCGGCCCCATCGTCACACAGGAACCCATCCCCGTCTTCGAGGGCGACGAGAAGGACGACCTGAAGGAGCGCGTCCTCTACGAGGGGGAGTTCACGGCCTACCCCCGCGTCGTCAAGTGGTTCGCCGAGGGCCGCGTCGACGTCGACTGGGAGTCGGGGACCGTCGCCGTCGAGGGCGACGAGGGCGGGGCCTTCCCCGCACGCCGTCTGGTCTCCGACGACCGGGCGGCCGACCTCCGCTACGGGGAGAACCCCCATCAGGACGCCGCGCTGTACGCCGACACCACCGTCTCCGAGGCCAGCGTCGTCCACGCCGACCAGTTGAACGAGGGTGCCAAGGCGCTGTCGTACAACAACTACAACGACGCCGACGGCGCGCTCAACCTCATCAAGGAGTTCGAGGAACCGGCCGCCGCCGTCATCAAGCACACCAACCCCGCCGGGTGTGCGACGGCCGACGACCTCGCCGACGCCTACCAGAAGGCGCTCTCGACGGACCCGATGAGCGCCTTCGGCGGTATCGTCGCGCTGAACCGCGAGTGCGACGCCGCCACCGCCGAGCAGATTATCGACTCGTTCAAGGAGGTCGTCGTCGCGCCGAGTTACACCGACGCCGCGCTTGACGTCCTCTGCCAGAAAGAGAACCTCCGAGTGCTGGACGTCAACGACAACTTCGAGGTCACCGACACGCTAACCGAGAAGCCCCTCGTCGGCGGCCGCCTCGTGCAGGAACGGGACACCCAGCACCTGACCGCCGACGACCTCGAAGTCGTCACGGAGCGTGAACCGACCGACGAGCAGATAGAGTCGATGCTGTTCGCGTGGCACACGCTGAAACACGTCAAGTCCAACGGCATCCTCTTCGCGCAAGGCACCGAGACGGTCGGCATCGGCATGGGACAGGTCTCCCGCGTCGACGCTGTCCGCCTCGCCGCGATGAAGGCCGAGGAACACGCGGAGGGCAAGGACTCCGAGGGGGCCGTGATGGCTTCTGACGCGTTCTTCCCGTTCCCGGACGGCATCGAGGAAGCCGCCGAGGCCGGCATCGAGGCGGTCATCCAGCCCGGCGGGTCGAAGAACGACGAGAGCGTCGTCGAAGCCGCCGACGAACACGGTATGACGATGGTGTTCACCGGCCAGCGCTCCTTCCGGCACGACTGAGCGCCGGCGAACGGGCGTCCGAACCGTCTCGCCGAAACCAGTCCCGAAAGACGCTTCACGAGCGACGGCGAACCGAGCGGCGATGTCGAGCGACTCAGACAGAGAAGCCGCCGTCCGCGACGCCGTCGACGTCTCACAGAGCGGGGCACCCGCGGGTGGTCACACCATCCGAGACCGGTTCTCCGCCGACGAGATTTTCCAGCGTATCGTCGTCGCCGCTGACGAGGAAATCTCGTCCAGTACTCGCGAGTTGGTGTTCAGCGGCCTGGCCGCCGGGTTCGCCATCACCGTTACGTTCCTGCTGTACGCGTCGCTGTACGCGTCCACCGACGGCGACCCAGTCCTGAGTGCGCTCCTGTACCCGCTCGGGTTCGTCTTCATCATCCTCGGGGACTACCAACTCTACACCGAGAACACGTTGCCGCCCGTGGCGCTGACGCTGGAGCGACTCGCGAGTCTGCCGGCCCTGATGCGTATCTGGGGGGTCGTTCTCGCCGCCAACCTCGCGGGCGGGTTGCTCGGTGCGCTCGCGCTCTCCTCTACCGGCGTGCTCTCACCGGCGGCGGCCACGGCGGCCGAAGGGTTCGCACAGAAGGCCATCGAGACGCCGTGGTGGACGCTGTTCTCGAAGGCGGTGTTCGCCGGTCTCATCGTCGCCGGCGTCGTCTGGGTGGACTACTCGCTCCGTGACAGCGTCTCACGGCTGGTGCTCGTCTACATCTCCTTCCTCGCAATCCCGTTCGGGAACCTCTACCACGTCGTCGTCTCTGCGACCGAGATGCTGTATCTCGTCTTCAACGGCGAACTCGCGCTCGCCGTCGGCGTCTCGCAGTTCGTCCTCCCGGTCCTGTTGGGCAACTCCATCGGCGGGGTGGTGCTGGTCACCGTCGTCAACTACTTCCAGACCACCGAACGTCGCTTAGAGACGGCCCGAGAGAAGGGGCAGAAGCGTCAGCTGACGGTGAGAGAGTGGGTCCTCGGCCCGCTCTCCGAGTCGGGTCGCTCCTACGTCCCCGTCAACGGGCACGACCGGGACCGATGACCAAAGCCATTTGACGTGACTCTGAGTACGTGAGGGTGTGAGCTGGGTCTCCGAAAACCGCCACTGGGTGCTGTTCGCCGGCGTCGTCCTGACGACGCTCGGTGCCGTCGGCGTGGCCGTCGTCGGCGTCGTCGCCACCCTGTCGACGCTCGTGACCGGCGGCCCGATTCTGGGCACCGTCGCCGCGTGGGTCCTCGGCACGCTCGTCCTCGGCGGTCTCGACGTGGTCTTCGCCGTCGCACTCGCCTCGGAACTTGCCAGCAGGGCGTCCCTGCCCAAAAGTCAGCGGGCCGCAGACGTCCTCCACCGGCTGGAATCGCTCCTGCCGCCGTTCGCCGCTCTCGGACTCGGCGACCGGTTCGAACCGAGCGTCGAGGACCGGCAGGCCGAACTGACCGAGCGGTACGTCGAAGGCGACATCTCGGAGGCGGAACTCGAAGCGGAGCTACAGACGCTACTGGACGAGGCCGAGCGGTCAGAGGCACCCCCCGACGGGGCGACTCGACGGCCCGATGGAGACCCACCGGGCGAGGTCACCGAATCCGACCGCGAAGTGGAGACGGAGACGTAGGAGTCAGTCGCCCGCTATCCGGTGGCCTGCGCCGTACGCCGCCGACGATTGGTCGAAATGCAGGCCGCCCTCCGGCACGCCCCACCACTGGACGTCGAACGTGACGGCGTCACCGTGCGAACTCGTCTCCGCCACCGCGACGTACCCCGTGTCCGCGCCGAAGCGGCGGCCGATACCCCGAATCAAACCCCGTTCGAGGGCGGCGGGGTACGGCGTGGTACAGGTGAGTCGGCCCTCGCGGTCACCCGTCGGCGTGAACTCGTAGCCGCCAGCGTCGCCGCCGCGGTGGTGGGTCCCGTGGACGGCGTCGAGGGCCGCCAACGCGTCACCGACGCAATCGACGCCCGCTGGCCAGTCGAGAGTCGACGCCATCGTCGCGCCGATGCGCTCGACGACGTTGTGTCCGGTCGTCGCGAGCAACTCGTCGTAGACGCCGCGGTAGGCGTCGAGCGGATACCACTCCTCGGGGTCAGGGTCGGGGATACCGTTGCGCTCCAGCAACGCCAGCGTCCGTCCCTCGAAGTTCCCGCAGGTGCGAGTGACGCCTTCGAGAACGCTCTGTACGACCACACCGGAGACCTCGGCACCTGTGGCGACGGACTGCGGCGACGTGTGCATGCGACGCTGTAGTCGGGCACGGCGCATCGGAGCGGTACCTAACGAGTTTGGGAGCGTTACAGCCACGGTAACGGGTCGTACTGAACCTGCGAATGGGCATCCACCGTCGAGCGACCGGGACCCTGCCGTCCGTCGTGCGGTTTTAAACGTCGGCCGGCCGTCGGAGTACGTATGGGCGACTACACCTTCCTCCGGGTCGACGTCGACGCCGGCGTCGTCGCGAGAGTGCTCGACGCGGTACCGGGCGTCGCCGTCGTCGACGACGTCGAACCGTCGGCGACGGACTCGGACGGTCCGAGTGCGGACGACGGGCCACCGGACGTCGGGTCGAGAGCGGACGCCGACCGCTTCGAGGCGGCGGAGACGACGTACTGCGGCACGGAAACCGACTCCGAGGCCGACGACGATGCCTCTGCGCCCCGGGAATGGGGACTGCTCGGCGTCGGCGTCTCGTTCGTGCTGTTGGGGCTAGCGACCGTCGGCATCTGGTGGTACCGCCGGCGCGACGGCGGGGGCGAGGAGACGGCCGAGACGCCGCCGCCGGCCACCGACAGCGGGGGCGTCGCTTCGGACCCCTTCGACCGACCCGGTGCCATCGGTGGGTCGACCGGCGAGACGAGCGAGGCGACCGAACCCGAAGACGAACCGCGCGCAGGCGGAGAGACGCCGGACCCCGACGACCGGGACGCCGACGACGCCGCCTCCACGGTCCTCGGCGAGGGCGAAGAGGCAGAGACCGGAGAACCGCGCGGCCGCACCGAAGACAGGTCGGGCGTGGAGTGGGCACCGAAAGCCGTGAGCGAACGGCGAGCGGACTCGACCGAGGACGAGACCGAGACCACGGCCGACGAGGCGGAGACGACGCCCTCGGCGGGGGCTGGTGGCGTCGACGTGGCACCGTTGCTCGGCGTCGCCTTCCTCGCGGTGAGCGGCGCCGTCGTCCGCTGGGTGCGGGGCCGAGACGCCGACGAGCGGTAGGTCCGACAGGCTAAAGCGCGCGGCTCCGGTTACTCCGGGCATGGAGTTCCACGAGGCCGCGAACTTCCTCTTCGAGTTGCGCCGGTTCGCGTCGCGACCCGGCACCGACGCCACGCGGGGCCTGTTGTCCGCCGTCGAGGACCCACACGAGGACCTCCGCTGTGTCCAGATTGCCGGCTCCAACGGGAAGGGGTCGACCGCTCGGATGGTCGAGCGTACCCTCCGGGAGGCCGGACTGGACGTCGGCCTCTACACCTCGCCGCACTTGGACGACGTGCGCGAGCGCATCCGCATCAACGGCCGGAAAGTGTCCGAGGCGTCCCTCGTCGAGTTCGTCGAGGCAGTCGAACCGTACGTCACCGAGCGGGGCGCAGAGAACGACTCGCCGACCTTCTTCGAGACGCTGACCGCCTTCGCCCTCTGGGAGTTCGACCGACGGGACGTCGACGTCGCGGTGCTGGAAGTCGGTATCGGCGGGCGCTACGACGCCACGAGCGTCGTCGACCCAGTCGCCAGCGCGGTGACCTCCGTGACGCTCGAACACACGGACGTCCTCGGGGACACCGTCGCGGAGATAGCCACCGACAAGGCCCACGTCGCTCCCGACGACGCGCCGCTGGTCACCGGGACGACGGGGGACGCCCTCGCGGCGGTCCGCGAACAGGCCGGCGACGTGGTGACCGTCGGCCACGACGCGGACGACGACGTGACGGTGAGCTACGGCGGCCGCGACGGCCTCGAAGGGGCGGTGGCCGTCGACGGCCCGGACTGGCACGTCGACACCCACATCCCCCTACTGGGCGAGCATCAGGCCCACAACGCGGGCATCGCGGCGACGCTGGTCCGACAGGTCGCGGACGTGGCGCAGGCGGACCTCGAACGCGGCCTGCGGAACGCCCACTGGCCCGGTCGCTTCGAGGTGATGGGCGAGACACCGCTGGTCGTCCTCGACGGGGCGCACAACCCCGGCGGCCTCATACGCACCGTCGAGACGCTCGACTCGTTCGACTACGACGACCTGCACGTCGTCGTCGGCGCGATGGTCGACAAGGACCACGCGGGCGCGGCCGAGGCGCTGGCCGTCGCCGACCACGTCGTCGCCTGCGAACCGGACGTGGACCGCGCCGAGAGTCCGGCCGTCGTCGCCGAGGCGTTCCGGTCGGCCACCGACGCCGACGTGGAGACGCGACACGATGTGGCCGGTGCGCTCGGGATGGCGCTCGACGCGGCCGGCGAGGACGACGCCGTCCTCGTCACCGGGTCGCTCTACGCGGTTCGGGAGGCCCGCACGCGCTGGGCCCGCACGATGGTCCCGAAACGCGTGGAGTCCATCGCGGAGTCCCGTGAGACCATCGAGGCCGCCCACGTCACCGACGCGGGCGCGTGGCGGATGCGGGGGAAAGGCGTCCACCGCGTCCTGAAGACGCGCGTCCAGCCGCGACAGGCCCAGTACCTGAAGGAGGAACTGCTGTCGCTCGGCGGCGAGTGTGCCATCTCCGGCCTCAACGACCAGGACGAGGAACGCCTGAACGTCGTCACGATGGCGACGATGGCCCAGTACCGCCGACTGGCCGACAAACTCGACGGCCAGCCCTACGGCCTCTCGACGTTCGCCGACGAACTGCGTGCGGCGCTGGACATCCAGCAACCCGACGACGGGGGCCGGGGCTACCCGTGGGAGGACGGCACCGCGGTCATGGGCATCCTCAACGTCACGCCGGACTCGTTCCACGACGGCGGGGAGTACAACGCCGTCGAGGACGCCGTCGCCCGCGCCGACCAGATGATAGCCGACGGCGCTGACATCCTCGACGTCGGCGGCGAGTCGACCCGCCCGGGCGCGGACGTCGTGCCGGTCGAAGAGGAGAAAGCGCGAGTCGTCCCCGTCGTCGAAGCCCTCGCCGACCGCGACGTGGCCGTCTCCGTCGACACCCGGAAGGCCGAGGTGGCGCGTGCGGCACTCGACGCCGGCGCGGACGTCCTCAACGACGTCTCGGGTCTCGAAGACCCGGAGATGCGACTGGTCGCCGCCGAGTACGACGTGCCCGTCGTCGTGATGCACTCCATCGAGACGCCGGTGGACCCCGACAGCGACATCCACTACGACGACGTCGTCGAGGACTGCATCGACCAGTTGACCGAACGGGTGTTGCTGGCCGAGAAGGCCGGACTGGACCGCGAGCAGATTCTCGTCGACCCCGGCATCGGGTTCGGGAAGTCTGCCGCCGAGAGCTTCGAACTGCTGGACCGACTGGAGGAGTTCCGGGCGCTGGGGTGTCCGATTCTGGTCGGGCACTCCCACAAGTCGCTGTTCGGCCTCGTCGGCGAGGACCCGGGCGACTGTCTGGAGGCGACCATCGCGGGGACGACGCTCGCGGCCGAACGCGGCGCCGACGTGGTGCGGGTCCACGACGTGGCCGAGAACGCCGCCGCCGTCGACGTCGCCGAGGCGACCCGGGACCCCGGGGCGTTCGACCCTAACTGAACCCCACCACGAGGTCGCAGTTCGCGCAGTGCCAGAGCGTCACCGTCTGTTCACCGGCGATTGTCACCGTCCCGTCGTCGTCGACTTCGAGTCGATGGACGCGTCGCCCCGCCCCGAGGTCGTCCGCGCGTTCGACCTGCGCGCCGCAGTCGGGGCAGGTCATGGCGGGCCCCATACCCCACGTATGTCTCGGAGTACCATAGCCTCATCTTCAGTTCGTTGAGATGCCCGGCCGAGGACGGACGGTAGTGTGCCAACGACCACCACCCAGTCAGAAGACACTTTGCGGCCGCCGCTGGAGCGCAGGCATGGACCAGCGAGAGGTCGTCCGGACGGGGTATGACGAGATGGGGGAGACCTACACCGCCGAACGGGAGGACGCGGGGCGCGACCGCGACCTCGTGGCGTCGCTGGCGTCGAGACTCGCGGACGGCAGTCGAGTGTTGGACGCTGGGTGCGGTAGCGGGACGCCGGGGAGCAACAGTCTCGCGGCGACCCACGACGTGGTCGGCCTCGACATCTCGCGGGGGCAGTTGCGCGCCGCCGCCGAGCGAGGGCCAGTGACGAGACTCGTACAGGGCGACCTCGCCACCCTCCCCTTCGCGGCGTCGACGTTCGACGCCGTCGTCTCCTTCCACGCCGTCATCCACGTCCCCCGAGCGGAGCACGGGACCGTCTTCGAGGAGTTCGAGCGCGTCCTCCGGTCGGACGGGGCGTTGCTCGCCGCCGTCGGGGCCGGCGCGTGGGCCGGCGAGAACGACGACTGGTTGGACTCCGGCGAGCGGATGGCGTGGAGTTTCCACGGTGCCGACCGGAACCGCGACCTACTGGAGAACGCGGGCTTCGACGTGCGCGCCGTCGAGGAGGTGCCCACCGAATCCGGCGGGCGGTGGGCCATAGTGCGGGCGCGGGCCTAGTCCTCCGCGGTCGGCGGGTCGACCGCTTCGGCCTCCGTCTCGTTCACCCGGATGCCCTTCGAGGCGAGGTGGCGCATCTGCCGGCGGACGAAGTCCTCCTCGGTGGTGCCGCGCGTGGCGAGGACGACCATCCGCGCGTCGCCGGCGGGCCGCATCGTCCGCCCGGCGCGCTGCGCGCCCTGTCGCCGGGACCCGCCTAGCCCCGACGCGACGATGGCGAGTTCGGCGTCGGGCAGGTCGATGCCCTCGTCGCCGACGCGGGAGACGACCAGCGTGTCTCGCTCGCTCCGGCGGAACTCGTCGAACAGTCGCTCTCGCTGGGCGTGGGGCGTCTCCCCGCTGATGAAGGGTGCGTCGATGGCCTCGCTGATGGCCTCGCCCTGTTCGAGGTACTCGACGAACACCAGCGCCTTCGCCGCGGGGTGTTCGGCGAGCGTGTAGCGAATCTCCTCGACTTTGCCGGTGTTGTTGGCCGCGGCCTGTCGCCGGTCGTGGCCCGACGTGGCGGCGTACTCGGAGCGCTCGCCGTCCTCGCCCCACGGGACGAGGCGAATCTCGACTTCGGGTTCGGCGACGTACCCCTCGTCGAACAGTTTCCCCCAGTCCGTGCCGATGGGCGGGCCGACGAGCGTGAAAATCTCCTCCTCGTCGTCGCTCTCGCGGGTGGGCGTCGCCGTCAGCCCGAGGCGGTGTTTGGTCTGCAAATCGGCGCTCCGGCGGTGGATGGGACTGGGGACGTGGTGGACCTCGTCGTAGACGATGAGCCCCCACTTTCGCTGGTCGAACAGTTTCCGGTGGCGGTCCATCCCGGCCGTTCGGTAGGTGGCGATAGTGACCGGTCGAATCTCCTTCGTGCCGCCGTGGTACTCGCCGACGTCGGCGTCGGTCAGCGAAGTGTGGCGGACCAACTCGTCGTGCCACTGGGTTGCGAGTTCGCGCGAGGGGACCAGAATCAGCGTCTCGCCGCCGATGGCGGCCATCGTCCCCATCGCCGCCACCGTCTTCCCCGACCCCGGCGGGCCGACGAACACGCCGGACCCCTGCTCGGTGAACCGCTCGACCCAGTCGGCCTGATAGTCCCGCAGGCGAAGCAGGAGGTCCATCTCCAAGGCGTCGCCCTCCTCCAGTTCCCGGTCGTCGCGGACCGGATAACCCGCTTCGTACAGCGTGCGCTTGACCTCGGCGGTGGCGTCCTCGTTGACCCACGCCTCCGAGTCCGAGATGGGTGCCCGCAGGGTGTCCTCGGCGAGTTTCTGCCGGGCGACGTTGCCCATCAGGTCGTCGCTCTCCGCTTCGAGGACGACGTAGCCGTCCTCGTGGGTGTAGAGGCGGAACTTGCGGGCGCGTTCCCACTGACTCGTCACCCACTCTTCGAGGTGGGGCGACCGCTCGCCGAGGACGTCCCGCATCGTCCCGAGCAGTCCCTCCAGCGACTCGTGGGGGGCGGCCCAGACGTCGGCCTCCCGAATCTCGTAGACGTAGCCGCCCGAGCGGTTGGAGTCTTGTAGGCGTGCGAACTGCGAGAGTTGCGCCCGGGTGAACTGGTCGGGGTGTTCCACCACGACTTCCCGGCGGTCCGGGAAGAGGACGACCCGTTCGCGGTCAGTCACCTCGGCGACGTCGGTGGGGTACCAGATGGACTCGACGTCCGTCACGTCCTGTCGCTGAATCGCTCCTTCGGCCGCGAGGGCTTCAAGCGCCTCGCGGGCCTCGTCGGGGGTCAGGTCGGTCTTGCGGGAGAGTTCGGTCGCGGTCAGATGTGGCCGACCGACGGCGTCGATGGCGTCGTACACCGCGTCGAGTTCGACGGCGGGGTCGGTGGCCTCGTCCTCGTCGGCTGACTCCTCTGCTGTCACTACACAGGTGAACGGGCGGGAGCGGCAAACGGGTTTCGTCTGGGCGGTGACACACTCGCCGCGTACTCAGAACAGGCCGTGTTCGTCCACGACGCGGTCGTACAGCGCCTCGTACGCCTCGCGGACCGCCGCGTGGTCGAACTCGGCCAGCGACTCGTCGACGGTCCGGCGCTCCATGCCCGCCGACTGGACTATCTTGTCGGCTATCTCTTGCGGGTTCGTCACTCGGAAGGCTCGGTCGCGCTGTTCGACGAGTTCGTGGGCGCTCGACCCGGCCTGATACTCCACGATACCGATACACCCGGCCGCGAGCGCCCAGAGGAGGTCCGTGGCGAAGTGTTCGCGGAACGCCGTCTGGACGAACACCTGCGCGCCCTTGTAGATGGAGACGCGCCGCTCCAAGTCGCACGCGCCCGCGAACGCCACCCGGTCGTCGATGCGGAGGTCCGCGGCCTCCTGCTCGTAGTCGTCTCGCAGGGGGCCGTCGCCGACGATGGTCGCCGACCAGTCCTTCTGGCGGAGTTCCGCCAGCGCCAGAAACAGCGACTCCATGTTCGCGCTCTCGTCTAACGGGTGGGCGTACACCACGTCCACCTCGTCGGCCGGGTCCGCTTCGCGAACGAGGTCCATGTCGATGCTCTCTGGAATCACGGCCGTCCGGTCGTCCGGCGCGCCGGCCTCCCAGAGGCGCGTCTGAACGAGTTCCGAGGGGACGACGAACTGGTCGGGCGAGCGGAGCGCCCAGTCGGTCCGGCGTCCGTCCGGAGGCGAGTCGTCGCCGTACCACTCGGTGAGAAGCGGTGCGCGGGACAGCGTCGCACCGAGACTCGCCGCGAGCGTCACGGCGGGCGGCGTCAACACCGAGTGGACCACGTCCGGCCGGTAGTTCGCCAGCAGTGCGGGCAGGCGCGTACAGAACGAGGGGACGGTCGGTGAGACGGTGACCGCCCTGTAGGTGACGCCCTCGGGCGCGAAGCGCTTGTCGAACCCGCCCCACCACTGCGAGCAGAACACCGACACCTCGTGGCCGGCGTCCGCGAGTTCGGTCGCGACCCGTTCGACGCGGCGGCGTTCCTCGGTGTCCCGGTAGTGACTCGTCTCCATGGCGACGACCGCGACACGCATATTCGTGGACTCGACGGGGGTTCTCAAAAATCCACCCGTTCGCCAGCAAGGGTTTTGGGCGCGCCACTCCTCCGGAGAGGCGTGTACGACTACGACCTCGAACGGTACCTCAACGTTCGCAGCGCCTACGGTGCGTCGTTCTCCCCGGACGGGACGCTGGCCTTCCTGATGGACACGACCGGCGTCGGGCAGGTCTGGACGCTCTCCGAACCCGGCGGATGGCCCGACCAGCGGACGTTCTACGACGAACCGGTGAGCTTCGTCGACTACTCGCCGACCCGCGAGGAACTCGTCTTCGGGATGGACGAGGGCGGCAACGAGCGCACCCAACTGTACCGACTCGACGTGGATGGCCGGATAACCGAACTGACGGCGATGCCCGAGGCCAAGCACCGCTGGGGTGGCTGGCGACCCGACGGCGAGGCGTTCGCGTTCGCCACCAACCGCCGGGACGAGGCCGTCTTCGACGTGTACGTGCAGGGCCGCGACGAGACCGGCGACGAGGCCGAACTCGTCTACGAGGGCGACGGCTGGTTCACCGTCGGCGGGTGGTCGCCCGACGGCGAGCGACTGGTCCTCAGCGAGGCCCACTCCAGTTTCGACCAAGACGTGTACGTCTTGGACGTCGACTCGGGCGAGACGACCCATTTGACGCCCCACGAAGGGAGTGTGCGGTACGTCAGCGTCGACTGGGCCCCCGACGGCGACGCGCTGTATCTGGTCACGGACGAGGGGCGCGACACGCTGGGGCTGGCCCGCCTCTCGCTCGACGGCGACCTCACCGTCGTCCGAGACGGCGACGGATGGAACATCGACGGCGTCGCCATCGACCAAGAGAGCGGCCGCATCGCGTACTCCCGGAATGTCGAGGGGTACAACGAACTCACCGTCGGCGTCTTCGACGGGCCGACGACCATCGAGGAGTACCCGACGCCCGACCTCCCCGGCGGCCTCGCCGGCGGCGTCGCGTGGGGGCCGGACGCCAAGCGCTTCGCCGTCAGCGTCACCGGCCGGACCGTCAACACGAACGTATTCACCGTCGAGACGGCCACCGGCGAGAGCGAGCGCTGGACGTACGCGTCGACGGCGGGCATCCCGCAGGAGACGTTCGTCGAACCCGAGGTGGTCCGGTTCGAGTCGTTCGACGGCCGCGAGATTCCGGCGCTGTTCTCGCTGCCGCCGGACGCTCCGGAGGGCGAGACGCCCGTCATCGTCGACATCCACGGCGGCCCCGAGAGCCAGCGCCGTCCCTCCTTTGCCGGACTCACCCAGTACTTCCTCTCGCGTGGCTACGCGGTCCTCGAACCGAACGTCCGCGGGTCGACGGGGTACGGGAAGGCCTACACCCACTTGGACGACGTGGAGAAGCGGATGGACTCGGTGAAAGACGTCAGAGCGGGGGTGGACTGGCTACACGACCACCCGGCGGTCGACCCCGACCGCATCGTCGCCATGGGCGGGTCCTACGGCGGGTTCATGGTACTCGCGTCGCTGACGGAGTACCCAGACCTGTGGGCCGCCGGCGTCGACGTGGTGGGCATCGCCAACTTCGTGACGTTCTTAGAGAACACCGGCGAGTGGCGTCGCGAGTTGCGCGAGGCCGAGTACGGCTCGCTGGACGAGGACCGCGAGTTCCTCGAATCCGTCTCGCCCATCAACGACGTCGAGCGAATCGCGGCGCCGCTGTTCGTCCTCCACGGCGTGAACGACCCGCGGGTCCCCGTGGGCGAGGCCGAACAGATAGCCGCCGAGGTGGCCGACCACGGCGTCCCCGTCGAGAAGCTACTCTTCGAGGACGAGGGCCACGGCATCAGCAAGCGCGAGAACCGCATCGAGGCCTACTCCCGCGTCGTCGAATTCCTCGACGAACACGTCTGAGGCGCGACGCACGTGAACCGTCCCGTGGGCTGTGCGACCGACCACGTGAGGGCGGTCGGGTCGAATCACCAACCCCGCCGGACTCGGGCGATTCCGCCGAGTAGGGCCGTCGAGAGCGAGTGGCTGGCTTTATACCACTCGCACCCTACGCACGGTCCATGGACGTATCCGACCGCTCCCGGGCCCGCGTCGAGGAGCGATTGGCACGACTCGACGAGGAGTTCGGTTCGACGGCGGTCACGCAGACGACGTTCGAGGTGGACGCCGAGAGCTACGAGCGAGCGGTCGAACTGTCGCGAGACGGCCAACTGGACGTCCACGCTATCGTCCGGGACGAGTCCGGGGCGGTCATGCTCAGCGAGGGGGACGACGAGTGGATGCTCCCGCGCGGACAGACCCGCCCGGGCGAGCAGTTGGAGGCCGCCGCCGAGCGCATCGTCCGCGACACTGCGGGCGTCGACTGCGCCGTGACCGACGCCGTCAGGGCGAACATCTCCGGCGTCCGGAACGGCGACGACGAGGACGCCGAGACGGTGTACCGACTGAGCGTCGTGTTCACCGCGGAACTGGCTGGGCCGGAACAGCAGGCCGGCGACGCGGTTCGGTGGGACGCCGACCCCGACGCCGTCGGCGAACTCGTCTAGACGACGCCGGTGACCGTCGCCGCCTCGATGGCCGCCTCTTCGCTCATCCCGTCGCCCAGAATCGTGTAGCGGTCGCGAATCTCGTGGGCCGTCGTCAGCGCCTCGATGACCGTCTCGCGGTCGATGCCGAGGTCGGCGGCCGTGGTGGGGGCACCGATGGCCGCGAGGGCGTCCCGAACGTCGCGCCAGCGGCCCTTCGGTCCGCTGTGCAGGTACTCGGTCATGATAGCGCCCACGCCGACTTGATGGCCGTGGAGCGCGGCGTTCGGGGCGATGCGGTCGAGTTGGTGCGAGAAGAGGTGTTCGGCCCCGCTCGCGGGCCGTGACGACCCGGCGATGGACATGGCGACGCCCGAGGAGACCAGCGCCTTGACGACTATCCACGACGACTCTTCGAGGTTTCGCTTGATGGAGTCGGCGTTCTCGACGAGCATCTCGGCGGTCATCTGCGAGAGCGCGCCGGCGTACTCCGAGTAGGGGACGTTCTTCAGGCGGTGGGCGAGTTCCCAGTCGCGGACGGCGGTGTAGTTCGAGATGATGTCCGCACACCCGGCCGTGGTCAGTCGCCACGGGGCTTCCGCGAGGATTTCGGTGTCTGCGACGACGGCCAGCGGCGGTTCCGCGGCGACGCTGTGGCGCGTGTCGCCCTCGGGGACCGACCCCCGACCGGAGACGATGCCGTCGTGACTGGCCGCCGTCGGCACGGAGACGAACCCGAGACCGAGTTCGTCGGCCGCCATCTTCGTGATGTCGATGGCCTTCCCGCCGCCGACGCCGATTGCGAACCCCGCGTCGACGTCCTCGGCGTGGGCGATGACCCGCTGGACGGCGTCGAAACTCGCCTCTTCGATGACGATTTCGGCCGGGTCGTAGCCGGCGTCGGCGAACTGGTCGCTGACCCGTTCGCCCGCCACGGCGTGGGGCGTCGGACTGGAGACGACCAGCGGTCGGCCCGCGAGGTGGAGTTCCTCCACCGCGTCGAGCGTCTGGTCGAGTACCCCGTGCCCGACCACGACGTTCCGCGGGAGGCGAATCCACGTGGATTTGTCGAACATACCCCCATCTCGTCCCCGGGGTGGGAAAATTGTTCGTTCTCGTGTGGTATCGTGTGGCGTGGTCGTATCACCCACATCGTGTGCTCGGGAAGGCGTCCGACGCGGAAGCGCCCCGGCGGGCGTTCGCGAAGGCCACCCGGCGCTGCGACGGCAGCGTCGGCGGGGCCGGTGTCCCGCGAGGAGTACGAGTGCGAACAGACGACCGTCGAACCGGCGTAATCCGAGATTACTGCGACGCCTCATCCACGGTCGCTCGTGATCGCGCTTCCACCCGTGGCGCTGACACGAGTGAGGTAATCTGTGGCAAACTATATGTCAGATAGAATCATCTTTCCAGTCGAGGCGGGAATCTGGGTAGCCAGCACCGCCGACACGGAGGACTCAGAATGCTAGCGATACACGCAGAACTGCGCGGACAGGTATCGACGACGGGTCCGACGAGAGGTGTCGTTCGAGCGACGACGTGGCCGTTCCCGGTTGAACACTGGCGGAGCGACACATGATTACGACGCTGTTACAGGTCCCGGTGCTCGGCATCGAGTTCTCGACGCTCGTCATCCTCTTCATCGCCGCGTTCGCCGGCGGGGCGTTCGGCGCGGCGCTGGGGGCGCTCCCGGCGTTCTGTTTCACCGGGTTCATGGTCATCGCCGGGGAGGCCGCCGGGTTCGCACAGGCGGAGATGGCCGCGAACGTCACCGGACTGGTCGCGTTCGGTCCGGTGTTCGGGCCACACGTCTCCTTCGCGGGCGGTGCGGCCGCCGCCGCGTACGCCGCCAGAGAGAACGAGATGGGCGCAGGGTTCGACTACCACAACGCGAAGGCGATTACCTTCGCGCTCGGCACCGAACCCAGTCACCTCGTCGTCGGTGGCCTGTTCGGTATCGCCGGGATGCTCATCACGCAGTTCTCCGCCGCCCTCGCGCTCCCGTGGGACCCCATCGCCGTCGCCGTCACCCTCAGCGCCCTGCTCCACCGGGTCCTGTTGGGGTACTCCATCATCGGCGTCGTCGCCGGCGACGGCCTCTTCGACATGACGCCGTTCGAACGCGGCGAGAAACGAGCGGAGGGAGAGGTCGGTGGCGACGCGGACAAACCCGGCAAAGAGCGGTTCGCCGTCGAACCGTGGCTCCCCCACCAGTACAAGTGGTCCGGCGTGGCCCTCATCGGGTTCGTCACCGGCGTCCTCGGCGGCTACATCTGGTTGCGGACCGGGAGCTACTTCCTCGGGTTCGGCATCAGCGCCGCCTCGCTGACGTTCCTGAACCTCGGCGTCGAGAAGATACCGGTGACACACCACATGACGCTCCCCGCGTCAACTGCCGGCGCCGCCGTCGTCGCCAGCGACCCCACGGCCAACGGCGTGTTGGTGGTCGTCGTCGCCGCGGTGTTCGGCATCTACGGCGCCCTGTTGGGCGAGGTGTGGCAGCGCACCTTCTACGCCCACGCCGACACCCACTGGGACCCGCCCGCGGCGGCTATCACGCTGGCGACGTTCACCATCGCCGTCCTCTACATCGTCGGCGTCTTCCCTGGGTCGGCGTGGGTCCCGGCCCTCGGCGTCTGAGACGGGCTTTTCTACCCTCTCGTCGCCGGGAGTGACGGGTCACTCGGTGAGTCTGTCGAGCAGGGCGGCCTCCGTCTCCCGGTCCGGGCCGTACTTGCGTCCGGTGCGGTCGTTCTCTCGGTGTTCCGCGACGGTGCGCTGGAGCGCCACCCGATGCGGAGTCGACGACCACCCGAGCGCCCGGAGTTTCGCCGTCTCCAGCAGGTGTGGCGACCCACGGTAGATGGGGAAGTCCTGCGGTTCGACGCCCTCGCGCGCGAGGTCACGCGCGGTCGCACCCACCGTCTCGACGCCCGTCTCGCACGTCTCGGCGACGAGGTCTATCCACTGGCCCAGCGTCGGCGCGTGTTCGTCGCCGACGTTGTACGCCTCGCCCGCCGCCCCCTCCTCGGCGACGATGCGGAGGGCGCTCGCCACGTCCTCGACGTACACCATCTGCCAGAGACTCAGGCCGTCGCCGGGGACGACGATGCGGTCCTCCACGTCCACCCTGTCGACCCAGTACGCGAACCGCTCGGTGTAGTCGTGCGGGCCGTAGACGACGGTCGGGCGGACGCTCATCGCTCGCACGCCCTCCTCGGCGGCCGCGAACACCTCCCGGTCGCCCTCGGCCTTGCGCGGCCCGTACGTCTCGGCGCTGTCCGTCGTTGCCTCTTCGTCCGAGCAGGGTTTCAGCGCCGTGTCGTCCTCCCGTTTTGGGACCCGTTCCTCGCCGTAGGCCGCGCCGCTGGAGACGTAGACGTACGCGTCGACGTCGGCGAAGACGTCGGTGGCGACCCGCACGTCCTCGGGGAAGTACGCCACGCAGTCGACGACCACATCCGGGTCCACCGCTTCGTAGGCCGCTTCGAGGGTCTCACGGTCCCGCCGGTCACCCTCGAAGTGGGCCACGTCGGGGTCGTCCGCGAAGGGGTTCTCGCGGGTGCCCCGGTTGAGCATCGTCACGGAGTAGTCTGCGTCGCGGAACTCGGAGACGGTGTAGCGGCCGATGAAGCGCGTGCCGCCGATGACGAGTGCGTCGTCCATACCGGTCTGTCGGCGGGCGGCGTCAAAACGAGTGGGGTGGCGGTCAGGTGCGTCCTCGGGCGCGAGGAAAACGGCGAGCGACCGCCAAAGCGGACGACCCGCGGTGGTCCTCAGTCGTCAGAGGAGGCCGCGAAGTCCGCCTCCGTGGCATCGGCCGCGGGGGTCGCGGCGGCCGGCGGTTCGTTGCGCACGTCGTCGCGTTCCCGGTCGGAGATGACCTCGGCGTACGCGTCGGGCATAACCATCGTGAAGTTGTCGAGTTCCGCGTCCCAGTCCGCTAGGAGTTCGTTCGCGCGGTCCGAGTCGGTGTAGGCCGCGTGGTTCTCGACGAGGCGGGTAATCATCTGCCGGTCTTTGGCCTCGAGCGTCTCCCGGATAGAGACCATGCCGGTGTTGGCCTTCTCTGCGAAGGACTGGTCGGGGTCGTAGACGTAGGCGACGCCGCCGGACATCCCGGCGGCGAAGTTCTTGCCCGTGTCCCCGAGGACGACGATTGCGCCGCCGGTCATGTACTCACAGCCGTGGTCGCCGACGCCCTCGACGACGCCCTTGATGCCGGAGTTGCGGACGCCGAAGCGCTCCCCGGCCATGCCGTTGATGTACACCTCCCCCTGGGTCGCGCCGTACAGGGCGACGTTCCCGATGACGATGTTGTCGCTGGCCTCGTAGGGGGCGTCCTCGGGCGTGTTGACGATTATCTTCCCGCCGGAGAGGCCCTTGCCGACGTAGTCGTTGGCCGTCCCGGTCAGGTTCATCGTCACGCCCTCGGCGAGGAACGCCCCGAAGGACTGGCCGGCGGTGCCGTCGAAGTCGACCCGGATGGTGTCGTCCGGCAGGCCGTCACCGCCGTACTTCCGGCAGATGCGGTTCGACAGCGTGGCACCGACGGCGCGGTTCACGTTGTCGATGTCCGTGTCGATGGCGACCGGTTCGCCGTTCTCGATGGCAGATTCGGCCGCGTCGAGCAGGTCCCAATCGAGTTGTTCGTCCACCTCGTGGTCCTGTTCGCGCTGTTTGTACCGGTCGTCGTTGTCGGCCGGTTCGGCGATGACCGACGAGAGGTCGAGTTTCTTCGCCTTCGGTTGCGTGACGTCGTCGCGCTGTCGGAGGACGCTCGGACGGCCTATCATCTCGTCGACCGTCTCGAAGCCGAGTTCGGCCATTATCTCGCGCAGTTCCTGCGCGACGAACGTCATGTAGTTGATGACGTGTTGCGGTTCGCCGGGGAATCGGCTCCGGAGGTTCTCGTTCTGCGTGGCGATGCCCACCGGGCAGGTGTTCTCGTGGCACTGCCGGGCCATCACGCACCCGGAGGTGACCATCGAGGCGGTCCCGAAGGTGTACCCCTCGGCACCGAGTAGGGCGGCGACGGCCACGTCGCGGCCCGTCTTCATCCCGCCGTCGGTGGTAATCTTGATGCGCGAGCGAAGCCCCGTCGCGCGGAGCATCTGGTTGGCCTCGGCGACGCCGAGTTCCCACGGGAGGCCCGCGTTCTTGATGGACGTCTTCGGCGACGCCCCGGTGCCGCCGTCGTGACCCGAGATGTGGACCACGTCGGCGTTGGCCTTGGCGACGCCGGCCGCGATGGTGCCGATGCCGTCCTCGGCGACCAGTTTGACGTTGATGTCGGCCTCCGGGTTCGAGGCCTTCAGGTCGTGGATGAGTTGCTTCAGGTCCTCGATGGAGTAGATGTCGTGCAGCGGCGGTGGCGAGATGAGGCCGACGCCCGGCGTCGCGTAGCGGACGTGGGCAATCATCTCGTTGACCTTCTTGCCGGGGAGGTGGCCCCCTTCACCGGGCTTGGAGCCCTGTGCCATCTTGATTTGGAGTTCGTCGGCGGCCGAGAGGTACTCCGAGGTGACGCCGAAACGGCCGGACGCAACCTGCTTCGTGGTACACTCCTTCTCGGTGTGGAACCGCTCGGGCGGTTCGCCGCCCTCGCCGGTGTTGGCGTTGGCCCCCAGACGGTTCATCGCGATGGCGTTGTTCTCGTGCATCTCCGGGGAGAGCGACCCCAGTGACATCGCCGCCGTCTCGAAGCGCGTGACGATGTCCTCGACGGGTTCGACGTCCTCGATGGGGATGGACTCGCGGTCCGAATCGAGTTCGAGGAGGCCCCGAAGCGTCTGGAGTTGCTCGTTCTGGTCGTTGACGAGTTCGGCGAACTCCTTGTAGGTCTCGTAGTCGCCCATGCGGACGGCCTGCTGAATCTTGCCGACCGTGTTGGGGTTCCACTGGTGGTGGATGCCGTTCGAGCGGAACTCGTACTCGCCCTGCCGGGGCATCTCCGGTTCCTCTTCGCTCCACGCCACGTCGTGACGCTGGAGGAGGTCCTCCTCTATCTCCTCGATGCCGATGCCCTCCGTGCGGCAGGTGGTGCCCTCGAAGTACTCGGCGATGAAATCGGAGGAGAGGCCGACGGCCTCGAAAATCTGGGCGCCCTGATAGGACTCCACGGTGGAGATGCCCATCTTGGCCATCGTCTTCAGCAGGCCGTCCTCGACGGCCGTGATGTAGGCGTCGATGGCGTCCGAGAGGTCCGCGCCGTCCGGACCGGCGACGAGGTCCTCGATGGTCTCGTAGGCGAGGTAGGGGTTGACCGCCCCCGCGCCGTATCCGATGAGCGTCGCGAAGTGGTGGACAGCACGCGGGTCGCCCGATTCGAGAACGAGGCCGACGTGGTTGCGCAGGCCGTTGCGGACGAGGTGGTGGTGGATGCCACCGACCGCCAGCAGCGAGGGGATGGGGACGCGGTCCTCGCCAGCGGCCTTGTCGGAGAGGACGATGATGTCGTGTTCCTCGGCGGCGGCGCTGGCCTCGGCACGGGCGTCCTCGACGGCCTCGCGCAGGTCGGTGCCCTGTTCGTAGGTGATGTCGACGACTTTCGTCGACATGCCGTTCTCGTCGATGTCCTTGATGGCCGCCGTCTCGGCGTCGGTGAGAATCGGCGAGTCGAGGACGAGGTGGCGCGCGTGGGCCTGTGTCTCGTCGAGCAGGTTGCGCTGGAAGCCGAGGCGCGATTCGAGCGAGGTGACCAGTTCCTCGCGGATGTAGTCAAGCGGCGGGTTGGTGACCTGCGCGAACAGCTGTTTGAAGTAGGTGAACAGCGGTCGGTTGAACTGCGAGAGGACCGACAGCGGCGTGTCGTCGCCCATGGAGCCGACCGGGTCTTTGCCCTTTTCGGCCATCGGTTCGATGAGGTGGTCCACCTCGTCGTACGTGTAGCCGTACATCGCCTGATGGCTCCGCAGGCCGTCGACGTCGTGGCTCGGCGTGTTGTCGGAGCGGTCGGCCACGTCGGCGATGTCGACCTGTTCCTCGGCGACCCACTCGCCGTACTTCTCGTCGGCGATGTCGTCGAACACCTCCTCGTCGGGGATGACGCGCCCCTCTTCGGGGTCTGCGAGGAAACACTGTCCGGGCTGGAGACGGCCGCGCTCGGCGATTTCGCTCGGGTCGTGGTCGAGCGCGCCTGCCTCCGAGGACATGACGAGCGTGTTGTCCTGCAGGACGTCGTAGCGACAGGGGCGCAGGCCGTTGCGGTCGAGGACCGCGCCGATGCGCTCGCCGTCCGTCGCCGCGACCAGCGCCGGGCCGTCCCACGGTTCGACCAGCGAGGCGTGGTAGTCGTAGAAGTCCCTGCGGTCGCCCGAGACCTTGTTCATGTCGCCGCGCCACGCCTCGGGGATGAGCATCCGGAGCGCGTGCGGGAGGTCACGACCACCTTGCAGGAGGAGTTCGAGCGCGTTGTCGACGCTCGCGGTGTCGGACTGCCCGGGGTCGTCGATGATGGGTTTGATGGTCTCGACGTCCTCGCCGAAGCGCTCGCTCTGGATGTCCGTCTCGCGGGCGCGCATCCAGTTGATGTTGCCCTGGATGGTGTTGAACTCGCCGTTGTGGATGATGCGGCGGTACGGGTGCGCGAGGTGCCACGCACCGAGCGTGTTCGTCGAGAAGCGGGCGTGGACCATCGCGAACGCCGATTCGAGGCGGTCGTCGGAGAGGTCCGGGTAGTACTCGGGTAGCTGTTCGGCCTTCAGAAGTCCCTTGTAGACGACGACGTCGGTGGCCAGCGAGACGACGTAGAAACGCTCGTGACCCGCCGGCTGTTCGGCCTCGACGGTGTTCTCGAGCGCGCGGCGACCGACGTAGAGTTGGTTGTCGAACTCCTCGCCGGTCTTGCCGTCCGTCGAGGTGACGACGAACTGGACGACGGCCGGTTCGGATTCGAGCGCCGTCGCGCCGATGTCGCTGTTGTCGGTCGGCACGGTACGCCAGTCGAGGACGTCCAGCCCTTCGCCGGCGAGTTCCGTCTCGACGAGGTCTTTCAGACCCGCTGCGGCCTCGTCGTCGTCTTTCGGGAGGAAGAGCGTCCCGACGGCGAACTCCCCCGGTGCGGGCAGGTCGGCGTCCATCTCCTCGGCGAAGAACTCGTGGGGAATCTGCAGCATGATACCCGCGCCGTCGCCGGTGTTCTGCTCGGCCCCGGTCGTCCCTCGGTGTTCGAGGTTCTCGAGCAAGTCGAGTCCGTCCGATACCGTGCCGTGGTCGCTGCCGCCGTCGAGGTCCATCACGACCCCGACGCCGCAGTTCGACCGTTCGTCTGTCGGGTCTGCGAGCCCGGCCTCGCCCACAGACTGGTCACTGTTGTGTCGCTCAACCATGTGTGCGCGCTTCTAGTTTGAACTCCCATAAGAGGATGTTCATGAAGGTATTAGTGTTCTTTAGCCCCACATTAGGACATATATATTTGTAACGAACGTTGCCACTGTATTGCGATTGACAGAGCCAGCCCACCCTCTCACGAGAGAGTGGCAGCGTCAGAAAGCGGCAACATTTGTCCCGTCGGCCGGGTCGATTAGTTCGGTGCGCGGGCGGGAGTGGGGTCTTCGATACCCGAGATGTACGCCGTGAGGTCGGTGGTCGTCAGCATGCCGACGACGCCCTCAGTCTCGTCTACGACGGGGACGTGATGAATCCCGTGTTCTATCAGGAGGTCCGCGACGTCCTCAATCGACGCGTTGGCCGTCGTCGTCACCACGTCGGCCGTCATGTAGTCGGCCACCGAGAGGGCATCCGTAGAGTCGTCTGCCGCCGCGATAGCCACGAAGTCGGTCGACGTGAGGATGCCCGCGAGCTGGCCGTCGTCGTCCGTCACGACGACCGAACTGATGCCTTCCTCCAGCATCAGTTCGGCAGCCCTCGCGGCCGGCGTGTCGGCAGATACGGTCGTAACTGGCGATGACATCAACCGTCCGACAAAGATGTCGTCCATGTCTCTGCGTCACATACACATGGATATAAGGCTGTTGTTACCTGCAGGCCAAGCCGCGTGTGCAAGGCGACCACCGCGTCGGGTGTCGCCATCGCCCGCCGAACCTGTCACTGAAATCGAGTATTCGGCCGCTGTCTGCCGTTTGTATGACCCGAGTCTGACGGCGATTTATATAGGACCGTGTAAGAGACGACTGTGGGGGCACGGAGAAAGTCACACGCTCCCTGAGCCCCATCCTTTCCTTCGATGCCTGCGATTGCAAGCGATGCGTCCGTCTCAGGGTTCGGTCGCCGGTTCGCCGACGGGAATCGACAGGTCGACGGTCGACCCGGCGGAGGTGGCCTCCACGTCGACGCCGCCGCCGAGCGACTGCACACCCCAGTAGACCAACCAGAGACCGAGGCCGCTGGCGTGTTTCAACGCCGTCTCCTCGCCGTCTCGAATCGGTTCGAGTTCGTCCGCCGGAATCCCCGGCCCGTCGTCGGCCACGGAGAGGCGGACCGCGTCCCCCGACCGCTCCGCGGTGATTCGGACCGTCGGGTCGGGGCCCGCGTGGAAGAGGGCGTTCTCCACGACTTCAGAGAGGACGAGCGAGAGGAGGTCGCGGTTCGTGTAGAGCGCGGACACGTCGTCGCGGACCTCGACGGTGATGGACGAGCGGTGGGCACCGAACTGTCCGACGACGTCGGCGAGGAGGTCCGCGACGTCGACCCGGTCGACGCTCCCCGAGTAGTGAAAGACGCGTTCGATTTCGATGGCCTTCTCGCTGATGTCGGTGAGCGACTCCGCCTGTTCGGTCACCTTCGTCGCGAGCGTCGCTACCTCGCCCGTCGTCCGCGCCTCGATTTCGTCGGCCGCTCCGAACACCACCGTCATGCTGTTCCGGAGGTTGTGCCGAAGGATACGGTTGAGAACCTGCAACCGCTGTTGGCGGCGGTCGAGACTCGTCACGTCGCGCATCACGAGTGCGTGACCGACGGTCCGCCGCCGAGAGCCTCGGACCGTCGAGGCCGTCACCTGAAGCGTTCTGCCGCCCTGTTGTAACCGTGTGGGGAGGTCGGAGAGCGCGTCGACACCGAAGCGGTCGAACACCGACTCGACTGGTCTGCCCACCAACTCGTCGGTATCGAGGTACGCCCGTGCCTGCGGGTTCGCTCGGATGACGGTGCCCTCCGCCACGACGAGGAGGCCGTCGTCGAGTTCGTCGAAGACGGTGCGCTCCCCGATGCGGGCGACCGCCGGGACCAGCGCCAGAAACTCCTGTCTGAACACGGCGTACGCGAAACAGAGCGACTGCCCGCCGACGGCGACTTCGACGAGGGGGTACCCCTCGACAGGGACGGCACCGAGAACCGTCGCCGCGCCCGCGAGAACGGTGACGAGCGACCCGACGACCAGCGCCACGGACTGTCCGAGAAACAGCGTGTCGCTGTCCCGGACGGTCTTCAGTATCACCCCGAACCCGCCGAGGAACACGGCGTAGAGGTACACCCCGAGAGCCCCGCCGACCGGGCCGATAGTCGCCTGCACGACGGTCCCAACCTGCACCGTGACTTGCTGGGTCGTCCTGATGAGCGCCGGCCACGAGGGCGCGACGGCGTACAACACGCACCCGGCGACCAGCGGTGCGGCGACAGCGCCGAACGGGCGGGGTCGGAGCCACCACTCCTGCCCGACGTAGCGGAGGACGAACGCCAGCCAGACCGTTCCCGCGAGGAGGCTCAGGGCCGTCGTGACGCCCCAGACGCGGAGTCGTACGGGCCCGGGCGCCAGCGTGAGTCCGACGGCCGCAGACGCCACCCAGACGGCCGAGACGACCTGCAAGACGGTGAACAGTAACCCGCCCGGAGTCGTCCGGTTTCGCCACCCCAAGACGGCCAACCCCGCGAGAACCCCCACGACCGCGACCAGTCCCCCGACTGTTGCGCTCATCGCTCGACTCTGGCGTACGTTTCACTCCGATACACTTATCGCTTTGTCGTCAGCTATGCCAGCTGACACTCGGGCGTTGTGGTCCCAGTCGCCACGGCGGACCGGTAGTGAATCCGGAAGAGCGCCTGCAGGGGAAGGACCACGGGCGTCGAGAAACCGGCCGGCCCCTCCGCCCGGGTCAGTACAGCGTCAGTAACTCTTCGCGAAGTACGCCGTCTCCTCGGCGTCCTCGCCGCAGATGGCGCACTCGTCGTGGATGGGTTCCTCGTCACGGTCCAGCGGGACCATCACGATTTCGGCGGCGATGGCCTCCTTGATGGGGTCCTCGCAGTCCTCGTCGCCGCACCAGCCACACTTGACGTAGCCGCCGTGCTGACCGATGGTGCCCAGAATCTCCTCGCGGGACTCGGCCTCGCGAATCTCGCCCTCCAGCGTCTCCTCGGCGCTGGCGTACAGTTTGGCGTGGACGGTGTCGAGGTGGTCCGCGACGGTGTCGTCGATGCCCTCGCGGTCGACCGTCTCGCTCTCGCCGTCGGGGCGGTGGACCAGCGTCGCCTCCCCGTCCTCGACCTCGTGGGGTCCGACCTCGATTCGGAGCGGGACGCCGTTGAGTTCGTGTTCGTTGTACTTGAAGCCGGGATTGCGGTGGTCGCGGTCGTCGAACTCGACGCGGACGCCGGCCTCCTCCAGTTCGGCGGCGAGGTCCGCGGAGTACTCCATCACGTCGTCTTTGGTGTCCTCCTGCCAGATGGGGACGACGACGACCTGCGTGGGTGCGAGCGCGGGCGGGAGCACCAGTCCTTGGTCGTCCGAGTGAGTCATGATGAGCGCGCCCATCGCGCGCCACGAGAGCCCCCACGACGTGGTGTGGGCCACGTTCTCCTCCTCGTCCTCGTCGGCGTAGGTGATGTCGAACGCGTCGGCGAACGACGTCCCCAGATAGTGCGAGGTAGCGGCCTGCACGGACTTCCCGTCGGGCATCAGCGCCTCGACGGTCGTCGTCGTGTGCGCGCCGGGGAACTTGTCGTGTGGGGGCTTGCGCCCTTTCAGCGGCGGCATCGCCATGACTTCCTCGTAGAGGCGCTCGTACTGGTCGAGGCGAGTCATCGTCTCGTCCCACGCGCCCTCCTCGTCGGCGTGGGCCGTGTGGCCCTCCTGCCAGAGGAACTCCTTGGTGCGGAAGAACGGCTTGGTCTCGGTGGCCTCCCAGCGGACGACCGAACACCACTGGTTCAGTCGCAGTGGGAGGTCGCGGTGCGAGCGGGTCCACTGGGCCATGAACGGCGCGATGATGGACTCGCTCGTCGGTCGGACCGCCAGTCGCTCCTCCAGTTCCTCGTGGCCGCCGTGGGTGACCCACGCCACCTCGGGGTCGAACCCCTCGACGACGTCCTTCTCCTTCTCGAGGTAGCTCTCCGGGATGAAGAGGGGGAAGTAGGCGTTCTGAGCGCCCGTGTCCTTGAACCAACCGTCGAGGTGGCTCTGGATGCGTTCCCAGATGGCGTAGCCGCGCGGTCGCGTGACGATGAACCCGCCCATGGGGGCGTAGTCCGCGAGGCCGGCCTTCTGGACGACCTCGGCGTACCACTCGCCGGGTGAATGCTCTTTGCTCTCCGTGATGCCGAGTTCCTGCTCGCCGCTCATTACCGGAATCGTGGCCGAGGCCGCTAATAAACTCCCCGAAGGTGTGCCACTACGCGCCGAGCGTCGTGAGCGAGGCCACGGAGTCCGCGACGCGGCGCTCCATGTCCGTCCCGGCGAAACTCGGCACCGGGGTCGCCCGCAGGGCGTAGAACTCGCCGGCCTCGTCGCGGGCGAAGTCGACGCCGACCGCCCGCGCCCCGAACCGCTCCAGCAACTCCCGGACTCGGGTGGCGAGGGCCACGTCGACGTCCGTGTCGGTGACCAACGACCCCGCGTCAGAGAGCGACGTCCTGACGGCCATGGCCCGGACGTGGGTCTCGCGCCCGTCGTCGACGGCGTAGTAGCGGTGGACGGTGGCGTCGCTCCCGACCGACTCGACGTAGAACGGCGGCCGCCCCTCAAGCGACGCGCCCCACGCGAACTGACTCGCCGGGACGAACCCCTCCGCCGGGCCGTCGAACCGGACCGAGGGGACGCGACAGCCCACCGTCTCCAGCGCGTCGAGCGCGAGGAGTCGGGAGGCCAGCGCCGTCGTCGAGACGAACCCGTTCCACGTCGGCACGTCGTGCCGGTCGGCGTGGCGGAGCGTCCGGAACGCCTCCGGATGGAGCACCCCGTTGACGAGAGCGGCGAGTCCCTCGACGTCGGCCGGGTTGATCGGGTCGCTGGGCCGGAGGAACGTCACGTCGAACCCCCGGGCCGCCAACCGTTCCGCGACCGGCCAAAACGTGCCGTGGTCCGGTTCGCAAACGAACCCGATGCTGTCCATACCGGCGGGTCGCGCGGGGACCGTAAAAAAGTCCGCCAGAACCGAGAGAGTCAGGTGGCTTCGTCGCTAGACACGACCATGAACTGGCCGGGCCACGTGGGCGTTCATCTGGGCGACGTCCACCTGGACTTCGCCGCCGTCGTCGCCGTCTCCGCAGTGGCGACGACTGCTCTGTGTGCACTCGGCGTGGCCGCGTACCGCCGCCGCGGGTCACCGGCGTATCTGCTCGTGGCGCTGGCGCTGGGTGCCCTCGTCGCCCGCCCCCTCCTCGTCGGCCTGTCGGTGGTCGGCCTCGTCAGTCCGGATAGCCATCACACGCTCGAACACGCCGCCGACGCACTCGTCGTGGCACTGGTCTTAGGGGCCGTGTATTATTCCAGAAGCGTCGAGAAACGGCTCGACAACGAAGAGACATGAGCGGGGAGACGCGGCAACTGATTCGGGAGCGAATCGACCGGGACCCCGGCATCCACTTCCGGGGGTTGACGCGGGCGCTGGACCTCGCGACCGGACAAGTCCAGTACCACCTCCGGCGACTCGACGACGTGACGGCCGAGACGGTCAACGGTCGCACCCACTACTACCCGCCGGGGTACGACGGTCGGGAGCGCCGGGTCATCGCCCTGCTCCGCCGCGAGACGGCCCGGGACGTGGTCGTGACGCTGTTCGAGCGCGGGACCGCCAGACCGGACGGCGTGGCCGACCACCTCGGCATCGCCCGAAGCACGCTCGAACACCACCTCGACGGACTGGTCGAACACGGCGTCGTCGAGAAGCACCGCGACGGCGGGCGCGTGACCCTCGAACTCGCCCGCCCCGACGAGACGGCCCGTTTGGTCCGGACGCTGGAACCGAGTCTGCCCGAACGGCTGACCGACCGGTTCGAGCGCCTCGTGGACAGCCTGCTCGAAAGCCCCGGGTAGGGGCGTCGTGAAAGACTGTCCCGACAGCGTCTACGCCCCGTCGTCCCGCGTTCGGCTGGCGTACCAGAACCGAATAATGGGGCTGGTCCCTAGGGCGTGACGATGACAGACCGCGGTATCTCACGACGCGAGTTCGCGAAGAGCGCCGTCGCAATCGGCGGGACGGCCGCGCTCGCCGCCTGTCTGGACCGTGGCGCACCCGACGTTCCCGCGGGGACCGACGACCCCGACAGTCTGCCGGCCCGACAGCACGCGTGGAACGGGGCGCTGGCCACCGACGACGCCGGCAACCCACGGATGGCACACCACCACGTCCTCCTGTTGCTCGACTACGAGGGTGAGGGGACGCCGACCGCCGCCGACCGGACGCAGGTCGAAGACGCGCTCACCTCGCTCGAGCGCGCCTACGAGTGGAGTAACGACGGCCTCCTGTTCACGCTCGGCTACAGCCCCGCGTACTTCGACCGGTTCGAGTCGGGTCCGGCCGGCGTCGAGCTACCGGAGCCGAAAGCGCTGGCCCCGTTCGAGGACCCGGACTTCGACACGCCGGACGCCCTCCTCCACCTCGCCAGCGACCACGAGAGCGTCGTCTTGGCGGCCGAGGAGGCGCTGAAGGGCACCGAAAAGTCGGTCAACGACCACGAGATGCCGGCGACGTTCGAGGGCGTGTTCGGCGTGGCCGACCGCCGAACCGGGTTCGTCGGGGGCGGCCTCCCCGCCGAGAATCAGGACGTCGACGGCATCCCCGACTCGGAACCGGTCCCGGACGACGCGCCGCTGTTCATGGGATTCAAGTCCGGCTTCAAGGGGAATCAGGCCACCGAGGACGCCGTGACCGTCGACTCGGGCCCGTTCAGCGGCGGCACGACCCAGCACCTCTCGTTCATCCGCCTGCACCTCCAGCAGTGGTACGAGCAGGACTCGCGCGACCAGCGCGTCTCGAAGATGTTCTGCCCGGCCCACGCCGACGAGGGGAAAGTGGAGGGCGTCGGCGAGAACCTCGGCACCGACAGCGCCATCGACGAGTGTCCCGAGGACGTCGTCGAGAGCGGTCGACGGGAGGGCGTCGTGGGCCACTCGCAGAAACTCTCGCGCGCCCGGACAGACGACAGTCCGACCATCCTGCGCAGGGACTTCGACTCGACGGACGGCGGCGAGGCGGGACTGCACTTCCTCTCGCTCCAGCAGTCCATCGCCGACTTCGTCGCCACACGCGAGGCGATGAACGGCACGGACGTCGCCGAGGAGTCCGCCGTCGGCCAGCGCACCAACAACGGAATCCTCCAGTACATGACCGTCGAGCGCCGGGGGAACTACCTCCTGCCGCCCCGCGACCTCCGTGCGCTCCCGCCGGCCGACCCGGCCTGATTCGTCCACCGTACCAGAATCGTCTTTGACGGACAGCGGATACCCGAGAGTATGAACCGACGTCGATTTCTCGCACGCGCCGGCCTCGCCGGCGCGTCGCTCCTCGCCGGTTGCGGGTCGTTCCAGAGTCAGTCGACGCGGGCCCCACCGCTCGTGGAGAACCGGCCCGACGCGACGTACCGCCCCACCCACGCCGAGGGGATGGGGATGGCCGGGATGGCCCAAGCGGGCGACTACATGGTCGGTCTCGGCTACTCGTTTCCCCACCGGTTCTGGACGGTCACCGGCACCGAAGCCGAGCGAGTCGACATCCGAGACGCCGACACGGTCCACCTGATGGCCACGGTGTGGGACCCCCAGACGGAGATGGTCCTCCCCGTCGCCGCCGGGGTCGAAATCACCGTCGAGAAGGACGGCGAGACGGTCGACCAGAAACCGCCGTGGCCAATGATATCCCAGAGCATGGGATTCCACTACGGCGACAACTACGAACTCGACGGCGACGGCCTCTACACCCTCCGCGTCAGGGTCAACGCGGCGAGCGAGCGCCGCCTCGGCCCCTTCGACGGACGGTTCGGCGAGGCCGCCGAGACGACCGTCGAGTTCGACTTCGCAGAGTCCGCGCTGCGGGACCTCTCGTTCGAGGAGTTCCCGGAGACGAAGGGAGAGCGGGCCGCGCTCGACCTTATGGAGATGTCGATGCGGCCCACGTCGCAATCGCCGGTCGCCGAGGAGTTGCCGGGTTCCCTGCTCGGGACGAAGAAGGGGAGCGACGCGGTGTACGCCGCGACGTGGCTCTCGGACGCCGCGTTCCTCGACGACGGCCAGTCGTATCTCGCCGTCTCGGTTCGGACGCCGTACAACCGCGTCCCACTGCCGATGATGTCGATAGACGCCACCGTCGAAGCGGGCGGTGAGACGGCGTACGACGACGCACTCGGGGCGGCCCTCCACCCGGACCTCGGCGCTCACTACGGCGCCGTCGTCCCGACGACAGCGGGCGACCCCTCCGTCGGCGTGGACGTGGTCGCGCCCCCGCAAGTCTCGCGTCACGAGGGGTACGAGACGGCCTTCCTAGCGACCCCCACCTTCACCTTCTAGCGCGAACGGACTCTCTGAGTCCTGCCACGGCCACCCCGGCAAGCGGGTCTGGACGCCCGCCGCCAGCGCCGCGTCGAGGTCGTCCGCGCCGGCGGCCTCACCCGCCTCGCCGTGGGTCCGCACGTCGGCGACGTGGAACGTCGCCTCGGCGAGCAACCGAAGGGGCTGGTCGCCCGCCAGCATCGCCGCGAGTTCGCGACCGAGCAGTTCGTCCACGACGAACCCCGGGTAGTCGCCCGCCACGTCGAGGTCCCTGAGCAGTCGGACTAGCGCCGCGACGTTGACCGCCCGGTCGCCGTCCGCGAACACCGCGTCGACGGCCTCGTGATACGCTCGCTCGTCGATAGACGCGACCTCCACCTCGAACGAATCCCCGAGGTGGTCGCGCGTGTCGTTGACGAGCGGAACGACCACGTCCGCCCGCTCGCTGACCCACTCGTACTCCTCGGCGACGACCGCAGGTGTGACGTGCATACCGAGACCAGTCGGGCCGACGCCTTTGCTGTGGCGCCGGTAGTGCGAAGTCTTTAATAATTCGAGTGGGCTACCTTCGTCTACAATCGGTTTTCCGGGCAGTTCTCCCGTCCGGAGGTCGTTCACTGAACCACGGATAACTGTATGACCGTACGACACGCTCGGTCCGGGCCGACCCGCGACGGTGTTCACGCCGCCAGCAGACCGCCCACCCGTTCTACACTATGAGCACGGTAGACAAGCAACTCGAAGAGGTACGAGCAACGATAGACGAAGAGGTTCCCAACCACATCTCCATCTCCGACGTCACCTACGAGGGACCGGAACTGGTCATCTACACGCGCGACCCCAAGGAGTTCGCCGCCGACGGTGACCTCGTCCGCCGACTGGCGTCGAAACTCCGCAAGCGCATCACCGTCAGGCCGGACCCCGACGTGCTGACGCGCCCGGACACCGCCGAGGAGCGGATTCGGGACATCGTCCCCGAGGACGCCGGGGTCAGCGGCCTGCAGTTCCTCGCCGACACCGGCGAAGTGCTCATCGAGGCCGAGAAACCGGGCCGGGTCATCGGCCGGCGCGGCGAGACGCTCCGCGAGATTACGAAGGCCGTCGGGTGGACCCCCGACGTGGTCCGGACGCCCCCCATCGAGTCACCGACCGTCTCGAACGTCCGGGACTTCCTCACGCAGGAACGGGACGACCGGCGGGACATCCTCGAACGCGTCGGCCGCCAGATTCACCGCGACCCCATGTCCAGCGAGGAGTGGGTCCGCGTCACCACTCTCGGCGGATGTAAGGAGGTCGGACGGGCGGCCTACGTCATCTCGACGGCCGACACGCGCATCCTCGTCGACTGCGGCGACAAACCCGGCGAGCGGACCGAACAGCCATATCTGGACGTGCCGGAGGCCATCGGCTCCGGCGCTTCGTCGCTCGACGCCGTCGTCCTGACTCACGCCCACCTCGACCACGCGGCGCTGGTCCCCCTGCTGTTCGAACACGGCTACGACGGCCCCATCTACTGTACGGAACCCACCCGGGACCTGCTGGGCCTGATGACGCTCGACTACATCGGCCGGGCCGACGCCGCGGGCCGCAAGCGCCCCTACGAGACCGAGATGGTCCGCGAGGCGGTCAAACACTGTATTCCGCTGGAGTACGGCGACGTCACCGACATCGCACCGGACGTGAAACTCACGCTCCACAACGCCGGCCACGTGCTGGGCAGCTCCGTCGTCCACTTCCACATCGGCGACGGCCTCTACAACGTCGCCTTCTCCGGGGACATCCACTATGACAGCACTCGCCTGTTCGACGGCGCGGTCAACGAGTTCCCTCGCGTGGAGACGCTCGTCCTCGAATCCACCTACGGCGGTCGCAAGGACTACCAGACCGACCAAGACGACTCCGAGCGAAAACTCAAGCGACTCGTCTCCGAGGCCGCCGACCGCGAGGGTACCGTGTTCATCCCCGTCCACGCCGTGGGCCGGGCGCAGGAACTGATGGTCGTCCTCGAAGAGGCGATGCGCGAGGGCGACGTCCCCGAGATGCCGGTCTACCTCGACGGGATGATTTGGGAGGCCACGGCGGTCCACACGACGTACCCCGACTACCTCCGAGACGACGTCAAAGACCGCATCCACGACGCCGACCGCAACCCCTTCCTCGCCGACGAGTTCACGCCCATCGAGGACGGCGACGACCGCGAAGCCATCGCCGGCCGCGAGGAGGCCAGCGTCGTCCTCGCGCCGCCGAGCATGCTCACCGACGGCCCGGCGCGGACGTGGCTCGAACACCTCGCGCCCGACCCCGATTCGACGCTGACCTTCGTCGACTATCAGGCCCGCGGGACCCTCGGGAAGCGCCTCCAGAAGGGCATCGACGAGGTGACCCTCGACGGCGAGAACGTCTCGGTCGAGATGCGCGTCGAGACGGTCGACGGCTTCTCGGGCCACGCCGACCGGCAGGGCTTGGAGAACTTCGTGAAGACGATGCACCCCCGCCCCGAGAAGGTGCTCTGTGTCGACGGCGACGAGTCCGCCACGCAGGACCTCTCCTCGTCGCTGTACCACGACTACAACGTGCGGACGTTCACACCGGAGAACCTGGAGACGTTCCGGTTCGTCTGACGACCACTTTTTACTTCGTCAGGTTTCCTCGGCCGCTTCGCGGCCTGCGGGAACCCTCCTCGCAAAAACGTGTGGAAAACCGCCGGAATCTCGGTCTCCGACCTCGATTCCGGTGAACCGGCGGCTCCGCCGCCGGATGCTCGTCACTGCCTGCCCTTCCCCGCTCGCCAGCGACGGGACGCTGGCGAGGCCACCGCCGACCGCTGGCGACGACCACATCCGGTATCGCACGCAACGCTTTTTCCGGCGGCGCACACTCTCACTCTCGTGAACGGCCGAAACACTGGCGGTGGGGACCCGCTCGATAGCCGGACGTTACTCGCCTTCGCGACGCTGGTGGCGACCACTGCCACCAGCGGGAGCCTCTACTTCTCTCTGGGCCTCGGCCTGACCCCGTGTCGCCTCTGCTGGTACCAGCGCATCCTCATGTACCCGCAGGTGGTCGTACTGGGCGTCGCCGCCGTCGAGCGTCGGCCCGCCGTCGCACGCACGGCCCTGCCGCTCGTGGGTCTCGGGGGCGTCCTCGCGGCGTACCACTCGTGGTTGCAGGTGACCCAGACGGCCTGTAGCATCGGCGCGATAAGTTGCGCACAGATTCAGTACCGCGTCCTCGGGTTGACGATTCCGAACCTGTCGCTGCTGGCGTTCCTTCTCGTCGGCACCGCCGTCACGGTGGCGTGGCGACGGGCGTGACCTGCACGGGTTGCCGAGCGCCCCAGCGTTTTTATCGTCGGCCGCGTTGGGCCGCCTATGGAGTACACCAGACTCGGTTCGACAGGGACGACGGTCTCACAGCTCTGTTTCGGCACGTGGCGCTTCGGCCGCGAGACGGGCGGCGTCGTGGAGACGGACCGCGAAGAGGCCCACGAACTGCTCGACGCGGCGTGGGAGCGCGGCATCAACTTCATCGACACCGCCAACGTCTACGGGAACCCCAACGGCACCAGCGAGGAGTACATCGGCGAGTGGCTGGAGGACTACGAGCGCGAGGACGTGGTTCTCGCCTCGAAGGTGTACTTCCCGTTCGACGGATGGGGCGAACCCGGTCCCAACGACTCTGGCCTCGGCCGCAAGCACATCCGCGCCCAGATAGAGGGGACGCTCGATAGACTCGACACCGACTATCTGGACCTCTACTACATCCACCGCTGGGACGAGGAGAGCGACATAGAGGAGACCCTGCGGACGCTGAACGACCTCGTCCGAGAGGGGAAAGTCCACTACCTCGGTGCCTCCACGATGGCGGCGTGGCAACTGACGAAGGCCCTCTGGAAGTCCGACGTGGAGAGCCTCGAACGGTTCGAGGTGACCCAACCGCTGTTCCACGCCGGCTACCGCGACGACGTGAAAGACTACCTCGACGTCTGTGCAGACCAGGACATGGCGGTCTGTCCGTACTCGCCGCTGGCCGGCGGGTTCCTCACAGGCAAGTACGAGCGCACGGACGACGACGACCCGACGGCCTTCGAGGGGCCGGAGGGGGCCCGTGGCTCTCTCGACGACCGGTTCGACGACTACTACCTCTCCGAACGCGGCTGGCACGTCCTGGACGAGATTCGTGCCGTCGCCGACGAACTCGACGCGACGCCGGCACAGGTCGCGCTCCGGTGGCTCATCGAGCAACCCGACTTCACCTGCGTCCCCATCGTCGGCGCGCGGACCGTCGACCAACTCGACGAGAACGTCGGCGCGACGGACGTCTCGCTGTCGGACGACCAGTTCAACCGCATCGTCTCCGCCCGCTACGACGAGGGCGGCGAGCGGTGGGGCCACCGCCGTTGAGGTGCGGAGACCGACCATAACCGAGCTATCTTTTTGCCGCTGGACGACAGTTATCCGGTGATGGCAACCGTTGCCGAGTTCACCATCCCGCCGGAGGCGTTCCTGCTCGGTGCGGTGTTCGAGCAGTACCCCGACGCGACCATCGAGATAGAGCGCGTCGTCCCCACCGGGTCGGCCGTGATGCCGTACTTCTGGATAGCGGGTGCCGACGGCGACGCGGTTCGCGAGTACTTGCTGGACACCGCCGACTTCGAGTCGGTCACGCTCGTCGACAGCGTGGAGGGGCGGTCGCTGCTGCGGTGTCGCTGTGTCGGCGCACACGAGGGGTTGCTCGGCGCTATCGTCGACAGCGACGTGACGATGCTGTCGGCGGTCGGGACCGCCGACGGGTGGCGCGTCGACGTTCGCGGCGACGAACAGGGCGCGATTACGGCGTTCGACCGGGCCTGTCGAGACGCCGACATCGTCCCGACGCTGTGGGAACTGTCCGACGCGGGGCCACCGACAGCGGCGGGGACGGACGAACTCACCGGTCCACAACGGGAGGCGCTGGAACTCGCCTACGAGCGCGGGTACTTCAGCGAACCCCGAACGACCACGCTTGAGGAACTGGCGACCGACCTCGGCATCTCCCGACAGGCGTTGTCGAACCGGCTTCGACGGGGGTATCGGACGCTGGTGGAGTCCCACGTCACCAACACGTGACGCGGGGTACCCGTATCAAGAGATTACATAGTCAACCCGCCTGTCTATGCTTCCCTCGAGAGTGTCTACGGACGATGACGAAACGGACGCCTGCGCCCGTGTCGCCGGACCCCGGTCACGACGCCGTCGCCGACGGAACTGCGTGTGACTTCACCGACGTAACGACCGACTCCGAAACCGCAGCGACCCACGCGGAGTTCGACCCCGCGACGGAGTTAGCCAGCCTCGCTATCACGGAACTCGTCGGTCGTCTGGAACGGACCGACGCGTGTGCCCTCCCCGCGGTGTACGACTCCGTCGACCCGGAGGCCCTCGATGCCCTGTTCCGGGACGGCCGAGGAGGCGTCTCGAATCTGGTCGTCAACTTCGAGTACCTCGGGTACGGCGTGACGGTGAGCGACGGAGCAATCACCGTGACACCGCCGGAGTAGGAAACCGGGCTCACTCCACCGCGTCCGACGGGTCGACGACGTCTCCGCTCTCGGGATAGACGCCGACCTGTTCACACTGGTCCGCCAGCGGACACGCTTCGGGGTCGTCGAGACACGCCGGCTTGCGCGCCGTGCAGTACTCCCGACCGAACTGTATCATCGCGGTGTGCCCGAAGCCGCACTTCTCGGCCGGCACGTCGCGTTCGACGTACTCCCGGACCGTCTCGTGGTCGGCGTCTGCGGGTGCGAGGCCCATCCGTCGAGCGATTCGGTGGACGTGCGTGTCGACGGGAAAGACGCCCCCGCGGCCGCCCGCGAAGAGGAGGACGCAGTCGGCCGTCTTCGGTCCGACACCGTTCATCTCCAGCAGTCGCGCTCGGACCTCCGCGGGGTCGCCCTCCCTGACGAACTCGTCGAACGCCTCGGCACCGCCGTACTCCTCGCAGACGCGCTGGGCGATGGCGACGATGCGCTCGGACTTCTGGTTGTACAGGCCCGCCGACGAGATGGTCTCGGCGAGGGTCTGCTGGTCGGCGTCGGCGAGGGTGGCCGCGAGGTCACCGTCGTCCCCTCGCGGGGCGGTCCCCTCCCCGCTCGGACTGTCCGAGACGCTTCGCGCCTCGCTCCCCCCGTACCGCTCCATCAGCGAGTCGTGTGCGGGTTGGCTCGCCTTGTCCGAGGTGTTCTGGCTGAGGATGGTGCGGACCAGACACTCGAAGGCCGGGCGGCCGCCGTATGTCTTCGTCCAGTACATCTCGCCGAGTCTGTCGACGACGGCCTCGGCGCGCGTGCCCGCCGTCGACGGGTCGAACGTCGCCGCACGGCCGCCACCCGACTCGCCCCCACTGATGTTCTCCTCCGGTTCCGGGTCTGCCATGTGTGCTCCGTGGGTCGCGAGCGCCAAAACCCCTTCACCAGACAGAGGCGCCCCGGACGCGGGGAGTCACTACTGGGTGTCGTAGCGAGCGCATATGTCGGGTCGCGCCCTCTATCGGGTATGTCCGACACCGTCCTCGTGACAGGTGCCACCGGCACCGTTGGCACGTCGCTCCGCGCCGAGTTAGCCGACCGCGACGCCCTCGTCCGCGCGGCGGCCCGGTCACCACCGGGGGACGGCCCCGCCGACGAGTGGGTCGCCTTCGACTTCGAGAGGCCAGAGACGTGGGGTGGGGCGCTCGCGGACGTCGACGCGCTGTTCCTGCTCCGACCTCCCGAGGCGTCGCGAGTCGGGCGCATCCGCGAGTTCGTCGACGCCGCGACCCGCGTGGGCGTCGAACGGTGTACCGTCCTCTCGGTGCTCGGTGCCGAGCGCAATCCGCTCCTCCCGCACCGCCGCGTCGAACGCCACGTCGCGGCCTCGGGGCTGGACTGGACGTTTCTGCGCCCCTCGTTCTTCACGCAGAACCTCACCGACGTCCACGGGGACGCGCTTGCCCGCGGTGAAATCGCCGTCCCCGCCGGCGACGGCGAGACGAGTTTCGTCGACGCCCGCGACGTGGGAGCCGTCGCCGCCGTCACGCTCACCCAACCCGGGCACGACGGGACCGCATACGACCTCACCGGTCCGGAGTCGCTGACCTACGCCGACGTCGCCGCCGTCGCCGGCGATGTCCTCGGCTACTCCGTCGAATACACGAACCCGTCGCTCGCGCGGTTCGTGGTCGGCGAACTCCGTCGCGGTCGGCCGATGGGATACACACTGGTGATGAGCGGCATCTACACGACGGCCCGCCTCGGCCTCGCTGGCCGAGTGACCGACGACGTGCGGCGCGTCCTCGGGCGCGGCCCGCGTGACGTGCGGACGTTCTTCGAGGACTACGCCGAGGAGATAGAGCGGGACCGACGCCGAGCAGTCAGGCCGAGTCGACGGTGAGCGTCAGGGTCAGGTCGGCCCCGTCCGCGAGTGCCGCGACGAGGGCACGGTCCACGTCGCCGGCGGCGGCGTCGGCCCCGACCATCACGGTCCGGTCGTCCACGTACTCGCTCGTCCGGAGGACGTGGCTCCGGTCGCTCTCGAATGTCAACTCCGGGTGGCCCGACCCCTCGACGGTGACCGTGTGGCCGTCAGCCTCGATGGTGGCCGTGATGGTCGCGTCGGCGTCCCGGCAGGCCTCGACGAACGCGTCGTCGAAGTCGGCGGGCACCGTGTCGGCCTCGATGCCGAGGATGCAGTCGCCGGCGGGTGTCAGAAAGTCGTCGCTCGTGACCTCCAGCGTGCTCGCGTGGTCACCGCTGACGTGTTCGTGGCCGTGAGCGGTGACGACGGCTTCGAGTGACATACTCCGCGGTAGCCGGTGGCCGTATTTCAACGGGACGACTCGGGCCGGGCGACGGTGACCGTCACCGCGCCACACGCGCACTCGTGGGCCTCCCGACGACCCCACGCCGTCTCGAACACCAGCGCCGGGTCGCCCAGCGGCCGGTCGCAGTCGCTGGCGTCACACGTGAGGGCCGTGTCTTCGCGCAGGTCGTGAATCATACCGTACCGGAGGGACCGAAGGCACCTTAATCCGAGCCGTCCCCGGAGTGAAAGTGAAAGTGATAGCCGGCGTCGGGGTCGACCGACGGTCCGTCTGACGGGCGTCAGCGACCGGCGGCGACGCCACCGTGGGGGTAAAGGATATGCCCCCAGCGGACGGGCGACAAGGTATGTCGCTGGAGTGGCGCGGCGCGGCGGTAGCGCCGGACGACGAGATGCCGACCCCGGACGAGTGGGACCCGGTGCGCGTGCCGGGCCGACCGGCAGCGTTCGCCGGGGCCGACGCCGTCGCCTACGAGACGACGTTCTCGGACCCGCGCGGCGAGGACGAGGCACACGCGGCCCTCCTCCTCCGCGGGACGTACGCCCAGACGCGGGTCTGGTGCAACGGTGAACGCGTCGCCAGCCACGACGTGTACTTCGCGCCCCTCCGAGTTCGCCTCCCCGACGCCGAGGAGTACCGCGTCGTAGTCGAGTGCCGTACCCCAGAGGACCGCTTCGGCGGCCTCCACGCGACGGACGCGCTCCCCGAGGAGCGATGCGTGCCGGGCATCTGGTGGGAGGCGCGAGTGGAGACGTACCCGGACCCGTACGTGAGCGCTGTGCGGGCGCGCCCGCGTGTGACCGACGACGGGGCCGCCGTGGACGTGACAGCGGAGGTCGTCACGAACGAGGCCATCGACGACCGCCTCACGTTCTCCTTTCGCCCCGAGGGGAACGTCCGCGGCGGCGGGATGATGGACCGCTCCCGCGTCGCCACCGGGTCCGGTCACACGACGGTCCAACACACCATCGAAGTGCGGGACCCCTCGCTGTGGTGGCCCCACGACAGGGGCGACCAACCGCGGTACGTCGTCCGGGCGAAACTCGACGACGCGACCAACGCCGTCACGACCGGCCTGCGAACCGTCGAGTACGACGACGAACTGCGGGTCAACGGCGAACGCGTCCCCGCCCGCGGCGTGACGCTGCTGGACCCGACGCCCGCCGACGTCGAACGGGCCGCCGCCGCGAACGCGAACCTCGTCAGGGTGCGCGCACAGGCGGCGTCGCCCGCCGTCGCCGAGGCCTGCGACGAACACGGCGTCCTCCTCTGGCAGGACCTCCCGCTGACCGGGGCCGGAGCGTTCGACTCGGGTCGAGGTCGGGACGTGGCGAACGAACTGGAGTGGGGCTACGGTCACCATCCTAGCCTCGCGGCCGTCGCCGTCCACGACGACCCGGTCCGGGCCTACGCGGACGGCCTCGGGTCGGGGTTCCTCGACCGCCTGCGCTTTCGCTGGCGGGCGTGGCGGGCCGAGTACGACGCGAGTGCGGCCCGCTCCGTCGCCGACGCCGTCGAGACGGTGCCGACGTTCCCCGTCGTCGGTCCGCCCGGCATCGACCCGGACGCCGTCACGCTGTACCCGGGGTGGCAGTACGGCACCGTCGACGACCTCGCGTGGCTCTGTGACCACTACGGCGTCGGCGACGTCGTCGGCGGGTTCGGGGCCGGGTCGCTCGGAGTCGACGGCCCGGACGACGAGACGGGGTTCGACCGGGCGACCCACGACGCCCGCGTCGAGGGCGGTGCGACCGACTCGCAGGCGTATCAGGCGCGGGTCGTGCGGGCGGTCAGCGAGGCGCTCCGACGGCGGGAGAGCGACGTGGCTGTCCTCGATAGCCTCCGAGACGTCGCCGACGCCGGGATGGGCGTCCTCCGCGAGGACGGGGCGGAGAAACCGGCCTACGGGACCCTCTCCGATAGCTACGAGCCGACGCAGGTAGTGCTCTCAGACCCCACTCCCGGCGAGAGCGACGTCGTCGTCTGTCACGACCGACCCGAGACGGCGACGGTCACCGTCGAGTGGGACCACAACGGGGAGCGACAGCAGGAAGAGCACACGGTCGGGCCGTTCGGCCGCGTCACCGTCGGGTCGCTGACCCTCGCCGCGGGGGACGACCTGACCCTCGCCGTCGCCGTCGGGGACGACGTGGTGACGAACGAGTACGGAATCGACGAGAGTATATAACCTATCTCGGAAGCGTGTCAATCCTTCACGACCCCGTAGACGAGTGTGTGACGCCTCGCCACGGTATTCAGTGCACCGGAATATTTAAACAATGTCCCCCGGTACTAGCGGGTACCAGAACGCTCACGCGTTCAGGCAGTATCGCGTCGCGCCCAAAATGAGAGGGAACCCTTGTTATTGGTGCCAGCCCCTCAACAGCGGAGCGCCTGTCTGTGCGAGAGCGGTGATGGCATAGAGGTTTCAACAATGGCAGACTCGATAGACGAATCAAAGAACGTTACAGTAACAGAAGAGGATCTCGAAAACAAGTCCAAAGGCGAGCTCATCAAACTCGCCGGTCAGCTCCGCGACCGACGGAACGAGCTGAACCAGATGGCCTCCGAGCGGGCTTCCGACCGCGACGACCTGAACGCGAAGACGCGCGAGAAGGTCGACGAGGCACAGGAACACCGCGAGAAGCGCGACGAGCTCAACGAGCAGGTCCAAGAGCACAAGGACAAGCGCAACGAGCTCAACGCCGAGGCCAACGAGCTGTTCGACAAGGTCGACAACCTGAAGAACGACCTCGAACTCGACGAGGGCAAGTCGGTCGACGAGCTCAAGGACGAAATCGAAGACCTCGAGTTCAAGCAGCAGACCGAGGTGCTCTCCTCCGAGGACGAGAAGGAACTCATCGAGAAGATAGAGGACAAGCGCGAGAAGCTCCAGCAGAAACAGGAGAAACTCGACCAGAGCGGTGACCTCGAAGGGCTCAAAGAGGAGGCCGAAGAGGTCCGCTCAGAAGCCTCGAAGCACCACCAGAAGGTCACGGAACTCGCCGACGAGGCCCAGAAGCACCACAACCAGATGATAGAGGCCTACCGCGAGGCCGACGAAATCCGTGACGAGGCCGACGAGAAACACGAGGAGTTCGTCGAGGCGCAGGAAGCCGCCGACCAGCACCACGAGGACTTCGTCCGCGTCCAGAAGCGCCTGCGCGAACTGGACAAGAAAGAGGAGAAAGAAGAGCGGTCCCAGCGCGAGGAGAAGCAGGAAGCCGCTCGCGAAGAGGCCGAGGAAATCTACCAGAAGTTCAAGGAAGGCGAGACCCTCGACACCGAGGACCTGATGAAGCTGCAGAAGGCCGGCAAGCTCTAATCTCTGCGACACAGTCTTTCTGTTCTCACGCGCTATAGATGCATCTCTGGCTCACGTCCCTGTTGCAGAGTACTCCCGGATCGCTCTCGCTGCTCCCGACTGCCGTCGGCGGCGTCGTCTTCGGCCTCGCGCTCGCGGCCCCGCCGGGGCCGATGAACGCCGTCATCGCGGAGGAGAGCGCCCTGCGCGGGTGGCGAGCGGGACTGTTCGCCGGCCTCGGCGCGATGACCGCCGACGCCTGCTTCTTCGTCCTCTCGCTGGTCGGAGCCGCCGCCGTGGTGACCGAGACGCCCGCGCTCCGGCAGGCGATGGTCGCCGCGGGCGGGTTCCTGATGCTGTGGTTCGCCTACGGCGCCGTGCAGGACGCGAACGCGCTCTCGTCGATGGACGCCGAGACGGACGCGTCGGCCGAGGAGAGCCGCGGCTTCCGGAAGGCGCTGGTGCTCGCGCTCACCAACCCGTATCAGGTCGTGTTCTGGCTCACCGTCGGCGTCGGCCTCCTCCAGCCCGGAACGGTGGACGTCCTCTCGTACCTCCCGGCCCTCGGCGGCGACGCGGCGGGCCTGTTGGTGGTCCAGACTGGACACCCGGTGTTACTCGCGGGGCTGTTCGGCGGTATCGTGCTGTGGATAACCGGGTTTCCGGCGGCCATCGTCGCCGCCCGGAAGCGAGTCGAGCGACTGGCGCCGGTCGTCGCGTGGGTCAGCGCCGCTGTGCTGGCGGGGTCGGGCGCGCTCTTTCTCGCGCAGGTCGCCGGCCCGGCGTTCGACGCCGCTCGGACTGCAATCGAGACGGTGGTCTGACGGTCACTCGCCCATACCGGTGGCGACGTCGTCGAGGCTCTCCTCGGCGTCCATCTCGGCGACTTCGGCTTCGAGCCACTCCTGGAACCACCGGGTGCGCTTGAGTCGCTGGTGGACGATGGACTCGGCCGCGTCGCTCTCGACGCGTTCTTTGGCGTCCTCGCCCCGTTCGATGACTCGGTCGACCATCTCGGCGGCGTCCATGTGCGTCCGGGACTCGTATCCCATCCGCAAGAGCATGAGCGCAGTGCCGTTCGCGCCGATTTTGTCGAGGATGTCCGCCTCGATGAGACACCGCGTTTCGAGCGAGAGGTTCGTGAGGTCACCCTGATAGGAGTGGTCCTCGACGGCGCGACACACCTGTTCGACGAACGACTCGGGGTAGTCACCGTGGGCGGTGAGGTACTCGCGTGCGATGCGAGCACCGGCCTCCGCGTGGACGTCCTGCTCTGCTTCCAGTTTCGCGATGTCGTGAAACAGGGCGGCCACCCGGGTCACGTCGACGTTCGCACCCTCCTTGCGGGCGATTTCGGTGGCGATGTCGACGACGTTGAGGATGTGGTTGAACCGGTACTCCGCGGAGTGCCACGGGTACCAGCGCATCCGTCCACCTTCGTCCTCGTTCTCGACGCTCGCGGCGAGGTAGTCGTGGACGAACTCCTGCATCGCTTCGAACTCCGCCTCGGAGACTGGTGACTCCCTAATCTCGACGCCCACACCACCACCTCCGACGAGAGGTTCCGATATTCATCTTACAGACAAGAAGGCACGTTCGACTCTTAGGCGTTACGACAGGGCGAACGCCGACGCTCGGTCGGCTATCGCTGTGAGAACTGCGGGTGACGACAGAGAGATACCGATTGCCGAGGGGGCGTCCCCATGGTTGAGCGAGCGACCACACAGCCGCGGGCCGGGGCAAACAGCCCGACGACGCGGGGTCGCTTGCAGGACGTCTCGGCAGGTTCCGGTGTGTGTCTGGACACCGGCCAGAGTCCACGTTCAGACAGTATTTTTCCGTTTTCGAATTGATTCATCAATCACCTACGCATTTAGGACTACGTATGGCCACAAATATAAGTTTTTCTCGGCTTCGTGGCTGATGGCCGTGGTCGTGACCGGCCCACCAGACGACCCGGGGCGACCGTCAATGGGATGTACGTTTATACCAGTTCACGCCGAGGGTGTCGATATGGAACTCCGACCTGCAGAACCAGCCGACAGGCCGGCAATCAGAGACGTCGCACGGCGCTCGTTACAGGCGTCGTACTCGTTGGGGCCACAGGCAATCAACAGCGCAATCGAGGAGTGGTACGACGAGGCACGCCTCGAGGAGACGCTGGAAGACGAGGAACGCCTCCTGCTCGTCGCAGAGAAGGCGGGGCAGGTGGTCGGGTTCTCCGAGAGCGTCACCTCGGCGGACAACACCGGGACGCTGCTCTGGCTACACGTCGACCCCGCCCACCGTGGCGAGGGCATCGCGTCGGACCTGTTCGATGCGACCCGCGAACACCTCGAGGAACTCGGTGCCACCCACCTCGTCGGCCGCGTCCTCGCGGACAACGTCGAGGGCAACACCTTCTACGAGGACCGCGGGTTCGAGAAGGTCGGCACCGAGGAGGTCGAAATCGACGGCCGGACCTACGTCGAGAACCTCTACAGCGAGTCCGAACAGTGGGGTCGAGAACCCGTCGAGATGGAGGACGGGCGCACGGTGTTCGTCGACCACGACAACCACGAACGAGGGTCTATCGCGCCGTTCCACATCGTCCACGTGGACGAGGACGGCGACGACCGCTACGGGTACTTCTGTAGTAACTGCAACACGCTCGCCAACGCGATGGACTCGATGGGTCGAATCGAGTGTGATACCTGCGGAAACGTCCGGAAGCCGCTCCGCTGGGACGCCGCCTACCTCTAGTTCCCCGTGTCGTTGCTCGACGGGGAGTCGTTCGCGTCTCGCCGCGGCGGCGGTCGCCGTGCCGGTACCAGAACCAGCAGGTAGTACAGCGCGAACAGGACGACTGCGATGGCGACGCCGACCAAGATGTCACCGACGACCGACCCGGTCACGAGCGGCGTGAGGACCGTGCCACTGCCGAGTTGGGGGAGTACCGCGTCCATACGTGACCATTCGTCACATACCGATAAAACAGACGACCACCGTTCTCTGTGCCTGGGAACCCTGCACGCTCATGCCACGAAGTGCTTTCTGGGGCAGACACGGCACGCCCACGTGTGGGGCAGACCTATCGCCGTGCCACGTCCAACACGAGTCGTTCTCGCTCGCCGTCGACCAACCTGTACGTCTGACTCGACCGGTCGTAGGTGAGAACACCAGCATCACAGAGCTTCGGGAGGTGACAGTGCCGGAGCGCAATCGCCACCTCGTCTCTCGGACGCTCGGGTGCCGCTCGGGCGACGGTCCGGGTCAGGTCGTCGAACGACTGCCGAGATTCGCGTTCGAAGGCGTCGATGATGGCCCGTCTGTACGGGTGAGCGAGGACGTCGAACAGGTCGTCCAATCGCTGCTCCGTCCCAGCGAGAGTCTGATGCCGATGGTTGGTCATGTGAATCACCTCGTGGAGTGGTGAACCCTAGACAGTATCGTTAACAACACTATAAATAATTATGTATTCGACCCGCCTCAGAGAGTCCGAAATCGAGGTATTTCGGCGGGTGTGCGAGCGAAGCGCATAATATCTGTGGCGACCGAATAGGGTTCATGAGAGCGGTGAGAGTGGTCGTAGGGTGGGAGACTGGTCCGGCCGACGGGGCGTAGATGGAGGACGAACTCGTCGATACGCTCAGGCGTATCGGCCTGAACGAGTACCAGTCGCGGGCGTACATCGCGGCCGTCAGTACCGGCCCGACACGGCTCCCGACGCTGGCCGACGCGGCCGGACTCCCGTCGCAACGTATCTACGACGTGGTCGAGGACCTCCAGTCGCTCGGGCTCATCGAGGTTCACGAGGGCGGGCCAGCGAAACAGGCGGTGCCAGTACCGCCGGCCGTCGGCTTGGCCGACCTGAAGGACCGTCGACTCGCCGAGTTCGAGAGCGACCTCACCGAGGCCACCGACGGTCTGAGCCGCCTGTTCGACGAAATCGAGACCGCTACCGGCTTCGTTACCCTCGTGACGCAGGACCAGTCCATTCGCCGGCACGTGAAGACGGCCGTAGAGACCACGGAGAACTGGCTCTTCCTGTCGGTCCCGCTGGAGTGGTACCGCGACCTCGAAGACGAAGTGGGGGCCGCCGTCCGCCGTGGCGTCACCGTCCGTGCGCTCGTCATCTCCGACGACCGAGCGGCCATCGACGCGACGACGTTCCCCGAGGGGATGGCGGTCCGAAGCCGCCCCGGTGCCGATACCCTCGTCGCCGCGGACCGGGAGTACGGCATCTTCCGCGCCATCGGGTCGCCCTCCGTCGCCCGGCCGGCCCTCGTCACCAGCGACAAGAACATCATCGAGATGTTCCACCGCTACAGCGAGCAGTTCTGGCTGGCCGCCCATCGCGTACAGGAGGGCCCGTCCCCGCCCAACCGGTTCCTCAACCCGTGGCAGGTCATCCAGCACTGCGCGCTGGCCCCTCAGAGCGAGGCGGCCACCGCCGTCGTGAACGGCCACGAGACGGCCACCGGGCGGTCGACCACCGTTGAGGGCCGTATCGAACGGGTCGTCTGTGACCCGCCGATGGAGAGCGAGCAGGCCGGCTTCGTCCCGCGGGTCGCCAGCCTCGAACTTGCGACCGAGTCCGGACCCGTCACCGTGGGCGGCTGGGACGCAACGCTCGAGGACGTCGCCGCCCACAGCATCGAGATTCACAGGTCCTCCTGACCCCGCGTTCTCTACGGGGTCGCAAGGGAGAACTCGCGTCGGTCGTCGCTCACGCGACAGCACCGCTACCCAGTCAGAACGGTAGTGGGTCCTTACCGACTCATTCGCTGGGCTCGTAGGTCACGGTCACCCTCGCGTGGCCGTAGATGTCATCCCACGTTTTGTCCTCGTCCAGCAGGAGGACCGTGATGGTGACGTCCCCCGACTCGGTGCCGGTCGCTTCGAAGGCCGCCTGCGGAATCTCGAGGGGGACCTCCGCGTTCTCGTCGAATCCGAGTTCCTCCGAGCGCTGGACCGGCGGTCCGCTGACCTCGTAGCGCGAGGTGTTCTCGACTCTGACCAGTTCGCTGTCGATGTACGCGACCAGATAGGGCTCCCCGCGGACGGTGCCGTGCTCGGCGGGGTCGACTCTCTCCATCGACGTGTTGGCGGTGACCGCCAGCCTCACGGAGGAGTTCTCCCCGTCACCGGACCCCCGACCGACGACCTCCACCGATTTGATGTGGTTGTCGACGTTCTCCTCGGCCGTCTTGTCTTGGAGCGGCGAGTTCGGGTACTCCGGCAGCGACCACTCGTCGCTGGCGGTCGTCGTCCGCTCCGGGGTCTGAGTGGCGGTCCCCGTCGAAACCGGAGTGGCGGTCGCTGTCGGTTCCGGGGTGGGAGTCGCCGTCTGTGTGGTCGTGGGCGGAGAGGACGTCGTTTCGGCGTCCGATTCCGATGCTGGGCTGAACCCGCTACAGCCTGCGACGAGCACGAGACAGACGACGCACCCGATGCGCAGCGTGTGGCGTACCATGCGCTGCATCTTCGGTTCGACACAGTTCCTTATCGGGTCGCTAAACCGACGCCACCCGTCCGTTAGATTCCACTCGGCCCCCTTCTATTCAAACCCTTGTCACGACACGATGGCTCGTATCCTCTCGTCGTCTGGGCTCGAATCGCCCGGTCGATACAAGCCCGTGTCTTACCGGTGTTCGCTACAGAATCAGTAGTCCCGGGCGGATTCGAACCGCCGTCAAGGGCTCCAAAGGCCCTTATGATTGGCCACTACACCACGGGACTTCGCTCCGCCGTCTTCTACGACCGCCGACCGGCGGTTCGCAGCGGACCGTATCAGAACGAATCGCCGGAAGCCACTTGAACGCTTCGAGAATCAGTCGCTCGAAACCTCGGCCTCGACCTCCAGCAATCCGCAGACGTCGTCCTCGGCGTTGAAACAGTCCGGACACTGCGGTTCGCGGTCGATGATGGTGTCCAGTCGCTCCGCGACGGTCTCGTCGATGACGCCCTCCAGTTGCTTGGCCTCGGTCCGGAACTCCTCGACTTCGAGCACCTCGACGAGGAACCGTTCGATGATACAGTAGTTCTGCAGGGCGTCGCGGGCCTGCTGGATGCCCTCGTCGGTCAGGTCCACGCCCTTGTACTTCTCGTGTTCGAGGAGGCCGCGGTCCTCCAGTTTCCCTATCATCTCGTTCGCGCTGGCGGGGCTGACGTCGAGTAAGTTGGCGATGTCGCCGGTCGAAGCGGGTCCGTCCTCCTGTTCCTGCGTGAGGTAGATGGCCTTCAGGTACTGGGCCTGCGTGTTCATTGTCGTTCCTCCATCAGGTCGGTCACTTCCTCGACGCCGTCGGCCTCCTCGTCGCGAAGCGCTCGGAGGACGTCGAGCAATCGCTCCCGGTCGACGCTGAAGGTCGTGTCCGAGGCCTCGATGGACGCGATGAGGTCGTCGTAGAACTTGTAGGCCGTCTCCTCGTTACACAACTGGTCGTAGAGCACGCCGTCGAAGTCCTCGTCCGCCTCGTACTGTGCCTCGACGAGCATCTGTATCTCCTCGAAAGGAACCGTCTCGGCTTCGAGGTCGTCGACCAGTTGTTCGAGTCGGCTCCGGTGGTCGGCCGACTCGGCGGCGGCGTGGTCCAGCAGGTCCCGCAACGCGGGGTCGAGCGACGCGTCGGTCTCCTCTGCGTGCTTCGCCGCCCGCGCCTCCACGACTTCTTCGAGGACGATGCCGATTTGGAGGAGGCGGGCGAGTTGGTGGTCCGACCCGACGGGTTGTGTCAGGCTCACCGGAACCCCTCCGGGCGTGGCGAGACAGTCATGCGAGAACGTCGGGGAGGGCGTAACTTAAGCCGTTCCCTGTCACAGTGTCCCGCCGACAGTTTTAGTCGCGTGGGCGGTGCAGGTGCCACTGGTGACCCGGTATGACTGACTACCCCGAATGGTACCGAGACGCGGTCGTCTACTCGCTCGACGTGAAAACGTTCGCCGACGGGAACGGTGACGGTATCGGCGACTTCGTCGGCTTGCGTGACCGTCTCGACTATCTCGAAGACCTCGGGGTGACCTGCCTGTGGCTGTTGCCGTTCTACCCCAGTCCGTGGCGGGACAACGGCTACGACGTCGCGGACTACTACGGCATCGACGACCGATTGGGGACGATGGGCGACTTCCAGCGGTTCCTCGACGACGCGCACGACCGAGGCATGTACGTCCTCGCCGACGTCGTCTTCAATCACACGTCGACGGAACACCAGTGGTTCCAGCGCGCCCGCGAGGGCGACGAGCGGTTCCGGGACTACTACCTCTGGACGGACGACCCGGCCGACGCTCCCGAGGAGGAGACCATCTTCCCGGGCGAGGAGGAGGACGTCTGGACCTACGACGAGGCCGCCGACGCCTACTACTACCACCAGTTCTACCACTTTCAGCCGGACCTGAACGTCTCCAATCCCGAAGTACAGGCGGAGATGGAGCGGGTCCTCGAGTTCTGGACCGAGCGGGGCGTCGACGGGTTCCGGGTGGACGCCGCGACGCCGATGATTAGCGGGAAAGGCGCAGAACCGGTCTCTATCGACGAACCGCACGTCCTGTTCAAGCGCATGAAATCGGCCGTCAGTTCCGTCGCCGAAGACACCGTCCTGCTCGCCGAGGCCGACGACGAACCCGCCGAACTCAAGCGGTACTTCGGCGACGGCGACGAGTTCGACCTCCTGTTGTCGTTCGTCTCGAACGCCCACCTCGTCTGGGCGCTGGCGGACCAGAACGCCGACCACCTCGCGGCGGCGTTCGACAGGCTTCCGGCTTACGAGGACATCGTCGAGTCGGGCCAGTGGGCCAACTTCCTGCGGAACTTCGACGAGTTGAACCTCGGCCCGCTCCCCTTCGAGGAGTTCGAGCGCGCCATCGAGGTCATCGGCGCGGACCCCGACACGCGTATCTACGGCCGGGGCGTCCGCCGTCGCCTCGCCCCGATTCTGGACGGTGACCCCGAACGAATCGCCTGTGCGACCAGCCTCTGTTTCGCCCTGCCGGGCACGCCAATCGTCGTCGCCGGCGACGAAATCGGGATGGGCGACGAACTATCGCTCCCGGGGCGGGACGCCGTCCGCACGCCCATCCAGTGGACCGACGACCCGACCGCGGGCTTCTCGACGGCCGACGCGGAGACGTTCGTCAGACCGGTCGTCGAGGGCGAGTACGGTCCCGAGGCAGTCAGCGTCGCCGACCAGCGTGCCGACCCCGACTCGCTTCTGGCTCGCGTGAAGGAGGTCATCGCCACTCGCAAGGCCTGTCCGGAACTCTCGCGAGGCGAGCAGTCGGTCGTCGACACCGACGAACGAACGGTGTTCGTCCACCGAAGCGACTGGGACGGGACGACGCTCCTGACGGCGCACAACATCGGTCCCGACCCGGCGTCGGTCGCGCTGGACGTACCCGACGACGTGGCGACCCACCTGCTCGGTCCCGGCGACTACTCGCTCGACAGCGACACGCTCACCGTCGAACTCGACGGCTACGGCTACTGCTGGCTCCGTCTCGGTCGGCCGAAAACGCGGTCGGCGTAGCCGGGGCTGTCCGGTTCGAGAACGAGAGAGAAGACGAGCCAGCGGTCGGAACTCTACGAGTTACTCCCGAAGACGCTCGTAGATGAGGTCGTCGAGGTCCTCGCGGAGTTCGTCGACCGCGACCTCGTCGAGGACGGGGACGAAGAAGCCCTCGACGAGCATGTTCTTCGCCGCATCCGGGTTGACACCGCGGGAGGTCATGTAGAACATGTCCTCCTCGTCGACCTGTCCCACCGTCGCGGAGTGGGAGGCCTCGGTGTCGTGGTTGTTGATGATGAGCTTCGGCGACGCGTCGGCCTCGGACTCGTCGGAGAGCATGAGGGTGTTCTCACGCTGGTACGAGGAGGTGTCCCACGCCTCCGTGCCGACGTCTTGGACGCCCTCGTACACCGAGCGGGCCTCGTCGTCGAGGACGCCGCGGGTGACGAGGTCGGCGACCGTGTGCTCGGCCTCGTGCCAGACGCGGGCCGCGATGTCGAAGTGCTGGTCGTCGTGGCCGAAGAACGCGCCGACGATTTGAGACTCGCTGGAGTCACCGAGCAGGCGCGTCTCGACGCTGGACTTGGTGAGGCGCGACCCGATGTTGCCCTCTATCCAGTCGACGGTGCCGTAGGTGTCGGCGTGGCCGCGCTTGACCTGATAGTTGTAGCTCTCCTCGGAGAGGTTCTGGAGCGTGCCGTACTGGACGTAGGCGTTCTCGCCCGCGACGGCCTCGACGACGCCGGAGTAGTACCGCGACCCCTCGACGTCGTCGCCGGTGGTCTGGCGTTCGAGGATGGTGACCGAGGCGGACTCCTCGGCGACGACGAGCGTGTAGTTGAACAGCGACTGGCTGTTCATCGTCGTCCGAATCTTCACGTCCTCGGCGTCGACGCCCTCGGGGACGTAGACGACAGTGCCGGCCGAGAACAGCGCCGTCGACAGCGCGGTGAGGTAGTCCCGCTGGGGGTCGACGACGGAGCCGAAGTGCTCCTCGACGAGGTCGCCGTGCTGGTCGAGCGCCTCGCTCCACGAGAGGACGTCGACGCCCTCGGCGTCGATGCGGTCTTTCTCCTGTGCGTAGTCGAGCGGGTCGACCAGCGTCTCGTAGTCCAACGCGTCGAGGTTGGTCCACTTGCGGCCGGGCGTCTGGATGACGTCGGGCATCTCGAGGTCGTCGAGCGCCGCGAGCGCCTCCTTCCGGGTCTCGAGGAGCCACTCCGGCTCGTCGAGGTCCGACGAAATCTGTTCGACTTGGTCTTCGGAGAGTGTGGCGTGTACCTGCGTACTCATGATTATCCGAGCGAGCCCTCCATCTCCAGTTCGATGAGGCGGTTGAGTTCGACTGCGTACTCGATGGGCAGTTCCTCCGTGATGGGTTCGATGAACCCGGCGACGATCATCTGTTTCGCGTCGTCGTCGTCCAGTCCGCGCGACTGGAGGTAGAATACGTCCTCGTCGCCGATTTTGCCGACGGTCGCCTCGTGGGCGACGTCGACTTTCGACTCCTGAATCTCCATGTACGGCATCGTGTCGGAGGTGGAGTCGTTGTCGAACATCAGCGCGTCACACTCGACGGACGTCGAGGAGTTCTCGGCGCCGTCGGCGATGTGGACGAGGCCGCGGTAGTTCGTGCGGCCGCCGTCCTTCGCGATGGACTTGGACTCGATGGTGGACTTCGTCTCGGGCGCGTTGTGGTAGACCTTCGCGCCAGTGTCGATGTCCTGTCCCTCGCCAGCCATGGCGATGGTGATGTGGTTGTCCGTCGCGCCGGGGCCTTTGAGGACGGTGGAGGGGTACAGCATCGTGGCCTTCGAGCCCATGCTGCCGGAGACCCACTCCATCGTACCGTCGGCCTCACAGATGGCGCGCTTGGTGTTGAGGTTGTAGGTGTTCTTCGACCAGTTCTGCACCGTGGAGTACTGGACGTGGGCGTTCTCGCCGACGAACACTTCGACGCCGCCGGAGTGGAGGTTGAACGCCGAGTACTTCGGGGCGGAACAGCCCTCGATGTAGTGGACCTCGGAGTTGTCCTCGGCGATGATGAGCGTGTGCTCGAACTGGCCCATCCCCTCCGAGTTCATGCGGAAGTACGCCTGCACGGGCATCTCGACGGTGGTGTCCTCCGGGATGTAGACGAACGACCCGCCGGACCACACCGCACCGTGGAGCGCGGCGAACTTGTTGTCGCTCGGGGGGACGCACTTCGTCATGAAGTGCTCCTTGACGAGTTCTTCGTGCTCCTGGACGGCCTTGTCCATGTCACAGAAGATGACGCCTTTCTCCTCCCAGCGCTCCTGCATGTTCTGGTAGACGATTTCGGACTCGTACTGAGCGCCGACGCCCGAGAGGGCGTTCTTCTCGGCTTCCGGGATGCCCAGTTTGTCGAACGTGTCCTGAATCTCCTCGGGGAGGTCCTCCCACGACTCGGCGCCGCCGCGGGTCTCGATGTCCGGGCGGATGTACGGCACGATGTCCTCGATGTCGACTTCCGAGAGGTCCGGCGCACCGGGCCAGCCCTCGGGCATCGGCATCTCTTGGAACTGCTCCAGCGCGCGCAGGCGTCGCTGGAGCATCCACTCGGGTTCGTCCTTGTCTTCCGAGATGACCCGTACGGTCTCCTCGGTGAGGCCCTTCTCGGTCTCGAAGGCGGAGTTCTCCTCCTTCTTGAACTCGAAGCGAGCCTCGGTGTCTGTCTCTTTGAGGTGGTCTTGGTCTGAGCTCATTGTTGTGTAGGTGTTGTGGTTGTGGAGGGAAGGGTGTTACGCGGCCTCGTAGGCTTCCTCGCGGACCCAGTCGTACCCCTCGTCTTCGAGTTGCTCGGCCAGTTCCGGACCGCCGGACTTGGCAATCTGGCCGTCGAGCATCACGTGGACGTGGTCGGGTTCGACGTAGTCGAGGATGCGCTGGTAGTGGGTAATCTGGAGGATACCGGCACCCTGCTCGTCGCGGAGCGCGTTGATGCCGTTCGAGACGTCCTGCAGTCGGTCGATGTCCAGCCCGGAGTCGATTTCGTCCAGCACCGCGATGGACGGTTCGAGGATGGCGGCCTGGAGGACCTCGTTCTGCTTCTTCTCACCGCCGGAGAAGCCGGCGTTGAGGTAGCGAGAGGCGAACTTCTCGTCCATGTCGAGTTGCTCCATCTTCTCCTGGAGAATCTCCTGGAACTCGGCGACGCCGATTTCGCCTTCCTCGACGTTGCCCTCCATCGGGGAGGTGTCGTAGCCGGCGGCGTCCTCGTTGGTGTCCCCGCCCTCGGCGTCGGCCTCCTCGTCCTCGTCCTCGAACAGTTCCTCGCGCTCTTCGAGTTTGGCGTTGAGTGCCGTCCGGAGGAAGTTGACCATCGTGACGCCCTCGATTTCGGCGGGATACTGGAAGCCGAGGAAGATGCCCAGCGCCGCGCGTTCGTTCGGTTCGAGGTCGAGCAGATTCCACGTGCGCATGTCCTCGGGAATCTCGAAGTCCTCGCCGAACTCGTCGTCTTCGAGGTGGATGAGGACCTCGCCGTCCGTGACCTCGTAGGCGGGGTGGCCGGCGATAATCTTCGCCGTCGTCGACTTCCCCGACCCGTTGGGGCCCATCAGGGCGTGAATCTCGCCCGAGTTGACTTCGAGGTCGACACCGCGAAGAATCGTCTCACCGTCCTCTTCTGCGACTTCCGCGTGGAGATTGTTGATTTCGAGTACAGCCATAGTAGTCTCTTAGGTCAACCGAAAAGAGGTACGTTTGACCCATCAAGCTTTCGCATTGCGACGAACTCGAATTCAGTATACAGAAACAATATTTCTCCGAGCCGAAAAGCCGCCGTCGGCCGGTTACATGTACTGGCCGAGTCCGGTCTGTTCCTGCCCGGACTTGACTTCGTCCCACGAGATGTCGAGCGCCTCGAGGATTCGGGCGATAGGCCCCTTCAGCGTCTTGTCGAGCATCTTGTCCCAGTCCACCTCGAACTCCGGGGGAATCTGGTCGGCGTACTCGAAGCAGATGACGTCAGGGTCCCGGCGGAACTCGCCGTAGAGGGGGTCACGCTTGGGGTCGAGACCGAGTTCGTCCTCGACGCGTTCGAAGAAGTCCGCGTGGACCCGGTCGAGGTACAGTCGCTTCGGTTTGGACCCGCTCTGGAAGTTCGTCCCCAACAGGAGGTTGGCGTACTTCGCCCCGCGCACCTGCGCGGTGTCGGTGTCGTAGTTGTCCAGTTTCTTCCCGATGCCGCCGGGGATACCCACGTCGTCGTAGTCGACGTTGCCGTCCTGATAGTCCTCGATGACCTCGCCGACGTACTCCTTGATGTTCTCCGTGGTGTCCCCGTGGACGATGCGGTCGATGACCTCCTTCTGGACCCGCTTGGTGATGGGCGCGATGTCCGAGCGCTGGTACTCGAAGCCGGTGATGTCGATGTCGTCGACGTGCTTGCCCTCCTTCCAGACGATGTGGCCGGCGTAGCGCTTCTTCTTGCCCGCTTGGAAGAACCGGCGATACAGTTTCTCGAACTCTATCTGGAACCGGTGGTCCTCGGCGTTCAGGCGCTCGCTGGCGAACTCGTCGTAGGAGGCGTTGATGACGTCCTCCAGTTCGAACCCCTTCTCGATGGTCGCCGCGACGGTCAGCAGTTCGTCGTCGTCCATCTCGGGGTGTTTCGCCCGTATCTCGTCGGTGACTTCGACCTCGCCGTCGACGTCTTCGGGGCCGACGTCGCCGACCTGCAACATCACGGAGTCGGTGTCGCCGTAGACGACTTCGTACCCCTCCTCGGCCACGACTTCGTCTGTGTAGTCGATGACCTCCCGGCCGGTGGCCGTGACGGCCGCGCCCATCTCCTTGTCGTAGAGGCGGAACCGGTCCCACCCCAGCACGCCGTACAGCGAGTTCATGATGACCTTCACGGCGGCCTGCTGGCGGTCGTAGCGCTCGTACTCGGGGTCGTCCGGGTCGTGGCTGTTTCGCAGGCCCTTCTTCTCCTCGCGTTCGGTCAGCAGTTCGTCGACCATCTCCCGGATGACGCCGTCCGGTTCCTTCCGGAAGTGGGTCCCGTTGGGTGCGACGTAGGTGTCGCCGTCGTATCGGTCGGGGTCGACCTTCGTCTCGGGACTCGCGTTGGTCGTCACCATGCACATCGGGTACAGCGACTTCAGGTCCAGCACCGTGACGTTCTCGCGGACCCCGGTGATGGGGTCGAAGACGGCCCCACCCTCGTAGTCCTCGCTCTCCTGTTGACCCTTCGAAGGGAGCGCGTACTCCCCGTACAGTTTGTGCAGGACGTACATGTCGACGGCGTCGCCGGGCGTCGTGGCGTCCTCCAGTTTGCACCCGACGAACGTGCGGACCTCGTCCCAGAAGTCGATGATGTCCTGTTCCCGGTCCAACTCGACGCAGAGTTCCACGTCCCGGAGGTTGTACTCCAGCAGGCGCTCGGGGTTCTCCTCCCAGAGGTCGCCGATGTCGCCGGTGTACCGCTCCTTGCCGACGCCGAGTTCCTGTTCGCCGACGGCGTCCAGCCGATAGGACTCCAGTTCGGTGAACTGCGTGCGCTTGTAGGCGTACAGCAGGTCGAAGACGACACGACCCTTGATGTCGGGGCCCTGCCAGTCGCTGCGCCACACCTCGTTCACCCGCGAGAGGCGGTTCACGTCGAGGTCGTAGTCGTGGGCCGGACTCGACAGTTCGTCGAGTCGGTCCAGCAGGTACGGCGCGTCGAAGTCGTCGAAGTTCCACCCAGTCAGCACGTCCGGGTCCGTCTCGACGACGTAGTCGACGAACGCCTCCAGCATCGCCTCCTCTCGCTCGAACACGCGCACGTCGGCCTCGAAGTCCGCGTCCTCGCGGATGGGGTCGTACTCGGCGAGCGCCGCCGGCCCCTCGATGCCGTCGGGCGACTCGTACAACCAGACGACGTACTCGTCCTCGTAGGAGTCGTGGGAGGTGAGACAGACGATGGTCTCCTCGCCCTCTTCGGGGAAGCCGTGCCGGTCGTCCACTTCGATGTCGAAGGTGTTCACGCGCGGTTCGGCGCTGGCGTCGACCGGCGAAACCTCCTCGTGGTGGACCTTGTAGCTCCCGTCGTCCAGTTCGCGGGCGGGGACCCGGATCCCGCTGGTGATGTCCTTGTCGATGAGCAGGCGGTTCGGGAAGAGGATGTCCGCCTCGTAGTGGTCGAAGTCGTCCCGCATCTGCCCGACGTCCCGCGGCGTCTGGCCGAATATCTTCACGAGGCGCTCTCCGCGGATGGACTCGTAGGGGTCGCCGTCGGCGTCGGACTTCTCCCACCCGGTGATGCGGTCGTACTGCCGGAGTCTGTCCTCGCCGACGCTGCCGGCCGGCGCGTAGAAGTACGGCTTGAACTCGTAGACGCGTGCGTGGACCGGGTCGTTCGCCTCGGTCCGCCCGAAGACGTGGACCACGGGGAACTCGTCGTCGCCCCGTCCCTCCACCGTGTAGTCCACCTGCGTGACAACGAACTCGACTGTCTCCTCGACGTCGGGGAACTGGCGCTCGTCGATGTCGACGACGCTCGCACCGTTGCCCCCGTCGCCGGCGACGGCCGCTGCCTCCTCGGCCGGCCGGTCCTCGCCCGCACCCTCGTTCTGGAAATCCCCGAAGGTGCGTTGGCCTTCGTCACTCATTCTTGGCGACCCTTCGAGACCACGGATAAAAACGTCGGTGGTCGGCGGTGTTTGACACGGACAGAAGATATATGGTATGGAATGTCATACCAACGCACGACGTCCCCATGTCGCACCACGCATCTCCCGACGGTCAGTCGGACAGGGCGGACGATATTCGGTCGGAGCCTGCACTCCCGGACGCCGTGCAGACCACCGAGACCTACGAGACCGAACAGGGGACAGTGTTCTACGACGCCCAACACCCGCTGGCGTGGATTCAGACTGACACCACGCTCAAACTGCGGGACGCGACCTGACTGAGAAGTCCTTTTGGTGGTCGCGGTCCCACGGAGAGTCGTGCTAGACGGTCCCGACGAAGACGACCCGGCCGACGCGCCGGGGGTCCTCTCGGAGAAGAGCCCCTACGAACCCGAGGAGTTCGACCCGGAGAGTCTCGGCCCGGACGTCCCGAAAGCGCCCAGTCCTCCGGACGGCGGCGCGAACAGCGACGCCGCCGCCCTGTTCTGGAAACTCGTCCTCGTGTTCAACGTCGCGCTGTTGGGCCTCTCCGTCGGGCCGATGCTGGTCTACTTCGAGGGGCAGGTCGACCTCGGTCTGCAAGTGTTCCTCGTCGGGTTCGTCGCCTTCGCCTACGGGACCTTCCGCTACGTCAGGTTCAGACAGGACCGCGAGAGCGACAGCGATTCTGCCGATGAGTCCGACCCCGACGAGTCCCCGAACGGGGACGACGCCGACCACAACGGCTAACCGCGACCGCCGGCTAGCCGACCCATGCGCACCGTTCGGGACGCCTCGGGTACCCGCTACATTCTGGTGAAGGAGTCCAGCGACGCGAGTCTCGTCCGGAACCCCGAGACGGGGGCCGAGCGCCACCTCCCGAACGAGGACCTCGAACCGGTCGAGGGCGAATCGCCGCTCGCGACGGCCGCGGGTGCGGTGCCGAGCGACGTCCGGACCGTCGTCACGGCGGCCCACGACGACCGGTCGCTGGGTCTCCTCGTGGAACTCGACGCCCGCGGCCCCCTCTCGGTCCACGACCTACTGGACAGCTACGACCTCTGTGAGAGCGACCTGCACGGCCTGCTGGGGGAGTTCCGTGCGGCGGGCCTCGTCGAGGAAGCCGAGGTGACCGGTCAGCGGGGTTACGACGCGACGGACGCGGCGGGCGACGCCCTCCGGATACTGACCGCCAGCGAGTAATCAGGCCAGTTCCGCCACGGACTCCTCGATTCGCTCGACCCGGTCGACGTGCGACCGGTTCGACGTCGCGTCCTTCTCGACGCGGACGAGGTCGTCGGCGGCCCCGACGAGTTCCTCGTCGTGACTGACGACAAGAATCTGCTCGACGCCCACCTCGTCGCGCATGTACTCCACGAGGTCCAGCAGTTGCGTGACGTGGCCCGAGTCGAGGAAGACGGTCGGTTCGTCGAGGATGAGCGGCGGCATCGGGGCCGACCCCTCGATGCCCTCCGCGAGCAGTCGGTAGATGGCACAGCGCAGGCTGAGGTTGAACAGCGCCCGCTCGCCGCCCGATAGCTGTTCGGGTTCGAGGGGGTCGCCGTCCTTCTGGAACACCGTCAGCTGGTACTCCCCGTCGAGTTCGATGTGGGAGTACGAGTCGTTCTGGTACACCAGCGAGAACGTCTGGTTGAGCATCCGCTCGAGCGTCTCGACGTTCCGCTGGCGCAGTTCGGCCCGGAGCGTGCCGTACATCCCCTGTAGCTGTTCGGCTTCGTCGTACAGCCCCTCCAATTTCGAGAGGTCGTCGGCCAGTGCCTCGCGCTGTTCGCGCAGGTCCTCGAGCGCCGCTATCTCGTTCTCGACGGCCCCGATGGCGCTCTGTGTCTCGTCTCGCTGTTCGCGCAGTTCGTCGAGTTTGGCGTCGGCCTGTTCGATGTAGTCCGACGCTCGCTGTTTCTCCGACCGTGCCTCCTCGACGCGGGACTCGTCGACCTTCTCAGAGAGGTCCTGCTTTCGCTCGCGCTTCTCGGCGAGGCGCTCCCGACGCTGCTCGTTCATCTCGGCCTGCTGTGAGCGTTGCTGGCGTCGCTGTTCGATTTCCGTCTCGCGCTCGTCGACGTCCTCCAGTAGGTCCGCCACCTGCTCTAGCCGCTGGATGGCCTGTTTGACCCGCTGGTGTTCCTGATTGCACTCGCCGATGACCGACCGACAGTCGGCGGCCTGCTGTTCGGCCTCCTCGGCCGCCTCGCGCTTCTCCTCGGCCTCGGATTCGAGTTCCGCGGCGGCCTCGCGGAGTTCCTCGATGCGCTGTTCGTCGGCTTCGAGGCCCGACTCCTTCTCCTCGATGAGTTGCACCACGTTCGAGCGGTTGGCTTCGAGCGTCGACAGTCGGTCGGCGGCCTTGGCCAGCGATTCGGCCCGTTCGCGGTCGGCTTGGAGCGTCTCGACCGTCTCACGGGCGTCGTCCAACGTCGACTCCAGTTCGGCGACCCGTTCCCGGTCGTCCTCGATGGACTCGACGTGCGGCGAGTCCTCGACGTCCTGCCCGCACTCAGGACACTTGCCGGCCTCGAGCAGTTCCTCGGCCTCCCGAAGGGATTCGCGCTCGCTCCGGAGTTTCGTCTCCAGTTCGGTCACGCGCTGGCGGGCCTCCTCTAGGTCCTCGGCGACGGCGTCCCGATGACTCGCCGCCTCGCTCCGTTCGACGTCGCTCTCCTCGAACCGGGCCTCGAGCGTCTCGATGTCGTCGTCGATGTCGGCGAGTTTCTCGCGGCGGTCCGCGACGCTCTCTCGTGCGCTCTCGACGTCCGATTCGAGGTCGGCCGCCTCCTCGCGCTTGGCGTCGGCCCGAGACTGGAGGTCCTCGGCCTTCGACTCGAGCGAGTCGGCCTCGCCGCTGTGCTTCTGGGCCTCGACTCGCTGTTCCTCGATGCGCGAGCGGAGGTCGTCGGCGCGGTCCTCCAACTCGTTCAGGCGGGCGGCGACGGCGTCCGCGTCGGCCTCGTCCAACTCGGTCTCGGCGAGCGTCGCTTCGAGGTCCGACTCCAGCGACTCGCGCTCCTCCTTCAGGTCGGCGATGCGCTGTTTGAGACGGTCGCGCTCGCTCTCGGTTTCGGTAATCTCGGCCTCCAAATCCTCGATTTCGGCGGTCAGTTCCGAAAGCGTCTCGCGGCGCTCCTCGTACTCTTCGAGGACGGACTGTGCCTGCTCCAGCGTCTCCGCGGCCGTCTCGCGTTGCCCTTCGATGCGCTCGATTTCGGACTGCGTCTCCGAGAGGTCAGATTCGAGCGCGTTCAACCGCTCGTGGAGGTTTCGGTCCTCCTTGGATTCGATTTGCTCGTCCAGTTGCGAGACGCGGCTCTGTTTGTCGTCTCGCACGCGCTTGACGCCGACGCGGGCGTCGCTGGCCCGTTCGCGGTACTCCTCCAGTTTGCCCAGTTGCAGGAGGTCGTCGAGCATGTCCTGCCGGTCGCTCGGCGAGGCGTTGATGAGTTTGTTCACCTCGCCCTGCCGGACGTAGGCGCAGTTGACGAACGCCTCGCTGTCCATCCGCAGGAGTTCGGTGACGCGGCGGCGAACGGCCCGCGCGCCCTCGAACGTGTCCTCGGGGGTTTCGAGGACGCACTTGGCGGTGGTCGCTCGCTCCCCCGTGTTCCGCACCCGACGCGTGAGGTGGTAGTCGCCGCCGGCGTGACTGAACCACAGTTCGACGGTGCAGTCGTCGGCCCCGATGGTGACCACCTCGTCTAAGTTCTCGTCGATGGCCTTCGACCCGTAGAGGGCGAAGAAACACGCCTCCAAGAGGGAGGACTTCCCGCTCCCGTTGAGGCCGTGGATGACCGTGACGCCGGGTCCGACGGTGAGGTCGGCGTCGTCGTAGCACTTGAAGTTCTCCAGACGGACGCGCTGGAACCGCATCAGCAATCCCCCCTCACAGGAACTCCTCCATGCTGGATTGGTCCTCGCCGTCCGCGGGGTCGACCTCCCTCTCCGCGCGGTCGTCCATCTTCCCGTCCGTCCCTGTCGCGCTCGACGCAACGCCGTCCGTCTCGCCGCCGTCCGCTTCGGCCGTCGCCGCGGCCGCGTCGGCGTCGGCCGTGCCGACATTCGCCTCGTCGTCCGCCGCATCGGGCGTGCCAGTCAGGGCGTCGGGGTTCTCGTCGACCAGTTCGCGAATCCGGCTCTCGACTGCGTCGGCCACGTTGGCGTCGGCGACTTTCGACGCCCGAACGGTCTCGTCGATGTCGCGGGCGGCCTCGCTGAGACCGAGTTCCCGCACTCGCTCGGAGACGGCGTCGTCGGGGTCGGCGAAACTCACGCTGGCCTCACGTTCCTCGCTCGCCAACTCCCGATGGTCGGTGACCCGGGCGACGAGCGCACCCTCCTCCAGCGCGAACTCCTCGACGCTGGCCGGGGCGATTGGGTCGCCGTCGCCGTCGATGCTGACGATGACGACGGCGTCCTCTAGGTCGTGTTGGCCGACGCGGCTCCGGACTCGTTCGACTCCCTCCTCCGGACCGAGGTCCACGTCGACGAAGACGAACTCGCGGGTGTCGAGGCCGCGCCGGGTGATGCGCGTCTCGCCGTCGAAGGTGACGATGTTGTACCCCCGGTCCTCGCGTTCGCTGGCGCTTGCGCGCTCGGTCGACCCGCAGTAGGTGACCCACGCGCCCTCGACTTCCTGTTTCCCCGGCTTGTGGTTGTCTCCGAGCAACAGGGCGTCGAAGTCGACGGACGATTCCGAGAGGACTTCGGCGGCGTCCCAGTCGCCGTAGTCGAACGGCTGGAACAGGCCGTGGGTCACCAGCGCCGCGTGGTCGGCGTCGTGGGGCGCGAAGGCGTAGTCCAAGTCGTCCCGCTTCGACCGCGGGACGAAGTCGAGGCCGTAGAAAGCGGTGTCGCCGACGACGGTCGGGTCGGCGTCCAGCCGCGTCGCCAGCCCCAGCGACTCGTAGAGGTCGAGCCACTGAGCGTCTCGCTTGGCCTCGTGGTTGCCCACGACGGCGAGGAAGGGGACGTCGGCGTCCGCGAGTTCCTCCAGTACCTCGAGCGTCCCCATGATGTCCGAGAGCGTCGGCCGCCGGTCGTGAAACAGGTCCCCCGCGTGGACGACGGCCTCGACGTCGTCCTCGATGGCGTCGCGGACGACGCGGCGGAAGGCGTCGAGGAAGTCCTGCCGGCGCTCGGGTACGTGGTACTGCTGGTACCCGATGTGCGTGTCGCCGGTGTGTATCACCCGTGTCATCTGTCGGGTCGTATGCAATGCCCTCCTAAAGAGGTGTCGCGACCACGGTGAAAGTAGTCGGCGGCGCTGGAGTGGGCGTCTCCCGCCCCCGGACTTTTGGCGCTCGCACCGAAGGCAGTGGCATGGCGACACAGCTCCCAGCGTCGGCCTATCGGGACCGAATCGAGTCCGTCCGGCAGGAACTGGCCGAGACGGACGCGGACGCCGCCGTCTGGTTCGGTGCGACGGCCATCGAGTACGTCAGCGGCTTCGCGCACATACAGACCGAGCGGCCGGTCGTCCTCGCGCTCACGCTGGACCGCATCGAGATTACGGTGCCGCGGCTGGAAGTCGAACGCGTCGCTCCGAATCCCCACATCGACGCCGTCCACGACTACTTCGACTACCCCCAAGGTCACCCCGTCGAGACGGCCGCGGCGATGCTCGACGGCCTCGGCGTCGAGCGAGTCGCCGCCGACGCCGACGGCGCGCCGGGCGTGATGGGGTACGAGGGGCCGGCGCTCTCGGTGTTCGTCGAGGTGGAGACCCAGTCGTGGGTCGACCGGATGCGCTGGGAGAAGAGCGACGCCGAAATCGACCTGATTCGCGAGTCCGCGAAGTGGGCGAACCTCGGTCACCGTTATCTGGCGGACTACACCGAAGTCGGCGCACACCCGGCGACCGTCTCTCAGCGGGCCTCCACCGACGCCTCCCGTGCGATGCTGGATACGCTCGGTGACCGCTACGTCGAGCGCGTCCGGGGGAGCGGGCCGGTCCACGCCGGCTACATCTCCGGTGAGGAGACGGCCCTCCCGCACGGTCACACGCCCAACGAACGGCTCTCGGAGGGCGACGTCCTCGTCACCGGCGCGTCCGCGAACGTCGACGGCTACCACTCCGAACTCGAACGGACGATGTTCGTCGGCGACCCGAGCGACGACCAGCGCCACTACTTCGCGCTGATGAAGGAGGCACAGGACGTCGCCATCGACGCGCTCGGCCCCGGCGTCGAGGTGGCCCACGTCGACGAGGCGGTCCACGACTTCTTCGTCGAACAGGGCGTCGCCGACCTCGCACAGCACCACGTCGGTCACAACATCGGGCTGGGCGCTCACGAACCGCCCTACCTCGACCGGGGCTGGAGCGACGCGGACCACGTCGACGGCGACGACGCCCTGATTCAGCCCGGACAGGTGTACACCATCGAACCGGGCGTCTACACCGACGAGTTCGGCTACCGGCACTCGGACACCATCGCCGTCACCGAGGACGGTGTCGAGTGGCTCACCTACTTCCCCCGAGACATCGAGGCGAACACGATTCGCAGGTAGGACGCCGGTAGCCACCGATTTACTCCCGCTCGCGTCCACTCTCGCCAGCGTTCGCGACCGCACGGAACCGCTCGAACGCGTCGAGCGCGGTCCGTCCCTCCTCGGCCAACCCGCTCACCTCGCGTTCGGCCAGTTCGACCGCCTGTTCGAGGGCGTCGACACCCACCGTCTCGGCGAACGTTGCGGCCGCTTCGAGGTCGTCTACGGCCCGGACGGCCGCCTCGATGACTGCGCGGTAGTCCTCCGAGTCGGCCACCTGCGACCGGTCGTCCGCCGCTCGGCCGCCGGTACGACGACGGTCGGGGACCCACCGGTCGGCAGTCTCTCCCTCGCCGTGTGCGAGCGCCGCGAGCGCCGCTTTCACCTGTTCGTCGTCTGCCACGGGCCGTCTGGGTCCGGCATCCCTCAAGAAGGTTCGGTCAGCCCCCGCCGCTCCGAAGGTTCAAGTACCGAAACGAGGCGACGGCCGTCCATGACCGACGTGAAGACGCTGGAAGAGCGGGTCAGGACCGTCGAGCGCGCCGTCACCGACGGCGACTGCGACGTACCGGCGGCCGGTGACCTCTCGGAACTGGACGCGCGCATCGCGGCAGTCGAGGAGCGCGTCGAGCGACTGGACGAGCGCGCATCGGAACTCGAAGCGGCGACGCAGGCCCTCCGAGGGTACGTCGGCAACGTCCGCTCGGTCAACGAGGCCGTCGAGCAACGCGCCGACAGCGCCCTCGCCGCTACGGACCGCATCGAACGACGCCTCGACGAGTTAGACCACGGGTCGGAGCAGGGAAGGGGGTCGGTCCCCGGCGCGGAGCACGGGCCGGACGGAGGACCGACGGGCGAGTCGAGCGCACCGACGGCGCGTTCGCCGTCCGACCGGACGACGGGCCACCGCGAGGACGCCCGGAACTCGCGTCCCGACACCGGGCAGACCGACTCGCTCGCTGACGGCGAGACCGACGACCGGTCGGCGACGGCCGACGCGGGCGTCATCGAACAGATACGGGCGCTGCTGTGATAGCGCGCTTGGCCCTCGGCGCGGCGCTCACTGCCGCGCTCCTCGCGGCGACCGGTCCCGCCCTCTCGACGGCGCAGGCCGACGCCGCCAACGCCGCCGTCGAACGGCAACTGTCCGCACTCTCGGCCCGTTTGGAGACGATGGTCGCCACCGACGACCCGACCGTCGGGTCGGGTGCCCGCCGCGTCGCCGAGATTCGGGTGCCGTCCCGAACGCTGACGAGCGCTGGCGTCGCCACTCTGCGGTTTCACACACGGGGAGGCGTCGGCGTCGCCAGTTGGCGAGTCGGCGACGCGCGCGACCACAGCACCCGTCTGGTCGGCGTCCCGGTCCGGTCGGCGGACGGACCACTCACGCTCCGAGAACCGGGCCTCCATCGGCTCACCTTCCAGTTGCGAGAGCGAGACCGACGGACGGTCGTGACGGTCGGACGGGTGGCCGACACGCCCGACAGCGGCGACGGGGAGGGGCAGTCGGCCGATGCGTGAGTGGTTCACAGCCGACGAGGGGAAGGATGGGGATGCCTGCCGCTGTACCCCAACTTTCGACGGCGACGTGCTGTCGGTCGCGGCGGACGACTGCCCGGGGAGCGGGCGACTGAAAGAGTCCCCGGCCTGCCGGGCGACGGTGGTCGAGGCACTCGGGACGGCCGACGTCGACGCCGTCCGAACGCGGAGCGACGGGGTCGAACGTGCGTACCTCGACGGCGCGGCGGGACTGCTCGTGGCTGCCGCGCGGTTCGCCACGCGGGTCGCGCCCGCCGACGAGCGACTGGCCGACAGCGCCCGGCGTGACCCGCTAGCGGCGGCGACCGAGGCGACGGGGCGAGCGGGTCACGTCGCCGACCTCGCGGCCGAGACGGGGTTGGCGATCGCCGCGGACCGGGGGGCTCCCGATACCGCACTCGAACCGTACGTCGGCCCGACCGTCAGCGACGCCCGAATCGCGTCGGCTCCGCCCGAGGACGCGGCGCTCCGGGACCGACGGACGGTCGAGACAGGTGCGGTCGTTCGCCGCTACGAAACGCCGGCCCCGGCACTCGACAGCTATCACGTTCGGCCTCGAGAGTTCGAATTCGACGCCGCGACGACGGCGGCGCTCGACGCGGCCGTCGAACGACTGGCGACCGCTCCGCTCGACGAGCGCCCGAGTCCCCACGAGGCGGCCGCGGCCGTCACCGAGGACGGCGGGACGGCGACGGCGCTCGGCGCAGTCCTCCGGAAACACACTCGCGGACTCGGCGTCCTCGAAGACCTGTTCGCCGACCCGCGCGTCTCCGACGTGTTCGCGACGGCGCCCGTCGGCGAGACCCGACTGCGGGTTCGCGTGGACGGCGAGACGCTACGGACGAACGTCCGACTGACGCCGGACGGTGCCCGGTCGCTGGCCTCCACGTTCCGGCGAACGAGCGGCCGCGCCTTCTCGCGAGCGAGTCCGACGCTCGACGCGACGGCCACGGTCGCTGACAGACAGGTCCGCGTCGCCGGCGTCACCGAGCCTTTGAGCGACGGCCTCGCCTTTGCCTTCCGTGCCCACGACGAGCGGCGGTGGCGATTACCGGACCTCGTCTCGAACGGGAGCGTCCCGCCCCCGGTCGCCGGTCTCCTCTCGGTCGCCGTCGAACGCGGCGCGGCGTGTCTCGTCGCCGGGCCGCGCGGCGCGGGGAAGACCACGACGCTCGGGGCGCTCCTGTGGGAACTGCCCCCCGAAGTCCGAACGGTGGTCATCGAGGACACTCCGGAACTTCCGGTCACGGACCTGCAAGCCGACGGCCGGGACGTCCAGCCGTTGCGGACAGCGAGCGGCGACGGTCCCTCGATAGACGCCGCCGACGCGCTCCGGACGGCCCTCCGACTCGGCGAGGGTGCGCTCGTGGTCGGAGAGGTCCGCGGCGAGGAAGCCGGCGTCCTCTACGAGGCAATGCGCGTCGGCGACGGCGACGACGCCGTACTGGGGACGATTCACGGGTCGGGTGGCGAGAGCGTCCGCGAGCGCCTCGTCTCGGACCTCGACGTGCCCGAGAGTGCGTTCGCGGCGACTGACCTCCTCGTGACCCTCGCACCGCCGACGGCCGAGGTCGGACGCGGCGTCGCCGCCGTCGAAGAGGTCCGCGGCGGCGACGGAGTCGGATTCGCGTCGCTGTTCGAGCGCGAGGGCGACCGTGCGACCGCGACGGGCCGCCTCGACAGGGGGACCAGTCACCTGCTCGAACGTCTCGCCGACCCCGGCGAGTCCTACGCGGACGTGTTGGACGCCGTCGAGACGAGAACGGCGCAGTTCGCCGACCGGACTGTCGGCCAGACTGGGGTCGAGTCGGACTCGACGAACGGATGACCGGACCGACAGATTCTGTCGGGGTGCTCGACCGACTGTCCGACGCCGTGCCGGTGCCTGAAGGGTACCGCGGGGCCGCACGGACGCTCGGTATCGACGCCCGCGCCGAGCGGTTGCTCACGGTGAGTTACGCCGCGACACTGGGGTTCTGGCTCGCAGGGCTGGCGACACTCGTCGTCGGGGCCGGACCGCTCACAGCCGTCGTCGGCACAGCGTGCCTCCTGTCGGCGCTGGCCTGTGGGCTGGGGGGCCGGTACGGAGTCGTGCTGGCCGCACGGGCACGGCGGATACGGGCGCTGGGGGCCGCCCCGTCGCTCGTCGCCACGCTCGTTCTCGGGACGACGCTCTGGCCGAGCGCCGAACGGGCGGCGGCGTTCGCCGCGGCCGCGGACGACGGACTGCTCGCCGAGCGTCTCGGTGCGTACCGGAGACGCGCGAGGGGGACACCCCGGGACGGCCTCGGTGCGTTTTCGGACCGCTGGAGCGCGGAGTTCGACGCGCTCGGCGAGGCCATCAGATTGGTCCGTCGGGCGGCCGTCTCCGCACCCGACGACCGCGAGGCGCGACTCACCGCGGCGCGCCGACGGATACTGGAGGGGACCCGCGAGGAGATGGCGGAGTTCGCGGCCTCACTCCGTGCACCCGCGACGATGCTGTACGCCTTCGGGGTCTTGCTCCCGTTGGCGATGGTATCGTTGCTCCCGGCGGCCACCGCCGCTGGCGTCCCGGTCACACCGTCCCTCCTCCTCGTCACCTACGGGTTGGGTTTTCCCGCCGGACTCGTCGGTGCGAGCGCGTGGCTTCTCGCTCGCCGGCCGGTCGCGTTCCCGCCGACGCCGGTCCCGCGAACGCACCCGGAGGTCCACTCGACACCAGTCCCAGCCGTTTTGAGCGGGGCACTGGGAACGAGTGCGGGGTATCTCGCGGGCACCGTCGCACTCCCCGGGTGGGGGCCACCACTGACGGCCGTCGGCGCGGGTGTCGGGAGCGCCCTGGTGGTCCACTTCCGTCCGGTTCGTGAGGTTCGTGCCCACGTCTCGGACGTCGAGTCAGACTTGCCCGACGCGCTGGCCGCAATCGGCCGTCGCGTCGACCGCGGCGAGTCCGTCGAGGCGGCGCTCGAAGCGGCGGTCACGGAGACGACGTCACCGCTCTCGGAACATCTCGATGCGACCGTTCACCGCCAGCGGACGCTCGGTGTGAGCATCGAAGACGCGTTTTCCGGGAAGTACGGGACGCTCTCGGACCTACCGAGCCCGCGGCTTCGGCGAGCCGCGACGTTGCTCGACGCGGCCGCGGAAATCGGTCCGCCGGCCGGCGAGACGATTACGACGATGGGCGAGCACCTGTCGGAGCTGTCGGCGGTCGAACGGGAGACGCGTCGTGACCTCGCGCAGGTCACCGGGACGCTCTCGAACACCGGTGCGCTGTTCGGCCCGCTAATCGGCGGCGCGACGGTGGCACTCGCCGCGACGATGGAGGGCGGCGGCCCCATCGAGGCCGTCTCGACGGCGACACTCGGACCGGTCGTGGGCTGGTACTGTCTCGCCCTCGCGGCCGTGTTGACGGCGCTCTCGACCGGTCTCCACCGCGGACTGGACCGGGCGCTCGTCGGATACCGCGTGGGATTGGCGCTGTGTTCGGCGACCGCGACCTATCTCGCGGCCGTCGTGGCGGTGGGGACGCTGGTCTGACGCGATCGTTTAAATCGGAAGGGGCGGCCAACCAGCCCTATGTTCGACACCCACGCCGACACGCTGTACGTCTGGGTGGCCCTCGGAGCCGTGAGTGTCGCCGTCTTCGGCGTCGTCGTCGCGATGCCGGCGTCGGCGACGCCCGACGCGACCGCCGTCGCGGGGCTGATAGACGAAGTTTCGACCAGTCCACCGGGGTCAGTCGCCACGAGAGAACTGACGGCCGACGAGTGGTCCCTCTCGACTCGGCAGGTCGGCCTGCGGTCGACCGGAGGGACGACCCACGCGTCGGCCCTCCATGGGTTCGTACCAGCCACAGGGGGACGCCTCGCCGCGGTTCTCGACGGGCGGGCACCGAGACAGTCGTTCGGTTCCCCCGAGGCCTTCCAGCGGGCCGTCCAGCGGGAACCGGCCGCCGAGAGCGAGTGGCGACCAGCGCCGGACGTGGTGACCGTCAGGCGAGTCGCGTGGGGAGGTGTCGATGTCGTCCTCGTCGGCTAGGGGCGCGACCGACCCCCTCGCGGCACTCGTCGCAGTCTTCGCCGTGTCGATGGGGTTGGCGCTGTACGCCGGCGTCCTCGACGACGCGTTCGCGGCGTCGGGTCCCGACCGGAACGTCGCGGCACCCACAGCCGATTCGGTCGAGCGCCGACTCGGTACGGCCGGCGTACTCGACCCGAAACGGATGGAACACGCGCTCTCGGCCGTACCCGAGGGTTACGAGGGAAACGTCACGCTTCGGGTCGAACGCCGGTGGTGCGTAGGGCCGACGCCGCCGACTGATGCGGCGCGTACCCGCCGCACGGTCAGCGTCTCCGTCACACCGGCGACCGTCCGGCGCGGTACGCTTCGGGTGGTCGTCTGGCGATGAGTCGAGCGACGAGTACGGTCCTCGACGTGACTGTCTTCCTGTTGCTCGTCGGGGCCGCGGCCATCGCCGTCGTGGGGGCCGTCACCGGTGGCGGCCCGACAGTCCGAAACCCGGCCGCCGAAGACGCCGAACTGCTCGCGAGTAGCACCGCGAGCGTGACCTACGCGCTCGATCCGCCGGGCCGACCGCCAGAGTGGACCGCGAACGCCACCGCGAGCCATCAGCGGACGGCCCACGGGACCGTCGCCGAACTGCTCGCCGAAGCCGCGATGAGCGGCGTCGCCGTCGACGGGGAGCGACTGTCCGGGGCCGGCACCGACTTCGAGCGAGCGGTCGCAGGTGCGACCCGAGCGCGACTGTCGAGCCAGAACCGACAGACTGCCGTCCGCGTCCGCTGGGAGCCGTACCGCGGTGCACCGGTTCGCGCGGCCATGCGACTGGGCGAGCGGCCCCCGCCGTCGGCGGACGTTCGTTCGGCCACGCTCAGCGTCGCGAGTCCGGTGGCTGACGCGACCACCAAGGCACGTCGCGCCGCGCGCGAAGTGGGATTCCACGGCGTCGCCACGGTGGTCGCGTCGGCCGTCGTCACCGGCCTCTTTCCACCCGCAGAGACGCGGTTAGCTCTCCGCGGGGACTACCCCGGAGACAGGCTCGCGGCGGCGCGTTACCGACGGATGGGTCGGCTCACCGGAGCGGGGTCGGCGGCCCCGTCGGCGTCGGTCGAGGACCGCAACGCTCGTCTGGCGGGCCACCTCGCTGACGACTTCGAGGCCGACGTGCGACGGCGGTTCGAGACGCCGCTCGCCGCGGCCGACTCCATGCGAACCGGGCGCGTTCGCATCACCGTCAGGACGTGGACACCGTGATTTCGGACACTCGCGCTCGCGTTCCGTTCGCGCTGCTGGGCGTCCTCCTGTTGGTGAGCAGTCTCACTCTCGCACCGACGCTGACGCCGACAGCGGTGCCGACCGAGACCGCCGTCGAACGGACGCTCGACCGGGCGACGGCCGGGACCCAGACGGCGGTTCGAAGCGGCGTCGCGACGGCGGGCCGACGGGCGGCGGCCAATCCGGTGCTGGAGCCAACGAACACCTCTGTCGGGCGGGCGCTGAACGACTCCCGACCGTTCCGAGACGCGCTTCGCCTCCGCGTGTATCTACAGGTCCGCGAGCGTCTGCGCCGCGTCGACGCCACCAGCGAGGGCGTCGAGGCGACGGCGACGCTGCCCGCCGTCGAGTCGACCAGTGAGTATCGACGGGCAATCGAGCGTGTACATCTCGCGCGGGCTGGGCTGAACGGCACCGCGCTGAGGGCGACTGTCGAGAACGTCACGCTGACGGTCACGCGGGGAGACCGGCCCGTCACTCGTCGGGACGTCTCTCCCACCGTCGTCGTTCCCACCCCGGTCCTCGCACTCCACGAGCAGGTACAGACCTACGAGCGGCGGGTGAACGCCGGAGTGGGACGACCGGGGCTGAGTCAGCGCCTGACCGCGAGGCTGTACCCCATCGCGTGGGCACGCGGGTACGCCCAGTTCGGCGGTGCCCCGATAGAGAACGTCGTGGCGAACCGGCACGTAAGCCTCGCGACCAACGGGGCCCTGCTGGGCGTCCAGCGGTCGACGTTCGGCCGGAGCGACCCCGACGGCCGACGGGCACTCACCGAGGCGACGGCAGCGGTCGGCATCGAGGACGTCATTACGGGGTCCAACAACAGCGCCCTCTCTCAGCAGGTCCTCCGAGAGACGTCCTATCGACCTCCCACGGAAGACATCGGCACGGAACCGACCGGGCAGTACCCCCGACCGAACGAGACGATGCGCGTCGGCGTGAACGGGACGGCCGACGACGCCTTCGAGTCGGTCGCCAGTCCCGGTTCCCTCGCGGCGACGACTGCCGCGGCCTACACCGTGGAGGTAAGACTGGTCGCCGACAGTCGACGAGTGAGCGGCGGGCCCCCGCCGCGGCCCCCATCTCCGGGCCAGAACTGGAGTCTCGTGAGCGACGAGACCACCGAGAGCACCACGACAGTCGGGTCCGCGCCCGCGAGGCCGAGAGCGCCCGACGGGTGGCACGAACTGGACAGTTTCGGTCGGCGGGTGGCTGTCGAGTACACACGAGTAGCCGTCTGGGCGAACGGCACCGAGCGGACGACGACGGCGACCCAGCGGACGGAACGCCGGCGGGTGACCGTCTCGCTCGTCGGTCGGCACGAGAGCGATTCGGGCGCGCCCGACCGCCGAATCAGGACCGCACACGAGCGCGACGGCAGTCCGCTGGGCGGTCCAAATCTGGCCGACGTCGAACCGCGCGCGGAGCGAGCGCTCGTCGACCGAGCGGGCGGCCGCGACGCCGTCGCCGCGCGCGCTGCGGACGGCCGCCTCCGGACGAGGGTCGTCCCGGTCACGAGCGAGCGGCCGGACGCGCTTCGGGCGTGGGTGTACCGGGACCTTCGACAGTTGCGTGAGCGAGTTCGCGTGACGAACGTGACCGCCGAACGCGGTGCGGTCGGGAGCTTCGAGGTCAATCCGGCGCGCGAACTCCGCCAGCGGCTCGCCGAGCGTCGCGAGGAACTGGTCGACGCACCGGCGGCGTACGACAGTGCGGCACAGAAGGCACGAGTCGTGGCTCGAATCGACTACCTCGACGCGGTCGACCAGCGCCTCGCGGCACGCGCGGGACGGCACGAGCGCACACGGTCGCGAGTGGACGGCCAACTCCGAAACCGGACCACCGGGTCCCTCCGCGACGTCCGTCGAGGTCTGACCGCCCGCGAGATACAGGTCCCTCGCTCGCGGCCGGTGCCGACCGGTCCCGCCGGGCCGGTCCGTACCCGCGTCGACGCCCGGCCGCAGTATCTCACGCTGGCCTCGCTGGACGAGTCGGCACATCCGGCGGTCGAGGGGAGCGAGCACCCGCTCGTGGCCCGCAACGTGAACGTGTTCACGGTCCCGTACGGCGACGCCGCGGCCGCCGCGACAGAGGGGCTGACCGCGACGGGCGACAGGGTGCGGCTCTCGACGGCGGCGACGACACTCGCCGCGGCGAACGCGACGGTCGGCGAGTCGTCGAACGCCACGCTCGACGGCCGGCGACAGCGGTTGCAGAGCCGCGTGGCGCGGGCGAACAGCCACGTCGCCGCCGAACTGACCGCGACGGTCGGCCACGTGACCGGCGCGGACGCGGCGGCGAGCGAGGGAATCGTCGCGGCCGGGTTGGGTCGCTGGAACTCAACTGCCGCCCGCGGCCGGGCGCTGGCGAACGGGTCGGCGGCGTCGAGCGTCGCCACCGTCGCCGCCGAGCGGCGCAATCTTTCGGTGGTCGAGCGAGACTGGCTCTGGGTTCGCCTCCGGCGCACCACCGACGACGCGCTGACCCGACCGATAACCCGTCCGCGGAGTCCGCTCGTAGAACAGACGGCCGCGGCGGCGCGGACCGTCGCCGAAGACCAGTTTCGCCGCCTCCTCGCCGACGCCGGCCGACGGCGGGCGGAACAGATTGCCGAGCGTCGCCTGGGGACGAAGACGCTCCCCGCCGGACTGCCGATGTGGCCGACGTTCTCACCACACTACCTGACCTTCAACGTCTGGGTGGTCACCGTCGAGGGGGAGTACGCACGGTTCGCGGTGACGGCGAACCACGGGTCGCCGACGACGCCGGGCGCTACGACGACGTACGCTCGGGACGGCGACCCGGTGCGTCTCGACGTGGACGGCGACGGAGCGGGCGAGCGTCTCGGCACCAGCACCCGACTCTCCTTCCGGGCCGGTACGACCGTCGTGGTCGTCGTCCCGCCGCGGCCGCGGGGCGTCGGCGACAAGAACGGCGTCGCCGTCGAAACGTCGGCGGGGTGGCCCGACGCCGGCGCGCCCGGAGAGTGACAGCGACTAATACCCCCCGCACGTACCGACGCCCATGCTCAGAGCGGAGTTCCCCGAGGCGGGCGAGCAGTCCCCGGAGGCGCTGTTGGACGCCTACGAATCGGTACTCGCGTCGACAGTCGAAGTCGTCGGTATCGACGAGGTGGTCGCCGCGACGTCGCTCGACCGCGACACCGTCGAGGCCGTTGCGGCGGGCGATGCCGCCGACCTGACGCTGTCAGAGGCCGCCGCCGTCCTCGCCGCCGACCCGGACCGAACGGACGCCGACGCGATTCAGGCGGAGGCACAGGACATCCTCCTGATGGGGATGACCACGGCCGTGATGGACGTCGAGTCGCTGGCGTCGGGCATCGACGACGAGATGGAGCCCAAAGAGATACAGCAGAAGATAGAGGGACGCTACCCGATGACGCTGGCCGAGTACGCCGTCCTGCACGCGTACATCGAGAGCCAGCAACGGTGACCATGCGAGTCGCGATACTCGGGTGTGGCTACGTCGGCCTCGAACTCGGACGGCAGATGCGAGAGACCCACGAGGTAGTCGGTGTCCGACGCTCCGAAGAGGGCGTGGCCGCCATCGAAGACGCGGGATTCGACGCGGTGCAGGCCGACGTAACGGACGTCGATTCTCTCGACGCCGTGCCAGACGTGGACTGGGTCGTCTTCGCGGCCAGTTCCGGCGGCCGCGGCGCCGAGGCCGCCCGCGAGGTGTACGTCGACGGCCTGCGGACCGCCGTGGACCACTTCTGGGGCCGCGAGGAGGCCCCGGAGCGCCTCGTCTACACGTCGAGTACCGGAGTCTACGGCGACCACGGCGGCGACTGGGTGGACGAATCGACGCCGCTCGACCCGCAGACCGAAAAGACCGAGGTGCTGGCCGAGGCCGAGCGAATCGCTCGCGAACTGCCAGCCGAGTCCGGCGGACACGGCACCGTCGCTCGCTTCGCCGGCCTCTACGGCCCGGACCGCTACCGGCTAGAGCGGTACCTGGAGGGCCCGGTAACCGCGGGCTACCTCAACATGGTCCACCGCGACGACGCCGCCGGTGCGGTACGGTTCCTGTTGGAGGGGGACCACCGCGACGAAGTCGTTCTCGTCGTGGACGACGAACCCGTCGAGAAGTGGGCGTTCGCGGACTGGCTCGCCGAGCAGTGCGGGGTCCCGTTCCCGCCGAAGCAGACGACGGAGGAGCGGTTGGCCGACCCGGACCTCTCGTCGACGGCGAAGCGGCGTATCCGGACCAGCAAACGGTGTTCGAACGACCTGCTACGGTCCCTCGGATACGAGTATGCGTATCCGACGTTTCGGGATGGTTACCGGTCCGCTATCCGGAAGTATCGCCGGCGTTAACGCTGGGGGAACCTTCTTATCGTATCCGGCAGCATCTACCCGTATGTCACAGGTGGCTGCCGGGGACCTAGCGACGCAGGCGCAACGGGTCACCGCCTTCGCCATGGAGAATCCGGCGACAGTCGCCGCCGCCGTCGTCGGCTTCCTCGTCCTCTTCGGCCTCGGGGTGGCGCTCTATCGGTATCTGACTCGCACGCCCGCCGACCACCTCACCTCGATACTGAGTCGCTACGACGAGGTAGCGGTGCTCATGCACCCGAACCCGGACCCGGACGCGATGTCCTCGGCGCTGGCCGTCGACCAGATGGCGGCGGCCGTCGACACCGAGGCGACGCTCTACTACCCCGGCGAGATTCGCCGGCCGGAGAACCGTGCCTTCGAGACGGTACTCGACCTCGACTTCGACCGCATCGAGACGGCAGACGACATCGGTCCGACGCAGGTCGTGCTGGTCGACCACAACGACGCGCGGGGGTTCCCGGGTGCAGGTGACATCGACCCGGTCGCGGTCGTCGACCACCACCCCGGCGACGGGACGGGGAGACAGTTCACCGACGTCAGGACGAACGCCGGAGCCTGTGCGACCATCTTCGCGGAGTACTTCCAGTCGCTCGACTGGGGCTTCTACGACGTCGACACGGCGCTGACCGACGGCGGCGTCGAGACGACCGACGTCCCGACGGACGCCCTCCCGAGTCACGTGGCGACCGGCCTCATCTACGGCATCCAGTCGGATACCCGGTCGCTGACCAACGGGTGTTCCTCCGAGGACTTCGCCGCGGCGGCGTACCTCTACGACGGCATCGACTCCGACCTCCTCAACCGAATCGCCAACCCCCAAATCGACGCCGAAGTCCTCGACGTGAAGGCCAGAGCCATCACCGAGCGCGTGGTCCAGTCGCCGTTCGCGTACAGCGACGTCGGCGAGGTGTCGAACACCGACGCCATCCCACAGGCCGCCGACGAACTGGAGACGCTGGAGGGCGTCTCGGCCGTCGTCGTGGTTGGAGAGTGCGACGGGACCCTCCGCATCGCGGGCCGGTCCCGGGACGACAGAGTCCACATCGGTCGGGCCATCGAGTCCGTCGTCGAGTCGATTCCGATGGGCGAGGGCGGGGGACACGCACGGATGGGCGGCGGGCAGATTCCCGTCGAGTACATGGCCGGCATCGGCCCGAGCGACGGCATCACCCGTGAAGACCTGCGCGAGCGGGTGTTCGAGGCGATGTCCGGCGAGCGCTGAATCTCGCCCCTTTTGTCCGGTCGGCCCGAATGGACGGGTATGGCCACACGGGAGGCGACATGGGCGTACCGGGACGACCACGAGGACTTCGCGCGAACCTTCTACCGCCGCTTCGGCGACGGCGTCGTCTCCAGCGTCGGCGTCGGGACGTATCTGGGCGACCCGACCGACGAGCGCGACGAGGCGTACCACGACGCCATCGTCACGGCGCTCGACGGCGGAGTCAACGTCCTCGATACGGCCATCAACTACCGCCACCAGCGCTCCGAACGCGTCGTCGGTCGGGCGCTATCTGACGCGGACGTGGACCGGGAGGCAGTCGTCGTGGCGACGAAGGGCGGGTTCGTCCCCTTCGACGGCGAGCGGCCCGACAATCCGGGTGCGTACGTGCAATCGGAGTACGTCGACACGGGCATCGTCGACCCCGACGACCTCGTCAGCGGCCAGCACTGCATCGCACCGGCGTTCCTGTCCGACCAGTTGGACCGCTCGCTCGACAACCTCGGACTCGACACCGTTGACCTGTACTACGTCCACAACCCCGAGACGCAACTGGCAGAGAACAGCCGAGAGGAAGTGTACGACCAGCTAGAGGCCGCCTTCGAGCGCCTCGAAGAGCGGGCGGCGGCCGGCGACCTGAACCACTACGGCGTGGCGACGTGGGAGGCGTTCCGCGTCCCACAGAGCCACGACAGCTATCTGTCCCTGCCAGAGGTCGTCGAACGGGCCCGGGCCGCCGCGAAATCCGCCGGCAACGCGGCGACCCACTTCCGGGCCATACAGGTCCCGTTCAACGTGTTCATGGCCGACGCGTTCACCGTGGCCGCCCACGACGGCGCGGACGGCCCCCAGTCAGCGCTGTGGTTCGCTCACGAAGCCGGTCTGAACGTGTTCACGAGCGCCTCGATTATGCAGGGGCGACTCTCGGAGGAGATGCCCGAGAGCGTCGAAGCGCGACTCGACGGCGAGACCCGCGCCCAGCGTGCGCTCAACTTCGCGCGGAGCGCCCCCGGCGTGACCTGTTCGCTGGTCGGGACCGGGTCGGTCGACCACGCCGAGGAGAACGTCGACGCCGGCCGCTACGAACCGCTGGGTGCGGACGCGTTCGACGCGGTCTTCGAGTAGAAACGGTCGGGTCGGCCCGATACGGTGGTGTCTCCGGCGCGTCAGCCCAGTTCTTTCCACTCCGTGCCGCAGTCGGGGCAGACGCGGACCTTCCCGATTTGGTCCGGCTGGTTGTCCGTCGACAGCGGTTCGTCACACGACGTACACGAGAGTCGCCCGTAGCTGTCCTTCTCCACGTCACCCGCACGCAGGGCCTTCCTGACCGAGTCCATGGCCCAACCTGTGACAGCCGTGGGTAAAAAGACCGCGGCGTTTCGGAAGGTCCTTCGGGGCGAGCGACGACTGACGAGTGTGTCTCGACGGTCAGTCTTCGGTTCCCTACTCGGGTTGGTGTTCCTCATCAACCTCGCACGCGTCGTGTTCGCGCCGCTGTTGGAGCCCATCCGGGTGGCGACGGGTGCGAGCGACGCGACGCTCGGACTGCTCGCGACCCTCGTCTGGGCCGGGAGCGCGGTCCCGCGCCTGCCGACCGGGTTCCTGTTGACCCGGGTGAGCAGGGCGCAGGCCATCTTCGGGTCCGGCATCGTCCTGACGCTGGGGACGGCGTTCACCGCGCTGACGACGGACCCGACGTGGCTCCTCGTGGGCGCGTTCACGATGGGGTTGGCCAGTGGCGTCTACATCATCGCCGCCAACACGCTCATCAGCGAACTGTACCCCGACGCGCCGGGCCGCGTCCTCGGGCAACACGGCGTCGCCAGTCAGCTCGCCGCCGTCGCGGCCCCGGCGCTCGTCACAGCGGCGCTCGCTGTCGGCGACTGGCAGGCGACCCTGCGAGCGATGGCCGTCGCCGCGGCGGTGATGACCGTCGTCTTCACCGTGGTCGCCCGCCGGACCGAGTTCCCCGAGGCCGGCCAAGCGGACAGGGACGTCCTCGGGGCGGTCCGGGCGCAGTGGCCCATCGTCCTCACGGCCATCGCGACGCTCGGGTTCACGACGATGGTGTGGAACGGGTTGTTCAACTTCTACGTCACGTACGTCACCACCATCGGTCTCTCGGAGGCGGCGGGGCGGACGCTCCTACAGGTCGCTTTCGGTGCCGGCGTCCCCGCCTTCTACGTGAGCGGGCGGTTGGCCGACCGCTTGCCGAGCCTGCCGTACATCCTCGTCATCGTCGCCGCGTTCACCGCCTGTATCCTCGTCCTGCCGCTGGTCCGGGGATTCTGGCCGCTAGTGGCGTTCAGCGCCGTCATGGGCTACGTCATCCACAGCAGTTTCCCGGCCGTCGACACGTACCTGCTGGGGTCGCTCCCGGACCGCCACCGCGCCAGCGCGTACGCGGCCTACGGCGGAGGCATGATGCTGATACAGGCCCCCGGGAGCCTCGTGGTCGGGGTCCTCCGGGACGCGAACGTCGCATTCCCGACCATCTTCGAGTGGATGGGCGGCGGACTCGTCGTCCTCTTGCTGGTCCTGTTGACCCTGCACTTCAGCGACCGACTGCCGGAGGCGGCCGCGGCCTGAGTCCGGAAACGCTGAAGCCCCTCCGGGTCACGCATCCGGTATGGACCTGACAGCCGACGACCTCGCGGGCGTGGTGGACCTCTTCGGGGCGCTCACCCGGGCCGAACTCGGGCGGGCCTGTTCGGAACTCGCCTTCAAGCGGGGCGAGAACGTCGACGCGGACGCCTTCGACGGGGACGCCGAGGAGGCGCTGGCGTCCTACCACCTTCTCGAGGTCGCCGACCACGACGCGGCCACCGACGACACCCTCCTCGTCGTCGGTCCGGCGGCGTTCCCGACGCTCCCGGACGGCGCGGCCGACCTGCCACACATCATGGACGTTCCGGACAGGACCCTCGACGTCGAGACGCGGGCCCGCGCCGCGGAAGCGCGGTTCCGTGAGGACGCCGTCCTCGCGGTGCAGGCCGACGACGACGAGCGAATCGCCGAGTTGCTGGACGTGAGCTACGACCTCGAAGCGTGGGGACCGGTGGAGCTCGCCGAGGCCCGTGACCGTCTCGACGACGCCTGAGACGACGCGGCGACCCAAGCGAGTTAAGAACGTACGCCGCCTCGGTTCGGGTATGGACTTCGACCGGTTGGCGGCACACGACCCCGTCGTCGTCGACGACGAAGAGCGCGAGGCGGCAGTGGTCGTCCCGGTCGTCACCCGCCGCGACGGCGAGGCCATCCTGTTCACCAAGCGGGCCGACCACCTCCCCGACCACCCCGGGCAGATGTCGTTCCCCGGCGGCGGCTACGAACCGGAGGACGACGACCTCCTCGGGACTGCGCTACGGGAGGCCAACGAGGAGATAGGGTTGGACCCGCAGGCCGCCCACGTCGTCGGTCGGTTGGACGACATCCGGACCGTCTCGCACTACTCGGTTCGGCCCTTCGTCGCGCGCATCCCCGACCGGGAGTACCTCCCGAGCGACGAGGAGGTCGCCGAGGTGGTCGTCCTCCCCGTCGCCGGCCTCACCGACCTCGACAACTACGAGTCAGAACAGCGGGACCACCCCTACTACGGCGAGATTCGACTGCACTTCTTCTACGTGAACGGCTACACCGTGTGGGGGGCGACGGCGCGGATGCTCGTCCAGTTGCTCGAACTGACGACGGACTGGGAGGCCCCCGCCGAACCCGACCGGTACGCCGGCCCGGACGACGCGTTCCCCGAGTCGGTGCGTGACCAGATACGGTGAGAACGACAGGACTTTGCGACCCCAGACGAACTGACTGACGAATGACGGCACTCTCGACCGGGACGCTGGCCGACGTTGGCATCGACGCGATAGCGCTCAAGCCGGCGGAAGTCGACCCGGCGCGCGCCGTCGACGTCGACGTAGGGACTCTCGCCATCGACTACGAGGGTCGGGACCACGTCCCCGACCGCGAGACGCTGGCGACGCTGGCCGACCACGCCGAGGTGCGACTGACGACGCCGGTTCGGGCCGACGGCTACGACCCGTTCGGCGACGATTCCGCGCTCGACGACGTCCCCGAGGCGGTCAGTCGCGTCCTCGTGGCCGGGCACGGGGCCTATCTGACGGGGACGGAAGCGGAGCGGGCGGTCGCACCGCGACTCCGGGCCGCCGCGGCCGACGCCGCCGACCCGTGGGTCGGCACCGAGGGCATCGAGCGCCTCGCGATGGCCGTCGGCGGGACGCAGTACGAACTGCTCTCACGGTCGACCGACAGGGACCTCCGAGCGCTCAGAGCCGCCGGGTTCGACGGCGACGTGGCGGTGTACGCGCCCGTCGTCCTCTCCGGCGACGACGACGCGGTACTCGACGCCGTGGGCGACTACGCCGCTCGCCGCCGACCGGTCCGGACGGCGCTCCCGGAGGGCGCACGGACGGACAGCGCGGCTACCGGACGGGCACGCGACGTCCTCGAACAGGCCGTCCGCGACTACGCACTGGTCGGCCGCCCGGAGACGGTGGCCGACCGAACAGAACAGTTGCGCGAGGCCGGGGCCGACACCGTCGTCGGCTACCCGGCCCGCGGCCTCGGCCCCCTTCTGGGATAGATGCGGGTCGCCGTGGTCGGCGGCGGGTGCGTCGGACTTGTGGTCGCCGGTGACCTCGCGGCACGGGGTACTTCGGTGACCCTCTACGAGCGAGACGAACCCGGGAGCGGCACCACCGGCCGGGCCGCGGGCATCTGCTACGACGCCTTCGCCGGGTCCGTCGACGCCGCCGTGGCCGCCCGCGCGCTCTCGCGCTACCGCGAGTGGGACCTGTTGACGCCGTGTCCGTACGTCTGGCTCGCCCGTGAGGAGGGTGACGCCGCGGCGATTCGCCAGCAGGTTCGGGAGATGCGGGGCCACGGGCGCGACGTCAGCGAACTGTCGCCGGCGTCGCTGAGCGAGCGGTATCCGGCGCTCGATACCGATGGCGTCGTCGCCGCCGGCATCGCCCACGCGGCCGGGACCCTAGACCCCGAGACTGTCGTGACGTCGCTGGCCGCACGCGCTCGGTCGGTAGGTGCCGACGTCCGGACGGACACGCCAGTCACGCTCGGCGGCCCGACGCGCGTCGAGACGGCCGACGGGACCGAGACGTTCGACGCCGTCGTCGTGGCGGCCGGACACGCGACGAAATCGCTGGTGGCCGACGTCGGCGTCTCGCTCGCGCTGGCGACCTATCGAGCGCAGGCGCTCGTCACCGACCCCGTCGATGCCGCGCTTCCGTCGCTGTACGACGCCACCGAGGAGTACTACTGGCGACCGACGGGAGCGCGACTGCTCGTCGGCGACGGTGCCCACGCCGCGACCCCCGAAGACTGGAATCCGTCGGCCGACCCCGAGTTCGTCGACTCGGCGTTGGCGAGGGTCCGAGCGGCGACCGCCCTCTCGCCCTCGGTCGCTCGCTCGTGGGCCGGCCTGTGTACCGCGACCCCCGACCGGGACCCCCTCGTCGGGCGGGTCGTCGACGGCCTCTGGGTCGCCACCGGATGGCAGGGCCACGGACTGATGCGTGCGCCCGCGGTGGGTGAGTTCCTCGCCGAACGCGTTCTCGGTGCCGACCCGACGCTCGACGTGCCGCTGAAACCGCGAGTCGACCCGACGCGGTTCGACGGCGACGAGTCGTTTCACCCGCTGGGCGACCCGACGGCCGACTGGTGACGTATGCGCCGTAAAACAGCGTATCCGCGGTCGCGTTACTCCTCGGCGTCGTCTCTTGCGTGTTCGTCCACGGACTCTTCGGCGTCGTCGGACGCCACCTCGTCCGCATTCTCGCTCTCGGCGGGCTCTACCTTCGGGATGCGGACCTGCAACGTCCCGTCGTGCTTCAGCGTCGCCGTCCCCGCTTCGGCGTCGACGACGGCGTCCTCGGGGAGCGTGACCGACCCGTCCAGCGCCAGTCCCCGTCCGGGGTAGCGCATATCGAAGCCGTCGCGGAAGTCCCGGAAACGGTCGATGCGGACCTCCACTCGGTCCTCGACGTACCGGACCTGCACGTCGCTCGCGGTGGCACCGGGGGCGTCGAAGACGACTAAGTAGGCGTCCTCGGACTCCAGTAGGTCCGCCGGCAGCGGCTTGTTCTCCTGCACCCGGCCGGCGGCCCGGCCGATGTTCTCGAAGATAGCGTTGCCGATAGACTCCCCGATGCCGCGAATCATAGCTCCACGGCCTCCAGACAGTCGGTGCCCCCGCAGTACGGACAGTCGAAGTCCGCGACACCGACGTCGTCCGGCATGTCGTACGTGTAGTGCAGCTCGAACATGTCGAGCGTACAGTCGTCGTCGGTGCAGACGACTTCCAGAGTGGCTGGCATGGTTTCCGGTTGGTCTGTGAGACTCAAACCGCTTTCGGAGGCGGCACTCGCCACCCAGTCGGCCGAACATTGATTACCGCGCCAGTCGAGCGGTCGGGCATGGGTTCCGGTGTTCTGGGAGTGGACTTCAGCGGCGCGAGCGCGGCCGGCGACGCCCTCTGGGTGACCGAGGCCTCGCGCACCGCCGCGGGGTTGCGAATCGACGCGTGCTACCGTGCGACAGACGAGTGGGGCCGTGACCGCGAGACCGCCCACGCAGGGCTCGTCGAGCGAATCGCGGCCGACGACGTCGAGACGGTCGGCCTCGACTTCCCGTTCAGTCTCCCTCAGTCGTTGCTCGACGCCCAGTGCGGCGGCGACTGGCGGGGGTTCCTCGAGTGGGTCGGGAGCGATAGCGGCCCGGCCAGTCCGGACGCGTTCTCGGAGGTGTGTCGCCACACCGCCGAGATGGCCGTCGGGAAGCGCGACGTGCGCCGGGAGACGGACGCCCGCCGGGCGGCGCTGTGCCCGTACACGAACCGGGTCCGGAGTATGACCTACCACGGCGCTCGGGACGTCCTCGGCCGCCTCGCCGACAGGCCCGACACGGCCGTCGCGCCCATGCAGGGCCACGACGCCGGGACCGTCGTCTGTGAGGTGTACCCGGCCGCGACGTTCGGGTGGCTGGGCTGTTACCGCGAGGGGTACAAGACGACGGAGGGCGCGGGTGCGCGCCGCGAAACCAACGTCGAAGCCGTCGAGACATGTGGTGTCGCATTGAGCGACCACCGCGAGGCGTACCTCGAACACCACGACGCACTGGACTCGCTCGCGGCCGCCGTCTCCGCCGGACGAGTGGCCGACGGTGCCCGACCACGCCCCGTCGGCACCGTCGAGGAAGGCTGTATCTACGTGTAGTCGCTCTCCCGAGGTATTTCCGTCCGCGCCCGATAGGACGTCCATGACCGACGAGCACGGCGGGTTCGAGGGGGTCCGCGAGAACGTCGACGGCCACCCCATGGTGAACCTCGTCGCCTACGCGACGCCGTACTGGGTGCGCCTCCTCGTCGGCGTCTGCGCCGCGTTCTGCACCCGATTCGCCCGCCTCGTCCCACCCATCGTCGTCGCGGCGGCCATCGACCGCGTGATTCTCGGCAGCGGCGACCCCGGCCTGCTGACGGCCGTCGGACTGCTCCCGGGTGGCAGCATCACCGACCGAGCGGCCCAACTCGCGCTACTCCGGCGACTCGTTACTATCGCCGCCGTCGCGTATCTCGTCCGGTCGGTGACTCGCTTCGCCTCCCGGTACCTGCTCCAGTCGACCGCACAGAAGATACAGCGCGACCTCCGGAACGACACGTACGACCACCTCCAGCACCTCTCGATGGACTTCTTCGCCAACCACCAGACCGGCGGGATGATGTCCATCCTCAACAGCGACATCAACCGGCTGGAGTCGTTTCTCAACACCGAGTTCCGCCAACTGATTCGGGTGGTGGCCACCGTCGGCGGTATCGCCGCCGTGCTCTACTGGCACTCGCCGACGCTGGCGCTCATCGCGCTCGCCCCGGTTCCCATCATCGGCGTCGCCAGCGGCTACTTCCTCACGTGGATAGAGCCGCGCTATCGGTCTATTCGCCGCACCGTCTCCAGACTCAACACCCGGCTGGAGAACAACCTGAGCGGCGCGCCGGTCATCAAGGCGTTCGACCGCTACGCGTTCGAGAACGAACGCGTCCGCGAGCAGAGCCAGACCTACCACGACGAGAAGGTGGCGGCGCTCCGGGTCCGACGGGCCTTCTTCGCCGGCCTGCGACTGCTGACCGGCGTCGTCTTCGTCGGCATCCTGTACGTCGCGGGGACGGACTTCGTCACCAGCGCCGACGGCGAGGCCGTCCTGCAGACGGGGACGTTCGCGCTGTTCTTCCTCTACCTGCGCCGCCTGTACTCGCCGATGCGTCGGGTGGGAAAGTCGGCGAACAAGTACCAACTCGCCAAGTCCAGCGCCGAGCGCGTCTTCGGGTTGCTCGGACAGTCGCCCGCCATCACCGACCCCGACGACCCGTACGAACCTGCGCACATCGAGGGGGCCGTCGCCTTCGAGGACGTGACCTTCGGCTACGAACCCGAGCGGCCGGTCGTCCGGAACGTCTCGCTCGACGTGCCGGCGGGCGCGACCATCGGACTGGCCGGACCGACCGGGGCCGGGAAGTCGACGCTCCTGAAACTCCTCCCCCGGTTCCACGACGTGGACTCGGGGTCGGTGCGAGTCGACGGCGTGGACGTCCGGCAGTACGGCCTCCAGTCGCTCCGCGACGACGTGGCCGTCGTCGAACAGCAACCGTACCTGTTCTCGGGCACCGTCGCCGAGAACGTCGCCTACGGCGACCGGGCGGTGCTCGACGGCGAGCGCGAGGGCGACGCCAGCGCCCGTGAGCGGGTTCGAGAGGCCGCACGCGCCGCACAGGCCCACGAGTTCGTCACCGACCTCCCCGAGGGGTACGACACAGAAATCGGCGAGCGCGGCGTCAAACTGTCGGGCGGACAACGACAGCGCGTCGCCATCGCCCGCGCACTGCTGAACGACCCGGCGATAATCATCTTCGACGAGGCCACCAGCGACGTCGACACGGAGACCGAAGAGCGCATCCAGCAGAGCATCGAGCGTCTCGTGGAGGACCGCACCGCCTTCGTCATCGCCCACCGCCTCTCGACGATACAGGACGCCGACCGCATCGTCGTCATGGACGACGGCGAAATCGTCGAGCGCGGGAGCCACGAGGCCCTGCTCTCGGCCGAGGGCGACTACGCCGACCTCTGGTACGCACAGGCCGACGAGCGTCCGGTCAGCGCCGACGACTGACGCGCCGCTCCGTCCCCGTCTGGGTCCCGCGCCAGACGCCGAGACGTCGCTGATTCGGAGGCGTTCCCGTTCCCGAACACGCGAACGGCGAGACCGTTCCGCCGGAGCGGGCGGCTTTTTGCGCCTGCCGCCCCTCTGTGGACCATGACCACCGCCGAGGACCGAGCGGTCAGGCGAATCGAGCGCGTCGCCCGGACGCTCGACGAGAGCGTCAGGCTTCCGGGCGTCGGCGTCCGCGTCGGTATCGACCCCTTGCTCGGCCTCCTGCCGGTCGCCGGCGACGTCGTGGCCGGCCTCTGCTCGCTGTATATCGTCGTCGAAGCCGTCAGACTCGGCGTCTCCCGCCGGACGCTGGCCCGGATGTGTCTCAACGTCGCGCTGGACGTCGTCGTCGGTAGTCTGCCGCTACTCGGGGACGTCTTCGACGCGCTCTGGAAAGCCAACGTCAGAAACGTCGCCCTCGTCCGAGAGGAGTTGTCGACCCGGGAGTGAACGGGCCCGCTACGCCGCCATCGCCTCGTTGACGGTGTAGAGCAGGGCGCGGTACTTGTCGCCGTGGAAGTCCCACATCGTCATCCCGCCGAAGTCGTTCTCGACGACGTACTCGGCTTTCATCGCCACCGAGCGCATGTTGTCGTAGCTGACGAACTCGCCGTCGGCCTTCGAGTAGAGGAACGGCGCGGCCGCGTCGTCGTGCCAGTGGTACTCGTAGTCGTTGTCGGCGTTGACGTTGTACTCGATGTCCCAGAAGTCGTAGACGCCCCGCTCCTCGGACGGGCGCGTCCCGTCGGGCACATCCTCGAACGGCCTGTCGAACCCGCGGTTGCCCGGTTCGACGCCGGTGTAGCCGCGGCCGAAGGTGGCGAACGTCAGGTTCAGTTTCGACGAGTCGATGGGTTGGGCCTTCCACGACTCCATGGCGTTGGCGACGTAGTAGGGGAAGTCCGGGACGCTGTCGGGGTACGGGTTGTACAGCGGCGCGCCGAACCCGGTCCGCTCGTCCCACGGTCCGGCGAAGTCGTACGCGACGACGTTGACCCTGTCGAGGGCGTCCGCTATCTCGGCGACGACGAGTTGCTCGGCGAAGTTCGGGTTGATGGCCGCCGAGAGGCTCAGTTCGTAGCGCTTGCCGTCCTCCTCGCCCGCCTCGTCGAGGCGTCGCCGGACGGACTGGATGAGGAGAGAGAACTGGCGGATGTCCCCGTCACGGGTGTACTCGTCGGCGTTCTCCCCGCTGGGGTAGCGCCAGTCGAGGTCCAATCCGTCGAAGTCGTACTCGCGCATCAGTTCGACGGCGGTGCGCGCGAAGCGGGCACGGCGAGTGCCGTCGACCGTCGCCCGCGAGTAGTACTGCGAGGCGAAGAAGCCCCCGATGGAGAGAATCATCTTCGTGTCGGGGTGGCGACGCTTGCGGTCCCGAAACGCGGCGAGGTTGCGCGTGTCGGCGAACCGGTCGGCATAGTCGACGCTCCCGTCCTCCTCGACGGCCAGATAGGCGTACTGGAGGTGGGTGACTTGGTCGAGGGGGACGTCGCTCGGCATGTAACCGCGCTCGTACCGGGACCACGACGGGTAGATGCCCACCACAGTCTTCCCCTCCGGCGGGGTGTTCGTGGCGTCCAGCGTCGCGTGAATCGGTCCGCGACGGGCACCGGTGGCCTCCCCGACCATACTCACGGCCGCCGTGGCGCCGAGGGCGCTCAAGAAGTCTCTGCGCGACAGTGCAGGTTTCATAATCTTACATATACGTACGCAAACGAAATATATAATTATTGTGAGTGATACAATCTCGGTGCGTATCTGGGCAGGACGGGCCGCGGCGTGACCGACCAGACACCGTTTTAGGCGTCGAGCGTCAACCCGGGCGCATGACCGTAGACCCCGAGACGCTCGACGTGACCATCGTCGACGGCTACGTCGACGAACCCGCCCACTTCGGGGTTCCGCCCTACGTCTCGACGTATCCGCGGTACGCCGCCGGTGCGATGGTCGACGCCGGCGTCCCCCGCGAACAGATAACATATCACACCATCGACGAACTCCGCGAGGAGCGCCACCTGTGGCGCGACGTGGAGGAGGCGGACCTCATGGTGTACGTCGGCGGGATGACCGTCCCCGGGAAGTACGTCGGCGGGACGCCCGCCGAACCCGACGAGGTGCGCAAGTTGGCGTGGACGGCCGACGGGACGAGCGTCATCGGCGGCCCGGTCCGCTTCGGCGTCGGCGAGGCCAACGAGGGAGCCAGCGAGACGGCCCGCGACGACCTCGACTTCGACTTCCTCGCCATGGCCGACGTCGAGGCGGCCGTCTACGACCTCGTGGACTCCGGGTTGGAGGGGTTCGAGAACCGCTACCGCTCCGTCGAGGAAGAGACCCGGTGGGCCCGCGCCGGTGCGTTCGTCGTCGAACAGCACCCGAACCACCCGGACTACCTCATCTGCGAGATGGAGACGTCGCGGGGGTGTCCGTACCGCTGTTCGTTCTGCACCGAACCGATGTACGGCAATCCGGACTTCCGGCCGCCCGAGAGCGTCGTGGACGAAGTCGACGCCCTCTCGGACCGCGGGGTCAAGCACTTCCGCCTCGGCCGGCAGGCCGACATCCTCGCTTACGGGGGCGACGGCGAAGCCCCGAATCCCGATGCCCTCCGACGTCTCTACGGCGGCATCCGCGAGGTGGCCCCCAACCTGGAGACTCTCCACCTCGACAACATGAACCCCATCACCATCGTGAAGTGGCCGGAGAAGGCCCGCGAAGGGATTCGCATCATCGCGGAGCACAACACGCCGGGCGACACCGCCGCCTTCGGCCTCGAATCGGCCGACCCCGCCGTCCAGAGCGACAACAACCTCAACGTCACCGCCGACGAGTGCTTCGAGGCGGTCAAAATCGTCAACGAGGTGGGCGGGTTCCGTCCGGGCGGTGACCGCGAGTCGGCGCCGAACCACGGCGACGACGCGGCCCGTCGACTCCCGAAACTCCTGCCGGGCATCAACCTCGTCCACGGCCTGAAAGGCGAGACGCGGGAGACGTTCGAACACAACAAGCGGTTCCTCCAGCGCGTCTACGACGAGGGGCTGATGTTGCGTCGTGTGAACATCCGACAGGTCATGGCCTTCGAAGGCACCGACATGGCGGACACCGGCGCGGACATCGCCAAGGACCACAAGCAACTGTTTAAGCAGTACAAACGAGAGGTTAGGGAGACCATCGACAACCCGATGCTCCAGCGCGTCGCCCCCTCTGGCACCGTTTTACCCGACGTTCACCTCGAATACCATCAGGACGGCAAGACGTTCGGTCGGCAACTCGGCACCTACCCGCTGTTGGTCGGACTCCCCGGCGAACGGGAACTCGGACGGACGATAGACGTCGCCATCACCGACCACGGCTACCGGTCGGTGACCGGGGTTCCCTACCCACTGGACGTCAACAGCGCCTCTATGGACGAATTGGCGACGATTCCGGGCGTCGGCAAGAGTCGCGCCGGCGACATCCTCGTAGGGAGGCCTTACGAATCCGGGGCCGAGGTCGGCGAGGACCTTTCGGAGTTTCTCACGGCCCGGTCGTCGGGCGACGCGGACTGACGAATCGCCCTCCCCGGCGGCCTCAGGGGTCGAGGCCCAGGCGTTCGACCGCATCCCGGTGCCCGAAGGCGATTTCTACCGGCCGCCCCGCCTTAACACCTGTCTAGAGCGTTAATACGCCGTTGTGGGGAATCGCGGCGCTCGAACGAACAGAAGGTACTTCTGGCTCCCTCGCACACTGGGCAACAATGAACGACGTCGAGGTGAGCGTGGTCCTTCCCGCCTACAACGAGGAGGACACCATCGAGCGGACCGTCTCAGTCACGCTGGAGACGCTCGCCGCCTTTCTTCCCGAAGGCACGTTCGAAGTCATCGTCGCCGAGGACGGCTGTGAAGACCGGACGCCGGAGATAGCCACCCGCCTCGCGGCGGAAGACGACCGAGTCCGACACATCCACTCTGACCGCCGTCTCGGACGCGGGGGCGCGCTAGAGTACGCCTTCGAACGCGCCGACGGTGGGACGTTGGTGTACTTCGACACCGACCTCGCGACGGACATGGACCACCTCGAGGAACTCGTCGAGAGCGTCCGCTCCGGCGAGTACGACGTGGCCACGGGGTCGCGCTGGATGCCCGAGAACCGCGCCGACCGGCCGGCCAAGCGCGGTATCCCGAGCATCGGGTACAACACGCTCGTCCGCACTATCCTGCGCTCGGACCTGAAAGACCACCAGTGCGGGTTCAAGGCGTTCGACCGCGCCGCGTTCGAGGCGCTCGGTCCGACCATCGACGACGAACACTGGTTCTGGGACACCGAGTTGCTCGTGAAGGCCCAGCGGCGCGGGTTCCGCGTCAAGGAGTTCCCCGTCGACTGGGAACCGAAGGGCGACTCGAAGGTGGACATCGTCCGGGACGTGTTCGGGATGGGGAGCCAGATTCTGCGGACGTGGTGGGAACTGTCCGTCAGCCCCCGCATCACCCGCCGCGTCTCGCTCGGCGCGGGGACGGCGCTCGTCGTCGTCGCCCTCCTGTTGATGACCCAGTACCTGAACCCCCAGACAGTCCTGGACGAGATGGCCGGTGCGGACCCGACGCTGATACTGGTGAGCGCCGCCGTCTACGCGCTCTCGTGGCCGCTTCGGGGCGCGCGCTACCGCGACATCCTCCAGTCGATGGGGTACCACGAGCGCTGGGACTTCCTCACCGGCGCGGTGTTCATCAGCCAGACGGGGAACCTCGTGTTCCCGGCACGACTCGGTGACGGTGTCCGCGCCTACGTGGTGAAGGCGCGACGCTCGATTCCGTACCCGACGGGATTCGCCTCGCTGGCCGTCGAGCGCGTCTTCGACCTGCTGACCATCACGCTGCTGGCCGGCGTCGTGATGATGGGGCTCGCGGCGACGGGGTCGGCCGACACGCTGGTCGGTGCGGTCACCGGCGACGTGGCCGGCGGTGACGCCGCCGCGAGCGGGCAGACGGCCATCGCGGTCGCCGCGTTCGTCGGTGTGGCCGCTATCGGCGCCGTCGTCGCCATCGTCGCCAGCGCCCACTCCGACCGGAACCTCGTCCGACGGACGGTCGGTCGTCTGAGCGACGACTCCTACGCCGACTACGTCGCGGGGGTCGTAGAGCGGTTCGTCGGCGACGTGCAGACGGTGGCCGGGGACGGCCGGTCGTTCGCCCGCGTCGGACTCGGGAGCCTCGTCATCTGGGCGCTGGACGTGGTGACGGCCTTGTTGGTCTTCGCCGCGTTCGGCCACGCGCTCACCCCCTCGCTGGTCGCCGTCGGCTTCTTCGCCGTCAGCGTCGGGAACCTCGCGAAGGTCCTCCCGCTCACGCCCGGCGGCGTGGGCCTGTACGAGGGCGCGTTCACCGTCATCGTCGTCCCGCTCACCCCGGCCGGCATCGGCGTGGCGACGGCGCTCTCCGTCGCTATCGTCGACCACGCCGTGAAGAACGTCGTCACTATCCTCGGCGGCGTCACCTCGATGGCGTGGCTCAACGTCTCGCTGACCAAGGCCGTCGAGGAGTCCCGGACCGCCGCCGACGTCGAACCCGAGGCGAACGACTGACGACCGGCGCGCCGGCGTGGCGCTTTCGACCGCACACCCCCCGTCGAAGGCGTCGTGACAGTTCGATTTATGTTTCCTGTCAACGTATCTCAAATCGGTGCCGAAACTATGGAACGAAACGTCGGCGGGTACGACCGCATCGGTCGCCTCTTGTTCGGCCCGGTCTTGCTGGTCGTCGGAGCCGCGATACTGCTGGGCGTCGCCAGTCTCGACGCCGGACGACTGGGCATCGCGGTCGGGGCCGTCGCCGTCGCCGTCGGGGCCGTCTTCCTCGTCACGGCGGGGGTACGCTGGTGTCCGATAAACGCGCTCGCCGGGTTCGATACCGGGGCGGGCCAGAAGACGACCGACGGCACGAGCGACGAGTTGGGGTCCGAAACTCGACCGAACTGACACCGGGGCCGTTGGTGTAAACAATCCAACCGCTTTATCGTCGCTGGCGGCGTACCAGCACACGGTGAGCACCACCATGGAGAAAAATGTCGGTGGCTTCGACCGCATCGCTCGGTTCGTCGTCGGACCGGTCCTGTTCCTCGTCGGCATCGCGGCGCTGGCCGGCGTGCTGACGCTGGCAGCGGGGACGATAGGGCTGGTTCTCGCGGCGCTCGCACTGCTCGTGGGCATCGTTCTCACGGTCACCGCAGTCACGCAGAAGTGCCCGTTGAACTCCGCACTCGGACTCGACACGTACCGGGGCGGGACACCGCCGGAGGCCGGCGACGAGGTAGACCGCGGGACGAGTGGGAACTGAGTCCGGCGTCCGGGGTGGTGAGGCTGGCGTTTATACGGTATCGTGTCGGTCGGTCAGGAACGGGCCGAACGCGCCAGCGACGGCGCCGGCCAACGCGTCCGTCCGCGTCAGTGCCCCACCGGTGTAGACGCCGACGGCACCTTCCTGTTCGCTGACGGCCTCGCGACCGAGTTTATCGTCCAACACCGGGCCGAGTTCCTCCCCGCCTCGAACCCGCGTCGCCACCTCGTCTGGGAGGCGAATCGAAGCCCCCTCTCCGAACGTCGTCGTCTCGCCGTCGGTGACCGCCGCCCACATGACCAGCCACAGCCCTGCGGGCCGGTCCCGGTCTGCGACGCCGCCCTCGATGCCGACGCCGAAATCCGCGTCGGTGGCCGAGAACGCCGCCGTCGCACGGTTCTCGGCACCCCGGACCGTCTCCTCGCGGCCCCGAGGCTGTTCCGGAACGCCCGAGTCGACGCCGACAGTCTCGACGGCGGCGTCCGGTACGATTCGCTCGACAGCGCGCCGCTTCACCGGGTTCTGGCTCCCGACTGCGACGGCCGTACCGTCTGAAACTACTGGATGATTCATTGACGTTGTTATTTGAATGGTCGTGTGTGTCGTACACAAACCGCTGTTTCGTGGCGTGAATCGCCTATCTTCGTCTCGATACCACAATTTTTAAATCTCTTTCGGACAGACGCAGTATTACCGATTGCCTCCGGGTTCTACGGCGTGTCACACCCGGTGAGCACCCGCCTTCGCAACCAATGAGCGAACACACGAGAACGCGACAACGAACGGACGAGCAGACAGAGGAATCGACGTCGACGGCCACGGCCTGCCCGGAGTGTAGCGGGTCGCTGGTGATGGACGACGAACACGGCGAGACGGTCTGTGAGGACTGTGGCCTCGTCGTCGAGTCCGACGAGATAGACCGCGGGCCGGAGTGGCGCGCGTTCGACTCCAGCGAGAAGGACGAGAAGTCCCGCGTCGGCGCGCCGACGACGAACATGATGCACGACAAGGGCCTCTCGACCAACATCGACTGGCGCGACAAGGACGCCTACGGCAACTCCCTGTCGGGCAAACAGCGCCAGAAGATGCAACGGCTTCGCAAGTGGAACGAGCGGTTCCGCACCCGCGACTCTAAGGAGCGCAACCTCAAGCAGGCCCTCGGGGAGATAGACCGCATGGCGTCGGCCCTCGGCCTGCCGGAGAACGTCCGCGAGACGGCCAGCGTCATCTACCGCCGAGCGCTGGACGAGGACCTCCTCCCCGGACGGTCCATCGAGGGCGTCTCGACGGCCTCCGTCTACGCGGCCGCCCGTCAGGCCGGCGTCCCGCGGAGCCTCGACGAGATTACCGACGTCTCCCGCGTCGAGAAGAGCGAGATAGCCCGCACCTACCGCTACGTGGTCCGGGAACTCGGCCTCGAAGTGAAACCCGCCGACCCCGAGAGCTACGTCCCGCGCTTCGCGTCCTCGCTGGACCTCTCCGACGAGGCCGAACACCGCGCTCGCCAACTGCTCCAGAACGCCAAAGAGCAGGGCGTCCACTCCGGAAAGTCGCCGGTCGGCCTCGCCGCCGCGGCCGTCTACGCCGCCGCGCTCCTGACCAACGAGAAGACGACGCAGGCCGCCGTCAGCGAGGTGGCCGACATCTCCGAGGTCACCATCCGCAACCGCTACCACGAACTGCTGGAAGCCGAGCAGGACCTCCCCGTCGCGTGACGGAGCCGACGGAACCGGCCGTCCGGTCCGGCTAGCGACGACACCCCGCGCGGTGCTGAAGAATCACGGCTGATAACCGCGGAGGTACGTTTAATCTGCTGGGCTCTCGGGGTGCATACATGGCTTCAGATTCGGGCACCGGGGCCCAGACTGCCGTCGAGACGGACGGCAAGGAACTGGGAACGGCAATCGACGAGTTGTTGCGTACCTCCGAGAGCGTCTCTACCAGTTCACAGGAGATTAGCGACCTCGCGAACCAGCAGTCCGAGAACATGCGAGAGGTCGCGGGCGAGGTATCGAACCTCTCTGCGACCGTCGAGGAGGTCGCATCCAGCGCGAGTCAGGTCCGACAGGTGAGCGACCAAGCCCGAGAACTCGCTGACGAGGGCCGTGAGGTGGCCGACGACGCCATCCACGCGATGGAGGCCGTCGACGAGGCCAACGAGACCGTCTCCGAGGACGTCGAGAAACTGCGCGACCGCATCGACGAAATCGACGAAATCGTCGAGGTCATCAACGACATCGCCGACCAGACGAACATGCTGGCGCTGAACGCCTCCATCGAGGCCGCCCGCGCCGGCGAGGCCGGCGAGGGGTTCGCCGTCGTCGCCGACGAGGTGAAGTCGCTGGCCGAGGAGTCCCAGCAGAACGCTACCGAAATCGAGCAACTCGTCTCGAACATCAAGGCCGACACGACAGACACCGTCGAGAGTATCGACGACGCCAACGAACAGGTAGAAGAGGGCATCGAACAGGTCAGCCGTGCTGTCGAGATTCTGCGCGACATCGACGAGGCCGTCGAGGAGGCCGCCCGGGGCGCAGAGGAAGTCGCCTCGGCCACAGACGAACAGGCCGCGTCGACCGAACAGGTCGCCAGCATGGTCGACGTGACCGCCGAGAACGCCGAGGAGGTCGCCGACGAAATCGAGCAAATCGCGGCCGCCAACGAGGAACAGACGGCGAAGATAAACGAGATTCAGACGCTCCTCGACCGTCGGTAACCACAAGACACGAGTCCCGTCGACTTCTGAGGCCGCTATGGAGACGAGTCACCGGGTCGTCACGGGCGACGCCCGAGAGTTGCCACTGGCGGACGACAGCGTCGAACTCGTCGTCACCTCGCCCCCCTATCCGATGATAGAGATGTGGGACGACATCTTCGCCGCACTCGACCCGGCGGTCGGGTCGGCGCTGGCGGCGGGCGACGGGGACCGGGCCTTCGAGTTGATGCACGACGTGTTGGATTCGGTGTGGGCCGAGGTCGAACGCGTCCTCGTGCCGGGCGGCATCGCCTGCATCAACGTCGGCGACGCCACGCGGTCGCTGGCCGACGGCTTTCGCTCGTACCCGAACCACGCCGAGATAACCGAGCGACTGACCGATAGGGGCCTGCGTGCGCTCCCGGACGTCCTCTGGCGGAAACCGACCAACAGCGGTGCGAAGTTCATGGGGTCGGGGATGGTCCCGCCCAACGCCTACCCGACGCTGGAACACGAGCACATCCTCGTCTTCCGCAACGGGGAACGCCGCCGCCTCGAACCGGGGGCCGACCGGCGCTACGAGAGCGCGTACTTCTGGGAGGAGCGCAACGAGTGGTTCTCCGACCTCTGGGAACTGCCCGGCGAGACCCAGCACATCGACGACGGCCTGCGGGACCGGTCGGGAGCGTTCCCGATGGCGATTCCGTACCGCCTCGTCTCGATGTTCTCCGTCTACGGAGACACCGTGCTGGACCCGTTCCTGGGCACCGGAACCACGACGCTGGCGGCGATGGCAGGCGCTCGCAACTCCGTCGGCGTCGAACGCGACCCCGACCTCGTCGACGCGTTGGCCGACCGAGCGGAGCGTATCCCCGACCGCTCGGAACGACTTGCTCGCGAGCGACTGGCCGACCACCGCGAGTGGGTCGAGCAGTACCGGGACGTCGGGAAGGAACCGGGCTACGAGGCCGAACACTACGACTTCGCCGTCAACACCAAACAGGAACGGCGCATCCGTCTGTACGCCGTCGACGGCGTCGAGCGAACGGACGACGGGTATCGAGTGAGCCACACGCCGGTCGAGTGACCGACCGTACGGGCGTCGAGTGCGGATGTGCAGGGCGCCCCTGCCAGTAGTGCTAACTGTTAACACACCACAAGTCGTAGAGGCGAGGTAGGGAGGGCGCCGATGACGTTACGAACCGTCCCCAGATACGACCGCGACCGGACGACCACGGTAGGCGGGCGTGCGGTGGTCGTCGGAGCGAGCATGGCGGGCCTGCTGACCGGGCGCGTCTTGGCCGACGCGTTCGAGACGGTGACAGTCCTCGACCGCGACCCACTCCCGGACGAACCCACGACTCGTCGGGGGGTCCCTCAGGGAGAGCACGTCCACGTCCTGCAGGAAGCGGGCCGAGTCACGTTCGAAGACCTGTTCCCGGGCTACGGTGAGGACCTGCTATCCGCAGGTGGACTGGCCATCGACGCCATGTCCGACTTCGTCCACTACGAGAAGGGCGGTTTGCTCGCTGACGGCGACAGGCGCATCCCGATGTACTGCGCGACGCGGCCGTTACTGGAGCACGTCACTCGGCGTCACCTCGCCGACGTCGAGGGGGTCACCCTCCGACAGGGGTGCCAGCAGACCGGCTATCTGACCAGCGGGGACCCACCGGCGGTGACGGGCGTCGAAGTGCGAACCGACGGCGGCGGGGTCGACGAACTGGACGCGGACGTGGTCGTCGACGCGACCGGCAGGGCGAGTCAGACGCCGAGGTGGCTTGCCGACCACGGGTACGAGGCACCGCCGGTCGACGAGGTTCACATCGACGTCGCGTACAGCACTGTCACCGTCGACCGGCCGAGTGACGACCGACGGGCGCTCTTCGTCCCGCCGGACCCACCACGGACCCGCGGTGCCGGGGTCTTTCCCGCCGAAGACGACCAGTGGGTAGCGACGCTGGTGGGCGTCCACGGCGACCACCCGCCGACCGACCCCGACGCGATGACCGAGTTCGCCGCCAGTCTCCCGGTGCCGGCCATTCGGCAGGTCGTCGAGGGACGCGAGTGGACCGGCGACGACGTCGCCTACTACCCGTTTCCGTCGAACCGTCGCCGTCGCTACGAATCGCTGGACCGGTTCCCCGACGGACTCCTCGTCGTCGGCGACGCGCTGTCGAGTTTCAACCCTATCTACGGTCAGGGGATGTCGGTCGCCGCGCTCGAAGCCCTCGCGCTCCACGACGCGCTGGCGACGGACGGGGCGTCCAATCTGGCCCGTCGCTTCTTCGACGACGTCGAGGCCATCGTCGACGTGCCGTGGTCGATAGCGGTCGGCGGGGACTTCGAGTTCCCGTCGACGACCGGCCCCAAACCCCGCGGAACCGACCTGCTCAACCGCTACATAGCCCGGACGATGCGGACGGCACAGAGGGACTGGCGGGTGAGAGAGGCGCTCGTCCGCGTCTTCATGCTGGAGACCCAGCCGAGTTCGCTGTTCCGCCCCGACGTCGCGTGGCGAGTGCTCGCGCCGAGTCGGTCCGCCGTCGCGCCCCGGTCGGACCGGCGGCCCACGGGCGACCCCTGAACGGGGTGACTGGTCCCGACCCGGAGCGCGTTTCGTGGCGGAGGCGGCGTCTTTTTACGCCATCTCCGCCGAACGTCGGGCATGGACTTCACCTCGTTCACGTTGCTCGCCGCCGGGTCCGACCTCTCGATGGAATCCGCGGCCCGCGAGGACGCCGACGGCGTCGAACTCCGGATGGACTTCGCAGAGGACCCCCTCGACCAACTCGACGCGTACGACGGGGACCTGCCGATACTGGTGACCAACCGCGTCGAGTGGGAGGGCGGCGAGGCCGCGGACGACGCCGAACGACTCGACGCGCTCGAAGCCGCCGTCGAGTGCGACGCGGTGACGGCGGTGGACCTCGAACTCGCGGCGCTGTCCGGCGAGGGGGGCCACGACGCCGGCCGCGTCGCCGACCACGCCCGCGACCACGGCGCGACGGTGGTCGTCTCCACCCACGACTTCGAGGCGACGCCTGACCGGGACGCCATCGCCGAGCGCCTCGAACGGGCCTGTGAGTACGGCGACGTGGGGAAGATGGCCACCACCGCCCACTCGCCGGACGACGTGCTGGCGATACTCGGTGCGACCCGGGACCTCTCGGCGGCGGGCCAGCAGGTGGCGACGATGTGCATGGGCGAGGCGGGCCGGCACTCCCGCGCCGTCGCGCCGCTGTACGGCTCTCGCATCGGCTACGCGCCGGTGGACCCTGCCGAAGCGACGGCCCCGGGCCAGTACGACCTCGCGACGCTTCGCTCGCTCGTCGAGCAGTTGCAAAGCGAGTGACGGGACGAAACGACGGCGTGTCTCCCAGCGAGTCGCGCGACGACCTGCTACGGGCCGTCCAATAAGCGGGCCCCGGCCGCCGGCCGCTACTGCGCGAGGTTCCGGAGTTCCTCGCCCGCCTCGAGTCGGTCGACGTTCTCCACGACGATGTCTGCCATCCGGTCCCAGTACTTCGGCGTGTGCCCGGCGTTGTGTGGCGTAATCAGGCAGTTGTCGAGGTTCCAGAGCGGGTGGCCGTCCGGAAGCGGTTCCGGGTCGGTCACGTCGAGCGCCGCCCCGCGGAGCCCGTTCGTCTTCAGCGCCGAGACCAGCGCGTCCGTCTCGACCACCTCGCCGCGGGCGACGTTGACGAGGACGCTGTCCGGGTCCAACAGGGTGAGCGCCGTCTCGTCGACGAGGCGCTCGGTCTTCTCCGTGAGCGGACAGGCCAACACGAGGTAGTCCGTCTCGGGCAGGTACTCCTCGAAGCCGTCGAAGCCGACTATCTCGTCGGCCGGCCCGCCCTTCGAGGGCGTGTTCCGGACGCCGACGGTGTCCACCCCGAACGGGTCGAGTCGGTCGAGGACCGCCCCGCCGATGGCACCGGTGCCGACGACGGTGACCGTCGACCCCTCGAGTTCGTCGGCGCGGTAGTGACGCCACGTCCCCTCGCGGCTCTGGTCCCAGCCTCTGTCGAGGTGCCGGGCGAACGAGAGGAGGTACGCGAGCACCTGTTCGGCCGCGCTCGGGGCGTGGACGCCCGAGGCGTTGGTCACGCGCACGTCCTCGGCCGCGAGGGCCTCCGTCGGCAGGTGGTCGGTGCCGGCGTACGTGCAGGCGAACAGTTCGAGGTTCTCGGCCATGGCCACCGTCTCGGCGTCTATCTCGACGCCGGTGACGATTCGCGCCTCGGCGACGAGTGCCGCCGTCTCGCTCGGCGTCGAAGCGAGGCGGACGGTTCGGTCCGGGAGTCGCTCGGCCAGCACCGACCGGTACTCCCGGGGCGACATCCCGTGAATCGGCTGGTTCAACACGAGAACGTCTGTCTCGGTCATCACGCTGACTGAGGGGGAGACGGCACAAAAAGGGTAGCGCCCGTCTCAGCGACCGTACGTGAGGCGCGTCGCCACGTCGTCGAGGCGGCGCTTGAGGCCGGAGAGCCACGCGCCCGGCGAGACGGCCCGCGCCTCGTCGTCGGGCACCTCGATGCGGTGTTCGCCGAAGGCGTCGGCCCCGTCGCCGCCCGCGACGTCTACGACGGTGGTCATGCTACACCGGCCGCAGGCCTCAGTCTCTTTGCTCATGATATACCGTGACGTTCGTCGGAGGAATAAAGCTTGCCGATGTGCGCTACCGGCGGGGAACCGACTGGGCGTCGCCGTCGTCCCGACGGGAGGTGCCCGTTACGCTACGGGGTGTCGGAGGAGGGCCCCGACGCCCTCGAACCCCTCCGCGAACCGCTCACCGCGGTCGTAGCCGGTCGGGACGACGACGGTGTCCGCGCCGGTCTCCTCGGCCCGTCGAGCGAGTATCTGAGCGTCGGCGGCGTCGAGCGAGTCGGCCAGCAACACCGTCTCGGCGGCCCCCTGTTCGAGGACGTCCGCCGTCTGGTCGTGGCCGTAGACCGCCGGGTCGTCGCCGTCGAGGTCGGCGAAGAACGTATCCAGCGCCTCGCGGGCCTCGCCGACGTCGAGGGCGTCCGCGTCCTCGGCCGCGTCCACCAGTTCCCGGAGGCCCTGTTCGGAGGCGTAGGCCACCTCGAAGGGACCGGCGACCCGGTCCCCGAGACGGTCCGACAGGTGGTCCCCGTCGTGGAACCGCTCGACCACGACCTCGCTCCCACCGAGGACCAGTCGGTCTATCTCGGCGTCGGGACTGTCGGTCCCGGTCCCGGCGTCGTCGAGGAACGCCCGCGCTGCGGCCTCGCCGACCCGGTCGAAGAACTCGTCTTCGCGCTCGTCGCTCCGGCCTTCGAACCGGTCCTCGTTCCGCCCGGCGGCGGCCTGTTTGCTCGGCACCTCGCTGGTCACCTCGTCGACTGCCTCGACCGTCTCGGCGTCGTAGCGGCCCACGACCGCCGAGTCGCGGGTGACGACCAGTAGCCCGTGCGTGGGCGTCTCCGGCGTCGGCGCGACGCTCACGTCCAGCGGTGACGTGTCGAACTCGTTGGACCGGGTGTACGTCGACTCGGTCACCGGGTCCGCGAGGTCGTCGAAGACGTGCGTCCGGAGGTCGCCGTCGACGACGCCGGCGTAGACGACCAACCCGTTCTCCGGCGTGGCGTCGTAGTCGTGGAGGATGCGGCGTACCTCTTCGAGTGCGTCTTCGACGTAGGTCTGGGTCGTCTCGTCGGTGTCGAGATAGTTCGCCTCGGCGTGGTCGGCCTCGACCCGTTCGAGCGTCTCGCCGAGCGAGTCCGTCGCAGGAATAGCCACCGTCAGCAGGCGGTCGGTGTCTGCCGTCGCTGTCTCGACTGTCTCGATTCGTCCTCGGAACTCGTCCGCGTGGGATGTGTCGGTCATTGCGTTCTGTGGTGGACGACTACCGTTGGTCGTCGGCACTGTGCGAACGTCGACACTGCGGGCCGCGGACGTCACGTCGGTCGCATCGGACTGGTGACCGCGGGAACCTGTTAAAAGCCGTGGTCGCAGGTGGCGCGGGGGCGTCCCGTACCGCCCTTGAGCGTCCGGGCGACGGGGCGACGTTTTAGGTGGCTCGCCGTCCAGTACGTGGTATGGGGTATCATCACGTCACACCGGAGGACGTCACGCCGACGCCGGACCGACCGTGCGTCCAGCGTGCGATTGGCGGGGTCGCCGGCCTCGAACAGGTGGCCGCGAACGTCTACGAGGTGGACCCGGGCGAACAGATTCCGCTGGCGTACCACTACCACGACCAGCAAGAGGAGGTGTTCTACGTCCTCTCGGGGACGCTCCACGTCGAGACGCCCGAGGGGACGTTCGAAGTCGAGTCCGACGAGGCGTTCGTCGTCGAACCCGACAGCCCGCAACGGGCGTTCAACCCGGAATCGGCCAGCGAACGAGTCCGCACCTTCGTCGTCGGGGCACCGCCCGTCGACGACGACGCCCACGCGTACGACCCCGACGAATGAGCGAATCAGACGACGCCCGACGGGGGACGGACGGCGCTGACCAGACCCGCGAGGGGACCGACCCGGCCGACGCGCCCGACCTGCCGACGTGGGACGACGACTACCTTCAGCGGGTCGCCGACCGCTTGCAGTACAACTACGACCTCGAACGGGACTACGCGGCCGACGGGGAGCGCTTCGACATGTACGGCCGCCTCTACGTCGAGAGCCAGAAGCAGTTCCTCCACCAGTCCATCAACTGGGCCAACTACGAGACGGTCGAGCACCTCTACGTCCGGCGGGCCGACGGCGTCTCCGTGGCCGACCTCGATGCCCTCGTGGAGTTGGGTCACGACCTCGCCGACGAGCGGATAGACCCGAGCGAGGAGCACCAGGGGACGGACTTCACGTTCGTCCTCGTCGTCCCGGACGTCCCCGAGGACGTGCGGTCCTACGTGGACGGCTTCCGCGACCGGACGCTGTTGAAGTACGGCTACTACGGCGCCTACGAGGTGAACCTCGTCGTGGTGGCCCCAGACCGAGAGGACGCCGTCGGAAGCGCCGAGGCCGACGTGACCGCCGCCTTCGAACTGTGGCGAGACTTGGAGGCCGGACCCGACGGCCTGCTGGGTCGGCTCCGCGCCTGGCTGGGATGACCCGACCGGTCGTCGCCCTCGCTCTCGTCGCCGCCGTCGCGCTGGCAGGCTGCTCGGGCGGCGGCCCCTCTCGCGTGGTCGCCTCCGGGTCGCCGGCGACGGTCGACCCGGGTGCGCTCGACGGCACAGGGTACGAACACGTGGGGACGACCAACCGGACGTTGAACACGACAGTCGGCGCGACCATCAGCGGGGACGTGAAGATGAGCGCCGAGCGGCCGGTGACGGCGACGACGCCTCTCGCTACCTACCGGCGGGGGACAGACAGCGGCTCAGCACTTGTCGTCGCCGCCACCGCGCCAGCAGTCAGACCCATCGAGAACCAGCCGGTCGTTCGAAATCCGCTCGGGACGCTCTCGGCCGGCGAACTCGTGACCTACCTCCAGTCGACCTACGCCGTCGAGTCGCTGGACCGCGGCGAGAACGTCACGCTCCGACTACTCGACGACGAGACGGCCGCCCGGACTTACACCGGCGAGGCGTCCCGCGACGGAGACACAGTGCCAGTGACCGTCACGGTCGCGTCGGTGCGTGACAGCGAGGAGTTCGTCACCGTCGTCGCCGTCGCGCCGCAGTCGACGGCCGACCCCGAGCGAGTCCGGCGGGTCGTCGGCGGTGTCGGGCACTGAAAAAGTACTGCGAAGCGTCGTGGAGCGGTGTCGGCAGTGTGCCGACCGCCGCTCAGTCGTCTGCCGGGGTGCCGCTCGGACGTTCGCGCACCGTCCGGATGTTCTTGTAGCCTATCCAGACCAGCGAGAGCGCGAGGCCGACCAGCACCAGCGCCAGCACGATTTGGACGGCCACGGAGATGCGCGCGAAGATGCCCGCACCCTCGGCGAAGCCGCCCTGGATGAACTGCTGGTAGAGGTTCTGGTACAGCGAGAGGTACAACAGCGCACAGACGGTGATGACGGTCATCAGCGCCATCGGGACGCCCGTGCTGATGAGCTGTTTGTCGTCGTCCCAGTTGGCCAGCCACACCGTCGCCGTCAGCAGGGCCAGCGCGGCCAGTAGCTGGTTCGCACCGCCGAACAGCGGCCAGAGGCTCGCCCACGACCCGCTGGCGACCAGCGCGTAGGCGACGAGACACTGGATGGCCGCGTTACTGTAACGGTTGGTGCCGACCTCCTGTGCCTGTCGCACGACCGTGCTGTCGGCGTCTGGAGTGCCGACGATTTCCTCGGCCATGTACCGTCCGAGTCGGACCGCGGTGTCCGTCGAGGTGAGCAGGAAGCTCACGAGGACGAGCGCCATGAACGGCGCGCCGACGGAGGTGGGGATGCCGAAGCTCGTCAGCATCACACTGCCACCGGACGCGAAGTTCGGGAGCGCCCGACCGATACCGCCGCCCGCCGTGACGCCCGCGATGGCGACGGTGCCGAGCGCGACGGTGGCGAGCAGGCCCTCGCCGAGCATCCCGCCGTAGCCGATGGGGCGGGCGTCCGTCTCCTTGTTCAGTTGCTTCGCCGTGGTGCCCGAGGAGACCAGCGAGTGGAAGCCGCTGATGGTCCCACAGGCGATGGTCACGAACAGCAGCGGGAACAGCGGCAGGCCCGCGGTCCCCATGAAGCCGTAGTACGGCTCCAGCGAGATGGTCAGCGGCTCCGCGGACGTCCCGAGCAGGGTGCCCACGATGACCGCCAGCAGCGCCCCGCCGACCCCTGCGTACAGCAGGAACGACGAGAGGAAGTCACGCGGCTGGAGCAGCATCCACACCGGTAGCACCGACGCGATGGCGGCGTACAGCAGGATGACCGGAATCCAGCCGGCGGTGTTCGCACCGAGCGTCCCCGCCGCGGGGATTATCGAAGCCAGACCGGAGCCGAACAGGACCGTCGTCCCCGCCGGGTAGGCCCCCGCCTCGGCGGCCGGGAACAGGGCTATCGGGAACTCGATGCCGACGAAGACGCCGCCGAACACCGCGGCGACGAACGCCGCCGTCCCCGGGATGAACGGGAGGTCTAGCTGGTAGAGGTACACGCCGAACACCAGCGCCAACGCGATGTAGACGAAACTCGCCGTCGCCGCCTGCGGGTAGGCGTTGAACACGATGGCGACGACGAGTGCGAACACCGCCACGACGAGGATAATCGTCAGGAACGCGAACCACAGCAGCATCTTCTTCCCCCGCTCTCCGACGTACTCGCCGATGATGTACCCGATAGACTTCCCCTCGTGTCGGAGGCTGCCCGACAGCGAGACGAAGTCGTGCACGCTCCCCATCAGTGGGTTCCCGATGGCAATCCACAGCAAGGCCGGCACCCACCCCCAGACAACGCCGGCGGTGATGGGCCCCACGATGGGAGCCCCGCCGGCGATGCTCGAATAGTGGTGGCCGAGTAACACCGGCTTCTTCGAGGGGACGTACTCCTGCCCGTCCTCGTATTTGTGTGCGGGCGTCTCGTTGTCGTCACTCAGTTCGACGAACTGTGCGAGATACCGTGAGTAACCGAGGTATCCCACGCTGAACGTGAACAGCGTCGCTACCACGAGCCACAGTACTTGTACCATGTTATTTACCCTCATCCGTATCTGTGGGCAAAAAGTATTTAATAATTGTGGACGATTGCAGGCAAAATCGATAGAAAGAGACCGAGCAGAGGCTACACCGGCCCGCCGAACACCCCGGATGTATCAGGCCTGCGGCGGGGACGTGGCCGTCTCGATGTCCAGTTCCGCGGTGACCTCCGAGAGGAGGTTCCCCTTTATTTCGGAGACGCGCTGTTCGATGACGGCGACGACCGGTTGGTCGAACTCCGAGTGGATGCGGTCGAGGCGGTCCTGTTCGGTCCGGTAGCGCTCTCTGAGGTACGTCGCCCCGGTCCCGGTCTCGTCGTCGTCCGGTTCCGGTGCGACCTTGTTGACGACGAGGCCGCCGACGGTCAGGTCCGCATCGGTCAGGTCAGCGACGGCGCGGTGGGACTCCTCGATGGAGAGTTCGTCGGGGTTCAACACGAGGTAGAACCTCGACTCCTCGCGGAGCGTCTCACCAGCGAACTCGAACATCTCCTTGCGTTCGGTGAGGCGGCGGATTATCGGGTCCTCTTTCAGTTTCTGTCGGGCCTCCTTGTCGCCGATGGCGGCCTTCTCGAAGAGGTCGACGCTCTCCTTGCGCTTGGCCGTGAGCCGCTCTATCCACGATTCGAGGAACTCGGGGAGCGCCAGCAGTCGGAGCGTCCCGCCCGTGGGCGACGTGTCGAAGACGACCCGGTCGTACTCCTCGCTGTCGCGCATCACGTCGATGAACCGGTCGAACAGCGCCGCCTCGTACGCGCCGGGCGTTCGGTGGGCCAACTCTATCTGCCGGTCTATCTCGTTGACGATGGCCGGACTCACTTGGTCCGACATCGTCGACTTTATCTCCCGCATGTGGCGCTGGACCTCCTCGTCGGGGTCCAACTCCATCGCGAAGAGGTCGTCGTGGCCCTCAACGGGTTTCGGGTCGTCGTCGAACTGCTGGTCGAAGACGTCCGAAGTGCTGTGGGCCGGGTCCGTCGAGACCAGCAAGGTCCGAAGGCCGTCGCGGGCACACTTCAGTCCGTAGGCGCTGGAGACGGTGGTCTTGCCGACGCCGCCTTTTCCGCCGAAGAAGACGAACTTGTTCATGTTAGAAGTGGTACTGCTGGCCCTTGCGCTCGATGTACGACTGGCGGTCCCACATCCGCCGTTCCCACGCGACGAACTCGTCAGTCAGGTAGGGGAGTAGTTCGGCCGTGTAGTAGGAGACTGGACTCGGGATGCCGAAGGCGTCCGCGAAACAGGCGAACATGAACACGTCCGCGGTGTCCTCGGCCTCCTTCTCTATCTTCTCGAACGACGGGTGCTCTATCATCCCGTGATAGAGGCCGTGCAGCCACTCCTCTACCGTATCGAGGTAGGCCTGAATTCGGTCATCTACGTTCATGGGTATTGGTAGCAGGCGCTTCCCAGATACGTGTTCCGCCGTTCAGCAGGCGCATCCGGTCGACCCCTGCGACCGCTCGAACCGCATCTCGTCCCCACAGGTCGGGCATTCGGGCGGTTCCTCGCCCTCGACGTCGACGTCTCTGATGCGTTCGCCGCAGTCGTCACACCAGTAGGCCCCCTTCGACATCTCCTCGGTGACGTCGCCCCGATTGGCCGACTGGGTCGACGCCTGTAACACCTCCTTGACCGTCGTCAGGATGCTCATACGTCGGAGTATTCGGCCAAAATGGCATAAACGTTCGTGCATGTCTGTGTCGGCCGTACACAACCGCCCGACCGACGTCTCACGGTGTCACGCCGTGCGTTCGGACAGGCCATCGAGCAATCGGTCGAGTTCGCCCCGTCGTTTCCACGCGGCCACGCGGTCCGTCAGCGAGGGCAGGGGGAGGCCGAGGCTGACCGACGACCGGACCGTCACGTCGCTCCCGTGGTCGCTGGCGGCGTAGGTGAGCGTCGTCTCCATCGCCTCGAAGGGCCCCTGCTCGCCGACCTGTCGGTAACGGAGTCCATCCGGTCGCTCCTCGAAGGCGAAGACGGCTTCCACCCCGCCGCCCCGGGCCGTCACTCGCACGTCGTCGTCGTCGTCCTCGACGCCGACCACCTCGAACGTCCCCTCTAGTTCGACGACCGCCCTCGGGGAGAGTGTACGCCCGAGTTCGGCGGGCGTCGCCTCTACGAACCGGCGTCGTTCCACCTCGCGCATGGCAGTGCAGTCACCGCCGCCCGCCATAGTTCCACGGGCTACTGCGCCACCAGAGGGAGCGCCAGCGCGGCCACGCCGAGAAAGCCCGCGACCAGCCCGTAGAGGAGGCGTCTGAACCGGGCCTCGGCCGGCACCTCACCGCGGAGGGAGGGCCGCTCGGTCCAGACGTAGCGGTGATACGCGACAGCGGCCGTCACGGCCGTCGTCACCGCCGCGACGACGAGACCGACCGGGAGCGAGGCGCCCAGTTCCATCACGTAGATTGGGCCGAAAGAGAAACTGACGGCGAACCCCAGCCCGGTCACTACGAGAAATGGGACGGGGTCGACCGGGGTTCCCTCGCGGTTGTGAACCATCAGATACCTGTTGGGCAGACTGGATTATCAACCCTCTCATCTGGGAGGAGAGTCACGAACGTCCCGTACAAATAAGAGCGTCGCCGTCCGCACTGTGGGTATGGCATCCGACGGGGACATACGGGTTCTGCTGGTGCTCGACCTCCTGCTCTCGCTCGCGTTCAGCACCGTCGTCGTGTGGGGGCTGAGCTTCTTCGACCTCGCCTCGTTCACGGTCCGGACCGTAGCCACGACGACGCTGTTTCTGGCCGTGCTGACCTACCTCCTCGTCCTCCGATGACCGTCACTCCAGCCAGTCCGGGTTCGGCCGCGGCGGACTGAACACGTCGATGGCGAGGAGGTCCACGTCCCCGCGGTTCTCGGCGGCGTGGACCTCGTGGCTCTCCAGCGAGTAGGACTCGCCCGGGCCGACAGTCACCGTCTCGTCGTCGAGCACGAACGTCTGTTCGCCCTGATAGACGAAGCCGACCTGTTCGTGGTGGTGGCTGTGGGACGGCACCCGCCCGCCGGGTTCGATGCGCAGGTGTTGGATGCTCATCTCCTCCCCGGCGGCGAGTTGCGCGAGATAGACGCCCGGTTCGACCTCCACCTCGTCAGCGTTCGAGTTTGTCACTACGTCCATACGGCTACGTCGTGGGCGACGGCCAAAACGATACTCCCGCCTTCGCTCACTGTCGGTGACGGTCTGACGCCCGTCGCTGGCTCCGTACGGCGTGGTCGCGGCCTGAATACTCAGGAGTTCGGAAGATATACGGGTTTGTGCCACCGACGTTGCAACTATGTCCGAAACAGGGCGCAAGCGGCCGTGGCTCGCCGCAGTGCTCGCCTTCCTCTACCCCGGTCTGGGGCACGTCTACCTGCGGGAGTGGTTGCGTGCGGTCCTGTGGTTCGGTCTCGTTATCAGCACCACGACGCTGCTGGTCGGCGAGAACACGACGGCACCGCTCGACGGCGGCGTCACCCTCGACGGGGTAGTCGCCGCCTCGCAGAACATGCCCGTCGAGGCGACGGTGGCGCTGCTCGCCATCACCGCGCTGAGCATGGCCGACGCCTACTGGATGGCCACTCGCGAGAACGCCGCCGCCGAAGTCGTCGAGGGAGCGAAGTGCCCCAACTGCGGGAAGGAACTCGACGAGGACATCGACTTCTGTCATTGGTGTACGACTGAACTCGAACGGCCGGACGCGAACGCAGAGCGGTAATCTCGGTTCGGAGTGCTCGGCCGGTCGGGTCGGACGACCGCCGAGAAACAGCGAAAACAGCTGAGTTCGACCGTCTTACTTCTCGATAATGCTCTCTTCTATCTTCTCGCCGAAGTGGGTCGCCGTGTCCTCGTAGTGGACGAGAATCTCGTCTCCCGGTTCGAGGTCCGTGACGGCGGTGCGGCCGTCGCGGGTGTGGACCTTGATGGTCTCGGCGTTCTGGAGGAGCGTCTCGATGCGGTCGCCCTCCTCGGTTTCGGCCTGCACCCGGAACATCGGACGCTTCTCTATCTTCGCGCGGCCGACGATGGCCTCGCGGGTGTGGCCGTTCGAGTCCACTATCTGGACCTCGTCGCCGGACTGGAGTTCCGAGAGGTACTTCGTGCCGCCGTCGGGCGTGCGGACGTAGGCGTGGACCGCGCCGGCGTTGACCCGGAACGGACGAGAGGCCACGTATGGCGATTCGGCCGTCTCCGCGTGGACGAAGAAGAGACCGCGGGCCATCGACCCGACGAGCATCCCCTCGTCGTGTTCCATCAGGTTGCCCGTGTCGATGCAGACCCGGTCGGCGGAGCCAGTCTGCTCGATGGCGGTCACCTCGGCGTACTCGAGGTCGACCTGTTCACGCCCCATCTCGTCGCGGACCTCGACGGTCTTGCGAATCTCGTCGACGTCGTCGGTGTCCAGCAGGACGCCGTCCGCCCCGCGTTCGAGCGTCTCGTAGGCCGTGCGGGCGTCCTCGGCGGAGGTGACGCCGGCGACGAGTTCCGTCTCCTCGCCGACGCGGGCGATGAGATTCTCCAGCGGGATTATCTGCCAGTTCTCGCTGACGACGAAGGTGTAGTCGGCTTCCGCCGCGACGGCCTCGGCGAAGGCCTCGTAGTCCTCGTCGTAGATGCGGACGTACCCGCCCTCGGGGGCCGCGCCGTTCTGCCGAAGCGCGGAGAGGTCCGCAGAGCCAGAGAAATCAGAGGGCAAGTCGACGGTGCCGTCCCCTTCGCCGTCCTTGCCGACGACGGTGGCGTCCGCGTTGGACTCCTCGGCCTCCGCTTCCATGACGTGGACGTCGCCGTTGGTGAAGGCGGCGACGTTGACCGCGCCGAGGTCCTGTACTCGGTCTACGTCGTCCTCGTCGACCAGTACCCAGTCGACGCCGGCCTCCAGGCCGGCAGTGATACGCCGCTTTCGCGCCTCCCAATCGCCGACCTCGTCGTCGGCTTTGAGCCACACGCTTCGTGTCATACGCCCACGTCCGCGACGGTGGGGCTTGAACGTGGCGGAACCCACGGCCGCCGCGCCGCCGAGTTTCAGTACTGAAACTTCGGGGGATAGAGTTATCAATGAAAGTGATAAACAACAATTGCAACAGGAGGGCGGTGGGTGGCACCAATGGTTACGAATCACGTCTACACGGTCGCAGGAGCGAAGGGCGGCGTCGGAAAGACGACGACGAGTATCAACCTCGGCGCGTCGCTCGCCGAGGCGGGGTACTCGGCGGTCACCGTCGAGTTGGACTTGGCGATGGCGAACCTCGTCGACTTTCTCGAAGTGGACATCGACGTCTCCGAGGCGACGACGCTCCACGACGTCCTCGCCGGCGACGCCGACGTGAGAGACGCCATCTACGAGACGGAGAGCGGCCTCTCGGTCGTCCCCAGCGGCACCGACCTCGCGGGCTACGCGGGGACCGACCTGAACCGCCTCCCCGACGTGGTCGAGACGCTCCGGTGGCACCACGACGTCGTCATCCTCGACACTCCGGCGGGTCTGAGCGAGGAGACGGTGCGACCGCTCCAGTTGGCCGACGACGCGTTGCTCGTCTCGACGCCGCGCGTGGCCTCGATACGCAACGTGCGGAACACGCTGGAACTGGCCGACCGCGTGGATACCGACGTTCACGGCCTCGTCCTGACGAAGTCCGGCACGGGCGCTTCGCCCGGAGCCGAGCGGATTGCCGAGTTCCTCGACGTCACCCTCCTCGGGCACGTCCCCGAGGACGACGCCGTCCCCCACTCGCAGGACAAGGGCTACCCGGTGGTGTCGAACGCCCCCAAGAGCGGCGCCGCAATCGCCTACCGGAAGATAGCCCGCCAACTCGTCGAGAGTCCGCCCGCCGACGACCTCGGGGTCGACGACGCCGCGGTCCCGTCCGAGCGAGACGACGAAGTCGAGACAGAGAGCGACCCCCCAACTGCCTCGTCCGGTGTGGCGGACGAGAGTTCGCACGCCGGCCAGACAGTCTCCCCACCGGAGTACGGACGAGCGACGACCGTAGGTCCACCGCCCGAGTCGCCCGATGGCGAACCGGTGAGTGCGGACCCGGCCGAGACCGAACCCAGCGACGGCGACCTGCTGACCGAGGCCGGCAATCGGACGACTGGCGGTGCTGACTCGCCGGTGGACCGGGAGGAGGCCGTCGAGACGGTGGCAGAGCGAGAGACCGCCGGAGCCGTGACCGAGGCGGGCCCTGCGGAGGACAGCGGGTCCGACCGAGGCGACCGAGGAGAGGACGTGACCGACGGCGAGGAGGCGGGCCCGCAGGAGAGCGCCGACGACCGACAGGACGACACGGCGACGGAGACGGAGCCCCAGCCGAGTCAGCGGACGGCGGCGGCCGACGGAGAACCGAGTGTCGCGGCTACCGAGTCGAGAACGGACCGAGAGAAGTCTGGCGACGAGGACGACCCGGAGGCAGAGTCAAAGAACAGTAAGTCTCTCGGCGCCCAGATACGGTCGCTGTTCGGGTTCTAGGCCTCGACGGCGAGGCCGGCCTCGCGGAGTGCGTCGGCGGCCTCGACGTCGTCGTGGACGACGCTGGCGACGGCGCGCGTAATCTTCTCTGGGTCGTCGTGCTGGAAGATGGACCGACCCATCGAGACGCCGGCGGCACCGGCGTCCACCGCGCCCCGGACCATGTCGAGGGTCTCCTCGTCGGTGCCCTTCGCGCCGCCGGCGATGACCACCGGGAGCGACGTCGACTCGACGACGTGCTGGAAGCTCTCGGCGTCGCCGGTGTACCCCGTCTTCACGACGTCCGAGCCGAGTTCCTCGGCGAGGCGGACGGCGTGGCCGACGTACTGGTTGTAGTCGTCGGCCTCGGGGTCGATGTCGGGGCCGCGGGCGTAGGCCATCGCCAGCACGGGCAGGCCGTAGCGTTCGGCCTCGCTGGTCAGGTCCGAGAGCGCGGCGATTTGCTCGCGCTCGTACTCGCTGCCGACGTTGATGTGGAAGGAGACGGCGTCGGCGCCGACGCGGATGGCGTCCTCGACAGTTCCGGTCCGGCGCTTGTCGTTCTCGTCCGGTCCGATGGTCGTCGACCCGTTGAGGTGGACGATGTAGCCCGCGTCGTTCTTGTTCGGGTGGACGCGGTCGGCGATGCCTCGCTGGGTGAGGACGGCGTCGGCCCCGCCGCGAGTGATGGCGTCGATGGTCGATTCGATGTCTTTGAGCCCCGTTACGGCGCCCATGGTGATGCCGTGGTCCATCGGGACGACGACGTACTGGTCGTCTGTCCCGATGCGGTCGAGTCGTGCGCGTGTCCCTGTGTTCATGATATGCGAGAGTGTGGCAAGAGCGATTATGTGCGTTCCGGTTGCGGCCGTTCCTGTGCGCCCCGTAGGGCCCCCTGCTTGAGTTCGCGGGCCAGCGATTCGAGTCGGTCGGCGACGTCCTCTGTCGGGTCGTCGTTCTCGTGACCCTCGGCGACGATGTCGACGAGCGCGGACCCGACGATGACGCCGTCGGCCCCGGACGCGACGATTTCCGCGGCGTGGTCGCCCGTCTTGATGCCGAACCCGACGGCCTTGGGCACGTCCCAATCGGAAAGCCGGGCCAGCGACGACTCGGTGGCGTCGTCCACGTCGTCGCGCGCGCCGGTGACGCCCAGACGGGCCTGCACGTAGACGTACCCCGACACCTGGTCCATCATCCGGTCGAGGCGGTCGCCCCGCGTCGTCGGCGCGACGATGAACACGAGGTCCAGTCCGAACTCGTCGCAGGCCTCCCGGAGCGGGCCGGCCTCCTCTGCGGGCAAGTCCGGGACGACGAACCCCTCGATGCCCACGTCGGCGGCTTTCTCGACGAAGGGACGGGGACCCTCCTCGCTGCCATATTGATAGATGAGGTTGTAGTAGGTCATACAGACCAGCGGCACGTCCACGTCGAGGTCTTCGACGAACTCGAAGAAGCGGTCGGGCGTCATCCCCGACTCCAGCGACCGGACGATAGCGTCCTGAATCGTCTTCCCCTCGGCGATGGGTTCCGAGAACGGCAGGCCGAGTTCGATGACGTCCGCGCCGCCCTCGGCGAGGGCTTCGACGTACGCCAGCGAGTCCTCGTAGTTCGGGTCGCCCGCGGCGAGGTACGGGACGAACGCCGGTTCGTCCGCGAAGGCGCGTTCCAGCCCCATCAGAGGTCACCCCCGCCCACGCGGTTGAGGATAGACATGTCCGGCGCGATGTCGAGGTCACGCTTGCTCGTCTCCTCGATGACGGTTTCGAGGTCCTTGTCGCCGCGGCCGGAGACGTTGACGACGACGGTGTCGCCGAGTTCGTCGTGGTGCTCTTCGAGGTAGCCGAACGCGTGCGCGGTTTCGAGCGCCGGGATGACCCCCTCGTCCTGCGAGAGGCGGTGGAACGCCTCTAGGGCCGCCTCGTCGTCGACGTTGACCGGCGTCACGCGACCCTCGTCGACGAGATAGGCGAGTTCCGGCCCGACGCCGGCGTAGTCCAGTCCGGCCGAGACCGAGTGGGACTCCATAATCTGACCGTCCGAATCCTGCAAGAGTTTCGTCCGTGCGCCGTGGAGGACGCCCTCGTCTCCGGTCGAGAGGGTCGCGGAGTTGGGTGCGACGCCCGTCTCCTCGTCGACGGTGAGCGAGGACCCACCGGCCTCGACGGCCACGAGGTCGACTCGCCCTCGCGGCTCATCGCCGCTCGGGTTCTTCGCGGAACTACGTTCCGCGCCATCGTCTCCGACGAACTCGGCGAACGCGCCCATCGTGTTCGACCCGCCGCCGGCGCAGGCGACGACCGAATCCGGGAGGCCGCCCGTCTTCTCGATAGACTGCTCGCGGGCCTCCTCGGAGATGACCGCCTGAAAGTCCCGCACCATCTTGGGGAACGGGTGCGGGCCGACGACGCTGCCGATGACGTAGTGGGTGTTCTCGACGGTGGTCGCCCAGTCGCGCATCGTCTCCGAGATGGCCTCCTTGAGGGTGCCGCGGCCGACCGTGACCGGGTTGACCTCGGCCCCGTTGATGCGCATCCGGAAGACGTTGGGTCGCTGGCGCGCGATGTCCGTCTCGCCCATGTAAATTTCGCAGGGCATGTCCAGATGGGCGGCGGCCATCGCCGTCGCGGTGCCGTGCTGTCCGGCGCCGGTCTCGGCGATGATGCGCTCTTTGCCCATGTACTTCGCCAGCAGGACCTGTCCGAGCGCGTTGTTGAGTTTGTGCGCGCCGCCGTGGAGCAAGTCCTCCCGCTTGAGGTAGACGTCCGTGTCGTACCGAGCGGAGAGTTGCTCGGCGTGCTGGAGCGGCGTGGGCCGGCCGCCGAAGTCGGCCAGCCGCGCCCGGAAGTCGTCCATGAAACCGTCCTCGTTGTCCAGTACGTACCGCTGGTAGGCGTCCGTTAACTCCTCGATGGCCGGCATCAGCGCCTCCGGAACGTACTGGCCGCCGTACTCGCCGAACTTGGGGTCGTGTGCGTCGTCAGTGCTCATGTCTGTGTCTCAGTCTCCGCGTCTGTCAGTCGCCGCGTGTTCTCGGCCACGTCGGAGTCGCCGCCGTGGTCCATGATGGCCGACCCGACGAGCAAGGCGTCGGCGCCGGCCGCGCGCATCCGCGCGACGTCGTCCGCTGTCCCTATGCCGCTTTCCGCAATGAGCGTGACGCTCTCGGGGGCGGCCGCGGCCGCCGCCGGGAACGTGTCGAGGTCCACCTCCAGTTTCGCCAAGTCGCGGTTGTTAACGCCGACCACGTCGGCACCCGCCTCGACGGCCCGTTCGACCTCCTCAGCGGTGTGGGCCTCGACGAGTACCTGAAACCCGCGGTCGCGCGCCGCCGAGAGGAGCGTTTCGAGGTCGTCGGTCCCCTCTTCCTCCAAGAACCGGACGATGAGGAGGACCACGTCGGCCTCGACCACGTCCAGTTGGGCCTCGTGGAGGACGAAGTCCTTTCGGAGGACCGGGACGTCGACGGCCGCACGGACGCGTTCGAGCGTCTCGGCGGACCCGCCGAAGTGCTCCGGTTCGGTCAGGACCGAGAGGGCGGCCGCGCCGCCCTCGACCATCCGTTCGGCCAGCTCGACCGGGTCGTCCGTTCGCTCGCCCTCGGCGGTCGGACTCGTCGGCTTGACCTCCGCGACAATCGGGACGCGTCCCTCCGTTTCGGCCGCGTCGAAGGCGTCGGTGAGCGACCGCGCGTCGACGCTCACTCGCTCACCCCCACCGCCTCGCTCGCGTGCCGCCGCCAGTATCGACTCGACTGCCGGTGCCATTCCCGCATCGGATTCCATTACTGGTCACTAACGTACAGAAGTGTACATAAGTGTTGTCGTCGCCGTCCGTGCCAATCTTGAAGGCCCGACCGGTCCTCGACTCCGCCATGGAGACTCCGACGAGTGATGCAGGCATCTACGCCCGGGAGTCGGCGTACCTGGACCGCTTCGTCCAGTTCGGCGAGGCGGGCGACCGGGTCATCTCCCTCTCGTTTCCGACGGCCCCGGACGACGACAGCGACTCCGACCACCCGCTGCTGGACCGAATCGAGGACTACCTCAACGGGGCCGAAGACGACTTCGCGGACGTGACTGTCGGCCTGACGGTGCCGACCGACCGGCGGAAAGTGCTCGAGGCCGTGCGAGAGGTTCCCTACGGCGATGACGCGACGGTCGAACAGATTGCGCGGATGACCCCGGACTTCGACGCCGGCGAGCAGGACGACCTGACGCGGGTACGAGAGGCGCTGGCCGCGAACCCCGTCCCCCTACTCATCCCGGACCACCGCGTGCGCGACGGGCCGAGCGCCGCACCGCCGCCGGTCGAACAGAAGTTGCGCGCCGTCGAAGGGCTGTAAGCGGCTTCTGCCGGCCGCGTTAGGCCCGCGTCGAGAAGCGACTGACGCCCAGTCCCTCGTGGACGACGAGTTCCAGCGCGTTCACGAGGTAGTGGGCGACGACGACGGCGAGGAGACTGTTCGTGAGGACGAACAGCGCCGCCAGCGCCGCGCCGAGGACGCCGGTGACGACGATTCCGACCCGGCCCTGCGCGCCGTGTCCGAGCGCGAACGCCACCGACGAGATTACCACCATCGCCCACGCGGGCGCGCCCAGACCGGCGACGGGCACGCCGACGGCCGCCGCGCGGAAGAGCAGTTCCTCGACGACGGCGATGATGGGCAAGACCCCACCGAGGAGGACGACCCACCCGCCGAGCGAGTCCGGCGCGAGCAGTTCTCTGAGCGACTCGTCGAAGGCGATGCCGAACCCGTCGGCGAGTACCGCCGCGAGTTCGTTCCCGACCCAGAACCCGACGCCGGCGGCGACGCCGATGCCGAGCGCCGGCAGCCCCGTCGAGAGCGGGTCGCCGGTGATGCCGAACGCGGAGAGCGGCACTGCGAAGTAGAACGCCCCGCCCACGAGGACGGCGCCGAACAGTCCCTGCGTGAGTGCGACGTTCGCCAGCAACGCACCCGTCGAGAACTCGTCCGGGGCGAGTTGTCGCTCGAGGTGGTCCCGCTGTCGGGCGGCCTCGGCCGTCTCGAACCGTGGGAACGTGGGGTCCTCGGGGACCGTGGGTCCCGCGCGGCCGAGGCCGTCGGCCCGGGCCACCTCGCCCTCGGAGAGCGACCGCTGGGAGAGTCGAGCGAGCGCGAGAAGCGCGGTTAGAAGGAATCCCGTCAGGCCGACGAAGCCGGCCCACTGGGGCATCTACTGCGGGCTGGGACTGCCGCTACCCTGTCGCCCGACCTCGTGTTCGAGCGCCTTGCCCGTGATGGACTTGAGGCGGTCGACCAGCGAGTCCTTCTCGGGTTCGCCGGCGAGTGCGACCTCCAGCACCTCGGAGATGTGGGAGACGGGGATTATCTCTATCATGTCCTCGTACTCCTCCTCTATCATCACGTCCTGCGTGTTGGCCTCGGGGATGATGACCGTATCGAGGCCGGCCTTCGCGGCGGCCTCTATCTTGTGCGTGACGCCGCCGACGGGGAGGACGTCCCCGCGGACCGACAGGGAGCCGGTCATGGCGATGTTCTGCTCGACGGGGACGTTCTCCAGCGCGCTGATGACCGCGGTGGCGACGGTGATGGAGGCGGAGTCGCCGTCGACGCCGCCCTCACCCGCCTGCACGAACTGGATATGGACGTCCTTCTCGGAGATGTCCTCGTCGCTGAACTTCTTGATGATGGCCGAGACGTTCTGGACGGCCTCCTCGGCCATCTCCTGCAGTTGGCCGGTGGCGATGACCTGTCCGGGCCCCTGCGAGGGCGTCACTTCGGCCATCACCGGGAGGACGATACCCGAGTCCTCGCCCATGACGGCGAGACCGTTGACGCGGCCGATGACGTCGCCCGCGTTGACGGTGAGTTCGTAGTCCTTCCGGCGTTCGATGTAGTTGTCCGCGAGCTGTTGCTCGATGGAGCGCGAGCGCTCCTTGGCCTGCAGCACGTCGGCCCGTTCGGTGAAGTCCTTGTCCTCGGCGCGGGCGATGTCGCCGGCGACGCGGACGAGGCCACCGAGGTCACGGAACTTCAGGGTGAGGTGGCCCTTCCGGCCCGCGCGACGGCGGGCTTCGAGGATTATCTCCTCGACGGCCTCCTCGGTGAAGTGAGGGAGCCGACCGTCGTTCTCGACTTCTTGGGCGACGAACCGGGTGTACTTCCGGCGCATCTCGGGGTCGTCCTCGATGGTGTCGTCCATGTACACCTCGTAGCCGTACCCCTTGATGCGGGAGCGCAGCGCGGGGTGCATGTTCTCCATCGCGTCGAGGTTCCCCGCGGCGATCATGATGAAGTCACACGGAACCGGTTCCGTCTGGACCATCGCACCGGAGGAGCGCTCGGACTGCCCGGTGATGCCGAACTCGCCCTCCTGGATGGCCGTCATCAGCTTCTGCTGCGAGCGGATGTCGAGCGTGTTTATCTCGTCGATGAACAGCACGCCCTTGTTGGCCTTGTGGATGGCGCCGGGTTCCACGCGGTCGTGGCTCGGCGTCTCCATCCCGCCGGACTGGAACGGGTCGTGGCGGACGTCGCCCAGCAGCGCACCGGCGTGGGCGCCCGTCGCGTCCTCGAACGGCGCGGTCTTCTGGCTGGCGTTGTTGACCAGCAGGTTCGGAATCATCGCGTCGCTACCGCGGGACCCGTAGCGGAAGGCGAGGTAGATGACACCGGCCGCGAGGATGCCCAGCAGAATCTGCTGGACGATTATCAGCGAGTACCCGATGACGATGGCGATGATGATCCACATCAGGAAGGTCCGCATCTGGTTTCGCTTGCGGGCCTCTTCCTTGTGTGCCTCGACTATCTGTTCGCCCTTGCCGCCGGGCACGGTGCGGACTTTCGGCTCGTTGCCGTCGTCGGGGTTGTGATAGACGAGAACGTCCTGCAGTTCCTCGCGGGGGAGCAACTGGCTCATCGCCTTCGCGAGCATCGACTTGCCCGTCCCGGGCGAGCCGATCATCATCACGTGGCGGCGCTGCTTGGCCGCCTTCTTGATGACGTCGCGTGCGTGGTCCTGCCCGATGACCTGGTCTACGAGGCGCTCGGGCACCTCTATCTCCGAGGTCGAGTCGATGTCGAGACCGCCGAGTAGGTTCTCCTCGTTTTCCCGGAGGTTCGCCTCTCCCTCCACCTCGACATCGCTGCCGAGTGTCGTATCGGACGAAGCTCCCTCCCCGTTCGAGGACTCGTCGACCGAGGGGTCCGACGCCTGTTCGTCGGCCGTCGTGGCCTCGTCGGCGTCGGTCCCGTCCCGGTCCGGGTCGGGGGCCGCGTCAGTGTCGGTGTTGTCGCTCATACAAACGTTGCTAACACTCGCTTGGAAGGACTGTCGACTGATATACTTTCTCCCCGCGTCCGACCTTGCCACACCCCTAGAACCGCCAGACAGCGCCGGAGTAAGCAGTTCCGAACCGGGTCCGACGGGCCCGTCGTCGGGTTTATCAAACCACCCACCACACACTCCGGTATGCGAGGGTTCTACATCGGGCGGTTCCAGCCCTATCACGACGGTCACCACGCGATGGTCGGCCGTATAGCCGACGAGGTGGACGAACTGGTGTTGGGCATCGGGAGCGCCGACGACTCACACACGACCCACGACCCGTTCACCGCGGGCGAGCGCATCATGATGATAACGCAGGCGGTCAAGGACTTCGACCTGACCACCTACGTCGTCCCGTTAGAGGACATCAACCGCAACGCCGTCTGGGTGAGCCACGTCGAGAGCATGTGTCCGGACTTCGACGTGGCGTACTCGAACAACCCGCTGGTCGTCCGCCTGTTCGAGGAGAGCGGCATAGAGGTCCGCCAGTCGCCGATGTTCGACCGGGACCGGTTGGAGGGCAGCGAGATACGCGAGCGGATGATTCGAGACGAGTCGTGGCGTGACCGGGTGCCCGACCCGGTCGTGGACACCATCGAGGAGATAAACGGCGTCAAGCGCCTCCAACACGTCTCGGACACCGACTCGCTCGACCGCTACACGGCCGAGGACGAGGCCGTCGAGGAACCCGACATCGGCGACGAGGAATGATTACGCTGAGTTCGGACTTCGGGTCACCCTATCCCGCCGCGATGAAGGGCGTCGTCTGCCAGCGCACGGACGCTCGCATCGAGGACGTCGCACACGACTTCTCCCGACAGGACGTCCGTACCGCGGCGTTCTGGCTGACACAGACGCTTCCGTACTTCCCGCCGGCCGTCCACTGCGTGGTCGTGGACCCCGGCGTGGGCACGGACCGGGACGCGCTCGTCGTCCGCGCTGACGGCCACGCTCTGGTCGGCCCCGACAACGGCGTCCTCCTGCCAGTCGCTCGCGAGTTGGCCGACGACTACGAGGTGTTCACGTGGGCCTACGACGACCCCGCGAGCACGACGTTCCACGGCCGAGACGTGTTCGCGCCCGCGGCCGCGGCGGTCCACGAGGCCGGCGTCGACGCCGTCGGCGACCTCTCGAAGACGTCGCGCGCGGACGGTTACGAGGACCTCCGGTTCCCCGACGCGACGGTCACCAGCGAGGGAGCGACGGGCGAGGTACTCGTCGTCGACGACTTCGGGAACGCCGTCACGAACGTCCCGGGCGACGCGATTGCCGACCGATTCGGCGAGACGGTCGGCGTGGACGGCGCGTCCGTCCCCGTACGGCGGGCATACGCCGAGTTGGACCCCGGTGCGCGACTCGTCACCGTCGGGAGTCACGGCAACGTCGAACTCGCGGTGAACCGCGGGCGGGGCGACGAGGCGTTCGGCCTCGGCGTCGGCGACGCCGTCGACCTGACGTGGTGAGCGCACCGGCGTTCGACCCGGTCTGATTTAGGCTAGCCGAAAAACCGACACGCTTTTGTTCTTTAGGGACGCCTAAACGAACGCATGAAGGAGAGCCCGACACGGTGGTCGAGACGTGGTCGCCGCGCCTCCGACGAGACGGTCGCCACCGGCCGGGAGGCGCCGCTGACGGCAGAGACGGGAGGTGACCGCGACGACGAGTGAGCCAGTCCCCGTTCGGTCCTCGCGGCGACGGCTACCGTGGGCACGGTTCGCCGGTCCAGTCGGACCGGCGGCGTCGCCGCACCGCGAGTGAGCGTGTCTGTCCCAGTTCTCCGCTCACTGTCCCAGCGATTTCGGGCGCCGGTTCTGGCGCCCTCGGTCGTCACCTGACGACCGCGTCGACTGCGAGTTCCTCCAGCAACAGCAAGGCGTTGTACGCGGCCGTCCCGACGAACCCCGCGAGAAAGTAGACGAAGACCGGGCGGCGCTGTCCCGCGACGGTCACGAGCGCGTAGATTGCCGCCAGCGTCCCGCCAGTCGCCAGTACGTGGATGGTCGAGACGACCAGCGAGGACGGCGACTCCGGCGGCTTCGCAACCTCCGAGACGCCCTGAAACGCGACGACCGCGAGCGACCCGAACCCCACCAGCGCGCCCGCGACGTACGCCAGCGCCCACGTGACGCCGGGGATGCCGAACGTGTGGATGAGCAGCGCCCCGCCGCCCCATATCGACAGCGTGTAGCCGTACGCCTCCGATTCGGCCGCCAGATTCGCCTCAAGACGAGTCCGTGCGTCCATCGAGCGGACGGACGCACCCGAGCCGAGTAAACCTTCAGTCTCCGAGTCCGAGGACGCCGCGGTCGGTCGCCTCCAACTGTTCGATTTCGGACTCCAGATACGACCGCTCGAAGTACAGCAGTTCGACGCCGACGACGACGGCGGCGACCACCAACACGGTATAGAACGTGTTCGGCTCCCGGTTGTAGAGGTTGAACAGCATCAGCGGGAAAAAGCCAGACGCGCCGACGGTGCCCACCGCCGGCAGGACGGTGCTCACGGTTCCCTCGCGCTGGCGGAACGCGAGATAGCTCATCCCGCCGAAGACGACGATGAACGACAGCGACGCGAACGAGGTGATGGCACCGAGGCTCCCGACGGCCGAGAAGGCGGCCGTGACGGCCCCGATGAACAGCATCGTGCGCTCGGGAGCACCGTCCGCGTCGGCGTCGCCGAGGTCGTCGGGGAGGAGGTCGTCCGTGAGCATCCCCTTCGCGAAGTGCGCGGCGGAGAACAGCGTCGCGTTGATTGCGCTCCCGGTGGAGAACAGCGCCGACACCGAGAGGAGGACCGCGCCGACGGTCCCCAGTCCGTACGGCGACAGCATCGTCGACGCCGCGTCCTTCAGCGCGACGTGAGGATGGCTCGTCAGCGCGTTCGGCGCGAGGTTGACGGTCACGACGCCGACGAGGACGTAGACGGCGACGGCCGCCGGGATAGAGATGTAGACGGCCTTCCGGATGGTGTCGACCGGGTCGGAGATGCTCCCTTGGTCGTAGAAGAGCAGTTGCCACCCCTGGAACGCCACGAAGGAGATGGCCGCCGCCACGACGGGGCTCACGGTCGTCAGCCGACCGAACCCGAGTCGGAGCGGCTGGCCGCTGTACCCGAAGGCGTACACCAACCCGAGAATCCCGAACCCGACGAGGATGGCCACCTTCAGCGCCACGAGGACGTTCTCCGCTACCCCCGTCGTGCGCGCCCCGAGCAGGTTCAACCCGACGAACCCGGCGACGGCCAGCACCGAGACGAGCGGCCGTATCGGCAGGCCCGCCACCGACTGCGGGAGGCCCAGCGTGACGGCGAACTCCGCGAACGCGAAGGCGTACATCGCCATCGACCCGATGTACCCGAACAGGAGCGTCCACCCGACCATCCCGGCCAGCGTCGAGTTGCCGAGGTACTGCTGGACGAACGACACCGACCCGCCGCGGGTGTCGCTCTGTGCGTTGAGCCTGTTGTAGGAGTAGCCCGCGCACGTGGCGACGACGCCGGCGAGGACGAACGACGCCCACGTCGCCGCCATCGTTATCTGTGCGACGACCCCGAGGACGGCGTAGATTCCGCCCCCAATCATGCCACCGAGGGCAATCGAGACGCTCTCGGTCAGGCCGAGGTCGGACTCGCTCATACCGCCGGATGTATTCGCGGCTCAGCCGTTTCAAAGTGGTGACTGTCTAGGTCGGGTCGTGCCGCAAAAATTAGGTCGACGTCTGGGAAGCCGTCTCGGCGACGGTGTTCGACGACGCGACTTACGACGAGGAGATGACGTCGTCGATGCGGACGATCATCGTCGCCGCCTCCGTCGCGGAGTCGACGGCCTCGCGCTTGACCGCCGCGGGGTCGAGGATGCCGTACTCGACGGGGTCGCCGACGATGCCCGTCTGGCCCTCGCTGATGACGCCGGCGATACCCTCGCTCTCGTGTTCGGAGCGCAGGTCGACGAGCGCGTCGATGGCGTCCAGACCCGTGTTCTCCGCGAGCGTGCGGGGCAGGACGTCGACGGCGTCGGCGAACGCCTCGACGGCGAGTTGCTTGCGGCCCTCGATGGAGGCCGCCTGCGAGCGGATGTGGTCCGCGATGGCGATTTCGGTGGCCCCGGCGCCGGGGACGACCCCGCCGGCGTCGAGCGCGGCGACGACGACGTCGAGAGCGTCGTTGAGCGCGCGCTCGATTTCGTCGACCACGTGTTCGGTCGAACCGCGGGCGAAGACGGTCACCGACTCGGCGTCGGCGCCGCCCTTGATGAAGGTGACCTCCTCGTCGCCGTGCTTCTGGACGCTGATGCTCTCGGCGAAGCCGAGCGCGTCCTCCGAGAGGTCTTCGACGGAGCCGAGGCGCTTTGCCCCCGTGGACTCGACGACGTCCTTGGCCGTCGAGGAGCTGACGCTCTCGATGGCGAGGACGCCTTCCTTGGCGAGCTGGGAGGCGACGCGGTCGGCGATGTCGTCGGTGACGAAGACCACGTCGGCCCCGGAGTCGACGACGGCCTGCGCGTAGCCGCGGAGTTCCTCCTCCTCGGCGTCGAGCGCGGCGTTGAGCTGGTCGACGTTGGTGACGTTGTACTCGGCGTCGACGTTGCTCTCGCGGACGTCGAGTTCGGTGTCGAGGACGGCGACGGACGCGTCGTCGACGGAGCGGGGCATGTTGTCGTGGACGGGGGTGTCGTCGATGATGACGCCCTCGATGAGCTCCGTCGCGGACGTGGCCGCGCCGGTCTGGGTGTGGACCTCGATGTTGTCGCGGATGACGCCGTTGTCGGCCTTGGCGTGGCGGACGGCCTCGACGACGACTTCGGCGAGGCGGTGGGCGTCGACGTCGCCGGTGCCCTTGCCGGTCATCGAGGACTCGGCGACTTCGACGAGCGTGTCGTCGTCGAGGTCGACGTCGAGCACTTCCGCCTCGATGGCTTCCTGGGCGAGCTGGGAGGCCTCGTGGTACCCCTCGACGATGGTCGTCGGGTGGACGTCGTCGTCGAGGAGGTCCTCGGCCTTCGCCAGCAGTTCGCCGGCCAGCACGGACGCGGTCGTGGTCCCGTCACCGACCTCGTCCTCCTGGGTCTGGGCCACTTCGACGATCATCTGTGCGGCCGGGTGCTCGATGTCCATCTCCGAGAGGATGGTGGCGCCGTCGTTCGTGATGACGACGTCGCCGCTGTCGGAGACGAGCATCTTGTCCATGCCGCGTGGGCCGAGCGTGGTGCGTACAGACTCGCTGACGGCCTTGCCGGCGGAGATGTTCGACGACTGTGCGTCCTTGCCGTGTGTGCGCTGGGCGTCCTCGTCGAGAATGAAGAGGGGCTGGCCGCCCATGCGTCGCTGGCCAGATGACATAGCTGTGTAACCTCACCTAAATCATCGTAAGCGGTTCTATATAAATCTTCCTAACGTAGCCCCACCGGACGCCGCCACGGACCGACGGACGCGGCACCGATAGGCCGGGCCTGCCGACCGCTCGGCCGGGGTCCGACGGCCCGATAATTTAATACCGGGTTCCGCACACAGTGGGGTAGATGCTGGAGCTGGAACACGGGTTCCGGGTCGTCGACGTCCACGCGCGGATAGAGCCCGACGAACAGCGTCGGGACAGACCCGGACTGGGTGACCCGGAGCAACTCGAACGGGAGATGCACCAGGCAGGGGTGGTCCGGGCCGTCGTCTATCCGGGTGCACGGGACGGGAGCTACCTGAAAGCGAACAACGCCGTCGCCCGCATGACCGTGGGTCGGCCGCTCGTGGCGTTCGCACGGGTCAACGGTGCTCGCGACGCGGGGAGCGGCCCCGGCTCGGCACTCCGGAACCTCAGGAGCAGTCGGAACGAGGCCCACACGTCGCCCGAGGACGTCGAGCAGTACGCCTACGACGACCGCTTCTGTGGCTTCAAACTCCACCCGCCGACCGACGGCCTCCCCGACGAGGAGGTGCTGGCGGAACTGGCGGACGTCTCGCTCCCCGTCCTCGTCCACGGCGGCGAGGCGTTCCCGCCGGACGCCGTGGCCGCCGAACTGCTCGACTACGAGTTCCCCGTCGTCCTCTCGCACTTCGGCGCACACCCGCTCCGCGAAGACCTGATGTCGGAGGCCATCGACCTGCTGGAGCAGTACGACGACCTGTATCTCGACACGAGCGCCGTCCGTTACCGAGACCCGCTGGAACGGGCCATCCTCGAACACCCCGACCGCGTCCTGTTCGGGAGCGGTGCCCCCAACGCTCACCCGAACGTCGCGGTGATGGAGATACTGACCCTCGACGTGCCGGAGGACGCGATGAAGAAGGTGTTCTCGAACAACCCGGGCCGCGTCGTCGACGAACTCGCGCCCTGAGTCGGGTCAGCGCCAGTCGTACACCGCGACCGCTCGGTCCGCGCGGACCGAGCGACCGTTGGGGTTCCGACAGTCGGTCCGGTCCCGGTACCGGGCGAGGAAGCCGTGGACCGCGCCCATCCCCGCCCCACGAACGACGTCCCGACCGGTACCGAGCCACTGGGACGGCGGCGTCTCGCCACGTGCGACGTCTTTCAGCGCCTCCGCGGCGTCGCGGCCGGCGTGGCTCACCACGCGCCGGAGGACGGTCGGTCGCACGCCGTAGTTCTTCGCCATCCGGTAGGCCAGCGAGCGGTACTTCCAGTTCCAGTCGGTCTCACGGATGCCGCCGTCGGCCTCGAACTCGCGGCTGACGCACATCCCGGCGTCCCAGCCGACGGTGTACCCCCGTGCGGCCAGTCGGTGGGCCACGTCGCGCGACCCGCCTATCTCCAGGTACTCGTCGAACCCGTCGAGCGCGTCCAGCGCCGTCCGGCGGAACGCGACGTTTCCGGGATTGAAGTACGTCACTTCACGACCGGCGATGGTGCGGGTCTCCTTCTGCTCGGTGGTCATCCCCGCGACGAGTTGCTCGTGGGTCGGACCGGTGACCGCCACCGAGTCGGCGACGCCGGCCCGTACGGCGTCGGCCCATCCGGATTCGACAGAGAGTCCCTGATTGACGAGCGCGACGGCGTCCCCCGTCGCCCGGTCGAGGCCGGCGTTCCGGGCGACGTTGACCGAGCGGTCCGCTATCTCGACCAGCACGTCCACGCCCGGTCTGTCTCGGACCATCCCCGTCGTCCCGTCGGCGGAGGGACCGTTGACGACGATAGTCTCCGCGTCGGGCACCTCCTCGGCGAGTGCGTCCAGACAGCCGGCCAGCTCCTCGCGGCCGTTCAGCGTCGGGACCACCACCGATAGCTCCATACTGCTGGTTACCTCTCCGGAGCCGCTTAAAAGTCGCGGGCGAGCGGACGCGAGACGTGTGATAGCGTCGACCAGTCGCCGGTCGGGACGGCCGGGAACCGTCAGACGTGGGTGTTCCAGTAGGAGACGGAGGCCAGTTTGTCGCCCAGCGGCGTCCCGCCGATGGCGGTGTCGATGGAGCGGAACGAGGCGGCCAGTTCGTTGGGAATCTTTCGGTAGAAGCCGTACGGGAGGACCCAGTCGTGGGCTTCCTCGGTCAGTTCCAGTCCCGCTCCGTCGAGCAGTCGGTCTATCTCCCACCGGGAGTAGAGCCGAGAGCCCATCGGGAGCGCCCAGTTGTACAGCGAGCGCGTGGAGAAGCGGTTGAACGTGTCGAAGAACACCTGTTCCTTCGCGACCCGGCGCATCTCTGCGAGGAACGCCGCCGGCGTGTCCGCGAGGTGGAAAAAGCGCATCGCCAACACCGTATCGAAGTAGTCGTCCGGGAACGGGAGGCGTGCGGCGTCGCCGCGCATGAACTCCACGTGGTCGGCGACGTCGGCGGCCTTGGCCTTCTGGCGGCCCTGCTGGAGCATCGGTCCGGAGATGTCGAGACCGGTGATGTCCGCGCCGCGCTCCGCGAGCATCACGGTGAACCGGCCGGTGCCACAGGCGACTTCGAGAACCTTCTTGTCGTCGACGGGGCCGATAGCGTCGAGGACGGCCTGCTTCTCCCGGCGGTCGATGAGACGACCACCGCGGGAGAAACGCTTGGCCTCGTACTCTTCGGCCACCGTGTCGGCCTGATACCACTCCTGCCCTTTCACGCTACAATCGTCGCCGCCCGGGGGATAAAACGATACTGGAATCGTGGTTCCGCGCCGCCGTCACCCCGACCCGACGCCCCCTGCCGTCGGGACCGGTCGCTCGACCGGCCGCACCCGCGGACAAGCGAACCCCGAAGCGGGATTGTATAAGGTGACATTATACACATTTCACAATCTGTATTGTTTGGTCATGCATATAGCTAAGTTTTACCAGTATCGTTGGACCATCGGTCAGTATGAGCACCACTACCGCGGAGGACGTAACTGCTTCCCCCTTCAGCGAAGACGAGTTCCGCGAGCGTCTGCGCGAACTCCCGCCGAGCGCCAAACTCGTCGCGAAGGTACTCGAAGACGACGCACCGCTCTCACAGGGGCAACTCGCCGAATCCTCGCTCCTGCCGGACCGGACGGTCCGCTACGCGCTGAACCGTCTCGAAGAGTCCGAACTCGTCGAGTCCCGGTACAGTTTCACGGACGCCCGCAAGCAGGTCTACTTCCTCACCGCGTAACCGCATCCGCCGGAGTTTTCCTCGCTCGTCCCCACCGAGTAGCAGATGACGTGGACACGGTTCGACGTCCCGGTAGCGACGCGCGCGCCGACCGGTCGGACGGCCGCGTACCTCCGTGCCGGCCCCGACGCCGTGCTCGTGGACCCCTGCGGGCGGACCGACGCACTCGACGAGGCCGTCGCCGAGGCGGGCGTCGGTCACGTCGCCGTCACGCACCACCACCCCGACCACGTCGGCGGGGTCGCACACTACGCCGCAGAGACGGGGGCCACCGTCTGGGCACGCCGCGGGCGCGCGGACGATTTCGAGGCGGCGACGGGCGTCACACCCGACCGGACGTTCACCGAAGGGACGACGATTTCGGCCGGCGACGGCGTCACGGTCGTCGAGTTGCCCGGCCACGCGCCGGAACACGTCGGCTTCGCCACCCCGTCGGGCGTCGTCAGCGGCGACGTGGCCGTCGCGGAGGGGAGCGTCGTCGTCGGCGCTCCCGAGGGCGACCTCCGCGCGTATCTGACCTCGCTCCGGCGTCTCCACGCCCGACAGCCACCGCGTCTGTTCCCCGGTCACGGCCCCACAATCACCGACCCGCGGGACGCGTGTGCGCGACTCCTCCGCCACCGACTGGCCCGCGAGCGCCGCGTCAGAGACGCCGTCGAGGAAGGAGCGACGACACCCGAGGACGTCCTCGACCGGGCCTACGAGAAGGACCTCACGGGCGTCCGTGACCTCGCGCGGGCCACCGTCGTCGCCCATCTGGAGAAGTTGGCCGTCGAGGGAGCGGTGCGGTGGGACGGCCGGCGCGCGACCGAGATAGTCTGACCACCCCACGTGAGGACGACACATCAATCAGTATCCAGATAGGTGTGTAAAAAGTACCATGCCACACCTTGCACCACGAATACGGAGCGTAATGTGAACAATTCCCCACGTGCACTGGCACCACTCGCCATTTCCTGTACGAAATCATATACTTTTTCACGCGCAGTGTTGTACTGGTGAGTACAGACGCCGGCCCCTGCGCCGGTCCCCGTCACACGACGTATGACACGACTCTCGCCCACCACCATCGCACACGGCGCACCGCCCGCTGACGACCACACCCTCGGTTCCACCCTCGCGTTCCCGCTCGTTCTCGCGGCACTCGTCCTCGCGGCGAGTTACCCGGTGGCGACGGCGCTGACCGTCGCCGGCACGGCCCTCCTCCTGAAGGCCGGACAACTCGGCCTCGCGGCCCTCGTCCGCCGGGCCGGTGACCGCATCGGCCAGGTCGAACTCCCCGGCGTCGGCACGGTCAGTGTCCGCATCTCGCCGCGGTGAGAGACGTATTCGGACGACGCGCGCCGACTGACGCCTTTTTCAGCCTCGACGCCAACGGCTAGCCATGGAGTCGCTCGAATCCGAACTCGAACGCGCCCGCGGGTTGGACGTCGCGGCGCTGGCCGACGCCATCGAGACCATCGGGTTCGAGTGTACGCGCTGTGGGGCCTGCTGTAAGGGCGAGACGACCTGTGGGGACGAACCCGACGACGAGACGGACCCCGACCCCCACACGGCGACGGTGTTTCCCGACGAGATTCGGACGTTGCAAGCGGCCGGGGACTACGACTTCCGCGACGTGGCCCGTCCCATGCCCTACGGCGTCGAGGAGACGCCCGAGGGTCCGCACGGCGAGACGTTCGAGTGGGCGCTCCAGACCGACGCCTGTGGCGACTGCACCTTCTACGCGGAGGGCGACGACGGCACCGGCGCGTGTACGGTCCACGAGGACCGCCCGCTCATCTGCCGGACCTACCCGTTCAGCGTCGCTCTCGGCGGGACGAGCCAACCCATGGGCGAGACCGTCGACAGCGTCGCGCTGGAAGGGCAACGGGACGCCGGTGACACCGACGACGAGGAGGTGGCGGTCCGCGCTCACGAGTGCGAGGGACTCGGCCGGGACATCGACCGGAGCGAGGCCGAGGAACTGGCCGCGGCGCTCAAAGAGCGGGCGGTTCGCGAACTCGAAGAGGCCATCGGCGTCAGAGAGAACTACCGGCCGGTCGACGCCGACGGCGTCGTCGTCCACGACTCCGAGGGACAGAAGCGGCCCGACGGGACGTCGCTGGACGGGTGAACCACCGACCCCCGACGACGGCGCAATCGCTGTGAGTCTGCGGCCGCGAGCGGTGACGGCCGTGCCCTACACGTCCTCGTCGAGAATCTCGCCGACCGCGAAGTTCGATTTGACCTCCGTCACCTCTATCTTCACCCGTTCCCCGATGTCCGCGCCGGGGACGATGATGACGTAGCCGCGTTCGACGCGAGCGATGCCGTCGCCCTGCTTGCCGATGTCCTCGATTTCGACGTAGCGGGTCTCGCCCGGTTCGACCGGCGGTTGGGGCTGGTCCGGCGGCGTCTCCGTCTCGGCGCTCTCGGTCGTGTCGTCGCTCTCTACGTCCGCGGAGATGAGTGCGACGCGATACGTCCCCCCGGCGTCGACGGCCCCCGTCTCGACTTCGCGCCGCGGCACTTCCACGACGTATCGCTCGCCGTCGTCGCTAACCTCAGCACTGAACAGACACAGGAGTTCGTCCGAGATTTCCAATGTAGTAGACCTCCGTTCGGCATACTGGCCCCCACTATTAAAGAACTGCCGGACGCACAGACCAGAGCGCTCGTCGCCGCTGTCGCGGGTTTCCCCGACGTACCAACCGCGCCGGTGGCGCTCCGATAGCCGTCCCATTCGAACGCGTTTCGACGACAAAACCGCAAGACAGCGGGCCGTTAACCGACTGTACCAAACCCACTAAGGGTGCACCTACCGAACAACCGTGTGTAGCAATGAGCGCGACTGCACAGGCGGCCGACGGCCCACTTTCGGAGAAACAGCGGCGCATTCTGGAGTACCTCCAGTCCAACGCCGACGAGCAAACCTACTTCAAGTCACGGCTCATCGGCGACGAACTCGGCCTCTCGGCGAAGGAAGTGGGGACGAACATGACGGCGATTGCCAGCGGCGACCACGACATCGACGTCGAGAAGTGGGGGTACTCCTCCTCGACGACGTGGATGGTCGAGGCCTGACTGTTCACGGTTGCACCACCGTCGGCCTCGTTCTCCGTTCTCCGACCCGCGAGCGACCGCTACGGGTCGTATCGGAACAGCGAGTCGGCCTCGCTCGCCAGTTCGACCGCGTCGTCGCCGAACGAATCGGCGTACCGAATCAGGAGCGTCAGCACCGTCTCCGGTTCGGTGACGGCGTAGCCGTCGTCGCGTGAGAGCAGGCCCGCCGACTCCAGGTCGGCGGCGTAGTTACTGATTGTGGGCCGGGAGACGTCCAGCGCCGACGCCAGTCCGGAAGCGGTCACCGTCGGGTCCCGGAGGAGCGTCACCAGCATCCCCCGGGGCGTGGCCCGTCGCAGGTAGCCGAGCGTGGTCTGTTCGAACTCGCTGAACTGGTCGGCCGGGAAGTAGCGGCGGTAGTCGCCGTCCTTCCGGGAGGTGACGACGCCCTCGTTTTCGAGGCGGTGGAGGTGATGCTGGGCCTCGCCGGTGCCCAGTTGCAGGTCGTCGCGCAGTTTCGAGAAGTGGGTGCCCGGGTGGGCGGAGACGTAGCCCGCGATGGCGTCGGGAGCGTCGCTGTCGCTCCCGTCGTCGGTGAAGCGGACGAACGGACTGGCGGCGCCGAGAGCGGCGAAGCGGCGAAGCGTCGCGCGCTTGTCCTCGTCGACGCCACCGTCCCGTGACATACTCAGGGAGAGGCGATTCGGCTACAAAACGTCTTCGGCTAGGCTTATTGGTCGTCGCGCGACGTGTCGTCGGGGCCACCGGCGACGTCCGTCTTCTCGCCGTCGATTTCGGCGTCCATCTGCTCGATGACCTCGTCGGCGCTATCGACGCCGGCGTCCTCGCCGTGCTTTATCTTCTGGGCTTCCTCCTCCATGGCTTCGACGTCGACTTCGGCCTCCTGGTCTATCTGGCCGAGAATCTCCTCGATGTCGTCCAGTCCGAGCATCTCGCGGGTCTCCTCGTCGAAGTCCAGTCCGTCGAGGACGTGACCGTTCTCCTTGACGTCCGACCCGGTGAGGTGTTTGCCGTAGCGGCCCACGAGCGACGTGAGTTCCTGCGGGAGGATGAACGTCGTCGACTCGGACCCGCCGATTTCGGCGAGCGTCTCCATGCCCTTGTCGATGACGGCGCGTTCGCCCATCGACTCGGCGGACTTCGCGCGCAGCACCGTCGAGATGGCGTCACCCTGCGCTTCGAGAATCTGGCTCTGCTTCTCACCCTGCGCGCGGATGATGTTGGACTGCTTGTCACCTTCCGCCGTCTCGATGGCGGAGCGGCGTTCACCCTGCGCTTCGAGAATCATCGCACGGCGTTTCCGCTCGGCGGAGGTCTGTTGCTCCATTGCCTGCTGGACGTCCTTCGAGGGGTTGACCTCGCGGACCTCCACGCTCTCGACCCGGACGCCCCACTCGTCGGTGGGTTCGTCCAGTTCGCGGCGGATGCGGGCGTTTATCTCCTGTCGCTTGTTGAGCGTGTCGTCCAGTTCCATGTCGCCCAGCACGGCACGGAGGGTCGTCTGGGCGAGGTTCGAGACGGCGCGCTCGTAGTTGTCGACTTCGAGGAACGCCTTCTTCGGGTCCATCACCTTGATGTAGACGACGGCGTCGGCGGTCACCGGCGAGTTGTCGCGGGTGATTGCTTCCTGTCGCGGGACGTCGAGCGTCTGGGTCCGCATGTCGAAGCGGGTGACGTCCGAGACGAAGGGGTAGATGAAGTGAATCCCCTGGTCGAGGATACCCCGGTACGTCCCGAGGACGGTGTACGCGCCCTTCTGGTACGGGCGGATGATGACGACGCTGGAGTACACCAGCGCGATGGCGATGAGGAGGAGTATCACCGTCACGAAGCCGATGATACCGCCTCCGAGGCTCTGCAGCGGCACTAACGCGGGGAACATGACGGTTGAGACTCGGTGACGCTGAAAGAAAAGCCTTCGGTGCCTGTGTCACAAACTCACGTTTCGCAAGGTCAGGCACGCTCGGACTCGGTGTCGCGTTCCGCCTCGCTCGACCGGTCGCGTTCCAGCGCCCGGTCGATGTCGTCGTCCTTCCCGCTGACCGCCTCCACGGTGAGGACGTTCCCGCCGCCCGGGTCCACCACCATCACTTCGGCCCCCTCCTCGATGACGCCGTCGACGCTCCGGGCCTGATAGTACGGGTTGAAGCCGCCGTCCTCCAGTTTGACCTCGCCGGAACTCTTCGTGACGCGTTCGGTGACGGTGCCGAACTGCCCTTGGAGCGAACTCGAACTCAGCGTCTGGCCACGGCCACCCCCGGCGAAGTCGAGTTGGCGATACCCCCACAGGGTCGCGGCCGTCGTCGCCAGCACCACGGCGGCGAGGATGATAGGCGCGAGGATGCCGAGACTCGCCGGGATGAACAGGCCGACGAGGCCGGCCGTCAACAGGGCGATGCCGAGGACGAAGAAGTGCGTCCCCGGAGCGAACGCCTCGGCGACCACGAGACCCGCACCGACGAGAAACAGCAGCAAAGAGAGCGACAGACTGAACAGTGGGTCGACCTGGGCGGGCGCGAGAGAGAGGGAGACCAGGGGGACTACCATGTACGGACTTAGGGCGGGCGCGGGATTAAGTGTCGGGGTCCGTCCGGACGAGAATCCCGTAGCAGACCAGCGTTCCGACGGCGACGGCGGCCGTAATCGCCGCCAGCGTCTGAGGCGCGTAGACGACCGGTCCGGCGAACATCTGTCCGACGGCGAGGATGGCGACGTACACTCCGAGGGCGACGAACAGGACGTTCTCGGGGGCCGGTGACCCCGGCCGGACCTCGACGGCCGGCGCGAACGACCCCGCGACCGCACCCTCCTCGGTCTCGTCACTGTCTTCGACGTCGATGACGTCGGCCTCGGTGGCGAACTCGTACTCCTCGACGAACCCGTCGTCTCCGTCGGCGACGCGGTCCTCGTCGTTCCCGTCGGCGTCCATATGTCCCGCCGTACGCGCGGCGGCTACAAAAAGGGACGGCGACGCCGTGGCCGTTACTGCACTCGCGTCCCGAGCGGTGCGTCCTCGTGGGTGGTCAGCAGGTCGGCCTCGTCGCCGGCCGCCAGCACCATCCCGTCGGATTCGATACCGAACAGTTCCGCCTTCTCCATGTTCGCCAGCAGGATGACCCGCGTCCCCGGCAGGTCGTCGACGTCGTGGAGTTTGGCGAGGCCGGCGACGACCTGTCGGACCTCGTGGCCGATGTCGACCTCCAGTTCGAGGAGTTTGTCGGCCCCGTCGACCGGTTGGGCCGAGACGATTTCGCCGACCCGCATGTCGACGCCCTCGAAGTCCTCGAAGCCGATGCGCTCCTCGACGAGAGGTTCGAGGTCGGCGGCCTCGTCACCCGCGCTGTCGTCCTCCTCGTCCACGTCCTCGCTCTCGTCGTCTTCGCTGGCCGCTTCGACTCGTTCCTGCAGTTCCTCGTTCAGCCCCTCGATGTGGTCGTCCTCGACCTGTTCGAACAGTTCGTCGGGGGCGTCGAACTCCGCGGGCGGGGCCTCCAGCGCGGTGTCGAGCGAAACGTCCGCGACGGAGCCCTCCTCACCCAACTGCCCCCAGAGCCGTTCGGCCTTCCCCGGCAGGACCGGTTGCATGACCACGGCGACGGCCTTCGTCAACTGGACGCAGTCCCGGATGACCTGTTCGGCCCGCTCCGGGTCGTCGTCGACGAGGTTCCACGGCTCGTTGCGCTGGATGTACTCGTTGCCGTAGTTCGAGAGGTCGGTGGCGACGTCGGCGAGCGTCCGCACGTCGTAGTCACGCACCGCGGCTGCGAAGTCGTCGAGCGCCTCCTCGATGCGGTCACGCACGTCGTCGCTGACGTCGGCGTCTGGCGTGCCGTCGTAGTTGCGCTCGGCAAAGAGCAGCGAGCGGTAGATGAAGTTGCCGACGTTCCCCACGAGTTCGCCGTTGACGCGCTCCTGGAAGCGGTCCCACGAGAAGTCCACGTCCGTCTCGAGGCTCGCGCCGGTGGCGATGTAGTAGCGGAACAGGTCGGGGTGGAAGCCCGCGTCTAAGTACTCGTCGGCCCACACCGCGCGGTTCCGAGAGGTCGAGAGCGCCTTGCCGTCGATGCCGACGAACCCGGTGGCGAGGATGGTCCGCGGTTCGTTGTAGCCCGCGCCGCGGAGCATGGCCGGCCAGAAGACGGCGTGGTGCTGGATGATGTCGCGGCCGATGACGTGGATTATCTCGCCGCTGTCCTCGCTCCACGCCTCGTCCCACTCGGTGCCGTGTCGGGTCTCGCCGCCGACCTTCCAGACCTGCTCCCAGTCGTACTCGTCCGCGCCGACCCGCTCCGAATACTGCTTCGTGGAGGCGACGTACTCGATGGGGGCGTCGACCCAGACGTACAGGACGAGGTCCTCGGGGTCGTCTTCGTCTTTCGCGGGGTAGTCGATACCCCAGTCCATGTCTCGCGTGATACAGAGGTCCTGCAGTTCGCCCTCTATCCACTCGCGGGGCTGGTTCTGGGCGTTGTCGGTGCCCTCGACGCGGTCGAGGAACCCCTGTAGGTACTCCTGAAAGTCCGACAGGCGGAGGAACTTGTGTTCACGGGTGCGGTACTCGGCGGGGTTGCCGGTGATGGTGCTGACGGGGTCCTCTATCTCGCCGGGTTCGAGGTGGCGCTGACAGCCCTCGTCGCACTCGTCGCCGCGGGCCTGTTCGCCGCAGTACGGACAGGTGCCCTCCACGAAGCGGTCGGGGAGTGGCTGGTCCTCCTCGGTGTCCCACGCGACCTGAATCTCCTTCTCGTGGACGTGGTCGTTGTCGACCCACGAGCGGACGAACTCCTGTGTGAGTTCGGTGTTGGTCTCGTCGTCCGTGTGGCCGTAGTTGTCGAACTCGACGTTGAACTGCGGGAACGTCTCGGCGTACGTCTCGTGGTACTCCAAGGCGAACTCGCGGGGTTCGACGCCCTCCTCGGCGGCGTTGACGGCGACGGGCGTGCCGTGCATGTCCGACCCGCAGACGAAGGCGGTCTGCTGGCCGAGGCGTCGCAGGGCCCGCGAGAGGGCGTCCCCGTCGACGTAGGTCCGCAGGTGGCCGACGTGCAGGTCGCCGTTCGCGTACGGCAACCCGCAGGTCACCACCGCTGGCTGCTCTGTCGGGAACTCGTCGTGGCTCATACCTGTTCGTGAACCGCCCACGGGTCAAAAGGGGGTTGGTTTGGCGCGCCGGAACGTCCCGGCGAGTCAGCTAGTCACGCTGACGCCGCCGAAACTCGCGAGGCCGGTGACGACGAGGTCGACCGCCTCGTGTTCCTCCGGCGACCGGGTCCGCTCGTCGGCGGCGGCACCCAGAATCGGGAGGACGTCCATCCGGACGTTCCACTCCCGGGGGACGACGACTTCGACGCCGCCGAAGATGGCCGTGGCGTTGACCGTCGCCGTCTCGCCGTCGGGAATCGCGGCGTCTCTGAGGTCCAGTTCCGCGCCGCCGAAGATGGCCGTGAGGTCCGCGCCGCGGAACGCCTGCGAGGCTGACCGCTGTTCGCTCCCGCCGAAGACGGCGAGACCGGTGACGGTCCCCGCCGTCGTCTCCCGCGCTCGGGTCCTGAACTGCCCGAGCAGGAGGGAGACGCCGAAGAGGACGACGGCGAGCGGCCAGAACTGCCAGACGTCGCCCCACGCGAGATAGTCGAGCGCGACGGCCTGCCACGCCCCGGCGACGAGGACGACCAGGAGGGGACCCGTGACGTTGCGGAGTCCGCTCGTCACCAGCGCGTACAGGCCGACGAGGACGAACAGCGAGGGGACGAACCGCAGGAGGTCCGCCGACGGGTAGAGACCGGTCGTCTGACCCAGCAGGACCGCCCCGACGAGGACGACGAGCACCCCGACGAGGGTCTGTGGTGAGGGGGTTCTGTACTCCATGCTAGATGTTCGACGCCGGAGGCGATAAAGTTCGACTGACGGCCAGTGACACGGTACCGCGGCGCTCAGAGCAACGCGAGCGTGCCGCTCGCCAGTCCGAGCGTGAAGAGCAAGCGCCCGGCACTACCGGCGAAAGTGGCCGCGCCGAACCGGAGGTAATCCTCTTCGAGGACGGTGAACGCGTATATCGAGAGCGTGTCGGGGAAGAACGGCACGCAGAGCGCCAGCGCGAGGCCGACGTAGCCGTACTTCTTGGCGAGTTTGATGGTGTTCTTCTCGGACCACGCGATGATGTCGAACCGAGAGCGCTGAATCCGCCGGACGAGCGGACCGTACTCCTTGGCCTCCTGTCCGATGTGGAAGGCGAAGAGGCTCCCGACGGCCTTGCCGAACGCGCTGACGACGATGATGGCCGCGAGGTTGCCCGTCGTCGAGAAGCCGAGTCGAAGCGTCTCGGCCGGGACGAGGACGACTTCGCTCGGGAGGGGGAGGATGAAGGCGATGAGAAACGAGTAGACGGCGATGATGGCCAGCCCCGTCGGGCCAGTGGCAGTGCAGACGGCCTCCTCTAAGGGGGAGAGGGCGGACCCTGTCGTACACTCGCCGACCAAGGCAATCAGCGCCGGAAGCGGGACTACCGAATCCACACCCCCCGATTACCCATACGGGGTCCTAAATCTTGGTATGTTCACTCGGGAGCCCTCTGTATATCGACAGTTCGGGGACCCGACGGCGGCCACGAGCGACAGCGCTCAGTACCCGCGAACAGCAACCCACAGTACTCAGAGCGACTGCTCTCAGTACCAGTCTAGGTCCGCCACGAACGACCGCAGCATCGACCGCGTCACGTGGGGCATACAGACGACGCGCATCTCCCCGGCACCGGTCTTCGAGACGCGCCACCCGCGGTCACGCAGTTCGTCGGTCATCGGGACCGAGAGGTCCGCCGCGACGAGGGGGAGTTCCGGGTCCACGACGTCGTGACCGCGTGCCCGCAACTGCTCGGCCAACCAGTTTGCGTTCTCCATCGAGCGGTCGTACTGCTCCCGGTAGCCCGCGGGCCACAGCGACTCCATCGCCGCGACGGCAGAGGCGACGCCGGCCCCCGACCGTGTGCCCGTCAGCGTCAACTGGCTCGTGGATTCGAGGTAGGGCGTCTCGACGGCCAACTCGTCCAGTAGCGTCCCGTCCCGCGCCAGCAACCCGCCCGCCGGCACCGCCGCCTGTCCGACCTTGTGGGGGTCGATGGTCATCGTGTCCACGTCGGCGTGCCCGAAGTGCCAGTCGTGGCCGGTAAACGGGAGGTAGAAGCCGCCCCACGCCGCGTCGACGTGACAGAGGGCGTCGGCGTCGTGCGCGAGTTCGGCGATAGCCGGGATGGGGTCGACGTAGCCGTACTCGGTGGACCCTGCGACCCCCACCACGCAGACGGTGTCTTCGTCTATCAGTTTGGCCATGGCCTCGAGGTTCACGCGGTAGCCCTCGGCCGGCGCCGTCCGTAACTCCACCCCGAGGACGTCCGCCGCCTTGGTAAAGGAGAAGTGGGCGTGGACGGGCGCCACGACGTTCGGGTCGTCGGTGTCGGCGCGGTTGCGGGCGATGCGGACCGCCTGCACGTTGGCTTCGGTGCCGCCGGAGGCGACGTACCCCGACGGGTCCGGGAGGCCGGTCACCTCGCCGAGGTAGTCGACGGCCTCGGTTTCGAGTTCGGCCACCGTCTCGTAGGTGCCGGGGTCGCCCGGGTTGGTGGCGAGGAAGCGTTCGGCGGCGTCGCGGGCCGCGGGGTGCGGGACGGTACACATCGAGGAGAGCACTCGGTCGAAGTCCTGTGGCTCGGCCCGCTGGAGCATTCTATCGGTAGGCATGGGGGCGAGCGGTTTAGCCGTTTTGCTCGGCCGAGCGTCACGTCGTCGACTCGCTCACCAGTTCGAGGGGTCCGACACGAATCGTAGACGCGTCTCGAAACCGTTCGAGCGCAAAGGCGGTCAGAAAGCGCGATATCTACCGATAGATGTCCGTCAGCGGACCGATTCGAGGAGCAGGCGCTGTTCGACGCGCTTGACCTCGTGTTGCACGTCGCGCACGGCGTCGATGTTCGCGGAGATGGAGGTGACGCCCTCGTCGACGAGGAACTGGACCATCTCCGGTTTCGAGGCCGCCTGCCCGCAGATGCTGGTCGCCACGTCGTACTCGCGACAGGTGCCGATGACCCGTCCCATCAGGTCCAGCACGGCGGGGTGGAGTTCGTCGAAGCGGCCGGCGACGTTGCCGTTGTTGCGGTCGACGGCCAGCGTGTACTGGGTGAGGTCGTTCGTCCCGAAGGAGACGAAGTCCAACCCCGTCTCACAGAGGTCCTCGATGCACAGCGCGCTGGCCGGCGTCTCGACCATCACGCCCCAGTCTCGCTTCTCGGGGTCGATGCCGACCTCCTGCATCAGCGACTTCGCCCGCAGGACGTCCTCGGCGTCGGTCACCAGCGGCAGCATCAACTCGACGTTGTCGTAGCCGAGTTCGTAGAGGCGCTCGAACGCCCGGAGTTCGAGTTTGAACTCGCCGGGCCGGTCGAGCGACCGCCGGATGCCCCGATAGCCGAGCATGGGGTTGTGCTCGCTGGGTTCGTCCTCGCCGCCCTGCAACTGGCGGAACTCGTCGGAGGGTGCATCGAGGGTACGTACGCGTACCGGCCGGGGGTAGAACGCCTCGGCGACGCTCCGTACCCCTTCGACTATCTCCTCGATGTAGGCCCGTTCGCCGTGGTCCTCGACGTAGCGGGACGGGGTCTTGTCCGTCGAGAGAATCATGTGCTCGATGCGGAGCAACCCGACGCCGTCCGCGCCCGTCGCGGCGGCCCGTTCGGCCGCCTCCGGGATGGAGACGTTGACCTTCACCTCGGTCCCGGTCATCGGCTTGACCGGGGAGTGTTGCTGGTCCACGTCGGGGGCGGCGGGTTCCTCGTCTTCGTCGGCCTCGGCTATCTCGGTGCCCTGTTCGACGGTGCCCATGTCTCCGTCGATGGTGACCGTCTGGCCGTCCCGGAGTTTGTCGGTCGCGTCCTCGGCCCCGACGACGGCCGGGACGCCGAGTTCGCGGGAGACGATGGCGGCGTGACTCGTCATCCCGCCTTGGTCGGTGACGATGCCGGCGGCGCGTTTCATCGCCGGCACCATGTCGGGGGTGGTCATCTCCGTGACGATGATGTCGCCCTCCTCGACCTTGTCGAGGTTGTCGAGTTTCGTCACGATGCGGACCTCGCCGGTCGCTTTACCGGGGCTAGAGCCGATACCCGACAGACGCACGTCCTCGGACTGGCTCTGCATCGACCCGCCGTCGGCGACGCCCGCGCTGTCGCCGGCCCCGCCGGACGCCTCGGCGTCGATGCTCTCGTCGATAGTCGTTATCGGGCGGGACTGGAGGAGGTACACCTCGCCCTCGTAGACCGCCCACTCCACGTCCTGCGGAGTGCCGTAGTGGTCCTCCACGCGTTCACCGACCTCGACGAGGCGGTGAATCTCCTCGGGGGAGAGGACGCGCTCGTTCCGTTTCTCCTCGGGGACCGAGCGCTCGACCGTCTCGCCGTCGTCGCCGCGGACGCACATCACCTTCTTGTCGGCGACGGTGACCTCCTCTATCTCCTCGGTCTCGCGGTCGACGACGTAGTTGTCGGGCGAGACCGCGCCGGAGACGACCGCTTCGCCGAGTCCCCACGCGGCTTCGAGGATGGCCGTGTTCGCGCCGGTCGAGGGGTGGCTCGTGAACATCACGCCGGACTTCTCGGCGTCGACCATCTGCTGGACGACCACCGCGATGTCGACCAAGTCGTGGTCGAACCCCTGCTCGTTGCGGTAGTAGATGGCCCGCTGGGTGAACAGCGACGCCCAGCACTCCTTGACCCGCTGGAGGAGGTCCGCCCGCGAGACGTTCAGGTACGTGTCCTGTTGGCCGGCAAAGGAGGCGTCGGGGAGGTCCTCGGCCGTCGCGGAGGACCGCACCGCCACGTCCTCGTCGCCCATCTCGTCGTAGGCCGCGAGTAGGTCCTCCCGGACCGACGGGGGCGTGTCGGTCGAGAGAATCAGGTCCTGTGCGCGCTCTGCCGCCTCCGCGAGCGCCTGCGAGTCGTCGCTGTCGACGTCGACGACGGCGAACAGTTCCTCCTCGATACCAGTTTCTTCGATGAACGACCGATACGTGTCGGCAGTGACGACGAAAGCCGACGGGACAGGGAGCCCCGCCGCGGTCAGTTCTCCGAGGGACGCCGCCTTGCCGCCGACCCGCTCTAGGTCGTCGGCACCGATTTCGTCGAGCCACAATGTTGGCATTGACTCACGTTCTGGTTCATGAACGACTGTTATGGACTTTCCGGTGGCGGCATCTTCGGGGGGTCGTTCACTCGAATCCGAGCGAATCAGACCTCCAGAATCTCGTCGTCCTCGTCCGCCTCGGGAACGGTCAGCGTGCCCGAGAGCGTCGTCACCGCCCGCCCGCCGACCCACACTTCGGTCCCGTCGGTGTCGACGCGGACGGTGCCCGGCCGGTCGAGGAAGTGGCCCTGTTCGACGACCACCTGTTCGATAGTGTCGTCGAGCGCGCCGTACCGGCGGACGTACGCGCCACAGGCCCCGGCAGCGGTCCCCGTCACGGGGTCCTCGCTGATGCCCGCCCGCGGCGCGAACGCCCGGCCGTGCAGGGTCGACTGGCCGTCGATGGTGTCGAAGGTGAACGCGTACAGGCCCATCGCGTCGACGGATTCACACACCGACGCGACCGCCGACTGGTCCGGGTCGGCGCCGCTCAGGTGTTGGAAGTAGTTGACCGGCACGAGGAGCCACGGGAACCCGGTGTCGGCGACGGCGAGCGGGAGGTCAGCGCCGACGTCCTGCAACGTCGCCACGTCGACGCCGATGGCGTCGGCCGCGTCCTCGAGCGCACAGTCGACCTCGCGGACGTCGGCGTCGCCCTGTTCCATCCACACCGTCCCGTCGGCCTTCGTCTCCACGTCGAGGGCGCCCCGTTCGGTCGCCATCGTGTGCTGGCCCGTCTCGACAGCACCGCGTTCGAACAGGGCGGCGTGGGCCGCGACAGTCGCGTGCCCGCAGAGGTCCACCTCCCGTTCGGGCGTGAAAAAGCGGAGGCGACGGTCTGTCGCCTCGTCCGCGAAGACGAACGCCGTCTCGCTGGCCCCCAGTTCGCCCGCGATGGCCCGCATCTGGTCGTCGGTCAGTCCGTCGGCGTCCGGCACCACCCCGGCCGGGTTGCCAGCCATCGGTTCCGCGGCGAACGCGTCGACGAGCAGCGCTTCTCGCGTCTCCATGGCACCGTCTTGTGGGACCCCGCGGATAACAGTTCGTGCTGTTCGAGCGAGTTACGCCTGTGACAAACGGTAACAAACGACAAACGATTAAGCGCCCGGTCCGCGAACAACTAGCCTGCATGACAGTACTGGAACCGCTGGCGTTCGAAACCGAGGGGGACAGGCGCATCTACCAGTACGTCGAGCGACACGGCAGACCGGCCACCGAGGAGGTGGCGGAGGCCGTCGGCCTCCCGTCCGACGAGTTCGAGGCGCGACTCGACTACCTCGCAGAGCGGGGGTACGTCGGCCGGACCGACGGACACCTCGAACTCGAACTCGACGTCGGGACCGAGCGAGAACACGAGACGCAGGACGTCACGTACGTCGTTCGACCGGCCCGCGAGGAGGACTTCGAGGAGTTGGTCGACACTATCGTGACCGTCACGGACAAGCAGACGTACGTCATCGGCGAGAGCCTCGCCGAGGAGTTGCAGTACGAGAACACCGTCACGCGACACAACACCGTCTGGTCGCGTCTCTTCTTCGTCGCCACCGTCGACGACCACGTCGTCGGGTGGTCCCACCTCGCGCTGCCGCAGGTCGAGAAATTGCGGGACACCGCGGAGTTGACGCTGGGGGTCCGGCAGGAGTACCGTGGCTACGGCATCGGCGAGCGGCTCCTCGAACGGGCGCTGGACTGGGCGGAGGCCCACGGCTACTGGAAGGTGTACAACAGCCTCGCGCGGACCAACGGGAACGCCATCACGTTCCTCGAACGGCATGGCTGGGAGACGGAGGCGGTCCGGGAGGACCACTACCGCCTCGGCGAGAACCGGGTGGACGAGGTGATGCTGGCGTACACGTTCTGAAACCGTTAAGGTCGCCCGTCCACGCTCTCCCCTATGGGCGAGTTACCGGAGGAGTTCCAGTGTACCATCACCAACTGGGAGTACATCTACGGCCTGTGTCGGGACGTCTCGGACGACGTGAAGGCCGCCGACTTCGAACCCGACGTGGTCGTGGCGTTGGCGCGCGGCGGGTGGTTTGCCGGGCGCTGTCTCTGTGACTTCCTCGGACTCGACGACTTGGCGAGTCTGAAGGTCGAACACTACGTCGGCACCGCGGAGAAGGGCGACGAACCCGAGGTGCGCTACCCGCTGGCCGACGGGGCCGTCGAGAACAAAGACGTCCTCGTCGTCGACGACATCGCCGACACCGGCCAGTCTATCGAGACGGCCGCCGAGTGCGTCCGCGACCGGAACCCGAACAGCGTGCGGACGGCGACGCTCCAGTTGCTCCAGACCAGCGAGCACGAACCGGAGTTCGTCGGCGAGCGTCTCGACGAGTGGGCGTGGGTCGTCTACCCGTGGAACTTCGTCGAGGACATGATAGAACTCCTCACCGGCGTCATGGAGAAGAGCGACCAGCGAGTGCACACCGAGGAGGACGTGCGCAAACTCCTCAAGGAGTACCACGACGTGAGCCACACGGCGATGGAGATAGCCCAACCCGACCGGTTCGACGAGGTGATGGCGGAGATGGTCCGCCGGGACGTGGCGGTCGCTACCGACGACGGCTGGCGACTCAGCGACGACTAGAACGGGCTCTGCCTGCGGTCTCGGCGCTCAGCGACGGCGGCGGCCGTCGTCGCGCACGTACTCCAGCGCGGCGACGAACTGCTCGGTATCGACGCGGCCCTCCGACTCTTCCAGTCGTTCCCGTATCTTGGTCGGAGTCATGGTCACTGGTAACATACTACTTGGAACGGCATAGTTCTTTCTCCCAGCTAACAGTTCCGCGTCGCGGGCTCTGGCCCACAGCTACTTCGGCCCGGACCGCGTCTGTGGACGCATGTCACGAACTACCGTCATCGCCGGCGTCGGACCCGGCCTCGGCGCGTCGCTCGCGCGTCGGTTCGTCGCGGAGGGCTGTAACGTGGGCCTGTTCGCTCGCTCGGAGGACTACGTCACCGGCCTCGCCGACGAACTCGGTGAGAGCGCGCTCGCCGTTCCCACGGACGTGACTGACCCGGAGGCCGTCGCCGCCGGGTTCGAGCGGGTGCGTGACGAGTTCGGTCCCGTCGACGTGCTACTCAACAACGCCAGCGGCGGCGCGTGGAAGGGCCTGCGAGGCATCTCCGACGAGGAGTTCGCACACGCCCTCGACGTCGGACCGAAGGGTGGCCTCTACTGCTCGCAGGAGGCCGTCGCGGACATGCTCGACGGCGGGGGCGGAACTGTCGTCTTCACCGGTGCCACCTCCGCGGTCCGGGGCCGTGGGGGTGCCATCGGCTTCAGCGCCGCGAAGTTCGCCGTCCGGGGGATGGCCGAGTCGATGGCCCGGGAACTCGGTCCCGAGGGAATCCACGTCGCCCACGTCGTCGTCGACGGCCAGATTCTCGGCCCCGACGCTCCCGCGCCGGACCGCGACCCCGAGGAGTACCTCGACCCCGACGAGATAGCGGCGTCGTACTGGCACCTCGTCGAACAGGACCGCTCGGCGTGGACGCTCGAACTCGACCTGCGACCCCACGTCGAGTCGTTCTAGTCGTCGCTCCGTCGCTCGACGGTCCGGTCCTCGTGGAGTTCTATCCACTCTCTGAGCGGCTGGCGGATGCCGTCGACGGTGACCGTCACGTCGCCGTCGAACCGCCACCGCGCCCGCGGCGCGTCGTCGCCGAACCGTATCGGCACGTCCACCTCCAAGTCCTCGACGGACACCGCGAGCGCGTCCTCCCGGTCGACCGTCTCGTCCAGGAGTCGCTCGACCGCCGTGCGGAGTTGCTCGAAGTCCGGTTCCGGAACGCCCGCTGACTCGCTCATAGGCCCGTGTTCACGCTCCACCTATCTCCGTGTTTCCCCCGTCGGCCTACCGAGCGGACCCGTCGGAACCCGCGGAGTCTTACCGGCCCGGCCGATACTGTCCCCATGGAGCAGCGAACGGGTCGGTTCCGGGTCTATCGGGTCGTCGAGTCCGTCCCGCACGTCAACTTCTTCGACGCGGCGGCCGCGCGACTGTACACGGTGTACCAGTCGGGATACGGGGACCGACAGGAGCGCATCGATGCGCTCCGGACCGGTGACCTCGTGAACGCGACGCTAGCGGGCGACCCCGACGACCCCGAGGAGGCGTGGTCCATCCAGTCGCTGGAGCGCGTCGGCGGCGTCCGGACGTCCTTCGTCGTCAACGCCGACGTCCCCGCCGTCGCCGACAACCTCTGGTCGGACGGACGGACCCGCCCGGTCAGTACCGTCCTCGAAGCGAACGGCGACCCGGTCGCCGAACTGCACGTCCAGCCCCGCGCCCCACTCCCCGGCGGGTCGTTCGTTCCGAGCGTTCTCACCGGTCTGGTCCCGATGGAGGAGACGCTCTCGACGCTTCCGACCGTCGGCGACCCGGTGACCGACGCCCTCTTTCTCGACCCCGATCCGCCCGACGCCGACCGCTACTCCCGACCGTTCGGCGTCGTCGTCCTGTTCGGAGAGCGAGCAGACGCCCTGCTGACGGAGTGGTGCGAGCGATACGGCGTGGACCCCGAGTCGGACACTCGTCCGGCGTACGACCCGTACGGCATCTGAGCCCCCGACCGGCGGTCAGAGCGAGATGGCGATGGGGACGGGCGCGAAACACAGCAGTCCGAGGAGGAGCGTCACCGCGCCGACCGCCCGCCGCTTCGGGCCGACCGGCGTCTCGTCCAGCGGCGTCACGGACCCGACGCGGCCGAAGATGAGCGTCAGGACGCCCCAGAACCCCCACAGCATCGCCGCCTCGCCGTTCTCGAAGAGGAAGAGGTAACCGGCGAGTCCGAACAGGACCGCCGGGACGGCCGCCTGCACCGCGGACATGCGCTCACCGAGGAGCGAGCGGGTGACGTGTGCGCCGTCGAGTTGCCCCACCGGCAAGAGGTTCAGGAACGTGACGAACGCGCCGACCCACGCGCCGATGACGACGGGGTTGGGAATCAGGGACGGGTCGGCGTAGACCACCTGCTCGCCCATGAGCGCCGCGATACCTCGAATCAACAGCGGGTAGCCGAGGTCCACCTGTGCGGCGACGCCGCCGGTAACCCGAATCGGGTCCAGCGTGACGCCGACGACAGTCACCGCTATCGTCGCCGCGAGGCCGGCGAGCGGACCGGCCACCCCGATGTCGAACAGCGCCTCCCGGTCGGGCATGTTGTCGTTCATCCGGATGACCGCCCCGAGCGTCCCGATGACGTTGAACGGGAGCGGGATGAAGTACGGCAGACTGGCCTGCACCTCGTGGTACCGCGAGAGCGCGTAGTGGCCGAACTCGTGGACGGCGAGGATTCCCAACACTGCGGCCGCGAACGGCCACGCCCCCACGATGGCGGCGGGGTCCTCGACCACGGCGATGCCGTACCACCGACTCCCCGCGTACAGCGTCGAGAGGAGCGTCGCAATCGCCAGCGCGACGTTGGTCCACGGCACGCCGTCGACGCCCAGCGACCGTTCGCTGGCGACGAGGACGTGTTCGCCCATCTCCCGTTGGAGGCGGACCCGATAGCCGCGCCGGCGGAACGTCGGTCCCACCAGCCTGAGGACCTGTTCGGAGTCGGCCACCGGTTCGCCGTAGTACCGGACGCCGTCCTCTCCAGAGGCGTCTACCTCGTAGACCTGAAACGCGTCGGCCAGTCGCTCGGGCTCCGGAGGGTCGGTCGGCACCGACTGCTGGGCCATTGACGACGCTACGGGCTCGACTCGTTTGAACCTGTTTGCCAGAACACACGCGGCGCGGGCGTCGTCAGTCCGCGAGTGCTTCCTCGGACCCGCTCACGGCGTTCGGGTCCTGAATCCATAGGTCGCCGAACACGTCGTCCTGCTGGAGGTGGACCTGCCCGCGGTGGGCCAGAAAGAGGAGGCCGAGGAACGTCTCGACGCGGGACCCGCCCGCGTCCTCGACTTCGCGGTACAGCACCTCCTCGCGCCCCTGGTCGTACTGCTCGCGGACCGCCGCGTACACGTCGTCGATGATGTCGTCTATCTGCTCGGCGTGGGCCGTGCCGGTGACGTCCGCCGCCGACGGTTCGTCGTCCATTCGCATGTCGTCGGCGCTCCGGTAGTCCAGTTCCTGCGTGCCCCGCTGGAACCCGCTCGGCGACCCGCTGGTGTCGTACTCGCGGGACTCCTTCCACCACGAGTCGCGTTCGGCGTCCCGCAGGTCACGGACAAGTTCGTCCAGCGTCTGGGGCATCCCGCGGGCCCGGCGGCGTTCGAGTCGCCGGTCCATCTCGGACTCCAGAGCGGCGAACGGGTCCGGTTCCTCGATGGGAGCGTCCTCGGTCATCGCCTGCTCCCACGGTTCCGCGGGCGGGTCCTCCGCCTCGCCCTCGCCGAGCATCGCGTCGCTCTTCATTCGGACGAGGACGGACGCGTAGAACAGCGCCCGCCCGCCGGTGCGGAGGTCACCCTCGTCGATGCGGGCGAGGAACTTGTCGGTGACCTCCACCACGTCGATGTCCCACGGGTCTATCTCGCCGTCGTCGGCCAGTTGGACGAGCACCTCGACGGGTTCGGCGACCTCGTCTTCCTCGTCGGCCTCGCTTCCGGACTCGTTCAGCAACTCGACGTCCTCGGGGGTGTCGTCCTCGCTCTCCTCGGCTTCCTCGTCGTCCCCGAACAGCGACGACGCCGAGTCGCCCGGTGGCTCGCGGTCTTCGTGTCCCGTGATGTCCAGCGGGATGTCGTCGTCAGTCATCGCTCACTACCGCCTCCTCCTCGTCCGGTCCCTCGCCCGAGAGGTCGATGCCGGTCACGGCGCTCACGTTGTCGCCCTGCATCATCACGCCGATGGCTCGCTCCGAGCGTTCCAGCAGGGCCGAGCGGTGCGAGACGACGACGAACTGCGCGTCGCCGGCGAGTTCGTCGACCATCTCGCCCACGAGGTCGGCGTTGGCTGCGTCGAGGAACGCGTCCACCTCGTCCAGCGCGTAGAACGGCGCGGGGTTGTGCCGCTGGATGGCGAAGATAAAGGCCAGCGCCGTCAGCGACTTCTCGCCGCCGGACATCGCCGCCAGCCGCTGGATGGGCTTGTCGCCCGGTTGGGCCTTCATCGTGAGGCCGCCGTCGAAGGGGTCGTCCTCGTTCTCCAGGTGGAGGTGTCCGGTCCCGCTGGAGAGGCGCTCGAAGATGTCCTGAAACTGCTCGTTTATCTCGTCGAACGACTCCATGAACGTCTCCTTCTTGCGGGCCTCGTAGCTGTCGATGCGGTCGCGGATGCCCTCGGCCTCCTCGACCAAGGTCTCCTTCTGGTCTTCGAGGTCGGCGAGGTCCTCGGCCACGCGGTCGTACTCATCGATGGCGCGCATGTTGACCGGCTCTAAGGCCTCCATCTCTCCGGTCAGCCGCTCGATTTCGGCTTCCACGGTGTCGTGGTCCGGAACGTCCTCGGGGTCGTAGTCGCCGACCTGCGCTTCGAGTTCGTCTATCTCCCACTCCAGTCGCTCCTCGTCCTCGCGTTCGTCTTCGAGGTCACGTTCCACGTCGGTGACCTTCGACTGCTGTTCGTCGCGGGCCTCCTTCGCGTCCTGCAGGTCCTCGCGCAGGTCCTCGCGTTCCGCTTTGAGGTCGGCGAGTTCCTCCTCCAAGTCGGCGACCTCTTGCTCTTTCTCGGCTTTGAGTTCCTGCTTCTCGGCGACCTGTGCCTCTAGCTCGGCGATGCGCTCTTCCTTCTCTGCCTTGCGGTTCTGGGCGGCCTCGATGTCGTCGTGGAGGTCCTCGATGGCGTCCTCGGCGTACTGCTTCTCCAGTTGCAGTTCGTTGAGTTGGGCGTCCAAGTCGTCGAGTCGGTCCTCCAGCGTGTCTATCTCGCCCTCGATGGCCTCGCGTTCGTCGGTGAGGTCCGGCAGGTCCGAGTCCTGCACCTCGGCTTCGAGGTCGTCGATGTCGGCCTCGACCGCCGCGATGGCCTCGTTCTTGGCCTCGATGTCGGCCTCCAACTCGTCCATCTCGTCGGCGACCTCCTCGCGTTCGGCCGCGATGTCTTCGAGGTCGGATTCGAGCGACGCGATGCGCTCTCGCGCGTCCGTGAGCGCGGACTCCTTGCGCTCGATGCTCGTCTCGATGTCTCGGACCTGTTCGGTCGCGTCGGACTCCCGGTCGCGGGCGTCGTCGAGTCGGTCCTCCACGTCCCGCAGGTCGTCGCGCACGTCCGCTCGTTCGTCCTCCAGTTCGTTGATGCGCTTGGCGACGCGTTCGAGTTGCCCGGCGCCGCCGGAGAAGGAGTAGCGCGTCCCCGACGACGACCCACCGGTCATGGCGCCCGACTTCTCGACGAGGTCGCCGTCCAGCGTCACCATGCGGTACTCGCCCATCAGGTCGCGGGCGGTGTCCATGCTGTCGACGACCACGGTGTCGCCCAGCACGTACGAGAAGATGCCCGCGTACTCGGGGTCGAAGTCCACGAGTTCGTACGCGAAGTCGACCACCCCGTCCGCGCTCGGGAGCGAGGGGAGCGAGCGGTTCTGCATCTGCGTGATGGGCAGGAACGTCGCTCGCCCGGCGTTGCGCGACTTCAGGTACTCGATGCAGGACTGGCCGACGCCGTCGTCGTCCACGACGACGTGGGCGAGTCGGCCGCCGGCCGCCGTCTCACAGGCCGTCGCGTACTCGGGGTCGACCCCACCCAACTGGCCGACGGTGCCGTGGACGCCGCCGCGGTCGGCGTTCAGGATGGCCGTCACCGCGCGGCCGTACGAGGAGTCGCCGTCCTCGCCGGCCTTCGCCTCGAGTTGGGCGTACTCCTGCTGTTTGGCGCTAATCTCGTCTTCGAGGTCGTCTAAGTCCGACTGGAGTTCGCGCTTCTCGGCGCGCAGGTCGTCGACCACGTCGCCGATGGTCGCCTTGTTCTTCTGGGCTTTCTCCAGTTCGGACTCCAAGTCCTCGACGTCGGCCTCCAGCGAGGGTATCTCCGCCTCGGCCTCCTCGATGGCCGCTCGCTTCTCGTCTTCCTCGTTGGAGCGCCGGCGGGCCTCGTCCAGCAGACGGTCCTGCTCCCGCTGGAGGTCGTTGCGCTCGCTCTTGAGCTGTTCGAGGCGGTCGCGCTTCGTCTCGAGTTCGTCCTTTATCTCCTCGAACTCCTCGCCGATGTCGTCGATGCGCTGCTGGACGTCGGCGAGGTCGCTCTCCTTGCTCGCGACGTCCGCCTTGACGTTGGACTTCTCGACTTTCGTCTCGCGGATGTCGGCTTCGAGGTCGTCGATGGTCTCCTGCTTGCGGTCTATCTGGACGAACGCCTGTCGCCGCTCGTTCTCGGCGTCCTCGACGGCCTCCTCGGCGGTCTCTATCTTGTCCTCCAGTCGAGAGATGTCGCCCTTTATCTCCTCGATGTCGCGCTTGATGGCGAGTTGCTCGTCCTCGCCCTTGCGCTCTATCTCCTGGTTGAGTTCGTGGAGTTCGTCCTCCAGACGGACGACCTTGCCCTGCCGCGAGTCGAGTTCTTCCTGCAGGTCCGCGAGTTCGGCCTCCAACTCGGCGATGCGGTCGGAGACGGCGGCGAGTTCGTCGTGCTTGTCTTCGAGTTCGGCGGCCTTCCGGTAGCCCTCGTACTCCTCTTTCTTCTCGCGGAGCGACTGGTACTCCAGCGCCGTCTCGCGTTCGTCCTCCAGTTGGTCGAGACGGGTCTGTTTCTCCTCGATGCGGAGTTCCGCCTCGTCGATGCGGTCCTGTACGACCTCCAGTTCGTCGAAGGCGTCGGCCTTCTTCTGGTCGAACTGGGCGACGCCGGCTATCTCGTCGATAATCTCGCGACGAGACCCGGGCGTCATGTTGATTATCTCGGTGACGTCGCCCTGCATCACGACGTTGTACCCCTCCGGGGTGACGCCGGCCTGCGCGAGCAGGTCCTGGATGTCCGAGAGGTTGACCGAGCGACCGTTGATGTAGTAGTAGGAGTAGTAGTTGTCCTCCGTCTCCTTGACACGGCGCTTGATGGATATCTCGTCGACGTCGCCGACGTCCTCGGTGCCGGCGGCGTTGACGACCTGCGGCCGTTCGAGGGTCCGGTCCTCGTTGGCGAGGATGACCTCGACGCTGGCCTGTCGCTCGCCCGAGACGTCGACGTCCTCGTCGGCGTGACCCGGGTTGTAGATTAGGTCGGTCAGTTTCTCGGCCCGGATGCCCGAGGTACGGGCCAAGCCGAGGGCGAACAGGACGGCGTCGATGATGTTCGACTTCCCAGAGCCGTTCGGGCCGCTGATGGTAGTGAAATCTTCGTAGAACGGGATTCGAGTCTTCCGCCCGAAGCTCTTGAAGTTGTCGAGGACGAGCTCTTTGATGTGCATACGGTGGTCGGCCGTCTCCTACGCGACGATGATGTCGGACCCGGAGTCCTCTTCAGACTCCGACTCGGACGCGGCCTCGGCCTCCTTGTCGGTGTCGTCGGTGGCCTCCGTGTTAGGTGTGTCGGCCTCCGGCGTCAGAATCTCGTCTTCGTTGCTCCCCCGGTCGGCGGCGGCCTCCTCGGCGCCGCCCTTGTGAGCGTCGGCCCCGAAGCCGCTGTCCTCGTCGACGGTGTTCTCCAGTTCGCGGAGACGGACCTTGCACTCGACGAGTTCGTCGGTCAGCCCCTCGACCGACGCCTTCAGTTCCTTGACTTGCTCTTCTAGCTCCTCGACGCGGTTGCCGCACATATCCGAGAACGAGCCACGCTATCATCATAAACTTACGTCAGACATTGACAGTTAATTTGATACGTCGGTCTCGAGGCCGAAACCGGCTCGTTGGCTGTCCTCAGTCGATGGGATACGACAGTCACTGTTCCTGTCGGAGACGAAGAGTCAGGACGCTGGTACTGCACGATTCCCGAGACGTGTCCGAGTAGACAGTAGTTCGAACCGCTCCGGCCGCCGAGATATCTCCGGTTCGGCGAGCGGCCGACTGGTCGGACCCATCACGGTTATGTGTTAGACAGTCAAAACTTCACAGTGAGTTGCCATGGTATCAGTTACCGAATTGCAAGATATGTACGTCGACATGGTGACGGCTCGCCATTACGAAGAGCGGTTGCAGGAGGAGTATCTGGAGGGGAAACAGCCGGCGTTCGACATCTCGGCCGGGCCGATTCCCGGCGAGTTGCACCTCGCCGCTGGCCACGAGGCGGCGGCCGCCGGAGTCTGTCAGCACCTGCGGGACGACGACACGGTGACGGCGACACACCGGCCACACCACGTCGCCATCGCGAAGGGCGTCGACCTCGAGCGGATGACCGCCGAGATATTCGGCCGCGAGACCGGTCTCGGGAAGGGGAAGGGCGGCCACATGCACCTGTTCGACCCCGACGTCAACTTCGCGTGTAGCGGTATCATCGCCGAGGGGTGTCCACCCGCGGCCGGGGCCGCGCTCGCCGCGAAGAAGCGCAACACCGACAGCGTCGCGGTCTCCTATCTGGGCGAGGGCGCTATCGACCAAGGGGCGTTTCTGGAGTCGCTGAACTTCGCGGCCGTCCACGACCTGCCGGTCGTCTTCGTCGTCGAGGACAACGACTGGGCCATCAGTATGCCCAAGGGGCGGGTCACCGACGTCGAAGCGGGGTCACAGCGAGCCAGCGGGTTCGACATGCCCGGCGTCCGCGTCGACAGCGACGACGCCGTCGCTATCTACGACGCCGCGAAGGACGCCATCGGCCGCGCTCGCGACCGGAACGGGCCGACGCTCATCGAGGTGCAGGTCCACCGGCGGATGGGCCACTTCATGGGCGACCCCGAGAGCTACCGCCCGGAAGAGGACCAGGAGGCCGCCGCCGAGCGAGACAGCATCGCCCGGCTGGAAGCCGACCTGCAGTCCCACGGCGTCGACGCCGAGGCCATCGAGGAGATGCGGGACGACGCCCACGAACGCGTCGAGGACGCCATCGAGTTCGCGAAAGACCAGCCAGAACCCGACCCGGACGCGGCACACGAAGATATGTTCGTCAATCCACCGAGCGGCGTGACAGACAGTGAACCTGAGTACGACCTCGCGGGGGGTGGCGACTGATGGCACAGAAAGAGCAACCCGAGGTAATCGAACGCGACCTGACCATGAGCAGGGCGATGGTCGAAGCCATCGCCCACGAGATGCGGGAGAACGAGGAGGTGTTCTACATGGGCGAGGACGTCGCCGATTACGGCGGCATCTTCGACTCCACGCAGGGCCTCTTAGACGAGTTCGGCTACGACCGCATCATGGACGTCCCCATCAGCGAGACGGCCTACCTCGGCGCGGCCGTCGGTGCCGCACAGGAGGGGATGCGGCCCATCGCCGAACTGATGTTCGTCGACTTCTTCGGCGTCGCGATGGACCAGATATACAACCAGATGGCGAAGAACACGTACATGAGCGGCGGCAACGTGAGCGTTCCGCTCGTGTTGACGGCCGCCGTCGGCGGCACCTACAACGACGCCGCCCAGCACTCCCAGACGCTGTACGGAACCTTCGCGCACGTGCCCGGGCTGAAGGTCGTCGTGCCGTCGACGGCCTACGACGCCAAGGGCCTGATGCACAACGCCATCCGTGACGACGACCCGGTGATGTACATGTTCCACAAGCGGCTGATGGGCATCGGGTGGCTCCCGGCCCCCGACGGGCCGAAGACGCCCGTCCCCGAGGAGGACTACACCATCCCCTTCGGCAGTGCCGACGTCAAGCGGGAGGGCGACGACGTGACCATCGTCACTCTCGGTCTGCACGTCCACCGGGCGCTGGAGGCCGCCGAGTCGCTGGCCGACGACGGCGTCAGCGCGGAGGTCGTCGACCTGCGGTCGCTGGTCCCGCTGGACACCGACACCGTCGTCGAGTCCGTCGAGAAGACCGGGAACCTCGTGGTCGTCGACGAGGATTACCGCTCGTTCGGCGTCACCGGCGAGATCGTCGCCAGCGTGGCCGAGGAGACCCTCGACGCTCTCGACAGCGTCGAGCGACTCGCGATTCCGGACGTGCCGATTCCGTACTCCCGGCCGCTGGAGAACGAGGTCGTCCCCGACGTCGAGGACATCGAAGCGGCGGTCGAGCGGACACAGTGACCGATGAGCGGGGACACAGACCGGGTCGAAGTGACGGTCGGAGAGTGGCCCGACGACGCCGACAGCGACGAGGGCGTCGTCGTCAACTGGTTCACGCGGGAGGGCGCGAGCGTCACCGAAGGCGATAGCCTGTGTGAGGTACAGATAGAGAAGGTGAGTCTCGACGTTCTCGCGCCAGCCGACGGCACGCTCGTCGAGGTCGTCTGCGGCGAGGACGACGAGTTCACACGCGGGGACACCCTCGCGTGGGTGGACCCAGCATGACCGACGACGAAGCCGCGGAGCGGACCGTCCGCGAGGAGCGGTCGCTGAGCCCGATGCGCAAGACCATCGCCAGTCGGTTACAGGAGAGCTATCAGGAGGCCGTCCACGTGACCGTCACTCGCAACGTGGACGCGGAGGCACTGCTGAGTGCCGTCGCCGCCGCCGACGCGACCGACGAGGGCGTCAGTCCCTCGATGGTCGACGTGCTCCTCGCCGCGCTCTCGGACACGCTCGACGAACACCGCGCGTTCAACGCCACGTTCGAGGACGAGACGCACGTGCTGTACGAGGAACACAACATCGGCGTCGCCGTGGCTATCGACGACGGCCTCGTCACGCCCGTTGTGGCCGACGTTGGGTCGAAGTCGCTCGGTGAACTCGCCACCGAGCGCCACGAGTTGACAGCGCGCGTCAAGGAGGGCGAGTACACGATGAGCACGTTCCGCGGCGGGACGTTCACCGTCTCGAACCTCGGACCGCTCGGGGTCGACTCCTTCGACCCCATCATCAACCCGCCCGAAGTCGCCATCCTCGGCGTCGGACGTATCAGCGAGCGGGCCACACAGACCGAGGACGGCGTCGCGTTCCGCCGACAGGTGCCGCTGGACCTGAGTTTCGACCACCGCGTCGTCGACGGGGCGGACGCCGCCCGATTCCTCGGGACGCTCGCGGAGCATCTCGACGCGGCCGAACAGTACGTCTGAGACGCCGCGTCGGAGCACTTCACCGCTCGAAACAGCGAGGGAGAGTGACTACTGTACGTACTGTGCGCCGGCCTCGTACGCCCGCGGATAGGCGTCGGCCATCTCGAAGCGACGGAACTCCTCGGAGAGGATTTCGAGGCCCCACGGCCCGTCGAACCCGCCGTCGCGGACGGCGCTGACCCAGTCGGAGATGGGGAACTCGCCCTCGCTCGGTAACTTCCGCAGGGCGATGGTCTCTTCGAGGACCCACCCGAAAAGTCGTCGGGGCGTGGTCTCGTCAGTCCTTCGGCGATATGTCGGCGGCCAGCGTCTGGGCGACGATTTCCCCGTCGCGGACGACGAACGTGTCAGAGGCGTACTCGTAGACGTTCTCGGGCGTCTCCGCGTGCCAGACGATGTAGGCGTACTCGCCTGTGACGACCTGTTCGTCGAGCGATACCGATACCGAGGGGGCGTCGAACTCGTCCAGTAGGTCGACGTACATCGACCGGATGTCGTCGCGGCCGACGAGCATCCCGTCCGCGGAGATGAAGACGGCGTCGTCCGAGTAGTCGTTCATCAGACCGTCAAGGTCGCCCTCACCGAACATCTCGAGGTGGTGCTCCAGCACTGACTGGGTCGAGCTCATGTTATATAATCAACCATTCCGCCCAAATATTTCTATCGGTTGAAACGACTGGGCGGAGCGACAGGGAAGCGACGGCACGACGCCGCCGGGGGTCGTTACCCTTTAGCCAGCCGACGCCGAACGACGGGTAATGACTGCGCAAGCCGCCGAGTCCCGCGAACTCGCGGCCGTCATCGGGCTGGAAGTCCACGTCCAGCTAGAGACGGAGACGAAGATATTCTGCGGGTGCTCGACCGAGCCAACCGAGGAGCCAAACACCCACACCTGCCCGGTCTGTCTGGGCCTGCCGGGCGCTCTGCCGGTCGTCAACGAGGGTGCCGTCGAGGCGGCCGTGAAGGTGGGGAAGGCCATCGACGCCGACATCCCCGAGGAGACCACCTTCCACCGGAAGAACTACTACTACCCCGACCTCCCGAAGAACTTCCAGATAACGCAGTACGACGCCCCCATCTGTCAGGACGGCGAACTGGAGTTCAGCGTCGAGAGCGAGCGACGCGCCGTCGACATCCGGCGGGCACACCTCGAAGAGGACCCCGGGTCCATCAAGCACGTCCGCGAGGGGACCGGTCCGCTCGAATCCCGGACCTGCTCCATCGAGCGCGCGGACTACACCCTCATCGACTACAACCGCGCCGGCACCCCGCTGATGGAAATCGTCACGGAACCGGACTTCCGCGACCCGGGCGAGGTCCGCGCGTTCCTCGAGAAACTGGAGGAAGTCCTCGAGTATCTCGGCGTCTTCGACGCCACGCGGGACGGCAGTCTCCGCATCGACGCCAACCTCTCGATGGTCGACGCCGACGAGGTGGCCGAGGACGGCCACATCGACGAGTCCGTCCTCGAAGACGCCAACCGCACCGAGGTCAAGAACATCTCCAGCCACAAGGGCGCCGAACAGGCGCTCTCGTTCGAGGCATCCCGACAGCGCAAACTCATCCAGTCGGGCCGCGCCGTCGAACAGGAGACCCGACACTTCAACGAGACCCACGGCAACACCGTCTCGATGCGCTCGAAGGAGGAAGAGAAGGACTACCGCTACTTCCACGAGGCCGACATCCCGCCGCTCCGGGTGTCCAGTTGGAAGGAGGAGATAGCCATCCCGGAACTGCCCGACGCCCGCCGCGAGCGGTTCGTCGCCGAGTACGGCCTCTCCGACGAGGCCGCCTCGAAGCTCACGAGCACGAAACAGGTGGCGGACTTCTTCGAGAGCGTCGCCGAGCGATTCGACGCCGACCTCGCCGCGACGTGGGTGGCCGACAACCTGCTGGGCGAACTGAACTACCGCGACATGGAGATTACCGACGTGGACGACCGCTTCGACGAGGTGACGCGCCTGGTCGAACTCGTCGCCGAGGACGAGATTACCGCGAAGAACGCCCGCGAGACGGTCCTGCGGGACATGCTCGACGAGGGCGACGACCCCGACGCCGTCGTCGAGCGTGAGGGCCTCGGCAAGACCTCCGGCGACGAGGTTCAGCAGGCCGTCGAGGAGGCTATCGAGGAGAACCCCGACGCCGTCGAGGACTACCACAGCGGCGAGGGCGGTGCCCTGAACTTCCTCGTCGGGCAGGTGATGCAGAAGACCGGCGGGAGCGCGGACCCCGGCGAGGTCAACGAGATGTTGCGCGAAGAACTGGACGAGGAGTAACGTACCGCTCGCCGAGAGCGAGTGGTTCTTCGCGGACGAGGCGACGCCGGACGTCCGGTAGAAGATATTTACCAGCGCCCCCGGTAGCCGCCGCGTATGCCCTCCCAGCGCTCTCGCCGGTCGGTCCTCGCGGCCTGTACCGGCTTGCTCGCCGCCGGTGGCTGTCTCGAGACCGGGAGCGACTCGCCGGCGACCGGCACGACGACTACCGTGGAACGGACCGACCCCACGACGACCACGGAAGAACAGACCGACGCCGTGACGCCCGACCTCGGCACCGTCTGGGTGACAGACAGCGTCGTCCACACTGCGATGGTGGACAGTCGGATGGTCTCGGGGTCGCCCGACGGGACACAGTTGGTGTTCGCGAGTTGCGTCGACGAGAGTCGCGTCGACCCGGAGGCGTTCTCGCTGGTCGTCGACGGCGAGCGATACGCGCCGAAACCGCCCAGGGACGCCTACGCGGACTTCGACACCATCGCGAACTCGACCGACCGGGTCGCCGACGACGAGACTGTCACCGGGTTCGTCGTGGACGTGCGCGACACCGTGGACAGCGCGACGCTCGAATACGGCGAGGCGTGGTCACACGACCTGTCGGACCCACAGCGCGAGCGACTGACCGGCGACCCGTCCTTCGAGGTGCGCGAGTTCGCGGTCCCCGACACCGTCTCGCCCGGCGACTCGTTGGTCGCCGACGTCACCGTCGCCAACGTGGGGACGGGACCGGGAGCGTTTCGGGCGACCGTCCCGCGGGCGACGGTGTGGCCGACGCTGATAGAACGCGACGTGGCGGCCGGTGAGACTGTGACCGTCACCAGACGGATAACGTGGGGCGCAAGCGACGGCGCACCGCTGGACCGATTGGCGGGCGAGGACTACGAACTCGTGTTGTCGTGGCCCGACGGCCAGCGGTCGGCGACGATTACCGTCACCGAGCAGTCGACGACCACGGACGACTAACTCTCGCTCGCGCTGTCGGCCTCGGCCCGTTCCGCGTGTTCGTTCGGAACGATAGCGGGGTCCTTCCAGAGGAGCGTCACGAAGATGGCGACGCCGAGGGACTCGATGGTCTTGATGGCCGTCTCCAGCGGTTCCGTGTCGAAGTGGTCGAGGATGAGGAACACAGTGCTCTGACTCCCGTGACTGTGGCCGCCACCAGTGGACGCGGCTTGGGCCCCGTCGGCGAGGAAGGCCCCGTGACCGGTGGCGTGCCAGAACACCCACGCGGCGATAGAGCCGAGGAGCAGGACGGTCCCCCCGACGTACGCGGTTCGCAGGCTGACGACCCGGCGAGTCACGAGATAGGGGCCGGACAGCAGGAGCACCGCGAAGACGACGAAGAGGTACGGCCGCGGGTCCGGGACGATACCGCCCGCCGGGAACAATCCGTAGGCCTGAAAGTAGACGATGCTCCGCGGCAGGCCCCACCAGAGGTGAAACGCCGCCGTAGCGAGGACGAGGGCGGCGGCGGCGGCACGGAGTGCCCTGACGGTGCGTCGCTCCATACCGGCAGTTCGACAGAGGGCGACAAGAGGGCATCGGAGTTCGGACCGGTCGTGCGCAAGCGGTGAACAGTCGGTTACGAACCGGTACCCACCAGTCCACAGAGTCTCGAAGCGTTTAATCCCGGGACCCACCGAAAGCGAGTGTGCTCTCCGGTCGTCTCTCGCGCCGAACGCTCGCTCGCGGCGTCGTCCTGTTGCTCGTCGTCGCCCTGCTCACGCCCTCGGTGGTCAGCGCCGTGGCCTACGAACCGAGCGACACGGGGTCGCTCCAGCGCGGCACGGTCACGTCACCGGCCAACGGGACGACAGTCGTCAGCACGCAGGGGTACACCTTCCGCGGGAACACGAACCCCAAGAAGCCCGCCCGACTCGTGGCGCTAGACGAACGGGCCACCTTGGACTGGACCTACCAGAGTCGGCAGGGGACCGACGCGTGGTTCTTCGACGTGGACCCGCTTCCGAACGGGAACCTGCTGGTCGTCTCGCCGCGTTCGGGTAACACCCTCGTCTACGAACTCGACCCGGAGACGCGGACCCGCGAGTGGGAGCAGTTGCTCCCCTACGAGGACACCCACGACGTCGACAAACTCAACGACACCGCGCTGGTCGTCTCGCACATGCGGGCGTGGAACGAGAGCCGGAAGGTGTCCAACGACGAAATCGTCGTCTACAACCGCACCCGCGACGCGGTGACGTGGCGCTGGCGCTACCGGAATCACTTCCCGAACAGCACCGACGGCGGGATGAACCACGACTGGAGCCACAGCAACGACGTCGACGCAGTCGGCGACGACCAGTTCCTGATTTCGCCGCGGAACTTCGACCAAGTGTTGCTCGTCAACCGGACCACCAAGGAGATAGACCGTCGACTCGGCGAAGACGACAACTACAGCGTCCTCCGCGAACAGCACAACCCCGACTACCTCGAAGGGGAGAACGGGACGCCGACGCTCCTCGTGGCCGACAGCGGCAACAACCGCGTCGTCGAGTACGCCTACACGAACGGGACGTGGACCCGGACGTGGAGCGTCGGGTCGAACTCGCTGAACTGGCCGCGGGACGCCGACCGCCTCCCGAACGGGAACACGCTCATCACGGACACGCTGAACCACCGCGTCATCGAGGTGACGCCCACCGGCGAAATCGTCTGGGAGTACTACGCGACCTGGGGGCCCTACGACGCCGAACGGGTCACCCACGGCGACCACTCCACCGGGCCGACCATCCGCGAGCAGAACGCGACGGGCACCTACGAGATAACCGGCAGCGCGGGACTGGTCGCCGGGAGCGGTCAGCGGACGAGCGTCGGGACGTTCATCGCGACGCTGCTCGCCGGGACGCCGCTGTCGAGCGTCGGCGAGGAACTCGGGACCCTGTGGGGCCACTACGCGCCGTGGCTCCGCCCGGTGTGGATGACCGGGTGGGACCTGTTCTACGCGGCCGCTGCGGGCCTGCTCGCTGCGGGGTGGCTCCTGACGGAGTTAGGGGCGGCCGGCTATCGGCGTCTCGGCGACCACGACTCGCTGGACGTCCCGCGCCTCCGCCGCGGGGATTGAGCGACGCGACGGTCGGGACGACACCTTCGCGTGCGCGCCCGTATCGCCCGTAGGCGCCCGCACACCCGCGCTGTCGGCCGATTTTCGCCGAAAGTCTTTAGAACGTCTCCGGGCGTATCGACCCCCAATGACTACCGCAGGTGGTGTCCGATGGAGCTAATCATCACGGAGAAGGACAACGCCGCCCGCCGCATCGCCGAGATTCTCTCGGAGGGGAGCGCGACGGGCGAGCGACGGAACGGCGTCAACGTCTATCGGTGGGGCGACACCCGCGTCGTCGGCCTCTCGGGCCACGTCGTCGGCGTCGACTTCCCGCCGGAGTACAACGACTGGCGCGACGTCGAACCCGCCGAACTCATCGACGCGGACGTGACGAAAGAACCCACACAGGAGAACATCGTCACGACGCTGCAGACGCTCGCTCGCCGCGCCGACGAGGCCGTCGTCGCAACTGACTACGACCGCGAGGGCGAACTCATCGGGAAGGAGGCCTACGAACTCATCCGCGAGGAGACCGACATCCCCGTCTCCCGCGTGCGGTTCTCCTCGATTACCGAACGCGAGGTCCGCGAGGCCTTCGCCGACCCCGAGGAGATAGACTTCGACCTCGCGGCCGCCGGCGAGGCCCGCCAGATTATCGACCTCGTGTGGGGCGCGGCACTCACGCGATTCCTCTCGCTGTCGGCCCGCCAGTTGGGCGACGACTTCATCTCCGTCGGTCGGGTCCAGTCGCCGACGCTGAAACTCATCGTCGACCGCGAGCGCGAAATCGAGGCGTTCGACCCCGAGGACTACTGGGAGATATTCGCCGACCTCCAGAAGAACGGGTCGGGCTTCGAGGCCCAGTACTTCTACGACGACGACGGTAGCGAGGCCGAACGCGTCTGGGACGAGGCCGAGGCCGACGCCGCCTACGCCGACCTGACGAGCGTCGACGCGGCGACGGTGACGAGCGTCCGGCGGCGCACCCGCACCGACAGTCCGCCGACGCCGTTCAACACCACCGCCTTCATCTCCGCGGCGAGTTCGCTGGGCTACTCCGCCCAGCGCGCGATGTCCATCGCCGAGGAACTGTACACGGCCGGTTACATGACCTACCCCCGGACGGACAACACCGTCTACCCCGAGGACCTAGAGGAGGACGCCCTGCTCGACGAGTTCGTCGGGTCGGCGACCTTCGGCGAGGACGCCGAGTCCCTGCTGGAACAGGACGACATCGTCGCCACCGAGGGCGACGAGGAGACCACCGACCACCCGCCGATTCACCCGACCGGCGAACTCCCGTCGAAGGCCGACCTCTCGGAGGACGAGTGGGAGATTTACGAACTCGTCGTCCGGCGCTTCTTCGCCACCGTCGCGGAAGCGGCGACGTGGGAGCGCCTGCGCGTGGTCTGTGAGGCCGGCGGTCGCTCGCTGAAGGCCAACGGCAAGCGCCTGGTCGAACCCGGCTACCACGCCGTCTACCCCTACTCCAGTGCCAGCGAGAACCACGTCCCCGACGTCGAGGAGGGCGAGGAACTGGCGATTTCGGAGGTCCGGTTGGAGGCCAAGCAGACCCAACCGCCGCGGCGCTACGGGCAGTCCCGCCTCATCGAGACGATGGAGGACTTGGGACTCGGGACGAAGGCGACCCGCCACAACACCCTCGAAAAACTGTACGACCGCGGCTACATCGAGGGCAACCCGCCACGGCCGACGGCGCTCGCCAACGCCGTCGTCGAGGCCGCCGAAGAGTTCGCCGACCGGGTCGTCAGCGACGACATGACCGCCCAGTTGGAGCGGGACATGACCCGCATCGCCAACGGGGAGGCCACGCTGGACGAGGTTGCCGACGAGTCCCGGGAGATGCTCCAGCAGGTGTTCGAGGAACTGGCCGCGTCCCGCGAGGCAATCGGTGACCACCTGCAGGAGTCGCTGAAGGCCGACAAGACGCTGGGGCCGTGTCCCGAGTGCGGCGAGAGCATGCTCGTCCGGCGGTCCCGGCAAGGGTCGTACTTCGTCGGGTGTGACGGCTTCCCCGAGTGTCGGAACACCCTCCCGCTCCCCTCGACGGGAGAACCGCTCGTGCTGGACGAGACGTGCGAGGAACACGACATGCACCACGTGAAGATGCTCGCCGGACGGGACACCTTCGTCCACGGCTGTCCGCGCTGTGAGGCCGAGAAGGCCGACGAGAGCGACGACGAGATCATCGGGCCGTGCCCCGAGTGTGGCGTTGCTCCGGAAGAGCAACGAGACGAAGGCGGTGAAGCCGCCGAAGGAGGCGACGAGGAGGGCGGCGAGTTGGCCATCAAGCACCTCCGCTCGGGGTCCCGGCTGGTCGGGTGTACGCGCTACCCCGACTGCGACTACTCGCTACCGCTCCCGCGCAACGGCGACATCGAGGTGACCGAGGAGTTCTGCGAGGAGCACGACCTGCCGGAACTCGTCGTCGACCCCGACAGCGACGACCCGTGGGAACTGGGCTGTCCCATCTGCAACTTCGAGGAGTATCAGGCCCGCAACGCCGTCGAGGACCTCGAAGACCTGAACGGCATCGGCGCCGCCACGGCGGAGAAACTCGCGGCCGCCGGCGTCGAGTCGCTGGACGACCTGCGAGAGGCCGACCCGGACGGCATCGCCGCCGAAGTGCAGGGCGTCAGCGCCGGACAGGTGCAGGACTGGCAGTCCGAACTGGAAGCCTGACCGGGCGTCGTCGCTTCGACGGTCGCTTCTCACTCGTCGACGACGAAGGTCACGCCGTCACACACCGGACACTCGATAGCGTCGGCGTTCTCGGCGGTCACCGAGTCGGCGGCCCCGTAGACGACGGCGTGGGCCACCGCGTCGGCGAGTTGCCGGCCACAGAGCGGACACTCGACGACGCCCGACCGGAGGTCCTCGCGGTCGACGACGTTGGCGTCCCGGTCGCCCGGTTCTCGACCCTCGTCGTCTCTGTCGGTCATGGGTAGCTACAACTGCAGGTGCGACGTCGAACTCGGTCCCTCGTCGTCGTCCGTCCCGCCCTCGTGGTGGAACTCGTAGTCGTCGTCGACCAGAAAGACCGTGCCGTGGCGCTCCGCGACATCGACGCCGGGCAGGGTCGTCCCCGCGGCCTCGCCGTTGTCACAGTCGCCCTCGCAGGCGTCGAACATGGACCCGTGGCGCGGGCAAATTAGCTGGCCGTCGCGCATCGGGACCCCCCGGCCGGTGTCGAACCGCTGGTCCTCGTGGGTACAGCGGTTGACCCACGCCTCGACGCCGTCCTCGCAGGGGACGACGACCACTTCCTCGAGGCCGCCGTGGGGCCCCGCCACGGTGAATAGGTAGGACCCGGTGTCGTGGACCGTCTCCACGGTCGTGAGTTGGTGCATACGGCAGTACGAGGCCGCCGACGGCTAAGAACTGATGGTCGACTCACTCCACGAACGGCGGTGCCGCCCGCGACCGGTGCCACTCCAGATAGCGGAGCGTGGGCGTCTCGTCGGTCGGTATCTGGTCGTACGGGCGCAGGAACACGAGGACTCCCCGCCGGCGGCCGTCTCGGAACCGGCCTGCGAGGGCAGGCTATTTCGGAGGACGCCTCGGAGAAAAGCGCCGTGTGGTCGCGTCCGGCGGGGCCTAACCGCTGTCCGCGGACTCGACCTGTCGGCGTTCGAACCGGTCTGTTCCGCCTTCCGAAGCCGTTATGCCCACAGGCAAAAGTCAAAGCGGTATGAGCGACTGGGCGGACTGGGACCACATCGTCAAAATCGACCCCGACAAGACGCTGGTCGACGGCGAGACGTTCGAGGACGTTGCCGCGACCGGGACCGACGCCATCGAGGTCGGTGGCACCACCGGGATGACCGAGGAGAAGATGCAACGGGTCGTCGACGCCTGCGGGAAGTACGACATCCCCGTCTACATCGAACCGTCGAACCCCGCGTCGGTGGTCCACAGCGACCGCCACGACGGCTACCTCATCCCCGTCGTGATGAACGCCGGCGACGTGACGTGGATAACCGGTGCCCACAAGGAGTGGATTCGCATCGACGACGAGATAGACTGGTCCCGCACGTTCACCGAGGCGTACATCGTGATGAACCCCGACGCCTCCGTCGCCGCCTACACGCAGGCCAACTGCGACTTGGACGCCGACGAAGTGGCCGCCTACGCCGAGGCCGCCGAACACCTGTTGGGACAGGAAATCGTCTACGTCGAGTACTCCGGGATGCTCGGCGACACCGAGAAAGTCGCCGCCGCGGCCGACATCCTGGACGACGCCACGCTGTTCTACGGCGGTGGCATCCACGACTACGACTCCGCGCGGACGATGGCCGAACACGCAGACACGATCATCGTCGGCGACCTCGTCCACGACGAGGGCGTCGACGCGGTGCGGGAGACGGTGAAGGGCGCGCAGGACGCGAAAGCCGCGACGGCCGACCGGTAAGCCACCGTTCTCGTAGCCCCGTTTTGCCGTTCTTTCACGGCGTCGAGTGCTGGCACCGCTCACGGTTCGCGTTGCTCGCCACTTCGCTGTTCGCGGGTCGTTCCTCCCCGCTCGCTTTTCGAGGGCCACTCCCGCCGGTCGTGCCCCTCGCCTCCCTCGCTACGAATGACTTTCCTTAAGTCCCGGCCACCAGAACGCATCCCCATGGAAGACCGCACCTACACCGCGGACGCCGAGCCCGGTGACGAAGTCACCGTCGCTGGCTGGGTTCACGAGATTCGGGACCTCGGTGGCATCGCGTTCCTCATCCTCCGAGACACGACCGGAAAGATTCAGGTCAAGTTCGAGAAGGACGAGATGGACGAGGACCTCGTGGAGACGGGACTGAACGTCCACCGCGAGTCGGTCATCTCGGTGACCGGCGCCGTCGAGGAGGAACCGCGCGCGCCCACCGGCGTCGAAGTCACGCCCCAGAGCGTCGACGTCATCGCGGAGGCCGACCCGGAACTGCCGCTGGACCCCTCCGGCAAGGTCGACGCCGAACTCCCGACTCGACTGGACAACCGGACGCTGGACCTCCGCAAGGAGGAGGTCAAGGCTATCTTCGAGATTCGCGCCGAGGTCCTGCGCTCGGTGCGCGAGGCCTTCCGCTCGCTGAACTGCACGGAAATCAACACGCCGAAAATCGTCGCCACGGGGACCGAGGGCGGCACGGAACTGTTCCCCATCACGTACTTCGGCCGCGAGGCGTTCATGAACCAGAGCCCCCAGTTGTTCAAGCAACTGATGGTCGGCTCCGGCCTCGAACGCGTCTTCGAAATCGGCCCCATCTTCCGTGCCGAGGAACACAACACGCCCCGACACCTCAACGAGGCGACCTCCATCGACTTCGAGTCGGCGTTCTACGACCACACCGAGGCGATGGACGCCTGCGAGCACGTCGTCAAGGCCGCCTACGAGGGCGTCGCCGAGAACTGCGCCGAGGAACTCGAAGCCCTCGGCCTCGAAGAAGAGTTCGAGGCGCCCGAGGGCGAGTTCCCGCGTCTCAGCTATCAGGAGGCCATCGACAGAATCAACGCCACCGGCGAACTCGACGAACCGCTGGTCTGGGGCGACGACCTCTCTACGGAGGCCGAACACGTCCTCGGACAGGAGGTCGGCGAGCACTACTTCATCACGGACTGGCCCAGCGACATCAAGCCGTTCTACATCAAGGACCACGACGACGACGACGAGGTGTCGACCGGGTTCGACATGATGCACCCGTCGATGGAACTGGTCTCGGGCGGCCAGCGTGAACACCGCTACGACCAACTCGTCGCCGGGTTCGAACAGCAGGGTCTCGACCCCGAGGCGTTCGAGTACTACACGAAGATGTTCAAGTACGGCATGCCGCCCCACGCCGGGTGGGGCCTCGGTGGCGAGCGCCTCGTCATGACGATGCTCGGCCTCGACAACATCCGCGAAGCCGTCCTCTTCCCGCGAGACCGGCAGCGGTTGTCTCCCTGACCGTCGGCGAACGTCCTTTTTCAGTCCCGTAACCACGTCGGAACGCCGTCGTCGTCCGTCGTCGGTGGCTCGGCCGACCCGCCGGCCGCGGCGGCCCGCTTCCGGACGACGCCGTCTGCGTGCAGGTAGTTCGGGACGTGGTGGACCCGAATCGGGTCGCCGTGTTCGTGCCTGACTTCCACGTGACCCACGCGCTCGTCGCCGAGCGGTTCCGGGTTGTCGGTCGGATAGAGGTCGCTGGGCTTCAGCGACCCCAGTACCTCGACGCCCGTCACGTCCCGGAGTCTGGCCGTCTCGTCGCGGGCCAGCGGACGGGTCACCGCCACGCTCTCGCCCGAGACGGACATCGTCGCGCCGAGGTCAGCGTACCGGCCGCGGTAGTACCAGACGTGGAGGAGACAGACCAGCGCGAACAGTGCCGCCGGGAGGTACGCGAGGGGGTGGACTGTCCCGGGCGTGGCCTTCGGGACGGCGACCAGCGTCGCGACGAACGCCACGGGCCCCGGCCACACTCTCAGCGCCAGCGTGTACCAGTCGGGTGAGAACGTCACCGTCTCCTCGGCACTCATACGTTCAGGAGCCCGTGGGGCGCAAAAAGCGTTGTCGGTCAGCTCACTCCGGGAACAACTCTTCTTCGCGCTCGATGGCCTCGATGCGCGCTACGTCGTCGGAGTCCAGTTCGAGGTCGGCGGCCGCGAGGTTCGCTTCGAGGTGCGCCCGCGAGGACGCCTTCGGGATGGTGACGACGTTGTCGTAGGACGTGGCCCACGCGATACTGACGGCGGCGGGCGACGCGTCGTGTTTCTCGGCGATGGCTCGAATCGTCGGGTCCTCGAACACCGCGCCGCCGGCCAGCGGCGAGTACGCCACCAGCGGGTAGCCGTGTCGCTGGGCGTCCTCGAGGAGCGACTCGTGCCAGAAGTACGGGTGGAACTCGACCTGATGGGCAGCGACGGTGTCGAGGTGGTCGCGCGCGACGTCGAGTTGGTCCGGTTCGAAGTTCGAGAGACCGACGGCGGCGGTCAGACCGGCCTCGCGCACCGCGTCGACGGCCGGCAGGGTCGTCTCTGGGTCGTAGTCCCCGCGCGGCCGGTGGACGTACAGGATGTCCACGTTGTCGAGTCCGAGACGGTCGAGACTTTCCTCCGTCCCGGGCCGAACCTCGTCCTCGGCGAGACGGTCTATCCACAGTTTCGTCGCCACGGTCAGAGCGTCTCGGTCGACGTCGGCCGCCGCGACGGCGTCCCCGACGACCCGTTCGTTCTCGTACACCTGTGCCGTATCGAGGTGGCGGTACCCGACGTCGATGGCGGCCTCGACGGTGGCCGCGTCGTCGATGCCCATCGTCCCGAGACCGACTGTTGGAAGGTCCATAGTCGTCGCTCGGTCGACGGGAAGAAGGGCGTGTCGGTCGTACTGTCGGCCGTAGCGTCGGGGAGCAGTTCACCACGTCGGCGTGGCGAACTCTGTCACGGGAGTACGGCTGACAGTATCAGAAGTCGGTGCGTTCGGTGACGGCCGCGGCGTGGTCGGCCCACTTCTCCAGCGTCGGCGACCCCCAGTACCGGACGGCCTCGCTCCGTTCGTCGAAGTCGAGGACGCCGATGCGGTGGAGCGCCGGCAGGTGCGTCTCTACGAGAGCGGTTTCGACGGCGTCGACCCGCGTCTCGGCCGCCGGTAGACCAGTTGCCTGTCCCCGTTCCGCGACGGCGGCGGCCAGCGTCGAGACGGCGACGCCGTCCTCGTCACACTCCACGAGATACTGGCAGGCGGCCCGTCGCCGCCAATCCGACAACGCTTCGAATACGCCGTCGACCATAGGCGTCGTGAGGCCTCGGTTCTGTGGTGTCATCCCCCGCCACTCCTCACTGTCTGGCCCACGTGGCTGATTGCTCATGGTCGATTGTGTGTCCCATCGTAGTATCGGAGTATCAACGCAACACCTAGTCTTCTAGGTCCGTCGCGAGAGGACAGCAACACCCCCCTCAGAGGTCCAACAAGCCGTCGAGCAGATTCCGTTCGGCCCGACGGAGGTGCTGGTGGAGGGTCGGGGAGGAGATGTCGAGGGTCTCCGCGAGTTGCTCGGCGGTCGTGTCCCGGGGCCACTCGTAGTACCCCGCGAGGTACGCGGCGCGGAGCACCTCCAGTTGTCGGTCGGTCAGGCGCTCTGCCAACGGCGAGTGGTCGACCACTCGCTTCGGTTGGTGCTCGCGCTCCCGTTTGGCGACGAGCGTGAACGTCCCCCCGGTGGCCGAGAGCGTCTCCTGTATCGTCCGCGGTTCGGCGTCCATCGGCGCCTCGACGGTCACGTTGATTCTGGTCCCGTCCGCGACGGCACCGACGAGACGGACCCCGACGTCGAGGAGCAGCGACTTGTAGCTCTCGTGCTGTCGAAGTTCGAGGACCCCATCGTCCCCCTCCGCGCGGATGACCCGCCCGTCGAGAATCTCCGGGCGCTCCAAGAGGCTGTCGAGGACGACAGACGGCACCGCCCCCTCCACCGAGAGGTACTGCAGAACGTCCTCCCCGATGTCGACACAGCCAGCCGTCTCGAACCGACAGTCGTGTTCGCGGGCCGTCCCGATGAGGGGCGACTCGGCGTCCTCCGAGCGGAACTCCATCTCGACGACCCGGTCGCGTGCCAGCAACCGCCGGTTCTGGACGGCGGTGAAGGCGAACCCGACCATCTCTCCGAGCGCGGTGAAGGCCTCGACGGCCCGGTCGCTGAACGCCTCGGGCCGGTTCGCGTAGACGACGAGCGCCCCGTGGATGGCGTCGTCGTGGCGGAGCGGAACGACGATAGCGGAGCGGTAGTTCCGGGCCAGCGCCTCCTCTGTCCACGACCCCATCCGGTCGTCGGCCGCGAAGTCCTCGACGACCTGCACCTCGCCGGTCCGTATGGCCGCCGTTCCGGGGCCGCTGTCTCGCTCGGCCGACGACGCGCGTTCTGAAACGACGTCGAGGTAGCCCGCGTCGTCGCCGGCGACGGCGTCCTTGGTGAGACGGTTGTCCGGCCCCTCCCGTTCACCGACCCACGCGAGTTCGTAGAGGTCGGATTCGACCAGCCTGTGACAGACGGTCTCGGATATCTCGTGGCGGGTCGCCGCCGACCCCAGTACCCGGATGACGTCCTGAATGAGAACGTGGACCTGTGCGAGCGTCGCCAGTTCGTCGCGCTGTGCCTCCAGTTCCTGCTGGCGTTCCTTCCGGTCGGTGATGTCCTGATGGATGCCGACCATTCGCACCGGGTCCCCCTCGTCGTCGCGTTCAGACACGCGGCCGATGTCACGTATCCACTTGTAGTCGCCGTCTCTCGTCCGCATGCGGTGGTCGCACTGATAGATGTCCGTCTTCCCCTCGAAGTGCGCCTCGATGGCCGCCCACGCCCGGTCGAGGTCGTCGGGGTGGACCAGTTCCTCCCACGTCTCGACCTGCGGGTCGAGGTCGGACTTCGAGTACCCGACCATCTCGGCCCACCGCTCGTCGAAGGTGACCTCCCCGGCCGCCACGTTCCAGTCCCAGACGCCGAGTTCGGCCCCTTCGAGCGCGAGTTCGAGGCGCTCGGTCGTCCGCTCTAGCTCTCGCTTCTGTTCGGTCGCGTCCGTGACGTCTCGATAGAGCCAGAGGTTCGCCTCCCCGTCGGGCAGGTCGACCGGGAGGTAACTCCGCTGCACCATCCGTCCGTCGGCCAGTTGGAGGTCCTCACGGAGCCGCGGCTCCCGGTCCGTAATCGACCGCTCGACCTCGTCGAGGAACGCCTCCGGGTCGGCGAACTGCTCGCTCGCTCGCTCGGCCGCCACGGAACAGTCCGCCCCGACCAACTCCTCGGGTGACTCCGGCACGTCGAAGAGGTCCACGAACCGCTGGTTGGCCGCCAACACTTCCCGGTCGCTGTCCCCGACGAGGATGCCGACCGGCAGGGCGTCGAACAGCGTCGACAGCAGCGCGTTCGACTGTTCGAGTTCGCGTTCCCGCTCGATTCGGTCGGTGACGTTCTGCGAGACGGCCATCCCCGAGACGACGTCGCCGTCGGCGTCGCGTATCGGTATCACCTGCACGTAGTAGTGCCGCCCCTGAAACCCGTCCACGAAGGAGGTCGTTCGACCGGCGAGGGCCGCTTCGTAGGCCTCTTCGAGGAGTTCCGCGTTCTCCGGCGGGAACAGTTCTCCCGGCGTCTTCCCGACGAAGTCTGACGGTTCGAACCCGAGGTCTGCGAGGTCCTCGCCGCCCGCCGCCGTGTACCGGAACTCCTCGTCGAAGAGGAACACGCCGCCGTTCGGGAAGTGCTCGACGAGCCCGTCGAACAGTGCCTTGCGCTCTCTGAGTTCGCGCTCTCGCTCGCGTCGCGCCGAGATGTCCCGGACGACGCCCATCAACCCACGGTACGCGCCGTCGTCGTCGCGGAGGAGCGTGTAGTGGATGGACACCTCACGTTCCGCCCCGTCCTTGCACTGGAGGGTGAGGCCCACGGTTGTCTCCTCCTCGTCGGCCGCGAGCAGGTCCGCTATCGTCTGCTGGCCGGCCTCCAGTTCGCCCGGGACGAGTGTGACGGCCGCGTGCTCGCCGCGCAACTCCTCGGGGTCGTACCCCAACATCTCGGCGAACGAGTCGTTACAGAAGTCGATGACACCCCGTTCGTCGAGAGTGTACAGGCCGTCTTCCGCCCGTTCGGTCAGCAGTTCGAGCATGGACAGTCTGGCCGCTCGGTCGGCCCGGCGGGTGACGTCCTCGACTTCGAGCACTCGGAGCGACCCGGCCGCATCCGGGAGGTCGTACCCCTGCCAGCGGAGGTAGCGCTCGCCGTCCGCCGACTCGACGCGGACCGTCACCGGGTCGGTCGGGTCCGCCCGTAGCCTGTCGGCCGGCGACTCGCCGTCGGGAGCGGCGGCGAGCGAGCGGAGCGCCTCGTAGACGTTCGTCTCCCCGAGGTCGGGGACGCCCCCCAGCGACCCCCGGGACCAGACCGGGTCGCCCGCGTCGTCGACGAGCACTCGCACCCCCTCGTCGGCCCGGGCCTCGACGTCGTCGAGCGCCTGCTGGAACGCCGACGTCGGTCGGTCGGCTACCCTGTCGGTGACGCTGATGGCCTTCTCCGCGAGAAATCCGCCCCGCTGGTCGTCACCTTTCTCGACGAGGGTGGTGGACGCGTCGCGCAGCGTCTCGTCGACGTCGACAGGGTCCCGACTCGTGTAGAGTATCACGGGACAGTCGGCCCGGTCGACGAGTCGCTCGGCGTCGTCGAGTCCGACCGGGTCCACCACGAGACAGTCCGGTGGCGACACCTCGGCCACGTCGAGGGCCCCGTCTGTGCTATCGACTGCCGAGACGTCGATGCTGGCCCGCTGTTCGGCCATCGCGGCCCGTGTGGCCTCCCGCGTCTGGGCGTCGGCGTCCGCGTACAATACCGCGACAGCGTCCGACGTCGCCTCGCTCGACGACGGCCTCTCGGACGCCCTCTGTCGCTTCGGATTCTCTGTCATACGCTAGTACAGTCCGTCGATACTACGCGTACCCACCACCTCTGTCAACTATATACTGTCGGTCAGTTTACGCGCATCGAGGTGCAGAATTTTCTCTCCGCGAACGGACTACTGGTCGACGCCGGCCGCCTCGGCGACGCCCGTCAGCGTCAGCCACGTGTTACACCCGGCCCGGAGGGCGACGAGGTCGTCGGCGAGGACGGTGAGTTCCAGCGTCGCACCGTCCCGGGTGAGCGTCGCCCGCGTCCGGTCGCCGTCGATAGCGCCGAGTTCCGGGCGGATGCTCCGCTCGACGCGGCGTGCCCGCTCCGCGTCGGCGTAGTCGAGCGTGAAAACGGTTCGGTGGGGGGTCGCCACGTCAGTTGACGTCGATTTCTTTGACGTCCGGCGACCGCTCCTTGAGCAGGACGCGGTGGCCGCAGTACGGACAGCGGACGCCACCGTACTCGTCGAGTGTTACGTCGCGCTTACAGCGTGAACACTTGTAGCTCATACCAGATGGGAAGGCGTCGAGGCCCTTTACTCCTCGTCTTCGGCCAGTGCGGCGCGAATCGAGCGGCGGACCGTCTTGCCACCGGGGGTCTCGGGCTTGTAGCTCCCGCCGGTGTACGTGTAGTCACAGTAGCTGCACTGCCAGATGCCGGTGCCCTGCCGGTCGACACGGTCCTCCCCGCAGTTCGGGCAGGTGTGGTCGTCGTTCATGTCCGACTCGATTTCGGCGACGCGGCGGCGAGCGACGCGACCGTAGCGGGCGCCGAATCGGCCGGCGCTCCCGGTTCGTCCTCTCTTGTTGGCCATAGTACTCTGTGGTCGGCCCAGCGGCCACATAAGCCCTTCGAGACGAACGCAGGCCGCCGACTCGGGGCCGAGAGCACACACCACCGTCGACCGCCGGCCACAGCCATTAACCCGCCGCATCTCGAATGGCACGGACGCTATGGACGAAGCACTCGAAGTACTCGAAGTCGTCGCCGACTCCGAACTCGAGGGTGTCGTCACATGGCTACTGCGCCTCGTGGGGCTAATCGTACTGCTCTCGGGGCTGGGACTGTGGCTGTTCACCGAGATGGGACTGCTCGTGCTCCCGGCGTTGCTCATGCTCGTGGGCATCGTGTTACTGGCTGCACCGAGCGTCCTCCTGCTGGCCGCGGAGCTAGCGTAGGGGCAGCCACACCCATTACCGTCGAGACCGAACGGCCAGCGATGGCACCGACCGAGACGCTCCAGGCGCACCTCACCGCCGTCGCACCCGCCACCAGCGGCCGCCTCTCCGACTCCGAGTTCCTGCTGGCCGGGACCGCCGCGGGGGCGCTCGGCTGAGGCGGCACGCAGGCGCTCTCGTGGCTCGACCCGCCGCGGGCCGCCCTCGCCGCGACGGCGCTGTGGGTCGTCCTCGTGAGCCTGTTCGCCGGCGTCACGGTGTTGCACGGCCCCGACGCCGTCCGTTTCTCCGACCCGATGTTCGTCTGGGGAACGGTCAACGGGACGGCGATGGTCGTGACCCTCGCCGGCCTCAGTCCTGTAACTCGGCGTCCCGAAGCGCCTCGTTCAGGTCGGCGCGGACGTGTTCGCCCAGTTCCCGGTCACCGGCCGTCGTGACGACGCGGGTCTCCTGCACGCTGGACCCGTCGCGGATGAGCACTCGGACGTTGCCGTTGGTGTCCGCGCGGGTCGCCTTCGCCCGGACGCCCGTTCGGGACCCCGACCCGCCGGCGTCGATTGGACCGGGGATGACCTTCTTGACGTGGGGGTGGCCCGCGACGGTTTGGATGACCCGCTGGCCCGTCCGGCCGCCGATGAGCGTCGAGTGGCTTCCGCCCAACTTCTCGGCCGGCGCGGCGTCGACGACTTCCAGCGCCGGTTCGCCCTGCCGGTCCAGCACCCGCTGGACGGGGTCCTCGCCCTTCACGCGGAAGAACTCGTGATGTAACTGGCCCCGCACCGCGGCGATGACGTCCCGGTCGCCGGTGACGTACACCTCCTCGGGGCGCTTGCGCCGCACCTCGTCGGCGACGAGGCCCGCGAAGTTCCGCAGTTCGACGACGGCCTTCTCGTCGCTGCCGTCGCCCTCCGGCGTCGTCGTCACCGTCCGCTGGCCGACGACCGACTCGTCGGCGATACAGGAGACGGTCGCTCGGTCCCGGCCGAGTTCGATGACGACCGCCTCCGTGTTGGCAGTGTGACAGACCAGACAGTAGTCGCCCGGTCGGTCGAGCGGCGTCGCACACTGCCGGCAGTCCATGTCTGGACGTAGGGGCGCTCGGCCGGATAAGCCAGACGGTTCGGACCGCCGCCTACGCGTCGGGGTCGCCCTTTCGGAACTCGCGTAAGAGGACCGTCGCGTAGCTTCCCTTCGGCAGCGAGAACGAGAACGTCAGGTCGTCGCCGGTGCGGTCGACGCCGAGGTCCGTCCGGACCATCACGGCCCGCCGCGTCCCGTCGCTGTCGAATTCCCCCGGTAGGTCGAAGTCCCCGGGTTCGAGGCCCACGTCGGCCAGCACCTCGCGCTCTATCTCGCCGGGTTCGCCGTCCGCCAGTTCCGTCTCGGTGCCGACGAGCGGTGCGGTGACGAACGCGCGGCCCCGTTCGCAGTGGCGCTCGACGGTTCGCAGGCGCTTCTCGGTCACGCGCTGAGTGCGGTCGGCGTCGGGCAATCGGAGTCCCTCCGGCGCATCGCTGACCGCGAAGCAGACCACGTCGCCCTCGACGGGCCGGTCGAACGGCAGGCCACGTTCCAGTCGCGCAGAGAGGATGCGGTTGAACACGTACGACTGGGCGGCGTTGACGAACAGCGTCTGGAGGTTCGTCGGGAGCGTCTCGACCGCCTCGCGGAAGTCCGCTGGCGAGTCGGCACCGTTCTCGACGAGCGCGTGACACATCGACCGCTCGTACCCCAGCGCCCGCGGGAGGCGGTCTAGCGCGCCCGCCCAGTCGTGGGTCTCGTCGACGTAGGCGCGGGCGGCCTGCGTGTCCTCGGGTTCCCGTTCGTGCGGGTTGCCCACGTAGGCCAGGACCGCCGCCTCCCACTCCTCGCGGACGATGGCCAGTCCGACCTCGTGGGTGACCGGACGCCGCGACCCGAACCGCTGTTGGCCGAAGTAGTTCGGGACGCCGACGGTCGACTCGGCGGACGGGAGCGAGTCGGCGTCAAGGTCCTCCCGCTCAGTGCCTGCAAAGGCCCGCAAATCTGCCAGTACGCTCGCGGCGTTCTCGGGGTTCTCGCTGTCCCGCACCACGATTTCGAAGGCGTTGCCCGCGAGGTCACCGAACAGCACGGGCCGGCCGGCCCGGCCGACCACCTCGACGTCCGCCCCGTCCACCCTTGGCACGTCGTCGGGAGCGATGCCCTTCACCGAGAACAGTTGTCGGGTGACCGCCCGCTTGTCCTTCGTTCCGGCCCACGAGACGCGTTCACGAGAGATGCCCAGTTTGTCCGAGAGCGCGCTGGCGAAGTCGTTCGTGTCCCAGTCGTGCAACTCGACGCGGAGGACGAGGTGCGGGTAGGCCCCCGTGTCGGCGTCGACGGGCGACGTGTCGAACGCCTCCAGCTCGGTGACGCGGAAGTCCTCGGGCGAGACTCTGAGACGGCCGCCCACGCCGTCGGCGTCGCTGACGTAGTACTCCATGCCGACGACCTGCTCAATCGGGTGGGCCTCGCGCATTGGTCGACTGTTCGGCCGGCCGGGTTTAGCGTTGGCGTTCGTCGTTTGTGAGTCGCGGTTGTGTGAGGAGATGGACACGTGACGGGTGGCAGTCGGAGAGACGCTGGTAGCGCCGAAGAGTAGAGTCGCTGGTTCGTGAAAACGGGACTGTCGAGGTGACCGGGCACTACGAACAGTCGAGCGCGGGTTTAGCGGGGCCGCCGGTCTCTGTCTCACCGAAGCAAGATGAGTACGGCACCGACGAGCAGTTGGCCAACCGGGGCCAAAGCGAGTGCCCCGACCGCCCGGATACCCCGCGTTCGGCCGGCCGCCATCGCCGCGGCGACGGGGACCAACAGGAAGCCCAGATAGAGGACGAGGACGAACCCGAGCGCGACGACCGGTGGTCGAACCGTCGCCGGCGGGAAGCCGAGCGTGAGGACGACGAACCCGGCGAGCGCCAACACTGACGTGACGAGTAGCCAGCCACCGACCGTCGCCACGAGAACCGGGCTCCCGCCCGGTCGTTCGCGGGCGAAGGCCGCCGTGGCCGCGACGGCGGGAACACACGCGTACACGATGGGATACCAGATGCCGTCGGCGAGGCCGAGATCGGCCTCGATAGCGAACGCGAGCACCGCGCCGAGAGCGCCCACGGCGACGGCGAACACGGCCAACTGTCTGTTCCGTTCCATGCGTCGACACCGTACGTATCGACCGCCCAGTCCCTCAACCTGCCGGTCAGTCCGTCACGCGTACGCCTCGAACTCCTCGCCGAAGACGAGGAAGTACGCGACGCCGAGGACGCCGACGGCCGTGGCCAGGCCGAAGGCCAGTTCCGGGCCGGCACGCACCGTCACCCACGCCACGTCGACGGCCCGCGAACTCCCGTAGAGCCACCCGCCGAGCGCGGCGCTCGGGATGACGAGCGTGTTTCGGACGAGGTAGTAACTCCCGGTGACGCGGCCGCCGGCGTCTCGCTGGGCCGGGCCGACGATGAGCGCCTTGTGGGCGGGCAGGCCGGCGAAGCGCAGGCCGGAGTACGCGAAGAGCACGAGCAGTATCCACTGGTCCGCGGGCGCGTAGATGAGCGCCAGCGGAAAGAGCGCGTACACCGAGAAGCCGAGCGCGACGGCGGGTTTCAGGCCGGCGTACTCGGCGAGTTTCGAGACGGGTGCCATCGAGAGGATGGCGACGACCATCTCCACGCCCAGCAGGACGCCGAAGAAGGCGTCGGGTCGCAGGGAGAACCCGAACCCGGTGAACCCCACCGAGAGGAAGTCCGTGACGACGATGACGAAGAAGACGTACACCATGCCGTTGGCGAACCGGACGAGCGTGTCCGCGACGAGCAGTGGTCGGAGCGTCCTCGGCATCCCGCGCAGGTCGTCGAGGACTTGCTGGAACCCCTCGAAGGACTTGCCCAAGGTGTCCTCGCTGGCGTCGTAGAGGGCGTGCTGGGCCACCGTCGCCACCGCGCCGCAGGCGACGGCGACGAGCAAGACGAGTTGGAACCCCCCGACGAACGTCGCCGAGACTGCCAGGAGGCCGGCGGCGAGGAGTGGTCCGACGAGGAACCCGAGGCGGCGGAACACTTCCGTGCTGGCGAATCCCATCGCCAGTCGCTCGGGCGGGACGCTCTGCTTGACGATGGCGAACGTCGCGCCGAGGCCGAAGGACTTCCACGCCTGCGCCAGAAAGAGGCCGACGAAGACGAACGCCCACGCCGGGACGGTCAGCGGCCCGACGGCGACGGTGCCGACGACGGCGGCGAGGTACCAGACGCCGAAGCCGACGGTGGCGAGGACGGCGAAGGCCGTCAGCGCGAACCGGGAACCGAGGCGGTCCGAGACGGCCCCGCCGGGGTAGGGGTAGACGGCGCTGATGAGGTTCCCGACGCTCCCGTACAGGCCGATGACGCTCGCGCTCGCACCCAGCACGCGCATGTACTCGGGGACGTACCGGCTGGTCATCTGGAAGGCCAGCGAGAACGCCAGCATCGACAGCGAGAGCACCAGTACGTCCCGCTCCAGCGCGAAGAACTGCCGGAACGCGTCGAGGAAGTCGACGTCGTCCTCGGCGTGGTCCGTAGCCATCGACCGAAGCAAGAGGCGGCCGGCACTTATACCTGCTTTCCGTCGGTTTCAGGGACTACGTACCGCTAGATACTGCTCTGGAACCGCGCCGTCGGACGGTGGTTAGCATCTCCATAACGAGGACGGTGGGCGGCCGAGGTCCACCCGAGCAAGGACCGTGACCGAACCCGAACCCGAACACACGCCCGACCGCAGACGCGACGACATGGCCGACCGCGTCGAACAGTGGCGCGACAGTGACGTCGAGATAACGGAGTTCAGCGGCCGCACCGTCGCGTACCTCCCCGACGCCGACGAGGCGTGGATATGCGGCTGGGTCGACGTACCGCGCTAAGCGCCGCTCGTGCGACGGAGAAACAGAGCGAAGAAACCGCCGACGGCCGCTCAGGCCGCCGACTCGTAGTCGTCGAAGCGGTCGATGTCGACGCCGTCGCTCGTAACCTCCGCGAGGACGACGCCGTTGCCCGACCCGGTGTCGCGCTCTGCGGCCGCCTCCACGGCGCGGATGGCCAGCGCACGGGCGTCTTCGAGGCTCATCTCGGGGTCGTACTCGCCCTCGATGGTCCCCGTCGCGACCATCGTCCCGGACCCGGTGACGGTGTAGTCGTCCTCTAAGACGCCACCGGCGGGGTCGATGCTGTAGACGTGGCTGCCCTCAGCGTCGACGCCGCCGAGGATGGGGTTGATAGCGAAGAACGGGCCGCCACGGGCGAAGTTACCCGCGAGCGTCGCCAGCGCGTGAATCGAGAGGGGTTCGTCGCGGCGCACCTCGTAGAGGTTCGCCTCCGAGCGAAGCGAGCGGATGAACGACTGCGCGCCGCCGACGCTGCCGACCAGCGTCAGGGCCGCCGTCGGGTGAATCTGCTCGACCTTCTGGACGTTCTTGTTCGAGACGAACCGGCCGCCCAGCGAGGCGCGCCGGTCCGTCGCGATGACGACGCCGTCGTCGGTGCTGATACCGACGGTGGTCGTCCCCGTCTTGGTGACCGTCTCCTCGTCGCGGCCGCTGTCGTCGTTGGGGAGCGTGCCGACTTCGGGTTCGTAGGCGTCGGTCAGTCGGTCGTCGGGGTCGTACATCAGTTCTCACCTCCGAGTTCGAACTCCTCGATGCGACCCGCGATGTCGTCCTCCTCGAGTTTGCTGAACTGCTCCGTCTCGACGTCGATGGTGGCGATGTCGACGCCCGTCGCGTCGAGGCCGTCGTCGTTGACCGAGGCGAGGGCCCGAAGCGCCAGTTCGACGCCGCCTTCGAGGTCCGTCTCCTCGGCGTACTCGTCTTCGAGGAAGGACTGGAGGTCCTCGCGGTTGCCGCCGATGGCCACGGCCTGCCACTCGTAGGGCGTCCCCGAGGGGTCCGTCTCGAACAGGCGCGGTTCGCCGTCCTCGATGCCGCCGACCAGCAGTGCGACCCCGAACGGGCGAGCGCCGCCGGTCTGGGTGTACTGCTGGATGTAGTCGGTGACCTCCTTCGTCAGCGACTCGACGCTGGCCGGTTCGTCGTAGCGCAGGCGGTTGACCTGTGCCTGCCGGCGGGCGACGTCGATGAGTTGACGGGCGTCGGCGACGTGGCCGGCGCTCGCGACGCCGACGTGGTCGTCGATTTCGTGAATCTTCTCGATGCTGTCGCGTTCGATGAGCGGCGAGCGAGCGCGTCGGTCGGCCGCGAGGACGACGCCGTCGGCGGTTCGGACGCCGACGCTCGCGGTCCCTCGCTTGACTGCCTCACGAGCGTACTCGACCTGATAGAGGCGCCCGTCCGGCGAGAAGATGGTTATCCCGCGGTCGTACGCCTGCTGTTCGTTTCCTTGCATTGTGGGTGCTCTCTGGTATTCACCTGAGGTTAGGGTTTCTTGTATATAACGACATCGGCGATGTCGTCCCCGCTGTCCTCAGTACAGCGAGAGGTCGCCAGTGACGCGGTCCACCAGTTCGTCCTCGGCCGGCCCCACCGCGAGGGCGGTGACCGTCCCGGGGTCGAGTTGGGTGTGGCCGGCGTCCCTGACGACGGCATGCGGCAGGCCCTCGCGCTCGGCGACGTCGGCGAGTTCGAACAGTTCGGACTCGCTCGTCGCCTTCAGGACCACCTTCTTCTGGCCCTCGCCTTTCCAGGCTTTGCGGGCCTTCCGACCGGCGTCCTCGTAGGCCGACAGCGAGGCGTGGGCGACCTGCGCGGCGAGTTTTCCCTCGCCCATCCCGACGTCGGCCCGGGCGACGATGGCCTGCTTCATACCCCACACGTAGCGACCCGGACTTAAACTCCCGTCGGAGTACCCGACTGGTTGCACGTACCACAGGGCACTTACCCCGTCGGTGTGCACTCCCGGAGAGTGTCCGCCACAGTCACGACGTTTCTCCTCCGTCCAGGCGCGTTCTTCGAACGGCGCGACGGCCGCCTCAGCGGCGTTCACGGCGCGGGTCTGGCCGCCGTACTCGGCCTCGTCACGACGGTCGTCATCGCCGTCACGCTCTGGCTGTTCAGTCAGCAGTTCACCGGGACGACGACCGTAGACAACCCCGCCTACCCCGGGGACGTGTTCTGCGACGGCGGCACCGGGATGACACCCACTGGCTGTGACGCGTCCCCGACGACGACCGTCGAAATCAGTTCGCTCCTCTGGCGGGAGATACGCGGGACGCTCCCGTGGCTGTTCGTCGGCTTCCTCATCCTCTGGGTCGGTCTCGCCGTGGTCCTCCACGTCGGCGCGTGGCTGGGCGGCGGGACCGGACGCTTCGGCGAGACCCTCGAAGTCACCGCGTGGGGACTGGTGCCGACGGTGGCCGTCACCGTCGTCGCCGGCGCCGTGCTGGTCTTTTTCGCCGCGGGTTTGGACCTCTCGGGGGCGACGCCGGAGACGGTCCTCCCGCGGGTCAGAACGCTCCAGTCGGGCGTCTCGGGGCTCGCCTTCCTGCTGATTCAAATCGCGGGGGCCGTCTGGCAAGCGCTCGTCTGGGCCGGCGGCCTGCGCGTCGCCCACGAACTCAGTCGGCGTGCGGCCCTCGTCGTGGCCGTACTGGTGGCGACGGCCCCGGTGATACTCTCCTGAGTGCGGTCTGTCTCACTCGACCCGTGCGTCGGCCTCGCCGAGACGCTCGTCGTCGTGCAGGAGCGTGACCTCGAACGACGAGCCCTCGGGGACCGAACTGAAGTTCATGGCCACCGTGACGGACCCGTCGTCCTGCACCGTCGCCGTCCGCTGGCGCAGGAAGGGTGCGTCGGAGTCGGTGCTTCGCGCGCGGACGGTGACGGTCGTCCCCGGGTCGAGGTCAGTCGTCCCGCGAATCGTCTGGTCCGCGGCGTTCTGGACCGTCAGCGTCTCGCCCTCGTAGTCGAACGGAGTGTCCGAGTCCGCGCCGGCCCCATCGTCCGACGCGCCCGGGACGTGGACGACCCGCGCGGTGCGGTTGGTGAGTTCCTCGTCGTCGTAGCGGACGGAGACGGTCGCCGAGGCGTTCTCCGGCACCGAAGAGAGGTCGACCGGCACCGAGAACGTCCCGTTCGAACCGACCGTCGCCTCCCGCTGATAGAGGAACGGCGACGCCGTCCCGTCGCTCTGGATTCGGACGGTCACGTTCTCCCCCGTTTCGAGGTCGGTCGCGCCCGCGACAGTCTCGTTCGCCCGGGTCTCGAGGACGAGCGAGTCGTTCACCGGGTAGACGACGGTCCCGTTCACCGCCGGCGGCGTCTCGCCGTCCGCGGGAGCGGTAGGCTGGTCGGACAGCGCCGGGAGCGCGAACAGACCGCCGGCGAGGAGGAGAGCGCCGACGGCCACGACGCTGACGACGGCGGTTCGTCGGGTGTTCATGGACTCACCCCTCGGGCGGTCGGTCGGTCAGTCGGACTGTGCAACCTGTCTTGGAGGGCAGGTGGGCGGCTAGCTGGCATGCACTCGACGCTAAGGGAGACACTCAAATACCCCCGACGGATGCTAAAATTCAGCGTTGAACGGTACGGCCGCCGGCGGCGCCGAGACGGGACGCTTTAGGTATCCGGCCCCGCTACGTCGGGTAATGATACTCTCCGACGCCGACATCGAGCGTCGCCTCAGAGAGGGTGACCTCGTGGTCGAACCGCTCGACGACCCCGACATCCAGATTCAACCGGCGAGCGTCGACCTCCGACTCGGCCGCGAGTTCCTCGAGTTCCAGCACGCCAACATCCCCTGTATCCACCCGAACGCGGAGGGGGAGGTCGCGGACTACGTCGAGGAGACCGAAGTCGACGCCGACGGCGAGTACATCCTCCACCCCGGCGACTTCGTCTTGGGGACGACCCACGAACGCGTCGAGATTCCCGACGACCTCATCGCCCACGTCGAGGGGCGGTCCTCGCTCGGCCGCCTCGCCATCGTCGTCCACGCCACCGCCGGCCTCTGTGACCCCGGCTACAAGGGCCAGATTACGCTCGAACTGTCGAACCTCGGCACCGCACCCGTCGCGCTCACGCCCGGCATGCGCATCTCGCAACTCACCTTCACCGAACTGAAGACGCCCGCCGAGCGCCCCTACGGGTCCGAGCGCGGCTCGAAGTATCAGGACCAGAGCGGGCCGCAAGCGAGCAAGATACAGGGGGACCGCGAGTTCGGAGGCGACCAATGAGCGACGCGTGTGTCGCTCGCACGTCGGCGAGAAACGAAGTGGAGTTCGGAGGCGACCAGTAAGATGCACTTCGTCGAGGAAATCGTCGTCGACGAGTTTCTGCCCACCTTCCGGTCGATGCTGGCCGAGGCGCTCCGCGAGCGCGGTCTGACCCAGTCCGAGGTGGCGGAGCTACTTGGCATCAGTCAGAGCGCCGTCTCGAAGTACGTCCACGGCGACGTCGAGCGAAACGAGGCGCTCCTCGACCACCGAGGCTTGAACGAACTCGTCGAGCGACTGGCCGAGGGACTGGCCGACGGCGACGTGAGTCCGGTACAGGCGCTCGTCGAAGCCGAGGTGTTCGTCCGCGAACTCGAACAGGGCGGCCTGCTCGCGTCCCTCCACGAGGAGGCGGTGCCGGAACTGGCGGAGTACGGCGGCGAGTTCAGCGTCCACGACCCGGACTCGAAGCTCCGGGCGGCCGAGCGGACCCTCTCGACGGTCCGGCAGGGACTCCGGGTGCTCGAGAACACCAGCGGCTTCGCCACGCTCATCCCGGCCGTCGGGTCGAACCTCGTGCAGGCGCTCCCCGACGCCGACGGCATCGAGGACGTGGCCGCCGTCCCTGGCCGGATTCTGGACGTGAAGGGGCGGGCGACCATCCCCGCCGAACCCGAGTACGGCGTGAGCGAACACGTCGCCACGGTGTTGCTCGCCGCCCGGGCCGCCGGGAGCGACGCCCGCGCCGCGCTGAACGTCCGCTACGACGACACCATCGTCGCGGCGCTGGAAGACGCCGGCCACGCCACCGTCGAGTTCGACGCCGAGGAAGCGCTCGAACCCGCAATCGCCGAGGCCCTCGCCGACGCCCCCGACGCCGACGTCATCTACCAGACCGGGGGGATGGGCGTCGAACCGGTCGTGTACCTGCTCGGCGAGGACGCGACGGCCGTCGCCGGATGGGCAAGAGACCTTCTGTGAGCGACGCTCGCGCCGTCTACGGGCGGTGGGCCACGCTGTACGACCGGGTCGCGGCGCTCCCGGTCGTCCAGTCGTGGCGCGCCCGCGCGGCCGACGAACTAGCACTTTCGGCCGGCGAGACGGTCGTCGAGATGGGGTGTGGCACCGGCGCGAACGTGCCGGTCCTCCGCCAGCGAGTCGGGCCGGCGGGCCGCGTCGTCGGCGTGGACCTGACCCGCGAGATGCTCGCACGGGCACGCGGCCACCGCGACCGGACCGGCGACGGCGTCCAGTACGTCCTCGGCGACGCCGCGCGACCCCCGGTCGACGGCGTGGACGCGGTGCTTTCGACGTTCGTCGCCGGCATCTTCGCGGACCCCGCCGCGGCCGTCGACGCGTGGTGTGACTGCGTCGACCCGGGCGGCCGCGTCGCGCTGTTGAACTTCCAGCGGAGCGACAGTCCGGTCGCGGCGCCGCTGAACGTCGCCTTCGAGGGATTCGTCCGGCTCTCCGCCCCCGGGTCGCGGCTCTCGCGGCAGTCGCACGCCGACGCGTTCGAGCGACGGGTCGCCGCCGCCCGCGACCGGTTGACCGAACGGACCGTGGACCGGCGCTACGAGACGTTCGCCGGTGGCTATCTCGGCCTCGTCTCCGGACAGGTGGAGTGACTGGCGACCGGCTTGTAGCGCTCGTCGTCGAGCGAGCCGTCTCCGAGCCACCCGTAGCGTCCTCGACACGTAAACTGGGTGGGACGGCTGACCACTGCCGGAGTGGCTAGGCCTGTCGGTACCGCTCGGCGTGGGCCGGACAGAACTCCGGGTCCCGTAACTGCGCCGCGACGACGCCCGGTTGCCGGTGGGGGTTGTGCAGGCGACAGTGCTCCTCGTCGCAGAACGCCTCGCCGGTCGCGAGGTAGTGGTACGCCTGCAGGACGTACCCCTTCAGGGCCTCGGTGGTCCGCGGGTCGTCGGCCACCAGAAACTCGCCCTCGACCTCGTTCTCCAGTACCTCGCGCGGCGGGGCATCCCCCGAGAGCATCGCGTGTTTCTGCTGTTCCTTGTAGTACTGTTCGGGTTTCGCCGGGGCCTCGTACAGCCCCGGGACGGAGACGAGCGCCGGTTGGCCGAGGACGTTCACGCGCTTGTGCCACCGGCCGTCGTGGTCGCCCCACGTCCCGACCACGCGGTCCGAGAGGACGAGGTGCAGATGGGAGAGCGACCGCTCGGCCTCGGGTATCCGGCGGTGCAAGAGCCGCTGGAGTTCGAGTCCGTCGTAGATGACGCCGCCCGCCCGTTCCGGGTGCTCGATGGCGCGCTCCTCGTAGCGGACGATACCGAGCATCGTGTTGCCCGTCTCACGGTCGTACGGGTCCAGCACGCGCACGTCGGCCAGTTCCTCGGGGAGCGAGTCGTCGGCGTACAGCGAGAGGAAGCGGTCCGAGACGGTCACCGTCGCCTCGACGCGTTCGTCCAGCCACTCGGCCATGGCGTCGGCGTCGGCGGCCGTCGTCGGCGCGCGATAGAGCGTGACCTGCTCGACCATATATGTCGGTGGTACTCTCCAGTGATACGTGTTGTGGAGCGGCCTCTCACTCTCCGAGCGGCGGTCGAGTGGGGACGACGACACCGGAGCGCCGAACCGCAGTCAGGACGGTTCGTGGTCGGTCGTCGGAAGCGCGCTGTCGGAGACCCGTTCGAGCGGTGCCGACGCGTCGTCTTCGAGGACGTCGAGGAACTCGGGGACCGTCCACGTGTGTCCGCCGTCGGTGCAGGGGTAGACGCCGATGACGGCGTCGCCCTCGCGCAGACTCGCCAGCAGCATCGGCGTCGTCAACACCTCCTTGCTGCCGCCGACCAGCGACGACGCCGTTCGCATCTCGAACGGCGGCCGCAGGCTCACGCCGTTGTCGGCCGCCCACGCTTCGAACTCCTCTATGGTCGCCAACAGTTCGCTGTGTCGGTTCCGGTCGGAGACCACTATCTCGTCCGGCCACGTCGTGACCGAGAAGTCCGAGATGGTTTCCGCCGTCCGGAGACTGCTCAACCGGTCGACGACGGTGGCCCGCGGCCCGCACACCGGCCGGCGCGTCCAGAGGTCGACCGTGAGGCTGTTCGTCCCACCCGTCTCGGGCGCCGTCTCGTTCAGGTGCTGTAACCCGTTCGACATTGCTTGTCAATCACTAACAAGAGTGGATGGATATACATAATCGTTGGCACTAGCGCAATATTACTGTAAATGTATGAATGAAAGTGAGTCTTTATAGTTCGTTTGTCTCAGGTGCTCTCGCTATCGCCCATCTTCGTCCAGTAGTCTCTGGGAAGTCGTGATTGTACGATAGAGTACACACTGGCACATCAGTCCGGTCCAGCAGTTCGACGTCGGGGAGCCGTTCCGATTCGTCGGACGGACAGTCGAGGAGTGCAGACGGGGGTTCGGTCTGGAGGGGACGACACTCCGCGGACGGACGGTCCTCGATTGTCCCGGTGGCCCGGGGTCGTTCACGGCCGCCGGGGCGACCGGCCTGTCGGCCCGCCTCGTGCCCGTCGACTACGAGTTCCGACCCGGCGCGACGGAGATGCTCGTCGTCGAGGGTACCGGCGGCTACGGCGGCAGATAAATCGAGAGAACGAGAGCGACGCCGTCAGTCGTCGGCGGTCGCGGCGGCGTCGCGGCTCGTGATGTCGACCGGGTCGGCGTCGACGTCCAGTTCGTCGAGGGCGACCTGCGCGGCGCGCTTGCCCGAGACGAGCATCGCGCCGAACGTCGGTCCCATGCGCGGCAGACCGTACGTCGTCGCGGTGGCCATGCCGGTCACGACGAGGCCGTCGTGTGCGAGACCGGTGTGTTCGACGACGGCGTCCTCGCTCTCGCCGACCCACATCGAGTCGTGCCCCGGCGAGTCGTGCCCCGGCGCGCCGTATGAGTCGTCCCCCGTCTGGTCCATCCCCGAGTTCGTCTTCGAGTCCTCGATGCCCGGCGCGTTCAACACGCCGCGTTCGTCCAGTTTCTTCACCGCCATCGCGTCGTGGCCCGTCGCGTCGACGACGAGGTCCGCCTCCACCGCGATTGGGTCGACGCACGTGATTTCGCGCGGCAGGGCGTGGACCGGCGTCCAGTTCATCACGATGCCGCCCACCCGGTGGTCTTCACGGATGACGATGTCCGTGAACTCCGTCATGTTCTGCATCTTCGCGCCGGCGTCACAGGCCGCCTTGATGAGCCCCGAACACGCTTCCGGCCCGTTGGCGACGTACAGCCCCTCGCTGTCTTTGGACTGCTTGTAGTCCACGTCGAGTTCGTCGAGGACCTGTTGAGCCGGGTCGCGCACCGTGACCTTGTTCATCAGGAACCCGCCGAGCCAGAACCCGCCGCCGAGGTAGTTGTTCTTCTCGACGACCATCGTCTGTACCCCCCGCTCCGAGAGTTCCTTCGCGGCCATCAGGCCGGAGGGACCGCCACCGACGACGATGACGTCCGAGTCCGAGAAGTCCATGAACTCCTCGGTCCACTCCTGACCGATTGCCCGTGTCACTTCCGCCTCGCCGACGTCGCTGAACTTGTCGAAATCGCTCATACAACTTAGTGGTATTCTAGCGTGGTAAATAGGTGTTGTGGTGATGGCGGCGGACCGTCGGTGCCGACCCCACTTATAAATCCCACGCCACAGGGTGGTTTCAGGACTAACACTTTGATGCTGATAGTGTGTGGTAATGTCTACCGAAACAGGCAAAACCTACACAGTCGACACCGAACCGGCGGTCGAGAGCCTCGAGGAGATAGACCTCAACGAGTACGACGTGCGCCCGGTGACGAAGTTCGTCGTCGCGTTCCTCATCGGCGGCGTGTTCTTCCTCCTGCCGGTGCCCTATCAGGGAGAGGTGACGGTGCCGTTCGACATCGTCGTGAGCAACGTCACCGAGACGTTCCCGGACGCCGTCGGCGTCTACTCGCTGGCTATCATCGTCGCGGGCGGCGTCCTGACGACGCTGGCGATGGTCGGCGATAGCGAGGTCGGCGGGTACGACCTGTCGTACTTCGAGACGTCGACGGTCTTCTGGGCGCTCCGGGTCGCCGGCCTCGTGTTAGCGCCGGTGATGTTCTTCAAACTCGGTCCGGAGTGGTTGCACACCCCCGGGACGGGCGGCCTGATGTGGAACACGCTGGTATACAGCGTCGGCGTCATCATCCCCATCGGGGCCATCTTCATCACCATCTTCGTCGAACTCGGCGGGCTGGAGTTCGTCGGGACGATGGCCAGACCGGTGATGCGGCCGCTGTTCAAGGTGCCCGGTCGGGCCGCCCTCGACAGCCTCGCGTCGTGGGTCGGGTCCTACAGCGTCGGTCTGTACGTCACCCGCAACGTCTTCGAGGACGGTGGCTACCACAAGCGCGACGTGTTCACCATCGCCACCTGCTTCTCGACGGTGTCTATCGGGTTCGTCGGCGTCGTCGCGGCCACGCTGGAAATTCTGCCGCTGTTCCCGCTGGTCTTCGGCGCGTACTTCCTCTGTGTCGTCGTGACGGGCGCGATTCTCGTGCGCCTACCGCCAATCGCGACGACGCCCGAGGAGTACATCGCCGAACCGGACCCCGAAGTCGCCTTCTCCGGGTCGCCGACCGACTACGTCCGACTGGCTATCAGCGAGGCCGTCGGGAAAGCCGAGGAGGGCGAGACGTTCGCGCAGGCGGCGAAACGCGGCTTCGTCGACGGCCTGAAACTCACGAGCCTCATCCTCGGGACCATCCTCGCGGTGGGGCTGGCGGCGACCCTGCTGTCGGCGCACACGCCGCTGTTCGACATCCTCGGCCAGCCGCTGACGCCCGTGGTCGCGGCGCTGGGCATCCCGAACGCCGAAGTCGTCGCGCCCGCCACCATCGTCGGCATCACGGAGATGTACGTCCCCGTCCTGCTGGTGACCGAGACGGCGACGAAGGCGAAGTTCTTCGTCGCGGTGCTCGCCGTCTCACAGCTCATCTTCTTCTCCAGCGTCGGCCCGATGATAATGGACATGTTCAGCGACGTGCCCGTCCGCTTCCGTGACCTCGTGGCCCTGTTCGTGATGCGGACCGTCATCCTCCTCCCGCTCATCGCGGGTATCACCCACGCGCTGGCTGCGTTGGGCCTCCTGTGAAGGCAGTAGACCGCGTGGTGCGGTCGCAGTTTTTCGCCGCGTCGAACCGACGCGGCGACGGGAAGCGCCTGTGAACGACCTGCTGGGAGTTCAGAGAGATACGGCCGACCTTCGCGAACCGATACCGGACGCGTAGCATCGGTCCCGTGCCTTACTCCCACCCGCTGGGCCCGATGCCGAGTCTCCTCACGAGAGGGCGATACGCGAAGGCGACGACCAAGACGACCGCCAATTCGACCCAAAAACCGACGTCGCCCACAACTGCTCGAACGGCCGCGAGAACCAGAAATATCAGCATCAACATCGCGATGTAGTGTGGAACGAGCTCCAGCAAACGGCCACTGTCCATACGTCGCCGTACGGGTGGAACACCCTCAAACCCTTCCCCCGCCGCTGCTGGATGGAACCCCGATAGTCAGCACGGCGTGCGTGACGAGGGTCGAAACCGTAGTTAGGACCGTTTTTCGGCGGTCCGCACCTCTCGCGTTCTCCCGCCGAAGAGGGTTCGAGAACTGCTCTCCGACCCCCTACACGAACTCGACGAGCGAGTCGGCCAACTTCTTCTCCGCTCGCCGCAGGTGTTCTTCGGCCGTCCGACGGGTCACGCCGACGGCCTCGGCGATGGCCGCCGTCGACGTCTCCCGCGGGAGTTCGTAGTAGCCGAGGTCGTAGGCCGTCAGGAACACCTCGCGCTGGCGGGCCGAGAGGTCCGGTAGGACGGCGTCGACGGTCAACAGCGGCGCGTCGGGCGTCACCGACCGAATCTCGCGCTTCGACTCGACGGTGACCGCGTAGTCCTCGGCCATCGCCGCGTACACGCCGGACAGCGACTCGGCGTCGAGCGCGAGGACGCGGGCGAGTTTCGTCCCCTCGGTGTACTGGAGCGGCGGCACCAGCAGACACCCGTGGTCCGCGAGGTACCCCTCGACGTTGTGTTCGAGGTGGCCGATGAGACACTCGGCGGTGACCAGTACCAGTTCGTCCCCCTGTCGGAGGTGGTCACCGACGCCGACGGTGTCGCGGACCTCCTCGAGGACGGCGTCGGCACCGCGTCCGCTGACGTGTAGGAGGTCGCGGTGGTCGTTACACCACAGTTCGATGGTCGTGTCGGTGTCGTCGGTGGCCTCGGCGTATGCGCCGTCACCGGCGACGCGGAAGACGGCCTCGTACATAGCTACCAGTACACACATATAATATAAAACAATCACCGTGCGGAGGGGGTTCGCTATCCCGTTCGCGGCCATATGTCGTGCCATGTCACAGCAACACGCATCCGAGGCCGACCACGACGTCGGCGAACCGTCCGAGCAGTGGCGCGAGTATCAGGGCGCACCGACCGGGACCGACATCGAGTGTGAGGGCTGGCGACAGGAGGCCGCCCTCCGGATGTTGAACAACAACTTAGACCCCGAAGTGGGCGAGAGACCGGAGGACCTCGTCGTCTACGGCGGTACCGGCCGGGCCGCCCGGTCGTGGGACGCCTACGACGCCATCGTGGACGAACTCCGCGAACTCGGCGACACGGAGACGTTGCTGGTCCAGAGCGGCAAGCCAGTCGGTCGCTTCGAGACCCACGAGAAGGCCCCTCGGGTCCTCATCGCCAACTCCAACCTCGTGGGTAAGTGGGACAACTGGGAGCACTTCCACGAACTCGAAGCGAAGGGCCTCATCATGTACGGCCAGATGACCGCCGGGTCGTGGGCGTACATCGGCACGCAGGGCATCATTCAGGGCACCTACGAGACGCTGGCCGCCCTCGCGCGGGAGCACTACCCCGAGAACGACGGCCTGCGCGGGAAAGTCGTCGTCACCGGCGGCCTCGGCGGGATGGGCGGCGCCCAACCCCTCGCGGTGACGATGAACCACGGCGTCTGCATCGCCGCCGAGGTGGACGAGGACCGCATCGACCGCCGCATCGAGACGGACTACTGTCAGGCGAAGACCGACGACTTGGACGAGGCCATCGAACGCGCGAGAGAAGCGGCCGAGAACGGCGAATCTTACAGCGTGGGCGTCCACATGAACGCCGCGGATATGCTGGAGGGGATGCTCGAACGCGGGTTCGTCCCGGACGTAATCACCGACCAGACCAGCGCCCACGACGAACTCGAGGGCTACTACCCGTCGGGATACACGGTCGCCGAGGCCGACGAACTCCGCGAGGAGGACCCCGAGAGATACGTCACCGAGAGCCTCGACACGATGGAACGGCACGTCGAGGGGATTCTGGAGATGCAGGACCGCGGCGCTATCGCCTTCGAGTACGGCAACAACATCCGCGGGCAGGTGCAGGAGCACCGTGAAATGACGAACGCGTTCGACTTCCCCGGGTTCGTCCCCGCCTACATCCGCCCGCTGTTCTGTCAGGGGAAGGGCCCGTTCCGCTGGGCCGCCCTCTCGGGCGACTCCGCCGACATCCACCGGACCGACGAGGCCGTCGAGGAACTGTTCCCCGAGAAGGACGACCTCCACCGCTGGATAGAGTTGGCACAGGAGCAGGTGTCCTTCCAGGGGCTCCCCTCGCGGGTGTGCTGGCTGGGCTACGCCACGGAGGACGGTCTGACAGAGCGCGCCCGGTTCGCCCTGCGAATCAACGAACTCGTCGCCGAGGGGGAGATTTCGGCCCCCATCGTCGTCACGCGCGACCACTTGGACGCCGGGAGCGTCGCCTCGCCCAACCGCGAGACGGAGGCCATGCGGGACGGGTCGGACGCCGTCGCCGACTGGCCCATCCTGAACGCCCTGCTGAACTGCGCGGCGGGCGCGGACATCGTCAGCGTCCACGACGGCGGCGGCGTCGGCATCGGCAACTCCCTGCACACGAACAACCACGTCGTCCTCGACGGGTCGGACCTCGCCGCCGAGAAGGCCCGCCGCGTGTTCACCACCGACCCCGGGATGGGCGTGATTCGCCACGCCGACGCCGGCTACGACGTGGCGCTCGAACAGGCCGACGCCGACGACGTGGCCGTGCCGATGCGGGACCGCGAGCGATGACCGACCTCACCCCTCCGCCGGCGTGGGACGGCCCCTCCGAGGACCCGAACGACGAGCAGTTCGGCGACGTAATCGGGGGGGCGACACTGGACGCCGCGGGCGAGTACCGCGCCGTCCTCGTCGGCGAACCGTACGACGGCGCGGTCATCGGCCGGAAGGGGGCGCGCGAGGGCCCCGAAGCCATCCGGCGGGAACTCGCCGGGACAAAGACCCACCACGTCGACCGTGGCGCGGTCGGTTCGGTCGCGGACCTCGGCGACGTGGCGATACCCGAGGGCGGCGTCGAGGCGGTCCAGTCCGCCGTCCGCGAGGTCACGGCGCCGGTGTACGATGCAGGTGCGTTCCCCGTCTTCCTCGGCGGCGACAACTCGCTGACGTACCCGAACGCCGCGCCGCTACTCGAGTCGGGGACGCTCGGGGCGCTGAGTTTCGACGCGCACCTCGACTGCCGGGCGGTCCGAGACACGCCGACCAGCGGCACCCCCTACCGGCAACTCCACGAGGCGGGACTCGACGCCTTCGCCGTCGTCGGCGCGCGTCACTTCGAGACGTCCACCGCGTACCACGAGTACGTCGCCGACCACGGCGGGCACGTCACGACGCCCGAGGTCGTCGAGTCGGACCCAACAGCGGCGGTGGACGACGCTCTCGACGCGATGGGCGGCGTCGATTCCATCTACGTCAGCCTCGACCTCGACGTCCTCGAGGCGGCGGTCGCCCCCGGCGTGAGCGCGCCGACCCCCGGCGGTCTCACGCCCCGCGAACTGTTCACGATGCTCGGCCACGTCGCCGGCCACGAACGGGTGGCCGGGTTCGAGGTGGTCGAGTGCGCGCCGCCGCTCGAGGACGGGTTCCGCACCGCTCGCGTCGCCGCCCGCGCCGTCGCGCACTTCCTCGCCGGACTGGAGGTGGCCCGATGACCGACCTCGACGCGGTGGTCCACGGCGCGAGCGAACTCGTCGTCGGCCCGGACGAGAGCGGTCGGGGCCTCGAAACCGTCGCGGACGGTGCGGTCGCCGTCGTGGACGGCGAAGTGGCGACCGTCGGCCCGACCGACGAAGTCACGCGAGAGTACCCGCCCGCGAACGCCCGCCGTGCCGTCGACACCAGTGGTCGGGCCGTCCTCCCCGGGTTCGTCGACCCGCACACCCACGGCCTGTTCGCGGGCGACCGCTCCGACGAGTTCGCCGCGAAACTCCGCGGGAAGTCCTATCAGGACATCCTCGCCGAGGGCGGCGGCATCCTCCGGACCGTGCGGGCGGTCCGAGAGGCCGACGACAAGACCCTCCTCTCGAACCTGCTCGGCCACCTCGACACGATGCTCGCCCACGGGACGACCACCGTCGAGGTGAAGTCGGGGTACGGGCTCGACACGGAGACGGAACTCCGGATGCTCGACGTCGTCGCCCGCGCGGACGACCGCCACCCGGTCGACGTAGTTCCGACGTTCATGGGCGCACACGCCGTCCCCGAGGGACGCGACGCCGACGACTACGTCGACGAGGTGGTCGAAGAGCAGATGCCCGCCGTCGAGTCGCAGGGCGTCGCCGAGTTCTGCGACGTGTTCTGCGAGGAGGGCGTCTTCTCCGTGTCGCAATCCCGGCGCGTCCTCGAAGCGGGAGAGGCGGCGGGGCTGACCCCGAAAGTCCACGCCGAGGAACTGGCCCACGTCGGCGGGACGCAACTCGCCGCCGAGGTGGGCGCGGCCAGCGCCGACCACCTCCTGCACGCGACGGAGGAAGATATCGACGCCCTCGTCGACTCCGGCGTCACGCCCGTCCTCCTCCCCGGAACGGCGTTCGGCCTCGGCGCGGAGTACGCCGACGCGAGCGCGTTTCTGGAGGCGGGCGCACCGGTCGCCGTGGCGACGGACTTCAACCCCAACTGCCACAGCCACAGCATGGGCTTCGCCATGGCGCTGTCCTGCGTCGAGATGCGGATGACTCCCGCGGAGGCGCTGATTGCCGGAACGCACAACGCCGCGCTGGCGCTGGACCGCGAGGACGGCCGCGGGACGCTCCGTGAAGGTGCACCCGGCGACGTCCTCGTCCTCGACGCGCCGACCCACGTCCACGTCCCCTACCAGTACGGCACGAACCTCGTCGACACCGTCCTCGTCGACGGCGCCGTCGTCTGCGCGGACGGGAGAACGACGTATCAGTGAGTGGTACGTACGTCGACACATGTCACGAGTTGGCACGGATAGCGTCGTCCTCGACGGCGCATCGCTCACCCCCGAGGCGATAGTCGCCGTCGCCCGCGAGGACGCCGCCGTCTCCATCGCCGAGGAGTCGCGGGCGGCCGTTCGCGAATCCCGCGAGCGCGTCGAGTCCGTTCTGGAGAGCGGCGAGGCGGTGTACGGCGTCAACACGGGGTTCGGCGAGCTAGTCGACGAGCGAATCCCACGCTCGGACCTCGAAGCCCTCCAGACGAATCTCCTGCGGAGCCACGCCGCCGGCGTCGGTCGGGAACTGACCCGCGAGGAGGTCAGGGCGATGCTGGTCGCACGCGCGAACGCGCTCGTGAAGGGGTACTCGGGCGTCCGCGAAGCGGTGGTCGACCTGCTCGTCGCCATGCTGAACGAACAGGTCCACCCGGTGGTCCCCTCGCGCGGGAGCCTCGGCGCGAGCGGTGACCTCGCGCCGCTCGCACACGCGTCGTTGGTCCTCGTCGGGGAGGGAGCGGCGGACGTGGCGGGCGACAGAGTGTCGGGCGACGAGGCGCTCGCTCGCGCGGGTCTGGAGCCACTCGCCCTCGAAGCGAAGGAGGGGCTGGCGCTCGTCAACGGCACGCAGTTGACCGTCGGACTGGCGGCACTGGCCGTCCACGACGCGACGACGGCCCTCCGGAGCGCGGACGTGGCAGGCGCGCTCACGACGGAGGTGACGATGAGTTCGACGGTGCCGAGCCACGAGGCCATCTCGGCGGTTCGCCCACACCCCGGACAGGCCGCCAGCGCGCGGAACGTCCGCCGACTCACCGCCGAGTCGGGTATCGTCGAATCACACCGCAACTGTGACCGGGTGCAGGACGCCTACTCGCTGCGGTGTCTCCCACAGGTCCACGGCGCGGTCCGGGACGCCCTCTCGCACCTCCGCGACGCCGTCGAGACGGAACTCAACAGCGCCACCGACAACCCGCTCCTGTTCCCCCGCGAGGACGCTCCGGACCGGGCAAGCGGCACCGGCGACGCGGCGGTGCTGTCGGCCGGCAACTTCCACGGTGAACCGCTGGCGCTCCGACTCGACTACGCGACGGGTGCGCTGACCGAACTCGCGGCCATCTGCGAGCGTCGCGTCGACCGCCTGCTCAACCCGAACGTGCAGGAGTCCCACCTCCCGCCGTTCCTGACCGACCGCGGCGGGGTGATGTCGGGCTACATGATAGCCCAGTACACCGCGGCGGCGCTGTTGAACGAGTGCCGGTCGACCGGCCGCCCGTCGGTCGACTCGACGCCCGTCAGCGGCAATCAGGAGGACCACGTCAGCATGAGCGGGCAGTCCGCCCTCTCGTTCCGTAGCGTCGTCGAGAACGTCCAGACCGTCGTCGGCGTCGAACTACTCTGTGCGGCACAGGCCGCGGAGTTTCTAGAGGACTCCTCCGACCTCTCGCACGGCGTCGGCACCGGCGTCGCCTACGAGACGGTCAGAGAGGTGGTCCCGAAACTCGACGCCGACCGCGAGGTCCACGTCGACATCGACCGGGCGCGGACCCTCGTGTCTGAGGGACTGCTCGTCGAACGCGTCGCCGAGGCCGTCGACCTCGAATAGGTTAGCCCCACGCGTGCAGGCCGGCCGCCGTGAGCACGTCCTGCCCGCCGTCCGGTTGGCAGACGGCCCAGCGCGTCCGGTCCGCGTCGGCGGGGAACAGGTGTTCCGGAACGAGGGGCATCGGCACGGGGGCGTAGCCGCCGCGGCGCATCGCCGTCGGGCCGGGGAACCGTTCGACGACGTCGCCGCTGGCGGTCACCTCGAACCGGCCGTCGTCGGCCCGTCGGTAGGCGTGCTGGAAGGCGTGTCGGCCGGCCTCGCCGAGGGCGTCGACGTGTTCGAAGACGGCGACCACCTCCGTCCCCACGCTCAGTTCCAACCGGGGCCGGTCCTCGTCCACCCGGACCTCGCGCCACTGGAGGTCCGAGGCCGGCGCTCGGGCACAGGCGTAGCTCCCGTCCGACAGCGGCACCCGGTCGGGCCCCTTGTAGAAGTGTCTCCCGTCGGGGCCGTCGACGGCGACGCACGCGGGGTCGCCGAGGACGGTGGCCACGACCTGCGTGAGCGTCGTCCCTGTCGCCTCGGTGGAGGGGACGACGAACAGGCAGTCCCGGTCCTCCCGGAGGGCCGTGGCGAAGCGCGGGACCAGTCCCGACGGCCCCACGTCTGCCTCCGTGAGCGGTTCGATGGCGACGGGGCGCGGGTCGCCGGCGTCGACGAGGCCGATGGCCGACTCGCCGGGTTCGGCGAGCGCCGGCGACCCCTGCAAATCCTCGCGCACTCGCACGTCGTAGCCGGCCCGCTCACACAGCGTGACGCCGTGGTCGCGGACCGAGGGGTAGACAGGCATCTAGCCGAGTGTACGGCCCGCTTCGGCAAGAATCCCCACGGCAATCGAACTGCCGCGGGTCGCGGCGGTCACGTCCCATCTCGAATCGCCCGTTCGGCCGCCGAGAGCGCCTCGTCGGCGTCGAAGGCCTCGATAGCCGCTCGCTGTGCCTCGGGGTCGTCGGCCATCTCTCGCGCGTGGGCGGTCACGTTCGGGATGGCGCGAACGATGTTGTCGATTATCGGGACGGTGGCGACCTGCGCCGACCGGCTGAGGGGATTGAGGTCGACGACGAGTTCCGTCTTGCCCATCTCGCCGAGCGCCTCCGCCCGGTCGCCGTCCTCCAGTGGGACCAACACCACGTCGGCGTCGCCGATGCCGTCGGCGTCCACCTTCGCCCGTTCGTGGTCGAGGCCGGGGATGCGCCCGTCGGCTTCGAGGCCCTTCACGTCCTTGGCCCCGTGTTCGCGGAGGTACTCGGCGATGGCCCGAATCCGCTCCTCGGTGCGGTTGAACAGGTTCACTTCGAGGTCGGCCCCGGTGGCCTCGGCCAGTTCCACGAGTTCGCCGGGGACGAGTGCGGCGGCGTTGCCGTTCACCGAGACGACGGCGTGGTCCGCCTGGAGGATGTGAGCGGCCGCCGCTCGTTCGGCCGCGTCGGCGCTCTCGATGGTCCGCTCGCCCAGCAGGTAGTCGTAGGCCTCGCCGCGCCCCTGTGCGATGAGTCCCTGTCTCGACGTGATGCCGCGGTCGACGCCGTCCTCGATGCGGTGGCGGGTCAGCAACGACTCGTAGCGCGGGTGGCTCTCGGGGACCTCGACCTCGTCGCTCATACAGTCCGTTCGACGGCCGACCGTCGAAAAGTCGTCGGTCGCGGCCCGCTACGGCGGCCCGCTCTCGACGGTAGCGCCGGGCGGGTACACCTCGCAGACGCTGGCGTCGTACCCGGCGTCGGTCAGCCCCGTCCCGAACGCGAAGACGGTCTCGCCGAGCATCGCCATCGCCGCGTCGCCGCCGGCCTCGGTGACGTCCTGTACGACGGTCCGGACGTCCTCTGTCAGCAACTCGGCCTCCCGGGAGAACTGCCGGGCGGCGCGGGTGAAGGTGTCGAGCGTGGGGTCCTCGACGACCATCGAGAGCGCGCGCTCCCCGGCCCGCGTCAGCGTCTCGGTGTCGCCGCCGACCACGTCGGCCGTCGACAGTTCGCCGAGCGTGTGGTACTCGACGCGGGCGCGGGCGGGAATCGCGTCGACGTAGTTGTGCTGTGGCCCGCCCGGTTCGAGTCGAAGCGGGACCCCGCCGCGGGCCTGTCCGACGACGTCGCCCAGTCCGGTCCCGGCCTGCACCTCCGCGCCGTGGGCAATCGTGACGAGTTCGTTGTACGAGAGGTGGCGGTCGAACGCCGCGTTCGCCGCGAGCGCCGTCCCCAGCGCCATCGCGCCGGAGACGCCGAAGCCCGCACCCAGCGGCAGGGGCGTCTCGGCAGAGACGTGCGCCGAGACCCGGAGCGCGTCGAGCACTCGCTCGACGGCCGTCATCTCCACTCGCTCCCCGTCGAGTTCGACGCTCGTCTCCTCGGCGCGTTCGACAGTGACGGCGACGCCGTCCGAGAGCGCCACCCCGCCGCCTCGGGACCCCGTCTTCGTCGGGTCGTCCGCCCGGTCGACCGTGAAAAAGCCGGTCACGTGGCCCGGGACGAACGCCCGTGCGTCCTCGCTCATTGCCAACTCCTCGGGGACCGCCCCGCTTAACGGTTGGCGGTTCCGGCCGCAACGTGCCGAATAGTAAGTTCCCCGACACCGGATTCTCCGACCCCTACTTTGATGTGTGTTTACCTGAGAACACTGTGCAAACAATGCCGACGATAAGCGCGCGGCTCCCCGAGGAGGAGAAGGCCGAACTCGACGACGTAGCGGAACTGCTCTCGGAGGACCGCTCGACGACCATCCGCAAGGCTCTCCGGGAAGGGCTGGAGACCCTGCGCATCCGCGTGGCCGTCGAACGGTACCAGTCCGGCGACATCTCGGCCGCCGAGGCCGCCCAAATCGCCGACCTCTCCATCGCGGAGTGGCTGGACGTGGCCCGCGAGCGGAACCTGACCACGCAGTTACAGCTCTCGGACCTCGAACTCGACGCGGACACCGCCGCGGAGCTATGACTCGCATCTACGTCGGCCCGACCGCGCTGTACAGCCTCGGGCAGGTGGGGGAACTGGCGCTTCTGGACGCCTTCGACGGCGACGTGGTCGTCCCAGACCCCGTCATCGAGGCGGTGCCCGTCGAACCCACGGCCACCAACGTCTCGGAGTTTCTGGCGGCCAGTGACGTGGAGACGGCCGTCGACGAGGCCCACGTCGAACGCGCCCAGTCGCTCCTCGGCGAGACGGACATCGGACCCGCCGCGACGGTGCTGGCCGGCGTTCTGGCCCACCGGGACCAGTCCGACCGCTCGGCCGTCGCCGTGGTCTCGGAGGACCGCACCGTCCGCCGGACCGCGCAGGGACTCGGGGCCGAGGTGACGAGCAGTTTCGGCGTCGTCGTCCGCGCGGCCATCGAGGACAAGTACCTCAGTCCGACGCAGGCCAAACGCATCGTCCGCCGCATCGACCAGCACGGGATGCACCTGACGGGCGAGTTGCGCGAGCGAGCGGTGGGTGAGGTGGCGGAGTAGGCAGGACAGTCGCGAGCGAAGCGAGCGACTGCTTTTTAGCGTAGCTTTTTCGGCGAGCGATTCCCGCAGGCCGCCCCGCGGCCGAGGAAATCCGAGGCCGAAAAAGGTACACCGGCACGAGATGCACCTGGCGGGCGAGTTGCGCGAGCGAGCGGTGGGTGAGGTGGCGGAGTAGGTCGGTCCGACCCGGCGAGTCTCCCCGCGGTCCCACGTCGCCGATAGGTACGAAAGCGTGGGTTTAACACGCCGGGTCCCGACCCTCGGAGTATGCAGGGTAATCTTCCGCCTGAAGCACAGGAGAAGCTCGAAGAACTGCAGGACCTGCAGGAGACTGCACAGCAGGTCGCTGCCCAGAAGCAACAGGCCGAGACGAACCTTCAGGAGTCCCGCACCGCGCTGGACGAACTCGACGACGTCGACGAGGACACGACGATGTACCGCGAGGTCGGCGAACTCCTCGTGAAGACGGAGTTCGACGAGGCACAGGACGACCTCGAAGAGAAGGTCTCCAGCCTCGAAGTCCGCGTCGAGACCCTCGAGAAGCAGGAGGAGCGCGTGCAGGAGCAGTTCGAGGACCTGCAGAGCGAACTCCAGCAGATGCTCGGCGGCGGTCCGGCCGGCGGCCCCGGCGCTGGCGCGTAAGTCGATGCCGACCGACGACGAGGTCGTAGAGACGGCCGCAGACGCGGCCGAGAAGGTCGTTTTTTCGCGGTACGACGCGAACGAGGTCGACGACTTAGACGTGACCGTGACGTTCGAGGACGGCGTCCTCGACGTGGACGTCTACGTCAACGCCCCGGAGAGTCGCGTCGACGAGAAGCGGGTGGCCGACGACGCCGCACTGGCCGCTCGCTCGGCCGTCGACGACCTGTTCGCCGAGGAAAACTAGCGGCCGGCGGTCGGTACGCCGTCGCCGTCACCCGGTCCGGTCGCTCGCGAACCCGGTCCGGAACGCTATCCACCCGAGGACGCTGACGAACAGAATCGGGGGGAGAATCATGAACCCCCACAGCGGGTCGAGTCCCCACCCGAGCAACAGCACGAGGTCGAACAGGCCGATGGCGACGAACGGGGCGATATACTTGGTGGCCTGCCAGCGGTCGACGCCCTCCGTGTCGAGTGTCTCGCCGTCCTCGTCGGCCGACAGCAGGTCCTCGGTGGTCCGGTCGGCCTCCTCGGCGTGGACGGTGTCGTCCATAGAGGGACTCGGTGACGGACGAGCAAAAACACCGCGCTTGGTCGCGACGTCGGTCGCGTCAGCGGAACGGGCGAAGAATCGAGCGGATTACTGCTCGCTGTCGGTCTCGGTTTCGGTCGTCTCGGCGTCGCTAGTCGCGTCGTCGGCGTTCTCGTCGCTCTCCTCGTCGTCGGGCGTCACGTCGCTAATCCGCTCGCCGAGGGTCCCGTCGAGGTCGCCGTTCACGTGCTGGTCGATTAGCGAGTGAATCTCGCCGACGAAGTCCGGCACCTGTTCGGGGAGGTCCGCGGGCGGGCCGCGTTCGCCGTCGGGGCCGACGTCAGCGGGCGGGCCCTGCCTCTCGGCGGCCGCGCTCGCGTTCGCCGCCTCGGCCTCCGAGTCGGACTCGTTCGACTCGGTCATCGCCTCGCCGTCGTCGGCGTGGTCGTCGGGGACCGTGGCGTTCTCGTTCGCGTTCTCGTTCGCGTGTTCGTCCGCCTGTGCGCCGTCCGCGTTGTCCGAAGCCTGTGCGCCTGCCGCCGCGGGCAACGCCGCCGCCGACCCCGTGACGACGAGGACGGCCAGCAGCGCGCCGGCGAGTTTGGTGAGTTTCATCGTGCGTCGACTCCACCCGACCCTGTGGACCGACGGTACATGAAGGGGACAAGCGGAAAAGTCGGATTAACTCGATTTTTCGCTGTTTTAGCCGCCCCCAGTGTCGTTTTAACCCGGATTAAACGGGATTGAGGGGCACTCAGTCGTCCACGTCCGTCAGCGTCCGCTGGCGGCCCCGCCGGTCGCCTCGCGGGACGGGTCCGGTCCGACCGACGAGGTAGCCGTCGGCGTCGTCGGCGGCCCACGGCGGGGCGTCCTGAAGCCACACGGTGGCACCCGCCCCGCGACAGGCGCGCGCCCACTCGCGGGCCAGCGCCTTCGACTCGAACGTCCGGGCGGGCCCCTCGCGGTTGACCCACCGGCCGGCCCGCGCGCTCACCCGACGGGCGGACGGTTTCACGAGGACGCGGTAGGCGGTGTCGGCCACGGACGTCGTTCGGACGCGAGCACCGTAAAACGACCGCGGGCTAGCTTTTCATACCCGCCCGCCGAACTGTGCGGCATGGAACACGAGGCCACGGTCGAAGGAGTCGGCGTCGGCGTCAGCGAGGAGGGGGCGGGGACGCCGGTGGTGTTGCTCCGCGCCCGTGGGGAGATACTCCCGATTTTCGTCAGTTCCGACCAGGCCCAGTCGATGCAACTGGCCATCGACGGCGAACCGTTCGAGCGACCGCTCACCCACGACCTGTTGGTGGAGATGGTCGCGGAGTTCGGGAGCGCCATCGACCGGGTCCGCATCGACGACCTCGCGGACGGCACGTTCTACGCGAAGATAGACACCGAACAGTACCTCGACGACCGGCGCAAGGAGATGGTGTTCGACGCGCGCCCCTCCGACGGCATCGCCATCGCGTTGCGCGTCGACTGTCCGCTGGTCGTCTCCGACGAGGTGGTCGACGCGGCGGGCCGGTCGCCCGAGGAGTTCGACGTCGGCGACGACCCCGGACCCTGAGTGGAAAAGTTCTCGGCGCGTGAGCGCCACCACGTCGGTATGGGCTACGACGCAGTCATCTTCGACAACGACGGTGTCCTCCTGACGTTGACGAGCATGGACACCCACCGGAACGGGACGCGGGACGCCTTCGCCCGCGTCGGCGTCACGGACCCCCACCCCGACCACGTCGAGGCGATGAGCATCGGCGTGTCGGTCGACCAGTTGGAGGCCGTCTGTTCGACCTACGGCCTCGACCCCGACGACTTCTGGTCGGCCCGCGACGCCGCCATCTCCGAGGCCCAGCGCGAGGAGATGACCGCGGGCGAGAAGCGGCCGTACGACGACATCGACGCGCTCGACGACTTCGACACCCCCCTCGGCGTGGTCTCCTCGAACCAGACGGCGACCGTCGAGTTCGCCTTCGACCACTTCGGCCTCGACGGTCACTTCGAGACCGTCCACGCCCGGGAACCGACGGTGCAGAGCCTCGAACGGAAGAAGCCGCGCCCGTACTACGTCGAGCGCGCGCTCTCGGACCTCGGCGTCTCGGACGCCCTGTTCGTCGGCGACAACGAGTCCGACGTGCGTGCCGCCCACGCCGCGGGCATCGACTCGGCGTTCATCCGCCGCCCGCACCGCGTCGACACGGACCTCTCGGTGACGCCGGACTACGAGGTGTGGGGCCTCGACGGCGTGGTCGACATCGCGGAGTGAGTCGGGCGGGCACCGACCGTCGAGGTGGTACGTAACTGGAACGTATCGCTGTACAACTGACGTAGAGGCCGAAATCACACTTTCCAACCCGAGGCACGGACCGGCGTGCATGGAGAAGTCGGTCAGCGACTCGCCGGGAGAGACGAGTAGCACGGGCGGGTCACCGCGGTCGCCGAGAGCGTTTCTGGACACGCTCCTCACACGGCTTCCGGAACCGGCCGTCGTCGTCGACGTGGAACTGCTGGTGCTCGCCGCGAACGAGCGTCTCTGTGCCCTCCTCGGACGGCCGGTCGAGGCCGTCGTCGGACGGCCGCTCACAGACCTGTTCGCCGACGTGTCTCGCGGGTGCGTCGAGGCCAACTGCGACGAGGACGGGGCGTACGTCACGACGGCCTGTGCGGACGAGGAGGCCGACCGGTGGGTCGACCTCTCGTTCGAGCGCCACGACTCTGAGGGCGAGACGGTGTACCTCGGCATCGGCCACGACGTGACGGAGCGCCGCGAACGCGAGCAGACGCTCCGGGAGTACGAACAGATGGTCGAGGCCGTCGACGACGGGGTCTACACCGTCGACGAGTCCGGGACCGTCCGGACCGTCAACGAGGCGCTGACCGCGATGACCGGCCGGGACAGGGACTCGCTGGTCGGGTCCGACGCGAGTCGACTTCTCGGAGACGCGTCGGCGCTGAGGGCCGAGGACACCACGGCGACGGCGGACTTCGACGCGACCGGGAGCGGACCGGTCGCCGCAGAGAGTCGGGTCTCGACGTACGAACTCCCCGACGGGAGCGAGCGAGCGGTGGGCGTCGTCAGGGACGCCGCGGACCGAACGCAGTTCGCGAGTTCACTCGGGGCACTGCAGGACGCCACGCGGGAACTGTTCCGCGCCGAGACGGGAGCGGAGGTGGCGACCGTCGTCGCCGAGACGGCGCGGGAGGCCCCGGTACTGTCCGGCGCGACGGTGTACCTGTTCGACCGGTGTGAGAACGTTCTCCGGCCGGTGGCCACCCAGTCGCCGACGGAGGAGCGCCGCTCTACCGTCGGCCCCGACGAGGGGGTCGTCTGGGACGTCTTCGTGGACGACGAACGCGTCACGCTGGAGACGGGCGACATCTACCGGTCGCTCACGGGCTTCGGCGTGCTCCGTCTAGACGCACCGGCCGACGGCTGGACCGAACGGGGCCGAGAACTGGCAGACGTGCTCGCGAGCAACGCCGAGGCGGCTCTCGCCCGCGTCGAACGGGAGTCGGCGCTCAGAGAACGCGACGCACAGCGGCGGCAACGGAACGAGGAACTCCGCCAGTTGAAGCAGGTCAACGCCATCGTCCGGCGGGTCGACCGCGCCCTCATCGAGGCGGACACCTGCGAGGAAATCGAGCGGGCGGTCTGTGAGGAACTCGCGGCCTCGGAGTGGTTCTCGTTCGTCTGGCTCGGCCGGTCGACGGACGGTGCCGTCGAACCACGCGCTCGGGCGGGGCACTCAAGCGGCTACCTCGACGCGGTCACCCAGTCGACGGAGGGCGAGGGCGGGCCTCCGGCCGTCCAGACGGCCCGGTCGGGCGACCCGACGTGTGTCGCCGCAATCACCGACAACCTCCGACAGGAACGGTGGCGCACGGAAGCCATCTCTCGGGATTTCCAATCGGCCATCAGCGTTCCCCTCGCCGACGGCGACTTCCTCTACGGCGTGGTGACGGTGTACGCTGACCGCGCCGACCGATTCGGGGAGACGCTCGAATCGGTGTTCGCCGAACTCGGCGAGAGCATCGCGAACGCGATACGTGAGGTAGAGTCCCGACAGCGGCACCCCACGGACGGAGCCGTGGAACTCGCGCTCTCGCTCAGTGCGCCGGAGTCGTTCACGGCCCGGTTGGTCCGGCGAATCGGCGGCCCCGTCACCTGCGAGGGGACGGTTCCGGGAGACGGGTCGGCCACGCGCCTGTTCCTCCGACTCCCCGAGGAAGAGGCGGAGGACCGACAGGCCGTGATAGCGTCGATGCGCGGGGTCGACTCGGTGTCGTCCGTCGGCGAGGGTGGGTTGTTCGAGGTGGTCGTCGACAGGGAGACGGTGGTGGGGACCCTCACCGCCCACGGCGCCCGACTCGCCGAACTCCACGCGAGTCAGGACGGCATCGACGTCGTCGTGCAACTCGCCGCCGAGACTGACGTTCGTGCGTTCGTCGAGCAACTGGGGACTCGCTACCCTGACGTACAGTTGGAGGCACGGCGAGAGCGGAGCACGCACCACCCGCACCAGGCAAGCCTCCGGGCGGTCCTCGAAGAGCGACTCACCGACCGACAACTCGAAGTCCTGCGGACGGCCTACCTCAGCGGCTTCTTCGAGTGGCCCCGCGAGACCACCGGCGAGGAAGTCGCGTCGATGCTGGGCATCACGCAACCGACGGTGAACCGCCACCTTCGTGTCAGCGAACGAAAACTGCTAGAGCTGGTGTTCGAGGAGGTGTGAGCCAGTCGCTATCGACGTAGTGCGTTCGCCCGACGGCCTCAATCTGTATAGCCAGAACGCGTTTTTCACACCGGGATAATTGACCGGTAGCGGAGTGCAATCCATGACAGGGAACCAACACGTATACACACCATCACCCTCTGAGCCACTGAGCCAGACGATAGTCTTCGGTATCGCCGACGCCAAGGGCGTCGACCCGATGGATCTCGACGACTGCCTCTACGACTGCGTCGACCCGGAAGCCCTCGACGACTTGTTCGACGCGGCCGACCGCGACCGCGCCGGGACGCTCACCTTCACGATGGCGGGGTGTCGCGTCGAAATCGAGAGCGGCCGAGCAGTCGTCGTGACCCCCCAACGAGAGGAGCAGAAGGCGGCCGAGGCCACCGTTTAGGCAGTCGCTCACCGACCGTCTCGCCGTTCTATTCGACTCTCCGTCGAACCGACCGGGAGAAGCGTCGCCGTCCGTCAGTCGTCGGCGACGAGCGTCTCGTCCTCGTCGGCGACGAGGCGGTCCATCGCGTCGACCATCGCGCGCACGGAGGCGCGGGTGATGTCCGAGTCGCTGGCGGAGACGGCGACGTGGTCGTCCCCGCGGGACATCTCTATCTCGACGGTCACCATCGCGTCGGTGCCGCCGGTGATGGCGTCGACGTGGTAGTCTTCGAGCGACGCGTCGGCGGTGTGCGACAGCGCCGCCTCGGCGGCGTTCATCGCGGCGTCGACGGGCCCGGACCCGACGGCGGCCTCCTTGCGTTCCTCCCCGTCGACGGAGAGACGGACGCTCGCCGTCGGCGTGTCGGACCCCGAGACGGCGGTCAGACCGAGCAGTTCCACGCGACGGTCCTGCTCCTGTCCCGTCACCTCGTCGGCGATGGTCAGCAGGTCGGCGTCGGTGACGCGCTTGCCCCGGTCGCCGATTTCCTTGACGCGGCCGACGATTTCGGAGAGTTGGTCGTCGGTGACGGCCACGTCGTGTTCATCCAGCGCGGCCTGCACGCCGGCGCGGCCGGCGTGTTTGCCGAGCGCGAGACGGCGCTCGCGGCCCACCTTCTCCGGTGGGTACGGTTCGTACATCGCGTCGTCTTTCAGCGTGCCGTCGGTGTGGATTCCCGACTCGTGGGTGAAGGCGTTCTGGCCGACGACGGCCTTGTTCGGGGCGAGCGGGATGCCGGTCCGGTTGGCGATGAGGTCCGCGAGGTCGTACACCTCGGTCAGGTCCATCGTCTCGACGCCGTAGCCGTGGTCCAGCGCGATGGCGACCTCCTCTAGGGCGACGTTGCCGGCCCGTTCGCCGATGCCGTTGACGGTGCCGTGGACGAGGTCCGCGCCGGCGGCGATGGAGACGATAGCGTTCGTCACGGCGAGGCCGAGGTCGTCGTGGGTGTGCGTGCTGACCGGGCCCAGTTCCGAGAGGCGAGAGACGCACTCCAGCGCGCGGTCCGGCGTCGCGTGGCCGACGGTGTCGGCCCAGCAGATGCGGTCGGCCCCGGCGTCGAGTGCGGCCCCGAGCAGTTCTTCGAGGTAGTCGAGGTCGGCACGAGAGCCGTCCTCGCCGATGACCTCGACCCAGAGGTCGTGCTCTTTGGCGTACTCGACGAGTTCGACCGTCGACTGGACGTTGTCGGCCTTCGAGGTGCCGACCTTGTCCTCGATGTGACGGTCGCTGGCCGGGACCACGAGGTTGACGCCGTCGACGCCGCACTCTACCGCGAGGTCGATGTCGTTCCGGATGCCCCGGCAGAAACTCGTCACCGTCGCGTCGAGGTCCAGTTCCGCGACCCGCGAGATGGTCTCGCGCTCGCCCGGTCCGGTGCAGGCGCTGCCGGCCTCGATGACGTCGATACGCGCGGCGTCGAGTTTGCGCGCGATGTCGGCCTTGTCGTCCGGCGTCAGCGAGACACCGGGGGCCTGTTCGCCGTCGCGCAACGTCGTATCGAGAAACTGTACCTCACCGACCTCGTCGAGGGGACGCGTCGCTGGATGGTCCCCGAACAATGTGTGCTGACTCACAGAAGATTCACTTCCGTCACTCTTGGGGGCGAATTTCACACCCAGCCGCCTCGCGGCGACTTCCTCTATCCTCCGTCGGGTGTTCCGACATGGTGATGGATACTCACACGCTCACCCTTTAAAATCTGCCGGATGTTCGGCGTCCCCTCCTCGGCCCGCGCTCACGCTTCGACGACCACCGTGTCCCCCTCGGCCACGCCGTCGGCCGCCCCCGCCGGGAGTTCGAGCAGTGTGTCCGCTCGCGCCCACCCGACGCCGTACCACGGCGGAACGGTCTTGACCGCTTGCACCTCGTCGTCGGCCAGCCACAGCACGTCGATGGGGAACGGGACGAACAGCATGTGGATAGAGCGCGTGTCCACGTCGTCGAACGGAAAGACGAGCGCGTAGTCGTCGGGAATCGACCGGCGGAACATCAGCCCCCGGGCCTGTGCGAGCAGGGAGTCCGCCCGCTCGACGGTGGACGCGAGCGTCCGCGAGTGTCTATCTGGGTCGTGGACGATACGCATGCAGACAGCGTCGGTCGAGAGCGGTTTAGGTGTTCTGTCCCGGGCGGCCGTTCCTATCCGCTGAGAAACCGCGGTCCGATTCATGTTCGACGGAGAACGACGGGTTACCGATGCGTCCTCCCTCGGATACGTCACACCGCTTCGAGCCCCCACCCCCGGTGCGGGCGTCCGTCGAACAGTGGCGATGGGTCGGCACGACTGCACTCGTCTTGCCCGCGGTCCTGGTCGCCGTCGCGACCGCCCGCAGGCTGACGCGACCGGGTGTCGCCCCGTCGACACAGGCCCTCGCCGGGGTCGCGCTCGTCTGTCTCGTGGCGCCGCTGGCTGTGGGTGCCGCGTGGCTCTTTCGAGGGGAAGCGGACCCGTCCGACGTTCGGCGGGTCGTCGTCTGGGCGCTCGTCGGCTCGCTCCCGATTACGACGCTGACGCTCCTCGTCGTCGGCTACCAGCGCGCCCACGGAGTCACCCTCGCGGACCCGTTCCTCGTCAGCGGGTGGGTCTCCGGTGCGGGCGCGGTGGGCGGGCTCCTGACGGGCGTCTACGACACCCGTCGGACTCGCGAGCGACGCCGGTCCGAACGGGCCCAGAGCCGCCTCCGAGCCATCTTCGAGGCGTCGCCCGTCGCAATCGTCGCCATCGACACCGACGGCGACGTGCTGTCGTGGTCCAGCGGTGCCGAGCGACTGTTCGGCTGGAGTGCCGACGAAGTCCGCGGCACCCACTACCCGCTGGTTCCCGAGGACCGGCGCGAAGAGTTTCATCGCCACAAGGCACACGTCGACACCGGTGGCGTCATCGACGGCGTCGAGACGAAGCGCGAGCGCAAGGACGGCGCTCTCGTCGACGTTCGCCTCTGGTCGGCCCCGATTTCGGACACCGACGACAGAGTGTCGGGGCACATGATTGCCCTCGCCGACGTGACCGACCGCAAACAGCGCGAACAGCGACTCGCCGTCCTCGACAGGGTGCTCCGCCACGACATCCGCAACGCGGTCAACGTCATCGAGGGGAACGCGTCCGTCCTCCAGCAAGAGCGCCCCGACGAGTCGGACGCGGCCGACCGAATCGTCGCCCGGGCGCGACAGTTAGAGCGGATGAGCGAGAAGGCCCGCGACGTGACGGAGGTGCTCCGCGCCGACGGGACGGTCCGGCCGGTGGACGTCGTCGAAGTGTTGGACCGACAGCGCGGCCGGTTCCAGCGAGACGACGCCGAGTGTGAGTTCGTAGTGGAGACGCCGACCACGGCGACGGTGCCCGGCGACGAGCGCGTCGAAATCGCTCTCAGGGAGGCCATCCAGAACGCCGTCGAACACGGACAGCGCCAGCAGACGGCCGAGGGCACGTCGAAGGTGTTCCTCCGCGTCGAACGGGAATCCGACCACGTCGTCGTCGACGTGGCGGACACCGGTCCCGGGATTCCCGAGCGAGAGCAACGCCCGCTCAGGGCCGAGACGGAGACCAGTCTCCGGCACACCAGCGGCATCGGCCTGTGGGCGATTCACTGGCTGGTCCGGAGTCTCGGCGGCGAGGTGACAATCGCCGAACGGGACCCCAGCGGCGCCGTCGTGACTATGCGGTTCCCCCGCACTATCGACGGGGACCCACCGGTATCGCCGGGCGAACAGATTGATTAGCGTCCGTGTCCGAGCGAGCGACATGGAGAAGGCCCCGGGCGGCACGAGCGTCGGCGTCGACGACCCCTACGACCACGTCGACCGCTGCGACTTCGTCACCGACGAGGGGAAGTGTCGCTGGGCGCGCGAACACGGCCACCACGACCCGGCGTTCGCCGACGCCCGGAGCGCCGAGGAGTTCCGGTGTCCCGCGGCAGTGGGGCCGGACGGCTCCCCAGCGGGGGCCGAGTGGGACTGGCGCGACTGCCCGCACTTCCGCTGTCTGAACCGGGACCGCGAGTGCATCCGCTGTGGCCTCGAAGAGCGGCGGATGGCCCACTCCGATGAGCGGCCGTTACTGGAGGAGCATCACCTCTCGTACGACGAGACACGGGAGGGCGAGGACCTCGCGCACGAAATCACGGTGTACCTCTGCCGGTGGTGCCACTCGAAGGTCCACAACTCGTGGGCGCGCATCGACGACGACGTGAATCCCGACCCCGAAGCCATCGCCGAGAAGGAGGGCCGACGGTCGAAAGAGCAGTCGGAGATGGGCTTTCAGTCGGCGGCAGAGCGGTACGACGACGGGTGACGGGGGTCGACCGAACGACGGGGTGGGAGCGAGCGAAGCCGGAGGCCTCGCGAAGGCCACGACGCGCCCTTCGGCCCCTTTCTGACTGTACTCGGTCGCTGTGCCAGTGGTTTAGAAAGAAGCCCGTGTCGTCGCTAGCCCCGTTTCAGGGGATATATACGCACCGATGGCGTGACACTACCCAATGACTCACATCGTCGTCATCGACAACCACGGCCAGTTCACGCACTTGGAGCAACGTGCGCTCCGGGACATGGGCGTGGACGTGGAACTACTCGACAACGACACGCCGCCAGAGGACGTCGAGGCGGACGGCATCGTCCTCTCGGGCGGCCCGGACATGGACGACATCGGCAACTGCCCCGAGTACCTCGAACTGGGCGTCCCGGTGCTGGGCATCTGTCTCGGGATGCAACTCATCGCGAACGAACTCGGCGGCCGAGTCGGGAGCGGCGAGTACGGCGGCTACGCCGACGTCACCGTCGATATTCTGGACGCGGACGACCCGCTCGTCGGGTCGCTGGCTCCCGAAACCCGAGTATGGGCCAGCCACGCCGACGAGGTCAAGGAGGTGCCCGAGGGGTTCGAGCGCACCGCGACGTCGGACGTCTGCGGCGTCGAGGCGATGAGCGACACCGACCGTGACCTCTACGGCGTCCAGTGGCACCCGGAGGTCGCCCACACCGAGGAGGGCGAGGCCGTCTTCGAGAACTTCCTCGCCGTCTGCGAGCGACAGTCCGCCCCGCGACAGTAACCGACAGCAAGCGACTGGTTTTATGTATCGCCGCAGGCTGTGAGTAATAAATGACCGCGACACAGGGGAACCTCGCTAGCCTCTCCCGGTTCATCTTTCGGGCCCCCAACTGGTACGCCAGTCTCGCGTTCGCCCTGTTCATCGCCGCCGTCACCGGCGTCGCGGCGTTCGACTCGCGGTTCGTCCTCGACGACGCGTGGCAGGGCGTCTTCTTCATCGGCTTTCCCACGGCCATCGCCGGCGCGGTGACGCCGTGGGTGGACCGCCGCTTCGGCGGGCAGTTGACGCCCAACCGCGCCTCCCTGCTGGCGCTCATCTGCGAACTCGTCACCATCGGCTTCCTGATGGTCGCCGGTGTGGTGGCGCTCGTCAGCCCCACGTTCGGCCAGAACTTCGTCTTCGACGTGTTGCTGGTGGCGCTGGCCTCCATCTTCGCCTTCCGCCTGCTCATCCTGATGGCCGTCTCCCGGCACTCCCTGCTGGTGGCGGCCGTCCCGGCGAGCGTCCAGACCGTCGCCGCCGCGGGCCTGCTGGCGGTCTACAGCGGCACGACCGCGTTCATCCTCGACAACCCCGTGCTCCGGGAGATGCTGGCCCGTGCCGAGCAAGCGCCGCCGGAGATTCAGGGGTTCATCCCCGCCGACTTCGTCCTGCTGGGGGTCATCTGTGCCATCTACGCCCTCGCCGTGTGGCTGTTCCTCGTGGTCATCGACCGGCCGTGGCGCTCCTCGCTGGGCGTCTCCGCGCTGGACTTCCTTCGCGGGTTCATCGGTCACATCGCCGAGGGGTCCGACGAACTGGAGGCGTTCTTCGAGGACATCGGCGAGGAGGCCATCGTCCCGGTGACCGTCCTCTCCGTCCGCCGGCCCGACGGCGAGGAGAAGGCCCGCTTCGTCCTGCCGATGATACACCCCGGGCCGATGGGCGAAATCGGCGGTGGCAACCTCCCCAAACGGGTCGCCGCGTCCGCCGACGGCCTCGCCTTCCCGCCCCACGCCACCGCGGGCCACGACTTCAACCTCGTCACGGAGGGCGAGGTGGACAGGATACTCGAAACCGCCGACCGGGCCTTCGACGACATCGAGTACAGCACCGAGGCCACCGCCGGACAGCGCATCACCGAGGGGGAGGCGACGCTGACCGGGCAGGCCTTCGGCGGCGACGCCTTCGTCGTCACCACGTACGCGCCCGGGTGCGCCGACGACGTGGACTACTCCGTCGGCCTCTCGGCGATGTCGGAGGCCAAGTCCGGCGACATCGAGGACGTCCTCCTCGTGGACGCCCACAACTGCAACGACGGACTGGAGGGCGAGGACCTCGGCCACGTCGTCCCCGGGAGCCAGCGCTCCTTCGACATGATTTACGGGGCCGGCCGCCTCGGCGAACTCCTCTCCGAGGCCGAGACGGGGCAGTTGCGCTGTGGCGTCGCGTGGGACGAGACGCCGTGGGAACCCGAGGACGGCATCGGTCCGCTGGGCATCCGCGTCTGCGTCTTCGAGGTGAACGGCGACCGCACCGCCTACGCACTCGTCGACGGCAACAACATGGAACCCGGTCTCCGCGACCGCATTCTGGACGCCGTCGGTGGGGTCGACACCCTCGAAGTGATGACCAGCGACACGCACATCGTCAACACCGTCGAGGCCGAGAATCAGGTCGGACAGGCCATCCCCGAGGAAGACGTCGTCGCACTGGTCGCCGACCTCGTCGACCGCGCCGTCGCCGACCTCGAACCCGTCGAGGCCGGGATGGCCAGCGACCGCGCCGAGGTGACGGTGTTCGGCAACGACCGCACCGAGACGCTGGCCTCGACGGCCAACGCGATGGTGTCGCTGGGCGGGGCGCTGGCCGCCGCGTTCATCCTCGTCGTGATGGCCGTCAGCGTCCTCATCTTCCTCGTCGCCGGAGTGTGACCGCTAACTCCGGTCCTGTCTGCTCTCGCCCGTGCCAAAATTTTATATCGAGTTCCGAGGAAGATACCCGCGTATGTCCGACACGAACGGGTTCACACAGCGGAGTCTGGGCAAGAGCATCGGATTGTTCGTCGTCACGCTCGGCCTGTACGGCGTCTACTGGTTCCACGAGTTCCACAAGGAACTGAAGGCGGCGGCCGACGCCGACTACTCGCCGGCGCTCAGGACGGTGGGACTGTTCGTCCCGCTGTACAACTTCTACGTGATGTGGCAGAACTCGAAGCTCGTCGAGGAGACGCTCGGCGAGAGTGCCGGCCTGATGTTCGTCCTGTGGCTGTTCCTCGCGCCCGTCTGGTGGGTGCTCCTCCAGTCGAGCATCAACGAGGCGGCGAACTGAGCGGCGCACCCACTGTTCTTTCGAGCCCCGACGCGGCGAGCGACGGCCCCGTGGCTCCCCGTATTGTGTCGCAGAGAAACGCCGAGGAGGAGATTTGAACTCCTGAGTCCGTGAGGACAGTTGCTCTCGAAGCAACCGCCTTGGCCAGGCTAGGCTACCTCGGCTCACTCCTGAGTACCGCCGTCTGCTCTTTAGGCGTTTCGATTCGCCGGAAGGTGTGTTCTCGACACGCATATACCGGATGCGTGACACGCAGGGGTATGGACGTCACTGAGGCTAGCGACGTGACGAGTCAGGTCCTCGACGAGGTGGGGCGGGCGGTCATCGCCGACCGGGAGTTCTTCGAGACGGTGCTACTCGGCGTCGTCGGGAAGGGCCACGTACTGCTCGAAGACGTGCCCGGCACCGGCAAGACGCTGACCGCCCGGAGCGTGGCGACGGCGCTGGGACTCTCCTTCTCCCGCGTGCAGTTCACCCCCGACCTCCTGCCGGCCGACATCACCGGGACGCACGTGTTCAACGAGCAGACCCGCGAGTTCGAGTTCACCCGCGGCCCCATCTTCGCCAACGTGGTGCTGGCCGACGAAATCAACCGCGCCCCGCCCAAGACCCAGTCCGCACTGCTGGAGGCGATGGAGGAGGGGCAGGTCACCGTCGACGGCGACACCTACGCCCTGCCGGAGCCGTTCTTCGTCATCGCCACGCAGAACCCCGTCGACATGGAGGGGACGTTCGAACTCCCCGAAGCGCAGGTCGACCGCTTCCTCGCGAAGAGTTCGATGGGCTATCCCGACGACGAGGGCGAAGTGGAACTCCTCCGGCGGCGGGCGGGCCGAACCGAACAGAGCCCCAGCGTGGACCCGGTCCTCGACACCGAGCGAGTGCAGGCCCTCCAGGCGGTGCCCGAGACGGTCACCGTCGACGACGACCTGTTGGCGTACATGGCCGGCATCGCTCGCTCGACCCGCGAGGACTACCGCGTCGAAGTGGGCGTCTCCCCGCGCGGGACCCAGCGCCTCTTCGAGGGGGCTCGCGCGATGGCGACCATCGAGGGCCGGGAGTTCGTCGCCCCCGACGACGTGAAGCGGGTCGCCCAGCCGGTGCTGGCCCACCGCCTCGTCCTCACGCCGGACGCTCGGGTCGAACAGGTCGACAAGCGCGACGTTCTCGCGGACGTGCTGGGCGAAGTCCCCGTCCCGACGGTCTAGCGGAGACCGTAGACGGACAGCACCACACCGACCAACAGCAAGCCGGCGGTCACCGTGTCGACGGCCGGGACGGCCACGACCAGTCCCGACAGCGAGAGGACGCCGACGGTGAGCGCCGCCATCAGCGTTCCGCCCGCGACCCGAACCAGTTCCGCGTTCCGCGTGACCGCCTCGGAAGAGACGCCGACGTCGAGCGCGACGGCGTAGTGCCCGAAGTCCCACGCGAGCGCCGCGGCCGCCGTCCCGACGAGGAGCGCGACGATGCCGTGACCGAGTGCCCCGGCGACGACGACGGCCGCGGCGAGGCCCGCCGCACCGCCGGTCACGGCCCGCCGCTCCGACCGGAGGACGCCGCCGGTCAGCACCGCGACCCCCGCGAGCGCCACCGGTCCGCCGAGCGTCGTCCCCACCGAGAGCGCCGCGAACAGCGCCGCGACGACTGCGGCGACGCCGACCGGTCGGAGGCGAGTCACGCCGACCACTCCCCCCGCTGTCGTTCGATAGCCGCCGCGAGCGACTCGTCGTGTCGCCAGTTCACCACCGGTATCCCCCGCCGCCGGAGCGTCGAACAGCGCAACAGGCGCTCGGCCGCCCGAACGGTCCCCGCCGCCGTCGGCTGAGTGCCCGGGTCGGGGCTGATGACCGTCACCGGGTGGCCGTACGCCGCCAGATACCGCAACACGCGAACCACGTCGTCGTCCGGCAGGGGCGAACAGCAGACCACCTGCGCGGCGTTGGGCAGTTCCCGTCGGAGCCACCGGAACGTCGGGCCGACGTAGAACTCCCCCTCGGCGGGCGTCGGCCCGACGGCGTCGCTGGTCGAGAGCGTCGTCTCCAGCCGACTCCGGTGGGCGTGGCCGCCGCTGGGCGGGACGTACAGGCGCTCCGGCGAGAGCGCGGCCAGTCCGACCCGGTCCTCCGCGTCGAGTCGAGCGTCGACGACGCTGCGGACGGCGACCACCGAGCGGTCGATAGTGGTGTCCAGTTCCGGGTCCGCGGGCGCGTGGTAGGCGGCGGGACGGGCGTCGACGAGGACCGCTACCGTCGCCGACTGCTCCTCCCGAAACTCCAGCGTCGAGAGGTCGCGGGTGCTCGCGTACCGGTTCCAGTCGATGCGCGAGAGGGGGTCGCCCGGGCGGTAGTCGCGGGTGGCGTAGAAGGCGATGCCGTCTCCGCCCTCGTCGGCCGCAATACGGCCCCGGTGCTGTGTCGTCCGCGACCGGACGGGCACCGAGACACCCGCCGGGGGCAGGGCGACGGACAGCGTCTCCGCGCCGACGACGGTGGGTTCGGTCACCCGGACGGTCGAACCGGCGGCGTCCCCGAGAGCGGCGCGCGGCGGGTCGAAGTCGTGGTCGCCGCGGGTCGCCCGCACGGTGTACTCGACGGCGGCCGTCGCGCCGGGCCGCAGGGCCGTCGCCAGTTGCGGCGTCCCCTCGGTCACCGCCAGCGTGTCGGGCACGCCGTCCGCGACGCGACAGTCGAACAGCGTCCGGTCCCCCTCGTTGCGCACTCGCACCGTCACCGTCACCTCGTCGCTGTGGACCGGGGCCGTCGCGTCGATGGCCCGGTGGACCGTCAAGTCTCCCTCGGGCGTCCGGGACCCCGCGCCGACCGCGAGAGCGACGACGGCGACGGCGCTGGCCAACAGCAAGCCGGGTTGCCGAGCGAGGATACCGACGCCGACGAACGCCAGCGGAACGGCCCGAACCCCGGCCCAGCGCCCGGTCGAGACGACGCCGGTGCCGGTCTGAGAGGTCTCCGCCGAAGGTGCCTCGTCGTCCGCCGGTAGGTCGAGCATGGCTCTGAGCGCCGCCGCCGCGCGGTCCAGCCGATATCCTAGCATCGAGGCCCCCCGGAGTCTGGCGCGTGCGCCGTCGCGTAGCCGCCGGGCGCGACTCTCGCCAGCGCCGAGGGCCGCGGCCGCCGAGGGGTCGTCGGTCCACGACCCCGCGTCGACGGCGGCCGTCGCCTCGGCCTCGTCGTCACCGTCGCGGACGAGCGCCCGACGGAGGAGTTCCCGCACGTCGTCGGCGAGGCGGCGCTCGCGGACCAGACGAGAAGACGGCCCACCAAACCCGTCCGTCGCCGGCGACGGAACCGACAGGTCCCGCTCCGAGGGGTCGCCGAGGACGGCGGCGTCCCGCTCGACGTAGACGCCGCTGTAGGCGACGTAGAGGCCGACGCCGACGCCGAAGATGCCGACGAAGATGACGAACCCCGGCCGGACCGAACTCCCGAGGCCTCCGGCCAGCGCGCTCCCGACGCCGACGACGACGGCGAGTGACCCGACGGCGAGCGCCGCCCGCCGACGGTAGCTCATCGGGACCCCCCGTCGGTCCGCTCGACGTTTCGGAGGGCACGTTCGGCCCGGCGCTCGCGTTCCTCGGTCGCCGGGTGGTCGCCGTAGCGAACGCGCTCGAAGAGGTCAGTCAATGTCTCCACATCCTCGGGGTCCATCCCCGCTCGTTCGGCCGCCGCGGCGAACTCGCCGGGCGTGCTGGCTTCCGGGTTCGGCACGTCCAGCGCGTCGGCCATCTCCCGCCACGCCCGGAACACGGCGTTGTCGAGGGACGCGTCCGCCGCGATTCTGTCGGCGGCCCGTCCCGCGGCGTCAGCGACTGCTTCGGGTGCGTCCCGCGTCTTCTCACTCGACCCCTCCGTCTCCGCATCCTCGTTCGTCGTCGCCCACGTCTCGCCGTCGGTCGCTCGAAGCTCGACGAGGCAGAGCGGGACGGCGAGTGCGACCGACCCGACGGCGGCCAACAGGACGGCACCACCCGGCGCTACTCGGGTCGCCTCGGGGAGACCTGACCCCACCTGCTCCGAGAACTGCGGTGCGGTAGCGCCACTGCCGAAGTCGGTCGACGCGGCCCACAGCAACGTCAGAACGACCAACAAGCCACCCACCGCCGCGACGGCGGCATCCTCGCGGTCGTGTCGCCGGGCGAGGTAGTAACAGAGTCCGGCGTCGACGACGAACAGCGAGAGGAGGACGACCACGCTCGCCGGGGACGCTCCGTCGGTCGTGTCGGCGGGGGCCGACGCCGACACGGACCGGGCCCGCTCCGTTATCCGGTCGGCGTTCTCGACAAGTTGGGTCAGCCCCGTCCCCGGTCGTTCGGCCGTACGGGTCGTCCCGCCAGACGAGAGGTCGTCGAGCGCACCGGCCCCGACCACCAGCCCCAAGACGACGACGCCAGCGAGTCCCACCACCCTGCGCCGACTGGACATTGCTACACCAGTCATCAGCGACCGGCGATAAAATTGTTCTGTTGTTTTACTTCGTACATCGTCTTGGGAGGCGGAAAGCAAGGTCGCCGCAGGGGAGTCACGACTCCCCTCCGTAGACCCGTTCGAGGCTCCGGAGGGCCCGTTCGGCACGGCGCTCGCGTTCCTCTGTCGCCGGACGGTCGCCGTAGCGAACGCGCTCGAAGAGGTCGGTCAGCGTCGCCACGTCCTCGGGGTCCATCCCCGCTCGTTCGGCCGCCGCGGCGAACTCGCCGGGCGTGCTGGCCTCGGGGTTCGACACGTCCAGCGCGTCGGCCATCTCCCGCCACGCCCGGAACACGGCGTTGTCGAGGGGCGCGTCCGCCGCGATTCTGTCGGCGGCCCGTCCCGCGGCGTCGGCGAGTTCCGTCGGGTCCGCCGAGGACGGGTCGGCGTCGTCGGACGCCTCGCTCCCGCCGGCCGTCCACGCCTCGCTCCCGGTCCGACGGAGGAAGACGACTCCGGCGAGCGCCACCACCGCGAACGACCCGACGGCACCGACCGCCCACAGCGACTCGCTACCGGGGTGGACGGCCGTGATGCCGCCGACCGCCGACTCGTTCTCGCCGCTAGCGAAGGCGCCCGCGACGGTCGGGTTCCACCCGACCACGGCGGCGGCCAGCGTCAGCACCACCGTCGTCACGACGGCGAGGGCCGCGTCGTCCCGCCCGTACTGTCTGAGACCGTACCCCAGCGCGACGGCCGTGAACGCGAGGAGGACCGTGACGACGTACTCGCCGACGCCGGGCGACTGCTGTATCTGGACGCTCGTCGAGGGTCCCCGTTGGCCCGCGCCGACGCCGTCGCCACCGCCCGCGGTACTCGGGGCGTCGATGCTCGGTGCCCCGACGACGAGGGCGACGACGACGAGGAGGGCAGCGAGAGCGAAGGGGAGGCGGCCGGGCATGCCCGGCAGTTTGGCCGGCCGCCCGTTAAACCTACGTCGAGTCCGGTGGCCCCTCGGCGTCCTCCTGGTCGCCGTAGCCGCCACCGCCTGGCGTCTCGACGCGCACCGTCGTTCCCGCCGCCACGTCGCGAGTCACCTTCGCCGGCACCCTCTCACCGTCGATTTCGTTGCGCCCGGGCGCCCCGTCCGCGCCGCCGGCCAGCCCCCACGGTGCCGTCCGCCGGCGCTCGGTCAACAGCGAGACGGTCGCCGCCTCCTCGAGGGTGAGTGCGCGGACGAGGCCGTCGCCGCCGCGGTGCCGGCCCGCGCCACCGCTCCCGTCGCGCAGGCGGTACTCGTCGACTCTGAGGGGGTAAGCCGCTTCGAGCGCCTCGACGGGCGTGTTCAGGGTGTTGGTCATGCCGACCTGCACCCCCGACGGGCCGTCGGCGTCCGCGCTCGCCCCCATCCCGCCGCCGACCGTCTCGTAGTAACTGAACTCTGGGCCGCCGACGACGAGGTTGTTCATCGTCCCCTGACCGGCCGCCGGGACCCGCTCAGGGACCGCCTCGGCCAGCGCACGGAACACGACGTCGGTCACGCGCTGACTCGTCTCCACGTTGCCGCCGACCACCGCGGCCGGAGGCTCCGGGTTCAACAGCGACCCCGGCGGTGCCCGGACGGTCACGGGGTCGTAACACCCGTCGTTGGGGGGCACGTCCGGGTCGGTGACCGACCGGACGACGAAGTACACAGCGCTCTTCGCGACGGACAGCGGCGCGTTCACGTTCCCCGCCACCTGCGGGGCGGTCCCCGAGAAGTCCACGTCGAGCGTCGCGCCGTCGACGGTCACCGTCACCTCGATGGGGATGTCCGCGTCGGTGACGCCGTCCCCCTCCAGCACGTCGCCGGCGGTGTAGGTGCCGTCCGGGAACTCGCGGAGTTCCGCCTCGACGCGCTCCTGGGAGTACTCCCGCACGGCGTCGAACGCCGTCAGCAGGCGCTCGCCGTGGTCGGCCAGCAACTCCGCGACTCGCTCGGCCCCGCGCTCGTTGGCCCCGAGTTGCGCCCGCAGGTCGGCCCGCCGTTCGGCCGGGTTGCGGACGTTCGCTTCGAGGAGGTCCCAGACGCTGTCGCGTCGCTCGCCGCCGGCGACGAGTCTAGTCGGCGGGATGCGCAGGCCCTCCTGTTGGATGTCTCGTGCGCCCGCGGGCATGCTCCCCGACGCCATCCCGCCCACGTCCGCGTGGTGGGCCCGCGAGACGGCGTAGCCGACGATTTCGCCTCCGCTCGGCGGGCCCGAGGCGCGGGACGTCTGGCTATCCGGTGCGATGGGCGAGACGAGCGTCACGTCGGGGAGGTGGGTCCCGCCGGCGAAGGGGTCGTTCAGGACGAACACGTCGCCCGGTTCGGGGTCCCGGTCGAGGACGGCGTCGACAGCCTCCGGCATCGCACCGAGGTGGACCGGGATGTGTTCGGCCTGCGCGACGAGATTCCCCGACCCGTCGAACAGCGCCGTCGAGCAGTCCCGGCGCTCGGTGATGTTCGGGGAGAACGCCCCCCTGATGAGAACCTGCCCCATCTCCTCGGCGACGCTCTCTAGCTGGTTGCGCAGGATTTCGAGTTCGACGGCGTCGAGGTCGTGGTCCGTCATCGCGTCACCTCCGGTGTACCGGCCACGAGGTCGTTCGCGCGCCTCTCGTCGGCGGTCATCGCTGTGCCTCCAGTCGGAGGGTCCCGCGGTCGTCGGCGGTCAGCGTCCACTCCGGCGGGACGACGACGGTGCTCTCGCCGCCCTCGACGATGGCCGGGCCGTCACGGTCGGCGTCGGGTCGGAGCGCCCCCCAGTCGAGAATCGGCGTCTCGTGCCACCGCTCACCGAACGACGCGTCGCGCGTCCCCGTCTGTGGCCCCCCGTCGCTCCGGTCGTGGGTTATCTGCGGCATCTCGTGAGGGACCGTCGCGGTCACCCGGAGCGTGACCAGTTCGACGGCGGCCTCGGAGAGGCGGTAGCCGTGGGACTGCTCGTGGGTCGCGTGGAACCGCGCCGCGAGGGTCGCGCGGTCGAAGTCCTCGATTTCGACCCCGAGTTCGTGGCTCTGGCCTGCGTATCGACAGTCGGCCTCGACGGTGACCGTCGCCGCGTCGGGGTCGCCCGTCTCGGCCAATACCTCGGCTTCGAGGTCGGCGAGGACCGACGCCACCGCGTCGGCGTCCACCTCGTCCAGTCGAGTCCGGTAGGTCCGGACAGCGTCGTGTCGCTCGTCGGCGGCGAGCAGACCCAGCGCCGAGAGGACGCCGCTCGCGCGCGGGACGACCACCGTGGCGACGCCGAGTCGGTCGGCGAGCGCCGCCGCGTGCATCGGCCCGGCACCGCCGAACGCCGCGATTGCGAACTCGCGGGGGTCGTGACCGCGCTCGGCCGTGACGCTCCGGATGGTCCGCGTCATCGTCGCGTTCGCCACCCGGTAGACGCCGCGAGCGGCCGCGAGCGGACCGTCCAGTCCCGCCTCGGCCGCGAGGTCGGCCAGCGCGTCCCGCGCGGCGTCGGCGTCCAGTTCGACGGCCCCGCCCAGCGTCGCGTCGGGACCGAGATAGCCCAGCACGAGCGCCGCGTCGGTCACGGTGGGGTCGGTGCCGCCCCTGCCGTAACAGGCCGGTCCGGGGTCCGCGCCGGCCGACTGCGGCCCGACCCGGAGCGCCCCGCCAGCGTCGACCCACGCGATGGACCCGCCGCCGGCCCCGACCGTCTCCACGTCGACCATCGGGACCCGGAGCGGACGGCCACCCACGTCGGCGGCCGCAGTCCGTTCGACGGTGCCCGCCCTGACGAGCGAGACGTCGCTGGAGGTACCGCCCATGTCGAAGGTCACGAGGCCGTCGGCGTCCGCCGGTTCGAACGCGCTCGCGCCGACGACGCCCGCCGCCGGCCCCGACAGCGCCGTCGTCACCGCGTGGCCCCGCACCGTCTCGGCGTCGGCGATGCCGCCGTTGGACTGCATCACGCGCGGTTCGGGGAGGCCCCGTTCTTCGGCCCCTGCGACCAGTCGCCCGAGGTAGTCGTCGATGACCGGCGTGACGTAGGCGTCGGCCACCGTGGTCGCGGTGCGTTCGTACTCCCGGAACGCCGCGAGCACCTCGTGGCTGGCCGACACCGGCGCGTCGAGTGCCTCGCGGAGCGTCTCGGCGACCCGTCGCTCGTTCTGGGGATGTGCGTAGGCGTGGAGGAACGACACCGCGACGGCGTCGGCGTCGATTTCGGCGGCGAGGTCACGCGCCGCGCTCTCGTCGGCGCTCTGTTCGATGCCCTCGGTGGTCGCTCGCTCTGTGAGTTCGTAGCGGCGCTCGGCGGGCACCAGCGGGTCGGGTCTGGCGACCGACTGGTCGTACAACTCGGGGCGGTCCTGTCGCCCGATGGCCAGTACGTCGCCGAACCCCGCCGTTGTCACCAGCGCCGTCTCCGCGCCGTCGGCTTCGAGGAGGGCGTTCGTCGCCACAGTCGTCGCGTGCCGGAACCGGTCGATTTCGCTCGGGTCGACACCGGCCGCCTCGCAGGCCGCGGCGACCCCCGAGAGTACCCCTTCGTGTTGGGGTCGCGTCGTCGGCACCTTGGCCGTCGTCAGCCCCGTCTCGTCGACGAGGACGACGTCGGTGAAGGTGCCGCCGACGTCGACGCCCAACCGGACCGAATCGTCCATGGGTCGTCTCCGAGCGCCGGGCGCAAAAACGGTGGCCTAGTTCCACGTCCAGTTCGAGTCGAGCGCGTAGCGGTACAACCCCGTCAGCGCGATTGCCACGCCGTTGGCGACGAGGTAGTCCGTCGCGCTCCACGACACCAGCGCCCAGAGGATGCCCAGTTGGAGGGGGATGGCCGTCCCGCGGACGAGGTTCGTCTTGCCCATCCCGACGAGGTACTCGCGCATCGAGTTGTGCCGCGAGCGGTGGAACGTCCACGCGTTGTTGAGGACGTACTGGAACAGGATTGTCGTCTCGATGGCGACGAACGCGGCCACCAGATAGTTCACGCGGCCGAGGTCGACGAACATCCAGAGGAGCGCCGTCTGGATGCCCGCCGCCGTCAGGCCGACGAGGAAGAACCGGACGAGTCGCTGTCGTCGCGGTGAGGTGGCGACGGCGAACGACATACTGGCCTACTTATAACCGAGTGCCTTTAAACGTGCCGCTATTTCGTCTGACGCCTGTCCGTCACCGCCGCTCTCACCGGCGTCTGCGGCGGTTTCGAGTCGCTGGACGTGGTCGGCGACGGCGGCCGAGAGTCGGTCAAGCACCGGCGGCGGCGCGGTGTCGTCGGTGGCCGCCGAACAGAGGTCACGTCGTTCCCCAGGGTCCTCGCGCCTGTCGTACAGTTCCTGAAGCCCGGACTCGGTGTGTTCGATGTACGTCCAGCGGTCGTCCCGGGCGCTGACCAGCAACTCACCGTCGTCGAGGCGGCGCGGGATGGGTTGACTCGTCACGCTCTCGCCCCGGACGGCCACGGAGACCAGCGGAGTGCGGTCCGCCACCTCCTCGCCGTCCACCGCCGGAGCGACCGACTCGCCCTCCCACGCGGGGTGGGGTTCGACCCCGAGGAGGTCACACACCGTCGGCGCAATCGTGTCGAGACCGACCGGTTCGCTGACCGTCACGCTCTCGCCGTCGGGGTGGGTCACGACGTACGGCACCTCTACGAGTTCGCCGTACAGTTTGGGGTAGTGAGCGAGGTGCCCGTGGTCCAGAAACTCCTCGCCGTGGTCGCCGGCGACGACGACGGCCGTCTCGTCGGCCATCCCCTCGTCGTCGAGGGTGTCGAGGAGTCGACCCACGCTCTGGTCGACCTGTCGGACCGTCCCGTCGTACAGCGTCCTGAGCGTCCCGAGCGTTCGCTCGTCGACGTCCCACCCGAGGCCGGTCCGGATGTGCGCGCCGAGCATCCGGAACAGACTGAAGTGGGTGTCAGAGACCTCTCGGAGGTGTCGCGGGGCCGGGACGTACGGGGTGTGGGTGTCCATGTAGTGGACCCACAAGAAGAACCCGTCGCCGGTCGATTCGAGGAACTCGGTCGCGTGCTGTTCTAAGTCGCCCATCCGGGAGACGTCCGCGAACGGGCGGGCGTCGGACTCGCCGCGGAGGGCGGCGGCGGCCCGGCGGAACGGCGACGTCGCGAGTTGGACCCACGCCTGTACCGTCGGGTGCGCGGCGAGGTACTTGCTGTACCCGCCGCTGTCTACGAACGGTTCGAACTCGTCGAACCCGCGGTCGTACCCCCAGTGGTCGGTGAGGAACCCGTTCGCGGCGTTGAACCCGGCGGTCCCGACGCCCGCCGACGAGAGGCGTTCGGCGAGCGTCGGCGTCGACGCCACGCCGATGTCGGCGCCCTCGTCGAACACCGGACGGGACCCGTGGACGCTGGGGAAGGAGAAGGGCGTCCAGTTGCCGTGGGCCATGGCGTTCTCGAAGACGACCCCGTCCGCCACGAGGTCGTCAAGCACCGGGGACGCGCTGTCGGGTCCACCGAGCGCGTCGGCCCGGAGCGAGTCGACGGTGACGAGGACGACGTTCTCCACTTCCGCCGGCACCTACACCACCCCTGTAGCCGTACGCGCCACGTCCGTCGAGACCGCTACATCGGGGGTACGCCCGGTGTCGCGACCGCACCGTCGCGAATCGTGCATACGGTAGCAACTCGGTACGCGGTACTGAAGGTTCTGGTTGCCGCGTCCGGCCGGCGGCGGGCCGAGACCCCCGAATCCGCCGCCGGCCGTCGAATCTCGACCGAGACGGCGGCGGCGCGGTTCAAGCCGAATTTAACCATCCAGCGACCATTTAGTGAGAGCGAGCGAACCACTCGACTGCACATGACAGCGAACTGCCCTCCAGACGCAGTCCGGTCGCCGGACCGCGTCACCGGTTCGTATCGCAACGGCACCACACGCTCGGAGGTGGGTCGATGACCGCGCGGTCGCTGGCGCTCGTCGGCCTCCTCCTCTCGGCCGCGATGGTCGGCGTCGGCCCCGCACTGGCCGACCAGACCGCGAGCATCGACGACGAGAGTCTCCCGCTGGCGGCGGCCGAGCAACAGGTCGTCACCGGCGAGACGTCCGTCGCGCCGGGGTCGGAACTGACCGTCCGCCTCCGGTCGAGCGACACGGCGTCGCCGTTCCTCCGCCAGCAGAGCGCCCGCGTCGCGGACGACGGCAGTTTCGCCGCCGTCTTCGACATGAGCAGCGTCCCGGCCGACACCTCGTACGAACTGACGGTCCTCTACGACGGGTCGGCGCTCGCAGAGCGCGACGGGACGGTGGTGGCCTGCGACGACGACTGCACCGACGCGGTGCCGGCGACGCCGACTCCGACCCCCGAACCCAGCGGCGAGAACGTCGTCAGCGTGGCGCAGGGCGACGTCGCGGAGATTGCCGTCCCGACGAACGGGTCCGAGACGGCGGTGTTCTCCCTCGGAAGCGGCGAGGTCAACTACCTCGTCAACGCCTCGCTCACCGACGGCGACGGCGACGGCACGGTGACGCTCCTGTTCGACACCGCGAACGCCGGCACCGACGGCGAGACCCTGTCGGTGGCCGACGGGGACGACTCGCTGACGGTCACTCGGGAGGAACCCGAACTCCCGTCGACGCTCGACCCAGCATCCTACGAGTACCGCGTCTTCTTCGGCGAGGGAACCGACGGGTCGCCGGACGACGTCGGGACGCTCCTCGTGGAGTCGAACGAGAGCGCACAGGAGCAGTTCGAGGTCGACGACGCTCCGGCGTTCGGCTTCGAGCGGAACGTCTACAGGGCTCGGCAGGGCGAGACGGCCCGACTGACCGTCACGCTTGCCGACGCCGAGGCCGCGACGGTGTCCATCGGCGGCCGCGAGAGCGGGTACGAAATCAACGCGACCGTTCGCGACGGCGACGGCGACGGCACCGTCACGCTTCTGTTCGACACCGCGGCCGCCGGTCGGGACGGGACGACGCTCTCGACTGCCGCGGCCGCCGACAGCGTGACCGTCGAACCCGGCTCCGAAGTCGCCCGTGACACGCGCCTCGACGCGACCGACTACGACCTCACGCTGTACCGCGGGACCGGCGTCACCGACGGCGCGGACGACATCGGGACGCTCTCGCTCCAGCAGAGCGAGGACACCGCCGACCGCGAACCGACCGCCACCGTCTCCGAGGGGCCGACGAACGACGACAGGACCCAACCCGGTGTCGTCCTCTCGCTCGGTCCGGGGAGCATCGCGCTGGGTGCCGGGAGCCTCGTCGCCATCGCCGGTCTCGGCGTCCTCCTCCGGCCGTTCCTGTGAGCACACACGACGACAGCACTCTTTTCGCGACGGACGCGAACGGTCTTGCGAGGCCCGAACCCTCGGCGGTCGAGCGCGTCAGTACGCCGGCGCGTCCCGCCGCCCCAGCGTGAACGCGACGACGGCCAGCACCGCGAGACAGCCACAGAAGAAGAGGAGACCGGGTTCCGCGAGTTCGAAGACGAACCACGCGAGCGACCCGGCAGGGTCGGTCTGCGGGGCGTTCGGGCTGGCCGGACCGAGGACGCCGCTGCCGCCGGCCGGGGTGGCGATGCGCTCTGCGCCCCACTGGACGAACAGGCTGGCGACCCCCAGCAGTCCGAGGCCGGCGACCACGTCCGTCAGCGACTGCTGGAGGCGCGGCCGCAGGTCGTGGTTCCCGACCAACACGATGGGGTCGCTGGCCGGCGCGTAGACGGTCATCTCGTTGCCCTTCTCGGAGTACACCGTGTCGATGGGTTCGACGAGGCCCGCCGCCTCGAGGTTCGAGATGTGGTAGTGGACGTTCTGGACGGAGGTGTCACAGCGCCGCGCTATCTCCGAGGCGGTTCCGGGCTGGTCGAACAGGGTTCGGAACAGCGAGCGACTCGTGTCCGAGGAGAGGGCGTCGAGCACCTCGTCGGTGTCGGCGTCGTCGACGTCCAGCACCCGCGGTCGCTCGTCGGGCGTCCCCGTCCGCTCCTGTATCCGGTCGATGAGTCCCGACATCGTCTCTACTACACCGTCACGCCGGTACCCGTATAGCCGTTCGCTTGGCTAAAAAACGCGTTTAACCGCCTGCACTCGTCTCGTTGTCCGCGGCGTCGACGGCCTCGGCCGGGTCGACGAGGCCGTGGCCCGAGGCGTAGTCGACGCCCGGCGGGCCGACGTCCCGGGCGGTGAGTTCCAACAGCAGTTCGACGTGACGGGGCGAGAGCGACCCGTCGGCGTCGAGGAGGAGCGCCGCCGCCGCGCCGACGTAGGGTGCCGCCGCCGAGGACCCGACGAAGCCGTTCTCGGTCAGGGCGGCGAACCGCCGGTTCGGGGCCACCACGTCCACGCCGGTCCGTCCGTCCGCGGTGGGGCCGCGGGAACTGAACGGTTCGACCCGCTCGACTCGCGTATCGTACGCGCCGACGGTGACGACGCCGCGTGCGGTGCCGGGCGCGACGACACTGCCACGCGCTCGGGCGTGTTCGAACTCGTGGGTCGGCGAGACGAGGCGGAGGCGCGCCCCGGTCGGTTCGTCCGGTCCGCGAATCACGACGACGTACCGGCCGGGCGAGACGTCCGCGACGATGCGCTCGTTCGGGACGTCGTCCGCGGGATAGGGTTGTGAGCGTGCGACCAGTCGCGTCGCCGACCCGTTGGTCCAGTACAGTTCGGCCGTGTAGTCCTCGTCGGCGTGGGCGCGGTCCCACGAGAGCCAGATGGTCACGTCGGTACCGCCGCCGATGGCGGTCCGGTTCCTCGCCGACCCGTTCTCTCCCGTCGCGAACACCACGGTCCCGTTCTCCACGCCGTCGGCGTCGTACGTGCCCCGCCAGTGCGAGGCCGCGAGGTTGCCCGCCGGCGCGACGAACACCGTCCCGGACTCGGTCGTTCGCTCGGCGACGCTCGCGGCCGCCCCGGTGCCGTCGCCGGGATGCCCGTAGAACGACACCGGGGCGACGACCACGTCCACGCCGGCCGCTCTGAGCCACTCGACCGCCCGGCGGTAGCTCTCGACGCCGTCGACCCGCGCGAGGTAGAGCGTCGCGTCCGGGGCCGTCCGGGCGACGACTGTCGCCGCGGCGGTACCGTGACTGTTCGGGGCCTCCGACACCGACCGAGTCCCGAAGGCCCGGGCCATCCTGACGCGGCGCGCGAGTGCCGGAGCGTCGGTGTCGAACCCGGTGACGTCGACGACACCGACGGAGACGTTCTCGCCGGTCACTCCCCGCTCGTGGAGGGCGGCGAACCCGCGAACCTCGTCGGCGGCGTTCGCGCTCGCGGGGTCGGCGGGGTCCTGTGCGAGGGGCGCTTGGACATGGGCCGTCGTCGCCGCGAGCGCACCCAACGCGCCGGTGAGGGCGACCACCGCGACGGCGGCGACGAGGAGCGCCCCCCGCGGCGAACTACCCATCCCCCACCTCCACGTCCGCGGCCGAGTCGCGCACCCAATCGGGGCGTGGCACCGAGACGGACCCCGTGTCGACGACCCGGTACGTGTACGACCGAGTGCGTGTCCGTCGCCCCCACTTGTTGGTCTCGACGGTGACCAGCGTCGCCGACAGCGCCGTCACTCGCCCCTCGGCGGTGACGACGGCCTGTGCCTCGAAGCGGACAGTGTCCGCCTCCAGCAGGTCGCCGTCCGGCGGCGTGTACGTGGTCGTCGTGAGGACGTACCGGTCCGGGGACCCCGCCTCGACGGCGGCCACGTCGTACCGCCCGGCGGCGAGCCACGTTTCGAGTCGTCCGGTCAGGTATCGCGCGGACGGTCCCATCGGCCCGTCGATGCGCTCGGTTCGACCGGCGTCGACGAACCGTCGGGCCCCGACGCCGCCCCGTTGCCACCGTTCCACTCTGGACCGCTCCGTGGGCGTCTCCGTGACCTGTCGACGCCAGAGCGTCCCGTTGCCGTCTGTCAGCGTCCGCGTGCGAACCGTCCGGTTCGGGTCGTCACCGACGGTACTCCGGCGTGCCCGAGTCGTCTCGACGGCGGCGCTCACCCCCTCGAGCGAGCGTTCGTGCGCCCGGACGAGCGCCGTCGCGTTCTCGACGCCGTCGTCGACCCCCGGCGGGGACGCCCGCGTCGTCGCGAGGGCGTCCGCGTCGGTGGCCTCCGCACCCAACCCCGAACACCCCGCACCGAGCACCAGCAACCCCGCGAGGACCACTCGACACCACGTCATAGTCGGCCTATCGAGCGGAGGTACCTAATCCCCCTGCGTGACTCAAAACGCGATTGTAGTTGCCCTCGCGTGTCGATAGCTTTAGCACCGCGCGCCCGTATCGGAGAAGCGATGCCCTCCACCACCCGCCGCGCGTTCCTCGGAGCGACGGCCGCGGGCCTCGCCGGCCTCGCAGGCTGTGACTCGCTCGAGTCCGACGACCCGACGGTCGAGTTCACGCTCCACGTCGACCGACTCGACCGCTCGCTGGCCGAGACGCTACTGTGGACGCCGCCCGAGAGCGCCGACGCCCATCCCGTCCAGCGGACCAGACGCCGAGCCGTGGACGCCGCCGTTGCCGGCGAGCGGTTCAGCACCTACGGCTACGGCGCCGTCCCCGACGGCGAGTACGTCGAACACGACGGCCGGTACTACCTGTTGCACGACGTGGTCACCGGGAGCGAGCGCATCGAGCGGTCGGTCCTCCGCCTGTCGTGGGTCGGCCGCGTCGAGGACGAGGAGACGCCCGAGGCGACGCCGCGCGAGGACCTCCCGGCGTTCGACCAGAACGCGGTGATGCCGGCGTACTTCGCGGCCAGAGCCGAGGAGTACGGCGGCGGTGCGCCGTGGAGTCTCGTCGAACAGGGCGGGTTCGTCTATCGCCACCTCGACGAGACCGAGAGCGAACTGGCTCCTGACCCCGAACACGAGTACGTCAGCGTCCACGGGACGGTGCTGGAGGTCACGGTGGCACAGGAGGTGCTCGTCGAACCGGAACACACGGGGTTCGCGACCGAGGTGGCAGACAGCGCCACGGCCTTTGACGAGGTGGCCGACGCCACCGCCGTCGAGGCGCGCCTCTCCCCCGACGACCTGACTGCCGACGTCCGAGACCTGTTCGAGCGGGCCCGTGGGTTAGAGCAGTACAGCGAGACGCTCCCGCTCTCGGACACCTTCGAAGCGCTGTTGGCTTCCCTCCGCCTGCGGGACGCGCTCGACTGTTCGCCCGAGAACTGCCGCCCGAGGATGTACGAGACGGAGTACCTGGCCTACGACGGCGAGTACTACGACTGTGCGCTGTACGTCAACGTCACGGAGTAGCCTCGTTCGCCGTCGTCTCGGCCGCCCGCGCTCGCAATCGCTCCAGCCGTGCCGTCGTCGGCGGGTGGGTGGCGAACGCCTGCGCGATGAGACGACGGAGGGGCGCGAGAACGCCGTCGCCGTGGTCCGTCGACGGTTCGACGATGGCGAAGGCGGCGACGGTGGTCGTCCGGAAGTCGCGGCTCGGCCGCTCGGCGACGGCGCCGTCGATGCGCTCCAGTGCGCTCGCGAGCGCCGCCGGGTCGCCGGTGATGGCTACCGCACCCGCGTCGGCGGTGAACTCCGGGCACGGGCGAGCGACGCCGTGAGCAACTGCCCGCAGAACCAGACCGGGAAGACGAGTCCGAGGCCCACGGTCAGCAGGGCGTCGGCGTAGTCGGCCCGACTCGGGTGGCCGTGTTCGACGCCCGTGGTCGGCCCCGACAGCAGGTCGCGGACCCGTTCGGCCGCGCCGACTGGGAGGGCCGCCGCCGTCAGCACCGCAGCGTCGCGGTTCGCCACGTGTGCGAGTTCGTGCGCGACGACCGCCTCGCGTTCGGCGGGCGACAGCAGGTCGAGCAACCCCTCGCTGACGACCAGTCGCGCCGCGTCGGGCCGAAACCCGCTCGTCAGCGACAGCGGCGTCTCGGTCGGCGCGACGTACACCGCCGGAACGGGCACGTCGGCCTGCCGAGCGACCGACCGGACCAGTGCGAGGAGGTCCGGGTTCGATTCGACGTCGACCCGCCGTGCACCTATCGCGGCGACGGCGTGTCGCGAGGCGTCTCGCTCGCCCCAGACGACGGCCGCGAGCACCGCGAGCGTCGCGGCGCCACCGGCGAGTAGAATCACGTCGAGCGTCACGCCGACGCCGGGGTCGGGCGCGGCCACGACGATGGCGACGCCGAGAAACAGCGTGAGGACCGCACCCGTCGCCAGCATCGCCGCGCCGACGGTCAATAGCAGGAGGAGCAACGCGACGCCCATCCGTACCCGGAGGGCGGGGTCGGGGGACCAGTCCATGCGACTGGCTTGGACCAACGGCGGAATAAATCACCCGTCGGGGGGTCGTCACCGGCGCGGGGCGGTTCACCCGCGTCACTGCGGGTCGGGGTCGTAGTCGGGGCCGACGCGGAGGTCCAGCGTTCGCTCGGCCACCGAGAGGTCCAGCGCCTCGTGTTCGGCGAGTTCGCCGTCGCGGCTGAACGTCACCGGGTCGCCGTGGCCGTCGATGGAGATGTCTCGGGCGCGGACGTGGGTGACGCCGTCGGTGTCCTGTGCCAGCAGTCGGTGGCCGATGGCCTCCGCGACGAGGTTGCCCGCCGGCATCCGTTCGACGATTGCCACGTCCAGCAGGCCATCCTCCATGTTCGCCTGTCCGCCGCGCTCGACGAACTTCCGGGCGTTGCCCACGAGCAGACACGTCGCTTCGCCGGACCACGTGAAAGGGCCGTCCTCGCCGACGGCCTCGATGGAGAGGTCCAGTCCGTCGAACTCCAGGGCCTCCTGTGTGCCGGTGATGAGGAAGGCGAGCGTGCCGAACCGGCCCTTCAGGTCCCCGGAGGTGGCGACGCTGGCGTCGGCGGGCAGGCCCGCGATACAGGAGACGAGGAACGGTTCGCCGTCCGCGACGCCCACGTCGACGGTGCGCGTCTCGCCGGTGTCGGCCACCTCGGCGCCCTGCTGGAGGTCCGCCACGCCGATGGTGCCCGCGAGCAGGTTCGCCGTCCCGGCGGGGACGACGCTCAGCGTCACGTCGTCGAGGTGGTCGGCGTCGTGGAGGCCGCGCAACACCTCGTTGACGGTGCCGTCGCCGCCGCAGACCGCCACCTCCGAGACGCCGTCCCGCCCGGCTTGGCGGCCCAGTTCGACGGCGTCGCCCGCCCCCTGCGTCACCTCGACGGCGAACCCGCGGGCGCGAAGCAGGCGCTCGACGTACTCGGCGTGGTCGCCCTCCCCGCTGACGGGGTTGACGATGCACCGCCGGGAGCCGACTTGCATACCCGAACCGAGAGGCCTCCGGCACTTAGTTACCCGGTTGTCGCCGTCCGCCCTGCCGGAGGCACAGCCTACAACCGCGTCCGCGTCGTCGGACCGACAGGCATGAGCGACCTCCGCCTTCGACGCTACGACCCGGGAGACGCCGACGCGGTGTGGGACCTCCACGAGTGGGCGATGGGCGAGACGGAGACCGACCCCGGGGACGTGCCCGGCACTGAGGACCTGCGGGACGTCGAGGCGGCCTATCTCGACACCGGCGGCGCGTTCCTCGTCGGCGTCCTCGATACCGACGACGTCGATTCAGACCGCTCGCCGCCGCCCGTCCACGACGGCGTCCTCGTGGCGATGGGCGGGATACTCCCGAACGAGGCGGGACACGCCGACGAGCGTACCGTCCCCGGCGCGGCCGAACTCCACCGGATGCGCGTCGCGCCGACCCACCAGCGGCGGGGGTACGGCCGCGAACTGCTCCGGCGGTTGGAGGCGGCGGCGGCCGACCGCGGGTTCGAGACGCTACTTGCGACGACGGCGCTCACGCAACCCGCGGCCGTCGAGTTCTACCGCGAGGCGGGGTACGCGGACGTCGACCGGTCGACGGTGGCTGGCTACGAACTGGTCCACTTCGAGAAGCGGGTGTGAGCAGGGCTCAGGCCGATTGTCCGCCGTTCGGTTCGAACGCCGCCACGAGTTTCTCGGGGAGCGATTCCGGCGAGAACAGCGAGACGACGTCGCCCGCCTCGACGATAGTGTCTCCTTTCGGCGTGAGGCTCCGGTCGCCACGTTCGATGCTCACGACCAGTACCTCGTCGGGTAGCGCACCGGTGCGGTTGGCCTCTTCGAGCGTCTTGCCCGAGATGGCGGCGTCCTCGGAGACGGTGAACTCGACGAGTTCGGCGCCGCCCGCGACGCTCTGGAAGTCGGTTATCGCCGTCCGCTCGCCCTCGTTCTCGGGGCCGAAGGGCTGGTAGGGGAAGAACGACTCGTCGCGGATGATGGCCTCGCGCTCGATTGTGAGACCGAGGCTGGACAGCGTCTGCGCGATGCGGGCCGTGTCCTCGGTGTCACGGGCGATGGCCGTGACGACGAGGTTCTGCTGGCCCGCCACGAGTTCGCGGACGTTCACCACACCCGAGACGGTGCTCGCGCGGTTGGCGAGGTCCGACCGCTCGCTCACGGGCGCCGTACAGGTGAACTGCATGGTCAGCATGCCGTCGACGGCCTCGTAGTCGATGTGGGCGTGATACCCCTCGACGACGCCGGCGTCCTCCAGTTGCCGAATCCGGTTGCGTATCGTGGCCGGCGTGACGTCCGCCTCCTCTGCGATGGTCGGCGCCGAGGTGTTTCGCGCGTCCGACGCGAGATAGTACAAAATACGCCGGTCTATCTCGTCGAATCGGTAATCCATGTCGGAGATAGTTTTCGAATCGGTAAAGGCGCTTCCCTGCCTCGACGGCGTTCGGCCACCTCGACGCGGGAACATTCTCGCCTTGCTTACCGAATCGAAAATATACGAGACTTAGAAATTTTGACTCGGAAATATAGCCGCTAAGTTTTTACGATACCAGCATAGACGGGACAGTATGACGAACGAACGCGACCGCTCACCGATGGAACGACTTCGAGAGTACTACGAAGACGAGGAACTCGTCTGCCCCGACTGCGGCTACGAAGACGAGGACGGGAGTTGGGCCGGCGAGACGAACGGGAGCGAGGTCCACTACGAACACGAGTGTCCGAAGTGCGGGTCGGTCCGGGAGCACACGCTGACGCTGACCGGTGAGTGACACCCGGTGCCCGTCGGCCCCGACCGGGACAGTCGACCGCACTCAGGACAGGTCGAACTTCTCGGCGGCGGTCTGCATGTCCTTGTCACCCCGACCGCAGAGATTGACGAGGATGGTGTCGTGACGGTCCTCCTCCGCGAGTTTGATAGCCAGCGCGATGGCGTGGCTGGGTTCCAGCGCCGGGATGATGCCCTCGCTCTCGCTCAGTTCGCGGAAGGCGGCCAGCGCCTCCTCGTCGGTGACGCCGTGGTACTCCGCTCGGCCGAGCGACTGGAGGGCGGCGTGTTCCGGGCCGACGGCAGGGTAGTCGAGGCCGGCGCTGACGGAGTGGTTCTCCGTCTCGTCGTCGATGACCCGGGTCTTCATGCCCTGGAAAATCTGTGGCTCCTCCTGCTTGGTCGCCGACAGCGGTGCGGAGTGTCGTCCCGAGTCCAGCCCCTCGCCGGCCGGTTCCGCGCCGTACAGCGCCACGTCGTCCTCCTTGAACGCGTGGAACAGGCCGATGGCGTTCGACCCGCCGCCGACGCAGGCCACGCAGGCGTCGGGGAGGTCTCCGTGTAGCTCCCGTATCTGCTCGCGGGCCTCGTTGCCGATGACCGACTGGAACTCTCGGACCATCCGCGGGAACGGGTCCGGTCCGACGGCGCTCCCGACGAGGTAGTGGGTGTGCTCGGTGTTCTGCGCGAAGTCCTCCAGCGCGGCGTCGACGGCCTCCGCGAGACCCTCGTTGCCCCGTGAGACGGGTTCGACCTCGGCCCCCATCAGGCGCATGCGGAAGACGTTCATCTCCTGTCGCTGCATGTCGTGACGGCCCATGTACACCGTCGTGTCCATGTCCAGCAACGCCCCGACCATCGCCGTCGCGGTGCCGTGCTGACCGGCCCCCGTCTCGGCGATGAGGCGCTCCTTCCCCGCTTTCTTCGCCAGTAGCGCCTGTCCGAGGGTGTTGTTGAGTTTGTGCGCGCCGCCGTGGAGCAAGTCCTCGTGTTTGAAGTAGATGTTCGCGCCGTAGCGCTCGCTGAGCGTCTCGGCGTGGAACACCGGTGTCGGTCGCCCGGCGAAGTGCTTCAGCAGGTGGTCGAGTTCCTCCCGGAACGACTCGTCGTCGCGCAACTCGTCGAACGTCGCCGCCAGTTCGGAAAGCGGTTCTTCGAGCGGTTCCGGCACGTGTCGTCCACCGAACTCTTCGAATTCTCCGGGTGAAGACATGCGAGACACTGACGGCCGGGCAGGCTAAAAGTTACTGCCGGTTTCGGGGCCGAGCATGAAGCGTCAACGAGGGGTATTAACAGACTGGTTGTCGTACGAAATATGTCATGTCAGGACTTGGCAAGGTACTGGACAGGCGGAGCGTTCTGAAAGGGGTCGGCACACTGCTCGGCGGGGTCGCAGTGCGTCCCCAGTTGGTCGCCGCGGGAACCGCGGACCGCTATATCGTGACGACGACGGGAACGGGTGTCGCCCGCCGTCTCGCGGATGCCGGCTTTTCGGTCACGCGTGAACTCGCCGGCGGCCGCGTCCTCCTCGCGTCCGGGACCGGCGACCCAGCGGACGTTCGCGGCGTCGAGAGCGCCGTCCCCGACGTCCGACTCCGACTCGAACGCCCGGCGAAGACGGTGCAGCGACCGGACGCCGCGGCCGACACGAGAGACGAGTCGCTGTACCCGAAGCAGTGGGACAAGCAGACGACCGACACCGCCGCCGCCCACGACGTGACGACCGGCGAGGGCGCGACAATCGCCGTCGTCGATACCGGGTCGGACCTCGACCACCCGGACCTCGCGCCCAACCTCACGTCGGGGGCGCTGTTCCGGCGCGTCGCCGGCACCGGCGAGGGCGACGGGGTCTTCACGGGTACGGGCGTCGACGTGCGCGTCCCGTCGGACCCGCTGACCGACGCCGACGCGGTGACGAACGCCGACGGAACCGTCGTCGGCTACGACCCCGACGCCTTCGAGATAGACGCGAGTCGCGACGCCTCCGACGACGTGGACGGCCACGGGTCCCACGTCGCGGGCATCGCCGCCGCTTCGGTCGGTGAAGAGGTCACTGACGGCTTCACCGGCATTGCCGGCACAGCGCCGGGCGCGACTGTCGTCCCCCATCGCGTGTTCTACTGGGTGCGCGAAGATGTTACCTTCGAAGGCGAAGACGGAGAGCGAACCGAGGAACTGGTGGTCACGTCGACGACGACGGCGGACATCCTCGCGGCCATCGACTACGCGGCGAACGTCGTCGGCGTCGACGCGATGAACCTCTCCATCGGGACGCCGCCGCTCCCCCCGCAACTCAACAGCGACGGGTTCCGACAGGCCTACCGGCAGGTGGTGCAGGACGCCGTCTCGGCGGGGAGCGTCGTCGTCGTCAGCGCGGGCAACAGCGGGACGGAACTCAATCGAGGCGGCCTGTTCACCGTCCCAAACAGCGTCCCCGGCGCGACGAGCGTCGCCGCCACGGGCCCGAACGACGAACTCGTCTTCTACTCGAACTACGGGGCCAACGAGGTTACGCTGGCCGCCCCCGGTGGCGGGTACGAGACGCTCGAGAAGACGCTCTCGGGGGACACCGAGTGGCCGTTCCCGACCAATCTCGTCCTCTCGACGACGCCGCCGGACGTCTACGGCGCCGCCTACTCGTACTTCGCGGGCACCTCGATGGCCGCACCACAGGTGACCGGTGCGGCGGCGCTGGTGGCGGCGGCCAATCCGGACCTCGGCCCCAATCAAATCGAGTCCGTGCTGACGAACACCGCGACGGAGGCGAGCGGTCGGGACGTAGACGAGTTGGGCGGTGGCGTCCTGAACGTCGCCGACGCCGTCCGGGCCGCCGCCGACCGTCGATAAGGGGCGGTGGCGTCTGAGGGCGATTCACTCCCCGTGACCCGCACGCGCGAGAGCGTGGGCCCGTTCGTTCTCGCCGCGGTCCACCGCCCGGTACGTGACGAGCGGAATCGCGTCGACGCACTCGCGGATGGCGTCCACCCGCTGGCGGGCGACGAGGTCACCCGGACGCGCCGGCTCCCTCGGGTCCACGGCCCGGAGGACCGCGTCGGCGTCGCCGTGGACGTGGAGCGACGCCACCGTGGTCGGGTACGCTTCGACGGCGCGTACGGCCTCCAGTAGCGCTCGGTACTCCAGGTGGGCGCTGGAGACGAAGGCGTCGATGCGCATCGACCGCTCGACGACCGCCTCTGTCCCGTCCTCGACGAGAAACCCGACGGCCGCCGACGTGGGCGTCCCGTTGTCCGCTCCGTACAGCACGCTCGCGTCGAAGTAGAGGAGCAGAGACGGGGCAGTCGGACGGTCGTCCGTCGGCGGCATACCAGCGTCTGCGAGTGACCGACGCAAAACCCCGTCGGTGGATGTCCCGGGGAGTCTGCGAGCGCGTATACGCTCGAGTACTACGTATACTGGGTGTTCAAGACCCGCCCCCTGCTCGCCTCGGCGACGGGACCACGCATCGAGTAGCCGCGACGGCGCTCGCGGTTACCGGTCGAGTTTCGGCCCCGGTTTCCACGTGTTGCCTTCGAGGACGACGAGGTCGTACTGTTCGAGCACCTGCATGGCGTCAACGACGGCCTCGGGGTCGTAGGAGGCGGTCATGTCGGCGGGCAACTGCTCGGCGATTGCGCTGCGGGTCCCGCCGTTGATGCGGACGACGGTGTCGAGGAGCGTCTCGAGGTCCACCAGCACCGGCGTCAGCGAGACGCTCTCTGTCCCCTCGGTATCGAGTTTCGACATTACCTCGTCGTAACTGCCCGTAATCTCCATCGAGACGGCGACCGTTTCGTCGTCGGTGTCGGTTTCGTCTGCCATTATCCCATAGATGAGACCACAAGCGGAAATACGTTGCCGTATCGACGGTATCGAGTCTGGGAGTCGGCCATTTGCTGGCAGTAGCGGCGTACCGACGCGTGACGACGGCGAGCGTCGTCGACCCCCGGTACTTTGTCCGTGCCACCGGGTAGTGTCGATAGGACCATGTCCGCACACACGCCCCGCGTCGCGGTCCTCGACCACGACGCCCACGGTATTCCCGCCGCAGAGTACGCCGAGATTCTCCGGCGACGCCTCCCGGAGTACACGGTCAGCCTCGCCGCGACACCGTCCGACCGCGAACGACTCCTCGGCGAGGCGAGCGTCGTCGCCGGCAGCAGTATAGACGAAGCCGACCTCGAGAGTGCCGAGAACCTGTGCCTGTTCGCGTGTAACTCCGCCGGCGTCGACCACCTCCCGCTCGACGCGCTGGCCGACCGGGGCGTCGCCGTGACGAACGCTTCGGGCGTCCACGGCCCGAACATCGCCGAACACGTCCTCGGGTGGGTGCTCACGTTCGTCCGCCGACTGGACGAGGGGCGGCGCCGACAGGAACGCCGCGAGTGGCGGAAGTTTCAGGCGTTCACCGAACTCGCCGGCAGCACCGTGACCGTCGTCGGCCTCGGCGCTATCGGCGAGGCCATCGTCCAGCGTCTCTCGGGGTTCGACGTGACGACTATCGGCGTCCGACACACTCCCTCGAAGGGCGGCCCCACCGACGAGGTGGTCGGTTACGACGGCCTCCCCGACGTACTGGGCCGGACGGACGTACTCGTCCTCGCCTGTCCGCTGACGGAGACCACCGAGGGCCTCGTGGGCGAGACGGAACTCGACGCCTTGCCGACAGACGCCGTCCTCGTCAACGTCGCCCGCGGCGGGGTCGTCGAGACGCCGGCGTTGGTCCGTGCGCTCCAGTCGAACGACGTCCACGGCGCGGCGCTGGACGTCACCGACCCGGAACCCCTGCCGCGCGACCACGACCTCTGGGGGTTCGAGAACGTCTTCCTCACGCCGCACGTCTCCGGCCACACGCCGAAGTACTGGGAGCGGCGGGCGGACATCCTCGTCGAGAACCTCTCTCGGGTCGCCGAGAGCGGTACCTACGAGGGCCTCCGGAATCAGGTGGTCTGAAGAGAGGGAGTCCCAGCGGCGAGTCGACAAATCGGAGTGCCGTACGAGAGGAGGCGAGTGGCTCAGTTCCCGGCGGCGGTATCTCGGCCGTCGCCGGCCGCCCGTTCGAGACGCGCCGCGACGAACCGTGTGGCGGCGGGGACGCCGCGTGCGTACGCCGCGACGCGCGTGAACGACGCGTAGGCCTCGTCGGCGTCGGCGTATCCCTCCCGCATCTCCCAGAGCGTGCCACGCCGCAGGGACAGCGCCAGTCGCGTGAGCGCGACGGCCAGCGGCGACGGGTCACCGTCCAGCGCCTCTCGCAACGCCCGTCCCGCGTCGGCAGCGGCCTCCCGGACCGTCGTCTCAGTCACCTCGTCCGGGTACCGGTGCTCTCGGACGCCCGTGACCACCGCCGAGGCGACTCTCGCGACCAACAGCGCCCGTCCGTACTCGACGACGGCCGTCGCGTACCGTCCGTCGTCGCTCGCCTCGCGGGCCTGTTCCCGGCGGTACACCAGCGACCGCGTCGCGTCCTGAAACAGGGGCCGGTCGACGCCGCTCAGTTCCCGCCCGAACGCCGCGTCGCGCCGCTCGACGTAGGGGTCGAGGCCCTGTGCCGTCTCGCCGAGCGAGCGGCGGAGCCGTGCCGACGCTGTGGCGAGCGTCGGCCCGTGTGCCGTCGCCGCCGAGTCGAGGACGGCCGCTCGAAGCGCTGCCGCGTCGCCGACGGCCGCGGCCGCCCGCTCGACGCTCTCGACCGCCTCACCGACGCGGAACGGCGCTGCGAGCGGGTCGGACGGGTACGCCCGCCGGGGCTGGACGCTCGACCGTGCGGACTCGACCAACCGCTCGACCGGCGCGTGTACGGCGACGGCAGTGACCGGGTCGGATGCGCGGTACGTCGACCCGGCCCACAGACTCCCGATGCGCTCTCGGACCGACTGCCGACGGGCCGCGAGGTCGGCCGCCCCGTCGGTCCCGGTCGCGGCCTGATAGGCGGCCTCGAAGGCCGCCGCGTCCGACCGGTAGTCCCGCCAGTCCTCGAGCCACCTCAGCGGCAACCGGTCGTCGGGCGGCGACGCCGGCGGCCTGTCGTCGGCGTCGGGTCGCCGGTGTTCGAGTTCCTGCCGGACCGCCTCGTTGGGAATCGACGGGTCGTCCGGAACCCGGTCGAGCAGTGTCCGAGCGCGGTCCCGGTGTCGCGTCGCGCGGTCGTCGAGGACGGACCCGGGAAACGGTGGAGACGGGGCCGGCACTGGCCGTATCTCCCCCGCGAGCGCCTCGACGTCCACGGCGGGACGCTCCTCGTCCTCGGTCCACGACAGCGACGAACAGCCTGCGAGCCCACTCAACCCGACGCCGCAGGCCGCGAGCAGGTCGCGCCGCTTCACGACCCGTCACTCCCGTTTCGAGGGACGACTTCGGCCGTGAACGCGACGGGGCGGTCCGGAAACCGGCACGAACTGGACATCCCCGTCCCGTGGCCGGAGGACTGGTCTCCGGAGAACGGCAACCGGACGGCGATGCCGACCGAGTCAGTGTCGTCGGTCGAACAGGCGACATCGGCGGGCTTGCGAGCGCGACAGAAGTCCCCGTGCGGGTCACCCGCCGGGTCTTGTGACATCGAGGCGAGGCGAACCTCGTGGCAGGCGTCGACCGCCGTGGCGAACAGGTACACCGACTCCGTCTCGAAGTCCGTCGCGTCGACGAACGACCGGAGTCGCCGGGCCTCGGGGACGGACCCGAACGTCAACTCCTCGAACGCCGCTCTGGAGGCGAGGTGGTCGCTGGCGCGGAACACCGTCTCCTCGGCCGTGTCGGAACTCGGGAGCGTCTCGCCTCGCGTGAACAGGGGTTCGCCGTCCGCGTTACGGACGTGTTCTGACTCGTAGTCCTCGACGAGGCGGTGGCCGCCGTCGTCGACGTCTGGCGGCGGTGCGGGTTCGTCCCCCGTCTCACAGCCGGCGAGTGCGACCGCGAGACCGCTGGAGAGGGCGGTGAGGGTGCGTCTGCGGGACCAATCAGGCATGGCAGACGGCATACGCCGCGTCACCAAACGTTTTGTGGACGGCCGAGACCGGTGGTTCTCCCGAAGGGCCGTCGGACCTGACTCACTGCGCCGTCGCCAGCGTCTTCAGCCCGAGTGTCTCCGTGACGACGGCCTCCGGGTCCGCGTCAGAGCCGAAGTAGTCGAGGACGGCCGTCGCGGCGTTGACCATGTCGACGTTCCGGTCGGCCGCCGAGGGGACGAAGTCCAGCGTCTGCAGTTTCTCGATGGGGAGCGTCACCGTCTGTGCGGCCTCCTGTTCGGTCCGAATCTCGCCGCGCTCGCTGAGACCCGTTATCGACGAGCCCAGTGCGCCGACGAGGCCGCCGAGGCTGGCGATTCTGTTCGTCCCGTCTCGGCCCAGTCGGAGGCCGAGCATCCCGGGTTCGATGACGCCCGGCGTCGAGTCGAAGGCGTGGATGGGGTTGTTGTTCAGCGCGCCGCCGTCGACCCAGTGACCGGCGTAGTCGGCCGCCGACTTCCCGCCCTTCTGCTTGCTCCCGCCCCGTGCCGTGGTGAGCTTCGAGGTGTACTTCGGTTCGAGCACGACGGGCTTGAACGCCAGCGGGAACCCCATCGAGATGCGGACGGCGTCGGCCACGTCGAGGCGAGGCACGGTGTCCTCGCCGAAGTAGACGCTCTCGCCGGTGGTGAGGTTCGTCCCGGTCACTTTCAGTTTCGTCCCGTGGACCATCCGGTGGGTCTGGAAGTCGACGCCGGTGTAGTTGGCCGCGAACGCGTCGATGTCCGTCGCCGGATACTTTCGCCCGGGGTACTTGCGTGCCTGTCTGAGGCCGGTCCCCTCGGCGATTCGGAGCGTGATGTACGTCCGGGCGAAGGCTCCAGAGAACGCGCCGTAGTCCTCCTTGAAGTTGAGCAAGTACGGCGAGAGCGACCCGAACAGCGCCGTCGCCGCGCTCGTCTGTAACTGCGGGACGTGCTTTTTGAGCGCACCGTGCAGCGACTTCCCGACGTAGTCGACGACGGCGCTGTACGTCTTCGGGTGCGTGATGGCGGAGAACGCGAGCAAGAGCCCCTGTCCGGCCTTCGAGACCAGACTGACCGGGATGCTCGCGGGATTCGCCCCCGGCGGTGGCGTGTACCGCTGGAGGAACTCCGCCTGGCTCTCGAACAGCGTCGAGAGGGCGATGAACGGGACGCCCGACCAGAGCTGTTTGTGACCGTCTTTCCGGGTCCGCTTTGTCACCCCGTAGAGTTCTGTACCGTCGTAGGTAACTGGCTTGACGGACCCCGAGGTGACCAGCGGGTCCACGTCGACGCCCATCTCGGCCGTGTCGTAGAACTGCTCGAGGACCGACGCGTCCGTCATCGCCTCGAACAGCCGTCTGATGCCGAGGTCGCTGGCGAGCAACGCCGCCGTAATCGCCCCCGCGGACGCGCCGGCGACGCCCTCGATGCTGTCGCCGAGCACGTAGTCATCGACCGGTTTCCCGCCGGGCATCCGGGGCCGGGACACCTTCTTCAGGACGCCGACCTCAGCGAGCGCCGCCAGCGCACCGAAGTACGCCAGTCCCTTGCCGCCGCCACCCTCGAAGGAGAGGTAGCGGACGTCGCTCGGGTCGAGCGTCGTCGGTCCGTCCTCGGTCGTCCCGTCGGTCATTCGGTCGCTCCGTCGCCGGCGTTCTCACCGCCGTCGGGGACCGCCGGTTGGTCGGGCGCGGGTTCCGCTTGCGCCGCCGCGTCCTGTTCGGCCGCGAGGTCCGGCAAGGTGGCGTCGGCCTGCAACATCACGAGCGACGTCGGCAGTCGAATCGGCCAGCTCTCACCCGTCGGGGGCGCGTCGGTGTCGCTCCGCTGTCTGGCCTTCAGTTCGTCGACGATGTCCACGAACTGGTCGCTGGTGACGCTCGTCGGGTGCCCGTTGGCGGCGTAGGGCACGCCCGTCTCGATGTACTCGACCACGTCGTACTCGTACCCCGGCCGCACCGGGACGACCAGTCGGGCGGCCCCGGCCCGCAGGAACGCGCCGAAGGTCGGGTCGGGGCTGTCGCGCTGGAGCATCTCGGCCCACTCGCTCTGGCGCGCCCAGAAGTACGGGTAGAACACGTAGGTCGCCTGGTCCCACTCGAAGGCGTGTTCGAGGAACTGTATCCGCTCGCGCTCGCTCCCGAGGGCGTCGAAGTCGACGACCGCGAGCGGTCCCTCGGCGAACTCGTCGACGGCGTCCACGTCGACGGCGCTGTCACGGAGCATCGAGATGGCCGCCTTCTTGAGTTCGGTGCGCTCGACATCGCGGTTCCGGGCCGGCGCGTTCCCGCCGACTGCGACGCCGCCGGCGATTTCGGCGGCGCTCACCGCGTCGTCGTAGGCCGCCTTCCGGTTCTCGTAGGCCGCCACGATGGCCTGATGGGTCTCGATGCGCCACGCCTCCATCGCGCGGTCGGTCCGAGTACACAGGAGGGAGACCCCCACCGCGTAGCCGTGGATGTTGAACGCCCGAATGAGTACGGGCACCGTGTCGCCGCTCCCGAAGGCGCTCATCGACTCGGTGGTGTATCGGCCGCGGTTGAACCCGGTCCCCGCGCTGCTCGATTGGACGGACTTCGCGTCGGCCACCTTGACGCCGAGCGTGTAGGTGTCTTCGAGATAGCCGTTGGGACCCTCGCCGGCGCGGTAGATGGCCGCCGTCGAGATGGCGGCCTGCGCCGTCTCGTACCCCTCCGGCACGGTCAGCGTCTTGGTGTCGTAGGTCGCCTTCCCCTCGCGGTCGCCGAGGTCCTTCGACGCGAACTCGGTGACCGTCCGGGTCGGTGCCGGCGGTTGTTCGACCGTCGCGCCGTACCGCGACGCCAGCGTCTGGTAGTTGCCGACCGTGACGTCGCTCGGTCTGAGGTCCCGACCGTTCACCCGCGGTTCGGGCGGCCGACGCACGCCCACGTCCGCCGCGGCGCCGCGCTGCTGGGCCCGCAGGTAGAACGCCGCCGGTTCGGGCACGAGGAACTCGTACATGTGCCGGGGCGTCGGGTCGGCGTGGACCCGCGCCGTCGAGAGGCGGTCCACGAAGCGGTACATCCCCACCACGTGGTCGGCCCCGTCGGCGTTGTCGAACCCGTGGCGGTTCGTCTCCTCCGTCTCCCGGAGGAGCCGCGAGACGGTACGCTCGCGCTCCCGGGTCTGAATCCGCTTGACCGCCCGCTCGGTGACATCTCTGGCGTATCGGCTCGCGGTCCGGGTCGCGTCCGTGGTCGCCCGCCTGCTGGCGACGCCGAAGTTCGCCTCCACCTCGACGGTCGGCCCGTAGGAGGCTGACACGGAGACGCCCGCCTCCGTCTCCCGTTCGGTGTCGATGACGCGTTCCGTCTCGCGCTGTAGCTCGAACCGTTCGGTCGTCTGGAGGTCGCGCTCGTCCGTCGTCTCGCGTTCGCGGTCGACGAGCGTCTCCTCCTCGCTTCGGGTCAGCCGTCGGTGGGTCCGCCCCCGCTCCTCGCTCGCCATCACGTTCTCGACGTGGGCGAGTTCGCCCATCTCGTAGCGCGGCAACGACTCGCGGACGGTTCGAAGCTCTCCGACGCCGAGCGCCGTGACGTTCTGTCCCGGACCCCTCGCGGCGTCGACGTCGAACCCCTCCAGCGCGTCCCGCACGTCGCCGTCGACGCGCGGGCCTCCCAAGAGGTCCGAGAGGTCCACGTTCTCGTAGTCGGTCCACCCCGCGTCGACGGCCGTGTCGACGGCGAGTGCGCCGACCGTCGCCTCGCGCGCTTCGAGTTTCTGGAGCATCACCGGCAGTTCCGTCCGCTCCGGGTCGATGGCCGCGCGTTCGAGGGTCTCCCGGCCCGTCGCCGAGAGTGCCTCGACGACGGCCCCGTTCGCCCCCCACTGGCCGTCGGCGGCCGACGCCGCCGCCTCGTCGTCGTCGACGCTGGCGGCGAAGATAGCTTCGAGTTCGTCCACCGTCTCGCCGAACCGGGACACGAGCGTCTCGAGGTCCGCGTCGTCCAGCGTCTCCGAGACGTCGGCCCCGCCGAACTCGAGACTGTGGGCGAGACCGAGTAACTCCGCTTTCGTCGCCCGTATGTCGGCCAGTTCGCTCTCGAAGTCCGTCGCCTCGTCGCCCTCCTCGGCGGTGTCCGAGGACGCTGTGTCCTCGTCGAGACTCCCGTCGAGAGCGAAGAACTCGCCCTGCACGGCGACGTGGCGGTCCAGTGCGGCCGATACGGCGTCCGTCTCGCGTAGTTCGTCGTCGTCCGCCGCGACGCGTTCGAGGAGGTCGAAGGCCCGGGCCATCTCCGACAGGCGTTCGGCGTCGGAACTGGTCCGGCGTCCGGGGAGGAGGCCCACCGCGACGAGGCTGTCCGAGACGCGGTCCCGCTCCTGTCGGTACGACGCGTCGTTGACCACGTCGACGGCCGGTCTCCCGAACGACGACTCGACGAGCGCCTCGACGCCCGCCACGTCGGTCGGTCCCTGTTCCGTCAGCGCGTCCGCGAAGGAGGCCAGCGGCGGGTCGAGGTCGTCCAGTCCGGCGACGTACGACGACGAGTCGACGTACTCGGCCGCGCGGGCGAGGACGGCGGGGCGGCCTCCCGCGTCTCGGCCCTCGCGGAGCGTCCCCGCGAACTCCGAGGACGCGTCCAGCTTGAGCGCCGCCGTCGTCCGGTCGACGGCCTGCGGCGGCCGGATAGTCATGAACTCGAACACCTGTTCGCCGGTGGCCGTCTCGGTCGCCTCCGCCGGCGCGTCGACTGTCAGGTCGACCGTCTCCCGCGGTTCGGGCGAGGATATCGGGTCGGACGACGCGAGCAGTTCGCCGTCGCCGTCGAGGGCGCGGACCGCGAGGGTCAGCACGTCCCCGTCCGGCGGTACGTAGTCGATTTCGTACCCGCCGTCTGTCGGCGACCCACTGGCGAGGACCGTCGGCGAGTCGCCGGCGACGTGGACGGCCTCGACCGTGACGACTTGCGGCGCGCCCGCGCCGCCGACCCGGCCGCCCACGAAGTGGGTCGCCACCACCTCGTCCCCTGTCCGGCCGTCAGACGCGGAGACGCCGCCGTCGGCGGGCATCTCTGCGTCCGCGTCCTCCGCCGGTGTCTCGTCGGCCACCGTCACGACGCTGGCTTCGGCACCCCGTTCGACCAGTTCCTCGGCGACCCGCGACGCCCGCGCCTCGGAGAGGCCGTCGGCCACGACCCCACCCGCTTCGACGCGCGCCTCCACCGCGTTGGGCGAGAGGTCGAACGCCTCCCGCAGGTACGACACCACTCGTTTCGGTTTCTCACCGAAATGTACCAGTTTTACACCATATTTGCTAGACATTGCCACCAATAAGACAACGAGCGTGGAGATAAACATTCCTAACGAACGAACATTATAGATAAGGGCGAGTCGCGTTTCGGCCCGATGTGAGCGTCCCTACTGGTCCGTCCGCCGGCCGCGCGAGACCCTCCGGACAGACTCCGGCCACCGTCGGCGGCCCTGTGGCGTTTCGAACGGAGGTCCGAGCCGACGGCCGCCGTCACCGACGTTGCATTCCCATGCAACAGACAGGCGTCGATGCCGCACCGAGGAGTCGACGTGACAGACACCCAGACAGAGACCGAGATAGCGTTCGGCGAGACGGTGCACGACGAGGACGGACAGATAGTGGGGACCGTCACGGAATCGACCGCCGAGGGATTCGCCGTCGACACCGTCGACGACGTGCGGACCGCCGAGGAGACGTTCGAGGCCGACGAGGAACTCCCCGGACAGGAGTTCGGCGAAGGGTTCCTGATGTGGCGGTGCCAACAGTGCGGCGAGATGGGCGAGTTGGACGACGGGCTCCCGGATAGCTGTCCCGACTGTTCGGCGTCGAAGTCCCAGCTCGTGAAGACGCGCGAAGACTGACGTGTCCGCCGTCGGCCGTCGACACCGACCGGCCTCGCCACCACTCACTCCCGAACCGACTGCGCGGTCTTCTCGACCCTGTACCGGTGGTCCAATGGAGTCGAGGCGACCCCGAGGGCGAGGTGGACGACGACGATACACACGAAGAACACGCTGTTGACCCAGACCGAGTTGTACCAGAGCACGTCCACGGACCACGGTTTTGCGAAGAACGGCCAGAACGGGTTCAGCGGTGGTGCGACGTCCGGGGCCGAAAGCATGTCCGCGACGAGGTGACTCAGCCCGCCGAGTGCGAACGCGGACGTGACGAACACCGCCGTACTCGCCCTGTCGGACCGCTCGCCGTGCGTCCACGCGTCCAGTCGGTCACCGACAAGCGACGCGACGACCGGACCGGCGACGACGCTCACGCAGACCACGAACAGAACGGTGTGTGTGACTCCGTGGTGGTGGACAGCGTCCGGGAACATCGCCGAGAGGACGAGGTCCGCGTCCGGCAGTAACGTCGTCCCCGTGGTCAGCCCGAGGAACGCGACGCTCGCGCGACCGGACCAGAGGAACCACGCCGGCAGGGCGAACAGCAATCCGAACGACACGTGTCCCAGTACGTCGACCATCGGGGCGCGTGTTAGCGACGCGGCGACCTCCCACGCCGGCTTGCCTGTGCAAGCAGCCGGGCTTTTCGCCAGTAGGTCCTACGCCCCGGTATGACCGTCCGTCCCGCAACCGCCGCCGACTGCGACGACATCGAGACGACCGCACGGCGCTCGTTTCGGGCGTCCTACGCTCTCAGCCCGGAGCAAATAACGGCCCTCGTCGACGCCGAGTTCGGCTCCGAGGAACTCACGGCACGCGTCGAGGCGGACGACGGCCACCTGTTCGTCGCCACCGACGCCGACGCCGTTCGAGACGACGTCGACGCCGCCGGAGTCGCCGTCCTCGACGACGGGGTGCTCCGGTGGCTACACGTCCATCCGGACGCCCGGGGACAGGGCATCGGGACGGCACTGCTGGAGCGCGTTCGAGACGTGCAGGACTCACAGCCGTCCCCACTCACCGCCCGCGTTCTCGAGAGCGCGAACGACGGGGCGAGGTTCCTCGAACAGTTCGACCTCGCCCGAGTCGATAGCCGGACGCGAGAGGTCGGCGGCGAGCGCTTCGACGTGGCGACGTTCGCTCGGGACGGGGAGACGCTGGACCCGAACGAACCGAGCGTCGACGTCGGGGCAGAGACGCGCGTCGACGGCGAACTGGTGCCGGTGCGGCACGAGGCCGAGCGAGCGGGCACACAGGCGCCGTTCTATCCGCTGGGCGAGGACCAACAGCTAGTCGGCTACCTCTGCTCGCAGTGCGGGTCGACCGACGTGGTGAGCGACGGCCTCGACCGTCTGGAGTGCGACGACTGCGGGAACGTCCACCGCCCCGACGACTGGGACCCAGCGTACCTGTAACGACCCCGTCGGCCGCGGTCCCGCCTATCCCGTCGAATGGTCACCGCTAGTCGCTCCTTCTTCCGACTCGGCAGTCCCGTCCTCGGAGACAGTCGGCGTGGCGTCTGGAACGTCGTCTCGCTCCGACTGCGGGGTCGTCCCGGAGTCCGTGTCGATGGACACCGACGGGAGCGGCCGGTCGCCGTGGAGCAGTTCCGGCAGAGCGAGACGGACCGCTTCGAGCGCGAAGACGTACACGATGGGTAGGAGGAAGAACCCGTACCACCCGAACACGATGGGCCCGAGAAGATAGCCGAACAGCAGAGCGAGGGTGTCGAGCCGACGGCTCGACACGTACGGCTGGACGACCGTCTGCGGAATCACGTCGAGGACGAGTGCGTACGCGACTGCGACGACGCCGACGAACGGCAGGCCGCCGGGTCCGGAGACGGCCTGTCCAGCGAGAGTCAGGAGGACCGGGACGTAGACGAGTTTGCCGACGACCACCGGGACGAGACTCGCCACCCCCGTCAGGAGACCCAGCGACAGCACCATCGGGACTCCCAGGCCGTCCGGTGCGAGGAGGTTCGTCGTCCAGTAGGCGACCACCGCGACGACAGCCATGATGGCCGCGAACAGGAAGTTCCCGAAGAACACCGATTCGAGGTCCTCGTCGACGGCCGCGGCGTACGCGTAGGCCGTCGTCTCCCGCCCGCCGACGAGTTCGACGAAAACGTCGGCCAACCCGGAGTCGCGAGAGAGCAACGCGTACGCGAGCGTCACCGCGAGCGAGAGCATCATCACGGTCCCGAACACGCCTTGCAGCGCCTGTACGAGAGTGTCGCTACTCGAGAGCAGGGCCCCCTGCTGTCCGCCGAGCGCCGACAGCGGGTCGGTGAGGAGGCTCCGAAGCCGCGCCGACTGGCCGCCGGAGAGAGCGCCGAACGCTCCGAGACGCTCGGCCAGTCGGCCGACGCCGCCCCCCTCGGACAGCTTTCGGGCCTGTTGAAGCGCCCGCGCGACCAGTGAGACCAGTACGAGGAGCACCGGCACGAGGACGGCGAGGACCGTGACAGCGGCCGCGACCCAGTCCGTCTCCACGACGGCGCCGATGCGGTCGCATATCGGCCGCATCGCGTAGTAGCCGAACACTCCGAGGACCAGCATCCCGACGACGTGTGCCGTGACGAACGCGAGGACGCCGGCGAGGACGACGACGAGGAGCCACCAGCCGAGACGGTTGCGACTCGTCGGCGCGACGCCGGTTCCGTCGGTATCACGCATGGTGTGTCTGCTGTGAGTCGGTCGGCCTCTCCGATAGCGTTCTGCAAGCACACGAAAGGACCCGATACGTCGGCGCTCGTCGCAACGTCGGTGCGAGCGGCCGGAGCCAGGGTTCGGTGACACACGCGTCAGAGCCGAGTCCACCGAAGCGAACCGTCGACACGAATGGCACAGAGACAGACCATCGCAACGGGTCTCGGAGAGAGGAAAAACCGTGGGCTTAGGGTAGCGGAGTCCCCAACCAAATCTGAGAGCGACACCACAGCGACGCCGTCCGCAGCACGACCACCCAATCCGACGTATCGACGATGATTCAGATTCGACACGCACTCGACTCCGACGCCGACGGCATCCGTCGCGTCGCCCGTCGCGCGTGGCACGACACCTACGATAGCCTCGACCCGGCGGTCATCGACGAGACCATCGAAGAGTGGTACGCGGGACCCGTCGGGAGCGCGCTCCACGGCTGGGCGGGCGACATCCCTGTCAGCGACCTCGACGTCGAGGCGACGATGCTGGTCGCCCGAGACGACGAACAGGTCGTCGGGTTCGCACAGGGGGTCGTCTACGGCCCGGTCGGCACCGTCCTCCGACTGTACGTCGACCCCACCCGGCACCGCAAGCGAGTCGGTACGCGACTCTACGACCGACTCGAGGAGATATTCGTCGACCGAGGCGTCGAGCGCGTCCGTGCGCTGGACCTCGCCGACAACGAGGTCAGTCGGGAGTTCTTCCAGAACCGTGGGTTCGAACAGACGGCGACCCGGACCGTCACTATCGGCGGCGACCCGTACGACGAAGCCGTCTATACCCGTGAACTAGACGCCGCAGAGCCGTAACCGGAGCGTCGTCGACCGGAGAGGCCGACCGCAGGACCCGACGTCGACTATCCCGATGTGGGGGTGCCGGGCCCGGTCGGTGTCTCGTCCTCGTCCGGGTCGCCGCGATTGAGAATCGCGTCCCGGACGCGCTCGAACGCCGACCTGTCCGTGCGGACGGTGCGGGGAGGCATACTGCACCAATATGTAGGGTGTTGACACACTTTGGTCTGGCGGCTACGTCACCGACCCCTGCAGTTGCGACGGTCCTGCTACCCCAGCGTTTCGGGACGGCCGACCTGTGGTCGGCCCGTCGAGACGCGTCGCCGGAGTGACGTGATGGACGACTGGCCGGGAACGGCCGAGGAGACGACCCACACCCACATCACCTGCCCTCACGTACGGCCACCATGCCCACATGGGACGAGCGGTTCCGCCGCGGCGAGTATCCGACCGACCCCGACCCGCACCCAGTGCTCGAACGCTACCTCCCCACGTTCCCAGACGGCCGGGCGCTGGACGTGGCCACGGGCACTGGCCGGAACGCGATTCGGCTGGCCGAGTCGGGATACCACGTCGACGCCCTCGACCAGTCACGCGAGGGGCTGAAGATAACGAGACGGAACGCACGCGCGGCCGGCGTCGCCGACAGCGTCTCGCCGATTCAAGCGGACGTCCCGACCTACACGTTCCCCGAGAGAACCTACGCCGTCGTGACCGTCAGTTTCTACCGCGTCGTGGACCGCCTGCCAGACATCGTCGACGCGCTAGTCGAGGGCGGCTGTCTGTTCGTCCAGCACCACTTGCGGACGACAGACGACGTCGACAGAGGTCCGAGCACCGACCGCTACCGGTTCGCGGCCAACGAACTGCTCCGGGCGGGACTCGGACTGACCGTGTTGCACTACGACGAACGGACCAACAGCGACGGCGGCACTCGGTCTGCGACGGCCCAACTGGTCGCGCGGAACTCCACCGGACAGCGCCAGTCGTATCCGGACATCGGGCCGTCGTAGGTCGCGGCGGGCCGACGTCACAGCACCGCGATGGTTCCCCCAGTCGTTGTCTCCAGAACGTGGCGTCAGGACCGTGTTCCAACCACCCCTGACGCCTCGTTCTGGGACTCGGTCCGGGACGACGCCGCCACGCGCTTCCGCGAGTTCCGCGAGCGACAGGGCGTCTTCGGCCCGGGCACCGTCGAGACGGCCGAACTCGAGTACGGCGGCTGGACCGACATCGTGGAGTCGCTCGAAGACCGCTGGACCGTCGCGCCCGAACAGTCGCCGTCGGCGACCGACGACTGAGGCCGAGCGAGTCGGCCGAGTCCGCTCGTCGGGCCGGTGCGCCCCCATTTTATAATGTATCTAAATGCGATAATTTAAGTTGGAAAGAGTGGCTACCAACGTTCGATGAGCGAACAGGGGGAATGGGGTGCGACAGCGGCGGTACCGGCACCGGTGCCGCCGGACGACACCGCGGCGTGGTACGCGCCGTCGGTCAGGGAACAGGACGAAATCTACCCGGGCGTGGTGGTCACCGTCCGCCGGGACGACGGCTTCCGGTACGAGGTCCGGGCCCCGGTACTGGGGGCCGAGGAGGCGGCGACGCTCTCGACCGTCGAGTCGTACTTCGACGGGGCGAACATCGAGCGGCCGCGCACGCGAGAGGGCGCTATCGAACGGATGGAGCGCGGGTTCGACCCGAAACACCGGCGGGTCATCGACCGCCTCGTCGACTGCTCGCCGTCGGCCCGCCGACGGGTCGCGTACCACGCGCTGTGTTCGCTGGCGTGTCTCGGGGAGTTGACGCCGTACGCGCTCGACGACCGAATCGACGTTGCCGACGTCACCGACGACGGGGTCGTCGTCCACACGGAGGACTACGCGCCGGTCGAGACGGCGCTCGGGGCGGACCCCGAGTACATCGGCCGGTTCGCCAGCGAACGCGTCGGTCGCCACACCGTCCGGTTCCACGAGTTCGAGGTGCCGGTGGTCGTCTACCGCGAACACCTGCTTGGGAGCGACCCGTTCACGACGAAGTACGCGGTCCGGGAACCCGACCTGCTCCCGGGAGACCAGGCCCTCATCGAGACCTGCAAGGAGCGCGTCTGGGAGACCAACGTCGACGGCCTCGTCGAGGACCGAGTGGAGTTCGTCCGGGAGCACGCCCGGTCCCTGCTGGCACGCCAGTTGACGGTGCGAAACACCACCGAGTGGCTGGACGCCGCCCGCTATCGCGTCCGGGCCGCGCTCGCGGAACTGGACCTCGCGGTGCCGCCCGTCGACCACCGCTTCGCCGACGACCGACTCGACGACCTGCTGTACTACGTCCTGCGGGACTTGGTGGGCCACGGGAAACTCACGGTCCCCATCCGGGACCCGACGCTCGAAGACATCGAGGCCAACCGCGTCGGCGAACGGGTGAAGGTCCTCCCGCGGACGGACCTCGGGCACGACGGGCGAGTCCCGACGAACCTCTCGTTCGAGTCCGAGAGCGCGTTCGTCAACGTCGTCACCCAACTCGCGGCCGACGACGGCACAGAACTCAACGCCTCGAACCCGAGCGCGAAGGTGAACATCGACCCGGAGGGCGGCGTCCACGACACCGAGGAGACCATCCGCTGTGCGGTGGCGCTTCCCACCATCAGCGAGGACGGTCCACACATCTCCATCCGCAAGCAGTCCGCCGACGCGATGACGCCGGTGGACCTCGTCGAACGGGGTTCGCTGCCGACGGAACTGGTGGCGCTCCTGTGGCTGCTGTACGAGTCCCACGGCGTCGTCCTCTTCTCCGGGCCGACCGGCGCCGGCAAGACGACGCTCCTGAACGCGCACATGCCCTTCATCCCGTACCGGGACCGGCCAATCAGCATCGACGAGGGGTCCCGCGAGGTTCGGATTCCACACGAGACGGGGGTGTCGCTGACGACCCGCGACCACGAGCGAGACCACCGCCGCGTGACGATGGCCGACCTTATGACCCAGTGCAACTACCTCAACCCCGACGTGGAGGTCATCGCCGAGATAAACACGCCCGCGTCCTTCGAGACGTTCGCCGAGACGCTCAACACCGGCCACGGCGTCCTCGGAACCACCCACGCGGCAGACATAGAGACGCTGGTGAACCGCGTCATCGAGAAGGGCGTCCCGACGTACCTGCTGGAGGAGATAGACCTCGTCGTCTTCCCGCGACACGTCGGCGGCGACCGCTACGTGGGCGAGGTGGTGGAGTTCGTCGACGACCCGGTCCACGACGGCTGTGCGACCGTCGAGAAGGACGGCGAGACCATCCACTACAACACGCTCTGTCGGCGCCGTCCCGACGGCGAGTTCGAACTGGCCTACGACCACCCGCAGTTGGGCGACCAGCGGCGGGTAGTCGAGACGGATATCTTCGACCGCCTCGCGTCCCTCCGCGACGAACCGGTCGATTCGGTCGAGGAGACGTTCCACCGGCGGCACCGCTACGTGCAGTATCTCGTCCGCGAGGGCGTCTCGGACTTCGGAGCCCTGTTCGGCGTCCTCGCGGACCTCGCGACCAACGAGGCCGCGACGGTCGAGCGACTCCGCCGGCAGGAGGGGACGACGGACCCGCTTCATCTGGAGGTCGACGGGGATGGGGACTGACGGGCCGTCGCTCGGACTGCTGGATAGGGGCCTGTACGCACTGTTCGGGCACCACGCCGACGGCGACGCCCGCTCGGCGACGAGAGAGCAGTACCGGGCCGCCAACCCGGACACCGAGTTCGACCTGTACGTCGCGCGGGTGTACGGACTGTCGTGGTTCGCCCTCCTCGTCGGCGGTGGTCTGACCGGGGCGCTGACGCTGGCGCTCCCCGCGGGGACGGTAGACCGAGTGGTGACGTTCGCAACCCGGAGCCTCCCGATTCTCGACAGACTCGTCCTCCCGACGCTCCCGCGGGTCGGGGTGGCGCTGTCGGTCGCCGCCCTCGCCGGTCTCGGCCTCCGCTCGCTCGTCTTCGCGGCCGGGACCCGATATCTCGCGTGGGTCGCGGCGGCCCGTCGGGCCGACATCGCCGCGACCCTGCCGGGCGCGGTGCGATACCTCCGCGTGTTGGCGTCGGGGACCCACGACCGGCGCGCGATGTTGCGGGCCGTCGCTCGGCAGGACGCCTACGGCGAGACGGCCGTCGCCTTCCGCCGCGCGCTCAACCACGGCACGCTGACCGGGAGCCTCGACGCGGGCCTCGAACGCGTAGCGAGCGAGACTCCCTCCCGGGACCTGCTGGCCCCGTTCCTGCTGAAGTTCCGCGAGCACGCGAACCAGAGCGCGGACGCGCTGGAGGGGTATCTGGAGATGGAGGGGCGACTCCTCTCACACGAACAGAGCCGACGACACGAGCGGGCTACCGGCTACCTCGAACTGCTGGCGGAACTGTTCGTCGTCCTGTTGGTGGTCCCGGCGCTGGTCGTGCTCATCGTCACGGTGATGGGGGTCCTCGCGCCGGGCCTGTCCCGGCCGGTCGCGACCCCCATAGGCCCGGTGTCGGTCCGGAGCGGCATCGTCTACGGGAGCGCGGCGTTCGTGCTCGCCACCGGTCTGCTCGCGGCGTTCGTCGTGACCACGCTCCGGCCCCGGAACACCGCGGCGCCGAGTTACGACCGGCCGGACGGACTGGTGGCGACGCTTCGGACGGTCCCGTCGAACCCCGCCAGTGCTCTCACCGTCTGTCTACCGGTCGGTTGCGTCCTCGTCGTCGGGTGCTGGCTCCTCGGTTACCGGCCGGTGAACGTCCTCTTGCTCTCGTACGTCGGGGTCGGCCTCCCCGTGGGGCTGGTGGCCGTCCGACGGGCGCGACTGGACGACGCGAAGGACCGCGAGATTCAGGACTTCGTCCACGCCGTCGCTGGGCACGTCGCACTCGGTCGACCGTTCCCCCAGTCCGTCCGGCGCGTGGCCGACGACGTGCAACTTGGGGCGCTGACCGGGGACGTGGAGGCGCTGGCGTTCACCCTCTCGCTTGGCGACAGTCCAACGGCGGCGGCCGACGACCGGCGAGCGGCGGCGCTAGACCAGTTCGTCGACCGCGTCGGCACGCCGATGGCCCAGCAGACCATCGGACTGGTCGTCGGCGCGCTCGACGCCGGGAGCGACGCCGAGGACGTCTTCGAGACGCTCCAGACCGAAATCGGGAAGCTGTACCACCAGCGCAAGTCCCTCCGCGCGGCGCTGATGGTGTACGTCGCCGTCGGGTGGACGACGGCACTGCTGGTCGTGGGCATCACCGTCGCCGTCAACGTCTACGTGCTGGCGGAGTTCGCCCAGTTGTCCACCGTCGCCGGGGGACAGACAATGGCGTTCGACCCGTCGGTCATCGACCCCCAGCGGGAGCGGTACCGGTTCTACGTCGTCACGCAGGCGACGATGCTCGCCTGCGGGTGGTTCGCCGGCACCGCGAGCCGGGGGGTCTACGAGGCGCTGTTGCACTCCAGCGGACTGGTGCTGGTCGCGTACGTCGTCTTCTCGGGGGTGGGCCTGCTGTGACCCGGCGAGGCGATGCATCGGCGGGTGGACGGGGGCAGTCCCACGTCGTCGGCGTCGTCCTGTTGCTCGGTATCACGGCCGTCGCGCTCGGCGGCCTGACCGCCGTTGTCGGGAGCGTCGTGGACGGGCAGACGGCGACGGCCGACGAGACCCGGGTCGCCAATGCGCTGGACGATGGACTGCGGCCCGTCGAACAGACCGGGCCGAACCGCCTTCGAGTCCAGTTCAGCGAGGGACGGCTGACGACGGTGGACCGCGACGTCAGGGTCCTGACGCCGCGCGGTGTCCAGCGGCGTATCGAGGCTGGGGGACTCGTCTACCGGCGGGAGACGACTCGCGTCGCCTTCGTCGGCGGGAGCATCGTCCGCGGCACGCCGGGGAACGCGTGGCTGGTCCGTGGGCCGCCCGTGACCGTCACGCGGGACAACGGTACGCTCGTCGTCGGCGTCCCGACGCTGAACGAGAGCGGCGCGACAGTCGGCGGGACGGGCGGGGTCACCGCACGGCTTCGGACCAACGTCACCCACGACCGTCACCGACTCGCGAGTGCGGACTACGCCGTCGCCGTCGAAACGGCAACCCCCGACCCGGTGGCACGTCACTTCCGTCGGGTAGGAGCCCGAACGACGGTGACCGACGTCGACGGCGACGGCGTTCCGAGCGTCGTCGCGAACGTCGACGGGCGACAGACGGTGCATCTGGTCGTCCACGAGATGCACACGGAGGTCCACAGTGGATAGTCGCGCGCTCAGCACCGTCGTCGAGAAGGTGCTCTCGCTCGGTATCGTGCTGCTGTACGTCGCACTCCTCACCACGACGCTGTACGGCGGTGCCCTCCCGGGGTATCGTGCGGCGGTCGGTGCAGAACTGGGCGAGCGGACTCTCGCGGAAGCGACTGCGCGAGTCGAACAGGCCGTGCCACCGGCGGGCCGGTCGGTGACCGCCACCTACCGCGTCGACCTCCCGGCGACCATCGAGGGCGTCGCCTACGAGATACGCACCGACGGCGGCGCACTGGTGCTGGACCATCCCCACGACGGCATCGGTGGTCGAACGCGTCCGGTGCTTCCAGACAGAGTTTCCACGACCACCGGGACGTGGCAGAGCGGCGCGGACACGGTCGTCACCGTCACCGGCGGAAACGGGACGCTCGCAGTCAGACTGGAGGCCGAGCGATGAATCACTCACCGAACACGGCGACGAGAACGGCCCCGAGGACGCCCATCGCGAGGAAAGCGACGCCGAACAGCAAGAACGCGCCCCTGAGCGCCGCCACGAATCCCGACAGTCCCGTCGGTGCGGCCACTGTCACGAGCGCGGCGATACCCAGACAGAGGACGGCGACGAATCCGCCGACGAACGCGAGGTCTCCGGGGTCGAGCGTCTGCACGACGTGGAGACGTCTCGCCAGCACGAAAACGGCGTCGAGACGCGAGCGACGACCCAGCGGGCGGGCACAGACGACGTTGCCGGCGGTTGCCATCGCTCTGGTCCTCCTGACTGTCGTCACCGCGCTCGGTCTGGCGATGGCCGACTCGGCCATCACCGGTGCCGACCGGACACCCGACGAGCGCCGGGCCGCGGCGGCGACGGCGGCCCACTTGGTCGACGCCGACGGCCCGCTGGCCGGACGGGCGAACGTCCTGAACCACTCACGGGTCGAGGCGTTCGACGCGGTGGCCCTCCGACGGACCGCGCCGCCCGCCCGGGAGTACGCCGTCAGCGTCGAACTCGCCGGTACCCGACTGGCGGCCACCGGCGACGCGCAGGGTGGAACGACCATCCGCCGACTCGTGCTCGTGGAGCGGCGGACGCGGGCGACGGTCGAACCGAACGGGACGAGCGTCACGCTCCCGCGCCGGACCCGGAACGCGACGGTCACCGTCACCCCGCCGAACGGGACGAGCGTCTGGACCGTCAGGGCGGAGGACCGCGTCCTCCTGCACAACGAGAGTGGCCTGAACGGAACGTTCGCCGTCGGGGTACCGCCGTACCAGACGACTACGCTTCACTTCCAGACGGCGGGACGGCTCTCGAACGGGAGCGTGCGGGTCAGCTACGACGCCCCGCGAACGACGAAGGCCACGCTGGCGGTGACCGTCGATGCGTAGGGCCCAACTCCCCCTGTCGCTCGTCGAGGTGGCACTGGGAACCGTACTGATTCTCGGCGTCGCGCTGGGCTTCGCCCTCGGGACACCGGCCGCAGACACCCGTAATCCGCAACTGACGGCGTACGCCGAGGACACCGCGACGATACTCTCGAACGAACCGCCGCGCCACGGGGGGACAACCCGACTTCGGGAGGTCCTCGCCAGCGACGCCGCCTTCGAACGGGAGCGGACGAGTCTGGCGCGGCGTGTTCGGCGCATCCTGCCGGCCAACGTCCTGTTCAGACTCGAGACGCCACACGGAGCGGTCGGGACGTCGGTTCCGCGACGCGTCACCACCGGTACGGCCGTCGTCCGGACTGGGGCCGGGACGGTCCGAATCGAGGTGTGGTACGCATGAGTCGGCGGGGACAACTCGTCCTCGTGGCCGCGACGCTGGTGGCCGTCGCCCTCGCGCCCGTGGTCCTCGCGTACCTCCAGTTGGGCTATCACGACGACGTGCGTGCGACGGCCGACTACGACGACGCGACCGAAGACGCCCTCCGGGTCCTCGACCGGGCCGTCGTGACGGCGAGCGACGGCGTCCCGAGCGCCTACCCGTGGGCCCGTCGCGGGGCCGCCGTCACGCACGTCCGCGACGAGATACGTCCGACGCTGTCTCGACTTCGGACGGCCCGCATCGAACGGGGAACCGTCACCGACGTCTCTTACAACGCGGGTGCCGCCGGCGCGTGGCGTGCGCGGGCCTGCCCCTCCGGTCCGGACCGACAGTTCGGCGCGTGCGTCGCCGACCGTGGCGTCGTCGTGCAGGACAGGGTGGACCGGACGCACGTTATCGGGGTGGTGCTGGACGTGACGACGACGTCCGACCGGGGAACGACGACAGTCACAGTCGTCCTCGGCCCGGGGGGCCTAACCACCGTCTGACAGACCGAGCCACTAACAACGGAGGGTGACAATGAGCAACCAACAGGTATGCAACCCGAGAAGGCGGCCTACGAGGACGTACAGTTCCTTACGGGGTCCCCCCAGCGATGGAGCGTCCTGTCCGCGCTGTGTGACTCGCCCGCGCGGCCGTGCGAACTCTGTGAGGAAATCGACGCCACGCGGACGACGATTCAGCGCATCCTCGCGGGGTTCCGAGAGCGACAGTGGGTGGTAAAGCGCGACGGGAACTACCGACCGACGGTGACTGGACGGCGCGTCTGTGAACAGTACGAGTCGCTGTTGGCGGAGGTGAGTCGTGCGCGGGACTTCGGACCGCTGGCGACCCACCTCGGCGACATCGCCGACGACATGCCGACGGCGGCACTGGAGAACGGTCGACTCACGGTCAGTTCGGACGGGACCCCGCTGGCGGCGGTCAGCCGCTTCACCGAGTGGTTCCGCACCGTCGGGAGCGACGTCTACGCCGTCTCGCCCATCGTCGCACAACCGTTCAACGAGGTCGGGGCGGAGTTGCTCGCGTCGGGGACGTCTATCGAGTTCGTCATCGACCGGACGGTCCTCGAACAGTCCGAACAGGAGTACCCCGACGCACTCGAACACGGGCTGGAGCACGACCAGATAGACATCTACGTCCATCAGGAGCCACTGACGTTCGGCCTCGTCGTCGACGGAGAGCGGTGTTGTCTGGCGGCCTACGACGACCACAACAACATCAGGGCGGTGCTGGAGACGAGCGGTCCGGCGGTCGCCGACTGGGCGCGTCGCGTGTTCGAACGCCATCGCGAACGAGCCGAGTCGCTCGCGGCGGCGTACTCCTGAAAAAGACGTCAGTCGTCGGAGTGCAACCCTGACTGACGTCGGCGGGGGGAAGGCCGAAGCGGAGCCGCGAATGGCGGGCGCACCTCGGACACCATCGAGGGCACCCACCGGAGGTGGAGGGGGTCTCCCCATCGTCGAAGGCGAGTGGAAGCACCGTATACTTACCCGCTGTCATATGTTACAGCCCCTGTAACACCCCCGGCCCGGGCGACAGTTAAGTACCCGGCCACCCATCTCACACATATGTCACCGCCCGGACGAGAGGTCCAATACACTGAATCGGACGTCATCGAGGTGTTCAAAGACCGGGAGGACTACGCCGAACCGTTGACCGCGTCGGAGGTAGCCGACCGACTCGGCTGTTCGCGTCGGACCGCGCTGAACAAACTGCACAGCCTCGAATCGGGGACCGACATCACGAGCAAGAAAGTCGGCGGTCGCTCGCGCGTCTGGTGGATTCCGGTCCGAACCGACTGAATCCGACTCAGAAGTCCCACTCCTCGGCACGCGCTCGGGCCTCTTCGCGGGCCCGCTCGCGAATCGCGGCTATCTTCTCTTCGTCTTGCAGAAACGCCTCGACGGCGCTGTGGTCCGCGGTCGATTCGGTGGGCGTCGGTGTCCGGTCGGCCGGGGCCGCGCGACGCGTGCTGTCTGCCAGCGCCGGGTCACCGGCCAGTCGCTCGGCGGGCATCCCCGGCGGCACGCGTAGCTCCTCGGCATCGTGAGCGGTGGCGAGGTCCGCCGCGTCGAGTTCGAACACCGAGACGTGGTACGGCCCGGGGACCGCGAGGTCGGCGAGCGCCGGCGGCCCGCCGCGGTCGGTTCCGGTGTGGTAGGCCAGCACCGGAACCCCACCCTCGAAGGTGACGACCCCGCGACCCTCGGCGTCGAGCAGTAGCGTCTCCTGTGACTCGAAGACAGCGTACCCGGTCAGCGACCGGTCGAGGACGTCCGCGAGCGGCTCGCGCGGGTCGGTGACGACGCGGGACTTGCGGAGCGTACCACGAGGGAGCTTCATGGCGTCTCCGGGATGACGGCGCTTCGGAACCTGTCGGCTACCGTATCAGAGTCCCCCTCGCGGACCGAGAGCGCGTCGGCCGCCCGGTGGTACGCCGCCGTCGCGTCGCAGTCCGGTGCGTGTGCCAACAGCGGTCGACCCGCCCGGCGGGCCTCGCGTGCCCGTTCGGTCTCCGGAACGGCGGCGAGCGTCGGACCCTCGAAGTACCGCTCGGTCTTCTCGGTGACGTCCTCGATTCGTTCGTCCTCCCGGACCTTGTTGAACAGCAGTCCCGCGACGCCGGTATTGTAGGACGTGGCGTACTCCTGTACCTTCAACCCGTCCGAGATGGCGGGGATGGTCGGCTGGAGGACCACCACGATGCGGTCGGCCATCACTATCGGGAGGACCGCGGCCCGACTGTCGAGCGCCGGCGGGGAGTCGAGAAGCACGACGTCGGTGTCGGCCGCGAGCGTCGCGACCACCTCCCGAAGGTGGGTGGGGTCGGCGTCCCGGAACCCGTCGAGACTCGTCCCGCAGGGGACGACGGTCATCCCGAACCGCTCGTAGGCCGCCTCGTCGACGCCCGCGTCGCCGGCAAGCACGTCGTGGAGCGTCGTCTCCACCTCCGAGAGGCCGGCGTGAAACAGCAAGTTCGCCATCCCCGTGTCGGCGTCGACGACGGTCACGTCGTAGCGCTCGGCGAGGGCCATCCCCAGCGCGACCGTGCTCGTGGTCTTACCGGTCCCACCCTTCCCGCTGGCGACGGCGAACACTTCGACCATGCGGGTGACTGGCCCCTCGCTCACACATAAAGTTCGCGGAACGTGGAGAGTGAATAAACTACCAGTCGACCGGCAGCGGGCCGTGGTCGACGTAATCGGCGACGAGGGCAGCGGCTCGGTCGTGAGGGTCTGGTGCGCACCTCTCACTCACGGTTCGGCGCTGTTTTCCAGCCGCCCCGAACGCGTTTCTCACGAAGGCATCTATCGCGTCGTCGTTCGCGAACAGGTCGTGGAGGTACGTCCCGAGCGCGGTGTCAGTGGCCGCACCTGCTCCCTCGAACGGCCGTGCGACGTCGGCCGTCGGCGTGGACTGACCCATGTGAATCTCGTAGCCCTCTACGGTCCCGCGTGCGCCGGCCAGTGGGCCAGCGCCGTCCAGGTCCCGGGTGACGTGTTCGACCGTCTTCTCGGTCGAGAACGTCGTCGTGACCGGGAGGACGCCGAATCCCTCGACGCGTTCGGCGTCGCCAGTACCCTCGATATCGGCGTGCAGAATCTCCTCACCCAACATCTGGTAGCCGCCACAGAGGCCGACGACCGGGCCGTCGAACGACTGGAGCGCGTCGCCGAATCCAGCCTCGCGGAGCGCCAGCAGGTCGTCGACAGTGTTCTTGCTCCCGGGGAGGACCACCGCGTCGGCGTCGGCGAGCGAGGCAGACGGCGGGACGTAGGCGACCCGGACACCGGGTTCGGCCGCCAGCGGTTCGAGGTCGGTAAAGTTCGAGATGTGCGGGAGGCGGGGCACCGCGACAGTGACGCTCCGGTCGTCGGCCACGCCGTCGGCCCCGCCGCGAACCGACCGCTCGCCGACCGGCGGCAGGGCGACGCTGTCCTCCTCGGGCAGTCCGGGGTCGTCGTACGGGAGGACCCCAAGCACCGGGACGCCCGTATGGTCCTCGAACTCCCCGAGGCCGGGGTCGAGGACCGAGCGGTCGCCGCGGAACTTCGTGACGACGGCACCGACGATTCGCTCTCGCACGTCGTCGGGGACGAGTTCCAGCGTGCCGACCAGCGAGGCGAACACGCCGCCGCGTTCGATGTCGGCCACCAGCAACACGTCGGCGTCGGCGAAGCGGGCCGTCTCGACGTTGGCGAGGTCTCGGTGGTGGAGGTTGATTTCGGCGATAGAGCCAGCACCCTCGGCGACGACGACGTCGTGGCCGGCCGCGAGTCGCGCGTGGGCGTCTCGGGCCGCCGCGAGCGCCTCGTCCCAGTGGTCGTCGTAGTACTCGCCGGCCGCGACGTCGGCCACCGCCTCGCCGTCGACGACGAGTTGGGACTCCCCGTCGCCGCGGGGTTTGAGCAGGACGGGGTTGTGGTCGGTCGTCGCCGGGACGCGGGCGGCGCGGGCCTGCACGTACTGCGAGACGCCGACTTCGCCGCCGGGCGTGGCCCGCGCGTTGGTGCTCATGTTCTGGGCCTTGAACGGTGCGACCGACACGCCCCGGTCGGCCAACAGGCGGCAGAGCCCGGCCGCCACCGTACTCTTGCCCACGTGCGAAGCCGTTCCGGCGACCAGTATGGTGTCGGCCATCGCCCCACTCTCGGCACCCCGGCACCAAGAGTGGTTCGTCGGCGGGCTTTTCCGGTCGCCGACCGAACCGCCCGCCGTGACGGACGAGCGAACTCGGACCCTCCGCGACCACCTCGCCGCGACCGGCGAGCGCCCCGTCGAGCGAACGGCGAGTCGGTGGCTCGGCGAGGCCGAGGCCGTCGCCGGGGACGTGGTCGAGAGCGACCTCGACCCGGCGGTCAGGCGTCGACGGCTGGAGACGGTCGCACACCTGCTGGAGAACGTCGAGGGGACTGGCGACGAGGTGGCCGACGACCACGTCGAGGCGGCGCGGGCGCTCCTCGAATCGCTCCTGTCGGAGTCGTAGGTCGCCGGCCGACCGGCCGGTCAGTACTCGGTGCCTTTCCGCGCCGAGTGGCCTGCTTCGAGCGGATGCTTGATTTTCCCGACTTCCGTGACGAGGTCCGCGTACTCGAAGACGTACTCCGGTGGCTCGTGACCGCCCGTGAGGACGATTTCCACGTCGTCGGGTTTGTCCTCGACCAGCGAGACGACCTCCTCGGGGTCGAGTAGGCCGCGGTTGGCGGCGTACAGAATCTCGTCGAGGACGAGCATGTTGACGCCGTCTTCGGGCGGTCCGTCGGGGTCGAGCGGTTCGGCGAGGTCCGCGTCGCCGCTGGCGTCGAGAATCTCGCGAGCGCGAGCCAACGCGCCCTGCGCGCGGGCCGCGTGTTCGTCGTCGTCGCTCCCGTCCACGAAGCCGTGCCAGCCGTAGTGGCCGGCGTTCTCGTAGGAGAACCCCGGAAGCGCGGCGATGGCGTTGTACTCGCCCCGGACGTCCTCGACGGTGCCGGTGCCGCCCTTCATGAACTGCAGCAGGTGGACTCGGTAGCCGTGGCCGACGGCGCGGGTCGCCATCCCCAGCGCCGCCGTCGTCTTCCCCTTGCCGTCGCCCCACCACACCTGCACGAGACCGAACGCCTCCGGAGCGCTCGGCGTGATGGGTTCGGCGGTCGGGCCGGCGGTGTTGTCGCTCATACCCGTCCTTCAGGGAGGTCGAACATCGGTCTGGCGGTCGGTCACGACGCCGTACTCCGCTTCGACGGGGTTCGGCGGGCCGTCGTCGTAGCGGGCGGCCAGACTGGAGCGCACGGCGTCGCGCACGCAGGCCCGTGCCGCCGCGCCAACCGCCGTGGCGCTCCCCGCGAACTCGGCGGGTTCGGCGTCCGGCACGGACCCGACGACGACGGCGTCCGACGTCGTTCCGGGGACGCCGGCGGCGTGCAGTAGCGTCGCCGCCTTCGCCTCGACGGCCGTGGCCAGCAGTGTTGCGAGCGCCCCCTCCGAGAGCGCCCGGTCGGCCCCCACGACGAGGTTGACCGTGCCGGGCCGCCAGTCGTCGGCGTCCTCGGCCCGGTCGCTCGCGTCCGTCTCTTCCCTCGCCTCGCCGACGGGCAGCGTCGCCGGGTTCGAGAGGCCTGCCGTCGCGAGCGCCGTCACGGGCCCGCTCTCCGCACGGCGGGCGTGGTCCATGTGGACGCCGGTCAGGAGCGTCGGCCCGACCGGAAAGCCGGCGTCGGTCAGTCGCTCCTCGCGGTAGGCGTCGAGGTCCGTCCGCTCGAACCCCGTCGGCACCGTGACGTTGTAGACGGCGTCGGCGTCGCGGTAGCCGCCGTCCCACGCCGTCGAGAGCCAGCGCGCCCCTTCCCGTCGGGCCTGCACGACGCCATCCCGGCGCGTCGTCTCAAACATCCAGCGCCTCCAGCAGGCGGTCGTTCTGGTCGGCGGTTCGGACCGCGACGCGGACGTGGCTGTCCAGCCCACGGAACGTCCGCGCGTCCCGCAACGCGATGCCCCGTCGGCGAGCGGTCCCGAGCAGGTCGTCCACGCTCACGTCCGTCTCGTCCACCGCGAACAGGAGGAAGGGCGCGTCGGATGGGAAGACGTCGAACCGCGAGCAGAGCCTGTCACGCATCCGCTCGCGCTCGCTCTCGACTCGCTCCCGAGTCGCCGCGACGAACGCGTCGTCGCGGTAGCAGTGCTCGCCCAGCGCCGCCGCCGGTTCGCTCATCGACCACGCCCGCCGAGCGGTCGCCAGTCGGTCGCAGACCGTCCCGGACCCGACGGCGTAGCCCATCCGGATGCCCGGCAGGCCGAACAGTTTCGTGAGCGACCGGGCGACGACGACGCCCTCGCGGCCCGCCAACGAGGGGCGGTCGGTGAAGCCGAGGAACGCCTCGTCGACGAGTAGCGTGGTCCCTGCCGTCCGGCAACGGTCGGCGAAGGCCCGCAACGCCTCGGAGTCGTAACACTCCCCGGTCGGGTTGTTCGGGTTGCAGACGATTGCCATCGCGTGGGGTCGGGGGTCGCTGTCGAGTACCTCGCCGTGCGCGACGAACGACGGCTCCCCGCCCTGCAAGCGCACTTCCCGGGCGTACTCGCCGAAACTCGGCGCCGGGACGAGGACGCTCTCTCCGGCCCGGACCGTCGTCTGGATGGCCAGCCGGATGGCTTCGAGGCCGCCGGCCGTGGGGACGACCTGCCGCGGGTCACAGCCGACGAACTCGGCGGCGGCCGCTCGGAATCCAGCGTAGTCGTCGGCCGGGTACGACCGCGCCGCGGCGAAGGCGGCGCTGAACACGCGGGCCGCGCCCGTCGGCACCCGCGGGTTCGTGTTCGCGCTGAAGTCGAGCAGTTCCGGGTCGTCGCTGCTGCCGTGCGGGACGCGCCCGTCCGCGTCGACGTGCGGGTCCGTCGCGCCGGCGGCGCGCAACTGCTCGACGGTGTCGGGGTCCATGCGACCGACAAGGGCGACCAGCGACGAAAAGGTTCGCGAGTTACAGATACTGCTCGGCGACGCGGGCGTCCGCGAGGGTGTTGACGTTGACCGCGACCCGCACGTCGTCGGTGTGCCACGCGTCGTCGCCGTCCTCGCCCACGACGTTGACCCCCGTCGGCGCCACCTCGCGCCCGTCTCGCTCGAAGGTCGTGTCGTCGCTCACGTCGAGTTCGCGCTTCCGGGCGGCGGGGACCAGCACGGACATCGAGCCGTCGGTGTGAGCGGCCAGCACGGCGTCCAGTATCGGCCCGTCGAGCAGGGGAAGGTCCGCCGCGACGGTCAGCACCGGCGTCGAGAGGCGGTCGTCCGCGAGCGCCGCGTCGAGGTCGACGACGTAGCCGTCCCCGGGCGTCTCGACGGTCGGCACGTCGAGGTGGGCGCGGGTGTCCGGCGCGTTCGGCGAGGTGGCCGCGTACACCCGCTCGACGGCGCTGTCGCGGAGCGCGGCGACCACGCGGTCCACCATCGGGACGCCGCCGACTCGAAACAGGGGTTTCTCGACCGCCGCGTCGAGGCGGGTCCCACGGCCGCCGCACATCACCACGCTGTCCACGCGACCACCCCCCAGTCGAGGAGCACCCACGCGGCGACGGCGGCGTGGAGCGAGAGGACCCGGGCCAGTTCGTTGGCCGCGCCGAACACGTCGCCCCCGACGCCGTCGAGTCGTCGGTCCGCCCACCGGCGCAGGCCGAGGGCGACGACGGGGCCGGCCAGTACCGCCCCCGCAGTCGCCGGGAGTGCGAGGAGCGCGGCCGGCACCGAGACGAGGACCGGAGCGACGAGGTCCCCCGGTCCCTGCCCGTCGAGTATCGCCGCGCCGAACCCCTCGTGACTCGGCCGCCCGAGACAGGCCAGCGTCGCCATCGAGAGCTTCGCGCCCACCTCGGCGGCGAGGGCGATAGCGACGGCGACGAGGCGGGGGAGTCCCGCCACGGCCAGCGCCCCCAGCGCGAGGCCGAGCAGGGCCGTCCCGAGTGCGAGCACCGCGCCGACGCCGACGGTCGTATCGCGCATCGCCTCTCTGCGCTCGTCCGGGTCGCCGTGGACGACGGCGGCGTCTCCGAGGTCGGCGAGGCCGTCGGCGTGGTTGACGCCGGTGACGAGGACGACGCTCGCGAGGTACGCCGCCGCGACGACGGACGGCGGGAGCAGACCGACGGCGAGGAACGGGAGCGCGGCCAGCACACCCACGACGTACCCCGCCAGCGGGAACGCCGCCGGGGCGTCGGTGAAAGCGTCCCACGCGGCCTCGCTGTGGCCGACGGGGAGGCGAGAGAGAAAGCCCAGCGCGCCACGGAGCGCGCTCAGAGCCACGTCGCCACCCCCGCCAGCGCGTACGAGAGGACGCCGGCCACGGCGACCCCGCGAACGCCGCGTCGGGCGCGCTCACGAGTCGGAAGCGGCGCGTCGGCGTTCAGGACGTAGACGCTCGGCTTCTCTAGTCGGACGTCCAGCGCCGCGGCGGCGACGCCCATGGGCCACCCCGAGTTCGGCGACGGGACGCGGCCCACCCACGACCGGGCGCGGGCGAGCGAGCGCGGGTCCGCGAACGCGACGGCGAGGGAGAGCGCGCTCGCTCTGGCGGGCAGCCACATCACGGCGTCGTCGAGGCGCGCGGCGGGCGTCCCGACGCGCTTCGAGCGGTAGCCCAGCATGGAGTCCATCGTGTTGACGCCCTTGACCCACGCGGCCGCTCCGGCGGCGAGGGGGAGCGTCGGCAGGCCCGAGAGCGGCGCGAGGGCGGCCGCGAGGACGAACGCCCCGAGCGACGCGACCAGTCCGTCGGCGAGGTTCTCCGCGGCGCTCTCGACGGCCGCGCTCCGCAGGAGGCCCGGCGAGAGGTCGCTCGCGTCCCGCCCGGCCAGTGCGAGCAGGCCGTCGCGGGCGGCCTCGACGTCGTCTTCGGAGTCGGCCACGACGGCCGACGCCGCTTCGAGCAACCGCCGGAGGCTGGTCGTCAGGAACAGCGCGACGCCCGCGAGCGCCGCCGCGGCGAGGGAGGCGAGAGAGCCAGCGGCGGCGACGACGCCGGCCACGGCGACGGCCCCGCCCAGCGGGAGGACCAGCGCCCCGAGCGTCCCGACGGCCAGCGGGTGCGTCCACTCGCGGTCCAGCGGCGCGACCAGCGACCCGAACCACGCGACCGGGTGGAGCGGTGTCGACGGTTCGCCGACGGCCGCCTCCAGCGCGGCCGCGACGAGGACGGCACCCGCGGTCAGCACAGCGACCCCTCCCGGAGTCGCGCCGCGACGTCTTCGAGCGAGACGTCGTCGAGGAGGAGCGACGTCGCGCCGACGCGGCCGGCCCCGCCGTCGGTCCGGGCGTCGTCGCCGACGTGAACCAGCGCGTCGAGTTGGACGTCGAGCGCCGCGGCCGTCGCCCGGAAGATTCGCTCGTGGGGCTTGCGCCAGCCACACCCGACGCTGGTGACGACGGCACCCGGACCGAGCGCCGTCTCGGGGCCGAGGTCGGCGCGTTCGAGGGTGCGTTCGACCAGTCCGGGCACGCTGCAGTTCGAGCAGACGGCGACCGGTCCGCGCTCGTGGGCCGCGGCGAGGGCGTCTCGGGCGTCGTCTCGGACCGTCACCGGGGCGTCGAACGCGGACAGGACGGCCTCGCGCGCGGCGGCGGGCGTCACCTCGACGCCGCGGCTGGCCAGCGCGAGACGGACGTGCTCGTCGAGCGCCGCTTCCCGGCCGCGGTCGTACTCGCGGTGTGCGGTCCGGTAGGCGGCCGCCCAGTCGTCGGGGACTGCGACCCCGGACGCCGCGAGGCTGTCGGCGACGGCGTCCCACGGCGCGTCGGGCCTGTCGGCGTCGACGAGGGTCCCGAAGAGGTCGAACGAGAGTGCCACGTGCGTGTGATTACTGCAATCGCACTTGAACGATACGGTGAGCGGCGAAAAACGGAGCGGTCGGCCGGCGGGGACCCGGTTACAGGTCCGACCGAAGTCGGACTTCGTCGTCCGTGACCGTGTCGATGGACGCCTCCTGGAGAGGGTAGCCGTCGTCCTCGTCGACGTCCTCCCAACCGAGCATCGTCTTGAGTTTCGTCGTGATGCCGGGGTCGGGCTCGACGTAGGCGGTACCGTACCTGTAGCCGCTGACGAGTCCGACCTTGTTCCCGTCGGCGGTGACGACTTCTTTGCCGATGTCGTCGTTCGTGATTTGAGCAGTCGACATTGCAAGCGCACAGTGGGGCCTGCGACTCACCACGGTGGTGCTTGCATTCGCAGTTAGTCGTCATCTGAACACTACTTGGGAGGAGACGCTCCGTTAGTTGCTACTGGAACAACAGAAAACTCTAAACGGCCGCCACTCCCATCCCCGACATTGATGCCCACCATCGTCTCCGGGACAGTCCCGGCCAGCGACTTCGCCCTCAACCACTCGCTGGAGACGCTCCCCGAGTTGTTGTTCGAAGTCGAGCGAATCGTGACCAGCGGCGAGGACGCACTCATGCCGATGCTGTGGGTCCGAGGGAGTTCGCGGGAACGCATCGAAGACGCGTTGAGAGACGACCCCACGGTCGACAACGTCACCCTGCTCGGCGATTTCGAGGACGAGTGTCTGTTCAGGATGGAGTGGGTCAGCCACATCGACCTCATCATGCAGATGCTCACCAACTCCGAGGCGACGGTGTTAGACGCCGTTGGACAGGGTGACCACTGGAAGCTACGGGTCCTCTACCCCCGGCGGTCGCTGTTCTCGAAGACGCACGACTTCTGTGACGACCACGGCGTGGACTTCGAGGTGTCCTCTATCCGCGAACTCGACGAGGAACCCGCCGGTCGCTACGGATTGACCAGCGCGCAGTACGAGGTCCTCTCGGAGGCCTCGAAGCAGGGATACTTCAAGGTCCCTCGCGAGGTGAGCCTGGCCGAACTCGCCGACGAACTCGACATCTCACATCAGGCGGCCTCCGAGCGCATCCGGCGGGCGACCGACGCGCTCGTCGAAGACACGCTGTTCGTCGGTATGGACGGACTGGAGTGAGCCACGCCCGTCAGCAGGGACCCTCGTTCGGACTCACTCCTCGGTCGCCGAGGACCGTCGCCGCCGGAGGTACACGAGGAGGACCACTACGCCGAGCGACAGCAGGCGTCGGGACGTGACCCGACTGCCCGAACTGGACTCGGTCTGACTCGCCTCCTCGGTAGCGGACGCCGAGTCCTCGGACGCCGACTGTGCGGACGAGTCGCCCTCGGAAGCGTCTCCGTCGGTCGTTCCGGGGGACTCCTGCTGTGGGACGCCTTCGGCGAGTGCCTCTCGAACGGCCTCCTTGATGGGTTGTTTGAGCACCTGTTCGACGCTCGTCTGCAGGCGGCCGCTCGGACCGCTCTGCAGAGACGGTGAGTCGCTCATGTGACGTTCGGTCACACCGCCGGCTCGCCGACGAGTGTGGTGCTTGCCAGTGCAAGCGGCCCTACTCGTCCACAGCGGAACCGAGAGACAGCATCGCCTCGACCGCCCCAACAGTCGTCGCGACGGCGAGGGTGCCACGCTAGCCGGGACGTAGCGGGCCGTCGTGAACGGACTGCCCCAACGTCGTCGGACGCCGCGGACCGGCCGGCGGTCGCGGCGTGGCGACGGTCACCTCCACCGGACGGGGCGTCAGAGAATCCCACTGGAGCCGATAGGTCTCCAGACAACTTCTGTCAGAGTAGATACATGAAACACGCCGTCTTTGGTCAGAAAGCGTACCCAAGGCGGACGACAGCGGCGCTACGGTAGTCCGGATTGTGGTGTCGACTCGCCGGTGTCGAATCGCGTCTCCCGCCGTCCAAAAGCAGTAGGGAATCCTACACGGAGTGAGTCACCAGCGGTGGTGGACCCCGTCGAAGACGTACTCCTCGTAGATGTCGCGCACCGCTCCGTGGGTCTGGTGCGAGAGTGGGTCCATCTCGCTGACGGCCGCGTTGGCCTCGATGTGTTCGGGCGTCGTCGACCCGGGGATGACCGTCGACACCGCGTCGTGGTCGAGAATCCAGCGCAAGGCCATCTGGGCCATCGTCATCCGCTCTGGCACGTGGTCGCGCAGTTCGTCGACGGCGTCGAACCCGTCGTCCACCGGGAGGCCCGCGAACGTCTCGCCCCGGTCGAACGCCTCGCCTTCGATGTTGAAGTTTCGGTGGTCGCTCTCGGGGAACTCCGTGTCGCGCGAGAGCTTTCCGGTCAGGAGTCCCGACGCCAGCGGAACGCGCGCGATGACGCCGACGTCCCGTCGCTTCGCCTCCTCGAAGAACAGCTCTGCGGGCCGCTGACGGAACATGTTGAAGATTATCTGGACCGTCTCGACACCGGGATACTCGATGGCCTTCAGCGCCTGTTCGACCTTCTCGACGCTGACACCGTAGTGGTCGATTTTCCCCTCCTCTCGTAGCCGGTCGAGTGCCTCGAACGTCTCCGGCTGGTAGTAGGCCTCGGTCGGCGGACAGTGCAACTGGACCAGTTCCAGCGTGTCGACGTCGAGGTACTCCCGCGAGCGGTCCACGAACTGCGAGAGGTTCTCGTAGTTGTAGCGGTCAGCGGTGTGCGGGTCCAGCCGACGGCCGGCCTTCGTCGCGACGGTCACCTCGTCGCGGACGCCGCGTTCGTCGAGGACTTCCCCGATGCGCTGCTCGCTGAACCCGTCGCCGTAGACGTCGGCCGTGTCGATGAAGTCGATGCCGGCGTCGAGCGCGGCCCGGACGGCGTCCCGACCCTCTTCCTCGGAGACGTCGCCCCAATCCCCACCGATGTTCCACGTACCGAAACCCACGTCCGTCACGTCGTACCCCGTCGTACCGAGTTCGCGTCGGTGCATGGCTGACAGGTACTATTCGCGGGCACTTGTGCGTGTGGCAAGCGGCATGCTGCCCGACGAGCGCGCCGAAAAAAGGGCGTGAAGCCCGATAGCGTTGGCAGGGACGTGCCAGCGTGGACGCCGAGGGCTATTCGACCCACTTGGCCCGGCGGATGTCGTATCCGCCGCAGGCGGGACAGGAGTGGTGCTGAACTTCGAACGACGCATCACATACTAGACATACGTACGGGCGCGTCGTCTGTTCCCCGCGTTGGGAAACGTCGCGTGCTTTGTCAAAGACTCCCATCGACGACCACACTTGCGCTTGGGCCTACACTGTCAAAAAGAGCGAGGATAGTTCACGCTGGATTCCCCGCCGCTGTCCGGTGGTTCTCTGATTCGAGATGGACGCTACGTCACGCCACACACGACGTGACACACCCGTCGATTATCCCGAACGACGGCCCCGTCCCCCTCGTCGCTCACGCCGCCCAAAAATCAAAACTCTGATACAAATCCAGATGTGAACTGTGGTCTGACACGAACGGAGGATATCGGTCGCCGGAACCATGTCTTTCATAAAAATTCGGTGCTATTCGCCGGACATGGTGGAGGAACCTACCGTCGGAGAGTTGACGCCCCCGACCCGAACACTGATGGGACCCGGTCCGAGCGACGTACACCCGCGCGTGTTGCGAGCGATGAGTACGCCGCTCGTGGGTCACCTCGACCCCTCGTTCATCGACATCATGAACGAGGTGCAGGAGCTACTGCGGTACACCTTCCGGACGGACAACCAGTGGACCATCCCCGTCTCTGGCACCGGGTCGGCGTCGATGGAGGCCGCTGTCGGCAACCTCGTCGAACCCGGTGACACCATGCTCGTGCCGACGAACGGCTATTTCGGCGACCGGATGGCCAGCATGGCCGAACGTGCCGGTGGCGACGTAGTCACGGTCGACGCGCCGTGGGGCGAACCGCTCGACCCCGTCGACGTGGAAGCGGCCTTCGACGAACACAGTCCCGACGTGTTCGGCTTCGTCCACGCGGAGACGAGCACCGGCGTCCTGCAGCCGTCGGTGGACGAGTTGACGAGCATCGCCCACGAGAACGACGCGCTCGTCGTCGCGGACACCGTCACCTCGCTGGGCGGCGTGGAGTTCCGCGCCGACGAGTGGGACGTCGACGTGGCCTACGCCGGCCCTCAGAAGTGCCTCTCCTGTCCGCCCGGCGCGAGTCCGCTGACGCTCAACGACGACGCCATGGACAAGGTGCTCTCGCGAGAGACCCAGCCCCGCTCGTGGTATCTCGACCTCTCGCTGCTGGAGGGGTACTGGGGCGACGAACGGGCGTACCACCACACCGCCCCAATCACCAACGTCTACGCCCTGCGCGAGGCCCTGCGACTCGTCGCCGAGGAGGGCATCGAACAGCGGTGGGAGCGTCACCGGTCGGTCGCGAGCGCGCTGAAGGCCGGGGTCGAGGCGATGGGTCTAGAGATGAACGCCCCCGACGAGTACTGGCTCCCGAGCCTCAACACCGTCCGCGTCCCCGACGGCGTCGACGACGCCGCAGTCATCGAGTACCTGCTCGACGAGTACGACCTCGAAATCGCGAGCGGTCTGGGGGCGTTGGCGGGCGACATCTGGCGCATCGGCTGTATGGGCCACTCCGCCAGCGCGAAGAACGTCAGTTACCTCATGACCGCGCTGGGCGGCGCGCTCACCGAACAGGGTGCCGACGTCGACGTCGAAGCGGGGCTGGCCGCCACGAGCGACGCGCTGTAGGCTTACGGCCCACCTGCCGCTTCCTGTCACACTTCGGGCGAGAACCGAGTCCGACTTCCCCGACTTTAACGCCGGAAGACGTGCTCGCTTCGCGCGCCTTCCGAACCCTCGTTCGCTCCGCTCACGAGGACGGGGGACAAGTCGACTACGAATCGACTGAAAACCAAGTCCGCCCTCCCCGATTTGAACGGGGGACAAGTCGATCTACAGTCGACTGCTCTACCAGTCTGAGCTAAGGGCGGTCTGTACTCCAGAATAGCCCGCCGTCCGGACTTAAGGATTGTTATTCGGTGGTGGTTCGAGGGCCGGTCACACGGCCCGCCCACGCAACACGTAAATCCGGGCTCGTCGTAACGGATGGTACGTGCTCACCGACTGCACCTACTGTGGCGACCCACTGACCAACGAACTACGGTCGGTGACGTGCGACCACTGCGGGGAGGGGTTCCACGTCCCGTGCGCCGAGGACGCCGGCGAGTTCACCGTCCAGGAGGAGTCGCACTTCCTGCGCTCGAACACGTATCGCATCGACTGTCCGAGTTGCGGCGACGCGTGGGACGCCGGGTTCGACCCTCGCGAGTGACCCCGAGCGGCGCCGGCGGCAGACGGACGTCAGACACGGCGGGAAGATTCAAATACCCGGGTGACAACGTGTATGACGAGTCGGATGAGCAAGATAACGTTCCGCGCCGACGACGACCTCATCGAGCGACTCGAGGAGTTCGACGCCTCGAAGAGCGAGGTCATGCGCGAGGCGCTCCGAGCGTACCTGAGCGAGGAGGGCGAGTCGTCCGACGCGCAGTCCGCCGATGCTCGGACGGTGACCGACACCGAAAGCATCGACGAACTCATCGCGGAACGGGTCGACACCATCATCGCAGACCGGTTGGAGGACGCAGTGCCGAGCAGACAGCCACAGGACGTCAACGTAAACATCAGCCTCGACGGCGATAGAGGGGCTGTAACGCCCAACCAGGACAGTGACGAACCGGCGTCCGACCGCGTGTCCAACGACGTGGCGGCGGACGTATCACACGGGCGCGACAGCCGTAAGACAGGTGGCGACGACCGTGAAAACGCGGCGAAAACGACGGTACAGTCGTGTGCGCAATGTGGCGAAAACCTGTCGCCGTCCCACGTTTACTGTCCGAACTGTGGAGAGAAGGCGTCCCACCGCGTCTTCTGTGATTGCGGCGACGAACTCCGGTCGGACTGGGGCTTCTGTCCGAGTTGTGGCCGACGGACGCCTGCGGCCGACGTCCTCGACCAGACCAGAAGTGGTGCAAACGAGCGTTAGAGCGCCCGAGATAGTGTAAACAGGATTTTGTCATACACTCGGCGGTAGTTTTATTATCCCCCAGTCTGTGGTACTTTGTGCGTAAGACGGTCGTCTTACACAGCGGGCGTCGGGGTGGCATCCCCGCCACCGTCCGGCGATTTCGCTGTGTAAATGGTCGTGCGGGTCGTAAACAAGGCCCGTTCGGACCGTCTTACCCAAAGGGGACCAACAACCATGGAGCGTGTGACACTACGGATTCCGAAGCAGCAGATAGAAGAGGTCGAACAGATGGTCGAGACGGGGGAGTACCCCAACCGGAGTGAGGCTATCCGGTCGGCCGTCCGGGAGATGCTCGCCGAACAGGACGGCTCCGAGCGTGCCTCCGAGAAGCGCAAGCGGACGTGGGCGAGGGCCTAACGATGCAGGACATCGTCAACGAAGCCCTCGAACGCGACGAGCAAGAACAGAAACAGCTGTCCGACGAGGACGTCGACGGGTTCGGTGACCCCCGCATCGTCATCGTTGGCTGTGGCGGCGCGGGCAACAACACCGTCAATCGCCTCTACAACATCGGCGTCGAGGGTGCCGACACCGTGGCCATCAACACGGACAAGCAGCACCTCAAGATGATAGAGGCCGACACGAAGATTCTGGTCGGCAAGTCCCTCACCAACGGCCTCGGTGCCGGTGGGGACCCCTCGATGGGCGAACGCGCCACCGAGATGGCACAGGGGACCATCAAGGAAGTGCTTGGCGACGCGGACCTCGTGTTCGTCACCGCCGGCATGGGTGGCGGAACCGGTACCGGTGCCGCACCGGTCGTCTCGAAGATTGCCAAAGAGCAGGGCGCAATCGTCGTCGGCATGGTGTCGACGCCGTTCAACGTCGAGCGGGCCCGTACGGTGAAGGCCGAAGAAGGCCTCGAGAAGCTCCGCAACGAAGCGGACTCCATCATCGTGCTGGACAACAACCGCCTGCTGGACTACGTCCCGAACCTGCCAATCGGCAAGGCGTTCTCGGTGATGGACCAGATCATCGCCGAGACGGTCAAGGGCATCTCCGAGACAATCACTCAGCCGAGCCTCATCAACCTCGACTACGCCGACATGACGTCCATCATGAATCAGGGCGGCGTCGCGGTGATGCTGGTCGGCGAGACCCAGGACAAGAACAAGACCCAAGAAGTGGTCAAGGACGCGATGAACCACCCGCTGCTCGACGTGGACTACCGCGGCGCGAGCGGTGGGCTGGTCCACATCACAGGCGGCCCGGACCTCACCCTGAAGGAGGCCGAGGGCATCGCCCAGAACATCACCGAGCGCCTCGAAGCCTCGGCGAACGTCATCTGGGGCGCCCGGATTCAGGAGGAGTACAAGGGCAAGGTCCGCGTCATGGCCATCATGACCGGGGTCCAGTCCGCACAGGTGCTCGGACCGACCACCCAGAAGCAGGCCAACAAGTCGCGCGAGGCGATTCAGGAGGTCGGCGACGACACCTCCTTCGACGCGAGCGACAACGTCGAGAGCTTCGACGGTGCCAGCGCTGGCGGCAGTTCCGGCGGCCACACCGGCTACGGTGAAACCGACGGCGGCCGCGACCAGCACGAGAAGAACAACGGACTCGACGTCATCCGGACGAACGAGTAACTTCGACCTCCCGTTCTCCGTTTTCCGCTCCCCGAGAGCGACCGCAATCGTCGGCCACGGACTGTTACAGACTGGCCACCCGCTACCGTCGGGGGTTCCCTCAGGCGTCGAACCGTCGCGGCGGTGTCTTCGACCCGTCTGACAGGAGTCACACAGAGTGAGACACGAATCTCGCACGACGGACAACTCGCGGCGAATCCAGTAGAACGAGGCAGAATCAGACCGCTTCCAAGGCGTCCAGCAGGTTGCACTTCCGACACAGGTCCCGCGCCGTCGGCGCACCGCAGTGCTCGCACTCCCCGAACTCTTTGTCGCTGTCCTCACCGCCGTAGGCGTCGGCCGCGAGGGCCGCGAGTTTCTCGTACCCCGCCATAATCGAGTGTCGGGTGCCGGGGTGGTTCTCCTCCAACCCGAGCATCACCTCCTGAATCTCGCCGCGGTAGGCCTCCTCGGCGTGGGGACACTCCGTGATGTGCGCCGGCAGGTCACGGAAGCGGGCGTACAGCGCCACCTCCTTCTCGGGGACGTCCCGGAGCGGTTTGGCCCGCGGAACGTGGTGTGCCTGTTCCTCGCGGGTCCGCTCGGTGGCGGTATCCGACGTGGACTCGAACGGGCCCAGCGAGGCGTCGAAGTGTTTGGCCATCTGGTCGACGTCGCCTTCGAGGAAGTTCATCAGGGCCGTCTCCGCCTCGTCGTCCAGATTGTGACCGGTGAGCAGTTTGTCCGCGTCCAGTTCCTCGGCGTACCGCGAGAGGACGTCACGGCGGAACACGCCGCAGTACGCACAGGCCGCCATCCCCTCGGGGTCCTTCTCCACGACGTCGTCCATCCGCACGTCGAACTCGTCGGCGTAGGAGACCACCTCGTGACGGATACCCAACTCGGCCGTCAGTTCCTCGCAGGCCTCTAAGCTCTTGTCGCGGTAGCCCTCGATGCCTTCGTGGATGGAGAGCGCGACGAGTTCGATGCGGGGGTCCCGGTCGAACACGTCGTGGAGAATCTCCGTGAGTACGACGCTGTCCTTCCCGCCCGAGAGGCCGATGACCCACGTCTCGGGGTCCTCCGGTGTCGCGTCGTCCGGGACCAGACCGTCCTCGCGGATGCGCCGTCGGACGCGCTTCTCGACGGCCCGACAGAGGTGGTCCTCGCAGAGGTAGAGGCCGGAGTAGGCCGCGTGCAGCACCGCGTCGTCCCCGCACTTGTCACACTCCATTGTCTCGGGTATTCGTGCGCGCGGTGGTGAGGGTTTCGTCTCGGCTCGAAACCTCGCTGCGGTTGTTGTCCGAGGGAAACGGTCATACCCGTCCGACGACGTGTGACGTGTAATGGGCGAGTCCATCCGGACGCGGCTGGAACGGGTCGTGTTCAACCTCTACCCGGCGTATCTGGGCACCGGCGGTCGGGTGACACACATCGAAGACGACTGGTCTGAGATACGCGTCCGACTCCCGTTGTCGTGGCGGACCAGAAACGTCGTGGGGACCATCTTCGGCGGCAGTCTGTACAGCGCCGTCGACCCGTTCTACGTGATTATGCTCATGCGCCGACTGGACGACGCCTACGTCGTCTGGGACAAGGCCGCGTCCATCCAGTTCCGCAAGCCAGCCGAAGAGACGCTCTACGCGTCCTTCGAGGTGTCCGACGACGAGGTCCGGGCGGTCGAGGACGCCCTCGAGGACCGGGAGTCGGTCGACAGGGAGTACGAGGTGAAACTGGTCGACAGCGAGGGCGTCGTCCACGCCGTCGTCGAGAAGACGGTCCACGTCAGTTCAGACGAGACGAAGCGCGCCTGAGTCAGAGCGCCGACGGCCCGGAATCGAGCGCATCGAGGACAGCGCCGACGTGTCGCTCTCGGGAACTCGAACTGAACAGTTCGTGGCCGCCGTCGTACAGACGGATGCGGTCGGCGGGTAGCCGCGCACCGATGGCCCGTGGGTCGACAACCTCGTCGGTGAGCGTACAGAACGCGACGGCGTTCTCGCGGGCCGGCGGCAGGGTAGCGTGAGCTCGGCGAGTCGTCCGGAGGAACGCGGGAGAAGCGGCGTCGGGACCGTCCGCCAGTTGGGCGTCGGTGGCGAGGTCGCCGATGGCTCCCGCTTCGAGGTTGCCGGTGGGGATGACCGGCTTGCTCACGGGCAGACTCGCGACGAACTCGACTACGGGGTCGGGCAAGGGGAAGTCGCTCCCCCACCACGGACTCAGGTACACGCGGTTGGTGACGCCCTCGAAGTCGGCGTGGGCCGTCGTCAACCCCCCGGCGCTGTGGGCGAGAACGGCGAACTCGTCGAGGTCGGCGGCGTACTCGCGGACGGGGTCGACCCACTGCCGCTGGACGTCCGTGACGTGGGTCGGCAGTTCGACGGCGTGGACGCGATAGCGCTCGGCCACGCGGTCGACGAGCCACCGGACGTTCTCGTGGCGACAGCGGTTCCCCCACCCGAGGACGAACAGGCAGTCCTCGTCGGCACCGTCGTCGTAGACGCGGACCTGCATAGGGTCGCGTTACACCGCCCGGGTGAAAAGCGCACGTGAACGCCTGACACTCGCCGGCGAGTTTCCTACGCTCGCCAGTCCAGCCACGCGCCGTGGGGTTCGTAGTCGACGAGGCGCGTCCGTTCGACGTCGCCATCGACTTCCCGAACCCAGTCGAGTCGGACCGACTCCCCACCGGAGAGTTCCGTCTCCCCGGTCAGCCAGTGGAGCGGTCGCTCCGCCATCCGGTCGGTGAGGTGCGTCTCGAGTTCCGCACAGACGCGGTCGGGCACCTGATACAGGACGAGCGTGTTGACCACGCAGACCGGCACGTCGTCCGGTATCCCGTCGAGGATAGCGGGGAGGTCCTCGAGCAAATCGCCCTCGACCAGTCGCGGCGGGTCCTCGCGGGCGACGGCGAGCGCCGCGTCGAGGACGGCCCGCCGGCCCCCGTGGGCGGGCCAGACGAGCGCCCGAAGCCAGTCTGCGTCGGCGTCGTCGGCCACCTCCAGCGGATTCAGGTCGAGTCCGACCCGGGAGCGGACGGCCGGCGGGTCGGCCGGGAGCGGAGGGTCGTCGCCGCGAACCTCGCTCTCGATGGTCACGGGCGACTCCGTGGCACCGACGACGCGGCCCCCGTAGTCGTACCGGTAGCGGTCGAACAGGAGGTTCAGCCCGGCGCTCGGCCTTCGGGCGCCGTCTCGGCCAGTGCCAACAGGTCCGAGTCGGCGGCATCGGCGACCCGACGGGCGAGGTGGGCGTACAACGGGTCCGAACCCTCGGCCCACTCGGCGAACGACCGGAACGCGTCGACTGGGTCGGTCATACGCGTGGGTCCCGTGGCCGGTGCATCAGCGTTTCGTTCGCAGCGAGCGGCGGCGGAAGAAGCGCCCCGCCGTCACGGAGCGTCAGCGATTTGCCCGCGCGGTCACTACTCGGTGGCGATGAGCATGGACCGCGCGGCGGCCGTCGAACGAGTCGAGGACGTCGTCGCCACCGTCGAGGAGGAGACGATGCCTGTCCCGGTTCGCGAGGTGTGGGTGTACGGCGACGTGGCGCTGGGACTGGACCCCATCGAGCGACTGGACATCTACGTCACCAAGGACATCCTGTTCAAGGACGCCCCCGAACGGGCCGAGGAGTTCCAGCGGAGCCACGGCGTCGACGGCGTCGGCAAGACGGTTCGGGCCGCGTGGGCCGACGAGTACCCCGAGTACCTGCGGGCGAACGCCAACGGCCACGCCGCCCCCGAGAAGTGTCTCGCCGCCCACCTCCTGCCGGACGACGAGGACGAACCTATCCACCTCGAAGTGTGCAACGCCTCCTTCGACGACAACGTGACCCAGCGCCTGAAGGGCGCGATGGCCAGAGACGACTACGAGCAGATTCTGGACCCTCGGGGGGCCTGCCTCTGGGTCGAGGGCCAGCGCTCCGCAGAGGCGTTCCAGAAACTCCGCGACGGCGAGTTCGTCCTCCCGACGCTGTCGGGCGCACTGGAGATGCTCGGGATGGACGCCGACGAGGCCGACGAGGCCGCCGACGCGGTGCGTGCCTACCGAGAGCGACAGGAGGGCGCGACGGTGCGCGGCGACGTGGTGTGAGCGGCCCAGCTATTTTGTGTCGGCCGTCGTATCTCGACCGATGGCCCAACTGGTCTCCCTCGCGGTCCGGACCCTCCACGTCCTCGCCGTAACCGTCCTCGCGGGCAGTACCGCCGCCCTCTGGTACGCCTATCACACCGGTCTGACGGACAGTCTCGCCGCCGCCCGGCGGTACGAGTGGCTGTTCTGGGGCGCCGTCGGCGTCCTCGTCCTCACCGGCGTCGGTAACCTCGGTGCGCTGGGGCCCCCCGGTCCCGGCACCGACTGGGGGCGGGCCCTGCTCGTGAAACTCGCGCTCGTCCTCGCTCTCGTCGTCGGGTCGGCCGTTCGGACGCTCGTGGTGGTTCGAGCCGGCGAAGGATTTGTTTCCCACGAGGGTAACAAACGACTGCGGCGGACGCTCGGCAAGTCCTACGGCGCGACCGCTGGGACGCTACTCGCCCTCGTCGTCCTCGCGGAGGTGCTGGCCCATGGCTGAGTCCGACACCGACGGCCCGGCGTTCTCGCTCACGACGTGGGCGCTCGCGACGTTCGACGTCGCGCTGTTCGTCCTCGCCGCGCTCCTCCCGATTCACGCCGTCGGTGCGCTCGCGGACCTCCTGTCGGGTCTGAACACACTCCTCGGCGTCGCCGTGTTCTGTTACCTCTGGGCGCTGTTCGTCCTCGCGGTGCGCTGGGTACTCGCGGGGCGGACCCTCGATGACCCGCTCCGGTCGCTAGTCCCTCGGGGCGTCGCCGCCGGGAGCGCCGCGGGCGTCGTCTTCCTCCTCGGCGTCGTCGTCGCCGCCGCCGGACCGGGCGTTCTCACCGGCCGCATCGAACCGCTGTCGGCGTTCCTCGTCGCACTCATCGGGGGCGCCGTCGCCGCGGTGGTCGGGAGTCTGGTCGGCCTCTCGCTGGGTGCTATCGACGTGGCGCTCTATAGAACTGCTGGCGCTCTCCTCCCCGACCCGCCGACCCAGCGCGAGGAGTCGGCGGCTACACCCGACCGACGGTGACGAAGAAGGGGACCGTCTCGCGGCGCTCGTAGGTCTCTTCTTGCATCTGCGAGACGACGGTCCGTCCCATCTCCCGCCAGCGCTGTCGGAGTGCGTCGTACTCCTCGGGGGTCGTCTCGCCGTCGAGGATGGTCGACCGGTCGCTCGCCAGTCCCTCGCCGGTGGCCTTCCGCCGGGCCGCCCGCACCGACGCTTCCTCGTACGGCGGCGCGACGGTCCGGCGCTGGTCGTACCGGCGCGTCGAGACGACGTCCAGTCCCGCCGACTCGAACACGTCGGCGGCGTCGGCCCCCAGCGTCACGTCCGTCTCGACGCCGTCGAGGAAGTACCGTCTGGCCCGCCGGGCGAGTCGTGGTTCGCTGTTGACGGTGGACTCGACGGTGACCGCCCCGTTGTCCGGTTCGACGGCCGCGACCCGGTCGCCGGCGACGCGGGCGAACTCCCGGACCGCCGCCTCGGGGTCGGGGAGGTTGATGAGAAGTGCCTGACAGACCACGAGGTCGAACGCGTCGTCGGCGAAGGGGAGTCGGGTCGCGTCGCCGCGGACGACCGGCCCGTCGAGCGCCGCGAGGAGGTCCGCGTCGGCGTCGAGTCCCACGACGGTCCCGTCGGTCTCCTCTCGGAGGACGCGAGTGAGTTCGCCGGTACCACAGCCCACGTCCAGCACCCGCTCACACTTGCTCAAGTCGAGGTCCGCGAGGGCCTCGCGTGAGTCGGCCCACATCCCCTCTCGGGTGGCGTCGAGGTAGTCGGCGGAGAACCTGCGCACTATCGGAGACAGTCGACTCGGCGGCAAAAAGTTCGCGGTCGGTCAGCGCCGGGCCGCGAGCAGTGCCCCGGCGAGTGCGGCACCGACGGCGAGCAACGGCCCGGGACCCGGACCGGCCCCCTCGCTAGGCGTGGTCGCGTCTGTGGTTCCAGCGGTCTCGCCCGTCCCCTCGTCGGTCGTCGAGCGCCCGTCGCCCCCGGCCGGAAGCGCCGTCCGCGTCGTTCGCTCGCCGACGTTCGGTCCCCGTATCGTGGCCCCGTCGGTGTCGGCCACGAGGTGCGTGTCGCTCGTCGCCGTCACCCGGAGGTCCGCCCGTCGGAGGTACGTCACCCGAACGGCGGCCGTCTCGCCGGGACCGACGCGGTCGAACCGGACGGTCCGGCCGTCGACGTCCCCTGTCGGCGAGGTGACTCGCTGGACCGGAAGCCCGTCGGTGTCCGGCACCGTGACGGAGAGGTTCCGCATCGCCGCGTCGTCGGGGTTGTGGACCCGGAACTCGACTGTCGCGTTCGCACCGCGGGCGGCGCTGGCGTCGGTGGCGTTCACACGCGGGAGATGGGCGTCGGCGACCGTCAGGTTCCGGGTGACCGCCCTGTCGAGCGTGACGGTGTGGACCCGACTCACCCGGTCGTCGGCGACCGCGACCACGCGATAGGACCCCGCGTCGAGCGACCCGCGGTACCGGCCGTTGCTGGTCTCGAAGACGGACAGTCGGTCGGGTGCCGCGTCCGCGAGTTTCCGAAGCGACTCGGGCACGTCGTGGCCCGTCGACGCCTCGGCGAGGGCGTCTTCGGTGACCGGTTCGACCAGCACCGTCGCGTCGGTCGGGCCACCGTCGGCCGTCGTGACCCACCCCGAGAGCGGCGTCTCGGATTGGGCCGCCGCTGCCGGCGGGGCCGAGAGTACGACAGTCAACAGGAGTGCGAGCGTGACACGCCGCATAGGCGTCGATACCGTCGCTCGTGATACGTGTCTTCGGGTGGCTCAAACCCGCGTCGAAGTCAGTCCTCGCGGAGTTCGCGGACCCGCTGGATGTTCCACTCGAAGCTCTTGCCGTTCTCGGTGGGCGTCTCCAAGACGAGCGGCACGTCTTCGACGGCGTCGTGGTTGACGAAGGCGCGCATCCCCGCCTCGCCGATTTCACCTTCGCCGACGTGCGCGTGTTCGTCCTTGTTCGTCCCGCAGGCGTGTTTCGAGTCGTTGAGGTGGACACACGCGAGGTCGTCCAGTCCGACCACGTCGTCGAACTCGTCGAACGTCTCCTCGACCCCCTCGGGCGTCGAGAGGTCGTAGCCCGCGGCGAACATGTGGGCGGTGTCCAGACAGAACTCGATGTCCTGGTCGGTGCGTTCCCGGACTGTCGCAAGATGCTCGAACTGGCCGCCCAACTTCGTCCCGCTCCCCGCGTCGGACTCGACGAGAACGGTGACGTCGTCGGGAACGTCGAGGTCGTCGAGCACGCTCGCGGCGTTGTCGAGGCCGCCGTCGACGCCCGCGCCGGTGTGAGCACCCAGATGGACGTTGACGTACTCGACGCCCAACTTGGCGGCGGCGTCGACCTCCTTCTGCATGGAGTCGCGAGACTTCTCGCGGAGGTCCTCCTTCGGCGTACAGAGGTTGACGAGGTACGACGAGTGGATGACCCACGGCCCGACCCCGTGCTCCTCGCTCAGTTCGCGGAACTTCGCGGCCTCGTCGTCCTCGATGTTGGGGTCCTGCCAGACCTGCGGAGAGTGTGAGAATATCTGCCCGCAGTTGCCGCCGTACTCGACCTGCTCGTCGACGGCGTTGTACGCGCCGCCGGCGATAGACGTGTGTGCACCCACTCGAACCATGTCACCGGGTCGGGTTCCGGCGGGCAAAGCGGTTTCGGAGTCCGCAATCCGGTCTCAGGGCGACCGTCGGACCCACTCGTCGGTGGCGTACTTCGACTCCGCGCGTTCGCGTGCGCGCGCTAGCTCGCCGTCCGTCCACCCGCCCTCCTCGGCGTCCACCCACTCGGCCAGCGTCTCGCGGAGCGTCTCGACGACCGTCTCCCGGTCGACGTCGGCGTACTCGTCGATGGCACCCACCCGCTCCCGGAACGCGTCCGGGTCGGGCTTGCCGGCGAAACACCCGCAGTGTCGCTCCGGCCGGGTCGACACCGACAGCGACCCGTGCTGGATGACCGCGTCCTTCTGGCGATACTGGGCGTTGCCGGCGAGTTTGCGGCCGTCCGGGCCGACGACGTCGTGGGCGGGGTGGAGCGCCCGGAGGTAACACGCCGGTTGGTGTATCGCCTCGCGTTCGGCATCGACGAAGGACGCGTCGACGCCGAGTCGCTCGAAGGCGTCGAGTATCGGCTCACAGAACAGTTCGTAACAGTCCATCAGGTTCCCCGGGACGGCGTCGGCCGGCGCGACGATGCCGTAGGAGAGGTCGGCGTGGTGGTCGTGATAGATGGCACCGCCGCCGGTGGGTCGGCGGGTGACGCCGATGCCCTCGCGCTCGCAGAATCTCCAGTCGATGCTGTCCGGCGTCTGGTTGTAGCCCAGCGAGAGGGTGTCCGGCCACGTGTACACCCGAACGGTCGCGGGACCACCGTCGGCCGCCGTCTCGGCGGCAATCTCTTCGAGCGCCATCGTCACCGGTCCGTCGTGAGACTCCTCGCCGACGACGCGCCAGTCGAGGTCCGAGAGGGTCATCGTCAGCGGTAGGACGGGGTGGTCGAAATGTGTTACGGACCCTCACTCGGGGCCGGCGTACTCGTCCACCAACCGCTCCATCACGCGGGCCTCGGCCTTGCGGAGGTGTTCTGCCGCGGTGCCGGGCGCACAGTCCAGTCGGTCGGCGACGTCCTCGGTGGTCCCCCGCCGCGGGTCGTCGTAGTACCCGCAGTCGACGGCGGCGGCGACGGCCGCGAACTGCCGGTCGGTGAACGCGGCGGCCGACTCGAACCGACGGCTGTCGTACTCGCCCACCTCTCGGACGTCGACGCCGACGCCGTCCGGCACGGCGTCGACCGCTCGCTGGACGGTCCCGCCCGGACCGACGAGCGTGAGCCCCATGCTCCCGTCGGACCGGTACGCGATTGGCGAGACGACGACCAATCCCGCCGTCGTGAGCGCGTCGATGAGTTCGGTGCCCGTCTCGGAGGGACTGTCCCGAACGTAGAGGTAGAAGGTGTCGTCCGGACACGTCGAGATGGCGTACTCCCGGACGCTCTCGGCCCGTTCGAGGGCCCCCCGGTACGGTTCCGGCGGGAAGCCGTCGACGTGAAAGAGGAGCGTCTGGACCGACTCGCCGACTTCGTTCCCGCGCAGGAGATAGCTGGCGTCGTACCCCTCGTGGTCCACGACGAACTGGTGCATGGGGTGGCGCACCTCCGGGGCCAGCGAGAGCGAGAGCCTGACGTACTTCACACCGGTACTTTCCAAGCCGAATATAAAGGTGCCTCGTCCGCGAGGCAGTACGACGAGGGAGGTGGCGGCCGACGTGGATACCATGTCCCGGACAGTCGCGGGTGTCTCGCAGGACGCCCACGAGGACGTCGTCGCGCCGATACGCGAGTACGTCGTCGACGAGGAGCGACACCTGAACGCGCCGGCGGTGGTCGTCCGCGCCGACGAGGTGCAGGCGGTGTGCTCGACGCTGAAGGCCGAGGCCGACTTGGACCACTGCGCGTGCGTCAGCGCACAGGAGTACGCCGACCGCTACGAGACCATCTACCACCTGCGGAGCTACGACGACCCGACGCGGGAGCTTTCGGTCGTGGTCCCGACGACGAGCGAGGACCCCACGAGCGAGTCCGCCGCGCCGGTGTACCCCACCGCGGCGTGGCACGAACGGGAGGCCTACGACCTCGTCGGTATCCGCTACGAGGACCATCCGGACCTGCGGCGCATCCTCCTGCCCGAGACGTGGCAGGGCCACCCCCTGTCCCGGGACTACGACCAGAGCCAGCCCCAAATCGTCACCTACCGCGAGCACCAGCGACTGCTCGAAGACGAGCGGTCGGGGCCGGACCGGATGCACCTCAACATGGGACCACACCACCCCTCGACCCACGGTGTCCTCCACCTCAACGTCGAACTCGACGGCGAACAGGTCGCCGCCGTGGACCCGGACATCGGCTTCATCCACCGGTGTGAGGAGCAGATGTGTCAGTCCAAGACCTACCGGCACCAGATAATGCCCTACCCCGACCGCTGGGACTGGAGCGGTGCCGGCCTCCTGAACGAGTGGGCCTACGCCCGCGCCGCCGAGGATTTCGTCGACATCGAGGTGCCCGAGTACGCGCAGGTCATCCGGACGATGTGTGGGGAGTTCTCGCGCATCCTCGGGCACATGCTCGCCGTCGCCACCTACGCGCTGGACGTGGTCAGCGAGTTCACCGCCGTCTTCCAGTGGGGCATCCGGGACCGCGAAATCGTGCAGGACATCCTCGAAGACCTGACCGGTCAGCGGTTGATGTTCAACTACTTCCGGTTGGGCGGCGTCGCGTGGGACTTGCCCGAACCCCGCGAGGCGTTCTTCGAGAACGTCCGCGAGTTCCTCGACGGCCTCCCGGCGAAACTGGAGGAGTACCACGACATGCTGACCGGCAACGAGGTCATCCAGATGCGGACCATCGACACGGGCTACCTCGACCCGGAGACGGCCAAAGCCTACGGCTGTACCGGCCCGGTCGCACGCGGGTCCGGCGTCGACTACGACCTGCGACGCGACGACCCCTACGGCTACTACGACGAACTCGACTGGTCGGTCGTCACCGAGGACGGCGGCGACAACTTCTCGCGCTTGCTCGTCCGGATGCGAGAGGTCGAGGAGTCCGCGAAGATAATCGAGCAGTGCGTCGACCTGTTAGAGGACTGGCCCGAGGACGACCGGGAGATTCAGGCCAACGTTCCCCGCACGATTCGGCCCGACCCGGACACAGAAATCTACCGCGCCGTCGAGTCCGCGAAGGGCGAACTCGGCATCTACATGCGCTCTGACGGCACCGACACGCCCGCTCGCTTCAAGATTCGCGGCCCCTCCTTCTCGCACGTCCAGACGCTCCCCGTGATGGCCGAGGGCGAGTACATCCCGGACCTCGTGGCGACCATCGGGAGCTTAGACCCCATCATGGGCGACGTCGACCGGTAACCCCCGCTGACGTCTCTCCTCCTCACGACGAGACCGGGACGTCGCCGATTTCGACGGTGTACTGCTGGCTCGACGCGGTGCCGTCCGGCGGCGTGGTCACGACAGTGACGGCGACGCTGTCCGGTCGCTGTCCCTTCGGGAGCAACCACGACCCAGTGACGGCCCCCGTCTCGCCCGCCGCGAGTCGTCCCGTCGTCGCACTTCCCTCGACGGTCCGGCCCGCGCGCGTCGTCGCCGCGCCCAGACGGAGTTCGTAGGCGCTGTCGGCACTGTTGTTGACCGCGACGGTGAGCGTGAACCGCCAGCCGTCGTTGCCGGTGACGACGGACGCGGCGTCCACTCGCTCGACGGCCGCCGTCTCGGTCAGTATCTCGTCGCCCACGACGGCACCCTCGACTTCAGGGGTCGGCGTCGTCGCACCGCCGTCGCCACCGCCGCCAGCGACGTAGTGCCCCAGTAAGCCGCCGAACGTCACCACCTCGATGAGTATCGGGATGCCGATGGCGAGGATGATGAGTATGCGGACCAAGTTCGTCTGCTTCGGACCTTCTACGTCGTCAAGCATAGTGAGAGAGAGGGAGTTCCTTAGACCGGTATCGGCGGACTGCCGGGCATCGTGATGCCGTCGGCGACCATGCTCGCGAGCGGCGGGCCGTACGCGATGACGATGAGCACCAGCGCGATGGCCGTCCAGAGCTTGTAGTTGTCGAGGATTCGGGGGCTGTGCTCCGGCCCGGACAGCGGGGCGGGGAAGTCGCTGTTGACCGACAGCCGACCGCCGCGGTGGGCCAGCCACGTCTCCGCCATCACCGCGAGGAACATCACCGCACCGAGGAACAGCAGGAGTCCACCGATGGCTATCTGGAGGCGCATCTCGGCGACGGTGCCGACGAGTCCTTCGAAGGCGAACTCGTCGTAGGTCGGCTCTGCCGTCCGGCGCGGGATGCCCGCGAGGCCGGCGCGGTGCATCGCGTTGGACATCAGCGCCATGCCGATGAACCAGACGTAGGGCTGTGCGAGCGCCACGGTCCGGCGCTGGAGGCGCTTGCCCGTAATCTGGGGCACCAGCCAGTAACTGATGGCCATCGCCGTCAGCGCGAACGCGGTGCCGACGGTGAGGTGGAAGTGGCCGGGCACCCACAGCGTGTTGTGGATGAGGTAGTTGATGTTCATCCCGGCGTTTATCATGCCGGAGAACCCGCCTGCGGCGAACATCAGGCCGGCGAGCATGCACCCGGCGAAGGCCGGTTCGCCCCACGGGAGACTCCGGAGCCAACCGAAGTACCCCTCACCGCCGCGCTGGCGCGCCCCGTGTTCGACGCTCGCGACGACCGTAAAGGCCGTCAGCAGCGACGGCAGGAGGAGGAACATCGTGTTCGTCATGGCGATGAACTTGAACCCCTCCGGGATGCCGGGGTCGACGTACTGGTGATGGAACCCGACCGGCGTCGACAGCAGGAGGAACAGGACGAACACGACGCGGGCCAGCGGGTCGCTGAACAGGCGTCCGCCGGCCAGTTTCGGCAGGATGGTGTACCAGACGAGGTACGCCGGCATCAGCCAGAAGTAGACGACCGGGTGGCCGAAGTACCAGAACAGCGTCCGGGTCAGGAGCGGGTCGACCTGACTGATGAGCCCCAGCGACCACGGGATGAGGAAGACGACGACTTCGACGGCAACGCCGATGGTGGAGATGTACCACATCAGCATCGTCGTCACTATCATGAACGTCTTCAGCGGGATGCGCTCGTCGGGGTGCTCGGAGCGCCACGCCCACAGCGACTTGAAGTACGCGAGCCCCGCAATCCAGGACCCGACGATGATGAGCGCCGCGCCCACGTAGAACGCCGGGTGGGCCTTCATCGGCGCGTAGAACGTGAACAGCACGTCGGCTTCGAGGTCGTGACCGAAGACGGTCGGTGCGCCGAAGATGCCGCCGAGGATGGCGACGGCCGCGAGCACCGTCCCGGTCAGCATCAGCCAGAACGCCGACCACGCGATGCGCTGTGGCAGTTCGCGTTCGAGGCTGTTGGCCACGCCCCACGAGAACAGGCCGGCGATGAAGAACGTCGTGAACACCAGCGCCAGCAGGACGCCGTGACCCGTCAGGAGGGTGTAGTAGTCCGCGGAACTGACGAACCCGCGGAACATGCCGGTGCGGTGCAGCGCCTGCACGATGCCGAACAGGGCACCGATGCCCAGTGCGACGAACGCGACGATGAACTCGCTTCGGACGAGTTTCGACGTCTTCGGGTACTCGTCGACGAACACCATCAGTTACTCACCTCCGTTGCGTTGTACTGGGACTGCGGAACGACTTCGACGGAGCCACCCATCGTGTGGTGGCCGGCACCGCAGTACTCGTGACAGACCAAGCCGTAGGTCCCCGTCTCGTCGAAGCGGGCCGTGACCTCTGCGACCTGTCCCGGGATGACCATCGTGTTGATGTTCGTTCCGGTGATGGAGAAGCCGTGCAGGACGTCGGCGCTGGTCACCTTGAACGTGACCAGCGTGTTCGCCGGAATCCGGATGGGGTTGTCGCCGCTCCCCGGAACGAACTGGAACTGCTGGGCCACCACGTAGACGACGTAGTGGCTCTCGTTGGCCTTGACGACGCCGGGGTCGTCGAAGTTGGTCCCCGTCTCGCCGCTCTGGACCGCCTGCGGGTCTATCTGTCCCCCCGAGTCGTCGACCATCGCGACGCCGGCACCGACTGTCCCGTACGAGATGGTGGCGATGAACCCGACGATGAGGAGCAACGCTGCACCGAGCCAGATTTTCTCGAAGTTGTGAACCTGCATAGTGAATCATCCGATGACCGAGACGCGGCCGAGGAACTCGACGAAGTACATGAACACCCACAGTAGGGCGATGAGGACGAAGTAGAACGCGACCAGCGCCGCCGTCCCCTTCGGGTCGAACTCCTCGTGGCCGAGTTCGACGGACGGTTCCGCTTCCTGTGCCTCTTCGACGGGGACCGTACCGTCCTCGCCGACCAGTTCCTGCGGCGGCCGGGTCGACTCCCGGTGGCGCATCGCCCCGGCGTACAACAGCGGCGCGGCGAACGCGAACAGGATGGACCCGGTGAACAGCCACCGCGGACCGGAGACCGGAATCTGCTGGCCCCCGCCGTCGCCACCGCCGCCACCGCCGGGCGGGCCGCCGACGACGACGGCACCTTTCATGCCGAGCGAGAGGTGGGGCTCACAGACGTACTTGTAGATGCCCGTCTCCTCGAAGGTGTGGCTGTAGGTCGTCCCGGCCTCGGCGACCGGGTCGCCCGAGTCCAGCGGCCCGTCGCCGTCCGAGACGACGTTGTGGCCGCCGCCCTCGCCGGTCCACGTCCAGACGACTTCCGTACCGGGCGAGACGCGGACCGCCGGCGGGTCGAAGGCGAACGCGCCGCCGTTGCCCTGCGCGCCGACGGCGATTTCGACGCTGTCCTGTCCGGTGCGGTCGACCGTCTCCCCGTCGTAGTTCGAGACGTCGTCGAACCAGCCACCGTAGTCGGGGTTGGCCGGCGGCCCCTGCTGTGCGGTTCCGCCGCCGCTACCGCCACCACCGCCGGGTCTGACGACGACGGCCCCCTTCATCCCGAGGCCGACGTGTGGTTCGCAGACGTACTTGTAGATGCCCTCGCTCTCGAAGGTGTGACTGTAGGTCGCACCCTGTTCGGAGACGAGTTCGCCCGAGTCCAGCGGCCCGTCGCCGTCCGAGACGACGTTGTGGCCGCCGCCCTCGCCGGTCCATTTCCAGACGACTTCCGTGCCGGGGCTGACCATCACCGCCGGCGGGTCGAAGGCGAACGCACCGTTGTTCCCCTGTGCGCCGACGGCGATTTCGACGCTGTCCTGTCCACGCTTGTCGACAGTGCCGTCGTAGTTCGAGACGTCGTCGAACCACCCGCCGTAGTCGGGTTCCTCCTGCGCTGTCGCCGTTCCGGCGGCGCCCAGTGCGGCCCCCGCGACCGCCGTCTGGACGAACTCGCGACGCCTCAGCGCCATCGGACACCTCCCCGCGTCCGTGGCGACGTGGTACTATCGGTTCCACTAGCCATACCCGAGGCGACAGGACTGAATGACAAAAAGGCGTCGCCGGCTTTTCAGGAGACAGGAACGGGCGAGGGTTTTTATGTTCCCTCCATCGTACGGGCGACCATGTCGACATCTAGCCCGCGTCTCGTGACGGTGCTGGCCCTGCTCGGCCTCGCGCCCGTCGCGTACTACTTACAGGGAACCGGCCGGACCATCGTCGCGCTCTCGCTGGTGAGCGTCGTCCTCATCGCCGCGAGCCTCCTCCTGATGACCGGCCCACACGAGGGACAGACCGCCTGAGATGGCCCCCGCGACGGCCGGTCTGACCGCGGGCGAAACCGTCGGACTGGCGGCCTTCGTCGGCCTCGGCCTCGTCGGGAGCGTCCACTGCCTCGGGATGTGTGGCCCCCTCGTCACGACCTACGCCGAGCGACTCGACTCTGGCGGGCCGGTCTCCGGGCACGAGATTCGCCAGCAGGCGCTGTTCAACGTCGGCCGCGCGACGAGTTACACAGCACTCGGGGCCGCCTTCGGCGCGGCGGGTGGGTTACTGTACGACGTCGCCGGCCTCGCGCGACTGGCCACCGGCGTCCGGGGCGTCGTCGGCGTCCTCGTCGGCCTGTTCATCCTCGCCGTGGGGATAGGGTACCTGACGCGGGGACAGGCCGTCGACGTGGCCGCCTCGCTCCCGGTCGTCGGCGGCCTGTTCCAGCGCGTCTCGGCCTCGCTCGCGGCCCGCCTCGACGACCTCGTGGACGGCCCCGGGATGGTCGCGCTGGGCGCGATGCACGGCCTCCTCCCTTGCCCGCTACTGTACCCCGCGTTCCTCTACGCCTTCGCGACGGGGTCGGCCGTGACCGGGTCGCTCTCGCTCGCGGCGCTCGGCGTCGGCACGATTCCGCTGGTGTTCGCCTACGGCACCGCCTTCGGGTCGCTGTCGCCGAGTCGCCGGTCGTCGCTCCACCGCGTCCTCGGGGCCGTCTTCCTCGTCCTCGCACTCGTACCGCTCGCCAACGGACTGGCGGCGTTCGGCGTCGCCGTCCCGAAACCGCCGCTCCCGATGCCGTGGACCTGACATGACCGAGTGCACCCTCTGCGGTCTCCCGACGGACGCGCCGGTCACCGACAGCGACGTCCCGGGGGCCTACTGCTGTCGCGGGTGTCTGGAAGTCGCCCGAACCCTCGACGACCCCGACGGGGGGACGGCCGACGACGTCGACACCGGCCCGGACCCCGAGGAAGCCGACGGTGAGACGGCCTTCCTCGCCGTCGACGGGATGCACTGTGCGACCTGCGAGACGTTCCTCGAAGCCCGTGCCGCCGACCACGAGGGCATCGCGGCGGCGGCGGCCAGTTACGCCACCGGGACGATGAAACTCACCTACGACCCCGAGGTGGTCGCGGAGGCCGACCTGCCCGAGGTGGTGGCCGGCACCGGCTACGAGGCGGGGTTCCGGACGACCGACCGCGAGGACGACCACGAACTGGAGGGTCGCCTCGTCGTCGGCGGGTTCTTCGGGATGATGACGATGCTGTGGTACCTCCTCTTTCTCTACCCGGCCTACCTCGGCGTCGACCCGAGCACGCTGTTGCTCGACCCGACCGGTCCGGCCGGCGACTACCTCCTGTGGAACATGGCGGTGATGACCGCCGTCGTCGTCGGCTACACCGGGTGGCCGCTGTTGCGGGGCGCGTACGTCAGCGTCCGGGCTGGCCGGCCGAACATGGACCTGCTGGTGGCGATGGCCGCGACGACGGCCTTCGTCTACAGCGTCGTCGCCGTCGTCCTCGGCGAGACGGAGGTGTACTTCGACGTGGCGACGGTCATCGTCATGGCCGTCTCCGTCGGGGACTACTATCAGGACCGAGTGCGGCGGGCCGCCGCCGGACGACTGACGGACCTCACTGCCCAGCGAGCGGACTCGGCCCGCCGCCGGACCGAATCGGGCACCGAGACGGTCGACCTCGCGGCGCTCGACCCCGGCGACGAGGTGGTCGTCAAGGCCGGCGAGCGAGTGCCCGTCGACGGCGTCGCCCTCGAAGGCACCTGTGCGGTCGACGAGTCGCTGGTCACGGGGGAGTCCCTGCCCGTCCGCAAGACGGCCGGCGACGAGGTGGTCGGCGGCGGGATGGTCACCGAGGGAGCGGTGGTCGTCGAGGTCGGTCCGGACGCCGAGAGCACGGTCGACCGCCTCACCGAACTGCTGTGGGCCGTCCAGAGCGACCGCCGCGGCGTCCAGCGACTCGTCGACCGCATCGCGGCCGTCTTCGTGCCCTTAGTGGTCGTGCTGGCGGTTCTCGCGGCCGTCGGTCATCTGGTCGGCGGGGCCGCCGCCACCGACGCGCTGCTGACGGGGCTGGCGGTGCTGGTCGTCTCCTGCCCCTGTGCGCTGGGGCTGGCGACGCCGCTCGCGACGGCCGCTGGCGTCAAGGCGGCGCTGGAGGAGGGAATCGTCGTCACCGACGGCGCTGTGTTCGAGACGGCCACGGACGTCGACGTGGTCGCCTTCGACAAGACGGGGACGCTGACGACCGGAGAGATGACCGTGCTCGACCGACCCGACGACGAGACGCTGCGGCGTGCCGCGGCGGTCGAACAGTTCGCGGACCACCCGCTAGCCGCGGCCGTGACCGACGCGGCGCCGCCCCCGGACGCCGCCGTCGACGGGTTCGAGCGACACCCCGGTCGCGGCGTCAGCGCCAGCGTCGACGGGGAGCGAGTCGTCGTCGGGACGCCCCCGCTCCTGCGCGACCGTGGTCTCTCGGTCCCCGGCGACCTGCGAGCGCGGTGCGACGAGGCCCGCGCGAACGGCCACGTCCCCGCCCTCGTCGGGTGGGGTGGCCGTGCGCGTGGCGTCCTCGTCGGGGGCGACCGGCCCCGGGAGTCGTGGGTGTCGGTCGTCACCGCGCTCTCGGCCGACCGGGAAATCGTCGTCGTCACCGGCGACAGTCCCGAGGCCGCCGCGTCGTTCCGCGACCACGACGCGGTCGACGAGGTGTTCGCGGGCGTCCCGCCCGAGGCGAAGGCCGAGGTGGTCGAGCGGTTGCAGTCGAGGGGGACGGTGGCGATGGTCGGCGACGGCACCAACGACGCCCCGGCGCTGGGGTCGGCCGACCTCGGCATCTCGCTGGCGTCGGGGACGAAACTCGCCGCCGACGCGGCCGACGCCGTCGTGACGACCGACGACCTGCGGGCCGTGCCCCGCGTGTTCGGCCTGACCGCCGACACCCGACGACGCATCCGACAGAACCTCGCGTGGGCGTTCTGCTACAACGCCGTCGCGCTGCCGCTGGCGCTCTCGGGCCTGCTCAACCCGCTGTTCGCCGCGCTGGCGATGACCGCAAGCAGTCTGTTGGTGGTCGGGAACTCCGCGCGGTCGCTCGGGCGGGACGAGGACGGCGGGGACGTCGGCCGACCGAGTGCCACCGCGGCCCCGGACGCCGACTGAGCGGGGCCGGAACTGTCCGTCTCCTTTTGTGCTTGCCCCGCCTACAGCGGTACGATGACCGAACAAGCGACCTTCGCGGGTGGCTGTTTCTGGTGTACCGAATCCGTCTTCGAGCAGGTGAAGGGGGTCGAGAAGGTGGTCTCGGGGTACGCCGGCGGCCACGTCGAGAACCCCTCGTACGAGGCGGTCTGCCGGGAGGAGACCGGCCACGCCGAGTGCGTCCAGATAACCTTCGACCCCGACGTCGTGAGCTACGAGGACCTCCTCGCGGTGTTCTTCACGACCCACAACCCGACGACGCTGAACCGGCAGGGCAACGACGTGGGGACACAGTACCGCTCGGCGGTGTTCTACCACGACGAAGACCAACGCGAGACGGTCGAGACGTTCATCGAGGAGATTCGACCGGGCTACGACGACGACATCGTCACCGAAGTCGAACCGCTGGAGACGTTCTACCCCGCCGAGGAGTACCACCAGAACTACTTCGAGAAGAACCCGAATCAGGCCTACTGTCAGATGACCATCCCGCCGAAGATAGAGAAGTTGCGGGAGAAACACGCGGAGTTGCTGGCATGAGCTTCGAGTTCACGACCGACGTCTCGATTCGGTACGACGACTTAGACACCTACGGCCACGTCAACAACGTCCGCTACGGCACCTACTTCGAGGAGGCCCGCATCGACTACCTCGCCGAAGTCGTCGGCCGCGGCGACAGGGAGTACCTCTCGGCGACGGGTGAGGGGACGGGCATCGTCATCGCCAACCTCCAAATCGACTACGAACGACCCGTTCGGACTGCCGAGGGCGTCACCGTGGCCGTCCGCGTGCCGCGACTCGGCACCAAGAGCTTCCCGTTCGAGTACGAGGTTCGCGACGGCGAGGCGGTGGCGGCCACGGGCGAGACGACCGTCGTCACCTACGACCGCGAGGCCGAGGCCCCGCAGGAGATTCCCGACGACTGGCGTGACGCCATCGCCCAGTTCGAAGGCCTCTGATGCTGTCGGACACCCCGGGCCTCCACCACGTCTCGGCCATCGGCGGTGACCCACAGCGCAACGCGACGTTCTACGGCGAGGGACTGGGCCTGCGACCGCTGGTCAGGACCGTCAACTTCGAGGACAAGTTCACCCACCACCTCTACTACGGCGACGAGTCCGGCCGTCCGGGGTCGGTCGTGACGTTCTTCGCGTCGCCCGGACAGGTGGCGGGCCGCACCGGGCGGCCCGGCATCCGGTCGTTCCTGCTTGCGGTCCCCGAGGACTCGCTGGCGTACTGGGCCGACCGACTCGGCGAGTACGGGGGCGAGGTGGGAGACCAGCGGACCCGGTTCGGCGAGCGCGTCCTCCCGGTTCGGGACCCCGACGGGACCCACGTCGAACTCGTCGCCGACGGCGACCACGGCGACCCGATTCGGTCGGGACCGGTCCCCGAAAAGCGGGCGGTCCGCGGCGTCCGTGGCGTCGCCCTCCGGTCGACGAGTCAATACGTCACCGCGAGCCTCCTCGATACGTTCGGGTTCACGCTCGCGGACGAGACGGCCGACGCCGTCCGCTACCGCGCGGACGAGCGCGGGTCGACGGTCGACATCCTGAAAGACGCCGCCCCGTTCGGCCGGGAGGGCGCGGGGTCGATTCACCACGTCGCCGTCAGCGTCGACAGCGAGTCCCAACTCCACGAGTGGCGGGACCTGCTCAGAGAACGCGACTTCGACGTCTCGCGGGTCAAAGACCGGCACTTCTTCCACTCGCTGTACGTCCGGGACACCGGCGGTATCCTGTTCGAACTGGCGACGGAACGGCCGGGACTGGGCGTCAGCCCCGACGACGACGCGCCGGCCGACGCGCTCCGACTCCCGCCGTGGCTGGAAGTAGACCGCGAGATGATAGAGTCACAACTCCCGCCGCTCTCGATGCCGGCGTGGTGACCCGATGAGCGACGCCGACCCGCACGCGGGACAGGAAATCGTCACGTCGGGCGCACCCCCACAGGCCGCCGAGGCGGCGGTCGTCGTGCTCCACGGCCGCGGCGACTCGGCGCGGCACTTCCTCAGACTCGCCGACGAGTTCCACCACCACGGCGCGATGTACCTCGCGCCGGAGGCGGCCGGGAAGGCGTGGTTTCCGGGTCCCGCCGACGCCCCACGCGAGCGTCGGGAGCCGTGGCTCGCCTCGGCGTGCTCGCTGGTGGCACGCGCGCTCGACCGGGCGGCCGACGCCGGCGTGGCCCCCGAGCGCACCGTCTTCGTCGGCTTCTCTCAGGGGGCGAGCGTCGCCGGGACGTACGTCCGCGGGACCCCGACCCGTTACGGCGGCCTCGCGATGCTCGCGGGCGGCCTCCTCGGACCGGACCCCGTCGCCGACGCCGCCGAGGCGGGGTCGCTGGACGGGACGCCGGTCTTCGTCGGGTGCGGCGACGAGGACCCATACGTCTCGCCGGACCGCGTGGGCGCGACGGCCGCGGCGTTCCGGGAGCTGGACGCCGACGTGACCGAGCGTGTCTACGAGGGTCTGGGACACGCCATCAACGACGACGAGATAGCGGCCGTCGACGCCCTCGTCGCGGCCGCTACCGACGGGTCATGACCTCACAATCCTGCTTCTGAGTCCCGCGATGTCGTCGGCACGGTGGAGGAAGACGCTCCCGACGACGCTCGTCAGGAGGACGTATCCGACGGTGAAGGCTGGAATCGTCTCCGAGAGCGTCGGCGTCGTCCCGGCCGTCGTGAGGAAGGCGGCGATGACCAGCGAGAACTCGCCGCGCGGCGTCAATGCCGCACCCATCCGGACCGCGCCGTCCACGTCTAACCCGAACGCCCGACCGGCGTAGTAGCCGCTGACGAGTTGCCCGGCGAGCGTCACCGCGCCCGCGCCGAGGACGAGCGGCGTGACGTCGGCGACCACGCGTGGGTCGGTCTGGACCCCGACCCAGACGAAGAACACGACGGCGAAGACGTCACGGACGGGGGCGAGGTAGCGCTCAGCCTCGGCGGTCAGGTCGGCGTTCTGGAACAGGCCGCCTGCGAGGAAGGCGGCGACGGCCTCGCTGGTTCGCGTGAGCGCTCCGAGTCCGGCGACGAAGGCCGCGACGCCGAGGGCGGCGACCACGAACAGGTCCCCGCGGAGGGGTCTGAACGCCCGACCGAGACGGTCGGCGCCGCGGAGCGTCACGGCGGCGACGACCACCAGAAAGGCGACGCCGACGGCGAGCGACCGGACGAGGTCGACTCCGCTCCCGCCCGCGACCAGCGCCGAGAGGACCGCGAACAGCAGCGCCGTCACGACGTCCTCGACGACGATGACGCCGAAGATGGCGTCGGCGGCCCGGGACCCCAGCCATCCGGCGTCGACGACGGACTTGGCGATGACGACCGTCGAGGAGTTGAACACGACCAGCGCGAGGAAGCCCGCTTCCAGCGGCGTGAATCCGGCTCCGAGGCCGACGAGAAATCCCAGCGGGAGGCTGACCCCGACGTCGACGCCGCCGGCCCGCGCGAACGCCCGCCGCTCGGCCAGCAGTTCGCCGACGCTCAACTCCAGTCCGACGAAGAACAACAGCAGGACGACGCCGAGCGCGGCCGGGAACGAGAGGAGCGTCGGGAGCGCGACGCCGACGGTGTCGGCTCCGAGGCCGACGCCGAACGGACCGAGCGCCACGCCGGCGAGGATGTACGTCGGAATGACCGACTGGCCGACGCGCTGTGCGGCGAGGGCGAGGGCGACCAGTCCCAACAGGGTGGCCCCGGCGACGAGCAACGGGTTCACCACGGCTCAGTCGAGGCGGTCGGACAGTTTCGCGTGGGCCTCGTCCGTGCCGACGGTCACCAGCACGTCGCCCGCCTCGATGCGCGTGTCGGCGTCCGGACTCGATATCGTCCGCTCGCCGCGCTGGACCGCGAGGACGAGGACGCCCGTCTCGGTCCGAATCGCGCTCTCGCCGAGCGTCCGGTCGACTACCGGGTCGTCCCGCGCGACCTCGACCCAGCGGATGCGTGCGTCCTCGAGGGCGTGGTCGATGTCGTCCGGCGCCGGTTCGAAGTACGTGCCGTCGTAAATCTCGGCGAGTTTCCGGGCCTGTCCCTCCGTGAGCGAGAAGAGACGTTCGCTGTCGCCCCCCTCGTCCTCGCGCCAGTACGTCTCGCGGGTCCCGTCGTTGCCGAGGAGCACCGTCAACCGCCCGCCGTCGGGGAACGACACCGCGTACCGGCGCCCGACGCCCGGGAGGTCCGTCTCGTAGACGCGCATGCTAGTGTCTCGTCGGCTATCCACTTCTGTATTCGTGTCAGACGACACGTTGCTCGGTTCGGCGGCGGCTCACCGAACCGAGAGCCCCGATGACAGGGGACCCAACCCGTCACCCGGGGAAGACCAGCGACAAGACGGCCAGAACGACGAACGCGAGGATGAGCCACTTCGCGATGTTCATCGAGAGTCCGGCGACGCCGCCAGCGCCGACGACGGCCGCGACGAGGGCGAGGACGAAGAACGCGACGGCGAGTTCGAGTATCGCCACGTCAGGTCCCCCTCGCTACCGGGTGGTGGTCGGGCGGTACGTTCGTGCCGGTCGGGAAACCGGTCAGCAGTGAGTCGGTCATGCGACACTCGCGGTACGCCACCGAACCACAAGTCCGAGCGGGTTGCAAGTGCAAGGACCTGACAGCGCGGGCGTCGATAGTCCTCCGACGGTGGCGTAGCCGGTACGGTCATTACCGTCGATGACCGACACACCGCCAGCGAACGGAGTGTCGATGAATCCTTTGGACGTACTCGGTGCCGGTGTGGTGTTGCTCGTCGCGGTCAGTGTCGGCGTCGTCGCCCACGAACTCGCCCACGTAGCCGCGCTCCGCGCGTTCGGTATCCCGTACGAACTGACGTGGCTGCCAGAGCGCGAACGCGTCGGTGCGGCCCGAGCGAGCATCACCGGTGGGTGGGCGACGGTCCGACCGGTCGGCCTCCCGTCGGGGTGTCCGCCGTGGACCCTCAGAATCGCGGCGCTGGCGCCGCTCGTGCTCTCGACGCCGCTGCTCCTCGTTCTCGTCGGCGTCGTTCCGGACCCGCTTCTGGTCGGCAATCCGCACCTGCAGGCTGCCGCAGTCGGGTGGCTGGCCTGTGCGCTCCCGAGTCCGCAGGACTTCTCGCTGGTCTGGTACGCCGACCGTGCGCTCGACCAGACGGCGGCGAGTTCGAAGCCGCGTCGCTGACGGCGGTCAGTCGTCTGCGGCGGGCGGCATCGCGGCCGCGTCGGCGACGGTCTGTTCGTCGGGACTGACCGGCGTCCACGTCAGGTCGCCGTCGTAGTGGAAGGCGCGGTGGTCCTGCGTCGGGTCGACGACGGTCAGCGAGAGCCAGCCGTTGTCGAGCAGGTGAGCGAGTTCCTCGTGGTCTGCGAGCACGTCGGCGACGTGGTCGACCGGTGCGTGGACGACCGTCGAGAGACGCAGGGGCTGGTGGTGTGGGTCGTCGTCCGCGGCGAGGACCGACTGCAAGGGGAGGCCGGTCATCAGGTCGCCGCCGTTGCCCTGATAGACGCCGACGTTGCCAACCGGGTTGTGGGTGACCTTCGACCCGCTCCCGAAGACGGCGGTGTCGACGGTGGCGAAGTAGTACTGGCTGTTTATCCACTGGGTGACCACCATCGGTCCGGCCATGATGGCCGCCAGCGCGTCGCCGTCGGGGTCGGTCGACCAGTCGTAGGAGTGGAGGAACGCGCGCCCGTCGAGGTCGAGCCCCTCGGTCAGGTCGCGGGGGCCGACGACGAACCCGGCGTTGCCGGCGAGGCCCCACTCGGGACGCGTCTCCGCCCAGTCGGCGGCGCGGCGCTCCGTCTCGCGCACGCCCGCGCCCTCGGCATCCATGGTGGCGGTGCGCTCGGCGGCCGCGCCCTCGCGGGCGGTGTCGAGGTCCGCACGGAGCTGTTCGAGGTCGTCGCGGTGGCTCTCGGGAACGTGGTCGGCGTAGAGGGTCACCTCGTCGGTCGTCGTGTTGTGCTCGCCGGCGAGGAAGACGGTGTCCTCGGGGACGTCGAACCCGCGCTCGCGGAGTTCCGCCACGACGGCGTCGTCGTTGCAGATGGCCGCGAGGACGCGGGCGCTCGGCCCCCCGGGGTTGCCCGCACACGCGCCGCAGTCCAGACTCGAATCGAACGGGTTGTTCGCCGTCTCGCTGGCGTGGCCCGTGAACACGACGAGGCGGCCGAACTCCTCCCACCCCATCAGGTCGAAGGCTGTCTCGGCGTACTCCACCTTCTCCTCCAGCGTGAGCCCTTCACGGAGGCCGTGGACGCCGTCCGGGTTGTAGTCCACTCTGGGCGCACAGAACTCGTGGTCGTCGGGGGTGCGGTCGTCGGCCGCGTCGAGGAACTCGGAGACCCTACCCGGCGCGAGCGTGCGGGCGGCCAGCGCGGCGCCGTAGCCGCTCCCGGCCGTCTCGACGAAACTGAACGCCGTCGCGGCGTTCTTCTTGAGCGACGCGAGGAGTTTCTCGCCGGCGTCGAGCGTCGACGACCAGCGGTCGTAGTCGGCCTGCGTGTCGTCGGCGTCCTTCGAGGGGCGGTCGGCGACGTAGTGCTGTGCGTCGACGATGGGTGGGCAGGCGTCGACGGCCACGTCTGCGTCGTACCCCTCGTAGCGCATCGGCACGCCGAAGAAGCCGGCGTAGCCGTGCGTGTCGTAGTCGCCCGTGGCTTCGAGGTGGCGGCGGAGAATCTCCGAGCGCGTGTCGATACAGAAGACGAGTTGGGCGTCCGGGCGACCCTCGTCGTCGGCCTCGGCGCGGGACTGGCTCGCGTCGCTGACGGCGTCGACGAGTTCCCCGCGATAGCTGGCCTCCCACGCCGTCAGCCAGCACTCGCGGAGCGGCACGTCCGCGCTCTCGCCGACCGAAGCGACGGTACGCTCGGCGTCTGGGGCTTCGAGCGGGTCGACGGGCGCGCCGAGCAGGTCCGCGAGCGTCAGGCGGATCGCCAGATACCCTTCGAGCGTGATGGGGTACTCCGACTGCCAGTCGCCGTCGTCGGCCGCGCGTTGCTTGACGTAGCCCGCCCAGCCGGGGAGGGCCGCCAAGTGGTGTTCGAAGACGTCGGGCAGGCGGTCGGACGGGTAGTCCGCGAGGTGGTGCTGGAGCGCGTCGACCGGGTCCTCGGGCAGGTCGGCGATAGCCCCGGCGTCCGGAATCTCGCCGTCGTGGCGGGCCACCGCGTGGAACGCGCCGTAGAACCCCTGCTCGCGGTTCGGCATCGGCCACTGGGCCTGCCCCTGGTCGAGGAACGACGACAGCCACTTCGTCAGGAGGCGGTCGACCTCGTCCTCGACGGTCTGTTCGGCGTCGGTCTCGTCGGTCGACGACGCGGCCATGCGGTCCAACGACGTCTCCGGGTCCGTGTCGTACCCGTGGTCGGCCAGTTCCGAGCGCAGGGCGTCGGGGTCTATCTTCCCGGCCTCCCAGGCCCGGCGGAAGACCTCGGCGCTGGGATAGCCGTCGGCGTCGAACAGTGCTTCGGCCTCCGAGACCGCCTCGTGGAACGGGCGGTCTTCGAAGCCCGAGAGCGGGTTGGCCGTCACGAACGAGTGGAGCGGCCAGACCGCTCCGACCGCGCTCGCCGCGTGTTCGATGCTGTCGCGAATCTGGGTCTCAGTACTCATTGTAGTCCTCCGTGGAAGTCAGAACGGTGTCGGACGGGGGTTGACTCAGGTTCAGGAGCGCCACGTACAGGCGCTGACTGTGCTCGTACGCGCCGCGTTCGATGGCGAGGTAGACGGCGAGGAAGGCCGCTGCCACGACGCCGTGGACGACCGTCAGGTCGGCGGGTACCGTGACGACCGGCACGTCCACCAGCAGCGCGTGGACGAGGTTGTAGGCGAGCGCGTAGACGGCTATCGCCGGCAGGAAGACGACCGGCACGGCCCCGAACCGGAGCGTGGCGGGCAAGTCCGTCTGCGCGACGGCCGTGCGGGTGGCGTGCAGCGTCGTCAACACGACCAGTCCCGCCAGCAGGAGGCCGCTGTCGAGGTGCGTCCCCTTGCCGGTGAGGACGGCGAAGACGGCACCGCCCGCGAGTGCGGACAGGAGAGCGACGACGGCACCGAGGACGCCAGGGGACTTCGACTCCGCTTCGCTCGGGGCGGTCTGTTCGACCTGTTCCCCCGCCGAGAGGAACTGGTAGGCCTTGTAGAACCCATGCAGGACGAGGTGGGTGAGCGCCGCGCCGAAGAACCCGAGGCCGGCCTGCATAATCATGAAGCCCATCTGCCCGACCGTCGAACAGCCCAGTTGGCGCTTCACGTCGGACTGGACGGCCTTGAGGAGTTTCCCCAGCAGGGCGCTCGTCGCCCCGACGACCAGAATCAGGAGCATGAACCCCGCGTCGGCGGTGACCACCGGGGCGAAGCGGAGCAGCAGGACGCCGCCCGCGTTGACGAACCCGGCGTGCATCAGCGCCGACGCCGGAGTGGGTGCGGTCATCGAGGAGAGCAACCACGTGTGGAACGGCACCAGCGCGGACTGCATCATCGCGGCAAGCAGGAGCGCCGCCGCCGCGACCAGCCACGGCGTCTGCGGGACGGCGTCGGCGGCGGCGACGATGCCGGAGACGGTGGTCGCCCCCGTCGCCCACCAGAGCGTGACGAGTGCGAGGGTCAGTAGCGCGCCGCTGGCGAGGAAGTAGCGGCGAGCGAGTGCGGCCGCGGCCTGTGCCTGCGGCCAGCCACGCACGTGACCTATCAGGTCGGCCATCACGAGACCCATCGCCACCCACGCGGCGGCGAACAGCGCGACGTGGTCGGCCGCGACCAGCACCATCACGGCCAGCGTGAACGCGAACACGCCGGCGAAGAAGCGGTCGATGGTCCGGCTTCCGGCCATGTAGCGGCGCGAGTAGCTGTGGACGATGCCGCTGAAGAAGGTGACGACCACCCACATGACGACGGTCACCCCGTCGACGGTCGCCACGCCGGGCAGCGTCCACGCGGCGTCGACCACGAGTCGGGCGGCGAGGACGCCGAGGCTGGCGACACACAGCGCCCACACGACGAGCGTGAGTGTTCGCGGCACCGACGACGTCGAGTCCGTCCCCGTGTTCGGAAGCTGTCCGACCGCAGTCGTCTGCTGTTGTTCCGTCATCGTTTGTTCCGTGTCGACCGGCCACCGCCACCGCGGACGTCTCGTCCCCGCTGAACGGTCATCGGTCGCAGTTACCCAACTATACGAACAAACCGTTTGTTAAAACCTTCTATTCTACCAATTCGTTCCTAGTAATGGGAATTATAGAACATTATGATTATGCATCGGAAAGCGACGACGGTCGAGGCTCGACCGCCGTTGCAGACGGGGCGGGCGATGTACCGAGAGACGTTGGAACGGGGCCAAACCAGCGAAGCGCCACCAGACCCCGGCCATAGCCGGACGAGTCAGTCACGAGACGTTGGGCTGGCTTCCGTGGAAGTGATGCCGCCATCGCCGAGGGGGACCGAGCGACCGACGAACGGGAGGACCGGGCGTCCGAGAACAGAACGTTCGTTTCACTCCGAGATGCGAACAGACCGTGAGCTAGCGGCCGCGGTCGAGACAGAGCGGCCGGCGGGAACTACTCTGACGTGAACTCGCCGAACGGCGTCGTCTCGTGGCTCCGGACGAGTACCTCGTCGGCGACGGTCAGTCCCATGTCGAGCAGTGTCTGGGCGACCGGGGTGATGTCGTTGTCCGTCTCGCCGACGACGGTGACGAGCAGGTTCTGCTCGCCCGTGACCAGTTCCTGCACGGAGACGACGCCGTCTATCTCCAGAATTTCGGGTATGAGGTCGCCACGTTCGGGTATCGAAGCCGTACAGAAGAGGAGCATCCGGAGCGGATACCCCGACCGCTGGTAGTCTACCTCGGCACTGTACCCCTTGATGATGCCGTCCGACTCGAGGCGCTGGATGCGCTTGCGAACCGTACTGTCGGACGTCCCGGTCCGGTCTGCGATGTCACCCGACGACGTGTTTCGAGCGTCCTCCTGCAACGCGTGGAGGATTTGGCGGTCCACTTCGTCGACGTTGTCAGCCATATCGAGTGGTTCTACGGCGGCAACAAAGGGACTTTGGCTCCTGCAGTGCCACCGATGGGCGATTCGTCGCACCGAGAGAGATAGAGTCACCGGAAACGGTCCGTGAGAGTCCGTCGGCGCGATTCGATATAGCGCGCTATGATTTATGGCCGAGTGACAACCGACGCGTCGAACTTTTACGAGTCGGGCGGTTATGGGCGTCTAATGGTCCAGAACGTGGCGTCTGTGATGCCGGAGCTGGAGCCGGAGGACTTCCACCTGCTCTCCGGCGTCGAACAGGGGATGCGGTTCTCCGAGTACGTCAACCGCGAGAAGCTCACCGAGTTCTCCCGACTCTCCGCCGAGGACGTGGACTATCGGCTGGACCGCTGTGAGGACAGGGAACTCGTCGAGCGCAAGACCATCCAGTACGAGGGGTTCAAACTCACGTTCGAGGGGTACGACGCGCTCGCCTTGCACACCTTCGTCGAGCGAGACGCGATAGAGGGGTTCGGCGCGCCGCTGGGCGTCGGCAAGGAGAGCGACGTCTACGAGGTGCAGTCCTACAAGCCGATGGCGCTGAAGTACCACCGCGAGGGGTACACGAACTTCCGCGAAGTGATGCGCGAGCGGGACTACACCTCCGACCGGGACCACGTCTCGTGGCTGTACACTGCACGGAAAGCCGCCGAACGAGAGTACGAGGCGCTGGAGACGCTGTACCCAGACGTCTCCGTCCCCCAGCCCATCGACACGAACCGCCACGCCATCGTGATGGAGAAGGTAGACGGCGTCGAACTCTCCCGGACCGGTCTCGAATCCGAGCAAGTGGTTCCGGTGCTGGAACTGATTCTCGACGAGATGCAGACTGCCTACGGCGAAGGGTTCGTCCACGCGGACATGAGCGAGTACAACGTCTTCGTCACGACCCAAGGGGTCGTCGTCTTCGACTGGCCACAGGCGGTGCCGACCGACCACGAGAACGCACGCGAACTGTTGACTCGTGACGTGGACAACATCGTGAGCTACTTCCAGCGCAAGTACCCCGCCGAGGTCGGCGACGTGGACGTAGACGGCGTCGCCGAGGCACTCGCGTCCGAGTCCTTCGACTCTCTGGGCGACCACACCGACTGAACGGATTTTGCGTGTTTTGCCGGCTCTGAAGCGGTGAGCGGACGGTCTGTGCGGCGTTCGCCGGCCACCTTATAAACCATATAACGCTATATCAAATCGTCGTTCGGTCGGCGACCCCGGTCTGTGTCGGCCCCGTTGAGAAGCGCTGACGCTACGGTTTTCGGGTGAGGAGCGGGGCAGAGCCAACGGCTAAGTTCGCGTGGGCCGACGGTCCGACCATGACGCTCGAACTACTCGGCGACTTCGACGCAGACCCAGCAGAAGGTGAGGTCGTCGACGGCGAACTGGCCGTGACCGACGACGTGTTGGTCAAGGCCTTCGCGCTCGGCCCGGACGGACGCATCGAACCGCACGAACACGCCGACGCGACCAACGTCTTCCACGTCGTCGAGGGGACAGTCACGGTCCAGCGAGACGACGAGTCCGAATCCGTAACTGCCCCGGGCGTCGTCCTCAACGAACGCGGGCAGGTCCACGGCGCGCACAACGAGACTGACGAGCGAGCGGTGCTGACCGCGAGCCTCTGTCCGCTCCCCTGAGGACTCAGACGCCGCCGACCACGTTCGACTGACGCTCGGCGTACTTCGCCAGCACGTCCGCCTCGAAGTGGAGTGGGTGCCGACCGATTTCTCAGACAGCGTGGTCACCCGTAGGTCTTCGGGACGACGGCGACAGAGAACGTCTCCGCGGACCGGTCGCTGACGGTCAGACTCGCGCCGTCCAGCGCGACGGCCCCCTTCTCCACGAGCGAGACGATTTCCGCCGTCGCGTCCACGGTGCCTTTCACGAAGTGGCCGTCGAACCGGTCGGCGGCGGCGAGCGGTCACTCCATGTTGACCGAAGCCCCGGGGTCGAGGCCGGAGAGATAGGTTCGCCGGACCGCCTCGGCCGACATGTACGCCGAAATCAACTGCCGCCGACCGCTTCGGCGGTGAGGCAGACGCCGGTGATACCGACGCTATCCCCGGGTCCCAACCCGCCGGTGTCCGTCGCTATCTGGATTCGACACCCGCTGTCGAGTCGGTCGACGTTCCGCACGGTACCCGTCGTCTCCACGACGCCAGTGTACATGACGTCCGTGACCACCGAGCAATTCCACAAACCCGCTCCCGTCCTCAATTTCGGGATGGTGCGGGCGGACCAGTCGAGTTCGCACCCCCTCGGGACCCCTTCGAAGCCGCCCTATCGCCTTGAAAACCGGACGAGGGAGCCGAAACGGCCGACGGCGCGTCCGACCGACTCGCCGTGCGTAAACGAGTGGGCGCGATACAGAATTGCCCTGCGCCGCCCACTCCCGTCCCGTCTCACCCTGCAATCGCCGTGACGATTCTCGGGAGTTGCGGTTCTCGTGACGAATACCGGCCGAGCGTCGTGTGGCAGTCCGACCGACGTATCGAGCGGTACTGCCCCCTCGAGCCAAAGAGCGCCGATAGCGAGTCAGAACTGACCGCGGACCGCCCGCGTCTCAGGCCCCGTCCTGCACGTCGGCGTAGAGGTCGGCGACGACGTGGACGTACAGGGCGACGCCGACGACCAGCGCCCAGTACGGCGCAGAGACGAACCAGAGGCCGCCCACGGCCACGCCCCCGATGATGGCGTGGCTGAGGAGTCGCTGGGACTTCGAGAGGTCCTCGGTCTCGAAGATGTCGTCCTGTCCGGTGAACGCGAGCGCCGGGTTCCGGAGGAGGCGGCGCGTGCTCTCTGCGGACCCGGTGTTGAGGTACGCGACGAGGAAGTGGTCGAAGTCGATGCCGACCCCCACGACCACGGCGACAGCGACGACGGCCGCCGGATGGACCGGGGGCGCGGTCAAGAGCACGAGTGCGACCCCGGCGACGAGGGAGAGAATCGCGTGGTTCCGAGAGTACATTCGATGGCGATTCACACGCCAGCGTAATGAACGCTGTCGGGTCGCGGCCGTGGCGACCGGTAGACTGACACTACCGTCCCCCAATCGAGGGACATGGACGAGCAGTTCCTCGAAGCGACGGTGAGCGTCCGCGGGGTCGTCCGCGGCCCCGACGGCCGAGTGCTCACGATTCGTCGGGCGAGCGACGGCGGGTGGGAACTGCCGGGCGGGCGGATACGCGACGGCGAACGAGTGACCGACTGTCTCCGCCGGGAGGTCGAAGAGGAAACCGGTCTGTCGGTCGCGGTTCACCACCCGGTCCACGCCGTGACGTGGCACAACGACGCCGGGAACGGCAGGCTGGCGGTGTACTACAACTGCGCCGCCGACCGGACGGCCGTGACGCTGAGCCACGAGCACACCGACTCCGAGTGGGTCGGCGAGTCGACGGTGTGTGACCGACTGAGCGACCCGCAGGCGACGGCCACCCGACGAGCGCTCGCCGCCAGCGCGACGCCACCGGTAGAGAGCGACGACTAGCCGTCGGTCCGTCTCCCGAGGGCCCGGCCGAACACTCTGCGGACCACCCGGTCGCTCCCGAGGTGGTAGAGGGCGCGACCCACCAGCGAGTCGATGCGCTCCCAGCGCACCGTCGGAACCGCCTCGCCGCCGAAGTCCGTCTTGAACGAGAAGGTACCGTCGGCGAAGTCCGGCGTCGTCTCGCCGAAGTTGCAGGTCGCGTACCCCGCCTCGATGCCCCACCGGACCGCCGCCCGGTACAGCACTTCCGAGGGAAACTGCTGGAAGTTCGTCGGGTCGTACGCTGGAAAGAGCAGGAACAGGCGGTCCCGTTCGTCGTCGAGGACCGCCAGTAGTTCGCCCGCCGAGTCGCCGCGGTCGTCGGTCGCCCGGAACAGAACGAGGCGGTCCCCGACGTGGTCGAGCAAGGCCCGGAGGAACGCCCGAGACGCCCCGTCCCCGTCGATGCGTCGCATGTGGTCGGCGTGGCGCGCCGCGAAGGTGTCGATGGAGTCCGCGGTGACCGGCACGTCGCTAGCGGTGACGCCGGCCTCGTCGGCCTTCCTGAGGTTCCGTCGCTTCTTCTGCGAGAGGTCGCCGGCGACGTCCTCCCACCGCCGGTCGAGGTGCAAGGCGAACTGGCAGTCCCGTACCGAGGCGAAGTAACCCCGGTCGCGCAGACGCGTCGCGTACCGGAGCGAGCGCCCGTCGGCGGGTCTGAGCAGGTGTCCGACGGTTCGGCCGCCGGTCAGCGCGGCCATCTCGTCGGCGATAGCGTCGAAGACGGCCGCCTCGTCCGTCGCTATCATCGCTCCGTTCGACCCGGGTTTGGCCGGACCGAGGAAGCGAAACGGCGTTCCCGGGAGTGGTCGGACGAACGCCGGGTGGACGCCGACGAGCGTCCCGTTCTTGCGCACCTGTACGTGGCGTGCGGACGCCCCTGTCGCGTCCTCGTAGGCGCTCAGCCACTCGTAGCGCTCGAAGACGCTCCCGGTGTGGGACTGCTGGGCGACGACGGCGTTCCACTCGCCCCGCTTGACCTCGGCGATGGAGCGGTGCACCGACGTCGTGAGGGTGGTCATCCCTGTTGGTTCGCGCGGCCCCACCCTAACTGTACGGTTCGGCCGAACCGTACCGCATCGGGCGGTAAGTCCCGCCTAGAGATGCCTTTATCTCCGTCACGGGCGAGGTGTACACATGACCGAATTAGCCGTGGGCGTGGTCGGGGCCGGGTGGATGGCGACCGACTACCACGTCCCGGCGTTCACCAGTCACGACCGCACCCGAGTCGTCGCCGTCGCCGAACGCGACGAGACGCGACGGTCGGCCGTCGAAGCGGACCTCTCCCTGCCGGGGTACGCCGACGCCGCGTCGATGCTCGCCGCCCACGACCTCGACGTCGTCAGCATCTGCACGCCGCCGAGCACCCACGAGGGTATCTTCCTCGACGCCGTCGAGGCGGGGTGTCACGTCCTCTGTGAGAAGCCGCTGGCGCTGACCGCCGAGAGCGCCCGTCGGATGGCCGACGCCGCCGCCGAGGCGGGCGTCGTCACGCAGGTCGGCTACCTCCACCGCTACTACCGGAACTACGGGCGCGCGCTGGAGATGCTGTCGAACCACCTCCTCGGCGACGTCGTCGAGGTGAGCGTGGCCCACCACTCTGCGCCGCCACAGCAGGGGTGGTACTACGACCCCGCTCTCGCGGGCGGCGGCGTCGCTCGGGACCTGTTCCCCCACTCGCTCGACGTGCTCTTCGAGGCGTTCGGCGAGGACGCGGCGGTGACGGACGCGAGCGTGCGACACCTGCGAGGGAACGCCGTGGAGGACGCCGCCCGCGTCTCGCTGGACGTCGGGGGCGTCCCCGTCGACCTCTCGGCGACGTGGACACAGACCGACGGGGTGACCCGAGTCCTCGTCGTCGGCACCGAGGGATGGCTGGAACTGGACTCCGAGACGCTCCGGGGCGAGGTTCACGGCCGGCCCATCGAGTTCCAGCACGGCGACCTGCCGCTGGTGGACGTCGGCGTCGCGACGCTGTTCCCGGCCAGCGACGAGGACGCCCACACCGCGCGCGTTCACGACTTCGCGGACCACGCCGCGGCGGGCGACATCGAGACGGCCGCGCCCGCCTCTCGGGGCGTCGCCGTCGCCGAGGTCATCGACGCGGCCTACGAGCGAAGCGGCGTCGACTGGAGGGCAGAGCAGTGACGGTCCTCGTCACGGGCGCGACGGGGTTCATCGGGCTGAACCTCCTGCACGCCCTCGACGACCGCGAGACGGTGGCGATGGTCCGACCGGGCGCTTCGACCGCCCGACTCCCCGACGGGGTCGCCACCGTCGAGGCCGACCTCTCGGACCGCGACTCGCTCGCGGCGGCGATGGACGGCGTCGACAGCGTCGTCCACCTCGCGGCCGCGGTGTACGCGCAGGCGGAGATGGAGCGGACCAACACCGCCGGGACCGAACGGTTGGTGGACGCGGCGGCCACCGCGGACGTCGAGACGGTCGTCTTCCTCAGCACCGTCGGCGCACACCCCGAGGTGCCGGCGGACACGGACTCGCCGTACCAGCGCTCGAAGGTCGCGGTGGAGGACCTGCTGTTCGGGCGGGACCACCCCTTCGGCGTGGCGGCGCTGTATCCCACGTACATCTGGGGTCCACGGGACTACCGCCTGACCCGGTACGAACACGTCCGGCCCGTCGCGGCCAACCGGGTGCTAGTGCCGCCGCTGTACACCTACGACGAGTACAACGTCGTCCACGTCGACGACGTGGTCGGGAGCGTCGCGCACTGTCTCGACGAGGGCGCGACGGGCCGGCACCTGATTACGGGGCCGAACCTCACGAACCGGCAGGTGCTGGGGACCATCGCGCGCCACGCGCCAGGGAACTGCCGCGTCGTCGGCGTCCCCTACGGCGTGACCCGGTGGGGGGTCAAACCGGCGATGGACCTGTTCCACCGCGTCGGCGTCTCGCCGGTGCCCGGTGACGGGTTCCTCGAACGGGGCGACTACGGGACGGTTCGGGAGGACCTGACCGAGCGAGCGCCGGTCCCCCAGCGCTCGTGGCAGTCGGCGCTGACCGAGACCATCGACTGGTACGAGTCGGTCGGCGTGCTCTAACTGGTGACGCGGTAGACCACGCCCTCGCGCTTCGAGAGCGGGTTCTCGGCCAGCGCCGCGCGCGTCCCGAGGACGTAGCTGTCGTCGCCGTCCTGTCCGAGCGAGAGGACCTGTACGTCGAGGCCGCCCTCGACCAGCACCTCCCGCATCGGCCAGCGACCCTCCTCGCTCGGCGTCGCCGCGACGAGTCGCCCCGCGGCCTCGGTGAACGAACTCGTGAACACGCCGAAGACGTACTCGCCGCGGATGGCGTCGACGTCCCCGGTGTGGACGTGGCCGCCGATGACCGCGAACCCGACGGCGTACCCCTCCTCGTCGAAGTGGGGGAACTCCAGGACGGGGTCGACCAGCGGTTCGCCGCGGTCGGACTCGACGACGCACTCGCCGTCCTCGCTGGTCCCCAGTTGCGGGTCGTGGCAGTGGTACCCCTCCTTCAGGGGCCACCCGTAGTTGGCGCCCTTCTCGACGACGTTGACCTCCTCGTAGGTCGCCTGCCCCACGTCGCCCAGAACGAGTCGGTCGCCGCTGAACGCCATCTTCCACGGGTTTCGCAGGCCCCACGCGTACTGTTCGTCGCGACCCTCTCGGCCGACCAGCGGGTTGTCCTCGGGGATGCCGTAGGGCAGGTCGCCGGTGCGTCCGTCCACGTCGAGGCGGAGGACGCTCCCCTTGAGGTTGTTCGTCAGGTCCTGCCCGTTGAACGGGTTCAGGCCGTCGCCCAGCGCCGCGTAGAGGTAGCCGTCGGGACCGAACTCCAGCGTCCCTGCCTGATGGATGGGCCGTTCCCACGGCAGGTCGAGGAGGATGCGCTCCGTGTCGGGGTCACACCTCGTCCCGTCGGCCGTCGCCCGGAACTCCGAGAGGCGTTCCCGATGGTCCAGTTCCTCGTCGTCTGCGGGCGTGCTGTAGCGGACGTAGAACCGCCCGTTCTCTGCGAAGTCGGGGTGGAAGGCGAGTCCGAGCAACCCGCGTTCGTCGAAGGCCACCCAGTTGGGGAGGTCCTCCCCGAGCGCCACCAACCGGCCTCTGAGGTCCAGAAACGGGTCCTCGCGGAGGCCGTCGGCGGCGTGGACGTACACCACGCCCGTCTGGTCGACGACGAACCGCCGGTCGGTGCCGTCGTCGGCGGTGACGAGGGCCGTCGGGGAGACGAGGCCGGTGGCGACTTCCTCGAGGCGGACGGTCGGACCGGGTTCGAAGAACGTACCGCCCGTACCGCCGCTATCGCTTCCTCCGTCATCGCCGGAACCACCGTCGGCGTCACTGCCGCCGTCGCTCCCGTCGCCGTCCCCACCGGCGTCGTCGCGTGCCCCGAACGAACACCCGGCGAGGCCGCCGGTCACCCCCACCGCACCGACCGCCTTCAGGAACGTCCGCCGTGACGGGGACCCCACCCCATCTGACGCACCCTCGTTCCGTGGATTCATGCGTGGAAGAAGCGCCGAGCGTATTTAACGGTTTGTCGGTGCTTACCGCCGCTCCGCGCAAATCTATATGCTGTCCGAAAGCCATCAGTAGGACATGATTATCAGGATGGTCACGCCATGCAGGCAGTGATACTCGCGGCCGGCGAGGGGCGACGACTCGGACCGTTGACCGAAGGCCGACCCAAACCGATGGTGCCGGTGGGTAACCAGCCTATTCTGGAGTCCGTGTTGGAGGCGGCGCTCGAGGCCGGCGCGGAGGAAGTCGTCCTCGTCGTGGGCCACGCCCGAGAGCGCATCCAGAGCCACTTCGGCGACGGCGACGACTGGGGCGTGCCGATACGGTACGTCGTGCAGAACCACCGACTCGGCGCGGCCCACGCGTTGGCGCAGGCCGAGGCCGCCGTCGACGGGCCGTTCCTCGCCCTCCACGGTGACCAGTTGGTCGACGCCGACCTGTTGGGCGACCTGCTGGAGCGGTGGGACGCGACGGAGACGCCGACCATCGCCGCCGTCCAGTCCGACCGCCCGACGGAGTACGGTGCCGTCGAGGTGGACGGCGAGTCGGTCGTGGCCGTCTCGAAGACGCCGACCGACGACCCGCCGTTCCTCGTCAACGCCGGCGCCTACGTCTTCGACTCGGGCATCTTCGACGTCGTCCGGGACATCGACCCCGCGGAGGGACAGGACTACGGGATGGCGACGACGCTCCAGCGGTTGGCCGACCACGGGGCGCTGACGGCCGTCCTCCACCGGGGCGCGTGGCAGGACCTCACCTACCCGTGGGACCTGCTGACGACGAACGCCGCGTTGCTCCGTCGCCGCGAGGACGAGGTGGCCGGCGCGCACGTCCACGACACCGCGGCCGTCGCGGGCGACGTGGCACTGGACGAGGGCGTGACCGTCGGGCCGAACGCGACGCTCCTGCCGGGGACGGCCCTCGGGCGGAACGCGCGAATCGGCGCGAACGCGACGCTCTCGAACTGCATCGTGATGGCCGGGGCCACCGTCGGCGACGGGGCGGTGTTGCACGACTGCATCGTCGGCGAGTCGGCGTCTGTCGGCCCGAACGTCACCGTCGAGGGTGGTCCGGCGAGCGTGGTCGTCGACGGTACGATTCACGACGACGTCGGACTCGGTGCGGTGCTTGCCGACCGCGCCACCCTGCGCGGCGGCGTCACGGCCGCGCCGGGCACCGTCGTCGGCCGCGAAGTGCTGGCCGACTGCGGGACCGTCCTCCGGGGACGAATCGACTCCGGCGAGACGGTTCGGAGGGGATAATCGTGTGTGGAATCGTCGGCTACGTCGGGGACGAACCCGCCCAGGCACGCCTCGTGACCGGGTTGCAGAAACTGGAGTACCGCGGCTACGACTCGGCCGGCATCGCGCTGGTCGACGACGCGCTCTCGGTGTTCAAGCAGGTCGGCCTCGTCGCCGACCTCGACCTGCCCGACGACGCTCCCCAGACCTGTGGCATCGGCCACACCCGCTGGAGCACGCACGGGAAACCGACGGACGAAAACGCCCACCCCCACACCGACTGCTCGGGGCGGGTCGCCGTCGTCCACAACGGCATCGTCGGCAACTACGACGCCCTGCGGGCGGACCTGCCAGCGCACGCGTTCCGGAGCGAGACGGACACCGAAGTCGTCGCCCACCTCGTCGAGGAGGAACTCGACGGCACCGACGACCTGCGCGAGGCGGTGGCGGCCGTCGTCGACCGCATCGAGGGGAGCTACGCCCTCGGCGTCGTCGCGGCCGGGTACGACGGCATCGTCGCGGCCCGGCGGAACAGCCCTCTCGTCGTCGGTCACGGGGCCGACGGGAACTTCATCGCGAGCGACGTGACGCCCCTGCTGGAACACACCCGCGAGGTGTCGTATCTGGAGGACGGCGACGTCGCGCACCTGACCCGCGAGGGCATCGCGGTGTGGCACGACGGCGCTCCGGTCGAGCGGTCGGTTCACACCATCGAGTGGGACGCCGACGCCGCAGAGAAGGGCGGCTACGAGCACTACATGCTCAAGGAGATTCACGAGCAACCGGAGGCGCTCCGACAGGCCGTCGCCGGTCGCATCGACCCCATCGAGGAGCGCGTGACGCTGGACCTCTCGCTGTCCGAGTCGTTCCTCGACGGCCTCGACGAGGTTCAACTCGTCGCGTGCGGGACCTCCTACCACGCCTGTCTGTACGGGAAGCAACTGCTGGAGACGCTGGCGGACGTGCGCGCGACCGTCGAGTACGCCAGCGAGTACACCGTCGGCAGCGGTCGGGACCCGAGTCGGACGCTCGTCGTCGGCGTCAGTCAGAGCGGGGAGACGGCCGACACCCTCCGGGCGCTCCGGATGGCAAAGCGGACCGGCGTCCGGACGCTCGGGGTCACCAACACCGTCGGGAGCACCGTCGCCCGCGAGTGCGACGACGCGCTCTACATCCAGGCCGGCCCCGAAATCGGCGTCGCCGCGACCAAGACGTTCGCCTCGCAGGTGGTGACCCTCGCGCTGTTCGCGCTCGGCGTCGCCGATTCGCGCGGCGACCTCGACCCGGCCGCGGGCCGGGAACTGCTCTCGAACCTGCAGGCCCTCCCCGGCGCGGTCCAAGGGGCCCTCGACAGGGACGAGGCGGTCCGCGAAGTCGCGGAGGCCTACGCGGGCGGAGAGGCGTTCTTCTTCATCGGCCGGGGCTTCGCCACCCCGGTCGCGCTGGAGGGCGCGCTCAAACTGAAGGAGATTTCCTACGACCACGCCGAGGGGTTCCCCGCTGGCGAACTCAAGCACGGACCGCTGGCGCTGGTCACCGAGGCGACGCCGGTGCTGGCCGTCCTCACCGACGGTGCCCGTCCCGAAGAGACGCGAAACAACGTCAAAGAGGTCCAGTCACGGGGCGCGCCGGTCATCGCCGTCACCTCCGAGTCCGGCCGCGAGGGCGACTACGAGGTCGGGTTCGGCGTGCCGGACCTCGGCCTGCTGGAACCGCTCGCGGCGAACGTCTACCTCCAGTTGTTCGCCTACTACGTCGCCGACAGCAAGGCCCGACCCATCGACAGACCGCGAAACCTCGCCAAGAGCGTCACGGTCGAGTAGCCCTCGGCGACCTCGTTTACAGCCCGGAGGGACCTTTCGTCCACACGTGTCCTTCTTGTTTCATCACATTATTTCGACGTTCGTGGTAGTAAGGGCTATTGTTGCTGGTAAGCAACTGAAGCTAAGATGGGACCCGACCCACCGACAGACGATACCGGCGACGCGCGCGACCTCTCTCGACGCTCCTTGCTCAGACTGACCGGGTTGACGGCAGTCGGTGCGACCTCGGTCGCGGGGTGTCTGGAGGACGGGAGAGACGGGACGTCACGACTCGGCTACGGTGGCGTCCCGTTGCTCGTTTCGGGGGAGGGAGTGGGCCTCGCTCACTCGACCCGCTCGCTCGCCGGCCCGAGCGACGGCCTCGTCGCCCACTGGCCGCTGGACGGGACCGGGCCGACGGCGACGGACGCCGCCGGCGGCAACGACGGGGCCGTCCGCGGCGCACCCCGTCAAGGCGTCCCCGGCGTCTACGACTCGACGGCCTACAACTTCCGGTCGGGGTCGGGCAACTACGTCGAAGTCGCCGACGCGGGCGTCCTCAGCCCCGCCGACCTCTCCTTCGGCGGGTGGTACCGGACCGACAGCGGCGCGAACGGTCAGACTGTCCTCCAGAAGGCCGACGCTCGCTTCGGCGAGGAGGGGTACGCCGTCGACGTCCAGACGCCCAACAGCATCCGCGCACACGTCGCCGTCGAGAGCGGACGGGCCTCGGTCAACCCGTGGGGCCTCGACACGCAGGACGGCCAGTGGCACCACGTCTTCGGCACCTGGGACGGCGGTACGTTCGTCCTCTACGTCGACGGACGGGAAGTCGGGCGAGACACCTCACAGTCGGGCGCTGTCGTCCACAGCGACCGCTCGCTGTACGTCGGCCGCGGGGACAACGGCTACACGACCTACTACGGGATGGACGGGGCCGTCGACGACGTCCGCGTCTACGAACGTGCGCTGTCCGCGAGCGAGGTGAGCGACCTCTACGAGGGCGTGTCGGAGACGACCCCGACCCCGACGGCGACTGCAACGCCCACGCCAACTCCGACGACTACCCCGACACCGACAGCAACGCCGACGCCCACCGAGAGTACCGGCCCGGCACCGGTCGCTCGCTGGCGCTTCGAGGAGACCGGCGGCACCGTCGTCGCCGACAGCGCCGGGACCGCCGACGGCTTCCTCCGCGGGTCACCGGCGCTCGACACGACCGGGGTGTTCGACAGCTCCGGTGTCGCGTTCGGTTCCAGCGCGGACGACTACGTCGAAGTCGCCGACGCGGCGGCGCTGCGACCCGCCGAACTCACCTTCGGCGGGTGGTACCGGACCGACAGCGGCGCGAACGGTCAGACCGTCCTCCAGAAGGCCGACGCTCGCTTCGGCGAGGCGGGCTACGCCGTCGACGTCCAGACCCCCGACAGCATCCGCGGCCACGTCGCCGTCGAGAGCGGGCAGGCGTCGGTGAATCCCTTCGGCGTCGCGACTCACGACGGGCAGTGGCACCACCTGCTGTTGACGTGGGACGGCAGTGCCCTCGTGCTGTACCTCGACGGCGAGGAACTCGACCGCGACACCACACAGTCGGGCGCTGTCGTCCACAGCACCCGGTCGCTGTACGTCGGCCGCGGGGACAACGGCTACACGTCCTACTACGGGATGGACGGGGCCGTCGACGACGTCCGCGTCTACGACACCGCGCTGACTGCGAGCGCCGTCGCGTCGCTGTACGAGGGGGCGACGCCGTCTGCTACCCCGACACCGACGCCCACGGCGACCGAGACAGCCACCGCGACGGCGACAGCCACACCGATTCCAAACGACGAGTTCGGCGAGTCCGGCTACGGGAGCTACGGCTACGGCGGAGTCGTCGACACCAACTGACCATGACAGACAACCATCAATACGAGACGCCGGCCGCCGGCACGCTGGACTGGGACCAACCGCTGAACCGCAACTTCGAACGCATCGACACCGACGTAGAGGTTCGGGACGCCGACGCCAACCGGTCGAACTACGTCCCCAAGTCCGGCGCGAAGTTCCTCGCGACGGACACCGGGAACGTCTACATCGGCGACGGCGAGTCGTGGACGCAACTCGGGACCATCGGGTCCGGCGACACGACCGGTAGCACGACGGTATCGGGGACCGGCATCGAGTCGTTACTGCTCGGCGGGTACGTCGTCGCCCTCGGGCGGACCCTCTCTGAACCAGAGGCTATCGACCCCGCCGGGACCGACACGCCGGTTCAGGACGCACTGGACCTCGTCGCGGCCAACGGCGGCGGCGAAGTGCGCCTCCCGGCCGGCGTCGTCGAGGAGACGGGTCCCATCCGGCCCTACGAGGAGACCCAGATACTCGGCCTCGGCGTCGAGATATCGAAAGTCGCCATCACCGACCGGACCGCCGACGGCGTCCTGTTCGACCGGGACGCTGGTTCCGACCGGGTCGTCCTCGACGGGTTCGCACTGAACGGTCCCGCCGGCACGGGACCGACCGGCGTCGCTATCCACCACGCGAACCGGGACACGCAGGACCTCAAAGTGGGACGCCTGCTGTTCTGGGGCTGGAACAACGCCGTCTACCGCGTCGACGAGGGCGTCGGCCCGTTCCAGTGTCGCCACGACCAACTGACAATCTACGAGTGCGACGCCGGCGAACAGGACGGCCTCTTCGAATTCCGGTCGTGGTACGGTCCGGCGAACTGGTTCGGGACCGTCGCCGCCTACCCCAGCGCCACCGTCAGCGGGCAGAACACGACTGTATTCTTCTCCCGCGGCGGCACACAGACCGTCGACTACCTCACGATGGGCGGGTCCGCGGGCGTCGCCGTCCACCAGACGTGGGACAGCGTCGTCGAGTTCGGCAACGTCCACTGGGAACCGACCACGAACCCGACAAATCCGCCCGCAATCGTCCGATTACTGGGCCACGGGACGGCCGTCGTCGGCACGGTCAAACACGTCACCGGCACGGCCGACTACGTGTACGAACTGGGCTCCGACGACTACAACGGCCGCGGACCGGCCCGGAAGATACTCGGGCCGTACATCGAACTGGGTGCCGAGGCCGACGTCACCTCGAACGTCGTCAACCTCTCGGCACCGGGCGACCCGACCCATCCCTCGCTGTACCAGGGCGCGCCCGACGACGTGAGCGTCACGCACAGTGAGGGCAACACCGGCGGCCTCCGGGCACTCGGGACGGCCGGGACGGGGCTCTGACGTTCTCGCCGTCGTGTGTAGTTAAGTGGTCCCGCGGCGGAGTGGTAGGCACCGATTATGGCCGACGACTCCGCCAGTTCCCGGTTGCTCGTGCACGCTCGCACCCGGGTCACCCCCGCCGTGAGCGGCCTCCGAAGCGTGCTCGCTCGCTCGACCCTCCTCGAACGGGCCGCGTGGCACGCCGGCGAACGCCTCCACATGCGACCGCCGACCGGCCGACGGCGGCCGGACCCAGTCGACGTGTCTGGACTCCACACCGGCCCGGCAGTTCCGTCCTATCCGTACGCTGAGGCCGACCGCGCCCCCTCGCTGTTCGGGCCGGCCGGCGACGTCAACCCCGTCCTCACGGCCGCCGACATCACCGACTTCGGTCGGACCGACTGCGTCGCCGACCCGTTCCTGTTCGTCACCGAGGACGACGACTGGCACATGTTCTTCGAGGTGTACACGCACAACCGAGAGCCGTCGGCGGCCATCGCCCACGCCGAGAGCGCGGACGGCTACGACTGGACCTACGACCGCGTCGTCCTCGAAACCGACGAACACCTCTCGTACCCCTACGTCTTCCGCTGGGACGGCGAGCACTACATGGTTCCCGACCGGTGGGCCAAAGAGCGGGGACCCGCCGGCGTCACGCTCTACCGCGCAGAGTCGTTCCCCCACGAGTGGGTCCCCGTCGCGGACCTCGTGCACCCCGAGACGCCGCTCCACGATTTCAGCCCCTTCCGCTGGGAGGGGCGCTGGTGGGGGTTTTTGGGAGACGGCGTCGACCTCCACGCCTACTACAGCGACGACCTCGAAGCCCCAGACTGGACGCCCCACGGCGAGAATCCCGTCGTCGAGGGGCGCCCCCGTGCCGCCCGGCCCGGCGGCCGACCGCTCGTCTTCGAGGACCGAATCCTCGCGTTCTATCAGGACTGCGAGGACCGCTACGGCGAGATGGTGCGGGCCTACGAGGTGACCGACCTCACGCCGTCGACGTACGAGGACGCGGAGCGCGCGGACTCGCCCGTCGTCGAACCGCCCGGCGGCCTCGGGTGGAACTCGGGGGCGATGCATCAGGTCGACCCGTGGTTCGACGGCGAGGGGTGGCACTGCGCGGTGGACGGCAACCTCGGCCTCGGCTATCAGGTGCTGGGCGAACACCACTGGGCCATCGGCATCTACCGGGCCTGAGTCAGGGGAGGTCCTGCGGGACCGGGTCCGGCGCGGTCAGGCCCTCCAGAAAGCCGACGCCGTAGAGGCAGTACTGGGCGGCCAGCATGGCCGGGACCAGGAGGGCCAAGAGACTGCCACGGTCTCGGTACACTTGCATCGTCGCGTAGCCGCTGACGAGGAGGAACGCGAAGAGGAAGAGCGGGACGTACCGCGCCCTGCCGGCGCGGAGGTCGGCAAGCGCGGCCAGACTGCCGCCGCCGAGCGCCAGCGAGGGCAACGCGGAGTACCACCGAATCACCCGCCCGTGTCGGCGCTGGATGCGGGCCATCGCGTAGCCGTACGAGCGGTTCTTCTTGCAGAACGCGCCGAAGTCCGCCGAGAGGTGGTGCGAGACGGCGATGGCCGGGTCGAAGACGAACCGGTACCCGGCCTCGCTCAGGCGGTAGTGGAACTCCGCGTCCTCGCCGACGTTGATTGCGTCGTCGTAGCGGTACTCCTCGAACACGGCGGCGTCGTAGAGGACGTTACAGGCCGCCACCGACTTCACCAGTCGCTCCTCGTCGATGGCGTGAGACTGCGGGGACCCCCCAGACCCGAAGACGGTCCCTTGCAGACTGCCGACCAGTTTGGCGAACGGCGGGTCGTCCGGGAACGGGCGGTTCGGGCCGCCGACGCCGACCACCGCCTCGCTGTCGGCGTAGGCCTCGATTCGCTCGACGTGCGAGGAGAGCCACGTCGCCGGCACCGCGCAGTCAGAGTCCGTGAACGCGACGTAGTCGCCGCTCGCGGCCTCGACGCCGAGGTTCCGGCACTCGCCGATGGTCGCGCCCTCGGCGACGCGGAACTCGACGCCGTAGTCGGCGGCAATGCTCGCCGTCTCGTCCGTGGACCCCCCGTCGACGACGACCACCTCGTAGCGGTCGTCCGGATAGGTCTGCGCGTCGAGCGACGCCAGCGTCTCGCCCACCGTCCCCGCGGAGTTGAACGTCACGACGACGACGGACACCGGCGGCACCTCGTCGCCTCGCTGTGATGACACAGGTAAGCAGTCGCTACGTCACAGAATAATCCTGTCGGTGAGCGAGGTCAGCCGACGCCCTGTCCGGCCGTTCCGAGTACGCGGAGGTTACCGGTCCGCGACTGGCCGGTCACGTCCACATCGTCGACGCTCCCGAAGTACCACGAGCGCCGGTCCGGGTCCAGCGACCCCGCGACGTTCACGACGTTGTTCCTGACTCGGCCCCGACCACCCGGCGGGCCGAACAGCGTCGCACTCCCGGCGCCCGCCCGGAGTTCGTACACGTAACCGACCGCCCCGCTGTCCACCACGACGTCCTCGAACCGGGTCGACCCGCCGCTCCCGACGCGGACGAGGGTTCGCGGGACCGTCGGCTGACGTTCGGGTTCGTAGTGGAGACGACCCACCCGAAGGCGGCCGATGCGGGTGTCGACGAGCATCCCCGTCGTCCCGCCGACGGAGACGTCACCGAACGAGAGTTCCCCGCCCCGCTGATACAGGAGGTCAGTGTTCCGGCCGCTCCGTGCGTCCGTCGGGTAGGCGACGACGGTGCCGAACCAGTTCGCCGGACCGTAGGACGCACGCCACTCCAGCAGGCCGTTCTCCTCGCCCGCGTCGCAGTCGTCCGCCCGGAGGAAGTCGTGACGGCACTGGAACGGGCCGACGCCCGAGTCGACGCGGTACACCGAATTCGCCCACTCCCTGCAGTAGAGGCGGCCGACGTAGAGGTCGGCGGGGTCCGTCGCCGGGTCGTCCGGGTTGCCGACGAAGTGGAGGGCGACGCCCGTCCGGACGCCCACGCCCGGCCCGCGGAGTTCGAAGCCGTCCAACTGGACCCGCTGGGTCTTCGTGTCGCGGTCGAACCGGATGCCGTCGGTCCCCTCCCGGACCACGTGGAGGACGGAGACGTTCATCCCGAACCCGTAGATGCCGGTGTTCGGGTGGGGACGGACCGGACCCCGTTCGCGGACTCGCCCCGGCGGAAGGTACACCCGACCGCCCGTCTCGGCGATGCTGTCGAGAGCGTCCTGTACCGGCGAGTCCGTCTCGTCGGTCGGGACCGTCGTCCGGTCGAGGTCCGCTCCGATGGCGACGACGTGGCCGGCCAGCAAGTCCTCGGCCGGGCCGCCGGACGTCGGCGTCCCGTCGGGCACGCTATCACCCCCGAACAGGGAACACCCGGCGGTCGACGCGGCGAACAGGAGCGCGAGGTACGAGCGTCGGTCGAGTGGTGGTGTCACTGACGCCACCCGCGGAGCGTGGGGGGTTGCACACGAAACGGAGGTTCGAGTGCGGACCGCAAAAGCGTTCGCTCCCGGCCACGACGGTGAGACGGCGTGACGGCCCCGGAAAGCATAACACCTCTCTCGGCGATAGGTAGGATGTACATACCGCCCGCGGCCGGTGGCCGACCGCGGGCGACACCACACCTCCCTCATGTCTGACGCACCGACATCTCGACGCGGCCCGACCACCGGGTCCGACCCCGACGCATCCTACCGCGTCCTCGGCTGTGCGACCGAACACCCGAACCACGTCTTTCAGGTCCGGACGCCGTTCAACCACCGGTCGTTCGACGCGCTGAACGCCACCGGCGTCGACTTAGACGTCGTCTCGCCGACGCCGTTCGCCCCGCCCGTCGGCCCGTACTCAGAGTACCGCCACGTCCCCAGGACCGAACAGTGGGGCTCATACCGCGTCCACTACCCCCGGTTCCTCTACATGCTCCCGAAGCGGTACTTCTACCACGTCTCGGGGAACTCCGCCCAGAAGCGCGTCACGAGGTACGTCGAGCAAACCTTCGAGACGCCCCACGACGTGGTGCAGGCCTGCGGGTTCTACCTCGACGGCTACGCCGCGCTGGAGTACTGCAAGCGCCACGACGTCCCCCTCGTGGCGCTCTCGCACGCCGGCGACCTGAAGAACTTCGACCGGTTCAACGACACCGTCCAGAGCCACATCCGCGAGACCATCGACTACTGCTCGGCCGTCCTCACGGTCAGCGACGAACTCAGCGCCGTCGCCCGGCGGTTCGCACCCGCGAGCAAGGTCACGACGCTCCCCATCGGCGAGGACCCCGAGAACTACCCGACCGACCGCCGGGAGGCCGTCCGCCGGGAACTGGGCATCGCGCCGGAGACGAAACTGCTCCTGTTCGTCGGCCGGTTCGAGAAGGAGAAGGGGGTCCGCGACCTCGTTGCCGCGCTCGAGTCGCTGGACCGCGACGACGTCGCCGTCGCCGCCGTCGGCCACGGCGGGGCGCTCCACTGGTGGTTCCTCGACCGACTGGGCGAACTGCGCCACCCCGCCCACGCCTACTGGCAACTGGACCCAATCGCCGTCCGCCGTCTGCAGGTCGCCGCGGACCTGCTGGTCCACCCCAGCCACTTCGAGGCCCGCCCCACCGTCATCTACGAGGCGATGGCCGCCGAGACGCCGGTGCTGGCCTCGAACGTCGGCGGCATCCCGGAGATGGTCGTCGACGGCGAGACGGGCGTGCTGGTCCCGCCACACGACCCCGAGACGCTGGCGTCGACGCTCGACTACCTGCTCGACGACCCCGAGCGACTTCGCGAAATGGGACGGGCGGGCCTCCAGCGACTCCTCGACCAGCAGTGGACGTGGACCCGCCACGCAGAACGTCTGAACGAGATTCACCGGGAGGTCATGCGTGCGTAGCCCCCGCGTGAGCGTCGTGATACCGGCCTACCAGCGCGGCGACGTGGTCGGCCGAGCGATAGACAGCGCCCTCGCACAGACCGTCGAGGACGTGGAAGTCCTCGTCGTCGACGACGGGTCCACCGACGACACCCGAGCGGTCGTCGAGGGGTACGACGACCCTCGGGTTCGCTACATCGCCCACGAGACGAACCGCGGCGTCAGCGCCGCCCGAAACACCGGCGTCGAGGCGGCCCGCGGCGAGTACGTCGCCTTCCTCGATTCGGACGACGAGTGGCTGCCGCGGAAACTGGAGCGCCAACTCGCCGTCATCGAGGCCCGCGGGGAGGGGTGGGTCGGCGCCTACTGCGACCTGCGGACGGCCGGCCTCTCGACGCTGGGTCGCCTCGCGGCCGTCGTCTCCGACCGCTTGTTCCGGTCGAGTGCGCCCCGCGAGGGCGGCCGGGAACTGGCGGCGTCGCTCCTCGCCATGCAGGTGTTCATGGGCCCGGGGTCGACGCTCGTGGTCGAGCGGCGCGTCTTCGAGGAGACGGGCGGGTTCGACGAGGGCCTCTCTATCTACGAGGATTGGGACCTCGTCCTGCGAGTCCTCGCCGTCGGGAACGTCGCGTACGTGGACGAACCGCTGGCGCTGACCCACTTCACCGGAGACGCGCCGGCGGCGGCGTACGTCGAGAACGACCGGCGCTACCTCGACCGGAACGCCGACCTCGTGGCGGAACTGGAGGCCGAGGGCATCCCGGTCCGGCGCGTCCACCGGATGGGACTCGTCGGGCACTTCCTCGCCGAGGGGCGGTTCGGCGAGGCCGCCGCGTACCTCGACTGGCGGACCGTCACCCGGCCGAAGGACCTCGCCAGAACGGCGTTCTGGTCGGTGCTGGGCCTCCGGGCGCGGACGGCGGGTGAGACGCGATGACCGCGTCCGACGACGGCGACACCTACCGGGTTCTGGCGTCGGCCATCCACCACCAGAGCCACGCGCTGCCCGTCCGGTCGCCGTTCAACCACCGGTCGTTCGACGCGCTGAACCGCACCGCCGCCGACCTCGACGTGGTGGTCCCGACGCCCTTTGCCCCGCCCGTCGGCCCGTACTCGGAGTACTCGCGGGTCCCGAAGACGGAGCGCTGGGGCACCTACGTCGCCCACTACCCTCGGTTCCTCTACGTCGTCCCCAAGCGCTACGGCTACCACGTCTCCGGGGACTCACTCCAGAAGCGCGTGACGAAGTACGTCGAGGAGACGTTCGAGACGCCCCACGACGTGGTCCACACCTCCGACATCTACCTCGACGGGTACGGCACGCTCCGGTACTGCCGCCGGCACGACCTGCCGCTGGTGGTCAACAGCCACGCCGTCGACCTGCACAACTACGAGTCGTTCAACGGGAAGGCGCAGGCCCGCATCCGCGAGACGCTGGCGTACGCCGCCCGCATCGTGGTGGTCAGCGACGAACTGGCGGACCTCGCCCGCCAGTTCGTCCCGGCGTCGAAGGTCAGGACCGTCCCCATCGGCGAGGACCCGTCGAAGTTCCGCACCGACCGGCGCGAGGCCATCCGCGACGAACTCGGCATCGGCCCCGAGACGCGGGTACTGCTGTCGGTGGGCGCCTACACCGAGGCGAAGGGGCTGAAGGAACTCGTCGCGGCGGCCGACGCCCTCGACCGGGAAGACGTCATGCTCGTGACCGTCGGCCACGAGGGGGACCTGCGCTGGTGGCTACTGGACCGACTCGGCGAACTGCGACACGCGACCCGGTCGTTCTGGCAACTCGACCCCGTGGCGCTCCGTCGCTGGCAGATAGCCGCCGACGTGTTGGTCCACCCGAGTTGGTCCGAGGGTCGCCCGACGGTCATCTACGAGGCGATGGCCGCGAAGACCCCCGTCGTCGCCTCGTCGGTGGGCGGCATCCCGGAGATGGTCGTCGACGGCGAGACGGGCGTGCTGGTCCCCCCACACGACCCCGAGACGCTGGCCGCGACGCTGGACTATCTGCTCGACGACCCAGAGCGACTGCGAGCGATGGGCGACGCCGGCCACCAGCGACTCCTCGACCAGCAGTGGACGTGGACCCGCCACGCCGAGCGTCTCAACGAGATTCACCGGGCGGTGATGGACGAGTGGTGACCGACCCGACCGTCTCCGTCGTCGTCCCGTACAGTCCGAGATACACGCCCGAGGAGATGTTGGAGGAGGCGAAGTCGACGGTGGCCGCACAGACGGTGCCGACCGACCTCGTCGTCGTCGACGACGTGGATACGGGCCCGGCCGACGCCCGCAACGCCGGCCTGGACCGGGCGGACCACCGCTACGTCGCCTTCCTCGACGCCGACGACCTCTGGGAACCGGACAAACTCGAACGCCAACTGGACCGGATGGCCGAGACGGGCGCTGGCCTCTGTCTGGCGGGCGACCCGATGTCGCTGGACGAGTTCGTCTACGAGGCGTTCGTCGGCGACCTAGAGGAGGTGACGTCGGCCATCCTCGTCGACACCGACCGGGTCGGCGTCCGGTTCGAGTCGTCGCTGCGCCGGGGCGAGGACACGCTCTACGTCCTCGAAGCGGCCACCGAGGCGGGCGTCTGCCTCTGCCCGGACCTGTTCACCCGCCGCCGCCACGACCGGAGCATGATGGCCTCGGGGATGCCCGTCGAGGAGTACCTCGAACAGGCAAAGCGGTTCGGCTACCTCGTCGACCAGCGAGTGCCGGCGGCCCACCCGTACACCGACGTCTACTACGTCCAGTTGTTCACGACCGTCGGACGGGCGTACCACCGAGCGGGGGAGTTCGACCGCGCCGTCGCCTACTACATGCGGGCGCTCCGCATCTCGCCGCACCCCTCGACGGCGCTCGCCCTGTTTCGGACGCTGGTCGCCCGGGTGATACCGTGATAGCGACCGACCGAACCGTCCACCGTCGACCCGTCCGACCATGACCGGGGACCGCGACCAGACCGTCGAGGCGGTCGGCCGGCCGACGATGCCCCGGCGGTTGAACTTCGCCAGAGCGGGCGGTCTGCTGTTGGCGCTCGAAGTCGTCGGCGTCGTCGTCGGGTTCGGGTCGACGGTGTACTTCGCGGGTGCGCTCGGCGCGTCGGCGCTCGGCGTGTTCTTCCTGTTCGAGGCCGTGTTGAGCACGCTCGGGACGATAGCGGACTTCGGCATCAACGGTGCCGTCGAGAAGCGCATCAGCGAGGGCGACGACCCAGAGGCGGTCCTCGGGGCCGCCCTCCTCCTGAAGGCCGCCCTCCTGCTGGGCATCGCCGCCCTCGTCCTCCCGTTCCGGGGCGTGGTCGACGGCTACGTCGGCGCACCGGTCGTCGTCCCCTTGCTGGTCGCCGCCGTGCTGTACCAACTCTGTATGCTCACCGTCCACGTCCTCCGGGGGGAACTCCGGGCCGACGAGACGGCCGTCCTCCAGTTCCTGCGACTGGTCACCTACGTCGCCGTCGCCGTCGCCCTCGTCCAGTTCGGAGTGGGCGCTGAGGCGCTCATCTACGGACTGCTCGCGGGCTACGTCGTGATGCTGGCCGCCGGCCTGCGCAAGGTCCGGACCGGGTTGGCGCGCCCCTCGGGCAAGCACGTCCGGACGCTCGTCGACTACGCGAAGTTCAACGGCATCTGGGGCCTCGGGGGGCACGTCTACAACAGCATGGACGTCCTCGTCATCGGCCTGTTCCTCTCGGGGGCGCACGTCGCCAGTTACGAACTCGCGTGGCGCGTGACGGTGATGACCGGCATCGTCGGCGTCGTCGTCTCCAACACGATATTCGCCCAGATGAGTGCGTGGGACGCGAGCGGGGAGCGCGACCGCATCGCGCCGACGGTCCGTGACGGACTGGCCGCGTCGCTCGTCCTCGTCGTCCCCGCCTTCGTCGGCGTCGCCTTGCTCTCCGAGGAGATACTGGGCCTCGTCTTCGGGCCGGAGTTCCTCCTCGCGACGGCGGCGTTCGTCGTGCTGATGGGCGAGAAGTTGGTCGCCGCGGTCAACAACGTCTTCGACGCGACGGTCCGGGCCGTCGACCGGCCCGACGTCGGCGCCTACGCGACGGCGGCGTCGCTGACGCTGAACGTCGTCCTGAACGTCCTGCTCGTGCCACGCATCGGCCTCGTCGGTGCCGCGGCCGCGACGGGGACGTCGATGGCGGTCAACACGCTCGTCCTCGGCGGATTCCTGCGCCGCATCGTCCCCCTCTCGTTCCCGACCGGCGTGGTCGCGTGGTGTGGCGTCGCCGCCGCGGTGATGGGCGGCGCGGTGGTCCTCGTCGGGACAGTCGTTCCCGCGACGCTGGTGGGTCTCGTCGCACAGATACTGCTCGGCGGGGCCGTCTACGCCGCCGTCGTCCTCGCGTCGCCCTCGATTCGGGCGAAGCTACTGGTCACCGTCCGGCAGTTCGGGGAGTGACCGCTCGTCCGTCCCGTTCTCGCCGTAGAGGCCGCGGAAGCCGTCGGCGCTGTGGTACACCCGGACGCTTCCGGTCGTGTAGACCTTGTCGACCCGGGCGTCCGCCGCGGCGAAGCGCTCCTCGGAGAGCGTGAAGACGTTCTGCTCGCTGCTCCGGAGGCTCAACCCCAGCGGCACGAGGTGGTCGGTCCAGCGCTCGCGGACGACGACGAACTCGGCTCCGGTCCGCAACCCGGTGGGCCGTGCTCGCAGGACTCTGGTGGCGTTGTATCCGGCCGTCTCGAAGGCACGATTGGTCACCCGGTCGGTGGCGACGCCGCCGTCCGCGTGGGCGTCGAGGAACGCCGCGGTGGTCCCGACGGCCCGGAACTCTGCCTCGGTCATCGTCACCTGTTCGCGGCGCTCGTCGGTGTAGACGCCCTCCACGTCGTCGGCCGCGAGGACCGTAAAGGCCGTCGCGCCGCCCATCGCGGCGACGACCAGCAACGCGGCGGCGACGTACCGCCCCTCCGCCGAGAGCGCCCGCCGGAGGCCGACGGCGAGGGGGAACAGCGCGACCAGCGTCACGACGAACTTCAGCCGCTCTAGCTGGGGAACCGGAATCGGGAGGGGGAGCAGTATCGCCGAGAGGCCGAGGCCGGTGGCCGCGAGCGTGAAACCGCGGCGGTACCGCCCGAGATTGTCGAGGAGTTCGTAGCCCGCCAACAGCAACAGCGACCCGAGGCCGGCGGCGTAGACGCCGGTCGGCGTCAGCAACCACTGCACCGCTCGGTCGACGCTGTCTCCGGGAAGCGTGACGCCGTACGCGTACAGTTGGGCCGGCGGCACCGTGGCCACGTCGAACAGCACGCCGAGCGACAGTTCGACGATGCCGACGATGATGAGACTCGGCGAGTACGACCAGTAGGCGACCAGCAGGGCCCCGCCGGCGAGGCCGGGAAACAGCCAGCGGTAGCGCAGTCCCGCCCATCGGTCGGAGGTGGCGTCGGCGAACAGGTACGGCCGCGCGAGCGCCACCGGGACGGCGGCGGCCGCGACGCCGGCGAAGAGGACGTACGTGAGGTGGTGCGTGACCACCATCGTCCCGACGAGGGCGAGGACGAACACCGAGAGACGCCGGTAGGCCCGTTCGTCCTCGGCGTGGAACAGTCGGCTGTTGCAGTACAGCGCGACCAGCAGGAGGACGGAGGCCAGCGCCTGCGGGTAGAAGTACAGCGCGTGGTACGCGAAGAACTCCGAGAGGACGACGGCCAGCGCGGCGGTCAGCCCCAGTCGGGTCGACCCGAACACGGACGCGCCGAGGAGGTACGCGAGCGGAACGACGAGCGTGAACAGCAGCGTCCCGGTGAGGACGAGGGCGTCGTACGCCGGGAGACCGGTGACGTGCGTGACCGTGCCGATGAGGAAGTGAAAGACGGGGTAGAGGTCGTAGCCGTGGGGGATGACCGTCGTGTAGCGGGACGCTATCAGGGTGTCGACGGCGGCGACGTGGGCGAACGTGTCGGTGCCGCCGAAGTAGAACCCGGTGGTGAGGTACTTCCCGAGGCGACCGGCGAGGAACAGCGCCGACAGTTGGGTCAACACGGCGGGCACGGACGGGTCGGCGCGTATCTGTACGGCGACGAGCAGGACGCCGAGAGGGAGGACGACGGCGAAGGGGAGCAGGCGCGACCCGAGAAACGAGGTGGCGACGACGCCACCGGCCGCGAGGGCGACGACGGCTTTCGTCGTCACGCCCGGCGGGAGACGGCGGGAGTGGTCGGAGGTCTCGCCCCGCGATGCGAAGAAGAGGACGAGGGCGACAGCGGCCCCCGCGAGGGCGAACCCGGCGCGAAGCAGCGTCGGTCGTGCCAGCAGTTCGAGGGCGTAGAGGGTCGACAGTCCGGCGGCCGCCAGTAGACAGACGACGAGGGGGACGTACTCGGTGCGGCGGAGCGGTGGGACGGAGACCATCGGGAGTGCTGCGTTGGCTCTCCTTTCGCTGGCGTCGGCAAAAGTGTTGCAGTCGGCGGCTAGGCTTATCCTACCGGCGGGCGTCTCTAAGCCATGTACGACCGACGGACAGTACTTCGGATGGGTGGGGTGGGAGTGGCCGCCGCGCTGGCCGGGTGTGGCGAGTCGAGCGGTGGGGACAGCGGCGACGAACCACGCGAGACGCGCGTGGCGATGACCGACGACCTGCAGTTCGACCCGAAGACGGTGACGGTGGCCGTCGGCGACACCGTGGTCTGGGAGACGACGGGGTCGGTGGCCCACAGCGCCACCGCCTACGAGGCCGACCTGCCCGAGGGGGCGGCGTACTTCGCCTCGGGCGACTTCGAGAGCGAGTCGGCCGCCCGCCAGTCCTACCCCGACGGGAGTGTGGGACAGGGTGAGACGTACCGCCACACCTTCCGGACGGCCGGGGAGTTCCCGTACTTCTGTATCCCCCACGAGTCCGGGATGCGCGGCACCGTCGTCGTGGAGTGAGTCACGCCGCGCCGAGTCGGCGGACGAGCGAGAAGACCACGAACCCCGCGCCGAGAGCGACGAGGGCCTGCCCTGTCCAACGGGGCGGCCACAGCGAGTCGGGGTCCGCCGCCGACCGCCGATAGCGGAGGAGGACGGCCCCGCCGACAGCGAACGCGACGACCCCGTGGACGGCGTACAGCCCCAACCTGACCGTGAGGGCGAGGACGTACGCGCCGACGTACGCCGCCGGCGTAAAGAGGAGTTGGGCCCACGGCGAGACGTCAGCGTCGTCGAACAGGTGCAAAAAGACGCTGGGGAAGTACCACGACGCCGACCCGGCGAACAGGAGGAATCCCCCGAGGGCGATACCGATGACGACGTCGGTGACGGCATCGGAGAGCATCGGCGCACGGTAGCGAGGGCCGAGACATAGCTGTTTCCGTCGGGCCGGCCTCAGCCGAGGAAACTGGCGAGGCCGTCCTCCAGCGTCACCGTCGGTTCGTAGCCCAGTCGCTGCCGGGCCTTCTCGACGGCGGCGACGCTGTCGCGGATGTCGCCGCGTCGCGGTTCCACCGTCGTTATCTCGGCGTCGGGGGCCACCCGGTCCCGAATCGTCTCGGCGACGCTCCGTATCGTCGTCGCCGTGCCGGTGCCCACGTTGAACGCCTCGCCCGTGGCGTCGGTGGTGGCCGCCAGCAGGTTCGCCTGCACCACGTCCGCGACGGCGACGAAGTCCCGCGTCTGCCGCCCGTCGCCCTGCACCGTCAGCGGACCACCGGCGCGGGCCTGCTCGGTGAACGCGGTGATTGCGCCGGCGTAGTCGCCGCCGGACTGCCGGGGACCGTAGACGTTGAAGTACCGCAGCGCGACCGTCGGGAGGTCGTAGAGGTCGGCGTACAGCCGACAGTAGTGGTCGCCCGAGAGCTTCTCCAGCCCGTACGGCGAGGCCGGCTGTTTCGGCGCCGACTCGCTGACTGGGACGGACTCGGGCGCGCCGTAGATGGCCGCGCTGGAGGCGAAGACGACCCGAGCGTCCTGTCGACGGGCCGCCTCCAACAGGGCGAGGGTGCCGTCGACGTTGACCGCGTGACTCGTCGTCGGGTCCGCGACGGACTGGGCGACGCTGACGACGGCCGCCTCGTGGAACACGACGTCGACGCCGTCCATCGCCCGGGCCACCGCCGCCTCGTCGCGAACGTCGCCCTCGACGACGGTGGCGTCCTCGGGAACTCGGGACCGGTCACCGCTCACGAAGCTATCCAGCACCCGAACCTCGTTGGCCGGGACCAGCGCGTCCACGAGGTGGCTCCCGATGAACCCCGCACCGCCCGTCACCAGAACCGTCCGGCCGTCGACTGTCGCAGTCATACCCTACCGTGTGCGAGGAACTACCAAATACTCGGCGGTGGGGCTTACTCGGTCCGCTGAGGACGCCACCACGGCGCGCGAACGAAGTGCGCGAGGACGACGAGGCCGCCGACGGCGGTGACGCCCAGTTGGAGGCGTGCGCTCGGTGAGGCCTGCACCGCCGCGACCAACTCTGCGAGACTAATCGACTCGTCGTAGGGGTACGCCGGCAGGAACGGCCAGAGGAGGAAGGTGAACTCCTCGACGCGCCAGTGGTACAGCGCGACGTAGGTGTCGCCGAGGAGGTGGCTCGCGTACCCCAGCGCGAACGCGGCACCCACCTCGGGGTGCGCGCGACGCCACGCCACCGCGAGGACGAGCGCCGATAGCGGGACGGCGACCACCAGCGAGTGCGCCAGCGACCGGCCGGAGGGGATGGCACCGACCCACCACGCGAGCGGTTTGTCCACCACGTCCGGCAGTTGCGTCGCTACCACCACGGCGGCCAGTTCCGCCCGCGAGACGCGCCGACGGAGGGCGACGACGAGGAGGACGAGCAAGACGTAGCCGAAGGCGGCGTGGGTCCACGGGTACATCGCTACCGGCAGGACGCGCCCGTCGGGCTTGAACCCCCCGCTAGGTGACACCTACCGGACCCCGTGTGATTATCCACTCTGCCGTCGTACCGCCCGGTATGACGACGCCGCGCCAGCGACGATTCCTCACCGCACAGGTGGGGTGGACGCTGCTCACCACCGCACTGCTGGCCACCGTCGGCGCGCTGACGCTGGAGTTCGTCTTCGTCGGTGCCTTCCTCGGCCTCCTGCTCCTGACGGCGCTTACTGCGCCGGTCCACGTCACACCCCGCTGGCGGCGACGGCTTCGCTGGCCGCTGCTGGCCGGTGCGCTGGCGTTCGCAGTGGTGGTCGCGCTTCGCACGCTGGAGAAGTTCGTCGGGTCGCTGTGAACTCACCCCCAGTCGCAGGTGACGACGAGGCCGTCGTCCGTCGCCGCCGTATCGACGCTGACCGGGCGGCCGACGGTCCGTGCGAGGCCGACGCCGACGACGGAGGCGACGGGGTGGTCGAACAGTTCTTCGGTGCCGACTCGGGACCCGGAGACGGTCACCTCGGCCCCGCGGTCGGTCTGTCGAGCGGTCGCCCGGTCGACCAGTTCGAGGTCGTTGACGAGGGCGTCGACGAGCACCGGCAGGCGGTCTGTCGCCGTCTCCTCGGCGTCGGGGTCCGGAACCGCCGCCAGCAACCGCTCGCCGACGGGGGCGAGGGCGGCGTCGTTCCCGCCTGCGGTGAGCGTGACCGACTCCTCGCCCGGGACGTACCGTGGCCGACCGTCGCCAGCGAGTCGCCGCGCGTTCGCGCCCATCGCCGCCGCGAGGTCGGTGGCGACGCGGCTCGGGACCGTCTCGTCGGGCGTGACGAACCGGAGGAAGAGGGCCGCGAACAGGGCCGTGCCGCCCCACGCGAACAGGAGCGTCTCGAAGTCGGGCACCGCGAGGCCGGCGCCGACGAGGGCGACGCCGAGGAGGGCGAACGCCGGTTCGGGATTGCGCGTCCCGACGCGGTCCCGGAGTCGGCCGCCCGCCGCGGTGCGAGCGGCGTTATCCACGGCGTCCCTCCGTCGCGCTCCGTCGAACGAGTCGTCTCATACCGCCCCGGTGTCCCGCGGCGGAGTTAGCTGTTGCCCTCACTCTCTCAGTCGCTTGAGCGTCGGGTGGCCGTTCAGGACGTGCATCATCAGCGCCGTGATGCACAGCAACAGGCCGCCGATGGCGAACAGAATCGAGGCACCGAGTTGGACCGGAAACAGCGCCCCCGTCTCGACGTACTGCACGAGGAAGAAGAGGGCGACGCTCACGCCCAGCAGGGTCGTGATGGCACCGGGCGTCCCGACGATGAGGAGCGGACGGCCGTACTCGACGGTCCAGACGATGTTCCGGACGAGGTCGAGACCGTGCGAGAGCGACCCCTGCGTGCTGGCGTTCTCCACGTCGTAGGAGATGGTCGTCCCCACCTCGGCGACGCTGAGTCGGTTCCGGTGGGCGTGATAGAGGATGTCCGTGCTCGCGCCCATGTTGTTCCCGATGGTCGGGTCGGCCGCCAGCGAGCGAACCGCCCCGCGACTGTACGCCCGGTAGCCGCTCTGGGTGTCTCGAATCCACCCGCTCGGGCGGAGGTTGCCGAGGCTGGCGTTGGTGAGGTCGTTGATGACCGTCAGGCCCAGCGACCGGACGAACGGTATCTTGGTCTTGGACTCGCCGACGTACCGACTGCCGATGACGATGTCGGCGTCGTCGCGCGCCTGCGTCTCGACGAGCGACGGGATGTCCGCCGGGTCGTGTTGCCCGTCGGCGTCGATGACGACGAGGTGTGCGGCGTTCCGGTCGTCGGCCTCCCTGAAGGCCGTCTTCAGCGCGCCGCCGTACCCGCGGTTGCGGTCGTGGACGACCACGGTCGCCCCGGCCTCGCGCGCCCGGTCGGCCGTCGCGTCCCGACTCCCGTCGTCGACGACGACCACTTCGTCGGCGAACGCCGCCGCTCGTTCGACCACGGGGCCGATGCTCTCGGCCGCGTTGTAGGCCGGAATCGCCACGACGACGGTCGGACTGTCGCGGGACTGGCTCCACTGTTCGGGAATCGCGACGACTTCGTAGTCCGCGCTCTCGAACGCCACGGCGGTCCGGTCGTAGTCGATTCGCGGGCACGCGCGCGTCTGGAGGACGATGCCCGGCAACCCCCGCTCTCTGGCGGTGCGCGAGAGGAGGCGGTTGAGTTCTGCCTGCGTCCCCCGTTTCGAGGGGGGCGTGAGGACGATAGCGCCGAGCGACGCCAGCGTATCGAGCGACTCGTCGTCCTCGGCCACGCCCCCGTACGTCGCAAGCACCGTGTGTCCGCGTCGACTCGCCCGGAGGACGGTCCGGTAGACGGCGTCCTCGTTGGTCGGCGTGAGGACGACTCCGATAGCGACTCCCTGAAGCGGAGTCGCCGTCTCCGGGGACCGCTCCCCGGGGAGGTTGACGAACGGGACGACCCCGTCGGTGGAACCTGAAATCGACGCCCCACCGATTTCGAGCGGCGTCGTTTCGCCGTCGGTCGCTACCCACTCGACCGACGGGTCGACGAGCAAGTCGGCGTCGGAGGTTATCGGCGTCACACTCTCGACGGTCGGTCCCGGGAGACGGGTCCCCGCGGGGCCGGCGACGAGGTATGTGAGAGCGACGTCAGCGTCGGGTTCCACGACCCGTTCGACGACGAGACGGCCGCCGGAGAACCGCTCGCCAGTGGCACTCGACCGGTCCGGTGGTTCGAGCGCGTACGGTTCCGGCACTGGGTCGGCGATGTCGACGGCGACAGGGTCTTCCCCACGGGACCGAATCGAGAGCGAGACGAGGCGCGTCCCGTCGTCGAGCCCGGTACTCGATTTCGTCACTGAAACGTCGTCTAACTGTGCGTGCGCTGAGTCGTATTCCACGTCAGGTCCTCCGATACCAGCCACTCCCCAGTAGCTTACGTACCACTACTACGTTCATTGCCCACATATAGCTGCCGGGCACACGGAGTCTCACGCCCGAATCACGTCGACCCAGAAGTGAACCTCGCGAACAGGGTCAGACGAACCGGACGGGTACAGTCGATAGGTCAGGCGGAGATCCTCGCCCGCCGTCGTCGGCTGAACCGTGTGACGGGTGACCGTCGCCCCGCCGGCCTCGACGTCGACGGGGAACCGGACCAGTTCCGTCGCGTTTCGGACGGTCACCGTGTCGTCGGCGACGCGCACGCGTTCGAGACTGCCGACGACGGTCCCCTCGAAGGCGTCCGCGCCACGGGCGCCCACGCCCACGGCCAGCGTCGTCTGCTCCCCGACGACCAGTTCGCTGGGGACGGCCGCAGCACTGAGGTCACCGGACGCGTTCTCGCCGAGGACGTACATCGTCGTCACGCTCTCGGCGTCGGTGGCCTCCTGCGCGACGACGCCGACCGCGCCGGCCGCCGCCGCGAGGACGACGACTGTCAGGAGGAGTCCCGCGACGCCGCCGTCACCGGCGACAGCGCCGAGACGTGCGCGTGCCCGCGAGACGTCGGTGCCGGCCCGGTCGGCCGCCGGCAGTCGACGCCGGCGGACCCACGCGACAGCAGTCGCGCCCAGCGTCAGCAGACAGAGGCCACCGACGACGGGGGTTCGCTGGAACCCCCAGACGGTGAAGTCGAGGACGCCGCCGACGAGGGCGACGGCGACGACGCTCCCGCCGACGCTCAACCCGAGTCGAGCGAGCCAGGAGGTCCGCGTGGTCCGCCCCGGTGCGGCGTCGCCCGCGCGCGGGAACACCGCCGAGACGACGGCGTAGCCGGGTACGACGAGGACGAACGGAATCCCGACGACGACGGCCAGCGCCGTCCACTCCCTCGCCGGAGAGAACGCGACGACGGCCACCGCGACGACGCTCGCGACCACCGCCAGCAGGTCGAACGACGGACCCCTCGAATCGTCCGACCCAGAGACAGTCATACCGGTGTATCCGCGTGACGGGACTAAAAGGGCGCGGCCCGCGGTACGGTCGGCTTACCACCGACTCGCGGTCGTCCGTCGGCAGTTGCCGGTCGCGTTCGAGGCATGTACCGCTCTACGGCACGCTGGTCGGGGACTGCACTCCGTGTTCCACAGCTCGCTACCGCTCGCCGTTCGCTCGTCGAGGGCCGCTCACTCCGTTCGCACCCCTCGTTAGGCGCTCGCACCGGACTCGCTCGACGCGCTCGTATCGACCGGGTCGCGGTCGGACTCGGCTTCGAGGAGTTCGCGGTAGCGGTCACGGATGGTGACGGTGCTGACGTCGGTGGCCTCGCTGACTCGCTCTTGGGTGAGTTCCTCGTTGACCAGCAGGCCGGCCGCGTAGATGGCCGCCGCGGCCAGACCGACCGGACTCTTGCCGCTGTGGACGTTCTCGGCCTTGCCCGTCTCCAGCAGGTCGTGGGCCCGCATCGCCAGTTCGTCGCTGGCGTCCAATTGGGAGACGAACTTCGAGAGGTAGTCGGCGGGGTCCGGCGGGCCGATTTCCAGCGAGAGTTCGCGGTTGATGTAGCGGTAGGCGCGCGTGAACTCCTGTTCGTCGACGCGGCTGACGACCACCATGTCGTCGATGGTCTGCGGGAGGTTGGCCTGCCGGACGGCGGCGTACAGCGACGCCGTGGCGATGCCCTCGATGGAGCGGCCCGGCAGGAGGCCCTCGTCCAGCGCCCGGCGGTAGACGACGCTTGCCGTCTCGCGGGCGCTCTTGGGGACGCCGAGGGCGCTCCCCATGCGGTCGATTTCGCCCAGCGCCTGCTTGAGGTTGCGCTCGCTGTGGTCGCGGGTCCGGAACCGCTCGTTCCACGTCCGGAGCCGTTGCATCTTCTCGCGCTGGCTGGACGAGAGGGAGTTGCCGTTGGCGTCCTTGTTCTGCCAGCCGATGTTGGTCGAGAGGCCCTCGTCGTGCATCAGTTTCGTCGTCGGCGCGCCCACGCGGGACTTCTTGTCGCGCTCGGCGGAGTCGAACGCGCGCCACTCCGGCCCGCGGTCGATGGCGTTCTCGTCGACGACGAGGCCACAGTCCGCACAGACCGTCTCGCCGCGAGACGCGTCGTGGGTGAGGTGGCCGCCACAGTCCGGACAGACTTGCCCCTCACTCGCCTCCGCCGCTGTCTCCTCGTCGACGGTGCTAGCCCGCTCCTCGGCGTCGTGTGTGCTGAGTGTGGTCATGATAGGTGAAAGACGAGCGGTGACGCCACCACCCGCGTGCGTACCTCCGTAGAGACGGGCTACCAGTATCAGCACTAGTTCGGCATATGCCGAAGTCGAGTGCTACTCGCTCACACGCCCGACCGGCCGACCCGGAGACGGGTCCCCTCCGCGACGGACTCGTCGGCCTCGACGGGGCCCATCGACCGGGTGACGAACGAGCGGACGATCCACGCCTCGGCCCGCTGGAGGCGGTACTGTAGGGTCGACCGGGAGACGTCGAGTTTCGCAGCGAGGTCCGACAGCGAGATGTCCCGGGGCGTGCGGTAGTAGCCGTGTTCGACGGCCGCCTCGACGGCCGCCTGTTGCTCGGGGGGCAGTTCCGCCAGCGTCACGGACTCGTCGGTCCAGTAGGACGGTTCGCCCAACTGCCGGAACTCGACGGTGAGGCCGGGCCGGAGTTCCGCCTCTAGCGCACCGAACAGGTCGTCCACGCCGTCGTCGCTACACAGGAGGAGACGCCACTCACAGCGACTGCCGCGCCGTTCCGTCTCACAGAGGACGCCGTTGCCGACGTGTTCGATGGCGAGTCGAGGGATGGAGTGGCAGTCGCCGGCCTCCGAGCGATAGCTGTAGACGGTGCGTCGCCCCTGTTCGGCGGCGATGACCTCGTAGTGCCACTCCGTGTCGCAGTCCCGGGTGCCGATGCACTCCGTACACTGCACCGGCCCGTCGAACACGTCGTCGAGTCGGTCCAGCGCCGCCTCGGTGCCGGCGACTCGTTCCAGCCGCCACATCCCGTCGTTCGTGACGTTGCAGGCGATGGTCCGGGAGTGCGTCTCCGGGTGGTCGATGAACACGTCCATCAAGGGGTCGACCCCCCGTTCGTAGTCGATTGTGAAGATGAACTCGCGCATTGGCCCACGTACACCGCGGAAGGGCTTATACCCCCGGTCGATTTCGGCGTGTGCCGAAAGGGGAGTCATACTGTCGGACCCCCTCTACGGGAGTATGTCGTGCGACCCATCGAGGCAGTCGTCGCGGGCGGCCGAACCGAGGGACAGCGACGCGTCTCTGGGTCGGCTTCCGGCCCACAACTGGCGTCCGACGGTCGTCCACGGTGCGCTACTGTGGGCGCTCCTCCTCGGTGCCGCGCTGGTCGTGCCCGCGGGCCACCCCCTCGAACTCGGCGTCGTCGTCGCGAGCGTGTTCGTCGTGCCGGTCCTCCCCGTCGCACTGTGTTGTGACTACCGGCAGGCGCGGCGTGCGGGCACCTGTGACCCCGGCGTCCGGTCGTACCTCCGTAACCTCTCGCTCGACGTCCTGACGACGCTCACCCGTGGTGATTCACTCGGGAGCGAGCGCCGGGCCTTCGACTCGTGCTGACCCGGACTGGGCTAGCGCCTCGTCTAGCCACGCCGGGTCCTCGACGGTGGTCGCCCCGACGCCGGTCAGCGTGTACTTCCAGTCGGCCGATACCGTCTCTCCGCGCTCCGTCTCGCCGGTGAGCGTCCACGCCGTCTGGCGGGCCAGTCCGTCCTCGTCCAGCAAGACGACGACAGTGAAGTCGGTCACCGTGACGTTCTCGTTCGTGCCGAAGGCCTCCCCACCGTACTGGCGCCACACCTCGACGTCGGAGTACTCGTACCGGTCGACGGTGACGCCGTCGAACGACTCGGACCCGACGAACTCGGCGTCCTCGACGGACTCGTAGCCGAAGGCCCCGCGGGCCAGCGCCGTCTCGAACACCTCACGTTCCTGTTCGACGACCTGATAGAACGTCTCCTCGCCGTCGCCGTATCTGGTGTAGGTCGTGCCGTCGGCGTAGAACGTCTCGAAGTCGGTCCGGGCGTCCGGCCCGGTCATGCTGAACGCCTCCACCGACCGGTTGGCCGTCAGGTCCACGCGATAGGCGTTCTCGATGGTCGCCGTCGTGCCGTCGGCTTCGGTCACGCTGAGCGACCACGTCGCGGTGAAACTCCCCGCCTCGCTGAGGAGGCGTTCCGAGTCGGCCACGTCGAACTCCTCGCCCGCCGCGCCGTCGCCGTCGTCGCTGGCTCCGTCGTTCGACCCGTCCGCACCGTCACCGGCCCCGTCCCCGGCCCCGTCGCCGTCACCGCCGTCCGAGACGAGGCCGCCGCCGGTACACCCGGCCAGCGCGATGGTCAGCACCACGAGCAGCGTCGTCAATCGAGTGTAGTCCATACCGGATGGAGGCGAGTAGACAGCATAAGCTAGTACGATTGATACGATAGCGAACCGGCTCTCCCGCAGGTACTCACCGACTGACCGAGCAACGGGCGACGGGTGGCAGGGACCGCCCCCTCAGAGCCAGTCGGTGTCCGGGTCGATGTAGTTCGGCGGTGTCTCGCCGGCCAGCGCCGCCCGGACGTTCGCGGCGACGGTTCCGTTCAGGTCCGCGCAGGCCTCCTCGGAGTACCACGCCGCGTGGGGGGTGACGATACAGTTGTCCAGTTCGGTCAGCGGATGGTCGGGTTCCGGCGGTTCCTGACACAGGACGTCCAGTCCGGCGGCCGCGATGGCCCCGTCTCGCAGGGCGTCGAGCAGGGCCGCTTCGTCAATCAGGCCGCCGCGGCCGGTGTTGACGAGGACGGCGTGGTCCTGCATCGCGTCGAGCGCATCGGCGTCGACCATCGCGCGGGTGTCGTCGGTCAGCGGTGCGTGGAGGGAGACGTAGTCCGCTCGGCCGTACAACTCGTCGAGGGGCACCTTCTCGACGTCGTCCTCGGCCATCGCCTCGGCGTCGACGTAGGGGTCGTAGGCGACGACGTCTAGGTCGAAGCCGCGCAACTGCTCGCGGGCGCGCCGGGCGATGGGGCCGTAGGAGACGAGGCCCAGCGTCCGCCCCCGGACCCGGTGGACCGGTCGGGTCCGCTCCCAGCCCCAGTTGCCGTCCCGGACGTCGCGGTCGTAGGCGGCGACGGTGCGGATGCAGTCGAGCAGGAGCGTCACCGTGTGGATCGCCACTTCGTCCGTACAGTACTCGGGAACGTTCGTCACCGCGACGCCGTTCTCCGCGGCCGCGGCGACGTCGACGTTGTCGATGCCGACGCCCGCGCGGGCGACGACGCGCAGGTCGTCGAGTTCGTCGAGGACGGTGACAGTGACGGGCGTGTTCACGTCGACGACGAGGGCGTCGGCCCCCTCGGCCGCCGCCAACAGCGCGGCTTCGTCGTCCGTCTCGGCGGCGACTACCTCGGCGTCCAGTTCCTCGCGGAGCGTGGCGACGTCTATCATCGGGTCCTCGCTGGCGACCACTCGTTGCATGGTCGTCCGGAAGGCCGCCCGCCTGTTAATAGCCGCCGGAATTCCCGACGGTCGGGAAGCGTGGCACGTGCAGGCTGAACGCACAGGGTGGTCGTGCCGGTTACACAGTTGCACCAGCGGCGCTATCCGACAGCGACGAGGGCAAAGAAGTCGTCACCGCCGGCGTCGTCACGGAACGCGACCACGGCGCGGCCTACGTCGACGCCGACGCCGGACTGACCGACGAACTGAAATCGGTACTCGGTCGGAGCGGCAGAGACGGAGACACCTACACGGTAGCGGCCGACGCGGTGGAGACGGTGACCGACGACGAACGCCACATCGACCGCAGTCGGTACCGCAGCCGTGTTCCGTTTTTCCCTGAACCGGCGAGCGCTCGAAGCCTGCACCTGCGGGGAAGAGGGTTATTCGCCGTGCCGACCACGTACAGATATGGAAAGCGAGAGTAGTGGTGACGTCTCAGAGCCGAGTTCCGGCGGTTCGACCGACGAGACGAAGATAGCGATAACCGACGAAGAGACGGCACCGCAGGACGTGCCCGTCGAGATAGGCGAGAGCGGGCCGACGGCCCGAGAGGAGTCCGCTCTCGAGCGAGTCGAAGCCGTGAGTAGCCTGCTGGACGACGCTATCCGGGTACCGGGTACCGACTTCCGCTTCGGACTCGACCCGATACTCGGCGTCCTGCCCGTCGCCGGTGACGTCGTCGCGGCGGCCGTCTCGCTGTACCCCATCGTGGAGGCGGTTCGTCTCGACGTCTCGAAGCGAACGCTGGGGAAGATGCTCACGCTGGTCGCCATCGACATCGCCGGCGGTTCGGTCCCGATACTGGGCCCGGTGTTCGACGCCGTCTGGAAGGCGAACGAGTGGAATCGCGGGATACTCGAAGACCACGTTTACCAGAGCTAACTGTGTCGAGGCGGCGCTACCGTCTCTTGTTAGCGTCGGTACGGTAATCGGGCACCGCATCGTTCGAACGCCACAGTGCTGTCGCGGCGCGACGCTTCTCGAACCGAGAACGGCGTCCCGTCTGGGCGTCCGCGAACCGCTCTTTTGAGCCCGTCCCTAGCGAAGAACACCGGTATCGCCGTTCGTTCGTCGGGCATTTAGACTGTTGTTCGCAGGAGGAGATTCGTTTACTCTGTAAAGAGTATTGATTGGCACATGTAGAGATGTATCCCGACTCCTGCCTCGAATTTTTCCCTTCAATAGTTCCATATATCGAAATATACGTCCAATTCAGTGAGTATATATCCTCAATTTCACGTTTCGAACGTTATCATCCCCTTGACCACGTCCGGTTCCATCGATTGTTGGAAGGCGTCGTCGATGTCTTCGAGCGACGACTCGAAGTCGACGATTCCCTCAACGTCGACGGCACCCTCGGCGAGTAAGTCCACGGCCGCATCGTAGGTGTTCGCGTAGCGGAACGACCCGTGGACGTCTATCTCGTTGTCGATGACCTCCAGTACGTCGAAGGGGACGGTCGCCTCGTCCGCCAGTCCGACGAGGACGACGGTCCCGCCTCGACGGACCACGTCGAGCGTCGACCTGATGGAGGGCTTGGCACCCGACGCCTCGACGACGACGTCGGCACCGACGCCGTCGGTGTACTCGTCGACGGCCGTTTCGAGGTCCGTCTCGGTGACGTCGACGGTCAGGTCCGCGCCTCGCTCCTCGGCGAACGACAGTTTCTCGGGGACGACGTCGGTGAGGATGACGTCCGTCGCACCGGCGGCGCGGGCCGCCTCCATCACCAGCAAGCCGATGGGTCCGGCACCGGTGACCAACACCGTATCGCCCGTGCCGACGTCGCCTCGGCGGCACGCGTGGATGCCGACCGAGAGCGGTTCACAGAGCGCCCCTTCGGTGGTGGAGACGCTGTCTGGCAGTTCGTAGGCGAAGTCGGCCGGCCACGCGACGTACTCGGTGAACGCGCCGTCGTGCGGCGGCGTCGCCATGAACGTGACGTCCTCGCAGAGGTGGTAGTCGCCGCGCTTGCAGTGGGCACAGCGGCGACAGGGAACACCCGGTTCCAGTGCCACGCGGTCACCGACTTCGAGGCCGGTGACGTTCTCGCCTACCTCGACCACTTCACCGGCGCTCTCGTGGCCGAGGACGAGGGGTTCCTCGACGACGTAGTCGCCGATGCGCCCGTGTTCGTAGTAGTGGACGTCCGACCCGCAGATGCCGACGTCTCGGACGGCGACGAGGACGTCGTCGGGGCCGGGGGACGGTTCAGAACGGTCTTCCAGTTGAAACTCCGTAGGTTCGACTAACACTGCGGTACGCATGTTCGGGAACACGTCACACGGGCACTAAAAATCAGTGGGTCTGGCGTCACCACTCGGCGATGCTCCCGTCCTCGTGGTGCCACACCGGGTTGTACCAGTTGACCTCCGCCTGTGCCTTCTCCCGGACGGTCGCCTCGTCGACCTCGATACCGAGGCCGGGGCCCAACGGGCGTTCGACGTACCCGTTCTCGAACTCGAACGTCTCCGGGTCCTCGAGCAGTGCGAGGCGCTGACTCGACTCCGGGTCGTCGATGTCGAGGTCCTGCTCCTGAAGGACGACCCCCTGCGAACTGAAGCCGACCTGGAGGTTCGCGGCGAACGCGATGGGACCGAGAGGGCAGTGCGGGACGACGGCGACGTCGAAGGCCTCGGCCAACGTGACGATTTTCCGCATCTCGCTGATGCCGCCGACGTGCGAGACGTTCGGCTGGATGACGGACACCGCGTCGTCGGCGACCATCTGTTTGAAGTCGTATCGGGAGTAGAAGCGCTCGCCGGTCGCGATTGGGACGGTAGTCCGCTCGTTGAGTCGGGCGAGGAACTCCGAGTGTTCGGGCAGCAGGGGCTGGTCGACGAATGCGAGGTTGTACGGTTCGAGTCGGCGGACGAGTTCACCCGCCATCGGTTTCGAGACGCGGCCGTGGAAGTCCACTCCGAGCAGGCAGTCGTCACCGATGGCGTCCCGGAGGGTAGCGACCCGGGCGACGGCCCTATCGACCTTCGCTTTGGTCTCCAGCGACCGGAACTCACCGCAGATGTTGGCCTTGAACGCGCGGTACCCCCGCTCGTACCCCTGCCGAGCGGACTCGGCGATGTCCTCTGGGTCGTCACCGCCGACCCACTGGTAGACGAGCATCCGGTCGCGGACGTGACCGCCCAGCAACTCGTGGACCGGGGCGTCGTGGTGCTTTCCCTTGATGTCCCAGAGCGCCTGGTCGATGCCCGCCAGCGCGCTCATCAGGACCGGGCCGTTCCGAAAGTAGCCGCTCTGGTAGAACTTCCGCCAGTGGTACTCGGTCCGGCAGGGGTCCCCACCGAGGAGATACCCCTCGACGAGTTCGGTGACGGCGGCCCTGACTGTCTCCAACCGGCCCGGAAGAATCGGCTCACCCCAACCGACGATGCCTGTGTCCGTCTCCAACTTGAGCAGTAACCACCGCGGCGGAACGGCGAAGAGTTCGTAGTCTGTTATTTGCATGGGTAGGTCATGGTGGAGTGGCTACTTGAAACGGCAGGTCGCCGTGGCGAGAGGCACGAACGGAGTGAGCGCCCCTCGCATCGGAACGGCGAACGAGGCGAACCGTGGCGGCGTAGCGACGGTCCCCCACGTCGGGGTGTGTATAGTTTTATCACCGTGGAAATCACTAGCACGACCGTTCACATGAGCCTAGTCGACAGTTTCTCCCTCGACGGAGAGACGGCTATCGTCACCGGCGCAGCACAGGGACTCGGAAAGCAGATAGCGAGCGGCCTCGCGGAGATGGGTGCCGACGTCGCCATCGCCGACGTGAACCGCGAGAAGGCCGAGTCGACGGCGGCCGAACTCGACGGCGAGACGGACGTCGTCGCCACCGAAGTCGACGTCACCGACGAGGCGTCCGTCGAAGCGATGGTCGAGGAGGTGACCGACCGACTCGGCCCCATCGACGTCCTCGTCAACAACGCGGGCATCGTCGAGAACTCGCCGGCCGAGGAGACGGGCATCGACTCGTGGCGGCGCGTCGTCGCCGTCAACTTAGACGGCGTCTTCCTCTGTGCGAAGCACGTCGGCCAGCAGATGCTCGAACGCGGCGAGGGACGCATCGTCAACATCTCCTCGATGTCGGGCTTCGACGTCAACGTCCCGCAGAAGCAGGCCAGTTACAACACCACGAAGGCGGGCGTCAGGATGCTGACCCAGTCGCTCGCCGTCGAGTGGGGGGACCGCGGGGTCCGGGTGAACGCCATCGCGCCGGGGTACATGCGCACGGACCTCGTCGACGAGGTGCTGGCGGAGAACCCCGACATGGAGGAGACGTGGCTAGAGAACACGCCGATGGGACGGCTCGGCCGCCCGGAGGAACTCAAAGAACTCGTCGTCTACCTCGCGTCGGACGCCTCCTCGTACATGACCGGGTCCACGGTGGTCATGGACGGCGGCTACACGTCTCGGTAGCGAGTCGCTCCGGTCTCGAAAACCGGTACTGCCGCGTCGGCGTCAGTCCGCCGCGAGTTCTGTCAACCGCTCTTTCGCGCGCGCCCACCCCTCGACGTCGGTGGGCTCGTACCGCGTCGTCTCGAACGTCGACTCGACGAGCCGTCGGCCCGCCGCGAGGTCCGGGAGGGTGTCGACGGCGAGCGCCTGCGTCAGGAGGTTGCCGACGGCCGTTGCCTCGACGGGGCCTGCGACGACCGGACGGTCGGTCGCGTCGGCGAGCAACTGACAGAACAGGTCGTTGCGGACGCCGCCCCCTCCGAGGTTGATGCTGGACGGCGGGTCCTCGACGACCGAGGCGAGGGCGTCGAGTTCCAGCGCCGTCTTCGTCACCAGACTGTCCAGCAGACAGCGGACGATACCGCCCTGTCCGGTCGGTACCGGCTGGTCGGTCCGCCGACAGTAGGCGCGAATCTGCTCGGGCATCGGCGCGTCGATGACGAACGCGTCGGCGTCCGGGTCGACGAGTGCGGCCCGGGCGGGGGCGTCCCGGGCGGCCGACAGCAGGTGGTCGTAGTCGACCGGGTCGCCGGCCTCGCGCCACGCCTCGCGGCACTCTTCGAGCAGGAAGAAGCCGTTGACGTTCGTCAGGAGGCGGACGGTCCCGTCGACGCCGAGTTCGTTCGAGAGGGCCCGTTCGAAGGCCGCGTCGGAACGTACCGGGTCCTCGCGCTCGACGCCGAGGATGAACCACGACCCCGTATTGAGGAAGGCGGCGTCCTCGGAAAGCGGGAGGCCCGCGACGGCCGCCGCCGTGTCGTGGCTGGCCGGCGTGACGAGTTCGGGCGTCGACGGGAGTCCCTCGGCCACGTCGTCGGCGACCGGTCCCAGTCGTTGGCCGGGTTCCTCGAGCGCCGGCAGGAGGTCCGTCGGGAGGGACACCTCGTCGAGCAGGTCGGTCGCCCACGCGCGCTCGCTCGGGTCGACCATCTGCGTGGTCGAGGCGACGGTCACCTCGCCACAGGGTCGGCCGCCCAGCAGCGTGGTCAGTAGTTGGGGCATCATGAGCAGGCTGTCGGCCTGTTCGAGGAGCGCGGGTTCCTCGTGGGCGAGGGTGTGGAGTTGCCAGAGCGTGTTCGGCGTGTTCCAGTTGGTGATGCCGGTGGCGTCGAAGACCCGTCGTTCGTCGACGGCCTCGAACAACGCTTCGCGCGTCGCCGTCGCGTCCGGGTCCCGGTACGAGACGGGGTCGCGCAGGACGTCGCCGTCTGCGAGGAGCCCGAAATCGAGGCCCCACGTGTCGATGCCGACCGTATCGAGCGTGTCGGCGTGTTCGGCCGCGGCCCGGAGGCCCTCGACCATCCGTTCGCGGAGCGCCGCGAGGTCCCAGACGTACCGGCCGTCGCGCTCGACCGGGCGGTTGTCGAAGCGGTGGACCTCCCGCACGTCGAAGGTCGCGGGCGTCACGGTGCCGAGGTACACCGTCCCGCCGCTGGCGCCGATGTCGATGGCGACGTGGTTCATGCGGGTCGAGTCACTGTCCGTAGCTGTCGAGTTTGCCCTGCAGGCGGTCGATTTCCGCGTCGGGCAGAATCTCAGGGTCGCCGATGGCGCGGGCCTGATAGTGGATGCGGGCGCAGTACTCGACCATCAGCGCGACGGTGTAGGCGTCCTCCAGCGACCCGTCGGCGGTCAGGACGCCGTGGTTCCGCAGGAGCGTCGCGTTGTAGTCCGCGCCGAGAGCGTCGACGGCGGCGTCCCCGAGGGCCTGTGTCGCGTGGGTCTCGTACTCGGCGACGGGCACCTCGGACCCGGTGAACGCCAGCAGGTAGTGGGAGGCCGGGATGGCCTCGCCCAGCGACGCGAACGTGGTCGCATACGGTGAGTGGGTGTGGACGACGCCGCCGACGTCGGGGCGCTGGTCGTACACTTCGAGGTGCATCGGGAGTTCCGTCGAGGGGTCGACGTCCCCCTCGACGACGGTGCCGTCCGTGCGGACGACTGGCACGTCCGCCGGAGAAATCTCCTCGTAGGGGACACCGGACGGGCTGATGGCGACGTGGTCTTCGTCGAGGCGGGCGCTGAGGTTCCCGCCGGTTCCGGTTGTCAGGTCGTCGTCGAGTAGGCTCCGGCCGAACTCACAGATTGCACGCTTTGCGTCGCTCTCGGACAGGTCCGAATCGGGCATGGGGGAGAACCTCATGCACGGCGTAAATTTGTTTCGGTCTGAACGTCCGGCACCTCCGTATCGGGTCGAAAGTACGCGGTTACGGGTGCTATTCGGTTGAGCTACTGACCACCTGCATGTCCTCTTCGAGGGCGACTTCCGCCTCTTCGTCGAGTCTGCGCTGGTGGATAGTCTCACCCGTACTCGCGTCGAAGAGGTGGATGTCGTCGTCTGGGATTTCCACGAAGACTCGGTCGCCTTCGGAGATGGGGCGCTGGCCGTCGGTCTCGACGATGAACGTCTGGTCGTGGTCCTGATTGACCGCCTGCAGGTACACGTAAGAGATGCTCCCCATCGGCTCGACGACGTCGACGACCGCCTCGAACTCGTGGTCCGTAGTCGGGTCGTCGTGGAGCGAGATGTCCTCCGGTCGGGCCCCCAGCACGAGTTCGGTCCGGTCGCCGACCGACGACTGCATCCGCTCGGTCAGGTCGAAGTCGAACCCGTCGCCGCGCATGGTCCCACCGTCGAGGCGTCCCTCGAAGAAGTTCATCGACGGCGACCCGAGGAAGCCGGCGACGAACTGGTTGGCCGGCCGGTAGAAACATTCGAGCGGCGTGCCGACCTGCTGGAGTTCGCCGTAGTTGAGGACGACCAGTCGGTCGCCCATCGTCATCGCCTCCGTCTGGTCGTGCGTGACGTACAGCGTGGTGACGCCGAGGTCGTTCTGCAACCGATTGATCTCGGTGCGCATCTCCGCACGGAGCTTCGCGTCCAGATTGCTGAGCGGTTCGTCCATCAGGAAGACGTTCGGGTCCCTGACGATTGCACGTCCGAGCGCGACGCGCTGCTGTTGCCCGCCGGAGAGTTCACCCGGCGTGTTGTCGAGCAGTTTGTCGATGTCCATCATCTCCGCGGCGGACGTGACCGTCTCCTCTATCTCCTCGTCGGACATCTCCGTGGACATCTTGAGACCGAAGGACATGTTCTCCTCGACGGTCATGTTCGGGTACAGCGCGTAGTTCTGGAACACCATCGCGATGTCCCGCGCACGCGGTCCCAACTGGTTCACGACGGTATCGCCGATGCGGACGTCACCCTCGGATTGCGTTTCGAGTCCGGCGACGATGCGCATCAGCGTCGACTTCCCGCTCCCCGACGGACCGACGAAGACGACGAACTCGCCGTCTTTGATGTCGAGGGACACGTCGTCGACCGCGACGACCGAGTCGTCGCCCTCACCGAACCGCTTCGTTACGTCGTCTATCGTGATTCTAGCCATTATCGTACCTCCAGTGTGCAGCTACCTGAATGTAACCCCGCTGCGAGGGCGTGGTTCGCGAGCGATGCGTGCGGTCCGCGTGAAATCGTGCTCATTCTTTGATCACCACACCGAAGCTGAGGCCGGCGGCGAGGTACTTGTTGACCGCGACGAGGAATATCGCCACGGGGATTATCATCGCCGTCGACGCGGCCGCCAGCATCGACCACTCGATGGAGCGAGAGCCGATGAACGAGTAGACGAACAGCGTCACCGGCACGGCCTCGAAGCTGGTCAGCACGAGCCCGAACAGCAGCTCTATCCACGCGAAGATGAAACTGATGATGGCGACCGAGAAGATGCCGGGCTTGGCCGCCGGCAGGATGACCTTTCGGAAGCCCTGGAACTGGGTCGCACCGTCGACGCGCGCGGCCTCCTCGAGCGTCTCGGGGATGCCGTCGAAGAACGCCTTCATCACCCAGACGACCAGCGAGAGGTTGATGCTGATGTACATCAGCACCATCCCGATGCGGGTGTCGAACAGGTTGAGCTCCCTGAAGATGATGAAGAACGGGAGCACGACGGCGATGGGCGGGAGCATCCGTGAGGAGAGAATCCACACGAGCACGTCCCGTTCCATCGGGATGTCGTACCGCGAGAGGACGTACGCCGCCGGCACGCCGATGAGCAGGACGAGGACGACCGACGCCCCGACCATGACGAGACTGTTGACGAACGCCCCGACGAACTCCGATTGCTGGGCGAGCTGGATGTAGTTGTACACCGTCGGCAGGAAGATCCAGTCCGGGGGGAGCGAGTTCGCCTGTCCCGGCGGCTTCAGCGACATAGAGGCAAGCCAGTACAGCGGGAACAACACGACGAACGACCACGAGAGGAGGAAGGCGTGTCGAACGACCGTCACGAGCGTCTCCCGCGTGTCCTTATCGAGCCGCTGGGCCGACCCCGGCTCGACGTCCTGCGTCGCCATCAGTCCCACACCCCCTCGAAGCCGACCTTCGCGATGACGATGTTCGCGATGGCGATGACGAAGACGAGGTACACGACCGCGATTGCGGCCGCCACGCCGACCTGGTTGTTGATGAACATCTGTTCGTAGATGTTGATGCTCACGAGTTGGGTGGCCGTCCCCGGACCGCCCTGGGTCAGCCCGTACACGACACCGAACGTCCGGAACAGGTCGATCAACCTGATGAGGGCGGCGACGAACACCACCGGCTTCATGTACGGGATGATGACGTGGACGTAGCGCCGCCACAGCGGTGCACCGTCGACCCGCGACGCCTCGACGAGCGTATCAGGCACCGACGAGAGGCCGGCGTAGAAGATGATGAACATGAACGGCGTCCAGTTCCACGTGTCCAGCAGGATTACGGTCAGCAGTGGCAGGTCCGAGAGGAACGCCGGCGAGGCGAAGGGCGTCGCCGTGTTGATGACGTACGGGATGATTCCGATCTCGGTGTTCAGCATCAGTCGACCGATGGTCGCGAGCGAGACGGGCGCGACTGCCATCGGCAGGATGAACAGGACCCGGTAGAACGATTTCATCCGCGTGGACTCGACGCCGGCGACGAAGGCCGCCAGGAAGAATCCGAGCACGCTCTCTAGGAACAGGGCGCTCACGACCACGGTGACCGTGATGACGAACGAGTGGAACGCGCCACCTCGGGTGAACGCCGTCCGGAAGTTATCGAGGCCGACGAACTCGGCCGCGAAGACGTTCAGCGTGGGCTCTGCGATCAGCGAGAGGTACAGGTCGTAGGCACCGGGGAAGAAGGTGATACTTACCATCACCAGCACCATCGGTGCCATGAACCAGTACGGGAGGTAGTCGTTCCACAGGTCCCGGAGTCTGGCGAGGCCTTCTGTGTTGGTCGTTTCAGTTTGCGTTGGTGTACTCATGATGTATTGGAAAATGTAACCCGTAACGGGTATCGTGCTTGCCCTCAGCCGCTGTAGATGTCTTCGGCGGCCGACGCGGCGTCCTGCATCGCCTTCGCGGCCTCTTTCTGGCCGGCGATGGCCCGCTGGAGTTCCTCGGAGTAGCGCTGGCCCCACTCGGGGTACTTGCGGTCGAACGGGTCGGGCGAGGCGACCTTGAGCGATTCGAGCGAGACCGATGCGTAGTCCTCACCGACTTTCGAGACGTAGTCCTCGTTCTCCCAAGTGGACTCACGCACCGAGAACACGCCGCTGCTCTCCGTGTTTATCCAGAGGTCCGTCGGTGGGGACGTCGCCCACAGCATGAACAGGAACGCCTGCTTGGAGTTCGAGGCGTTCTTCGACGTCGATATCTGCCAGTTGAACGCGTTGGGGTTCAACTCGCCGCCTTCCGGCTTGGGAACCTTCGCGATTTGGACGGTGTCGGCGACGCTGGACTCGTCGTTGGTCAGGCCGCCCCAGAACATGTTGGCGTCGGCGACGATGTGGCCGGTACGGCCCTCCTGCATCGTCGCGAGCACGTCCGACCAGGTCTGGGTCGACGCGCCGTCCGGACCGTAGTCCTGGAGTAGGCTCGTGTAGTACTCTGCTGCCTTGGCGACGCCGTCGGTGTCGAGTCCCGAGTCGTTCGGGAAGTCGGTCCAGAGCTTGGACCCGGTCTGGCGGAGGAGCGTGTTCAGGATGTAGATGTTCATCCCGTAGCCCTTCTGCCCACGACCGGCCGTGCCGACGATGTCGGACTCCTCTTCGTGGATGACCTTCGCGTTCTCGCGGTGCTGTTGCCACGTCTCGGCGACCTCTAGGCCGTGCTTGTCGTAGAGGTCCTGGCGGTAGAACTGGGTCTGGACCTCGACCGTGATGGGCAGTCCGGTCCACTTGTCGCTGTAGCCACCACCGTGGGCCTGCCAGCGCGACGACTCGAAGAGGTCGTCGGGCTTGTAGAAGCTCTCGTCGTAGAGGCTCCCGTCGTTGAAGTACGTGTCGAGCGGCTGGAGCCAGCCCTCGTGCCGGAACTGGTTGACGACCTGGTCCATGAAGAAGACGTCGAACTGCCCGGCACCGGTGCTCGCGTCGGTCTGTCGCTTGGTCCGGAACTGGTTCTCCGGCAGGATGTTCCACTGGACGTCGATGCCGGTGAGTTCCTCGAAAACCGGGATGGCCGGCTTGATTGCCGACACCCACGGATGTTGGACCGCACCGATGTTGATCGACGACCCCTCGAACTGTTGCCAGTCGATGTCGGCGCTGTCGTACTCGCTCAGCGGGATGGCGAGTTCCCCGTCCGACCCGTCACCGCCCGACCCGTCACCGCTCGACCCGTTACCGCCTCCGCCGTCTCCTCCGCTCCCGCCTCGCGTACATCCCGCGAGGCCGCCGAGGAGGCCGACGCCGGCCGCTTTGATGAAGTTACGCCTGTTGTGTCGACTTCCGTTGCGCTCGCTTGGCATTGGTATTCGTCTCCTCCGATAACGAAATCCCCATAGATAATAAAGTTAATCATTTGTCGAGCACGATACAGGAACCCACCACACCCAAACTAATATATGTGATAGATAGAAACCCGCCACTGTATGGAGTACGATTTCACAGACCAGACCGTCCTCATCACTGGGGCGGGCAGAGGGATGGGCAAGGCCGCAGCAGAGCAGTTCGCACGACACGGCGCGAGCGTCGTCGTCAACGACGTCGACGCCGAGGTGGCGGAAGCGACCGCCGCCGAGATTCGAGACGGCGGTGCGGACGCCGTCGGCATCGGTGCCGACGTGAGCGACGACGCCGAAGTCGCCGCGATGGTCGAAACCGCCACGGCGGAACTGGGGAGCATCGACGTGTTGGTGAACAACGCCGGCGTCGGCGACGCCGGTCCCTTCCTCGACGAACAGTACGACGACACCTTCCAGTTGAACCTCGACGTCCACCTCTACGGCGCGTTGAACTGCATCCGCGAGGTAGTCGACGGGATGGTCGAACAGGGATACGGGAAGATAGTCAACACCACCTCGATTCACACCAAGAACGCCGTCGGCATGTCGCCGGCGTACGACGTCGGGAAGTTCAGTCTGCTCGGACTGACGAAGAGCCTCGCGCTGGAACTCGGACGCGAGGGGATTCGAGTCAACGCCGTCGCGCCGGGCTGGGCGGACACGCGGATGACAGACGAGTTCAGCGACGCCGTCACCCAGCAGATACTGGACAACAACCCGCTCGGTCGGTTCGCCGACCCGGAGGACGTCGCCAACGCGATGGTGTTCCTCGCGTCGTCGGCCAGCGACTACATCAACGGCCACGAACTCCGCGTCGACGGCGGACAGGTCCCCATCGATAGCTGGCGGCTGGACAACCGATAGGCTCACAGCGTGACCAGCAACAAGCTATTTATCCCGTGGCCGGGAAAGTCCGATTCGTTGGACCGAGAAGACGACTCTCGTCGCCGGCCAGCCGAGTCGGTACTCGAACGACGTCGACTCCCCGGCGTCGGCGACGAGAAGCGGCGTGACGGTGTTGAACCGTGCACGCCACCAGTGAGACAGACCGAACAAGACCGAGAGAGAACCTATGAGACGAGATAGATACACTCCGACACGCACCACGCGACCGACTACCCGACGCAGCGAGAGGGGGCGATGATGCGCGCCTCCGCCCTGACAGACGTCGGTGAGATAGAAGTCCAAGAACGAGAACGACCGGAACCGGGGGCCGACGAGGTGGTCGTCGAGGTCGGTGCCTGCAGCGTCTGCATGACCGACTATCACATGTACCACGGCACGTTCCCCGTCGAGACGCCGGTGGTACCGGGACACGAGGCGGCCGGCACCGTCGCGGCTGTCGGGAGCGACGTCACTGGCTTCGAGACGGGCGACCGAGTCGCCGTCAATCCGACGGTGCCGTGTAACACCTGTTCGTACTGCAAGCGCGGTGAGACGCACCTCTGTGACAACAACACCAGCATCGGCGGCGCTGCCGAGACGGTACTCGACGGCGCGTTCGCCGAGTACGTCCGCGCCCCGGCCATCAGCCTAGAGCACATCGGCGACATGCCCTTCGAACGGGCCGCCCTCGCCGAACCGCTGGCCTGTTGTCTGCACGGCGTCGAACAGGTGGACTTCACCCCCGGCGACAGCGTCGCCATCATCGGTGCGGGTCCCATCGGTCTCTTGTTGCTGCAGGCGTTTCGCAACGCCGGTGCCGCGCCCATCGTCGTCTCCGAACTCGACGAGGAACGGCGCGAACACGCCGCCGAACTCGGCGCGGACGTCGTCGTGGACCCGAACGAGCAAGACCCCGAAGAGGCCATCCCCGAAGCGGCCGGCGGCAAGGTCGACGTCGGTGCGGAGGCCATCGGTCTCGTCCCGACCATCGGGCAGGCCAACGCCGTGACGGCGAAAGGCGGGTCGACGCTCATCTTCGGCGTCCCCGACCAGGAGGTCTCGATGGAGGTCAGTCCCTTCGACATCTTCTTCGACGAGGTGGGGTACCGCGGGTCGTTCGCGCTGAACACCGAGGACTTCGAGCGGGCAGTGACGCTGCTCCAGCACGACCGCATCGACACGGAGACGCTCATCACGGAACGTATCGGCCTCGAGGACCTCCCGTCGGCGTTCGAGCGGATGGAGAACACGGAGGGGCTCAAGAAGGTCGTCGTCCCCGGTGGCGACTGACCGGCGACGACTTCTTTCCGGAACGTACGGGCCGTCGGTAGAGCCACAGCAGGTCGTGTAGCGCACGTGAACTCTGCTGTCGCGTCAACCACCTTCGGTGACGGACGACCGAACCAGCTACCCCTGTCACCCGGCGTTCTTCTCTCCAGAACGGGAATGTTCCGGTCAGAGTACGCAGAACTAATCGATTATATCCAATCGTTCGTGATGAATTCGACCGTGGCACTCGTTCACAACCCCAAAGTCGTTCTTTTCTAACGAACAGAGTTTTACCCGTGGCGCCTGTACACGTGGAACATGGCAGACACACACGACTACACAATCGACGCGACGGAGACGTCGTTGGACCTGTTGGAGATGCTCGTCGAATCCCCGGAGCCGATGGGCGTGACGACCCTCGCCGACCGCCTCGGCGTCTCGAAGAGCGTGGTCTACAATCACCTCTCGACGTTGCGTGGCCGCGGGTACGTCCTCAAGACCGGGAATCGGTACGAGCCGTCGCTGCGAAGTCTGAGCCTCGGGTCTCGGACGCGGGCGAAGATACCGGTGTACCGGTCTGCCCGCCAACACCTGGACAACCTCGCCGCGGCGTCCGGAGAGACGGCGGTGCTGTTCGTCCTTGAAGAAACCGCCGGGGTGCCGATATACATCGCCGAGGCCATCGAAGGGTGGTCGCCGCGCTTCAGGGAGGGAGAACGACTCCCCCTGCACGTGAACGCGCCGGGGAAAGCTATCCTGTCGTCGCTTTCCGACGACCGCGTCGACGAAATCCTCGAGGCGACGGAGCTCGTCGCACCGACTAGCGCGACGAAAACCGAACCCACGGAACTCAAAGCTACGCTCCGGGGCGTCCGGGACGACACCGTGGCATTCTGCAGAGGAGAACAGTACGAGGGTATCGTCGGCGTCGCCACCGTGGTGTCGACCGACGACACCGACCACGTCGCCGCTATCGGCGTCTGTGGGCCCGTGGAGCGTCTGAACGGCCGTTACCTCGAAGAAGACATCACTGGACAGGTCCTCAGTACCGCGAAATCGATACAGGTCACCCTGGCGAGTCAGTGAGGGTCACGGACCGACACGAGTAACAGTCGTATACCTGTTAGCTCCAGTAGTGAGCACGGCTCGGACGGCGAATGGTCCGGTCGGTCTTGTTCGGTCCGAGAAGTCAGAATGGTAGCAGTACTGCGTGTGATTGGAGACATATCTAAACTTTTTCACCCAAATGGGAGATAGCAGAGAAGGAACTATGGGTGTACGACATCCTAAAATCCCTATATGGAAATATTCAGACTGGTTTGAGTGTTTTGTCTCTAACTACCCCATTCTTCTCGTTTTTTATCTTCTCTTTCTAGATATATTTCCAGCATATAAATACAGCTTCCATATTTTACGTCGATATATCGAATATTTCTGTATAGACAGCCCCCAGACGGAAACGTAAGTGCTCGACTTGGGAGGAGCATCGCCGTGTCAGAATCCGGTTGAGCCCGCACCCGACAGCACTCGGAACGGCCGCCCTCGAGCGCGCCAACCGGTCCCACCCGCGAGCGTGGTTCGAACCGTTTAAGCCTCCGAATACAGAACTATCGGTAACTCGCTGGACGACGGGCGCCAGCGGGCACCTGCGTGTGCAGGTCGGGATGTGAGTCGCGGACGCGACATCCGTCGCGGGCGACTTGAACCACGAAACGCCCGTGGTGAACACAATGGCACGAAGTGCATACTCGTACATCCGAGACGCGTGGCAGAGCCCCAAGGAAGGCAAACTGGCGGAACTGCAGTGGCAGCGCCAACAGGAGTGGCGCGACGAGGGCGCAGTCGAACGCATCGAGCGTCCGACCCGCCTCGACAAGGCCCGCTCGCAAGGTTACAAGGCGAAGCAGGGCGTCGTCGTCGCTCGCGTGTCCGTCCGGAAGGGCAGCGCCCGCAAGCGCCGCCACAAAGCCGGGCGGCGCTCGAAGCGACAGGGCGTCACCCGCATCACCCGCCGGAAGGACATCCAGCGCGTCTCCGAAGAGCGCGCCGCCCGGGTGTTCCCGAACCTGCGCGTCCTCAACAGTTACTCCGTCGGGCAGGACGGCCGACAGAAGTGGCACGAGGTCATCCTCGTCGACCCCGAGCACCCGGCCATCCAGAACGACGACGACCTCAACTGGATCTGTGAAGACGACCAGACCGACCGCGTCTTCCGCGGCCTGACCGGCGCCGGCCGCCGCAACCGCGGCCTCGGCACGAAGGGTACCGGCGCGGAGAAGACCCGGCCGTCGCTGCGCAGTAACCGCGGCAAGGGCAAGTAACGCGACAGTTCTCTCCGTTTTTCTCCCTCGGTAGCGGCAGGTACTCCCCGCTCGGTCGTGGCCCGCGGACTACGCCAGATGCCCTACCCCTGTGCGGTCCGGCGGACTACGCCCAGATGCTCTGCGCTTCGTCCATCAGCGTCACGACCACCACGTGCGGGAGGGTGACGACGGCGATGAACACGAGATAGAGCGCGACCCACTCCGGCACCGACTGGGGCGGATTCGGGACCAGTACGTAGAGGCCGCCAAGCAGGGCCAGCGAGGCCGCGGTGAGCGGCGCGGCGTCGCGAGCGAATCGGGCGAACGCCCCCGTCGGGTCGCGGTCACGCAACGCGGCGACCGCGCCGTCGTCGACCAACAGCAGTCGGGCGACGTGGCGGAGGGAGTGCCACAGACAGAAGTAGACGCCGATGGCGAGGACGGGCGGAACGACGGCGAAGTACGCCACGAGGCCCAGCGTCTCGGCGGCGTCGAGTCGCCACGCCGTCGGGTCGTCCGTGTGGGCGTACCCGACTGCGAGCGTCGTGACCACCAGCACACCGTAGCCAACCGCCAGCGCCGCCCGAACGTCCGCCCGGAAGGCCCACTCGATGGCCGCGACCGCGCCCGGCGCGAAGAGGTCGACGAGGTCAACGGCGACGCGGCGGTACCACTCGGGAAAGGCGAGCAAGGGGACGAGCATCGGCAGGCCGCCGCGGACGAGGACCGTCGCCGCCCGCTGGGGAACCGACCGCAGGTGGTCGGCCCCGACCAGCACTCGGAGGGCGTAGAGGTCCCCCTGCCCCCAGTGGAACCACGTGACCGCGACGAAGAGGGCGAAGGCGGCCGCCGGGGCGAGGAACCAGCCGACGGCGTAGGCCCCGCCGACGGCGCCGTAGAGGCCGACGACGCGAGCGATGGCCCGCCAGTCCGGGCGCTCGCCGCGGGTGCGAGCGACGGCGAGGTGGTCCACGGCACCGTGTGGCAGGCCGAGGACGAGGATACTCGCCACGAGCGGGACGTACTGGAGCGTCGTCGGCACCGACAGGCCAGCGAGGAAGGGGGCGACGAGGGCGGCGCTGGCGACCCACGAGGGGGCGAGGACGACCCGGCGAAGCGTCTCCCGCGTCGGTGACGCGAGGCGGTCGCTCACCCCCATCGGTCACAGAGCCACGCGTAGAGGACGAGTCCCTGCACGACGAACAGCGAGGTCAACAGGAAGAAGACGGCCTCTTCTACCGGCAGGTCGAGCAGCGGAATCGCCAGCCCGGTCGTGTAGCGGTCCGAGAGTGCCCAGACGTCCAGCGCCAGCGCGACGCTGTCGGCGAGCCAGAGGTACAGCGTCGGCACGAGGGTCCCGACGGCGACGGTGCGCCACTCCGCGACGACGAACGGCCACCCGAACGCCCACTGGATGCCGAGGATGGGGGCGCTCCACGCCAACAGCGACCCGAGGTAGAGACCCTCTGGACGGCCGAGCAGAGCCACACCGACGGCCGCGACGACGCCCGCGGCGAGCAGTCCGAGGGCGCGCGTTGGGGCCGGTACCGACAGCGGGCGGGTCGTATCGACGCGAAAGCGGGCGACCCACAGACCGACGCCGAGCGGTTGGAGGACGAAAAAGAGGTACTCGCCGAGCGGCGCGGCCCAGAAGCGGGTCAGGACGGCCCCCTCGCCGTACCACCACACCCCTCGCACGATGAGGTAGTTGTCCCACGGCGTCGTGTAGACGAGCGCCAGCGCCGCCAGTAGCGCCGTTCCGGAGAGGACGACGCTCCGACTCGCGAGTCGATAGCGCACCGTGAGCGCCAGTCCCAGTAGCACCGGGAGGACGAGCACCGCGTGGAACTGGAGGTAGGTGAGACCGGCCGTCATCGATAGGGCGAGGGAGGCGACCCGACCGCACCGGTCATCCGCGCCACGTCGGTCGACCGTGACCGGTGACGTCGGCAGGGACGGTGTCGGGTCCGCGCTCGGAGACGGCGCTGACGGAGTAGAAGGTGGCCTCCGGGTCGCCGTTGCGTCGCCAGTGCCACCACGTCCGGGCGAGCAACCAGAGCCGACGACGGCGGGTCAGTTCCGGCGTCTCCGAGAGCACGTCGTACCCCCGGTCCCGGATGAGGCGGTGGTGTTCGGCGTACAGCACCGCCGACAGGAGGACGCCGAACTGGCAGTCCTCGGGGAGGTAGCTGATGCCCTTGACGCCCTCGCGGTACAGTTCGTCGGTGCGAGCCAGTTCTTCCTGCATCACGGCGCGGAAGGCGTCGTCAACCTCGGCGTTGGCGAGTTGCTCCTCGGTGACGCCGTGTCGGTCGAGCGTCTCCTGTGGGAGGTACACTCGGCCGTAGTCGTGGATGTCCTCGCGGACGTCCCGGAGGAAGTTCGATAGCTGGAACGCCTCGGCCAGCGCCTCGGCGTGTGGCAGTGCCGCCTCCTTCTGTGGCGGGTCCATCACCATCGTCATCATGTTCCCGACGGCGACGGCCGACCCCCGCATGTACCCTCGAAGGTCCTCGAACGTCTCGTAGCGGGCCTGTGCGATGTCCATCTCCATCGCGTCGATGAAGACGTTGACCTCCTCGTCGGGGATGTCGTGTTCCTCGCGGAGTTCCTGAAACGCCGCCAACACGGTCCCCTCGTCGGTGTCCTCTGGCTCTCTGTTCCCCAGAGCCGTCTCTCGAATCGTCTCCAGCCGTTCGTGCTGGACGTTCGGCGGTGGTCCGTCCGGCTGGTCGACCACCTCGTCGGCCACGCGGAAGAAGGCGTACATCACGTAGGTCGGGTACCGAATCCGCTCCGGGAGAACCCGGGTCGCGAGGTGGAACGTCCGGCCGGTCTGTTGTTGAATCGATTTGCTCGTTCGGATATTGTCAGATTGCATTGAGTGCTGGCGACAGGGCAGTCATCAGTTGATACGTCGGTGCCGAGACACGCACTGGCACCGGGTCCGCCGTCGGGCCGTCTCTCCCCACCGTAGCGCAGTTTCGGCCGCGGCTCGTCTCGTCCGGGGAGTGATACGACCCGGGACGGAGTGACACATCGTCTACATACTACTAGGGGGAGAGCGACTTTAAACTGTGTACCCAACTACTTTGGCCGGCGTTTCGGCGGCGTCTCCGTCTCTGGGTTTTCTCGCCGTCGGTCACCACGTCTCGAATATCTCTTCGAGCAGTTTCCGTTCGCCCGCGCGGAGGTGCTGATGGAACGTCGACGGGCAGATGTCCATCGACTCGGCCAGTTCCTCCCCGGAGACGTCCCGAGGCCAGTCGAAGAACCCGCCCAGATACCCCTTCCGGAGCGCCGTCAGTTGGCGGTTGGTCAGGCGGTCCTCAAGTTTGGCGAGGAACGCCTGCCGGGAGACGGGCGGTTCGTCCCGTTCCCGGACCGACAGCAGGTCCGTGCTGGGGTAGTCGTCGCGGACGCGTTCGACGACGCTCCGAGTCTCGATGGTCGCCGGGAGCGTCACCGAGAACGCCGCGTGGTCCGGCGTGACCACGATGTCCCGGGTCTCGGCCCCGCGGTCGGCAAGCAGGGAGACGACCGGCGGGTCAACGACGGAGAACTCGAACAGCGACGCCGACTCCGACGTCGAGACGTGCGTGACGGCGGTGACCTCCGGATGGTCGGCGGCGGTCGCACACACCGCCGAGGGGTCCTCGGTCTCGACCAGGAAGAACATCACCGTCTCGTCCCCGTCGGCGACGCTCCCGCCGTACTCCATGCGACAGCCCAGTTCCCGGGCCAGCGAGAGGAAGAAGATGTCGTCGTCGCGTATCTGGAGTTCCAGTTCGGTGACGTTGTCGACGGTGAGTAGTTTGCTGGTCTCGGTGGCGTCGATGGCCGTCGAGATGGCCTGTCCGACGGCCCCGAGGACCGCTCGCTCGCGGGGGTCGAACACGTCGGCGTCGTCCGCGTACACCGTGAGGACGCCGTACAGCGACTCGCCGGCGACCAGCGGAACGGCCACGACGGACTCGACGTCGCTGTCGGCCATGGCGCGGTGGTCGGCACCGAGATTCCCCGTCGCGACCTGAATTTCCTCGGTTCGGGCCGCGAGAGCGACCGGGTCGTCCGCGGACAGCGAGACGGCGAGGTCGGCGTCCCGGTCGGACGACAGCGCCGCCGGTCTGAGCGTCTCGTCGCGCAGGTCGAACTCGGCTATCCACGCGAACCGATAGGAGTCGACGGTGGCCAGTCGGTCGACCACTACCTGCTGGATGTCCGAGCGCGACCCGGCGGTCATCACGTCGTCCATGACGCCGGTGACGAGGCCGTCGAGGCGGGCGACGAGGTGTTCGAGGTTCGAACGCTCGGCCCGCAACTGCTCGCTGCGGCGTTCGGCGGCCAGTTCCGCGAGTTTCCGTTGCGTGATGTCGATGTGGGCAACGACGGCGCTCCCGGCCTCGTCCTCGGGGAGCGGCGCGACCCGCATCAGGAACCACTGCTTCTCGTCGGGCGAGTGGCAGGGGTACTCCAGCGTGAACAGGTCCCGTTCCCCCGAGATGACGGACTCGATGCCGGCGACGGCCTCTGCTGCGTACTCGTCGGCGTCGACGTCGGTCGTCCCGAAGTAGTTCACGCCCTGCATCTCCCCGTCGTCGGCGCTGGCGAACTCCTGCCAAGCGCGGTTCGTAAAGAGGATAGTCCCCTCTTCGTCGAGGACGGCGATGTTTATCGGGAGCGTATCCAGCGTCGAGTGCACGAGTGTCTGTGGTGGCTTCATTCGCGGTGGCCCCGGCTACGGCGTGCCGATAGGGGTCCTAGTGGTGGCTCGTGGATAAACGTAAGGCCCGAGCCACGGCGTCCCTCGCGGGTTGCCCGGGCGAAAAACACTATACCGTGTCAGCCGCTACCAGAGAGTATGTTCGAGTCCCGGAGCGACCGGGAGACGGTGACCTGTATCGCCTGCGGTGACCGCCTCGCCCGGTCGGACGCCCGCGAGTACGACAAACACGGCGACCGGTGGGAGCGCCGGGACAAGGAGTTCGAGTACCTCTGCAAGGGCTGTTTCGCCGACACGTCTCACCAACCCCGCGGTGACCTAGAGGAGACGTTGCACGACGCCGGTGCCGGCGAGACGGACTGGAAGACGTTCCTCCGCCGCTATCGGGAACTCGCCGAGGAGCGAAGCGTAGAGCGCGAGTGAGTCCCCCGGCGAGACGCCGTCGATTCTCACCCCGACAGTCCTAACTACACCGTGGGCGTAGCCCGGGGCATGACTACCGAGGACGCCCAGTCGGCCGCCGGCACCGCCGAGGGGCAGGGCCCCGTCGAAATCGACGAGGAGATGGCCCGCCACATGGAGAACAAGCGCGAGGAGTTGTTCGAGAAGTTCGGCATCCGCGACGAGTTCCCCCCGGAAGTGCTCGAAGAGGCTGAGGAACGCACACAAGACGTCCAACAGGAGATACAGGACGAGGTCGACGAGCGCCGTGACCTCCGCGAGATGACGACGTGGACGACCGACCCCATCGACGCGCAGGACTTCGACGACGCCATCTCCGTCGAGGAACGGGACGACGAGTACGTCCTCTGGGTCCACATCGCCGACGTGACCCACTACGTCAACCCCGACACCGCGATGTGGGAGGAGGCCGTCGAGCGTGGCAACACCGTCTACCTCCCGGGCTACACTATCCACATGCTCCCGCCCGTCCTCGCGGAGACGGTGTGCTCGCTGGTCCCCAACGAGGACCGACTGGCACACACCGTCGAGATGCATCTGGACAAGGAGAACCTCTCCTACGAGAACATCGAGATTTACAAGTCCGTCATCGAGAGCGACGCGCGCCTCACCTATACGGAGGCCGAGAACCTGCTCGACGACCCCGAGACGGCCGACGACCTGCTCGAAGACACGAGCGTCGACTTAGCGGAGAAGACCGAACTCATCTGGGAACTGGCCGACCGGATGCACGAACAGCGAAAGGAGGACGGGTCGCTCGTCCTCAACCCCGCGCGGGACCGCGCCCACACCATCATCGAGGAGTGCATGCTGAAGGCCAACAAGGCCGTCACGCACGAACTGATGTGGGACCGCGGCGTCGAGGCGATGTACCGCGTCCACCCGCAACCGAGCCCCGAAGAGTGGGACGAGGCCCTCGTCGAGATACAGGAACTCGACGGCGTCTCCATCCCCGGGTCGACGTGGGACGACCCGCGCAAGGCCGTCAACGCGACGCTCGAAGAGGCCCCCGGACGCCAACTCGACAAGATTCAGTGGGCCGTGATGAAGGTGATGCCGCGCGCGAAGTACATGAACGACCCCTTCGGCGGCCACCACGCCCTGAACTTCGAGATATACGGTCACTTCACCTCGCCCATCCGACGCCTGTCGGACCTCATCAACCACTGGATAGTGTACACCAACGACGTGCCCGAAGACCTCGTGGCGCTGTGTGACCGCGCCAGCGACCGGCAGAAGGACGCCGAACAGTGCGAGCGCGAGTACAAGAAGTTCCTGGAGGAAATCGGTCTGGACGCGGCGGCCGTCAACAACCGCGGCATCGAAATCGTCGACGAGGAGTAAGCGCGGCCGCCCGAGCGTCACGGCCCTCGACGACTGTGTGACATCAGGTCGAGGGCGGGTCCTCGACGAGGTGGTCCCGACTCCACGTCCGCAGCGCCTCGATGACCGGTTCGAGGTCCGACCCGGCCGGGGTCAGCGAGTACTCGACGCGAACAGGTTTGTCGTCGATGACGTTTCGGACGACCAGCCCGGACTCCTCTAGGTCGTCGAGCGACTCCGAGAGGACCTTATCGGAGATGCCGTCGACTCGCGTCTTCAGGTCGTTGAACCCGAGCGGGCCCTCGACGAGCAGGGTGTGTATCAACACGGGATGCCACTTCTTGCCGAGAATCCCCGTCGCCCGAGAGAGGAGTCGTCGTCCGCCGGCGTTTGCCTCGGCGGCGTCCCCGTCAGAGCCCATATGTACCCGCCTTCAGTCGGGCCGGCTAAATAGATACTGGCACCGTCGACGGCGGTGGACAAAACCTATTGAGCCGTCGGCCGGGGGTGGAGGTGTGTGCCCTCCATCGCCCGCTATCGTCACCGACGGACTCACCAAGCGCTACGGCGACGCCGTCGCCATCGCCGACCTCGACCTCACCGTCGACCGGGGCGACGTCTACGGCTTTCTCGGTCCCAACGGCGCCGGGAAGACCTCGACCATCCGTATCCTGACGACGTTGACGAACCCCACGTCGGGAACGGCCCACGTCGCCGGCCATCCGGTGAGCGACCGCGCGAGCGTCGTCGAACACATCGGCGTCCTCCCCGAGACGCCGCCGGTGTACGACGAACTCACCGGGCGCGAGCACCTGGAGTACGTCGCCGGTCTCCGGGGTCACGATGACTGGAACCGCGTGGAGTCCCTGCTGGAGCGGTTCGACATCGCCGAGGACGCCGACAGACGCGTCGCGGGGTACTCGAAGGGGATGAAACAGAAACTCGGCCTCGTGCAGGCGCTGTTGCACGACCCCAGCGTCCTCTTTCTGGACGAACCGACCAGCGGACTGGACCCGCGTGCGGCCCGGACCGTCCGTGACACCATCAGCGAGGTGGCGGCCGCGGAGACGACCGTCTTCCTCTCGACGCACGTTCTCCCGGTGGTCGAGGAACTCGCCGACACCGTCGGCGTCCTCTACGACGGCGACCTCGTCGCCGAGGGCGCGCCGGCCGAGTTGACCGAGGACGTAGCCGCGGGGAGTTCCCTCGAGGACGTGTTCCTCGACGTGACGAGCGAGCGCGAGCGACCGGCACAGCGATGACGCGTCCGAACTGGCGGCGCGCCCGCATCGTGGCGCGCACGGAACTGCGGCGGACGTGGCGAAACCTCGGGGACAGCACCCGCGGCGTCCTCCTGCTGGTCGGCGGGGTCTTGCTCGTCCCCGCCTACAGCCTCGGCATCGGCGCAGTGGCCTACTTCGGCGCGGACGCGCTCGTCGGGAGCGACGCCCAGCAGGCCCGCACGGCCGCGATGGGAGCGCTGGCGATGCTGCTGGCGCTCGTCGTGTTCGTGGAACTCCAACGGTCGGCCAAGAAAATCGGGACGCCGGACGGCCTCGACGGGTTGCTGACGACCGTCCCGTACGCCGACGCCCTCGTGGGCGTCCTCGGGGCGGAGTTCGTGCGCCTGCTGGGCGTGCTGGCGCTCCCACTGGTCGCGCTGGCCGTCGGACTCGCCGCCGGCACCGGGGCCGCCGCCGTGGCGTTGGTGGTGCTGGCGGCGGCGCTCCTCGTCGCCGGCCTCGGAATGCTCCTCGGGTACGCCGGGGGACTGGTGGTGAAACTCGTCGCCGCCCGGTCGTCCTTGGTCGCCCGCTATCGCGCCACCGCCGGGACGGTCGCCTCGTTCATCCTCGTCGTCGGGTGGGTCGGCCTGTCGTCCGTCCCGTCCGTGCAGGCGACTGTGCTCGGGGCAGTCACCCGGTCGCCGCTCTCGTGGCCCGTCGGCGTCGTCCTCGTCGTGCTGCCGGGGGTCGAGGCCGACCCCGTGACGGCCGCCGTCGGCGGGGCGGTGCTCCTCGGGAGCGTCCCCGCGCTCGCCATCGTGTGCCAGCGATTGGCCGAGCGGGTCTGGTACACAGACCCCGTTCGGCCGGACCACGCGTTCGACCCTGAGGAGCGGACACTCTCAGACCGCTTACTCGCCGGGTGTGTCTCGACGGCCACCCGCGTCGTCGCCCAGAAGTCGTGGCGTCGGGCGAAACGGTCGCCGTTCACCGTCCAGTTCGCCATCGCGCCGTTCTTCTTGCTCGCGTATCAGGGCCAGTTCCTCCTCCGGGGCGGGCCCGTTCCTCCGACGCTCCCGCTGACGGGGGGACTGGCCAGTGCCGCCGCGTTCGGAGCGGCGTTCACGCTGAACCCGCTGGGCGGCGAGGAAGGCGTCCTCCCGCTGACGCTGACCGCGAACGTCTCTGGCCGTGCGTTCGTCGCCGGTCTCACGCTGGCCGGCACCCTGCCGGGCGTCGTCGTGACGACGGCGCTCGTGACGGGATTCGGCGTCGCCGCCGGGACCGCACCCCTGCCGCTCGCCGCGGCGCTCGTTACGGCGCTCCTCACCGCGCTGGCCGCTCCCGCAATCGCCGCAGGGGCCGGCGTCGTCTTCCCGAAGTTCGAGTCCGCGTCCGTACAGGGTCGCGAAGTGACCGTCCCGAGCGGGTGGGCGTTCGGGGCCTACTTCGTCGTCCTCGGCGCCGCCGTGACGCCGGCAAGCGTCGCGTTTTTGCTGGCCGTCACCCCGTCGTTCACCGTACCACTCAGCACCACCCCGTTGTTGGGTGGGGGATTGCTCGCGACGGGCTTGCTCCTCGCCGTCGGCGCGGCCGCGGGCTTCCTGTACGCGGCCGACCGGGTCGCAACCTACCGTCTCCCCTGACTCAGCAGACCGGTTTCGGGTCCAACCCCATCTCTTCGAGCGTCTCGGCGTACTCCTCGTAGGCCACGTCGATGGCCTCTGCGGCCGCGTCGCGGGCCGTCTCGCGGTCGCTCTCCGCCAGCGTTTCGAGGGCCTCCCGGGCCGGGTCCAAGTCGCCCGCGCTGGCCCGCAGGTCACGCCCGAGGTCCGCGCCCGCCTCGTCGGCCTCGTTCACGAAGAAGCTCACCACTTGCAGGTAGAAGCGGTCGGCGACCATCGGGGCGGCGACCAGCCCCGCCCCGACGCGGGCGGCCGTCCCCTCGACGCTACCGAGGTGCGCGGAGAGCGCGTCGGGGTCACCGGGCGCGGCGTCGATGCGGTCGACCCGTTCGCGCGCGGCCTCGCCGGCGGCGGCGAACACCTCCTGAATCGGCCCGTCGGCGTCTTCGGTCCACTCGGTCAGCGCGTCCGCGACGCCGTTCTCTCGGGTCGCGGCCGCCTCGCGGACGGCGTCCGACGTCAGGTCCGCACCCGTGACGGCGACGAGGAGTTTGTCGGAGCCGAGTCGCTCAAGTTCGGTCCGCTCGGCCTCTCGTACCGCGTCGAGTGTCTCGGCGGGGTCCATACCCACTCCGAGGGACGCGCTCCGCTTAGAACCTCCGCCCGATTTATCGGCCGTCGCCACCTACCTCGCGTATGACCGAGGAGTACCCAGACCCACCGGCCGACCACCCCTCGCTCACGGCGGTCGACCTGAAACGACGGCTGGACGCCGGCGAATCGGTCCGTCTGCTCGACGTCCGCGACCGCGACGAGTTCGAACAGTGGCACATCGACGGCCCGTCCGTCACGGCGACGCAACTTCCCTTCGCGAAGTTCCTGCAGGCGAAGGTGACCGACGGCGTCGCGGACCTCGCGGCCGAGGTGGCCGGGGACGGCCCAATCACGGTCGTCTGTGGCCACGGCGAGGCCAGCGGGTTCGTGGCCGGTCTCCTGACCGACCGCGGCATCGACGCCCGCAACCTCGCCGACGGGATGCGCGGGTGGGCCCGCCTCTACGAAGCCCACGAGGTCCCCTGCGACGCCGCGACCGTCCTCCAGTACCAGCGCCCTTCCTCGGGGTGTCTGGGCTATCTGGTCGTCGCCGACGACGAGGCGGCCGTGGTGGACCCCCTCCGGGCGTTCACCGACCGGTACGTGTCCGACGCCGCCGACCACGGCGCGACGCTCCGTTACGCCGTCGACACGCACGTCCACGCCGACCACGTCAGCGGTCTGCGCCGCCTCGCCGACGCCCACGGCGTCGACCCAATACTGCCCGCCCGCGCCGCCGACCGCGGGGTCACGTTCGACGTGACCGAACTCGGCGAGGGCGACGCGCTGTCCGTCGGGTCCGCGACCCTCGACGCGACTCCGCTCCCGGGCCACACGACCGGGATGACCGGTTTTCGCGTCGGCGACGTCCTCCTCGCCGGCGACAGCCTCTTCCTCGAAAGCGTGGCCCGCCCGGACCTCGAAGCGGGGGACGACGGCGCTCCCGAACTGGCCCGGGAACTCCATCGGACGCTGACCGAACGACTCGCCCCCCTCCCCGACGCGACCCGTGTGGCACCGGGTCACTACTCCGACGCCGCCGACCCCGCTGCCGACGGGACGTACACCGCACTGCTCGGTGACCTCCGGGACCGACTCGCCGCGTTCGAGCTGGACCGCGAGTCGTTCGTCGACCGCATCTGTGGCGACATCCCCCCGCGCCCCGCCAACTTCGAGCGGATTATCGCCGTCAACCTCGGCACCGACGACGCCGACGACGGCACCGCGTTCGAACTGGAACTGGGACCCAACAACTGCGCCGCGGCGCCGATGGACGCCTAGAGCGGCAACCGCTTGCGTATCTGTTCGAACAACGATTCCTCCTCGTCCGCCGCCGCCGGCCCGACGACGTCCTCGTCGGGCAGGATGACGGTCCGGTCGCCGTCGTCGTCCACCTCGATGAGGTCGTCCTCCTTCAGCGCTGCCAGCGCACCCTCTATCTGGTCGATGTTCACGTCCGCTTGCGAGCGAATTTCGAACACCGTCATCCCCTCCTTGTGGCGGTCCGCGAGCGCGTCCAGTACCGCAACCTCCGTCTCGTCGCGGTCGCGGTACTCCGGCTTCGCTCTCATACAGGTCCCTATACCCGCACGGCTCTTGGCTTTGTCCCTCGTTCCGAATTTGTGGGGAGGTGCGTTCGAACGACGATTGACCCCGCTATCGGAAAACGCGGGCATCGTAGCTGCTACGAACGGCAGTACACGCGGCATTCTCTCCCAGTGCACGTCCCGTATCTCGATATGTAGACAACGATCGGCGATACGGCACAGACACCACGAACACAGCGTTGCGAAAAAGTAGACCGCACGTCGGAGAAGGCTATCTTACGCCGACCCTGATTTCCTCGCTCTTGTCTCGCCCGGCTATCTCTCCGGTTGCAGTAGAGTGGTTAGCTCCCTCGACGTAACTATCGTGCGCCGGGCCGTGAGTGAGGGTGACGAGATAGCGGAACATATAGGTCCGCAGTTCGATACTGCCTTCTTCCCACTGTCGGGCCGATTCGGTATCCGTGTACGTCACGCGGTACAGTTCACCGTCCGGCGTAACCGCACGGTGATACACCCGGTCTGGGGTCCAGCTCTCGTTAAAAGTGGCGTCCGTGGGCTTATCACGATAGGAATCATCTATAGTTGAATGCGCAATCATAAGAGCGGTGTCAATTCTAGTGCGAATGTCCTGTGAGGCGTTGGGTGACATCTCGTAGGTCACGACAACGTAGTCATCCTCACTGTTGACGTAGGCGTATTCGATATCTGTCACATTAGCACCGCGCTCGAACGTCGCCCGATAGTCGTATGCGAACTCCCCGAGTTGTTCGGTCCGATTCCACGTCGATGGGTCGCCTGCCCACATCACGTCACTTTCTTCCGGCGGGACGAACTGATCGACGGTGAGGTAATAGGTGAAAGCGGTGTTCGGTTCGCTCGACGTAGCGACGATAGTGTACTGACCCGTCTCGGGGAGCGTCACTTGCGTCAGCTCTGCCGCGTTACCGAGGCCGTCGTCGTCGTTCATGTCGAGGATAGTCCCGTTCGGAAGGAGGAGTCGCACGACCGGGTCGCCCTCGTTTGCGCCGACCGTGATGTTGACCTGCGTACCGGCTTCTCCAGTGAACTCGACCGGTTCGTAGTATTTCTCTCCCTCCTGCGGGTCACCACCATCCAACTCGCCAGTCAACGTCCGACCGGCGTCCTGGTCGAGCGAGATACTCCGCAAGTCCGTCCCGTTCTCGGGGACGGCCGGCGTTGGCGTCGGCGTCGCCGTGAACGTCGACGCGGCCGTTCCGCTCGCAGGTGTACCAGTTGTTCCGTCGGCGTGAGTATCGCTCTGACCCACACCGAGGCTGTTACAGCCGGCCGTAATCAGGAGAGTGACAATTAAGACCGTAACGAGAGCGTTTCGAGACGGAGTGAGAACAGTTTCTACCATTTGTGTAGTCCTCTAACAGTCGTAATTAACGGTCCTGTGGCACGACATATAAATATCAGGGGACTTCAGGTGGAAAATATCGGCGAATCCGGTAGCTACTGCGATCATTAGCAGAGAGCGGGCCAGTCGGGGAAGTTACAGCCACTCCCGTCACTGGAGCCGTCAGACCCGCCAGAGTCGTCGGACTCCCCGTAGTGGTCGGAGGGGGACCCCCCGTCGAAGGTGTCGGAGCTACCGCCGTCGTCTACGCCCCCGCGGCCGGAGTTACCGTTCGTCCCGGTACCACCAGCGAACAGCCCACTACCGGACGCGCCACCGCTATCCTCGCCAACGCTATCGTCGGAGCCACTGTCGTTGCCACCACCACTCGACCCGTGGGTGATTCTGTGTCCGCTATCGCTCGTCGTATCACTGTAGTCGCCACTGGACCCACTGGAGTCGTCAGATCCGGTGGAGTCGTCGGACCCACCACCGTAATGGTCGGAGGGCGACCCACCATCGTAGGTGTCAGTACTGCCGTCGTAAGAGTAGGAGTTATCGTTAAAGTCGTCGTCTGGGTTTCTGCCTTCGTCAGCCGGGGAGTTCCCGTCTGGCTCCATCCCGAGGTCCTGAAGGTTCGCGGCAGGGACCGCATCGTCCATCACCTCGTCGTAGTCCAAAGTCCCATCTGCGTTCCTGTAGTCGCTCAGGTCCGAACCGAGGAGGTCGTTGAGGTTGCGTGGTTCGCCTTCCACCCAAATCGTGGTGCCGGCTTCACCGTCCGCTTCGATAATCCTCTTTTCACCGGTCATGGGGTTGGTGAGTACTGCGTCGGTCAGACAGTCGTTCTCCCAGAAGTGACAGTCATCGGACGACGAGTCGCCACCGGACGGAGGGTCACCACTTACCGCACTCGCGCCGACGACCTCGACGGTCTCCGTCGCGGTCCCCCGGCGACCGACCGCGTCGTAGACGACCACTCGCACCGACCGAGAACCGGTCGTGTCGAAGGAACGCGACGTGGTCGTCGTCGCGTTCTCGCTGGATAGGGACGTCCGGTTCACGAGAGTCCCGTCGACGACCCACGCGAGGGTGGCGAGCGTCGTCCTCGTGCCGTTGGCGACGGCGGTGAAACTCGTGGTTGCGCCACGAGCGGTGGTCGTCGGGCCCGTGAGAGTCACCGACGGTCCCGTCGACCGGGAGACGACGACGTGGAGCGTATCCGACTGCGTCGCGCCGTCGTCGTCGGTGACGGTCACAGTGACGTTGTACTGCCCGACGTCGTCCGGTCGGAACTCGGTCTGTCGGCAGGTCCGACAGTGGGGAGAGAGAGTACCACCTGACGGCGTCTCGACGGTCCACCGAACGCCGGCGACGCTGCCGTCGGGGTCCCGCGACCCGTTGGCGTCGAGGTAGACCGTCGTGTTCGTCGTCACCGTCTGGTCGAGACCGGCGTCGGCAAGCGGTGGGGCGTTCGCCTCAGCGACCGCGACACCGGAGAGTGCACCGACTGTGACAAGCGCGAGGACGGCCAGACCGAGCAGACGCATCGCTCGACACTGGTCGCGCCCACCGTTATAAATTTACGCAATCAGAATTGAAAATATAACTCGTGTAGTCTCGTATACTCTCCCGGGTCCGGGAGCGAGAAGTCGGACGGGTAGGGTTTAAGTAGGACACGGCGGGAAGAACTGACAATGGGTCTCAAATGTTCCGTCCTCGGGCACACCTACGGTGAGGCCACCGTCGAGCGAGAGCGCGAAGAGCAGGGTAGCGAAGTCGTCATCACCATACAGGAACGGGAGACCTGCGAGCGGTGTGGAAACACGCGCATCGTCTCCGAGAACAAGGAGGTGACGTCCATCGAGACACCCTCGGACATCGCGGGCGACATGGTCGACGACGAGTCGCCACCCGACGACGAGGAGAGCGACGACGAGACAGAGGTACTGAGCGGGGCGGACGACGGACCAACAGCGGAGTCCGTCGACGACCCCAACGACCATACCGCGGACGAAGCGCCGGAAACCGGTGGGGTGGGTGAGTCCGCGGCCGACGTGGTCGACCCCGACGCGGACGACGCCGAGATTCTGGACGACGACGACGACGACGCGACCGGCGGCGACAGCGAACTGGAGAACCCGACGACGGACGTCCACGTCCCCGACGCCGAAGAGGAGGACCCCGTCACCGACGCCGAAGCGGAGGACCCCGAATCGGACGACGGCCTCATCATCGACGGGGACGACGAGTCCGACCGGACGAGCGACCGAGAACCCGGGCAGTGGCCCGAAGAACCCGGCGACGACGATGACGGCTGGGCACCCGAGACAGCCCTCGGCGGCGGGGAAGAATCCGACGACTCGTCGGACCCCGAACCGGCCGGGACGAACGCGGTGACGGTCCCGGAGGGGCAGTTCCACTGCCCGGAGTGCGGGTTCACCACGGACGTCGAGGCGAGTTCGCTGCGCGCGGGCGACTTCTGTCCGGAGTGTCACAAGGGGTCGCTGGTCACCGACACCGAGTGAACGCAAAGGGTAAGACGGCCCCTCGCAAAACCACGGCCATGCGAGAGTACAAGATGCGACGGGGCGAGCACCTCGAAGACCGCGTCCCGGACATGGAAGCGTTCGTCGAGGAGTACTTCGGACCGGTCACGGACACCGAAGAGCACAACGGCAGTGACCTCCTCGTCGTCGACGAACCCGACAACCCCGTGTTCGAGCGGGTCGTCGCAGGCACCGTCGACTACGGGAGCAAGAAGGACAAACTGGCGCTCCACATCGACGAGAAACCCGCCGAACAGGTCATCGCCGAGGGGCACGTCGACGCCGCCGAGGACGCCGTTACGGTCAAGAACGACTTCTTGGAGGACGCCACCGGGCGTGACGCGAAGGCGCGCCGCGACTCCATGAAGCGGTCCGTCGAGGACGACGCCGACAAGCCGGACAACGTCTGAGCGCGACGCTGTTTTCCGCCGACACGTCAGGTCGCCGTCACGCCTATATACTCTCGTGTCATACGTTCACACACGCCTCACCGGAGGCGCACAGAATATCCGGGCCGCGGCAGCGCCGCGTGGCTCGGCGATTGCGCCGGGCACCCTGTCATAGTTTGTCCGCCCCGCCGGAGGCGGACCCAATCCGGCATCCGCGGCACGTCCGTCGCTCAGTCTACCAGTCCGTAGCCCCGCCGCACGAGTTCGATGTCGACGGCGACGACGACGACGGTGAGTCCCGTGAGCACGAGTAGCGAGCGGTTCGGCGGCACTGCGACGGCCTGCGGGATGACGCCGTAGCGGACGCCGTTGACCATGTACACCATCGGGTTCAGGAGCGTGACCTGTCGCCAGACGCCCGAGAGCGCCGACAGCGGGTAGAACACCGCGCCGAAGAACACCAGCGGTCGGATGATGAACTGGTTCATGACGGTGAGGTAGTCGAAGTCGCGCGCCCAGAGGCCGCCGATGACGCCGAAGGCGGCGAACAGCGTCGGGATGACGAGGGTGAAGGCCGCGAGGTAGAACGGGTTCGCGACGGTCACCGGCGTGAACACGAGGCCGACGCCCCAGATGATGGCGCCGACGACGATGCCCCGGAGCGCAGAGGCGGCGACGTAGGCCAACACCATCTCCGTGTGCGAGAGCGGCGAGGTCAGCACCTCGTGGATGTACTCGTTCCAGCGGCCGTGGAAGATGGAGAACGAGGCGTTCTCGAAGGCGTTCGATATCATCCCCAGTACCACGAGTCCCGGGAGGATGAACAGGATGTAGCCGGCGCCACCGAAGGCGTTCGGGTCGCTCCCGCTGATGCGCTCTCCGAGGACGACGCCGAAGACGGTGAAGTACAGCACGTTCGTAATCATCGGCGGGAGGAACGTGTTGCGCGGGCGGCGGACGTAGCGGAGAATCTCCCGGTGGAGGAGCGTCCAGAGGCCGACCACGCGGGCGCGCAGGCCAGTCGGTGCGCCCTCGCGGTGGTCCTCGCTCACCGTGCCACCGTCAGTCCCGACCTCTGTGTCGTGGCTCATGCGGACACCTCCGCGTACTCGCGGTCGTCGCGAGTCATGTCGACGAACACCTCTTCGAGCGACGCCCGGCGGATGTCCAGCGACGTGACGTGGTAGCCCTGCCGTTCGAGTTCGCGGACCAGTTCCGGCGCGGTCTGGGTCCCGCCGGCCGCAGTGACGCTGAGGCCGTCCTCGGTCACTGCGACGTCGGTGACCCCGTCGACGTCGAGACGGGGCGCAGTGCGTGGCGGGTCCGCGAGTCCGAGGTCGATGGTGTCGGTGCCGCGCGACATCAGGTCGTCGGGGGCGGCCACCTCCACCTTGGACCCGGAGTCCACGATGGCGACCCGGTCACAGAGGCGTTCGGCCTCCTCGATATAGTGTGTCGTCAGCAGGATGGTGGTCCCAGCGTCGTTCATCCGGTTGATGATGTCCCAGAGGTCGTGGCGCAACTGGACGTCGACGCCGGCGGTCGGTTCGTCCAGAATCAGCAGGTCCGGGTTCGAGACGAGGGCGCGCGCGAGGACGAATCGGCGCTTCATCCCGCCGGAGAGCCAGTCGAAGCGGGTGTCGCGCTTGTCCCAGATGCCGACGGTCTTCAGTGCCTCCTCGGCGCGGCGGCGGGCCTCGGCACCGGGGATTCCGTGATAGCCGGCCTTATGATGCAAGACTTCCCGAATCGGAAAGAAACGGTCGACGTTGAACTCCTGTGGCGCGAGACCGATTCGGTCGCGGGCCTCGCGGTAGTCGTCCTCGACGTCGAAGCCGAACACCTCGGCGTCCCCGCCGTCCTTGTGGGCGAGGCCGACGAGGGTGTTGATGAACGTCGTCTTGCCGGCCCCGTTGGGACCGAGCAGACCGAAGAACTCACCGCGCTCGACGGTGAGGTCGAGTCCGTCGAGCGCCTGCACGTCACCGTAGTTCTTCCGTAAGTTTCGGGCACGTATCGCCGGAGCTGTCATTACCGACGCTACCCGGTGGACACCGAAAAGGACGTTGAACGCGGCGGGTCAGGAGAGAGAAAGCGGCCCTACCGACCGAGGCGTTCGCGGGCGATGCCAACGCCGGCGGGCGTGATGATGAGTTGGTCGTCGTCCTTCTGGACGATGTCGCCGCCGACCTCGTTTGCGACCTGCTTCAGTTCGTCGCTGATGTGTTCCATCGTCCGGTCCTGCGTCGAGTGCCGGGTGATGTCGGCGATGACGATGTCGCCGTCGTAGACGGCGTCCTTGATTTCGATGACGTCCTGCTTGTCGCTGATGCGGGCGATTCGGACGTGTCGCTCGGTCTCGGTGCCCGACGCGTCGAAGTCGTCCGCGTTCAGTTCGACGTAGTCCTCGGTCTTCCGGGAGTTGCCCGCCTCGCCGAGAATCTTACTCATGAGTCCCATGTGCCTCACGGCGGGCGCTACCCGTTTAGACTTTTCGTCAGACGGGGTTTGCTCCCTCGTCTGACCACAGGACGGCCGCCGACGGGACGCTACACCGAGAACTCGAACAGGTCGTCGCCGACGTGGTGGATGGACTCGACGACTTTCCCGGAGTCGCCGACCATGTCGCCGCCGTCGGTCTTGGCGCGCCCGATGGCGAGGAACTTCCCGTGGGCCTCCTCGTTGATGGCGACGAGGTCCCCCGAACTGATGTCGTCGTCGGCCTCGGTGATGCCCGGGCGCATGATGTCCGCGCCGTCCGAGACGAAGGAGATGGCCCCCGTGTCGACGGTGACGACGTGCTTCTCGGGCGGATGTGCGTTTGCGCCCTGCACCGTCAGGAACGGTTCGCCGTCCACGTACAGCACGAGGGGGTCGCCGTCGACGAGGACGACGTCCCAGTCGCTGTCCTCGAACTCGACTTTCTCGAAGGTGTCGGCGTCCAGTTCGACGCCGAGGTTCTCGGCGAGGGCCGTCTCGATGGCGTCGACCTCGTCCGAGCGGAGGTGGTGTCGCGATTTGACGTTCATACGAGCGACTGTGCGGCCACGGACGGTAAGCGTAACGAAGGATTGTGCGCACGAGCGCGGCGCGACGGGAGACGCCGCGAGGTGAGCCTTTAGACCCGGCGGGCCGTAGCGGGGGGTATGCGCGTCGTCACCCTGCTGCCGTCGGCCACCGAAATCGTCTACGCCCTCGGCGTCGAACCGGTCGGCGTCTCTCACGAGTGCGACTACCCGCCGGCCGCCCGCGAGCAACCGTCGGTCAACCGCTCCCGGGTCGACCCCGAAGCGTCCAGTAGCGAAATCGACGCACAGGTCGCCGAGGCGGAGGCCGACGACGGCGTCTACGCCGTCGACCGCGAGACGCTGGCCGCCGTCGACCCTGACGTAATCGTCACGCAGGGCGTCTGTGACGTCTGTGCCGTCGACCACGTACTGGTCGCGGAAGCCGTCGAGGACCTCGGCCTCGACGCCGAGGTGCTGACGCTGGACGTCCACAGCCTCGACGACCTGTTCGACTCCGTCCACCGGGTCGGTGCGGCAATCGACCGGGACGAGGCGGCGACGGACCTCGTCGCAAACCTCCGACAGCGGGTGGCCGCCGTCGAGACGACCGCCGCGCGGGCGACGGCGACCCCCAGCGTGGCGGTCCTCGATTGGCTGGACCCGGTGATGGTCGCCGGTCACTGGATTCCGGAGATGGTCGAGACGGCTGGCGGCGTCTACGGGATGGCCGAGCGCGGTGCTCACTCCCGGCCCCGCGAGTGGGCAGAGGTCCGGGAGTACGACCCCGACGTACTGGTGGCGTCGCCGTGTGGCTTCGACGTCGCCCAGACCCGCGAGAACCTCGCGGACCTGACCGAGCGACCGGGGTTCGACGACCTCACGGCCGTCCGGGAGGGACGGGCCTACGTCGTGGACGGCCACCACTACGTCAACCGCTCGGGGCCGCGACTGGTCGACACGCTGGAGTTTCTGGCCGCGCTGTGTCACCCGGACCTGTTCGACGCGCCGCCGCGGGACGCGGTACAGGAACTGCCGTCGCTCCGGGTCTGAGCACGCGGTGGCGAGAACGGGCTACTCCGCGGTCAGCGAACAGCGGCCTTCGTAGGTGGCCTCGTCGATGCTGCCGATTGCGGGGTCCTCGCCGCACACCGGACAGTCGGGGTTCTTCGCGACGGGCACTTCGTCGACGGTCATCTCGGCGGCGTCGTACGCCAGCAGTCGACCGTCGAGCGGTTCGCCGTAATCCATCGCCAGTTTCACCACCTCCGTCGCCTGCATACAGCCGACAGTACCCGGCAGGACGCCGAGGACGCCGGCCGTCGAGCAGTCGGGGACGGTGCCCGCGGGCGGGGCCTCCGGGAACAGACAGCGGTAACAGGGTCCCTCGCCGTCGCCGGTGAACGTCGTCACCTGCCCCTCGAACCGGAAGATAGAGCCGTGCGAGAACGGGACTCCGGCGAGCGTACAGGCGTCGTTTACCAGAAAGCGCGTCTCGAAGTTGTCCGAGGCGTCGACGACGATGTCGTAGTCGGCCACGAGGTCCGTGACGTTCGCCTTCGAGAGGCGCAGTTCGTGCGCGTCGACGGTGACGTCCGGGTTCAGGCCGGTGACGAACTCGCGGGCGCTCTCGACTTTGGGTCGGCCCACGTCGTCGTCCCGGTGGACGACCTGTCGCTGGAGGTTCGAGCGCTCGACCACGTCGTCGTCCACGATACCCAACCGTCCGATGCCGGCCGCCGCGAGGTACTGCAGGACCGGCGACCCGAGGCCGCCCGCCCCGACGACGAGTACCGCCGTATCGAGCAACGCCGCCTGCCCCTCGGGACCCACATCGTCCATGATGATGTGCCGGGAGTAGCGGTCGAGTTGCTCGGGGTCCAAGTCCGGTCGCATACAGTGGGCTTTGCCCCACGGGGAGATAAACGACAGGTTGCGAAGGGCCGAGCGGAGGCGACCCTCGAGCGCCTCAGCAGTCGTAGAGGTCCCGGTACTTCGCGTCGGCGTAGTCGAGGAAGTAGTCGGCGGTGAACGATTCGCCGGTCGCCTCCCGGACGAGGTCGTCGGTCTCGTAGCGGGCACCGTGGCGGTGGACGTTCTCGGTCAGCCAGTCGTGAATCGGGTCGAAGTCGCCCTCGCGGACGAGCGAGTCCACGTCGCCCACGTCTTCCCGGAGGTGGTGGTCCAACTGGGCGGCCAGCACGGACCCGAGTGTGTAAGTCGGGAAGTAGCCGATAGCGCCGTTGGTCCAGTGGATGTCCTGCAGACAGCCCTCCGCGTCGGTGTCCGGTCGAACGCCGAGGTACTCCTCCATCTTGTCGTTCCACACCTCGGGGACGTCCTCGACGGCGAGGTCGCCCCGGATGAGGTCACGCTCTATCTCGAAGCGGAGGACGATGTGCATGTGGTAGGTGAGTTCGTCCGCCTCGACCCGGACGAGGTTGTCCGGGTGGACCGTGTTGGCGGCCTCGTAGAACTCCCGGGGGGTGGCGTCGGTGCCCAGATGGTCGTTGGCGGTGTCGGCGAAGAGGTCCCAGAACGGCTGGGAGCGGCCGATATGGTTCTCCCAGAACCGAGACTGGGACTCGTGGACCGACAGGTCGCGGTTCTCGCCCAGCGGCGTCCCGTACTCGTCCTGCGGGAGACCGAGCGTGTAGGTGGCGTGGCCGAACTCGTGGATGGTCGAGCCGATTGCGTCCATCGGGTCCTCGGGCTTGAACCGCGTCGTCACGCGGGCGTCGAACTGCGTCCCCGTCGAGAACGGGTGCGGGGCGGTGTCGAGGCGGCCTCGGTCCCAGTCGTATCCCAGCGTGGAAAGCGCCGCCTCGACGAGTTCGTGCTGGTCGTCCTCGTCGTAGGTCCCCTCGAACGGGTCCGCGAGGGTCACGTCGCTGTCGGCGATGTCGTCGATGAGCGGGACCAGTTCGTCGCGGAGTCGGGTCAGCACTTCCTCGGCGGTGTCGATGCCCAGATACGGTTCGTACTCCTCGAAGAGGACCTCGTAGGGGTCGCGGTCGGGGTCGATGGCCGCGGCGTACTCTCTGCGGAGTTCGACCATCTCCTCGAGCGTGTCGGCGTACATCTCGAAGTCGTCCTCGGCCTTGGCCTCCTCCCAGACGGGGAGGGCGTTCGAGGACGCCTCCGAGATGCGCTCGACGAGGTCGGCGGGGACCTTGACCGCTCGCTCGTGGTCCCGGCGGACCTCGCGGACGACCGCCGCCTCTTCCGGGTCCAGGTCGGCGTCTTCGAGTTCGTCCAGCCACTCGCCCAACTGGTCGTCGGTCAGCAGGTCGTGATGGAGCGTCGAGAGGGCGGAGGACTGCTTCGCGCGGGCGGGCGTGCCACCGCTGGGCATCATCACCTGCTGGTCCCACTGGAGGACCCCGCCGGCGTCCGAGACGTAGTGGAGGCGCTTGACGTGGTCGAGGAACTGCTCGTACGTCGACTCGGTCTCGTTAGCTGTTGCCATACCCCTCCGTTAGGACGGGGATCCTAAATGCACAGCGCAGGCGGAAATCTGTCGCCCTACGCAAGCCACGTCTCGGCGACGCCCTCGTAGACGCGCCGGCATCGCTCCAGCACGTCGATGGAGACGCTCTCGTCGGCGGTGTGGGCCTCGCCGGGTTCGGCCGCGCCGACGACGACGCAGTCGGTACCGGCGTCGGCCAGCCAGCCGGCGTCCGTCGCGTGTGGCTTGACGACCTGTTCGGGCGCGCCGTCCTGCGCGTCGGCGGCGGCGTCGAGGACGACGTCGGCGAAGTCGGCGTCGCCGCAGGCCATCGGCGGGAGGTCCTGGTCCACGCGCCACGAGACACCTTCGAGTTCCTCGACGCGGTCCAGCGGCGCGCGCTCGCCCGGGACGGTCCGCTCGTCGACGGTGGCCTCACACCGTTCAGGAATCACGTTCCACGCGGACCCGCCGTCGATTTCGGTGACGGCGACGCTCCCCCGGACCTCGTGGCCCAGCACCTCGGTCGACGGAAAGTCGAGGTCCCGGACCACGTCGACGGCCTCGGTCGCGCGGTAGATGGCGTTCACGCCGGCCTCGGGTTCGCTGGCGTGGGCCGCCGCCCCCTCGGCGACGATGGTCGACCCGCGCCGGCCCTTGTGCGCGACGGCGACGTCGGTGACCCTCGGCGCGGAGTAGCCCGTCGACCCCTCGCCGACGACGGCGTAGTCCACCCGGAAGCCGTCCTCGATGGCGGCCCGACAGCCGACGCCACCCTGCTCCTCGCCGGCGAAGGAGACGAAGACGAGTTCGTCCTCGGCGGGCGCCTCGGCCGCCTCGAACGCCAGCATCGCGGCCGCGACGCTTCCCTTCATGTCGGCGCTGCCCCGGCCGTGGATGCGGCCGTCGCTCCGTTCGACGACGTAGCCGCCGTCGGCGTCGACCTGTGACTCGTCCGGCGGGACGACGTCGTGGTGGCCGACGAGGGCGAGCGACTTCCCGTCGCCCGACCCCTTCCGGGAGACGACGTTACCGTGGGCGTCGTGTTCGACGGCGGCGTCGGTGTGGTCCCGGAGCCACGACGCGACGAACTCGCCGGCGGCCGACTCGTCCTCGTGGCTCGGGATAGCGACCAGTTCCTCGGTCAGGTCGGCGACGTGCATACCGGAGCATCAGGGGCCGGGCAGTTGTGTCTTTCCAGCCGTCAGCGCAGCGCTGCGTAGGCGACGCCGAGCACGCCACCGTAGACGACGTGCCACAGCAGGCTCGGAATCGCGAAGTTCGGGAACTGCGGCGCCATCGGGAAGCCGACGGCACTCAACCAGACGGGCATCACGAGCGCCGCGAGTGCGACCCACGTGGCCGCACCCCAGAGGACGCCCAGTCCGACCGTCGCACCCGTCGACCGGCCGACGACATCCGACTCGACGAGCGCCGCGAAGACGACGCCGAGGACGGCGCCGTGAGCGAGGTGAATCGCCCATCCGGCGACACCACCGGAGAGGCCGTAGAGACCGGGAATCGCGCCTTTCAACACCGCCGCGTTCGTCACGGAGATGAGTACCGCCATCACTGTCGCACCGCCGATACCACCGGCGACACCGGCCTGCCAGTCCTCTAGCACGAATCCGGTATCGGTCGCAGTCTGTGTTGCCATTGCGTTTCCGGGTGCTCGCGGATGTCGAAAATAGTCGACTTGAGAGCGCGGCCGGCGTACACAGCCCCGGAAAGTTGACAAGGGGACTCGCGGGGCGGCCGGCCATTGGGTGTGGCAACGACCCACACACTCTCGTCAAAGTCAGTTTTCGATACTGAAACCGCTCAACTCGCGAACAAGCGCCGCTCGGCCCGTTCGTGGTCCGCGGCGAGGACGTCGACCAGCGGTGCGAACGGCGTCATGTCGTCTATCGAGCGGCCCGCGCTGTCGTCGGCGGCCGCGGCCATCACCGGCCGCAGGTCGTCGAGAATCCGCTGGGCGTCGGTGTGACCCAGCGAGAGGAGGCGCTGGGCCGCGCCGAGCAGACCGGTGACGAAGCCGTGACAGCACAGCAGGCAGGCCTGCCGCACGTCGATACCGGCCAGTCCGGCCGCGACGCCGAGGACGACGGCGTAGTTGCCGGGGGCGTCCCCCTCGCGGACGGCGTCGGCGTACCGTTCCAGCAGGTCGTCCTCGCGCAACGCCCGCTGGAGCGACAGGAGGCGGTCCCCGGACTGCTGGGTGCTCTCCCGGAACTCGGCGGCCAGCGTCACCGCCGCCAGCCGTCGGTCGGCGGCGCAGATAGCGTCGAGGTCACCCTCGCGGGTGGCGGCGTGCGCACGCCGGAGGGCGACCAGTTCGGCGGGGCCGACCTGCCGACGGAGGTACGTCTCCAGCAGGGCTTCGAGGTCGGCGGCGTCGGTCACCCGGTCGTCGGCGACGAACTGTTCGAGGCCGTAGGAGACGGTGTAGGTGCCGACCGGGAGGAAGGAGTCGGCCAGTCGGAACGCTTCGAGGGTCGCGTCGTCGCTCATCGGTCCGCCCCGTGGATGGTTCGGACGCCGTGGCTGTGGTCGTGGCCATGGGAGGGGGTGTGGCCGTCGTCGTGGCCGTGGTCGCCGTGCGAGTGGCCGTCGCCCCCGTGGCTGTGGTCGGCGTCGTCGAACGTCGTCGGCGGCACGGACTCGAAGCGCGTCTCGACGCCCTCCGGGAGGTCACCCTCGACGGCGGCCAGCATCCGCTCGCGGGTGTCCGGCACTGGGAACAGCGCCTCGCCGTCGCGCATCGCGAGGTCCCAGTGGCGGTTGCCCAGCGCGTGGCCCAGTTCCAGCGCCGCCGTCGGCGAGACGTCGGCGTCGCCGAACGAGAGCACCAGCGCCTCGACGGCGGCGAGTTCGACCACGAGGAGGGTCCCGTCGTCGGTTTCGAGGACGTCGCCGTCGGCGAGGTCACGCGCGACGACGATGCCCACGTCCCGGCCCTCGGTCGACTCGGTACGGACGCGGGAGCGCCGTCGCTCGGTGTCCGAGAGGACCACCCGGACGGGGTCGGCGTCGGCCAGTCGGTCGGCGAGGTCGGCGTCCTCGCGGTGGCCCAGATACGTCTCGGCGACCAGCATCAGTACTTCCTCCCGGACGGTGCGGGGGCGTCCAGCAGGTCCCGCCGAGCGTGGTCCCACGCGGCGTGGAGCGTCGACTGGACCGTCTCGGCGCGGTCGGCCAGTGCCCGCACGGCGACGCCGGCCCCGTTCGGGAGTTCGGTCGCCCCGGCCCGTGCGTCCCCGTCGGTGACCGTCTCGTGCAGGGCGTCCGAGAGCGCCGCGGCGTCGCCGTCGGGCGCGACGACGAACAGGGTCCCGTAGACGGCGAACTCCCTGAGGACGCCCGGTGCCGTCGGGTCTCCGTCCGCGGGCGTGAGGTGGGTCGCGTCCTCGAACAGCAACCCGTCCGGCCCCTCGGCGCGGACCCGCGAGAGGTACCGCTCGAACTCGAATCGCTCGCCGCGGGCGAGGCGTCCGGGGACGACGACGTCGGCGAGGACGGCCGACGCCCCGGCGTCGAGGTCCAGCGTCAGGTCCTGATAGTACCGCGAGTCGGCGTGCAGGATAGTCGGTTCCGGCACGTAGTCGAGGTGGCCGTCGGGACCGACCGACAGCGTCGCGTCGGCGGCGGCGTAGTTGGCGTTCATCGACTGGACCTTCGTCGAACTCTGGGTGGAGACGTGGGCGACGGCGTCGTCCTCGACGGCGATGGTCACGTCGTGGCGGTCCCCCTGTGCGATACCCCCCGTGGGCGACTGGAGGAACACCGTCTCGCCGTCGGGATGCGGGTCGTGGCCCAGGGTCCCCGAGACGTGGAACGGCACCGTCGCGTAGTCGTGGACGAGTTTCGTCCCGTCGCTGGTCGGCGCGAATCGGAGTTCGAGGACGCCGTCCTTGCCCGGCGCGCCGACGGCGGCCTGCGGGGGCGACTCGGCGGCGTAGCCTTCGAAAGCGGGATGCGGCGTGTCCTCGCCGTCTCGCTCCGCTCGCGCCTCCGGCGCGTCCGTCGCCATCAGGCGAACAGCACCCCCTCGCGGACGTGTTCGAGCACCTCGTCGACGCCCTCCTCGGCCTTGCAGTTGGTGAACACGAACGGGCCCTCACGCACCTCGCGGGCGTCCCGTTCCATCAGGTCGAGGTCCGCGCCGACGTGGGGTGCGAGGTCCGTCTTGTTCACCACCAGCAGGTCGCAGTCGACGACGCCGGGGCCGCGCTTTCGGGGGATGTCGTCGCCCTCCGCGACCGAGATGACGTACAGCGAGTAGTCCGCGAGTTCGGGGTTGAACGTCGCCGCGAGGTTGTCCCCGCCGCTCTCGACGAGCACGAGGTCCAGTTCGGGGTGGTCCGCGAGGAACGCGTCTATCTGCTGGAGGTTCATCGACGGGTCCTCGCGGATACCGGTGTGCGGGCACGCGCCCGTCTCGACGCCCGCCACGAGGTCCTCGGGGACGACGCCGGCAAAGCGCTCGCGCAGTCGGTCGGCGTCCTCCTGGGTGAGGATGTCGTTGGCGATGACGCCCACGTCCAGTCCCTCGTCGCGGAGACGCGGGACGACTTCGGTCAGCAGCGAGGTCTTGCCGGACCCGACCGGGCCGCCGATACCGACCGTCGCGACGTCGCGGTGGGTGAGGCTCACGACTCCTCACCATCGGCGGTGCCGACGCTGTCCGAGCGGATGGGGTCGTGGACCGTGACGAGCTTCGTCCCGTCGGGGAACACCGGTTCGACCTGAATCATGTCTATCATCTCCGGGACGCCCTCCATCACGTCCTCGCGGCCCAGCAGTTGGGAGGCACCGGAGCGAATCTCGGCGACCGAGTCGCCGTCGCGGCCCCGCTCGATGCACCAGTCGCTGATGTAGGCGACGGCCTCGGGGTGGTTCAGCGGGACGCCACGGTCCTTGCGGCGTCGCGCGATCTCTGCGGCGGTGAAGACGGTGAGTCGTTCCTGCTCTTTGGGTGTGAGTTTCATAGCATGTATCGCTGTGCGAGTGGCAGTTCCGAAGACGGTTCACAGGTGACGTGTTCACCGTCGACCTGTACCTCGAACGTCTCGGCGTCGACCGCGATGTCGTCGGGACAGTAGTCGTTGTGCACCATGTCGTCCTTGCCGGGCGTGCGGGTGCCCTCGACGGGGACGACAGGGGTGTCGAGGCCGTACTCCTCGCCGACGCCGCGTTCGGCGGCGGCCGGCGAGACAAAGGAGAGTGAGAGCGCGTGTTTGGCCTTGCCGACGGCCCCGGCGCGTTCCCGCTGGACGATGGGTTCGCAGGTCATCAGCGACCCGTTGGCCTCGCCCATCTCCGAGTGGACCGGGAACCCGCCCTTGAACGTCATCGCGGGCTTGATGCCGAAGAAGGCGGGGTCCCACAGCACCACGTCGGCCATCTTGCCCGGTTCGAGCGTCCCGACGTACGGTTCGATGCCCGCGGAGATGGCGGGGTTGACGGTGTACTTCGCGATATAGCGTTTGATACGGAAGTTGTCGGCTCCGGTCCCCTCGTCCTCGGGGAGGGGGCCGCGCTGGGACTTCATCTTCGAGGCCGTCTGCCAGGTCCGCGGGACGAGTTCGGCCATACGGCCCATCGCTTGAGAGTCCGTCGTCATCATCGAGATGGCGCCCACGTCGTGGAGGACGTCCTCGGCGGCGATGGTCTCCGCGCGCACCCGGGACTCGGCGAAGGCCACGTCCTCGGGCACGTCGGGGTTCAGGTGGTGACACACCATCACCATGTCCAGGTGCTCGTCGAACGTGTTGTCGGTGTAGGGCATCGAAGGGTTCGTCGACGACGGGAGCATGTTCGGTTGGCCGACCATCTCCATGATGTCCGGCGCGTGGCCCCCACCCGCGCCCTCGATGTGGAACAGGTGCATCGTCCGGCCGTCGACGGCGTCGAAGGTGTTCTCGACGAACCCGGCCTCGTTCAGCGTGTCCGTGTGCATGCAGACCTGTACGTCCTCCTCCTCGGCGACGTCCAGCGCGGTGTCGATGGCGTCGGGCATCGACCCCCAGTCCTCGTGTAACTTGAGGGTGCAGACCCCGGCCTCGATTTGCTCGCGCAGGGGTTCGGGGTCCGAGGCGTTGCCCTTGCCGTAGAAGCCGACGTTGACCGGCCACGCCTCGGCCGCCTGCAGGTGGCGCTTGACGTTCTCCGGCCCGGTCGTACAGGTGGTCGCGCCGCCGCCGTAGCCGCCGCCGAGCATCGTCGTCACGCCGGAGGCGAGGGCGTGTTCGTGCAGTTGCGCGGAGTTCCAGTGGACGTGGATGTCCAGTGCGCCGGCGGTCGCAATCTTCCCCTCACAGGGGTAGACGTCCGTCGACGGGCCGACGACCATGTCGACGCCGTCCATCGTGTCGGGGTTGCCCGCCTTCCCGATTCCGGCTATCTCGCCGTTACGGATGCCGATGTCGGCGGCGACGATGCCGAGAACGGGGTCGATGATGGTCGCGTTCGTCAGCACCCAGTCCAGCGCACCCTCTTCTTGTGTGACGCCGGGGGCTTGCCCGAGTCCATCGCGAAGGGTCTTCCCGCCGCCGAAGACGGCCTCGTCACCGTGTGTGCGGAGGTCCTCCTCGACTTCAGCGAACAGTTCCGTGTCGCCCAGACGGACCTTGTCGCCCGCCGTCGGGCCGTACAGTTCGGCGTAAGCCTCCCTGTCGATGTCGCGAGTCATTCCTCGGCCCTCGCGTCGTCGTCTTCGGCCCCCGTGTCACGGAACCCGGCGGCCCGTAACCGCTTCAGCGCTTCTGTCGGGTCGGCGTCGACACTTCCGTTGACTATCCCGTTCATCCCGTGGGCGACGCGTTTGCCGCCGATGGCGACGAGTTCGACGGTCTGCTCGTCGCCGGGTTCGAAGCGGACCGCGGTGCTGGCGGGGACGTTCAGTCGCATCCCGAAGGCGGCCTCGCGGTCGAAGGCGAGAGCGGCGTTGGCCTCGAAGAAGTGGAAGTGCGACCCGACCTGTACCGGTCGGTCGCCGGTGTTCCCGACGGTCACCTCGGCCGTCTCGCGGCCCTCGTTCAGCGTCACGGTCCCCTCGCCGGCGACGACTTCGCCGGGCACGAGGTCCTCAGTCACGACGACCCCCCGCCCGCGGCAATTTCCGACTGTTTGTCCAACATATGGGTGTTCGTTTGGACAGGTGTGATAAGCAACTTCCTCTCGGCGCAAATAGCGCCACTCATTTCTATACTTTCACCAGCTTGTCGTTCTCACCGGCGCACGTCTGGACGTTCGTCCACAATCAGTCGCCGAGTCGGGCCCGCGCCTCCGCAACCGTCAACGGCACGTCCTCCTGCCCGTCGAACAGGCGGACGACCTGCGGCGGGCGGAGGTCACAGTCCGTCAGGAGGGCGGTGTCGGTCAGTATCTCGCGAGTCGGTCCGGTCGCGGCCACCTCGCCGGCGGCGTCTAGGAGGACCACCCGGTCGGCGACGTGCGGGACCAGTTCCGTGTCCGGCGTCGACGTGACGAGGGTGACGCCGTCGGCCGAGAGGTCCGACAGCAGGGAGAGTATCTCGGCGCGGTTGGCCGCGTCGACGTTGCTCACCGGTTCGTCCAGCAACAGGACGTCCGGGTCGACCGTCAGCGCACTCGCCAGTGCGGCCCGCCGCTGTTCGCCGCCGCTGAGGCGGAACGGGGGCTTCGACAGTAGGTCCCCGAGGTCCAACCGGTCGGCCACGCGCTCGACGCGACTGTCGACCTCCGAGGCCGGGAGGTCCTGCTGGGCCGGACCGTACGCGAGGTCTTCCCCGACGGTGGGGTTGAACAGGTAGTCTGCGGGGTTCTGCGTGAGGACGCTCAAGCGGTCCCGGACCGAATCGGCGTCGGTCGTCTCGCCGAAGTACCGGACCGTCCCGGCGTCGGGGTCGACGAGGCCGCCGAGCACCTGGAGGAGCGTGCTCTTGCCGGCGCCGTTCGGCCCGAGGAGCGCGACCCGTTCGCCCGCGTCGACGGTCACGTCGACGCCGTCGACCGCGAGCGTCCCGTCCGGGTAGGCGTAGCGCAGGTCGGTCGCCTCGATAGCGGTCACGCGAGTCCCACCCCGGCCACGGTGGCGAGGACGACCAGACAGAACGCGCCGTCGGCGGCGCCCAGCGAGTCACGCGACCGGACCGGCGCCGTCCCCGTGCCACCGCGGGCGCGGGCGGCCCGCTGGACGCGCTCGCCGCGTTCGAGGCTCCGGAGGAGGAACGTCCCGACGAAGTTGCCCGAGTCGCGCCACGTCCGCCGCAGGTCCGGGTCCGCGAGGGTCCGTCCCCGACGGGCACGGACCATCCGTTCGAGTTCGGCGAAGAACAGCAGGAGGTACCGGTAGGTGATGGCCAGCAGCGAGACGGCGAGGGTCGGCGCACGCAGGCGTCGGAACGCGGCCAACAGGTCGGCGAAGCGCGTCGTCAACAGGAGGACGGAGAGGAAGCCGACGCAGGCGGCCACGCGAACCGTGAACGTCGCGACGTAGTCGACGCCGGCGACCGACAGCGGCGCCCAGTCGAGCGTCGGTCCGGCCATCAGGACGGCCTGCGGCGCGACGACGACCAGCGCGAACGCCGGCGGGCCGGTCACCCGTCCGACGAAGGTGCGGGCCGGCACCCGGGAGAGGACGGCGAGCGCGGCGGCCACGCCCCCCAGCGCCGCGACCGTCGACAGGTCGCGCTGGACGACCGTGACCGCGACGAGGGCGAGGACGCCCAGCAGTTTGACGCTCGGCGCGACGGCTTGCATGAACCCGTCCCGGCCGGGGACGTCCTCGGCCAGCAGGAACCAGCGCGCCCGGGCCGCGATACCCGCGACGGTGCGGTCCAGCAGGTCAGTCCGCATCGGCGTCGGCCCCCAGCAGTCGACCGAGTGCCAGCGCCGCGAGGAGCGTCAGCGCCGTCCCGACGACGGCCGAGACGAACGTGCCGGCGGCGCTCCCGAGGCCCGGGACGCCGTAGTCCGGGAGCGGTGCACCCACGGTGGACTCCGCGTCGTCCGTCGCACCGGTGGCCTCGGCGGCGTTCTCCAGCGGCTCGGCGTAGCCGACCTGTCCGGCCGCCCACCCGAACACCGGTGCGAGCAGCGTCAACACGAGCAAGAGCGCGAGCGCCTTCGGCAACCACTCACGCATCGGTCGCCACCTCCGGGGCCGCGTCCGGTCGGAGGTCCGGGCGGGCGTGGGCGAGGTAGCGGTAGACGGCGGCGGTGATAGCTCCCTCGACGAGGCCGAGGACGAGGTGGCCGACGCCCATGATGGCGACCGTCGTCAGCAGTTGGTACTGGAACGCCGAGGAGAGGCCCAGTTGGACGGCGGCGGTGAGCGCCCCGGCAGTGATTCCCAGCCAGCCCGCGGCGAAGGCCGCTCGGAACTCGCCGTATGGGGCGACCAGCCGGTAGACGGCGTAGCCGACGTACACCTCGACGACGGCCATGTTGAACACGTTCGCGCCGAGGACGACGAGGCCGCCGTCACCGAAGACGAGCGCCTGTATCGTGACGACGGTGGCGATACAGAGCGCGCCCAGATGCGGACCCAGCAGGATGGCGGCGAACGCGCCGCCGACGAAGTGCGCGCTCGTCCCGCCGGGGATGGGCCAGTTGAGCATCTGTGCGGCGAACACGCCCGCGGCCACCACACCGAGCAGCGGCGCACGGGCGTCGGAGACCTCTCCGTCGACGCGCCGAGCGGCGACGGCGAGGACCCCGACCGAGAGGACGGCACAGAGGACGGCGACGGGCAGGTCGACGTATCCGTCGGGGATGTGCATACCGTTGAGTCCCCCGCCCGGAAAATAATACTTCTGAATCGTGCAGTATTACTCGGCGGCGTGGTCAGCCATATTACCCCCACCGCCGTAGGCCGGGGCATGACCGACGACATCGACCGCATCAGTCTCACCCTCCCGTCGTCGATGGTCGACCGACTCGACGGCATCGTCGAGGACTGGGAGTACGCCAGCCGGTCGGAGGCGATTCGGGACTCGCTGCGGGACTTCTTCGCGAACTACGAGTGGGAGACGGGCGGCGACGACCGCCACCACGGGACCATCGTGGTCGTCCACGACCACCACGTCTCGGGCATCGCCGACGACCTCCAGACCATCCAGCACGAGATGGCCGAGGCCATCACTTCGGTCCAGCACATCCACCTCTCACACGACACCTGCATGGAGACGCTCGTCGTCGAGGGCGCGGCCAGCGACATCACCGAACTCGCCAACCGCCTCCGCGCGCTCAGCGGCGTCCAGCAGGTGAAGGTCGTCGTCGTCGGCGACTGAGCGGGTATCGGCACGCATTGCCGCCGCCTCGCTGACGGACTCGTTTTTCTGTACGTTTACGATATTTCGGCCTCGAACAGTTCATACATCTCGTTTTTTCTCCACACCTTGCACATCCTTATACTATCCACCCCATCTGAAGGATAGTATAATATTCGATGAGTAAACCTTATTTGCGTACTGCTGAACGGCAACAACGTGAACGAAATTATGGACGAACGTCCGAGTTTCAACGAGAAACAGGACGATATGTACACCAAATCTGCGTATGAGGTAGAAAATATCGTCGAAACCTCGGAGGGCGACGAATGAGCGACAGCCTCACGAGCCGTCGCGGCTTCCTCGCCTCGTCGGCGGCGCTGGCCGGCACCGCGCTCGCCGGGTGTTCCGGCGGCTCCGCGTCGAGTTCGGACACGATTCAGCTCGGCGTGCTGGAGGACCGCTCGGGCAACTTCGCGCTCGTCGGCGACCCCAAACACAAGGCGTCGATGCTGGCCATCGAGGAGATAAACAACGACGGCGGCATCAACGGCAAGCAGATAGAGGTGTTCGACCCGGACCCCCAGTCGGACAACCAGCGCTATCAGGAACTCACCCGGCGGGCCATCAACCAGAAGGACGTCGACGCGCTGTGGGCGGGGTACTCCTCGGCGACCCGCGAGGCCATCCGTCCCATCATCGACCGCGAGGACCAACTGTACTTCTACACGACTCAGTACGAGGGCGGCGTCTGTGACAAGAACGTCTTCGCCGTCGGGCCGACGGCCCGCCAGCAGTTGGGGAGCGTCCTCCCGTATCTGGTCGAGGAGTACGGCCCAAAAATCTACACCATCGCCGCCGACTACAACTTCGGCCAGTTGTCGGCCGACTGGGTGAAAGTGCTGGCCGACGAGAACGACGCCGAGGTCATCGGCGAGGAGTTCATCCCGCTGTCGAACTCCCAGTTCGGGTCGACCATCAACCGCATCCAGCAGGCCGAACCGGACTTCGTGATGTCGATGCTCGTCGGCGCGAACCACACCTCCTTCTACGAGCAGAAGGCCTCCGCCGGCCTCGACGTCCCCATCGGCACCTCGACGGCGATGGCACAGGGGTACGAGCACCTGCGACTCGATCCGCCCGCGATGGCCAACATCTACGCCGGGGTCAACTACATGGAGGAGATTCCGACGACCCGCAACACCGGCGACGGCGGCTTCGTCGACCGCTACTACGAGAAGTTCCCGGACGCTCCCTACCTCAACGAGGAGGCCGAGAACAACTACTTCTCCATCTACATGTACAAGAAGGCCGTCGAGCAGGCCGGCACCACCGAACAACCAGAGGTCAGGGAGGCGCTCGAATCGGGTATCACCTACGAGGCCCCCGAGGCCCCGGACGGCGAGTCCATCAAACTCGACGGCGCGACCCACCACGTCGACCACCACATGTGGGTCATGCGCGCCGACGACCAGCACAACGTCGAGGCCGTCGACGACCGGGTCATCCCCGAGACGTTCCTCTCGGAGACGGTCGGCTGTGACCTCACGCAGGAGGACGAAGAGACGCAGTACACCCCACAGGACTTCTACGAGGAGGCGGGGTGAGATGGTCAACGGCCTGAACCTGCTGTTCCAGTTCCTCGATAGCTTCGCCTTTATCGTGCTGGCGGCCGCGGGCCTGGCCATCATCTTCGGCATCATGGGCGTCATCAACCTCGCACACGGCGAGTTCATCATGGTGGGCGCGTACGCGACGACGCTCGCGAACATCCGGGCCGGCCTCCCGCTTCCCGCCGCGATGCTGGTCGGCGTTCTCGTGACGGCCGGCTTCGGCCTCGTCGTCGAACGGGTCGTCATCTCGGGCACCGTCCCGAACGCTCTCAGCCGGCGGTTCCTCGGCCGCGAGGTCATCGAACCGCTGTACGACCGACTCGCCGACTCGATGGTCGCGACGTGGGGCCTCTCGCTAATCATGGTGCAGGGCGTCCGCATCGTGCTGGGCAACTCGCTGGACCAAATCGGGACGCCGCTGGGCAACATCGCCTACAGCGGCTTCTCGTACTCGACGTACCGTGTGTTGCTCTCGGTCGTCGCGCTGGCCGTGCTGGCGCTGACCTACTACGTCTTCACGCGGACCGAGTACGGGATGCGCGCCCGGGCGACGATTCAGGACGAGGACACCGCCCGCGCACTCGGCGTCGACACCGAGCGCACGTACATGACGACGTTCGCCATCGGGTCCGGCCTCGCCGGCCTGACGGGCGCGCTGTACGCCCCGACCATCACGATGGTCCCCGGCCTCGGGAGTTCCTTCCTCGTCGAGGCGTTCGTCGCCGTCGTCGTCGGCGGCCCCAGCGTGGTACTGGGGACGACGCTGGCGGGCGGCCTGCTTGGGGCCATCAACGCGGCCGTCACGAACCTCTTCGGGACGTTCTTCGGCCGCATCGCCCTGCTCGTGACCGCCATCGTGATGATTCGGTTCCTGCCGGACGGCATCACGGGCTTCGTCGAGACGATTCGCGAACGCCGGGAGGGGGCATAGATGGCGACGGAAACGAGCGGCGCTGGCCCGGCCGACGCCGGCGGACAGTCGGCGTTAGCCAGCCTCCGGCGTCGCTTCGAGGGCCCCAACACCGTCGGGAACTCCCGCGGGTTCTGGGTCGGCTTCCTCGTCGCCGTCCTCGCGCTGGCGGCGTACCCGTTCGTCGTCGGGTCCTATCAGGCCTCGCGGTTCTCGCTGTTCCTCGTGTACACCTTCCTCGGCCTCTCGCTGTCGGTCGTGTGGGGGTACGCGGGCGTCCTCTCGTTCGGACAGGTGGTCTTCTTCGGCGTCGCCGGCTACACGTTCGGCGTCGTCTCGGTGAACTTCGCCACCCCCGCGGGCATCACCGCCGCCTTCGCAATCGGCGTCTTCGGCGGCGCGCTGATGGCGTTCGTGCTCGGCTACTTCATGTTCTACGGGGGCGTGCGCGACGTCTACGTCACCATCATCACGCTGGTCTCGACGCTCGTCTTACACACGTTCATGGCCCAGACGGCCGGCGACGAGTGGACCGTCGGCGAGGCGGCGCTGGGCGGGTTCAACGGGATGCCGACCATCCCGAACCTCGCCTTCGGCGTCGGCGGCGCGTCGCTCACCTTCAGCAGCACGACGTTCTACTACTTCGTGCTGGCACTGCTCGTGGCGACGTACCTCGGCCTGCGGGCGCTCGTCAACTCGGACTACGGCCGCGTGATGGTCGCGGTCCGAGAGGACGAGGACCGCACGCGGATGTTCGGCTACGACGTAGAGCGCGTGAAACTCGCCGTGTTCACCCTCGGCGGCGCGCTGGCGGGCCTCTCGGGCGTGCTGTACGCCTCGTGGGGCAACTACGTGAGCCCGGGCGTGTTCGAGTTGACCTTCGCCTCCCTGCCGGTCATCTGGGTGAGCGTCGGCGGCCGGAAGACCCTGCTGGGCGCGGTGACCGCCACCGTCGGCATCGAGTTCCTCCGGAACTCGCTGGGCGGCGAACTGGCGTTCGTCATCGTCGGCGCCCTCCTGCTGGTGTTCGTCCTCGGCCTCCCCGGCGGTATCGTTCCGTGGGTCCACGAGACCTACGTCGAGATGCGCGGTGACGGCACGCCCCCGGAGCCACCGGAGGCGACCGCCGAGGTGAGCGACTGATGAGTACGAACAATAGCGCGGCGGGCAGTCCGAACGTCCGCCAGACGGCCGCGGAACTGGCGACGGGCGACCGAACGGACACGCTGTTGCAGACCGAGGCCCTCCGCAAGGATTTCGGTGGCTTCACCGCCACCGACGACGTGGACTTCTCGGTCGCCGAGGGAGAGCTACGGTGTCTCATCGGTCCCAACGGGGCCGGGAAGTCGACGCTGCTGAACCTCGTCACCGGCACCTACGACGCCTCGGGCGGGAGTATCTACTACGACGGTCACGACGTCACCGACCTCGACCCACACCAGCGGGTCCGCAAGGGAATCAGCATGAAGTTCCAGGTGCCGTCGGTGTACGGCGACCTGACGGTGCGCGAGAACGCCCGTCTGCCCATCCAGCGGTTCGCCGACGGAGAGGAGCGGCGTCGGCGCGTCGACGACGCCATCGAGGCCGCCGGCCTCGCGGGCTACGAGCACGTCGACGCCAGCCAACTCTCGCACGGCCAGCAACAGCAACTCGAAATCGGGATGGCCGCCGCGCTCGAACCGGACCTCCTCCTGCTGGACGAACCGGTCGCGGGGCTGGACGTGGCCGAACGCGAGGCCATCGCCGAACGCGTCACCCGCCTCAACGAGGCGGAGGGCATCGCCTTCGTCGTCATCGAACACGACACGGACTTCGTGGCCTCCATTGCCGACGAGGTGACCGTGCTCCACAACGGCGAGATATTCCGAGAGGGGCCGATAGAGGACATCGAGTCCGACCCCGAGGTCCAGCGCATCTATCTGGGAGGTGAGCAGTGATGCTCGAACTCGACGGCGTCACCGCGGCCTACGACTCGACGCCCATCCTCCGGGACGTGGACCTCTCGGTCGAGGCGGGCGAAATCGTCGGCGTGATGGGGAAGAACGGCGTCGGCAAGACGACGCTGATGAAGACCGTCGTCGGCCTGCTCGAACCGTCGAGCGGGACTATCAGCTACGCCGGCGCCGACGTGACCGACGCTCCCGCGGACGAACGCGCCCGCGGCGGGATGGGCTACATCCCGCAGGGCCGGGACGTGTTCCCGAAACTCACCGTCGAGCAGAACGTCCGGATGGGCGAGACGGTCAACGCCGACAGCGAGGAGACGCTGTACGACCAGATTTACGACTACTTCCCGGTCTTGGAGGAGCGGGCGAGTCAGGACGCCGGCACGCTCTCGGGCGGCCAGCAACAGATGCTCGCCATCGCGCGGGCGCTGGTGTCGAACCCCGACTTGCTCCTGCTTGACGAACCCAGCGAGGGCATCCAGCCCTCCATCGTCGACCAGATTAGCCGGGACATGCAGGCCATCAACGAAGACCTCGGGACGACGATTCTGTTCGTCGAGCAGAACCTCGGGGTCATCCGCGAGATGGCCGACCGCTGTTACGCGATGGAACGGGGCGAAATCGTCGACGAGGTCGGACCGCAGAAACTGACCGACGAAGAGGCCATCGCCGAGTATCTGGCCGTCTGAGCGAGCGGTCTTCGCTCCTGAACGCGCGTCTGTCGAGAATCCCGTTCAAACCTACCCACTAGCTAACCGACACGGGCGGGACCGAAAGGGGCCACGCGCTCCGGGAACCCCGGCGTCCGCGGCTTCGCCGCGTGGCTCGGGAGAGCGTGCTCTCCCGGTGACGTAAGCACTGCACCGAGCGAACACGTGAGCGAGGGAAGCGCGCAGCGAGTCGCGGGACTGGAGCGCGTGGGGGCTTTCTGCCCGTTCGCGTCCCGCTTGCACGGGATACCTCCTGCAGCTAGTACGCCACTCGCTAGCGCGGGCATCAGGACCCTTATCACTCGACAGGCACCTAACCCGCGTATGGAAATCGTACCGGACACGAGCGTGGTCATCGACGGCCGCGTGTCCGACCAGATAGCAGCCGACGCCGACCCCGACGCCTCGGTGGACGGCATGGGTTTCGCCGGCGCGACGGTCGTGGTCCCCGAGGCCGTCGTCGGAGAACTCGAAGCACAGGCCAACGACGGCCGGGACACCGGCTGGGAGGGGTTAGAAGAGCTCCAGCGGCTGGTCGACCTCGCCGAGGAGGGCACCATCGACGTGGAGTACGTCGGCCGCCGACCGGACGCCGTCGAGAAGCGCGACGCCGGCGAGGGCGAGATAGACGCGCTCATCCGCGATATCGCGGACGACCGCGAGGCGACGCTGGTGACCAGCGACGACGTGCAGGCCGAGGTGGCCCGCGCGAAGGGACTGGACGTGGAGTACATCGAACCGCGCGGCCGCGACGTCGACCGCCTCCAGATAGAGAACTTCTTCGACGAGGGGACGATGAGCGTCCACCTCAAGGTGGGCGTCCAGCCGTTCGCGAAGAAGGGCTCCATCGGCGACATGCACTACCAGCCGATTCGCGACGACCTCGCCACCGAGGCCGAGTTGCGCGAGTACGCCGACGACATCGAGGACGCCGCCCGCGCCTCCCCCGAGGGGTTCCTCGAACTCGACGAACCCGGCATGAGCATCGTCCAGTTCCGCGACCTGCGCATCGCCATCGCGCGGCCGCCGTTCTCGGACGCCATGGAGATTACCGCGGTCCGGCCAATCGTCAAGACCGACCTCGACGACTACGAACACGCCGACGAACTCCGCGACCGCTTCACCGAACACCAGCGCGGCGTCCTCATCGCCGGGTCCCCGGGTGCCGGGAAGTCGACGTTCGCACAGGCGGTCGGTGAGTTCCTCGTCGACGCGGACTACTCCGTCAAGACGATGGAGAAACCGCGGGACCTGCAGGTCGGCCCGAACATCACCCAGTACACCGCGCTGGGCGGGTCCATGGAGAAGACGGCCGACTCCCTTCTGATGGTCCGGCCGGACTACACCATCTACGACGAGGTCCGCAAGACCGACGACTTCGAGGTGTTCGCGGACATGCGCCTCGCGGGGGTCGGGATGGTCGGCGTCGTCCACGCGACGCGGGCCGTCGACGCCCTCCAGCGACTCATCGGTCGCGTCGAACTCGGCCTCATCCCGCAAATCGTCGACACCGTGGTCTACATCGAGGCCGGTGAGGTCCACACCGTCTACGACGTGACGACCGAGGTCAAGGTCCCGCAGGGCCTGATGGAGGAGGACCTCGCGCGCCCGGTCATCGTCGTCCGGGACTTCGAGACCGGACGGCCGGAGTACGAAATCTACACGTTCAACCGGCAGGTCGTCACCGTCCCGCTGAACGAGGACGACGACCAACAGGACTCGGGCGTCGACCGCCTCGCCAAACAGGAGGTCGAACGCGAGATTCGCTCCATCGCACGCGGCCACGTCGACGTGGAGCTGCGCGGGCCGAACAACGCCGTCGTGTGGGTCGAAGACGACGACATCCCGCAGGTCATCGGGAAGGGCGGCGGCCGCATCACCGACGTGGAGAACCGACTGGGCATCGACATCGACGTGCGGACCTTAGACGAGAAGCCCACCGGTCCCTCCGGCGGCCCGCAGACCGACAGCGGGGGTCAGCAGGGCGAAATCGTCCAGCCGGAGGTCACCTCCCGCCACGTCAGGGTCCCGCTGGACGGGCATTCGGGCGACACCGTCGAGGTGCAGGCCGACGGCGAGTACCTCTTCACCGCCACCGTCTCCCGCGGCGGCGAGATTCAGGTCTCGCGCGGGTCGGGCATCGCCGAGGAGTTAGAGCGGGCCATCGACCGCGGCAAGACCATCACGGTCGTCCCGTCGTAAGGGCCCATGGCCGGCACCGTCGAGTACCTGCACGTCGCTCCCGAGCAGGGCGCGGACGTGGTCGCCCGCGACTCGGTCGAGGCCGTCGCCGACGCCGGGTTGCGGGGCGACCGCTACTTCGACGCCGAGGGGACATTCGCGGACCGCGAGGGGAGCGACCTGACCCTCGTCGCGGCCGAGGCCCTCGACGCGGCCCGGCGCGACTACGGTGTCGACTTCGCGCCGGGCGTCCACCGCCGGAACGTCACGACGCGCGGCGTCGCGCTGAACCACCTCGTCGGTGACCGGGTCCGCGTTGGCGACGCGGTCTGCGTGGGGGCGGAGCTGTGCGAGCCCTGCTCGTATCTGGAACGACAGCTCGGCGAGCGGGGCGTGCGCGAAGCGCTTGTCCATCGCGGCGGACTGCGCTGTCGCGTCGTCGAGGGCGGCGAGATTCGAGTCGGCGACTCGGTCGAACCGGTCGACGGGGCCGGAACCGACGGGTAAATCACCGGCAGGTTCGAACGTGTTCGTATGTCCGAATCCGTCGTCGGACGACTCGTCGACCAAGAGACCCTGTCGGCCCGCGTCGCCGCCGGCGACGCGCCGGCGTGGGTGGCCGACCACTGGCGCACCTTCCGAGATGGCCTCACCGGAACGCGAGACGGTAAACCGTTCCCCTGTTTTTTCGGTGCCGAATCGGTGCGGGCGGGCGACCCGCTGTACACGGCAGTCCCGTCACTGACAGACCGTGGCGCGCTGGCGGACCTCGGCAGGACCCTGCTCGCGTACCTCGACACCTACCGGGACCACAGCGAACGGGCCTCGCTCGTGGCGTTCTTCCGGCCGTCGGACCGACCGCTCTCGGAGGCCGAGTACCACCAGCAGTTGTGGCACGTCCTGCAGTTCCTGCACGTCCACGACCCGGAGCCGTGGCCGGAGGCGATTCCGACCGACCCCGACGACCCCCACTGGGAGTTCTGCTTCGGGGGCGAACCGATGTTCCCGACCTGTCGCGCTCCGTTCTACGACACGCGCAAGAGCCGGTACTGCTCGGTCGGACTGGAGATTACGTTCCAGCCGCGGGCGCTGTTCGAGTCGATGGGCGTCACCGCCGACACGGCGGCCGGCCAGCAGGCCCGCGACACCATCCAGGACCGCCTCGAGGCCTACGACGGCGTCTGTCCCCACGCCGACCTCGGCGACTGGGGCGTCGAGGGTGACCGGGAGTGGCCCCAGTACATGCTCGCCTCGGACGAGGACCGAGCGCCCGACGAGTGCCCCATGACCGTCACGCGCGAACACCCGAAGTCCGACTGGCTAATCGAGCGACCGGCGTCGCCGGGGGCCGCCGACTGAGATGGTCGCCGTCCCGCCCGACGCGGCGCTCCTGCTGGTGGACTTCCAGCGGGGGTTCGACGACGACCGCTGGGGCACCCGAAACAACCCCGACGCGGAGGCCAACGCTCGGCGGTTGCTCGCCGCGTGGCGCGAGACAGGCCGGCCGGTCGTCCACGTGCGTCACGACTCCACCGAACCGGACTCGCCGCTCCGGTCCGGCGAACCCGGCTTCGCGTTCCAATCGGGGTTGGAACCACAGGACGGCGAAGCGACGTTCGTCAAGCGCGTCAACGGCGCGTTCGTGGATACGGGGCTGGAAGCGTGGCTCCGGGACCGCGACGTCGGAACCGTCGTCGTCTGCGGGTTGACGACGGACCACTGCGTCTCGACCACGACGCGGATGGCCGAGAACCGCGGGTTCGACGTGTTTCTCCCGGGCGACGCGGCGGCGACGTTCGACCGGACCCTCGACGGCGAGTCGTTCGACCCCGACCTCGTCCACCGGACGGCGCTGGCCCACCTCGACGGGGAGTTCGCGACGGTGACGAGTACCGACGCGCTGGTGGCCGCCCTCGAACCGTAACCGGAGGCCCCGTCGCTCTACATTTATACGGCCGTGTCCCTAGCACCCGGACATGGAACTCGAGTTGCGCTTCTTCGCGAACTTCCGGGCGACCGTGGGCCAGAAGATACTCCACCGGGAGTTCGACGACGACGCTCGCGCCGGCGACGTCCTCCGAGAACTCGGCGAGGAGTACCCCGACATGGAACTGTTCGAGTCCGAAGGGACGCTCCGGCAGTACCTGACGATTCTGCGGAACGGGCAGGACATCGAACACCTGGATGGGTTGGACACGACGCTGGAAGACGGGGACGAACTCAGCGTCTTCCCGCCGGTCGCCGGCGGCTAACAGCAGAAGATGAACGGGTAGAGGAGGCCGATGCGCTCGCCGCCGTCGAGTTCGGTGTCGAGGCCGTCCAGATGCTCGTTGAACTGTCCGTCGACGGTGACGCGGGCGTAACACCGGGTCTGGTCGCCCTCGGGGTTCTTCTCCCACGTCCCGGGCAGCGACTCCAGTTCCGGTGCCCACCCCGCCGTCGCGGCGTCGGACTCCGTCTCGGCGATGAGGAGGTCGGCCACGTCGTAGCGCTCACAGAACGCGTCGAGGAACGCTCGGAGCGTCGTGCCTTCGAAGGTGAAATCCATGTGCGGTTCGCCGACAGCGTCTCTGACGTGCCCGGTACAGCGAACCTCGACGGTCGTCTGCGTCCGCTGGGCCGTCTCCCGAGTCGTCCCGCTCATGGCTTCGCTTACGGCCACCGAGACCAAAACGGTGGGTGCGAACACGTTCGGGCAGGACCGAGTTTAATTGCCCGCGGCCCCACCACCGGGTATGGAGGACATCGAACTGGGGATTCCGGCGGGTATCGTCGACGCCTTGCCGGCCGACGGCGAGGACGCGAAACAGGACATCCAGCGGGCGGTCGCGGGGTGGGAGAGCGACATCAACACCGCACTGGCGAGCGACGACCCCGCGAGCGCCGTCGTCGACCTCGTCGAGTACTTCGAGGAGCGGTGGGAGGCCTACGACGAGTACGTCGTCGAGTTGCGGGCGTGGGGCCAGTCGCCCATCTACGCGATGGTGTGGCGGGACCTCGTCGCCGCCGTCATCCAGCAGATATACGACCACGCCGACCTCTCCGACCGCATCGACCGCGAGCGCAACGCCCGCATCGTCGACGACGGCATCCGGCCCGGATGACCCGGCGCACGCGCACCGAGGCGTTGAGTTCGGGAGGTGCCTAACCGCGAGCGATGCAGCGTGAACGGAGTTTCCGGGGCATCTCGATGCGACTCGCCCGGCACTATCTTGAGGGCCTCGGCGGGGAGGAACGCGACGAGAGCACCGTCGTCGCCGACGACTGGCGGGCGGACCTCTCGGCCGAGAAGGTCGGCGTCGGTCCGACCATCGAACTGACAGAGGTGACCGTCGTCTTCGAGGGCGACGAGGAGACGCTGGACCCGCTCATCGAAGAGTTCGCCCAGAAGGCGATGCGGGCCGGCGGGTAGCGATGGCCGACCACCCCATCGAGGCGCAACTCGTCCTCCTCGCGGGCACCCGCGCGAGCGTCCCACTGGACCGTCTCCCGTCGTTACTGGAGGAGGCACAGCGACACGTCGCGGCCCACCGTCCCGACTACGAGCGGCGCTACGAGCGTATCGAGGGGGCCAGAGACGCCGACTACTACTGCGCCGAGACGGGGTACTGGGAGTCGGTCGGCGAAGAGTTGGGGTACGAGCGACGGGAGTGGGAGGCCGTCCGTCGCGCGCACGAAGCGCAGTTCACGCGGGACGGCCGGCGACTCGACCGCGAAGGTGAGTTCGAGTCGACGCTGGAGGTCCGCGAAATCGTCGCCGTCGACGCTACACGCTGAGCGTCTCCAGCACCTTCTGCGAGAAGTCCGTCTCCGAGAGGTCACCGTTGTGCAGGCGGTCGAACCACTCGGCGTCGACGTACCAGTAGCCCCGCACCTCGCCCTCTAGGTCGTGGACGGTGGCCTCGACGTTCGCTCCCGACCAGTCCTCGGCGTGGAGGTCACGGAGGACGTTGATGACGCGACCGATTTCCGAGTGGGGGACCGACCCCTGCTCGGCCGCGATAGACTCGTAGGTGACCGCGTAGGTGTCCTCGTCCTCGCGCTCTTCGAACTCCTGTACGTAGACGCCGTGACTCGTCAGTCGGGACTCCACCTGAAACTCGAAGTCGTCGAACTCCTCTTTGTGCATCGGTCGTATTCTCCGCAGTCCGAGGGAGGTCTCCCCCGGTCGCTCCCTTAGTCGTCGCTCGGTGCCGCCGCGCCGCCGGAACTGACGCCGGTGCCGGGGCCGACGTCGATGCCGAGTTCGTCGAGTTTCTCGTCGGGGACGACGCCGTCCTCCCAGTCCCGGACCTCGTAGTACTCGTCTTTCAGTTTGTCCAGTTCGGCGAGTTCACCCTCGGAGCCGCCCTGTGCGGGGATGGCGTTCTCGTTGCCCTCGACGAAGCGGTCCGGCAGGTCGTCGTCGCTCCCGTCGAAGCCCACGAGGTTGTTGTAGTAGCGTTCGAGGTTGTAGATGCGCTCGCCGGCCTCCATCAACTCCTCCTCGGTGACGTCCAGTCCGGTCATGCCGTTGTACTGGAGGACGTACTCCTCGATGCCCTCCGCGAAGGCGTTGAACTTGCAGATGTCGAAGGAGTCGCTGATTGCGTGGAGGTCCTGGAAGGTGGCGCAGAGTTCGCCCTTCCCCTCCCACTCGCGCGGGTCGACCTTCTCGGGGACGCCGAGAATCTCTGCGGCCGGGGTGTAGCCGCGCAGGTGGCAGGCCCCGCGGTTGGAGGTGGCGTAGCCGATGGCCATCCCCTTCATGCAGCGGGGGTCGTAAGCGGCCATCGTCTGGCCCTTCACGGCCAGCGAGTTCTCGCTGGCGTCGAACTCATCGGCGAGGTGGCTGGGGCCCTCGGCGAGGTGGTCCGCGAGTTCGCCGTCGCGGTGGCCGATGGCGTCTATCATGTCTATCATGGTGTCGGCGTCGCCCCAGTCGAGGCCGTCCCCGAGGCCGTCGAGTTTGCCCTGCTCGGTCATCTCCATGGTCATCGCCATGGTGTTGCCCACGTCGATGGTGTCGACGCCGACGTCGTTACACCGTTCGAGCATCAGCGCAATCTTGTCGCGTTCGACGTGCCCGGAGTTCGGGCCGAGCGCCCACGCGGACTCGTACTCGTAGGACTCGGTGCGGACGTTCATCTCCTCGCCCTTGTGCATCGCCTGCACCTCGACTTCCTTCTTGCAGGCGACCGGACAGGAGTGACAGGTCGGCTCGTCGACGAGGATGTTCTCCCGGACGTTCTCCCCGGAGACGTCCTCGGAGTCGATGATTCGCTCGCCGTCGCCCTCCGACTCGGACATCGACCGAGTCGAGGAATACTTCGCGTTCTTCGTCGGGAGACCGTCTATCTCCTCGGTGAGGTTCATCAGGACGTTGGTGCCGTACAGCGAGAGGCCGCCCTCGTTCGGGCCGGTGATGTCGGACTCCTGGATGACCTGCATCGCCTGCTTGTGGCCCTTCTGGAACGTCTCCTTGTCCTTCGGTTTGGGCATCTTCGTCGGCGACTTGACGACGACGGCCTTGAGGTTCTTGTTGCCCATCACACAGCCAGTACCACCCCGTCCGGAGGCCCGGTCGTCCTCGTTGATGATGCAGGCGTACTTCACCTCGTTCTCGCCGGCCGGTCCGATAGCCATCGTCGAGAGGTTCTTGCCGTAGGACCCCTCCACCTCGTCTTCGAGTTCCTCGATGGTGTCGTGGACGCCCCAGCCCCACATGTGGGAGGCGTCGCGGAGTTCGACTTCGCCGTCCTCGACGACGGCGTACACCGGGTGGTCGGCCTGCCCCTCGAACAGGAGGCCGTCGAACCCGGCCCACTTCAGACGCGCACCCGACCAGCCGCCGTGGTGGGAGTCCGTCACGGTTCCCGTCAACGGCGACTTCGTGCAGATGGCGATGCGGCCGCTCATCGTCACCTGCGTCCCCGTCAGCGGGCCGTTCATGAACGCCAGCAGGTTGTCCGGGCCGAGCGGGTCGACGTCCGGGCCTTGGTCGAAGACGTACTTTACACCCAAGCCGCGCGCGCCGATGTACTTCTTCGCGTCCTCCTCGTCGATACCCTCGTAGGCGACATCCCCCTCGCCGAGGTCGATTCGCGCCACGTGGTCCTGAAAGCCGCCGAGGTCAGTCATGAATATCTGTGTTGAACACCGGAGCGCGTTCACTTAACGATTCGTGCTAGTTTTCGCGGGTGCAGCAGCTACATCTACGGTTCCACCCCTCGTCGGGGCGCGACGGGACGTTACTCCGCCGTTCCGTCGGGCGAGCAGAGATGGCGGCGGTCCGGGGCGACGGACACGCCGACGTCGGTGCCGACGGGCGGTGGGTCGTCGGTGAAGGCGTCGACGGTGTGGCCCGACACCGAGAGGACGACGCGGGTGGTCGCGTCCTCGCGGACGACCCGTTCGACCGTGGCTCCGAAATCGCCCCCGCTGTCCGAGAGCCGGACCGCTTCGGGTCGGAACGTGACGTACTCGTCGGACGTACCGCCCACGGCGTCACGTAGCGACGGGACGGCCGACAGCGGGACCGCGTTTGCGCCCGTGAACTCGGCGACGGCGGGGGTGGCCGGCTGTTCGAACACCGACTCGGGCGTCCCGCTCTGGACGACGCCACCGTGGCGCATCACTGCGATGCGGTCGCCGACGGCCCGGGCAGTCGTGCGGTTGTGCGTGACGTAGACGGCCGTCACGTCGGCGAGAACGTCCGCCAAATCGTCCCGGAGTGACTGTCGCGTGGGGACGTCCAGCGCGGCCAACGGTTCGTCGAGCAGGAGTACCGAGGGGCGAACCGCCAGCGCCCGGGCCAGCGCGACGCGCTGTTTCTCCCCCCCGGAGAGCGTCGGCGGGTACCGGTCCGCGAGGTGGTCGACGCCGAGTTCCCCGAGGAGCGTCTCGGCGTCTCTGGTCTCCTCGTGGTACTTCGTCCCGTACTCGACGTTCTCGGTGACCGAGAGGTGGGGAAACAGCGCGTAGTCCTGAAAGACGAACCCGAAGTCGCGTCGCTCCGGCGGGATGTCGTCGAGTCGCCGGCCGTCGGACTCGACGAACCCCTCGTGGTCGTGAAAGCCGGCGATGGTCTCCAACAGCAGCGTCTTGCCGCTGCCGCTGGGCCCCAGAATCACCAGCGTCTCGCCGTCCGCCACGTCGACGCCCGCCTCGACGGTGAAGGCGTCAGCGCCGTCGGCGGTGAACGTGGCGCTCACGTCCGCTCGCAGGTCCATCAGGGCATCCCCCCCGTGCCCGCGCCGTCGTCGGTCAGGTACCGGACCACGAGGAAGATGAGCGCCGAGACGCCCAACAGGAGGAAGGCGACGGCACCGCTCTCGCCCAGCCCCCCCTGCAGGTAGGTGTTGTAGACGAACACCGGCGCGTGCTGGGCGGTCACGCGCTGTCCCGCGGGCGGGTAGAAGAACTGCACGCTGTACGCGACGACGGCCACGGCACCGAACTCGGAGACGGCCCGCGCCCACGCGAGGACGCCGCCGGTAATCATCCCTCGGACCGCCAGCGGCGCGGTGACTCTGCGGAACGTCTCCCACCGGTTCGCGCCGTGGATGCGCGAGGCGTACGAGAGCCTGTCGTCGATGGTCTCGAACGCTTCGCGGGTGGTGTTGACGGCGTACGGCGCGGCGACGAACGTCATCGCCAACACCATCCCGACCATCGACCCGAGGACCGAAATCCCGGGGAAGGCACCGCCCTGTCCGAAGCCGAAGAGGATGATGATGCCCGCCACCGAGTGGGGGACGACCAGCGGGAGGTCCACCAGACTCTCGACCAACTGCTGGCCCGGGAAGCCCTCCGCCAGCAGGTGTGCCAGCGGCACGCCGAGAAGGAGACTCAACAGCGCGGCCAACAGCGGCCCGTAGACCCCGAGGTACAGCACGCGGTGAACGTTCGGGTTCAGCGCCTTCTCGGCGACGAGCGACGGCGACTGCCGCGCGACGAACAGGAACAGCGGCAGGCCCAGCGCGACCACGAGGAGGCTCCCGATCGTGGCCGTCGCCACCGTGAACAGGGACCCGTCGAGCGTGTAGGCAGTGACGGCGACGCTCCCCACCACGAAGTAGGCGTACCACGTCGGTCGACCGACCGAGTACGTCACGGCGAAGACCACCGCCTGTACGACGACGAACACGGCGACGAGAGACCTGTTGGTGAGGGCCTCACGAGCGAACGGCACGTCGGTGTCGGTCTCAGTCCCGGTCGCCATGGTCAGGGGAGTGGAGTCGGGTGGGTCGCCTCATGCCGTCTATCACTATAGCTCCAGCGGACCGAGCGAACTCTGTGCGCTGGCGACGTCCATCACGCGGTCGGGGACGGCGTCGGACCCGCTCTCGGGGACGACGATGGGGTCGACCGGCACGAGACCCATGTCTTCGAGGACAGACCGGCCGGCGTCGGTGGCGAAGTACTCCACCCACTGGGCTCCTCGGCCGGGGGCCTGTGCCACCTCCGGGACGGTGATGCCGTAGGCGATGGGCGCGCCCGTGAACGTGCCGCTGCCCGTCTCGACTTTCGCCTTCGCGTAGTGTTCGGCGTACTTGCTGTTCGCCTTCGAGAGGTCGACCTCCGGCTGGAGGTCGATGAACGGCTTGCCCGAGGTGCTGGAGATGGACTGGTAGTACATCACGTAGTCCAGTTCGCCGCTCTCCAGTTGCCCCTCCAGATTGGTCTCGGTCCCCGTCGGGACCACCGAATTGTCCCGGAGCTTCTGGTACGTCGACTCGTCGTACAGCCGCTCGCCCTCGAACTCCTCTTTCCCGAGTTGCTGGGTCATCACCGCGCGGTACCCACCGGGGTCGACCGCCGGGTCCGAGTGGCCGATGGTGACGTCGTCGCGGGTCAGCACCTCCCACCAGTTGTCGGCGGAGATGTCGCCGGCACCCGGCGAGTCCTCCCGGTACTGGATGGACATGGAGTTGGTCGTGAAGATGGCGTACCAACTGCCGTAGTCCGGCAGGATGCGGTTACGGATGAGCCGGAAGTCCGAGACGCCCAAGACGTCGGCGTTCCGACCCTGCTGGGTTATCTTCTGCGTCGAGGCGACCGACCCCTTCGCCTCCCGGGTCACGTCGACGCCGTACTCCTCCTCGAACCCGGGTTCGGCCTCGCTGAACGGCGGTGCGAGCGACCCGGCGTGGAAGATGGTCATCGAGTCGGCCATCTCGCCGCCCGACGTGGTGCCCGTCGTGCCGCCGTCGCCGCTGTCGCTGTCGTTGCCGCCGCTCCCGTCGCCGCTGCTACCGTCGCCGCCGTCCCCGCTACAGCCAGCGAGGCCGACGGCCGCCGTCGCGCCGATGCTACTGAGGAACGCCCGTCGTCTGAGTCGGTGTTCCGACATGGATACATCGACGTTACAACCAAACGTTCATAATGATTTTCCCCGGTGGTGACGGGACTAGCGGTATGGACGCCAGCGTCGACGCCCAGTTGCAGGCCGACGGCGTCGCCTTCACCGCGGCGGACGCCGAACTCCTCCGGGCGGTCCGCGCCGCGGGGTCGGTCAGCGGTGCCACCGAGGCCCTCGGTCGCTCCAGAGCGAGAGCGCTCGACCGCATCGAGACGCTCGAAGGAGCCTACGGCCCCCTCGTCGAGCGACGGCGGGGCGGCGCGAGCGGCGGCGGGAGCGAACTGACCGAGGGTGCCGAAGACCTCCTCTCGCGTTTCGCCCGGTTGCAGGCGACGGTCGCCGGCACCGCGAGCGTCGAGGAGTGCGTCGTCCCCGGGCGGGTGACCGAACGGGAGGGTGAACTGGGCGTCGTGGCGACCGACGCCGGCGAGATGCGGGCGCGACTGATGGCCGGCGCGGCACGCGAGACGCCGACGGTCGGCACGGACGTACAGGCCAGCGTGCGGTCGGACGCGGTGACGCTCCACGCCCCCGAAGACGCGCCGGCCGCCGGGGGCACGAGCGCGCGGAACCGCTTCGAGGGCACGGTGCTGGCCGTCGCTACGGGGTCGGCCGTCGTCCGCGTCACCGTGGACATCGGTGCGCCCGACCCCCTGACGGCGTTGCTCACCCGCGAGAGCCTCGACCGACTCGCGCTCGAACCGGGTGCGCCCGTCGTGGCCTCGTTCAAGGCGACGGCGACCCGCGCGATTCCGACGGAGTGAGCCGTGGCGGCGGCGTTGCTCTGGTCCGGGGCTATGCAGGACCTCTCGGGGCTGTACTACGGCGTCCCCGTATCCGTCGAACCGAAGAAGCGCTGGCGGCGCTGGTCGTCGTCGGGACCGTCTCGACCGGCGAACTGGCCGTCGCGGGCCTGTCGCTGAGGCCGTCCCGTTGACGGACGGCGGGTGCGAACCTCGACCTCGGCGTGGGGTACGCGCTCGTCGCGACGCTGACGGTGGGACTCGGCGTCGTCGGCCACCGCGCGCTCCGCGAGCGGTGACGGGCGGTCGTCCCGTCCGCTACGCGAGTAGCTCCACGCCGAGGGCGAGCACGAACACGAGCGCGACGACCACGGTGGACACCTCTAGCCACCGTGAGCCGCCCGAGTCCGCCTCCGAGAGCACTCTCGCGAGGCCACCGAGCCCGACGATGGCGACGCCGACGGCGAGCACCAGGTATATCGCGTCCAGTATTCCTGCCATACGTTGACACGACTCACGGGAGCGGTAAAGAGGTTTGCCCGACGGCCCACGCCGTGACGGCCAGCGGCCGTGCGTCACGATACCACTGGTCACAACAGTCATACCGCAGTACGCCGTACGGTCCGGACATGCGGCTGGAACTTCGGGTCTGCAAGCACTGTTTCGAGGGGGAACACGGGAACGAGCAGAAGACGGCCGTCACGCAGGACATGGTCGCATGCGCCCGGCAGGTCCGGGAGTACAAGGACCTCGTCGGCCTCGACGGCGTGTACGTCACGATGGTCGAGGAGGGCGACCCGGGCGGTGCGGAGGCGCTGAACGTCATCGTCGCCAGCATCGAGGGGAATCAAGTCGCCCTCTCGGATACGCAACTCGTGATGGAAGACGGCGACGGGAACATGCTCGTCTACCCCGAACCGAAGGACATCCTGCAGGTGCTGACCCGGAACTTAGACCAGATACAGGAACAGACCCGACAGGACGTGGGCGTCGACCTCTCGCCGGAGGGACAGGCGTTGGTGGCCTGAACGCGACGCCGCCTCAGTCGTCGGCCCCGCGCGACTGCTCGTCGCGGCCGCCGTCCGTCGCCGTCGCCTGTTCCTCGCGCTCGGCCTCTAACTGTCGTTCCCAGCGGATGCGCAAGACGTTGCCGTACATCGACAGGACGAGGCCCACGCCGAGGACGAGGACGCCGACGTTGATGCCGATGGTCAGCAGGACGCTCGTGGGGCCGCCGCCGATAGCGAGTTCCCGGGGGACCGGGTACCCCTCGTCGAAGATGCTCCCGACGAGCACCGAGACGATGCCGATGACCGTCAGCGCGCCGAAGACGGTGGACATCGTCCGCCACGACGGCGCGACGGTCAACCGCTCGATGCCCGTCGTCTCGGGTTCCTCGTCCTCGTCGTCGCTGTGGTACTCCGGCACCATGCTCCGGGGGATGAACGCCTTCGTCTCGACGGGGTAGAACGCCGGGTGGAACCCGTGTTCGAAGACGTGGAACATCACCCCCATCAGCATGATGACGCCCAGTAGCCCGTGGAACGTGACGAAGGCCATCGCGGCGGCCTTCGTCTGGAACATCGCCGCCAGTCCGGTCTTGCTCCAGATGAGCAGGCCCGATATCGAGAGCAACAGCAGTTCGATGGAGAAGATGAACACGACGCCCTTCCCTATGTACGAGAGCAGGGGCACCTCGTCTGCCTTGTAGCCGGCGAACTGGCGGGCGTTCGGGTGGCGTTCGTCGGCCCGCCCCAGCATGAACCGCACGTCCTGTACGAAGGCGTCGAAGTCGTCTTTGCTCGGCAGTATCTGGCTGAAGTTGCCCCGTCCGGTCGGGGTGATGACCTGCAGGACTATCCAGAACACGACGAGGGCGATGAGGCCGACGCCGGTGAGTCGGTGGATGGCCGTGACGCCGCTTGCCCCGCCCATCACCGCGAGGAGCCACCACAGTTCGTCGTTGAACATGATGGCGTAGCCCGTGAAGAACAGGAGGAACACGTCCAAGCCGAGTAGCGAGTGGAACAGCGTCGTCACCCGGGTGAACTTCCCGTGGTCGAGATTGCTCACGGCCGGTCACCCCCCTCGGACTCCACCGCGCCGCCGTCGGACCCGGTCCGACGAGGTCGTGTCCCCTCGTCACGACCGCCGTCGGCGGCGACGGCCTCGCTCCGCTCCTCGCCCGGTTGCCGCATCTGGTCGGCGAGACGACGGAACGCGGCCCAGTGGAGGAACACCATCACGAGGATGAACGCCCCCATCAACACGTCGGCTGCGTGGACGAGTGCGATGAGGAAGTCGAGGGACGCGACGGTGTTGCCGAACACCCAATCGGACCCGATGCCGCCGCCCTCGACGGTCGGGTTGACCCGATACAGCGACTCGTAGAACACGTTGAAGCCCTGTGCCCACCACACGGCCAGCAAGGCCACGGCGACGCCGACGACGGCGCTGATGGCGACGTAGGACCGCTCGTACCCCGACACCTCGGGTAGCTCTCGTTGGTCGCTCATTGGAACTCACCCGATTCCTCGCCGAAGACGATGTTCATCGCCTGCTGGTTGAAGAACACGCCGCTGTCACGGTGTTCCAGTTCGTCGGCTATCTGGCTGGGCGTCCCGACGAGGATGGCGTCGGTCGAACACTCCTCGGCGCAGGCCGGCCCCTTGCCGACGTCCTGCCGTTCCTCGCACATCGTACACTTGTCCATCGTCCCGCCGCCGCCGACGAGGTTCGCGGCCCCCGAGTCCGAATCGGGGAACTGCGGCGCGCCGAACGGACACGCCGAGAGGCAGTACTGACAGCCGATACAGAGGTCGTCGCGGACCCGGACGAAGCCGTTGTCCTTCTTGATGAGCGAGTCCGTCGGACACACCGAGACGCAGGGGGCGTTCTCGCAGTGGTAACACTGCATCGGGATGGCCGTCTCGCCGGGGTTCTGCCCCTGTTCCATCGCCCGGCCGCTGCTGGCGTTCAGGCCGTCGGCGCCCTCCTGTCCTTCGAGCATCGTGGCGATGCTGATGCGTTGCTCGTCCCGCGGGACGTCCCACGTCCGCTTACACGAGACGACACAGCCACCGCAGTCGATGCACGCCTCGACGTCAGGGAAGATACGGGTGCCCTCACCCGTACTCATGACGCCGTCGCGCATTACTTCATTTCCTGTTGACATATCATATCACCTCATTGCACCGTCGAGTTGTCGCGGACGTCGAAGTCTTTCTGCGTCCCGATACCCTCGCGGTCCTGCGGGAACTCGATGTCCGTGTCCATGTTCAGTTCCTCCAGCAGACTCTGGGTTGCCGGTCTGACCGCGACCATCGACACCTTCGTCTCCTGCATCTGGGTCTCCACGTCGTACCCCCGCGAGGTGATGGAGTTCACCGAGTCACCGATGGCGTAGGGGACGGTCCCCTCGGGGTACTTGTCCTCCAGACTGTTGCCCTGGAAGACGCCAGCCCAGTGGAACGGGAGGAACACCTCGCTGTCGTTGGGCCGGTCGGTGACCCGGGCCTTCACCAGCACCGACCCGCGGTCCGTCGAGGAGACGACGACGAGGTCGCCGCCGTCGACGCCCATCTCCTCGGCCATGTTCGGCGTTATCTCGGCGTACATGTGGGGTTGGAGGTCGGCCGTGTGGATGTTCGACCGCGTCTCCGAGCCACCGCCCTGATGTTCGACCTGCCGGCCGGTGGTCATGATGGTGTCCAGGTCCGGCCCGTCGCTCTGGTTGTGGATGATGTCCATCGCCTGCTGCTGTTCTTTCGCGTTGTTCTGGTCGAGGCGGTAGAAGTTCCGCTGTTGACCGTTCGCGGGCCACTGCTCGACGAGGTCGGGTCGCGGACTCTCGATGGGTTCGCGATGGACCGGTACCTTGTCGAGGAAGTTCCAGACGACCCCTCTCGCGCGGCCGCGACCCGTCGGCGCGTCGACCTGCCGGAAGTCGTACTGTTGGTAGAACCCCGCGTCGACGTTCTGGGTCTCTCGGACGTACTGGGCGAACTCCTCGCTGGTCGTCCCGGTCCACTCGAACTCGGGGTTGTCGATTTCGAGGGCCGGTTCGTTCTGGCCGCTCCCGTACCCCAGCGGGTCGTTCAGGTGTAACGCCGCCGTGTACACCGACCCGTTCTTCGACAGCGCGTGTTGCTGTGGGATGGTGAGTTGGTCGGCCCGGGTCTGTTTGCCGGGGTCCAGCAGGCTCTCGGGGAACGTCGTCTTCCACCCAGGGTACTCCGGTACGCCGTGGAACAGCCCGTCCTCGGCGGAGTCACGCGGGCCAGCCCACTCGGGGTCGTACGGTGCCCGGGTCAGGTCCAGCGCCTCCTCCTGACTCTCGTAGCGGTCGCCGACGGCGTCGAGCGTCGCCTCGAAGGGGTACGGGTCGTCGGTGGGCATCTGCGCCCACTCGTCGGGTGTCGGGGCCTGCACGCCCCATCTGGTCCGGAAGTCCTGTCCCCCGTTGTTGGGATTCAGGTCGTCGTTCCAGATGATGGGCGTGCCCGGATGCCCCTCGCCCCAGCACGGCCACGGGAGCATCCAATACTCGCCCTCGACCGGCGTCCCCTCCGCGCCCTGCAGGTCCTCGCTGGAGAACGCGTAGTCGTACTCCAGATGTTGCTGGAGGCGTTCGGGGTCCTGCCGGTAGCCGATGGTCATCGTACCGAGGTTGAACTCCCGGACGACGGCCTCGTAGGTCGCCTTGCCGTTGTACAGTTCCTCGCCCTCGCCCCAATCGAAGTGCTCGCCGAAGCCCAGCGCCCCCGCCAGTTCCTGCATTATCTGCAGGTCCGGCTTGGAGTTGTGGGCCGGCGGCCGGACCGGTTCGGACCACTGGGTCGCCCGGTGCGTGTTGGTCAGCGAGCGGTGGTGTTCGTACTGACTGGACGCCGGAAGGAGGAGGATCGGCGGCCCCTCCTCGAAACTCGGGAGGACGCTCGCCACCGACGGGAACACGTCGACGACGACCAGCAAGTCGAGGTTCTCCATCCCCGCTTTCATCTGCTCCATCTCGCTGATGGAGTTCGCCGAGTGCCCCCAGAAGAACGCAATCTTCACCTGGTCGGGCTGGTAGATTGGCGTCTCCTGATAGCGCAGGTCCTGCGGGAGCGCCGCCTCGAACCACCGGGCCACCGTCAGCCCGTTCTGGAACATCATCGAGTTGTCCGCCGGGAACGAGGAGTCGATGTCCTCGTTGCCCTCCGCGACGGCGCTCTGCCGGACGTAGAGGTCCTCCGGCATCAACTCGAACAGGTCGTACATATCCTCGAAGGAGGTGGAGCCGCTGGTGTAGGGGCTCTTGTCCCAGACGTCGGCCCACCACGACCAGCCACCGGGGTCCAGCCCGTAGTACCCCGGCAGGATGTGGCTGGCGACGGCGAGGTCCGTCGCCCCCTGCACGTTGGCGTGCCCTCGCATGACCTGCAGGCCGCCGCCGCTCCGGGCCGCACTCCCGGAGGCGAGACTGGCCGCCGCGTACGAGCGGATGTTCTGGGTGCCGTTGTTGTGCTGGGTCCCGCCCATCGCCCACTCGATTTGGACGTGCGGGCGGGCCTCGTGTATCATGTCGCCGATGCGCTGGATGTCCTCGACGTCGACCCACGTGATGTCGGAGACCGTCTCCAAGTCGTACTGGTCCAGTTCCGCGTCGACGTCCTCCCAGCCCTGCACCCGGTCCGTGAGCATGTTCTGCCCGGTGTCGTCGGCGTCCGGGTCCATCGCCAACCCGTGCTCGTCGCGGAGGTACTTGATGACCCCCATCATCAGCGCCACGTCGGTGCCCGGGCGGAACCGGACGAACTCGTCGGCGTGGGCCGCCGTCTTGGTGAAGCGCGGGTCCAACACGAGAATCTTCCCGCCCCGCTTCTGGCCTTCGAGGATGTGTTGCATCGCGATGGGGTGGGCCTCGGCGGGGTTCTGCCCGACGATGATGTCGAGCTCGTAGTTCCGGTAGTCGTTGACCGTGTTGGTCATCGCGCCGTACCCCCACGTGTTCGCGAGGCCGGCCACCGTCGTCGAGTGGCAGATGCGGGCCTGGTGGTCCACGTTGTTCGTGCCCATGAACGCCGCCAGTTTCCTGATGGCGTAGGACTCCTCGTTGGAGTGGTGGGCGCTGCCGAGCAACATCACGCTCTCTCTGCTGTGTTCCTCGTCTACGTCTACGGCGTCACTCGGCGAGACGTCCGAGTCCGGCCAGAGCGCCTGAATGTCGGTGGCGAGGCGGTCGTACGCCTCCGACCACCCTATCTTGCGCCACTCGCCGTCCTCCTGAATCATCGGGTGTTTCAGGCGCTTCTCGGAGTGTTCGGTCTCGTAGATGCCGGCCCCCTTCGAACAGAGCGACCCGGCGTTTATCGGGTGCTCCTCCCACGGTTCCATGCCGACGAAGGAATCGCCCTCCCGTTCTCCGTGGAACCCGCACCCGACCGAACAGTAGTTACAGATGGTCTTCGTCAACTCCGAGCCCGTATCGGCGCCGTCCGGTTCGCCGTCGGAACTCTGGAGCGCCTGTCCCGCACCGCTGACGCCGAGCGCCACGGTGCCGGCGAGCGCACTCGCCTTCATGAACGACCGTCTGTCGAGGTCAAGCGAGACTGGTTCCTGTTGTGTACTCATGGTGTCGTGCCCCCGCTAGGGTTCCTCCGCCGTGTGAAGCCGCTTGTCTATACACATTGTCATACCCTACCTTGACAAATGTTGACACCGCTATATAATAAAACATCGTGTATGTTTCACATCTCTCGGGAGACATTTTTTGCCTGGCCTAAAATAGGCCCATCGTTACACCGGTTACCACCGATTTAGGGTGGGAATTACCCGCAAGCCATATGCATGTGCCACGGTTTCACACGACTAATGAACACAGGCGCGTTCGTGTGTTCGTGTGGTGGCTCGTGCGACATCGACTTAGAGGCGGTCCGCGAGGGGGTCGAAGAGGTCGATGTGGTCGCGAGTTCCGAATTGCTCTGTCAGAGCGGGCGCGACGCGATGTCGACGGTCATCGACGGGTACGACCTCGACCAACTCGTCGTGACAACGCCCGAACCTTCCTGCCAGAACCGAATCCGCTCGCTGGCCGACGACCACGGACTCCACCCCGACGCCACGCAGTTCGTGGACCACCGGGAGACCTGTTCGTGGGTCCACGACGAGGTCGCGGCCACCGAGAAGACGGCCCGCCTCATCAACGCCAAGTCGGCCGGCCTCCGCGAGGAGGCCGTCACCCGCCGCGTCTCGAAAGACGCCGGCAACCGGGTCGCCGTCGTCGGTGACCCCGACGCCGCTACCTCGCTGTCGGACGAGGCCGACGTGACGCTCGTCGCCGACGGGCGGGACTTCGCCGACGTCGAGGGACTGGGCGACGTGACCGTCAAACGCGGGCGCGTCGTCGACGTCGACGGCTCGTTCGGCGAGTTCGAACTCACCCTCGAAGCGCGCGTGACAGAGGACTGCATCGACTGCATGGAGTGCGTCCACGAGGGGCCCGACGGGATGGTGACCGAGTACCCAGTCGACGTCCATCCCGACGCCCCGGAGGGGGAGTGGACCGACTGCTGTCCGACCGACGCCATCGCCCTCGGCGGCGTGACTCGCACCGTCGAGTTCGACCAGATTATCTACCCCGGCGGCCGCGAAGACGCCCGCGGCGGCCGACTGGGGTACTACACCGGGCCGGTCGACGCCGGAACCGTCGCCGCCGTGGAGTCGCAGTTGGGCGGCATCGAGAAACCGCAGTTCCTCGATTTAGAGATGGACGTCTGTGCGGCCGGCGAATCGAGTCAGGAGGGGTGTACGGCCTGCGTCGACGCCTGCCCGCACGGAGCGGTGGACCGACCGACCATCGACTCGGTCGAGTTCGACATGGCCGCGTGTCAGGACTGCGGGGCGTGTACGAGTTCGTGTCCGACTGGCGCGACGATGCTCCGGGAACCGTCCAACGAGCGCATCGCACGCGAGGTGGAGGCGCTGCTGGAGACCGACGAGGGCGGAGGCGGCCTCCTCTCGCGCGGCGAGTCCCCCGCCATCGACACGCAGGTTATCGCGTTCGTCTGTTCGGAGTACGCCGCCGAACGACTCCGCGCGTACGGCCGCCGCGCCGCCCGCAGCGACGACGACCTCGACTACCCGCCCATCCTCCCCGTGCAGGTCAACTGCACCGACACCGTCGGGGAGGCCCACGTCATGCACGCGCTGGCGGCGGGGGCCGACGGCGTCGCCGTCGTCGGATGCGGCGGGTCCTGTCTCCACTCCGGCCCGGACCCGAAACAGGACCTCGTCGACCGACTCAACCGGGCGACACAGGACCTCGGCCTCGGGAAGCGCGTCGGTTTCTTCGCGCCCGAGGCAGGGGTCCCCGAGGCGTTCGTCGAGGCCATCTCCGGGTTCGTCGAGTTCGGCCTGGAGGAGACGCCGGTTCCCGCGGGAGACTACGAGGCCACCGGCCGCATCGACGCCGACTGGGAGACCGAGCGGTCCAACCCATCTTTCGACAGTCACGGCTGGACCCTCGAAAGCGTGCGGACCATCCTCGACCACGTCGACCCCGACCGGGAGGTGATTCGCGGCCTGAAGGACTTCGGCCTGATGGACGTCAACGACGCCTGTACGCTGACGCCGACGTGTACGAACCTCTGTCCGACCGACGCCATCCGGCGGACCGGCGAGGGCGAGTTGCAGTTCAACCACGAGCGGTGTGTCAACTGCGGCCTCTGCGAGGAGGGGTGTCCGGAGACGGCCATCACGATGGAGACGGGCCTAGACCTCGGTCTGCTCCCGGAGAACCGCGACGGCGAGTCGTGGCAGACCGTCCACGAGGACGAGATGATGGAGTGCGTCCGCTGTGGCAAGGCCTTCACCAGCGTCGCCTCCGCCGAGAAGATAGAGGACGAGGTCGGCGACGTGGTGGCGGGCCTCGCGCCCGACTCCGACCACAGCGTCTTCGAGTACTGCGGCGACTGTCGGAGTCACCTGCTGTTCGGACAGGGGGTGGACCAATGAACGAGACGGCCGTCTACGACGCTCGCCTCGAACTGATAGACTTCGTCATCGAGGTGTTCTGGGACACGCCGAGCGAGGCGTTCGTCGAGCGACTGCTCGGCGGCGACGTGGAACTGCCCGAGGACTCCGTCAACGACCCGATGGACGAGGGGTTCGAGATGCTCCGGTCGTGGCTGGACGACCACGAGGGGCGTGACCCGGCGGTGGTCCAGAAAGAGCTCTCACAGAAGTACACGGACCTGTTGGTCGGCCCTCGACCGCCGGTGTTGCCCCACGAGACGCACTACCGGGACGACACCGAGTTCATCGGGGAAGGGCTGGCGGCGGTGGAGGCCAGTTACGGCGCTGCCGGGTGGGACTCCCCCGAGGAGTACCCCGAGGAAGACGACTTCTTGGCCGTCGAGATGGCGTTCCTCCGCTACCTCGTCGAGGCCCAGCGGGCGGGGCGGGAGGAGACGGTCGGTTTCGAGCGGGTCTTCCTAGAGGAACACCTGAACGTCTGGATAGACGACTTCGTCGCGGAGATGCGCGATGAGGCCGACCCCGGCCTGTTCCTCGCGGCGGCGCTGGTCTGTCAGGGGTTGGTCGAGTTCGAGAACGACGTCGTCGGGCAGATTGCCTAGCGCGACCGGGCGACGGTACCGACCCCGGCCGCGAGGGCAACGACCAGCAGTCCCTTCACCGTCGGGACGAGCAACGCCAGCGTCTGTTCCATGAGAAAGAGCGAGCGCCACGTCCCGACCGTCTCTGCCAGGATGGCGACGGCGCCCGCGCCGGCGACGAGGACACAGAGCAGGGTCACCGAGGCGGCGGCTATCACGCCGAACGGGTCGCCTCGAACCAACTCACGCATCGGGAATCACCCGCCGGCCGACGACGAGGACCAGGAACAGCGGTACCAGCACGACGAGCAAGCGACTGACGAACAGGCCGACGTAACTGATGGTCGATTCGAGGTGGATGGCCCAGTGCCACGTGCCCTTTATCTCGGCCAACAGACCGACGGTGCCGACCACGAGCAACGACAGAGCGAGCAGGGCCGCGAGGACGTACACAGTCGTCCGAACGTACCCCAGCAGCGTCGCGGCGTCGAACCGCGTCGACGACTGCTCAGTCGCCATGGACACCCTCAGCGTAGTGTTGTCGGTAGATGTCGTACCCGATGACGACGAGGACGGCCATCCCGACGGCGAGGACTGTCGCGCCTGCACCCGTGGACAACGGGAGGTCGAGCCCGGCCCCGGAGTGCATGGGTGTGAGTACCATACACACTAGCTGTAGCAGGACGGTCAAAACGGTTGCGAAGTGGACGGGCCGGACGAGCACTCGGGCACGGAGTGGTTGCGCAGGCAAGGCTTTTCTCCCGCCGGCCCCTTCCTCGTGGTGACATGCCATCCCGTCGGGGACTGCTGTACCGTCTCGCCGGCCTCACCGGAGCGGCGGGGTTGAGCGGCTGTTCGAGCCTCCTCGCCCGCCGCGCGGAGTCGCCCACGGCGGACCTGCCGCCGAACCCGCGCGCCGGCGAACTCCCACGCCGGCAGCACGCGTGGAACGACCGCCTCAGGACCGGCGAGGACGGGAATCCGCTGCTCCCCGTGCACTTCCGCCTGTTCCTGCTGGACCTCGACACGGACCCGACGACGGACGCCGCCCGTACCGTCGAACTGGCGATGCGGACGCTCGAAGCGGCCTTCGAGTTCCGGAGCGACGGCCTCCTCCACGCGCTCGGGTGGGGAACGGCGTACTTCGAGCAGATGGGGTCGTTGCGGGCCTCGCCCATCCGCCACCCCGAAGTCATCTCTCGCACCGACGACCCGGACCTCCTCTCGTACGACGCCATCCTCGTCCTCGCCAGCGACGTCCCCTCGCAACTGGCGGCCGCCGAGGCGGCGATGTTCGATTCCCGCCCCGAACTCGGCGGCGTCGCCGTCGAGGACCGGTTGGGGGACGTCTTCACCGTGGCCGACCGGCGGACGGGGTTCTTCGGCGAGGGCCTCCCCGCTCAGCACGCCGACGCCGAGGGCGTCCCGAGCGACATCCCGACCGACGTCCCGAACTTTACGGGGTTTTTCTCCGGACGAGAGGGGACCCAAGCCTCCGAGGAACGGGTCACCATCTCGGACGGTCCCTTCGCCGGCGGGACGACGATGCACCTCTCGCACCTGCGGGAGTCCTTAGACGACTGGTGGGCGATGCCAGAGTCGGACCGCGTCACCCAGATGTTCTCCGGCGAGTTCACCCCAGAAGACGTCGCCGGCGGCGGACCGCTCCCCTTCGCGGACGCCGTCACCGAACACGCTCGCGAGACGGGACGCGTCGGCCACTGGGAGAAGGTCGCTCGGGCGCGCAAGGGCGGCGAACCGCTCCTCCTGCGTCGGGACTTCAACAGCGTGGACGGCGGGCAGGCCGCGGTCCAGTTCCTCTCGTTCCAGCGGAAACTGTCCCACTTCGAGGAGACGCGGGACGCCATGAACGGCTGGTGGTTACAGGACGAGCACCCGGAGATTCAGGACGAACGGAACAACGGCATCCTCGAGTTCATCGAGGTCGTCTCGCGAGCGAACTTCTACGTCCCGCCGCGTGACCGGCGGTCATTCCCCGACGCCTGACTACTCGTCGTCGGTCAACGAAACCTCGCCGTCTACCTCGCCGTGGTTGAGGTCTATCGGCCACACGCCGTGGTCCCAGACCTCGTACCCCTTGAACGTCTCTGTGGCGCCCTTGGGACGCCAGCCGGTGTCTTCGTGAGCCATGGTATATCACACCATTGTTCGTACAACGGTTTAACAGTTCCGCGGGTCACTCCGGCGGCGGCGCGTTCGGCGGGCGGTCCTCGGACTCGGCCTCCGACAGGAAGGCGTTGGCGTACAGGTCGACGTGCATCTGCAGGACGTCGCTCTCGCCGACGTCCCGTCCGTCGGCCTGCCGTTCGAGGAACGCCGCCAACTCCTCGGTGGGGTCGTAGCGCACCGTCCGGCCGTCCACCTCGAAGGTCACCTCGTGGGCCCCCGAGACGAGGTGTTCTATCTCCAGCAGCGACTGTTCGACTTTCGTCGCCAGCGCCTCGTCGGTGTCCTGCATCCGCTTTTCGCCCCACAACTCCGCGGCCTCGTACAGACGGTCGCTGACCTCGAAGGTGAGCATCAGAACGACACCCCCTCGTCGGCGGTGAACTCGGGCGTCCAGCGGGTCTCCTCTTCGCACACCGGGCAGTGTTCACGGCGGGGCCGTTCCTCCAGCGTCGAGAGGTCGATTAGCTGGCCACAGCCCTCGCAACTGTAGTAGGTCATCGCTCGGACGGTGGCCACGCCTCCGGACCCGGACCCGTCTCGGACACCTCGGAGTACAGCACTACCAGCACGCCGAGCAAGATTGCCAGCACGACGACGCCGGCGATGCCGCCGACTGCGGTCTGTCCCACGAAGTCGCCCGTATCGATGGCTGTCAAGTCGAACGTTCCCATCACGTTCAGTAGCGACAGCAGGAGCCACACGAAGGCCCCCATGACGACGAACGTGAGTATCTTGGACTGGTGGAGTGCGGTTCTGAGGGTCATGTGTCGGCCTCTAGGTACTAGCATGTGATACGGTACCAAAAAAGTACACCGTCACTCGGGGTCGTCGACCACGTCCCAGTCGGCCTTCTCGGCCGCCGTCGAGAGCGGCACGAACTCCCAGTCGGCCTCGTCGGCTATCGCTTCCTCCTCGTCGAGGCCCACGACGACCATCCGCTCGGCGTAGAACATCGAGTGTTCGTCGACGTCCGCCAACCGCTCTCCCGGCGACTGCCCCGACCCGCTGAAGAAGTCCACGTCGACGCCGTGGTCGCGCTGGAACGTGCTGATGACGAACGTCTCGACGTCGCCGACGATACCTATCCAGTCGGTCCACGTCTTCGCGTCCCGGATAGCCAACTGGGGGTCCGCGAGCCGTCGGGCCGCCTCGTAGGTCAGCGCCATCGTCATGTCGTCGACGCCGCCGCCGTGCGGGCCGCTCGCGGCCGATTCGTCCTCGGCGTCCGGGTGCGCCGCCACGTTCTCTGCCGGGTCCGCGTCGGCGGCGGCCCCCCCACCCGCTCCGCCGCCCTCGACGGGGATGCCGACCGGTTTGTCCTTGTTCTCCCGCGGGACGTGCGGGACCGGGCCGGTGCCCGCGTCCGCCGAGGCGGCGGCGTCCGTTCGGTCGTCCCCCTCGGTCCCGCCGTCCGCATCCGGCCCGACCGAGTCCGGGTCCGCCGTCGACTCGGACGCCGGTTCGTCGGCCGGGTCGCCGTCGCTCCGCCAGAACCAGTCGCCGCGGTTCGGGGCGTCCTCGTCGTCCGATTCCACGTCGAGTTCGTCGAGGTCGATTTCGTCGGTCATGGCTCTGTCAGCGGCGTGTCTGCGAGTGGCGTCGCTTCGTCCACGGCTTCGGTCAACCCGAGGCGGTCGATAGTCTCGCGGGCGGGACGGCCGTCCGCGCCCCACCCTCGGCGGCGGTAGTAGGCGTCCAGCATCGCCTCGAACCGCTCCGGTTCGACGGCCGTCCCCGCGTTGGGACCCGAGTCGAGCGGTTCCCGCAACACCGCGGGCAGTTCGTCGTCGGCCCGGGAGACCCCCTCGCGGACGTTGAACAGGCGCGTCAGGTTCCACACCCGTTCGCCGACGGTCCGGAGGTCGCCGGCGACGTCTAACCCCACGGCGTCGACCCACTCGGCCCCGAGGTCGTCGAACACGTCGCCGACGAAGTCGTCCACGACGAGACACCACAGCACCGACCGCTGATCCTGTTCGCGGACGACGGCCGCCGCCGCTCGCTCGGGCGACCACTCCTCGAACGCCTCGCGCTCGACGGTCCGGGCCCGGCGGTGACAGGCCCCGCGGTCGCTCGTCGCGTAGGCCAGCGCCATGCTCTGTGCGCCGCGGGGGTCGTAGGCCGGCAGTTCCATCGCCTTCACCGTCGGGACCAGGCCGCCGCCGCCGAACTGCTCGGCCGCCGCGTCGACCCCGCCCGCCAGCGCGTCCCCGAGGTCCGTCTCGCGGGCCGCGACGTCACGCAGGAGGTCTCGAGCACCCTCCGGGTCGCCGAAATCGAGGTCCCGGTCGACGTGTCCGGCGTCGGCGGCCTTGATGGCCCACGCGACGGCGCTCCCGGCGCTGATGAGGTCCATCCCGAGGCGGTCGCAGGTCTGGCCCAGCGCCGCGACGGCGTCGAACTCGTCGATGCCGAGGCCGGCCCCCAGACTCATCGCCGACGCCCCCCGTGGAACGTGGTCGCCCTCGTCCGTCTCGACCCGAAAGCCGCCGGGGTCCTCCTCGTCGTCGTACTCGCGGCCGGCCGCCAGTTCCTCGACGGCGGCGATGCCCACGTCGTCGGCCCCCTCGAACTGCCCGTCAGACCACCCGCGGGTCGAGAGCGCGCCCACCTCGTTGGCGAAGTCGACGCTCTCGACGGTGCCGCTGGACCGGAGCCACCGCCCGGTCGCCGCCTCGCGGTAGCGCTCGGCGTAGGCCTCCCGGAGCGCCTCCAAGCCCGCGGGCGGGTCGCCGCGCGCGACGACGGCCTTCAGCCGCTTCGACCCCATGACGGCCCCGGCCCCACCCCGACCGGCGTGGTGGTCGCCACCGTCCGACGCGATAGAGGCGTAGGCGACCCGCTGTTCGCCCGCCGGACCGATGCAGGCCACCGCCGCGTCCGGGAACGCCGCCGCCGTCTCGGCGGTGTCCTCGCCCCACGTCCGGGCGGGTTCGACCGTCGCGGACCCGTCCTCGACGACGACCCGGACCGGGTCGCTCGCGCGCCCCGTCACGAGCAAGCCGACGTTGTCCCCCAGCGCCCCCGCGAGGGCGTCGGGGAAGTCCCCGCCCGCGTAGGAGTCGAGGAAGCCGTCGGTCAGCGGCGACTTCGTGACGGCGGCGTAGCGGGACTCGCCGGGCAGGTATCCCGAGAGCGGGCCGAGCATGAACAGGAGCGCGTTGTCCGGTCCGAGCGGGGCCGCTCCCGCCGGCAGTTCCTCGTAGAGGTAGCGGGCCCCCAGTCCCTTCCCCCCGACGTACCTCCGTCGCCACGCCTCGGGGACCGAGACGCTCTCGACGGACCGGGCCGAGAGGTCGACCCGGAGGATGCGGTCGGGGACGTCGAGTGACATGATATAGCATACGACGGCGGGCAGACAAAAGCGTTGTTCCGGTGCCCGCGGGCGGTTCGCTCGCCCGGCGCCGAGGCGTCGTCTGGGACCTCTCGCGGTCCGGAGTAGCCGACGCCTATACGACTTCGACCAGCGGGTCGGGCGCGCGCATCTCCGCGAGGACCACCCGTGGCACGTCCGTCCGGTCGTGAATCTCGCGTGCTATCTCGCGCGCGGTGGCCGCCAGTTCGTCGTCGTCGACCATGTTCAGGAGCGGAATCACCGTCGCGCCGTCGGGCACGTCCTTCCGGCCGCCGCGGTCGCTCGCGAGCACCGTCGCCACGTCCGCCGCGCGGATGGTGTCACCGGGCGCGAGGTCGGTCAGGTCGGCAACCCTGTCCACGCGGTGGACGCGCTCCTCCGAAAGCGGCTGGCCGACCACGTGCGCGCTCGCGATGGGGACCACGGTGTCCGCGCTGGACGGGAGCTGTGGCTCGCAGTCGCTGGGGGCCTTGAACCGGCGCATCCGCGCGCCGTCGGCCTTCACCAGCACCGGAGCGTCGCAGTCGGCCAGCGCCGCCACCGTCTCGCGGTCGTAGCCCAGATAGCGGTCCTCGCGTTCCCGTTCGGGGACAACACCGAAGGGCCAGTCGTCGGTCGCGTCGACGGCCGCCACGGGGTCGTCGGTCACCTCGACCCGGGCGACCCAGTCGTCGAAGATGGGGATTCGGACGGTGGCCGTGACGACAGCGCGGTCGAGTCGCGCGGCGAGCGTCGCCATCGACGTCTTCTTCCCGCCCGCACCGACGAAACACGTCGTTCCCTCGTGGGCACCAAGCGCGTCGACGATGTCCATACCGTACGAGGGACGGCGGCGCGGAAAACGCTTCTCCCGTCGCTAGGTTCGCCCTACAAAACGACCCTTTAAATCCGCGGAGTGTGAACACCCTGCAAGCAAATGCTCGAAGACGAGTTCGGTCGCGAGGTGTCGGGGGTCCGGGTCTCGCTGACCGACCGGTGTAACTTCGATTGCGTCTACTGCCACAACGAGGGTCTCGGCGACACGCGCGGTCCGATGGACCCGCAGGACGACGAACTCTCGACGGACCGCGTCGTGCAGTTCCTCGAAGTCGCCCGCGAGTACGACGTCGAGGCCGTGAAGTTCACGGGCGGGGAACCGATGCTTCGGGACGACCTGGAAGAAATCGTCCGGCGCGCGCCCGACGAGATGGAGGTGTCGATGACGACCAACGGGACGTTCCTCCCGGGGCGTGCCGAGGGCCTCGTCGACGCCGGCCTCGAACGGGTCAACGTCTCACAGGACGCGCTGGACAAGGACGCGTTCGCCGAACTGACCCAGAGCGGCGCGTACGAACGAGTGCTGGAGGGCGTCGAAGCGGCGCTGGACGCCGGTCTCGCCCCGGTGAAACTCAACATGGTCGTGTTCGAACCCACCGCCGGGTACGTCCCGGGTATGGTCGACCACGTCGCCGAGAACGACGGCCTCCAACTGCAACTCATCGAGTACATGCCGGAATTGGCCGGCCATCCCGAGTGGGCCATCGACATCCAGCGAGTCCACGACTGGCTCGAAGACCGGGCCGACCACGTCGAGACCCGCGAGATGCACGACCGCAAGCGGTACTTCGTCAGCAGCGAGGCCACCGAAGCCGCGACGGTCGAAGAGGCCGGGGCCGCGCTCGCGGCCACGGACGGGAGCGGCCTCGGCATGGTCGAAATCGTCGACCCGGTCGGGAACGCGGAGTTCTGCGCGAACTGCCACCGGGTCCGGCTCACCCACGACGGCTACCTCAAGGGGTGTCTGAACCGGAACGACGACCTCGTCGCCATCGGCGAGACAAAAGCGTCGATGCGCGAGGCCTTCGAGAAGACGGTGGCCGAACGGGTCCCGTACTACGGCGAGTACATGCTCGAAGACGGCGAGGGCGGGTGGGAACTCAACGAGGCGTACCTCGACAGCGAGGGTGACCGCGCCCCCTACGAGTACGCCGACGAAGACTGACCTACAGGCCCTCGATTGCGCGCTCGAAGGCGACGACGCTCTCCTTCTCCGTTCGGTCGGGGTTTGCCAGCACTCGGACCTGCTGGGTCCCGAGCGTGACGTACTCCAGCCCCAGTTTCTCGGCGGTCGACCGGAGTCCCAGCCCCGCGTCGGCCTGTCCGGCCGCGACCTTCCGGGCGGGGCTCTCGTGAGCCTTCGTCGTCAGTTCGTAGCCGTCGATGGCCTCGGTGACCGCCGCGCGGGTCGAGTCGCGCTCCTCGGCGAGAGCGGCCAACGCGTCGTCGAAGCTCCGACGCAAGCCCGACCCCGTATCACGGTTGACGAAGCGCCAGTCGCCGTCGACGAGGGTCGCCAGCGAGTCCACGTCGGCGTCGGGGGCGACGACCAGTCCCCAGTCGCGCTCCCACTCACCGAGGTTGACGGTCGCCTTCGGAAGGTCTGCCGGGCCGGCCGCGACAGCGACGTCCGGCGTGCCCTCGCGGAGTCGGCGAAGCCCCTCCGTCGTCCCGACCGGGAGGTAGCGCGGTCGGTCCACGCCGTCCAGCAGTCCGGAGAGCGTCGGGTCGTCCTCGCCGACGCCGAGCAGGGTCGGCGGGCGCACGTCCGGAGAGAACAGGTCCACCTCGACCGTCTCGCCCTCGCCGAGGTAGTCCGTGTCCGCGGGGACGGTGACCGTGCCGTCGGCGTCCACGAGGCTGGTGGTCGCGCCGCTCCCCTTGTCGACGGGGTAGACCAGCAGGTTCCCGTCCCCGTCCTCGACGAGGCCCGCCGGCATCAGGCGGTGGCGGCCCTCGCTGTACCGTTCGGTGACGGCCATCTCGCCCGTAATCGTCGCCGTCGCTGGTTCGTCCCGCCCGGCCGCCTCGCGGAGGACCGGCGCGACGAACGCCCGGAAGATGGTCAGCGCCGAGATGGGGTAGCCGGGCAGGCCGACGTACGCCGACTCGCCGACGGTGCCGACGAGCATCGGCTTGCCGGGCTTGACCGCCACGCCGTGCAGGAGGAGTTCGCCGCGGTCCTCGATGACCCGATAGATGACGTCGACGGCGCTGGCGCTCGTCGACCCGGAGGAGAGGACGAGGTCACACTCGTCGGCGGCCTCGTGGAGCAGTCGCTCCATCTCCTCGTAGTCGTCGCCCGCGTGGGGGTACAGCACCGGGTCGCCGCCCGCCTCCTCGACGGCCGCGGCGAGCGTGTAGCTGTTGACGTCGTAAATCTCGCCGGCCGCGCTGTTCAGGGACTCGCCCGGCCGGACCAGTTCGTCGCCCGTCGAGACGATGCCGACGGTGGGCGTCCCGCGGACCGGCACCTCGTCGACGCCCAGCGCCGACAGCAGGCCGATTTCACGGGGCGTGATTCGCGTGCCGGGCCCCAGCGCCCGCGCGCCGGCGGCGATGTCCGCGCCGGCCAGCATCACGTGGTCACCGGGCGCGACGGCGGTCCGAATCTCGACGCCGTCCTCGACTTCGGTCGTGCGTTCGACCATCACGACGGCGTCGGCGCTCTCCGGCATCACCGCGCCCGTCGAAATCTCCACGACGGTCCCCTCCTCGACCGTCACGTCGGGTTCCTCGCCGGCGTGGACTTCGCCTTCGAGTGGCATCGTCACCGGGTCGGCCTCGTCCGCGCCGAAGGTGTCGGCCGCGCGGACCGCGTAGCCGTCGACGCTGGCCCGGTCGAACCCCGGCACGTCGAGTTCGGCGTCGATTCGCTCCGCGAGGACGCGGTCGCGGGCCGCTTCGAGCGGAACGCGTTCGGCGTCGGGCGTGAGGTCCAGTTCGGCCAGCACCTCGTGGGCCTCCGCCGGCGGCGCGAGGTCACGGAACTCCCGTCGGTCGCTCATCGGGACGCCTCCCAGTCCTCGACGGCCACCGTCTCGCCGGCGTCGTACCCCTCCAGTCGCTCGGGGACGACGACCCACCCGTCCGCGAGGGCGACGCTGGAGAGGACCCCCGAACCGCTGGCGCGGGTCGGCGTCGCCGTCACTCCGTCGTCGCCCTCGCCCAACTGGACGCGCACGTACGTTCGCGTGCCGGGGTCGCTGACCACTTTCCGGGTCAGACGGGCCTCGGTGGTGGGCGGTTCGCCGCCGGGCAGGTGGCCCGCCCGTTCCAGCGCCGGCCGGAGGAACTGGACGGCGTTGACGATGCAGGCGACGGGATACCCCGGGAGCATCAGCACCGGCGTCTCCTCGACGCGGCCCAGCGCGACCGGGTGGCCGGGTTTCAGCGCGACGCCGTGGACCAGCACCTCGCCCAACTCGTCGACGACTTCGGGGATGAGGTCGCGTTCGCCGACCGAGGACCCGCCGGTCGTCACGACGACGTCGTGGTCGAGGTCGCTCTCGACGGCCGCGCGCAGGGCGTCCTCGTCGTCGGTGACCACGTCGCGGTAGGTGGCCTCGCCGCCCCACCGCTCGACGTACTGCGTGACCGTCTGGCCGTTCGTCTCGACGACTTCGCCGGGGGCCGGGTCGTCCTGTACGAGTTCCTCGCCGGTCGGAATCACGCTGACCCGCGGGCGTTCGTACACCTCGACGGCGTCGAGTCCCACGGACTTCAGCAGGCCGAGGTCCGAGGGTCTGAGTCGGTGGCCCGACTCGTACAGCGTCTGGTCCGCTTCGACGTCCTCGCCGACCGGGGCGACGTTCTCGCCGCCGGCGACGGCGTCGAAGACGGTCAGCGCCTCCCCCTGTCGGTCGGTGTCCTCGACCATCACGACGGCGTCGGCGCCCGCCGGCAGTTCGCTCCCGGTGTGGACCCGACTGGCGGTGCCCGGACCCACGTCTTCGGCCACGCGCAACTGCTCGGGCGAGCGGTCGCTGGCACCGAACGTGTCCTCGGCGCGGACCGCGTAGCCGTCCATCGCCGCTCGCCGATAGTGTGGGACCGGGCGCTCGGCCCCGACGTCGACGGCGAGGACCCGTTCGTCCGCGTCCCTGAGTGGGACGCTCTCTGTCCGGTCGTGCGGTGTTACGGCATCCAGTAGCGTCTCCCGCGCCGCCTCGACTCGGGTTCGCTGTTTGAACCCCTCCGTCCGTCGGGCCTCGTCACTCATGCCCGGCCGTAGGCCCCGCCCACCAAAAACGTCTGCGCGGACGGCGTGCTGGACGGGCGGCAGACGACGACCACGTCGAAGTTGGCCAGACTGGCAGATTGTTCGCATTTTACACCAGCTATGGACGAATTTAGACTGTTTTCACCACATACTCTGTATTGTATAAGGAGTATCGAGACGTATGTCCAGAGCGTTTTTGTAGCCCCCGTGCTGATTGTTCACATGGCGACGAACTCCAGCGTCACGCGCTCCCCCGACAGAACCGAGACCGGTCACCCCCTGCACAGCGCCGACGACAGGTACTGCCCCCACTGCCGCGAGATAGCGCTGGCGTTCGACCCCGCGGCGGGCCGGGCGCGCTGTCGGACCTGCGGCGAACTCGCGTGAGTGGTCGTGAGCATCCGCCAGCGACTCAGCGAGCGGTTCCGGCGGCCGCCGACCTACGAGTGCGGCCTGTGCGGGTTGACCTTCGACGACGAGCGACGCAACTGCCCGGCCTGCGGCTACGGCGTCAGGGAAGCCAGAAGATGAGTCGAGTCAGTCCGAGACGGCGGCGTCTGCCTGTTCTGCGGGCTGTTCCGTTATCTCGTAGAGGTTCTGGCGCGCGTCGGCGAAGTAGACGTCCTCCTCGATGACCCCGACTTCGTCGAGGCGTTCGAGGGCGTATCGAACGGTGCGTGCAGAGAGCATCGACTCCTCCACGATGCCTTTCTGGGTGAGCGGCCCGTCGTACTCCAACACCTTGTAGACGAGCTTCGCGCTCGGTGGAAGGTCTGCGATGGCCTCCCCATCGGATTCCGTCATTACCTGCACCGAGTGGCGCCGGATGCATAAAGATTGAGGAGTCAGTTCGCCAGACGGGCGCTCACGGGAGAACTGTCGCCCAGACGCGGGCTGGCGGTACTGGAACCGCGCCCCTTTTGGTGGAGGGTAGACGAACTGTGGGTATGGCTACGGATACGGCGGACGGCATGAGTTCCCACATGCGGGGACTCACTGTCACCACCATCACGGCCGTCGCGGGCATCGCGGCGGCGTTCGTCTCGAACGCCGTCGCGTCGGGGGCGACGGACGTCACCGGCGTCCTCGTCGTTGCGGCCGCCGTCCTCGCACAGTTCCCGGTTCTCCGGGTTATCGGCATCGGGCCGGACGACCTCTCCACGAAGGATATCCTCTACATCGCGTTCATGACGTTCGCGCTCTGGTTCGTCTCGTGGGGCATCCTGCTGGCGTCGGGGGGGTAACCTATGGCAGAGGACAGCATCGCAGTCGTCGACTTAGACAGGTGTCAGCCCGACCGCTGTAACTACGAGTGCATGAACTACTGCCCGCCCAACCGGAGCGGGAAAGAGTGCATCGTCAAGCGCGGCGAGGCCTACGAGGAGGACGAGGAGTTCGAGGGGAAACCCGACCAAGTGCGCATCTCCGAGGAGATATGTCTGGGTGAGAGCTGTGGCATCTGCGTCAACAAGTGCCCCTTCGACGCCATCGAGATAATCAACCTCCCGCAGGAACTGACCGACGACCCGGTCCACCGCTACGGCGAGAACGCCTTCGCGCTGTACGGGCTACCAGCGCCACAGGAGGGGCAAGTCACCGGGATTCTCGGGCCGAACGGTATCGGGAAGACCACCGCCGTCCACATCCTCGCCGACGAGATGGCCCCCAATCTGGGCCGGTACGGCGAGCAACCCGGCTGGGACGAGATTCTCGACGAGTACCGCGGGACGGCGCTACAGGACTACCTCGAAGACCTGCGCGACGGCGACGTCGACGTGGCCCGCAAGCCACAGTACGTCGACCGCATCCCCGACCAGTTCGACGGGAAGGCCCGCGAACTGCTCGAACGGACCGACGAGCGCGGCGAACTGGACTACCTCATCGAACGCACGGGCATCCGCCCGGTCGTCGACAACCACATCGACGACCTCTCCGGCGGGGAACTCCAGCGCGTGGCGCTGGTGGCGACGCTGGCGCGGGACGCCGACTTCTACTTCCTCGACGAGATTACGCCGTATCTGGACATCGGCCAGCGGATGACCGCGGCCCGCCTCATCCGCGAACTCGCCGAGGAGGGTGACCGCTCGATGCTCGTCGTCGAACACGACCTCGCCATCCTCGACTTGCTCGCGGACAACATCAACGTCGCCTACGGGTCACCGGGCGCGTTCGGTATCATCACGTCCCCGAAGTCCACGAAGAACGGCATCAACGAGTACCTCTCCGGGTATCTGGAGAACGAGAACATGCGCATCCGGCAGACCGAAATCGAGTTCGAGGAACACGCCCCGCGGACGGCCTCGACCGGTGACGTGGTCATCGAGTACCCCGACCTCGCCAAGAGCTACGGCGAGGGCGAGTTCTCGCTGGACGTGGAGACCGGCACCATCCGCGAGAGCGAGGTGCTGGGCGTCGTCGGCCCGAACGGCATCGGGAAGTCGACGTTCGCGAAGATGCTCGCCGGCCGCCTCGAACCCAGCGAGGGGAGCGTCGAGTCCGACCTCGACATCGCCTACAAGCCACAGTACATCGAAATCGACCAGCCGATGCGCGTCGACGCGTTCCTCTCGACCATCACGGACGACTTCGGCACCTCCTACTGGAACACCGAAATCGCCCAACCGCTCCAGTTGGAGGCGGTCATGGAGAACCAGTTGACGGACCTCTCGGGCGGGGAGCGACAGCGCGTCGCCATCGCGGCCTGCCTCTCGAAGGACGCCGACCTCTACCTGCTGGACGAACCGTCGGCCCACCTCGACGTCGAACAGCGGGTGTTGGCCACCTCCGCGATTCGGCGCTACGCCGAGAACCACGACGCGACGGCGATGGTCATCGACCACGACATCTACATGATAGACCTGCTGGCGGACCGTCTGCTCGTCTTCGACGGCGAACCCGCGAAGCACGGGCACGCGGCCCCGCCACAGGGGATGCGCGAGGGGATGAACGAGTTCCTCGCGAACCTCGACATCACGTTCCGCCGGGACGAACGGACCTCCCGACCGCGCATCAACAAGCCGGGGTCCCAACTCGACCGCAAGCAGAAGAACTCGGGCGAGTACTACTACTCGCCGACGCAGAACTGAGACACCCGTCTTCTCTCGACTGCGGGAACCGAACAGCGGTCGCTATCGGCGGTTCGAAAACGGAGAACACACACTCCCGCGACTCAGGCCGCGGGGTCGGAGGTGTCGCCGGTTTCGGACCCGGCGACGGCGTCGTCGAGTCCGTCGGCGACTTCGTCGGGGTCGAACTCCTCCTCTGGTCTGAGTTCCCGGTCGGGGGAGTCGCCGTCCTGCTGTTCGGTGACCGATTCATCGCCGGTGACCGAGACGAAGATGTCACCTAGCTCCGCAACTCGGTCGGTGGACTGACTCTTGCTCATCGCAACTGGAGGGAGGAGTGGGAGGGAATTAGGGAGCCTACCTAACTCGTTAGGGAGGGAGTGCCGTCGGGCGGTTCCGGGCTCAGAGGACGTTCCGCTGGCAGGAGCCACAGAGCGACGCCTCCTTGACGTCGACCTGTCGGACCGTCGGCGAGAAGTTCATCACACAGCGTTTGTTGTCGCAGTGTTCCAGCCCGAGGGTGTGGCCGATTTCGTGGACGACTTCCTTGCGGACGCGCGCGGAGAAAATCTCGCCGGCCGAGCGGTTCGAGAAACCGCCGTCCGACGACGTTTGCAGGCGATACGTGGAGATGACGCTCCCCGACCCGCCGAGGTAGGCGAGTCCGAACACGTAGTTGCGGCGGCGGTAGAAGAGGTCTTTGGGCGTGATGGCGATGTTCTTGCTTCCCGACCCGACGCGGCGCGCGAGGTCGATGAATTCCTCGGCGCGGTACTGGTCGCGGTCGCCATCGTACGCACCGGCGGGCACCGACTGTGGCTCGTGCATGGAGACCTCGCAGTCGTAGGTGGCCCGGAGGCCGTCGGAGGCCTCGCGCTTGACCTGGGCGGAGACCTCGCCCACCGGAACGATGTCGACGTGCATGGGAATCCATATGTGACGGCACCGCTTAAACATCCCGCCGTGAACGAGTCCGACCGGGCCCTCGTCGACCGATTGGCCGACACCGAGACAGTCGTCGAAGTCGGCGTCGGCAACCACCCTGCGGTGGCCGCCGGACTGGTCGAGCGCGGGGTCGACGTGACCGCGACCGACGTCGAACAGCGACCGGTCCCCGACGGCGTCACCTTCGTCGTCGACGACGTGACCGACCCGACGCTGTCGGTGTACGAGAGGGCCGACCTAGTTTTCGCGCGGAACGTCCCGCCGGAACTCCACCGACCCCTTCGAGAGGTGGCTCGCCGCGTCGATGCCGCCTGCTGGTTCACGACGCTCGGGGGCGACCAACCGACGGTGCCCGTGGAGCGAGAGCAACTGCCCGGCGGGGAGACGCTGTATCGGGTCAGCGAGGGCCCCGGATAGCAAGCGGCTTGAACGAGGGCCGCGACCGACCCGGTATGCAAGTCGACGCGGTGGTCCTCGACATCGACGGCGTCCTCGTGGACGTGGCCGACTCCTACCGACGGGCGGTCGTCGAGTCCGTCGAGCGCGTGTACGGCGACACCATCGAGAAGGCCGGCATCCAGCAGTTCAAGGACGCCGGCGGGTTCAACAACGACTGGGAAGTGACCGACGCGGCGGCGCTGTTCGTCCTCTCGGCCCGCGAGGCCGACGTGGCGGACCTCGCGGCCTTCACCGACGCCATCGCCGACCGCGGCGGCGGCCTCGACGCGGCGAAAGCCGTCGTCCGTGACCTGCTGGACGAGAACGCCGCGTCCCGGGTCTTCGAGGCGTGGGACCCCGAGAGACTCCGGGACGTGTTCCAGACGCTGTACCTCGGGAGCGACCTGTACCGGGAACTGGAGGGCGGCGACCCACCGTTCGACGCGCCGGGGTACATCCACGACGAACCGGTGCTGGTCGACCCCGAGACGCTCGCGACCCTGCGAGAGCGCTACGCCGTCGGCGTCGTCACCGGCCGCCCCGCGGCGGAGGCCGACATCGCGATGGAGCGCGTCGGGCTCGACATCCCCGACGAACACCGCTTCACGATGGACGACTGGGCGGAAGGCAAACCACACCCCCACGCCCTCGTGACGCTGGCCGAGCGCTTCGGCGCCGAGCGAGTGGCGTTCGCGGGGGACACGCTGGACGACGTGCGGACGGCGGTCAACGCCGACGCCGAGGACGACGACCGAGTCTACTACGGCGTCGGCGTCCTGACGGGCGGGCTGACCGGGGAAGAGGGCCGCCGGAAGTACGCCGCCGCTGGCGCGAGCGCGGTGGTCGAGACGGTCGACGACCTCACCGACCTGCTGGAGTAGCGGGCCACAGAGAACGGCAGGGATTTCTACGGCGAGTCGGAACGGAGCGGTATGGCACGCCGAGGGAGGGTCGGGTGGTCGCTGTTGGTGAGCATCTGGGCGGGACTCGTCGGCGGCGCGGCCGTCTTCGAACCGGGCCTCCAGTACGTCCAGTTGTACGCCATCGGGTTCGCCCTCGTCGCGTTTCCGGCGGCGTACTGGACGATTTCGAACAACCGGGAGATTTTCCGGACCGCGCACCGGCCCGGCCGCGTCGCGGTGTTCATCCTCACCATCTTCGTCGTGACGGTGACGCTGGCGACGGTGTTCGTGTTGCTGCTGGGCAACACCAGTCCGCTCGGCATCGCCGCGCAGTTGCTGGCGTACGTCGCGGGCCTCGCGGCCGCCCTCTACGCGGCGTACGGCGGCGGCGTCGACTACCTCTGGGACGAGTACACGTAGGCAAGTCCCACCGGTCGCACAACGCTTATTCGCAGGTCGCCCCACCGCGTAGGTATGGATATCGCGCTACTCGGCGGCACCGGCGACATCGGTGAGGGCCTCGCCCTGCGCTGGGCGTACGACACGAACCACACCGTCATCGTCGGGTCGCGCGACGCCGACAAGGCCGACGCGAAGGCCGAAGAGTACGAGACGGAACTGGCCAGTCGCGGACAGGAGGTCACCGTCGCTGGCCTCTCGAACGAGGACGCCGCCGCCCGGGCCGACGTGGTCGTCACGGCCGTCCCCGCCTACCACCTCACGGACACCGTCGAGGCCGTCGCCGACCACCTCGACGACGCCGTTCTCGTCTCCCCAGCCGTGGGCATGAAGCGCGACGAGGACGGCTTCCACTACAACCGGCCCGGCGTCGGGAGCGTCACCGAACTCGCCGCGAAGGCCGCCCCCGAGGACACGCCGGTCGTCGGCGCGTTCCACAACCTCGCGGCCGGTCGACTGGCGAACCTCGACGCGGACCTCGACTGGGACACCATCGTCGTCGGCGACGACACGGACGCCAAAGACACGGTCTGTGAACTCGCCGAGGGCATCGTCGGTCTGCGCGCGCTGGACGGCGGGCCGCTCTCGAACGCCGCCGAAGTCGAGGGACTGACCCCCCTCCTCATCAACGTCGCCCGCCACAACGACGGCATGCACGACCTCGGCGTCCGGTTCCAGTAGCGACCGGCGAGGAGAGACTTTTCACCCCGCAGTCCTACTCCCCGGTGTGGCCTCCCCATTCGAGATACTCGGCGTCGACCCGGACGCGGACGAGGCCGAAATCGTGGACGCCTACCGCGACCGGGTCAAGGAGACCCATCCCGACCAAGGCGGGTCGGCCGAGGCCTTTCAGGCGGTGCAGGACGCGTACGAGCGCATCGAGAACGGGTACGACCCGACCGAGGAGCCACGGCCACCGACGGGTCCCCGTCCAGACGCCAGAGCGGGTTCGACCGACCCCGAACCGGACCCCGACCCGCCCGAACCCGAGGGGGTCGAAGTGCAGTACCTCAACTACGAGGTGCTGGCCGACGAGGGGTGGAGTCTGGACGACGACGACCTGTTCGAGAAGGCCGCCGACGGCGGGTTCGACCCGGCCGACTACGGCCGGTTCCACGTCGCGGAGAACGAGTCGCTGCTGGAGGCCGCCGAAGACGCGGGGTTCGCGTGGCCCTTCGCCTGCCGCGGGGGCGCCTGCACGAACTGCGCCGTCGCCGTCGTCGAGGGAGAGATGCCCTCGCCGGCCAGCCACATCCTCCCGCAGGACCTCCACGAGCGGGGGATTCGCCTCTCCTGTATCGTCGCGCCCACCACGGACGCGAAAATCGTCTACAACGTCAAGCACATGCCCGAGGTCCACGACCTGTTGCTCCCGGCGAGTCGGTTCGAGCAGGCGTCCTCCTCGACCGACTGAGCGGGCGCTCACGGGCCGTCGTCTGTGCCGAAAAGTGTCGAAAGCCGCCTACGCGCCGGCCTGCTGGAGGGCGTCCTCTAGGTCCTCGGCCTGCGTGACGCCGACGAAGCGTTCGACGACGCCGTCGTCGTTCTCGACGATGAGCGTCGGCAGCGAGCGCACCTGATACTCGTTGGCGACGTCCTGCTCCTCGTCGACGTTTATCTTCTCGAACTCGACGTCCCCCCACTTCTCCTCTAGGTCTTCGAGGATAGGGTCCTGCGTCTTGCAAGGGCCGCACCAATCGGCGTAGAAGTCCTTGAGCGTGACCGTCATGGTTCTCTTCGATGTAACCTGTGGTGTCAGATAAGGGTTGTCCATGTGGGTGCACCGGGAGCGAACCCGAAAGGCTTACTCCCCACGAGCGGACAAGTTCGGGTATGAGCAGCGACAGCGGCGGGCTGATGTCGAGTGCCGGACTGGTCCGGTACTTCGACGCCGAGGACCAGAACACCATCCGTATCGACCCGCGAACAATCGTCGCCTTCGGCGTCCTGTTCGGTGGCCTCGTGTTGGTCCTGAACGCGATGGCCTGAGTCCGCGACGTTTTCTATCCTCCGCCGAGTAAGGCGGGTATGCACTTCACACAGCGCGAACAGCGCGCGCTCCGACAGGCCGGCGTCGAACAGGCGACCATCGAGGCGGCCTCCGAGGCCGTCGTGGCCGCCACCGACGCGGCCGCCGCCGACCTCGAAGCGTTCTTCGCCGACCGCGAGACGGTCCACTCGGACATGGACGTCGCCCACAGCTCCGCCGAGATTCAGACCCACGCCGTGGAGTATCTTGACCTCTACACGCACGCCGACGACATCCGCGGCTACCTCCGCTTCGACTCGTGGGGCGTCCCCGTCGAGGGCGGACGCGTGCTGAACGACGACGTGGTCGAACTGACGCTGGGGCCGACAGTCGACGACCGGGTCCGCTTCGCGACCGAGACAGACGCGCTATGAGCGTCCGCATCAGGGGCATCTACACGACGGCGCTGACCCGCCTGCTGGACGACGCGGGCCTCGACGTCGTGCAGGCCTCCGGCCCCATCGAGGACCGCTTCGACACCGAGTTCGCCGTCGAACGAGCGGCGGCGACGGTGACGACGACCGGCGACCGGCAGGGCGTCGGCGTCAGCGGGGACGCCGAGACGGTCGACAGGGTGGTCGACCTGCTGGCCGACCTCGGACGAGACACCCTCTGGTGGGCCGACCCGCTCCCCGAGGGTGCCATCTACGCCGGCGAAGTGACCGAGACGCTCGGGAGCGGCGCCGTCGTCGACTGCGGCGACGGCGAGGGCTTCCTCCCGTACTCGCACGCCGACGACCGGGTCGAGACGGGCGACCGCCTGCGCGTGCAGGTGGTCGAGGGGAGCGCCCCGTGGACCGACGGGCGACCGGTCCTCGACGGGACCGTCGCAGTCCGCGGCGACGTCCTCACGCTGGCACGCGGCGCCTCGAACGCGACGACGGCGGGCGGCCCGGCGATGCTGGACGTCATCGCGGCCGACCCACGGGACGGCTGGGGCGTCTCGTGGGAGCGCGAGAGCGACGAGGCGTCGTTCGACGCGCTGGCAGACGCGCTCTCGGCGGCCAACGACCGCGCTGACGCCATCGAGGCCGTGCTCGACGGGGCGGACCCACCGTCCGACGCCGCGCCCCATCGCTACCACGACGGCGGCGCGACGACGTGGGTGTGGTTCGGCCGGGAGAGCAGGTTCGCGCTGGACGCGCACCGACGCGAGGTCACGACGACAATGGCGGGCCACCACCGCGTGAAGGCGGGGTCGAACGCCGCCAGCGCCGCCGTCGACTACGTGGAGGCGCTGTGTGACGGCCCCGACGGCGAGACGGACTTCCCGTTCGCCGTGACCGCGCGACAGTTCGGCCCAGAGGCGGGCGGGTCGCTGACCCTCGGCCACGGGAAACCCGACGGCCGACTGCTCACGCTGGGCCGGGCCGACGTGCAGTCGGTCGACGCAGACGGGACGGTCACCGTCGAACGGGAGATGTCCCCGGGCGGCGAGTACGACGCGCTGGGCGTCCCGAAGGAGGCCGGCGACGTCGCGGAGACGAAGCTGAAGGAGGGGCGGTGGTGGTACCCGACGACCTACCGGGACGGGGACGGCGAGACGAAGGGCACCTACGTCAACGTCTGCACGCCCGTCGAGATATTCCCGGACACCGCCCGCTACGTCGACCTCCACGTCGACGTCGTCAAGCACGCCGACGGTACCGTCGAACGCGTCGACGACGACAAACTGGAGGCCGCCGTCGAGGCGGGGGATGTGCCCGAAGAACTGGCCGACCGAGCGCGGAGCGTGGCCGCCGCGGTGGCGTCAGCGCTCTCCTGAGTCGACGCTCCCGACAGCCACCGGCGTCAGCGCCGCAGTCGCCACGCCCCGAGTCCGAGCGCCGCGAGCGCCGCGGCCACGCCGAACCCGTCGCCGGCGGCCCCGACGATACCGGGACCGTCGGCCGCTTTGTCCGTCGACTCGGTCGGCGTCCCGAGACGTGGGTCCGAGAACACGTAGACGCCGGGGGTGACCTCCGACCCGGCGTTGGCGTTCGTGTTGGCCGCGAGGAAACACCCGGCACCGCGCTGTGCCGTCCAGAACGAGGTGGTCTCTGAGTCGCGCCACGCGAACACCTCGCGGGGCGCGCTCGGGTCGCGCACGTCGTGGACGGTGACGCCGCCGTTGTACCACGCCGCGTAACACCGGCCGTCGACGAGTTCGAAGTTGTGGGCCGTCGTCAACACGCCACCCGGCGTCGGGTCGCTGGTCGGCGGCGGGTCGATGGTCGCGACGGACACGGGGGCCGTCTCGTCGGTGACGTCGAACAGTTCGATACCGCTCGGACCGCCGGAGCCGTCGTCGTCGAGGTCCCACGACTCGCTCCCGACCCCGAGGAGCGTCGCGTCCCCGTTCACCGTGACGAAGTGGTCGTTGCCCGGCGGTTCGCTCCGCTCGGCGGCGGGGTTCTCGACGGCCGCGAGTGCCGACCGGTCGCGCCCGCGGACCCGCGAGACCAGTGCGATGTCGCCCGGGTCCGACACGTCGAGAATCCACGTCCCGGCGTCCCAGTAGGCCAGATACGCCCGACCCTCGTGGACCCACACGTCGTGGAGGGGGCGCAGGCCGGCGGGCACGTTCCGCCACGCCTCGTCAGCGTCGAACAGCGACCACGTGCCGGCCTCGCGTTCCGTCTCCGTGTCGACGACCAAGAGGGGGTTCCCCTCGCGGCTGTTGGCCGTGAGGTAGGCGTAGCGGCCGTCGAAGTCGCAGTTGTGGATTCGGGTCTCCGTCTCGTAGCCGACCACTCGGTCGGGGTTCTGCCGGTCGCTCACGTCGAAGACGACGAAGCCGTGGGCGCCCTCTGCGGGGTGGGCCGGGCCGGCCACGAGGAGGCGGTCCCCGACGACGGCGAGGTCCTGCACTTCCCGCATCGGCCCCTCGGCGCTGTCGGCCAGGAGGTCCGTCCGGTGGGCGACGAGACGCGGTGCCGTAGGCGCGGTGACGTCCACGACGGCGACCCCCTCGCCGGTGGCGACGTACGCCGTGTGACCGTCGGGACTGGCGACCAGTTCGTGTGCGCCAGAGAGGTCGAGCGTTCCGAGTGGGTCACGGCCCGTCGGCGTCCCGGCCGGCGTCCCCTCGGTACGGTCGCCGGTCGGCGTGGGGTGTGCGCTCGCGGCCCCGGTCGCCGCGCCGACGCCGACGCTGGCCGCGCCGACGCGCCGGAGGAACGCCCGACGGTGCATACCCCGAGTCGGGGCGGGACGGCAAGAAGACTTCCGGTGGGGGTTTTCTTTCGGGCACCCCAAGCGACGGTATGCTTGCACCGGACCTCGACGGGCGGACCGCACTCGTGACCGGGAGCGCGAAGGGCGTCGGCCGCGCACTGTTGCTGGCCATCGCCGACCACGGCGCGGACGTGGCCGTCCACTACAACACGAGCGCCGACGCCGCCGCCGAAGTGGCCGAGACGGCCCGCGAACGGGGCGCGACGGCGACGACCGTACAGGGCGACGTGACCGACCCAGACGCCGTCGATAGCCTCTTCGAGAGCGTCGAGTCGGACCTCGGGAGCGTCGACGTCCTCGTCAACAACGTCGGCGCGTTCGCCCCCTCCCACTGGGAGGACATCGACCACGAGACGTGGCGGACGGTGATGACGACGAACTTCGACGCCACCTGCCTCTGTGCGAAGCGCACGCTCCCGGCGATGCGCGAGCAGTCGTGGGGGCGCATCGTCAACGTCGGCTACGCCACCGCCGAGCGAACGTACGTCGACCCGGTGAACTTCCCGTACTACGTCGCGAAGGCCGGTGTCGTCATGTTCACGCGGATGCTCGCCGCCGAGACGCAGGGCGACGGCATCACGGTCAACGCTGTCTCCCCCTACACCGTCGAGAACTCCGACGAGTTCCCCGAGGACCTGCCGCGCGGGCGACCCGCCTCCTTCGAGGACGTGCAGCAGGCACTGCTGTTCTTCCTCGACGAGGACTCGGACTACATCTCCGGCGAGAACGTCGAAGTCGACGGCGGACTGGTTCCCGAGCGGTTGTAGTCGACGGCGACGCGGACGGTTCGACCCGCTTTGTCGGGCCGCGGAGTCACCGGCGAGAGAGAACGTAGCCGCCGAGAAGCACCAAACCGACGCCGACGGCGGTGGGTGCGATGACGAAGAGGGGATGCCACGGCGCACACCCGTCACACCGTCCTGCGCTCACTCGCGCAGCGACTGTGAGGTGCGTGTAACTGCCGTAGCCCGAGAGCGCGAGTCCAAGCAGGACCGACAGGCCCGCTCCGAGGTCGCGCAGCGTCCGGTCGCGTTCGACCGGCGTGTTCGAGTTGGCCATACGCCGACGTCGGCGCGGCACGTAAAGCACCTTCTGGACGTTCAAAGCGCGGTTTGAGCGAGAGGACCGTCCGCTCAGTTGCCCTGAATGGCGTCGATGACCATCGCCGCGGCGACGACGGGTTCCTTCGGGACGTCGCTGGCGTCGTCGATAGTTATCTCGTAGCGGTCCTTCAGCGAGAACTGGCCGTCGATGTTACCGACGTGGTCGCCGTCCCGGTCGGTAATCTCGTACTTGTGGGGTATCCAGTTCCCGAACGGGAGGGTGTTCCGGGCCAGCGTCACCAGCGCACCGCGGGAGTTGATTTCGGCGAGTTTCTCCTCGGTCTGGGCGTCCCGAATCGTCCACGTGTCCTGCAGGATGGAGTAGTCGTTGTCGAGGACGACGACGTCCTCGCCGGTCCGCGAGTCGGTCAGGACGTAGTTGCCGGCCACGTCGATGATGCCGCCGGCGTTGACTTCGAACACCTCGTTCCCGTCGGCGTCGACGAACGGGAACTTCTCCTTGAGTTTGAACATCTTCTGCTTGCCCCGCAGGACGACGTTGCCGGCGGCGTCCATCGCCTTGTACTTGTTCCGGACGAGGCTCTGTTCGACGGTGTACGTGTCGTCTGAGAGTTCGACGCCCTCGATGTCGTACTTCCCGGTCGTGCTCATACCACCGTCTGGCACGGACACCGACTTGAAACTTTTCGTAGTATTTTCCGTTGGATGAAAATGGCGAGCGGGACCAACCGACAGGGTTTCACGGCCCCCGTCCTTGGGGAACCCATAGATGAGCAAGGACGTCATCGAGGTCAGGGGTGCTGAGGAACACAACCTCAAGGACGTCGACGTGGAGATCCCCCGCGAGGAACTCACCGTCGTCACGGGACTGTCGGGGTCGGGGAAGTCCTCTCTCGCCTTCGAGACGGTGTACGCGGAGGGGCAGCGACGCTACATCGAGTCGCTGTCCGCCTACGCGCGGAACTTCCTCGGCCAGATGGACAAACCGCAGGTAGAGAACGTCGAGGGCCTCTCGCCGGCAATCTCCATCGACCAGAAGAACGCCGCCAACAACCCCCGCTCGACGGTGGGCACCGTCACCGAACTCCACGACTACCTCCGTCTGCTGTACGCCCGCGTCGGCGTGCCCCACTGTCCGGAGTGTGGCCGCGAGGTGGGCGAGCAGTCCGCCCAGAACATGGTCTCGCGCATCCTCGAACTCCCCGAGGGGACCCGTGCCAAACTGTGCGCGCCGGTCGTCCGCGACCAGAAGGGGGCCTTCGAGGACCTGTTCGACGACCTCGTGAGCGACGGCTACTCGCGCGTCGAGGTGGACGGCGAGGAGTTCGACCTCACGATGGACCGGCCGGACCTAGACGAGAACTACGACCACACGATAGACGTGGTGGTCGACCGCGTGAAGGTCTCCGCGGACGCTCGCTCGCGCATCAACGACTCCGTCGAGACGGCGCTCACGGAGGCCGACGGGACGCTGAAGGTCGTCCTGCCGGACCCACCGGAAGGGGCCGCCGACGCGCTGGGCGGGTCGACCGCTCGCGCGACCGGGGACCTGGCCGACACCGAGTCGGACGAGGAGGTCGCCGACGAGGACCGCCTCGTGGTCGAACTCTCGGAGGACCTCGCCTGCACGCACTGCGGCATCGACATCTCCGAGGTCGAGACCCGTTCGTTCTCGTTCAACTCGCCCCACGGGGCCTGTCCCGAGTGTGAGGGGCTGGGCGAGACGAAGGAGGTCAGCGAGGACCTCGTGATTCGAGACCCCAGCAAGCCACTCAAACACGTCTTCGAACCGTGGAGCTACGACCGGACCTACTACTCCCGGCAACTGGACAACGTCGCCGACCACTTCGGCGTCTCGCTGGAGACGCCCTTCGAGGAACTCGACGAGGAGATTCGGCGGCAGTTCCTCTACGGCACGGACGACCTCGTCCACTTCCAGTGGCGCACGAAGAACGGCACGCGCGAGAAGACCGAGCGGTTCGAGGGGGTCATCCCCAACCTCGAACGCCGCCACGTCGAGACGGACTCCGACCGGGCCCGCGAACACATCGAGGAGTTCATGGCGACGACGACGTGCCCGGCCTGTGAGGGTACCCGCCTGAAAGCCGAATCGCGGGCCGTCCTCGTCGACGGCACCGCCATCACCGAAGTCAACCGGATGTCCATCGGCGACGCGCTGGAACACTTCGAGGGACTGGAGGCGAACCTCTCGGCGCGGGACACGAAGATTGCCGAGGAGATTCTCAAGGAGATTCGCGCCCGCCTCGGGTTCATGCAGGAGGTCGGCCTCGAATATCTGACGCTGGACCGCGAGGCGTCCACCCTCTCCGGCGGCGAGAGTCAGCGCATCCGCCTCGCGACCCAAATCGGGTCGGGCCTCGTCGGCGTCCTGTACGTGCTGGACGAACCCTCCATCGGCCTCCACCAGCGGGACAACGACCGCCTGCTGAACACCTTAGAGGAACTGCGCGACTTGGGGAACACCCTGCTCGTCGTCGAACACGACACCGAGACGATGCGCCGGGCCGACCAGATAATCGACATGGGCCCGGGGCCGGGCAAGCGCGGCGGCGAAGTCGTCGTCAACGGCCCGCAGGAGGAACTGATGGACACCGAGGCGTCCGTCACCGGCGACTATCTGGCCGGCGAGCGTGAGATTCCGGTGCCCGAGGAGCGCCGCGAGGCCGACGGCCACCTCACGGTGAAGGGCGCGCGTCAGCACAACCTCGCCGACGTGGACGTCGAGTTCCCGCTCGGGACGTTCACCGCCATCACCGGCGTCTCCGGGTCCGGGAAGTCCACGCTGATGCACGACATCCTCTACAAAGGGCTCGTGCGCCGGATGAACGACACCGACGTCAACCCCGGCGAACACGACGCCATCGAGGGAATCGACGAGGTAGAGACGGTGCGCCTCATCGACCAGTCGCCCATCGGCCGCACCCCGCGGTCGAACCCGGCCACCTACACCAACGTCTTCGACCACATCCGCGAACTGTTCGCCGAGACCAGCCTCGCCAAACAGCGCGGCTACGAGAAGGGGCGCTTCTCCTTCAACGTCAAGGGCGGGCGGTGTGAGGCCTGCGGCGGGCAGGGTACCGTCACCATCGACATGAACTTCCTCTCCGACGTGCAGGTCCCCTGCGAGGAGTGTGGCGGCGCGCGCTACAACGACGAGACGCTCGACGTCACGTACAAGGGCGCGACCATCGCCGACGTGCTTGAGATGACCGTCAAGGAGGCGTACGACTTCTTCGAGAGCCACTCCGGCATCCGCCGTCGCCTCCAACTCCTGAAGGACGTCGGGCTGGACTACATGAAACTGGGTCAGCCCTCGACCACGCTGTCGGGCGGGGAGGCCCAGCGGGTCAAACTCGCCGAGGAACTGGGCAAGAAAGACTCCGGCGAGACGCTGTACCTGCTGGACGAACCGACGACCGGCCTCCACCCCGAGGACGAGCGGAAACTCATCGACGTCCTCCACCGCCTGACCGACGACGGCAACACCGTGGTCGTCATCGAACACGAACTGGACCTCGTGAAGAACGCCGACCACGTAATCGACCTCGGGCCGGAGGGCGGCGAGAACGGCGGCGAACTCGTCGCCGAGGGCTCCCCGGAAGCCGTCGCGCGGACCGACGCCTCCTACACCGGACAGTACCTGCGTGACCTCCTCCCAGACGTCGAACTGGAGGGGCCGCGGGCCGACCGCGACGCGTCCGAGACGGCGGCGAAGGCCGACGACGACTGACAGGCGCGGACACCCCCCGAGCGGGAGGTGTGAGACGTCTACCGAGGTTTTTTGTAGTAGCTAGTTTCTGTGTTGACACATGGCGCAGCCGACTGCGGACCGCGTAGAGCGAAAGCGGGGTATCGGGGGACTGGCGAAGCAGGCGAATCCGGCGTTCGCGGCGGGGGCCGTCGCGGTACCGTTGCTGGCGTTCGGGGCGGCCGTAGCGAGTGGGAACATCCGGGCGCTGACGTACGTCCACGTGATGGCGGGCGTCCTCTGGACCGGCATCGACCTGTTCATGGGACTCGTACTGGGGCCGGTGCTGGGCGGGCAGGCACCGAAACAGCGGGCGGACTTCTTCGCGACGTTCACGCCGAAGATGACGTTCCTGATGCCGTCGCTGGCGACGGTGACCATCGCCGGGGGCATCCTGCTGGCGCTCCGCCTCGGGAAGTTCCCGAACGCGGACCCGTGGCTGGCGCTCCTGACGGCGGCGACCCTGATTCCGGTCGTCCTGCTGGTGGGCTACCAGTTCGACGCGCTGACCGACCCGCGGACGCTCGGCGTCCTGGCCGTCGCCGTCGTCGGGTCTGGGGCCTACCTCGCGACGGCGCTCCCGGCCTTCGCGATGACCTCGTGGTGGGTCGTCGCCGCCCTCGCCATCGTGACGGTCCTGTCCGTGCAGGGCTTCGGCGTCATCCTGCCGGGCGAGGTGCGCATCTACCGGCAAGTCGTCTCCGAGGACCCCGACGTGGACGTGGTCTCGGACATCGGGATGCGCAACGCCAGACTCGGCGGGATTCAGGGTGTCCTCCAGCTAGCCATCGTGTTCGTGATGGTCGGCATCCGCTGGTGGCCGGCCTGAGCGGGCGAAACCGGCAGAACAGTTACAACGGCGGTGGACGACAGCCAAGACGGTATGTCAGACCCTGATAGCTCGGAGACCCTCGAAGCACTCGCCAGTTTGCCGACGCTGGCACATCCGACCGCGTCCCCGGCCGACCACTCGGTCGCCTTCTACTACGACGTCTCGGGCCGCAACGAACTCCACGTCCTCGACGTAGCGAGCGGCGAGTACGAGCAGTGGAGCGACGGCGAGGTCCCCCGAAACGCTCGCTGGCACGTAGAGTGGGGGGCCGACGGCGAACGCGTGTTCTTCCACCTCGACGACGACGGCGACGAACAGAACGACGTCTACGCCATCGACCGGGACGGGGCGGTCGAACCGGTCGTCGAGATGGCCGGGCAGGTCGTCGTACAGGACGTCGGCGAGGACGGCGAGACGCTGTTGGTCGGGTCGACACGCGACGGCCAGATGAACCTCTACGCCCACGACCTCACGACGGGCGAGACGGAGAAACTGACCGACTACGACCGGGCGGTCTGGACCGGCCACCTCTCGCCCGACGGCGACCGGGTGGCCTACGGCACCAACGAAGCCGACGACTTCGAGAACGTGGACGTGTATCTGGCCGACGCCGACGGGTCGAACCCGCGGAACCTCCACGTCGGCGAGACGGGCGCCGAAGCCATGCCCATCGAGTGGGGCCCCGAGGGGGACCGGTTGCTCGTCTCGGACAACAGCGCCGACCTGACCAGAGCGGGGGTCTACGGCCTCGAATCCGACGCGGTAGCGTGGTTCGGTGGCGAGTACGAGGAAGAGCCGAAGGGATTCACGCCGGACGGCGACCGCTTCCTCGTCACCCGGACCCGCGAGGCGGCGAAGATGCCCGTCGTCTACGACGTCGAGTCGGGCGAGAGCCGCGAACTCGACCTCCCCGAGGGCGTCGCCGCCTTCGCCGGGGAACAGATGCTCGCCGACGGCCGGGTCCTGCTGACTCACACGACGCCGACCCGCCGGCCGGCGTTGCTCGCCTACGACCTCGCGACCGACGAGTACGAGACGCTAATCGAGGCGGAGTACGGCCCGTTCTCGCCCGACGACTTCGCCGACGCCGAGTACGTCACCGTCGAGTCCGACGGCGTCCCCGAGACGCGACAGGCGGCCGTGGAACACGACCCCTACGAGACGCTGGACATCGGCGCGTTGCTGTACGACTCGGGCGAACGCCCGTCGCCGCTAATCGTCAATCCCCACGGCGGACCCCGCGGGATGGACACCAAATCGTTCGACCTCTACACGCAGTTCCTCGCCCAGCGGGGGTTCTCCGTGTTGCAGGTGAACTACCGCGGGTCGACCGGCCGGGGCCACGAGTTCGTCCAGCGACTGTACGACGACTGGGGCGGGGCCGAACAGGGCGACGTGGCGACGGCCACCGAACACGTCCTCGACACCCGTGAGTGGGTCGACGGGGACCGCGTGGCCGTCTTCGGCGGGTCCTACGGCGGCTACTCGGCGTACTGGCAGATGGTCCAGTACCCCGACCTCTACGACGCCGGCGTGGCGTGGATAGGGCTCACCGACCTCGAAGACCAGTACGAGAACACGATGCCCCACTACCGGACGGAACTGATGGAGAAGAACCTCGGGACGCCCGAGGAGAACCCCGACCTCTACCGGGAGCGGTCGCCCGTCGAGTACGTCGAGAACCTCTCGGCCCCGCTGTTCATGCTCCACGGCGTCAACGACCGCCGTGTCCCCGTCTCGCAGGCCCGCCTGTTCCGCGACGCGCTGGACGACTTCGGCTACACCGAGGGCCCGGACGGCGACTACGAGTACGAGGAACTCGGCGAGGAGGGCCACGCCTCCTCAGACATCGACCAGAAGGAGCGCCTGTTCCGCCTGCTGGACGACTTCCTCGACCGGCGCATCGGGACCGAGGCCGTCGCGGCCGACGACTGAGGCGGTCGACAGGACGAGCGGACAGCACTTATTACGGCCCCTACCGACGGGTTCGAGTACGATGGTGTGGTCGGGTTCGGGGGACCGGTGTACGTTCGAGTGTGACCCCACAGACGCACACGAGTCGGTCGCCGACGAGGAGCGGTGGCGCTGTCCCCACGACTCGATGCGCGACGCCGACCACTGCCCGTTCCACTGCCCCCCGTCGGAGACGCCCGCGGACGTCGACGTGTCGGCGGCGTTCTTAGACGCCGTGGAGTCGGGGACGGACGGCACTCGGGCGGACCGCCGACGCTCGAAGCAGTTCCTCGGGGCCGACATCGCGACGCTGGACCTCTCGATGGCCGTGGTCGACGCCACCGACAACTACCCGATTGACCTCCGCGGGGCCGACGTCGACCGACTGGACGGGACCGACAGCGAGGTCGGCCAGCGACTCGACCTCCGGGGAGCGACCGTCGGCGAGTTGCGCCTCGACGGCGTATACCACGAACTCGACGCCCGCGGTGCGACCGTCGCGTCGGGAACCTTCGCGGGCGTGCGCGTCGACGGCGCTGACTGCCGGGACGCCACGTTCGAGACCGTCGACTTCGACCGGGCGACCGTGGAGGAGGCGGCGTTCGACGACGTCACCGTCGGCGACGGCTCGTTCCACCACACGGACTTCGGGATGGCCGACTTCGACGACGCGACGTTCGAGACGGGCGACTTCTACCACGCGAGTTTCGACGAGGGGGACTTCCGCGGGGCCTCGTTCGGGACGGCACGGTTCTACGGCGCGACGTTCGGCGGCGGCTACTTCAACGAGACCAGCTACGACGAGGCGGTGTTCGAGCGCATCGAGGCCGAGCGGTTCTACCTGCCCGACGCGACGCTCGCCGGCGGCACCTTCGCGGACGCGGTGGTGTCGATGAAACTGGTGCTGTCCGGGTCGACGTTCGTCGGCACCGACTTCACCGGGTTGGACGCCGAGCGGGTGGACTTCACTGAGTGTACCCTCGTCCGCCCCACCGTCGACGACGCGACGGTCGCAGACCTCCAGTTAGACGAGGCGACGCTGGCGAGTCCGCGGGTCACCGACTGCACGGTCGACCGCGTGACCGCCGCGGACGTGCGCTGTCTCGGCGTCGTGGCCGTCGAGGACTGCGCCGTCGACGCCGCCGACCTGTCGCCGGCGACCGCCGGCCCCGACGGGGTCGCGCTGGTGTCCCTGTCTGGGAGTACGGTCGGTGACGGCACGCTCGACCAATCCACCGAAGGCACGGTCGTCTACGACCTCGAACAGACCACGCTCGGGACGGTGAAGTTCACCGGCGGCGGGTCGGACGGCCCGCTGGACCGACTGGCCTTCCACCGGACCCGCTTCGACGGGTTCGACGTGCGAGACAACGACGACGTCGACCTGGAGGCCGCCGACTACCGCCTCCACGAACTCGCGGACGGCCTCGCCGACCCGCTTCGGACGGCACTCGCGTACCCGAACGCACTCGAAACGGTGGTGGGTGCGGCCGACGACGAGACGGCCGCCGCGCTGCTGGAACGGGCGGCGACCCGCGCGGCCGACGCGACGCTACCGGACGCCGCCCGAGCGTGCTACGACCGATTGGCGAAGGCTACCGAGGGGACCATCCCGGCCGCCGACGGCGAGGTGACGTACCTCCGGGCGAAGAACGGGGCCAACGACATCGCGGACAACACCGCCGCCTCCGCCTTCTTCGTCTCGCAGTTGGCCTACCGCCGCCGGACCCACGCGGGTCGCGTCGCCGACGGGAGTGCGCCGCTCCGGGACCGCGTGCGGAGCCTCGGCCGCTTGGGGTTGAACGCCTTCCTGTTCCTGACGACGGGGTACGGCGAGCGCCCCGCCTACACCCTCGGCGCGTCGGTGGTGCTCGTCCTCGGCTACGCGGCCGTCTACCTCGCGCTCGCGCCGCGCCTGTTCACCGACGCGGGGCAGTACCTCCAGTTGAGCCTCGGGTCGTTCATCGCCTTCTTCCTCGGCGGCGTCGGGGCCGTCGACGACGCGACGGTCAACGTCGTCGCACAGTCCGAGGCGTTCCTCGGCGCGTTCTTCATCGCGCTGTACGTGTTCGCGCTGACCCGGTCGGTCAGTCGGTGAGCACGCAATCTTTCTCCCGGTCGGCGACGTAGGCGACGTATGGACACCTGCTACGTCGCCCTCTCCGACCGGGTCCTCGTCGGCGTCGGCGAGTGGACTGAGCGCCTCCGCGGTGAACCGCTCGAATGCGTGGCCGCCGACGAACGAGCGCCCGACCGGGCGTTCGTCGGGACGGTCGAGGCGGGCCTCCAGCGGACCACCGACGGCGGCGAGACGTGGACGGAAGTGCTCGACGCCGGCGACCGCGTCACGAGCGTCACCGTCAGCCCCCACGACCCGGACGTGGTGTGGGCCGGCACGGAACCGAGCGCCGTCTACCGGTCGACCGACGGCGGCGAGACGTGGATCGAGCGCGGGGGCCTCACCGACCTCGACTCCGCCTCGCGGTGGTCGTTCCCGCCGCGGCCCCACACCCACCACGTCCGATGGCTGGCCGTCGCGCCGGACGACCCCGACCGGGTGTACGTCGCAATCGAGGCAGGCGCGTTCGTCCGGACGGTGGACGGCGGCGAGACGTGGGTGGACCACCCCACCGGCGGCCGACGGGACAACCACACGTTGGCCGTCCACCCCGACGCTCCCGAGCGAGTCTACACCGCCGCCGGCGACGGCTACGCGCAGTCATCTGACAGGGGCGTCACGTGGGCGTACCCGCAGGAAGGACTGGTCCACCGCTACGTCTGGGGCCTCGCGGTCCACCCCGAGGACCCCGACTGCGTCGTCGTCTCGGCCGCGAGCGGTCCCCGGTCGGCCCACTCGACGAGCGGCGAGAGCTACGTCTACCGTCGGACCGACGAGCGGTGGGAGCGAGCGATGGAGGGGCTGCCGGCCCCCGATGGCCTCGCGCGGGCCGTTCTGGCCCCGGACCCCGACGGAGCGGTGTGCGCGCTGACGAACCACGGCCTGTTTCGGTCGACCGGGGGGGCGACGTGGACGCGGGTGGGGTCGTGGGACGAGACGTACGACCAGGTGCCGCGCGGCCTCGCCGTCGTCTAGAGGGCCGCCCCGAGCGCGACGAGTGCGCCCGTGGTGACCACGGTCAGGCCGGCCGCGGCGGCGAGGATTTTCAGGGCGCGTTTCCGGTCGGCGGCCACCGCCTCGCGTTCGGCGACCGATCCACTGGACCCACCCGACCCCGAGAGGTCGTACCGCGCCAGCGCACCGAAGGCGACGCAGAAGCGGAAGTAGTCCTGCAAGACGCCGACCCACCCGCCGAAGACGAACGGCGCGGTGGCCCAGAGCGCGCTCTTCGGAACCACGGAGAGGGCGACGGCGAGGACGACGGCCGCGGCGATGCCGAACGACCCGACGCCGGCCTGTCGCCGCGCCCGCCGCTGTGTCGCCCCGATGTTACAGACCCCCGGTTGGTACTCTGCCATGTCCGTCCGAAGGGAGCGAACCGACAAATATCGACTGGACCCGGTGGTCCCCGGTCGGCGCCCCGTCGTGTCGGCAGGGTGAACTTATGTGTCGGGACCGAGAGCATTCACCCGTGACCCGGATTGGTCCCCTCCCACGAGAGTCGAAGGCGACGTGGACGTTCGCCCTGTTGGGCGGACTGGCCACGGTCCCGTTCACCGTCGCGAGTTACGCGCAGAGCGGCGAGGAGATGTCGTTCTCGGCGATACTCCCCGTCGCCGTCGTCGTCGGCTACCTCGCGAAACGGCGCGGCCTCGAGAGCGGGTCGGTCGGCCTCCGCGTGGGCCTCGTCGGGTCGGTGCCGGCCCTGTGGCTGGCCGTGTCGGTCGCGAGGGGGGCGGCCGCACTGGACGGGACGCCCGAGTTCCTCGCGGCGGCGACGGTACTCACCGTCGCGTTCGTCGTCTCGGTCGGTGGCCTCGTCGTCGGTGCTTCGGCGCTGTTCGGCGCGCTGGGCGGACGAATCGGGGGATGGCTGGCCGAGCGGACCGGCGGGCAACGGCCGCCCGTCGTCGGGAACTGAGTCGAGCGGTCGGCGACCGCCGCCGGTCGACCGGGCGCTCGGAATCGAGAAAGTACTTGTCTCGCGGCGCCGACACGGCAGGTATGCACGATGTCGTCGTCGTCGGTGTCGGCCCCGCCGGCGCCCGCTACGCGCGGCGGGCCGCCCAGCAGGGCCGGGACGTCCTCGCCTTCGAACAGGGGACGGTGGGCGAACCGCTGGCCTGTTCGGGCCACGTCAGCACCGACATTTGGGCCTACACCGAGGACGCCCGCGACGAACTGCTCCAGAACGAGGTGTCGGGGGCCCGATTCCACACCGACGGCCCGGGGAGCGACGCCCACCCCTTCTACAAGGACGAGGTCATCTCGAACGTCATCGACCGGGTCGGACTGGACCGCCACCTCGCCGAACTCGCCCGGGAGGCCGGCGCGGACGTCCGGGAGGGACACACCGTCGTCGGCGTCGAGGAACGCCGGGACCACGTCGCCGTCGAGGTGAAGGGACCCGACGGCGTCGAGACCCACCGCGCGAAGATGGTCGCCGGGTGTGACGGCCCCAAGAGCCGCGTCCGGCGGGAACTGGGCCTCCCCGAACCCGACGAGTTGCTCCACGGCGTCCTCGGGTTCGACGAGGCGGCCGACCACGGCGACTTCGTCGACGTCCACCTCACCGTGCCGACGTTCTTCGCGTGGCGCATCCCCCGCGGCGAGGCCGGCGTCGAGTACGGCCTCGCGGTGCCGCCGGGCGACGACGCCCGCGAGCGGTTCGAGACGTTTACAGACGGCTACGGCGCAAACGTGACCCGGCGCTGTTCGGGGCTCATCCCCATCGGCCCGCCGAAGCGCGTCACCGGCCGGCGGTCGTTCCTCGTCGGCGACGCCGCCGCCCAGACCAAGCCGTTCACCGGCGGCGGCATCCTCTACGGCATGACCGCCGCGGACCACGCCGCCCGCGAAATCGACCCGGACGACCCGGCGACCCTGGGCGACTACGAGCGAGCGTGGCGCGAGGACTTACGGCAGGAGATACGCCTGGGCCACGCCGTTCGCGCGGGCTACTCGGTGCCGAAGGTGGTGCAGAAGGCCGGCATGACGGCGTTCGAGGGCGAAATCGGCGTCCACATGGACCGGCCGACGACGCTGTTCTCCCGGGAGCAACTGAAGGCGCTCCTCTCGCGGTCCTGAGTCAGTTCGCCGCCACCGACTGCCGGAGACCGACCCACACGCGCTTGTAACCGAGCATGTAGACGCCGGCGTACAGCAGGACGGCGCCCATCCACAGTTCCCAGAGACCGAACGTCGACTGTCCGGCGAGCAGGTTCGAGAGGCCGGCGCTCTCCGTGAGTGCGCCGACGACGGTCAGCAGTCCGGCCAGCAGTGCCGAGAGCAGGAGGCCGAACAGTTCTGCCAGCGATTCAGAGACGAATCCGTTCATCGGCGACGCGTAGGCCGATGTGGATTATAACCCTTTCCCTGCGAAGCGCAAGCGGTTAGTGGGACGGTAGCGACCAGACGACCATGGCACAGTATCGCGATATGGACCACGGACTGTTGGCGAAACGCGGCTTCCTCCTCGGCGTCGGCCTGTTCGCGCTCGGCGCGCTCGGCGAACTCGTCGGTCACGCTCTCGTCGGGCCGTTCCCGGCGTGGGGCGATATGCTGTTGACCGACATGGTGGCGCTCGGTATCCTCCTCGGCCTGTTCTCGCCGCTCGTCTTCGGCATCGTCCTGCCGCTCATCGAGTGAACCGCGCGAATCGGTCGAAGCTATTTACGACTCCCGAGCGACAGCCCTTCGCATGAAGGCCTCGCGTTTCACCGTCGCCTCGACCGTCGTCGCGCTGTTCGGCTGTCTGGTCGCGTTCGTCGGCCCGCTGGCGCTCGGGGCTAACCCGGGAATCAGGGGCAGCGTGACCCTCTCGGCGGTCGTCGGTGCCGTCTTCGCCGGCAAGAACTTCCTGACCGTCCGAGAGCGGGGTCGCCCGCGGTTCGCGGCGGCGGTCATGGCGACGGTCCTCGGACTGTGGCTCGTCGTCGCACCCCTCCAGTACCAGACGGTCGCCGCCCCGCTGACGGCCGTGACCCAGTTCGGCGGGATGTGTCTCTCGGCGTTCTCCGCGTACACGGCGCTGGTCGCCGTGGAGTACTACCTCGGCGAACCGGACTTCGCCGACGAGGACGTGGGCTACTCGTAACTGGGGAGTCGCGCCGAGACCGCCGACCCCTCGACGAACGGCAGGTCGGTCCGTTCGGCGTCGACCTCGTCGCCGTCTGCCCGGACTGTCAGCGCCGTCTCTGGCAGGTCCCAGTCGACGGCCGCCATCGCGAGAGGGGCTTCGCGCATCGGACTGTCGACGGCGCGAGTGACCTCGCCGACGTGTTCGTCGCCGGCGAAGACGGCCGCCCCGGACTCGGGCAGTGCATCGACGGTGAGACCGACCAATCGCGACGGCGGGTGGCCCCGGTTCTCGATGCGGGAGACGACCTCCTGTCCGACGTAACACCCCTTCTCGAAGTCCAAGGCGTTGCGCAGGCCGAGTTCGTTCGGGACGTGGCCCTCGATTTCGCTGTCGAACAGCGGCGACCCCGCTTCGAGGGTGAGCGTCTCCCACGTCCGGTAGCCGAAGGGGACGGCGTTCAGCCCGCGGTTGACGAGCGTGTCGAACACCGCCTCGGCGTCGTCGGCCGCACACACCACGTCGTAGCTCTCCTCGCCGGCGAGGTTGTCGGTGCGGACGACGGTGACCCCGGCGTCGCCGAGTTCGCCCCGGTCGAACGAGAGCGGTGCTTCGGGCGAAGAGGCCTGATGGAGCACGCTGGCTATCTTCTCGGTGGCCTTCGGGCCGTGGACGCCGAAGGTGGCGAAGTCGTCGGTCGCCACGCGGACGTCGACGTCCTGGATGAAGGTCTTCTCCCGCCACTCCTCGGCCAGCGGTTCGGCACGCTGGGGCGGGGTGAACACCAGCAAGCGCTCGCCGGCGTTGTAGACGTACATGTCCGTCTCGACGCGGCCCTGCGGGTCGAGCAAGAGGGCGTAACACCCCTGCCCGTCCGCGTCGGGGACCCGGTTCGAGACGGCGTTGTCGACGTAGTCGACCCGGTCCTCGCCGGTGACGACGAGGACGCCGTAGCCGAACTCGCAGACGCCGACGACGTTCCGGACCGCGCGGTGGGTCCGCTCCGGACGGCCGTAGTTGTCGACGACGCGGCGGTCGCCGACCTCACGGAAGGTCGCCTCGTGGGCAGCGTGTACTTCCTCGAGGACAGTCATTGCCAACGGGTGGGGGCCTCGCGCCCAAAAGGGTCCCGTTACCGCCGCCGGAGCGCGAGGACCGCGAACAGGACGAGAGCGACGAGGACGGTGACGGGCGTGAACCCGGGGCCGCCCTCTCCGACCAGTCCCCCGTCGGTCGGCGTCTCAGTGTCGGTGGGCGTCGCCGTCTCCGTCGCCGTCTCGGTCTGGGCGTCGGTGGCGTCCGGGTCGACGCCCTCGACGGACGCCGTCGTCGAGAGGTCGCCCTTGGTGGCGTCGAAGGTCACCTCGCCGGCGGACTCCACGGGGACGGTGACGACGCCGGACGCGTCAGTCGTCCCGAGTTCCTCGCCGTCGCGGCTGACGGTCACGTTCGGCACGGGGTCGCCGTACTCGTCGGTCGCTTCGAGGCGGACTGTCTCGCCGACGACCACGCGCTGATTGGCGGGCGTGAGGTCGATGCGTGGCGTCCGCTGGATGGAGACGTCGACGGCAGTGTCCGACTCCCGAACCCTGACGGTCTGTTCGACCGTCTCGTAGCCCTCGTTCGTCACTTCGAGGGTGTACTGGCCGTTGACCGGGACGCTGATGGTCGCCTCGCCGTCGGAGAGCGTCTGGACGCTCCCCACCGACGGGACGGTGACGGTGGCGTTCCGGAGCGGTCGGGGGTCCTCGAAGTGGTCGTCGGTGACGGTGACGGTGACGAGCGCCGACCCCTCTTCGAGGCCGACCGTCGCCTCCGTCTCGCCGGTAATCTCCATCCGCGTCGAGTTCCGGAAGAAGCCCTCCTTGGTGACGATGACCCGGTACTCGCCCGCTTCGACCGTGGGCGTCTCGACGACGCCGTCGGCGTCCGTCCGCTGGTCGGTGACGAACTGACCCGAGCGGTAGAGTTGGACTCTGGCGCTCTCGACCGGCTGGCCGTCGGCGTCTCGGACCGAGAGGGTCGCGTTAGCGGTCGGAGAGACGGGAACTTCGACGTCGCGGGTGGTGGCATCGGCGACGAGGTACGGCGAGTTGCGGATGTAGGCGTCGTCCTCGACGTGAAGCATCACGTCGGCACCCTCGGGTACGTCCACGAGAACCTGCCCGTTGGCGCGGGTCGTCTCGTTGACCGGGCCGCCCGCACCGTCGTCCCACGTGGCCGAGACGTCCACGCCGCTGAGGGGGTCGCCGTTCTGGTCGACGACGGTGACCGTCAGCGTCACTCGGTCCTCCTGTGCCGCGCCGACGCCCGAGGCGGCAGGTCCAGCGAGTACCACGACACACAGGGCGAGAGCCAGACGGAGCGAGGCCATACACACGTGGTAACGTGGGCCGACCTTAACAGTATGGTCGGCTTATACTCCCGAGCCACGGCGTGTAACCCGCGCTCCTCACCGAGAGCGGGACGAGTCTGACTCGGCGAGTCGTTCGACTTCGGCGGGTTCGACGGGCGTCAGCGGTCCGGGCATCGTCCGACTCAGCGCCGCCGCGGCGCTCCCGTAAGCGAGGGCTTCGTCGGTCGGTGCACCGGCGAGGAGTCGCTGGAGGACGGCACCGACGAGCGTGGCGTGTTGCCCCGAGTCGTCCACTGCCGCCGTCTCGAAGGAGTCCTGTTCGTGGACGACGTTGTCGTGGTAGCCCACGACTCCGTGTTCGCTCCGGGTGAGGACGACCCGCGAGAAGTCGTAGTCGGCGGCGATTGTGTGGACGAGTTCGCGCGGCGTCCCCGTCCGGTCGAAGACCGCCTTGGCCTGGTCCTCGCTGGCGAACAGCAGGTCGACCGCCCCGAACAGGTCCGAGAGCGTGTCGTGGGCCGCTTCCGCGCTCCAGAGACCGGGGTGGAAGTCGAGGTCCAGCGCCCGCAACCCCGGCGCGGCGCGTAACAGCGCACCCGCCGTCTCTGCCGCCGTTTCCGAGAGAGCCGCCATCGACCCGACGGTGAACACCGCGTCGGCGCTCTGGACTCGCCCCATCGGGATTTCGCCGGGGGTCAGCGTCGCCATGGCCGTCCCGCCGCGGTCCTGTAGCAGGCGGTCCGCCCGGGGCGTGGCGGCGCCCTCGTAGAAGGTCAGTCCCTGCCGTCCCTCGTCGGGGTCGGCCCACACCACGTCCGTCTCCAGTCCGTGCTCGTGCAGTTCCGCGACGACGCGGCGACCCAACGGGGAGTCCGGCAACTTCGAGAGCCAGACCGCCTCGCCGCCGAGCCTGCTGGCCGTTGCCGCGACGGTGCTCGCCGTGCCGTCGGCCCGCATCCGTACCTCGCGAGCCGTCTCGAAGCGCTGTCCGTCCGGCGGCGCGAATCGGAGGGCCGTCTCGCCGAAAGTAACGAGTGACATACACCACGTATCGAGCGACTGGGGCTTAGTTCAACCGGCCGTCAGAGTGTACGTTTCGGCCGGGAGCCACGCGGTCGTACGGACCGCCGTAGGTCAGTGACGAAGACCACGCGACGACGTGCGGTCGTCCCGGGACACGGCTACAGCAGTCCGTATCAGTTGACCGGGCCATCGACGCTGACGACCGACGAGACGGCCGACTGAGCCGCCTCCAGTACGTGTGGCAGCGGGTCCGAGAGGCGGAGGTTCGACCGAGTCGACGGCGAGAGCAGGTCGGTCAGCACGGCCAGCGCACTCGACGGTCGCTTCACCGCGTGGAGCAGGTCACCCGACAGCGGCCAGTGGTACCGGGCCGGAGCGAACTCGAACGACGGGAGGACCCCCTCGTCAAGGTATGCGAGCAGTGCGCGAGGGAAGTTCATGCCGGAGGCGACACCCAGACCCATCGACCCCCAGAACTTCGGATTACACTCCAGCAGGTGGGGCGTGCCCGCGGCGTCGTTCTTGAACTCCAGCATGACGACGCCGTTCCACTCCAGGTGTGACAGTATCGGGTCGGCGTACGCGAACAGTTCGGGGTCCACGAGCGACTCCGCACAGACGCTCTTGCCGCCGGAGGGCGGCGACTCGCGGATGCGCCGGTGCGCGTAGTGTCCCTGACACTCGCCGTCGAGATAGAGGGCGAAAAAGCCCCGCCCCCGTCCGCCGAGGTACGCCTGATAGACGGGGTCCGAGTCGTGGGTCGAGACGTACGTCCGGTAGATGCTCCGGAGTTCCTCGGGTGAGTCGACGTATCGGACGAACCGTGGCTCCGTCTCGCTCCCCGTCTTGAACACGCCCGAGGGACCGACCGTCTCGACGGCGCGTGAGAGGTCGGCGGCCGAACTGATGCGGACCGACGTCGGGGTCGGGACGTCGAACCTGTCGGCCAGCGACTGGAGCGCGTGCTTGTCGACGACCCGGCGGAACGACTCCTCGGGGGGCAGAATCGGGTCGAGCGGGGCCGGAATCTCGTCACGGTGCTCCGAGACTATCTCTGTCGTGCGGCCGCCGACCGGGACGACGTAGTCGTAGCCGTAGGCGTCGACGACGCCTGCCAGTTCGGTCGCGTACTCCTCGGCGTCGTCGGCCGCGATTCGGTGGTCCCGAGCGGCGTACCGAGAAGCCGCCGACAGTGAGAACGGCAATTGTGCGACCACCCCCACCTCGTCGGTGACCGACTCGATGGCCCGCACCACTGTCAGCGACTTCTTCTCGAAGCCGTCGGTAACCAACACGTCCATGCGACTATAGTCCACACAGTAGTCGAATTGTAATACCGAACTTACGTCGAATAATTCGCTCTAGAACGCCACTGTGATATAGCGTGGTATTTCTCCCACGTCGGCGATAGCGTGTCTGACTATCTCTTGCTTCGGTCACGTATCCAGTGACTGCGGCAGGGAGATACGAGAAGGAACTGGCTACTCACACGTCGTCGCTAGTTGGGACGGTATTACTTTGCGCCGTCGCTGGGAGCCACCGCCGATGAAGGTTCTCCACCTCGTGACCCATCGGTCGTCCTTTTTCGACCGGCGCATCGCGAGTCTCCGGGAGCGCGGGCACACCTGCGACGTCGTCACCGTCCCCGGCCGCGAACAGGCCGACCGGGCCGATCGGAAGGACGCGAGTCGGTCCGTCGGCCACTATCTCCGCTTCTACGGGCGCGTCCTCTCGGCGGCGCGGGGGACCTACGACCTCGTCCACGCCCACTACGGCCTCACGGCACCGTTTGCGCTGGCCCAGCCACACAGACCCGTCGTCCTCACGCTCTGGGGGTCTGACCTGATGGGCGAGTTCGGGTGGCTCAGCGAACGCTGTGCTCGACTGGTCGACGAGACGGCCGTCATGAGCGCGGAGATGGCGGCCCGTCTGGACTGCGAGGCGACTGTCGTCCCACACGGGGTCGACCTCGACCTGTTCCGGCCGATGGACCAAACAGCGGCCAGAGCGTCGGTCGGCTGGGACCCTGAGGCCGCCCACGTCCTGTTCCCGTACACGCCCGACCGCGAGGTGAAGAACTACCCGCTGGCCGACCGCGTCGTCGAGCGGGTCCGGTCCCGTCTCGACCGGGACGTTCGGCTCCACACCGTCTACGAAGTCGAACAGGCTCAGGTGCCGACGTACATGAACGCCGCCGACGCACTGCTGTTGACGTCGAACCGAGAGGGGTCGCCGAACACCGTCAAGGAGGCGCTCGCGTGTTCGCTCCCAGTCGTCGCGACGGACGTCGGCGACGTCCGCGAACGGCTCGACGGGGTCACGCCGTCCGCCGTCGGGACGGACGAGAGCGAACTCGTCGCGGGGCTGGAGCGAGTGCTGACAGCGGACGAGCGGTCGAACGGGCGGGCCGCCGCTCGGGCCCTCGGCGTCGACCGGATGGCCGAGCGACTCGAAGGGGTGTACCACCGGGCGCTTCGCGACTGACCGGCGACAGTCGCGTTCGTCACTCCCGCCGACCGGTGTGGCCCGGGTAGTCCCGCTCGAACCGGTCTTCGAGTTCCTCGCGGTCGAGTTCGATGACCGTCGGGCGCCCGTGCGGACACGCGTACGGGTTCTCACAGTCGTCCAGCGCCGCCAGCAGGTCCCGAACGGACCCCTCGGTGAGCGACGTGTTGCCGGTGACCGACGGGTAACAGGCGAGGTCACCGAGCAGTTCGTCGGCCGCCGCCTCGACGGTGGTCGCCGCCTCGCTCTCGCCGCCGACGAACGCGCCGAGTACGTCCCGGACGATGTCCGGCCCGGCGGCGTCGGCGATGACGCCCGGGAGCGTGCGGACCTCGACGGTCCGCTCGCCCGTCCGGGCGGTGTGGAAGCCGAGACTCGCCAGCGCGTCGCTCCGGGCCTCGAACACCGCGGCTTCCCGGGCCGTGAGTTCGAGTTCGACCGGGTCCGCGAGCGCCTGTGTCGTCGTCTCGCCGGCGAACTCGGCCTGCAGGCGCTCGTAGTTCACCCGCTCGTCGGCCGCGTGCTGGTCTATCAGGACGAGGCCGTCCTCGGTTTCGGCGACGACGTACGTCTCGTGTAACTGGCCCAGCACCCGCATCGACGGGAGGCGGTCGTGGTCCGTCTCGGGTTGCTCGCCCAGTCGCGCCTGTTCGTGACCCCCGGAGAACTTCCGGTCGGCCGGCACGTCGGCGGTGGCCGCTTCGCCGGGGGGCGCGCCCGTCTCGGCCGTCTCGCTGGCCGAGTCGGACTGGTCGGACTCGGCAGACGGAGCGGGCGTCTCCCCGACGCTCGTCTCCGCAGGCCCGTCGGCGGCCGGCCAGCCGTCGTCGTCGGCCGTTCGACCAGAAGCGGTGGTGTCAGAGGCCGTCGAACCGGTCTCGTCGGCGTCCGGCGATGCTGTACCCGTGGCGGTCGCGGACTCGTCGGTCACCGACGGCGCTCCGGACGACCGGTCGTCCGGGCCACCGCCAGATGGCTCCGACGAGGACGGCCCGTCGTCGCTGCTCGACCGCGACGGGGAGATTTCCGTCTGTTCGGGCTGTGAGCGGCCGCGCGGGGCCGACGAGCGGAGCAGGCCCTCCCGCAACAGGGCGTCCTCGACGGCGGTTCGGACCTGCTCGCGGACCGCCTCGTCGTCGGCGAACCGGACCTCCATCTTCCGGGGGTGGACGTTCACGTCCACGTCGCCCGCCGGGACGTCCAGAAAGAGGACCGCGAAGGGGTAGCGGTCCGGCGCAATCTGGGTGCCGTAGGCGTCGACGACGGCGTCGTGGGCCGTCTTCGCGCGGACGTACCGGCCGTTGACGTACGTCGAGAGGTACTCCCGGCCGGCGCGGGTTGTCTCCGGGTGCGAGACGAGGCCGCTGACGCCGTCCAGCGGACCATCGGGCAAGTCACTACCCTCGACCGTTATCATGGATTGGGCGACTTCGCGCCCGTACACCGACATGACCGTCTCGCGCAGGTCGCCCTGTCCCGTCGTGGCGAACGTCTCGCGGCCGTCGTGTTCCAGCGCGACGGCGACGGCGGGGTTCGCCAGCGCGTAACTCGTGACGATGGTGTTGACGTGGGCGAACTCCGTCGAGGCCTGCTTGAGGTACTTCCGGCGGGCGGGGACGTTGTAGAACAGGTCCTCGACTTCGATGGTCGTCCCCTCGGGGCATCCGGCGGGGTTCACCTCGGTCACCTCGCCGCCCTCGACGACGAGTTCGGTCCCCACGTCACCGCCCCGCGGACGGGTCGTGACGGTCAGGCGCGAGACGGCCCCGATGGCGTGGAGGGCTTCACCCCGGAACCCGAGGGTCCCGACCCCGCCCTCCAAGTCGGCGATGTCCCGAATCTTCGAGGTGGTGTGTTGCTCGACGGCGCGCTGGACGCTCTCGCGGTCCATTCCGATACCGTCGTCGGTCACCCTGATACCCTCCGTGCCACCCTGTTCGACGGCCACCGTGACCCGGTTCGCGTCGGCGTCGATGGCGTTCTCGACGAGTTCCTTGACGACGGAGGCGGGTCGTTCGACCACCTCGCCGGCCGCGATGCGTTCGACGGTGCGCTCGTCGAGTTGCTGGATGTCGGTCATGGCGTCCCCCGCATGGTCGTTGCCCTGCGGTAGCGGGCGGGGCGACTTGAGACTGTCTCCGGCGATGCACCCCGAGCATGGAAATAGTTAACAAGGAACAGTCCCGACCATCTTCTGGTGAGGTACCATGTGCCACCACAGAGGACGGACCCCGGACTGGAGACGTGAACGGACCGAGCGCGAGACGGACGCGCCGGCCGAAGACGAGGACGACGAAGACCTGCCGTCGTTCCTCAACGAGTCGAGCGAGGACGTGGACGTGCTGACCGACGGCGGCGACGGCGGCGACGGCGGCGACGGCGACGCGGAGTCGTAACGCCCACGCAGTTTTTCCGGAGCCAGCGAACCGTACAGTGAAGTGCGCGGACAGCGAGGGGTTCCCCAACGGAGACAGATGGAACAGTACGACCAGCTCTACCGCCTGTACGAGACTGCAGACACCGAGACGCTTCGGGCCTATCAGGAGTTCGTGGACCTGCTCCCGCCGCTCAGCTCCCCCGTCGCGCTGGACCAGTGGGAGGACGCCCGGGAGGAACTGGACGAGCGCAAGGCCGAGATAGCCGCCGATTTCCCAGCGACGGGCGAGACGTACGCCGAACTGGCCGCACGGCTGACCCGCGAGGAGGCGTTCGCCGCGCTCGACCTCTACTCGAAGTACGGGCGCTCGGTGAACGTCCTCGTCTTAGACGTCGACGAGACGCTCCGGTCGGCCGGCGACACGGACAACGAGATTCCGCGAGACACGCTGTACCTGCTCACGGAGTTTCAGGAGCGCGGCGTCCCCATCGTCGTCTGCACGGGCCAGACCCTCGAGAACGTCAAGGGGTTCATGATTCAGGGCCTCGGCAACGAAGTCGTCTCTTCCGGGTCGCTCTCTATCGTCTACGAGTCCGGCAACGGCGTCTTCACGCCGAAACACGGCGCGGAGACCAAGCAGTTGCTGTACGAACGCCTCGACGACGAGGTGGTCGAGGTGTTCGACGCCGTGCGCGGGCGCGTCCTCTCGGAGGCCCCCGACGACGTGAGTCACGGCTGTCACCTCCAAGGCAACGAGTTCAACGTCACGCTCAAGCCCAACGCCGAAGTGGGCAGCGAGGCCGCCGTCGAGGTCATCGACGAGGCGCTCTGTTACCTCTGTGGACTTGTCGGCGAGTGCGTCGCCGCCGCCGTCGGGGCCGACGTGGCGGACCCGGCCGCCGTCGCACGGACCTACTTCGCCCGCGACCCGGAGATTCAGGCGGTGTTCGACGCCTCGGGCCTCTCGACCGACGCCGACCTCGACGCCGCACCCGCCCCACTCTTGGACCTCCTCGAACGCATCGACCTCGGCTACTACGAGGGCGACGCCGCCGAACTCGTCAGTCTGGAACTCGACAAGTCCGCCGGCGTCGAACAGGCCTTCGAGGTGCTGGGCATCGACGACCCGTTCGCCCTCGTGATGGGCGACAGCAAGAGCGACCTGCGGGTGATGGAGTGGGTCGCCGAGAACGACGCGGGACTGGCCGCGGCCCCGGACCACGCCTCGAAGGCCGTCCTCGACCACGTGCGGGCCCGCGACGACCTCGTCTACGAGGCCGGCAAGGCGAGTTCGGTGTTGCACACCGTCTACGGCCTCGACCTGCTGGCGCGACTGAACGAGCGCCGTTCCTGAGTCAGTCCTCCGCCGACACCATCTCGACCGCGTCCGCCTCGACGACGGCCGCGAACGTCCCCGCCTCGATTTGGCCGAGCGCGACGGCCGAGTAGGCCGTGCCGCCGTCGAGCGAGATGTCGGCGAGTTCGAGTTCGACGCGGCCGCGGTCGACCGGTCGGAACGAGAGGTCGTGGGTCCCCGCATCGACCGGGCGGTACTCGCTGACCTCGCGGAAGCCGACGCCATCGACGAGCGTCGGCCTGTTGCCGACGGTGAGCGTGATGTCCGGGGCGTCCGGCGACGCGTGGACGAGGCGGACGTGGGCCTCCTCGGGCGGTACCTCGGCCGGGTCGTCACGTACGACCGTCGCCTCGATGTCGGTGACGAGACCCGTCGCGAACACCGTGTAGGCGGCGTCGGGCGCCAGCGAGACGGTCCGCTCGACCACCGTCGCGGTGCTCCCGGCGGGGGCGATTGCCACCTCCCGGTCGCCGGCTTCGACCCGGTCGTACTCGCTCAGCGTCGCGTACTCGACGTTCTCGAACCGCATCTCGCCGCCCACGCTGACGTCGACATTCGGCGCGTCGGGACAGCAGTGACCGACGCGAAGGAGTGCGTGTGCTGTCATGGGATATCCTCTGCCCGCGCCGACGCCGTCGGTGGGTTTCGTTATGGGCAAGGTAGGTCCCGAGTAAGTTCGGGGAACCGAACGCACTCCCGACTTACCGTGCGAGATATTACCACACAACAGTTAGACGGCTCGGCGTCGAACTCCGCCCATGAGCCTCGAAGAGGTGTTCGGGCAGGTTCCCGACCCCCGGTCCCACTCGTTCCCGGAGTACGCGCTGAGTCAGGGCGACCCGGTCCGACCGGTGGCGCTGACAGAGGCCGAGTTGCGGGCGTTACTGGACCTCTACGAGCAGTTCGCGGCCGTGGACCCGAGTGGCGTCGACTCGAACCCCTTCCTCCGGGCGACGAGCGACTTCCTCAAGCAGACGTTCGGCACGACGCTCCGCCGGCCAGACGAGCAGTTACACGACGACGTCGCGGCGATGCTCAACGACTTCTCCGACGGGTTGGGCGGGAAGTCGCTCGGCGTCGTCGACGCCACGCCGGCCCACCACCGGACGCTGTACTTCTTCCTGACCAGTTGCAAGGCCTACCACCTCGCGCCGCACGTCCGGTTCGACCCCGACGAGGCCGCCGTCCGCACGCTGTACGACCTCTACGAGCGAGTGAGCGAACAGGAGTTCTACCTGAAGCGCCCGAAGTCCGTACTGGAGTGAGCGCACGGCGACGCTCCGGACCGGTAATCGCGGCCCACCGACCGGGACGACCAGCCACGAACGGGCGTACCGAGGGGACCACGACGCTGATACCGCTGGCACGCCTACGACGGGTATGGACCCCGACGAGGTGCGCCGCGCGTGGGACGCCGTAGCCGAAACCTACGCCCGCAAGCGCGACCCGAGCGGTTCCGACGCCGCGCTCGTCGACGACCTGCTGGCCGACCTGCCGCCCGACCCGACGGTACTGGACGTCGGGTGTGGCGACGGTGCGCGCACGCTGGCGAACCTCCCGTCCGGAAGCGTCGGCCTCGACTTCTCCCGCCGCGGACTGGAACTGGCCCGCGAGACGGTTCCCGACGCCAGACTGGTGCAGGGCGACATGACCGCGCTCCCTATCGCCGACGACAGCGTCGACGGTATCACGGCGTACCACGCCGTCTTCCACGTCCCGCGCGAGCGACATCCGGCGGTGTACCGGGAGTTCGCCCGCGTCCTCCGGCCGGGCGGCCTCGCCCTGCTGACGCTCCCGAGCGGGCGGTTCGAGACCGTTCGACGGGGCTGGATGGGCGGGTCGATGTTCTTCTCCGCCCCCGGTCGACAGGCGACGCTCGACCAGTTGCGCGAGGAGGGGTTCGAGGAGGTGTGGACCGAGACGGCCGACGACCCGCTTGGCACGTCGACGGAGTTCGCGTTCGCCCGACTCGGTGCCTGACGTCGTTCGCGGTGTTCGCGGCGTCTGAGCCGGACAAGACATTTACCCGAGGCGTTGGACGCGACAGCTATGGTCCACTGCCCCGACTGCGAGAGCACTCTCGCCGACGAGAGCGACGTGGAGTTCGTCGAGATGGACGCCACCACCGGCTTCCTCGCCGCCTCCAAGCGGTTCTACGTCGCCAACTGTGCAGACTGTGGCGCGACCCTCGGGAGCGGCGTCGCCGGCGCGAAGGCCGGCGGAGGCGGTGCCGTGTAGCAAGAAGACATTTATCGCATCCCTTCGATTCGGCGGTCATGGTCCACTGCCCTGAATGCGACGCGACCCTCGAACAGAAAGACGACGTGGAGTTCGTCGAGATGGACGCCACAACCGGCTTCTTCGCGGCCTCCAAGCGGTTCTATCTGGTCGCCTGCACGGAGTGTGGCGCGGCCATCGGGAGCGGCGTCGCCGGCGCGAAGGCCTGAGTCCGGGTCGGCGCCGCCGAGGCCGACCCCGAACCAGCGGTGCGTATTTCTAGTTGAACGACCTACACGAACGTATGTCACTCGACGTCTCGGTTCCGGACCCACCGTCGCTCCGCGGGCCACAGCCACGGGGCGAGTACGAGGCCATCGACGAACCCGACGAGGAAGTCGCCGACGACTACCGACGGGAGGAGGTCGAGCGCATCCTCGCCGACGGCGCGTGGCACGACGCCTTCGAGGAGTGGACGACCCAGACGGGTCTGACGGCGGCCGACTTCGACGTGGTCACGAGATACGACCTCGTGGAGGCGTTCGACTTCTACTGGGACCCGACCACGGACGAAGTGGGCTACCGTGCGCCGTCACTCCCGGCGGCCGCCCGCGAAGAACTCGACCCCGACGACGCGGACGAAATCGAGTCCGAACTCGACGCGCTGGGCCGGGTCGTCTCGGAGATGCTGGAGAACGACTACCTCCTGCGCGACGACGAGACGTTCGGTTTCTTCGACGACGAGGCGCCAGAGGAGACGTTCGACTACGACGACAGAGAGGAGTGAGGTGTTCGGGGCGTCGCCGGTCCGCGCGGGCGTGGTCGTAGCGACGGCCATCACCCTTCTCGGCGTCGGCACCCTCGTCGGCCTCGTCTACGCCGACGCGACGACGACGGTCACCAGAGTGGCCTACGAGGAGTACCAAGCAGGATGTGCGGACCTCGCCGGCCAGACCCGCCTCGTCGACGGCGGCCTCGGGATGCGCGAGGTGACGCTGAACGAGACGCACGTCAGGCGGTGTGAGAACACGACCTACGAGGAGTACCGCCAGCAGCGCCGACAGTCGCTCCGCACCGCCCCCATCGGGGTTACACAGTGGGTCTGGTTCGGCGGGATGGGGCTACTGTTGACCGGCGGTGGCGCGCTCTTCCTCCGGCGTGAACTGGCGTCGTAGCGGCCGACGGCGGCGCTCGGGTGCTCCCCGGACGAAGGGTCGGCGCTCGCCGACGGCACGGTCATCTCGCTCGGCCGCCCAGAGAGGGTGTTACAGTGACCGACGACGACCCGTTCGAGAACATCGACGTCCCGGATGACCCGACCGCCGACCTAGACCGCGCGACTCAACGCCTCTCGGTGCCCACCGAGAAGCGGCGCTACGGCAAGCAGGTGGTGCTCGTCGAGGGGTTCGAGGGCGACACCGACCTGCGGTCGCTCGCCTCGGACTTGAAGCCCGCGCTCGGCACCGGCGGGACGGTCAAGGAGGGACGCATCGAACTGCAAGGAGACCACGCGGAGCGCGTGCGAGAACTGCTCGCGGAGAGAGGGTTCGAGGTCGCCTGAGACGGCTCTCACTCCTCGTCTAACTCGTCCTGCCACTGCTGGACCGTCGCCATCAGTTCGACGGGAGGAGTTTCGTTGACATCGAGGTCTTGTAGCTCTTCGAGGACCGATTGTGTCTCAGCGTCGATAGCCGTCCCATCTGACTCGTCGGCGGTAGCTGCCTCGGGGTTCCCGTCGGTCTCGACTCGCTGTGTGTCCCCACCAGTAGCGAATTGTCCCGAGTTCAGGTCGAAGACGGCCTGTTTGGTTTCGCTACCGCTCGTGTTTCCACGAACCTCGATTGCCTTATCATCGCGCAGCCTATCCAGAACCTCCCGCGAGCGCTCGACGACGGGTTCGGGAACACCGGCTAAATCGGCGACATGGACACCGTACGAGCGGTCTGTCGGACCGTCTCGTACTGTCCGAAGGAAGGTCACATCACCATCGGTCTCGTCGGCAGCGACGTGGACGTTGTGGACCGTCTCAAGTGACTCGCCCAACGCGGTGAGTTCGTGATAGTGTGTGGCGAACAAGGTTTTCGCCTGAATATTCGTCGCGATGTACTCGCTGGCCGCCCACGCGATGCTGATACCGTCGAACGTCGCCGTCCCGCGGCCCACCTCGTCCAGAATCACCAGCGAGTCCTCGGTGGCGGAGTGGAGGATGTTCGACAGTTCCTGCATCTCGACCATGAACGTCGAGCGGCCCTGCGCGAGTTCGTCTAAGGCCCCGACGCGGGTGTAGATGCCGTCGACGAGGCCGACGGTGGCCGACCGCGCGGGGACGAAACTCCCGGCCTGCGCCAGCAGAGTGACGAGGGCGGCCTGTCGCATGTACGTCGACTTCCCGCTCATGTTGGGGCCGGTGACGACGAGGAACTGGCGGTCGCGGTCCAGATAGAGGTCGTTGGGGACGAATTCGGTGGTCTGCTCGACTACGGGGTGGCGACCGGCCTCGATGGACAGTTCGTCGCCGTCGGTGACCTCGGGCCGGGTCCAGTCGTTCTCGACGGCGTGGACCGCCAGCGACGCCAGCGCGTCGATTTCGGCGAGCGTACGGCCCACGTCCTGCATGAGCGTCGCCTGCTCGGCCACCCGCTCACGCAACTCCTCGAACAGGTCGTACTCCATCTCGTGGCGGCGTTCCTCCAGTCGGAGGACGGCCCGCTCCTTCTCGTCGAGTTCGGGGATGGTGTAGCGTTTGGAGTTCTTGAGCGTCTTTATCTCCTCGTACGCCTCGGGGACGCTGTCGGTCTCTGACTTCCCCACCTGGATGTAGTAGCCGTCGGTCTTGTTGCGGTCGACGGAGAGGTGGGTGATGCCGGTGCGCTCTTTCTCTCGCTGGGGCAGGGTCTCCAACCACTCCAACGCGCCCTCGTGGTCGTCGATGACCTCGTCAAGACTGTCGTCGTAGCCGCGGCGGAACAGGCCGCCCTGCGTGACCGTCCCCGGCGGGTCCTCGACGAGCGCCGCGTCCAGTTCCGCGGCCAGTTCGGCGGCGGCCTCGCGGTCCGCGCCCGAGAGCGCGTCAGCCAGCGGCGACTCGGCCAGTCGCTCCGTCTCCGCGACGGCGTCGGCGACCTGCGGGAGCAGTTCCAGCGTCTCCTGGGCGGCCCGGAGGTCCCGGGCGTCGGCGCTCCCGGAGGTGGCCCGGGATGCCAGTCGTTCGAGGTCGTAGGCGTCCGAGAGGGTCTCCCGAATCGTCTCGCGGGCCATCGCCTCGCGGGTCAGCGCCGCCACCGAGGACTGCCGGCGCTGGAGTTCCCCGCGGTCACGGCGAGGGCGCTGGAGCCACCGCCGGAGGAGTCGCCCGCCGGCGGCCGTCGTCGTGTGGTCGACGGTGTCGAACAGCGACCCCGATGTCCCGCCTTGCATCGTCTCGGTGAGTTCGAGGTTCCGCTGGGTGGTCGCGTCCAGCGCGACGTGTTCGCGGGCACCGTAGGCCTGCAGGCGCGTGACGGCCGCGAGCGTCCCGACGCCGGTCTCCTCGACGTACGAGAGGACGGCACCGGCGGCGGCGATGGCCGCGTCGTCGTCGGCGATGCCCACGCTCGATAAGGTCTCGGCGCCGAACTGCTCGCGCACCCGATGGCGGGCCCGACCGGGCGCGAACGCCTCTGAGGCGTGCAGGGAGACGGCGGCGTCCAACCGCTCCGAGAGGGCGTCCAGAAAGTCGTCGTCGTTCCGCAGGTCGGGGCCGGGCAGGACCTCCGCCGGCGCGAACGTGTACAGTTCGGAGAGGACGGCGCCGGGGTCGGCGTCGTCGAGTTGGGTCACCTGAAACTGGCCGGTCGTCACGTCGGCGAAGGCCAGTCCGTAGGAGTCGCCGTCCCGGCCGGACTGCCGGACGACGGCGGCGAGGTACTGGGCCGAGGCGTCGCCGGTTTCGAGGTGCGTGCCGGGCGTCACCACCCGCGTTATCTCGCGGGCGTGGCCGTCGGCCGTCTCGTGTTGGTCGGCGACGGCGACCCGGTAGCCCCGTTCCACCAGCGCGGAGACGTACGGCGTCAAGTCGTCGACGGGGACGCCGGCCATCGGGTACGACGACCCGTGGGAGGACTTCTGGCTCACCTTCAGGTCCAGTTCCTCGGCCACTAGTTCGGCGTCGTCGGCGAAGAACTCGTAGAAGTCGCCACACTGCATCGTCAGAATGTCGGCGTCGGTCTCCTCCTTGAGCGAGAGGAACTCCCCGACGATACCCGTCGCCTCTGTCATGGCCGTGTCTCTGTCCGTCCCCGGCGTAAGGATTGCGGGAGCGGACGGCCCGGACCGAACGCCGTCGACCGAGTTAGCTGTCGGTCCCGTCGCCGCTCTGCCCGTCGGTCCCGGTTTCGTCGCCGGCCGAAGTCGCGTTCCCGTTGCCGTTGCCGTTCCCGTTCGTATTGCCGTCGACCGGCGTCGCGGCGTCGGCGAACGCGGCGACGGCCTTGACTCGCGTGTTGCTCGTCCGGCGGACGAACTCGGCTACGTCGGACCCCGGCGGCGAGGCGACGAGGTCACGGAACGGCTGCCCGCCCGGGACGACGAACGTCTCGTCCGTACCCGTCTCGACGACGATGTCGCTGGCGCTCTCGCCCTGTCGCGGCCGGAGGCGGACGCCCGACCCGACCTGCTGGCTCACCGTCGTCCCGAGCAACTGGAGCGTCGCGTCGGCGAGACTCGTGACTTCGCTCGGGTTCGTGTCGGTGAACACGTAGACAGCACCGGCGTTCATCGCGCCGATTTCGCTCTCGGGAACGCCGACGACCACGTCCTGCTTGCCCGTGCCGGTCACGTCGCCGACCTGCACGACGTAGCCGGGTCGCCCGGACAGGGGGACGTTCCCCGCCCGGTCGGGCAACGGCTGGATAGCTTCGTCGGGGAAGCGGTCCGGTTGCCGGCGGACCCGGAAGATGCCCCACAGACCCGCTTCGAGACGGCGGCGCTGTTTCGTCTCCTGGTAGATGTAGTCGCCGTTGCCGCTGCCGCTCCCTAACCCACCGGCCCCACCGAGCAGGTTGAACGTCTCGGCCTTGCCGGGGCTGAGTTGCCCGTCGACGCCGACAACGGGCGACTCGTCGACGCCCTGGAAGCGCTGCCACTGATGTTCGGCGAGGTGGAACGCGACCGAGCGGGCCTTGTCAGCGCCGCTTGCGACCCGGAACCTAACCGGGTCGTCGGTGAGCGCCTTCAGTACTGGCGTGTTCGGGTCGCCGTGGACGCGCGAACTGTAGACGAGGTGTTGGGCGTCGTTGCGTTCGAACCGGCGGACGAACGGTTCCGCCCGGTAGTTGACACCGCCGTATCCCTGGTCCTCGGTGTCGCCGAGTTGGTTGCAGGGGGCGTTCGGGTTCTCGATGTCCGGGCCCGGCGGGACCACGCAGTCGTCGGGGTCGTCCCGGTTCAGGATGAACTGTCCGTCGGCGAAGATGAGCGCGTTCTCGCGGAAGTCAGGCGTCCCGTCGGCGGTCTGTATCATCGACTCGGCGGTGGTGACTGACGCTTCACCCGTCCGCGAGTCGAGCGTCACCGAATCCCGCGGCTCGACTACCAGCTGACCGAACGCGCCGTGATGGCGGTTGCTACGGACGTCGGCCATGTCCCACAGGAGCGACGTCCCCACCTCGCCGCTGGCGAACCAGCGGTAGGTGATGGTTTCGCCCCGTTCGACGGTCGTGTCGTAGTTGAACCCGACCGTCGACCCGTTGGACCCGTTGACGTCGTAGTCGAGCAAGAGCGGGTGTAACGAGATGCGACTGGAGCGGTCCCACGGCTGAGAGACCCGCATCTTCGGGTGGGCGTGGTCGTCGAGGTCCCCGGGCAGGTCGTTTGTGAGGTTTATCTCGATGCAGTCGCCCTCGTTGGCGTGGAGTGTCAGCGGTTCGACCGGGCGCTCGCCGTTCTTTATCTCGTCGACGTACCGGTCCAGCGCGAAGACGACGCCGTACTCGTCGTGGTCGCCGTAGTCGTTGTAGGGGATGTCCACCTGAAACGCCGTCACGTCGAACGACCGAACCGGTGCGTCGTCTGGGCACGGGTCGCCGGGGTCGTCGGGTGCCGGTGGAATCTCCCCGATGCTCCCGTTCTGCCGGGCGTCCTTGTCCGGCGGAAACGCTCGGTCGTCGTCGCTGGCATAGCGGAGTTTGGCGCGCTGTCCCTCCTCTGTCCAGTCGAAGTCGGCGAAGGGCGCCGGGTGTCCCATCGCTTCGAGGTCGGTCTCGGAGATGGACTCGCTCGGTGCGTCTTGGCCGGGGAGCGCCTGGAGGTGGTCGACTGCGCCGCCCCAGATTCGGGTCAGACCCCACATCCCGGTCCACAAGTCGTCTATCATGTTCGCGCCGTACCGGTAGTCCCGCACCGGCAGGTCGTTCGGGTTCGTGATGTGGTCGAAGTCGGGGTCCGTCTCCGTGGACGGCACCGTGAACGTGAACGCCTCCGAGGTGCCGATGACCTGCGAGACCGAATCCTGCTGTGCGAATCCTTCGGGGTCGAACTGGAGGCCGTGGATACCGAAGTTGTGCTGTTCCTCGTAGGCCCCTTGGAACAGTCGGAACCGCAGTTGGTCGCCCGCGTACGCCTCCAGAACGGGCGTCTCCGGGTCGCCGTGGGTCTTCGAACTGTGGACGTAGGCCGGGTCCTCGGTATCGCGGTGGTAGAACGGCGAGTTCCGGTAGTTGATGGCCATCGTCCCGGCGTTCTGGTCGTGTTCCCGGTCGGGGTTGACGAACTCGCCCGTGTCCGGGTCCAGCAACTGCGCGAAGTCGTGGTAGTGGAGCGCCTGTTCGCGGAAGGCCTCGCTCTCCGGCGGGTCGATGATGGCCTGTGCGCCGCTGTAGATTGAGTCGCCCGAGTACGGGTCCAGCCACTCCGACCCTTCTGGCTCCACGATGAGGCCACAGAACAGGCCGTGCATCACCTCCGAGATGCCGATGATGTGGTCGTGGAAGAAGATGGCGCCCTCCTCGTCGGCGTACCAGCGGTACTGCATCGTGTCGCCGGGGTCGGTCGCTTGGTCGTAGTTGAACCCCGTCGTGACCGACTCCGACCCCAACTGGTCGAACCCGACGAAGTGCGGGTGGACCGAGGACGGGAACCCTTCTTCCAGTTCGTTCTGCAGGCGGACCTCCACGCAGTCGCCGACGTTGGCCCGGACGAACAGCGGTTCGGGGTTCAACTCGCCGTCACGGAGGAGTTCGGCGTCGTCGACGTCGATAGTCTCCCGAACGGTTCCGTCGGGGTCCTTGAGACGGACCTGGTCGAGGACGTAGACCAGTGCCTCCGGGTCGTAGTCCCCGGTGTCGTTGTAGACGATGCCGTTGTCGTTGCCCGGTCGCATCAGCGCTATCGTGTACTCGACGATGCGCTCCGGGTCAGGGCGCTGACACGGGTCGGCGTACGGCGCACCCGGTTCGAAGTCGTTGCCGAAGACCTCCAACTCCACGTCGGTCGGGTCTCGCGGGTTGTTCACCGACGAGCGTGGTGGCTTCGGGGCCAGATTGCCGATTGGACTCTCGTCCGGGCCGAGGTCGTACACCTCGCGGATGGCGTCGGCGACGAACTCCGGGTACCCCGGCGTGTCGTCGTCCGGGCCGATGAGGCCGCTGGAGTTCGGGAGGGGCACCAAGTCGGGTTGGACCTCGTCGTGGATGCGCATGATGGCCCACATCCCCTCGCCGTAGTGCGGGAACAGGTGACAGTGGAAGAGGACGTCGCCCGTCGACTCGTGGACGTAGCCCGCACCGACTTCGAAGGCTTCTTCGAAGGTCGTCGACTGACGGAGCGTCCGCGGACCGTGGCCGGCGACGAGGTACGCGTCGAACGTGTCCCCGAGACCGATGGTCTGGGCGTCGAGGGTGTCGGCCGCCGTCCGCGGCACCTCCTTCCAGCGGTGCTGGTGGAGGTGGTGGACGTGGTTCTCCTCCAGCGACGCCCCGACGAAGGTGTACTTCACCGGGTCGCCCTTGTACGTCTCGAAGACGTTATCACCCCCGCCGGGGTCCCCGTTGGTCCACGAGTTGTAGAACTCGTCGTCGCGTTGGCCGAGCGGGTCCGCCCGGTAGTTGATGGCGTGTATCGTCTGCGGGACGTCGCTGTCGGGCCAGAAAACTTCCGGTTCCATCCCCTCGGGCGTGTGGTAGAACGGGACGAACTCCCGGTAGGTCGTCCCCAGACCGTTGGGGTCGTGGATGACCGCCCGCGTCCCGCTTCGGAGTTCCCCACCAGTCTCGGGGTCCGTCCACGTCGCGCCCTCGGGTTCGACGACGATGGCCCCGAACAGCCCACGCGAGAGGAGGTTCGCCTGTTCGGGCGGTTCGTCGGCGCTGTCGACGGCCTGATTGGCCCCGTCGTAGAAGAAGTGCGTCCCCGTGTGGGTCGCCTCCCAGCGGTACTGGACGGTGCCGCCCGGCGGTGCGGTCGTGTCGGGGTTCAGGCCGACGGCCATCCCGTCGGACGTCCGCACGTTGTACGGCAGGGCCGTCTGGTGCATCGAGGCGTGCCGGTCGAGGTGGTTCACGAAGCGAATCTGTATCGTGTCTCCCTCGTTGGCCCGGATGACTAGCGGTTCGATGACCGAGGTGTCGACCTCGTCTCCGTCTGCGTCGTCGTCCGGTGGTCCCCGTCCCTGTCCCTGTCCGGGGTTCGAGTCCGTCTGGGTCGTCTCCGTCTCCTCTTCGACCAGCGAGAACCCGTCGTCGGGGGCGACGCCCGACGCCGCCCGTACGGCGTCGAGGTTCTCCTCCAGAACGTACATCACGCCGTTCGGTTGGTGGAGGCCGAACTGGTTGTAGAAGATGTCCACCTCGACGGCGTGGACGGTGAACCGGCGGGTCCGACCGTCGTTCGGTCGGTTCTGTGAGCGAGCGGTCTGTGGGTCGGCCTCGCCGTCGAACAGCGTCGTCGAGAGCGGGAGCAACCCGAGTCCTTGAACGAACGTCCGGCGCTGGACCGGGGCCACGTCGGTCGGGGTGTCGATGTCGTCGTCTGCGTCCGGTGACATGCATATTACCACCCACACGAGATAGGTTTGGTAACGACCCGGTTTCTGGTTGTAAAACCCTACTAACACTTTGGGGGGGGGAGTGCCTGGTGTGCCACGTCGTCTCACCGCGGCGAGACATACGCGACGTTCAACCGACTCTGAACCGGTGACACGGCCGACGGGTAGTGGTCTGCAAATAGCCCTCAGGAGCGGTATATAGACCGTACCGTACCGAAAGCACCATTTAGCCGCCTTCGAAACAGCCGGTTACAGGCCGGACGACTGGTCCCGAACGACGGGCACCATCCGGCCCCCACAACCATGACCGACACGTTCCGCGTCGCCGTCGTCTGCGTCCAGAACGCCGTCGCGCCGACGGCGCGACGAGCCCTGTCTCGCCTCGCTCGAACGACCGCCCGAACGCGGCCCTCGATGCCGGTCGCCACGGGAGGCGACCGATGACGTATCGGGTCGCCTTCGTCTGCGTCCAGAACGCCGGCCGCTCCCAGATGTCGACCGCCTTCGCCGAACGGGAGGTCGAGAAACGCGGTCTCGGCAACCGCGTCGACGTCGTCACCGGCGGCACCCACCCCGCCGACCACGTCCACCCCGAAGTGGTCGAAACCATGCGGGAATTCGATGTCGACCTCTCGGACCGGACTCCGCGCGAAGTCTCGACCGAGGAACTGGAGGCCTGTGACCTCGTCGTCACCATGGGGTGTTCGACGCTCTCGCTGGACGCCGACGTCGAGGTCCGCGACTGGGCGCTGGACGACCCCGACGGGCAGGACGAAGCCGCAGTCAGGGAGATTCGAGACGACGTCCGCAGTCGCGTCGCCGACGTGTTCGACGACGTCGAAGCCGAGTTAGAGACCGCTTGAGCGGTCAGCTATATGAACCGGGGGCCGGTACAGGGTGACAATGCGCGTGGCGCACCGTGGATGGGTGGCCGTCGCCGTCGCACTCCTGCTCGTTCTCACGTCCGTGGGACCAGCGGCGGGGACGGGCGACCCCATCCAGTGGGAGCGCCCGGACCCGACTGCGCCCCGACAGCAGGACGTGGCGACTGCGCCGACTGCGCCCGCGAGCGTCACGCTTCCGGGCCGGACCGATTCCGAGAGTCTGCCTCCGGGCCCCGGACTAGCACAGGTCGCAGACGAGGACGCCATCCGCCAGACCCAGACCTACGGGCTGACGCCCGACCGGCCCGGCGAGGTGGCCGTCGAGTTGACCTACGAGATACCCGACCGCGTCGTCTCCCTGCAGACGCAGATTCCGTCCAACGCCTCGGTGACCGACAGCGACGGGTTCGACCGGGTCAACGGGACCACCTTCGAGTGGGACGGGACCACCGGCGCGGCGACCATCGACTACCGCATCGACCCCAACCAGACCATCGAGCGGACCGGCCCCGAGGGCGCAGACGGGCAGTACATCGCCGTCGACGCCGGGGAGTGGGCGCTCATCAGTCGGTCGCACACGCCGACGCGGTGGCGCTACACCGGTACCGACCCGGTCGTCTTCCGGCAGAACGTGACGACGGCCGGGGATGGGGCTGCCGGGGACCAACTCGTCTATCTCGGCCCCGTCACCACGTTCGAGCGGACGACCGCCAACCAGACGTTCCGACTCGCGGTCCCGGAGCGAGCGACGCTGGCCGAACCGCCGAACGCGATTCTCGACTCGCTGACCGACGCCTCCGACGCCATGCGAGTCGGTGACCGCGACGAGGAGGTGTTCGTCGTGGCCGCGCCGACCGACGACGTCCAATGGGGCGTCCGCGGGTTGGAGACCGGCGGGTCGGACCTCTGGGTGCGCGACACCGAGCGACTCGACACCGCCGACAACGTCTGGTTACACGAGTACGTCCACAGCAGACAGTCGTTCACGACGACCCGCGAGACGCGCTGGCTGACCGAGGGGACCGCCGTCTACTACGCGGCGATGCTGACGCTCGAACAGGACCGCATCGACTTCGCGGCTTTCCGTGAGGCCCTCGACGACGGCAGCCGCGACGTCTACGACGGCGTGGTGCTCGCCGACCCCTCCTCGTGGGAGCGCAACGCGAACTACGTCAAGGGGTCGCTGGTGACCGGTCGCATCGACGAGGAGATACGCCGCGAGACCGAGAAGGAGGCGACGTTTCAGGGCACGTTCAGGCGGCTGAACGGGCTGAACCACCCGGTGACCCAAGACCGCCTGTTGACTGCCGTCGAGCAGGCGGGTGGGACGGACTCGCGGACCGACGCCACCGCCTACACGGAGACGGCAGCGTCCGTGACCATGTGGAACGAGACGGTCCACGCCGGGGTGTTCGGACAGGTGCCCGCCAGAATCGGTTACGCCCTCCCGGAGGCCACCGAGGACGGCGGCTACCGCGTCAGCGGCTCCTACCGGACCACGACGGTCACGAACACCACGCCGATACGCCTCGCCACCGGCGAGACGCTGACCGTCGAGGCCCTCGTCAGCAACGCCGGCGGCACCGAGGGCACCTACAACGCGACCCTCGACATCAACGGGACGAGCGTGGCCACCGAACAGGGCCGCATCGGCCCGCAGAACCAGACGGTCGTCCCCCTGTCGCACACGTTCGTCACGCCGGGACGCTACGTCCTGAGCGTCGACGGCGACAACGTCACCGTCGTCGTCGAACGGCCCGCGGAGACCCGCGTCACGGGCATCGAAGTCAGTTCGCTGACGGCAACCGAGGGGAGTTCCGTCGTCGTCACGGCGACGGTGGTCAACGACGCACGGGTGCCCGCGACGGGGACCATCGTGTTCACGCGCGACTACGAGCAGGTGGCGACCCGAGAGGTGTTCCTCCCGCCGGAGAACACCACCCGCGTCGCCAGCGGCGTCCCCCTCCCGGACCCGGGCGACGTCGTCGTCTCGGCGGGCGGTGCCCGGCCAATCGAGGTGACCGTCACGCCGTCGAACGGGACGCGGGCGACGGCGACGCAGACGACGGCAGAACCCGAGGCCAGTACGACCGGCCAGAACGGTCCCGGGTTCACCGTCGTGGGGACGCTGGTGGCGCTCCTGCTCTCGGTGGCCGCCGCACGCAGTCGACGGCATCGGCGGAGATAGCCACCGCTTAGTACCACCGCGTAGTAGCCGCGCCCATGCCAGAGCTAGGTAAGGTCGACCGCGAGTTCTTCGGCGAGTACATCTACCCGAACCTCGGCGCCGACCGCGAGGACGTCACGCTCGGGCCGCAACACGGCGTGGACTTCGGCGTCGTGGACGTCGGCGAGAAAGCGGTCGCGATGGCGACCGACCCGGTGTTCGTGATGCCGTCGCTGGGGTTCGAGCGCGCGGCGTGGTTCGCCTTCCACATCCTGATGAGCGACGTCGCGGTGTCGGGCCTGCCGCCGACGCACCTCTCCATCGACTTCAACCTCCCGCCCGAGATGACGAACGAGGAGTTCCAGACAGTCTGGGAGACGTTCGACGCGGAGGCCCGCGAGTTGGGCGTCTCGGTCATCACCGGCCACACCGGCCGCTACGCCGGGTGTAACTACCCGATGGTCGGCGGTGCCACCTCGATTTCGGTCGGTGAGTTCGACCAGTTGGTCCGCCCGGACGGGGCGCAGGTCGGGGACCGCGTCGTCGTCACGAAGGGGCCGGCCATCGAGGCGACAGGCCTGCTCTCCATCCAGTTCGAGTCGCTGATGGACGGGGAGATGGACGCCGACGACATCGCGGACGCCACCGACCGGTTCTACGACATGAGTCCCGTGAAGGACGCGCTGACGGCGGCCGCGGCGGGGCCCGTTCACGCGATGCACGACGCCACCGAGTGTGGCATCTACGGCGGCCTCTACGAGATGGGGCGGGCCGCCGGCGTCGGCGTCGAACTGGAGACCGAGCGCGTGCCGGTCCAACCCGGCGTGCGCGAGGCCTGCGACTTCTTCGGCATCGACCCGTGGATTTCCATCAGCGAGGGGACGCTACTGGCGGCCGTCGACCCCGACGGCGTCGACGGCGTACTGGACGCACTCGAAGCCGAGGGCATCCCCGCGGCCGACGCCGGCGTCGTCACTGAAGGGAGCGGGTTGGTGGTCGACGGCGAACCCACGGACCACCCCGGGGTCGACCCCTTCTGGGGGACCTTCGAGGAGTACATGGGGAAACTGCAGGAGTAGTTACGCGCTTGTTCGCTCCGACGAGGGCCCTACTTCGACGGCATAGCTGGACTGAAGCCACGCTTCGGGGTTGTCAGTGTCGTAGACGACGACGTCGCCGCCGCCCGTGGTGAAACTGCCGTACTGCTCGTCGTTCTCGCCGGAGTCGTTCGGTGCCGGTTCCATTGTCTACACCGGGTGTGGGGAGTTCTCACACATAAGCGTTTCTCGGGTGTGGTATGAAGTATTATTAGCATACTAGGATGGCGTGCCGGCTGTCGGTTTCTCGGCGCGCGGTCACGTGCGGACCTGCCAGACCAGCATCGCTTTGAGGCCGCCGGTCCAGCCTCCACGCATGACACGCGCGGACGCACCGGTCACGCCGCCGGTCGTACTCACCATCGCGGGCAGCGACTCCGGCGGCGGGGCCGGCATACAGGCGGACCTGAAGACCGTCGAGGCCGGCGGGGCCTTCGGCACCAGCGCCATCACGAGCGTCACGGCACAGAACACGACGGGCGTACGAGGGAGTCACCTCCTGCCGACCGAGGACATCGAGGCCCAGATTCGGGCGATTCGCGAGGACTTCGACGTGGCCGCGGTCAAGACGGGGATGCTCGCGGTGAGCGACGTCATCGACCTCGTGGTCGAGGAGACGCCCCTGCCGAACCTCGTCGTCGACCCGGTGATGGTCGCCACGTCGGGCGACCGACTGCTGGAACCCGAGGCCGAGGCGGCCTACGAGGACCTCGTCGCCGAGGCGACCCTCGTCACGCCGAACGCCGACGAGGCCGAGGTGCTGACCGGCCGGACCATCGACGACCCCGGCGACGCCGAGGCGGCGGGCCGGGACATCGTCGAGATGGGCGCCGACGCCGCCCTCGTCAAGGGCGGGCACGTCCCCGGCGACGAGGTGGTCGACGTGCTGGTGACCGGCGACTCGGTGACGACGTTCCGCCACGACCGGGTCGACACCGAGGCCACTCACGGGTCCGGGTGTACGCTCTCCTCGGCCGTCGCCACGCGACTGGCCCACGGCGACGCTCTCGACGAGGCCGTCGCGGCCGGCATCGACCTGTTGGCCCGAGCAGTCCGATACAACCTCGACGTGGGCGAGGGCCCCGGCGCGGTCCACCACACGGTCGAGACGCGAAACGAAGCGGCCCGCCACGAGACCAGCGAGGCCGTCGAACGGGCGGTGGCGGCGCTCGTCGACCGCGACGTCTCGGCGCTGGTCCCGGAGGTGGGGATGACCGTCGCCGGCGCGACGCCCTACGCCGAGACGCCCGAGGAGGTGGCCGCCGTCGAGGGCCGCATCGCGCGGACGATGGACGGGGTGCGGCCGAACCGCGGCGTGCGCTTCGGTGCAGGCGGGACCGTCGCACGGTTCCTGCTGGCGGCCCGCGAACACGACCCGGCGCTCCGGTACGCCGTGAACTGCCGCCTGACCGACGCCGTCGAGTCGGCCCTGTCGGACCTCGGCGGGGCCGTCTCGGGGTACGACCCCGCTGACCGTCCCGAGGACGTCTCGCCCGCGGACACGACGGCGTGGGGCGTCGACCGAGCCTTCGAGACCAGCGAGGACCCGCCCGTGGCCGTCGTCGACCGCGGCGAGGTGGGGGCCGCCGGGAGCGTCACGCTGTTGGCTCGGGACGGCGAGACGCTGGTCGACCGCACCGAGACGCTACTGGACGCCGTGACGGAGTAGTCAGGCGACCCGCGGGTGCGTGAAAAACCGTCGAGCGGGCCGCCACAGACCCGTCGCGCTGTCTCCTCGTCTCCTCGTCTCGGCCGGCCACCTACAGGTCGGACTTCAGTCGAACCTCGTCGTCTGTGATGGTCTCCACCGTCTCCGGGTCGAGTTTGTAGTCGTCATCGTCGACCTTCTCCCAGCCGAGACGCGACATTATCTTGTCCGTGATGCCCGGGTCGGGGTCGACGAAGGCGTCGCCGCCGCGGAACCCCGATATCATCCCGATGGTCTCGCCGTCGGCGTTCACGACTCGCTTCCCCTCGTCCCGTTCGGTCAGGTTGGTTCGCGCCATTGCATCTACCCATGCCGAGACGGGCGGTTTTGTTATGCTGGGAGAACTCCACGACGGGCGTGGACGGGCCGCCCTTACCGCTGCCTAGGGACGTGTTAGCTCAGTCGCTGCGATACTCCTTGCGGAACCCGCGGAACTCCGTCCGGTGGGCCTCCTCGTCGGCGAGGACGGTGACCGCGAGGTCCTCCGTGACCGGGTCGTTGGCCGCCTCGGCGGCGTCGATGAGGTCGCGGTAGGTCTGGATGGCGTCGTTCTCTGCGTCGAGGACGCCCTCGATGACCGACAGGACGTCAGTCGACTCCTCGGGTGGTTGGAGGGAGTCCTGTCGCGCGACGAACTCCGCCGACCCCGGGGGCTGGGCGTCGAGTTGCTTGAGACGCTGGCCCAACTGTTCGGCGTGACCCAGTTCCTCCTGGATGTCCTGCTGGAGGCTCTCCTTTATCTCCTCGGCGCGGACGCCGTCGAGGACGATGGCGTTCGTCTGGTAGTTCATCACCGTCTCCATCTCGTCGCCGTACGCCTTTCGCAGCAGTTCGATGACGCGGTCGTCTGCCATGCCACCCGCTTCGGGCGGGACACGTAAACAAGGCGGGGTCAGTGCAATCGAGGTACAACCCGCCTACCGCGTCCGTGGACTCGTGCCGGCTGAGACGGGGACCCCGGAGGTGTCAATAGGCCTGACGGTGGCGCAAGAGTAATACGCGTGTTCGGCCTGATACCCCACTATTACCGAAGCGAAGTCGAGCGACGAGGCGTCGGCCGACCCCCGTCTCCGCGAGGAGTGTCTCGAACGTGTCCCCGGGACCGGCGCCGACGGCGACGTCGTCCTCGTCGGCACCCTCCACGACCACCCTGCCAGCGCGTACCGCGTGCAGTCGGTGGTCGAGGAGGAGTCCCCGGCCGTTCTCGCACTCGAACTCCCGCCGCTCGCGGTGCCCCTGTTCGAACACCACGCGAGCGACGCGCTGACGCCGCCGACCTTCGGCGGGGAGATGAGCGCCGCGATACAGGCGGCCGAGGACGCCGACGTGGTCGGCATCGACGGCCCCACCCCGGCGTTCCTCGGGCGGGTCGCGGCCGCGCTGTTCCGGGAACGAGCGTCGCTCGACACCGTCCGGGAGACGGGGCAGGCCGTCCTCTCGGTGACGCGAACCGCCGTCGTCCGTCGGATGGCCGCGACGGTGGCCGCGCTGACGGCGATGCGGGTGGCCGTCGACGCGCCGACGGTGTACGACGCCGGGTGGAGCGACGACGCCCAGCGACAGGCCACCGACGAGCAAGAGCGGATGCGGACGGCCGAAGCGATGCTGGCGGCGTTCGACCCACCGCCCGCCGCCACCGTTCGTACGACGGCCCGCGAGCGACACATGGCCGACCGACTGGCGACGCTCCGGTCGCGGGGTGACGTGGTCGCCGTCGTCGGGATGGCCCACGTCGACGGCGTGGCCGCCCGCCTCTCGGCGTGACCGCCCGCCTCTCGGCGTGACCGCCGACCGAAGCGGTCGACCCCCGGTCGTGCGCCCACCGAACACGACCGGCCCCCGCTCTTAACGAGTGACGGGGTAGAACGCGCAAGTATGAGCGAGACACGGGAGAGCGAGCGAATCACGGTGTACTCCGACTACGTCTGCCCGTTCTGTTACCTCGGGCGCGAGTCCCTGCGACAGTATCAGGCGACGCGGGAGTCCGCCCTCGAAATCGACTGGCACCCGTTCGACCTGCGGAGTCAGAAGCGCAACCCGGACGGCACCATCGACCACTCCGTCGACGACGGGAAAGACGACGAGTACTACGAGCAGGCCAAGCAGGGCGTCCGCCGCCTGCAGGAGAAGTACGACGTGGAGATGGACGTAGACATCGCCACCGACGTCGACTCCCTGCCCGCGCAGGTCGTCTCCTACTACGTCGAGGACCACTACGACTACGAGACGTGGCTGGAGTTCGACGTCGCCGTCTTCGAGGCGCTCTGGCAGGCGGGGCGGGACATCGGCGACGAGGACGTACTGGTCGAACTCGCCGAGGACGCCGGCGTCGACGTAGACGAGGTGCGCTCGACGCTCGACGACGACGACCTCCGGGCGACGGTCCGCGAGCAGTTCGCCGCGGCGCGGCGGCAGGGCGTCACGGGCGTCCCGACGTTCGCCTACGACGGCTACGCCGCTCGCGGCGCGGTGCCGCCCGAACAGCTCGAACGGCTGGTCGAAGGGACCTAGACGACGCGGTTTTGCAGCGGCTCCCCGCGGGCCGCCCGTTCGACGTTCTCGCGGACGAGGCCGGCGACGTCCTCGTGATAGTGGTTCGTGAACGCCGCGCAGTGCGGTGACATGATGACCTCCTCGTAGCCCCACAGCGGGTGGTCCTCGGGGAGCGGTTCCTCCCAGTAGGCGTCGATGGCGGCCCCCGCGATACGGCCGTCCTCAAGCGCCGAGAGCAGTGCGTCCTCGACGACGACGTCGCCGCGAGCGACGTTGACGAGGTAGGCGTCGTCGGGCATCGCGTCGAGGACGGTGGCGTCGACCAGCCCCTCGGTGGCGTCGGTCAGCGGCACCGCGAGGACGACGAACCGAGCGTCGGCGACGGCGGCGTCGAGTTCGTCGGGCGTGTACACCCGCTCGACGCCCTCAACGGGGTCGCCCGATCGCCGGACCCCGACCACGTCCATCCCCAGCGCGTCGGCCCGTCGGGCGATGCCCTGCCCGATGGTGCCCAGACCGACGACACAGACCCGCTCGCCGGTCAACGTGAAGGGCACCTCGTAGGCCTCGTGGTCCCAGACGCGCTCGTGCTGTTGGTCCCGGTAGACGTGGAGTCGTCGGGCGAACATCGTGAGGTAGCCGACCACCGTCTCCGGCACCGTGTCGCCGTGGATGCCGGTGCTGTTCGTGAGGACGGTGCCGCTCGCCTCGTAGGCCGCCGTGTCGAACTCGTCGTAACCGGCCCGCACCCCGTGGACCCACGCCGCGTCGAGGAACGCCTCGCGGGGCGAGAAGGTGACGACGCAGTCGCCGGGGCCGTACGTCTCGCCGTCCTCGACAGGTTCGACGGGCACGGAGAGCGACGACAGCGACTCGACCAGCGCCGACAGCGGGAACGCTCGACCGGCCGACTCGTGGACCGCGATTCGCTCGATGTCCATACCGATTCGTCGTAGAGCGGCGTGTTAGTGGTTTCGCGGTAGGCGGGGTCGGGAGTGGGTGCAGGAGTACTACGATGGAGAGCGAGAGAGGGGCGGCGTGCTACTCGAACCTCGAGGGAGCAAGCGGTCGGACTCGTTCTCGTCCGTGAGTATGTCTCAAATCGACTGGTCCGAACTGAACGCCGTTTCCCCCTCGTCGGCTGGCTCGAGCTCGTAGCGCCCACTCTCGTCGGCGTACAGCCCGCCGTCGCATCGTCGCCGTCGACGGCGACCATCTCGTCGTCGGGCGCACCGAAGTACGCCTCGCCGAACGTCGGGTCGCCGACGCCCGGGCTACTACCTTTCGGTGGACGTCGGTGACGGCCACGATAGCGTCGCTACGCGACTCGCGTGGAAGCGGTGTGTGCCGCCACCGAACCGGTGCGTAGACCCGAGGGTGGCGACGGTGGCACAGAGAGAACGGTCGACCGACGCCGCTAGCGACGGCCGGTACGGGCTTCGACGCGCATCTGGACGTAGCGGTCAGCCCACGTCGCTACGTGGGTCCGGATAGCCCGCGTTACCGTCGCGATGAGTCCGTCCGTCGGGGCGCGGTCGACTGCGTCGTGACTGTCGTCGTAGGACTGCTCTGCCTCCATGGGCCCCTCTGGAAAACTCATTACATCACGATTTTTCACGGCCGGTACAATAAACGTTAGGGACTTATGACCACGCACGCGAACGCAGGCGTGTTCATTGATTATTGGCCCTCCAGAGCGCCTGTCCCTCACGAATTATGTTCCAGCCGTCGGTCCAGACGACAACGCACTTATGTCCCGATTCACTACACTGGTTTCACGATTCAATGACCACGTCGTCATCGTCCGGTAGCATCCAGAAGACCTTTCTCAAGTACCAACACGTCTTCGTGTTCCTCGCGCCGCTGGCGTTCGTGGTGGGGGTGTACTTCTTCGCACCCACCAGCGGGTCGGGGGCGGGCTACTGGCTCGAATACTGGTGGTTGTTCCTCGCGTTCATCACCGGCGCGACCATCGTCAACACGGTCGGCATCAGCGGGTCGGCACTGTTCGTGCCGTTCCTCATCTTCCTCTTCCCGGTCATCGCCGGGGAGACGCTCACGCCGGAGACACTGGTGAAAATCGGGCTCATCAGCGAGTCGTTCGGCCTCTCCAGTTCGGCGCTGGCGTTCATCCAGTACGGGCTGGTCGACCGCCGACTGGCGCTCTCGCTCGTCCTCGGGGGCATCCCGTTCGTCGTCGCCGGCGCGCTCCTCTCGTTCGTCATCCCGGCACCGGTGTTCCACGCGCTGTTGGGACTGGCGCTCATCGCCGCGTCGTTCCTGCTGTTCAAGGCCGACCTCGGCCACGAGGAACCCGGCGCCGCCGGCGACGAAGAGGCCGGCGTCTCCGCGGACGGTGGCACCGAGGCGGGTCTCCCGAACGACGACGACAAACTCGGCCCCGCCGGCGTCGAGAAAGACGAGGAGGGCACCGTCACCCGCGTCGACAGGGACGGGAACGACTACACCTACTCGCACGGCGGCTACCTCGAGCGCTTCGCCAACTACAGCGTCGGTGGCGTCTTCCAAGGGCTGGCCGGGTTCGGTATCGGCGAACTGGGCATCATCTCGATGCTCCGGACCGACGTGCCGGTCCGGGTCGCCATCGGGACCAACCACATCGTCGTCGCGACGACGGCCATCCTCGCATCGCTGGTCCACGTCTTCGGCGGCGGCCTCGTCCCCGGCGCTCACAGCATCGACCTCGCGTCGACGCCGTGGAACATGGTCGTCTGGACGGTGCCCGCGACGGCCACCGGCGGACAGATTGCTCCGTACGTCTCGGCCGCGCTCGATACGAGTCTCATCAAGAAGGGCGTCGGCGCCCTGTTCGCCGTCATCGCCGTCGCGCTGTTCCTGATGGCGGCCGGTGCCTTCTAACCGCGGGCCGTCCTGGTTTCGAGTATGTACGAGCGAATCCTACTCCCGACCGACGGGAGCGACGGTATCGCCGCGGCCGCCGAACACGCCGGCGTCCTCGCCGACCGGTTCGACGCGACGGTCCACGTCCTCTCGGTAGTCGACACGCGCAACCGCTTCGAGAGCCCCACGTCCGGCCTCTCCACCGAGGCGTGGACTGAGGCCGAGCGCGAGCGGGCCGACCACGCCATCGAGACGGCCGTCGCGGCGCTCCCCGACGACGTCGCCGTCGAGACGGCTACCGTGGAGGGCGTCCCGCGCTCCGAGATTCTCGCGTACGTCGACCGCGAGGGGATAGACATGGTCGTGATGGGCACCCACGGGCGGACCGGACTGGACCACTATCTCATCGGGAGCGTCGCCGAGAAGGTGGTCCGACGCTCGCCGGTGCCCGTCGTGACGGTCCGGTTGACCGAGGAGTAGCGCGGGCCGAGCGGACCCGAGAACCTCGTCGACGGCGAGCGCCGTCACTCACAGGTGACCGTTCAGAGCGTCGTCGACGGAGTCTGCGTCTCGTCCGATACCGTCGGCGGTCCGCCGTCGCCCGTCTCGTCCCGGAGCTGTCGGAACGCGACGGCGACGACGGCCAGCGAGAGCAGCGACGTCGGCACCTGGACGACGGTGAGAGCCAGTTGTGAGACGCCCTGTGGGAACAACAGCGACGCGACGAGGCCGACGACGCCGCCGACCAGTCCGAGACCCGCGACCAGTACGAGGAGGAGGGCGAACAGCGGAATCCAGTTCCCCCTGCCGAGGTGGTAGCTCGACCGCAGGGCGTCGACGAAGTTGCGGTCCTCGACGGCGACGTAGGGGACCAGGAAGACGAAGGCGACGTACGCGAGGATGCCGGGGACGACGAACAGGAGCGACCCGACGAACACCAGCAGACTGTAGACGAGACTGCCGACGACGAGGTTCGCCATCGCGAGCGGCACGTTCCGGGTGAACGCTCCGGTCGGGAACGACTCGCGCGCGCCGGCGACGAACGTCCGCGTGGCGACCAGCGAGAGGTACGACCCGACGAGCATCGCGACGAGGACGAGGACGGCGGCGACCGAGAGCGGCACGTCCACGACCAGCGGGAGGAACGCGACGGCCTCCTGTAGGCCCATGCGGACGTACAGCGCGGCGAGAAGGGTGTTCACCGCGCTCTGGATGCCGACCATCAGGACGAGGTACACCGCGAACAGTATCGCGCCGGTACGGCTGACCAGTTGGCGCCCCGCGTCCCGCAGGGTGGCACCGATTTGGAGGGACATCGTTTCACAGTTCTCGTCGGGGATTGAAAAGCACTCCCCCGTGGCGGCGGACCCTCAGGCCGCCTCGACGAACTCGACGAGGTCGGCCGTCGGGACGAACCCGTCGGCCCGCCGGTCGACCAGTTCGCCGTCGACGAACAGCAGGAAGGTGGGGACGCTCCGGACGTCGAACGCCTCGACGGCGTCTAAGTCCTCTCGCGGGTTGAAGACGACGACCGTGGCGTCGGTGGCGCGGGCGACGTTGTCGAGGATGGGTTCCATCGACTGGCAGATGGCACACCCTTCGGTGCGGACCATCACCAGCACCCGGTCGCTGTCGCTCAGGTACTCGTCGAGTTCGTCGCGGGTCCGGACGGTCACGGGTCGGTCGTGGTCGGTCGTGGTCATACCGGACGTAGGTGCTGGACCCGGGTAAGCGTTACAGCGGCGGTGGGGTCACCGACAGCCAGTCACGACGGACAGGCCAGTCCGTCGCCGGTCGACCGGAGCGACGACGGGGCGACGGTCCCCTCACACACCGGGTCGGCGGGGACGTTCGACCCCACCGGGTCGTCCTGTCCGGGCGGCTGGACGACCAACCCGTCGTCGGTCCGTCGCAAGTCCGGATGGACATAGGTCCGGTCCCTCGCGTCGAGGGCGACAGCGACGACAGTCCCGTCACTGTCGACGACGGGTCGGACGTTCTCGCCACCAACGGCGGCGACGTCCACGTCGTGGGCCGTGAGCCCACCCGAGTCGAGGAGCCAGACCGTGGCGTTCGAGTCGTCGAGGTCCGAGAGAGTCTCGACCCGCGCGTCGCCGTCGCCGCGGAACAGGACCGACGCGTCCGCCTGTGGGGGGCACTCGACGGCGTACTCGACGCGTCGCGGGTCGGTCGTCTCGGCGAACACGCCGGCCCCGTCGGCCGTCACGTCGAACGCGACGGTCGCGAACTGCGTGCCGGCCGACCGGCACCGTATCTCCACCGGAACGTCGAACGCCTCGCCGACGCCGAGCGCGGTTTCGGTCACGGCGTCGCTGGCCGGCACGACGGCCACGCCGTCGTCGGTCGTGGCGGTGTAGTCGACGGTGACGTCGACCGGTCGGGTGAACTGGTTCCGGACGGTCAGGAACGCCCGGTCTCCGGCGCGCGGCCCGTCGAGCGTGACTCTCTCGTCGGGATACGTCAGCGACATGTACGCGTCTTCGTCCCCGACGACGTCGACGGCCACCTGTCGGTCGGCGGAGACGGCGCTGAACCCGCCGCTCCCGACGGCGAGAGTGGCGACCAGCGCCACAGCGACCACCAGTGCGAGTCGGTCAGGCATCGTCCACCTCCGGAGGCGTCTCGCCCCGACCCAGTCGCATCCGTCGCGAGAAGTAGTAGTGCGAGAGCGATGAGACGCCGAAGGTCCCGAGCAGGAACACCGTCCACCCGACGAAGGGGACGGCGGCGAACGGCTGGACGCCGACCCACGAGAGCGTGACGAGGATACAGCCGATGGCGCTGAGACCCATGTAGTAGAAGCTCCACGGGATGTCGTAGCGGTCGACCAGTTCCAGATAGATGTCGAGGTCGTCGGCCGCGTCGGTCAGTTCGACGGTTCCGTCGCGCTGGTGGAACTCGACGACGCCCGTCTCGTCCATCTTCGGCAGGTGGAACTGCTGGAGGGACGTGTACACCGTCTTGCGTTCGCTGGCGGAGATGTCCCGAACCGCCGTCTCGTTCTCCCACGCCGCAATCTGTTCGGCGAGGTCGGACAGCGAGACCGGTCGCTCGGCGTCCTGCAGATGGTGGAGCGCGTAGCGCCGCCGGCGGTTGCTCAACATCTCGAACGTCTCGTCCCGCGAGAGTTCCGCGGGACGGGCGTCTCGCTGTGTCTCTGTCTCGGTTCGTTGCGACTGGTCGCCTGCCGACGGTGACGTAGCCTTGCTCATTCGGACATCCCACCCCAAGGGAGACGACGGTGGGCGCGAACCCACACGATAGGTGACAGTTTGCACTTCTGTTGAGAAGCGAACATGACATAAAGCTATTGACTGTTCATCATTTTCCCTCCGCTTCTGTGCCCGATATCCGGATGTGCCACTCGGGAGACAGCAGTGGCCGTCAGAACCGACGAAAACGCCGATATACGCGCTTCAAACACTGTATACCGTCTTCCACCCGCCGAGACGCGGCGCAGTATAGAGCGCCTGATTTCCCGACGTCGACGCGCAAAGGTCGTTTGCCGACGGTCAATCAGTCTGTGTGGTACTTTCAAAGTCCTTACTACAATGCGGATAGGGGGTGTGGCCTCAGGTAGCGTCCGACCCACCGGCGTTCGGTGGGGGTGGGGCGCCAAACGAGGTAGACCAACGATGCAACGACGCAAGTTCCTGATCGGAATGGGATCGCTCGCCGCCGGTTCGGCGGCTGCAATGGGTACTGGTGCGTTCGATAGCGTGCAGGCGCAGCGTGACGTCACGGTGACCACCGCTGGAGACATGGACGCCTTTCTCAAACTAGAGGCGACTAGTCAGTATGCCAACAACAACGGTGAGACGCTCGCTATCAACCTCAGCGGAGAGAGCGGGGCGCTCGGCGACGGCCTGAACAAGAGCGCGACGACGACTATCCTCAACGTCTTCAACATCCGCAACCAGGGAACCGAGCCCGTCGCACTCCACTTCGAGGAGGAGCCGCCCATCGGCCGTGGGACCGACGGCATCGAGAGCTCGCAGTGGTTCATTTCACCCGAGGACAAAACCGACCCCTCCTCCGGAGACGAGTCCGCGTCCACGTGGCCGAGCGGCCAGCCGCCGAACCTCGATGACGATAGCGAGACCGGGCGTGCGAACATCGACCTTGCGCAGTTCGACAGCCCGAGTGAGTTCCCTAACGTACTCGCCCCAGGCGACGACGTCAGCGTGGGCCTCTACATCATCATCGACGAGGACGATGACACCGACAGCACTAGCGGCGTCGAAACGGAGGACCTCAATATCGACGGGACGCTGACCGTCTTCGCCTACAGCGAGGATTCCGCGAGCGACGCCCAGTCCTAATGATAGAGAGATAGATGGAGCGACGACGATTCGTGGCATGGCTCGGCGCTGTTGTCGGCGTCAGCAGCGCAGTCGGTACCGGCGCAGTTTCGAGTGTCTCCGCAGAGCGAACTGTCTCGGTCACCACTGCCGACGACGACCGCGCACTCTTACGCTTGGAGCCTCTTACCGATAAGGGGGTTAACGACGAACCGACAGGCCGGTCAAGGACGTTCGGAACGAGAGTGTCGTTCACACTCCCAGGGACTGGACCCGGCGAAAGCACGAGCGCACAGGGGCCGGGCGTGGACTCGAGGTACCAGTTCCACAACCTCCTGCGTATCGAGAATCAGGGGACTAAGCCGGTCAAGGTGCACAGCACCTACGGTGGAGACGCATTGGCCAACCTCGCACTAGTGCGGGAGAACGACAAACTTCGCGCCGACCCGCCAGTTATCGATGTAGGCGAGTACGTCGACGTCGGCCTGTATCTCGACACCGACGGCACGGATATCGGTACGTATCACGAGACGCTGACCATCGTCGCCGAAGCCACCGACGACTGATACCGCTACACCACCACGGGGTGGTGGCATCCCAACATGCACTCTTTGAATAGTGTTTGAACACCGAAGTACAACGAGTAAGCGAGTACCCGCATAACGCCTGTCCATAGTCAGGCGTCCTGCTTGCGACTCATGACCAAACTCCTGCCCATCGTCGCCGCCCTCGCCCTCGCGTCGACAGCCCTGCTCGTCCCGACTGGCGCAGTCCCGTTCGACCCACTCGGGACCGACACAATCGGCGAGGACCTCGTCCTCCAACCGGCAGACACCGAGAACGGCGACTACGCAGTCCTGAACGAGGACGACGAGATAGAGCTCCTCCTGACGGGGTCGAACCCCTACGTCGACGGCGACGGGGTCGACGCGGACAGTCTCACGACGCTCCCCCGCGTGTTCACGATGACATACACCGGCGACCGGTACGCCGAGGTGTGGCTTACCGACGACGCCGACGACGTACGGTTCTACAGCGGTGCGGACTCGACCGACACCATCGAGAGCGCCGACCACAGCGTCAGTCTGGGGCCGGGCGAGACCGTCGCGGTCGGCCTGCGCGTCGACACCCGCGGCGACCACGACGTGGAGGACGCCCAGCAGTTCACCGTCCACGCGGGCCTCGCCGAACCACGTGACGACGAGGACGACGAGGACGACAGCTACGAACAGCAGGCAGTGACGCCGACGGGGACGTCGACAACCACGGGCAGCGAGACCGCGACCGAAACGGACACCGAGACGGCGACCACAGCCGAGACGACCGAGCAGACGGAGCGACCGACGCCGAACGGGACGGAGCGCGACCCGACCGGGTCGCCGACCAGGAGCGGGACGACGGAACTCGCCGGCCTCGGTCTCGGGCCGCTGCTGGCCGTCGTCGCCTTCCTGGCGGGACTGGTCGTGGCGCTCGTCGCGGTGCGGCGGTACAGGTGACCGATGCTCGGGGGCGACCGGACGGCGTCAACGCGACGCACGCTGTGGTCTCGGGCGACGGCCATCGACCTGCTGTTGCTGTGTTCGGTCCCCGCGGTACTGCTGGCGGTGGCGTCGCTGCCCCGCGCGACCCGCCAGTCGCTCGCGTTCGAGTACACGGCGCCGACCCTCGGGACGGCCCTCGCGTCGTCGTTCGTCCACCTCGAGACGGCCCACCTGGTGACGAATCTGGTGGGCTACGCGCTCGTCGTGCCCGCCGCGTATCTCCCGAGCGTCCTAAGCGGGGCCCGGGAGCGGTTCCGCGTCGCGTTCATCTCGTTGCTCCTCGTCTGCCCGGTCGCGCTGCCGTACCTGAACCTGGCGGTCGCGCGCCGCGGCGCCAGTCTCGGCTTCTCCGGCGTGGTGCTGGCCCTGTACGGCTACCTCCCGCTGGCGCTGGCGACCTACCTCGACCGGCAGTTCGGCGTCGGGCCGGACCGGAAGACGGCGCCGCTGCTGTTCTTCGGCGGCGTGACGGTCGTCGCGCTGCTGACGCTGGCCGCCGTCGCCACGAACCCCGTCCGGGCCCCGGTCCGTGGCGTCGTCGTCCCGGTCACGCGGGTCCTCGTCGCGACGCTGGTCGGACTCGTCGCCGCGCTCGTCCTCGTCGTGGCGCTGTACGCCCTGTCGACGGTCGACGACTGGCGGGCGGTGGGGCCGACGCTCCGCGCCGCGACGCGCCAGTCGGGGCACTTCGAACTGGCCGTCGCGGCGACGGTGGTGTTCCTCGCGGTCCCGGTCGCCACGTTCCCGGTCGACCCGGTCGTCGACGGCGCGGTCGTGAACCTCTACACGCATCTCGTCGGCTACGCGCTGGGTTTCACCGGCCCGTACGTGACGCTCGAAGTCCGGCGGTCGCTGGTCCCCTCAGCAGAGGCGTGAGCGCGCCGTCGACCCATCACCAGACTTATATGACAGCGAGACAGACACTCGGTGATGGCACTTCGGAGGGGGGTCGAGGTGGCGGTAGAGGGGGCCGTCGTCCTGTTCCTCGTCGCGATGGTCGCCGGCCAACTGCTCGGTCAGCCCGTGTTGCTCGGCTACGTCACGACGGGGAGCATGCAACCGACGCTGGAACCGGGCGACGGGTTCGTCGCCGTCCCGGCGGAGGTGGCCGGCCCCGTCGAGGAGGGCGACGTCGTCACCTTCCGCGCCGAGGAGATCCAGGGCGGCGGCCTCACCACCCACCGCGTGGTCGGCGAGACGGAGCGGGGGTACGTCACGCGCGGCGACAACAACCCGTTTACCGACCAGGACGGCGACGAACCCCCGGTGACGGAGGCACAGGTAGTCGCCGTCGCGTGGCGGCCCGGCGGCGAGGTACTGGCGGTGCCGGGCGTCGGCGCGTTCGTCACCCTGACGCAGGGCGTACTGACCGAGGGCCAGCGGCGACTGGCCGCGACGCTGGGTACGCGCTCACTCCTCGGGACGCAGGGGATGGCCTACCTGTTCGTCGGTCTCTCCGTCGCGGCGTACGTCGTGGACCTGGCGGTCGGCGGCGGCCGGCAGCGGCCCCAGCGAGACACCAGCCGCGAGACGGGGACGAGCGTCCGTCTCGTCGTCGCCGTCTTCGCGGCGGCGGTCGTCCTGTCGGCGACGGCGACGATGGTCGTCCCGGCCGGCCCACAGGAGTTCGGCGTGGTCAGCGCCGAGAGCGACTCGCCCGGCATCCGCATCATCGAACAGAGGACGACGGAGTCGACGCGGTACGTCCTGGGCAACGGCGGGTTCGTCCCGATGGTGACCTACGTCGACCCGGCCAGCGACGGCGTGGAGTTCGACCCTCGCGAGACGGTGATACCCGCCCGGTCGACGGTCAACGCGACGCTCACGCTGACCGCCCCGCCGGACACCGGCTACTACCGCTACTTCGTCGTCGAGCACCGGTACCTGCTCCTGTTGCCAGCGTCGACGATACGGTCGCTCTACGAAGTCCATCCGTGGGCGCCAATCGTCGCCATCGACGGCCTGCTGGGCGGGTCGTTCTACCTGCTCGGCGTGGCGCTCGTCGACACCGGACGGGTCCGGTCGCGGTCCCGTGACGGGCCGTCCCGCCTCGACCGCCTCCGCTCACGCCTCACGTAGTGTTAGGACCCAACAAGTTACCACACACTAACTATTATGTCTGACAGCATGCGTCGCCGGACCCGTCGGTTTCGGAGGATAGTGGCCGACAACGTCGCGCTCGTGGTCGTCTGCGTCCTGCTGGTCGGGGCCGTCGGGGGGTACCTCACGTACACCACACACGTCGCCCCCGGGACAGAGACCCAGACGCGCCAGACCGCCTCGTGGGAGTCCAGCGGTGCGTTCTCCCATCGGGCGACGGTCATGAACGGGAGTCGAGCCTTCGACGAGGGAGCCGTGCTCCGGAACCGGACAGTGTACTTCCAGCAGGTGACGCCGCGCCTGAACGGGTCGTTCGCGTACACCTATGCGGCCAGCGACGGTGGTGACCTCGGCGTTGACACCACCGTGTCGCTCGTCTTCCGGTCCGTCGAACCGAGCGAGGAGGGCGACGACACCGTCTACTGGCGCGTCGACCGGGCGCTGAACCGGGCGAGCGAACGGTCGCTGTCGCCGGGCGAGCGAACGACGGTCCCGTTCTCCGTCAACGTGAGCGAGGCCGCCGCCGAGGCGGCCCGCATCGACGACCGAATCGGCGGAACGCCGGGGACCGTCGAAGTCGCCGTCGTCGCTCGAACGACGCTCTCGGGAACCCGAAACGGTCGGTCGGTCGACGCCACCAGAACCTACCGTCTCCCGATGACGTCCGAAGGGAACGTCTACCGGGTCGAGGATCCCGGGGCGGTGACGACCTCGGGCGGCCAGACCGAGCGCGTCACCGTGCCCGCCGAGTACGGGTCGCTCCGACAGGTCGGCGGGCCCGTGCTGCTGGTCGCCGCTCTCGGCGTCCTCGCCGGCCTCGGCTACGCTCGGCGAACCGGCTGGCTCGCCGTCGCCGACGCCGAACGGGGGTGGCTCGACTACCGGTCGGCCCGCGAGGAGTTCGACGAGTGGATAACGACCGGGCGGGTGCCCCCCGAGGTCGGTGCGCCGGCGGTCGTCGACGTTGACTCGCTGTCTGGACTCGTCGACGTGGCCATCGACACCGACAACCGGGTCATCGAAGACGAGCGACGGGGGGCCTGCCTCGTCCTCGACGGGGACCGCTGGTACCGCTACGACGTCCCGACAGACCCGACGACCGAGGAACGGGATACGCTGACCGAGGCCGAAGCGGCGACCAATGGCGACAGTCCCGTCGACGCGGCGGCACGCGACATCGACCGCGCCGCGGACGACGAGGGCGACTGACGCCGGGACGCGACCGCGGGGTATTTCTACGGGCCGGCCCGCTGTGGGAGCATGGACGCTGCGCTTGGCCCGCCCGAACAGATGGCCGAGCTAGAGGAGGACCTGACGCCGATGATGGCGCAGTACTACGAGCTCTGTGAGCGGTACGACGACGCGCTCGTGCTCTTTCAGGTCGGAGACTTCTACGAGGCCTTCTGTGCCGCCGCCGAACGAGTCGCACGGCTCTGTGAGATAACGCTGACACAGCGGACCGACTCCACCGGGGAGTACCCGATGGCGGGCATCCCCATCGACAATGCCGAGTCCTACATCGAGACGCTGTTGGACGCCGGCTACCGGGTCGCAATCGCCGACCAAGTCGAGGACCCCGACGAGGTCAGCGGCGTCGTCCAGCGGGCGGTCACCCGCATCGTCACGCCGGGGACGCTCACCGAGTCGGAACTGCTGGGCGGGGCCGACAACAACTACGTCGCGGCGCTGGCCGCCGGCGAGGACGACTACGGGCTCGCGCTCGTGGACGTCTCGACCGGCGACTGCTACGCCACGAGCGTCGCCAGCGAGACGGCTGTCGCCGACGAACTGAGTCGGTTCGGCCCCGCCGAAGCCATCGTCGGCCCGGCCGTCGACGTCGACGAGGACGCGGTGTTCGGCCCCGCCTGTCTCGTCACCGAGTACGACGCCGCCGCGTTCGAGCGTGACCGGGGCGAGGAGCGCATCGAGCGATACTTCGGGCCGCCCGAGCGGTTGCTGGCCGGCGACGCCGAGCGATGCGCCTGTGGCGCTCTGCTGTCGTACGCCGAGTACACCCGCGGGAGCTCCGGTGCCGTGGGGCCGGACGGCGAACCGGTCGACCCCGACGTGGACCCCGAGCGAACCCTCGATTACCTCAACCACCTCACGCGGTACGACCCGCGCGAGTACATGCTGCTCGACGCGGTGGCTGTCGAGAGCCTCGAACTGTTCGAGCGCCGCTCCGTGCGGGGCCACGAGAACCTCACGCTGGTCGACACGCTGGACGAGACGGCCTGCGCGCTTGGCCGGCGCGAGTTGACCGACTGGCTCCGCCGCCCGCTACTGGACGCAGACCGCATCGACGCGCGCCACGAGGCGGTGGCCGAACTCCAGCGGGACCCGGCGACCCGCGAGCGCCTGCACGACCTGCTGGCGGACGTCTACGACCTCGAACGGCTCATCTCGCGAGTCTCCCGAGGTCGGGCGAACGCCCGGGACCTGCGCTCGCTGGCGGCGACGCTCTCGGTGGTCCCCGACGTTCGTGACGCCCTCGACGACGCCGACGCCCGCCTGCTGGCAGACCTCCACGCGACGCTGGACCCGCTCACGGAGACGCGCGAGGAAATCGAGGCCGCCGTCCGTCCGGACCCGCCACAGGAGATTACCGAGGGCGGCGTCGTCCGCGAGGGGTACGACGAGGAACTCGACGCCCTGCGCTCGACGGAGCGGTCGGGGAAAGAGTGGATAGACAGCCTCGAAGCCGACGAACGGGAGCGGACCGGCATCGACTCGCTGAAGGTCGGCCACAACGCCGTCCACGGCTACTACATCGAGGTGACCAACGCCAACCTCGACGCCGTGCCCGAGGACTACCAGCGCCGCCAGACGCTCAAGAACAGCGAGCGGTTCTACACCCCCGAACTCAAGGAGCGCGAAGAGGAGATTCTGCGCGCCGAGAGCGAGGCCGACGACCTGGAGTACGACCTGTTCTGTCAGGTCCGGGATGCCGTCGGCGACGAGGCCGAACGCGTGCAGGCGCTGGCCGACCGACTGGCCCGACTGGACGTCCTCGTGTCCTTCGCCGAGGTGGCCGCCCGCCACGACTTCTGCCGGCCGACCGTCGGCGGCGACGGCATCGACGTCGAGCGGGGCCGCCACCCCGTCGTCGAGCGAACGGAGGAGGCCTTCGTCCCCAACGACACCCACCTCGGGAGCGGTCCGGTGGGGGACCGCAGTGCAGACGAAACCGACCCCTTCTTCGCCGTCCTCACCGGCCCCAACATGAGCGGGAAGTCCACCTACATGCGACAGGTCGCGCTCGTCTGTCTGCTGGCGCAGGCGGGGAGTTTCGTCCCCGCGTCGTCGGCCGACCTCCCGGTGCTGGACCGCGTGTTCACCCGCGTCGGTGCCAGCGACGACATCGCCGGCGGGCGCTCGACGTTCATGATAGAGATGACCGAACTGGCGACCATCCTGCGGGAGGCGACGGCGGACTCGCTAGTCCTGCTGGACGAGGTGGGACGGGGCACCTCGACGGCCGACGGACTCGCCATCGCACGCGCCGTCACCGAGTACCTCCACGACGAGGTGGGTTCCTACACCCTCTTTGCGACCCACCACCACGACCTGACCGCGGCGGCCGACGACCTCGCGGGCGTCGCGAACCGCCACTTCGAGACGAGTCGGGAGGACGGCGACGTGGTGTTCGACCACGAACTCGCTGCCGGTGCGGCGGCGGCCTCCTACGGCGTCGAGGTGGCCGACATGGCCGGCGTCCCCGAGAGCGTCGTCGAACGGTCCCGCGCGTTGCTCGACGCGGACCGCGCCGAAGACTGCGAGGGCGACCCGACCCCAGCCGAGACCACTCCGTCGGACCCCGAACCATCGGCCCCGCCCGCGACCAACGGGCACGGGACGAGCGAGCGACCGGACGCGGGGGCCGCCCGACTGACCACGGACGAGGCGGACGCCGACGTCGCGGCAGTCCTCCGCGAGACGGACGTGGCGACGATGACGCCGCTGGAGGCGCTGAACGCCCTCGCCGACCTCAAAGACCGGGTCGAGTGAGACGGGAGACGAGACAACTCACTAACCAGTTAGGTAGACTCGTTTTATTCCTTGCCAGTTACTAACACAGTATGCGAACAGCACCCGACACCACCACCGCCTCGCCGGACCTCTCGACGACGCTGGACTCGCGCGACTCGCTCGCCGAAACGGTCGTTCGAGCAGTCGCGGCCGTCGACGACGCCCCGGTGGAGTCGCTCCCTCCGTTGACGACGGCGGTGGACCCGGACGCGCTCTCGGCGTTGTTCGGGAGCGAGACGGTCGGTCACGTCTCCTTCACCTACCACGAGCACACCGTCGTCGTCACCTCGACGAACGACGTCGCTGTCTACTGACGGTCCCGGTCACACCCGTCCGGTCGGCCGGTTCTCAGGGCGGTTCCAACGAGACGAACTCCAGTCCCTTCTCGGCCAGCAACTGCCGCGCGCGGTCGGTCACCGACGGCGCGACGAGGATGCCACGGACCTCCGTGTCGGCGTGCAAGTCCCGCCGCAGGGCCTCGACGTACCGGTCGAGTTGCCCGACGGCGTCTGGCCCGACGCGGCGGCGTTTGAGTTCCACGACGACGGTTCGACCGGCGGCGTCCTCGCCGTAGACGTCGACGGCACCGGCGGGCGTCTCTCGCTCCGTCGCCAGCGGCGTGAACCCGGACTCGACGAGGTCCGGTGCGTCGAGGACGCGTTCTTTCAGGTCCGCCTCCGTCCCGGTGACGGCCAGTTCTTCGGGGTCGCTCACGTCGAACGCGGCGGCGTGAGCCACCGTCTCGAAGGCGATTTCCAGTTCCTCCTCGGGCGTCGCCCGTTCCGACCGGACGACCAGCGACCCCTCCGCCACGGCGACGCTGTGGTCACAGCCCGGCGGTTGCCAGTTCACCGGTTGCTGGCCCTCGTCCGTGTGGACGAGCGCCGCCCCGTCTGGCTTCAGCGTGACGTGGCGGTCACCGGGGCCGAGTGAACTGGCCGCCCGCCCCTCGTACTCGACGGTGCAGGGGCCGAACAACGTCACCATCGCTCCCCGTTCGACCGCCCGCTCGACGAGGTCACGGACGGTGTCCGGGGCCGGGTAGCTGAGCGTCTCGACGGCGCTGTCGGCGGTCACGGCTGGCGGTTAGCGGTCGGCCCGTAAAAAGGACGCGTCGTCGGGCAGATGGACCCGGTCGGCCTCCCCGCGGAGTGCGGTCAGCAGTCCCGCCCGGACGGTGTCAGCGTCAACGCCGCGGGCGAGAGCGTCACAGGCGCTCGATTTCACTTCGGTCCACCAACCCCGGAGAGACGCCGGGTCGTCGGTGCGTGCGACGGCGACGTCCTCGAAGTCGGCGAGCGTCGGGTCCAGCCAGCAGACGCAGTAGTGCCGGAGCGGTCGGTCCCGGACGAGAACGCGGTCGATACCGGCGTCTATCGCCGTCCACACCGCCTCCGCCGACCACCCCGTCCCGAGGGGTCGTGACTGTGCGACCGGGTCGGCGTCGGCCCCCCAGTGGGCGAGTCGGCAGTCGAAGCGGCCGTCCGCACGCGGGACGACCACGAGGGTTCGGCGACCCATCAGCGACCCCCGGCCCCTGTCGTAGACATACGCGCCGCTGGTCGCCTCACCGTACTTGAACGCTCGTGCTACGCGTCGGCCCGAGGGAGGAGCGTGACCGTGTTCCTCTCGGTCGGCCCCGCGCCGAACGGACACACACCGCTCTGCTTGCGCTTGCCGGCCCTGGGAGGCCGACCGACACCGAGTGGGGAGCGTCAGAAACCAGTCGTCGAACGATTCCCCAACGAGACGCCCCGAAGACCGAAATTTCTCGGCACCATGCGAAACATGCACAACCCTCAAGTATCACGTCACCGTATAATCACGTATGATGGGGAGCGAATGGCTGTACGGTGCCATCGCCCTGCTCGTCGGTCTGCACGTGCTGACGATGCTGTACGCCTACCGGCGGCAGGGCGAACCCGCCTCCGCCGCCACCCAGTCCGACCCCGAGACGAGGCCGGTGACGCGAACCGACGAGGAGGGCGGGACCGTCGACTGCGCCCACTGCGGGGCCACGAACGAGCGTGGCTACCAGTTCTGCCGAGAGTGCGTCGCAGACCTCTCGAGTGGCGCGCCGCGGCGACAGTCACCCGAACACAGCCAGCCGTACTGACTGCGTGACGCTTCTGACCCTCTAGTTCCGTCGAGCGACGCCACCGCGACTCGCCGACGGGAGGTTTAGGTACGCGGCCAGCGTCCGCCCGCGTATGCGCTTTGGCGTACTCTCGACCGCGAAGATTGCCCGACAGTCGGTGGTTCCCGCCATCCAGCGGAGCGACCACGAGGTGGTGGCCATCGCCTCACGAGACGCCGACCGCTCGCGAGCGGTCGCCGACGACCTCGGCATCGAACAGTCCTACGGCGACTACGAGACCATGCTGGCCGACGCCCCGATAGACGCCGTCTACAATCCCCTCCCGAACGGCCTCCACGCCGAGTGGTGCCGCCGGGCCGCCGACGAGGGACGACACGTCCTCTGTGAGAAGCCCCTGACCGTCGACGCCGCGGAGGCCGTCGACCTCTTCGAGTACGTCGACGAGCGAGACGTCACGCTGATGGAGGCGTTCATGTACCAGTTCCACCCCCGGACCGAACGAGCGCGGACGGTCGTCGACGAGGAACTGGGCGAGATTCGGTCGGTCGAGGCGTCGTTCACGTTCGAACTGGACGACTCCGAGGACATCCGCCTCGACCCGGCCCTCGCCGGCGGGAGCCGCATGGACGTGGGCTGTTACGCCGTCAGCGCCGTCCGCGGCTTCCTCGGCGAACCGAACCGGGCCTACGGGACCGCAACCGACTCGCGTGACGCCGGCGTCGACACGGACTTCGCCGGCATACTGGAGTACGACGGTGCCGTCGGCCGCGTCGCCTGCGGGTTCGACACGCCACACTTCGAGCGGTACCGCGTCGAGACGACCGACGGGTGGCTGGAGGCGCGCGACTGCTTCGGTCCCGAGGCCGACCAGTCAGTCTCGCTGTCCTACGCCGTCGACGGCCGCGAGGTGACCGAGACGTTCGACGCCGTCGACCACTACACCCTGCAGGCCGAGGCGTTCGCCAACGCCGTCGCGGCCGGCGAGGCCCCGCGCGTCGACCGCGCGGAGACGCTTGGGAACATGCGCACGCTCGACGCCCTCGCTCGGAGCGCCGAGACGGGCGCACCCGTCGACGTGCCAGACCCGTCCTGACCCGACGTCACTCCTCGCGGTCGCTCGCGGCCGAGGCCGACCCGCCGGCGCTCGCACTCCCGGACCCGCCGGAACTGTCGGCCTCGCTGTAGTAGGTCCCGACCAGTCGGCGGTCGTGGGTGACGACGAGCGTGAAGTCGTCGGGCGTCGAGACGTTCAGGGTCGCGTTGTACCGCACCGAGAGGTCGCAGTTCGCCGTCGCCGCGCCCGGGTCCCGGTCGACGGCGAGGACGTACCGCCCCGGTCCGAAGCGGTCCAGCGACGCCGAGAGGGTCGTGTCGTGGGCGTCGACTGCGATGGTGCGGTTGATGTGTATCCGTCGGCCACCGGGAACCGGTCTGCTGACCGTCGAGTCGGGCCCCTCCCGCGTCTCGGCACAGCGGGTGTCTACCGTCTCGAACGAGTGGAGGGACGTCTCCTCGAAGGCGGCGGACTCGCCACCGAACTGGAGGGGGGCCGTAGCGCCGACGGCGACGGTGGCGGCGCCAGCGAGCGCGACGAGTACCGCGACGGCGGCGAGGGCGTATCTGCGGTCCATACGCGTTCGTCTCACGGAGTATCAAAAGAGACGGCGATGGCTACAACCTCGGTTTGAGCGTCACTCGAACGCCGCGAGGGTCGCCTCCGTGGTGTCCCGGAGGTAGCGACGGACCCGGTCGCGGTCCCACCCGAACGGCGACACCACCTCGGCGGCTGCCCGAACGAGACGGTCGCGGTAGAACCCGGCGTCGAACTCCGCGGGGTCCTCGAAGTCGAGGCGGACCCGGGCGCGCGACCGCTTGTCGTCGTCGACGACGACGTACCGGACCTCCTGTCCCGGGTGCCGGTCGACGCCGTGGTCGCCGTATCGCTCGAGCGCCGCGACGGTCCGCGAGCGCCGGTCGTACTCCGAGAGCGGTCTCGAGACGCGCGTCCGGACCACGAGGTCTGCGGGGTCGACCCCACCCCGGTCGAGTCTGGACAGGTGGCGACCGAGGCGGTCACAGACGGCCGCTGGCTCTCGGTGGCGGTCCAGCGAGCGCAGGAGGTCCCGCTGGGCCGCCGCGACGAACCCGCAGGTCGAACGCCGCCGCGCGGCCACCCCTCGAATCGTGAACTCGTCGCGGCCGGCCACCTTCCCGACGTAGCTCGTGAGCGACCCGCCACGGCCGGTCTGACTGGGGACGAACGCGACCCACGCGAAGTCGTCCTCGTGTTCCAGCGGGATGCCCACGGCGTCGCTGATGGCGGTCGTGAGGTCCGCGATTGGCGTCGGGGCCGCGACGCGAGGCGTGACCCACAGGCTGTCGACGATGCCGTGGAGCACCCGCCACCCGCCCGCTTCGAGACGCCGTTTGGCGTCCAGCAGAATCTCGCGGGCGTAGGCGTTGATGGCCTCGTGGCACTCGATGCGGCCGAACTTGCTGTTTCGGTACCCCTGATAGCCGAAGCAGGTGACCAGAACCCACTTCAGCGCCTCGGACCGGGCGGCCAGCGTCTCGCCTTCGGGCGAGTCGGCGTCCACGGCCGCCAGCTCGCGCTTGATTCGCGCCCGGTCGTCGAGGATGGGAGCGAGCACGCTCGGGACGAAGCCGGCGTCCTCGCAGACGCTGTATCCCAGCCCCGGCACGTCGTCGCCGTCGTGGCAGTCACACCGCACCGTCTCGGGACTGAGGTTGTACTCGCACATGATGCGCGGGTACAGCGACGCGAAGTCCACCTCGACGACGTTCTCGTGGTACCCGACGGCCGGTTCGAACGTGAACCCGCCGCGGTCCGCGTCGTGGAGCGTGCGAGCGGGCTTGAACGCCTCCGGTTCGCGGGCGCGCCACGGGACTAGCACGCCCCGGGCGAACGCCTCGCGTATCTGGATGGCGGTAAAGACCGTCCCGATAGACGACCGGGAGAGCGCTTGCAAGGGGAGCCACGACCGTTCGACGAGGTCCAGCAGGCCCGGGAGGCCGCCCTCGCTCCAGAGGAAACTGTTCGACCGGTCGACGATGGCCCGCCCCGGGACGGCGTAGCGCGCCGGCGAGTGCCCGACCCGGCCGTAGCTCTGGTAGGTGTTCGCCCCCGCGAGTCGTCGGTAGCCCGCCTCCCGACCGAGGTGGCAGTCGACGCCAGCGGCGTCCGCCCGGTCCTGAATCAATGGGACGAGGTCGGCGCTCGACAGGACCAGCACGTCGGGGTCGCGTGCGGCCAGTCGTCGGGCGAGGGCGCGGAGCGTCCCCACCTCGTCGGCGCCGGCCGGGAGCGGGGTCTCCTCACAGGTCAGTTCGGTCAGGTCGCCGTCGGCCAGCGCTCTCGTCGGGAGCGACAGCGAGAGCGTACGGAGGGGCGCATCCGGGACCGGCTTGGTGCCCGTGTCGAGACAGTAGCGGGCCGTCGGGTCGAGGTCCACGTTGTACAGGCGAACGGTCCCCGGTGCCCAGCGGTCGGGTTCGTGGAGACAGCGAATCTCCCGCGCGAGCGTCCGGAGTTCGCCCGCTCGCTCGCAGTCCACGCGAAGGACCCGGGCCCTGTCCTCGGCCCGGAGGGACGTGAACCGCCGCTCGAAAGCGGTGTCCGCGACTTTCGGGTCGACCGCCAGCCGCTCGCGGAGCGTCCGTAGCGCGTCCGCCGGCCCGCCCGCGTACAGCGACGGCACGTAGCGGCGGTCCTCGCGAACGGTCGCCGCCTCGCCGTCCGCGCGCGACCAGACCCGGACCGCGTCGTCGGTCACGTCAACGGCGAACGCCATCAGCGAGGCCCTCCGTCGTCCGCGGGTCCGTCTTCGCCCTCCAGTTCGGCCACTCGCTCGCGCACCCGCCGGAGTTCCGTCTCGTGGGCCAGTAACATCGACACCAGCACGAGCGTCTCCCGGTCCGGGTCGTTGGCGTACCCCGCGGCGTCGGCGTGCTGGCGGGCCCGTTCGAACAGGCGCTCGAAGTCCGCGCTCGTCTCGTGACGGAGCGCCCGACGGTAGTCCCGCCAACGGCCCTCGTAGTCCGCGAGGAAGTCGCGGTAAGTGGGGTTCGTCCGCCCCATCTCAGCGCACCGCCAGTTCGACCGGGTCGGGCGTCGCGAACTCGGGGTCGCCGACGGCGCCACAGACCTCGACCCAGTACGGGATAGTCGTCTGCCACCACCCCTCGTCCCAGTAGCCCGGCGGCGTGTGACCGGGTGCGTCGACGGCGTACCCGAGCGGCGTGTCCCGACAGGTCAGTTCCGTGTCGGCCCGTTCCCGGAGGACCGACCGGTGGTCGTCCGTCGCAGCGGGTGCCGAGACGAGCACCGGGACCGAGAGCGCCGTCGCGAGGGTCGTCAGGAGTTCGCAGGTGGCTCCGTACAGCCGTTCGAACTCACGGTCTGGCCCGCCCGCCGCCTCGTACAGCGCGGGCACGTTCGGCACGACGACGCGGTCCGTGCGACCCGACGCCCTCTCGACGGCCCGCCGGACGAGTTCGTGGTGCTGGTGGGCGGTGAACGCGCGAGCGACGCGGACGCCCCGAAGCGCACGCCTGTCACCGTCCGCCGTCAGGGCGTACGTCGAGGCCGCGCCTCCGGCGTCCACCCACAGCGTCTCGGCGGCCCCTGTCGAGCGAGCGAGGTGCGCGACGGCCCCACGGCCGTCCGGTTGGTCGACGTAGACGACTCCCGGTTCGAGCGATGGCGTCTGCATGACACGCCAGACCGGTTCCGGCGGGACAGAGGTAAAGTCGAGCCATGGGTGCGGAGCGGAACTGAAACTGGTCCAAACGGTTTTAGCGGCGGCGGGCCTCCGACCGACTGTGACAATCCCAACGACGACACTTCCGAGTGGCGACGAACTGCCGATGGTCGGCGTCGGTACGTGGAACCTAGACGAGGACACGGTCGGCGACTCCGTACGCGCGGGGTTGGACGCCGGATACGGCCACGTCGACACCGCCGAGGGGTACCGGAACGAAGCCGCCATCGGCGACGCACTCGCCGACTACGACCGCGAGGACGTGTTCCTCACCTCGAAAGTGCTTCCGAAGCACCTGAACTACGAGTCCGTCATCGCTTCGTGCGAGGACTCGCTCGACCGACTCGGGACGGACTACCTCGACCTCTACCTGATTCACTGGCCCAACCCGACCATCTCGCTGCGGGAGACGCTGGACGCGATGGCTACCCTCCACGACCAGGGGAAGATTCGCAACGTCGGCGTCTCGAACTTCAGCGCCTACCAACTCAGCGCCGCTCACCACGTCAGCGACGTCCCCATCGCGGTCAACCAGATAGAGTACCACCCGTGGAACACGCAGGACGACGTCGTGGAGTACTGCCACGAGACCGACACCGTCGTCGAAGCTGCCGCACCGCTGGGCCGGACAGAGGTGTTCGAAGACGAGACCATACAGGCCATCGCCGACTCCTACGACCGCTCGCCGGCACAGATAATCCTCAAGTGGGCCGTCGAGAACGGGGTCGTCCCCCTCCCGAAGTCCACCTCGCCGGACCACGTGCGCGCGAATCTCGACCTGTTCGACTGGGACCTCGCCGACGAGGACCACCAGCGCATCGACGACATCGACCACCACCAGCCGGTGTACGACTTCCCCGCCTACGACTGGTCGGGCGACACGTACGGCATCTCCCAGTAACCCGAGCGCGGATGGTGACGCCTCCCGCGCCCGGTCGCTGGGACGCCGCGGCCGCCGCGAGCGTCGTCGCCCTCCTCGTCGTCGCGTACGTCTTCGTCCCCGACGCGACCGTCCGGTACGGCGCGTGGCTCCTCGTCTTCTGCATCTGGATGGCGTGGTTCGTCGCCTTCGGCGCGCGGTGGCTCTACGGCGAGTGACAGTCGCTTGTCAGACGAAACCGCAGGACGTGAAGCTTTTACTCGATTCCGTGTCAGCGAGAATTTATTTACTCCCGGCCGCTATACACACCCGATGCCTCGCATCGAAGTCTCGGAGAACCTGTACCGACAGCTCGAGGACGAAGCGAACGGCGAGACCATCGACGACACCCTCTGGAAGATGGTCGGCACGTACCGCCGCAAGCACAACCCCGAGTCCGACCGCCGATAAGACGCCCGTCGACGATTCCTCTGTCGCCCGTGTGGTGAGCACCTGCCGTCTAGTGCCCCGAACCCAGACAGGTACCTGACCCGTCGATAGATACTCGGCTACCAGACGACCCGCGAATAAGATTGGTCGAGCGGCGAGTTTCTGTGTCGCCGACTCAGACAGTCGTCCAAGCGCTTCTGACGTCCGCCGCAGACATCTCCGTGTCGTGGGTCTCCTTCGCGTGGGTCTGTACGAACTCGACGAGCTCGTCCTCGTTCTCGGACCGAATCACGAAGTCACAGTCGTATCCCGAATCTCGACAGACTATCTCTTTTGCCATCGGTTTCGTACCTCCATAGAGAGGAGCGCAGCGACCCATTTCGTTACGAAGTCGTTAGCTGACCGGCGCTGACGCCGCCGTCGAGAAAGGTCGTCTTGTCCGCTCGTCCGACCGGTCACCGACCGTGCAGCGCAGGCGGCTATCAGTCGCTGTGGCGTCCTTCCTGCAGCGCCCGTGCCTCTTCGACCGGGACAGTAATCCAGTCGTCGTCCTCTTCGAACTTGAGTTGGACCATCCCCTCCGGGATGTCCACGTCAACCGTGGTCGAGTGTTCGGCGACGAGATGGCGCGCGTACTGCCCCCAAGCCGCGTCCTCAGCGGGCGCGATGGGGCGCCACGAGCAGTCCGGGTGCGAGCAGTGTACCATATCTTACCGCGCTTTTGCTCGACGGCCATATGAGCCTTTCTCAGCCCAGAAATGTGGTAATTCGGTCCTATAGACACGACGTCCTGCTGTCGCTGTACGGGTACCTCGAGTCGGTCAGACCGGCCCAGCGAAACGGGGGTTACGTGCGTCGGGCGCGGCCGACGACCGTCCGCCGGACAGCCCCGCCGCTCTCTGTACGTGCAACGAGCCCCGCAGAGAGATGACTCTCCGCGAGGCTCTATGAATGAGTGAATGAATATGAATGGTGGCGGCGAACCGAGTTTCCCAGAGGCTCGCGCACTCCAGTACTCACCGGAACGCTGGTGGGCTTATCTTCCGTGTTCGGGATGGGTACGGGAGGCAACCCCACCGCTATGGCCGCCTAACGCCGAGTCACGGAATCGAACCGTGATACACCAGTCTCGGTCGGTCAACCTTGCGTACGTGCGATCCAGTTTGCGCCTGGACTCGTTCAGCGCGACGAGCAATCGTCGGTGAATCGAGTCACAGTGCGTATGAATGATGGCTTCGAGTTGTTAGTTCTCGTGGGCTCAACACTTCGTTACCTCAGTGCGTACACCCCGAGTCTATCGACCGCGTCTTCTACGCGGACTCTCTGCGGTGTCTCTTTTCCAGGTGGGTTTCGAGCTTAGATGCGTTCAGCTCTTACCCCGTGCCGCGTGGCTACCCGGCGACTGCCCTCTCGGACAACCGGTACACCAGTGGCGGCCAATCGTAGTTCCTCTCGTACTATACGATCGTTCCCGTCAGACACCATGACACACCCAATAGATAGCAGCCGACCTGTCTCACGACGGTCTAAACCCAGCTCACGACCTCCTTTAATAGGCGAACAACCTCACCCTTGCCCGCTTCTGCACGGGCAGGATGGAGGGAACCGACATCGAGGTAGCAAGCCACTCGGTCGATATGTGCTCTTGCGAGTGACGACTCTGTTATCCCTAGGGTAGCTTTTCTGTCATCAATTGCCCGCATCAAGCAGGCTAATTGGTTCGCTAGACCACGCTTTCGCGTCAGCGTTCCTCGTTGGGAAGAACACTGTCAAGCTATCTTTTGCTCTTGCACTCTTCGCCGGGTCTCTGTCCCGGCTGAGATAGCCTTAGGGCGCGCTCGATATCTTTTCGAGCGCGTACCGCCCCAGTCAAACTGCCCGGCTACCGGTGTCCTCCTCCCGGAGTGAGAGTCGCAGTCACCGACGGGTAGTATTTCACTGATGCCTCGGTGGCCCGCTAGCGCGGGTACCTGTGTAATGGCTCCTACCTATGCTGCACATCGGCGACCACGTCTCAGCGACAGCCTGCAGTAAAGCTCCATAGGGTCTTCGCTTCCCCTTGGGTGTCTCCAGACTCCGCACTGGAATGTACAGTTCACCGGGCCCAACGTTGGGACAGTGATGCTCTGGTTAATCCATTCATGCAAGCCGCTACTGATGCGGCAAGGTACTACGCTACCTTAAGAGGGTCATAGTTACCCCCGCCGTTGACAGGTCCTTCGTCCTCTTGTACGAGGTGTTCAGATACCTGCACTGGGCAGGATTCAGTGACCGTACGAGTCCTTGCGGATTTGCGGTCACCTATGTTGTTACTAGACAGTCCGAGCATCCGAGTCACTGCGACCTGCTCCGTTCCGGAGCAGGCATCCCTTATCGCGAACTTACGGGACTAACTTGCCGAATTCCCTAACGTCGGTTGCTCCCGACAGGCCGTGGCTTTCGCCGCCATGGACACCTGTGTCGGTTCTCGGTACGGACATCATACTCGTCTTTTCACGGGCCCCAGGTTGAATCACGTTTCCCTATCCCGCCGTTCGTCCGCTTCCTGCCGTTACGGCTTCCACGGAGTTGGACGGTTCGACCGGGCGAAAGCCCGGTGTGATCGACCCCAGGGCGTCGACTTTCACTGTATGATGGCACGGGAATATTAACCCGTTTCCCATTTCGTCTCAGTCGAGTTGCGGTGAGACTTAGGACCGGCTAACCCTCAGCTGATCAGCAGTGCTGAGGAACCCTTATCCATAAGGCCGTCGGGGTTCTCACCCGACTATCGCTGCTACTATGGCCAGGATTTTCGTCACTCATCGGTCCACAGGAGTTCTCACCCCTGCTTCCATCCAATGAGAGCGCCAATCTACTCGGTCACCCTGTGACGGGTGCGGGCAGGTCTCGGTGGTGGATTTGAGTCCCGATCATTTTGGGCGCCTCAAACCTCGGCCGGTAAGCTGTTACGCTTTTCTTAGAGGGTAGCTGCTTCTAAGCTCACCTCCCGGCTGTCTAGGGCTCGAGACCACCTTCAGAGGATTACACTTAATCCACACTTGGGGACCTTAACCTACCTCTGGGTTGTTCCCCTCCTGGTGCACAGGCTTACCCCGCACACCGGAATCCCCGCGTCGACGGCGTTCGTAGGTTTGGAGTTTGACAGGTGTGCCGACTCCTCTCGGAGGCGGTCACACCAATCGGTCGCTCTACCCCACGAACTACCTCGGCGGAGGTCATGCTTCGACATGTTTCGATTGGAACCAGCTGTTGCCGGACTCGATGGGCCTTTCACCCCTACACATAGATCACGAGAGGGTATTGTAGGACACCAACTCTAACAGGCCTCCACGTGCCTTTCGGCACGCTTCACCTTGTCCATGCGTAGATCGTCCGGATTCGGGTCGTGTCCGAGTGGCTCCCCGCCCTTGAAGACGGCGGCCCTCGCCGTGAGGCTGCGGCCATGTCGGTTTCCCTGTGCCTCCCCGGATGCTCCGGTTAGACTTGCCAATCAGACACACTCCCTGGCTCGTTTTTCAAAACGTACGACAGAACATCGGCTTCCCGTGAGTCTTACTGTGTCCTCGCGGACAGGTCATTCGTCACGGGACCTTGTATGCCCCGTCGCTCCATCGCCAACTGAGTTCAAGCTCTATTTCACCTCCCTTCTGAGGGTACTTTGCAGCGTTCGTTCACACTACTTGTGCACTATCGGTCTCGAGGAGTGTTTAGCCTTCGCAGTCGATGCCTGCGACGTTCGCGAGGGATATCCAACCCCCGCTACTCCGGAACTGACGCACGCCGTACTGGTCTCAATTACGGGGTTGTCACCCTGTATCACGCCCTGTTCCAAGGGACTTCATTGAGACGGTCGAGCGATGAGAGTCAGTCCAAACACCACATTGGTCGTGAGACCTTCGGTTTGGGCTGTATCGCGTTCACTCGCGGTTACTGACGACATCACGTTGCGTTTTCTTTTCCTCCCGATACTGAGATGTTTCAGTTCTCGGGGTTCCTCATTGCGCGAAGCAATTGCTGAGGAGATTCTCATTCGGACATCCTGAGTTCTTCGCCTCCGTGCGGCTCCCTCAGGCTTTTCGCAGCTTGGCACGTCCTTCTTCAGCTCTCGAGCCGAGCTATCCACCAGCTGGCATAGTAGCCAACGTCGTTGTGACTCGCTAAACTGAACGAGTCCAGTGGACGCCTGGATCGCACGTACACACGGTTTCATCCTCGCCCCCAAGGTGGTAGATGGTAGGCGAATCGACCCTTCCCAGCCGCGGTTTCACCCGGGCTGGTGCATCAGTCGTCGTACCGTGTTCGAACGCTGGCCCACACTTAAGGGGCGTGGTTCGAACGCGGTACGCAGTACGGACCGGCCGGGAGTTGCACCCGGCGTCCCGTAAGGGACTCCGTCTCGGAGTGGTCTCGTGAGCCCAGCGGGCCCATACAGTTGTCAGTGTACGCGCTGACGGTGCGGGTGACTTGTGGTCACCAGTCAGTTAAGGTGGGCTGAGGCAGAGCCTCAGTCCCGGTCTGTAGGAGGTGATCCAGCCGCAGATTCCTCTACGGCTACCTTGTTACGACTTAAGCCCCCTTGCGGAGCCCAGATTCGACCAGCGCCTGCTGGCCTCATCCGGACCCCACTCGGGTGCTTTGACGGGCGGTGTGTGCAAGGAGCAGGGACGTATTCACCGCGCGCTTCTGACACGCGATTACTACCGAATCCAGCTTCATGCGGGCGAGTTTCAGCCCGCAATCCGAACTACGACCACGTTTGGAGATTAGCTTCGCCTCTCGGCGTCGCGTCCCACTGTCGTGGCCATTGTAGCCCGCGTGTTGCCCGGTCCATTCGGGGCATACTGACCTACCGTTGCCCGTTCCTTCCTCCGCTTTAGCAGCGGCAGTCTCCGTAGTGTACCCGACTACCTCGAGGGTATCGCTGGCAACTACGGATGCGGGTCTCGCTCGTTGCCTGACTTAACAGGACGCCTCACGGTACGAGCTGACGGCGGCCATGCACCTCCTCTCAACAGCTCGAGTAAGGTCGTCAACCTGACTGTCGTGACTGTTGTCGGGACCGGTGAGATGTCCGGCGTTGAGTCCAATTAAACCGCAGGCTCCTCCGGTTGTGGTGCTCCCCCGCCAATTCCTTTAAGTTTCATCCTTGCGGACGTACTTCCCAGGCGGCTCGCTTATCGTCTTCACTACGGCACATCACGCACTCATGGTGCGTGACATACCTAGCGAGCATCGTTTACAGCCAGGACTACCCGGGTATCTAATCCGGTTCGAGACCCTGGCTTTCGTCCCTCACCGTCGGGTCCGGTCTCTCGACGTGCTTTCGCCATTGGTGGTCCGTCCAGGATTACAGGATTTCACTCCTACCCCGGACGTACCCGTCGAGTCTCTCGGCCCCAAGCCGTGTAGTTTCCGCTGGACGCCGACGCGTTGAGCGCGTCGATTTCCCAACGGACTTACACAGCAGGCTACGGACGCTTTAGGCCCAATAATATCGGCCATCACTTGGACTGCCGGTATTACCGCGGCGGCTGGCACCGGTCTTGCCCAGTCCTTGTTCCTGTACCACCTTACGGTACAGAAAAGCGAGGACTATATGCCCTCGCACTCGGAGTCCCCCTATCGCACTCTCGTGCAGTGTAAAGGTTTCGCGCCTGCTGCGCCCCGTAGGGCCCGGTATCTTGTCTCAGATACCGTCTCCAGGCTCTTGCTGTCACAACCTGTACCGATTATGGGCATGGTGGGCCGTTACCCCACCATCTACCTAATCGGCCGCAGCCACATCCTACAGCGCCGGAACGTTTCTCACTCTCGGCACTCCAGCGTGAGAGTGATATCCGCTATTGGCCTCAGTTTCCCGAGGTTATCGCGGTCTGTAGGGTAGTTTGGCCACGTGTTACTGAGCTATACGCCGCGAGTCTAAACTCGCGCGACTAGCATGGCTAAATCGGACTCCGATAGCAATGGCCTCCGGCAGGATCAACCGGAATGTGCTGACATGGGTCAGCGGCGGAAGTGGTTGCACTCCGTCGGAAGCGTAACCCATCGACTCCTACGTCGATGGTGACTACTGTATGGGTCCGTGGGCTCACATCAGATTCCATCTTGACGGCGGACCGCAGGGGTGGAATCCTCATGTTGGGTGACCCGTCGCGGGTGGCGACGAGTCGTGTCGGCCCGGGGCGACCCGGGGCGACCTTCGCATCATATCCGATGGGAGGGGTATACTTAAATGACTCGTCTCGGGGACGCCCTGTGCAGGCGGCACATGGCGCACACGTGACGGGATTACACACGTCGGAAAGGCCCTCTGCCGCCAGACGTGTCAAACATAAAGGCAGCCGAGTGGGTCACCGGATGCGGAAGGTCACGGAAGGGTGGGCGGGGCCTCGACATCCGAAACGTCGGCTCACCCGACGTACTGCGCCCAGAGGACGACGACGCTCGGCGTGACGACCATCGCGGTGAGGTACGAGTACAGAATCGCCAGCGCGGTGAGTATCCCGAACTGACCGAGGATGGGCGTAATCGCCAGCACGAGGACGCCGATGCCGCTGGTCGTGGTGAGCATGCTCCCGGTGAGTGCGCCACCCGTGCCGGTGACCGTGGTGGTCAACGCGGGGACGACGGCGTCTGTCGGCGCCGCGTCCCCGTCGGCCCCGAGGACTCGCGCGTCGTACTCGTCGGCGAACCGGTGGACGAAGTGCGCCGAGTAGTCGATGCCGAGGCCCAGCGAGATGGAGAGTATCGTCGCAGTGAGCGCGTTGAACGGGAGGCCGACGAGTCGCATGGTCCCGACGAGTAACGTGATGGTGACGAGGATGGGGACGAGGTTGACCGCTCCGAGGGACGCGCGCCCGACGAGAGCGCGATAGACGGCGACCAGAAAGAGCGCCGTCGCGGCCAGCGCCACCAGCAGACTCCGGATAGCGGAGGCGAGGATTGCGTCGGCGACGTCCTGAAAGACGACGACCGACCCGGTGGCCGTGGCCGCGTACCGATACCGGTCCGCGACGGTCCGCGCGTCGCTCGTGACCGCGCCCTGTTCGGCGTCGCTCTCCGTCGTGTAGACGACGCGCGCGCTCCGCAAGTCCTCGGTGATGTACCGGAGGGCGCTGTCGCGGGCGGACGACGAGAGCAGGGCTCGATAGATGGCTTCGAGGTTGTCGTCGGGGACGCCGTCGGCGTCGACGTCGCTCCGGGCGAGCAGTCGGCGGAACGAGTCCGACCGGTTGGCGTGGGACCGGATGACGCCGATGATGCTCTGCGCGTCCGCCTGCCGGTTCGTTGCCACGAACGAGTCGGGCGGGTTCCGCCCGGCCCGCTGGACCGACTCCAGCGCGTCGTCCCGACGGAGCGGTCCCTGCACGTAGACGACCACGGTGTCGCCCTGTGCGGCCTCGAAGTTCTCTTCGAGGAAGTTCGTCCGCTCGGTGACGGTGTACTCGCCCGGTCGGAAGGGTTCGGGGAGTTCCTCGAGGTACGCGGGGTTGTCCTCTGGAGGGAGGAAGTCGTCCTGTGAGAACGCGGTGTCGACGCCGGTCCCGTAGTACCCCGCGCTGGCGGACACGATCAAGACGACGAGGAGGAACGCTCTCGGGGCGCGCCGCGCGATGGCGACGCCGACCGGGAGGACGCGGCCGAGCGGCGTCTCCGCCCGACCGAGCGGTCGCTGAAACGGCATGGGGACGCCCAGCGAGGCGAACACTTCGTCGGCGGTGACCTTCGCCGCGGGGAGGAAGATGCCGAAGATGAGGAACGTGAAGACGATGCCGACGGCGGCGACGATGCCGAAGTCCCGAATCGGCCCGAGGTCGCTGACCGTGTTGGCGCTGAAGCCGATGACCGTGGTGCCGGTGACGATGAAGAAGGCCACGAGCAACTGCCGGTTCGCCACCGCCATCGACCGCCTGATACCGAAGCCGTCGACGCGCTCCTCGCGGTAGCGGTTGATGGCGTGCAGTCCGAAGTCGATGCCGACCGCGAGCAACAGGGGCGGTACCGCGATGAGCAGTTGCGTGAATGGGATGCCGGCGAGACCGAGGAACCCTATCGTCCAGACGACGGTCATGACCAGCGACAGCAACCCCAGCGCGAGGTCGACCGGGTTGCGGTAGGCGTAGACGAGGAAGACGAAGATGAGGGCGACGGCGGCGGGGACGACGATGAACAGCGAGTCGAAGATTATCGTCGAGAACTCCGCGGCGACCAGCCCCGAACCGAACACGACGATGTCGCCGTCTGCGGCGGCGACGACGCGTTGACTGCGGCGTTGGATGACCGTGAGCGGACTGTCGCCGCCGACCCCCGCCGTCTCGTCTACGCCCCCCGGGATACGGTGCTGGACGACGGCGACGGTCGCTCCGGCCCGCGCCGACTCGGGGTTGAAGTCCTCGCTCAGTTGGCTTCGAAAGCCGGGGTCGTCAGCCACGGCGCGGACCGCGCGGTCGACCTCACCGGGGGACGCGTCTTCGACGGCGCGAATCTGCGCGTCGAGCGTGGTCGCCGACGGGTCGAGCGTACGGGCGACGGTACTGGCGGCGCTACTCGTCGACGTGACCCGTATCTCCTCGCGTGATTCGAGGCGCTCCAGCGTCCGGAGCATCCGCAGGAGTTCCGGTTTCGCGAGGACGTTCCGACCCCGGTGAATCAACTGCGTGCTCCCGCCGTCCGACTGGAACGTGGGGCCGAAGTCCTCGTTCACCCGCTCCAGCGCCGTCTGCGCGGGGCTGTCCTGCGTGAACTGCTCGGTCCCCGCTTCCGTCGAGACGCTCGCGAGTCCGGGGACGAACAGGGCCGTCACGACGACGAAGGCGACCACGACGGCGGTCGGTCGTCCGGTGATGGCGTCGTTCACCCGACCGACGACGGTGTCCCGGGACGACACGGGTCAGCCCTCGGCCGTGTCGTCGTCGGGCGACCCGGCTGTATCGTCCCCCGACGCATCGGTGTCGTCCGGACCAACCTCTCGGCCGGTCGGTTCGTCCGTACCCTCGTCGGCCGCGTCCCGTCGGCGGCGGTAGAGCACCACGGCGACGGCGACGAGCAAGACGAACGCCACGACGAGGAGCAAGAGGAGCCACGGAATCCCGTCGCCGGCCGGTTCCTGCACCGTCACGGCGACCGAATAGGTGTCCGAGAGCTTCGTCTCCTCGTCGGGTTCCTGATACTGGAAGTCGACGAGGAGCGGGTAGTCCTTGGCCGTCGCGTCGCCGCTCGCGCTCACTTCGAAGACGAGGCGGACCGTCTCGCCGGGGTCGAGGCGGCCGACGAACGCTTGGTCGTCGTCGGTGCTCAACGGGTCGTTGACGAACACCTTGGCGTCGACGTTGGTGAGGGTGACCTCGTCGTTGTTCGTGACCAGCAGGGTCACCAACTCGGTGTCACCGGCACCGAGAGAGGCGTTCGCTCCCCGGACCCGAAATACCGGTCGCCGCTCGGCGACGGAAACGAACCCGGGGAGAGAGTCGCTCTCCCGAATCTCGTCCTCGGCGTTGGTGTACTCGACGACGAACGACACGCGTCGGTCGCCCGGTTCCGTCTCGTCCAGTACCTCGACGGGGTAGGAGACGGTCGCCGTCTCGCCCGCGCGGAACCGGCCGACGGGTGCTTCGGTCTCTTGGAGTTCGACGTTCTCGCTCCCGACCGAGAGTCGGACGAAGGCGTCGGAGACGGTCGTCGGCCCGCGGTTACGGATGGTCGCTCTGAGCGTCCCCTCCGCGCCCACCCGAAGCGTACCCCCGACGTCGGTGACGGCGAAGGACTGCTCCGGGGCGGTCGTGACGCCGATGGTCGTCGTTTCGGCGGGCTGACTGTCCCCAGAGGCGTCCTCGTACTCGACGCGGAGTCGGAGCGGGTAGCGCTGCCCGCCCGCGTCCTCGGGCGCCGAGAGGCGGAACGAGACCGGCCGCCGCTGGTCGGGGCGCAACTCGTCCACGAATCGCGTGGCGTTCGCCGCGCCCTCGACGTCCAGTTCGTCACTCTGGGAGCGCAGCGAGACGAGCACCTGTCGGACCGTCGAGTCGCCCGCGTTTTCGAGCGTGAGCGTGACGTTGCCCTCGTCACCGGCCCGGAGGGACTCGGCCACGTCGACGACCCGGAACGTGTCTCGCTCCCGCGCGACCGACAAGGTCGAGGCGAGACGCTCGCTCTCGCGCCGGTCGCCGTCGGCGGTGGTGTACCGAACCACGAACGGGACCTGTCGCGGGATTGCCTCTGCGTCGGACGGAATCACGACGGGTAGACGGAACCGGGCGGACGACCCGACGGAGAGGTTCCCGATGGCGTACTCGGTCTCCTGTGGCACCAGCGAGTCGGTCGTCGGCCTGAGTTCGACGACGACGTCCTCGACGGCGCGGGGCCCGTCGTTGACGACGCGGCCGGTCAGGTCTCGTTCGGCGCCGACTTCGAGGGCACCCCTGACGTCCCTGACCGAGAACGCCTGTTCCGGGGCGGGATGGAGGGCGAGCGCGATTGGGTCCGACCGCTGTTGGTCGCCGTCGTCGTCCTCGTAGGCGACGCGCACGTCGAACGGGTAGTCCTGCGGGGCCGCGTCCTCGGGCGCGGCGACCTGAAACCGGACGGTCCGACGCTCGCCGGGGTCCCATCGGCCGACCGCTCTGCTCCCGTTGGTCCCGCCGGCCGCACCGACGGTCAGGTCCCCGCTCACCGACTGCAACTGGACGACCGCGTTCGTAATCGATTCGCGCCCGGTGTACCGGAGGCGGAGTGCGACGGTCCCCGACTCACCGACCTGCACGCCGTTGTCGAGGTCGACCACGCGGAACTGGCCCGCCTGCGCGGCCACACGGTACCGCGCCGCGAGGCGGCGACTCTCGACGACGTCGCCCTCCTCGTTTCGGTACTCGACGACGAACTCGAACTGCTTGCGGCCGGGTCTGGCGCGGTCGCGGACCCGAATCGGGAACTCGAAGGACTCCCGGTCGCCGGCGGCGAAGTCCCCGAGGACGTACTCCGATTCGAGCGCCACGACGTCGTCGCTCGGCGGAATCACGCGCAGGACCGCCGACTCGGCGTCCTGTGGCCCCTCGTTCTCGATGTCGCCGGAGACGCTCCCGTCGCGGCCGACCCGAAGCAGTCCCTCCGTGTCGCTGACGTCGAACGACTGCTCGGCGTCCGGCGTGACCCCGAACTGCACGTCGTCTGCGACCTGTTCGTCGCCGTCCCCGTCGGTGTACTGGACCGTCACCGCCACCGGGTACTCGTCGGTCGAAGCCGAGTCGGCCACCCGCGTCTGGACGTCGAAAGTCTCCGACTCGCCGGGGTCCCACTCCCCGACGAACCGCGTCGCGTTCCGCCCGCCGCCGAGTTGGAGCGTGCGGTCCGGAGAGGTGAACGTCACTCGGGCGTCCGTCAGCGTCTCCTCGCCGTCGTTGACCAACGTGACCGAGACGGACCCGCGGTCCCCGATTTGGGCGTCGGAGAGGACGCTCTCGACTTCGAACACCTCGGCTTCCTCGCGGATAGTCACCGTCTCGAACAGCGGGTCGCTCGTCCGCCGGTCGCCCTCGTCGGTCGTGTACCGCACCGCGAACTCGAACTGCCAGTCGGTGGGTTCGACGGTGTCGGCGACGCGAAGCGGCAGTTCGAAGTCGGTGTCCTCGTCGTCGTCGAGGTCGCCGAGCGGAACCTCGGTCTGCAACGGCGTCACCCCGTCTATCGAGGACCGGAACACCAACACCGCGTCCTCGACGTCGTTCGGCCCCTCGTTCTCGATGTCGCCGGAGACGGTCCCGTCGTCGCCGACCTGGAGGTCCCCAGACACGTCGTCGAGGTCGAACGACTGTTCGGCGTCCGGTTCGACGCCGAAGCGAACGTCGTCTGCGACCCGTTCGTCGCCGTCCTCGTCGGTGTACCGGACGGTCACCGTCACCGGGTACTCGTCGGTCGTCGACTCGTTCGAGAACCGCGTTCGCAGTTCGAACGTCTCCTCGTCCCCGTCGTCCCACTCCTCGACGAACCGCGTCGCGTTCCGCGACGTGCCGAACCGGAAGGCCGGGTCCAGCGAGGAGAAGCGCACCCGCGCGTCCGTCAACTCCTCGTCGCCCTCGTTCTCCAGCGTCACGGTCACCGTCCCGCGCTCGCCGACCTGCGAGTCGACGTCGACGTCCTCGACGTCGACGACGTCTTGCCGGTCCCGTATCTTCACGTCCGCGAACAGCGGCCCGCTCTCGCGTCGCTCGCCCGCCTCGGTGGTGTACTGGAGCGCGAACTCGAACTGTCGCTTCGTTGGCTCTGCCGTCCGTGCCACGCGGAAGGGCAGTTCGACCGTCCGCGACTCGTCGTCCTCGAACTCGCCCAGCGCGACTTCCGACTTCAGCGGGGTGACGCCGTCGGCCGTCTCGCGGACGACCAAGACGGCGTCCTCGACGTCTCGCGGACCGTCGTTCTCCACCGTGACCTCGATGTCGCCGTCGTCGCCCGCCCGAAGCGACCCGTCGACGTCGTCTATCGAGAACCGCTGTTCCGCATCTGGGTCGATACCGAACGTCAGCGGCGCCGACGCCGTCGCGTTCCCGTCGGGGTCGGTGTACCGGACCGTCACCGAGAGCGGGTACTCCTGGGACCGCGCGTCGTCCGTCGCCGACACCGCGAACTCGACCGTCTCCGTGTCACCCTCGTCCCAGTCGCCGACGAACCGACTCCCGTTGCGTCCGGCCCCCACGCGAATCTCCGGGTTCTGGGACTGCAACACCACCGTCGCCGCCGAGAGGTCGCCGAGGCCCTCGTTCTCCAACTCGACGGTGACGGTCCCCGATTCGCCGACCTGCAGGTCCGTATCGACGTCTCTGAGCCTGAACCCCGCGTCAGCATCCGCCCCATCGCCGTCACTGTCGTCACAGTCGCCACAGTCGTCCCCTCCGCCATCGTTGTCACTCCCGCCGTCATCGTCGTGCCCGTCGTGCCCGTCGTCGTCCCCACCCCCGGACGTACCGCTCGCCAGCGTGGGAGCGACGCCCGCTGCCAGTGCGAGGGCGGAACACACCAGCACGACGGCGGCTACGGCGAACGTTCGAGACATCCGTTCACGACACACCGTCGAACGCGCCGTGCGGGGTGGGCGGCCTATCGCGACGCCTATCTCTGGTGGCCATCAATCGAACGTACCAATCGCCACGGGCCACTTTGTATTGCCCTCGTATATCCGGCTAAGGCGATTATAACTGCCATCGGGTTGTCAGTTCCGCTCGAAGTAGAAGCGGATTATCGCCCGACCACGGCGTTCACTGGAGGTCCGAGCCGAGCAGTTGGCGACCGAACTCGGAGAGTGCGACAACCGGTTCGATGAAACGGCGGACTCGCCACCGCTGTCGAATGGTTCGAAAACTGGACACGGACGACCTGCAAGAGAGAGGGGCCAGTCGTCACGCGCCACCTTCCGGTTACGACGCGCGCCCGAGCATGGAACGAGGACCATCGCCCCGGAACGGTCGCTCTCAGGCACGCTCGGTAGACGGTCGAACTGCGCGATGTCCGTCAGGAGCGGCGAAAATCTTTCGCAACACGTCCTTTAGCACACCAATAATATTTGATACCAACTGGACAGTGGTACACGTCTCGACGTGCGACGCGGAGCGGAGATGTGTCGTCGACTGCACGTCCGCTCCGCGAACGCAACGGCAGACGGGGCGAGCGCCCAACACCGCCGGCCGTCCCGACCCCACCGGGCCCATCACCCCGCGAGAGACACACCCTCCACAAATGACACGCAATCGCCGTACGTACTTGGCAACCCTCGGAACGATAGCATTCGGTGGCTGTCTCGGCAGTCCGAACGAGTCGACTCCAACGGCCCGGACTCGGACCGCCACCGACGAGGGCACGACCGATGCCACTAGCACGACCGCTGAACACACCACGTCCGACGACGATACGACCACCGCCCGAGAGCACCACGAGACGACCATCGGATTCGCCGGTGATACGATGGTCGGGCGGAGCCTCAACCGGATTTACGGCCAGGACGACGTCGACCCAGCGGCCATCTGGGGCGACTTCCAGTCCGAACTCGAATCACTCGATGGGGTCTGCTGTAACCTCGAGTGTTGTCTCTCGAAGCGCGGCGAACGGTTCCCCAACCGAGCGTACCACTTTCGGGGGAACCCCGAGTGGGCAGTCCCCGCACTCGAAGCCGGGAACGTCACGTTCACCGCGCTGGCGAACAACCACGCGATGGATTTCGGAGCAGTCGCTCTCACCGACACCATCGACGTGCTCGAAGCGGCCGGAATCGAGAACGCGGGCACCGGTGAGACTCCCGCGGCGGCCTGGGCGCCGGCCACGTTCTCCGTCGGTGGTCTCGACGTCGCCGTCGTCTCTTTCTCGGAGGAGGGTAGCGTGTACGGCGTGACCGACGACCGACCCGGTATCGCCTGGGCCAAGGCCGACTCCGAACACCCGGAAACCCGACGCCTCGTCGAGAAGGCACTCGCGCGCGCTCGAGCGACCGAGCCGGACGTACTCGTCGCCTCGGTCCACTGGGGGGAAAACTGGGTCGAACGACCGAGCGATAGACTCGTCTCGTTCGGTCACTGGCTCGTCGACCAGGGCGTGGACCTCGTTCACGGCCACAGCGCACACGTCGTTCAGGCGGTCGAACAGTACGGCGAGGGCGTCATCCTGCACGACACCGGGGACCTCGTCGACGATTTCGGGGTGAAAGACGACCTCGGGAACAACAAGAGTTACCTCTTCGAGGTCACCCTCACGGGCGGAGCGGTGACGGAGATACGACTGGTTCCGTTCTTTATCGGCGACCACGTCTATCCAGCCAAGGAATCGGGCGCGACGTGGCTCAGAGAGACCATACGTGAACGCTCCGAGCCGTTCGAGACGACGTACGAACGGGACGGTGACGAACTCGTGGTCCGTCTCTGAGCCGGTCGGTCGTAGCTGTCCCTACTGAGACCCGTGGCGGATTGAATCTAGGCTTCGTGTATCGGTCGACGAGAGCTACCCTCTCAGGCGGACGGTGACGACGTAGGAGCTGGAACGGCCGAATCACCCGACAGGGTCGGCGTGGGACTCCCGGAGTTCGACCTTGCGTATCTTGCCCGTGGAGGTCTCGGGGAGGTCCTCGACGAACTCGACCACGGTCGGGCATTTGAAGTGCGCGAGGTTGTCGCGGGCGAACTCGATGACCCCTTCCTCGGAGAGGTCCGCGCCAGCGGCGGGCACGGCGATAGCTTTGGGCGTCTCGCCCCACTTCTCGTGGGGGACGCCGATTACGGCGACGCGCTCGATGTCGGGGTGGTCGTAGAGGGCGTCTTCGACCTCGACACTGGAGATGTTCTCGCCGCCGCTGATGATGACGTCCTTCTTGCGGTCCTTTATCGATATCATCCCGCGCTCGTCGACAGTGGCGAAGTCGCCGGTGTGGAACCACCCGTCGACCCGGTCGTGGAAGGCCTCCTGTGTTCGCTCGGGCTTGTTCCAGTAGCGGTCCATGACCTGGTTGCCCCGGACGACTATCTCGCCCATCGTCTCGTCGTCGTGCGGGACGTCCTCGCCGTCCCGGTCGACGACACGCAGTTCGGTCCCGAGCATGGCGTGGCCCTGACGGGTCTTGATCGCGAAGCGACCCTCACTCTCGATCCGGCGCGGCGAGTTACTCGTCGTTATCAACGGGCCGGTCTCGGTCAACCCGTAGACGTGCAGGATGTTCCAGCCCAGTTCGTCCTCGACGGTCCGGATGGTGGCCTCGGGCGGCGGGCTGGCCGCGGTCGCAATCCTGACCGGCTTGTCACCGGTCGCCGCGACGTCGTGGGCCTCGTAGTGGTCGACCATCGAGTTGAGGACCGTCGGCGCACCACAGAGGTAGCTCACGTCGTGGTCGTGGATGCGCTCGAAGGCGCCCTCGGCGTCGAAGGTGCGCTGGCAGACGTGCGTCCCGCCGACGCCGGTGATGACGTAGGGATACCCCCACCCGTTGACGTGGAACATCGGGAGCGTCCAGAGGTAGGCGTCGTCGTCGGTGACCTCGGTGTGGTGCGTGGTGATAAGCGCGTGCCAGTGTTCGGTGCGGTGGGTCCGGACCACGCCCTTCGGGTCGCCGGTCGTCCCGCTCGTGTAGTTGATAGTCGCGGGGTCGTCCTCGGAGATGTCTGGGCGCTCGACCTCGCCAGGGTCAGCCTCCGCAAGGAGTGACTCGTAGTCACGCCAGTCGCCGTCGACGCGGTCGGCCGGGTTGGCGACGAACGCCGTGGCGGGGACCTGACTGCGGACCGCCTCGATTTTCTCGGCGTACTCGTAGTCGGCGACGACCGCCCGGGCCCCGCAGTCGTCGAGGATGTACTCGTAGTCCTCGGGGATGAGCCGGTAGTTGAGCGGGACCGAGATGGCCCCGAGGACGTTGATACCGAACAGCGTCTCCAGAAACCAGTGTGTGTTCGGCGCGAGCAGCGCCACGCGGTCCCCCTTCTCGATGCCGAGGTTCGAGAGCGCCGCCGCCGCGCGGTCGACCCGCTCGCCGAACTCGGCGTAGGTGTACTCGGTGCCATCGTGAGCGACGACGCCGACGGCGTCGCCGTAGACGTCGACCCCCCTGTCGAGGAAGTCGAGCGTCGTCATCGGTCGGTGCATGATATGCCAAGACGTGACGGTGTGCCGTAAAGGTCTTTCTCCCCGGGCAACGCGAACACGCGACCCTCTGCGGACGGGAAGGGCGTTTCTGAGGGTTCTAGGGCCCTGTCGAACTGGTCCAGACACTGTACAGTCAGCACGACCCCTATATGAAGGGGTCCGCTGTGACGGGACTGAAACACACTCCCGGACACTCGATGTCAAAGTGTCAGCACCACCTACTGTTGTGGTTCAGCCGCGCGCCGTCCAAACCATTATCATCGTTAGTGGATGACTCCCAGACGATGTCCACAGCTCATCTCATCGCGGTCGGCTCCTCGCCGCTGGGCAAGACAGACCTGCCTGGCCGCGATTTATTCTCGAAAGCGCTGGCCGAGGCCTTCGAGGACTTGCCCGACCCGGCCGACGTCGTCGACGGACTGTACGTCGGCGCCCAGTCCGAACGGTACGAGAACCAGATCATGCAGGGGACGCTCATGGCCGAGTGGGCCGGCCTGCGGAACGTCCCCGCAGAGCGTGTCGAGGCGTGTGCGGCCGCTGGTGCGCTCGCGCTCAAGAACGCAGTCCGGGACGTCCGGGCGGGCGTCCACGACGCAGTGCTTGCCTGTGGCGTCGAGAAGATGACCGCCGGCGGGACCGAGGGTGCCACGAACGCGCTCGGTGCCGCCTTCGAGCGGGCCTTAGAACAGCGGTCCGGAATCACCGCGCCCGCTACGTACGCCCTACTCGCGCGGCGATACCTCCACGAGACCGACGCGACGGAACGAGACCTGGCCAGAATCGCCGTGAAGAACCACCGGAACGCGGCGGCCAACCCACGGGCGATGTTCCAGCAAGCAGTCGATGTCGAGACCGCTATGGACGCGCCCGACGTCGCTCCCCCGCTGAAACTGTACGACTGTGCGCCGGTTACCGACGGTGCCGCAGCCGTCGTCGTCGCGAACGACGAGGTGGCGGCCGACCTGCAGCGCCGTCCCGACGCAGTCCGCGTGGCCGGCGTCGGCTCGGCGGCCAACAACCTCGGCGTCGCGGAGCGTGACCTGACGTTCGTCGAGGGGGCGAACGTCGCTGCCTCGACCGCCTACGAGGACGCTGGCGTTGACGCCGCGGATGTCGACGTCGCGGAAGTCCACGACGCCTTCACCGTCTGTGAGGCACTGCTGGCCGAGGCCGCCGAGTTCGCCCCCAAGGGCCGCGGAATCGAGACGGTCGAGGAGCCTGTGGACCGGTCGGCGGGCTGGACCGACGTCCAGATCAACACCAGCGGCGGACTGAAGGCCCGTGGCCACCCGATCGGGGCGACCGGGCTGTTGCAGGCAGTCGAAGCGTACGAACAGCTCACCGGACGGGCCGGTGAACGGCAGGTGGCCGACGCCGACACCGCGCTCCTCATCAACGAAGGCGGCGTCGCGGACGCCCACACTGTGGCACACGTCCTGACTGCACAATGACCGACGAGGGTGACTCACCGATGACAGACACCGACTCCACGACGACGGGACCGCTCGCACCGGACGACATCACCGCCGACTCGCCGTTCACGCTCCCCGGCTTCTTCGACGCGTTAGCTGCGGGCCGGTTGCTGGCCGCCCGCTGTACCGAGTGTGAGACACACATGCTTCCGCCTCGCCCCGCCTGTTACGGCTGTGGCAGCCGGGCAGTCACGCTCTCGGAACAGCCCCGGACCGGCGAGGTGATATCGTACACGTCGGTCAACCGACCCCCGTCCGCGTTCGAGCACCTGGCGCCGATCACCGTCGCAGTGGTCGAACTCGACTCCTCGGCTCGACTTACCGGTCGCGTCGCCGCTCCGCTCGAGGACGTCACCATCGGCGACCGCGTCGAACTCCGGGTCCGAGACCCCGAGACGCTCGATATCGATCCGGACTTCGACCTGTCCTACGAGGAGGAGTGGCCGATCCACGTCTTCGAACTACTGTGAACGGATAGAACACTGGGGACGTTCGTTCGCGGTGCCCTCGTGAGTGGTGGGTGAGCGACGACTACCGTCGCTCGTAATATCGACCGTCGCCAGTGGATTTCTGTGCGTCTTCGATCAACCGCACCAACAGCGGCCAGCACAGCCGTCGAGACGCATCAGCGCCCGAGACGATTACATGCGTGAGCTCACACGACGACGGGTGCGTCACGAACCGTGACGGAACCGATTTAACCTAGTTCGGCAAAACAGCCGTATTAGGCCATACACTAGCTAAATATCCGATAGAGAATGAATGGACTCGCCGGGATACGATGACGTTGCGTGAAAGAATCGGTTAAATCAGCCCGCAGTCAGGTGATTACGAATATGGGGATATCTAATCGTCGTCGGCAGTGTAGGCACCGCTCCGATGTTCGATGCGATGGACTTCCAGTACTGGTCCGCTTCGATCGAGTGTACAGGCGAGTCGGTACTGCCCAACCCGGAGTTTCGAGAACGGGCCACCAGTCAGCGGTTCGAGAAAGTCGTCGGGTTCGCGCCATTCTGACTCGACGATTTCATCCAATTTCGAGATAATCCGGTCCTGTACGTGCGGGTCGAGGGAATCGAACTGGTCGGCCGCCCTCGTCGTGAACTTCCACGTCCACTCGTCACTCGTCATCTTCGTCTCGACCCATCAGCTCGACGACTTCCTCACGCGACACTAACTCTGCGTCGCCAGACCGCAGTTCGTGTTCACTGGCAGCAATCTGTTTCCATCCCTCGCGAGAGAACTCGGGGTGTTTCACCGCGTCGCGTGCTGCGTATCGGAGGAACTCACTCCGCGAATTGAATCCCTCCTCTTTCCACGTTGTGTCGATATCTTCGAGGAACGCCTTGCTCAGCCGGAGGTTGATCTGGACCATCTCTGGTCCATCATCGCCGGTCGTGGTGTCTGCATCAGACATATACACGTGCTTTACGTTCACATATACAAAACCTTGCCGCTGGACTGAACAAGAGAGTGGCCTCTAGGGAGGGGGTGCTCATTAAATGACATCCGTCATGGAGCGTGATGAATTCACAAGGAGTTACTCACACCCCTCGAAAATCAGCTATAGAACACACCTAACTGGGATATAAGTAGGAATGGACTCGCCGGGTTGGATAGTCCCGGAGATCGCGCACAATTCCACCTGAAGAGAAGGGAATGGGCTGACTGAGAGCCCCCGGACGGACTGCGCCGAGCGACTGCCGAAGGTTTATTCGACAGACGAGCGAATATTCGGGTACATGGCCAGTTCTACTCGTGACGGTGGCTCCGACCACGAAGACGAGATTCGGATGTGGCGCGAGGGAGACGGCTGGGTCATCACCGACGTGGAGACCGGCGTCACCACACAAGGAGACACCCGTGAAGGGGCGCTGGAGATGCTTGACGAAGCGGTCGCTCTGCACAACGGCGAGATCGGACACGAACCGACCGACGCGGAACTCCGCGAACTCGGTATCGACCCGGACGACAACTCGACCGGTGACTCGGAACCACCGGAGTTCATGCAGTAGATGGGGCGGCGAACGTTTTCCGGGATGGAGGTCGTGAAAGTGCTGGTGAACGCTGGTGGATTTGAGTGGCGACGGACAACCGGCGACCACGCCCAGTTGTACTACGAACACCCGACCAACGAAGACGATCGACGGCAGGTCACGGTCCCGTTGCACGACGAGCTCAGAACAGGGACACTCAGAGACATCGCCGAGAGTTCTGGTGCGAACGACTTCGAAACGTTTTGCGACTGGCTTGACCGAAACGCCTGAATCGTCAACCCCTCGATTGACGGAGCGGTTATTTCTGACCGTACCCGAACCGGAATCTACCGAATACAGGCTTGAATAGTCTCTCTTCCCGATAGTTCGAGAAGTGTTAGAATTCTTATGGACTCGCCGGGATTTGAACCCGGGGCCTCTTCCTTGCGAAGGAAGCGATCTGCCACTGATCTACGAGCCCGCTTCGTCTGCCACTCGAACGCGGGGTGGTATAAACCCTGCGCGTGAGGGCGAACTTCGATAGCGATTCACACGGAACGTGGGGTGTGTCCCGGCGTGCGATTCGGGTCGGGCGCCGAAGCCGAGGAACGGACCGTGCCGGTCTAGTCCTCGAGGACGATCTCGATGGAGACGTCGTTGGGCACCTGGATGCGCATCAGTTGGCGCAGCGCCCGTTCGTCGGCGTCGATGTCGATGAGCCGCTTGTGGACCCGCATCTCCCAGTGTTCCCACGTCGCGGTCCCCTCACCGTCGGGGGACTTGCGGGTGGGCACTTCCAGCGTCTTCGTCGGGAGCGGGACGGGACCGGACAGTTCGACGCCGGTCTTCTCCGCTATCTCCCGCACGTCGGCGCAGATGTCGTCGAGGTCCTCGGGGCTCGTACCCGCGAGCCGAACGCGTGCCTGCTGGGACATGTGTTATCGCTCGTTGACGCTGAGGACCTTGCCGGCGGCGATGGTCTGACCCATGTCGCGGATAGCGAACGAACCGAGCTCCGGAATCTCGGAGGACGGCTCGATGCTGAGCGGCTTCTGGGGTCGGATGGTGACGACAGCGGCGTCGCCGTTCTGGATGAAGTCGGGGTTCTCCTCGGCGACCTCACCGGACGACGGGTCGATCTTCTTGTCGATGGACTCGACGGTACACGCGACCTGTGCGGTGTGCGCGTGGAAGACCGGCGTGTACCCCTCGGTGATGACCGACGGGTGCTGCATCACGACGACCTGTGCCTGGAACGTCTCGGCGACGGACGGCGGGTCGTCGGCCGGACCACAGACGTCACCGCGGCGGATGTCGTCCTTGCCGACGCCACGGACGTTGAACCCGACGTTGTCACCGGGCTCGGCCTTCGGGACTTCCTCGTGGTGCATCTCGACGGTCTTGACCTCACCGGAGACGTCCGAGGGCTGGAAGGAGACGTTGTCGCCCGTGTTCAGGATACCGGTCTCGACGCGGCCGACCGGGACCGTACCGATACCGGAGATGGTGTAGACGTCCTGAATCGGCAGTCGGAGCGGCGCGTCCGTCGGCGGCTCCGGAGCCGGCAGGTTGTTGAGGGCGGTCAGCAGGATGTCGCCGTCGTACCAGCCCGTGTTGTCGGACTCCTCGGCGATGTTGTCGCCCTCGAAGGCCGAAATCGGGATGAACGAAGCGTTCTCCGTGTCGAAGCGGACCTGGTTGAGGAGGTCCTTGACCTCTTCGACGGTCTGCTTGTAGTCGGACTCGCTGTAGTCGACGAGGTCCATCTTGTTGACGGCGACGATGAGTTCGCCGATGCCCAGCGTGCGGGCCAGGAAGACGTGCTCCTGCGTCTGCGGCTGGACGCCGTCGTCGGCGGCGACGACGAGCACGGCGTTGTCGGCCTGGCTCGCGCCGGTGATCATGTTCTTGACGAAGTCGCGGTGGCCAGGACAGTCGACGATGGTGAAGTCGTACTCGTCGGTACTGAACTCCTGGTGGGCGATGTCGATGGTGACACCGCGTTCGCGCTCTTCGGCGAGGTTGTCCATGACGTAGGCGAACTCGAAACCGCCCTTGCCCTTCTCCTCGGCCTCTTCCTTGTGCTGTTCGATGACGTGCTCCGGTACCGATCCTGTCTCGTAGAGGAGTCGGCCGACGAGCGTGCTCTTACCGTGGTCAACGTGGCCGATGATGGCCAGGTTCTGGTGTTGTTCGTCGCTCATTGTTGTTTCTCACGCGCAGGGGCGCTATATCGGAGTCTTTGGCCGGTGGTTCATAAAACGATTTCGAAAGCACTCGCCGAGGAGACGGGCGCTGTCTGGCGATTTGGGACGCGGTGTCACGCGACGGGGGTGCCGACACCGGCAGGAACGGCCTACAGTTCGGGGAGTCGACCGACGTCCGCGAGGACGGCGCTGGCCGTCTCGGGACCGCCGGCACCGCGACCGGAGATGTTGAGACGCCCGGCGTGTTCGGTCTCCAGTTGGACGATGTTCCGGGTGCCGGTCGGCGCCAGCGGCGCGTTCTCCGGGACGAGTCGGGGGCTGACGCGGACCTCGCCCTCTGCCACTTCGGCGATGAGGCGGACGGTGCGGCCGTCCTCGGCGGCCAGTTCGAGCGCGCTCCCCTCGATGTCTTCGATGCCCTCGACCGTCGCGTCGTCGAGCGTGTACTCCTGCCCGTCGCCCGCGAGGACGTTGGCGACGATGACGCCCTTGAGCGCGGCGTCGGTGCCGTCCACGTCGAAGGTGGGGTCGGCCTCCGCGACGCCGAGGTCCTGTGCCTCCGCGAGGACGTGTTCGTAACCGAGGCCCTCGGCGCTCATCCGCGAGAGGATGAAGTTCGCGGTGCCGTTGAGGACGCCCCGCACCGCGTTGATGTGTTCGGGATCGAAGTCGGCGATGGTCGAGAGCACCGGCATCGCGCCGCCGACGGTGGCCTCGAACAGCACCGTCCCCGCGCTCTCGCGTTCGAGTGCGCGCACGTCCGCGTACCGTTCGGCGACCGGCCCCTTGTTGGCGAGGACGACGTGACGGTCCCGTTCGAGTGCGGCCTCGACGTGGCCGAAGCCGGGTTGGGCGTCGCCTAGCGTGGTCGGCGTCGCCTCGACGAGGACGTCGTACTCGCCGTCGAGGGCGTCAGAGGGGGCGGCATCGCCGAGGATACCGTCGGTCCGCTTCCGGTCGAGCGCGGCCGCCACGTCGACGCCCGACGGGTCGACGGCGGCGCTCTGGGAGTCCGCGAAGGTGGTGACGGAGTGGCCGTAGTCGGCCGCCAGTTCTGCGACCGAGGAGCCGACCGCACCGGCCCCGAGGATGGCGAGTCTCATAGCTCACCTCCGGCGGCGAGGGGTTCGATGACGCGCAACTCCTTCTCGGTGGCCAACTCCCGAATCGTCTCCATCACGCCGGCGGCGGCGCCCTGTTCGGTCGCCAGTCGGATGCGCGCGCTGGAGGCGTCGTCGGTCCCCTCGGGGGCCGACAGCGAGAGGTCGGTCACCGTCGCGTCCGTCGTCCCCTGGATGCGTGAGAGCGTATCGGAGAGGTCCGAGTCGATGAGGTGGCCCGAGAGGACGACCGTGAGCGTCTCGCTGTAGCGCTCGGCGCCGGCCTGGATGACGTTGATGCCGGCGTCGCGCACGGCGTCGACGATGGCCTCGAACCGCTCGGGGGTCGCCTCTAGGTCGACCTCCACGGGGATGTGTCCGCGGGGCGTGACGTTGCCCCGCTCGTGGAAGATAGAGAGGAGGTTCCCGCCGTTGTTGGCGATGGGTTCGAGCGCCCGCAACAGCTCGCCCGGTTCGTCGACCAGTTCGAGCCGCAGTGTGTAGGACCGAACCTCGTCGGTCGAGTCGCTCATCGCCCGCTCACCTCCTGTGAAGTAGTGCCGCTCATTGTGGGAGACTCAGCAGGGGCACGTATAAGAAACCGTCCGTTTGGCCGGCGGCCTCAGGGGAGATACCTGTCGTAGATGTCGTCTATCACCTCGTTGAACTGCTCGCCTCGCGGGGAGCCCCACGGGTTGCGCGAGAAGTAGTAGATGGCGGCGAACAGCGTCGATATCCAGAGCGCGACGGCCGGTGGGGCGACCAACCCCCAGAGCACCGTCGAGGTGCCCGCGACGAGCGCCGCGACGAGGAGGTCGACGAGTTGGTGGAGACGGTTCGACATGCTCGCGTGTTGGCCGTGGGGGAGCCTAAATCTGCGGGGCGCGAGGGCGGCCATCGGGGTTCCCACGTTCCACTCGGGATTCGCGTCGCGAGACGGCGTCCCGTTCCCTCGGTGCAGAAACCGAGGCCGCGCGGCGGGGTTGGACGAACAGATAGCCGCCGCTGACTGAGACTGACGGCACAGAGATAGAGAACAGCAGAAGCGAGGCGCGGGCGGGCCTTAGAAGTAGTCGATGGCCTGGGGCAGTTCCGTCTTCATGCCCTTGCGCTCGCGAATCTCGGTGATCTTCTCGGGCTGGAGGTTGTCGGCCATGACCTGGAAGCCGGCGTTCTCGGTGTTCCAAGAGGCACGGCCCTCGGTGGCCGAGCGGATGTCCGAGGAGAACCCGATCATCTCGTCGACGGGGGCGACGCCCTCGACGACCATCAGGTCCCCTTCCTGGTACATGTCGTCGACGCGGCCACGGCGACCCTGAATCTCGCCGGACGCCGCGCCCATGTGGTCGTTGGGCACGTCGATGCGGACCTGCTGAATCGGCTCCAGCAGCTTGATGTCGGCGTCGATGAGGGCGTTGTGGACGGCCTCACGGACGGCCGGGATGACCTGTGCCGGGCCACGGTGGATGGCGTCCTCGTGGAGGCGGGCGTCGTGGAGACGGATGAGCGACCCCTGGACCGGTTCGGCGGCCAGCGGACCGTCGTCGAGAGCCTCTTCGAGCCCCTCGATGACGAGTTCCATCGTCTCGTTGAGGTGCTGGATACCCTTCGTGTCGTCGATGAGGATGTTCGTCCCGTGGATGTGTTCGACCTCTTGGGACGTCTCCTTGTCCATGCCGGCCTCCTGCAGCGCTTCGCGGCGCTCCAGTTCGGGCATGTCCATGGACGCTTCGCCGAGTTTGATGGTCTCGACGATGTCCTCACCCAGCGGTTCGACGGTGATGTAGAACCGGTTGTGGTTGTTCGGCGAGCGACCCTCGACCTCGCGGGAGTTGCTCTGGGGCGCCTCGCGGTAGACGACGATGGGCTCCCCGGTGTTGATGGGGATGCCCTGGTTGCGCTCGATGCGCTGGCCGATGACCTCCAGGTGGAGTTCACCCTGCCCGGAGATGAGGTGTTCGCCGGTGTCCTCGTTGATTTCGACCTGAATCGTCGGGTCCTCCTTCGCGACCTGCTGGAGCGTCTGGATGAGCTTCGGCAGGTCGTCCATGTTCTGTGCCTCGACGGACTTCGTGATGACCGGCTCCGAGATGTGCTCGATGGACTCGAACGGCGTCATCTCGACGGAGGAGACGGTCGAACCGGCGATGGCGTCTTTCAGACCGGTGACGGCGGCGATGTTCCCGGCGGGAACCTCCTCGACCTCCTCGCGCTCGCCACCCATGTAGATGCCGACGCTCTGGATGCGGTTCGTGCCCGCGGTCCCGGAGACGTAGAGGTTCTGTCCCTTCTCCAGCGTGCCGGAGAAGACGCGGCCGGCGGCGATTTCGCCGGCGTGGGGGTCGACGCCGATGTCGGTCACCATCAGGACGACTTCCCCGTCCTCGTCGACCAGACGCATGCTCTCTGCGAGTTCGGACTCGGCGTCGCCGCGCCAGATACGCGGGATACGACGGGGCTGGGCGTCGACGGGGTTCGGGAAGTGCTCACAGACCATGTCGAGCACGACGTCCGACAGCGGCGTGCGCTCGTGGAGCTCTTGGCGCTTGTCGGCGCGTTCGAGTTCCATGATTTCGCCGAAGTCCATGCCGGTGCGCTGCATCGACGGCATCGAGACGCCCCACTTGTAGAGGGCGGACCCGAAGCCGACGGTGCCTTCCTCGACGGAGACCGTCCAGTCCTCGACGTCGTCCATCTCCTCGGTCATCCCGCGGATGAGTTCGTTGACGTCCTGGATGACCGCGAGGAGACGCTGCTGCATCTCTTCGGGCCCCTCCTGCAGTTCGGAGATGAGGCGGTCGACCTTGTTGATGAACAGCGTCGGCTTGACGCCCTCGCGGAGCGCCTGCCGGAGCACCGTCTCCGTCTGTGGCATGGCGCCCTCGACGGCGTCCACCACGACGAGCGCACCGTCGACGGCGCGCATCGCGCGGGTCACGTCGCCACCGAAGTCGACGTGGCCGGGAGTGTCGATGAGGTTGATGAGGTGGTTCTGGTCCTCGTACTCGTGGGTCATCGAGACGTTCGCGGCGTCGATGGTGATACCGCGTTCCTGCTCGTCTTCCTCCGTGTCCATGGCTAGCTGCTGGCCAGCCGTGTCGTCGGAAATCATGCCCGCACCGGCGAGCAGGTTGTCCGTCAGCGTCGTCTTGCCGTGGTCGACGTGAGCGGCGATGGCGATGTTCCGGATGTGCTCCGGGTCGTCCATCAATGTCTCACATTCTTGAACGATTTTCTTACGTCGGCCCATTATACAGAACCGTATCCACAGGAGGGTCAAAAGGATAGTGTTTCCATGTGAGCGTGCCATTCGCACGCGAACGTAGCGCTCGGGAGACGGCGGTCGATGTGGCGTCGCACTCGGCCCGTCTGCGGGACCCTACCGGGGCGATACGCGAGACCGGCCCACAAGAGCCATACGTCCGCGACGCCTGTGAACGAGACACATGGACGTGCACGTACGGGGCGGGCCGGCGGAACCGTTTCTCGGCGCTCGGGACCTCTTCTCGACGGAGTACGACCTCGAGAGGCCGGTGACGGTACGGGTCGCGGCGGACCCCGACGAGCGGACCCGCGTGAGCCACGACGAGGGCGGCCACCGACTGACTATCTCCCGGAAGGCCGCGACGAGCGCGATGGCCCGCGAACTCGCACTCCACGAGTTCGCCCACATGCACCACTACGAACGCGGCCACCCCTCCCACACGCAATCGACGGAAGAGGCCATCTATCTAGCACTCGCGGGCCGTTCGGTCGAGCGCCGGAAGCTCACGCACTGCTACCAGATAGCGAACCACATGAAGGACGTCTACGCCGACGACGTCTGGATGGCGATGGCGCCGGGGGACAAACTCGTGGACTTCCTCGAAGCGAGTCTGGCGGCCGCCGTCGCCGACCGCCCCGCCGAGACGACGGGGTGGGGCTGGGGAACCGCAGTTCCGTCCCCGACCGGAACCCAGCAGTCGACCCAACCAGCCACCCGTCTCACCCCTGCCGCCGACCCGGACATCACCGCGGTCAACGCCGCGTTCGCGCTCGCACTCTGTGAGCGTCACGACCTCGTCACCGAGGACCACCGCCTGTACGACCTCGCGCACGCGGCCGCCCACGACGCCGCCGACGTGGACCTCGGGGAGTTCAAGCGCCACTTCGAGTCGCTCGTTCCGGACCCCGACGAGTCCGAGTTCCGGAAGGCACTGGTCGACGTGACCAGAGCGTACGCGAGCGACGAGAGCGGGCGAGCGGCGGACTAGAGGAGCAACAGCGCAGGCGAGAGCGTCAGCGCCACCCCGAGCGCCAGCACCGGGTAGTCCCGCCGACCGAGTGAGAGCGCCGGGAGCGTCGGGTTCCACGCGAAACACCGCGCCCGAAGCGCCACGCCGAGGCCGTCCGAGCGGGCCAGCGTCCGCTCCAGCGACCGGACGACGAGGAGGCGTGCCCGCTCCCACACCGGCCGGCGCTCCCCGCCGCGGGCCCGTATCGCGTCCCGCACCTCTCGCACGTCCCCCAGAACCAGCGGAAACAGGCGTACGACGAGCGCCATCCCCACGCCGAGCAACTGGCCGGGTTTGCCCGGAACGAGGCGCTGGACCGCCACCCGCGTCTCGCGGACGGGCGTGCTGAGCAGATAGGCCGAACTCACGAACAGGACCGGCACCACCCGGGCGACGAGGCGGGCCGAGCGAACGGCCGGGTCCACCCGGAACCACGGGGGGCCAAGCGCGACGCCCGCGAGCAGGGGTGCGAGCGCCAGCACCGCGAACACGACCCGGTAGGAGCGGCCCACCGCGAGCGGCGAGAGACGCGCGGCCGCCAGCGCCGCCAGTCCCACCGCCGTCGTCGCGGCGAGACCCGGGACCGTCGGGTGCGCGACGACGGCGACGGCGAGACCGAACTGGACCAGCAGTTTCGACCGCGGGTCGAGTCGATGGGCGAGCGTCTCCCCGGGCCGGTAACTCAACATCGCGGGTCGCGGACGCCGAGTGATTCCACGTCGTCCAGCGCCGTCTCCGGGTCGTCGTCCAGAACGACCTGCCCCTCCCGCAGACCGACGACCCGGTCGGCCCGGGTGTGGAGGTCACGCAGGTCGTGGGTCACGACGACGAGGGCGGTGCCGTCGGCGTGCAACTCGTCGAGGTGGTCGAGTACCCGTTCTCGGGCGGGCCAGTCCAGCCCCGCCAGCGGTTCGTCCAGCACGAGGTAGTCCGGGGCCATCGCCAGCGCGCCGGCGATGGCCGCCCGGGCCTGTTCGCCGCCCGAGAGTTCGTCCAGTCGCTCGTCGGCGCGCCCCTCCAGTCCCACCGCCGACAGCGCCGTCTCGACCCGGCGGTCGATTTCGGCCCGGTCGAGGCCGAGGTTCTCCGGGCCGAAGGCCACGTCCGCGCCGACCGTGGCCGCGACGAACTGGTCGCGTGGCTGTTGGAACACCATGCCGACGCTCGTGCGGGCGGCGACCGGGGATTCGGACACGTCGGTTCCGTCCACCTCGACGGACCCGCCGTCGGGCGTCAACAGCGCGTTGAGGTGGCGAACGAGCGTGGTCTTCCCGCTCCCGTTGGGACCGACGAGCAGGCAGAACTCCCCCTCGGGAATCGAGAGCGACAGGTCGTCCAGCACGACCCGGTCCCCGTAGCGGAAGGTGAGGTCCCGGACCGCTATCATCGCCGGACGAGGTACCCGCCCTCGACGATGGCGACGGCGATGCCGAGTTTCAGGAGGTCGAGGGGGACGTACGGTCCCATCACGGCGGCCGCGCGGGCGAGCGGAAGCCCCGTGACCGCCGACAGCCACGGGACGCCGATGGCGTACACGACGACGAGGGCCGCGAACAGCCCCGCGACCTGCACGGGCACCGACACCTCGGCGAGGTCACGGGGCTCGATACCGCGGTGGACGACGGCACCGGCGACGACACTCCCGACGAGGAAGCCGACGAGGAAGCCGCCGGTCCCCTGCCCGACGAGGACGTAGCCGAGTCCGGCGTTCCCGTTCGAGAACACCGGCACGCCAGCGATGCCCACGAGGAGGTACAGCGCCAGCGCGAGTCCGCCCCAGAGCGGTCCGAGGAGGAGGCCCGCGAAGAACATCCCGAACGGTTGGAGCGAGAACGGCGGGAGCGTCCCCGGGAGCGGTATCGACACCTGCGAGAGCGCCGCCGTCAGCGCCGCGACGAGGACGGCCCGCGTGAAGTGCTTGACCGTCTCGTCCCCCACCAGTTCGACGGAACTGTGCTGCTGTGACATGCGCCATCCTCTCTCGTCAACCGGAATATAACCGACGGTTCACGGTTCCGGGTCCTGCTCGCTCGCCATCCGCGGCGGCGGCCGTCGTCGTAGCTCTAGTGTGGCGCGGCCGGGTCCGAGACGGGCGGTGCGGCCGCTGGAGAGCGCGAGAGAATCGAAAAGACAGTCCCGCAGATTAGCGAGCGGCGGCCGCGACGCGCTCTTTCTCCTCTTTCTGGTTGACGGCGTACGTCTGGACGTCGTCGTTGGCGGCACCGATGAGCTGCTGGGCGAGCGCCTCGGCGGCGCTGGTGGTCGTCTTGTACGTGCTGCCGTAGACGCCCTCTGCGAGGTACTTCAGGGCCTGGTCGACGCGGCGCTGGGGCGCGACGTCGACGGCCTTCGGGACGGAGATGCCACCGTACTTCAGGCGGACAGTCTCCTCTCGGGGGGCGCTGTTCTCGACGGCGCGGACGAGCACCTGCACGGGGTTCTCCTCGGTGCGCTCGTGGACGATGTCGAAGGCGTCCTGCACGATGGAGGTGGCCAGTTGCTTCTTGCCCGTGTTCTCGTCGGTCTGCATCAGACGGTTGATGAGGCGCTCGACGACGCTGATTTCTGACTTCTTGAACTGCTTGTCGGCGTGGCGGCCCATCGTGTGTGCGATGGGGGTGACCGTGATGTAGCGCTCGGTCGACGGGTCGGTGTACTCGATGTCCGTCACCGACCACTCGCCGAACAGTTCGGCGCGGGCCGTCTCTTCTTCGTCTGTACCGGCGGGTGCGTCGGGTTCGGGTTGTTCTTCCTCGCTCATGATTATCGGACCGGTTTCTCGGCGTTGCCGCGGACCAGTTCGATCATGGAGACGCCGTTGACCTTCTCCACCTTGTAGTTGACACCGGAGAGGTCGCCCATCGCGCGACCCTTCGCCCCACCGATGCCGGCGATGGTGACCTCGTCGTGCTCGTCGATGAAGGAGATAGCGCCGTCACCGGGACAGAACGCGGTGACCTGCTTCCCGTTCTTGATGAGCTGAACGCGGACGCACTTCCGGATAGCGGAGTTGGGCTGTTTGGCCTCGATGCCCACCTTCTCCAGTACGATGCCTCGACCCTGCGGCGCGCCCTCGAGCGGGTCGGACTTCTTGCCGAGCCCGCGTTCGCGGCGCGCGTAATCAGAGTCGGACCACCGGTGCTTCTGGCGGTCCTTCTTGAGTTTGCGCGCGGCGTATTTGCCGTTTGCCATAGTACGCGTCGTTATCCTGCCGAGGTACTTAAGACTCCTCTTTTGTCGGCGCTGTACCGCCCGCGTGTGGCGGTCTCCCCCACGCGAGACGGTCACACCACACTCGGACTCATATTTGCTGTTGATAACCGGGGAGTAGCATTTACAACTACCGTTAGGAAAGTAGGGCCAACGTACACGACCGAGCATGGACACGAAAGCACACTACTCAGTAACATGAACGGCGCGAAACTCCTCCCGGACGTCGTCCGGCAGAGCTATCTCCGGAAGTTCGCTCTCGCCGTCGCCGTCATCGCGGTGGTGGTCACGAGCGCCGGCCTCGTCGCCCAGAGCGCCATCGCCACGGAACTCACCGAGCAGCGCGAGGGCGAACTCACGACCACGACCGGACAGCAAGCCCAGTCGATGGCCGATTGGCTCGAGCGACAGGAACGGACGACCAGACTGCTCTCGAACCACTACTACGTCGCGGGCGCGACGGCGACCCGAGCGCAGGGCACCTTCGAGAACGCGCAGACGCGACTCAACGGGTCCGTCCACGCAATCAACTACGTCTCGTCGGCGACCAACCGCATCGAGCGAAGCACGGTCGACGCCTACCGCGACCAGACGCTGAGCGACTTCGGCGTGGCGTGGCGGCGGGGCACCCTCGTCTTCGAGGACGCGGACGACGTCGCCCAGTCGCGCGTGTTCCGTCACGACGACCACTACTACATCGCGTTCGCGAGCACCGTCCCCGAGAGCGACTACCACACCGTCGTCTTCTACAACGTCAGCCAGCGGTCCCAAGCGTTCAGTCACTCCATCGAGGGGAGCGAGACGATGGTCGTCGAGTCCGGTACCGGTCGGAACGAAGTCGTCTTCGCCGACAACCAGTCGCGCATCTTCAGCGGATACGACGGCGAGTACGGCGCGGCCGCCGTCGAGGCGGGCGCCAGCGGGGACAGCGGCGTCGTGCAGGCCGGCGACCGAGTGCTCAGCTACGCGCCCGTCGCGGGCACCGACTGGGTCGTCGTCAAGAGCGCCCCGAGCGAGAACGTCTACGCGCTCCGAAACCGAGTCCAGCGGGACCTGTTCGCGCTCGTCGGCCTCGCGCTGGTGGGCTTCGTCGCCTTCGGCGCGTTCGTCGGTCGCGACATCCGACGGTCGCTGACCGGCGTCGCCGACCGAGCAGAGGCGCTCGCGGCCGGTCGCATCGACGGCGACGCCGAGACGAGCGACCGACTGGACGAAATCGGACAGGTCGAGCGCGCGTTCACCGACATCCAGTCGTACCTCGGCACCGTCGCCGCGCAGGCGGACGCGCTGGCCCAACAGCAGTTCGACGACCCGGTCCTCGACGAAGACGTCCCCGGCCGCCTCGGAGAGTCGCTGTCGGCCATGCGGACCGACCTCCAGCAGTTCGTCACGGAGATAGAGGACGCGAAGGCCGACGCCGAGGCCGCCCAGCGGGAGGCCGAGGAACTCGCCGACTCGCTGGAACGACAGGCCGAGGAGTTCTCGGCGGTGATGCGCGAGGCCGCCGACGGCGACCTGAGCCAGCGCCTCGACGCCGAGACGGACACCGAGGCGATGAACGAGATAGCGCGGGCGTTCAACGACATGCTCGCCGAGTTGGGACAGACCATCGTCCACATCCGCGAGTTCGCCGCCGACGTCGACGGCTCCGCCGACCAGATTACCGCCAGCGCCACCGAGGTACGGGACGCGAGCGAGGAGGTCAGCGAGTCCGTCCAGGAGATAGCGAGCGGTGCCGACCGACAGCACGAGAACCTCCAGCAGGCCGCCGACGAGATGTCGAACCTCTCTGCGACCATCGAGGAAGTCGCCGCGCAGGCGAACGAGGTGGCCGACACCGCCGAGGCGGCCGCCGACGTCGGGGAGTCGGGGAGCGAACGCGCCGGCGAGGCCCACGCCGTCATGAACGACATCGAACGGCGGGCCGACGAGACGATTGCGCGGGTGGAGGCCCTCGACGAGGAGATGGCCCACATCGGCGACGTGGTGGAGTTGATAGACGACATCGCCGAACAGACGAACATGCTGGCGCTCAACGCCTCCATCGAGGCCGCCCGCGCCGGCGAGGCGGGGTCCGGGTTTGCCGTCGTCGCAGACGAGATAAAGCAACTCGCGGAGGAGACCGGCGAGGCCACCGACGAGGTGTCGGCGGTCATCAACGACGTGCAGGAGTCGACCGACGCCGCCGTGACCGACATCCGGGAGATGGGCGACAGCGTCAGCGAGGGCATCGACACCGTCGACGACGCCATCGAGTCGCTCTCGACCATCGTCGACCGGGTCCACGAGGTCAACGACGGCATCCAGTCCATCGACGACGCGACCGACGAACAGGCCAGCGCCACCGAGGAGACCGTCTCGATGGTCGACGAAGTCGGCTCCATCAGCGAGGAGACGGCCAGTCAGGCCGAGAACGTCGCCGCCGCGGCCCAACAGCAGACGGCGACCATCAACGAGGTCACGACGAGCATCGAGTCGCTGTCCGGACAGGCCACCGACCTCCGTGACCTCCTCCGGCAGTTCGACGTCGAGTCCGGGCAGGAGTACACGGGCGATACGGACGTGTTCGACCCCGAAGTCGCCGCCGACGGTCAGGGCGACGACTGACTCGGGCCACCGAGAGACCCTTCGATTCTCTCCTTCTCACCGTCGGTCGCGTACAGACCGAGTGAACACTACTGGTCGGAAGATGCCCGGTATCGCCCTTCGACAACTGCGCTGGCGGGTTGGCGGGCGCGACCGCCGCGAATAGCGCTCGCTACCGATGAGCGTCTGTGAAAGAAGCGACCGGGCGATAACCCGTCAGGTCAGTTCGATGCCGTCGATGTCGAAGTGGCGCTTCGCCAGCGTTCGCGCGGCGTCGATGTTGCGGCCCTCGCGGCCGATGGCCGCACCGCGGTCCTCCTGTGCCACCTCGACGTAGGCGACGATGTCGTCGTTCTCCGAGACGGTGACGTTGTACACCGCCGCCGGAGCCAAGGCGTTGGCGACGAAGTTCTCTGCCGTCTCGGCGTCCTCGACCAGTTTCACGTCGCGGCCGAGTTGCTCCTCGACTGCGCCGACGGTCTGTCCGCCGGGGCCGATGGCGTCTGCCATCTGCCCGTGCTTGACGAGGTAGACGATCTGGTCGTGGTCCTCGTCGACGACGCAATCCCGGACGGTCACCCCGGCTTCGTCCTCGAAGAGGGCGACCAGCCGGCGCGCTTCGTCCGAGATTTCGACCCGCATCAGTCCTGACTGGCGCCCATCCGGAGGTCGACGTCCCCGGTGCCCAGTTTGATGGGTTTGCCGACGATGACGTTCTCGGTGACGCCGTCGAGTTCGTCGACTTCGCCGTGGATGGCGGCGTCGAGCAGGTGGTTGACCGTGACCTCGAAGGCCGCACGGGCGAGTACGGAGTCTTTCGACCCGGAGATGCCGTGCCGGCCGATGGACTCGATGGTCCCCTCGTTGGTCATGATGTCCGCGACCAGCATCAGGTGGCGGACGTTCACGTCGTCCAGTCCCTGCTCTTCGAGCGTGTTCATCGTCTCGTTGATGAGCGTCTCGCGGGCCGCCTCGACGCCGAGGCTCCGGTAAATCTCGTGGATGTTGTTACACGTGGTGCGGGAGGCGTCGACGCCCTCGATGCCGAGCACCTCGCCGAAGTCCGACCCCTCGGTGTAGAGGACGAACTCCTCGCCCTCTTCGAGGTCTTCCTTGCGGATGACGACGCGGGAAATCTCCTCGATGCCCTTGAAGACGATGTCGCGCAGTTCCTCGACGAGTTGGAGCAGGTCGCGGTAGCTGGGTTCCTCGGGGCCGAACTCGATGACGGTGCCGGCCTGCCGGGTCTGGACGCCGAGGTTGGATTCGATGGTCTCGGCTATCTCCTCGGCGATGGCCTCCGTGTCGTTCACGGTGGGCCACCGTTCGAGCAGGGTGTCCTCGTTCAGGTCTATCTGGACGAGCATGTCCGCGACGTTCGTCGAGATGTCCCCGAGTGCGAGGATGCGCGTCGCCTCTATCTTCCAGACGACCTCGTGGGCCTTCTCGCGGTCGTCGGCGTACTCCTCGTCCAGATGGACGGTCATCATCGGGGTGTCCGGGGTCTTCCGGGCGTCTACCAGTTCGATGAGGCGGGGGAGCCCCTGCGTGACGTCGATTTCGGCGACGCCCGCGTAGTGGAACGTGTTCATCGTCATCTGCGTCCCCGGTTCCCCGATAGACTGGGCCGAGACGGTCCCCACGGGGTCGAGCGGGTCGACCCGCGTGTCCATGTAGCGGGACTCGACGGCCTTCGCGATGCGGTCGGCGTCCTCGACGCCGACGCCGCGCTCCTCGATAGTGCTGTACACCTCGTCTTTCAGCCGTCGCGGGAGTTCAGTGTCCTCGACGACGGCCTCGATGTCTTCGGATACCATGGTCAGTCATCACCCTCGGCCATCCACCAGTCGTCGGCGTGTTCCGAGAGGTTGGTCCGCTCGGTGCGCTGCCCGAGGAAGCTCTCCTTCTGCTTCTCGCTCTCGAACTCCTCGTTGAGGACGCTGTCGGCGATTTGCTCGACGTCGACGGCGGCCTCGTCCTGGTTGGAGGAGACGTCGACCGGCGACGTGCCGTCCTCGCCGAACTCGAACTGGACGATGGTGTCCGAGGTGTCCCGGACGGTGCCGTCGTACTGCGTCTCCAGTTCGGAGAGCGCGTTGATGAGACGGCGCTGGAGGTATCCGGACTTCGAGGTCCGGACTGCCGTGTCGACCAGCCCCTCGCGGCCACCCATGGCGTGGAAGAAGAACTCCTTCGGGGAGAGCCCCGAGCGGTAGGAGGCCTCCACGAACCCGTGGGCGTCCGCGGAGAGGTCGCCCTCCTCGAAGTGCGAGAGGGTGCGGTTCTCGTAGCCGCGGTTGATTCGCTCGCCCCGAACCGCCTGCTGGCCGACACAGCCGGCCATCTGGGTCAGGTTCAGCATCGACCCACGCGCGCCGGACTCGGCCATCACGACGGCCGGGTTGTCGTCGTCGAAGTGGTCCTCGGCGATGTCACCGGCGGAGTCACGCGCCTTGCCCAGCGTCTGCATGATCTTCATCTCGAGCGTCTCGTCGACCGTGCGGCCGGGCAGGGACTCGAGGTCGCCGGCCTCGTAGGTCTCGATGAGTTCCTCGACGCGGTCGTAGGCGTTGTCGATGGCGTCGTTGATCTGCTCCTCGGCCGGCCGCGGGATGGACTCGTCGTCGATGCCGATGGAGAACCCGAAGTGCATGATGGAACGCATCGCCAGCGCGGACACCTCGTTGACGAGGATGCGGGCGCGCGTCTTCGAGTAGTCCTTGGCGATGGTGTCGACGACTTCGCCCCCGAACGCGCCGACGGCGTCCTCGTCGATGGTCCCGGAGGTCATCTCCCCGTCCTCGATGGTGACGGTGTCGCCCGCAGAGGACGTGAACTCCAGATTGAGGTCGTCCGGCAGGAGTTCCGAGAACAGCGTGCGGCCGGTCCAGTACTCCTCGCCGGTGTCGTCGACGCCGTCGGCCTCGGGCAGTTCGTCGATGCGGGTCGCCCGAAGCAGGTCGAGCGCCTGCGTCTCGTTGAACTGTGGGTCGGTGTGTGTCAGCAGGTACGTCCCGCTGATGTGGTCCTGAATGGCGCCGATGATGTTCTCACCGAAGCGCGGCGAGAGCATCTGTTCCTGCACGCGCATGAGGACGCGGGCCTCGGCCCGCGCTTCCTCGTTCTGGAGGGCGTGCATGTTCATCTCGTCGCCGTCGAAGTCGGCGTTGTACGGCGGGCAGACGACGGTGTTCAGCCGGAACGTCTTGTACGGCATCACGACCACCTCGTGGGCCATGATAGACATCCGGTGCAGCGACGGCTGGCGGTTGAAGATGATGATGTCGCCGTCCACGAGGTGGCGAGACACTTCCCACCCGGCTTCGACCTTCTCGGCCAGTTCCTCGCAGTTCTTCTCCGTGACCTTCAGTCGGCGGCCGTCCGGCCGTCGGACGTAGTTTGCGCCGGGGTGGCCTTCCGGGCCGTTGGCGACGTAGCGACGAGCGTTCTCGAGGTTGCGCTCGTTGACGTTCATCGTCTGGGTCATCTCGCGGGCCACGCGCTCGGGGACGCCGACCTCGTTCAGCGAGAGGGTCGGGTCCGGCGAGATGACGGTACGCGCCGAGAAGTTGACGCGCTTCCCGGACAGCGAGCCACGGAAGCGGCCCTCCTTGCCCTTCAGCCGCTGGGAGAGGGTCTTCAGGGGCCGGCCGGAGCGGTGTCGGGCCGGCGGCGTGCCCGAAATCTCGTTGTCCATGAACGTGGTGACGTGGTACTGCAGGAGTTCCCAGAGGTCCTCGATGATGAGTTGCGGGGCACCCGCCTCGCGGTTCTCCATGAACCGCTGGTTGATGCGGATGATGTCGACCAGTTTGTGAGTGAGGTCGTCCTCGGAGCGCTGGCCGTTGTCCAGCGTAATCGAGGGCCGAGCGGTGACCGGCGGCACCGGGAGCACCGTCAGAATCATCCACTCGGGACGGGAGCGCTCGGGGTTCATCCCCAGCACCTCGATGTCCTCGTCCGGGATGTCCTCGAACCAGTCCCGGATGTCGCTGGGCATCAGTTTGTTCATGTCCTCCTCGGTCAGGTCGACCGAGAGCGCCTTCTCCAAGGCGCGGCGGTCCTCCTGCCGGGGACGGAACTCGCCGCTGAGAATCTCCTGCACGCGGCCGCTGTCGATGCCCGTCTCCTCGGCGAGGTCCGACGGGGAGATGCGCTCGTCGGACTCCTCCATCGCCTCGGCGATGCGGTCGGGGTAGTCCGCCGAGAGCACCTGCTGGACCTCGTAGTAGGTCGTCGGCTTCTCGTGTTTGATGTCGTACTGCTTCTCGCCACAGTACGGACAGCGGTCCTTCTTGCGGGCCTGTCGGATGGCCGCCTTCGTCACGTCGTTCAGGTCGCGGCCGAGGTCGCGCGAGCGCTGGAGTTGCTCGGTGAACTCCTCGCGCTCGCTCTCGTCGAGACAGAGCCGCGAACACTCGCGGCACGTGCCGCGGAGCAGACGGCGGATGAGCTTCGCGAACCCGACGTGGATGACCGGCGCGGCGAGTTCGATGTGGCCGAAGTGGCCGTTACACGACCCGCTGTGTTTGCCGCAGGTCTTGCACTCCAGTCCGGGGTCGATGACGCCCAGGCGCGGGTCCATCAGCCCCATGTCGATGGGGAAGCCGTCGTCGTCGTAGGTGTCGGCCGTGATGACCTTCGTGGCCGACATCTCGCGGTACTCCTCGGGGTCCATCAGCCCGAAACTGAGCTGACCGATTTCCTGCGGTGTCTGTTGGGAACTCATGCTAGACTGCGTCCTCCAGTTCGATTCGCGGGGCGATGCCGAGCGCCTTCATCTCGTCTAAGAGGAGCTTGAACGCGTAGGACATCTCCACCTCGTGGATGTCCGTCTCCTCCTCGCAGTTCGGGCAGTAGATGCGACGCTGTTCGACGTTCTCGACGGCGGTCATACCACACTGACCACAGACGTTTATCCACTCGCGGTCGGACTCGTCGAGGAGGCGCTCTTTGAGCGCCATCGCCGCGCCGTGCCCGATGAGAACGTCCCGTTCCATCTCACCCACGCGGAGGCCACCCTCGCGGGCGCGCCCCTCCGTGGGCTGGCGGGTGAGCACCTGCACCGGCCCGCGCGAGCGGGCGTGCAGCTTGTTCGAGACCATGTGGTAGAGCTTCTGGTAGAAGATGTCCCCGACGAAGATGTCGGCTTCAATCTTCTCGCCGGTGACGCCGGAGTACATCGTCTCCTTCCCGCTGGAGTCGAAGCCGTGCTCTTCGAGCGAGCCGCGGAGTCGCTCCTCGTCCTCTCCGGTGAAGGCAGTGCCGTCGACGCGTCGGCCTTCGAGTGCGCCGACCTTCCCGCCGATCATCTCGAGGATGTGGCCGACGGTCATGCGCGAGGGGAGGGCGTGCGGGTTGATGATGAGGTCCGGCACGACGCCCTCCTCGGTGAAGGGCATGTCCTCCTGCGGGGCGATGTGGCCGACGACACCTTTCTGCCCGTGACGGCTGGCGAACTTGTCGCCGAGTTCCGGGATGCGCTCGTCGCGCACGGAGACTTTCGAGAGCTTCGACCCGTCCTCGCCCTCCATGAGCGTGACGGTGTCGACGACGCCGGATTCGCCCGAGCGCATCGTGACGCTCGTCTCCCGGCGCTTCTGCGGGGAGAGACCGCCCATGTCGTCCGGTTCTTCGAGGAACCGGGGCGGGCTGGTCTTCCCGAGGAGGACGGCGTTCTCGCCGACGTCCGTCTCGGGGTTGACGAGGCCGTCGTCGTCTAAGTGCGTGTACGCCTCCTCGCCGCGAGCGCCGCGGACCTCGTCGTCGGGAATCTCGAAGCGGTCCTCCTGTCCGCCGGGGTAGCGCCGTTCCTCACCCTCGTAGGTCCGGAAGAAGTGCGAGCGGGCGAGCGCGCGGTCGACCGACCCGCCGTTCATGACCAGCGCGTCCTCGATGTTGAACCCCTCGTAGGACATGACGGCGACGACGAAGTTCTGGGCCGCCGGCCGGTCGTCGTAGCCGATTTGCTCGGTGGTCTGGGTCTTGACCATCGAGAGCTGCGGGTAGTGCAGGAGGTGCTGACGGGTGTCCGGGCGGATGCGGTAGTTCGCGCTCGGGAGCCCGAGCGACTGCTTGATCATCCCCGACCCCATCGTAATCCGCGGGCTGGCGTTGTGCTCGGGGTACGGAATCATCCCCGCACCGATACCGAACATCAGTTGCGGGTCGACTTCGAGGTGGGTGTGGTTCTCGGTGAGTTCGCTCTCGTCGACGCCGACGAGGATGTCCTCCTCCTCCTCGGCGTCGATGAACTCGACGACGCCGAGCTCGACGAGTTCCTCGAACTCCAGTTCGCCGTTCTTGACCGCCTCGACCTCCTCGTCGGTCATCAGCGGTTCGCCGTCCTCGACGACCAGCAGGGGGCGTCGGGCGCGGCCGGCGTCGGCGTTGATGATGACCTCGTCCGTCCGGTCTTTCACCGAGACGTTCACCATCTGGGAGACGTCCCCCCGGCGTCGGGCCTGTCGAACCTGTTCTGCGAGCTGTTCGGGGTCGGGATGTGTCCCGACCAAGCTACCGTTGACGTATACCTTGGCTTCTCGTCCCTGACTCATGTTAGTCGTCCGCGGGCTGCTGTTCGATAGACTCGATACCGGGGATGCCCTGAACCCCCATGTCCGCGAGTTCCTGTTTGAGACCCTGTGCGTCCTCGACGTCCTGTGACAGCTCCATCGCCTGCGCGAAGTTCTTCACCAGCCCACAGTTCGGTCCCTCCGGCGTCTCGGAGGGACAGATGCGACCCCACTGGGTCGCGTGCAGGTCCCGCGCTTCGAAGTGCGGTTGCGAGCGCGAGAGCGGCGAGCGCAGACGGCGGAGGTGCGAGAGCACCCCCATGAAGTCGGTGCGGTCGACCAGTTGCGAGACGCCGGAGCGGCCGCCGACCCAGTTCCCCGTCGCGATGGGGTGTTCCAGCCGTTCGGTCAGCACGTCCGAGCGGACGACAGTGGAGACAGAGAGCTGTCGGTTCCGCATGTTCGCGCGTTCGAGCTGGTACTTCACGTCCCGGGCGAGCTTGTTCAGCGCCGTCCGGAACAGGTCGGTCATCAGGTCGCCGCTGACCTTCAGCCGCTTGTTGGCGTAGTGGTCCTTGTCGTCGGACTCGCGGCGGTCGAGCGCGAGTTCGAAGCAGGCCTCGGCCATCCGGCAGAGGTAGTACGCCTTGTTGATTCGGACCTCCTCCTCGTCGACGCCCTCCTCGTGGAGGTGTGGCAGGAGGTACCGGTCGATGACGTAGTTCGCCCGCTTGAGCTGGTAGTTCTTGCCCTGTCCGGAGGCGACGCGCTGCCCGAGCGTCTCGATGGCTTCCTCGGTCGTCTGGACCTCGGCCTCCTCCAAGTTCTCGAGCATGAACTTCACGATTTCCGGGTCCTCGGAGACGCGGTGGACGATTTCCTCGTCCGATTCGAGGCCCAGAGCGCGCACGAGCGTCACGAAGTCGATGCTGCCGGAGACAGACGGGAAAGAGACCTCCAGAAGACCGTCGCGGGTCCGTTCACAGAGGACGAGCGCGCGGTAGCCGCGGCGCTGGGAGAACGTCTTGGCGACCTGCACCTCGTCGCCGTACTTCGTGTCGTACTCAGCGAGAATCTTGTTCGGCGCGAGGTCCTCGCTGGTCATCAGGACTCGCTCGGAGCCGTTGACACAGAAGTAGCCGCCGGGGTCGGCCGGGTCCTCGCCGATGTCGATGAGTTCCTCGTCGGAGAAGCCGGCGATGTTACACTTGTTCGACCCGACCATGATGGGCATGCGCCCGATTTTGGTCTCGGTCCGGTCGACGACTTCCTCCGGTTCCTCCTCGCCGCCGCGGACGATGGCCATCTCCATGAACACCGGCGCGGAGTAGGTGATGTTGCGGAGACGGGCCTCCTGCGGGTAGAGCAGTTCCTCGCTCCCGTCGGCCTCCCGCACCCGAGGGGTGACGACGCGGACGTCGCCCAGTTCGACCCACACCGGTTCCTGCCCTTCCTTGTCACCGATGTCGGTCTCGATGGTCTCTTTCTCGTCGACCACCTGTTGCATCCCTCGGTCGAGGAACGCGTTGAACGAGCGGAAGTGGTGTTCTGCGAGCCGTTCCTTCGCGAAGTACTCGCGCGAAATCGCGCGTCGGTCCTGTGTGTCCATTATTCCACCACCAGTCGATAGACGACGGCCGTATCGGTCGTTCGCGAGTCGCGTTCGATGCGGATGACGTCGCCGACCTCCGCGTCGTCCGGGAGTCCCGGGTCGGCGCGTTTTATCTTCGGGAGGTCGGTCTTCTTGATGTCGTACTCGTCGAGCACTGCCTCTAGGTCGTCCTCGTCGACGACGCTGTGGTCGGGGACGAGGTCGTGTTGACTTACATCTACCATGTGTGTGTGCGTGCGTGGGGCCTGCTGCTGGAGAAGGTGGCTGTCACGAGATACTACAGGTCGGTATTGTCGGCACGCATATAACACTTACCAACTTGGCCTGCAGTGGCTACTGGACCCCACAGCACACGCACACAGGCGACCGTGGGACGACCTCGCGTACCAGCCAGTTCGGCCAGACTGGATATAGAAGTTTGGGTCCCGTCACGGGTACTCATCACAGGGCGCCTTCCTTTGGAAAGTCTTAATACTACCACCGGGATACGATGAAGTGCAGCAAGGCAGCGTGCCCGGATGGTGTAGTGGCCCATCATACGACCCTGTCACGGTCGTGACGCGGGTTCAAATCCCGCTCCGGGCGTCTTCTACTGCGAACAACTTCGGCGAGCACCGTGTGTGTTCGCCATCGTGAGCAGCTGAGACGGCGAGAGGGATTTGAACCCTGGAAGACGAACAGCGAGAGGCTTCCTCCGGTTCAAATCCCGCTCCGGGCGTTCTTCTCTCGAACTCGTCTCGACTAGTTGCTCGTGTGACCCGAGGGGGCGTTAGCGGCGACATAACCATACACGCCTGTCGAGAAAGCACGGCGTGTGAGGGGGCAATCGCCCCCTCTCCCTGTCATAGGCCCGCCGTGTCGGCGGACGTACGGACCCACACGCCAGTTGGGCATAGGCTTTGTCCCGCGTCGACAGACTGTTTAGTGGCGCCGTTCCAACAGGGGGCATGGACGACGTGGACGGCGAGGAGATGCCCGGCGCAATCGTCGAGGCGTTCCTCGAACGCGAGGAGGGAGTCCGTGCGCTGCTCGAGGAACTGGAGAAGTTGACCATCGAGGGGCGCCACGAGGAGGTCCGTGACCGCCTTCGGAACCTCGCCGACAGCGACGAGGCGGTGTTCTACACCGTCGCCTTCAGCCTCACGAACTCTCGGCAGTTCTTCGGGGACGTGGAGGCCCAACTTGACGTGACTGCCGCCGACCGCCTGCGCGACCTCGCGGAGACGTACCCGACGCTGGCCGAACCGTTCAACATCGTGCGCACGGAGCGAGCGGAGGACCGCCTGAACCCGGTGACCGACACCAGCTACACCGTCACGTATCACCACGCCGTCGAGTCGCCGATGATTACGTACAGTCCCCTTTCGGGCGACCAGCAGTTGTACGAGTCCCGAGGCACCCCCAGCGAGGTGTTGCGGGTGGCGACGGACCTCGCGGCGGCGACCACCGACGGCCTCGACGTCGCCTTAGAGAACGACTACTCGGTCAACACGGAGGAACTGAGCACGCTCATCGATCGTCGGGAGGAACTGGAGACGGAACTGTCGAAGCTCAGGGACCAACTGGACGAGTTGCGGCGGACGCCCGTAGAGGAGTAGCGAGAGCGCGACCGGAGGGTGCGCTACTCGAACTCGGGAAGAACGTGCCACCCGAACAGACCGACAGGGGCAGTGACACGCCCGCAACTGGTGCGTTTATGTATCGTCACCCATAACCGTCGGTACGATTCTCAATGGGCATGGAGCGACTCGCCAATCAAGTGGAAAAGGAGAGCCGGGACCTCGCGATTCTGGAGGTCGTCATCGAGCAAGGACCCATCGGCATCGTCCGACTGTCGGAGGAGACCGGCATCCCCGAACACAAGGTACGGTACTCGCTGCGGATGCTGGAGGACGACGAACTAATCGACCCGACCCCGCAGGGCGCGATTCCTGCCGACGACATCGAACATCGCGTGGCCGACATCAACGAGGGCATCGACCGTCTCGTCGAGCGGTTGACGGAACTCGAGAGCCTCGTCCCGGCGACCGAAGCCGCCGAGTGACGGCCGGCCAACCGTTTTGGGCGGGGCCGCCGAACCGGGTTCTATGGACGTCGCACTCATCAGCGACACGCACATCCCCTCACGAGCGAGCGCGATACCCGACGCGTTCCGCGAGCGAATCGAGGCGGCCGACCACGTCGTCCACGCGGGCGACTTCGACAGCGAGGGGACGCTGTCGAACGTCAGGGCGATGGCCGCACGCCTCACGGCCGTCGGCGGGAACATGGACCCCAGAATCGGCTTACCGGACGTGGCGACGGTCGAACTCGGCGGCGTCACCTTCGTCGTCACCCACGGCACCGGCTCACACCGGGGCTACGAGGGCCGCGTGGCGGGTATCGTCCGCGAAGAGGCGGGGCCGGACGCCGTCGGCGTCGCGGGCCACACCCACGAGGTACTGGACACCACCCACGGCGGCGTTCGGCTGTTGAACCCCGGGAGCGCGACCGGCGCGTCGCCGGCCGACCGGGCGACGATGATGAGCGCCACCGTCGCCGACGGCGACCTCAGCGTGGCGGTTCACGAACGGTAGCGGCCGTTTCGAACAGAGCGTCGGCCGCCTCCTGCGTGGGGGCGAACGCCGACAGCGGCCCCTCGCGGCGGCTCTCGCACCCGGCCTCGGCGGCAAGCAGTTCGCCGGCGAGTTGTTCGCGCTCGTCGGGGTGCAGACAGACGTAGCCGTCCAGCGCGCCCCGCGAGAGCAGGCCCCAGTGGACGACGGGAGCCCACGTCTGGATGCACCGCTTCGCGGTCTGGCCGAGCTCCCACCGTATCTCGTCGGCGTTCTTTCGACCGGGTCCGTCGTAGACCACCGGGGACCCGATGACGAACGCGACGGTGCTGGCCTCGACCGGCGGCGTCTCGCCGTCGGTCACCGTCACCGGCCGGCCGTTGTATCGCACGCCGTCGCCGCGGCTAGCGACGTAGACGTCGTCCAGCGCGGGCACCGAGACGGCCGCGGCGACCGGGTCGTCGCCACTATCGACCACGGTCACGGCGGCCCCGAACGTGGGGATGCCGGCGACGAAGTTGTTCGTCCCGTCCAGCGCGTCCACCAGCCAGCGGTAGTCGCCGGTCCCCTCGTGGTGGCCGGACTCCTCGGCCGTGATGCCGTGGTCGGGGAACCTGTCGCGGACGGCCTCGACGGCCAACCGCTCGGCCTCGCGGTCTGCGTGCGCCTTCACGTCGGTCGTCAGGTAGTCTGCGTCGGTCGTCCCGTCGGTAAACCGCTCGCGGAGGTACCCTCCGGCGGCCTCCGCTGCGGTCCGAGCGACGGTGGCGAGTTCGTCAGTCACGCCCCCACCGACAGTCGCGTACCCCTCGGTCGTTTCGGTTCCCGGCAGCGATTGCCACCGTCCGACGCGCTTGCTACTAACGGCGTCCTTTTTCCCGCGGAACCCACAGGAGACGTATGGACGTCTCCGCGGTCGAGGGACTGCCCGAGGTGCGCCCCGGCGACGACGTGGCCGAACTCGTCGCCGAGTGTGCGGACCTGCAGGACGGCGACGTGCTCTGCGTGGCCAGCACCATCGTCTCGAAGGCGGCGGGCCGGCAGGCCGACCTCGACGACTTCGAGGCGAGCGAGCGTGCCCGGGACATCGCCGACCGCATCGCCGCCATCGCTGGCGAGGAGAAAGACCCCCGGTTCGCGCAAGCGGTCATCGAGGAGAGCGAAGAGATTCTGGTCGACGCGCCGTTCATCCTCGCGGTGACGCGCTTCGGCCACATCACGGTCAACGCGGGCATCGACCGCTCGAACGTGCCCGACGCCGACCTGCTCTTGCTCCCCGAGGACCCGACGGACTGCGCCGAACGGATTCGGGCGGGCATCCGAGAGCGAACCGGTGCGGACGTCGCGGTCGTCGTCACGGACACCTCGGGCCGGCCGTTCCGCCTCGGACAGCGAGGCGTCGCGCTGGGGTGGGCCGGCATCCACGCCGCCCGCGACTGGCGCGGCGAACACGACAGGGACGGGCGCGAACTCGGCGTCACCGTGCAGGCCGTCGTCGACGAACTCGCCGCCGCGGGCAACCTCGTCACCGGCGAGGGCGACGGCGGCACCCCGGTCGCTCTGATTCGGGGCTTCGAGTTCGGCGACCACGGCGGGAGCGACGACCTCTACCGCTCGCCGGAGAAAGACGTCGTCCGGCAGGCACTCAGGGAATGGTCTCATGTACGGGATTGAACTCACTCCGGAACACCCAGTCGCACAGCTATCCGACTTCGCCGTGCAGGCCGAAGAGGCGGGCTTCGACGCCGTCTTCGCCAGCCACCACTACAACAACCGCGACCAGTTCATGGCGCTGGGCGGGATGGCCAGTCGGACCGACGAGGTTCTGCTCGGCCCCGGCATCGCCAACCCCTACGAGACCCACCCGGTGACGCTGGCCTCGCGGGCCGCGACCCTCGCGGAGATGAGCGACGGGCGGGCCGTCTTCGGCGTCGGGCCGGGCGACAAGTCCACCATCCGCAACCTCGGGTTCGACCACGACGACGCGCTCCGTCGCGTGCTGGAGACGATGAAGGTGGCCCAGCGCCTCTGGGACGGCGAACGCGTGGACCACGACGGCACCTTCACGGCCGACGACGCGGGCCTGAACTACGAGGTCGGCGAGATACCGGTCTACGTCGGCGCGCAGGGACCGCACATGACGCGGATGGCCGCCAAACACGCCGACGGGGCGCTGTACAACGGCGCGCACCCGAAGGACCTCGCGTGGGCCCGCGAACAGGTCGAAGACATGGCCGACGACCGGGTGGCCGACAGCGAGTTCGACCTCGCGGCCTACGCCAGCGTCTCCGTCGCCGAGGACGCCGACGCGGCCCGGGAGGCCGCCCGCCCACCGGTCGCGTTCGTCGCCGCCGGGTCGCCGCCGCCGGTGCTGGACCGCCACGGCATCGACCGCGAGGTGGCCAGCGACGTCGGCGACGCCATCTCGGCCGGCGAGTTCGAGGAGGCGTTCGGGCTGGTCACGGAGTCGATGCTAGAGGCGTTCTGCATCGCCGGCACGCCCGAGGACGTCGCCGAGCGGACCCGAGAACTGCGAGAACACGCCGACAGCGTCGTCTTCGCCTCGCCGCTCGGCCCGGACGTCGAGGCGGCTATCGGGCTTCTCGGGGCGGCGGTGAGCGACCACCGCTCCCCGGGCGCATGAACAGCGAGAAGAACGCGCCCAGCGAGAGGTAGCCGAAGACGGCGGAAGCGCCGCCGACGAACAGCACCCCGAAGAGCATGAGGAGCGCTGACAGTGGGTCCGAGAGCGCGACGTCTGCGAACCGGGCCGGCATCTCGACGATACTCTGGATAAGCTGTGTGAGTAGCCCTTGCATACGCGCCGGTTAGCGGTCGCCCCACTTTGCGTTTCCGTTCGCGGCGACCGAGCCACACAGCTATTTGGCGCTCCCGGCCACAGGGGGAAGCATGGGAGAAGACGCCTCGCTCGACCGGTTCCTTGGCGGCGAGAGCGACGAGGAGGGCGGAGCGGAGCAGACGCCGTCGGAGGCGGCGGAGGATAGTTCCTCCGAGGCCGACCAGACCGACGCCGACGAGCAGGCCCCGGAGTCGACGGGCGACGGAGCGCCCCCGGACCCGGCGACGACCACCTACGCGTGGACCCCCGAGGGCGCACCGTGTGCGGCGTGTGGCGAGGTCGTCGAGTGCCGCTGGCAACAGGACGGCGCTCTCGTCTGCCCGGACTGCAAGGCGTGGGACCGGGCGTAGCGCGGCCGCGTGTCAAAAGTGCGCATCCAGCAGAGTTACGTGTTCTCGCCACCAACGTCGCTCAACTGGAACTTCGCACGACGGCGGCGAGCGCGGGCAGAAAACACTTACTCGTCGTCGGGGCAAGTCGAGCCATCCGCCCCGAGCGAGGAGCCGTCGTGCGGAACCTCCACCCATGACAGACACGGACACTACACGCGGCCGACAGTCGGACAGTGCGCTCCGTGACGCGACCCGCGTCGCGACACAGGTTATCGAGAACGTAGAGGAGGTCATCGTCGGTCACCACGAGGAGATAGAGCACATCGTCACGGCCATGCTGGGCCGTGGCCACGTCCTGTTGGAGGACGTCCCGGGCGTCGGTAAGACGATGCTCGCCCGCTCTGTCGCCGCCTCCTTCGACGGGGAGTTCAAGCGCGTCCAGTTCACCCCGGACCTCCTGCCGACGGACGTCACCGGCGTCAACGTCTACAACCAGAAGACACAGGAGTTCGAGTTCAGGCGCGGCCCCATCTTCGGCAACGTCGTGCTGGGCGACGAGATAAACCGCGCCCCGCCGAAGACCCAGTCCGCACTGCTGGAGGCGATGGAGGAGGGGCAGGTGTCCGTCGACGGGACGACCCACGCCGTCCCCCAACCGTTCACCGTCATCGCCACGCAGAACACCGTCGAGCAGAACAAGGCCTACGACCTCCCGATGGCCGAACTCGACCGGTTCATGACGAAGCTCCATCTGGGCTACCCCGAGGCTGACGAGGAGGCGGCGATGCTCGGCGAAGTCGTCGGCCACCACCCGATAGAGGAACTGTCGGCGGTGGCGACGCTCGACGACCTACAGGCGGCCCGCGACACCGTCGCCGACGTGACCGTCGAGGAGCCGATTCGGGCTTACGCGACGCGACTCGCCCGCTACACCCGGGAGAACGCCCAGTTGGGCGTCAGCCCTCGCGGGAGCATCTCGCTGTTGCGGGCCGCGCAGGCCCGGGCGGTGCTTGACAACCGCGACTACGTCGTCCCCGACGACGTCCAGCAGGAAGCGCCCGTAGTGCTCCCCCACCGAATCCGGACCGATAGCACCGAGCAGACGGCCGCGGACCTCGTCACCGCGGCGCTGAACACGGTCGACGTCGAGTAAGATGCGTCCCACACGTCGCGGCGTCGGCGTCCTGTTGGTCGCCGGTGCCGCCGTCGCCGTCGGGTCCCAGTTCGGTCAACAGGCGCTCGGTGCCGTCGCCGGCCCCCTGCTGGTCGCCGTCGTCGCGGCCGCCGGACAGGTGTACTGGGCCGGCACGCCGACCGTCGACCGGACCCCGCCACGTCGGGGGTTCCCCGGTGAGCGTCGGACCGTCGAACTCGACGTCGAGGGGAACGGGGTCGCCCGCGTCACCGACCGACTGTCCGACGGCATCAGCGGGACGGCCACCGCCACGCGGTCGCTCCCCACCACCGTCACCTACGACGTGACCTACGAGCGCCGCGGCGACCACCGCATCGGCCCGGTCGACGTGCGACTGACGGACTCGCTGGGGCTGGTCGTCTCGACGACCACCGTCGAGGTCACGGACGACCTGCTGGTGTACCCGGAGGTGTACCGACTGGGCGGGCCGGACGCGTTCGTGCGGACCCTCGTCCCCGACGCCGAGGACCGACAGGCGTTCGACCGCCTCCGGGAGTACGTCCCGGGCGACTCGCTGCGGGACGTCCACTGGAAGTCAAGCGCCAAGCGCGACGACCTGTTGGTCAAGGAGTTCGCCGACCGGAACAGCGACCGCGGCCTCCTCGTCGTGGCCGAGTCCGCGGAGGGTCACGCGGACGAGATGGCCGCCGCCGCCGCGACGGTGGCGATGGGTGCCCTCGAGAGCGGGTTGACCGTGGAACTGGTCGCGCCCGACGCCACCGTCCCCGCCGGGTACGGCGACACGCACCGGACCCGTCTGCTGGAGACGCTTGCACGGACGACCGCCGGCGAGACGGGACGGGCCGACGACGCGGACGTGCTGATAACCGCAGACGACGGCGGCGTCACCGTCACCGTCGAGGGCCGCCGGCAGGCATTCGACGACGTGACGACGGGCCGTGACAACCCGCTCGCGGGGGAGGTCGGCGCGTGAGCGGCGTACCCGCTCGCCTCGGGGGGCGACTCCCGTGGGACGAGACGCGACTGCTGGCGCTCCTGTCGGTGGCGCTGGCCCTCGGGGCACCCCTCCGGACGATGTACCATCTCATCGACGTGGTCGGTTCGCCCACGGTGTTCCTCGCCGTGAGCGGCGTCTCGCTCGCGGCCGCGGCGCTGTTGGCCCGTGTCCTGCGCCCGGTGTTGGCTATCGCCGTCGGGACGGTCCTGTTCGGCGCGGGACTGGTGTGGTACGTCACGAACCTCTCGACGGACCCCGCGCTGACCGCGCTCCTGCGCGACACCGCGGCGCTGTTGAGCGGCCGGCGACTGCTCCAGATAGCCAACGTGCGCCTGTGGGTCATCTCCTTCGCCCCCGCACCGGTGTTCCTCACGACGTACTTCGCGCTCCGGCGCTGGTACGTCACGGCGGTACTCGCGGCGGGGACGACGCTCGGCTTCTTCGTCCTCACGACTGACGCCGGCGTGGTCACCACCTTGCTCGGCGTCGTCGGCGGGTTCGCCGCCGTCGGCTTCGGCACCCTCGATACGCTCTCTCCGCCCGGCGACGAACCCATCACAACCGCCGAAGAGCGGACCGGCGTCGACGCCGACGACAGAGACGAGGACGGCGTCGACTCGGGGCGTCGGGGCGTCCTCGAACTGCTGGCGGCGATAATCGTCCTGCCGGCGATACTCTCGCGCCTCCCCTCCGTCACCGGGACGTCGCTGTCCTTCGCCGACGCCGAGAGCCCGACCGTCGAGGGGAGCCTCGTCAACGCCGACGAGTCGCTGACGGTGCAGGGAGACATCTCTCTGACGCCGACCGTCCGGTACACCGTCGAGAGCGACGAGAGCCGGTACTGGCGCGTCGCGGCCTACGACCGCTACACCGGTGACGGGTGGGTCCGGACCGGCAACAGCAACCCGTACGACGGGAACCGACTCGATGGGCCGCCCGGCGACAGTCGGACGCTCCGGCAGTCCTTCGAGGCCGAGTCGGACATCGCCACGGTGCCCGCCGTCTGGAAACCGGTCCGGTACAACGGCGACCCCGACGTCGAGTTGACGAGTCACGGCGGCCTCCAACCGGTCGACGGCCTCGTCGCCGGCGACAGCTATCGGGTCGTCAGCGAGGCCGTCGTCGCGACGCCGCGGCAGTTGCGCGATGCCGGCGAGGACTACCCAGACCAGGTCTCCCGGCGCTACCTGCAACTGCCCGACAGCACGCCGGACCGGGTCGCGGAGACGACGGCGACGCTGACGGCCAACGCAGAGAACCCCTACGAGACGGCGCTGGTCGTCGAACAGTGGCTTCAGAACAACCGCGAGTACTCGCTGGACGTCGAGCGACCGGACCGCAACGTCGCCGACCGGTTCCTCCACGCCATGAACCGCGGCTACTGCGTCTACTTCGCGACGACGATGGTCGTGATGTTGCGCACACAGGGGATTCCCGCCCGCATGACCGTCGGCTACACGCCCGGCGAACGGGTCGGGGAGAACCGCTGGGTGGTCCGGGGACTCGACTCCCACGCGTGGGTCGAGGCGTACTTCCCCGGCCACGGCTGGATTCAGTTCGACCCGACGCCCAGCGAACCGCGGGCGGCCGCCGAACAGGCCCGCATCGAGGAGGCCCGGGCCGAGGGCGAGGACGACGTCGACACGGGTGAGACGGGCAACAACTCGGAGTACACCCAGACTGAGACGCCCACCCCGCCGCCGCTGACCGAGACCACCGAGACCAACGAGACGGAGACACCAACGCCGTCGAACACCACCGCCGAGACGGCGACGCCGCTCCGACCAGGCGGCGACACCGGCACCGAACCCGGCGACACCGGGCCGACGCTCCCGGACCTCCCGTCGCGGGAGGAGACGGCGCTCGGGCTGGTCGCTCTTCTCGGGACGGCGGCCGGCATCCGGCGGTCGGGCGTCGCTGGCCGTCTCTCTCGGGCCGTCTGGCTCCGCTACCAGCGGCGCGAAGACCCCGAGACGGACGTCGAGCGAGCGTTCCAGCGCGTCCAGTACGTACTGGCGGAGGACTACCGGCCGCGCGAGGACGGCGAGACGGTCCGGACGTACCTCGACGCTATCGACGCCGACGAGGACGTCCGTCGCCTCGCCACCCTGCGGGAGCGACTCCGATACGGCGGGACAGTCTCGCAAGAAGCGGCCGACGAGGCCGTCGAAATCGCCGACAGCGTCGTCTCGAACCGGTAAGCCCCGCTTTCCCCCGACAGTGTTTAATACGAAGGTTTCGTACGGGCCGATGTAATGTCGGAAGTCTGCTCGACGTGCGGGCTGCCTGAGGAGCTCTGCGTCTGCGAGGACGTCGCCAAAGAGTCCCAGGAGATTAACATCCGCATCGACGAGCGCCGCTACGGTAAGGAGGTAACGATAATCGAGGGGTTCGACCCGAAAGACGTCGACATGGACTCGCTGTCCTCGGACTTGAAGTCCAAGTTCGCCTGCGGCGGGACTGTCGAAGACGGGCAAATAGAGCTCCAAGGCAACCACACCGGTCGCGTCGAGGACTTCCTCCGCGACAAAGGCTTCAACGTCGCCTAACTCCTTCCCCGACGGTTCTGCGGTAGCGAAGTCGTGAGCTACTGCTGTCGGGAGTGGTGTCGGCCGAAACAATGACGTTCGAACGGACGGTGATAGCGCCCATAGATGGCGGGTGGAGATACGTCGGCGGTCCTGGTCGTCTCCGACGGTGGGACGGAGGCGGCCGAACTCGAAGCGAGGGTGGACGGGAGCGTGGAGTCGGTCACCGTCCTGACGGACCTGACGGCGGTGTTCGACGAACTGACCAACTCCGTCTACGGGTGTCTCGCCCTCCCGGCGACGGTCGGTGACCAGTCCGGGACCCGAATCGCCTACGGAATCACCGCGCTGTTCCCCGACCTCCCCGTGGTCGTCGCTGGCGTCGACCCGGTGGCGGTCCCGGCGGACCTGTGCGTGGTCGCCGTCGAATCGTCGCTCGGTTCGCGGCCCGCGGCCGACGCGGTTCGACAGGGACTTGACGGCGACGCCCCGTCGGTGGCGGGGCGACCACCCTCCCCGATGGAGACGCTGTTAGTCTCGCTGTTCGCCGAGATGCCGGACCACCTGTACGCGAAAGACGACCGGGCGAGACACGTGCTGATGGGGCGTGGGTTCAACGAACCGACCGACCGACTCGGCCTCACCGACCGGGAAGTGTCGGAACTGGCCGACGAACACGCCGAGGCGGCCTACCGCGACGAGATGGACCTCCTCGAGAACGAGACCGAGCGCATCGACGTCGAGGAGTTTCTGGACCTCGAGGCGTCGTACGTTCGGACCCGCAAAGTCCCGTGGTACGACGCCGACGGCGACGTGCAGGGACTCGTCGGCCTCACGCAGGACATCACCGCGCGGAAGGCCCGCGAACACGAGTTGCGGCGACAGCACGAACGGATGGTGAAAATCGCGCTCGTCGCGGCCCACGAGTTCCGGAACGAACTGCAAATCGTACACGGACGCCTCGAACTGCTGGACGACGACGCGCAGATTGCCCCCATCGAGGAGTCGCTGTCGCGCATCTCCTCGCTGGTGGACACGGTGGTACAACTCTCGGCGAGCGAGCACGAGCGACAGGAACAGAAGCCGGTGTGGCTCTCACGGCTCAGCCGGGAGGTGTGGGAGACGGTGGCCGACGAGCACGCGACCCTCGACGTCGACGGCGACGCCCGCGTCGTCACCGACCAGGAGTCCGCGAGTCTCCTCCTGCAGTTCCTGTTCCAGAACGCGCTGGAACACGGCGGACCCGCCGTCACGGTGACGGTCGGCAGGACGCCCGACGGCTTCTTCGTCGAGAACGACGGCCCGGGAGTCGCGGTCACGCCGCCAGAGCGCGTGTTCGACGCCGGTTACACGACGGTCGAGGGGAACACCGGGTTCGGCCTCTACATCGCGAAGTCGGTCGCCGAAGACCAGGACTGGTCGCTCTCGCTCGCGAACGTCACCGACGGGTCGGTCCGGTTCGAAATCGGGAACGTCGTCCTGCAAGAGTAGGGTCGACAGCGGCGCTGAAGACCATTCAGCACCGGGACCGGGGAGGAGTCACCAAAACGGCCGTTCAGAAGAACTGGAACAGGTCGTCGCGCTGAGCCTCGTGGAGGTGGTGTCGAACCGCCTCGTTCAGCGCCGAGACGTTGCCCCGTTTGGCTGAGATGGGGGCGATGGTCTCCTGCCACTGCTTCCACGGCGGGTAGAGCCCCAGACGGTCACACAGGTCGTTCAGACGCTCGTCCTCGTCGTCCACCTTGTCCATCTTGTTGACGGCGACGACGGGTTCGACGCCCACCTCCCGGAGGAAGTGGAACATCTCGACGTCGTGGGGTATCTCGTCGGGGCCGGAGTGGCGGTCGATGATGTCGATGACCGACTTCCCGTCGACGACGAGGATGCCGACCAGAATCTTCTCCGCGTTGGCCTCGACGTATCGGACCACGTCGGTCTTTATCTGCTCGCGGACGTCCTCGGGGACGCCCTTCATGAACCCGAACCCGGGGAGGTCGGTGATGACGAAGTCCGGGCCGGCCCAGTCGTAGTGGTTGGGTTTGCGGGTGACGCCGGGTCGCTGGCCGGTGTCGAAGGTGTGGCCGGTCACCTCCCGCATCAGCGTCGACTTGCCGACGTTCGACCGGCCGACGAGCACCACTTCGGCGTCGCGGTCCGGGCGTGACTCGAACATATCCCCCGTACAGCGCCGACGGGGAAAAGCGCGTCAGTTTGGTCCGGACCGCGGCGACGCTCACCACCCGGGTTTTTGTCCGGCGGCGTCGCACGGATAGCCGTGCGGTTGGTACATCTCTCGGTCCCGACGGGCAAGCGCGAGGCGGCGCTCGGCGTCCTCGACGACGAGGGCATCGACTACGTCGTGAGCGACGAGACGAGCAGTCGGGAAATCGCCGCCGTCGTCTCCTTCCCGCTCCCGACGAACGCGCTGGAACCCGTCCTCGAAGCCCTGCGTGCGGTGGGTATCGACGACGACGCCTACACCGTCGTCGTCGAGGCCAACACCGTCATCTCGCGCCGTTTCGACGACCTCGAGGACCGCTACGCCGAGGAGGAAGACGAGGACCGCATCGCCCGCGAGGAACTGACCGCGAAGGCCAACGAACTCGCCCCCTCCCTGCCGACGTACGCCATCATGACCGTCATCAGCGCGGTCATCGCCACCGCCGGTCTCCTGTTGGACTCGCCGGCCGTCGTCGTCGGGTCGATGGTCATCGCGCCGCTCATCGGCCCGGCGATGACCGCCAACGTCGGCACCGTCGTCGACGACCACGAACTGTTCGTCCGCGGCGTGAAGTTGCAGGCGTTCGGCCTGCTGTTGGCAATCGCCAGCGCCACCGCCTTCGCCCTGTTCGTGCGGACGGCGAACGTCGTCCCGCCGCTCGCCGAAGTCACGTCCGTCGACCAGATACGCGAGCGAGTCGCGCCGGACTTCCTCTCGCTGGTCGTGGCCCTCGGCGCGGGCGCGGCCGGCGTCATCAGCCTCACGTCCGGCGTCTCGACGGCGCTCGTGGGAGTGATGATAGCCGTCGCGCTCATTCCGCCGGCGGCGACCGTGGGCATCGGTATCGCGTGGGGCGAGCCGCTGGTCAGCATCGGGTCCAGCGTCCTGCTTCTCGTGAACGTCCTCTCGATCAACCTCGCCGTCCTCGTCGGCCTCTGGTATCAGGGGTATCGTCCGGAACACTGGTTCCGCGAGGGGAACGCCCGCGCGGCGACGGTCAAGCGAATCGGCGTCCTCGTGGCCGCCATCCTCGTCCTCTCGGCGTTCCTCGGCGGGGTCACGCTCGACACCTTCCAGCGGGCGACCACCGAGGCGTCGGTACAGGACCGGGTCGAAGGGGCCGTCGACGAACCGTTTCAGGTCCTCGACGTCGACGTCGAACAGACCAACACCGTCATCTTCCAGCGACCGCGGCGGGTCGTCGTCACGGTCGGCATCCCACCGGGCACCGACCCTCCCGGATTGGCCGCGAAACTGGACGAGGTGGCCGACGCGGCCGCCGGCCGGGACGTCGAAACGTCGGTCCACTACGTCGTCGTCGAGACGGCGTCGTGACGCTCAAACCGGCGTTTGAACGTCCGACGAGGTAAATACGGAGTGTTGCGTTGAGTCTCGTATGGTCTCCAGACCACTCGCAGTTGCAGGCGTATTGGCCCTCCTGTTGGCCGGCGGTGCCGGGTTCGCACTCGCGGATAGCGGCGGCGCGCCGACGGCGGAGAACGCCACCGTGAGCGTCAGCGCGGACGCGACGGTCGAACGCGCACCCGACCGAGCGACGGTCACCGTGGCCGCCGTCGGCCGCGGCGAGACGGCGGCGGCCGCGCGGGACAACCTCACGGGCGACGCCGACGCCGTCCAGCAGGCCCTCGAAGACGCGGGCGCGAACGTCACCTCCTCGCGGTTCAGCATCTACCCCGAGTACGAGCGCACCGAACGGGGCCGCGAACAGGTCGGCTACGTCGCGGTCCACACCGTCGAAGCCGAGACGAACGACGTCGATGCGGTCGGGTCTCTCATCGACACCGCCGTCGACGCCGGGGCCGACCGGGTGGAAGGCATCCGCTACGAACTGAGCGAGGACACCCGACAGGCCGCCCGCGAGGAGGCCCTCACCACGGCGATGGAACGGGCCCGCGCCGACGCCGAGACGGTCGCCGCCGCCGAAGGCCGGACCCTCGACGGCGTCGCCAGCATCCAGACGAGCGACAGCGGCCGGTACGTCGTCCGGACGGAGGCCGCGTTCGCCGCCGACGCCGGCGGCAGCACGACCATCTCGCCCGGCCCCGTCACCGTCGACGCGACGGTGCAGGTGACCTACGAGTTGAACTGAGCGGAAAAACGGCTTTTTCGGATTATTCGACGAGCCGTACCGAATCAGGAAGCGGGCGGGCAGTCGGGGTTCCCGTCGTCCTCTGTCGAATCGTCATCGCTCTCGTCCGTCTCGTTAGCGGTGTACCTGTCGTCGGCCGGGTCGAAGTCCATCTCGGTCGACGGCACCTCGTCAGTCTCGACTGCGAGGTCGCCCTCGTAGTAGACCCGGAGGTTCACCGATTCGTTCTCGGTGACGTCGACGAGGAGGAACGTCTCCTCGACGGTGCCGGACTCGTTCAGACTCGTCTCGTAAGTGACGTTCTCCAAGTTGTCGGTGCTCTCGCCGCTCCCGTCGTTCCGAACGACGTAGCCCGCGAGGCCGTCGTCCGAGTCGATGCCGTAGGGGACGACGGTCAGGCTGACGTCACAGTTTCCGGGCAGCGACGCGTTCTCGCTCCCGTCACAGGCGTTAGTGTCTTGGGACGCCATCGCAGCGGCCTGCGAACCTGAGGCGCCGAGCGCACCACCGACGAGAGCGACGGTACTGCCGAGGAGGAGTGCCGATACGACTACGATAAGGACCGATGTTCGTTTCGTTCGTGGGTTCATTGAACTGTCTCGTTGATAGCCGGCAACGGCAGGTGCGTCACGAAACTGCGAAGGGCCGTTGGGGCTGAGAGAGTCAACAAACCGACCAATCATACTTACTGTGTAAATAACGTGGTAAAATGTCCGATTAACGGTGTTCGAGGAGAAGGTCCGAGACGACCACCGACCAACGTGACTCGCTACCGACTGCACCCCGCGGTGGGACGGTCACTCCTCGTCGAACGGCAACTCTATCTCGTATCCGACGGCGTCGATGGCCGCCTGCAACACCGCGTCGACGTTGTCGTCCTCGGTGACGCTCATGTAGTGGTCGGCCTCGACGTCCGTCGAGCGGTCGCTCTTGTTGGCGATGGTCAGCACCGGAGCACCGAATCGTGACTCGATGTCGTTCCGGAGGTCGAGTTGCTGGTCGAGCGGGTAGCCACACTCCTCGCTCGGGTCGACGAGGACGAGGACGGCGTCGGCGACGTGTTCCAGCGCGCTCACGGCCTGTGACTCGATTTCGTTGCGCTCCTCCGGCGGTCGGTCGAGTAGTCCGGGCGTGTCGACGAGTTGGTAGCGGATGCGCTGGTCCTCGACGTGACCGACCCGAATCTGGGTCGTCGTGAACGGGTAGGAGGCTATCTCGTTGTCGGCCCGCGTCACCCGGTTGACGAACGAGGACTTCCCGACGTTGGGGTAGCCGGCGACGACGACGGTGGGTTCGTCCGGGCGGATGTCCGGGATGCCCTTCAGCGCGTCCCGAGCGGTCGAGACGGCCGCGAGGTCGTCTTCGACCTCCTCGACCACGTCGGCCATGCGGGCGAACGCCTGCTTGCGGAGTTTGCGGGCGGTGTCCTTGTCGCCGCGGACGAGGCGGCCCTCGTACTCCTGTCGAATCTCCTTGGCCTTCCGGCCGGCCCACGACACCTCCGAGAGGTGCTGTTTCAGGGCGTCGACGCCCGGGTCGTCCTCGGCGGGGTAGGCGTCGCCGACGATGGCGTCGGCGAGTTCGACGTAGAAGGGGTCCAAGTCGTCGATGGTCGGCCACGACTGCGCGACGTTCTGGAGGTTGTCGGAGACGATGTTCGAGGCCGTCATCAGCATGGACTGCTGGGCCTCGACGCCGTCTTTGGCGCCGCCGGCCCGCGTCGCCCGCGAGAAGGCCTTGTCGATGACCTCCTCGGCGGTCGGCGTAGTCGGCAGATTTTCGAACGGATGGCTCATTACGGCGCTGTAGACGGCCGGCGCGTAAAAACGCGTCCACTCGCCACGCAGCGTCACCCCATGGCATATTACCCCCGAGGCCGAGAGGTTGGAGCGCATGCTCGCGTTCGGATGGACACGCGTCGGCGAGGGGGCGCGGCCGCCCGTATGACAGACCGCACGTCGTGGCTCCGGTTCGAGGCACGGTTGTTCAGGGACGACGCCCTCGAGTGGTTCCTGTTGACCGGCGACCGGCGTCTCGTCAGCACCCTCCAACTCGGTGTGTTGGTGACCACGGTCACGACGGTCGTAAACTCCAGCCTCGTGCCACTGCAGTCGGACACGCCGGTCCTGTTCCTCCTGTTCGCGCTCATCGCCGGCAACTTCACGCTCATCGCCATCGTCACGTCGCTCAGCCAGTTCGTCCTCGGTCGACGCCTCGAGTCCCCGGGCGAGATTCGGGCGGAGATAGAGGAGACCATCGCCTATCGCCGGGACGTCGGCGAGACGAGTGGCCAGCGTCTCATGCCGGTGAAACCCGACGCGTTCCTGTTGCAACTCTACCGGAACGCCCGGGACGACCTCGAATCGCTCACCGCCGTGACCGACGAGACGCGGACGAAGCGGACCCGCGAGGAACTCGAAGACCTCGTGGCGGGACTGGAGACACACATCGACTACGTCATCAACCTCCTGAGACTGCCGTCGAGCGGGCTGAAACACGCGCTGTTCGTCACGCTGGCGACGGACTACGAGAACTACGTCCACCGCACGTGGTACCTCCAGACGGAGTACGACGACGAGTACACGGACGAGGTCAACGAACCGCTCACTCGGTTGACGGAGACCCTGGAACACATGGTCGTCGCCACCCGGATGTTCAAGACGACGTTCATCGAGGCGGAGGTGGCCGAGCTATCGCGGTACCTCCTCTACGTCGGGTTGCCGGCCCAGATAGCGGCGGTGCTGGTGACGCTGCTCTACACGACCCCCGGGACGCCGCCGTCGGTGTCGAGCGGGACCCTCGAACTGCTCGTGCCGGCCGTCCTGAGTGCCGGGTTCGCGCCGTTTCTCGTCTTGAGTTCCTACGTCGTCCGACTCGCTATCGTGGCCCGTCGCACCGCCGAGAGCTTCCCGTTCAGTTCGCAACTCGACAGCGCGCTCACGTCTCGCGGCGAGTTCGGTGACGACACCTGACGCCGTCGTACCCCGCCGCGACGCCGGACCGAGCGGCGGGCGGCACACGTTTTTCTCCGTGGCGTCCCGAACGCCGGTATGGCACACATCGACGCCGGCGAAGTGCTGCCCAACGAGCACGTCCAGCAGATGGCCGCCGCGGGCCGCGTGACACAGATGCACCGCGGCCACCAGTACGCCGAGGAGGGCGACACCTTCGAGATAGACGGCCAGCGCTTCGAGGTGACGGACGTGACCCACCGGACGCTGGGCGACCTGACCGACGAGGACGCCCGGCGCGAGGGGTCGGAAGACTTAGACGCGTACCGCGAGCGACTGGACCGCGTCCATGACGAGTTCGAGTGGGACGACGACAGCGAGGTCGTCCGGCACAGGTTCGAGCCGGTGTCGTCGGAATGAGCGAGAGGACGCGCCCGGTCGGGGAGTCCGTCGCTCTCAGTCGTCGCCGACGTCGACGCCGGTGACCTCGAATCGAGCGCCGCCGTCGTCGCTCTCGGTGACCCGCACGTCCCAGCCGTGAGCCTCGACAATCTGTCGGACGATGGCGAGGCCGAACCCGGTGCCGTCTGACTTCGTGGAGTAGCCGCTCTCGAAAACCGAGTCCCGGTCGTCCTCGGGAATCCCGCACCCGTCGTCGGCGACGTAGAACCCGCCGGGACAGTCGCCGACCGTGACGGTCACGGCTTCGCCGCCGTGCTCCACGGCGTTCCGAAAGAGGTTCTCCAGTACCTGTTTGAGTCGGGTCGGGTCGGCGCGAATCGTGCGGTCCGTCTCGACGGCGAGCGTCGCCCCGCCCGTCTCGACGGTGGCCCAACACTCCTCGACCACCGACCCGAGCACCACCGGTTCGAGTTCCCCGATGGCCTCGCCGGTCCGGGCGAGCAACAGGAGGTCTTCGATGAGCGCCTCCATCCGGTCCAGCGAGCGCTCGATGGCGTCGAAGTGGCCGCTGTCGCACTCCTCGCGGGCCAGCGTCAGTCGGCCGGACGCGACGTTCAGCGGGTTCCGCAGGTCGTGGCTCACCATGCTGGCGAACTGTTCGAGTCGGTCGTTCTGAGCCGCCAGCGTCCGTTCGCGTTCCCGCAACTCCTCGTCGCGCGCGACGGCGTCGAGGGCCGCCTCCATGTTCGCCGCGAGGACCCGCCCGAGAGCGACGTCGGCGTCGTCGAACACGCCGGGAACCGTCGAGGCGGCGATGAGGACCCCGTGGTCACCGAGCGGGAGGTACAGTTCGCTCTGAATGGGCGTGTCGCTGTTGTACACGTCCGGGTCGTCCCGAACGTTGCCGATAGCAGTCACCTCGTCGCGCTCGAACGCCCGCCACGCGATACTCTCGGCCCCGGTGAACGTGGGTAGGTCGCCGACGAGTTCGCGCAACTCGGCCGTCGCGGCGACGGGGACGAGGGCCCCGTCCTCGTCGACGAGGTGGACGGCGTTCGCGTCGAGGCCGAGAATCTCCGAGGCCGCCGCGACGCCGATTCCGGCCACCGTCTCGGACCGCTCCCCGCCCATCAACTTCCGCGTGGCCTCGTGGAGCGCTTCGAGACGCTGTTCGCGGGAGTCGCGCTCGGTGGCCCTGCGGAAGATGGTGACGACGGCGTCGTCTCCGTCCCACGTGATGTCGGAGAACGTCGCCGTGACCGAGACGGGGGCCCCGGTCGTCGGCCGGACCGTCGCCTCTCGCGTGCGTGCCGCGGCGTTGGCCCGCCCCGCCGGCCGGAACGTCTCGTCCCCGACGTCGACGAGGTCGGTGGCCGGTCGCCCGACGAGCGTGGCCGTTCCCCCACTTCCGAACAGGTCGGCGGCGTTCCGGTTGGCGTAGGCGACTGTCCCCTCGACTGTGACGAGAATCGCGTCGGGTGCGGCGTCGAGGAGCGCCTCGATACTCGTCTGCTCCACGCACGCTTGCTGTTTCGCTCGCGCGTACTCGGCCGCGTTCCGCACCCGCCGGGCGAGGAGTCGATACTGTTCGTCGGACCCGTCCCGTCGCATGTAGTCGGTGACGCCGGCCGCGATGGCCTCGCTAGCGACCGACTCGCTCCCCCGGGCCGTGGCGATGACGAACGGGAACTCCGGGTCCTCGGCCCGGACCGCCTGCAGGAAGGCGAGTCCGTCCACGTCTGCCATGGCGTACTCGCTGACGATGCAGTCGAACGCCTCGTCCCGGAACCGTGCGAGCGCCTCGGCCGCACCCGTCGCCGTGGCCACCTCGAACCCCTCGTCTACGTCTTCGAGCGCCGTCGCCACGACGTCGAGAGTCTCCGCGTCGTCGTCGACGTAGAGTACCTCGATGGTGGCCGGTTCGGCGCACATGGGGAGAAACGAGGGCGGAACGAACTTAAATTATCTACCTGCCAGTGTGGGGAACGTGTCGTCGCTCAGCGCCTCGCTCTTGTTCCGCGGTTCCCTGCGGTCACCGCGTCGTTTTTCGAGCCCTCTCAATTCGTTCGGGCGCTCGCTCTTGCTCCACGGGTCACTTCGTTCCCCGTTCCGCTTCGAGGCCCCTCGCTGCACTCAGCGCCTCGCTACCGCCGCTTCCCCAGTTCGGCCCGCAAGTCGGCCACGTCCATGTCCTTCATCGCCAACAGCACCAGCAGGTGGTAGACGATGTCGGCAGACTCGTGGGCCAGTTCCTCGCGGTCGTCGTCTTTCGCGGCCAGAATCAGTTCGGTCGTCTCCTCGCCCAGTTTCTCCAACACGGCGTTCTCACCCTTCTCGTGGGTGAACAGCGACGTGGTGTAGGAGCCCTCTGGGAGGTTCTCCTTGCGGTCCTCGATGACCGCGAACAGGTCGTCGATGACGTCGTCGGCGTCGTCCATACGCCGGGAGACGTCCGGGCGCGCCTTCAGGCCGTCGAACCCCTACGACTCCACGGTGTCGAAGAAGGCGAGGTCGTGGATGCGAGGGTCCTCGGTCAGTTCGGGGTGGAACGAGGTGCCGACGACGGGACCGTCGCGCACCGCGACGGGGCGGTCGTCCCACGAGGCCAGTACCTCGACGCCGTCGCCGACGTAGTCGATGACCGGCGCGCGGATGAACACCGCTGGGAACGGCGATTCTAGCCCGTCCACGTCCAGCGGTGCCTCGAAACTGTCCTTCTGCCGGCCGAAGGCGTTGCGCTCGACGGTCACGTCCAGCACGTTCAGCGTGTCCACCCGGTCGTCGTGGGCGTCGCTGGCGGCGACGATGAGGCCCGCACACGTCGCCAGCACCGGTTTCCCGGCCTCGACGTGGGCCGTGATTTCGCTGTCGATACCCTCCCGGCGGACGAGTCGAGAGATGGTCGTCGACTCCCCGCCGGGCATCAGGAGGACGTCGCAGTCGGGGACCAACCCCGACTCCCGTATCTCGACGACCTCCGCCGTCTCGCCGTGGGCCGCCGCCGCACGCTCGATGGCCGCCGCGTGCTCGGAGACGTCGCCCTGCACGGCGAGGACGCCTGCCCGTAGACTCATATGCAGGGCGGTAGGCGGGGCACCGTCAAAACCCTCTCGTCTCCGCGGAGAATTGTCGGCGTCTGCCGCCGATGCCGTCGAGGAGCGACGGCCGACGCGGGACCGGGAGCCAAACCGTTAGGTGGCGCGCTACCCAGAGAGAGAGCATGGGAAAACGACGGCGAGACCCGGTAGCGTCGAACGCCGACCGGTCGGCGGACCTCTACGAGATAGCCGACTGGGAGGTCCGCTCACGGTTGGACCGGTTCGCACACTGGCTCTATCATGCCGGCCTGTGGGCGCTTCGCGGACTGGTCATCCTCGCCGCCGTCGCCATACTGGTGTTACAGGTCGCCTTCGGCAGTCTGGGCGCGCTGGGCGTCCAACCCCTGTTCGCCGGCCTCGCCGCCCTCTCGGCAGTGCCGGCGCTGTTGCTCGCGGCCTACATCTGGTACGCCGACGTGACCACCGCCGAACCGCTGACGCTACTGGTCGGGACGTTCCTGCTGGGGGTGCTGTTCGCCGGGTTCGCCGGGTTGCTGAACGTCGTCCTCGGCGGGCCGGTACAGGCCATCGGGTCCGGATTCGGTCTGTTCCAACCGGCCGGGACGCTCTTTTTCTTCTTTCTCGTCGTCGGCCCCGTCGAGGAGAGCGTGAAACTGCTCGCGGTTCGGCTGTACGCCTTCCGTGACGACCGGTTCGACGCGGTCATCGACGGCGCGGTGTACGGTGCGGCGGCGGGACTCGGCTTCGCCACCATCGAGAACGCGCTGTACATCGTCCAGAACACGGACGTGGTCACCGGAACGCTGGCGGCGTTCGACGCGGGCAGCGACATCGCGGCGGTGCGGGCGCTGGCCGGTCCGGGCCACGTCATCTACTCCGCGTTCGCCGGGTACTACCTCGGACTGGCGAAGTTCAACCCCGACGACGCCGGCCCCATCGTCCTGAAGGGATTGCTCATCGCCACGGTCATCCACGCTACCTACAACTCGCTGTCGGGCGTGGCGACCGGCGTCCTCTCGCTAGTGTTCGGCGTCGACCAGCTAGTGGCGTTCTTCGCGTTCGTGTTGGTGTACGACGGCGTCTTCGGCCTGCTCCTGTTGCGGAAACTCGACGCCTATCGACAGGCCTACCGAGCGGCCAACAGTCCGCCGGCAGACGCCCCTCGTACCCCCGAGCAGACCGAGTTCGACCCCTAACAGAGCTGTTCGACGTACTTCGCGACCACGTCGACTTCCAGATGCACGGGGTCGCCGACGGACTTCTCCGAGAGGGTCGTCTCCGCGTACGTCGTCGGGATGATGGCCACGTCGAAGGACTCCGCGCGCCGGTCGGCGACGGTCAGGCTGATGCCGTCGACGGTGATGGAGCCCTTCTCCACGAGGTAGTCACGCTGGCTCTCCGGGAGCGAGAACGTGAACGTCCAGTCACCGTCGTACTCGCTCCCCTCGGACGACGAGGCCCCACTCGCGTCGCTCGCGGGACCGTCCCCCTCTCGCTCGATATCCGTGATTTCGGCGGTGGCGTCGACGTGTCCCTGCACGATGTGACCGTCGAACCGGCCGTCGGCCGGCATCGCCCGTTCGAGGTTGACCGCGTCGCCCTCGGCGAGGCCGTCGAAGTACGTCCGGGCCAGCGTCTCGCGGGCGAGGAACACCTCGAACCACTCGCCGTCGGCGTACTCCTCGACGGTCAGACAGGCCCCACTCACGCTTATCGACTGGCCGTGGTCGAGGCCGGAGAAGGGCGCACCGATGCGCACACGGCGGCCGCCCTCGTCGTCCACGACTGCCCGTACCTCCCCCGTCGCCTCCACGATGCCGGTGAACATACCGGACGGAGGGACGCCGGCGTCGAAAACACTTCGACTCGCGGAGCGGCCGGCCGCCGGAGACGAGACACTTACTCGCAGGCGAGTTGTATTTTTACATAATCAATCGCAAGGAATTTAGTCGCCTCGCTCGTAGCAGGTCGTATGCCTGCGATGGCTCCCCGAAAGCGCGACGACGGAGATTGGACGGCCCGACACGCGCGAACGCGCTCCCGCGAGAAGCGGCCGGCGGCGGTCTACGACCCCGAAGAGGGGCGCGGGCGCCGTCACGCCATGACGAAACGCTAGCGCTGGAGTACTTCGACACCCACCAGTTCTGCGCCGGTCAGCGCCCGGATGTAGGCCCCGCCCGCGATGGAGACGTGGCCGAACTCCTCCTCAGACATCCCGTACATCTCGATGGCCCGAGAGGTGTCCCCGCCGCCGACGACTGAGAAGCAGTCGGTGTCCGCGATGGCCTCGAGGACGCCCGCCGTCCCCACGGAGAAGCGCTCGTCCTCGAACATCCCGAGCGCGCCCTTCACGAAGACGGCCTCCGAGTCGCGGATGACCGGTGAGTACTCCATGACCGTCTCGCTGCCCACGTCGAGGTAGGAGACGGTCTTCTCCTCGATGTCGTCGACGCTCTGTTCGGCCCGAGAGCCGTCCTCGTCCTCGTACGCGAGGTCGACCGCGAGCGTAATCTGGTCGCGGTGGTCCTCGAGCATCGACTCGATTTTGTCGCTGTTTGTCTCCCACTGCTCGTCGTAGAGGTTGGCGTCGTCGATGTCGTAGCCGACCGGGTAGCCCGCCGCGCGCAGGAACAGTTCGCCGGCGATGCCGCCCAGCAGGAAGTCGTCGACCTTCTCGTCCAGGTGGGTCATCACGTCGATGACGTCTGTCGCTTTCGTGCCGCCGACGACCATCGTGACGTTGCCCTCGAACTCCTTCTCGGCGATGGCGGTGTTGGCCTCGTACTCCGTCTCCATGACGCGGCCGGCGTAGGCGTCCATCACCAGCGGGAAGCCCACGAGCGAGGCGTGCGAGCGGTGGGCCGCCGAGTAGGCGTCGTTGACGTACGCGTCGAACTCACCTTTCAGCGTCTGGACGAACTCCGTCTGGGACTTGACCTCTGGGTCCTCCTCGGGGAGTTCCTCGTCACACATCCGGGTGTTCTCAAGGACGAGGACGTCGCCGGCCTCCAGCCCCGCTATCTCGTGGATGGCGTCGGGACCGAAGGTGTCCGCGACGAACTCGACGTCGCTGTCGATGTGGTCCGCGAGGATGTCTGCGTGCTGTTCGAGCGAGACGAAGTCGTCCCGGCCGGGGCGGCCCTGATGGGCCATGACCGCGATTTCGAAGTCCCGGTCGACCAGTTCCCGGATGGTCTCTGCGTGGCGGTCGAACCGGCGGTTGTCCTGTACCTCGCCGTCCTCTACGGGCGAGTTGAGGTCGAGTCGGACGAGGACGCGCTGGCCGTCCTCGATGTCGTCGAGCGTCTGGAAGGTCATCACGCGGGACAACGCCGGCCCCGTGTATAGGCGTTTCCGAGTCGGGCGGTCTGCGTCGGCGGTCCGGGCCTCCAGCGCGCGCGAGACGGCCGTGAACCGGCGGCGAGACCAGTCGGTCGACGGGCGACGCGCGAAAGAAACGCTGCGGGCGGAGACCGACGGTTACTGCTCGGTGATGTACTGAGCGACGTCCAGCATCCGGTTCGAGAAGCCGTACTCGTTGTCGTACCACGTCAGAATCTTCGTCATCCCTTCGACGACGTTCGTCGACTGGAGGTCGACCTGCGTGGAGTAGGGGTCCCCGAGGATGTCGGAGGAGACGACGTCCTCGCTCGTGACGCCCAGCACGCCTTCGAGTTCGCCGGCGGCGGCCTCCTCGAAGGCGGCGTTGACGTCGCTCTCGGTGACGTCGTCGTCGAGGTCGACGACGAACTCCGTGATGGAGCCGTTCGGGACCGGGACGCGGATGGCCATCCCGTCCAGTTTGCCCTCCAGTTCGGGCAGGACCTCGGTGGCGGCCTGTGCGGCGCCGGTCGAGGTGGGGATGATGTTCTCGGCGGCGGCGCGGCGACGGCGCGGCTTGCTGTTGGGGCCGTCCATCAGGTTCTGCGAACCGGTGTACGCGTGGACCGTCGTCAACTGGCCGGCGTTGATGCCGAACTCCTCGTCGAGCACCTTCGCGACGGGGGTGATGGAGTTGGTCGTACAGGAGGCGTTCGAGACGACGTCCTCGCCGTCGTACTCGTCCTCGTTGACGCCGTAGACGATTTGCTTGACCGGTTCGTCGCCCTTCGGCGGTGCGGAGATGAGCACCTTGTCGGCGCCCGCCGCGAGGTGTTGGCTGGCGTCCTCCTTAGTGCGGAAGATGCCGGTCGCTTCGAAGGCGACGTCGACGTCGAGGTCGTCCCACGGGAGTTCCGTCGGGTCCGTCTCGTGGAAGACGCCGGCCTCGAAGTCGGTGCCGTCGACGGTCAGCACGCCGTCGTCGACGCTTGCACCCTCGAGGTTGCCCATCACGGTGTCGTACTGGGCGAAGTAGTCTATCTCGCTGTCGTCCATCACGTCGTTGACGCCGACGATTTCGACGTCGTCGTTCTCCAGCGAAGCGCGGAATACGTTGCGGCCGATGCGGCCGAAGCCGTTGAGGCCAACACGAACTGGGTCGCTCATACCGCCTAGTAAACCTGCGCTACGGAGTAAAGTGTTTTCGGAGTTGTCTGGGGCGTGATTGTTTATGTTTATTCCGTATCGATTCTGTGGTCACAGTTCACACACGCATCCGAGTGGTGCGTGCGAGACGAGGGGTCGAAGCAAAGAGTGAGACCGTCAGAAGGCTTTTCAGACAGAGCGACGTACCGCTTCTTACTGATGAGACGGGACGACAACGACGACCCCTTCGACGAGTTCTTCCGGGAAATCGAGCGCATGATGAACGACATGATGGGCGCCGAAGGGGACGTCCACATCGACCGCGACGGCGCGACCGACGGCGGCGACCTGCACGTCGACGTGCACGAAACTGACGACGAGGTCCGCGTGGTCGCCGACATCCCCGGCGTCGAGAAGGACGCTATCGACCTCAAGTGCGACGGCAGCGTCCTCACCATCGACGCCGGTAGCCACCAGCGAGAGTACCACGAGCGACTCACCCTCCCGAGCAAGGTCGACGAGCACTCCGCGTCGGCCACCTACAACAACGGCATCCTCGAGGTCACCTTCGACCGAGAGGAAGACTCCGCGGACATCGAACTGTAAGGTCGTCCCGCCTTCGTCTCCTCCCCCTCGCGTTGCTGCGCTCTCGACCGGACAGCCACGCTACCAGTCCAGCGCAGTTCGCCGAATCGACCCCGCCAAATCGCCCCGAGACCACGTTTTTCGCCGAGTGGTGCGCGAAGCGGACCCGAGGACGAAAAACGTGGGCGAAAAAGCCGCCCGCTCACTCCGTTCGCGGCCGGTCCAGCGCAGTCCGCCGAATCAACCCCGCCAAATCGTCCCAGAAGCCGTCCTCGTACTTCGTCGCGCTGTCGATGGTCGGTCGGGCGTTCGTCTCGTTGACCACGGCCCGGTCGTCGGTCACGAGCAAGTCGACCCCGAGGTACTGTACGTCGAGTACCTCGGCCGTCCGTTCGGCGAGCGTGCGCAACTCCGCTGGTAAGTCGACGCCCTCGGCGTCGGCCCCGCGGTGGACGTTGTGCTTCCAGCGGCCCCGCTCGCGGGCCGTCGTCGGGAGACGGCGCTCGACGGCACCGACGTACTGCCCGTCGACGATCATCGCCCGGTAGTCCCGCGCGTCGGGGAGGAACTCCTGCACCAGAAACGAGCGGTCGCCGGTCGCGCGGTAGTCGTGGACCAAATCGAGGTAGTCCGCGACGCCCAGAAACGAGTCGAGGTCGTGCACCGTCGTCACGCCCACTCCGCGCGTGGTCGAGTTGGGCTTGACGACCACCGGCGGGCCGATTCGCTCGAAGGCCGCGACGAGGTCGGCCTCGTCTGCGGGGTTCGACACCAGCACCGTCTCGGGGACCGACACGTCGGCGCGGCCGAGTCGAGCGAGCACGTCGGCCTTGTTCCGGGAGCGCAGAATCGCCTCGCGGTCGTTGACCCACGGCACGTCCAGCATCGCGTCGGCGACGCCACCCTCCATGAGTCGCGAGGGGTAAACGAACCCCACGTCGTAGTCGTCGAACGGGTTCTCCGCAAGCGGTACCGCCCGTTCGCTGGCGTCGACGTAGCCGACGGCGATGTCGCGGGCCGCGAGCGGGTCGGCCATCCGCTCGAACGTCTCGGCCCGGGTCGTGACGGCGAGGTCCAGCATCGTCGGTGCTTGGGTCGGTCGCTACATAGGTGTGTTTGCTCCCGGCGGCGAACGGCCTCGTATAAAAATCCCGAGGCCGGTCCGCAGGAGTGCGCGAACGACCCACCCACTCTTTATTTCGGACCCGGTACGCTCGGACACGACGATGGTCTCCGACGACCCCTCCACCGAACAGTCCCGCCGCGGGTTCCTCCGGCGCGGGTTCGGCGCCGTCGCGGCCGGTGCGGCGGCCAGTACCGCTGGTTGCCTCTCCAGCCTCCCGCCACTCGGCGGGTCGCTGAGCTACGGCCGCCTCGACGTCCCCCCGTCCGCTGACCCCGTCTACCGTCGCTGGCTCCCGACGCCCGCCGCCTTCGACGGTCGATACGACGGGGGCTACCCCTTCGCCTACGTCGAACCCGGGCCGTACGTGCCTCGCGCGCCGCAGAAATTCCGGGCCCGCCGTGCGTTCGCCAAGCGGGACCTGGACTACTTCGGCGTCGGGTACGCGAACTTCGACCGAGTGGTGTCCTGCGACCTCGGGACCGTCCTCGAAGGCGAGTTCGACCGCCACACGGTGACGACGACGCTGGCCGACAGCGGCTACCGCGCGGCCGGAACCTACCGCGGGTTCGCCCTGTACGAGCGAGCGGACACCCGGCGACGGGCCGCCGTGGGCGACGGCGTCGTCGTCTGGACGACCGCGCGTCTCGACGACCACCCCGACCTCGAACTGCTCGTCGACACGGGCCTCGGCGACCGGGAGCGCTACCACGAGGCCGACGCGGCGTTCGCGTCGGTCAGCGAGGCCGCCGGGGCGACCCGGCAACTGGTCGCCGGGCCGTACAGCATGGACCCTCGTGACTACTCGGAGTTCGGCGCGGACGCGTTCCGCCTCGGCGACGACGCGGCGTATCAGGTGCTGACGATGTCGTTCGCCGAGGGGCGGACGCCCACGCAGGACGCCCTCGAATCGGCGTTTCGCGACAGCTACCGGCTCACCGAGGCTCGCGAGGGCACCGAGGTACTCGTCGACGGCTCGCTGGCGACGGTGGCCGCCCGCGCATCCTTCCGTGGTCCGGTCGATGCGACACCCGCATCGGACCCGCCACAGGTCACGTGGGGCGGCTCGTACGACCCCGAGACGGAGACGCTCACCCTCCGCCACGAGGCCGGCGACCCGGTCCCCGGGTCGTGGCTCCACCTCGACTTCACGGACGAACCGAACCGGCACGAAATCGAGTACGTCCCCGTCTGGAGCGGGGCCCGGCGCGTCGGGCCCGGCGATACGACCACGGTCGACCTGAGCGAGCGCCCGACCGCGACTGCCGTGTCGCTCCTGCTCTCGCCCGGCGAGCGTGGCGTTGCGACCCTGTACCGCTACGAGCTACCCCGTTGACTGGACGATGTACAGAACGCACCCGCCGGCCGGCCGTACCGGCCCCGCGACCGCACGAACCGAGACAAACAGCTATGACCGCAGGATGATAGACGAGAGTGTGTCCGAGGAGTCCGACCTGTCTTCGCTCATCGAGGTGCTCGACGACGAACACGTCAGACGTATCCTCGTCGCGACGAGCGTCGAACCGCGGTCCGCCACCGAGTTGAGCGAGCGGTGTGACGTGTCGGTCTCGACCGTCTACCGCCGGGTCGAGCGACTGACCGACCTCGACCTGCTCGCAGAGCGGACCCGTCCGCGGGCCGACGGCCACCACGACACCGTCTACGTCGCGACGCTCGAGCGGTTCGAACTCACGCTGGACGACGGCGACATGGAGTGGACCGTCGACCGACGCGGCGAGGACGTGGCCGACCAGTTGACCCGCCTGTGGGGGAACTTCTGAGATGCCACCGTTCGCCTCACCCGTCGCCCTCCTCGCCGGCGTCGCCGCCACCGGGTCGGCCGTCGTCGGCCTCTACATCGGCTACCACGCCTACCGCGGCCTCCGGCGGAACGACGACCGGTCGATGCGGTTCCTTTCAATCGGGATGATACTGCTGTTCGGCCTCGCGTACGCGCTCGCGCTGGCCGGACAGGGACTCGTCGCGTTCCGCGTCGTCTCCATCCAGTATCAGGCAGTCGTCCGACTGGTCGTCCGGGTCGTCCAACTGGTCGGCCTCCTGTGTATCGCCTATTCGCTCCGTATCGCGACGGCCCGCCGGTCGACGGCGGAGTGACGACCCGGTCCACCGCATAGTTCGAAAACGCGTCGTCTCACTCCTCGGCATCGGCGCGCCCGCGGCCCTTGAGCAGGACCCACAGCACGATGATTGCGCCCTCTGCACGCGCGACGGAGTACACCCACGGTTTGAGTTCGACGTCGCCGTCCTCCGCGGCGAGGTTCATCCAGAAGTCGACCATCTGTCGGGGCGCGGCCAGTTCGAGGAGTCCGACCACGAGCAGTAGCAGTCTGAGTGCCATGTCTCTAGGTACGACATGTTGACTCAATACGATTTCGGCGGTGGCGTCGGAGTCGGCCGCCGTCGAGTGTCGGTGGCGACGGCGCGCCAGCGCACCCGCTCTGCGGTGAAGCGATAGTCGCCGAGGGCGGCGACTCGTCGAACGCGTTCGTCGCGCGGATTACGCGATGAGCAGTTCCTCGCCGCGCTCGACTTTGATGCGGCAGGAGGGGGTAATCTTGTTGTAGGCGCGGCGGAACGCCTCTTTGACGTGTTCGGCGTCCTCGACGTTGCAGTAGGCGGTGAAGAGCTGTTCGCCGGCCTGCACGCGGGCGGCGGTGCCCACGATTTTGCCGAAGGCCTGTCGCATCCCGTCTGAGACACGGTCGGCCCCGGCACCGGTCGCCTGCTTGTTCTCGCGCAGGACCTGGTGGGGGAACTTCCGCAGCGTCATGCGGTAGTCGCCGTCCTCGCCGAGTTGCTTGATGAGGTGGCGGTTGGCCGACAGGCGGGAGGCCTCCAGCGACCCGTGACGCAGCTGGACGGACTCTTCGACGATGAGGCTAATCTGGACGGGGTAGTCCTCTTTCTCGGCCTGCTTGCGACCCATCTCGTGCTGTGCAATCTTCGAACCGGGGATGCCCGTGATGTACTCGCGCCGGGTGTACGACGGCTTGTCGATGTCCCGGTACATCGAGGCAGGTTTGTCCGACATAGGTACTCTTGGCGGATACGTGGCCGAGCGCCCCAATAAGGGCTTCGAAGGGCGGGCGAGGGAGTGCGTCGGCCTCACACACCACGTAGCGGCCCTGACGGCGCGACAGCGGTGACACGGATGTTACCTCGCTGGGGTGTTTATTCCGGTCGAGCGCCAACCGGCGGGCACGATGAACATGCTCGTCGACGGGGAGTGGCGGACCGACGCCTACGAGAGCACGAACGAGGACGGGGAGTTCGACCGGCAGGACACGACCTTCCGGAACTGGGTCGAGGACGACCCTGACGCCCGCTTCCAGCCGGAAGCCGGTCGCTACCACCTCTACGTCTCGCTCGCCTGTCCGTGGGCCCACCGGACGCTGCTCGTGCGCAAACTGAAGGGGCTCGACGACGCCATCGGCGTCGACGTCGTCGACCCCTACCGCGACGACGACGGCTGGCAGTTCACGCCGGAGAAGGAGGGGTGTACCGAGGACTCGCTGTACGGGTCGGACTACCTCCGGGACCTGTACGTGAAAGCCGACCCGGACGCCACCTGTCGCGTGACGGTGCCGGTGCTGTGGGACAAACGGGAGGAGACCATCGTCAACAACGAGTCGAAAGAGATTCTCCGGATGCTCGACACGGCGTTCGACGACGTGGCCGAGAACGACGTCGACCTCTACCCCGAGGGGTATCAGGACGAGATAGACCGCGTCATCGACGACATCTACGAGCCGATCAACAACGGCGTCTACCGGGCCGGGTTCGCGGACACGCAGGAGGCCTACGACGACGCCGTCGCGGAGCTGTTCGACGCGCTGGACTACTGGGACGACGTGCTGGCCGACCAGCGGTATCTCGCGGGTGACCGCCTGACCGAGGCGGACATCTGCATGTTCACGACGCTGGTGCGCTTCGACGAGGTGTACCACACCCACTTCATGTGCAACCACCAGTTCGTCCGGGAGTACGACAACCTCTGGCCGTACCTCCGTGACCTCTACCAGACGCCCGGTGTGGCCGAGACGGTGAACATGGCCCACATCAAGGAACACTACTACACCACCCACCCCGACGTCAGTCCGAAGCGCATCGTGCCGATGGGGCCAGACCCCGACTTCGAGGCTGCCCACGACCGGGACGAACTGCCCGGCGACGCCCCCGAAGACCTGTTCGCGGCGGTCTGAAGCCACGTTCGAGTGCCCCTGTCGGACGGTATCGAGCGGTGAGGCCGAGCGAGCGCTTTTCTGTCGAACCGAGAGAGGAGGTACGTATGGGTGGGGACACAGCGCGAGGCGTAAGCCCGGTCGTCGGCGTCGTCCTCGTCGTCGCTATCGTCGTGGTCCTGTCGGCGACGGTCGGCGTCTATCTGCTCGGTCTGGCCGACGGGCAACCCGTACAGGCCCCGCAGACGGCCATCGTGGCCGACTACAGCGAGCGGACGACCGGCAACGGCGAGTACCTGAACCTGAGTTTCGAGAGCGGCGACACGCTCGACCGTGCGAAACTCTCGCTCGTCGTCAGCGGGGCACGCGACTCCACCGGCATCGACGCGACCCTGACGGGGGACCCCCTCGGGACGCAGGCACCGACCAGCATCACGTCGGGCGTCGAACTCTCGATTCACGCGGGTCACTTCGCCGAAGTCGACACGGCGGCCGGAGAACACCTCGACCTGAGCGAGGCGACGCTCCGTCTGGTCTGGGACCCCGACCCCGCGACGGAGAGCGAGACGTACGTCGTCTATCGCTGGCCGGACCCCAGTCGTCGTTAGGGTTCCGAGAGCGTGACTTCGGTCGTCTCGTAGTCTTCGAGGAACGAACCGGGACCGCCGATAGTCACCGTCTCTTCGCCGGTGTCGACGACGAGTGTGTGTTCGATGGGGTACGAGTTCGTCTTCGGTTCGACGAGCCCTTGGCGGGTGTCGACGACGGTGCCCGTGACCCGCTCCCGCTGGTCGGCCGCCTGAACCGGCTGGACCGACGCCTCGATAGCGACCGCCGAGTCCTCGCGCAGTCGGAGCGTCGCTTGGAGCACGGCGGCTCTGAAGTTGGCGTACGTCGCCGGGAGCGGCCGTGGGTCGGCGACGTAACACTCCTCGGCCATCGGCCAGTAGTTACCGAGGAACGACCCGGAGATTATCGGCACGACCTGTTGCTGTCCGAACGCGATAGCCCGCTGGTCGGAGTTCGACCGGATTATCATCTCCGCGGGGACGACGACGCCGAACGTGCCGTCGATAGTAAGGATAATCGGCATGTCCGGTTCGTGTGCCCGCACGACCGAGGCGCAGCCGGCGATTGAGTCCGGGTCGATGTCGCTGGTCGAACTGACTATCAGCAGGACCATCACCCCCCGGTCGACGGCGGCTTCCAGTTCGTCCGAAACCTCCGAGAGATACTGCTCCGGAACCGACAGCATGACCTCGTCCTCGGCGTTCGAGAGGTACTCGGTCAGCCGCTTGACCACCGTGACCCGGGACTTGATGACGTCGAACTGCTGGATGTCCCGTTCCGTGTTCGAGTAGCGGTCGTCCAGGGCGGACCCCATCTCCTCTAACTGGTCCGAGAGCGACTCGATGACCTCCGAGGGCGGGCGAGCGCGTATCGTGGTCGGGACGACGTGGTCGTTGACCTCCACGAATCCCCGTTTCTCCAGCGATTCGCTGATACTGTAGACGTACCGCTTCGAGACGCCGGTGTCGTCCGCGATTTCGCTGGCCTTCGCCTCGCCGCTCCGCAGAATCGAGAGATACGTGTCCACCTCCTTCTCCGAGAGCCCCAGTTGCGTGAGTCTGTCCGCGAGCGTCGAATCGTCCATGCTAATTCATCATCTCCGGTGTGGTATGTAATTTCGTTTCGGTACCGGTCGGTCGCTGCCGCCGGACGAGACGATGGTTGTAATAATTCATTACGTATTGAGAAAGCATTAAGGTACTGGTCGTACAGGGTCCCGTATGACACACCGCGAGCCACCGACTGACGCGGCCGACGCCACGTGGACCGTCGGCGAGAAGTACGGGTTCGGGACCGTCTGTGACCACGCCGACGCCGACCCCTCCCGGGTCTGGTACACCCTGACGGCAGGCGCGGTCACCGAAGTCCGGTTCCCCCGCGTCGACGTGATGAACGTCCGCGAACTCGACTTTCTGGTCACCGACGGCGAGGGGTACGCCGCTCGGACGTTCCGCGAGCGACGGGACCTGCCGACCACCGTCGACCGCTCCGCGGAGGCCGTCAGCGAGGACGCCCTCCTCTTTCGCCAGACCGCTCGTCCGACCGACGACCACGACTGGACGCTGACCGTCGAACACGTCGCCCATCCGGACGAGGACGTCCTCCTCCTCGATGTCGACTTCGAGGGCGAGAGGTACGACTGTCACGTCGTCGTCGACCCGGCGCTGTCCGCACACGCAGACCACGACGTGGCCCGCGCCCGCGACGACGCCCTCCTCGCGGCCCACGACCGACCCGCCGACGCGGACCCGGCGTTCCGCGACGAGAACGGCGACCCGATAGACGTGGGACTGGCGCTGTCGAGCGCCGACGGGTTCGACTGGACCACCGCCGACGTCCGCGAGGGCGACGTGGAGACGGCGCTACTGGAGACCGGTTCGACCGACGCGCGACACGACGAGGCCCGTGGCAACGTCGTCCTCGCCGGGACCCTGTCGAGTCACGACACCACGCTGGCCCTCGGGTTCGCCGAGGGGAGCGACGACGAGGCCGCACTGGCGGCCGCCGAGTCGGCCCTCGACGACGCCGTCGAGGACGTCCGCGCCGCCTACGTCGACTCGTGGGAGCGCTACCTCGACGAGGTGGCGGTGCCCGACAGCGTCGCCGGCGACCACGATTTGCTGGCCCAGTACAAGACGGCCGTGATGGTGATGAAGGCCGCCGACTCGAAGCAGTTCCCCGGTGCTGGCATCGCCTCCCCGTCGGTCCCGTGGGGCGACGCCGTCGACGCCAACGACCCCATCGACTACGGGTACAACTACGTCTGGCCGCGGGACCTCTATCAGGCGTACACCGCCTTCGAGGCGATGGGCGACGTCGAGAGTGCCATCGACGCCACCGAGTACCTCTACGCGTACCAGCAGGACGAGGACGGCTTCTTCCCCCAGAACACGTTTCTCGACGGGCGCACCCGCTGGGGCGGCGAGCAGATGGACGAGATAGCCTTCCCGCAGGTGATGGCCCAGCAACTGAAGGAACGCCACGGCTACGACTTCGAGGAGGCGGACTACGACTACGAGAACGTCCGCCTGTCGAGCGACTACGTGGTCGCCACCGGCCCGCACACCCAGCAGGAGCGCTGGGAGGAGGAGAGCGGCTACTCCCCCTCGACGACGGCCGCCGAGATAGCCGGCCTCGTCTGTGCCGCCGACCTCGCACTCGACACCGACGACCCCGCCGACGCCGTCGCCTACCTCGGCGTGGCCGACCACTGGGTCGACCGACTCGAAGACTGGCACGCGACGACGACGGGGACGCCGAAGCACGCGAACACGCCGTACTACGTGCGTATCACCGACGAAGGCAACCCCGACGACGGCGAACTCCGCACCCACAACAACGGCGGCGGGATGCTGGACGAGCGGAACGTCTTGGACGGCGGCTTCCTCGAACTCGTCCGTCTGGGCGTCCTGCCCGCCGACGACGAGATGGTCCGAAACACCGTCGTCGAGTACGACGACGACATCATGGTCGAGACGCCCCACGGCCCGGCGTGGTACCGATACACCGGCGACGGCTACGGCGAGAAGCGCGTCCAACCCGGCGCGCCGTGGGCACCCGACGAAACCGGGAAGGGGCGTCTGTGGCCCTTCTTCACCGGCGAGCGCGGCGAGTACGAACTCCTGTTGGACGACCCGACGTTCGACCCCGAGGACCTGCTCGAGACGCTCGCGTCCTTCGCCAACGAGGGTCGGATGCTCCCCGAACAGGTGTGGGACGAACCGGGCGAGAACGACTTCGACTGGGAGTTCGGGTCGGGCACGTCGAGTGCGACGCCGCTGTCGTGGACCAACGCCCAGTTCGTCCGCCTCGCGTGGAGCATCGACGCGGGCGAACCCGTCGAGACTCCCGCCGTCGTCCGAGAGCGGTACGGCGGGTCCGCGCCAGCAGACGGACCGGACCTCGACGTGAGTATCGAGCGTGACGGAGAGGCGGCCCGCGTCACCGGCCACAGCGACGGCGACGACGTCGTCGTGAAGACCCGGAGGGAGACGGTCAACGTCTCGGGCGGAGACGTCGACGTGACCGTCGCCACCGACCCGGACGCCCGCGTCACCGTCGTCGCCGCGACCGGCGACCTCCCGGACGTCGCCACCACCATCGACTACGAGCGGGTCTGAGCGCTCCGCCGTGACGCCCTGTAAGTGCGAAAAATAATTACACCACAATTTATGGTCGATGGCGTGTAGCGTAGTGACAATGACGCTCCGGACTTCGTTGAACGATTACAAACGTCACCGGGACGACGACCGGAAGTTTCCGGGTGAACTTCGCTCTACGACAGGTCTCTTCGCCGGGCAGGACGACCGACTCGTCCACGTCGAGGAAGACGGGTCCCTGCGGGACTACTCCTATCCGCTCGGCGGTCTCTCCGGCATCGACGCCTCTCGCTTCGGGGTCGGCGACGACTGGTTCGACGCGGCCGCCGCCCAACGGTATCGCGGCGAGACGGGCGTGGTCGAGACGGTCCACGACAACGGCGCGTGGCGGGTCGTCCAGCGGGACCTGACGCTCGGTCGCGCACACGTCACGCGGTTCGAACTCGGCGGCGACGCCCCATCCGACCTCGATTTGCGCGCGTACGTGCGGTTCGCCCCGGACGGCCGCGAGGGCCAGACGAGTCTGCTGGTCCACGACCGCGCCGTCGAGGCGTACCACCGGCGCGAACACGACTACGTCGGCGTCTCGACGGCCCTCTCCGCGGTTCACGGCCAGATTCCGGAGCGGTTCGACGAACTCGTCGACGACGCGCCCGTGGAGTTCCCCCGCACGACCGACGGGGAGCGCTACGAGGACGAGGTGATGACCGGCGCTAGCCTGCTGACCGCGCCCTTCGAGGAGGGCAGCGTCACCCTCGTCACGTTGCTCGCCGAGGCCGGGGAGACCGACCGGAGCGAGGCTCTCTCGACGCTCGCGCGAACCGCGTCTGAGTACGACGACGCGGACGCGCTGGACGAGGCGAGTGCGGAACGGCGGGAGTGGGGCGTGCCGGAGACGGTCGCCCGCCGCGAGGCGGTCGTCGACGACCTGCGAGTCGTCTCCATGCTGTCGGCAGAGAACGGGGCCCGCATCGCCGGCCCGGACTTCGACCCCTTCTACGTCACCTCCGGCGGATACGGCTACACGTGGTTCCGCGACGACGCCGAAATCTCCCGGTTCCTGCTCGACGGGAGCGAGGCGCTTGACGTCGACCTGACCCACTGGCACCAGCGCTCGGCAGAGTTCTACTGCCGAACCCAACTCGACGACGGGAGTTGGCCCCACCGCGTGTGGCCCGGCGACGAGACGCTGGCGCCGGGGTGGGCCAACGCCCGCATCGAGAGCGGCGCGGACACGGACTATCAGGCCGACCAGAGCGGGAGCGTCGCTGGCTTCCTCGCCACGTACCTCCGGCGGGGCGACCCCGAGGACCCCGAGCGCATCGAGGCGGCCATCGAACGGGCCGTCGAGAGCTTAGACGACACGCTAGAGGACGACGGCCTCCCCATCGCCTGCCAGAACGCGTGGGAGAACATGCAGGGGCGGTTCGTCCACACCGCCGCCACCTTCCTCCACGCCTACGCGGCCATCGCTCGGGCCCCGGTGGCGACGGCCCTCCGCGACCACGCGCGGGCGCAGGCCGACGCCGTGGCCGAGGGACTGGACCGCCTGTGGACCGGCGAGCACTACGCCCTCCGGGAGCGGGATGGGGTACTTGACGAACGACTCGACTCCGGGTCGCTGGCCCTCCCCGCGGCGATGCGCGAGTACGCCGAGGTGGCGACCCTCGACGAGAGGACGCTGGGCCGACTCGTCGCCCACGTCAAGGCCACGCTCGACGGCCTCGAACGCGAGACGGAGGCCGTCCGCGGCCTCGTCCGCTTCGAGGGCGACGACTGGCGACAGCACGGACAGGACGCCGAGAAGGTGTGGACCGTCTCGACGGCGTGGGGCGCCAACGCCGCCGCCGAACTCGGCAGTCTCCTCGAAAGCCGCGGGGACGCCCGGGCGGCCGACGCCTTCCGTCGCTCGCGTGACCTCCTCGGCGAGATTCTCCCCGGCGGGTCCCTCGCCCGACAGGGCGGCTACCTCCCCGAGCAACTGTTCGACGACGGGACGCCCGACTCGGCGACGCCGCTCGGGTGGCCGCACGCGCTCCGACTGGCGACCATCGCCCACCTCGGCGAGGCCGACGAACTGCGGGCGGGAGCGGGGGAGGCGAGGGCTCGAACCGAGTGAGGGGCCCCGCTGTGCGACGCGGTGACCGCGGGGAACCCGGGACAAGAACGAGAGCGTAGCGACTCGAAGACACGAACGCGAGCACCGGCAGGCGAAAAGAGAGCGGGGGCCGGACGTCGTTACTGGGTCGGCGTGACGGCCTCGGCGTCGGGGGCCGTGACGGCCTCGCCGGTTTCGACGTCGAACAGGTGGACCGACGACTCCTCGAAGGCGAGTTGGACCACGTCGCCGACTTCGGGTTCGATGTCGGCGGGGACGCGGGCGATGAAGTCGGGGGCGTCCTCGGTGTCGAAGCTACGGGACTCCGTGCCGAGGTCCAGATACAGGTAGTTGTCGCTGCCGATGGGTTCGACGACGTCCACCGTCGCCGGGATGGCGTCGTTGCCTGCCGCCTCGCTGACGGAGACGTGTTCGGGGCGGATGCCGAGGACGTACGAGCCACCGGCGATGTCGCCGAAGGCACCGGCCCGTTCGGCGGTCAGGTCGTAGGAGAAGCGTCCGTCGGACCCGGTCAGGCGGACGCCGCCGTCGAAGGGGTCGGCCTCGACGTCGAGGAAGTTCATCGACGGCGACCCGACGAACCCGGCGACGAACTGGTTGGTCGGGTTCTGGTACACGTCGGTCGGTTTGCCCGTCTGCTGGAGTTTCCCGTCGTTGAGGATGACGATGCGGTCGCCCATCGTCATCGCCTCCTCTTGGTCGTGGGTGACGTACACCGACGTGATGCCCAGTTCCTCCTGCAGGCGCTGAATCTCGGTCCGCATCGTCGTCCGGAGCTTCGCGTCCAGATTGCTGAGCGGTTCGTCGAAGAGGAACACGTCCGGTTCCCGGACGATGGCGCGGCCCAGCGCCACGCGCTGTTTCTGCCCGCCGGAGAGTTCGCCGGGGGTGTCGTCCAGCAAGTCCTCGATGCCCATCATCTCGGCGGCGTCGTACACTCGCTGTTCGCGCTCTTCGGCGGACATGTCGGTGCTCATCCGGAGGCCGAAGGCCATGTTCTGCTGGATGGTCTTGTGCGGGTACAGCGCGTAGTTCTGGAACACCATGGCCACGTCGCGGTGGCGGGCGTGGACGTCGGTGATGTCCGCGCCGTCGACGTGGATGCGACCGCTCGTCGGTCGCTCCAGTCCGGCAATCATCCGCAGCGTCGTCGACTTCCCACAGCCAGACGGCCCGACCACCGTCACGAACTCCCCGTCCTCGATTTCGAGGTTCAGGTCGTCGACTGCGACGATAGACCCGCCGTCGAACTCCTTGCGAAGCGATTTCAGTTCGAGACTCGCCATTACTCCCTGTGTATCTGTCCCGCATGATAAATGTTCCCCAAAACTTCGAATTTGTGAGGGAAAATTTCGTAGACTTTTTTCTCCGGGAGTCCGAGGGGTAGTCAATGGTTCACGTCCCACGGTCGACCGGGAGGCACGGATGAGACGGCGACGCGACTTCATGCGGACCGCGGCGGGCGTCGGTCTCGCGGGACTGGCCGGGTGTCCCGGTCAGACGAGCGGTGACGACACCGACGGCGAGGACACCGAGACGGGCACCGAAGCGACGGCGACGGAGACATCGCTCGACGTCCGGCCGCCGCGCTGGACCACCGGGAAGAAGTACGGCGTGGCGACGGTGCCGGACCACGGGACGGAGGACCCCTCGCGGGTGTGGGCGACGTTCACCGCCGGGGCGGTGACGGAAGTTCGGTTCCCTCGAATCGACCTGCTGAACCTCCGGACGCTGGAGTTGCTCGTCGTCGACCCCGAGGAGGGGCGGACGTGGCGGACCCACGACGCCGACCGGACCATCGACGACGGCGTCGAGAGGTCGACGACCCTCGCCACCGACGAGGCCCTCCACTACGAACAGGCCGCTACTCCGACCGACGGGGACTGGGCGCTGACCGTCGAGTGGGTCACGGACCCCGACCGGGACGCACTCGTCGGAGACGTGACCTTCGAGGGCGACGACTCCCTGGAGGTGTACGCCGTCGCTCGCACCGCCTGCTCACAGAGCGCCGGGGCCGACGTGGGGCGCGTGGCGGGTGCAGACGGTGACGCCCTCGTCGCGTGGGACGGCACCGAGAACGACAGCCAGCACGTCGTCCGCGAGGACAGCGAACCCTACGCCGTGGCGATGGGGCTGGCCTGTGAAGGCGGGTTCGACCGCGCCAGCGCGCTCTCGGTCGACGACGGACAGCGACTCCTCGAAACCGTCGCGTGGACCGACAGCGACGAGGCCGAGGACGTGGTGACGCTGGCCGGCCGCGTGCTGTCGGGGTCGGGCGAGACGACGCTGGCGGTAGGCTTTGCGACCGACCGGGACGAGGCCGCCGCCCGCGAGACGGCGACGGCCGCCGCCGACGCCGACCACGAAGTCGTCCGGACGGCGTATCTGGACGCGTGGCGCGAGTACCTCGGCGAACTCGACGTGCCCGACAGCGTCACAGCGGACGCCGACCTCCTGACCCAGTACCGGGTGGCGGCGATGACGCTCGCGGCCGTCGAGGACAAGACCTACCTCGGGGCCAGCATCGCCTCGCCCTCGGTCCCGTGGGGGTCGGCCGTCGGCGCGGCGAACCCCAGCGACTTCGGCTACAACTTCGTCTGGGCGCGGGACCTCTACCAGTCCTTCACCACGCTCCGGGCGATGGGCGACGTCGAGGGCGCGCGCCGCGCCGTCGAGTACGTCTTCGAGTACCAGCAGGACGACTCGGGGTTCGTCTCCCAGAACACGTTCCTCGACGGGCGCACCCGCTGGGGCGGCGAGCAGATGGACGAAATCGCCTTCCCGCTGGTGATGGCCTACCAGTTGGCCGACCGCCACGGCATCGCGTTCGAGGACGCGAGCTACGACTTCGAGAACGTCCGAGCCTCGGCGGACTACGTCGCCAACAGCGGGCCGGCGACCGAACAGGAACGGTGGGAGGAAGAGAGCGGCTACTCCCCGTCGACCATCGCCGCCGAAATCGCCGGGCTGACCGCGGCGGCGTCGCTGGCGGCCGACGCTGGCGAACGGGACGACGCACTGCGATGGCTGGCGACGGCCGACGACTGGGCGCGCAACGTCGAGGAGTGGTGCGCGACGACGACGGGCACCGACGAACACACGACGACACCGTACTATTTCCGGGTCGACGACGACGCGGACCCCGACGACGGCGCGGACCGCGACCTCGCCAACGGCGGGCCGACGCTCGACGAGCGAAACGTCGTCGACGCCGGCTTCCTCGAACTCGTCCGTCTCGGCGTCCTGCCCGCCGACGACCCGACCGTCGAGAACTCCGTCGCCGTCGTCGACGACGCCATCCGCGTCGACACGCCCAACGGCCCGGCGTGGTACCGCTACAACGGCGACGGCTACGGCGAACCCGAGAGCGGCGACCCGTGGACGAGCGAGGGACAGGGGCGTCTCTGGCCCATCTTCACCGGCGAGCGCGGCGAGTACGAACTCCGACGGGCCGACAGCCCCGACGACGTCGCGCCCGAGGCGTTGCTCGAAGCGATGGCGAACTTCGCCAACGAGGGCCGGATGATTCCAGAGCAGGTGTGGGACCGCGAGGAACCCACCGAGTACGGTTGGGCGTTCGGCGAGGGTACCGGGTCCGCGACGCCGCTGTCGTGGTCGATGGCTCAGTTCGTCCGTCTCGCCCACGGCATCGACGCGGGCGAACCCGTCGAGACGCCCGCCGTCGTCGCCGAGCGGTTCGGCACGGAGCGGCCACGACCCTCCCTGTCGGTCGCGGACCTCCCGACGACCACCGAGAACTCGCCCGTCACCGTCGAGGCGGAGACGGACGCCCCCGAAGTGCTCGTCCACGCCGACGGGACGACCCGGCGAGCCACCGTCAGCGAGGGGAGCGCGACCGTCGACGTCCCCCTCTCGGGCATCCGCACGACGATTACCGTCGTCGCCGTCGAGGACCCCGGCGAGTTGGTCGAGGCGTCGCTGGCCGTCGACCGACAGACGGTGACCTACACCGGAGACTGAAGCGGCGAGAAACCGGACCGCTACTCTTCGACCGGCGTGACGACCACGTCGGCCACCCGGAGTCCCTCCTCGGCCGCCACGTCCGTCCCCGAGAGCAGGTCGTGACCGCTCACGTCGGCGTCCAGCGCCACCGTCGCGTCCTCGCTCCCGAAGTTCAGCACGACGGCCAGCGTCTCGTCGCCGTCCGAGCGAGTGTACGCGACGACGGTCTCCGGGTCGCCGGAGACGACGGTCCACTCGGCCGGGTCGACGCCCGGAGCGCGCAGGGCGGGGTGGGCCTGTCGGAGCGCCACCAGTCGGCGGTGGAAGTCGGTGAGGTCGGCGTCGCCGTCGTGCCAGCGCATCGTCCCTCGCTGGTCCTCGACGCCGCGTTCCTGCCCGTAGTAAATCATCGGCGCGCCGGGGACGGTGAACGTCGCGCCGACGGCGGCCCGCAGGGGCGTCTCGCCACAGTCGTCGCGGTAGCGGTCCTCGTCGTGGTTCTCGACGTAACGCATGTGGACCGACCGGTCGGGGTAGCCCCGGCGCGGCGACTCCTCCAAGGCGTCGAACAGCGCCGTCGCCGGTTCCTCTCCGTTGCCGACGTCGCGGAGCGTGAAGTAGAAGTCCGTGTCGTAGTGGACGTCGAACTCGTTCTCGCGGAAACCGGGGTCCCGCGGGACCGTCTCGTCCAGCAGGAGGAACTCGGCGTCCTCGGCTTTCACCCGCTCGCGGACCTCCTTCCAGAAGCCGTGGGGGACCCCCCACGCCACGTCACAGCGGAAGCCGTCGACCTCGCCGGCCCACTCGTCGACCACGTCGAGCATCCAGCGCCGGACGTCGAGCGAGTCGTAGTTCACGTTCGGAATCTTCGTCCAGTTGAAGTACAGGCCCGCCGCGTCGTCGCCGGCCCAGTCGACGCCCGTGACGTTCTGGGACTCGGGAATCCGCTCGTAGTAGTCCTCGTAGCCGGGGACGCCCGAACGGTGGAACTGGAAGTACGGGTGGTCCCGCGAGGTGTGGTTGACGACCAAGTCGAAGACGACCCGGATGCCCGCGTCGTGGAGCGCATCGACCAGCGACGCGAACTCCTCGCGCGTGCCGAGGTCCGTCGCCGTGTCGAACAGGTCGGTGATGTGATAGCCGTGTCGCGTGGGACTCTGGACGACGGGGGTGAACCACACCACGTCGACGCCAAGCGACTCGATGTAGGGCACGCGGCGCTCGATTTCCGCGAAGGACGTCTCGGCGACGTCGCCGACGAACTCGCGGACGAATATCTCGTAGATGGTGGCGTCGCTGGCCCACTCGGGGGCGTCCGCGGGCCGTTCGAAGGAGACGTCCTCGCCCGCGTGGACAGTCAGCGTGTCGGCGATGCTGTGCTGTTCGGCCACAGCGACGGCGTGAATCCGCGAGAGGACGGGGAGGGAGTCGGCGGGCACGCGCAGTTCCTCGTCCTCGACGGTCACGTCGGCCTCGGCGAGGGCGTCCCGGTCGTCGAGGTGGAACTCCACGTCGGGGTCGCTCCCGTCGGGGGCCGCGCGTGCGTCGGCGGTGACGACGACGGTGTCCCCCTCGCATCGCCCCTGCAGTTCGACGCGGGGTCGGCCCGCGCCATCGACGGTCACCTCGTCGTCGGCGAAGGGGTCGAACTCCCCGTCGAACGCGAAGATGACGCTGTGGGTGCCCGGCGGGAGGTCCGTCTCGAAGACCCACTCGCCGTCGTTCTCCTCGGTGGCCCAGTGGGTCCCCATCGTGAAGTCGTTGAACCGGCCCATGATGACGCAGTTCTCGGCGTCGGCGACCGCCTCGGGGTCGCCCTCGACCACGTCGTCGGCGGTGACCCTGAACCGGACCGACTCGCGCGCGGAAGCAGGGAAGGCCCGAACAGTCTGGGTGTGCGTGCCGTCCGGTGCGTCCAGTTCCGCGCGGTAGGTGCCGGGCGCGTCCGGTTCGAGGTGGACGACTGGACCGTCGTCGAGCGAGATAGTGCTGTCTGCGGGCGCGTCGGCGAGTCGCCACCGGAACGTGGCCTCCGAATCTGGTCGTCGCGGCGCCAGTTCGACAGCCTCACCGACCGTACAGAATCGCGGCGGACCGGGGTGGTGCATACGCCATGGCTTGCTACCTCGGTATTTTACTGTTCCCCTTGATTTCGACGTGTGGTCGAGAAGTCGAGCAATCGTTCAACCACCACGTTTCAGGGACGAGGTATAATTTCGTAGTATTTTTGTGCATGGAGGATAATCATAGACGTGTCGGGCTGGCACATCGACGGCACGACGCGGCCGTCGGCTCTCGTTTTTCGCGACCTCGACGAGCGGCTGGAATCGGCGCATATATGATAATCGTTTGTGACCATCCGAATGATTTAAGTTGTGAAAGACTATTTCATCCATTATCCATCCATGACAATGGACCGCAGAACGCTGATAAAGCAGATCGGTGGCGTCGGTGCGGCGGCGGCACTGGCAGGATGTAGCGTGCAGGAAGACAGCGGCGACGGTAGCTCCGGGTCTGGCGGGGAGTCCAACGGCAGTTCGGACGGCAGCAGCGGGACCGAGAGTCAGGGCCCCGCCGGCACGGCGACCGCGTGGTACTCGCTGGCCGAGAGCGAACTGGCGACCCGCGAAGAGGTCCTCACCACGTTCAACGACCAGAGCCGCCACACCGTCGACGGAGCGGACATCTCCGACCTCCAGCAGAAGACCTCGAGCGCGATTCCGGCCGGCGAGGGCCCCCAGATTTTCGACTGGGCGCACGACTGGGCCGGCAACTCCTACGAGCAGGGGTTCGTCGTCGACCAGAGCGACCAGGTGTCGGTCAGCCTCGACCAGTTCACCGAGACGGCCCGGAACGCCGTCCAGTACGACGGGAACCTCGTCGGCCTGCCGTACGGCGCGGAGACGGTGACCCCAATCGCGAACCTCGACATCGTCGACTCGGTGCCCGGTAGCGTCGACGAGATGGTGTCGATGATGGAAGAGCACCACGACCCCGACAACGGCCAGTACGGCCTCGGCTACCCCTTCGACCCGTACTTCGCCAGCGCGTGGCTGCAGGCGTTCGGCGGCTACTACTTCGACCCGGCCGCGGACGAACCGCTCGGCGTCGCCAAGGACGAGACCGTTCGCGGACTGGAGTTCGCGCTGGAGAACCTCCGTCCGTACATGCCGAACGACCCGAGCTACGAACCGCAGGCCGCCGCCTTCGCCGAGGGCAACGCCGCGTTCACCATCAACGGTCCGTGGTCGCTGTCGGGCATCAACAGCAACGACATCAACTACGAGGTGTTCAGCTTCCCCGAGATGAGCGACGGGACTCCGAGCCCGTACACGGGTATCTCGGTCTGGTACTTCGCCAAGCCGATGGCCGAGGGCGGCGCCGCCGCGAAGGCCGGCCGACAGTTCGTCGAGTGGTTCGTCACCAACGAGGACCACCTGAGCAGTCTGGCCGAAGAGCAGGGCGCCATCCCCGTCCTCGACAGCCTCGTCGGCAGCAGCGACCTGCCCGCGGCGGTGCAGGCCTACTCGGAGTCTGCCGGACAAGGCGTCCCGATGCCCAGCGCGCCGCGCATGGACGACGTGTGGGGCCCGGTCGGTACCGCGCTCACGCAGGCGTTCAACGGCGACGCCAGCCCGCAGGGCGCACTAGAAAACGCCGCACAGCAGATTCGCAGCAACTGGGAGTAAGCCCGAGCCAGAATGAGTACGGCAACTCGCGTCGCGAACCGCGTCGAGAAGGTTCCCTTCCTCAGCCGCGGCGACGCCTCGCTCCTGCTGGTGCTCCCGGGTCTGTTCATCTTCTCGGCGTTCATGCTGTTCCCGGTCGTCTATCTCGTCGGGATTTCGTTCACCAACGCGGAACCCGCGAACCTCTTCGCCGGCGAGGGCGTCGTCTCGATTCTGACGTTCGGCGACGCCACCTACGTCGGACTAGAGAACTACGCCGACGTGCTCACCGACCCGCAGTTCTGGAACTCCTTCGGCGTGACGTGGCTGTTCGTCGCCACCAGCGTCGTACTGAAGGTGCTGACCAGCATCTCTATCGCGCTGGTGGTCACCAGCGACCTCGTCCGCGGGAAGCGGTTCCTGCGGTCGTTCATCATCTTCCCGATGGGCCTGCCGGCCATCTTCACCATCACGGTGTGGCGCGGCATCTTCAGTTCGGCGCAGTTCGGGCTGATGAACCAGTTCCTCACCGGCTTCGGGTTCGAACCGGTCGCGTGGCTCTCGGGCCGCTGGACCGCGTTCATGGCCTACAACATCACGGAGGCGTGGCTCGCGTACCCGTTTATGGTCATCATCACCGTGAGCGCCCTACAGGACGTCTCCGAGGAACTCCACGAGGCCGCCGTCGTCGACGGCGCAGGCTTCGTCTCCCGGTTCCTCCACGTGACGCTCCCGTCCATCAAACGGCCGGTGCTGTTCGCGACCATCCTGACCTCGGCGGCCTCCTTCCAGCAGTTCCTCATCCCCTTCGTGTTCAACCAAGGGGGGCCCGCGCGAGCGAACGAACTGCTGGTCGTCTACGGCTACCGCGAAGCGCTCCAGTTCCAGGAGTACGGTCGCGGGGCCGCCATCAGCATCGTCGCGCTGGTGTTCATCGGCGCATTCATGTGGCTCAACGTCAAGAAAGGGCGCCTCGCCGACGGGGTGAGTGACTGATGGGACTCCTCTCGAACATCGGCCGGAAGCTCTCCTCCGACGCGAAGAACCTCGCGACGACGCCCGTCGACACGCTCAGGCAGTGGAAGTACACCGCCGAAGCCGTCCAGCGCGGCGAAGTGCCGGCCTCCGAAGTCGTGAAAGTCGCCGTCTCGACGGTGCTGGCGACGATGATGGTGCTGGCGCTTCTCTTCCCCATCTACTGGATTCTGATGGCCGCGCTGTCGGGTAGCGGCGCGTCGCTGTACACCTCCGAGAGCTTCACGCTGATTCCGGCCGACCCGACCCTGAAACCGTTCATCTGGGTGGTCGGCGACCTCATCGTCCCGGGGTACGCCATCTCCGTCAGCATCCCGCTGACCGACCTCGCGCTCGTGTTCAACACGCCCGAGGTGACGCTGCTCGACGCCGCGAACTACGGGGTCGAGCGGCCGTCGGACTTCAAGAAGTTCCTCTGGAACAGCGTCACCGTCGCCATCCCGACGGTGCTCATCGCGATGTCGCTCATCATCCCGGCGTCGTACGCGCTCTCCCGGCGCGAGTTCCTCTTCCGCCGGAAGATTCTGTTCGTCTACGTGCTCCTGACGCAGGTCGGCGGCGGTCTCGGCGTCGCCCTGCTCATCGGGATGTACGCCATCTACGTCCAGTTCGGCATCAACAACAGCAAACTGGCGCTGGCGGTGTACTACGCCGCGACGGCCGTGCCGTTCAACACGTGGCTGTTGAAGACGTACATGGACGGCATCCCCGTCTCCTACGAGGAGGCCGCCGTCGTCGACGGCGCGCCACCGTGGCGCGTGGTCACGGAGGTCATCCTCCCGATGTCCGCCGCCGGACTGGCGACGGTGTTCATCTTCATATTCCTGACCGGGTGGACCGAGTTCGTCGTCGCCCAGACGCTGCTGGGCACGGAGAACTACACCCTGCCGGTCGGCCTCTACTCGCTCGTCGGCGAGTACTCCATCCCGTGGGCGCGCTTCTCCGCCTTCGCGCTCACCTTCGCGACGCCCATCATGCTCGTGTACCTCTTCGCACAGCGGTACATCGAGGGTGGCCTGTCGTTCAGCGGGATGGAAGGCTGAGGCCCTCGCACCAACCTCACTCTCCGTTCTCTGTACCGTCGAGCGACTGCAACCGGTCGGTCACCGCCGCCCGGTCGGCAGGGTCGTTGACGTTCCGACACCACCCCGCCAGTTCGACCGTCTCCACGCGGTGGCCCGCCCGCACGAGGCGGTCGATGGCGTCGGCCAGTTCGTACTCACCGCGGGCCGACGGCGTGACGTCCGCGACGGCGGGTTCGATTGCGGCGTCGAAGGCGTAGAACCCGCGCGTGACGAGCGTCGACGGTAGGTCGTCGGGTTTCTCCACGAGGCCGGTGACCCGGCCCTCGGCGTCCGTCTCGACGACGCCGGTCTGCCGGGCCTGTTCGCGGGACACGCGTTCGACCAGCAGGGTCGCCGCCGCGTCCGTCTCGCGGTGCCCCCCGACCACCGCGTCGAGGTTCGCCCGGCAGACGTTGTCCCCGTTCAGCACGACGAGCGGCGGCGACACGACCGGGAACGCCTGTTCCAGCGCGTGGGCGGTCCCCAGCCGTTCGTCCTGTCTGACGTACTCGAGCGGGGTCTCCCGATAGCTGCCGCCGTAGTGGTCGACGACGTCTTCCCCCCGGTAGCCCACGACGACGACCAACCGGTCGGCGCCGACCGACAGGAGCGCGTCGAACGCGTGCGAGAGGAGGGGGCAGCCGTCGACTTCCACGAGTCCCTTCGGTCGGTCGGCCGTCAGCGGGCGCATCCGGGTCCCTTCGCCGGCGGCCAGTACGACACCGTCCATAGGTGACTGGTCGGGTGCGACGCGAAAAAGCGTCCCGGCGGGTCGTTTTTCACCGCCGACGGTCTAGACGGGTGGCAGACCTGTGCTGTCCCCACTGCGGCGCGCGTCTGCGGACGGTGTTCGTCGGGTCCGAGGAGTGAGACGGACTGTCGAGCGAGCGCCCAGACCGGGTCAGACCTTTGTACGCCCGTCACCGATATCCACCGATGGCTGGGCAACTGTACGTCGGCGTCCACTGGAGCGGCGGCCCGTGGGTGGCCGTCGCCTTCGGTCCGGACGGCTACGACCACGCGTCGGTGTTCGACGGCGTCGGCGACTGCTGGGCGCGCTACGAGGAGACGGCCGCACGGATACTGGTCGACGTGCCCGTCGGCCTCGTCGAGTCCGGCGACCCGGTCCGGCGCTGTGACGCGCTCGCGCGGTCGGTGCTGGGCCCCCAGAGTTCGACGGTCTTCGACCCGCCGGTTCGGGAAGCGACCAGAAAGCGGCGGTACTCCGCGGCCAATCGAGTCCACGAGCGCAAGACGGGCGACCCCCTCTCCGAAGACGCCTTCGAGGCCAGAGCGGGCATCGCGATGTGCGACGAACTCCTGCGGGAAGTGCCGGAGGCCGCCGCCCTCGTCCGGGAGGCTCACCCGGAGGTCTGTTTCCGAGCGCTCGCCGGCGAGCCACTCTCGTACGACCGCGAGACGGCCGGCGGCTACGCCGAGCGGATGCGGACGCTGGCCCACTACGACAGGGACGCCGCGCCCGTCGTCCAGCGGGCGGCCGAGGCCACCGACGGCCACGAGGTGGCGGTGGCCGACGTCCTCGACGCCGTGGTGCTCGCCTACACCTCCCGGCCCGGCGACAGCGACCTGCGGACGCTCCCCGCGGACCCGCCGACGGACGCGACTGGTCGGCCGATGGAACTCGTCTATCGCGCGGCGACGCCGCTCACGGAGTCCTGACCGTCGCGGTCGCTCCTCGGTGAAAATACTGTGCTGGCTGAAGACAGAACCCGTCTTACAGCCGTTCGAGGTTCGTCGCACGCGGACCCTTGTCCGCCTGCTCGATGTCGAACTCGACTTCCTGCCCCTCTTCGAGGTCAGGACCGCCGACGTCTTCCATGTGGAAGAAGACGTCCTCGTCCGCGTCGTCTGTGTCGATGAAACCGTACCCGCCAGTGTCGTTGAAGAAATCGACTTTGCCTTTCGCCATCGTTAGAGCCTCGTGACGTTCGTCGCACGCGGACCCTTGTCCGCCTGCTCGATGTCGAACTCGACTTCCTGCCCCTCTTCGAGGTCAGGACCGCCGACGTCTTCCATGTGGAAGAAGACGTCCTCGTCCGCGTCGTCGGTGTCGATGAAGCCGTACCCGCCAGTGTCGTTGAAGAAGTCGACTTTGCCTTTCGCCATCGTTAGAGCCTCGTGACGTTGGTCGCGCGCGGACCCTTGTCTGCCTCTTCGATGTCGAATTCGAGTTCCTGTCCTTCTTCGAGGTCCGGACCGCCAACGTCCTCCATGTGGAAGAAAACGTCCTCGTCCGCGTCCTCAGTTTCGATAAAACCGTAACCGCCAGTGTCGTTGAAGAAATCAACCGTTCCTTTCGCCATTGCACTCGGAGAGTGACCGGGACCACGGATAACAGTTCCGGTACGGCCACCGTCGACCGAGTAAGGCCGATACAGCCACTCTACCGACGGTATTTCGATGCTGTCGCGCTCCGCTCGTTCACAAGAACTATGACTTTACTGAGGATATCCGACGCATGGACCGGACGGCGGGACACCAGGCGGCACCGTGGTTGCTCACCGGCCTCGGGGTGGCACTGTCTGGGATGGCCGCCGTGTGGCATCTCGGTGTCGAAGCCAGTGCGCTGGGCGGGCTGAACGGCCCGGCCGTCGCGTTCGCGCTCGACGGAGTCCTCCCGTTGGCGCTCGTCTACGGGAGCTACCGACTGGTTCGGAACGGGTTTCCCACCGAGCGAATCTGGACGGTGTCCGTCTGGAGTCTCCTGGGCGGATTACTGTTCGCCGTCGTCATCGGGCTGAGCGTCCTCGTCCGGTGGTCTGAGGGACGGGTCGTCGCCGAACCCGAGTTCGTCATGCTGTTGGCAGCCGACACGGGAGCCGTCGCCGGGGCCGTCGCCGGCTACTTCGCCGCCCGGACCCGGCAAGACGCTGACCGGGCCGAGCGCGCCGCACACACGCTCACGTTCGTCAACGGCCTCCTCCGCCACGACATCACCAACGGACTGACCGTCATCGACGGACGTGCGAACGTCCTGCTGAGCGACGCCCAGTCCGAGGCGACGCGGACGGCGGCGCGGGCCATCGAACGACAGGTCGGGGAGATGGACGAACTCGTCACCAACGCCGGTGCCATCGCGGCCGCGCTGTCCTCCGAAACCGGGTTCGACCGCGTCGACCTCGTGCCCGTCGTCGACGACGTCCTCGATACGGCCCGGGACACCTACGAGGCGACGCTCACGCTCGACGCGCCCGAGGAAGCGACGGTCCGCGCGAACGAGGCGGTCCAACCGGTCGTGAAGAACCTCGTCGAGAACGCCATCGAACACAACGACGGGGTCCCGACGGTGGCCGTCACCGTCGAACGAACCGCCGAGACGGTCCGACTCCACGTCGTAGACGACGGACCGGGCATCCCGCCGGACAGACGCGGGGACATATTCACCGCGCGCGCAGGCGAGACACACGGTGGCGGCCTCCACCTCGTCGAGACGCTGGTCGAGAGTTTCGGCGGGGGCATCTGTCTGGCCGAGGACGGCCACCCGGGAACCCACTTCGTCGTCGAACTGCCACGGGCCGCGTAGGGACACCGTTCTTGTGAGTCCCCGTCATGAGTGGTGGTATGCTCCGCCGACTGCGGGAGAACGGGCCGGTGGTACTCGTACCGCTGGCGTGGACGTTCGCCACCGCCGCACATCTGGACGCGCTGACGCTGCGGACCGTCCTCATCGCGCACTTCGTCATGGACGGCATCATCGCCGCCTTCGCCGTCCTCTCGTGGCGCGAGATGACCGACGGCGTGTTGCTGGCGTGGCGTCGAGTCCTGCTCGTGGGACTCGTCGTCACGCTCGCCGGCACCGCCGGTTTGCTGGCCGACCCGCCGTTCGACCCGCTCCTTACCGCCACCGTCCTCGGGTGGATGCTCGTCCCCGCCGCGGGCCTCGCGTACACGGGCCTGCACGTGGACAGACATCCCCGGGCGTACACCGTCGGCGCGGCTCTGAGCGTCGGCGGGGCCGTCGCGTACGCCGTCGGCGTCTTCGCATCTCTCTCCGCGTTCGTTCTCGCGGGTCTGGCGTCGACGAACGTCGGGCAGACCGCCGGAATCGTCGCCGCCGTCTACGACTACTGACCGGGGTCCCGCTCTGCGACCTGCACGAGTTGCTTCCCGACGTTCTCGCCCTCGAACAGGCCGAGGAAGGCGTCCGGAGCGTTCTCCAACCCTTCGGTAACGGTCTCGCGGTAGTCGACGTCGCCCGAGGCGACCCACTGGCCGAGGCGCTCGGCCGCCTGCTCGAACCGAGGTTCGAAGTCCCCGACGAGGAACCCCTCGACGCTGGCGCGGGTCTGGATGAGTTGGGCGAGTTTGCGCGGGCCGACGGGCACCTCCTCGTCGTTGTACATCGAAATCTGTCCGCAGACCGCCACGCTCGCGTCCACGTTCAACCGCGTGAACACCGCGTCGGTTATCTCGCCGCCGACGTTGTCGAAGTAGGCGTCGACGCCGTCCGGCGCGGCCTCGTCGAGCGCCGCCCGGTAGTCGTCGGTCGTCTTGTAGTTGATGGCGGCGTCGAAGCCGAGTTCGTCCTCGACGAAGGCGACTTTCTCGTCGGACCCGGTGAACCCGACGACGCGGGCGCCCTGCAGTTTCGCCAGTTGACCGGCGACGGACCCGACGGCGCCGGCCGCTCCGGTGACGACGAACGTGTCGCCGGCCGACGGTTGGGCGACCTCTCGCGTCCCGAAGTAGGCGGTCAGGCCGGGCATCCCGAGGACGCCGAGTCGCGTCGAGAGCGGCGCGACGTCGGGGTCGACGGGCGTCAGTTCCGTCCCCGGCGCGGTGGAGTAGTCGGCCCACCGGAGGTTGCCCGTGACCACGTCGCCGGCCTCGAGGCCCGCGCCGTTCGATTCGACGACTTCGCCGACGACGCCGCCGCGAAGCGCGTCGCCCACGTCCCACGGGTCGGCGTAGGACTCGCCCTCGCGCATCCGGTCGCGCATGTACGGGTCGACGGAGAGGTACAGCGTCCGGACGAGCGCCTCGCCCGGGCCGGGGTCCGGAACCGCCTCCTCGGACAGTTCGAAGGTGTCTCGCGCCGGTGTTCCCTCGGGGCGTTTCGCCAACCGATAGACGCGGTTCGTCTCTGACATCGGGGACCGTAGACCGGACACCCGAAAGGGGGCTTCGAAAGGAGAAACAACCACCGGTTGAAAGTTTATTCGTCGGTGGCCGCAGGGCATAACCGGCACAGGCCCCACCGGTCGAGTATGGTCGACGACGACCTCGGCACGGCGACGATAGTGTACGAAACACCGGAGGACGGCACCGTCGAACGGACCGTCGAGAACGAACACATCGCCTACTTCCAGGACCACTGGATACTCAAGACCGACGAGGACGAGGACCGGGACGTCGTCCGCCGGATTCCGAGACAGCGGGTCCACTACGTCGAGCGGTCGGTCGACGAGTTCGAACAGGAGGTCAGCACGCTCCGGAATCAGGTCGAGTCGTTCGCGGACGACGTGCGCTCGAAACTCCTCGGGAGCGACGAGCGGTCAGAGCAGGAGGCCCACCACATCGACGTCGAGACGGACGACGAGAAGTAGGCCCCTCCCGGAACGCCGCCGCCGTCTCGCTCCGCGGAACCTCCACTTATTGTGCTGGCATCTGAACCGACGACGCAGTTGCATGTCCGAGACCGAACGGTCCGGCTGGTCGGGTCCGACCGACCTCCCGGCCAAGCGCTGGGTACTGTTGACCGGGAGCAGGACGGCGCTGTCGGCCGTCGCGCTCCTGTCGCTGGTCGGACTGACCGGCGGCCTGATAGCCGCGGGCGTCGTCTACGTCGGACCGGGTAGCACGTTCGCCTCCGTGCTGTCGAGCGGGATGCTCGGTGCGCTGGCGACCATCGTCACCGTCACCCTCTCCATCAACCAACTCATCCTCTCGCGGGTGTTCGGCGCTCCGGCCGACCTCACGGACCGACTGGAGGGGAACCTCGACTTCCGGCGCTCCGTCGAGGACATCGCGGGCGTCGACGCGAGTCCGAACGACCCCGGGTCGTTCCTCTCGCTGGTCGCCCGCACCCTCGAAGAGCGGGCGGCCGAACTCGAGCGGCAGGTCGAGCAAGCGGACGACGTGAGCGAGGCCCACCGCGAGACCACCAAGTCGCTGGCGTCGGACCTCGTGACCTACGCCGCCCACCTCGAATCCGGCGAGGACTCCGAGAGCACGTTCGAGGTGCTCGCGCTCACTTTCGGCACCGAGTACGCCGACCTCATCGACGACGCACGGGCGCTCGAACGGGGGGCCGACCGCGAACTCCCCGAGTCGGCCGCGGAGGCCCTCGAGGACATCCTCGAACTGCTGAAGGGTATCGCCACTATCCGGCAGTTCTTCAAGACGCTGGCCGTCCAGCAGGACCTCGCGGCCCTCTCCCGGCAACTCATCTACACGGGCGTCCCGGCCCTGTTGGTCACCTTCTACCTCGCGCAGGTGTACGGCGGGCCGAGTGGGTCGACGACCCTCCCCGTGGCGTCCCTCCCGGTGGTCGCCAGCGTCGCCACCGGCGTCGTCTTCTCGCCGCTCGCGGTCCTCGTCGTCTACATCCTCCGCGTGGCGACGGTGACGCTGTACACGGTCTCCGTCGGGTCGTTCATCCCGCCGGAGGAACGCGCCGAGTAGGTCAGTCGCCGACGTGCAGGACGATGGCCGCCTCGTCGGTGACGCCCTGTTCGTCGGTGACCGTCAGCGAGACGCGCCAGTCGCCACAGACGCCGTCCAGTTCGACGGTCGTCGCCACGCCGGAGCGCTCGTCGTGCCCGTTGACGGTCCACTCGTAGGACGCGATATCGCTGGTCCCGGCCGTCGAGGCGCTGGCGTCGAGGTCCACCGTCGCGCCGCTCTCGAACGTCCGGTCCTCGGCGTCGGCCGGGTCCGTCTCGATGCGGGCCACCGGCCCCTCGTAGGTGTTCTCGGAGACGGAGACGGTCTTGCCTATCGAGGCGGTCCACCCGTAGTCGTTCTCGACGGTGAGCGTCACCGTCTGCTGGCCGCTCTCCTCGAACGTGTGCTCTGCGGACTCGGTCACGTCGTCGGTCCGAACGTCCGTCTCGCCGTCGCCGTCGAAGTCCCACCGGAACGTCGCCCCGCCGGCGACGGCGGTGAAGTCGCCGAACGAGTCGGAGCGGTTCTCGAAGGACGCTGGCATCCCCCGCAACACCTCGTCGGGGGCGTCGAAGGCCGGGTCGGGTTCGGCCGAGGCGGCCGACTCCTCGCCCGATTCCAGCGCGACGAGGGACGGCGCGGCGTCGTCCGCCTCGGAGAACTCGCCGACGTACACCCGCCCGTCGACGGCCACCGGTGGGACGATGACCCGCACGTCGGGGCTGGACCGGTACTGCCCGACGGGGTCGCCGCTGGCGGCGTCCAGCGCGTACACGCCCGCTCGCTCGGTCCCGACGTAGACGGTGTCGCCGGCGACCGACGGCGAACTGCTGACGGTCACCTGTGACGGCTCGAACGTCCACTCCCGTTCGCCGGAGGCCGCGTCGAACGCGGACAGGCCGTCCCCGTCCGGGAAGTAGACGGTGCCGTCCGCGACGGCGGGCGACTGCTCGGTGAAGTACCGGGGCGTGAACCCGTCGATTGTGGCCCGCCACTGCTCGGCCCCGTCGAGCGAGAAGGCGAAGACGGCGTTGTTGGTGGCGAAAAAGACCCGGCCGCCAGCGACGGTCGGAGTCGCGATGTTGCCGGTGTACCGCCCTTCGCGGGGGAAGCCTGCGCCCCACTGCTGTTCGCCGCTGGCGGCGTCGACGGCGTACAGTTCGCCGAGGCCGGCGTCCGTGCCCACGGCGAAGTAGGCGACGCCGTCGGCGACGGCCGCCGAGGTCATCGACATCGGGCTGCCGGGCAGGACTGGGGCGAGCGACCACTGCTCGGTACCGTCGGCCGTGTTCAGCGCGGCGAACTCACCGTCCCGGGCCGGATGGGGGAGATAGACGGTGCCGTCGGCGACCGTCGGTGACGATTCGTACTGGCTTCCGGTGTCGCCGAGCGACCACCGTTGCTCGCCGGTCGCGGCGTCCAACGCGACCAGCGTCCCCGCGCGACCCCAGACGAACACCAGTCCGTCGGCTATCGCCGGTGAACACTGCGCCACGTCCGTCTCCGTGCGCCACTTTTCGGTCCCGTCCGCGTTCACGGCTTGGACGATACCGGTGCGCCCCGAGGTGTTCGAGACGACGTACAGCGTTCCGTCTGCTATCGCGGGCGCGGAGGCGCACCCTGACGCGCCGGTGCGCCGGAACCGCCACGCCGGCCGGAGTTTCGTCGAGGGCGCGGCGGCGTCCGTGTATCCGGTCTTGGCGGCGTCGTACTGTAGTTGGGAGGAGGGGACCGAAGTGGACTGGGCGGCGGCGTAGACCGCGTCCCCCGCCGCGACCCCGCCTGCGGCGAGACCGAGGGCAGTGAGAACGCTCCGCCTACTGAGGTGTTGCATACGGACACAGATGCGGCCACTCCCTATTCCTATGAATCAGATATGTCTCCTGCAGTACGCTTAATCAGAGGTTAACCGAACCTCCCGGGAGCGACGCCGAGCGTCAGCGTCGGCGGTCTGCCGAGACGAGTCAGGTCACGTCCCGGCGTTCGCTGAACGTCGCCGACCCGCCGTTCCAGTGGACCACCGTCTCGATGGTCACCTGCCCGTCGTTCTGCTTTATCTTCGCGCCGCCAACCAACCCGACGTCGATGCGCTTGGTCCGGGTGCGCGTCTCGTCGGAGGCGAGCGCCCCCAGCGACTCCTCGCCCTGCCAGACGGAGTCGTTCCCCGAGTAGATGGTCGTCGTGACCGTGACGTTCTCCCGCGCGTTCCCGCCGTTGTTCGTGATGGAGACGGTCACGTCACGACAGGTCTCCCCGCACTGTTCGATGTTCCGGATGTCGATAGTGAACGGGCGCACGTGGTCCTCAGGCGGCGCCTCGCCACCGCCGTCGGAGGCGGACGGCGTCGCCTGTGCCGGCGCGTCGCCACCGCCGGCGAACGGACCGACGCCGAGGGCGACCATCCCACCGACGGCGAGGACGAGGACACCGACCACCACGCCGACCGCGACGACCGTCACACTCGCTCGCTGTGACTTCTCTACGCCCGACTGCGAATCTCTCATGGCCCGTCGTACCTCCCGGCAAGGGTTGCTTATTTGCCGGCTAATCGACACCGGATTCTTCGGCCGACCGGTTCGTGCCCGTTCGCTGATGCTACCGAGTGGACGCCCACCGCGGAAACGGTTATTCCGTCCCGTGACCAGAGAGTCGTATGGCACCGACCACGCCGGCCGGGGGCCGGCGCACCAGACAGGCCCGGTCCGCGGCCCGCGCCGTCCGCGAGCGACGGCCCGGTCCCGCCGACCGCGAGGGCGACCCGGCCCTCCTGGCGCTGGTCGAGACGCCGTACGCGGACGTCGAAGACGCCCACCGACGCCTGCGGGCGTTACAGACCGCCTTCGAGTCGCGGGCCGACCGCCGGGCCGTCTTTCTCACCATCTACGCCCGGATGACGGCAACCGTCGCCGGGCGCGTCGGGCGGGGCGAGTTCGCCGACCCCGACTGGGTGGGGGCGTACCTCGTGGCGTTCGCGAACCGCTACCGGCAAGCAGTGTTCGACTACGAGCGCGGCGCTCTCTCCGCCCTGCCGACCCCGTGGCGTCTGGCGTTCGACGCCGCCGACCGCGGCGAGTCGCTGGTCGTACAGGACGCCGCCCTCGGCGTGAACGCTCACATCAACTACGACCTCGCTCTGGCGCTCGACGACGTCGGCGTCGGGTCCGGCGCGGTCCGGGCGAGGAGGCGCACCGACCACGACGCCGTCATCGAGGTCATCGCCGGCCTCGTGGACGGGGCACAGCACTCGCTGGCCGACCGCGACGCCGACGGCCTCGCGGCCCTCGACGAGTCGCTGGGTCGGGTCGACGAGTGGCTCACCGTCTTCACTATCGACGAGTGCCGGGACAGCGCGTGGCGGACCGCCGTGGCGATGACCTCCCGGTTCCGCACCCGTCGGCGCCTCGCCCAATGGCTCAACGACGTGACCGCCACCGGGGCCGCACATCTCATCCTGAGTTCGCAGGCGAACGGCACCGTCCACGAGACGCTAGTCGACCTCGAACGGTCCCCCGGCGACGAGTGAGCGACGCGCTCGCCACGTACAGAGCGACCACGACCCGCTTAGCCGGCCGATAGGAATGGGTACGGAACCGCTGTGTTCGGACGACTCCGCATGCTCGGTCCCTCGAAACCCGCCTACGCGGCCCTCGCCGTCATCGGCGTAGTCCTCGTGGCCGTCGCTCTCGGCCTGCTACCGTTCGGCACGTCGCTCGCCAGCGGCCTCGCTCCCATGCCGTTCGACGACCCGGGGGCGCAGTCGACCGCGGAGACGCCGACGGCTGGGGCCGAGTCCGTCCACTCGCCGACGCCGACGACCACCCGAACTGACACGCCAACACCTACTCGCACGGTGACCACCCCGACACCCGGTGATGGTCCGCGCCGCTACCAGTACACGCTCCGAGAGGGCGCGAACGCGACGACCGTCCACGTCTACGACTCCGGACGGCCGGGACCGACCGTCGTCGTCGTCGGCGGCCAGCACGGGAACGAACTGGCGGGCGCGGAGGCCGCGAGGGACGTGGCGACGTGGGAAGTCGAACGCGGCACCCTCGTCGTCGTCCCCGAGGCGAACCCCCGCGCGCTCCGTAACCGGACCCGCAAGGTCGACGGCCGCGACCTGAACGCGCAGTTCCCCGTCGGCGACCGGCCGACGAGCAGACAGGCCCGCGTCGTCTGGAGCGTCCTCCGCCGGCACGAGGCCGACGTGGTCCTCGACCTGCACAGTTCCGACGGCATCTACGGCGTCGACGGCGGCGTCGGACAGGCGGTGTTCCCCACCGTGACCGGCGACGCCGTCCCGCACTCCGAGACGGCCATCGCCCGAGTGAACGACGAGTACGGTCTCGAAGGGAACCGGTCGTTCCGCCGGGGCAACGCCATGGGGCGCTCCGGGAAGAGCCTCACCCGGAAGGTCGCCGGCGACCTGAACGAGACGGCCTACATCGTCGAGACGACGAAACAGAACACGACTCGTCGCACCCGGGTCAGGTGGACGAAGTCCCTGACCTGGGAGCTGTTGCGACTCCACGGCGTCGCCTCCAGCGAGCGGCCACGCCCCGAGTGAGCGACGCGTCGACCGTCAGTCCGAACCAGGTCGCTCGCCCTCGAAGGCGTCGAGCCACCCCTCGACGGTCTGCTGGAGCGCCCCGGTCGTGGACCCGAGGTTCAGCATCTGGTAGCCGTCGGCCGCCTTCTCGTTGACGTCGTCCATCCCGAACCCGAGACCGCCGACGGGGACGCCCGCATCGACGGCCGCCGCGCGGACCGTCTCGACGGCGTCCTGCACGTCTGGGTGGTCGAGTTCGCCCGGGTGCCCGAGCGACACCGAGAGGTCGAGCGGTCCGACGAAGACGAACCCGAGTTCGGGGACGGCGAGAATCTCGTCGAGGTTCTCGACGGCGGCGGCCGTCTCGACTGTCGTCCCGACCAGCGTCTCGCTGTCCTCGGTGGCGACGTACTCCTCGGCGAGGCCCCAGCGACGGGCGCGCGGCGCTCCCAACCCCCGCCTTCCCGGGCCGCCGTCGTACCGGAATCGGGCCGAGCGCACCGCTTCGCGGACCTCTGTGGCCGTCTCGACGCGGGGGAGGAAGACGGTTCTGACCCCGAGGTCCAGCGCCTTGCGGACCAGCGTCGGGTCCGTGTTGGGGAGACGGACGAGGAGTTCGATACCCGCCCGCTCGGCCGCCCGGAGGAGGTGTTCGACGGCGTCCGCGTCCCACGGGTCCGGCCCGCCGTGTTCGAAGTCGAGCCAGACGAAGTCCAGCCCCAGACCGCCGCAGAACTCCACGACCGTCGGGCTGTAGGTGTTGTCGAGGATACCCAGCGCGACGCCACCCGCCGCGAGCGTGTCGGCCAGTCGGTTCGTCGGTTGTGACGCTGCCATAGAACGTATTGTCGCCAATGTAACAAGAACGTACCGTCGGAGCCGACTCTGGGGCTCGCCGGGACGCGACGAAGGGTCGTCGCCCGCTACGAGCGCGACGCGTGCGTTTATCGGGCCGCTAATAAGGTGTCGGCGACGCGAAAACCGGCCGGGGAAACGCAATGCCTCAGAACCGAAACGGGCCGAACGACGGCGGTCGTCGAACCACAGAACAGGGTCAGTCAGACGACGCGGACCCGCAGGGAGATGACTCCGTTGACGCAGCCACGCGGTGGTTCGCCACCACGGCTGTCAGGGCCGGTTTGACGGTCATCGGCGTCGTGTTGCTACTGTTCGCGCTCGGGCAGGCCGTCGGCCTCCCGCTCCTCGGGATGGTGACCGACGCCCTCACGTCCCAGACCGGACAGTGGCTCGTGGTCGCGTTCTTCGCTGTCCTCCTCATCGGTGCGGCGCAGAAGGGCATTCCCTCGAACTGAGGTCTCCCCGACTCTCGTCCCATTTTTCGCGCTGTGCGTGGCCGCTGTAGCCACCTGAATCCGTGACTCTGCCGGCCTCCGGTCACACAGACGCGAGTCATACCTAGCTGGCGTCCCTATCGGCGCCCACAGGCGTCTCGTGGGAGGCAGGCACCGCTGGGTGGCCACTCCTCAGCCGCCAGCCGACCCGGACGGTTCCTCGTGGTCGGAGCCCGCTTCCGTATCGGTGTCCGACAGGTCGTACTCCGAGCGGTCGGTCAACGCGACGTGCCCGTAGTTGAGCAACCCGACGAACACCGACCCGCCGACGATGTTGCCGACGGTCGTCCACGCGAGGAAGCGGAGGAAGCCCACCACCGTCACACCTTGGCCGAGGAGCGCCGCCGTCAGTACCTCCGTCGTCCCGAGCAGCGCGTGGTGGAACGGTGCGAACCCGATGCCGCCCGTGACGAACACGACGATGAAGAAGCGACTGACGGTGTCCTCCGTGGCGGCGACCAGCCACGTGACCAGCCCCATCAACCAGCCCGCGACGACGCCGCTGAACACGATGGTTGGCCCCGAAAAGGGGAGCAGATTCTCCGCGAGTGCCCCGTAGGCCGACGGTTCCACGATTTGCAGCGACGGGCCCAGGGTCGCGATGAGCAGCGCGAACCCGCCACAGCCCAGCAGGTTCGCGACGTAGACCGTCGTCCAGAGCTGTCCCATCTCCCCCAGCGACGCCCGCCCGTCCAGCACTGGCAGTATCGCCATCGTGGTGTGGGCGGTGAACAGTTCCGTCTGCCCGAGGATGACGAACAGGAACCCGATGGTCGACGCGCCGGCGAGCGCGACCTGCTGGACCAGTGCCGACTCGAACCCGCCGGAGAAGGACAGGACCATCCCGATGAACAGTGCGCCGAAGCTCACGTTCAGGCCAGCGGCCAGTCCCGAGACGAACACCGCCGACTGTGGACGGTCGATTTCTCGGAGCGCGTCGACCATCTCTCGCTCCAAGATGTCGTGATACGAGAGAAAGCCGGTGGCGTCGTCGCGCCGTGACGAGGACGTCGACATCACCGCGTCGTTTGCCAGCCAGCCTGTTCAATCCCGCGTCCTCACGTCGCCCGTACTCTCGTGGGTGCTCCGGTCCCGAGTGCCAGTGAACCGCCAGACTACGACGACGGGCGAGTGGGAGGATGGCGAACTGTCAGGGCGGATTTCGGTAGCTGAACGCCTGACTGCGACGCTGTCCGGCAAACGAGAACCGCGTAGAATCGGGATGCCGCCTCCCGGATTTGAACCGGGGACAGCTCGATCTTCAGTCGAGTGCTCTCCCAGTCTGAGCTAAGGCGGCGTGCACTCTGTCCGATGAGGAGGGTAGAAAAAAGGATTTCGATACCCCGCCGCCATCGGCCGAATCGCGAGGCGCGTCATCACACCACGCTACGGGAGGAACAGGTCGGCGCTGTCGTACTCAGCGCCGCAGTCGTCACAGGTGTACTCCGTCCCGTTGTCCGTCGAGACGCGCCCGCTACACTTCGGACACGTCGAGCCGTCTATCATGACCTGCGGTAACACAGGTCGTAATAAATGGCTTTCGGCAGGTGTCGCTCGGGCGACAGGCTGTGACGGCGACGTGAGACGCCGACGGCCGCATCGTACACGCGATGCTCGCCGACGAGCGCGGCGAGAAGCGTGGTGGGTCCGGGCGGACGCGAACCAGAGAAAGACCCGCGTCGCTCGTCTTGCAGGGCGCGAATCCGCTATCCCACACAGACGCCGCTGGCACCTCACTACGTTCGTCGCAGTCGCCGCCTGAAGAGACGGTCACCGCTCACGGTTCGTTCGCGGCAGAACGTATGGGTCCGGGCGGATTCGAACCACGCCGAGACGTGCTCGCTTCGCTGTGCGCGTCTCGTCTACTTCGAATCCACATAGTTCATCCGCTCCTCACCTCCGTTCGTCGCAGGATGGGTCCGGGCGGATTCGAACCACCGGCCTCGGCCTTGTAAAGGCCACGTCATAACCAACTAGACCACGGACCCGCACCCCCAAATTTTCCACCGGCAGGAATAACGCTTTCTCTCTCGGTCGGAACCCTTACCCCCGACCTGTGCGTCAGTATCGGGTATGCAACGCCGCCCGCTGGCCGCCGTCCTCGGCGTCGTCGGCCTTCTGGTCGTCGGCGTCCTCGTGCTCCAGAGCGGCGCGTGGGTCGGCGTCCTCGGCGTCGGTGAGTACGAGACGGGGACGGTGACGGTCCGGGACGGCACGAACGCGACGGCCACCGAGACGGCGACAGCCAGCGGGACGGCCACCCGGTCGGCGAACGCCACCACCGTCGCCGTCCGCGACGACGCCGCACGGTTGGCGACGGTCGAAGTCCGCATCGCCGATACTAGACCGAAGCGCTACCTCGGACTCAGCAATACCACCTCGCTCGACTCGGACGAGGGGATGCTGTTCGTCCACGATGAGGAAGGCGAGTACGCCTACGTGATGCGAGACATGGACTTCCCACTGGACATCATCTTTATCGACGCCAACGGCACCATCACCACCGTCCACCACGCCTCGCTCCCGCCCGAAGGGACCAGCGAATCGGACCTGAAGCGCTACGAGGGACGCGGAAAGTACGTCCTCGAAGTGAACCGCGGGTGGGCCAACCGGACCGGCGTCGGCGTCGGCGACCGGGTGGAACTGCCCGCTGGCGTCGCGTAGCCCGACGCTCTTTTGCGTTTCGACCCCTTGAACTCGGTCTATGGACATCGACGCGGCGTCCGACGAGGACGTCTTCGAGGACGCCCGCGACCGCGTCGAGCGGCCGATGTGGCGGCTGTTCACCGAGTACGGGCGCGGGCAACGCGGGGCCTTCCTCGTCGGTCTCGTCAGTTCGGTCTTCGCGCGGATGTTGGACCTCCTCCCGCCGCTCTTGCTGGCGCTGGCCATCGACGCGGTCATCGAGGGCGACTCTGCGTACAGTCTGTTGTTCGTCCCGCAGGCGTGGATTCCCGACGGGACGACCGGCCAACTGTGGGTGACGGCGGGGCTCATCGCCGCCTCCTTCGCCGGCGGCGCCGTCTTCCACTGGAGTCGAAACTGGGGGTGGAACAAGTTCGCGCAGTACGTCCAGCACGCCGTTCGCATCGACACCTACGAGACGATGCAACGGCTGAACATGGACTTCTTCGCCGACAAGCAGACCGGCGAGATGATGTCGGTGCTCTCCAACGACGTGAACCGGCTGGAGAAGTTCCTCAACGACGGCCTGAACTCCACCTCGCGGCTGGTCATCATGGTGGTCGGCATCGCCACCTACCTGTTCTACATGAACTGGCAACTGGCGCTGGTCGCGCTGTTGCCCGTCCCGATAATCGCCGTCTTCACGAAGCGGTTCATCGAGACCATCCAGCCCAAGTACGCCGACGTGCGCTCGTCGGTCGGGCGACTCAACTCGCGGCTGGAGAACAACCTGAGCGGCATCCAGATAATCAAGACGGCCAACACCGAACCGTACGAGGCCGACCGCGTCGAGGACAGTTCACAGGAGTACCTCGACGCCAACTGGGACGCCATCGAGACGCGCATCACCTTCTTCCCGGGCCTGCGACTCGTCTCGGGACTGGGGTTCGTCGTCACGTTCGTCGTCGGCGGTCTGATGGTCATCGGACAGGCCCCGGGACCGCTGTCGCTGGCGCTCTCGCCCGGCGAGTTCGTCGCCTTTATCATCTACACCCAGCGGTTCGTCTGGCCGATGGCCCAGTTCGGGCAGATAATCAACATGTACCAGCGGGCCTACGCCTCCGCAGAACGGGTCTTCGGGCTGATGGAGACGCCCGGCCGACTGGCCGAAGCCGACGACGCGCCGCCGCTGACCGTCACCGAGGGCGCCGTCAAGTACGACGACGTGACCTTCGGCTACGACGGCGACCCCGTCGTCGAAGATATCGACTTCGACGTCGAGGGCGGCGACACCGTCGCGCTCGTCGGCCCGACCGGTGCGGGCAAGTCGACCGTGCTAAAACTCCTCCTCCGGATGTACGACGTCGACGAGGGGGCGGTCCGCATCGACGGACAGGACCTCCGAGACGTACAGATTCCCTCCGTCCGGCAGGCCATCGGCTACGTCAGTCAGGAGACGTTCCTCTTCTACGGCACCGTCAGGGAGAACATCGCCTACGGCACCTTCGACGCCACCGACGAGGAGATTCGCGCCGCCGCGGAGGCCGCCGAGGCCCACAAGTTCGTCGAGAACCTCCCCGACGGCTACGACACGATGGTCGGCGAGCGCGGGGTAAAACTCTCGGGCGGCCAGCGCCAGCGCATCGCCATCGCCCGCGCGATGCTGAAAGACCCGGAGATTCTCGTTCTGGACGAGGCCACCAGCGACGTCGACACGGAGACGGAGATGCTCATCCAGCGCTCGCTGGACGAGTTGACGGCCGACCGGACCACCTTCGCCATCGCCCACCGCCTCTCGACGGTGAAGGACGCAGACACCATCCTCGTCCTCGAAGACGGGCGCATCGTCGAGCGCGGGACCCACGCGGAACTGCTCTCCGAGGAGGGCCTGTACGCCAACCTCTGGGCGGTGCAGGCCGGCGAGATAGACGAACTGCCCGAGGAGTTCGTCGAGCGAGCGATACAGCGGCGGGCGCGGACCGACGCCGACGACTGAGAACGCGGGGTCGGCATTAAGCCACTGGAGCGACATCTAGCGGTATGCGCGTCCTCGTCACCGGAGCCACCGGCTTCGTCGGCAGCCACCTCGTGCCCGCACTGCTGTCACGGGGCCACGAGGTGGTCGCCATGACCCGCGACGCCGACAGCTACGACGCGCCGGCCGGCGTCGAGGTCCTGGAGGGCGACGTGCTCGACCCGGACCTGACCCTGCCGTCCGTCGACGCGGCCTACTACCTCGTCCACTCGATGCAGGCCGGCGAGGACTTCGAGGAACGGGACCGACGGGCCGCCCGGAACTTCCGCGACGCCGTCGACGCGGCCGGCATCGAACGCATCGTCTACCTCGGCGGCCTCGGCAACGAGGACGAGGACCTCTCGGAACACCTCCGGTCCAGACGGGAGGTCGAACACGTCCTCGGGGACGGCGAGGCGCGACTGACGGCGCTCCGGGCGGCTATCGTCATCGGCGAGGGGTCCGCGAGCTTCCAGATAATCCGCCAGTTGGCCGCTCGCCTCCCGGTGATGGTGACCCCGTCGTGGGTCCGCACGGAGTGTCAGCCGATATACATCGACGACGTGGTGGCGTACCTCGTCGGCGTACTGGAGACGCCCGAGACGGCCGGCCAGACCTACGAAATCGGCGGGCCGGACGTGCTCACCTATCAGGAGATACTGACGACCACGGCGCGACTCATGCTGGGACGGCCACCGGTCATCGTCCCGATGCCGGTGCTCTCCCCGGGGCTGTCGGCCCGATGGCTCGGCCTCGTGACGGACGTACCGGTCAGCGTCGCCAAACCGCTGGTCGACGGCCTGCGCAACCGCGTGGTGGTCACCGACCACAGCATCGAGTCGCTGCTAGACGTGGACCTGACGCCCTTCGAGGAGAGCGTCCGCCGGGCGCTGGGCGAGTCGGTGACCGCCGAGGGACGCCCCGTCGAGGCCTAGCCCCGCATCAGGTTCATCACTTCGTCGGCCACCTCGGGTTCGACGGCGACGACGTAACGCTGGCCCGGCGTCAGCGTCGTGTCCGACCGGGCGACGTTGTCCCCGTCCTCGTCGGAGACCACCAGCCCCCCCTCGGGGAACCTGACCTGCGAGAGCGTCTTGCCCGCCGCCGGCGCGCCCTCGGCGACGCGAATCTGCAGGATGTCGAGGCGCCCGGTCGTGTCGGCGAGACTCTGGACGTCGCTCCCGAGAATCTCGTTGGCCGCGACGCGTGCACCCGCCCGTTCCGGGAACAGGACCGCGTCCACGAATCGGGTGTACGACTCCTTGGCGGTGCTGTCGACCCGGGCGACCGTTCGCGCGCCCGTCGACAGTTCGCGGGCCTCCATGCACACGGCGAGGTTGAGGCCGCTCTCACCGGTGAGGCCGGCGACCACGTCCGCCCCGTCGACGTCGGCCTGTTCGAGGACGTCCGGGTTCGAGGCGTCGCCCTCGATGACCGTGGCGACGTAGGCGTCCGCGATGGTCTCACAGCGGTCCGGGTCCCGTTCGACGATGCGGACGTCGTGACCCCTGTCGTCGAGAATCTCCGCTGTCTGGAAGCCGACGCGTCCGCCGCCAGCGACGATGATGTCGAGTTTACCGTTCATTAGTCGTCCTCCGCGGGCACTGTGGACTCCTCGACACCGGTCCCGCTGTCGGTGTCCGGTCCCACGCGGTCGAGTACCAGATAGAAGACGGCGCCGAGCAGAATCCACGCGACGCTGAGTCCGAGCGCCAGCGGGTCCGTCCGGACGAGGTACTCGACGAGAACGCCCGTCAGCACGAGGTTGAGCACGATGCCGACGACGGGCGGAGCAGGGTAGAACGGCATCTCGTAGGGCCGGGTCATGTTCGGGCGCTCCCGCCGCAACTTGATGACCGACCCGTTGACGACGACGAACGAGAGGAGGAAGAACAGACTGGACATGTTGCCGGCGCTCTGGGTCGGCAGGCCGACGGAGGCCAGCATCACGACGGCACTGGCGAGGATGGCGACGAACGGCGTCCCGTAGCGGTGGTGAATCTGGCCGAACCGCGGCAGGAGTTGCCCCTCCCGGCCCATCGAGAACGCCACGCGCGAGGAGGCGATGACGACGGCGTTCAGCGCCGTCAGCGTCGAGAAGACGGCCCCGAAGACGATTATTGCGCCGCCGTTCTGGATGACGGGGATGCCCGTCGGCATGAACTCGGTCGCGGCGGCGGCGATGCCGGCCTCGCCGGCCTCCGCGAGGCCCTGCGCCCCCAGCGTCCCGACGGCGACGGTCACCACCGATAGATACACCACGACGGTCGCCGCCAGCGAGACGAAGATGGCCTTCGGGATGTTCTCGCGGGGGTTCTTCACTTCCTCAGTGACGGTGGTGATGAGGTCGTACCCCTCGAAGGCGATGAACGTCAGTCCCATCGCCGGCAGGACCGCCGCAGCGCCGGCCGCCTCGGGGAAGAGCGGTTGGAACTGGGCCGTCTCGAACATCGGCGAGGTCAGCCCGAAGCCGACGAACACGAGCAATATCGTGACCTTGGTCGCGGTGAATATCGTCTCGACGCTCCCGCTGGCGGCCGTCGAGACGGCGTTCAGCGCCACGAGTCCGAGGACGGCGACGAACGCCAGCGCGAACGACGCCGGGAGCGCCACGTCCACGACCGGCAGTAGAAGCGCGCCCACCTCGTCGGGCGGGGCGACGACGCCGTAGACGTGCAGGAGTTCGAGGAAGTTGGGGGCGAAGCCCAGCGCGTACAGCGCCCCGGCAATCATGTACGCGAACCACAGCATCCACCCCATCAGGAACGAGGGGAGGTCCGCGAACACCTCGCGGACGAACGCGTACCCGCCGCCGCTCTTGGGGATGGAGGCGGCCAGTTCGGCGTACGAGAGGCCGGTGAAGGCCGTGACGACGCCGTTGAGTCCGAAGACGACGATGGCCGCCGGGCCGGCTATTTCGGCCGCCAACCCGGTCAGCACGAAGATACCGGCACCTATCATCGCCCCCATGCCTATCATCGTCGCGTCGAGCAACCCGAGGTTCGCCTCGGGTGCGCGGTCAGCCCGACTCATCGGTGGTGTGCGTGCCCCCGCTGTCGTCGAGTTCGAACCCCATGTGTGCGAACGGACGGACGCCTGCCACTTCTAACTGGGTGCCTATCGCCCACGGACCGCCCGAGGGCACGACCGGCACAAACAGTTATCAATGAGTGTCATGTACTGACATACCATGACGACCGCGTTTCTCGTGAGCACGGCGGTCATGGGGCTGTTCGTGGTCGCGGTACTCGGGTGGGTCGCACTGAATCGCGGCTGGTACCAGTACTCGCCGAGCGTCGACAGCGTGGCGTGGGCGCCTGCCGGCGAGGGCGCGACGCAGTGGGAGGCAATGGCCGACGACCCGCGGGTACTCACGGTGGCGTTCACGCTGCTCGTCGTCGGGTTCGTCGGCGGCGTCGCGCTCTTCGTCTCGGGCACCGGCGAGATGCAGGCGGCGGCGGGACTGGCAGTCGCCGCCGCCGGGGCACTCGTCCTCGTCGGCTACCTCCTGCTGGGCGTGTACCTCTCGGCGACTCGGCGCGGTCACCCGCGGTCGCTGGCCGTCGCGGAGTCCGCGACGGTGGCCGGCGTTCTCTTTCTGGTCGCCGTGACCGCGCAACTGCTGATGGGGTGAAGCCGCGCTAGCCGAGACGCCGCTGTCCCGACCCTAGACACCCCCAAAACGTTCAAATAGCCGTTGGCCGCACGAGTGGGCATGTCGCTGGTCACGGTGTCCGGCTGGCTCGCCGCCGTGCTGGAGGAGACGGCCCTCGGCGGCAGTGCCCTCTTGCTGGTCTGTGGCGGCCTCGCCTGCTACGTCGGTTGGAGCCGGCGTCGGACGGCCGCACTCGTCGAGACGGCCGAGGCCGTCGCCCCGGGAGACGCGGAACCGAACACTCTCGTCCGGGTACGCGGGACGGTCACGACGACGGGCGAGGGGACGCTCGCCTCGCCAGTCGCCGACGAAGACTGCGTGCTGGCCGGCTACGAAATCGACGAGCAGTACGATACGCCGACCGACACCACGTGGGAGCAGGCCGCGTGGGGCGTGACGAGCGTCCCGTTCGCCGTCGAAGCCGACGGCGGCCGCCTGCTGGTCGACGTCGAGGACCGCGTGGTCGGCAACGCGACGAACGACGTGTTCACCCCCGAGAGCGTGCTGGTGTCGGCGGGCGTCTCGATGTCCGAGGTCAGGTGTCGGTTCTCCCGCTTCGACACCCACCTCGAAACCGACTACGGAGAGGACCCGCCGCCGCGACTCGCACGGTTCCTTGACGCGACCGACGGCCTCTCCATCGACCCGATGGCGTCGACGCCGACCGTCGAGGAGAGCCGACGCCGCTACGAGGAGGGGTGGCTCCGACCGGGCGACGAGGTGAGCGTCCTCGGGCGGGTCGCCCGGCGGGCCGACACGGGCACCGTCGCCGGCCACCCCGACGAGATGGTCGTCACCGGCGACGACGAGACACCGCTCCACCTCTCGGCGGAGCCACTCGACGAGGGGGGTGGGGGTACCGGTGCCATCCTGACGGGCCTCGCTCTCGGGGCCGTCGGTCTCGCCCTGCTGGCGGCGGTGCTCGTCTGGTGACGCGGACGACCGGAGAGACGGACGCCCCCGGTCAGACGATGGAGTACGCGGCGGCGGCGGTCAGCGCGAGTGCGGCGACGGTGCCGCCCAACACGAGGTACGTCACCGATCGTGGCTCCCAGCGCAGGTGCTGGTAGTAGGCGGCGACGCCGACCGCTTTGATTATCGACAGCACCATGATGGCCCCGAAGGCGGCCCAGTAGGCGCTGTCGACGAGGCCGACGAACTCGACGACGGCCTGTGCGGTTGCGAAGGCGAACAACACGACGTATATGACGGTGTATCCTTTCCAGTCCATGATTTCACCTCAGAGGATGTAGAACAGCGGGAACAGGAACAGCCAGACGATGTCCACGAAGTGCCAGTAGATGCCGAAGTACTCGATGGCCCTGTCGTCGCCCTGATACGCCCCGTTCCACGCCCGGAACGTCATGTACGCACAGATGACGAGGCCGATGGTGACGTGTGCGCCGTGCAGGCCGGTGGTGAGGTAGAACGTCGACGAGGCGATGTTCGTCGAGAGGTTCCACCCGTTGGGGAACATCTCCGTGCTGATGTGGAACAGGTGGTCCCACTCCAGCCCCTTGTTTATCAGGAACCCGACGCCGAGCGCGAACGTGCCGGCCAGCGCCGCCGTCGTCCCCTTCTTGCTCTCGCGCTCGGCGGCGACCATCGCCAACACGACGAGGAAACTCGACGTGAGCAGGAGGTAGGTGTTGACCAGCCCCGGCATCGTGACGTGTTCGGCCGGGATGAGGTCGTGGTGCCACTCGGTCCAGCCGTAGGCGACCCGGACGAAGGCGTACGACCCGATGAACGCGCCGAAGAGGACGATGTCGCTGGCGAGGAACGTCCACATCCCGAGTTTCATCTTCTCCACCTGCGCGAAGGGCCACCGCTCTGCGATGGGCATCTCCGGCGCGTGGAACGGTTCGCGGGTCATCCCGAACAGCGACCCGAAGGTGACGAGGCCGCCGACGGCCGCCATCGAGACGTAGACGACGCTCCCCGTGCGCACGCCCGAGAGACCGAGGAACGCGACGAACCCGCCCAGACTGACGAGGAACGGCCAGAAACTGGCGTGGCTCGCGTGTTCCTCGCCGGCCGTCTCGTGGGCGGGCGTCGCCGGCGTCGCGGTGGCCGCCGTCGTCACCGAGGCGGTGCCGCCGTCGGTGGCGGTCCCACCGTCGGCGGCCACGCCGCTGCCGGCAGATTTGCTGGTTCGCCGGGCCACCTCCTCGTCGTCCATGAACGAGAGCGACCCGTCGGCGTACGTCGGGACACCGGGGAAGTTCTCCAGCGGCGGGGGCGAGGAGACGGCCCACTCCGCCGTCGTCGCGTAGGCCCACGGGTTGTCGCCCGCGTCCTCGCCGCGCCACAGCGAGACGAACAGGTTGTAGAACATGATGAGGAAACTCGCACCGAGGATGAACCCGCCGACGGTGGCCATCGAGTGCCAAATCTGGAGGTCCTGTGAGTACTCGAACACTCGGCGGGGCGTCTCCCAGGCGACGAACATCGGGAAGTACAGCAGGTTGAACCCGACGAAGTACACCGCGAAGTGTATCTTCCCGAGCGTCTCGTCGTACATCTTCCCGGTTATCTTCGGGTACCAGTAGTAGAGGCCGCCGAACAGGGCCGTCGCCCCGGAGACCATCACGTAGTGGAAGTGCGCGACCACCCAGTAGGTACCGCGGAACTGGTAGTCCAGTACGATGGCCCCGAGGAAGACGCCGGTGATGCCGCCGACGATGAACAGGATGAGCGCCCCCAGCGAGAAGAGGAACGGCGTCGTGAACCGGACCCGTCCCTTCGCCATCGTGTAGATGAGCGAGAAGACCATCAGGTCGAACGGCAGGGAGATGCCGATAGTCGTCGCCATGAAGACGGTCTTGATGGGGAGGTTGATGCCCGTGAGGAACATGTGGTGCATCCAGACGACGAAGCTCTGGATGGCCACCAGCACCATCGCGATGATGAACCACTTGCGGCCGACCAGCCGTCGACCGGTGAACGTCTGGAAGCACTCGGCCATCACGCCCAGCGCCGGGAAGAAGACGATGTACACCTCCGGATGGCCGAAGAACCAGAACAGGTGCGCCCACAGCAGCGACGCACCCGGATTGTCGGCGTCGGTGGCCAGCGTCGACCCGTCGTTGGCGAACTGGAAGTACGTCGTCCCGAGGATGTGGTCGGAGGCCAGAATCATCAGCGCGGCCAGCAGCGCCGCGAACGCGAACAGCATCATCCAGACGGTGAGGTTTATCGAGAGCGAGAAGACGGGGATGTCCCGCATCCGGAGACCCTCGGCGCGCATCCGGTACATCGTCGTCAGGAAGTTCACCGACCCCAGCGTGACGGCGGCGGTGAACATGATGAGCGCGAGGACGACGGAGGTAGCACCGAGACCCTCGCCGGGGATGTACGCCGGGGTGTTGAGCGGCGCGTACATCGTCCACCCGCCCGCGAAGGTGGACCCCTGGAAGAAGGAGACGCCCATCAGGATGCCCGAGAAGAGGTACAGCCAGTACGACAGCGCGTTCAAGCGGGGGAACGCGAGGTCGTCGGCCCCGATTTGTAGGGGGACCACGTAGTTGGCGAACCCGAACGCGAACGGCGAGATGAACCAGAACACCATCAGCAGGCCGTGGGTCGAGACGGCCTGATTGTACCCTAGGGACCCCAGCAAATCCGCGCCGGGCGTGACGAGTTCGAGGCGGAAGAGGAGCGCGAGCATACCGCCGAAGACGAGGAAGAACAGCGCCGTGATGAGGTAGAGGACGCCGATGTCCTTGTGGTTGGTCGTGAGGAACCACCTGCTGACCGAGGATTTGGGCGGCAAGCCGTGTTCGTGGCTCTCGCTCATGCCAGGACACCTCCGAGGCTCGCAGGACCGGCGACCTGGGCCGACGAGTTCGACGACCCGTTCGCGGTGCCGTTAGTCCCCGCGTACCACGACTGGTACTCGTCCTGTGGCATCACTTCGACGGGGGCGACCATCACGGAGTGACCGCTCCCGCAGAGTTCGTAGCACTTGGCCTGATACGTCCCCGTCTCGCTCGCGGTGAACCACGCGTCGGTGGTCTGGCCCGGGATGGCGTCGGTCTTGACCCGTAACTCGGGGATGCCGAAGTTGTGGAACACGTCCCGCGAGGTCACCTCTAATCTGACCACCCGGTTGCGCGGAACCCGGAGCGTCGACGACTCGTGGCCGTTGGGGTAGACGAAGGCCCACCCGAAGCGGAACCCCTCGACCTGAACGGTGATGTCCTCCTCGCCCTCTATCGTGGGGCCGTCCTCGACGTAGGCGAGCGAACTGTACGTCCACGCGATGAGCGAGACGACGATGATGGCGCTGATGCCGAAGGAGTAGAACACCTTCCGCCCGCCAGACCCCCCGGTGGGCATCTCCCCCATCGTCGGTCGTTCGACCTTGCCTGCGTAGGGGTCCTCGCCGGCCGTCTCGCGGTACTTGATGGCGTGGTACAGCGTGTACGTCACCACGAGGACGCCGACGGCCGTCCCCAAGAGCAGGAACACCTCGAAGATGCTGTTGAATACGTCCGCCGGTGCCCTGACGTCCCCGCCGTGAAGCGGCACGCCGGCCACGACGTGTGGTACCAAGTGTCCCATCGTTCCCTCATGATTTTTTGTACCATCTATTAGGTATTGTGGACAGTTATCTTACATATAGGGCCGTTTACCCGAACGTGTGCGCGAACTTTTTTATCCATTGGTATGGTAAAACACGACATGGCAGATACGTCACCGGGGGTCGAAGACCCGATGAACGGCGAGTCCGTGGCCGACAGCGAGGAGTTCGACAACCTGCGGGGCATCCTCGCCGACGGCGTCGTCGGGGCGGCCGGCGGATTGGTCGGGACGGCGATGATGAGCGTCGTCCTCCTCATCGCCCAGTCGCTCGGCGCGTTCAGTTTCTCGGATTTCGCTATCCTGACCGAACTCGTGGGCCTCACGGGGTACGTCCCGGAGGTGCTGTTCGGCTACTTCATCTTCCTCGGCGGCGGGATGTTCCCCTGGCCCCTCCTGTTCGCGTCGCTGAAGGAGTACCTCCCGGGACAGTCCGACCCCGTCTCGGGCGCTTTCTTCGGTGCCGCGATGTGGACCGGGTTCGTCCTCGCGTTCTACACCGACCAGACCGGCCTCACGCTCGCGCTGTACGCCGCGTTGACGCTGGTCGCACACGTCGTCTACGGCATCGGTCTCGGCGCGGTGTTCAACTACTTCGCCACCCGCCCGGACTCCATCGTCTGAGCCCAGTGGGGGGTTCCGGGCTTCCACCCGCCCGACCCGCGGCACCGTCGTCGGTTCGGTAGCGGTGGAAGAAGACGTGTGAACGGACTCGGTGGAACCCGCGCGATGCCCCCGTCGAACCCGGCGAGTGTCGCCGGAGGACGCGAGCGAGACGCTGCTCGGACTACGCGACCCGCCGTGTGGGAACCGCGACTTCAGGCCTCGGCTTCCTCTGCGTCGGCGTCTGCGTCGGCGTCGGCCCCCTCGTCGTCGCTCTCCTCGAACTCCTCGAGCGTGCTTCGGAGTTGCGGGATGGTCGCGGTGAGGTCGCCGACCTGTTCGCGAGCGTCCTCGACGTCGGCGACGAGTTCCTCGACCGTCTCGATGTCCTCGGCGAGGTCGTCGGCGTCCTCGAAGGCGTCGGCGCGTTCGCCCATGGTGTACCATTTCTTTGCGTCGCGCAGGTGGTCCTCGGCGTCGCCGACGTCGAGTGCGGTCTTGAGGGCGTTGAGCACGCCCAACGTGTTGTCGGCCTCGACGTCCCAGACGGAATCGGCGTCGGGCAGGGCCTCGCGGGCCTCGGCGAGCGACGCCTCGACGTCCGAGCGCATCTCGTTCGCGGCCTCGCCGAACAGTTCGTCGTCGTCCAGACTCGTCTGACTCATGGCTAGCAGTTGACGTGGTGTGGGGTTAAAAGCCCGCCTGAAAGTGAAAGTGAAACCGAGGGACGTGAGCGGGCGGTCGCTGGCGAAACCGAAAACGTTCCCACTCAGGTTCGAACGTCCTCGCGGACCGCGGGGATGGGGTCCATCGACTCGTCGATGTCGCCCAGCACCAGCATCGCGTAGTACCGCAAGAACGCCTGCAAGGGCGCTTTAATCAGGTTCGCGACGACCAGCATCGCCAGCGCGAACAGGGCGAGGACGAGGCCGGCCAACACCCCGGCGACGGCCCCCTGTCCGAGCGCGAACCAGATGGCGGCGGCGGCGATGCCGAACGGAATCAGCACGACGACGAACGCGATACCGCCCAGCACGGTGCCGACGATGCCGACGCCGATGCCGAGGACGACGGAGAACGCGAGGTAGGCGAGGTACTGCTTCGGGTGGTCGCCGATGGACGCGAGGAGGCGTCGCCACCCCTCGAGGACGCCGTGGTCGCCCTGCAACATCAGCGGGACGACGAAGACGTTCGTGAACCCGCTGATGGTCCCGACGACGACGGCGGCCACCGCGAACCCGGCGACGAGCACCGTAGACGACGCCGCCACGGCCTCCGGCCCGAGGTTCGCCATCTCGCCGCCGAGGACGAACAGGAAGAACACGAGGAAGACGGCACCGGCGAGCACCGTCGTCACGAGGCTGAAGACGAAGCGAAACGCCAGCAGACGGACGCCGTTGCCCACGTTTTCGCCGAGGTAGCGCCGGACGTGGACTTCCCGTTCGACGAGCGACTGGACGAAGACGAACTCCATGAAGTTGCTCAGCAGGCCGACGACGAGGACGACGACGAGGAGCGCGAGGAGCGCCACGACGAATACCACCCCGAGACTCGCGAGCAGCGCCTCCGCGCCGCCGGGCGGGAGTTCCGGTCCCGGCTGGCCGACCTGCGCCGTCGCGCCCCGGGTGAACGACGGGAGGACGTCCAGCGTCCCCGTGAGTGCGAACTCGCCACCCGGACCGGTGGGCGTCGGCCCCTGGTCGAAGTTGCTGAAACTGTTCAGTCCCCGGACGAAGTTCAGGCCGCCGCCGCCACCCCCGATGAAGAGGACGACGAACGCCAGTCGGAGCCACGTCCGCAGGTCGAACGGCAGGACGAACGACTTCGTGGCGTCGATGGCGTCGTCGATGTCGTCGATTGCGTGGAGGGTCATCACCAGACCTGCACGACCAGCGGGGGTAAAATTTTCGGAGGAGACGGCGAGTTACAAACCGAACGGCGAGGTCACTCGCCGACCGAATCGACCCGCATCAGCGGGTAGCCGTCCTCCATCGCCATGCTCGTCTCGACGACGTGTCCCTCGTAGTCGACGGTCATGGACACGTCGAGAAAGCGCCCCGTCAGTTCCGTGTAGTCGGCACCCGCCGCCTCGATGGCCTCGCGAAGTGCGTCCTCGCGGACGGCGACGGTGACGGACTCGCAGTGGGGCTGGTTCTCGATGGCCTCCTCCATCGCCGTCGCCAGCGAGTCGGCGCTGTCGGGGCTCACGGGCGTCCCGGCGAACTGGTGGTACAGCGAACCGAACTTGATGCCGGCCTCGAAGCAGGCGACCTGTGGGTCTGTCGGGTCCATGCCCGCCTCTTGGCCTAGCCGGCACATAACGGAACCGCAAGCTACCTATTGTGCGCTGTCTATCCCTCGTATACGAATGGACGACCCGGTTCTACTCACAGGCGCGGGCGGCGCGGTCGGGGAAGCCATCCTCGAAGGCATCGGGGACGCCTACGAGTGGCGGCTCATGTTCCACAGTCCGCCGGCCGAGGAGCCAGCCCACGAGTACCTCGTCGGCGACGTCATCGACGACGAGGACGTCGCGGCCGCCGTCGACGGCGTCGGCGCCGTCATCCACCTCGCCGGCGACCCACGCCCCGAAGCCCCGTGGGACTCGGTGCTGGAGAACAACATCGACGGCACCCAGAAGATGTACGAGGCCGCCGTCGAGGCGGGCGTCGAGAAGTTCGTCTACGCCTCCTCGAACCACGCCGTCGGCGCGTTCGAGACCGACCGCCGCACCCCCGAGATGTACCGCGCACACGACGAGTTCCTGCTCGACGGAACGGAGTTCCCCCGCCCCGGCAACCTCTACGGCGTCTCGAAGGCCACCGGCGAAGTGCTCGGGCGCTACTACCACGACGAGTACGGCATCAAGGTCTGTAACATCCGCATCGGTAACCTCACTCGCGGTCACCCGCCCATCGACTACGAGCGCGGACAGGCGATGTGGCTCTCCTACCCCGACTGCGCCCACATCCACGAGTGCGCGCTGGAGGCCGACTACGACTTCGAAATCGTCTACGGCATCTCCGACAACGACCGGAAGTACTACTCCATCGAGCGCGCCAAAGAGGTGCTGGGCTACGACCCACAGGACAACTCCGCGCACTTCGACGGCGAAGACCGGGTCGTCGAACCGGACGCCTGAGCGTCGACACACCAGATTCTGCTTCGTCAGGTCAGTCGAACAGTCCCCGCACGTCCTCGTCCTTCTGCCGTTCGCGCTCGACGTGGTCGCGCAGGTGGTGGTACACCACCGGTCGGTTCTCGCCGTCTCTGACGAACGAAAAGAGGAGGCCGACGAACCGCCCCTCGCCCCGCTGTTCGAGTTCGTCGCGGGCGTACGCGACGGCGTCGGCGACGACGGCCTCGTCGTAGCCGTCGGCCTCTGCCAGCACCTCGGCGGCCACCGCCGTCGCGTCGAAGTCCAGCGATTCGTAGTCCAGCGCCTCGCCGTGGTGGCAAAGCGCCGGCGGTGCGTCCCAGTCGACGGCCGCGGGGTCGTCGGCCACCCGAGCGAGGAACGGACGCACGTCGTCGAGGGTCACGCCGCGGTACTCCGCCGGCAGGCCGGCGAGGTACTCGCCGGCGCTCTCTGCGAGACCCTGTGCCCCCGACCAGTTCTCGGTACGGCCGTGGTAGACGACGGCGGTGAACTGGATGAGGCCGTGGAGGAACCGTTCGTCGGGCCCGTCCTCCAGTTCGAGCCAGCGGTCCTCCCACGCGTCGTGGGCGGCGTGATACCGGCCGGCGTTGTAGACGGCGATGCCGGCCCGGAGGTGAGCGTCCATGCGCGGCGGTAGGTCGTGGGTGGGCAAAAGCACCGGGACGCTGTCGCTCGCCGGTCGTGAACGGAATGAACGTCCGGGCGGAGATTTGAACTCGCCGAGAAATGCTGGCTTCGCTGCGCGTTCCTCGTCTGCTCAAATCTCCTCTGTCCGTCGTCTGTCTTCGCGGTGACGAGCACACGCTACGCGGTGCTCGCCGGTTTGCTTCGAGAGAATGACGTCCGGACGGAGATTTGAACTCCGGTCCCTGGCTCCGCAAGCCAAGAGGATAGTCCACTACCCTATCCGGACTCATATTGACGGAGGGGGGTCGGTATGAAAAGGGTGACGGTTCGCCCACCGCCACGCGACGGGAGGACACACCACGGTCAAAGCCGAGTTTGAACCACCACAAGGGCCTTTCTTTACGGAGTGGTTGGTAGGGTATGCACCGCAGAGCCCTCCTCCGGCGTCTCGGCGCAGTCGGCGCGGCCGCCCTCGCCGGGTGTACGTCTAGCGCCGACCCCGGAGACGGCGGGGACACCGAGACAGATACGGACACTCCGGACCGAGACCCGAGCGTGACCAGCACCGACTTCGCCGTCGTCGACCGCGTGTCGGGCACGCAGACGAGCGACGCCACCGTCACCTTCGCCGAGGGAGCCGTCAACGTCGAAGGGACCATCTGGGGCGCGAACGGCTGTAAGACCGCCGAACTGGCGGACGCGAGCTACGACGCCGCGACCGACGAACTGACCGTGGCCGTCGCGACGACCGACCGCGAGGACAGCGCCGACATGTGTACGCAGGCCATCGTCGAGATTCGCTACGAGGCGACGGTCGAGTTCGAAGGCGGACTCCCCGGCCGAGCGGTCGTCACCCACGACCACGGCGACGGACCGGAGCAGGTGACCGCCGCCGAGCGGTGAGCGGGACGCGGCACCGAGCGGAGATTTAAATCGGATGCCGGACAGAGCGTCGACCATGCGTCCACCGGAGACGAAACCGCCCGACGGCAACGGCCCGCTCGACCAACGACAACGCTTAAGCGCGGGCCATCCCTGCGTCCCATAGATGGGTGCGATAGAGGACATTTACGCGGACCTCGAGACAGACGTCTCCGAAGAGGAGTTCCGCGAGGCCGTCGAAGAGAAGGTCGAACAGATGGGGGGCCTCGCGGACGAGGAGACGGCCGCGATGTTGCTCGCCCACGAACTCAACGAGGGCGAAGTCGAGACCATCGCGGACGTCGAACCCGGGATGGACGAGGTGAAGTTCCTCGCGAAGGTGATGGCCATCGGCGACCTGAAGACGTTCGAGCGGGACGGCGAGGACGAGGACGGCCGCGTCATCAACGTCGAGGCCGCAGACGAGACGGCCACCATCCGACTCGCCTTCTGGGACCAGCAGGCCGCCGACATCGACGACGGCGCGCTGGACGTCGGGGACGTGCTTCGGGTGAAGGGCCGACCGAAGGAGGGGTACAACGGGCTGGAAGTGTCCGTCGACAAGGCCGAACCCGACGAGGACGCCACCATCGACGTCGAACCCGGCGACGGGTCGAGCGTCGAGTCGCTGACGATGGGCCAATCCGACGTGACCCTGCGCGGACTCGTCCTCGATACAGACAGCGTCCGCACCTTCGACCGGGACGACGGGAGCGAGGGCAGAGTGTCGAACCTCACGCTGGGCGACGAGACCGGCCGTGTACGGGTGACGATGTGGGACGACCGCGCCGACCGCGCCGAGGAACTGGCCCCGGGTACCGCCGTCGAGGTGGTCGACGGCTACGTCCGCGAGCGCGACGGGGCGCTGGAACTGCACGTCGGCGACGAGGGGGCCATCGACGAGATAGACGAGGCCGTCGACTTCGAACCCGACGCCGACCCCATCGAGCGCGTCGAAATCGGCGACACGGTGGACATCGCCGGCGTCGTCCGCTCGGCCGACCCCAAACGCACCTTCGACCGGGACGACGGGAGCGAGGGGCAGGTCCGCAACGTCCGGATTCAGGACGCTACCGGGGACATCCGGGTGGCGCTGTGGGGCGACAAGGCCGACAAGGAAATCGCGCCGGGCGACGAGGTGCTGGCCGCCGACGTGGAGATACAGGACGGCTGGCAGGACGACAAGGAGGCCTCGGCCAACTGGGCCTCGACGGTCGTCGTGCTGGACGACGGCGCGAACGTCGGGAGCGCCCCCGCCCCCTCGGGCGACGACGAACACGCCGGCCTCTCCTCGTTCGCCGGCGACGACGGGGGAGCGGACGCGTCGAGCGGGTCGGCCGGCAGTGCCAGCAGTGCCGGCGACAGCGGCGGCGCACAGGCCGCCGAACAGGTCGAGTTCACCGGCACCGTCGTCCAGACCGGCGACCCGGTCGTACTGGACGACGGCGAGGAGACGATGAGCGTCGAGACGAGCGAGCGCGTCCAACTGGGACAGGAGATTACGGTGCGGGGCGCGCTGACCGACGGTCGCCTCGACGCCGACGACGTGTTCTGAGCGGGGGAGCGCCGCTACGGAAACTCTTAAGGCCGCAACACTCCCGCTTGTGGGTATGAGCGTCGAGCTACCGTTCGCGCCGGTGGACGCCGTCATCCGGCGGAACGCGGACGGGTTGCGGGTCAGCGCCGACGCGGCAGAGGAACTGGCACGTCGGATTCAACGGCGAGGAGCGTCGCTGGCGGTCACCGCCGCCGAGGAGGCCACCGCGGACGGCCGGAAGACGCTGATGCCGTCGGACTTCGGCGTCGAACACGTCCCGGACAAGGACGCACTGGAACTGCCGGTGGCACCCGTCGACCGCATCGCGCGGTTGGACATCGCCGACGACTACCGCGTCGCGATGGACGCTCGGGTCGCCCTCGCCAGCCTCCTCGAAGCGTTCGCCGACGACGTGGCTGCCGCCGCCGCGACGCTGGCCCGTCACGCCGACCGACGAACAGTCAAGGCGGCAGACGTAGAGACCTACTTCGAACTCGCCCAGTACTACTGAATGAACTTCGGCTACCGCGAGGTCTGTCTGGACCACGACACCGGCCCGCGCCACCCAGAGAGTCCCGACCGACTCCGGGCGGTCAGACGCGCGCTGAAGGAACGCCACGGCGTGGAGTACGTCGCCGCCAGCGACGTCGACATGGAGTTGGTCCACGGCGTCCACGACGCCGACTACGTCGAGGAGTTCCGCGAGTTCTGCGCTGACGGCGGCGGGAACTGGGACGCGGACACCGTCGCCGTCGAGGCGACGTGGGACGCCGCGGTAGCCTCCGCTGGACTGGCCGTCTGGGCCGCCGAAGCCGCGATGGACGGCGTCTCTGCGCGCGACACGCCCTTCGCACTCGGGCGGCCGCCGGGCCACCACGCCGTCTACGACGACGCGATGGGGTTCTGTTTCATCAACAACGCCGCCGTCGCCGCACAGGCCGCCCTCGACGGGGCCGCCGAGCGAGTCGCCATCTTCGACTGGGACGTCCACCACGGCAACGGCACGCAGGACATCTTCTACGACCGCGAGGAGGTGTTCTACGCCTCTATCCACGAGGACGGCCTCTACCCCGGCACCGGCGCCATCGACGAGACAGGTGAGGGCGACGCCGAGGGGACGAACCTCAACGTCAAGTACCAACCCGGCGCGGACACCGCCGACTACCTCGCCGCCGTCGACGAGGCCATCGCGCCCGCCGTCGCCGACTACGACCCCGACCTGGTGCTCGTCAGCGCCGGCTTCGACGCCCACGAGCACGACCCCATCTCGCGGATGCGCGTGACGACGGAGGGGTACGGCGCGATGACCCAGCGGGTGCGGGAACTCACCGACGACTGCGACGCCGGACTGGGCTTCGTCCTCGAAGGCGGCTACGGCCTCGACACCCTCTCGGACTCGGTGACGACGGTCCACGAGGTGTTCGACGGCTACGACCCGATAGAACCGGACGACGACGTGAGCGAGGAGGCCAGAGACGTCTTAGACCGCGTCGCCGCTCAGGGCTTCGGGTCGAAGTAGCCGGCCAGTTCGACGCCGAACGCGTCGGCCAGTTCCGCGACGTCCTCGCCGACCAGCACCTCGTGACCCGCTTCGAGCGCCGACTCGACGTGGGGCCCGAGTCGAACGTCGAACAGTGCGTCGCTCCGGAGGAACGCCTCGGCCGTCCGCACGTCTCGCGGTCGCTCCACCACGTACCGTTCGCCGTCGACGAAGGGGCCCGCCACCTCGGAGTTCTCGGCGTACGCCTCGTAGAACCCCGCCGCGTGTTCGCGGACGTGGACCGGCGGCCCGTCGTGGCGTTCGATTGCCGGGCGCTCGGCGACGGCGAGTTCCGCCAGTAGGACGGCCTCCGCGTCGGTCTCCGAGTCACCGGTCTCCGAACCGCCCACCTCCGTCCCGCCCGTGGCGAACGCCGCCGACCGGAGGACATCGAACCCCCGTCGGTCGAGTTCGTCCGTCACCCCCCCGAGCGACTTCCGGAGTTGCGGCCAGAGTTGGTCCTCGACCACGTCCGGCGCGTCGAACCGCAGCGCCACCGGCGTCGTTCCCCGACGCTCGACGGCCGCCCCGACGGCGTCGGCGTCGTACGGGTCCGGTGTGTCGGCCTCGAAGAGCCCCGTTCTGGGGTCGGCCAGTAGCTCCCGCGCGTAGTGCTGGAACCGAGCCACGTTCGTCGCCGAGCAGACGGCTGCGACGTTGCGCTCGGGGTCCGTGGGGTCGACCACGACGAGCGGGTCGTCGAACGAGACGGTCCCGTGGTCCTCGGGGTCGAAGGTGACCGGCGGGTGCCAGTCGGCGGCCGCCTCCACCAACGCGCGGAACCCCCCGTACTCCAGCACCAGTAGCTCGGTCAGGTAGCCCGAGAACCCCCGCGTCCGGAGGTCGCTCCCGTAGGCACCGATACCCTTCAGGAACTGCTTGGTGACTCTAATCTCCCCCGCGAGGGCGTCGGTCAGCCGCGAGTCGAGGTAGCGGGTGTGGAACGGCGTCCTGTCGACGGCCGACTGGATGGCCGTCGCGTCCTCGACGGCGTAACACGGCACGAGGTCCACGTCGTACCCGTCGCACTCCCCGACCACGTAGGGGTGTTCGGCGTACTCCTCGCGGCCGTCCGGGAGGACGACGTGGCCGACTTCCAACCCGTACGCCTCCAACGTCTCACGGTCGAGGTCCGGCGGGAACGCCACGAACACGTCCACGTCGCGGTCCCCCGCGGTCCACGTCCCTCTGGCCGTCGAGCCGACCTGTATCACCTCCGCCGAGACGGGGAGGTCGGCGACGGCGCTCCGCGCCCGCTCCATCACCGTCTCGGCGGCCCGCTGTAACCGCTCGCGTTCCTCGCCGTCGGGCGAGACCCGGTCGCGGACCCGCTCGACGACGGCGTCGAACTCGTCGCTCATGCCCGGCGGTACTCACAGAGTGCGTGAAAGCGTGTCGATGGCGGTCGGAAACGAAAGCCCTATTTAACAACTCCGTCAATCGATGCATGCGAGCAAGCCGCCGTAGCTCAGTTGGTAGAGCACCTGGTTGTTACCCAGGTTGTCCCAGGTTCGAGCCCTGGCGGTGGCGTCATTCTTCCGACGACGACCCACGAGGAGCGTCGACTGCGTCGGACGAGCGGTCCGCGGACGCCGCCGACGGCGAACCGACCGACGTAGACCCGACAGGCTAAAGACGGGCAACCGAGAAACGACCCACGAGGGCCCTTAGCTTAGTCTGGTTAAAGCGATCGGCTCATAACCGATTGAGCGCTGGTTCAAATCCGGCAGGGCCCATCCAACTTCTGCTCGGTTTCTGACCGGAACGGACCCGAGCGCGGTCGGAGAACGACCAGCGGCGCGTCCCGCCCGGTGCACGTGCACTGGTGACACAGTCCGTGTCGAGTGGCAACGTTTCTCGGTATCGGTAGGCCTAAATACTGGTGTGCTATACCATAACATGTATGGCGACCGCACCGAGTGGAGACGACATGTTCGACGAATTCCTCTCCCAGCGAGGCCACGACGTCGAGGAGACGGGCTGGGAGGAGAACTACAACAAGAAGCAGTGTCCGGACTGCGGCGGCCTTCACGAGTCGGCCGCGAACGAGTGCTCGGTGTGTGGCTGGACACCGGTAAACTGAACGGCGGTCGACGCTCCGTTTTTTCGGCGTTCTCGGTCGGCGAGCGGGAGCTATCGCGAGACGCTCGTCTGGTGGTTCGGGGTCGGAGACGAGAATCGTCCGACGGACGACGGGGGTCAGTCGTCGCCCGCCGGAGTCCGTCGTCGCGGCGCGGAGCCGACGGGGGTCAGTCGTCGGCCCCGCGGCCGCGATGGAGAGGACGGCGGCGATTACAGCGCGTCCAGTGACGCGTGCAGGAACATCCCCACGAGGAGATGTCTGTACGCCGCCTGCTCGATACGCGACTCCGCTGCGGCGGTGTCGGTAATCGAGTACTGTTTGGTCTGCACCAACTCGTGCACCGTGAGCGTGTCGTCGGCTTCGAGGTCGTGCAGACGCGGGTACACCGTCCCCGGACTCAACTGGGCGTCGAACAGACGCGACAGTCCCTCCATGAGCCCGGTCCCGTGTGTCTCGTCGTCAGACAACGCGATCAGCGCGAGCAGAATCTCGTCCAGGCTCTGAGTAACGAGACCGTCGTCGACGGCGAGGTCGCCCTCGGCGACGTCGTCGATGACCGAAGTCAACAGCGACTCCGGAATGTCGTCGCGACTGGCGGTGTCGTTCGCTCGTGGGTCGTCGAGCCCTCCGAGGGGGGTCAGTCGCTCGTCGGGTCGTTCACCCATCGCCTTGCCCGTCGCCACGCGACGGAGGTTGTCTCCGGACATCATCTCACCTGGACGCGATCCGCAGTAGGGCGTAGTGACGGAACGGCCATATAAACCCACCAGCGTTTTCCGAGCGTGAAACAACCCTCGGGTCTCGAAAACGCTTATATGACCTGATGAGAACTCATTCACAGTGGCAGAGGACCAGAGCATCGAGGAGATTCTCGACACAATCGGTGACCAGCACGCGCGGCGGGTGCTGGCGGCGATCAGCCGCGAGCCACACTCGGCCAAGGAGTTGGCGGAGGAGTGTGACCTCTCGCTACCGACGGTGTATCGACGCATCGAACTGCTTGACGAGTACGACCTCGTCACGGACCACACGCTCGTCGCCGAGGACGGGAACCACTACAAGGTGTACGAGTCCAACTTCGAGTCGACGGTCATCTCCCTGGAGGACGAGGAGTACAAGGTGCGCATCTATCGCGAGGAGAACCTCCCCGACCGATTCAGCCAGTTGTGGGACGAACTGAACCCCGAGTGACCGCATGACGGGAGAGACCTGAGACGATGGCCGACGGCGTCGCAATCGCGCGCGGAGCCCTCGTGTTGATGCGGATGGTCGTGTTCGGCCTGACCCTCGGTATCACCCTCATCAGTTTTCAGGCGTACCGGAAACGACCCTCCGAGCGTCTGCAGTACGCGTTCGTCGGGTTCGCGTTCATCAGCATGGGCGTCGCCGTCTCCAGCGTCATCACGCAGTTGAGCGCCGGCGAGGTGGGTGCCCTCGTACGGGTGTTCTTCCAGATGGCCGAGACCATCCCGTTCATCATCGGGTTCGCCATGTTGTACGTCTCGCTGTACCGATAGTCGGCGGTCGCGACCCGCAGCACCGGGTCGCGGCCCTACCTCTCCAAAGCACGTCGTTTATTGGTCCGGGGGGCTAGTATGTGTGCAATGACTGATTCGACCACCGAGGTAGTCCGCCTGTTCGGTGGGCCGGGAAGCGGGAAGACGACGGCGCTGCTCGACCGCGTCGAGGAACTGCTGGAAGACGACGACGTCGACTTCCGGGACGTACTGGTGGTCTCGTACACGCGGGCCGCGGCCGCGGAGATACGGGAACGGCTCGCCGAACGATTGGACCTGACGCCACGGGCCCTTCGCGGCAACGTCTGTACGATGCACGCGAAGGCGTACGAACTGCTCAACCTCTCGCGGGGGGACGTCGTCGGCGAGGACGACAAGGAGGAGTTCTGCGAGCAGTTCGGCATCGAGTACGAGGACGAGTACGAAGGGTCGCGGCGTCGCTCGGCCCGGTCGACGACGCTCGGCAACAAGATTATCGCCACCAGCCAGTGGCTCCAGCGGACCCGCCGCGACGTGGCCGACTGGTACGACGTCCCGTTCAAGTGGGACGACGAGGAGGTCCGCCTCCCGCCCGAAATCGACGACAACGCCCAGACCGGCAACAAGTACACGCCGACGTGGCCCACCGACGACGACCGGGTGGACGTGCCCAGCGCCATCCGCGGGTGGCGCACCTACAAGGGCGACAACGACCTGACCGGGTTCGCCGACATGCTCGAACGCGTCGCCCAGCGCTCCCTGCTCCCGAACGTCGACTACCTCATCATCGACGAGTTTCAGGACATCACGACCCTGCAGTACGACGTCTACGAGGAGTGGAAGCCCCACATGAAGCGGGTCCTCATCGCCGGCGACGACGACCAGGTCGTCTACGCGTGGCAGGGGGCCGACCCGGACCTCCTGCTCGAAGAGGACGTCACGCAGGACGAGATTCTCCCCAACTCCTACCGTCTCCCCTCGCGCATCCTCAACGTCGTCAACCGCGAGGTGCGCCACATCGAGAAACGACAGGAGAAAGACCTCAACCCGCGCAAGGAGGGCGGCCGCGTCGAGGCGGTCCAGAACCCCTCGATGTACGACCTGGCGCGCAACGTCACCGGCACCGTCGACCAGTCCGACGAGACGGTGATGGTGCTGTTCCGGGCGCGCTACCAGATGTTCCAGTTCATCGACGAGTTCATCGGCGACGGCATCCCCTTCTCCTGTCTGACCGACCAGCGGATGTGGACCGACCGCCTCAGCCAGTACGTCAGGGCCGTCGAGGCCGTCGAGAACGAGGAGACGCTCTCTGTGCTCGAGGCCCGTAGACTGGCCGACATGCTCGTCGACTCCGCCTTCGGGACCGGCGAGCGCGACGACTTCTTCGACGCCCTCGAAGACATCGAGGAGGCGAACGAGGCCGACGACATCGCCGAGATAGAGATAGAACCGGACGTCGTCACCGACCACGTCCCGTTCGTCCCCGACCCGGCCTCGGCCGCGGACATGCTCCGGAAGGTGACCAACTTTCAGGAACGCACCGTCGGCGCCTACTTCAAGGGCGACTACCGGGGGATGGACCCCGACCGCGTCCGTCTGGGTACCATCCACTCCGCGAAGGGTCGTGAGGCCGACCACGTGTTCGTCGCGACGGACCTCACGGAGAAGGTGGTCGAGCAGATGGCCGCGACGGTCGACCAGAAGGGCATCGAGGTGCCGTCCGTCGAGGAGTTCACCAAGCACACGAGTCCGGTGCCGACCCTGACCGACAACGAGCGCCGCGTCTTCTACGTCGGGATGTCCCGTGCCCGCGAGCGACTCGTCCTGATGGAGAACCTCGTCGACGGCGCGCCCACCCTCCCCATCGACGTGTTGCTGGAGAACGAACCGAGCGAGCGCTCCATCGACGAACTGCTAGACGAGGCCGGCGAGGCCATCGTCGCCGACTGAGTCACTCGTCTATCGTCCCGCCCGAGAGGAAGTACGCCGTCTTGTCGCGGGTCGACCGTGCGACCTTCGTGAAGGTGACCACCCGCTCGCCGTCCTCGATTTCGTCGCGTTCGACCGCCAGTTCCAGTCCCTTGTCCCGGAAGTACGACAGCAACGCCTCGACAACCTCGGGGTCGGCCCTGACCGTGTGCGTGTCTCCGACGGGGTCGTCGGCCTCGACGGCCCGCACCGTCTCGACGGCCGGGAGCAGGACCGACTCGCCCAGTTTCCGGGCGCGCTCTCGGACACGTTCGGGCGACTCCTCGAACTCGACGGCTTGGAACGCCTCGCGCATGACGCGGGTGAAGATGAAGTCCCTGCCGTAGTCGAACGGGAGCGCGAAGGCGTGTTCGAGGTCGGCGCGGTGGATGGCGCTGGTGGTGTACTTCAGCGCGCGCCGGCCGTCGACGGACTTGAGGACGACCCCCTCCCGGCCGCGGGCGTCGAGGTCGCGGATGGCCTCTCTCGCCGTCGAGACGGCCGCCGCGGGCGAGAACGTCCCGTAGTGGTGGACCGGGTCGAGGTCGTAGGCGACGCAACACTCGCGGCGACGGTCGACCGGCATCGGGTCGCCCGTCTCGCGGTGGCGGATACCGAAGACGTAGAACGCCGCCCCGTCGACTTCGGGGTAGTCGTGTTCGGTGTAGGGGTTCTCCGGGCCGACGAGTTCGCCACAGAGCACGTACTCCGGATAGTCCTCGAAGAAGCCGTCGGCGTCGAGCGTCGCCTCCACCTTCCCGGTGGTGTACGGACAGACGAACCCGCTCCGGGTGAACGCCAGCAAGTCCCCGTCGACGCGGGCGACCCGGACGTTGTAGCCGTTGAGTTTCTCCTCGACGGCGACCGGGCCGTCGAACGTGGCGTGGACGGCCGGTTCGAGGACGAGTGCCCGGGGCATCGAGGGATACCCGCGGACGACGACGTCGTCGACGACGGCGGTCCCGCGTTCGACGCCGTGGCGCGCGTCCGAGAGGTAGCGGTACGCTCGGCCGCGGAACCACGCCCGGTCGAAGTGTTCCAGCAAGTCGTCGGGGTCGGTGTCGCCGAGGTCGAACACCGACGACCAGTCCCGAACCATGCATGGTACTTTTTCACACAGCGACTAAACCTATCGGGGCCACCGAACCGTCAGCAGACATTAGTGCACAGGCGTCCAACCGCCGGTATGGCCGACCGCCCGCTCAAACAACGGTTCGTGCTGGACACCTCGCTGTTTCTCACGACGGAGATACGCGGCCCGGACCAAGACGTCGAGGCGGCGTGTCGGGACCTGCTGGAACTCATCGCGGCGGCGAAGCAGATACACAACATCTCCTGTTACATGCCGCCCTCCATCAAGACGGAGTTGACGGGGATGCTGGAGAACCGCGACGTCGGCGACGACGTGTTGACGAAACTGGACACGTGGGTCATCACGAAGGCGCCGGCCCACCACGAGGTGATGATTCCGGCGGACCTCGTCTACAAGTTCATCGACGAGATGTCAGACCGGGTCGACCGCGGCCTGCGCGTCTCCGAGAAGGCCGTCCGGAAGGCCGAGGAGTCCCGCGCCGAGACCGTCGAGGAACACGACCACATGACCGAGGTGGACAAGGTCATCTCGGACCTGCGCGACGAGTACCGCGATACGCTCCGACAGGGAGTGCTCGACTCCCGCGAGGACTTCGACCTCCTGATGCTGGCGAAGGAACTGGAGGCGGGCGTCGTCACGGAGGACCAGGGCATCATCAACTGGGCGGAGGACTTCGGCCTCCGCTATCTGAAGGGGCGGAGTTTCCCCTCGCTCCTGACGGAGTATCTGGCGGCCGACGACCCCGACCGCTGGCGCTCGGAGCGCTAGTCTTCCTCGGTCGGGTCCTCGGTCTTGACGACGGCCCCGACCGTCTTCTCCGCGACCATCCCCGGAACGTCCGTCGGCGTCGTGAGGTACTGCTCTATCGCGACCATCCCGACGGCGACACCGAGGTAGACGGCGCCGGCGACCACCTCGCCGCGAACCAGATGCTCGACGCCGAACAGGCCGACGGGAATCGCCAAGACGACGACGGCCATCAGCCCCAGCGTATCGAGGATGCCCTGTGCCATCGACCGGTGTTCGGTCCTGCGGGACAAAAGCCTCGCGGGACGGGGCCGAGGGGTACGCTCTTGTGACCGCCGGTCGAACGCCGGCACATGCAGGTGGGCATCGTCTCCGATACGCACGACAACGCGGGACTGGTCGAGGAGAGCGTCGAGACGTTCGCCGAGGCGGGCGTCGAGACGGTGGTTCACTGCGGTGACTTCGTCGCCCCGTTCTCGGCGACCCCGTTCGACGGCGACTGGGAGTTCTACGCCGTTCGCGGGAACAACGACGGCGAGTGGGCGCTCGAATCGACCGTCGCCGAGTTCGGCACCTACCTCGGGGAGATGGGCGAACTCACACTCGACGGCGCCGAGTTCGCGGTGTACCACGGCACCAGCGGGGCCGTCGTCGACGCCCTCGTCGAGTGCGGTACCTACGACTACGTCTGTCACGGGCACACGCATCAGGCCGGAAGCGAGGAGTACGGGGGGACAGTCCGCATCAACCCCGGCGGTATCGCCATCCCGCCGGCACCGGACCCGTTCTCGGTGGCGACGCTCGATACTGAGAGCGGCGACCTGACGTTCCACGAACTGGGCTGACCGGCGACCGGTCAGTCAGTCGTCGGCGGTGCTTCGGGCGACGCTCCCCTCGTGTTCGACGAGGCCGCGACCAACGCCGAGGGCGGCGTCGGTGCGTTCGATGCTCTGCCGGGCGCTGGCGGTCCGCTCCGAGAGCGCACGGACCGCGTCGATGTTCTCGGGGACCACGTCGGCCTCCTGGTGGATGGCTTGGAACAGGTAGAGGTCGTTGTCCTCGACGGTGACCGACTCCGCCCAGATGCAGTTCTCCCAGACGTCGCCGCGCGGACGGCCGGCGTCGCGGGTGTACTCTTTGAGTTTCCCGGCGCCGTCGATGCCGAGCGTCTCCGGGATGAGGAACAGGCGCGACTCCCGGCCCAGCAGGTCGCGGACCTCCTCGGCCGAGGGCGTGGATTCCAGCGAGACGTTGACGCTGTGGGTGTGCATCTGGGTCGTCGGTACCTTCATGCCCATCGTGTCGATGTCGAGGTCCGGGAACACCGTCTGCACGTCGGGGCCGTGGTGAGAGGGAATCTCGACGGGGTCCGGCAGTGTGTCGTTGATGGGACCGCGCGATGTCTGTCCGGGGTCACCGCCCCGGCGGACGAGTGTGACCCGGGCCTTCTCGATACCGTAGCTCTCCTCTAGGGGCGCGAACAGGCGTGAGAGGCCGGTGGTGTTGCAGGAGACCACGCGGGCGGTGTCGGCACCCACGGCGGCGTCGTAGTTGGCACGAGCGTTGAAACTCACGTCAGCCACGTCGGCGTCCTCGCCACCTTGGAAGATGGCCGGCGTGTCGTGGTCCTCGTAGAGAGAGGCGTTACTCGCGCCCACGCCACCGGGCGTCGTGTCGACGACGACGTCGCTGGCTTCGACCAAGTCGTGGACCGTCCCGGCGGTGGTGAGGCCCGCGGCGTCGAACGGGACCCTACCGTCTTCGCCGGCGGCGTAGAGGTCGTATCCGCGGTCGTGTGCGATAGTTGCCTCAAAGTTCGGGGAGCGTTTGGAGACGCCCGCCACCGTCATATCCGGCTGGACACGGACCGCGTCAGCGACCCGTTTGCCGATGGTGCCAAAGCCGTTGATGCCCACGTGGAGCATGGACGACCGTTCTCTTGGAGCGGGCATATTCTTTGCGGTTAATAGTGATAGAAATTAACTCGGATAGTTGTACTATCGAGGGCTGTTACCGCCCCACACGGGCCGGATTCGACCGGCGTTCGGCCGGGGTTTCCACCAAGAGTTAATCCGTGTGGGGCCGACGCGACGGTATGGACAACTCCTCGCTTCGCGCGCCAGCGGAGACGGCCGTCAGGCAGTGCATGAACCTCCAGCCCGACGAATCGTGTGCCGTCGTCACCGACGACGAACGCAAGGCCATCGGGGAGGCGCTGTACCGCGTCGCCGCGGAGATTACCGACGACACGGTCTTCGTCCGGTACCCGCCGGGGGCCCAACACGGCGAGGAACCGCCCGCACCGGTCGCGGCGGCGATGCGGAGCGCCGACGTGGTGCTGGCGCCGACGACCAAGAGCCTGAGCCACACCGAGGCCCGGAGCGAGGCCAACGCCGCCGGCGCCCGCGTCGCCACGCTCCCCGGCATCAGCGAGGGCGTGTTCCTGATGGGGTTAGACGCCGACTACGAGGCCATCCGACGGCACTGCGAGGACGTCCTCGCACAGGTCGAGGACGCCGACGAGATTCGCGTCACGTCGCCGCAGGGAACCGACATCACGTTCGGCGTCGGGTCCCGGGAGTGGAACCTCGACACCGGCATCGTCCACGAACCCGGCGAGATGTCGAACCTCCCCGCCGGCGAGGTGTTCCTCGCGCCCGAGACGGCCGACGGCACCTTCGTCGTCGATGGGACCATGCGTCCCTACGGCAAACTCGACGGGCGGGAACTCCGCTTCGAGGTCGAAGACGGCTACGTCACCGACATCGAGGACGCGGCGATTCGCGAACAGGTCGAGGCGGCTGCCGAGGAGGCCGGTCGAGACGCCTACAACCTCGCGGAACTGGGCATCGGCACCAACGTCGCCGTGACGGAACTGGTCGGGTCGGTCCTGCTGGACGAGAAGGCCGGTGGGACGGTCCACATCGCCGTCGGCGACGACCACGCCATCGGCGGGGACACCCACGCCCCCATCCATCTGGACGGCATCCTGACGGAACCCACAGTGCTCGCGGATGGGGAGGTCGTAGACCTCCCACAGTCCGAGCGGTGAAGGCGAAGCGGCGAGCGTAGTGAGTCGCCTCGAATGTGAACGGGGAGCGTAGCGACCCGTGGACGGAGTGAGCCGCGAGGACGGCACGGAAGTGGAACTGCCCCGGAGCGAGTGAGCACTCGGCCGGCCGACCGTCCGTGCGACGGAGAACCACGACGAGAGCCGTGGCGACGACCATTTAGGCCCGGGCCGTCAAGACGGGCGTATGACCGAAGCGACACCCGGAGAGCGCGTCGCGCTCCCCTGTCCGGCCTGTTCGCCGGACTTAGAGACCGTCCACGAGGTGCTCAAACCCGGTGGCCACGTCACCGTCCGCTGTACCGACTGCGACCACGTCCACAAGGAACAGTTGCCAGAGGAGACGACCCTCCAGCGAGACGTCATCGTCTCGCAGGACGGCGAGTCGTTCACCGCACAGGTAGACGTGCCCGAGGACGCCGACCTCGCCGTCGGCGAGGAGTTCCTGCTGGAGACCGCGGAGGCGGTTCTCACGGTCCGCATCACGAGTCTGGAGACCGACGAGGGCCGCGAAGAGGAAGCCTCGGTCGAAGCCGTCGAGACCATCTGGTCCCGCGCGGTCGGGAACGTCGCGGTCAACGTCACGATGCACCCGAAGGACGGGCGACACGACGAGACCGAGAGCTTCAAACTACAGGTTCCGGGCGACTACGAGTTCGTCGTCGGCGAGACCGAGGAGTTCGGCGACGAGGAGTTCACGGTCGAGGGCATCCACGTCCGCGACGACGCCCACGGCTACGACCACGAGAAGATGGACTTCGACGGCGACAGCGCCGTGGCGAAAGACATCAACCGGTTGTACGTTCGCGACGAGTCCACGACGGCGTGGTCGGCCTGGTAGGATGCCCGACTGGGACCGCGCCCGGGCCGCGCTGGTCGACCGCCTCCGCGAGGAGCGAGTCGACGACGAGCGCGTTCTCGAGGCCCTGCACGCGGTTCCGCGACACCGGTTCGTCCCCGAAGACTACCGGTCCGACGCCTACCGCGACCGGCCGCTCCCAATCGGACAGGACCAGACCATCTCCGCGCCGCACATGGTCGCCATCATGTCCGAACTACTCGCTCTCCGGCGGGACGACCGCGTCCTCGAAGTCGGGACCGGATGCGGCTATCACGCCGCGGTCACCGCCGAACTCGTCGGCGCGGACAACGTCTACAGCGTCGAGTACCACGAGGAACTGGCAGAGCAGGCGCGCGAGACACTCGCCGAGACGGGGTACGGCGACGTGTCCGTCCGGGCGGGGGACGGGAAACGAGGGTGGACCGGTAACGCCCCCTACGACGCGGCGTACCTGACCTGCGCGGCCTCGGAGTTCCCGAGCGGCCTCGTCGAACAGGTCCGGCCCGGCGGTCTGTTGCTGGCCCCCATCGGCACCCACAGACAGACGCTGGTCCGCGCACGCCGACGGCCCGACGGGTCCCTGGCCCGCGAAGACCACGGTGCGGTGCGGTTCGTGCCGTTGCAGTAGTCACAGACCCCGAGAGCGGAGTCGTCGGCCGCCGAGTTCGAGTCCCCCGACGACAGCCAACCCCACGACGAGGAGCGGTCCGAACAACAGCGTGTAGAGACCGAGCGGGTCCGTCTCGCGGCGGACGAGCAGGAAGGAGAAGACGACGAGGTTCGTCAGGAGTGCCAGTCCGACTAGCGGCACGACGAGGCCGTACCGCCGGTAGGCGTACAGCGGGACCGCGGCCTGCTCTCCGAGGACGACGAGAGCACCGAGGACCAGCAGGGCCGTCGACAGCGGTGCTGTCGCCATGCCGCTCGGCAGGGCATCGGTCAGCAGACGGGCACCGAGCCAACAGGCGACACAGACGACGGCGTACGCGAGGCCGCCGCCGACCGCGAGACGGGCGGGACGGATGCGTGTGGCCACGAGAGGGAGGGCGAGGACGGCGACGCTGGCGAGGAGGGCGACCACCCGCGTCAGCAGGTCGCTGCCGAGCGCGGGGTCTGCGAGTCCCGGCATGCGGACCGCTACGACGCCGCAGGCAGTCAGTCTTGTGTCACCGCCGGGCGCGTCATTCATATAGCTCCGGCCGGAACCTCGGGTATGGACCCCGCGGTACTGCGCGGCGACATGGTCGACAGCCTGCAACACGACAGCAAGGGCGTCGTCCAGAGCGCGTGGCTGTCGGCAGCGATGCGTGTGGTCCCGCGCGAGGCGTTCGTCGGCGAGCAACAGGCCTACGCCGACCGGCCGTTCGAGCGACTGGGAACGCGCGTACTCTCGCCCAGTACCGCCGCGCGTCTACTCGAAGCGCTGGCCCCCAGCGAGGACGACGACGTACTCGTCGTCGGGGCCGGCGTCGGCTACACCGCCGCCGTCCTCGCCGAACGTGTCGGTGCGGCCCGCGTGCAGGCCATCGACATCACCCGCCGCCTCGTCATCGAGGCCCGACAGAACCTCGCGAACGCGGGCTACGAGGGCGTCCTCGTGGACCGGCGGGACGGGGCCGACGGCCTCCCCGAGTACGCCCCCTACGACCGGATTCTCCTCGAAGCCGCCGCCGTCGAACCGCCGCGGGCCCTCGTCTCGCAACTGGCCGAGGACGGCCGACTGGTGATGCCGCTGGGGGCGAACCAGCAGACGCTCGCCACCGTCGACGCCCACGGCGAGGCCCAGCGACTCGGGAGCGTCGCCTTCCGGCCGATGCTCGTCGAGGGCGAACAGGCCGACACCGTCGAGCGCAACCGGACCCACCGCGAGGACCGAGAGCACGCCCGACGGAACGCCCAGTCCCGCACCGGATGGGAACAGGACTGGATAGACTGGGACTAGCCGGAGACCACCAGTAAGTCCGTGTTCGACCGGCTATCCTGATAGCTGCTGCTCGCGGGCGGTTTCACGTCGAACACCACCGTCCCCTCCTGCTGGTTCGCTCCCAGCGACGGCGACAGCGAGAGGGTGGCGTTGCCCGCCGCCCCCGTCTCGGCCGTCGCCACGCTGTCGAGCGTCGCCGTCCCGCTCTTGGCGACGACGGTGGCACCGGACACCGGGGCACCCTCGGGGTCGACGACGGTGACGGTCACCTCGCGCTCCCCGGGCGTCGTCACTTCCGGGTGGGGTTGCACGTCGACTTCCGTGACCTGCAACGTCTCGATGCCGGAGATGGTGCTCATCATCACGCTCAGGCAGGCGACGCCGACGACCAGCGCGATGACCAGTCGTATCGGCAGTCCCTCGATGGCGCGTTCGTCGCGCCACAGTGAGTCGGTCATACGACGGCGTGGCCACGGTATCGCACTTGAACCCTCGGACGGAGGTTCAAGTACGAACCGGCGGCCAGCGTCGGTATGGTCGTCATCGGACGAGCGGACGGGCGAGGGCCCACGGCGCGACTCGGCCACTACCGGGCACGGGACGGGAGCCACGGCGCGCCGGTGGACGTGGACCTCGACCGGCCACACGCGGGACTGGTCGTCGGCAAGCGCGGGTCGGGCAAGACGTACACGCTGGGCGTCCTGCTGGAGGGACTGGGCGACACCGAGGGTATAGCGCCCGTCGTCGCCGACCCCATGGGGGCGTTCGCCCCGCTGGCTGACGCCGACGTCGACGCGGCGGTACTCGAACCCCGGGTCCGGGCCGACGCCCTGGCCCCGCCGCTGTGGTGTTCCCTTCTCGGCCTCTCTTCGGAGAGCGGGGCGGGCGCGCTCGTCTGGCAGGCGGCGGCGTGTCGCGACACGCTCTCCGGGATGACCGCGTGGGTCGCGGAGAGCGACGCCGACCCGGTCGCGCGTCGGGCCGCGAGCAACCACCTCGCGCTGGCGGCGTCGTGGGGCGTGTTCGACCCGACAGGGCTGTCGGCCGAGCGCCTCTGTGACGGGCGCGTGACGGTCCTCGACCTCTCGGGCCTCGACCGCACACCCGCGAACGCCGTCCTCGCGGCCGTCGCCGGGTCGCTGTACGACGCGCGTGTGGCCGAGGAGACGTCACGACTCCCGTGGCTCCTCGTCGACGAGGCCCACGCGTTCACCGACGGCGTCGCGGCCCGGGCGCTCCGTCGGTTGCTGACGCGAGGCCGTCACCCCGGCGTCAGTTGCTGGCTGGCGACACAGCGGCCCAGCGCCCTGCCGTCGGTCGCCGCCTCGCAGGCCGACCTGCTGGTCGCCCATCGACTGACCAGCGAGGCGGACGTAGCGGCACTGGGAGAGGCACGGCCCACCTACCTCGACGGCGGCATCGAGCGGCGACTGCCCACGGAGACGGGGGCGGCGCTGGTCGTCGACGACGTCACGGAATCGGTCCACTACGTGCAGGTCAGAGAGCGGTGGACCCTGCACGGTGGCGAGAGTCCACGAGTCTCGGCCCGGTCGAGAGCAGACCGGGGACCCGCGCCCCACATCACAACTGACGAGTAGCGCCACCGCGAGGGACCGGTAATGACCGAGTCGCACGCCCTCTCGCGGGCCGAACCGCTCCTGCTCGTCGCGTTGGGTGGGTTCGTGGGGGCGATTATGCGCCACTCCGTCTCGATTGCGACGCCGGGGATGGGTACCGTCGACGGTGCGGTCGTCGGCACCCTCCTCGTCAACGTCGCCGGCAGTTTCGCGCTCGGGGTGTTGCTGTACGAAGCCCACCTCGCAGACGTCCTCTCCGCGGAGACGCGGCTGGTCCTCGGCACGGGCTTTCTCTCCTCGTTCACCACGTACAGCACGTTCGCCGTCCAGACCAGCGACCTCTCGCCGATGCTCGCGGTGGGGAACGTCGCGGCCAACTACGCGCTGGCGTTCCTCGGCGTCGTCCTCGGCCGCCTCGTCGCGAGGTGGGTGTCGTGAACCCCCTCCTGCTCGTCGGCCTCGGCGGGACGGCCGGTGCGCTGGGCCGCCACCTCGTCGGGGTCCGCCTCGAACGCGACCGGGCAGACACGCTGGCGGTGAACGTACTGGGGAGCGTCCTGCTGGGCGCGCTCGTCGCCGCACCGGTCGGCGAGTCGGTCGCGCTGATGGTCGGTACCGGGTTCTGCGGGGCGTTCACGACGTTCTCCTCGTTCGCCTTCGAGACGGTCCGGTTGGCGGAACTGGGACACCCCCGCGAGGCGGCGCTGTACGCGGGCGGGACGCTGGCGGTGTCGCTCGCCGGCGTCGCGCTGGGCGGGGCCGTCGCGACGGCGGTGTGAGCCCGCGCGAACCCGTCTCCGGCAGACCCAGTCCTCAAGGCGCCGGCGCGCGACCACCGGGTATGGACCCTTCGGAGCTTCGCGCGTCGATACCCGCGCTGGACCGCTGTACGTACTTCAACACGGGAGCGAGCGGCCCGAGTCCGCGCCCGGTCGTCGAGGCGGCGACCGGCTTTCTGGAGCGACACGCCTACGAAGCGCCCGCCGGAGCGGGACCGTACGCCGTCGCGTGGGACGCCATCGCCGCCGCACGGGAGGTGGCGGCCGACCACATCAGCGCCCGCCCGGAAGACGTGGCGTTCACCCGGAGCACCGCCGACGCCGTCAACCTCGTCGCGGGCGCAATCGACTGGCGACCCGGGGACGTGGTCGTGCGCACGGACCTCGAACACCCCGCCGGGACCCTGCCGTGGGACCGACTGGCAGACACCCACGGCGTCGAGGTGCGAGTGCTGGAGACCGAGGAGGGACGCCTCGACGTGGACGCGGTGAAAGACGCCGTCGCGGACGCCCGCCTCCTGACGATGAGTTCGCTGACGTGGACCCACGGCACTCGGTTGCCGGTCGGAGAGGTGGTAGATATCGCTCACGACGCCGGGGCTCAGGTGCTCGTAGACGCCGTCCAGTCGGTCGGCCAACACCCGGTCGACGTGACCGAGTGGGGCGCGGACTTCGTGGCGACGGCGGGCCACAAGTGGCTGTTGGGCGTCTGGGGTGCCGGGATGCTGTACGTCGACCCGGCGGCCCACGACCGTCTCCAGCAGACCCGCATCGGCTACCGGAGCGTCGAGGACCCGGCCGCGGAGCAGTACGCGTACCACGAGGGGGCCAGACGGTTCGAAGTGGGGACCACCTCGCCAGCGCCGTACGTGGCCCTCGCCGAGGCCATCGAGACGATGGAGGCGGTGGGGCTGGACACCGTCCAGTCGCGGGTCGCGCAGTTGACCGACCGCCTGAAGGCCGGCCTCGGCGACCGACTGCTGAGTCCCGAGGGCTACGAGTCCGGTCTCGTCACGTTCACCGCCGAAGACCCCGAGGCGACCGTCGAACGCCTCGCCGCGGAGGGTATCGTCGTCCGTTCGCTCCCGCACCCCGAGGCCGTCCGGGCCTCCGTCCACGCGTTCAACACCGTCGGCGACGTGGACCGCCTGCTGGACGCGCTGTAGTCCGCGGTCGGACGGCGAGCGGGTCGGTCAGCGCGGACCGTGGGCGACGGTCAGCTCTCCGAGGTTCCGTACCCGGACCACCGGCGCCACGACGGCACGCAGTGCGCCGACGGCCGTCTCGACGGCGGGCGGAACGGCCGCGAGCGATTCGGGGTCGCCCGAGCCGTCAGCGTGCGTCCCGTCTCCGCTCCGCTCGCGGTTAGTCCGCGTCTCGACAGTCGCCGTGTGGGCCGGCAGTTCGAGCGTCAGCGTCTCGCCGGGCGGGACGCGGTGGCAGTCGTCCCCGACGGCGACGCGGGCCGCCACGCCGACCGGTGAGACAGACGGGACGTGCACGTTGAGCGGCGCGGCCAATCGGACCGCACGGGTGGCTCGATAGTCGGGCGTCAGTCCCCTCGGGAGCCATCGAACCGTCTCGTCCCGGGCGGGGAGCGCCGTCGAGAGTCGGTCGCCGGACCCGTCCACGCCGGCGGCGTCCCGGACGACGACGGCCGCGTCGTCGAGCAGTGCCCGGTCGGCCGCCGTCAGCGGTCCGTACGGGTCGGTGACCAGCCGGGCGCTTTCGGCCGCGACCCGGTAGGGCGGCGCCCCGTCGACGTGTAGCGTGCGGAGAGTCGCGTCGGCGGGCGCGTCGACGTCGAACTCGGTGGCGACCTCGACCACACGCGTCGTGGTATCCGAGGAGTCTGTCCCCTCGACGCCGAGCAGCGAACGTCCGCCGAGGACACCCCCGGCCCGGACGACGTCGCGCCGAGTCGCGACCGGGTCGTCGCTCATCGCTCGCCTCCGAAGACGGCCTCGGCCGTTCGCCGGACCGCCATCTTCGTGCAGATGGTGTAGTTCGGGTCGTATCCCCGGAAGTGCGGGCGACCGTTGGCACAGGCCCCGTGGGCGGCGTGACTGTCGTGGTACGTGACGGCCATCGGTGACACTTCGCCCGAAGGGTAGACCACGCCGGTGTCGTGTTCGTGCATGTGACTGCCGCGCTCAACTAGCACGCTGGTCGTCGCCACGTGGCGGTAGCCGATGAAGGCGTGCCCCATCTCCTGTTTGGTGAACGCCTCGACGCGGGCCGCGTCCTCGGACGCCGTTCCCACGACCATCCGGGCGTTCGAGGTGAACGCGAGTTCCCCGAGTTCGTCGGCGCTGAACCCGCCTCCGCCGTCGAACCCGTCGGCGACGCCGTAGTGCAGTCCCCGAGCGCCGTACAGTTCCGGGTGGCGCTCCGTGTACGCCTCGAAGGCGTCCACGAACGCCGCCTTCGTCGCGTCGCCGTACTCGCTCCCGCCGTCGTCGGCCACGAACGGCTCTCCCTCGGCCAGCGTGAACGCCGCGTAACCGCCCAGCGCGCCGAACTCCACGAACTGTTCGAGACCGTCCACCACCGCCTCGGCCACCGGCCCGCCGTCCAGCCACTCGTCGTACACGGCGTCGTCGTAGGGGTAGAGGAACACGACGGCGCGGGGACGATGCCCGAACTCGCCGGCCAACAGGTCGAAGTGCGGGGTCGTGTCTGCCACGCCGGTACAGACGGCCCGAGCAATCATATAGACTCGCCGTCACGTTCGGGTGGATGACTCGGGACCGACCTGCGGTTTGATTGCCGACGACACCGACGATACGAGCATGGACGAACGGGCAGTCGTCACCGCGTTCCTCCGCGACGACGGCGCGGTGTTGCTCCTCCGCCGAAGCGACGCCGTCGGGTCGTATCAGGGTCGGTGGGGCGGCGTCGCCGGACACGTCGCAGACGACGAGCGGGGGCGCGAGCGAAGCGAGAGGCCCCGGGACAGCGAACGGCGAACGGAAGCGAGCCGTGAGCGACGCGACAGAGAACCGGAGGCGGCGGCGCGCGCCGAGATAGCCGAGGAGACGGGACTGGCCGACGGCGTGGCCCTCGTCACCGTCGGCGACCCGTTCCCCGTCGAGGACGCAGAGCGGGACACCCGGTGGCTCGTCCACCCGTTCCTGTTCGAGTGCGACTCGCGGGCGGTCGAGACGAACGAGGAGACGACAGAGACGGCGTGGGTCCACCCACCCGAGATACTGCGCCGCGAGACGGTGCCGCGTCTCTGGACCTCCTACGACCGGGTGCGGCCCCGCGTGGCGACCATTCGGGACGACCGGACCCACGGGTCGGCGTGGCTCTCGGTGCGCGCACTGGAAGTCATGCGGGACGAGGCCGCACTCGCCGCGACGGGGCGACACGACGAACTGGAGGTCGCCGAACGCGACGGCGACGACTGGGCGGCGCTCGCGGCACTCGCGCGGCGACTCCGGGACGCCCGACCCTCGATGGCCGTCCTCGAAAACCGGGTCAACAGGGCGATGCAGGCCGCGAACGACGACCGGACGCCAGAGTCGGTAGAGCGGTCCACTCGCGGCACCATCGAGCGGTCTGTGGCCGCCGACCGCGACGCGGCCGAACTGGCCGCCGAGACGCTTCCGGGCAGGGTGGCGACGCTCTCTCGGTCCGGCACCGTCGAGCGCGCGGTTCGCACGGCGGCCCCGGAGGCGGTGCTGGTCGCGGAGTCACGACCCGGCGGCGAGGGCGTCGGCGTCGCCGAGTCGCTGGCCGACGCGACGGCGGTGACGCTGACCACCGACGCGGCGTTCGCCTTCGAACTGGCCGAGTGGGGGGCCGAGGCGGTCCTCGTCGGGGCCGACCGCATCCTCCCAGACGGGCGCGTCGTCAACAAGGCCGGGACCCGCGCGGCGGCGCTGGCGGCGGCGGAAGCGGGCGCGGACTGTCTGGTGGTCGCGGCGAGCGAGAAGATTGCGGCGACGGCCGACTACGACCTCGAACCCCGCGACGCCGCGGAAGTGTACGACGGCGACGCCGACCTCTCGGTGGCGAACCCGACCTTCGACGTGACGCCCGCCGACGCGGTGACGGCCGTCGTGACCGAGACGGGGCGACTGGACGCCGACGAGGTCCGCGCCGTCGCCGCCGCCCACCGCGAGTGGGCCGCGTGGGACGAGAAAAGTGAGAGCGAGTGATGCCGCGCGTCAGTCGTAGCGGGCCACCGCCCGGACCGGCGCGCCGTCACCGCCGGCGAGTTTCAGCGGCATCGCCAGCAGTTCGAACCGGTCGGGGAGACCCGCGAGGTTCGTGAGGTTCTCGACGACGAGACGGTCGTTCCCCAGCAGTGCGTGGTGAGCCTGAAACCCCTCGGGTTCGTCACCGGTCGCCGCGTCGGTGGGCGTGGGGTCGACGTTCAGCGCGTCTATCGCCACGTCGTAGCCGTGCTCGACGCAGTGGCGGGCGGCGGCGGGCGTGAGGAACGGATGCTCGAAGTACGCCGGGTCGCCCCAGTGGGCGTCCCACCCGGTGTGGAGCACCACGGCGTCGGCGTCGGCCGTCGGGAGGTCCGCCGGGCGGATTCGAGCGCGGGGGTCACGCCCCGTCAGGTCCACGAGGCGGGCGTCCCACGCGAACCGGGAGACGGCGAAATCGTCGAGGGCACGGCCGTCGGCCTCCGTGTGACTCGGCGCGTCGACGTGCGTGCCGGTGTGACTGCCGCAGTCCACGCTGGAGACGCGGTAGCCGTCGGCGTCGATGGTCGCGTGGGGCGAGACGGACACCGGCGGGTCGCCGGGGAAGACGGGCATCCCCGACCGAATCTGGTGTGAGAGGTCTGCGTAGGGCACGGTGAGAGTGGGCGGGCCGGGGGCAAACGTCTGGCGGCGTCAGTTCTCGTCCAGAACGACGGGGACGCTGGCCTCGGCAACGTCGGCGGCGAACTCGCGGGAGTCGGTTTCGAGGGTCGAGAAGGTGTTGTAGTGGACGGGGAGGACGAGACGCGGGTCCATCGTGGCGGCGAGTGCGGCGGCCTCGTGGCGGTCCATCGTCGCCCGCGGGCCGATGGGAGGGCAGAACACGGAGGTAGAGAGCGTTCGGTGGCCCGGCAGGACGTCGCTGTCGCCGGGGTAGTAGACGCGGGTGCCGTTCACCTCGACCATGAACCCGCACCCGAAGCCCTCGGGGTGGTAGGGCGTGCCGTCGGGGCGCGTGTGCGGGCCGTCGGGTTCGTTGTGGGCCGGCGACGACCAGACGTCCACCTCGCCGACGGTCAGGTGGGTCTTCGCGTCCACCTGTCGCACCTCGTAGGGTAGGTCCACGATGGGCGAGAGGTCCCGTTCGACGTCACGACCGTCGATACCCTCGAAGGCAACTATCGTCGTCCCCTCGTTGGCGACTCGCTCGATGCCGTCGGGGTCGTAGTGGTGGACGTGGGTGACACAGACGACGTCGGCGTCTTCGGGGCGGTAGTCGGTACTCGGCGGGTGACCGACGCCGTCCGCGTACGGTTCCCACTCACCGGTCAGGACGCCGTACCGTCCCGGGTCGGTGTAGACGACGGTGTCCTCGCCGGCGACGCGGATGGTCGCGTACCCCAACCAGTCGAGGGTCACCCCCTCGTGGTGTACGGTCATCACCTGGCGTACGTACCGCGACGGGGATAAGTCGGCGGTTTCGGCGCGTCGACCTGCCTCACTCCGCGAGTTGGCCGTCGACGGCCGTCTCGACCGACCGCTCGCCCAGTTCGCCCTCGCGGATAGCCGTCCGGAGGGCGAGTTCGGCGACGTTCCCGCCGTGTTCGGCGGTGCGAGCGACGCTGTCGAGGACCGTCGTCAGGCGATACGCGGCGGTCGTGGACTCGAACAGGCGGCGGTCGAGCGCTTCGACGTCGTCTCGTAGGGCGTCCCGAGCGTGCAGCGCCTGCCGGGCCGACTCGACGCCCGCGTCCCCGACTATCGCCCGGACCGCGTCCTCGACGATGGAACGTGCCGTCGAGGCGAGGTCGGTTATCGCCTCGGTCGCCGCGTCGTCCGTGTCGCCAAGTTTCTCGGCCGTCGCGGCGATGCGCTCGGCGTGGTCGGCCACGCGCTCGAGTTCCCGGGCGGTGACCCAGCAGACGAACAGTTCGGAGCGGGTCAGGCCGAGCGCGTCCATCTCGTCGAGACGGGCCAGTCCGCGCTCGAAGTAGCGGTCGACCATGGCGTACAGGCGGTCGGCTTGGTCGTCCCTGTCGGCGGGGTTGTCCACCGTCGTCGGCCCGGTCAGGGCGGCCGTCGCGTCGCGGTGCATCGACAGCGCGACGAACTGGAGCTGTCGAACCGACTGACGGATGGACACCTCGCTCGCGTCCAGTAGCGTCCGGACCGTCATCGTCGTGTCCGTCGACTCGGTGACGCTGACGCCCGTCAGCGTCCGGGCGACCCGCTCGACGGCGCGCCGTTGCTCGTCGCTGAACCCGGCCGGCGCGTCGAACGCCAGTACTTCGACGCCCGCGGCGTATGCCGCGCGGAGGGCGCGTTCGATACACGTCGGGTCGGCGTGCGGGACCGTCAGGGTGAGACGACCCGTCGCCTCCCGCTCTCGTTCCTGTGCCTGAACGACGAGGGCGCCGTCGATGTGCGTGTGGAGGCCGACGACCGACCCCGTCTCGATGTCCGCCGCCTCTGCCCACTCCTTCGGGAGCGAGACGGTGTACGTGCCGCCGCCGACCTGCTGTATCTTGCGTGTTTCCATCGGTCGCGTGTGTCGTGGTAGTCACACCCACACTGTGGGCGGAAGCCTCGCGTGGGGAGCGATGCCGTCGCGGCCGACGCGCCGCCGCCCGGCGGACCGGCCCGATGGATTACCCGAACTTCCCGGTGATGTAGTCCTCGACGCGCTGGCTCTCGGGATTCTCGAATATCTTGTCGGTGTCGTCGTACTCGACGAGTTCGCCGCCGGTGAGGAAGACGGCCGTCTGGTCGGAGATGCGGGCCGCCTGCTGCATGTTGTGGGTGACGATGACGACGGTGTACTCCTTCGAGAGTTCCTCCACGAGGTCCTCTATCTTCGAGGTGGCGATGGGGTCCAGCGCCGACGCCGGTTCGTCCATCAGGATGACCTCGGGGTCGACGGCCAGACAGCGCGCGATACAGAGGCGCTGTTGCTGACCGCCCGAGAGACCGAGCGCGTTGTCGCCCAGTCGGTCCTTGACCTCGTCCCACAGCGCCGCCTGCTTCAGCGAACGCTCGACGAGTTCGGTCTCCCGTTCGGTGTCGTCCCGGCCGAACAGGCGGGCGAGCAGGCCCTTCTCGATGTCGCCGTGTTTGCGCGGGCCGTAGGAGATGTTCTCCCGGACGGACTTCGGGAAGGGGTTCGGCGACTGGAACACCATCCCGACGCGCTTGCGCAGTTCCACGAGGTTCGCGTTCGAGTCGTAGATTTCCGTCCCTTCGAGTTCGACCGACCCGTCGACGCGGGCGGCCTTGATGCGGTCGTTCATCCGGTTGAGACACCGCAGGTACGTCGACTTCCCACAGCCCGAGGGGCCGACGAGCGCCGTCACGGAGTTCTCGGGGATGTCCATCGAGACGTCCTTCAGCGCGTGGTCGTCGCCGTACCAGACGTTCAGGTCTTCGACCGAGAGTTTCGGTTCGCCGGCGAAGTCGAAGTCGGTCCACGCCTCGCGGACGCGCTCGTCACTCTCGCCGGCCGTCGTGACGCTGTCGCCGGTCGTCACGGCATCGCCGGACAACTGGCTGTCTATTCCGCTCTCGGTCTCGTCGTCGTTGATCGCGTTACTCATAGTTCAGTTTCCTCCGGAAGTAGGTTCGTGCGGTGATACCCACCGCGTAGAAGGTCAGTACGACTAGCAACAGCAGGAACGCCGTCGCCCACCCCATCGACGGGGACCCGCTGACGCCGGCAGCGATGACCGCCCACACCTGCGTCGGTAGCGACGCCGACACCGACAGCAGCGCCTCGTTGGCGACGAACGGCGGTTGAGCGGTGAACCGGAACCCGCCGAGCACGTCGACGGCGGTCGAGGAGTTCAGCGTCGACCCCAGCACGAGGATGAGCGGGGCCGTCTCGCCGGCGATGCGGCCGACGCCGAGGATGACGCCGGTGATGACGCCGGGCATCGCCGCCGGCAGGACGACGCTCCGGATGGTCTGCCACCGGGAGACGCCCAGCGCGGCGCTCGCGTCGCGGTACTCGTCGGGGACGGCCTTGATTGCCTCCCGGGAGGTGATGAGCACCAGCGGGAGGAGCATGAACCCGAGGACGAGCATCCCGGCCATGAGCGACGTGTCGCCGCCCAGACGGGGGATGAGGAACGCCGCACCGAACAGGCCGAAGACGATGCTCGGGGTGGACCACAACGCGTTGGTCGCTATCTCGACCAGCGCGGTGAACCGCCCCTGCGCTGCGTACTCGGTGAGGAACACGGCCGCGCCGACGCCGAGCGGCACCGCGAAGAGCGACGCGCCGACGACCAGCCACACCGTGCCGACGATGGCCGGCATGACGCCGCCGGGTTCGGCCCCCAGCGGGATGTACGCCTGCATCACCATCGGGAACGAGAGCGTGCCCTCGTTGGCGACGGAGATACCGAGCACGGTGAACGACACCTTCGTCACCGCGACGTGGAGGCCGAGCAGCGCGAGGTAGCCCGCCGTGGCGGCCAAGCCCAGCGAGAGTTCCTCGCCGAGCAGTCGCCGCTGGAGGGTCTCGTCGCTGGTCCGCTTCGCGGCCGCGACGAGGGTCGTGACGGCTACGGAGACCACCGCACCGGCCAGCGCGACGGCCGGGACGAGGTCGACCGGGCCGACGCTCGGTCGGGCCGCCGCGGGCGCTTGGAGGAATAGCGAGGCGGTCAGGAGCGCGAGGCCGCCGAACACGCCGACGGTGAACAGCGTGGCCCGGTCCTGCGCGCGGTCCGCGAGGCTCCCGTCGCCGACGAGGACGCCGGCCAGCGGGAGGACCGCGAGTCCCGCGGCGCCGACGGCGCCGAGGCCCACGGCCGCCAGTCCGACGGTCCCGCCCAGCGGAAGGCTCAGTGGGGACGGGCCGGCCAAGGCGAAGCCCCCGGTCAGCGCGACGAGCGTCGCGACGGCCAGCGGGACGGTCCGGCGGACCGCTTCGAGTCGCTCGAACCGCGTCCCGACGTTCCTGAGCGTGCCGTAGCGACGGACGAAGTACGCGAACAGGAGGAGGGCCGGTGCGGTCAGCAAGAGCGCGCCGACCGTGGGTTCTGGCGTCACCGCGACGCTCGTGTCGAGGACCTTGGGCTGGCGGTTGACCTGCACGGTGTAGGTGAACGGGTAGGCGAGTCGGTCGCCGGTCAGCGGCACCGACAGCAGGACGGCGGCGAGCGACCCGACGGCCGCAAGCGGCAGGACGCGGAACAGCTGTCTGGCCCCGCCGTGCCAGTCGTCCGTCCCCGCGGGCGTGCGGGCCGCCTCGACGACGAGGAAGAGGAGCGGGGCCAGAAGCGCCAGCGCCGACAGCGCGCCGATAGAGAAGCCGTGGAACGCGTAGCCGACGCCCTTGACCGTCACGAACACGACGATGGTCAGCATGACGGCGACCATCAGGAACGCGGTGAGGTTGACGACGAGGAAGGCACCGTACTCCCGGCCGCGCGCGCCGAACCCGGCGCGACACTTCGCGGCCGACCACGCCGAGAGGACGCTCCCGAACAGGACGAACAGCGGGATGACCGCGCCGCCGGTGAACCCGCCCGAGATGGTCTGTGGGTTCCACTGCCAGCCGACGCCGACGGCCGCCGTGGCGATGGTGACGCCGAGCGCACCGACGACGAGGGCCGCGGGGAGCGTCGACCCGAGGTCCTCGCGCGGGACGACCGTCAGCGCCGCCAGCGTCGCACCGACGGTCAGCGAGACGACGACCCACAGCAGGGAGTCGAAGCCCACGAGCGTCCCGCCGACGGTGGCCCCGACGAAGAGGCCGACGACGGCGAAGACGGCCCCCGCGAGGAGGCCGGCGCTCGTGTTCGGGTCGGTGTCCACGACGTGTATCGCCGAGACGACGCCGGCGGTGGCGATGGCGACGGCTTCGACGACCAGGACGAGGCCGAGCAACGTCGCCAGCGACACGGGGAGCGCGTAGGCGGCGACGGTCAGTGCGAGCGTGCCGACGACGAGTCCGAGCGCGATGCCGCGGACCCGCCGTGAACTGACCGGTGTGACGTTGGCCCACGAGGAGACGCCGGCGACGCCGACGCCGCCGACGACGACGGCCAAGAGCGTCAGCATCGACGACCCCAGCGCCGTACCGCGTGCCGCCAGCGGGACGGCGTCGACGAGGGTGACCATCCCGAGCGTGAACCCGACGACGCTGAGCGCGATTGCGCCGTCGAGGCCGCGGTCGTAGACGTTCGAGTCGGCGTTCACCAGCGCGCTCTCGCCGGCGTAGGCGTCGCTCATCGTTGCCCCCGTAGCTGTTGGCGCATGCGTTGCTCGATGTACTGCGAGACGACGCTCATCCCGGCGACGATGACGAACAGCAGCACGCCGGCCACGAACAGCACGTCGATGGTGCTCTCCGAGGCGCTCCCGTACTGCGTGGCGATGAGGCTGGTCAGGGTCGCGTTGGCGTCGAAGACGTCGAACAGCGGGTTGGCGAACTGCGTCCCCGAGGCCATGATGGCGGCCACGGCCATCGTCTCGCCGATGGCCCGACCGAGGCCGAGGATGACCGCCGCGGAGATGCCCGAGAACGCGGCCGGGATGGAGATGCTCTTCATCGTCTGCCAGCGGGTCGCGCCGACGGCGATAGAGCCGTCACCCATCGCGTCGGGGACGCTCGAGAGGGCGTCCTCGCCGACGGAGACGACCGTCGGCAGGGCCATCAGCCCCACGACGACGCCCGCGATGAGGAAACTCGCGCCGTCGTCGAGGAACGAGTTCTGGACGAACCCGTTCAGGACTTGGAAGCCGATGAACCCGTAGACGATGGAGGGGATACCGGCCAGCACCTCCACGCCGGGCTTGATGACCTCGCGCAGGCCGTCGCTCGCGATTTCGGCGATGAACAGCGCGCCGAACAACCCGAGGGGACCGGCGACGGCGCCGGCGATGACGGTGACGACCACCGTGGCCCAAATCATCGGAATCAGCGAGTACGCCCCGCCTGACGGGTTCCAGTACGTCGAATCGCTCGGAAGCACGCCCTCCAACCAGAAGAACCAGCGGGCCTCCCCGCCCCGTTCGGGGATGAGGAGCAACCCGAGGCCGTGTTCGAGGACCGCGGGGAGCGCGCTCGCGAACAGGAATATCGTGATGAACGTGACCGTCAACACCGTCAGCACGGTGGCGACCAACGTCAACAGTCGTGCTATCTCGGCCTGGTACGTGACCCAACCGACGGCGGTCACGAAGATGAACGCGCCGACCATCGGCACCGCCAGCACCGGTCGGTACAGGAACACCAGAATCGTCGCGGCGAGCGTCGTCGCCGACGCGCCGACGGCCAGCAGTGACCCCTCTGTCGCGTCTCCGCCGAGTATCGTCTCTCGTGTGTTCGTCCGTACGTCGTCTATCATATCGTTGTATCAAAAATCGGTGATTTCGTCCGGGTGCCGTCCACCAACCGCACCCGCCGAACGCCGAGTTACGCCTGTTCGGGAAGCTTGTTCAGCTGCTCTTCCTGCCGGCGGCCGCCGAGCATGAAGTAGTTGTTCGGGGCGACGAACGTCTCCTGTCCGAAGTCCGAGAGGACCATGTTGATGACGGCGGCTTCCTTCTTCGAGGTGCCCTCCCACGTGTAGCAGTGCAGGTCCCGCGAGAGCGGGTACTCCTTCGAGTCGAGACCGTTCTGGTCGTCCTGGTACTTGTAGGTCGTCCCCTCCCACTCCAGCGCGACGGGGGCGAGGCCGTCCGTGTCGATGAACGCCAGCGCGAGGTAACTGATGGCGTTGTTGGCCTGCGCGATGGCCTGTGCGAGGCGCTGGTTCTGGCCGTAGCGGTTGGCGACGGAGGTGTCCTCCTCGGGGTTGCCGAAGACGTTCGAGACGAAGGACGTCCGGGTCCCGGAGCCTTTCACGCGGCCGAGGACCTGAATCTCGCGGTCCGGCCCGCCGAGTTCGCTCCAGTTTGTGATTTCGCCCTTGTAGAGGCCCTTGAGTTCGTCGCCGGTGATGCTCGTGACGCCGGCGTCGGCTATCTCCTGGGAGACGACCAGCGGTTGGCCGTCGACGCCGACCACGTGGTCGACGAACTGCTCGTAGGAGTCGCGGTCCGGGAGTTCGTCCTCGACGTTCCCCGAGGAGTTGCCGATGTCGTGCTGGCCGTTCATGACCTTCTCGACGCCGGTCCCGGAGTGCGAGAGGCCGACGGTGAACTGGAACGGCGGCCCGTCTTCGCCGCCCGCTTCGAAGCCGTAGAGGCCCGCCCAGTAGTCGGCGAGGTTCTCGTCCGTCTCGATGCCGTACTCGCCGTGGGGCCAGTACTCGGAGTCGCTGGCCGGCCGGTTGGCGTTCCAGTACGACGCCGCGGTGTTCATGATGGGGTACACCGTCGAGGAGCCACCCGCCTCGAGCGGGGAGATGGAACCGGACTCGCTCCCGCTGTCGGTGTTCTCCGTGGAACTGCCGCCGTCGGAGCTCTCCGTGGAACTGCCGCCGTCGGAACCGCCTCCGTCCGAGCTACCGCCGTCGCCGCTCGAACAACCCGCGATGGCTGCTGCACCCGTTACCCCTGTGGCCGCGATGAATTTGCGCCGCGAAACGCGGTCGGACAGCCGTTCTGAGTCCTGCGTCATCACCAGAAACAGGCGGAAGGAGTATTAAACTCGTTTATAATAGGGGTATTTTCGAGAAAGAGGAGTTCGGTTCCCTCTCGAGGGAGCGTACCGCTATGGTCGAATATAGAGCCGAACATAGCGTACATACACCGCGAAGACCGACACCGAGGGAGCCGTCACCGTGACGCTGCCGGAGAACTCCGGCGAACGCGAGCAGTCCGACTACCGTACCGGATGGACGGCAAGGAGCGCCCGGAGGCGTGGGTGTCCGACAACTATCGGGTACGCGCTGGGGGCCGGTGCGGTTTTTGCGGGCCGGCCACACGGCGTCGACTGAGATTCGGTCCCGACGGACGTGGCGACGGTCCAGCGAGCGTGACGGACGCCGGAACCGGGTGCTTTTCAACGCTGGATTGCTACACCCACGCGGTGGCGATGACGAAATGTTACCCCCGCAGAGCCCCTTGTGAAGATAGCTAACCCTGAGCCACCACTTCGATAGCGATACCGAGATTCGACCGCCGAGCAGTCCTCGTCGAGTGCCAGTTCCACGTAGCAGGTTCGCCGACCCAGTGGGCAGTAGTCGAATTAGCAGGACTGTGTCCGCCGGTCCGTTTGCAGTCACCACACGTCGCGTTCGGTCGGCGTCTGCGTCGATATCCGAGCCGAACCCTCTTTCAGCCACAGATAGATATCTTACTGCGTAAGTAATGGCCTGAAACGCGTATTTGAGCCTACATATTCAGATTTTGATAGTGGTTTTTAATATAGTGGGTCCGTAATATCGAAATTCACTCGGAGATGGCCACATATAGAGACAGAAATGGGATAGTATACCGGAGTCTGCGGTATCGAGGAGGCGTAAGCGTAATCGAGTCGTCAGACCATGCCGGTCGTTGAATAGGCGCGCCCACCCAGAGACATGCGAACCGCTCCAAGTCGGACCGCGACAGGCCCGGTTCCAGCGGTGTGACATAATCTTTTATACGGTGCCCAGATGTAACGCTATACATGCGTCCGTCAGCAGAGCTTCGGGTACCGGTAGTACTCGAGCCAAACGAATTCGACAACCGTCAAAGTACGTCGTGGTGCTCTGTCGAGACCGAGACACCGAGCAATCCGACAGCGCATCGGGCCGATAGCGTAGTGAGCCCCGCCAGCACTGCGAGAGGGGTCACCCGAGCACGAACGAACGCAGTCGATGGATGTGAAACGAATGTCGCCGACTAGCTACCCAGACTCCCAGACGCGTGACGCGGTGGTATCGTGCCGAGAGCATCTTCCTGCCGAACCGAGCGGTGGGGACGTGGTGTTCGGCTTCGACGGGTACGTCGACAACGTCCGACAGGCGGGGACGAACGCCGGCGCGTCAGACAGCGACCGCATCACCACGCTGAGCGAGTTCGGCGAGGAAATCGTGACGTCGGCGGCCGCCGATAGCTCGCTCGCCATCTCCTGGGAGCGCCTCGGGCAGCGAACCGGCGGACACGTCAGCCACCTGTCCCGCGCTTACCAGACCCTCGGGTTCGACCCGACGCTCCTAGGGATGTGTGGAGACCCGGTTCTGGACATCTTCGAACGGGAGTTCGAGGCGTCGACCATGTATTCGCTGGGCGACCCGGGAATCACCGACGCCATCGAGTTCGACGACGGGAAACTCATGCTGATGGAGAGTGGCGGCGCTGCGACGCTGGACTGGGAGACCATCGAGTCACGTGTCGGTATCGAGACGCTGGTCGAGGAACTCGACGGGGCGAAGCTACTCGGTATCGGCTACTGGGCGGTGATTCCCGAGATGGCGGGCATCCTCGACGGACTCCGCGAGACGGTCTTCCCGAAGCTAACAGACCCACCGGAACACGTCCTGCTCGACCCAGCCAACATCCGGGAAACCGACCCCGAGATAGTGGAATCCATCGTCACGGCGACGCGTCGCCTCGCCGACGAGGTCGAGGTGACAGTCTCGGCGAACCGCTACGAGACGAAAGAACTCGCGGCCGTACTCGGCGCTCACACGAGCGACGACATCGTCGACGACGCTCGCGTCGTGTTCGACTCGCTGGCCGTCGACCGATTCGTCGGCCACAGCGTGACGGCGTCCGTGGTCGTAAGCGACGAGGGGGCGACGAGCGTGAGCGTGGTTCCCGTCGAGTCCCCGGAGTTGACCACCAGCGCCGGCGACCACTTCAACGCTGGACTGTCCCTCGGACTCGTCGAGGGACTGCCCGAGGACGCCGCCGTCGTCCTCGGCAACGCGCTCGCTCGCGAGTTCGTCCGGACCGGAGAGACGCCGTCCTACGACGACGTCGTCTCGGCCGTCACGACCTACGACGCACAGTTCGAGTAGTACGCGAACCGTTCTTCAGTCGTCACCCTCGGCAGTAGGTCGAACACGGAGAGCTGCGAAGGCGTCTCACAGCCGAGAGTCGACGCGGTCAGTTTCGGGACGAAGATGGTTCGTCGGGGTTCAGAGGTCCGAGAGCAGTCGGCCCCGGAACCGCTGGACGAAGGTGTACAGCAGGATGGCTGCGAACAGCACGAGTCCGTTGATAGTCTGGACGATCTGCGGGTCGATGTTCAGCATCACGAGTCCGGCCGCGATGGTGCTGAGCAACAGGACCCCGCCGAGCGCGTTGAAGACGTTGCCTCGGCCGCCGAACAGGCTCACTCCACCGATAACGGCAGCGGTGAAGGCTGGGAACAGCTGTGCGGTTCCGAGCGTCGGCGTCGCCCCACCGTTGAACCCGGTCAGGAGCAGGCCACCCGTCGCGGCCAGCATCCCCGACAGCACGAAGACGGCGATGACGATGCGGTCCGTGTCGATGCCGGCTTCGGCGGACGACTCTTCGTCGCCACCGACTGCGTACACTGCTCGCCCGAATCGAGTCTTCACCAGGACGAACCACACCGTGACGAAGAGGGCGAGCATGAAGAGGACAGCGACGGGAACCGACTGTGGGAGCAGTCCGCCGAGCGAGACGTCTTCACCGCCTAGCCAGAGGTAGCTAGCTGGGAGGTCGTAGACGGACCGCGTCGACAGGACCAGAATCCCTCCCTCGAAGACGATGAGGGCCGACAGGGTCTGAAGGAACGGATTCACGTCGAACTTGGCGATGAAGAACCCGTTCATGAAGCCGATCGCCCCGCCGACTGCGAGGACGATTAGGATGCCCGCGACTCCCGGAATCGCCGGGAACCAACTCGTAAGGGCCAGTGCGGTGAACATCGACGAGAATCCCGCGACCGATCCGACCGAGAGGTCGAAGTTCCCGCTGATGAGGCAGATGGCCTCCGCGAGAGTGATGGCCCCGAGTCCCGCACTCGTGTACAGCAGGAACTCGATGTTCCGGTACTGGGTGAAGATCTCTGGGAGGAGTATCGAGAACACGATAAATGCCACTAACAGGATGGGCCAGATGAGATTGTCCAGCGCGAACAGCATCATCCGCGTCCGGTCCCCCTGGAGTTCAGAGATCGTCGAACTTACGTCGGATAGTGTACTCATCGTCTCTTCAGGTTGTTTGGCTTAGTTCGACCCCTCGATCTCTCGGTAGACGTTACCGTAGAGGTAGGAGGCGTCGGCATTGTCCTGAGTAATCGTCGCGTGCTGACACTTCAGCCACGGCCACCATGTGGTGTCCTCGGCTTCGTACTCAGTCATCTCGGCAGGGCCCCAGAACTGCTCAGCCCACGGCTGGATTCCCTCGACCGTCTTGTTCTGGATCGAGAGGCCCTCGCCGGGCGTGACCGTGTCACCCACCTGTGGGAGTGCACCCTCTCCGTTCTCGAGGTAGTCCCACATCAACTCGAGGGTCAGCGGTGCGTACATGTGAAGCGGCTGGTCGATCGCGAAATCGTAGTACCCGCTCCCGATCCGCTTGTTGAGTTCGGGACCGCCGTCGATACCGAAGGCCATGACGTGGTCCTCGCTGTCTTTCTTGTGGTACATGTCCATCTGCTTGAGTGCCGTCAGGGCACCCATCCCACTCCCGACGTTGTTGGAGTAGATGGCGTCGACGTCGGGGTTGGCCTGTAGCGCACTCTGTGTCTGTGGAGCAGAGTCTTCGGGCGTCCCGTCGCTCTCGATCCGGTTGACGACTTCGACGCTGTCCGGGATGTTCTCGGTGAACCCGAACAGGCGCGCCTGACTCGTCGTGGACTCGAAGTTGAAGACGCTCGTGATGACCTTCGGGTTCTCGATGCCCTTCTCGTCGATCATTTCTGTGAACCGCTCACCAGCGACCTGCCCGCCGGCGTACTGACCGAAGAGGGCACCCATGAGGATGTCCTCCGACAGCGTTGCGGTGTCGAAGTTCATCACTGGGATGTCGTCCTCGGTCGCCGCCTCGACGATCTTTCTCGACGCCTTGGCGTCGAAGGGGTTCAGCAGAATCCCGTCGAGTCCCTGGTTAATCGCGTTGATCGCGTCTTGGGTCTGCTTCGAGGCGTCGAATTCGGCGTCCAGAATCGTAATCTCGACGTCGTCACGGTCCCTCGTGTACCACTTCGCGGCCTGGCCTTGCACGAACAGGCCGGCCTGCCCCATCGACTTCATCGAAACCGCGAACCGCTGGGTGTCGCCGCTCGAACCGTCACTGCCGCCGTCGCCGGTCGAAGTCCCGCCACCCGAACCGCCGTCGCTGCCACCTGACTGGTCACCGTCGCCGCCGCTCGAACATCCGGCGAGACCGGCGATACCTGCTGCTCCGACTGCTCGAACAAGGTTGCGTCTACTAATCATGGTTTTTGATTGAGTTCCAACCCTACCTCTCGAGTAATAGTACTTAACGTTTTCGGCAAAGCGGCCGGCGAGGTCGAGGCGCGACAGGAGAGTATCCCTGCCTTCGGGGGCTTACGGGTCCCCGTTCTCGTGCACAACTGGGTTTCCCGGGACGCTCGACGGGAGAGAAAGACGTCTCCACTCGGGCCCGGATGCTGGAGTCGGTCACGCTGAACGCCGCCAGCCGGCGTCGAAAAGGCCCCGACGAGCGGGCCTCGAGAGTCCGCCTGACGAAGAGAGCGGTGGATAAAGCGATTGAAGGCGGAGCTATCGGAGGGCGTGGAAGCGATGGTGAGCGTGGCGTCGGGTGAGAGGGGACGCCACTGAGCTGGGATGGGACAGAACTGCCTCCTCACCCGAGAGAATTTAGGCTGTGGACGAACGCGACGAGGAAACGTCGGAACCATCACCGGCCAGTTCGTCGTCCGCGTCCTCGTTGGCGCGGTGCCCGGAGACCATCATGCTGACCACGTCGTCACGGGTGACGTCCGCGGCGTCGACCACGTCGACGATTCGACCCTGAAAGAGCACCGCGACGCGGTCGCTCATGGACAGGACTTCCTCGAGGTTGTGGTCGATGAGGATGACAGAGTGGCCGCTATCGCGCAACCGTTCGACGAGCTCTTCGACGTGCTCGACGGCTGCTTTCGAGAGTGCCGACGTCGGCTCGTCGAGCAGGACGATATCCGGGTCGGTAACCAGAGCGCGTCCGATGGCGACTGCCTGCCGTTCCCCACCGGAGAGGAATTCGACCGGCGTGTCCGGGTCGACGTGGATGTTGAGGTGCTCGCTCAGGATGCGGTCGGCCTCCTCGGCCATGTACTCCTGGTCGACGACTGGGACGAGTCCGCCGACCTTTTTCACCGGCATTCGGCCGAGGAAGAGGTTCTCCGCGACGGAGAGTTCGTCGACGAGCGCGAGGTCCTGATACACCGTCCCGACCCCGAGCTTTCGGGCGTGTTTCGGGCCGTCGATGGTGACCGGTTCACCGTTGAACCGTATCTCGCCGGCGTCCGGTTGGTGGATGCCGACGAGCGTCTTGATGAACGTCGACTTGCCGGCGCCGTTGTCGCCGACGAGCGAGAGGACTTCGTTGTCTTCGAGCGCGAGTGAAACGTCCGAGAGCGCCTCGACGGTGCCAAAGCGCTTCTTGACGTGTTCCACCTCGATCCGTGGATGTGAACTATCTGTGGTCATGGCTGGTGGGTATGGGTGATTCGGCCTGACACCATATCCCCACTACCAATATAAATAAATTTTGGTGAGGGAGTACGCGCCCCGTCCACAGCGTCGTCGCTCCGCCGTTTCTTTGCGGCCGTCGATGGACCGTGTGGCCTCACTCCCAGGGCATCGCGAGTTCGCCGTGCTCGTCAAACACCCACGGTCCGTCGTCGTGGACGCGGACGTCGTCTCGGTCGGCGAGTTCCTCGGCAACCGGTTCGGAGACCCACAGCTCACCGGGTTCCATCGTGTTCTGGATGCGGGCGACTCGGAGGTCGCTCGCGCTGGCGACGCCGGTCATCGACGCCGAGAGTACGAACGCCGTCGCGTCGCTCGGGACGACGAAGGGTAGTTTCGCCCGGTTCGTCTCGCCGCTGGTCACGATGTTGACGTACGTGTCCTCGAAGTCGACGGCCGACGCGAGGTCCTGATGGACGAGGTCGGCGAGACCCATGCCGAGGGCGTTTCCGTGTGAGGCCGGCGTCAGTGACCGCACGTAGATTCGAGTGATAGACGGCTCGTCGACCTCCGCCTGATTGTGGAACCTGACCCGACCGACGACGTTCGTATCCAGTCCAGTCCCGCTGATTTCCTTCCCCATCGCGTCGACGACGAGCAGGTCGAGGTCGTCGACCGGGAGTTCCGGGAAGAACTCCTTCGAGCGCTCCAGCAGTTTCGGCTCCGCTTCCAACAGGTCGGCGGCGGAGACGCCGTGAATCTCGGCTGCCTCCTCGGCGGCGTTCTCGATGATACCCACGCCGCCGACTATGGGTGTCTCCTCGACGAGGATACCGGCCCACTCCGGGATGACCTCGTGGAACCCGCGCTCGAGTGCGGCGTTGTGCATGTTGTCGGCACCGCGTTGTTTGCCCAGTCCGACGACGGCCATCTTACAGAGCCCGCTCTCGACGTCGCCCTGAAAGTCGGTGTGGAGTTTGATGCGGTTGACGAGCAGGACGGCGTCGGCTTCGAGCGCGTCTTCGGCGGCGTACACCGGCCGTCCGGTCGAGTCGGTTCCCACCTGTTCGACGTCGAGCGAGGACCGAATCTCACAGCCGAGTCGGTCGGGCGTGACGCCGAGCGTCGCGAGCGTCTCACGCTGGCCCTCCGGGGTCGCGCCGCCGTGACTGCCCATCGCGGGGAAGACGAACGGCTCGAACCCGCGCGACTGGAGCTCCGAAACGACGGCTTCGAGCACCTCTGGCATGACTTCGATACCTCTGCTCCCGGCGGTGATGCCGACGGAGCTCCCCGGTTCGAGTTCGTCGAGTTCGGGGATGTCGGTCACGGCGTCGATAGTTGCCGCCGTGACGTCCGAGACGGTGGGTTGGTCCCGGGTGCAACTGACACGGTAGGCGCGAGGAAGGTCGGCCACGTCGGCGTCGTTGGCCGCCTCCAAACGGGCACGGTCTGGAAACTCGAAGTCCATAGATACACGTACAAAAGCGAATCTGAACCTTAGGTTTTGTCCTCCCGGCCGAGCGGTCGAGTCTGTGCGAATGTTTCTTTACAGAGCACCGCGCCATACGGACCATGGACGACCACAGCCCAATCCAGTGTACTCGACCACGACAGGAGGTCCAGCGATGACCCGATGTCTCGTCGTCGCGGACGACCTCACCGGGAGCTGTGACGCCGGTCACGAGTTCGCGACACGCGACTACGACACCCGGGTCGTACTCTCCGCACAGACCGAGACGACCCCACGGGGAGACGTCGCCGTGTACAACACCGAGTCCCGCTACGTGGACCCCGCTGTCGCCGCCGAACGCGTTCGAACGGTCCTCGAGAACGCCGACCCTTCGGTCGTGTACAAGAAGGTCGATTCGACCCTTCGGGGGAACGTCCGCGTGGAGGTCGACGCCGCCACGCGAGCGCTCGAACCCGCCCTCGTCGTCGTCGCGCCGGCGTTTCCGGGCAACGGACGCCTGACGGCGAGCGGGTACCACCTCGTCGACGGCCAGTTGGTGACCGACTCCCCGCCCGGACAGGACGAGGAGCGACCGCCGACACACGACTCGCTCCCCGAGTTCTTCGCGTCGAGCGACTACCCCGTCGAGCACGTCGGTGTCGAGACCGTCGCGCGCGGCGCGGCCGCCGTACGTGAGGCCTTCGAGACGGCGATATCGACGGCCGGTCCCGTCGTCGTCACCTGCGACGCCGTCACGGACAGCCACCTCGCGACGCTCGCCACGGCGGCCGACGGCCTCTCCGAGCGATGTCTGTACGTCGGAAGCGGCGGCCTCGCCCGGCACATCGCCGTCCCGGGGGCACCGTCCGGCGCCGGAATCGACGTCGACCAGACCCGGTCAGTGGTGGGCGTCTCGGGGAGCGTCGCCCCGGAGACGCTCGAACAGGTCGGGGCGGTGTCGGCGGACCGGCGGCGACGCCTCGACCTCGAGACGGCGGTCACCGACCCGTCCGGCGCGGGGACCGAACTGGCGTCCCGTGGACGCAGTGCCGTCGACGAACACGGGGGCGTGCTACTCGTCAGTGCCGACGCACGCAGCGACGTCGACCGGGCGATGGCGGCCGGCGAACAGGCGGGCATCGACGGGCCGGCAGTCCGGCGTCGGGTCACGGAGGCGCTCGCGGCCGGCGCCGCCGAGGTCGTCGGCGACGGACGGGCGTCGAACCTCTTTCTCACCGGTGGCGAAACTGCTCGGGCGGTCCTCGACAGCCTCGACGCGACGGCGCTCCACATGGCCGGCGAAGCGGTCGCGCCGGGGATACCCCTCGCGACCGTCGAGGGGGGCCTAGCGGACGGGACGGCGGTCGTGACGAAGGCTGGCGGGTTCGGAGACGAGCAGGCAATAATTAAGTCACTCGCTCGTCTCGGTCTTCGTGATGAGTGATTCAAAGCCCACCGTAGGCGTTACCATGGGTGACCCTGCGGGCATCGGAAGCGAAGTCATCGTCAAATCGTACCCGACGCTGGTCGAGACGGCCGCTGTCGTCGTCGTCGGCGACGCGTCCGTTCTGGAGGACGCGGTAGACCGGTTCGCCCCCGACCTGACCGTCCGTCGCGTCGACTCGCCGTCCGAGGCGTCGGCCGACCCCGACGAGCTACCAGTTATCGACCTCGACAACGTGTTTGACCACGAGTACGGCGAACTCTCGCAGGCCAACGGCGAGGCGAGCCTCGAGTACGTCGAGCGGGCTATCGAGTTGGCACAGGCCGGCGAGATAGACGCGATAACCACCGCCCCCATCAACAAGCAGGCGACCCGGATGGCGGGGAGCGAGTACGCGGGCCACACGGGGATGCTCGCCGACTACACCGACACCGACGACTACTCGATGATGCTCATCGAGGACGACCTGACGGTGACACACGTCAGTACGCACGTCCCGTTGCGAGAGGCCTGTGACCTCGACGTCGACGATGTCGCGTCGACCATCGCCGTCACGGACGAGGCGCTGCGTGACCTCGGCATCGACGACCCGTCGGTCGCCGTCGCGGGGTTGAATCCCCACGCGAGCGACGGCGGCCTCCTCGGCGACGAGGAAGCGGAGACTATCGAACCGGCCGTGGAGCGCGTCGCCGAGACGGGCGTCGACGTGACCGGGCCGCTCCCACCGGACACGGTGTACGTTCGGGCCGCGTCGGGCGAGTTCGACTGCGTCGTCTCCATGTACCACGACCAGGGCCACATCCCCATCAAGATGCTCGGCTTCACCGGCGACGGCGACGCGGTGAGCGGCGTCAACGTCACCATCGGACTCCCGATAGTCCGGACGAGCGTCGACCACGGCACCGCGTTCGACATCGCCGGCGACGGGGTCGCCTCCGAGCAGAGCATGATAGACGCCGTGTCGACGGCCGTCAGACTCGCCCGATAGACGCAGTTCCTTCTCGGTCACGTATTCCAACGCTGTGTGGAGTCGTGCTCCGACTACACCAGTGCGAAAGCGCGAACCGAACACCCGCCAGTCCCCTGGACGTTGAGCGGCGGGAAGAAGAAGTCCGCGCGCCGACTGTCCGCACCGTCTAAGACCTGGTCGAGGTTCCGCAACTCCTCGATTGGGATGACGTCGTTCTCGAGCAGTGGGAGGTGTGAGTCCGCGGGGTGGACGTCGGTCGACGGACCGTGGGCCGGCACCTCGTCGTACCAGCCGCCGACGCTCGCGCCCTCGGTCCCGACCGCCTTCGGGTCGAGCGAGACGACGTACTCCGCGGCCTCGCCGGTCAGGTAGGGGAACTCGAAGAGATACTCGGGCGTCTGCCCGTAGTACTCGTCCCAGCCCGTGTGAAGCATGACGACGTCGTCGGGCCGGATGTCTGACTCATAGGCCTCGATGTCCGCACGGGTAATCGGCTCCTCTGGCTCTTTCGGCGTCAGGTCGATAACCACGCCCTCGCCCATGAACCGGTCGATGGAGAAGTCGTCGACGGTCTTCCCCTCGGGGATGAAGTGCGCCGGAGCGTCGATGTGGGTCGCGGTGTGGCTCCGCATCTCCAGTCGCTCCATCGTGAATCCGTCGCGTGCGGCGATGGACGTCTGTTCGAGTTCGACCGGTGGGAAACTCGGCCACACCGGAATCTGTTCACTTATCGGGTTGGACAGTTCGACGACTTCCTTCGAATCGAACATGATAGACCCGACAGTCCGGGAAAAAATAAGTATTGTGCTCGCGGGGGTGCCAACAGAGGTCGACCGGTTCAGTCGTGGGTTCCCGACTCGAAGACGCCTTCGACGAGTTCCGTCTCGTCGAACAGGTCGCGGTAGTCGTCGGGCACGCGTTCGTCGGTGACGAGGAGGTCGACGTCCTCGACCGACCCGAATCGGCGGAAGCTCTGCTCGCCGAACTTCTCCGCGACGGTGACGACGACAGTCCGCGCCGACTGCTCCACGACGAGTTGTTTGACCTTCGCTTCGGACTCGTTCGGTGCCGACAGCGTGCCGTCGGCCCCGATGCCGTTGACGCCGAGGAACGCGAGGTCGAAGTTGGAGTTGCTGATGTAGTCCTCGGTGGTCGGCCCGACCAGCGCTTTTGTCTCACGCCGGTACTCGCCGCCGGTCATCTTGACCGTGCCGTCCGACTTCGATAGCTCAAGCACCAACATGGGGGAGCTCGTGACGGCGATGGTCGAGTCGTCGTCCGGGGCCGCCTTGGCGACTTGCATCGTGGTCGTCCCGGCGTCGAAGTAAACGACGTGACCCTCCGATATCTCCTCGACGGCTCGGTCCGCGATAGCCTGTTTGCGCTCCAAGTGCTGGATGAGTCGCCGATTGAACGACCGTTCGATACCCACGTTCGTCACGGGGACCACGCCGCCGTGCGTTCGCTCGACGAGGTCCCGGTCGGCGAGGTCACGGAGGTCACGTCTGATAGTCGACTCCGACACCTCGAGTCGGTCGGCCAACTCCTCGACCGAGAGGCCGCCGTGCTTCGTGACTAACTCCGTGATGGACCGGCGGCGTTTCTCCGGGGTAGTCACGGGACGACACCCCGAGGCCCGTTCGTTCGTTGCACCGGCGCGGTTGGCATACCTACGCGTAACGGCGACGCGTATTTAGCTTTCTCGCCCGCTTGCGACGGCTGCCGACTCCGATTCGTCCCACACTTCCTCGACGGACGCGCCCTCGTGGACGATCTCGTTGAGCGCGGAGACCGTCCGCTCCGGGTCGTCGGACTTCCAGATGGTGCGGCCGATCATCAGGCCGCGGGCACCGGATTCCATGGCTCCCTCGACGGATTCCAGCATCGCGCGGGTGGTGCCGGTGGCCGGGCCGCCGAGAATCATCACGGGGACCGGCGAGTTCTCGACGAGCGGCTCGAACGTCTCGACGCTGCCGGTGTAGGGCGCTTTGAGGATGTCCGCACCGAACTCCCAGCCCATGCGCATCGCGTCTTCGACGAACTCGACGTCCGTCTCCAGTTTGTCCGGGACGCGTCGGCCCCACATGACCGGCTCGACGACCAGCGGGATGTCGGTCCCGCGGAGGTCCTCGGCGAGTTCGGCGATGTACTCGACGTTCCGACGGAACGTCTCGGTGTCGTCACGGCCGAACACGAGCACCGTCTTGACGCCGACGGGGTCGAGTTCCGCGAGGAACTCGGCGTCGAACGCTGGCGTCCAGAGGTCCTTGTCGTGGTCTCGGCCCGGGCTGGTCGACCACGTTACGACGTCCGCGGTGAGGATGACGTCGACGTCAGCCTCCGCGAAGCGGTCCTGGTAGTGACGGGCCATGTGCGGCCCGACGAGGACGCCGTCCGGTTCGCCCGCGAGGACCTTGTCGATAGTCTCTATCGGGTTCTTGAATCCGTCAGGCGCACCGAGGCTGAGTCCGTGGTCTAGCGCTACGACGACAGCGTTCCCCGACGGGGTATCGAGGAGTTGCTCTGTGCTCATTGGCTCCACCTAGTCCCTGGGAATCCGCTTATAAAAAGATTTTCCTACCGGACGACGTGACTCATATCGTCCGCCACCCGCCGTCGACCATCAGCACCTCGCCGGTGACGTACGAGGCGTCGTCGCTGGCGAGATAGAGGGCTGCACCGGCGATGTCTTCCGGCGTGCCCGCGCGGCCGGCCGGGACCGGCTTGATGAGTTCGTCTTTCGCCGCTGCCGCGGGCGCGTCCTCCGACCAGCCGTCGATGAACTCGGTGGCTATCTGTCCGGGCCCGACGGCGTTCACCCGGATGTCGTGGTCTGCCAGTTCGAGTGCGGCACCGCGGGTAATCATCTTGACCGCGGCCTTCGTCGAGTCGTACTGTATCTGGTCGCGCTGGGCGACGAACGAACTGATAGAGGCCATGTTGACGATGGAACCCTCGACCCCGCGGTCAATCATGTCCTGTGCCGCCGCCTGACACCCGAAGAACACGCCCTTCGCGTTGACGTCGTGTATCTTCTCGAACTCCTCTTCGGTGATGTCGAGCAAACTCCCGCCGATGAACAGTCCCGCGTTGTTCACCATCACGTCGACGCCGCCGTACTCTCGGGCGCGCTCGACGACTGCACGGACCTCGTCGGCGTTCGAGACGTCCGTCTGTACGAACTCGGCCGTCCCGCCCCGTTCGCGGATGACCTCGTGTGTCGGGGTGTCCGCGTCCTTGGGTTCGGACTCGACGTCCGCATTGAGTACCGTCGCTCCCGCCTCCGCGAATCTGATGGCGATTGCTCGGCCGATTCCTGAGGTCGCACCTGTGACGACGACGGTGTCACCGTCGAAATCTGCACTGTAGTCGGGCATCGTCGTACAGTGGGTCAGGATACACGTTAAACATTTGGGTGGGCAGAAGCCCGTGCGTTCCCGCCGAACCACAGCATTCCCACTCTCAATCGTTTCTCCCCGATTCGAGATGATTTGCCCGGAAAACGCCCAAAATTAACGGCCGTATAGCTCCTTGGTAACAAGGCACTTGCTTCGCAGAGTTACCATCAGACGGTATCAGCAGCGACGATTCGCAGAGGTCGTGGAATCTTTTGGCTTGTTTCGTCTTAGTTCAAGTCTAGATATGCAGTATCAAGTACGGCGTTCCGCCGTTCTACCCAGTTCGTCGACCATCCACCGGCGACGGCAGTCGAGCGGACTGCCACGTGACTCCGAGGTGATTCACGACTCGGTCCGTCGTGTCTGCTCTGACGGCATCGCACGCGGGCCGACAGCCGTGACGACGTCGCCGGCACCCACGCCGTAACAGACGTACCCTCGTTACCGGGGGTGTGCCGTCACAGCGCTTCTCGAAAGCGCGCGTACCTGCTCCCGAGACGAGAATACTACTCGAGTCCCGAGACCGACGGGGCCCACCAGCAGTGCTCGCCTGTCCCTATCACGCTCTGTACCGAACGGCCATTTACCTCGCAACCGTCCAGCACCGTCGGCCGTCCCTATATAACAGAAGTACAGGCGTTAGTGCCTGTCCAGTACACGAGTGTCGACGGCCGGGAGACGCGGAACGCCGAGGCACGGCGGGAGACGCCGTCCAGAAGGGCGTGAAACGCCGTTATCTGTCGTAGAAGATATTTATTGAGCCGTTACACACCAATATTGGACTTGATATTTATCTGGTACTTCTGGGAAAGAGCCGCCCCTATATGCCCTTCAAAGTCTTTGTAACCCACTATAACCCCACTTATACAACGAAGTACTGAAAGACAGATAGGTTATATTTCTCATCACAATCTGCTTTGCAGGAGTGGTCGTTTATCCGATACGTGTCGGATAGATGTGCGATAGACATTCATACGATGGGCCGCAAGCCATCCCACATGGACCGTGACACGCTCAAACGGGCGCTCGAAAACGCCGACCTCACCGGGTACGAGGCCGAGGCGTACCTGACGCTCGTCGATTACGGCCGTCTCCCCGCCGTCGACGTCGCGAAGAAGTCCGACGTCCCGACCTCGCAGGTGTACGAGACGCTCCGGTCGCTGGAGTCGAAGGGGTTCGTCGAGACCATCGACCAGGACCGGTTACACGCGGAACCGTCCGACCCCGTCGACATCCTCACGCACCTTCGCGAGCGTGGCGAGTTGTTCAGTAACGCCGCCGAAGAACTCGAAGACCGCTGGGAGCAACCGGACCTCAACGACCACCGGGTCGGCGTCGTCAAGCACGCCGAGACGGTGCTCGAACACGTCCGCACGCAGATTCGCGAGGCCGACGTCGCCGTCGAAGTCGCGCTGACCGCCGACCAGTTCGAGTCGTTGCGGACGGACCTCAAAGCGGCCGCAGAGCGGGACGTCATCATCCACGTCGCCGTGTACTACGAACCGGAGTTGGCCGAGCGGAGCGAGGCGTGGGACCTCTCCGGGGCGAATCTGGAGATGCGCGTCGTCAAGATTCCCGGCCCGTTCCTCGCCGTGCTCGACCGTAGTCGGACCTACTTCGCTCCGAACTCGCGGGCCGCGGAGAACTACGGCATCCTCATCAACGACAACATCCTCTCGTTTATCAACCACTGGTACTTCCAGACCTGCCTCTGGTACTCGTGGGACCCCCTGTCGTCGAACCAGCAACTGCCGAAGACCTACATCAGTCTCAAAGAGTTCATCCGGGACGTCACAGCGCTCCATCACGACGGCGCGAACGTCGCCGTCACCATCGAAGGCCGCGACGTGACGACCAGAGAGTTCCGGACGGTCACCGGGACGCTGACGGGCATCTACTACCCCGACATCTTCGTCAACCACGACCCCTCGCTGGAGCGCCTCTCGACGTACTCCATCGTGTGGCTCGATACGGGCGAGGAGGAACTCTCCGTCGGTGGCTGGGGGGCCGTGTTCGAGGACCTCGAAGCCCAGAAGATAACGCTCGAAGCGATTGCCTTCGACGAGGGCGCTCAGTCGTAGCTCGTCTCGATAGTCAGTTCGACCGTCTGCTCGCCGACCTGTACGGAGTAGGTCCCGGCGTCGGTCTGGCGGACCCCGTCGGTGTCGACCCGACCGAACGTGGCCGCGTCGAGTTCGACGTCGACGGTGGTCGCCTCCCCGCCGTCGAGGGAGACGCGTTCGAAGCCGCGGAGTTCGCGGACCGGCGTCACGCGCGAACTCGCGTGGTCCGTGACGTACACCTGTACCACGTCGCTGCCCGCTCGCTCGCTGACGTTCTCGACGGTGACCCGAACCGTGGTGGTGTCGTGTGGCCCGATAGTCGAGTCTGCGAGCGTCACCTCGCCGTACTCGAAGTCGGCGTAACTGAGGCCGTGGCCGAAGGCGAACAGCGGGTCGTACGAGGAGGGGTGTTCCTCCTGCCCGATGGGCGTGGGATGCGGGAAGTGGTTGAACCGGGCCTGAAGGTGCCCTTCGGACTTCGGAATCGAGATGGGGAGGCGACCGCTCGGGTCGTTGTCGCCGAACAGCGTCTCGGCGACGGCCTGTCCGCCCATCGTCCCCGGGTAGTACGCCATGAGGATGGCGGGGACGTTCTCGGCCATCCAGTCGACGACGAGGGGGCGGCCCGTGACCAACACGCCGACGACGGGCGTCCCCGTCGCGTGAATCGCCTCGACGAGTTCGCGCTGGGCGTCCGGGAGGCGGAGGGTGTGGCGATTGGGGAACTCGTCGGGTTCCGTGCCGGTGTCGGCCGTCGGGCCGAACTCGTGGAGGTACCACGGTTCGCCGACGGCGACGACGGCCACGTCGGCGTCGGCGGCGGCGTCGACGGCCGCGTCCACGTCCAGCGTCTCGTTCATCGTCGCGCCCTGTTCGTAGACGACGTCGCCGGACGTGACCGCCTCGACGCCGTCGCGAATCGTCACCACGTCGGTCCCCTCGGGGTCGGGGACGCTCCAACCACCGAGTTGGTGGACCGGGTCGTCCGCGTTCGGGCCGGCGACGAGGACGTCCGCGCCGTCGTCGAGGGGCAGTAGGTCGTCGTTCTGCAGGAGCGTCATGGACTCGCGCGCGGCGTCGAGAGACGCCTCGCGGTGGGGGTCGGCACCGACCACGTCTCGCGCTTCGCTCGGGTCGACGAAGGCGTCCTCGAAGAGACCGAGACGGAACTTCTGTTCGAGGACGCGTTCGACGCTCTCGTCGACGACGGCCTCGGCCAGTTCGCCCTCCTCGACCAGCGAGACGAGGTGCTCGGCGTGGTCGATGGCGTCCACCGACGCGATGTCCAGCCCCGCTTCGCGAGTCTGTCGGACGGATTCGCGGTGGTCCGCGGTAATCTTGTGGTCCTCGTCGAGCATCTTCACGCCGCCCCAGTCCGAGACGACGGTGCCGTCGAAGCCGAGGGTCCCCCGGAGGAGGTCCGTGAGGTACCGCCGCGACCCGTGTGCCGGTTCGCCGTCGATGGCGTTGTAACAGGGCATCACCGACTCGACGTCCTCGTCGAGGACATCGAGGAACGGCGGCAGGAAGACGTTTCGCAGCAGGTACTCCGACGCCTCGACGGGCGCCGCGTCCTCGCCGCGGGCGGGTTCGCTGTAAGCCGGGAAGTGCTTGGCCGTCGCGACGACCGAAGAGGGGTCCTCGATGCCGTCCCCCTGATACCCGCGGACTTTCGCGGCCGCCAGCGCCCCGCAGAGGTACGGACTCTCACCGAACGTCTCGAACGTGCGGCCCCAGCGCGGGTCGCGGGCCACGTCACAGGTCGGCGAGTAGTTCTGGTGTGCGCCGGTCCGTCTGACCTCCGTGGCCGTGACGTCGGCGGCCTGCTCTGCCGCCTCGACGTCCCACGTCGCGCCGACGCCGAGGCCGTTGGGGAACGCCGTCCCCTCGGCGACGTAGGCGTGGCCGTGGACGGCGTCGACGTTGAAGAAGAGCGGGATACCGAGGCGTGTCTCCGAGAGCGCGATTTCCTGCAGTCGGTTCACGTTTTCTACGATGTCGTCCAGTCGCATGTCGGCGGCACCGCCCCACCCGAAGGACGCGACGGCACCGACGTTGTGCTCGACGACTTCGTCGGCGACGTCGTCGACGGACTTGAACTCGCCGAGGTGGCCGGCCCACGTCCCGACGAGTTGCCCGACCTTCTCCTCGAGGGTCATCCGGTCGAGGAGGTCCGCGACGCGCTTCGCGGTAGCGGCAGTGTCGTCTCTGTACAGGGGTTGCTCCGGCTTTGACTGCATAGTCAGTACAGACAACTACGCCCATTTATAATTTTGGATGGGCGCAAACCGTCGGCTCAGTTCGAGGCGCCGACCCGGGCCGTGACGACGACGCCCGACTTGGTCAGTCGCAGTCGCCGGTTCGCCTCGACGCCCTCGAACCGCCGTTCGGTCCCGTCGGGCCACCGGACGTGGACGGTCGCCGTCTCGTGGTCCCCGAGGCCGACGTGTTCGACCCGGGAGTCCTGTGAGAGGTAGTCAGCGTTGGCCGTCTGGCGGACGACCTGTTCGGTGTCGCCGGCCGTCACCGTGACGACGGCCCCCAGCGCCGTCGCGCCGCTCTCGTCGGCGACGCGGAACTGGAGGCTGTTGCGGTCGGCGGCGGCCGCGTTGTCGTAGACGACGAACGGGTCGTCGTAGGTGGCGACGACCAGTTCCTGTGCGCCGTCGTGGTCGTAATCGAGCGTCGCCAGTCCTCGGCCGTCCGTCTCGGCCATCCCGTTGACGCTCTGGTTCACGCGCGAGAACCCGCCGTCGTCGCCCGACGCGCGGGTCGACTGGAACACCATCGGGTAGGTGTACACCGGGTCCGTCCGGTTGATGCGGACGACGTGTTGGGTCGTGTGCACGAGGTCGCGGTCGCCGTCGTTGTCGAAGTCGGTCGCGCTCGCGGCCCACCCCCACCCGCCATGGCGGACGCCGAGTTCGTCCGCCCGGTCGGTGAACGTGCCGTCACCGCCGTTGACGAGGAGGGTGTTCCCCTTCGTCCTGCTGGAGTGGATGACGAACTCCAACAGTCGCTTCAGGCGGTCGTACCGTTCGCGGTCCATGTTCTCTTGGAGGTCCGGGAACCAGATGTTCGAGACGAACACGTCGGGTCGGCCGTCGCCCGTCACGTCGGCCACCTCCGAGGCCATCCCGTTGCGCGCCGTCGACCCGCCGAGCGAGTGCCGGGCGAAGGTGCCGTCGCCGCGGTTGACGTACAGCGTGTCGTTGTTGTAGTCGTTGGCGACGTGGATGTCGGGCCGGCCGTCTCCGGTGAGGTCGGCGAAACTCGCCGCCAGACTCCAGTGGGCGCCGGCGATACCCGTCGCCTCGACGCGCCGGAACTCGCCGCCGACGTTCTCGTAGAGGTAGTTCGGGTTCCCGTTGTCCGTGTCGATGCTCGTGTTCAGGTTGAAGTAGCCCGCCGGCTTTCGCTCGCGCCACGACCCGGACTGGTAGACGAAGAGGTCCGTGTCCCCGTCCCCGTCGTAGTCGGCGGCCGTCGCGCCCAGCGGGTACGTGAGGTCGCCGAGGCCGTAGTCGGTTTCCTCGAACGTCCCGCGGTCGTTGCGGTACGCGTGGACCGACCCGTCGCGGGTGAACAGGAACAGGTCCGGCCATCCGTCGCCCTCGACGTCGACGAAGGCCGCGCTCTTGACGTGGCCGTCGACCGACGGCAGTGCGTCGCTCCGAGCGAACGTCCCGTTCCGGTTCACGAACAGCGCCGGTCCCGACCCGCCGATGGCGAGGACGTCCGGCCACGAGTCGCGGTTCACGTCGGCGACGTACACGCCGGAGTTCCCGCTCCCGACCCCGGTCCCGGTCGCCTCGTACGCCAGTCCCGAGGCCGCCGTCACGTCCTCGAACTGCAGGCGCGGTTCCTCTCGGGCCGGGGTCGTACCTGTCCCGAACGCCTCGCCCGCCGAACATCCGCCGAGGACGAGCAACAGCGACAGCGCGACCATGAGGACACCCGTCCGCATCGTCAGACCACCGGGAGCGCCCGGTCCGAGCGCGGTGGGGCGAGATAGCTCCCGCGGCGGAGCGTCTCCAGATAGTCGGCGATGCCGTGGTTCTCGGCGGGCACGTCGTCGTCGTACTCGTCCGGGTTCATCGCCTTGCGGGTCTCGACGAAGTCCGCCATCGTCTCCTGCACCGAGTTGAACTGGAACCCGGCACCGTCGGGCACCGTATCGGCGACGCCCTCGGTCCGGCGGAGGATGCGGGCCTCGAAGTCCTCGTCGCGGGCGCGGGCCACCTTCTGGGTGTGCCCGACGCGGCCGTACTCGCTGGCGTGGGCGCCGACGCTCTCGGCGTCCGTCTCCGTGATGCCGCTGTCGCTACCGAGTTTCTCGCCCGTGGGGCCGACGTCGTCGGGGTCGTGGGCCGGACAGAACATCTCGGCGGTCCGTTCCTCGCGAGTCTGGTCGTACCAGCGGCCGAGGTCGATGCGGAGCGTCGAGGAGGCGACGGTCGTCCCGCCGGCCATCGGGCCGGCCCCGATGGTGACGCGGTCCTCGCTGGGGAGGTTGTCCCGGTACCCCGACTTGAACCCCATCGACAGCGGCGCGTCATCCGGGATGTCGTCGTTGTCGAGTTTGTCGGCCGGCAGCCCCTTCCCGACGTACCCGGTGTGGCGTTCCGTCTTCGAGAAGACCCCGTCGAGCGTCGACTCGACGGGGAGGCCGTTCACCTCGTCGAGTTCGCCGAACAGCGCCGCCTCGGCCGCGAGCAGGACCGACCCGAGGTCGCTCGTCAGAATCAGTATCGCGTCGTGGGCGTCGGCGTTCGCCGGGTCCTCGCCCACGGCGTCGAGGACCGCTTCGGGCGTCTGCAACCCGTCGGGGACGGCCCCGACCCGTTCGAAGTAGTTCGGCGCGTACCCGAGCATGAACAGGAGGCCGCGGTTGAAGGCGGCGCCGGCGTTCCCTCCGGTTCCCCACTGGAACGCTCGCTCCAGTCCGCGCAGCGCGTCTTCGACCTGCGTGCGCTCCTCGGCCGTGGGCGGCACCGACCCGTCGTACGAGAGACCGAGGACCACGAGTTGCTGTGGCGGCACCGTGTTCCCGTGGGCGTCCCGGACGAGGAACTCGCCCCAGCGGTGTTGGCCCGCCGGAACGGTGTCGAGGTCCCCACGGGGGAACTCCGGCGCGGCGTCGGCCGTCTCGGTCTGTGTCGGGCCGGCCTCGCCGTCGAGTTGGTCCCGTTCCTGTTCGAGGCACGCTGAGAGGGCGCTGGTCCCGCCGATAGCCACCGCCGCACGGACGAAGCTTCGGCGTGAGAGGCCCTGCGAATCGTCTGGTCGCATTGCCCGTGATAACGAATAGCGAGGATTAACTCTTTCGCTGGTCCGAGCGCGCGCCACCCACGAGCGACCGCCTCGACGGTCACGGCTCACGCGCCGATAGCCGTCGTTTTCCGGTCGCGACCCGCCACAATGTGGATGATTGACCAAAATATTTAATAGTGGGTAGCGGACTCTTCTGACTGTTCGCAATGTCACGAGCTACGGATGACTATAGCGACCTGATTAGCCGACGGCACTTCGTCAAACTGACCGGCGTCTCCGGTGCTGCAGCCCTCGCGGGCTGTGGGGGAGACGGTTCCTCGGGCGACGGCGGGAGCGGAACGTCCACGGACGGCGGGGACGGTGGGGGCGGGTCACAGGTTCTCGACGCGACCCTCACGGGCGCGACGAACAACGGCGTGCCGACGAACATGCACGTGAACCCGATGGCGACCCAGAACTACGATTGGATCGCCGGGAACTACATCTTCGAGCGGTTTGCCGCGTACAACTTCGCGACCAGCGAGTTCGAACTGGCCGGTCTCTCGGACTGGTCCTTCGAGGGCAAGACGGTCACGCTCACACTGCGCGACGACCTCAAGTGGGACACCGGCGACGACGTCACCGCGGGCGACGTCATCACGCAGTTCCGCCTGATGAAGAAGACAGGCGCGACGCTGTGGGACTTCGCCGACAGCGTCGAACAGGGCGAGGACGACAAGACGGTCGTCATCACGCTCAAGCGGCCGTCGAACCCCGAGATAATCAAGCACACGCTGGCGAACGGGGACCTCCGTATCCACGGGTACCAACCCGTCTACGAGAAGTTCCTCGACAAAGACGCCGCGGCGGTTCAGCAGTTCGCGTGGGAGGAGGACATCCACGGCAACGGGCCCTTTACCTTCGACTCCCGCAGCGACCAGGCCTGGACGCTCACCCGCAACGAAGAGTTCTACGGCGCGGACAACATCAACTTCAGTACCATCGACCTCCTGAACCGGCAGGACAACACCGCCCTCCAGCAGGGCCTGATGGGCGGCGAACTGGACGCCGTGACGAGCCTCTTCGCCCCGCCGGAGATAGTCGCGAACTTCCCGGACCGCGTCGAGGAGATCACCGTCCCCGCGAAGTGGGGCTACGGTATCACCTTCAACCACGACGACCCCGACTTCGGCAACCGCAAGGTCCGACAGGCGGTCGCACACGTCATCAATCGCCAGCAGGTCGCCGACAACGCCGGCCCGCGCACGAAGGACCCGGCACCGAAGGTCACCGGTATCGCACCGGGCGACCAGGAGTCGTGGCTCGGTGACGCCTTCGAGAACTTCGAGGGCTACGGCCCGGCGGCCTCACAGACCGAGAAGGCCGCCTCGCTGCTGCGGGAGGCCGGCTACTCGAAGTCCGGCGGCACCTGGCAGGACGGCGACGGCAACACCCTCGGCGGGAGCTACCTCACCCCCGCCGGGTGGACCGACTGGACGACGGCGACGAACACCGTCGTCGACCAGTTGAACCGCTTTGGCTTCGACTTCGAGATCAACTCGCTGCCCGCGGGCGACTACTTCGGCCGCTACATCAACTCCGACTTCAAGATGGGCGCGTTCTACTGGCTGCCCGGCGGCGCGCGGAGTTCCTTCCCGTACTTCCCGCTGCGCTGGCAGATGACGATGCCCGACATCGACGGTGGGCACGGCTTCCCCGAGGGCGAACACACCGTCCCGGCCATGGACGGCTCCGACGAGATGACGCTGAACCCCCTCGAGGAGATTCGCGGCGTCGCGACGATGCAGGACGAGGCGCAGGTGGCCGAGACGGTCAAGCGCGTCGCGTGGCACCACAATCAGAACCTCCCACTGCTGGGCCTGGTCGGTAAGTTCGACCAGTCCTGGCTCACGGACGCGGAGTGGGACATCGCCGGCGAGGACGACAGCGCACGCGGCGTGAAGTGGCCGACTCACTGGCTGCCAAAGCAGGGCAAACTCAGCGCGACCCAGCAGTAACCCCATCCGACAACGCACACAATGGTCAACTACTACGTTCGCCGGACGGCGAGGGTGTTCGTCACCATCTACCTCGTGGCGACGCTGACGTTCGGTCTCGTTCGGTTACTCCCGGGCGGTCCGTTCACCCTGTTGCGCGCGCAACTGCTCAGGTCGGGCGTGCCGGCCGACGAGGTCGACGCCAGAATCGCCAATCTCCAGAACATCCGCCCGGACGCGCCCCTCTGGGAGCAGTACATAGACTACATGCTGGCGCTCGCACAGGGGGACCTCGGGCAGTCCATCTCCCTCAACGAGCCGGTGGCGTCGATAATCGCACAGGCGGTGCCGTGGACGGTGTTCGTCGTCCTCGTCTCGACGATTCTCGTCTTCGTCGTCGGCATCTTCCTCGGGTCGTTGCAGGCCTACTGGGAGGGGTCTCGCTTCGACCAGATACTCTCGGGCGTCTCTATCTCCCTGATGTCGGTGCCGTTCTACATCGTCGCCGTCGTCCTGCTGTACGTCTTCGCCTACCAGTTCAACTGGCTGCCGACGGCCGGCACCGTCGGTACCGGCGTCGAACGCGAGTTGAGCGTCCCGTTCGTCCTCAGCGCGTTGGAACACAGCGTGTTGCCCATCGTCTCCTACACGCTGGGCGCTATCGGCGGACAGGCACTGGCGATGCGTGGCAACAGCATTCAGGTGCTGGGCAACGACTACGTACAGGTGGCCCGGCTACGCGGCCTCTCGGACCGCCGTATCGCCACGCGATACGTCGCCCGGAACGCCATCCTGCCGATGTACACCGGCTTCTTGCTCCTGCTGGGCTTCCGTCTCGGCGGGACCATCATCCTCGAACAGATATTCTCCTACACCGGGCTGGGGTACTATCTGTTCTCTGCGCTGCAGGCGAACGACTACCCGTTGATGATGGCGACGTTCCTCGTCATCACCGTGGCGCTAGTGCTGGGCGTCTACGTCGCCGACCTGACCTACAGCAAGATAGACCCGCGAATCAGTGCAGGTGAATCAGATGAAGCATACTGAGACCGAAAACACGGGCGTCGACTGGCGCAGCGAGAGTTCGTCGTCGGCGGACGTCACCACCGGTGAGCGACTGCGGGAAGTGTACGAAGAACAGATTCGGACGCCGGCGCTCATCGCGTGGGCCGACTGGCGAACGCGCTTCGGCCTGCTCATCATCGGCGGGTACTTCCTGATGGCGTTCGTCGCCGTGCTGGGCCTCTGGCGCGCGCCGTCGACGAGTCAGGCGCCGCGCTATCTCACGCTGTTCGAGAACATGCAGTATCCGCTCGGGACCACCGCGTCCGGGGTGGACTTGGCGGCGCTCATCATCTACTCGACGCCGGACATCCTCATCATGATTACCGCCGGTGCGGTCTGGGCGACCGTCGTGGCCATCGTTATCGGCACCGTCGCCGGCTACAAAGGTGGCCGCGTCGACCGGGCGCTGATGTCGTTCTCGGACTTCGTGATGGCGATTCCGGGCCTGCCGCTGGTCATCATCCTCGCGGTGACGCTCAACCCAGAGAACCCCATCGTCTTGGGCGTCATCATCAACATCAGCTACTGGGCCGGCCTCGGCCGGTCGCTGCGCTCGCAGGTGTTGACCATCCGCGAGAACGACTACGTCGAGGCCTCGCGAACGATGGGAGTCAGCACGCCCCGTATCATCTGGAAGGACATCATCCCGAACCTGATGCCGTACGTGACGGTCAACTTCGTGTTCGCCGCACGCTACGTCATGTTCGCGTCGGTCGGACTGTTCTTCCTCGGCGTGCTCCCCTATTCGAAGCAGAACTGGGGGGTCACCCTCAGCTTCGCGTACAACGGCGGCGCGCTGTTCTCTTGGAGCGCGGCCCACTGGCTGCTCGCGCCGATGGTGGCCATCATGGGCCTCTCGCTCGGCCTCATCCTGCTGGGTCAGGGGATGGACCGCGTGTTCAACCCGCGCGTCCGCACCCGAATGGCTGGCGAGTCCAAGTCGACGGCGTCGGACGACGACGACAGCGTCACGGAGGTGCTCTAGATGACGTCGAACACTGTGACCCAACGACGACACGGCGAACCGACAGATGCGACCGACCCCATCATCGAGATGCGCAACGCCAAGGTCACGTACGACGACGGCGAGACGTTCGTCTTGGACGACGTGAGCATGTCCGTCGAGCGCAACGAGGTGGTCGGCGTCGTCGGCGAGAGCGGGAGCGGGAAGTCGATGTTCGCCTCGGCGATGCTCGACGCGATTCCCGACCCCGGACAGCTCTCCGGCGAGATACTCTACCACAAGGCCGACGGGACGACCATCGACGTGTTGGAACTCAGCGACGAGGAACTCCGCCAGTTCCGGTGGGAGGAAATCGCGATGGTGTTCCAAGGCGCGATGAGTTCGTTCAACCCGACGATGAAGGTCGGCGGGCACTTCCGCGAGACGCTGAAGGCCCACGACGCCGACGTGACCGAGGGGATGGACTTCGCACGCGAGCTGCTGTCGGACCTGTATCTCGACCCCGACAGGGTGCTCGACTCGTACCCGCACGAACTCTCGGGCGGGATGCAACAGCGCGCGCTCATCGCCCTCTCGCTCGTTCTCGAACCGAACGTCCTCGTGATGGACGAACCGACGGCCGCCCTCGACCTACTGATGCAGCGGTCCATCCTGATGCTGCTTCAGGAGCTACAGGAGAAGTACGACCTGACGATGGTGTTCATCACGCACGACCTGCCGCTGGTGGCCGCGCTGGCCGACCGGATGGCCGTGATGTACGCCTTCGACCTCATCGAGGTCGCACCGCGGGACCGACTCGTCGGCGACTCGGGACACCCGTACACCCGCGCGTTGCTCAACTCGACGCCGAACCTCGACGCGCCGCTCGAAGAGATGCGCGCCATCGAGGGCCAGAGCCCGGCACCCATCAACGTGCCCTCGGGGTGTTCCTACGCGCCGCGCTGTCCGCTGGCGACCGAGGAGTGCCGCGAGGTCGACCCCGACTTCTACGAGACGGGGGACGGCCACAGCACGGCCTGTCACCACTGGGCGGAGGCGCGAGACACCATCGAACTCAACTTCGAGGCCGTCGAAGCCGACGAGGCTGTCGGCGCTGACACGGAGGACGACGCATGAGCCAGACCCACGACACCGCCGCCGACGCCGCGCAGGAGGACGCCCCGCTCGTCTCGCTGGAGGACGTCGAAGTCCACTTCGAGAAGGACCAAGGGATGCTCGACTTCTTCGAGGACCCCGACGTCGTCAGAGCCGTCGACGGCATCTCGCTCGACATCGAGGAGAACGACGTCCTCGCGCTCGTCGGCGAGAGCGGGTGCGGGAAGTCCACCCTCGGGAAGACCAGCATCGGTCTTCAGCGACCTACCGGCGGGACGGTCCGCTATCGCGGGCAGGACGTCTGGGCGGCCAAGGACGGCCGTGGCGACGTCAACATCCCGTTCGACGAGATTCGCTCCTCGCTCCAGATAATCCACCAGGACCCCGGGAGTTCGCTGAACCCGAACCAGCGCATCGTCGAAATCCTCGCACAGCCCATCAAACTGACCCACCCGAACGTCGGCCGCAGCGAGCGACGGGAGCGCATCTACTCGCTGCTCGAACGGGTCGGCATGAACCCGGCAGCGGACTTCGCCGACCGGTACCCCCACCAACTCAGCGGCGGCGAGCAACAGCGCGTCGCGCTGTCGCGGGCGCTGCTGATGAACCCGGACCTCATCCTCGCGGACGAGGCCATCAGCGCGCTGGACGTCTCCCTGCGGGTGGAGATGATGGACCTCATGCTCGACCTGCAGGACGACTTCGACACCTCGTTCGTGTTCATCTCGCACGACCTCTCGAACGCCCGGTACTTCGCCGAGCACGGGGACGGCCGCATCGGCGTGATGTACCTCGGCGAACTCGTCGAAGTCGGCCCGGCCGAGCAACTCATCGAGGACCCGGGCCACCCCTACACGAACGTCCTCCGGTGGGCGACGCCGGACCTCGCACTGCACGCGGACGGTGCGAGCGAACCGCCGATGCGGAAGATAGACATCCCGGACCCGGTGAACCCGCCGAGTGGCTGTCGGTTCCACACCCGCTGTCCGGAGGCGCGGGAGGCGTGTCGGGAGTCCTGTCCGGCCCTCACGGGCGAGACGGGCGCACACCGCACTGCGTGTTTCCGTAGCCAACCCGACCACGAGTACTGGGACAGCGCGCCGCTCGAGGACTGAGCGGGACCCGGACGTGGCCACTGGGCGGTCTCCCAACGGAGCCGGTTTCTGCGTCGAGCGACCCTGAGCCCGGTAAGTTTTTGTCGTCGGCTATCCGAACGTCGAGCGTGGAGTACACGACGTTAGGAGCGACCGGCACCGAGGTGAGTCGCATCTGTCTGGGCTGTATGAGTTTCGGTAGCGAGGAGCCGTGGATGCTCGACGAAGACGCGTCCCGGGACATCATCGACCGAGCCGTCGAACTCGGCGTGAACTTCTTCGACACGGCCAACGCCTACTCGGCCGGCGAGAGCGAGGCCATCCTCGGACGCGCGCTCGCAGAGCGTGACCGGGCCGAACAGGTCGTCGCGACGAAGACCTTCTTCCCAGTCGACGGAGACGGCCCCAACCGGAGCGGCCTCTCGCGGAAGGCCATCGAGCAGGAACTGTCGGCGTCGCTGGACCGTCTCGGGATGGACGCCGTCGACCTCCTGCAGATACACCGCTGGGACGACGACACGCCAATCGAGGAGACCATGCGGGCGCTGGACGACGCCGTCCACCGCGGCGACGTGCGGTATCTGGGGGCCTCGTCGATGTGGGCCCAGCAGTTCGCGAGGGCCCAAGAGGCCGCGAGAGCGCAGGGGCTGGAGCGGTTCGTCACGATGCAGAACCACTACCATCTGGCCTACCGCGAGGAGGAACGCGAGATGGTACCGCTCTGCGAGAGGGAGGGTGTCGGCGTCATCCCGTGGGGACCGCTTGGACAGGGCTACCTCACCCGGCCACACGAGGAGTTGGAGGCGACCACCCGCGGCGACCCGGAGAACCACCACAACCCCACCCCAGACTACGAGGCGGGCGGCGGCCGGGAGATAAACGAGCGCGTCCAAGAACTCGCCGCGGACTACGGCGTCTCGATGGCGCAACTGTCGCTGGCGTGGCTCCTGCACAAAGAGCGGGTGACCGCGCCCGTCGTCGGGACCACCAGCGTCGAGCATCTCGAGGAGGCCGTCGAGGCGGTGGAGCTAGACCTCTCCGACGCCGACGTGGCGTATCTCGAAGAACCGTACGAACCCCAACCCATCATCGGCCACGAGTAGGCGGAGCCCCCGACGAGTTATCAGACGGCGCCGCGGTTACTCGTCGGCGGGTTCGGGCATCAGCCGACCCGACGCCACCATCTCCTCTAGCGGATGGCCCGCTATCTCTGCGGGCAGGTCGACCCGACCGTTCCGCCGGACCGACTCGTAGCCCGCGAACAGAATCTCGGCAGTGTTGAGGCCGAGGCGACCGCTGATGACCGGCTCGCGGTCCTCTTCGAGTGCGTCGACGACCTCGCCTGCCGACCGGTCTTGGAACGCCGAGCCGTAGCGGTCGTCCTCGGACCCAGTGACGTGCATCGTCTCGCCGTCGACGTCGACGGCGTCGCGGTCGCCGCCGTGGGCGACCTCCAGCATCGGGCCGTCGTCGACGTCGATTCGTATCTCACCGGTCGTGCCCCGGAGGACGAACGCGGCGTCGGCGAAGTCGCTCCCCGCGCCGCCAGAGAGCGTGCCGTAGACGCCGTTGTCGTAGCGCCACTGCGCCCACATCTGGTTCTCCTGGTGGGTTCCGAACCGCACGTCCTCCTCGCGGTAGTCCAGCGCGGCCAACACCCACTCGGCCGCGCGTTCGTCGTTGAACATCCCCGCCAAGTCGACGGTGTGAGCGCCGACGTCGTAGAAGTCGCCCCACGTGATTTCGACCCGCCGCAGGTCGCCTATCTCGCCCTCGTCGAGCAGGCGCTTCGCCTCGACGAACGGCTTGCCGAAGCGGCGCTGTCGGTTGAACGTCAGTTGCACGTCCCGACGCCAGCACTCTTGGACCATCCGCTGTGCGTCCGGCCAGTTCGTCGCCATCGGCTTCTCGCAGTGGACCGCCGCGACGGTGTCGCTCCGGGCACAGCCGACGACGACGTCGTGGTGGACCGCCGGCGGCACCGCGGCGGTGGCGACGTCGGGGTCCAGTTCGGAGAGCATCGCCTCGTAGTCCTCGTAGACGGCCGACTCGGGGAGGTCGAACGTGTCGGCGAACGCCGCACCGTTCTCGGGGACGACGTCCGCGACGCCGACCACCTCACAGCGGGCGTCGTTCTCGAACGCTTCGGCGTGTCGATACCCCATCGCGAACCCGTCGACCGATGGGTTCGACGGGTCCGGTCCCGCACCGATGATGACGACTTGGTAGGAGGTCATGTCTCGACTCCAACCACGACGAACCGCGTGAAAGTCGTTACGCCCGGCGACGGCCCCACAGCTATACGGTCCCCGGTCGTCTGGGTCCACCATGCAGGTACTCATCATCGGCGGGACGGGACTCATCAGCACGGGCATCACGCGGCAGGCGGTCGCCGCCGGCCACGACGTGACCGTGTTCACCCGCGGCGAGACGGAGGCGGACCTCCCGGGGTCCGTCGACCACATCAGGGGCGACCGGACCGACCGCGAGTCGCTGGAACGGGCCCGCGACGCCCGACAACTGGGCTGTGTCGTCGACATGGTGGGCTTCGACCCGGCGGACGTGGAGACGGCCGTCGACGTGTTCGCGGGCCACGTCGACCAGTACGTCTTCTGTAGTACGGTCGACGTGTACCACCGGCCGGTCGAGACGATGCCGATTCGGGAACGGGCCGCACGCGACCCCCCGGTCAGCGAGTACGGGGCGGACAAGGCCGCCTGTGAGGACCGCCTGTTCGAGGCCTACCGAACCGAGGGGTTCCCGGCGACGGTCATCCGCCCGTGGCACACCTACGGCGAGGGCGGCGGCCTCGTCGACACGCTATCGAGTGACGCGTACCTCGACCGCCTCCGCCGCGGGAAACCCATCGTCGTCCACGGCGACGGGACCTCGGTGTGGGGGCCGTGTCACCGAGACGACGTGGCCGCCGCGTTCGTCGCCGCAATCGGGAACCGGGAGGCCGTCGGCGAGGCCTATCACGCGACGGCCACCGAACCGATGACGTGGAACCAGTACCACCGCCGGGCGGCGGCCGCACTGGACGCGCCGGACCCGGACCTCGTCCACGTGCCGACCGACGCGCTCCGCCGGGCGGTCCCCGACCGAGTGGGGCCACTTCTCGACCACTTCCAGTTCTCCACGGTGTTCGACACGACGAAGGCCGAGCGTGACCTCGGGTTCCGACAGACCGTCTCGTGGGCGGACGGCGTCAGGCGCACGGTGGCTCACCTCGACGACGATGCCGTCGCAGACTGGGACAGCGACCCCAAGTACGACGCCGTCGTCTCGGCGTGGCGCGAGGCGACGGACGTCTTCGCCACGTCGGTGCAGTGAGCAGGGCTGGGCACGGCTGGCGGCGTCCCGACTCGGACAGCACCCACGGACACGCCGCCGAGGGCGTCGCTGACCGCCGATAGCGACGCCGTTGACGGGTCACTCGGTGAGAACGGTGGTGTAGCCGTCGAAGTTGAGGACGACCTGTTGGGCGAAGTCCCCGAACACCGCCTTGCCGGCCGGCGAGCGCGACGCGCCCACGATGAAGACGTGGTCGCAGTCCTGTTCGGCCGCGGTGTCGAGAATCTGCCGCGCGCGACTCGTCTCCGACCCTACGGCGACCGCGACGTGGGTCTCGACGTCGGCGTCCGCGACCGTCGACTCCGCGAACGCTCTCGCGTCCGCCGCGGCACCGTCGACGATGGTCGAGTGGTCGTACTCGACGTGTTCGATTCGTCCGACGGCTTCGAGCGTCTCCACGTCCGCGTCGTACTCGTCGTCGTCGAGGTGCCACAGCAACACCAGTTCCCCCTCCGTCCCGTCGACACACTCCACCGCTTCAGCCAGTAGTTCGCGATGCGCATCCGTCTCTCTGAGGCTTACGAGCCCACGTTTCATGCAGTTCGAGCGACCACGGCCAGCGTCTAAAGAGTACCGGACGGCACGGCCGGCGTGCGTCGGGTTCCTGCCGGCACACGGCCTGACCGGGACGTTAATGTTCGTTCGGACAGAGACCAACGTATGGCATTCAGAGAGGCACTGTTCGAGGCCGTGTGTGACCAGCGAAACCAGATTCCGCTGTTGCTCGCGGTCGTCCTCGTGATGGGAGTCCTCCTCGCGTTCTCGCTCCTGTTCCTCCGACCCGGAACCGCGGCCTACGTCATCGCGCTGGTCGACGCTATCCTCGTCGTCGGCAGTCTCGTCACGTTCGGTGGGACGTACTGGTACTGCACGAAACGGGCGATGGAGGACTGACGCCGCCGTCACTCCGCGACGAACGTCGCCGTCACTCCGCGACGAACGTCGCCGTCTCGTCCGCGAAGGCGGCGACCTCCTCGTCCGGGTCGGTCGCTGCGACCTCTCTGAGCACCTCGGCGTGTCGCTCGTCGTCGACGAACCCCAGCGTCCGGACGGCCCGCGCTCTGACGACTGGTGCCTCGGCGTCCAGACACGAGACGACGGCGTCCGCGACGGGGGCGACCGCCGTCGGTCTCTCCCGTGCGACCGCGCCGAGGGCGTCCAGCGCCGCCCCGCGGACGACCCCGTCCTCGTCGTCGGCGCGTTCGGCGACCGCCTCGACGCGGTCGGCGACCGCGTCGGGTCGCGCCTCTGCGACCGCGACGACGACGTTGGCGAACCGCTGCCGAGCGACGCGTGCCCGTTCCCGCTCCTCCCGTTCGTGCTGTCGAATCGTCTGCTGGGTTTGCCGGTCTTCGACGCGCGCCGCGAGCGACTCGCGACCGTCGTCGGTCGACGGTCGACCCAGACTGTCGAGGATGGACCCGACCACCGTGGCACAGAGGGCCGGACGCCGCGTCGCCACGGCGGACAGCAGTTCCGCACCCGCTAACTGCACGCCGGCGAAGTCAGAATCGGCGAGGGCCACCGCGTGGTCGAGGACGTCCGCGACCGCGTCGGGGTCCGAGTCGGCGACCGCGTGCAGCGCCGAGGCGGCGGTCTGGACGACGCCGGGGTTCTCGTCTCGTAACGCCCGCCCCAGTTCGTCGACGAACGGACGGACGCTGTCGACGTCGTCCGCGGCGAGCGTCGCACAGACGCGCGCGCCTCGCTGGCGGACCACGGGCCGGTCCGATTCGAGCGCCGCGCGGAGTTCGGTCGGGTCGAGAGAGTCGGGCGTCACGTCGGTCAGCACCACCGCTTCGAGGGGTGCTTCGCTCGGACTGCTCATACACGCCTGCTTTCGTCGGGACCGGCAAATACGTACCGGTGTACCAAGGCGTCCCGCGGGCCGCCCCAGACTACGGACCCGCGGCGGACCGTGCGAACAGGTCGAGGAGGTCGGCCGGCGGGACGGCGACGGCGATTCGCCGGAGTTCGACGTCCTCTTCGGTCGCGCCCCGGCCGCCGACGCGTATCCGTTCGTCGCCCGCGTCGACGGTCACCGTCTTCGTCCCCGCGAGGTCGGTGTAGGTCGGCCGGGCCGTCGGCCGCGAGCGACCGACGGGGTACTCGATTTCGGCGACGGTGCCCGCCACCCGTCGCTCCGCCCCGGTCTCGGTGTCGGTCCCGTGGACGACGACCGGAATCGGAACGTTCGACCGGGACAGGGGCGCGACGGCTCGGATGAACTCGATGATGTCGACGTAGGTGGTGAAATCGGCGTAGTCGCCGACGAACAGCGGGTCGCTCCCGGCCCACCGGCCGGCCAGAAAGAACCAGTGGAAGATGTAGGCGATGGACTCGCTGTCGAGGGTCAACACGTAGTCGTCGCTCGCGTCCCGGTGTGGCGCCATCCAGACCGAGGTCCTGTCGACGACGACGAGAAACGGCGACGGAACCCGATGGGTTCGAAGCTCCGAGACCGGGTGTGACCGAGCGGACCCGATGTCGGTCGCCCCTTCGAGCGTCACGCGAACGACCACGTCGGACTCACAGGCCTCGCGGAGCGCCGACCGGAGTCGGAAGTAGCCGGCCTCCGTACAGACGACTTCGACGAGGTTGTCGGCGTTCCGGACGTCGGTGCGTATCTGGTCCATCGCGGCCTTGATGCCGCTGTCGAGCAGCGTGAGGCTGTGTTCGTGGAAGTCGGACCTGCGCCACTCGTCCTCGATGTGGTCGGCCGTCTCCGCGAGCGTCTGGCCGGTCTGGCGGAGTTGTTCGAGGATTTCCGTCGGGTCGTTCGCTCTGGCGTGGCGTTTGCCGTCGCGGGAGAACGTCTCGACGTGCCCCTGCGATTCGAGGCTCGAGAGGACGTCGTAGATTCGAGAGCGGGGCACCGAGCACTCCGAGGCGAGCACCGTCGCCGGGACCGAGTCGTACTCGACGAGCGAGGCGTACGCCCGCGCCTCGTACGCCGTGAAGCCGATTCGCTCGAGTTCCGCCACTGCGTCGTCCTGGTCCATAGTGCGTGTCTATCACTCACGAACGTTCAGGACAGTATTGCAGTTTCGGTCTCGGGTCACCGGGACCGCGGGGCGGACGGGACGACGCCGGTCAGGCCCCGTCTTCGACTTCGGTCGCCGTCGCGCTGTCCGTGTTGCCCGCCGCGTCGGTGACGACGCACTCGACCTCGTAGGTGTGGCCGTTGTTCTCGTCCTTGTCGGCCCGCATGGACTGCCGGTCGGAGGCCGACCCGCCGCTGACGCCGATGGAGACGGTCGACTCGACGACGCCGGCGGTCGTATCCCGGAGCGTCAGGTCGACGCTCTCGAGGTCGCCCTGGTCGTCGGAGACCGCGTAGTCGACCCAGAAGTCGGCGTGCGGGTTGTTGGTGTCGTTCTCGGTCATCGAGAGACTGTCGACCGTCGGCGACCCGGAACTGGTCGACTCGCTCTCGGTGACGGCCGTGCTCGCGCTGGCGGTGTTGCCGGCCGCGTCGGTGACCGTGAGTTCGACGGTGTAGGAGTTGCCGGTGCCGTCGTCGCCGGGGGCGACGAGTCGCGTGGTCCCGCTGGCCGAGGACCCGCTCACGCTGATGCTGGCCGTGTCGTCGGTCGCACCGGCGGTGTCGTCGGTGAGCGTCAGGTCGACCGTCGAGAGGTCGCCGTCGGTGTCGCTCACGCTCCACGAGACGTCGAAGGCCGCGTCGGAAGTGCTCGTCTCCACCTCGCTGACCGAGAGGCCGTCGACGGTCGGGTCCGACCCGCTACTACTCGAATCCCCGGCGGTCGCCATCGAGTTGGCCGGGACGGACAGCGACGTGCCGTCGGAGAAGGTGACCGTCGTCGAACTGCTCGACGGGTTGTACGCGACGTAGGTCTTCGAGGACCCGTCGTCGTAGACGGTCGTGAGCGGGTGGTCGGCCGTGATGGACTTGACCGCCGTCCCCATGGCGTCGGTGTTGTATATCCAGTGGTAGGTGTGGGCGCGGCTCTCGCCGAATTCGACGGAGTAGCTGTCTTTCCGGGCCGTCCAGAGGTTCTTGGCGTCGGTGACGTCCGAGAGCGCGCGGTACTCCCAGAGGATGTCGGGCCAGTACTGGAAGCTGTCGCCGTCGGGGTCGTTGGCCACCAGTTCGTCGTAGTTGGCGGCCGCGGCCTGCGTGTCCCACCCGAGGTACGACGAGGAGGCGTTCAGCGGCAGGAAGTTGATGCCGTGGATGGCCTCCACGTCGTCGGTGAAGAAGGTGTCGTACTTGTAGCCGTCGCCCCACACCATCGCGGCGGTGTCGTACGGCCAGTTCGACGGCTGGTTCGTGTCGTCGACGTCGAACCAATACTCCTGCACGGCGTGAATCTCCGTAGTGTAGAGGTACACCCCGGCGTCGCGCATGGCCGTGTTGCCGGTGTACTCGCCCCACAGAATCATCGAGGCGTAGGCGTTGATGGCCTCCGAGGAGGACTCCTGGTTGTTCCCGTCGGCGAAGTCCGCGCCGCCCCCGTCGGCCCACGAGTGGCCCTCGTAGGGACTGTAGTGGCGCAGGAACGGGAACGAGTCTTTCGGGTTGCTGGCCGGGGACTGGGTGTTCGAGCGGTCCGGTCGCTCCCAGTTGGCGAAGTCACGGACGAGCAGTTCGACCATCCCACCCCAGTTCGAGTCCTGTGCCCACGTCGGGTCGTTACGCGCGACTTCGGCGGCCCCACGGATGTAGTAGCCGTAGTGGAAGTGGTGGTCGTTGATGTTGGCACCGGACCCGAAGGAGTCGTTGTAGCCGATGAGCGTCCCCCAGTTCTGGTCGTAGTAGAACACGTCCTCGGACTTGGTCGGCCCCTCCTGACTGGCGTCGAGCCACGTTTCGAGGTCCGTCCGCAGACCCAGCGTGTTGGTGTCGCCGTTCAGGAAGTAGTCGGCCGCGGCGGTGTCCCCCACCTGCTCGGCGATGGGGACGAGTTCGGCCAGTCGGCCGTAGTTCTTCCCCGTCCAGTAGGTGCCGTCGCCGGGCCTGTCCGGCCCCGTCTCGACGAGGGTGGAGTTGGCCTCCTCCTCGTCGACGTAACTCGCGAGTTCCGTCTTGTCGTAACTCCCCTCGTCGGGCATGAACGGCAGGACGCCCGGGAAGGTGTAGGTGGTCTGGAACGACGAGACGCCGCTGATGGTCTTCATGGGGCCTCGCGCGGACGTGTACGTGTAGGCGGTGAACGACGCCGAGGCGTACTTGTGCTGGTGGGGGAACAGCGCGTGGAACGAGCCGCTGGCCCCGCTCTCGGGCTTGTTCTCGGTGGTCAGGTCGAACGTCGTGGTGACCTCGCCGGCCGACTGGTCGTAGGTCCACGATACCGTCGTGTCACGGACGAAGTTGTACGCGTACGTCTCCAGTTCGGCGAGGGCGGCGCTCGTCGCCTCGGGAAGCGCCGCGACGGTGAGGTATCCGGCGCCGTTCAGCGAGGACGTGAGTTCCGTCGTCCCCTATCCGGACCACGTCGCGCCGGCGGGCGCGTACAGGCCGTAGGCGTGGCCGTTGATTTCGACGCCGAGGACGTTCCCGTCGTCGGCGAACACCGTCGGTGCCGTCGGGAAGGAGACGACGGCGTCCCCACCCTCGTACTCGGCGAAGACGTACGGCGACCCCTGGGAGATGGTCGTCGTCAGCGTCGTCGACGTCCCGTCGCCCCACTTCGCGACCGTGTGCCAGTCGCCGTAGCCGTCACACCGCGTGTCGGCGAACGACGAGGTGGCCGAGTGGCCGATGGTGAGGTCCGTCGAGTCGTCCATCATGGCGACGTTGTCGGTCAGTCCCGAGGAGGAGTAGGTCCACTCCGTCGGATTGCTCACGTCCAGGCCCGCGCCGGTCGCGTCCGCGGCGACCGGGTGCGCGAACATCGGCTTGGAGTACTGGAACCACACCAACGTACTCCACCAGTCGTTCGTCGGGATGGGCGCCGAGACGTTCGACGTGGTGTACTGCGTGCTCTGTGGCGACCCCTCGCCGCTGGGGACCGTCGTGACGTAACTCCCGTTGCCGACGCCGACTTCCTGTGCGCTGGCGAGGCCCGACAGCCCCGGCACGAGGCCCGCGGCCGCCGCCGCGCGCATGAGGCCCCGTCGCGTCAGCGGGAGGCCGTCGCTCCCGTCACGTCCTGTCTCTGCGACCCGGTCGTCGGTTCGTTCGCTCGGTCCGTCGTCGTCCGCTGTGTTCCGTTCCATGGTAACTGCTCCACTCGCGCACCCGCAGGTGCGCGAATCACATCACGGCAGTAGGCGACAGCGGGCATATGACCTGTTACCACGCACGTGGTGACAACCTTCATAATAGATATAGTACGTGCCGTGAGCACTCGGCGACCGGCGTGTCGACACGCCACGCTCTGGCCGACGACGTGCCGAAAAGGTATCGACCGCGCGGGTGAGACGCGGCCACACCTCTGGGTGGTGGCGGTGGTGCGAAACCGCCGGGGTGACAGTTCTGACTGACGACTAACTCCCGCGTAGCGCGAGAGGACACAGTTGGAGCAACGGTACTCCAGTCGGTATCTCACCACAATAGTTCATAAAAGTACTGGTACGATACACGATGGGCGGCCGTCACCGTCGGTGACCGACGAAACGGCACGCCGCTCTGACCGACCGTCGCGGTCTGTGACGCGACTCGGAGTATCCGTCTCCTGCTACCCCGTCGACCGAACGTGGAACCGACCGCCTCGGGCCCGTCGACGGGGGTATGGCAGAACCATACGATATCCATCAGTATATTCTTTCGTACTATAACCTATGAAAGTGATAGGCATGAAGTGGTCGAAGCAGTCAGTATTAAATCATGTACTGGACGAAGTATTAGAATCCCGATATCGAACGACCAACTGGAGGACGTCGACACGACGGGGGCCAGCACCAAACTATGACAGGCGTACATTCGTTATTCCCTGTCGGGTCGAGTTCGTCCCGGGCCCCCGACGGTCGACGGACAGAGACACGGGCGGTGAGAGGTGCGGAGCAGCGACGTTCGGTCACTGACCTTCGGACTGTCCGCCGCACACAGACAGAACCATCTCGGGGACACACATCTCCAAATTTGTGCTATATACAAAAGTACACTAAGAGTTCAGAATCAGAGGGGATTTCCCACTACGGCGCACATATAGTGTGTTTTCAGCCGCATTCAAACCCTTATTCTTCGATGAAATCTCGCTATTTGCCCATAATAACGCATATCGGAGATATTTGTCCCCGTTTATGAGAAATACAATTTTGAATAGTCACTTCAGAACGCATTATGGATGGAACTATCACGCTATCTCCGTATATCGTCGAAAGACTCGTGCGTGTACCTCCGGTCTCGTCGCACACCGGCGTAGATGGCGGAACGCTATCGACGCGGAACCGATACGGACGTCCCGCCTACGGGTGATTCCTCGCCGCGTGCGTGACGACGACGTCGAGTACGACACCGTCGGAACGACCGAGAGCGGAGAGACGCAGGATTCGTCTGAGATTTGCATCGACCCTGCAGAACGGCGGACCGACCCAGCACTCCCGGGACTCACCGTCGAGGACGAGGAGTGGACCGACGACGTCCCCGAAACCTACCCGGACGTGGGGTCGCTGGGCGCAATCGTCTGGTTCGCCCGCGTTCTCCGGGCGTGTCACGAGCGCTGTTTCGACGTCGAGGCGGCCTGACTCAGAACGGGGCGTCGGGCCCCTCGTCGGCCGTCGCCTCGGCCGTCTCCGCCGGCGCGGCGTCTTCGAGCGGTCCGTCCCACCCGTCGAGACCGGGCTCGAAGCTCTCGACCGTCCCGTCGAACCCCTCGTAAGAGGCCAGCAGTCGGGCGGCCTGCACGCTCGATTTCCCGTGGGGACACACCGTCACGACGCGGTCCGTGCCCTCGAACCGTTCCACTTCGTCGACGAGCGACGCGAACGGAACGTTCTCGCTGCCGGGGATGTGGCCGCGCTGGAAGGCCGCCGGCGAGCGGATGTCCACGACGCGGGCGTCGTCGTCGTCGAGTAGCGACCGGAGTTCCTCGCTCCCGATTTCGCCGTCCATGTGCTACCGATAGCGGTCGAGGCCTAAACGTTCACCGGACGCGGGTGGGCGCTCGCATCTCGCCTACAGCAAGCCCTCGGCCTGCGCGAGCAGGACGCCCTCGATGGTGGCGTCGTTGGCCGGTTCGCGCCGGGCGACGTCGAGAGCGTCCTCGACGGGGACCGTCGTCACGGAGAGGAACTCGTTGTCGTCTAACTCGCGTTCGACCGGTTCCAGTCCCTCGGCGAAGACGATGCCCCGGCGGTGGCGCAGAACGCCGGTGGAACACCAGAACTCCTCCAGTAGCGAGACGCCGCTGGGTTCGAACCCCGTCTCTTCGCGGAGTTCGCGCGCGCCGGCGGTGGTGTAGGACTCCCCGTCCTCGACGATGCCGGCGGGGAGTTCCAGACACTGCTCGCGGATTGTCGGCCGGAACTGGTCGACCATGACGAGTTCGTCGCCCGTGCGCGCGACGACGACGACGGCGTCGGGGAGTTCCGCCCAGTAGTAGTCTTTCTCGGAGCCGTCGGGTTGACGCACGCGGTCGTAGCCCCCGGTGTACCACCCGGTCTCGTACTCTGCCTCGGACTCGACGACGGGCCAGTCGTGGGTCGGCTCTCGGCTCATGGTTGCTGTGTCACCGCGAGGCGGTAAAGCGTACCGTCGTGTCGGACCAGCACCGTCTCGCCGTCGGTCGCCTCGGGCACCCGTTGCCGGAGGGCGTCGAGTTCGTCGAACGGCGAGTGAGTGAACGCACCTTTCAGCCCGACGGGGCCGCGCCAGTAGGGGTCTGACTGGCCGCTGCCGTCGCTCCCGTTGACCGTCGCGGTTTCGAGCGCCGCCGTCGTGTAGGGGTACCGTTGGGTCGAGAGGTTGCTCGCGTTCACGGCGCTCCCGTTCGCCGCGGCGACGCTCTCGTCGCCCTCGACCGGTGTCGCGGTGAGGTAGTACGGGTCCCCGCTCTTGAGGTAACTCGGGAGCGCCCCCAGCGCCAACAGGAGGACGAGGACGACGGCCACGCCGAGGAGGAAGTTGCGGGTGACCGTCCGCATCAGACGACCTCGCCGTAGATGCGGCCGAACGCCTGCCGGCGGAGGGTTCCGACGGCCGCCCGGCGCTCGGACTGGAACGTCGCCGCCACCGCCTCGTCCGCGAACGGCGGGGCGTGCCAGACGACGTTGTCGACGTTCTCGGACCCGACGACGGTGACCTCGTGGTCGGCGTCGGCCCGCCACGACTCGAACTCCTCGCTCGTCCCGACGGTCACCGCGAGCGACTCGGCGAACAGGACGTCACGTGCCGTCTCGACCACCTCGCTCGTGACGCGTTCGCGATACTCGTCAGCGTCCAGTCCCATCGCCTTCGCGACTTCCTTGACCACGACCTGTGCGGTCGGGCCGAACGCCTCGTATCGGTCACGCGCCTCGGCGACTGTCGTCGGCGAGAACTGCCCCTCTGTCTCCATGGGCGAGCCTAGGGGACGGCGGGCTTATTCGGTTTCGCCTTCGTCCGCGTCGTCCGTGCCCTCGTCTAGCATCTCGCGGGTGAGGTCACGCGCCTCGGCGAGCACCGCCCTGTCGTCGTCGGTCATGGACCGGTCACGCTGACTGTCGGCCCCCGGCGGCAGGTCGTCCGCGTGCGCGTGGCTATGGTCGTGGTCGTGCCCGTGGTCGTCGAGACCACTCTCCTCGAACACCTGCGGGAACTCCGTCTCCTCGGCGTGGTCGACGACGGCCTCGGCCAACTCCGACTCGCCCATCTGGCCCCAGTCGTCGACGTGGTCGTCCAGCCACGTCTCGTGGTCGTCGCCGCCGGTCAGCGCCGTGAAGGCGAGGTGGTTCGCGAGGTGGCCGGCGTCGGACTGTGGGTCACCACACACTGGACAGGCGTATCCCATCGTACGTCCACAGAGACGGCCCGGACGTATATGCCGTCGGGTCTCAGAGCAAGCGGACCATCACGAGGGCGTTCTCGCCGTTGCTGTAGTAGTTCGGGATGGTCTTGCGGTGTTCGAAGCCGAAGCGCCGGTAGAGACGCCGCGCGCCGTGGTTGTCGGCCCTGACTTCGAGTTTGACCGACCCGGCGCCCGCCACCGCGAGGACGCCGAGAGCGCGTTCGAGGAGCGCGGTTCCCACTCCCTCGCGCCGGTACTCCTCGCGCACCGCGACGTCCTTGATGTGGCCCAGCGGCGTCCCGTGGTTCGGGACGGTGTCGGCCACGACGTAGCCCGCCACGGACGGGACGCTCTCCGGAGTGTCCGTCTCTGCGACGAGGAACCCCTCCTCCCCCAGATAGCTCTCCAGCGCCGAGAACGGCCACGGCTGGGGGAACGAGGCCTGTTCGATGCGGTGAATCTCCAGCAGGTCGGCCCGCTCCGCCTGCCGGACCGTCGGGGCATCGACCCCGTCGGACCCGTCCGGAGCGACTGTCGTCACGTCTCGGGGTATGCGGTGCCGACACATAGTTGTTGTCGCCGTCCCGTCGGCCGCTCTCCGACGCGACACGCGTCCCCGAGTATCAGTTTTGAAATGTGATTGTGTCGATATACCACGAGACGGCTCGGCCGGAAGGTTCTTAATTATCAGCGTCGAACCTCCGGGTGCACCCACTTTGGGTGCCACCACCCCCCACCCCCCACCCCTCTTTCCAATCTCTTTCCCGGCGAGTCACCACCGAGAAGCGACAGCGCCCGCGAATTCCGGGCAGCGAGGGCCTCACAGTACGTCGAACGGACCCCAGCGCGCCGTCGGCGTGGTCCCGCTGGCAGTGTCCGTGCCTCGTCCACGGCTCGCTTCCTCCACCGTTCCGGTTCGTGGGTCCAAGCCGCCGAAACACCACTGTTCGCGGCTACCGCCGCTCGCCATTCGAGGGCTGTGCTCCGTACAGTCGCGCACCCCTCGCTACTCGTGGTTCCCTTCGGTCACCGCTCCTTTTCGAGAACCACTCACTCCGTTCGTGCCCCTCGCTACTCCCACCGGAACTGCCCGTCTTCCTGCACCACCTCGCCGTCGACTTCGAGCCGTGAGCCCTCCCCCATCGTCGTGATGAGGTCGACGTGGACGGCACTCTCGTTGCCGGCCTCGCCCTCCGGCAGGCAGGCGTCGTAGGCCCGGCCCAGCGCCAGATGGACCGTCCCACCCATTTTCTCGTCGAAGAGGATGTTGTCGGTGATGCGGTCGACGCCGCGGTTCATCCCGACGCCGAGTTCGCCGAGTCTGCGCGCGCCGTCGTCCGTCTCCAGCACCTCCTCCACGACGGCCTCGCCCTGTTGGGCCGCGAAGTCGACGACGACGCCGTCCTCGAAGGTCAACTCGACGTCCCGGACCCGCCGGCCCTGAATCGTCATCGGCACGTCGAACGTGACGACGCCGTCGGTGTCCGAGGGCGCGGTGAACACCTCGCCCGAGGGGAGGTTGTGCGAGTCGTAGGCGACGCTGGCCGCGGAGTTGACCGCGGTGCGGCCCGCGATAGACATCGTGAGGTCGGTGCCGTCGGAGACGATTCGGACCGTCTCGCCGGCGTCCAGTAGCTCCTTCAACTGCGCCTGCTCCTCGGCCAGCGCTTCCCAGTCACGGAGGGTGGCGTCGTAGACGAAGTCCTCGTAGGCCTCGTAGGCCATCCCGGCCTGTTGGGCCATCGCACGCGTCGGATGCTGGGTCGACACCCAGTCGGTGTCGAGGCGGGCCTCGCGGATGGCGCGGCGGGCCTTCGAGTGGGCCTGTCGCCGGTCGCTGGGCACGTCGGCGGTGCCCGCGGTGTTGTTCGTCCCCTTCAGAATCAGGACGCTGTCGGCCCGGTCGTACATCGCGAGTTCGTACTCCGGGTCGGCGTCGAACTCGCCGTCGTGGGCCCGGAGGTACGCCCGCGTCAGTTCGTCGGACCCGTACGTCGCGAGCAGGTTCGCGCCCGCCTCGCCCAACTGCTCGGCGACGGCCACCGCGAGGTCGTGAGCCCCCTCCTCGACGTGTACCACGACGTCGTCGCCCGCCTCGATGCGAGCGCTCCAGTCCACCAGCGTCCGTGCGTGGTCGCGTACGCGTTCGTCCATGCGCCCGTCGAGGGGCGGCGGCCGGGAAAGCGTACCGTCTCAGCGACCGAGACGGCCGAGCATCGACGCTCGCTCCCCGTCGGCGGGCACCAGTTCCGACTCCTCGACCGCGCCCAGTCCCCACGGCGGCATCCGGTTGTACATCGTCTCGTACTCGTCGGGGTGGACGACGTACGTCTCGTGCCAGATGCCGACGGCATCCGTGGCGGCCGTCTCCCGGTCGTAGTCGCGCCACGCCTCACCGTGCAGGAACTCGCTGTCGTGGGCGTACGCTCGCAGGGACTCGACGGAGTCCCAGTACTGGACGAAGGCGAACGACCGCCACGAGAGCCACGTCCGACTCCCCAGCAAACCGCTGTCGTCGGCCCGCCGGAGTTCGCGGACCATCCGCGGCGCGAGCAAGAAGATAGGGAGCCACCGGTGGAGGGCCCACCAGCGGTTGACGCGCATCCCGACGCGGAAGACGACGAACGGGTCGTCCCGGTCGGCGTGGACCCGCCCCCTCACCGGTCGGTCTCCAGCAGTCTCTCGACGCGTGCTTCGAACTCCCGTTCGTCTATCTCGCCGCGCGCGTACCGGTCGCGGAGCGTGGCCAGCGCGTCGTCTTCGGTCGACCGCGTGGTCGTCGTCTCCCGTTCCTCGCGGCGTTTCGCGAGTCCGAGCGCCAACGGAAGGACGCCGCCGTATCCCACCGGAAACGCGACCCACGCCCACGGGATACCGAGCGCGAGACCACCGAGGCCGACGACGAGGATGCCGAACGAGAGCGCCCCTGCGAGGGGCGTCGTGTGGTGTGTCGTGTGCATCGGTGTGCGGTCGTACGCAGCCCGGCACCATAAATTTGAGTGAGTACTCACTCAAAGCCGCCGGCGACGCGTGCCACGACCTGTCTGAGCGCCGCGACGTGCGGAACCGGAACCCCTACTTGTCCGCTGGGCGAGTCCTGCCGTATGGAACTAGGCGTCATCGGACTCGGACGCATGGGACGTATCGTCGTCGACCGCGTACTCGACGCGGGCCACGACGTCGTCGTCTTCGACATCGACGAGGACGCGGTGGCGGACGCCGCCCACGCGGGAGCGCGTCCGTCGGACTCCATCGCTGACCTCGCGGAGTCGCTCGGTGAGGAGAAACGCATCTGGCTGATGGTCCCCGCGGGCGACCCCGTCGACGCGGCGCTGGACGAACTCGACGGGATAGTCGACGGCGACGACGTGGTCGTCGACGGCGGGAACTCCTACTTCGAGGACTCGATTCGCCGCGCGGAGTCGACCGACGCCGCGTACCTCGACTGCGGGACCTCCGGCGGTCCCGCCGGCGCGGAACACGGGTTCTCGCTGATGGTCGGCGGTCCCCAGTGGGCCTACGACGAACTGACGCCGGTGTTCGACGCCGTCGCCACCGGGCCGGCGGGCCACGACCGCATGGGCCCGGCCGGGTCGGGCCACTACGTGAAGATGGTCCACAACGGCGTCGAGTACGCCCTGATGCAGGCCTACGGCGAGGGGTTCGAACTGCTGGCGAACGGCCGCTACGACCTCGATTTGGAGGCCGTCTCCCGGACGTGGAACAACGGCGCGGTCATCCGCTCGTGGCTGCTCGAACTGTGCGAGGAAGCGTTCCGCGAGGAGGGCAACGACCTCGGCGACGTGGCCGACCGCGTCGAGGGTGGTTCGACCGGGACGTGGACGGTGCAGGAAGCACTCGAACAGGAGGTGCCGGTCCCGCTCATCTATCAGGCGCTGGCCGAGCGGTTCGGTTCGCGGGCCGACGACGGGCGGTTCTCCCGACGACTGGCGAGTCGCCTCCGGTACGGGTTCGGCCGGCACGACGTCCCCCGCAAGAGCGACTGAGCGGGGGTCGGCGTCGACACCCTCGTTTCTCCGGGGCGGGACGGCGAAACGGCGGAATCCAAAGGTTAGTTAAACCAGTACTCCATAGCCGCGCACATGGTTGAACTCGTAGGAATCGCCGCCGGGGCCACACTCACCCTCATCGTGGTGGCGTTCCACTACGCGAAGGGGACTGGCTGGGAGGCACCGGAAGACATCTCCCAGGAAGTCCTCGAACAGCGCGCCGCGTCGGTTCCGGAGACCGACTTCGCCGAACCGTACAACCGCTCTATCGGCGGTGGCGGTGCCGCCGCTATCCCGGCCGGCGGGGCAGAGGGCGAACTCGCCGAAGGCGAAGAGGACGAGGAAGAAGAGGCGGGCTTCGACCCCGACTCCATCGCCGACGACGAGGTCGAGTACTACGACATCGAGTTCGCGAAGGAGGGCGAGACCATCGAGGTCGCCAACAACGAGACCATCCTCGACGCCGGCGAGGACGAGGGCTGGGACCTGCCCTACGCCTGCCGGCAGGGCCAGTGTATCTCCTGTGCGGGCCACATCCAGGACGGCCCCGCCGAGGACTACATCCGCCACAGCCAGAACGAGTCGCTGTTCGAGGACGACATGGAGGACGGCTACTGCCTCACCTGCGTCGCCTACCCCGTCGACGACTTCACCATCGAGACGAGCGAGTCGCCCTGAGACTGGGCTTCACAACTGTTAAACGCGCCTGCCGAGTATCGGTTTTCGTGGGCGGCTAGTTCAGCGGACAGAACGCCTGGTTCCGGACCAGATGGTCGGGGGTTCAAATCCCTCGCCGCCCGCTATTCTGTGAGGAGCGGACGTGACGAACGAATAGCGACACGAGAGGGATTTGAAATACGCGAAACGAACGCAGTGAGTCTCGCAGTCGGGTTCGACTCCCTCGCCGCACAGAACACCCACGCCAGAGGGTCACGCAGTGCATACTTTTCCCGATACCCTGCACAGAGTGACGTATGACGAACGACCGGGCGAACGTGAGCGGCGCGGCCCGTGCCCTCGCTGTCGCGGTTGGACTACTGGTGGCCGGCCTCACCGCGAGCATCGGGTTCGGCGTCGTGTTCACCGTCCCCTTCGTACTGTCCGGGGCGGACGTGGGGAGTCCCGTCGGGTTCCTCGTGCTCGCGGCCGCCGGCCAACTGGCCTTTCTCGTCGTCGGTTACGCCTACGTCCGGCGGTACGACGGCGTCACCCTCCGCCGGCCGACGCGGCGAGACGTCCGGTACATGGGCTGGGGGCTGGTGCTGACGCTCGCCGCCGCCATCGGCCTCAGCGTCCTCTTCGCCTCGCTGGGACTCGGTCCCGAGGGGAGCGTCTTCGACGACCCCATCACGGCCGACCCGCGGGTCGCGCTCGGACTGGCGGCGCTCTCCATCGTGCTGGTCGCGCCCGCCGAGGAACTGCTCTTTCGCGGCGCGATTCAGGGGCGTCTGCGGCGCTCGTTCGGCCCCGTCGTGGCCGTGGCGCTGTCGAGTCTCGTCTTCGGCAGCATCCACCTGCTGAACTACACGGGGTCGGTCGTGAGTGCGTTGACCGGCGTCGCCGTCGTCACCGTCGGCGGCCTCGTCTTCGGGGCTATCTACGAGCGCACGGGGAACCTGCTGGTGCCCATCGTCGTCCACGGCAGCTACAACGCCATCTTGCTGGTCGTGACGTTCCTCTCGTTCTGAACGGGGGCGCGGTCAGCAGGCCGCGGCGCCCGCCTTGACCGACGCGTCTCGGGTCCGGTCGTCGACAGTCTCGACGACGGCCACCTGCAGCGAGAACGCGACGCCGGCGAACAGCAGGACGAACGCGACGGTGAGGACGGCTGTCACCGCGAGGACGACCAGCGTCAGCAGTCCCGTCGCCAGCGCGGGAGTGGGGTGATGGGCCAGCCACGCGACGCCGTAGCGGAACGCGTCGACGGGGTCGGACCCGCGCGCCAGTTCGACGTACGTGGGAATCAGCGCCAGTGCGACGTACAGCGCGACGTAGGCCGCGACGAGCGCGACGACTTCCCCGGCAAGCGACCCTTCTCGGAGCGCCGTCACGCCGTAGGTGACGGCGACGGCACCGAAGGCGACGGGGACGCCGCTGAACACCGCGCTCGCCACGCCGTTCCGGCGCAGGACCCGCCACACGTTGGCCCGGTCGATGCGGTTGCGGTCGCTCCGGAGGTCACGAATCGCGGCGTACGCGGCCAGCGTGGCCGGGCCGATGGTCACCAGCGGGAGCGAGGCCACGACCCACGCGAGACTGACCACGGCGAGTCGGAGACCGTTGTGGTAGACGAACCCCGGCACCTCGGCGAGCGCGTGCCGGAACGCCGCTTGGTCGGTGTCCCCTGTCATGGCGTCATCCCGTCCCCGCCTGCATCTGGACGCTGGAGATGAGCTTGTCCTGGAACAGCAGGAAGACGATGAACAGCGGGAGCGACGCCAGCGCGAGCGACGTCATGATGACGTTCGGTGCCAGCGCGTTCACGTCCCGCAGGGTCACCACGCCGACCGGCAGGGTGTACAGCGCGTCGTCGTTCAGGACGATGAGCGGCCAGAGGAACTGGTTCCAGCTCCAGATGAACACGAACAGGCCCAGCGCGGTCAGGATGGGCGTCGACAGCGGCAGGACGATGCGCGCGTAGATGCGCAGCGACGAGAAGCCGTCCAGCCGCGCCGCCTCCTCCAGTTCCTCGGGGATGTCCCGGAAGAACTGGACGAGGAGGAACACGCCCAGCGGCCCGGCCGCAAAGGGGAGGATGATGGCCCAGTAGGAGTTCATCAGGCCGAGGTCGTTGATGAGCGTGTACAGCGGGATGATGTTCACGTACCCCGGAATCATGAAGCTCGCCATGATGACGCCCAGAATCACGCCCTGTCCGGGCCACTCCAGCCGCGTGATGGAGAAGGCTATCATCGAGTCCACGAGCAACACGATGGCCGTCGTGATGCTGGCGATGGTGAGGGTGTTGAACGCCCACTGGTAGATGATGGGCTCTTCGATTAGATAGCGCTGCCACACCGCGAAGGTGACCTCCGGCGGTATCCAGTTGAAGCCGCCCTGCGAGAGCACGCTCATCGGCGTCACCGACAGCTGGAACATCCGCCAGTACGGGACGAAGAACACTATCGCCAGCCCGTACATCACGGCGTAGAGGCCGATGCGGTAGAGCGTGTCGCGGTCGGTGAGGCGGTCGGTCAACGACTGGGTGGCGTCGGCGTTACTCATCGTTGGTCCCCACGAGGACGTAGTTCAGTGCGGACACGCCGACCAGTATCACAAGGAGCGTGTAGCCGACGGCGGCCCCGAAGCCGAGTTCGCGCGTCTGGAAGCCGAGTTCGTAGAGGTAGTACACGAGCGTCTCCGTGCTCCCGACCGGGCCGCCTTTCGTCATCAGGTACGGCTGGCCGAACACCTGAAACTGGAAGATGGTCGACGCGATGACGACGAACAGGAGCGCGTTCTTCATGTGCGGGAGCGTGATGTCCCGGAACATGCGCCACGGGCCGGCGCCGTCGAGGCGGGCGGCCTCGTAGAGCCGTTCGGGTACGTTCTGTCGGGCCGCGAGCAGAACGGCGAAGTAGAACCCGGCCTGCCACCACACCGTCGTCACGACGATGGCGGGCATGGCCCAGAACTTCGAGTTCAGGGGCGTCCCTTCGAAGAGCCACCCGAGATACTGCGTGCCGACGCCGCCTTGGGCGAACATCTGCGCCCAGATGATACCCACGACGGAGACGGTCAGCACGTACGGGCTGAAGTAGACGAACTGGAGCACGCGACTCCCTTTCAGTTCCTTGTTCAACCCCAGCGCGAGGATGAGGCTGATACCGACGATGAGCGGCACCGTCATCCCCACGAACTCCAGCGTGTTCCAGAGCGCGTTCCAGAACGCCGGGTCCTCCAGCAGTCTGGCGTAGTTCTCCAAGCCGACGTACGTCGACTTCGACGGTTCGAGGAAGTTCCACTCGTGGAGGCTCATGTACAGCCCCTTCAGCAGGGGGTACAGCAGGAACACCGTGAACAGCGCGAGGTACGGCGCGGCGAACAGCAGCCCCACGAGCAACTCCCGGGTGGACCGGTCGAACAGCTGTTCCCAGCGGCTCGGAGTCCGATTGTCTGTGGTCGCTTCGACGTTACTCATAGTTGTATCCTATTGGTCGAGGGCCTGCTGGAGCGCGTTCGCGCTGTTGTTCACACCGGACTGCACGTCGGTGTTCTGGAGATACATATCGATGAACGACCCCCAGTACCGGTCGCTGTTGATGTTGACCGACGTCTTCGGCTGGTAGCGGACCTGCCCGTCGGTCACCATCTCGTGCATCGTCGAGATAGTCCCGTAGTCCTGCCAGAGCGCGGTGTCCTTGACCTCGCTGGAGGTGGCGACGGACTTCGCCGCGGGGAGGTGTCCGCCGGCGGAGGCCCACAGCGTGTTGTTCTGCGTGACGTACTCGGCGAACTCGACGGCGGCCTGCTTCTCGGCGTCGGAGTGGTTCGAGTTCTTCGGGAAGTACAGCGAGTTGGACTCACACCACGCCACCTCGTCGCCGTCACCCGGGAACATGAACGGCTTCTGGAAGCTGAAATCGAGGTCCTCCGGAATGTTGCCGCTCTCGTTCTCGAAGTTGTTGACCGACCACGTCCCCGCGATGAACATCCCGAGGTCGCCGCTGACGAAGTCCTGAACCCGGGCGGAGTCACTCTGGAACTGCGGAATGTCCCAGCCGAACTCGCCGGTAATCTTCGACATCAGTTCGGCCGTCTGCATCCCGACGTCGTCGTTGTAGGCCACGCTGTAGCTCCCCGGGTCACCGGTGACGACGTTTCCGCCGGCCTGCGTGAGTGCGATGAGGTACGCCCGGAACGCGGCCTGCCCGATGTTCCAGTTGAGGAACGAGAAGGCCCGCGAGTCGGTGTCGCTGACGATGGTGTCACAGGCGTCGGAGAACGCCTGCCAGTCGGTGAAGTCCGGGTCGACGCCGGCCGACTCCAGCACGCTGTCGTTCGTGTACAGCGCCTTCCCGTGGATGTCGATGGGCAGCGCGTAGGTGGACCCGTCGACCTGCAGGTTCTCCCACGCGATGTCGAAGTATTCGTTTTTCGCGCCGTTCGAGAGGTAGTCGTCGATGGAGTGCGTGATGGGCTTCAGGTGCCGGCCGAACGACCCGTAGTAACTCGCGACGTGGGGCGCGTTGCCGGAGTTGACGGCAGTGAACAGTTTGTTGAGGAACTCCGGGAACGGCACGCTCTGCTTGTTGACCTGGATGCCGTTGTCCTGCGAATTGAACTCCTCGACGAGGGCCGTCATCTCCTCGTTCTCCTGTGCGCCGAAGTACATCCAGTAGTCGATTTCGACGTCGCCGCTGGACCCGCCGTCGCCGCCGCTGCTCCCGTCGCTACTGCCGCCACCGCCACCGCCGCCACCGGTCAGTCCGGCACATCCGGCGAGGCCAGTCGCGAGTGCGGCGCCACTGGCGCTCAGGGCGCGGCGGCGAGTGATTTTCGTGCGGTTCGACCCGTCGGAGTCGTTGTTTCGTCGTGACATTGGTATCGTTTACTATCGTTGGTAATCCTAATCGCGCTATGCAGTGACCGAAGACCCGTCGACGTCGGCCGTCACGCCCTCGTCGACGACGAGGTTCTCGCCCGTCTCGGCGTCGAAGACGTGCAGGTGCTCCGGCGGGAGCGAGAACTCGACCGTCTCGCCCCACTCGAAGCGAGTGTTGCCGTCGACGCGGACCGTCCACTCGGTGTCGCCCTCCGAGAGATACAGGTAGTTGTCGCTGCCCTCGTGTTCGAGGACGTCGAGCGTCGCCGCGACGGTGTCTGTGCCGTCGGTGTCGACGGTGATGTGTTCCGGTCGGATACCGAGGACGAGGTCGTCGCTCCGCGCGTTATCGCGGACGACCCTCGCCAAGTCGCTCGGAATCGCGTAGTCGAAGTCGTCGCCGTAGAGGACGTCGTCCTCCAGCGAGACGTCGAAGAAGTTCATCGAGGGTGACCCGATGAAGTCCGCGACGAACTTGTTGACCGGGTCGGCGTACACCTCGGCCGGCGACCCGACCTGCTGAATCGTGCCGTCGTTGAGGATGACGATGCGGTCGCTCATCGTCATCGCCTCCGTCTGGTCGTGGGTGACGTAGACGGAGGTGGTCTCCAACTCCTCCTGGATGCGCTGGAGTTCCGTCCGCATGTGGAGGCGGAGTTTGGCGTCTAAGTTGCTGAGCGGTTCGTCGAACAGGAACACGTCCGGTTGCCGGACGATGGCGCGGCCGGTCGCTACGCGCTGTTGTTGCCCGCCCGAGAGGTTGTTCGGCTTCTTGTCCAGCAAGTCGCCGATACCCATCATCTCCGCCGTGTCCTCGACCCGCCGGCGAATCTCGTCGTCGCCGAGGTCCGTGGTCAGTTTCAGCCCGTAGGACATGTTCTGCCGGACGCTCATGTGCGGATACAACGCGTAGTTCTGGAACACCATCGCGACGCCGCGGTTCTGCGGCGCGATGTCGTTGACGACGGTGTCGTCGATGCGAATCTCGCCGCCGGTGATGTCCTCCAACCCGGCAATCATCCGCAGGAGCGTCGACTTCCCGGACCCAGACGGGCCGACGATGGTGAGGAACTCGCCATCTTGGACGTCCAGGCTCACGTCGTCGACGGCCCGAATCGTCCCGGCGTCGGAGTCGTACTCCTTTCGTACATTGTCTATCGTGATACGACCCATCGACAACAACACTCGTGCGCTACTATTTCAAGTTTTCCCAACTAGAGTGATTAATCTTCTTCGAGGGCGAGTTCCCAGACGTCGAGGGACCTGACGGACACTTCGCAGTCGTCGGCGTACAGTCCGACACCCGTGCTGTCCGCCCGCGTCGGGTAGATTCGGGAGGTGAGCGCCTGCGCGTCGTTCGCGAACAGTTCGAGGACCGACCGGTCGAGGAACAGGTGCAACGAGAGCGTCCCGTCCTCGTCGAGGCTGATCGGCATCGAGTCCGGACTGTCGGCCGCCGCGTCGCTGTTGGACGACCGCGAGCGGTCGACGACCACCTCGCGGTGGCGTATCTTACACCGGACGACCGTGCGTTCCTCGCCGTCGGGCGTCTCCCGCAGGACGAGGCCGAACTCGCCGACGTTGCGCGCGTCGACGGTCATCTTCACTTCCAGCGTGTCCCCCTCGATATCGGCGAGCGGATTGGGCCCGTCCGGGGAGACTTCGAGGTCGCTGAACGAGTGGTGGGTCCCGCGGAGCGCCTCGAGTTCGGTCGGGAGCGAGAACGCCGGCGTGCCGTCCTCGGACAGCGAGACGACGCGCGGGAGCGACATAGCGCCGGACCACCCGGCGTCCCACTGAGCGTCCCTGTCCCGGTCCTCCCTCAGCCACCCGAACATGAGCGTCCGGCCGTCGTCCGTCTCGAACGACTGCGGGGCGTAGAAGACGCCGTGGTCGAGGACGCCGTGGTCCTCGGGTTCGAACCGATTCGCCGCGTCGTCGTACTCGCCGCTGAAGTACGCGACCTTCGAGTAGTCCGAGACGTGCAGCAGGGACCCTTCGTCGAACCGCAGGAGTTCGGGACACTCCCATATCGGGCCGGTCTTGCGCCAGTCGCCGGTCAGAATCGGGTGGCAGTACTCCCACTCGAGGAGGTCCTCGGACTCGAACAGGAGGGCGGCACCACCCTCGCCGTCGATGCCGGACCCGACTATCTGGTACCACGTCTCGCCCGTCCGCCAGACGCAGTGGTCGCGGAACTCCGCGCGCCAGTCGATGCTCTGTAGCACGTCCACGTCGTCGGGCATCTCCGTGATGAGCGGGTTCTCGGCGGCTTTGGTCCACGTCCGGAGCGAGTCGTCCTCGGCGCGGGCGAGACACGGCAGTTGGTCCCCGTCGTCGCCGCCGGTGTACATCACGCTCGGCGTGCCCTCGTCGTCGACGAAACACCCGGACCAGACGCCGACGGCGTCCGGGCCGTCCGGGTCGGGTGCGAGGGCTATCGGTTCGTCCTCCCAGTGGACGAGGTCCTCGGAGACGGCGTGACCCCAGTGGACGCTGTCGTGGAACGGCCCCGCCGGGTTGTACTGATAGAAGAGGTGGTAGCGGCCGTTCCACTGGACGAGGCCGTTGGGGTCGTTGAGCCAGTTCGCGGGCGGCGTGAAGTGGTACGCTGGGCGGTGGTTCGCGTCGGGCACGGCCTCGCGCATCGCCTCGAACTCCTCGCGCCCCTTCGGGCGGCCGACGGTGTCCGGGTCCGACCCCTCCCCCGCGGCGTAGGCGAGACAGTTGTCGAGGAGCGTCGCCCGCACGTCGGTCTGGGGGTCGGCGAGGCCGTGGCCGACGCCGACGACCCGGCCGTCGCCGACCGTCCACCGGAGGAGTGATTTCAGATTCGGCCGGTCGGTCCCGTCGTCGCGCCGGGCCGCGAGGACGTCCGCGTCGTTCGGGTGGAGCGAGTCGTAGTGGACCGAGACGGCGTCACACGCGGGCGCACCGCCGGGGCGGAGACCGTCGATACCCACGAATATCGGGTGGTCCTCGAAGAGGCGGCGGACGAGGAACCCCGTCTCGTCGGCGTCGACGTGTCCGACCGAATCCGGTTCGTGGGCCTCGACACCGAGTTCGGCCGCCGCCTCGACGGCGCCGTGGGTGAGGAGGAGACCACCGCCGTCCGCGACGAACGCGACGAGTTCGTTACCGACCGCGTCGAGTTGCCGCCTGTCGGCGTCGTCGAGCGCCGACTCCCGGTGCATCCAGACGACGTCGTACCCCTCGAGAGTCTCGGCGGAGAGGTCCGCGAGCGGGCACGTCTCGTACGGCACATCGGGTACGGGCGGTGTCTCGGCGACGAGAAGCGTCGTCTGGGGACGAGAACTCGCCCCGAGAGTGGCGTTCGAGTTGTTCATTTTCACAACTATCGTGAGGATTTTCTTTAGGTTTATGTGTATCGGTCACGTCATTGTCCACCATGGTTCCGGGAACCGGTCGTGTTCAGCAAACGGCTTATTGCGGAAACTCTAGCACACGACAATGACTGCAGAGGACGACGCGAAACTCGCCCTCCTCAGGGAGACGCTCGAAGACAACGTCGACCTGACGACCTACGAGACGGAGGTGTATCTCGCACTCGTCCGGGGTGGGACCCAGACGATGACCGACATCGCGGAGACCAGCGACGTTCCGAAACAGCGCGTCTACGACATCGTCGACGGGCTCCGTGAGCGCGGGTTCGTGGAAGTCATCGACGACTACCCGCGGAAGGCCTACGCCGTGGACCCCTCCGAGGCACTCTCCTCCATCCGCGACCAGATTTCCCGGGCCGAGGAGTATCTGGAGGAACTCCACGACACGGTCGAGACGGTCGAGAGCGGCGTCGCCCTGTTCAAGAGCGAGAGCACCATCAAGCGGTACGTCAGCGACCTCCTGCAGACGGCCGAACACGACATCCTGTTGCTCCTCCCCGTCGACCGCCTCCCCGCGGTCGTCGACGACCTCGAACAGTGCGCGGACCAGCAGGTGCGCCTCGTGCTCTCGAACGCGTCGCCGGACGCACTGGAGGAGGAGTCGCTGCACGTGTCAATCCCCGACACGGTCGACGAAGCGCGCGTCGTCTCGACGCGTGAGGACTTCGCCCTCACCACCGACCGTAGCCGCGGCCTGTACTGGGTGCAGGAGGGTCACGACTACGTGGAGGACGAGGGACAGGGTTACTACGTCACGAACCCGAGTCTGGCGATGGTCCTCGACCGGTTCGTCTCCGAGTCGATATGGCCGCTCGCGCAACCGCTGGAGCAGTCCTCCAAGCGGCCGTCCCTGCCGCGGCAGTACATGCGCATCCGCGACTGTCTGGCCGACGTCTCCGTCCTGACCGACAGCCAACCGGTCGACGCCTTCGAGATAACCTTCGAGGGCTACGACACGGAGACCGGCGAGGAGGTGACCAAGACGGGGACCCTGACCAGTTACTACTACACGGAGTACGACGTCCGCTCGTCGCTGACGCTCAGCGTCGACACGGCGACGGAGTCGCTCTCGTCCTCGAAGGTCACCGTCGGCGGCGTCGCCACGCGGAACGTCGACTACACCGCCTACAGCATCGAGTTGCGGCAGAACGGGACGACCCACACCGCCACTATCGACGACGAGACGCGGCGTCACCTCGAGTCGTGCAAGGCGGAACTGCCCCCCGAGTTCGGCAACGGGTCGGTCGCCCTCTGCTTCGACGCGTTCATCGACCGCATGCGCGAGTTCATCCAGCGTCGGCCCGGCGGCGAGTACGAGCAGATTCGCCAGTTCGACGCGTTCCGGGAGGCGCTGGTCCGCTACGAGGCCAGCGAGACGCCGCCCCGCGTCGAGTGGCGACAGACCCGCACCGAACCCGGCGGCCTCGTCGCCCACGTCGGCGGCGTCTTCGACGAACTCGGGTACGACGTGACGCTCATGGGGCGCATGGGCGACCCGATACGGGCCGAGTTCGCACGGAAGTTCCGCGACCAGACGCTCGTCAGCCTCGGCCGGACCACCAGCACCGACTACGTCTGGTTCGAAGACCGGAAGTTCCTGCTGACGGAACCGAACCCCGAACCGCTGGACTGGGCGCGCATCGAGGACCGAATCGGGGCATCGGCGTTCGCCGACTACCTCGACGGCCGGTCGGTCGTCAGCATGGGGTCGTGGTACTCGACGCCGGAACTGGTGGACATCGTCGAGCACCTCAGAGACGACATCTGGCCGCGACTCAGTTCGCCGCCCGAACACGTCCACTTCGTCCCCGGCGAAGTCGACCAGCTATCGGCCGAGGAACTCGAACGCGGCTGTGAGGCGCTCGGTGCGCTCGACGACGTCGTCCCCGTGACGATAACGGCGAACCGAAACCAGACACGCCGGTTCCGCGACGTCCTCCTGCAGGACGGCGGCGACGAGACGGCACCGACCGTCCAGCGCGTCCGCGAGCGGTTCGGCGTCACCCGGTACGTGATGCACTCCCAGCGCGGCGCGACGCTGGCCTCCCGCGAGGACGTGCTCTCGGCGAAGGCCCCGCAGGTCGTGAACCCCCACCAACTGCGCAACGTCGACGAACACTTCCTCAGCGGGATGACCCTCGCGCTCGCCGAGGGCCTCTCGGACGGGGCGGCCCTCGTGTTGGCGAACACCGTCGCCAGTTACTTCATGCGCCACAAGAAGACCCCCGAATCCCGCGAGATTCGGACGTTCGTCTCCGAGTACGAGGCGTTCTTCGCCGAATAGCGTCCCGTAGCTGGTTTTATGACCCCGATAGACGTCGCATCCGACGTGACTGTCAGCATCGGCGCTATCGGACTGGGACTGCTCGGGCGACGGGAGTGTCGACAGTACGCGGCCTTCGAGGACGCGGACGTCGTCGCCGGCGCGGACGTCTCGGCCGACGCCCGCGAGACGTTCGAAACTGAGTTCGACCGGCCGGCCTACGAGTCGGTCGCGGACCTGCTCGACGCCCACGAGAACGAACTGGACGCCGTCAGCGTCTGCACCCCCCACACCCTCCACCACGAGCACGCGATGGCGGCGCTGGAGCGAGACCTGCACGCCTTCGTCGAGAAGCCCCTGACGACGGAACTGGAGACGGCGACGGAACTGGTCGAGACGGCCGCCGACCGCGACCGGGTGTTGCAGGTCGGGTTCCAGCGCCACTTCGACCCGTTGTTCGCCGAACTCCGGCGCATCGTCCAGTCGGGGGAGGTCGGCACGCCGCACACGGTCAACGCCTATCTGGGCCAGCGCTGGATAAGCGACCACGAGGGCAGTTGGCGGACCACGCCGTCGCTCTCCGGCGGCGGACAACTGTTCGACTCCGGGACTCACCTCGTCGACGCGATGCTGTGGGTGCTCGACGCGGAACCGACGGCGGTGACCGGCGTCGTCGACGAACGGGGCCACGAGGTGGACGTCAACAGCGCGCTGGCGGCGACGCTCGACGCCGACGGGGCGAGAGTCACGGCGAGCGTCTGCGTGAGCGGTGCCGGCACCGACGTCGCCCCCGACGACGGCATCACGGTCTGGGGGACCGAGGGCCACGTCTCGCTCTCCGACGGCGACCTCACGGTTCGGACCCACGAGTCGACCCGCGAGGTGCGCGTCGACGGCGACCGGGACTTCGAGACGCTGACCCGCCGGAAACTCCGCAACTTCGTCGACGCCGTCGCGGGGACGGCCGACTCCGTCGTCACCGGCGAGTACGGACTGGCGGTGACGGCCTTCCTCGAGAGCGCCTACGAGGCGACCCAGCGGGGCGAGACCGTCCACGTCGACGGCCTCAGAAGTCGGTGACGACTTCGACGCCCGCGGTGCCGTAGTCGGTCATGGCCGCCAGTCGGTCGGAGACGTCGGCGAGCGCCACCCGCCGCGTCACGAGTGCCCCGGGGTCGACGGTGCCGTCGGCGACCAGCGCCAACAGTTCGTCGTACCGCGAGGGCGGCATCCCGCGCGAGCCCAGAAAGTCCACGTCCCAGCGGGTCATCCAGTCGGTCGGCAGCGACACCTCGCCGCGTTCAGCGTCGGTGGTCAGGCCGACCTGTACGTGACGCCCTCGCGAGCGGAGGCCCCGCACGCTGTTCCGGCAGGTCTCCGCTCGGCCCAGTGCGTCCACCGAGACGTGCGCGCCGCCGTCGGTCAGGTCCCGCACCGCCGCCGGCACGTCGTCGCTCGCCGCGGCGTCCACCGTCGCACTCGCGCCGACGTCGCGGGCCAGTTCGAGCGGTGCGTCTCGGACGTCCACGGCGACGACGCGGGCACCCATCGCGGCGGCCAACTGGACGGCGGCGAGGCCGAGGCCGCCGCACCCGTGGACCGCAATCCGTTCGCCGGCGGCCACGTCGGCCCGGTGTGCCAGCGCGTGGTAGGCAGTGACGTACCGACAGCCCAGCGCCGCGGCCGCCTCGAAGCCGACGCCCTCGGGGAGCGTCGTGAGGTTGTAGTCGGCCCGCGGGACCGCGACCCGTTCGGCGAACGCGCCGGGCGCGTCGGGTTCGAACCCCAGCGCCCACCCGTCGGCGCAGACGTTGCCGTGGCCGTTCCGGCAGTGCCGACAGGTGCCGTCGCCGAGGTTGAACGGGACGACCACGCGGTCACCGACGTCGACCGAGGAGACCTGTTCGCCCGTCTCGACCACGCGACCGGCGGGTTCGTGGCCCAGCACCTGTCCGAGGGGGACGTCGTCGTCGGCCCACTCGCCGTGGCCCTTCCACGCGTGCCAGTCGCTCCGGCAGATGCCACAGGCCTCCACGGCGACGACGGCCCCGTCCGGGTCGGATGTGGGCGGGTCGCGGTCACGAATCGCGAGGGGGTCGCCGTACCCCTCCAGTACTGCTGCGCGCATAGCGGTCCTTGGCGCGCGGGGGGCAAATACGACCGGGGCAGGGCGGGGATTCAAACCCGTCCGCGCCGCAGGGGAAGCTATGACCGACAGCGAGTGGATAGGCGAGACGTTCACCAGCGACGTGGGCTGGTCGCATCTGGAGACGCTCGTGGACATCGGCGACCGGATGGCCGGGAGCGAGGGCGAACGCGAGGCCGCCGAGGCGACACGGGACGCCCTCGGCGAGTACGCCGACGAGGCCCGCCTCGAATCGTTCGACGTACAGGGGTGGGTCCGCGGCGACAGCAGCATCGCCGCCGACACCACCACCGTCGCGGCGGCCGACCGCGAGGTCATCGCGCTCCCGCGTTCCCCGTCGGCATCGGCCACCGGCGAACTCGTCGACGTGGGCTACGGCCTGCCCGAGGACTTCGAGGACGCCGACTGCGAGGGCAAGGTCGTGATGGTCCGCTCGGACGTGCCCGAGTGGTACGGCCGCTACATCCACCGCCGGGAGAAGTACTACCACGCCGTCGAGGCCGGGGCCGCCGCCTTCGTCTACCGGAACCACGTCGAGGGGATGCTCCCGCCGACCGGGAGCGTCGGCACCGAGGACGCGCCCATCGGCGAGATACCGGCGGTCGGCGTCGCCAGCGAGACGGGCGCGCGACTGGCCCGGCGCTACGCGGGCGACCCGGTTACGGTCGCCGTCGACTGCGAGACGCCCGCCGCGACGAGCCAGAACGTCCACGCCGAACTCGGCCCCGACACCGACGAGCGGGTACTGGTGACCAGCCACGTCGACGCCCACGACATCGCCGAGGGCGCGAGCGACAACGGCGCGGGGACGGCGGCGCTCGTGGAACTCGCCCGCGCACTCGCCGCCCGCGAGGGAGCGCTAGAGCGCCGCGTCGAGTTCGTCGCCTTCGGTGCCGAGGAGGTCGGACTGGTCGGGTCGGGTCGACTGGCCGACGACCGGGAGTTCGACTCGATACGGGCGATACTGAACCTCGACGGCGTCGTCCGCGGGCGCACCCTCCAGTGTTTCACCCACGGGTTCGACCCGCTGGGCGAGGCCGTCGAATCGGTGGCCGAGCGGTTCGACCACCCGGTGACGGTCAGTCCCGAACAGAGCCCCCACAGCGACCACTGGCCGTTCGTCCAGTGGGGCGTCCCGGGCGTCCACGTGATGAGCGAGACTGGCGAGACGGGACGAGGGTGGGGCCACACGCACGCCGACACGCTGGACAAACTCGAACCGCGCACCCTGCGCGAACAGGCGGTGCTGCTGACCGACCTCGCGGTCACGCTCACCCGGACGGCCTGCGACAGGGCGAGTCCCGAGACGATAGCCGATTCGCTCGAAGCCGAGGACCTCGCCGAGGGAATGCGGATAACCGGCGACTGGCCCTACGACGACTGAGACCAGTCGTTCATCCAACGAGTCCGAGTATCAATCGACGGCGTTAGTGGTCACGTCTGCCGAAAGTCAGTCTCAAAAGTAATATTTGGGTAACAACTATTAGGGCGACTACCGTAGTCGTACGTGTGTGATAACCCATGGTTCCCAGCGAAGACCACGAGTCACGGCCATCACTTGACGTCGACGCCCTCGACGCTGGGTCCGTGGGGCCACCCCCGGACGACCTCTTCAAGGCGCTGGCGAACGCGAAACGGCGGCGACTGCTCGCGGTGCTGACCACCGAGGCCGCGGTCCCGCTCGACGACCTGACGGACGTGCTCGTCGGCTGGGAAAGTACGAACAGCGGCCCGGTCGGTCCCGACGAGTGGGCGCAGGTGAAGATAGAACTCGTCCACGCGCACATTCCGCTGCTGGTCGACACCGGCCTCGTCCGCTTCGACCGGTCTGCCGACGAGGTGCGACTCGAATCGGTCTCGAAACCCGTCCACGACCTGCTCAGGTTCGCTACGAAGTACGAGCGAGTCGCGGACGCCGCCGGCCGAGCGACGCCGGACTCGTGACCAGACGGGGTGGCGAATGTCACTCGGTTCGATTCTCACCGAGGCGGCCGACCGGCACAAACGCGTCGTCGTCTACGCGCCGGACGCCTCCGGCGCAGACCTGACCGAGCGACTCGCGACGCGGAACCTGACCGTCGACCACCGGAAGATACCCACCATCAGCGCCGAGGCGTTCGTCGTGGTCCGGGACGACGGGCGGTTCCTCGGCGCGCTCTCGCTCGCGGACCTGCTCGTCTTTCTCGCGCCGCCGGTCCACCGACCCGAGGACCTCGACGTCATCGACCCCGCGTATCGCGCCATCTACGACCTGCTCGACGACACCGTCTTCGTGTCGCTGGACCGCCGACAGTTGCTCGCGACGTCGCGCGAACTGGAGGACCGCGCGTGGCGGGCCGGACGGGGTCGACTCCACGTGGGATTCCAGTCGGCGGACGCCTTCGAGGCGCAGGCGGACCTCTACCGCCAACTCGCGGCGGCCACCGACGTCGACGTCCACGTCTACGTCCCCGAGGGCGCTCCGGCGGACTCCCTCGACGACGCACCGCTGACCGTCCACACCGACACCGACGAGGAGTTACAGCGGTACTGGTTCGTCCTGTTCGACAGCGAGACGGCGTCACCCGACGCCCGGCAGTCCTGTGCGCTCGTCGCACAGGAGACCGAGGACGGCGGCTACCGGGGCGTCTGGACCTACGACCCCGTACTGGTCGCCCGCGCGTTCGAGGCCGTGACGTGACCGGCGAGCCGTCAGCTCGTTTGCAGTTCCTATAACGAACGAGACAATATTCGAAATATCTTTTCCCCACATAGATGGCGTTTCTACGGACGTTACGGTAGTGAAAGAACTTACTCGGTTCGAAAGTAACATATTTCGTAGACTATTTACCGCAGTGGCGAGTGGAGACTACTGGCAGGCCGTCAGGCCGACATCCGTGTTCGAACACTGCCCCACCCAGTGTTCGAACGCCAGACCCCATGCCCACATGGTGTCTACCACCATTCCACGGCCGATCCACGCCTGCCGTCGTCAGTCAGCCCAATCGTGACCCTCACGTGTCAGGAGCGGTCACGTGCACCAATCCATTCACCGGTGTCGCGCCACTCCCCCCTCGGCGCGACACCGACCTGCCATCCCTCGGAGCGGTGTCTCAGTTCGTAGCCGGTCAATCGTCGAACGCCCGTTCAGCGTCGGCTTTCGCCCGCGGGATGACGCGCTGTTCCGCGCGGCGCATCGACCGAAGTGCCTCGTCGGTGAACTCCACCGTCAGCGACGGGAGCGCCCGCGCGAGACCGCCAAGCACCTCACCCGGGTCTATCTCTAACTCGAAGACGAAGGCGCCCCGTTCCTCCCGGAGCGGCGTGCTGAACTCGAAGTGCTCCTCGACGACGCCTACGGCCCGGTCGTAGTCGTACGCCTCGACGACGGCCGTCCAGAAGTCGTCGCTCTCGGCGGCCACCAGCGGAGCGACGTCTTCGGCGAAGGCGCGTTGGCGGTCCAGCAGTCGCCGTCGGATGGCGTCCCGTCGCTCCCCGCGGACCGACGGCCGGAGCGCGTTCCAGTAGAGGTCCCGGTTCAGTACCTCGTCCTCGTAGTCCTCGAACGGCGACTCGGGGTCGGCCGCGTAGTCGAGCACCGGGTCGAACTGACGGAGGATGGTTCGCTGGTACTCCTGCAGTTTCGGCCTGACTACGTGCCGTTCCAGCGGTTTGCTGTTCTTCAGGAGTTTGCTCGCGGCGCGACTCCCGCCGCTGCGCGACCCGCGCAGGACGGCGGCCACGTCGAACGCCGCGTACGTCTCGTCTACGAGGTCCGCGAGGTACGTCTCGAACCCGTCTTCGACCGCTCGTCGTGTCACACGCTCCCGTGCGGACTGCACCGACCTATCGTTTGTGCCCAAACAGAGGGTATAGCGGGCGTCGTCCCCCAGAGACGTCGCGGCCGGTTCCGGGCCCTCGAACGGCGCAGGTCGAACGGTTTATCTCCTCGCTTGGTAATCCACAGATATGACCCAGCGAATATCTGCGGCCGAGGACCCGGTCGCGGCGGCCGGCGAGCGAGAACTCGTCGTCGGCGGGGAGCGGCCCATCCGCATCTCCGCGGGCCACCGACTCATGCACCACGACGGGAAGTGTTCGCGGCCGCACGGCCACAACTACGAGGTGACGGTGCGAGTCACGGGCGACCTGACCGACGAGGGGTGGGTCGTCGACAAGGGCGACGTGACGAGCGTCGTCGACGAGTGGGACCACCGGTTCCTCGTGGAGCGCGGCGACCCGCTAATCGAGGCGTTCGAGGCCAGCGGCGACGGGGATTCGCTCGTCGTCCTCGACCACCCGCCGACGGCGGAGGTCATGGCCGTCGTCCTCGAATCGCGACTGACCGACCGCCTCCCGGCCACCGTCTCCGACGTCTCGGTGTCCGTCCGGGAGACGAGCGAACTCTGCACGCGCTGATGCCAGTCGCCAGCGACACCGACGGCCTCGGCGAGGCGGTCGGACGGACCGACGACGGGGAGGGCGACCTGCCGGTCAACGAACTGTTCTGTTCGTTGCAGGGCGAGGGCCGACTCGCGGGCGTCCCATCCGTGTTCGTCCGGACGAGTGGCTGTAACCTCCGGTGTTGGTTCTGCGACTCGTACCACACTTCGTGGGAACCGACGGGGGACTGGTACAGCGTCGCGGACGTTGTGGCCGCCGTCGAGGGCTACGACGCCGACCACGTCGTCCTGACCGGCGGCGAACCGCTGGTCCACGAGGCCAGCGTCGACCTGCTCTCGGAACTGTCCGACCGGGGGTACCACACCACCGTCGAGACGAACGGGACCATCTACCGGGACGCCCCAATCGACCTCGCCAGCGTCAGCCCGAAACTCGCCTCCAGTACGCCGACGGCCGACCGCGACCCGAAGGGCGACGGCGAGTGGGCCGACCGCCACGAGGCCCGGCGACTCGACGTGCCGACGCTGGCGGAACTGGTCGAGACCTACGAGACGCAACTGAAGTTCGTCGTCACCGGTCCCGAAGATATGGACGAGATAGGAAATCTCGTCTCGCGCGTGCACGAGGCGGCCGACACCGCCCTCCCCGACGACCGGGTCCTGTTGATGCCCGAGGGACAGACCCGCGAGGAACTGGAACGGACCCGCGAGGTCGTCGCCGACCTCGCCGTCGAGTACGGCTACCGCTACACGCCGCGCCTGCACGTCGACCTCTGGAACGACGCGCCCGGCACCTGACCGCCAGCAGACCTCATATCACGACACATGACACAAGACGACCGCGCCGTCGTCCTCGCCTCCGGCGGGATGGACAGCGCCACGGCCGCCTACGAAGCACAGTCCCGCGGGTACGACGACCTGTACCTGTTGCACACCAGTTACGGCCAGAACACCGAACAGCGCGAGTACGAGTGCGCGACGGCGCTGGCCGACCACGTCGACGCGGCGGACTTCTGCCACGTCGAGACGAGTCACCTCCAGCAGATAGGGGGGTCCTCGCTCACCGACGCGGAGATGGCCGTCGCCGACGCCGACACCGACAGCGACGAGATTCCGAGTTCCTACGTCCCGTTCCGGAACGCGAACCTCCTCGCGATGGCCGTCTCCTACGCCGAGGCCACCGACTGCGCGGCGGTGTTCATCGGCGCACACAGCGAGGATTTCTCGGGCTACCCCGACTGCCGCCCGGCGTTCTTCGAGGCGTTCCAGCGCGTCGTCGACGTGGGGACGAAACCCGAGACGGAGATAGCGCTTCGCGCGCCGTTCGTCGAGTGGTCGAAGACGGACATCGCCGAACGCGGCCTCGAACTCGGGGTCCCCTACGCCGACACGTGGTCCTGTTACCGCAGCGACGAACCCGCGTGTGGCACCTGCGACGCCTGCGCGTTCCGGCTGGAGGCGTTCCAGCGCCTCGGCGAGCGCGACCCGGTCGCCTACGAAGAACGGCCGTCTTACGCCGACTGAGCGCCGCCCGCTCAGTTCACGTCGGCGTCGGCGGCGACCCCCTCCAAGACGTACTCGGCGGAGGTCCGCGTCGTCGCCAGCGGCACGTCGTGAACGTCGCAGATTCGCAAGAGCGCAGAGATGTCGGGTTCGTGGGGCTGTGCGGTCAGCGGGTCCCGCAGGAAGACGATGGCGTCCATCTCGTCCTCGGCGACCAGCGCACCGATTTGGGTGTCCCCGCCGAGGGGACCGCTCTGTTTCCGGTCGACGTGGAGCGACGTCTCCTCCATGATTCGCTTGCCGGTCGTGCCCGTACTGACGAGGTCGAACGCCGCGAGGACGTCCTCGTAGGTCTCCACGAAGTCTATCATCTCCGGTTTCTCGTCGTCGTGTGCGATGAGCGCTACGCGTACCATATCGCGGCTAACGACGGCCGGCGGCAAAAGTGGTGACTTCCCTCAGGCCACGGAGACGCCCCCGTCGGCGCTGACGGTCACCTCGTGACCCTCGACGTCGAAGGTAACGGCCACCCTGTCCCCGTCGCCGACCACCGCGCGGAGGTCGGCCGCGTCGACGTAGGCGTCGATGGCGTCGATAGCGTCACTGTCGAGGTCCGTCGCCGCGAGGACGGCGTCGGTGATTACCTCGTCTGCGGGTTCGGGGCTGACCCACTCGTCACCGCCCTCGTCGGCGGTCTCGCCCCGTATCATGTACACTGTCCCCTCGTCCGATTTCATACACCGACGTACTCCGCCGACAGATATAACGGGCTATGCGTGGTTTCAGAGCGTGAAACAACCGGTCGCCCGCCGCCGGGACCCTCAGTGGCGCTGTGACCCCAGTTGTTGCCGGTTCGGCGCGGCGAGCGTGTTGTCGACGAGACTCCCGGTCCCCCGACGGAGGCGCTCGGAGGCCGCCTGACTGGAGATGTCCAGCACCGTCGCGAGGTCCGAGAGGGAGGCGTCCCGGGGGACGGTGAAGTAGCCGCGTTCGAGCGCGAGCAACAGCACCTCGCGCTGTGGGTCGGTCACGCCGAAGTCACCGGAGGCCTCGTCCGCGTCGTCCTCAGTCATCGAGCGGACGTCGACGTCCAGATTCTCGGCGACGACGTGTTCGCGGAACGAGAGCACGGCGCTCCGGTCGGGGAATCGCCCCCGAATCAACCACTCGTCGTCGGCGAGTTCCGCGCGGACCATGACCCCGTCCGCGCTCAGCAGTCCGCTCCCGACGGTGGTCAGCGGCGTGTCCGTCGTGTTGACGACGTACCAGTGACCACCGACCTCCGGACCCACGTGAACCGCTCTGTCGACGCCGTCGTCGTCGACGAGCGCCGCGTCGACCCGTTGTTTCTCGGCCGTGCCGACCCAGACCACGGCCCGGCATCCCTCCTCGACGCACTGGAGGTGTTGCATCGTGACCCCGTCGGCGGCCGTCCGGCCGACGTCACGAAGGAACCCTGTCTCCACGTGAAATTCGACTATCATGTGGTTACGTCCGGGCGGCGCGGACATAAAACTCAGGCAGACAACTGTCCGACGACAAATGGGTGTCAGGTCGGACCGGACGAACGGGCTGTCAGAGGCGTCGGTCCGGCGTCGCCCGGGCACCGTTCGGTATTACTCGGTGGTACTATTTAAACATACGCCAGTCGGACGGGCGGGCGCGGTCCCGGAGGTCAGTCGAGGTTCTCGCGCTGATAGCTCCCCTCGTAGGTCCCCTCGTGGGCCGCCTCGGCGAGGACCAGTTGGGCGATGCGCGCGCCCGCTTCCAGTTCTATCGGGTGGTGGACCTCCAGCAGACCCTCGCCGCGGCCCTCGTAGCCGGCGTCCCAGACGGCCGTATCCAGCATACACGAGTTGCGCAGGAGCGACGACCGGGGGTAGAGAAAGCCGACGTGGCCCTCGGGGACGACGACTCGGTCGGCGTACTCGACGACGTAGCCGCCCCGCGAGAGCGTGTAGACGCCGTCTTCGGCGTCGAGTTCGCGTCGCTTCCCGACGGTCTTCCCGCCGCGTTCGATGCGCCCCGGTTCGACCTGTTCGTACACCGTCCCGAGGGTGAGGTCGACGCCGTTCGGTTGCACCTGTGCCTCGCGCACGTCGCCGAGGGCGTCGGCGACGAACTGTCCGCTCTTGAACATAGGCCCCGTTGGGGCGGCGACGGCGAAAACAGTACTGTTCGGCGCCGCAGGCGAAATCGACGGACGACGGGAGCGGTTGATGAAAAATAGGGCGGAATACGCGGGATTTATACGCGCGCGCCGTCGATTGTCGGACGTTATGGGACAGACGCTCACGGAAAAGATTCTCGACGACCATCTCGTCGAAGGGGAGCTGACACCCGGAGAGGAGATCGGTATCGAAATCGACCAGGTGCTCACACAGGACACGACTGGGACGCTCGTGTGGCTCCAGTTCGAGGCGCTCGGCCTCGAAGAGGTCCAGACGGAACTGGCCGCCCAGTACTGTGACCACCAGACCTACCAGTTCGACTTCAAGAACACGGACGACCACCGCTTCCTCCGCTCGGCCGCGGGGACCTTCGGCGCGCACTTCTCGCGCCCCGGCAACGGTATCTGTCACAACGTCCACAAGGAGAACTTCGCCGCGCCCGGCAAGACGATGCTCGGCTCGGACTCCCACACCCCGACCCCCGGTGGCCTCGGCGAACTCGCCATCGGTTCCGGTGGGCTGGACGTCGCCGTCGCCATGGGTGGCGGCGCCTACTACATCGACATGCCCGAGGTCGTCAACGTCCGACTCGAAGGCGAACTGCCCGGCTGGGCGACCGCCAAGGACGTCATCCTCGAGCTCCTCCGCCGCCTGTCGGTCAAGGGCGGCGTCGGCAAGGTGCTCGAATACACCGGCCCCGGCGTCGAGACGCTGACCGTCCCCGAGCGGACGACCATCACCAACATGGGCACCGAACTCGGTGCCACCTCCTCGATCTTCCCGACGGACGAGCAGACCGAGGACTACCTCGAACGCCTCGGCCGCGAGGACGAGTACGTCGAGATTGGTCCCGACGAGGACGCCGAGTACGACGACGAAATCGTCGTCGACCTCTCGGACCTCGAACCGCTCATCGCCGAGCCGTCGATGCCCGACAACGTCGTCCCCGTCAGCGAAGTCGAGGGCGTCGACGTCGAACAGGTCATCATCGGCTCCTGTACGAACGGCGCCTACGAGGACATCCTCCCGGCCGCGAAGATGCTCGAAGGGCGCAACATCGACAAGAAGACCGAGATGATCGTCGCCCCCGGCTCGAAGCAGGCCTCCGAGATGCTGGCCCGACAGGGCTGGACCGCGGAGATGATGGCCGCCGGCGTCAACTTCTCCGAGGCGACGTGTGGTGCCTGTATCGGCATCGGCCACGTCCCGGCTTCGGATTCGGTCTCCCTGCGGACGTTCAACCGCAACTTCGAGGGCCGCTCCGGCATCGAGGACGACAACGTCTACCTCTGCTCGCCGGAGGTCGCCACCGCGGCCGCCATCAAGGGCGAAATCGTGGACCCGCGCGACCTCGCCGACGAACTCGGCGACCTCGAAGCGCCCGGTCTGGAGATGCCCGACGAGTACATCGGCAACTCCGAGTCGGACCTCATCGCCCCCGACGAGGCCGTCGACGACGAACTCATCAAGGGCCCGAACATCGGCGACGTCCCGCTGAAGGACCCGCTCGAGGCCGAGGTCGGCGGTGAAGCCCTCCTCAAGATGGAGGACAACATCACCACGGACCACATCATCCCGGCCACGCAGGACATCCTGATGTACCGGTCGAACGTCCCGAAGCTCTCGGAGTTCACCCTCTCCCGGGTCGACGACACGTTCGCCGAGCGCGCGCTGGAAGCCGACGGCGGCGTCCTCGTCGCCGGCGAGAACTACGGGCAGGGTTCCTCGCGTGAGCACGCGGCGCTGTGCCCGATGTATCTGGGCATCGAGTCCGTCCTCGCCCAGAGCTTCGCCCGCATCCACAAGGCGAACCTGTTCAACTTCGGCATCGTCCCCCTCGAAATCGACGAGGACACGTACGAGAAGATAGAGCAGGGCGACGACGTCGAAATCGTCGACGACGTCGCAGAGGCCGTCCGCTCCGGGCAGGAGGAGTTCACCATCCGCGTCAACGACGACTGGGAGGCCACGGCCACGCTGGACGCCTCCGAGCGCGAACGCGAAATCCTCGCCGACGGTGGCAAACTGCCACACACGAAGGCTCAGCACGAAGAGGGCGGCGCCGCGCCGGCCGACGACTAACTCCGCGCTCGAACCGCGCTCTTTTCTTTCGCGCCCTCACCCCCAGCTATGCGACCGTCGGCGCCGATACAATTACTACGCCGACATGTGAAACGAAGGCATGGAGCGACGGGACATCTTACAGGGGACGGTGGCGACGGTGGCCGGAGGGCTTGCCGGCTGTCTCGGCGGCGGCAAGTGCGGACCGGGCGAGACGACGTTCGCGGACGTACAGGCCCGCGTCGGCGACGGCGAACTCGAAGACGACGACCCGGCGGTTCGCGTCCGGTACGAGGGGGCAGTCGTCAGGACGACGGAGTACGACCGAGTGATTCTGGACGACGGCACCGCGACGGCGGAACTGTACGCCCCCGGCGGCTACACCATCGAGACGGAGTATCTGGACGCCGGGGAGTGCATGACCGGCCGCGGGTCCGCCATCACGAAGGACAACCGCGACGAGGACCGCCTCGTCGTGCAGGTGAGTTCGATGGAGGAGAAGTCGTCGTGGTGAGGTGACACGCGATGGCCGTGCCAACGTGTCGCCGCTGACGTCCCTGTCAGCGTAGGCCCCGCCCGAGCGGTCGGTCCTCCGCTCGCGAACACGGGGAGCGGCGGGTCGCCGGCGGGAGGACGCCCCTAGATGGCGAGGAACTGCGTCACCAGCCACTTCGTGAAGGTGCCGGTGATGGCGCCAATCCACGAGAGGACGACGAAGTGCATGTAGGTGTTGGCCTTGTGGCCCCCGTCGACGGTGCGAATCATCAGCGCCGACAGCATCGCCGAGAACATGATGATGATGACCAACAGGAACTCGATGAGCGGGATGTCGTAGACGCCGGTGTTGATGAGGGAGTTCACGTCGAGTCGGCTCCCGGCGTTGAGGTTCAGCGACATCTGTGCGAGGATGTTGACGACCTGTAAGCCGATGAAGAAGGCGAACGTCGACGCGGCCGTAATCCCGTAGAGGAGGCCGACGAGCGTCGTCGTGGCCTGCTTGCGCTTCTGGCGGAGTTGGAGCACCTGATTCATGTTGGCGGCGATGAGTTCGCCCAGTTGCTTCGGGGACCCACCCATCTCGCGGCCGATGAGGTACATCTCGGAGAACGTCTGGACGAGGTAGGAGCGACAGTCGGCGGTGAAGTACCGCCACGCCGACGTGGGTTCGATGCGCATGTTCAACCGCTTGTACAGGTCGTCGATGTTCTGGGTCAGCGGCCCGAAGTCCTTCTTGCGGAGAGTCCGGAGCACCATCCCCGTCGTGGACTGTTTCGCCCCTTCGGTGGCCCCCAGCGCGCGGATGAAACTGGGGAACTCGTCGTCGCGGGCCTTGACCTTCTGCTCCTCTTGGCGGAAGACGATGCCGGGGATGAGCATCGGGGTGACGGGGACGACGGCGTAGAACGGCAGGGGTACGCTGTCGAGGAAGAACAGCAGGTCGTTCAGGGTAATCGGGGACACGCCGAACATGCCGCCGACGGTGACGAACACCAGTAGCGCCGAGAGGCCGACGCCGGCGTACATCGACTTGTCGAGACGCTCTTCGATGGGCGAGGGGTACTCCTCGGGGTGGAACCACACCGGGTCGTACGGGGCCATCGAGCGGATGGCGAGGAAGAACCCCGACTGGACGAAGACGAACATCACGATGACGGCGCTGACGGTCATCGTCGGGTTCGTCCCGGTCAGCACCGGCAGGACGACGGCGAACACCAATGCGAACGTCATCGAGAGAATCATCGAGAGGTAGAGGTCCTTCATGACCTCCAGACTGTCCAGCGAACTCCGGTAGACGGTGGTGTAGTGCTGGATAATCTGCTCCTGTTCGGACAGCAGATAGTCCTCTAAGGACTGGCCGGCCCCGAGGGTGTAGGCCAGACGGTCGAGGAAGTCCGAGAAGGCGTCGCTGGGCACTTCCTTGGCGCGACGACGGCAGGCGTCGTCTAAGCTCTGGTTCCACGTGTCCACCAGTTGCGTGATGCGGTGCATCTCCATGGCGAGTTCCCCGTACTCCTCCTCCTGCGCGAGGGTGCGAAACACCTCCATGCGGTCTATCTTCGTCGTCGCCAGCACCGTCATGTGGGTGATGAGGAGGTGAAAGCGGTTGTTGAGTTCCCGCTTGCGCTGAGAGAGCAGAATCTTCGGGTAGAACAGCGCCGACACCATCGCGAGGAACCCGAGCAACGGAATCGGCGCTCGGATGGCCATCGGGAGGTCGAGCAACAGCGCCGCCACCGCCGAGAGGACGAAGAAGGCCACCGACGGGAGGAGGATGAAAAAGAGGTACCGTTCCAGCGGAATCGTCATCTGGCGGTACGACTCGACGAGGCTCTGGACGGTCTCGGTGATGGTGAGGTCGATGCCGGTCTCGGCTTCGCTCTGGGCCATCGTCAGTTCGGTCGAGAGACGTTGAACGGGATGCCTTCGACGCCGTCTCGCTGGAAGTCCCGGATGAAGTCGTTGACCTCGTGGTACCCCAGAATCCCTTCCTGGATGGCGCGTTCGATGAGGTTCGCCCGGAACTGCAGGTCGTCGTAGATGTCGCGGGTGTCCTCGTACCCCAGCAGGGTCGCGATTTGCTCTTCGAGGACGTAGGAGTTGTTCATCCCCTGGAAGACGATTTCGTCCTCGACGGGGTCCCAGTTGAACACCTGTCGGGTGACGACGCCGTCCATCTCCTTGGAGTACCCCTCTATCTCCTGAACGCTGGTGACCCGACGCAGGACTTGGTCGCCCTGCTTGACGCGGTTCTGGAACAGGGCGACGTCGGCGACGTCCATGAACGTCTCGGGGACGTTGATGGGTTCGCCGGTGAACCGCTGGATCATCGAGACGATGTCGCTGGCGTGGAAGGTCAACATTACGGGGTGGCCGGTCTGGGCGGCCTGGAACGCCATCCGACCCTCCTCGCCACGGACCTCACCCACGATGATGTAGTCGGGGCGGGAACGGAGGGCGGCGGCGACGAGGTCGAACATGTCGATGCTGGTCCCCTCGTCCTCGCCCTCGCGGGTGAGCAGTTGCTGCCACGTGTTGTGGGGCGGGAGCACCTCGGCGGTGTCCTCTGCGGTGTAAATCTTCGCGTCGGCGGGGATGAACGAGGTGATGGCGTTCAGCGTCGTCGTCTTTCCCGAGGCCGTCTCCCCGACGACGAAGACGGTCTGTTCGTTCTCCAGACAGAGCCACAGGTACGCCGCCAGTTCCGGCGAGAGGGTCATCCACTTCGTAATCTGGAAGATGGAGAGCGGAATCTCGTCGCCCTGTCGGATGGTGAGCGAGGGGCCCTTGAGGCTCACGTCGTCGGAGTAGATGAGGTTCAGACGCGACCCGTCCGGCAGCGTCGAGTCGACGATGGGGTCCGAGTCGGAGACGGGGTCGCCCATCCGTTCGCCCATGTTCCGAAGCCACTGGTCGAAGGCCTCCTCGCTCTGCCACTCCACCGTCGTCTCCAGCATCCCGTAGACGCCGTGGTCGACGTGGCACTCGCTCCGGCCGATGACGTGGATGTCCTCGTTGGCCGGGTCGCGCATCACCGGTTCGAGCGGCCCCAAGCCGACGATGTCCCGGTTGAGGCGGTAGAGGATGTTCTCGTAGGTCGACTGGGTGACCTCGACGCTGCCGACGTCGGCGAGGTTCGACAGGCGCGTGAGGACGCCCCGGTCGTCGTCCTGGTCTCGGATTCTGGTCGTCTCCTGAAGCAGTTCCTCGATTCGGTCGTCGTACTCCGCCTCGCTCTCCGGGGCGGGCTTGTTGACGCTCTTCTGGAGGAGGCGGTTGCGGACCTTGCCGAAGACCGCCCGTTCGTCCTGGTCGAGTTCCGGTTCGATGGCGTAGTACTTCGTGTCCTGTCCCACGTCGCCGTAGATGTGACAGAAGATGGGGCCGCCGACGGGGTAGAGGACGTTCGGTCGGTCGGACTCGTACTCGCCGTCGGCCTCGTCTATGAGCATCGGGAACTCGCCGGTAATCTGCTTGAACTTCTTGAGGTGGTCCCGGAGGTGTGGCCGCCGGGCGGCAATCTGTCGAAGTTCGTCCGATGGCTTCGCGCGTCCGTGGTCTGTCATATCTTAGATCACCCCTTATGCGACGCTCCGCGACTCGATGACGATGCCCGTCCCCGACCGCACGGAGAACCCGACGGTGTCACCGACCTGTTCGCCCATGCCGGCGAACCGGAGGACGTTGATCTGCCGGCGCACGTCGTTCCCGACCTCTATCATCTCCAGTTCGATGAACACGTCGGCGATGGCCCGGAACGGGCCGATGGCCTCCTCGTCCAGCGTCGACGGGTCGACGGTGAGCATGATGCACTTCCCCTGAGAGATGATGTCCCTGAAGAAGGAGATAATCTCGAGGGCCGCCTGTCGCTCCTCGTTCTGGCGGACCAGCGCCTCGAACTTCGGGTCGTTCCGGAGGATGGCGTCGAAGGTGTCGATGACGACGACGTCGGCCTCCCACATCACCTCCGCCTCCATGAGTCTGCGGAGCAGTTCCTTGCGGTCCTGCTCCTCGTTGCCGCCGGAGAACGTGTTCGAGTCGCCGATGTCGGCGTGCAAGAACAGGACGTTCTCGTCCAAGATGTGGTCGACCATGTCGTAGGACAGCGAGTGCATCTGGTCCAAGAAACTGCCGACGGTGAGTTCCGTCGAGAGGTAGGTCACCTCGTGGCCCTCCTCGCACAGTCCGTAAGTGAACCGCTGGCTCATCGCGGACTTGCCGGCCCCGTAGTCCCCCTCGACGAGGATGATGCTCCCCGGAGGGATGCCGCCGCCCAGTTCCTTGTTCAGTCGGTCGTGGTCGTCCAGTCCCAGCGAGAACAGGTCGGTACTTGCGAGGCTCATGCTCGGAACCTGAACACCTCCTCGTCGCCGTTGACGATGAGTTTCACGCGGTGGTCGCCCGACAGCCCGGGCGCCGAAATCTCGACGCGGACAACCGTGCCGGGCCGCCAGACGCCGTCGGTACCGTCCACGAGCGTCACGCCGAACGACGTGACGAACGACCCGTCGAGGAACAGGTCCATCTGTCCGGGGTCGGCCCCCAGCGGTTCCGACCCCGTGTTCTTGACGTGGAGCGTGACGTTCCCGTTCCCGTCGCTGTCGTAGATGGCGCCGCTACCGCTGTCGGAGATTATCTCGACGTCGGTCCGAACCTCCTCGCTGACGTCCAACCCCTGCTCCGAGACGGCGTTGCTCAACTGGCCGATGGTGTCGGTGAAGACGCCGGCGACGCTCGCAGCCACCATCATCGAGGCGATGAACAGGATGAGGTGGGAGGCGGAGACGCTCGCCATCTCAGCTCACCACCTGCGTCGTCTCGACGGCCGCGACGCCGGGGCCGGTGACCACTTTCACGCGGCCGGGGTCCGACGGTATCCCCGTCGCGTTGACCACGAGTTGCTCCTCGGGGAGCCACAGGTCCGTCGCCTCGTCGCCGTCCACGGCGGACCGGTAGCCGGTGAGGTAGTCGTCGTTCGCCAACAGGTCCACGTCGCTGACGGTCAGGTCCGTCGACCCCGCGTTGACGACCGTGACGTTCAGCGAGTCCGCCGTCGTGTTGTACGTGACGTCGGTGACGTCGATAGCCGTGTTCTGCTGTTCGAGCGTCCGGTCGGCCTGCACGTCGCGGGCGTCGTTGACGTTCTCGAACCCGTTGGCCGTCGCGCTGTAGAACATCCCGAAGCCGATGAACATGGCCACGAAGACGACGGCCGCGGAACCGCTAACGCTGAAGCCCATCGGCACCACCTCCGACGAGTTTCGAGAGCGCGACGGCGTCGGCGCCGCTGTCGTCGTCGAGTTGCGAGATGTAGCGTAGGCTCTCGGTGTGGTGGTCGATGGTGAGGCCGCCGCCGGTGTCCGATACGTCGTCGAACCCGCGGAGGTACTCGGTGAGGCTGTCGGCGACAGACGCGTCGATCCATCCGATGGTCTCGTAGTAGTCTATGGCGCGGGCGGCCTCGCGGTAGCCCGCCTGCTCGACGAGGAACTCCAGCCACTCGACCACGATGAGGTCCGCCGCGAACCCTTCGGGCATCGTCTGGAGGTAGGGTTTCCCGCCGTCGCTCTCCGCGCTTCCGTCCGTCTCCGCGGTCGCCGCGGTCGTCGGGTCGGACGCTGGCTCGGGCTCCGGTTCCGGGTCGGCCGTCGTCTCGGGTTCCGGTTCCCGGTCCGGGTCTGGCTGGGCCGTCGAGTCCGGGGTCGCCGTCGTGTCTGCCGCCCCGTCGTCCACGGGGGCGGGGTCGGGTTCGACCTCGGCCTCGGCGTCGTCCAGTCCGTCGTCGTCGATGACCTCGTCGAACAGGTCGTCGTCTTCGAGGCCGCCCTCGTCGTCCAGCAAGTCCCCGTCGTCGTCTTCGAACAGTTCGTCCTCCTCGTCCGCGAGGCGTTCCTCGTCGTCCTCGGACTCTCCCTCGGCCCAGTCGGCGTCGCCCGACTCGTACTCGTCTTTCAGTTCGGCGAAGGACTTGCCGCCGTCCCCGCCGTCGTCGCTCCCACCCTCGTCCACGTCGAGTCCGTCGTCCATGCTCATGTCGTCCTCCGTGTCCTCGAAGTCGTCGAACTCCTCGTCGAACGACCCGCCGTCGTCCTCGAAGCCGCCGCCGAAATCGTCGTCGCCGAACATGTCGTCGCCGTCGTCCATCGACATGTCGCCGCCGTCGTCCTCGACGAGGTCCTCGTCGAAGAAGCCCTCCGCGTCGGCGCTGGCGACGTCTTCGTCGATGTCGTCGGTGTCGTCTCCCCCGTCGTCGCTGTCGAACAAGCCGAACGAGCCATCGCCCATACCGCCGCCGCCCATCCCGGCGTCGACGTCGTCGGCGAAGGGGTTGACCCCGCGCGTGACCATCTCGTAGATGTCGAGGAGTTTCCGGACGTTCTCCTCCACCTCGTCGACGGACTCGGAGATGGACTCGTTCTCCGTGCGGACCGTGTTGACCGTCGAGGAGAGACTGCCGACCTCGTTCTCCAGTTCGTCGAGTCGGTGCTCCAGTTCGTCCGTGTCCGGTCCCGTCGCGTCCTCCATGTCGCCGAACTCGTCGTCGCCGAACCCGCCCATGTCGTCGCCGTCGTCCAAGCCACCGAGGCCACCGAGTTCGTCGCCACCCCCGCCCTCTTCCGCCATCAGACCACCGCCGTCGGCCATCTCGTCGTCGCCGTCGTCGTCGCTCTCGTCGTCCGACATGATGGAGTCGAACATGTTCTTGATGCTCATACCGACGAGGCCCCCGGAGAGCAGGACGAGCAACGCGGGCACGAGTGCGACCACGTCCGGGGACAGTGCCTGCAACGTCGGCAGGAGAGCGAGACTACTCATTGTCGTTATAAATTACTTCAGACACCCTTGAATATTCCGTCTAGCCTATCATCGTTGATAACAAATCCCAAATTTCTAATCTCTAATTCAGGAATTAATATCTCGAATAGAGTAGTTATCCTGATAAGGTTGGTTTCGGGTGGAGATTAGTGGATAGACGCCCTGATGAGCGCGTTTGCGGCAGACGAGTGGATGCCGTCCGTCAGACATCGTTCGTGATACTGGGCCGGGTCGTGGCTGTCAGCGACGGGACTCAAAGCGTCTTCGAGTCGGTGTTGGCGCTCTTGACCACGAAGTCCCCTGTGTCGGCTTCCAGTCGGAGCGACCGGCCGTGGTCGCCACCGACGTCCTCACCGATGATAGGGATGTCGTGCTCTTCGAGCGTCGTCCGGACTTGGTCGGCGTTGCGGGACCCGATAGAGGCACCGTTCTCGGAGAAGTCGAGCATGTCGCTCCCTCCGGCTATCTTCGCTCGCATCTGCTCGCGGGATGCCCCCTCGGCTTCGAGCGCCTCGACCAGCGCGGCAACGCCGGTGTCCGCGAACTTGGCTCGGTTTCCCCCCTCTACGTCTTCGGCCGTCGGCAACATGACGTGGACGAGGCCGGCGGCACCCGACATCTCGTCGTAGATGCCGACGCCGATACAGGACCCGAGACCGCTCGTGGTCAGTACGGCCGAGTCAGTCGTCACCCGGTACTCGGCGATACCGACCTTGATTCGCTCTGGCTCGGTCTCCTGCGTACGCTCCGTCTGACTGCCGTCGTAGACTTTCATTATTCGAATATCTGTTCGACGTCCGCGTCAGTCTCGTCGGCACGGTCGACGTCCAAATCTTCGAGCGCCTCGCGCAGTTCCTTCTCGTTGGGCAGCGCGTGAATCTCGGCGTTGAACTCGATGTCGTCGGTCCGCATCGTCGAGTTGATGATGAACGCGTGTTCCTGATGCTGGCCGACCTGTGCGGCGAGGGGGTCGACGATGGACCGGCCCATGTCGTGGACCAGTCGCGGCGGCGTGTGGTCGACCGACGTCTGGAGGACGTTCGCCCACCCGTCGACGAACCCGCTGGTCATGATGTTGCCGAGTTCCTCGATGGCGGCCTTGTGCTGGTCGGTCACGCCGTCGCCGTCCACCTCGACGGGCATCATCGCCTCGGCGACGTTGACCGCCGAGACCTCGTCGAACAGCACCATCAGGTAGCCGCTGGGGACGCCCGTGAACTCCACCACCGTCCCGACGTACGTGTCGGTGCCGACCTGTTTGGGCACGTCCTCGATGGGTGCGAAGCTAATCTGGGTCACCTCCGCGTCCGTCGGGATGCCGGTCATCATCTCGACGTTGTCGGCGGCCTGTTGGGTGCCGTCGGTGGTCATCTCGTTGAACGTCTGAAGTTTGTCGATGGGAATCGCGTCGGCGTCGGTGTCCCCGTGTTCCATCATCGCCTCCGCGAGCGGGTCGTACTCGGGAAGCATGTAGATGTAGAAGTTGACCGACTCGCCCACCCACTCTATCTCCGACTTGAAGACGAACACTTGGTCGTGTCCCCCTGACTCCGGGGCCTCGGGCAACACGTCGGCACCGTCGCGTTCGATGTACTCCGGCGGCGAGTGGTCGATGGTCGAGTCGAGGTAGTCGGCCCACCCGTCGATGAACCCGCTCATCATGATGTTGCCTATCTCCTTGACGCCGCTCTGGGCCATCGCGGGGTCGTCGCTGGCACCGGGCATCAGTGCCTCCGCGATAGTGTCGGCCGAGTCGGTGTCGAAGACGAGCACTGTCTCCCCCTCCAGCACACCCTCGAAGCCGAACTGGACGCCGACGAACTCCTCCCCGGTCAGTTCCCCGCCGACGTCGGCCCGGTCGAGTAAGGTAATCCGGGTCACGTCGACGCTGGCGTCGATGCCCGTCATCTGGGCGAGCGACTGCGTGGCCTGCTGGGCCCCCTCGTGTGCGAGTTGGTTGAACGTTCCGAGCGACTGGATGTCGACGTTCATCTATGACGGCACGACGTCCTCGATGGCCTCCATCACGCTGGGCTTCTGGAACGGTTTGGTGATGTAGCCGTCGGCACCGGCCTTCACGGCCTCCTTCATCTTCTCCTCCTGACCGACGCTCGTGCACATGATGACGTTGGCGTCGGGGTTCGCCGACTTTATCTCGTCGGTCGCCTCGATGCCGTCCCGAATCGGCATCACGATGTCCATCATCACCAAGTCTGGCGTCTCCTCTTTGTACACCTCGACCGCCTCCACGCCGTTCTCCACCTCTCCGACGATGGTGTGGTCCTCCTCTAGAATCTCCCGAAGGAGGTTGCGCATAAACTCCGAATCGTCGGCAATCAGTACGTCAGGCATGACCTATCGACACGAAGTACCGCGATGAGCTAAATAAATGTGACCCGTAAATTATCGCCTGTGATACCGCCGTACTGCGGTCGTGTAGCGCTGTCGCGGCGGTCTGCGCTCACAGCGTCGGTAACAGGTCGGCGACGACCCGCACGAGGTCGAACGCGTAGACGCCGTATTCGAAGTACACCAGCCCCGACAGCACCAGGTACGCCGTCGCGAACCCGGCGGGGAGCGCCAATCCAGTCGCGACTGCCCGTTCCGAGAAGCGGTCGGGCGCGAGGGTGCGACCGACGACGGCGACGGCGCAGACGAGCGCGGCCGCGAGGTTCCACAGCGCGTGGTACTGTACCGCCTCGCCAAGCGCCAGTCCGAGGGTCACGATACCGCCGAGAACGACCGTCAGCGCCGCCACGAGGGCGAGGGCGTACGCTCGGACGAGCCACCCTGTTTCCGCTTTGACGCCCTCGCGGACGGCGGGCACCCGGCAGACGCCGTACACTGCGAGGGGGATAATCGGGTGGATATACCGCACCGTCAGTTGACTGAACAGCGGTAGACTCGAAAGGTAGACTATAGAGAACACCAGCGCAAGCGCCGTGACGAGGAAGTCCGTCTGTCGGCGTGGCGAGAGCCGCCGCGGGTGTGGGAATCGGCCGATTCTCCACCTACCGTCCGATAGTCGGTGACCCGCCAGCATCGGAAGGGCCAACAGCGCACCGAGTACCGGCGTCGCTTCCAACAACGCGAGTTCTATCGTCTCGTTATCGTTGAGCCAGTACCGCACCCCCGGGATGTGTCCGCTTCGGAGGAAGATGTACGAGAGACGCGCGGGGTCGTCGAGAACGCCGACACCGTCAACGACCGCCCCGCCAGCGAACTCCCCGACCGGTTCGGCGGCGTCGAGTACCGTCCCGAGGAACGGAACGGTCGGTCCCCTCGGCGTCGTATCACCGTCAATCGCGGTATCACCCCCATTACCAGACTCTCCACCGGTGCCACCGTCGGCGCCGGAGTCGGTCGCCCCACTCTCGTCGACCGATGGCGCGAACTCGACGGCGTCGTCCTCGACGTCCGGGAGAAGTCGCGGCGGTTCCGCCGGGTTGCCGCTGATGGCGTAGTTCGTCGCCAGCATCGGCGTCGTCGCCGCGAGGAGGACGAGGGCGACGACGAGGAGGTCCCGCGGTCGGTTCGAACGCGCGGTCAGCAGGTCGACCACACCGAGGACGCCGACGAGGAAGAACGCCTCGAACGCGTGGACCCACGTGACCACGCCCACGAGCGCGTAGGCCCCCGCTCTGGCTCGGAGCGCGGCCCGGCCCTCGGCCCGTCTGCTCACGGCGAAGGCGTACACCGCCGCGAGCGTCAGCGTCGCGACGAGGGTGTGGCGTTTCGGTAGCGTCGACCAGAACCCGACCGGCGTGGCCAGACCGAGAGCGGCGCCGGCCGCCAGTCCGACCCGTCGCCCGTGCCACTTGCCGACGAGACGGTACAGGAGGACGCCGGCGGTGGCCGCCGCGGCCATCGTGGACAACTGGTAGGCCGCCAGCGCGAGTCGGTCCGGGTCCAGATTCGTCGCCGTGAGGACGCTCCCGACGAACAGGAGGGCGACGACCACCGTACCGACCGTCACCGTCCTGTCTCTGTCGATGCCGTCGAGACGCCCCGTCTGCGTGACCAACGCCAGTCCGAGGCCCGCCCACAGACCGGCGAGGAGGAGTCGCGGGTCGACGAGGAGAGCGAGACCCTCCAGCGCCCAGACCAGCGGTACCGCCAGCGCGAGTTGCCCGTAGTTTCGCCCGTACAGCAACCCGTCGTAGCGATGGAGGCCCGGCTGTGACCCTAGCGTGAGCGAGTACTGAATCTCGGTGACGTGGAGGTGGCCGTCGGCGAGGGCGACGAGCGTGTTCGCCGTCGCGTAGGTGTCCTGAATGAAGATGCCGACGCGCCACGTCAGCCCGAACCAGCAGAGCAACCCCAACCACAACACCAGTCCGTAGCGGTCGGCGAACAGCCACTGACCGAAGGCGACGAGTCGCCCTCTCGCTCCTTCGGCACCGCTCACGCCCCCACCTCCACGGTCGCGTTCTCCCGGTAGACCGTCCGGTCGGTGGTGAAACTCTGGACGCGCACCGTCAGTCGCCCCTCGTAGGTCGCTCGCTCGACGGTCTCTCGACCCATCCCGTGGTCGTCGGGGCCGAGCCGATACGTCCCCGGCCCGGTCACGACGGCCGTCTCGACCAGTTCCACGTCGAGGGCCGGCACCGAGACGAGGTAGACGAGTCGCGGGCGGCCGGTGACCGACGCGAGGCGAACGGTCGCCGTCGGCGGTCGGAGGTACGTCACTCCCGTTCCGAACCGACCGTCCGTGACGCGAAAGGCCGCCGTCTGGACGGTCACCGACGAGACTGTCGCCGTCCCCTCGCCGAAGTCCGTCGGTCGCTCGGCGGTCACGTCCACCCCGAACGGTCCCGTCAACACGGCGACGGCGACGACGAAGAGCGCGACACCGGTCACCAGATACCGTCGAGTCATCGCCTGCCGTAGCAACGACGCCCCCCGGTGTTAAAGCTCTCGACGCTCAGAACTCCGCGCCGTCCTGCTCTTCGACCGCCGCCACGAGGTCGGCAATCGTGTCGTCCGGCGAGAGGCCGGTCGATTTGACCATCTCTCTGAAGCACCCGGGCGGATACTTCACCGGGACGTTCGACTCCGAGAGGAGGATGCCGAGGACGTCCTCGACGGCCGTCGAGCCGTCCATCTGACGCCCGTACCAGAGCATGAAGCTCTCGAAGACGGTGACGATGTCGTTCGAGGAGAGTTGCTGTTGGTCCACGTCGCCGTCGAACTTCGCGGTCACGTCGAACCCGTAGCGGGTGTTCGAGTCGGCCATCTGCTCTGCGAGCCACTCGTGGACGTCCGCGTCGGTGAACCTCACGGTGTCGGGTTCGGGGTCCGTCGCCGATTCCGACTGGGGGCCCGCGTCGGCAGACACCTGATTGCCGTAGGAGTCGTCGGTCCGCACGTCCGGCGAGACGACGTACCGTCCCTCGTCTATCTCCGTGACGTGGTCGTCGTCCGCGATGTCGAGTTCCTCCGGGGAGAGTATCTTGCCGTCCTCCGGATTCGGTTCGTCTGACCCCGGGGTCATATCGGCTAGTGTGTGAGGGAGTGGTATAATTCCGTCGCTGGTGGTGAGTCACCGTCGAGAACCGCACCGCTAGTGGAGAGTTGCTTCGAGAAAAAGAAAGATACGCCGGCTTACAGCGTGACGGCGGAGTTGCCGGACAGGGTCTCCGGGACGACGAGGCGGACAGTCGTGGTACCGCCGGACTGGGTGTTCAACTGAATCGTCGCCGTGGCACCTTCACCGAGACCACTGGAGCCGAGGTCGACGGCGCTGAAACGCAGCGTCGCGCGGTCGGCCGGGTCGTTCAGCACGTTACTCTCGGAAATCGACGAGTCGTCGTCCTGAACAGTCGAGACCGAGAAACTGTCGCTGTTGGCAGTCGAGCCCTGCGTGAGGTCGTACGAACCGGACGATTCAACCCACTGCGCGATGGTGCTACCAAGGTCGATGTTCGCCGCACCGGGAGCCTTCTTCACAGTAATCTGCACCGTGTCGACTTCCTTGTTCGTGCTGTCGATGTCGGTCCCGACGGTGCTAACGACTTCCAGTCGGTTCGTCACTTGGTCACTGCTCTGTTGCCCGGTCTCCTCCGCACTGCTCTGGAGGAAGCCGGCCGTGTTGATCAGGACGCCCGCGGCGATGGCCGCGACCAGCACCATCGCGATGAACACGATGAGCGTGCCGATACCGACCTGCCCGCGGTCGTCGTCGTTTCGTAGTTCCGTGAACATTGAATATTCCGGGCCTGTCTGACCCTACTATCAGTCTGCGTTTCATCAGTAATAATACCTCCCCCCGAAATATCTATGCTGATAACGATACTTTCAGGCCGTTAATCGGTCGTTTTACTCGAAATGGTCGGCCACAGTCGGTGGTGCAGCGGCCCGCAACGGCGACGCCGTTAGAACGGACGGAGAGACCCGTGACTCGGGCGAGAAAGCGGTGAGTCGGAGACCACCATGTGTGCCGGCCAGCTCGGGAGAAAATGGTCGATTAATCGCCGGGCTCGCACGCACGCGCTATACAAAAATTAACTATTGATACGGCTATCCGGTGGCCGCCGTGAGTCCCGACGTCCCGGGACGACTCACTCGTAGGTCACGAGGCTGTACATCACGAACAGGTAGCCAAACGTCGTCAGACCGCTGTTGACGAGCAACAGCGAGCGCACGCCCTCGAAGTCGTTGACGAACGCGCTTATCATCGTCGCGGCCGCACCGGCGACGGCCAGCGAGAACCCCAGCGAGAGGTGGAGCATCGCCTGCCGGGACGTTTGAACGTACGCCCGCATCGCCATCCCGACCATGGTGAGTCCGGCGACGACGAACACCAGCGTCGAGATGGCGTAGAGGAGTTCTATCATCGGCACTGCATCGGCCTACGAGAAAGCCGTTATTAAATCCACCCTCTAAAATATCTGTCCTGATAATAAGCGGATAAGGCAGTTCGGCGGCTCAGCCGTCCGAGAGCGTCCGCCACGCCTCGTCGAGTTTGTTGGTCACCTCCGACCGCTCCTCGACGTGGACCGAGAGCTCCTCTTCGAAATCGACGCTGACTTCGTCGACGTTCCGGCGGTACACCTTGATTCGCCGCCGGTCGTCCGAGAGGATGTTGTCGTGGAGTTCGAGCAGGTCGTGTTCGGTGAGTTCGTCGATACGTCGGTAGCAGGTCGCAATCGGGATGCCGAGTTCGTCGCTCAGTTCCTGCGCCGAGACCGGTTCGTCTGTCGCGTCGAGGATTTCGGCGCTGTATTTGTTCCCCAGCGTCTGGAGAATATCCGCTGAAGCCATCGTTATCAAAACATGAATTTTGAATTTTATAAAGCTATCGCCGATGATACTGAGTGAGTTTGGGGTAAATAGAGCGTTAGAGCCGAACCACCCAGAACCACCCACATATGCCCTGAAACGGGCGTTTCAGGACTTAATAACGGTTTAACCCCAGCCTATATCGGTGATTCTTCCTCGCTCATCATCGAGAACGCGCTGGCGTTCTGGTGGACCTTGATACCACCCCAGTCTATCTCCATCGGGTAGATGTCGGTCTCGATGTTCTGCTTGCGCATCTTCGCCACCCAGACGTAGCGGCTGACGCCGGTGTCGGTGGGGGTCTGGATGAGGTAGATGTTACCGTCGGTGAGGTAGTTCTCCAGTCCGATGTCCGTGTCGGGGAACACGGCACCCTGCTCGTTCGTCAGGAGCGTCGTCAGACCGTTGTCCCGGAGGATGTCGGAGAACTTCAGGAGGTACGTCCGCTTCTCCTTCTCGTCCTCGAAGAACAGTTCGAACATCGCCAGCGAGTCGAGGACCAGTCGGTCGTACTCCTCGTCCTCTAAGTCCTCCAGCAGGAGTTCCAGCGACGAGGAGAAGTCGTTCTCCCGGAGGAGGACCTGCTTGTCGTACACCTTGATGTCGCCGTTCTCGACGAAGTCACGCCACTTGTCGAAGCCCAGCGATTCGGCGGCCTGTCGCAGGTCGGACTCGTTCTCCTCGAAGGAGAGGTAGATGCCTTTCTCGTCGAACTGTTCGACACCGTTGTAGAGGTACTGGAGACAGAGAATCGACTTGCCAGCGCCGGGGTTCCCACTGATGAGTGTCGTGGAGTTCTTCACGATACCGCCGTTGAGGATGTCGTCGAGACCGTCGATGCCTGTCTTGGTTAGCTCTATCATGTTCTGTGGGGTGGAGTGGAAGGTTGTGTAAGCGTGGTGTGTGGTGCGTTGAAAAGTCTTGTTCACGAAACCCGGGTATAGACGCGTTCAGCCCTCACTGTGGACGACAGCGGGGTCTACCCAGATGACGAAGTCGTCGTCGCGCTTGACGACGCCCCGGATGGACCCGGAGTCGTTGGCCGGCGACCGGTCGACCTGTTCCGGCGTAATCTGGACGACCTGGAACACCTCGTCGACGAGCCACCCGGCGGCGCCCTGCGTCTGGACGATAGCCGGGTCGAAGACGATGATGCGTTTCCCGTCGGCGTCGTCCCCGATGCCGAAGACGACCTTCGGGTCGACGATGGACGTCGTCCGACCGCGGAGGTCCATGACGCCCTCGACGTGCGCTGGGGCGTTCGGAACCTGCGTCAGGTCGCCCACGTCGACTATTTCGGTCACGTAGTCGATGCTGACGCAGTACGTCTCCTCGCCGAGTTGGAATTCGAGCACTTGGCCGGTCGTAGCTGACTGTGCAGACATGGGTCCCGGAGTACCAGAAAGTGGTCCGTAGGTCCGTATAAAGATGTCTGCTGGGCTATCAACTTTGATTACGTGGGCGGAGTCTTTATTTCGGGGCGAACGGGAGTACGGCACAGGAATGCAGATGCTCTGCCCGCGAATGACGACCGCGTCACAGGGGCACGTGTGACGATGGTCGGTGCCGCGCCGCGTGCAGTCGTCGCCGACGACTCGCACTTCATGCGTAGCGTCATCTCGGACATCCTCGAGGAGGGTGGTATCGAGGTGGTCGCGCAGGCCCGGAACGGCCGAGCGGCCGTCGACGCCGTCGTCGAACACGAACCGGACGTGGTGACGATGGACGTCGAGATGCCGGAGATGAACGGCATCGAGGCCACAGAGCGCATCATGACCGAGCGCCCGACGCCGGTGTTGATGCTGTCGGCACACACCGACGAGAACGCCGACGTGACGTTCGAGGCACTCGATAAGGGTGCCGTCGACTTCTTCACCAAACCCGGCGGCGAGGTGTCGATGGAGATGTCTCGGCTGAAGGACCAACTCGTCGACATCGTCTCCTCGGTGGCCGAGGTAGACGTCGCCGGAGACCGCCGCACCGCGGCCGTCAATGCGGACCCGGCGAGCGGTCAACCCGCACCGGAGGCGGCCTCGTACGCGAGCAATCCCACGGTCGTCATCGGGTCCTCGACCGGTGGCCCGAAGATGGTCGAACAGGTGCTGTCGGACCTACCGCTGGCCGCCGACCTCCGAGTCCTCGTCGTCCAGCACATGCCGGAAGGCTTCACCGGTCGGTTTGCGGAGCGCATCGACGCTCGGAGCGACTACGACGTCCGTGAGGCGACGGACGGGGCGCGAATCGGAGGCGGCGAAGCCCTCGTCGCCGCCGGCGACCGCCACATGGAGCTAAAGAACTACCGGAACGGCCGTCTCCGCGTGAAACTGACCGACGACGACCCGGTCAACAGCGTCCGACCGGCCGTCGACGTGACGATGGCGACGGCCGCGGACGTCGTCGACGACCCCCTCGTCGGCGTCATCCTCACCGGGATGGGCGAGGACGGCGCGGACGGCATCCGCCGCATCAAGGCGGCCGGGGGGCGGACTCTCGCACAGGACGAAGCCACGTCGGCCGTCTACGGCATGCCCAAACGGGCGGTCGAAACCGGCTGTGTGGACGACGTGTTGCCCATCGACGACGTCGCGAGCGGCATCTTAGACACGATTACGACCGAGGTGACCTCATAATGGACGACCAGTATCTCGACGCATTCATCCGAGAGAGCGAGGAGGCGATAACGGAACTCAACAACTCCTTGCTCGACCTCGAATCGGACCCCTCCGACGAGGAGGCGATGGACTCTATCTTCCGCACCGCACACACGCTGAAGGGGAACTTCGGTGCGATGGGGTTCGACGACGCCGCCAACCTCGCACACGCGATGGAGGACCTCCTCGACGCGATGCGGCAGGGCGAGATGGAGGTCACGCCGGACGTGATGGACCTCGTCTTCGCCGGCGTCGACCAGATAGAGGTCATCGTCAAGGAGATAGAGGCCGACGGGGAGTCACAGACCCGGACCGACGAGACGGTGGCCGAACTCCGCGCCGTCCTCGAAGACGGGGCCGAGGCCGCGGGCGATGCGAGTGCGGCCGCCGGGGGGACGGCCGAGAGCGGCACCGGCGAGACGGACCCACCGGTCGACGTGGACCTCGACGCGGGCGAGGCCGACGGACGGGTCGTCCACGCCGCCGTCGGGGTCGGCGAGTCCGACATGCTCGGCGTCGACGCGATGCTGGCGCTGGAGGCCATCGAGGACGTCTTCGACATCCTCGCCTCCGACCCCGAGCGAGCGGCCATCGAGGACGGCGAGTTCGAGGCGACGTTCGACATCTACCTCGACGCTCCGGACGCCGCGACCGTCGACGCGGAACTGGGGACCATCGGGAAGGTCGACTCCTTCACAGCGGCGGACGTGACCGAGGACCTCTCCGACGACACGACTGCCTCGGGTGACGACGGGACCCACCCGGCACCCACCGACACCGAGGGCGACGGAGAGGAACACAGCGTCGACGAAATCAAGTCCGTCCGCGTGGACGTCGACCAGTTGGACGACCTGCACGGACTGGTCGAACAACTGGTGACCAGCCGTATCAAACTCCGGCGCTCCGTCGAACAGGAGGACGTCGACTCGGCGGGCGAGACGCTGAACGAACTGGACAAGATTACGGCGAACCTCCAGAACACGGTGATGGACATGCGGCTCATCCCGCTGAAGAAAGTCGTCGGGAAGTTCCCCCGACTGGTCCGTGACCTCGCCCGCGAACTCGACAAGGACGTCGAGTTCGAAATCGAGGGCGAGGACATCGAACTCGACCGGACCATCCTCACCGAGATTTCGGACCCGCTGATGCACATCCTCCGGAACGCCGTCGACCACGGCATCGAACCGCCCGCCGAGCGTGCGGCCGCCGGGAAACCGGAGACCGGACACATCACCCTGCGGGCCTCTCGGGAACGCGACCACGTCATCATCGAAGTCGAGGACGACGGCGCGGGACTGGACGTCGACGCCATCGAGCAGAAGGCCATCGAGAAGGGCGTCCGCTCGGCCGAGGAACTCGAGGCGATGGACGACTCGTCCATCTACGATCTCGTCTTCCATCCGGGCTTCTCGACGGCCGACGAGGTGACCGACACCAGCGGTCGCGGGGTCGGGATGGACGTCGTCCACGACACCGTCACCCAACTGGACGGGTCGGTCAACGTCGAGTCCACCGAGGGCGAGGGGACGACGGTCGCTCTGCGCCTCCCCGTGACGATGGCCATCGTGAAGGTGCTGTTCGTGGAGGTGGGCGACGAGGAGTACGGCGTCCCCATCAAGAACGTCGACGAGATTACCGCGACGGACGCCGTCAAGCAGGTCAACGGGAAGGAGGTCATCAAGCACAACGACGACATCTACCCCGTCATCCACCTCGACGACACGTTCGACGTGCCCGGCGAGACGGCCAACGGCGACGGCATGCTGGTCCGCATCCGGGAGTCAGAGCGGCAGGTCGCCCTCCACTGTGACTCCGTCAACAGTCAGGAGGAGGTCGTCGTCAAACCCCTCGAAGGTATCCTCTCGGGGACGCCCGGACTCTCCGGGACGGCCGTGCTGGGCGACGGCAACATCGTCCACATCCTCGACGTGGTGACCCTATGAGCAGAGGGAACGACCGGCAGTTCACCCGCCTGCTGGAGTTCATCGGGACGGAGATGGACTTCGAGTCGGGCTTCTACAACGACGCGTACCTCGACCGCCGCATCACCGCACGGATGCGCCGGACCGACATCGACAGCTACCGCGAGTACAAGCGCCTCCTCCAACGAGACGACGGCGAGCGCGAACTGCTGCTCGATTCGCTGTCCATCAACGTCACGAGTTTCTTCCGGAACCCGGACGCGTGGGACCAGTTGCGCCCGGTCCTGCGGGACCTCACTGCCGAGAACCGCCGGGTCCGCGTCTGGTCGGCCCCGAGCGCCGACGGCCGCGAACCGTACTCGGCGGCGATGCTGGCGCTGGACGACCCCGAGGTGGACGCCAGTCGCATCGAGATTACGGGGACGGACATCAACGCGGACATCCTCCGTGAGGCCCGAGCGGCCACCTACGAGACGTCACAGACGACGGACATCGCGGCGGAACTCGAACCGCTGGACGACTACACGGAGTACGTCGAGGAGGACGGCGACACGTTCCGGGTCCGAGACGTGGTCACGGACATGGTCACCTTCGAGCAACACGACCTCATCCGGGGCGACCCCAAACGCGACTTCGACTTGGTGTTCTGTCGGAACCTCCTCATCTACATCGACAGCGAGTACAAGGTCCCCATCTTCGAGACCATCCGCGGGTCGCTCCGGGAGGGCGGGTACCTGATGATAGGGATGACCGAGACGCTCCCGGCGGAGTGTCGGGACGCCTTCGAACCGGTCGACAAACAGCACCGCATCTACCGCCGGGTATGAGCCTCTACGAACTCGAACGCGACGGCGAGGTCCAAGAGCTCATCCGCGTCCTGCGCGAGAGCGACAACCAGCGAGTGCAGGCCCGCGCCGCCGAGTTGCTGGGGAACTTCCCCGACCACGACGACCGGAAGGACGTGGTCAACGCGCTCGTCCGGGCGGCGCAGGGCGACAGCGACGCGGTCACCGCGGCGGCCATCGACTCGCTGGACGAACTCGGCGGGGACGCCATCGAGCAACTCATCGGCAGCATGGCCGGCATCGAACTGGACGCCGACGCCGCCGACTGGGTGACCGCGAAGGCGTTCATGCGGGCGCTGGATTCGGACGTGCCCGAGTTGCGGATGGCCGCGGCCAACGGCCTCGGTCGGTTGGACCAAGCCGACGCCGTCCCGAAGCTCGCGGAGCGATTCGAGGACCCCGACCCACGCGTGCGGGCCCGGGCCGCGCGGTCTGCCGGGAAGATAGGCGACTCCCGGGCGACTGGACCGCTCGAATCGCTGCTGACCGACCCGAAGGGCGTCGTCCGCCGGGAGGCCGCCGAGGCCCTCGGGAACATCGGGAACCGGCAGGCCCTGCAGGCCCTCCTGCCGATGTACGAGGACGACAACCAGCAAGTCCGGCGCATCGCCGTCGGCGCGTTCGGGAACTTCGGGAACGACCGCCCGGTTGACCACCTCGTGGCAGCGCTCTCGGACGACTCGCCCGCGGTGCGGCGCACGGCCGTCTACTCGCTGGTCGAACTGCTCTCGAACGTCCCGACCGAACAGAGTCACGACATCCGCGAGACGGTGGTCGAGAAGCTCTCGAACACCGACGACCGGAGCGTCGTCGTCCCGCTGGTCGAGATTCTGGAGGAGAGCACGCAGGCCGCCCAGCGGCGCAACACCGCGTGGTTGCTGGGTCGGGCGACCAGCGAGGAAGAGCGGAGCCGCGTCATCGACGCCCTCGTGGGTGCCCTCAGCGACGAGGGACAGATGTTGCGGCAGTTCGCCGCCACGAGCCTCGCGGAACTGGGTGGGGAGGACAACATGGTCGAGCGCCGCCTCCTGAAACTCGTGGAGGACGAGACGGTCGACCCGGAGGTCCGCGGACAGGCCATCTTCACCCTCGGCAAGGTCGGCGGCGAGCGCTCCCGGAAGGTGCTCGACAAACTCATCGACGACACCGACCACGACGTGGTCCGGAAGAAGGCCTTCTCCGCCATCTCGAAGCTCGGAGGGCGAGGATGACGCGGACCGTTCTCCGAGCGTGTCCGGACCGATTAAGGCGCGCCGCGCCGTATCGACGCCACAGAGCGGAGTAGAGCGATGGGGAACGGAGAACACGCACTGGTCGACACGAAGGGGAAGTTCGTGCAGGTCGTCAAGGACGGCCGGAAGCGCAACGACATCGAGTGGCTCCCCGGTCGCATCCTCCTCTCGAACAAGCGCCTCGTGCTGGCGACCAACGAGGGCAAGCGGACCATCCCGCTCTCGAAGCTCACCAGCGTCACGTCCAGTCAGATGAACCAGTCGCTCGCACAGGTCGACGGCTACGTCAAGGTACAGGCCGGGCGGGACGTCACCCTCGTCTCGGCGCAGGCCGCGGACGAGTTCGAGGAGGAACTGTACCGGACCCTGCTGGACCAAATCGTCGTCCTCGTGAAACACCCCGCCGTCGAGGGCGGCGTCGTCAGAGACACCGGGTGGGAGAAGACCCGCCTGAAAGTCGACGACGAGCAGGAGGACACGCTCAACCTCGCCATCGCCAGCGGCACGTTCGTCGAACTGGACATCGACGACGTCGGCACCGTCGAGGCCAAACAGAAGGAGATTCGCGGGGCCGAGCGACCCCTGCTCGAAGTCGAACACACCATCGACGGCACCAGCGTCGAGACGCACATCTCCGGCGGGGCGCGACACGTCTCGCTCATCGAGGGGCTGGTCCGGCAGGGCGAACAGCGCAACGCCGCCGAGGACGTCGACCTCGAACCGGAGGAGACGCAGGTGCTGATGGCGCTGTACTCCGGCATCTCCCCGTTCAAGATTCCCGACTTCGTGGAGATGGACGTCGACGACGTCGAGGACGTCTACGACCGCCTCATCGAGGCCGACATCCTCGAACCCGTCCGAGTCCGCCGCGAGGTCCAGTTGGAGGCCCGCGGCCGCTCCATCGCGGGCGACGCCATCGCCGACCAGTAAGTCAGGCCGGCGGCGAACTGCCCAACAGCCGTGCGTAGTGTACGTGCTCGCTGAGCGCCCGCGAAATCGGGAGGAGGAACTCCCCGGTGGTCGGGAACAGCGACAGGCCCGCCACGAGGAGGTACACCGTCGTCACGCCGGCGGCGACGCCGAGTGCAACCGCGCCGCCCCGGCGTGCGTCCCCGTTCAGCGTCCCGGCGACCGACCACAAGGCGAGGCCCGCGGCGACGGTCAACGAGACGAGCGCGAACAGTTGGACCGACTCGTCGAGGACCAACCCGCCGGCGGCGATGGCCCCGAGATACGCCGGCACGCCGAGGACGACAGTCACCGCGTAGGTGCGGGTCAGCCTCCCCGACTCGGTCGCGACGACTCGCCGAACCGGCGGCAGGCGGACGAGCCAGTAGACGCCGATGGCGTACAGCGGGTGGAGATATCGAACCGTCAGCATGTGTCGAAGCGGGAGTGACTGGAGGTACAGCCCCAGCAACAGGCCCACGTAGCAGACCGTGAACGCGTCGACGACGGGAGCTGGGGACCATCGGCGAGGATGTGGGTGGGAGCGGTGCCAGTCTGGCTCACGAAGCACGCGCCGCGCGGCCAGCAGAGGGTAACCCACGAGCGCGCCCAACAGCGGCATCGACGCCAACACGCTCAGATTGATTGCGGCGTCGCGCGTGGGCAGGAGCGACGGGACGTACCCGGTGCGGACGAAGATACGGAACAGTCGGCCGGGCTCGAGGAGTACCGCGTACGAGGTCACGAATTGGCCGACGATACGCGCGAGTGGGGCCGGTAGGAGCGTCGTTGCGCCGCCGGCACCCCCGGTGGACCCGTCGCCGCTGGCCTCACTCGACGCACCACCGTCTGCCGCCGTGGACGCGTCGGAGAGGACGTCCCCGTAGTACGGGTCGAGCAACCGCGGCGGGTGGAGCGGGTTCCCCGAGATGGCGACGTTCGTGAGAAAGAAGGGGAGCAGGGAGACGAACAGCACGGTCCCGATGGCGAAGAGCGACCGGAAATCGTTCGACCGAGCGGTCGGGAGGTCGGCGGCGGCGACGGCGACGAGCAGGATGAACCCGTGCGGCGCGTGGACCCACGTCAGCGGGCCGACCCACGCGTACGTCAGGGCGCGAAACCGGGTCACCGACCGAGGCGACTTCACCGTCCGACTCCGGTACAGCGTGTACATGGCGCAGACGACCAGCAGAGCCGTCACGCTGTGGCGCTTCGGCAGCGTCGCCCAGAACCCCACCGGCGTCGCCGCGATGACGGCGACGCCAGCGGCGACGCCGAGGCGTCGGTCGTACAGGCGCGTCACCAGTCGGTAGCAGACGACGGTGAGCAGGACTGCCGAGAGCGCCGTCGTCAGTTGGAGGGCCACCAACGGGAGCCACCACGCCGACAGCGGGGCCGCGAGCGATACCGAGGCAGCGAACAGCGTCACCCCGAGACCGGTGCCGACGAGCCGTCCCGCGTCGGGGCGTCCCAGCACCGACCCGAGGCGGGGACCCAACTGCACCACGGCGAACGACCACACGCCGACCAGCAACACCCGCACGTCGGCGACCAGCGAGAGGGCTCGCAGGGCGACGTACCACACCGCGGAGACGAGGACGACGCCGTAGTTTCGGCCGTAGACCCGGCCGTCGACGAGGTAGGTCCCCGGCGTGGCGCCGGAGTCGGGACCGTACACCGGTTGTGTGACGTGTAACTGCCCCTCCACGACGGCGAGCAGAGTGTTGGCGAAGGTGTACTGGTCGTTCGAGAAGAAGCCGAGGCGCCACGTCAAGCCGACCCAGACGAACGCCGACAGCGCCAGCGTCACGCCGGTTCGGTCGCCGAAGACGGCCCGCCACGCCGCGGTTCGAAGCGTCGACACCGCCACCGTCTCGCCGGCGAGCAAGCGGTCGGCGACGCTCATCTCCGGACCTCCAGCGTGACCTGCCGCTGGACGAGCGCCCTGTCGCGGTCGCCCGTCCGGACCCAGACGGCGACGACGGCGACGTAGCTCCCGTTCTCCACCCGGTCGGGGCTGACCGTCACGGGTCCGGGCGCCATCCGGAGTCTCCCCTCGCGCCCCGCGAGGTCGTACCTGCTGGTCGCGGTCAGCCACAGGCCGGGCACGTCGACGGTGTACCGTATCGAGGGCGTGCCGGTGACGTTCCCGACGGTGACGACGGCCGGCGGCGCGTCGACGTGGTAACGGCCGCTCCCGAACCGGCCGCGTTCGAGCGCGATGGTGTCCGTCGGTGCGGAGTCGAGGGTGACGGCGACGCTATCGTCGACCGACTGCGCGGGTTCGGCGCCGACGCCGAAGGACCCGACTGCGACGGCGGTGACCACGACGACCAACCAGAACCCGACGAGGAGGCGCCGCCCCATGTTACTCGCGCTTGGCGAGGCCCCTATATGACTGTGGTGGGGCGGTTATCAGACGAGAGAAAGGCGGCCGTCGTCAGTCGGCGGACTCCGCTCCGCCGTCGGTCATCGACACCGCGTCGCCGTCGGCGAGTCGGTCGAAGTCGAAGGTGGCGCTCGACACGCGAGCGCTCACGACGGCGAGGACGGCCGAGACGAGGAACGCGCCGGCGAAGGAGGTGAGGTACAGCGGGTCCGCCGCCGGCAGGAGGTCCCCGACGACGGGAATCGCCGTCGTCACGCCGCGGAGGTCCGGGAAGTACGCGAGGCCGACGGCGAGGCCGGCGAGGCTACTGCCGAGCGCGCCGGGACCGGTGAGTCCCCGGGAGTAGAGGCCGTAGACCAGCGGGAAGGCGACGGCGGCACCCAGCAGGTCCGCGAAGAAGAACAGGCGGAGGACGCTCCGAGCACGCAGGCTGACGTAGATGGCGGCCACGGCGACGACGACGGTGAGCGCCCGCGCGCCGAGGCGGAGCGTTCGGTCGTCGGGGTCCGCGAGCAGGCGGGGGAGGTCGGCAGTGACGAGACTCGCCAGCGCCGAGAACAGCGAGTCGACGGAACTCACGACCAGCAACAGCGCGAGGAGGACGACGCCGAGGAGGAGCCACTCGCCGAACGCGCTCTCGACGAGGACGAAGAAGGCCACGTCGGCGTTGTAGGCCGAACTGGAGACGTCGGTGACCACGTCGGCGTTGCCGACGGCGACGACGCCCAACAGCGCTGCCACGAAGACGAGCGTGCCGTTGAGGAGCGTCGCGTTGCGGAACCCGCGAGCGACGGTCCCGCCGTCTCGGCCGGCGTAGATGCGCTGCCACCACGTCTGGTTGACCAGTTCCGCGCCGAGGATGGCGAACGCGAGGGCCAGACCGAACTGCAGGCCCGGGAGGAAGTCGAGGTCGACGAGCGTCGGGTCGGCCGCGACGACGCCCTCGTACGCCCCGGTGGGACCACCCAGCGAGAAGACGACGCCCCCGACGACGAGTGCGAGAAGCGGGAGGACGAGGACGGCCTGTACGGTGTCCGTGGCGATGGTCGCACGGAGGCCGCCGTAGCCCGTGTACAGCAGGACGAACCCGCCGACCAGCACGGCCGTCTGCCACTGCGGGACGCCCGCGACCAGCGAGAGCGCCCCGGCGATGCCGGTGAGTTCGGCGGCGACGAAGATGAACATGTACAGGGCGCTGACGAGGACGACGAAACCGTACATCGCGTCGCCGTAGCGGGCGTGGGCGTACTCGGTGAGCGAGTGACCCTCCGGGACCAGTTCGCGGATGCGCGGCCCGAGTTTCGAGTAGACCAGCATCGGGACGGCCGTGCCCACGGTGTAGCCGACGGCGGCGGCGACGCCGAACCCGGCCCCGGCCTCCGGCGCGGAGAGGAGAATCCAGACGCCCATCGAGGAGGCCACCAGCGTCGCGGTGAGGCGGCGGCCCCCGACGGAGTCGCGGGCGATGAGGAAGTCGTCGGCCGAGCGGTCCTGCCCGCGGGTGACCCAGACGCCCAGCGCGGCGAAGGCGGCCAGCGTGGCGACGGTCACCCCGAGGGCGACGGCGGTGCTCACCACGAGCGGTCACCCCCGTCGACCGCCGCCCCACCACTGGCACCGCTCTCGTAGGCCGCGTCGAAGAAGGCGACTTCGAGGTCGACGGTCCGGCAGAACAGGTCGGCCAGACGGGCCTGCCGGCGCTCGCCGGCGGCCGCGCCCTCGCGGTCCAGTTCCGCGCGAAGCCACTCGACGAACGACTCGAAGGCCGGGCCGGCGTGGAGGTCGACCCACTCGGCGAGGTAGAACCGCTCCGGTCGGTCGCCGTCGCTCCCGCTCTGGTCTGTCGCCCACGCGAGGTACACCCACTCCGCCGGGACGAGGACGGCCAGCGTCTCGGCGTAGCCGCCGTCGTTCGCGGCCCGGAGGAGCAGGTCCCGGAACGCCGCCGTCGTCTCGGTCGGCGTCGGGTCCTCGTAGGTGGTTCGGGGCACCTCGAGGGCGTCGAACGACCGCTCGAAGTAGTCGTTCTCCTCGTCGGTCAGCGTCCCGAGGAAGTCCGCGAGGCGGGACTTGGCGGCCATCGACGGCGCGTCGCCGAGCAAATGCCCGAACGCCCCCACGAGCGTCTCCACGAAGGCGTAGTCCTGCACCAGATACCGGCGGAAGACGGCGTCGTCGAGCGTGTCGGCGTGCAGTTCGCGGGTGAACCGGTGGTCGGTGGCGTCGTCCCACGACGGCCCTGCGCGGTCGCGAAGCCAGTCGGTGAACCGGGGGTCCGTGCGGTTCTCGGCGTAGGCGGCGTAGGTGTCCGGCACCGCCGGGTCGTCGGCGGTCACACCGACCACTCCTCCTCGCGCCACGCGGCGTCCCAGAAGCGGTACTCGTAGCGGGCCGACGTCTCGAAGATGTCCCGGTAACGCGCACGTTCGTCTTCGGTGGCGTCGGCGGCCACGTCGTCCATCAGGTCCTTGCACCACTCGGCGAGGTCGGTGAACTCCTCGCCGGCGTACATCGCTATCCACGCGGCGTACTGCTCGTGGTCGGGGCGACCCCGTTCGTCCAGTCGCAGGGCCGTCTCGTTGAACCCCCACATGCAGGGGAGGAGCGCGGCCACGAGGTCGCCGAACGTGCCGGTGGCGGCGACTCGGACGAGGAAGTCCGTGTAGGCACGCGTCGTCGGCGACGGGTCGGTCGCTTCGAGGTCGGCCTCGCTGATGCCGAACTCGGCGGCGTACTCCCGGTGGAGGTCCATCTCCGTGTTGATGGTCGTATCGAGGAGTTCGGCGAAGGTCCCCATCCGCGCCAAATCCGGGGCGTTGGCGGCCCCGAGTGCGAACACCCGCGCGTACTCCACGAGGTAGACGTAGTCCTGTCGGACCCAGTAGCGGAATGGGGACTCGTCGAGAGTTCCCTCACCCAACCGTTCGACCATCGGGTGGTCGACGACGGCGTCCCAAATCGGGTCGCCCACGTCGGCCAGTTCGTCGGTGAAACTCATGGGAGATGGTCGTCGGTCCAGCGTGATATAACTTGTCGATACAATCGAGTTATAGAGCAGAGCGGCGATGTCGAACGCTTAAGCCGCCGCTCGTGCAACGGCGAGCCATGTCGCTCCGCCTGCCGAGCGAAATCGTCGTCGAGGACGTGCTGCCGACCCTCCGGGCGCTGTTGGCTCGCGAACTCGCCGACCACGGGCTGACCCAACAGGAGATAGCGGCGCACCTCGGCGTGACGCAGGCGGCCGTCTCGACGTACGTCAGCGGGGACCCGGCGCTGGAACCGCGCATCGCCGACCACCCGCGGACCGCGGCGACCGTCGAGCGAATCGCCGAGGGACTGGCGACCGACGAGATGGACCCCTACGACGCGCTCGCGGCCGTGCTGGAACTCGTCCGGGCCTTCGAGGACCGCGGCCCCATCTGTGAACTCCACGAGGAGGCGATGCCCGCCCTCGAAGGGTTGGGCTGTGACCTCTGTGTCCGCGGCGCGAACCCGGAACTCCGGACCGAGCGTGCGGTGCTGGACAGCGTCCGGGAGGCCAGCCGCGTCCTCGCGACGACGCCGGGTCTGGCCGCGTTCGTCCCAAACGTCGGCACGAACGTCGGGACGGCCCTCCCCGACGCCACCGCCCGCTCGGACGTGGCCGCCGTCCCGGGCCGCATCTACGTGATGGACAACAGCGTCGAGGTCCCCGCGAACCCGGAATTCGGGGCCTCAGAGCACGTCGCGACGACGATTCTCGCGGCGATGGCCGTCGCCCCCGAGCGACGGGGCGCGCTGAACCTCGCCACCGACGACGCCCTCCTCGCGGCCGCCCGGGACCGCGGCCTCGACACGATGGAGTTCGACGCCGGCTACGAGAACCGCGGCGACCGCCTCGGCGAGCAGTTCGAGGCGCGCGGCGCGGTCCCGGACGTGGTCTTCCACCGCGGCGCGTTCGGCATCGAACCCATCACGTACGTCCTCGCAGAGACCGGCGCGGACGCGGCGCGACTGGCCGCCGAGTTGGTCGAGGCGGCGACGGACGGGTAGCGGTTCGGAGTGCGGGAGCGCTCGGCGGTGTGGAAGCGGTGGCCGGGAGTGCGCTCCGTCGCACGACCCGGGGACAGGCAGGCCTGCCTGTGAACAGAGCATACCGCGAGCGAAGCGAGCGGTTTCGCCGTCAGAGCGCCGCGCTGACGAGCCCTGCGTTCGCAGGCGTTCACGCAGGACACCGAACTCGCGGCGTCGCCGCGAGTTCGGCCGTTTTCCCCGACGTTTTTGCAAGCGGAGGTGCCCGCAGCGCCGACGGCGCGAGGACACCCCCCGCAGTAAAAACGTGGGTTCCTAGACGTTGACGTCCTCGAGGAACCGGCTCGCGACGACCTGTCCCTTCGGCGTGAGCGCGGGCCCGTCGGGGCCGTCCTGAACGAGGCCGTCGGCTTCGAGGTCCTGGAGGAGCATCGACACCTCGGCGGACTCTTTCCCGAGGATGCTCGCCAGCGGCATCCCCTCCATGTCGCCGGTGGAGTACATCGCCACCAATACCTCCTTCTTGTCCTTCGTGAGGTCGACGTTCTGTAGCTCCTCCATCAGGCCGGAGTACTCCCGTCGGAGGTACCGGCCGAGGATGGCCATCTTCCGGGAGGAGGCGAGCGCCGCCAGCGTGGTCACCGCAGTCCCGTCCTGCATGTGCCGGACGACCAACACGGGCCGGGAGGCCCCGGCAATCTCTCTGGTCGTGCGGTCGAAGTCCGAGACGGTTTCGAGGTCGATGGCGAAGGTGTCGTCCCCGCGGCGGAACTCGACGGTGCCGGGGGTGAGAAAGAGGCGCGCCGAGCGAAACTCGTCGTCGGTGACGCGGCCGCCGACGCGGGCGCGCTCCGTGACCGTCGTCTCGGTGCCGTTGACGATTGCCTTGAACAGGAGCGTCCCGAACTTCTGTATCTTCTCGTCGTCGGCCTCGACGGCGGCGACGAGTCGCCGGCCGTTCTTCTCGAAGGCGATGGTCACCGTCGACTGGAAGAAGTTGCCGAGGTCCGGCGGGACCTGTCCGATGGCGATGTCGAAGACGGAGTCGAGCGGAATCGTCAGTTTGTCGTCCTCGCTGGCGGCCAGCACGAGGCGCTTCTGCGAGAGGACGATTCGGCCCTTGATGGGGTCACCGCGGCTGGCCATCTCCGAGTTGAACTGGCCCACGAAGTCCGCGATGACTGATTCCGACATGTCGCTCGTAGTGGCGGTTACAGCCGCCGGTCTATTGAGCGTTTCGCGCCAGTATCAGTCGGGAAAACCGGCCGCATCGGTCCTATCCGTCGAGGTCCTGTGCGATGTCCGACAGCGACGAGTCGGGGCCGTCGGTCGCGGTGTAGACGACGCGGGTCCCGGGCGTCCGGAGGCCATACTCGCGGCCCGCGGTGACGACGTCGAGGTGGGCGGACCCGCCCAGCGAGACGTTGCCGTCGGCCACCCACTCCGCGAGGCGGTTCTCGCCCTCGCGCTCCCGAGCGAGGCGTCGGTTGTCGGCGACGTGCGTGACGACCGTCTCGCCCTCGATGCTGGTCTCGACGGCCGCGTGGTAGCCGTCGCCGTCGAGCGCCATGTCGACGACGTCGCCGTCCTGCAGGTCGACCGCGTCCGTCAGGACGACCCGCGGGCGGTTGGTCCGCCCGATGGCCTCGACGGGGACCCGGTGGGTCTCGACGGCGTCGTGGTCGCTCGGAACGCGCTCGCTCACTCGTCGTCGGCGCCGAGCAGGTCGTCGACCGACTCGCTGCCGCGGCCGACGATTTTGGCGTTGATCTGGCGCGTCTCGTCGCTGACTTCGCGGCCGCGGATGGTGATGCGCTTGCGCTCGCCGTCGGTGGTCGGTTCGAAGCCGACGCCGCCGTCGGACATGATGGACGTCGTCTGGGTCCCGCGGACGTCCGGGCGCATCGGTCGGCCGGCCGTGTCCGAGCCACCGGTGAGTTCGAGCGTGTAGCCGTCGAGGCCGACGGCACCGGCGTCGACTTCGTCGCCGAGTTCGCGGCCGATGAATCGGTTCGCGTCCTGTCCGTCGACGTCGATCTGGTACGTGTGGCCGCTCTCCGGGTCGGAGACAGCGACAGTGAATTCAGCCATACCTATTGGCACTCTATCGCGCTTCAAAAGCGCATCGAAGCGTCGTGGCCGGCCCGACGGGTGTCACCGTGTCCCGGGACGACGCCACCGACGCCCCGTCGCCGGTGACACTTACTGGTTAGGTGGTCCCGACACGGACCCTCGTCGTGTCTGTGCTACCACGATGGCTACGACGGCGACAGACGAGCGAACGGACGACAGCGCAGTGGGTGACCTCGGCGACGCGATGGCGACGCTCGGGGGGTCGATGGACGAGTTGAGCGACGACCTCGACTCGCTGGGGGCGGCCGTGGCCGACCTGCAGGCGTCGACGCGGCGTGCCAGCGAACGACAGCGAGCGGTGTCGGCCTCGCTCGACCGGGCGGCCGAGCACCTCGCCGGGACTACCGAGTCCGCCGGGGAACCCGGTTCGGGTGCGACCGACCCGGCCGCCGGAGCGCGTGCCCCCGCCGACGATTAGCGCTCCTCGGCGGCGACGATAGTGGTGATGCGGGCGTTCTCCTTCAGTCTGAGACCCGCACCGCCGACCGAGAGCGGGATTCTGGGTAGGGTATCGACCTGTAGCGTCGGGTGGGTCGCACCGCGTTCGAGGAGTTCGGTCCGGGGTTGGAGCGTCACCGTCGCCTCGCCGGTCAGCGACTCGTTGAACTCGACGAGGTACTGTCCCTCCCGGAGCGTCCACCACTCGTAGTCGTCCTCGGGGTTTCGCTTCTCGCTCGCGTGCGGGACGGTCCCCGCGGGTTCGAGTTCGCCGCCGCCGAAGTCGATGCGGCCCGGGTCGGCCACCTCCGACACCGCCGCGACGGTGAGGTCGAAGCCGGGGCTGTCGGTTTGGGTCGGTTCGTGGACGACGTCCGTGACGTACTCGGCGAAGTCGGACATACGCGACTGTGACGGTCCGACCGCGCAAAACTGTGGGGGCGGCGTTCAGGAGACGTCGATGACTCTTCCCCCGCGCTCCCGGTCGTCGATGGGCAGGGTGACCTCCAGAACGCCGTCTTCGATGGTCGCAGAGATGTCTGCCTCCCTGACCGGTCGCGGGACGCCGAGCGACCGGTGGAAGACGCGGGTCCGTTCCCCCGGTTCGCGGTGTTCGGCCTCGACGTGCAGTCGCCCGTCGTGCCACCGCAGTTCGACGTCCTCGCGGTCGAAGCCCGACAGTTCCACGAGGACGACGAACGCGTCGCCCTCACGGTACAGTTCGACGCCCTTGGCCGGGTGGTGGGTCGCCATAGCTGTAGTTTCGCCCACTGGATTCAAAAAGCTAGAGGGCCGGCGAGAACGCCGTGCTTTTGCGTTCCGAACGACTCCGGGCGGGTATGAGCAAGCACGCGGAGTTTCTGGCGGGCGAACGGCCCGACGACGTCCTCTTTTTCCTCCACGAGGACGCCGTCTCGAACCCCGGCGCACTGGCGGAGTACGCCGAGACCGTCGAGGACGGCCACGTCCTCGTCCTCCCCGGAGACGACGGGCGCAGCGCCTTCCAGTCGGCCACCGGCATCGACCCGATGGGACTCGCACAAGAGGCGATGGGCACCGACGGGACGGTTCGGGACGACCTGACCGGTGCGGTCTGTCCCGTCGAGGCAGAGGAACCCGAGGAGAACCACACGGCGCGGTTCGTCTTCGCCTTCGCCGAGGCCCAGAACGAGGACGTGGGCGGCCTCTACGCCGAGGGAGACGTGATTCACGCCTACGCCGTCTGTGCCTGCGGCGAGCGCTACAGCGACAAGTGGGTCGTCGACGAGTAATCGCGCCTCGACCCGCTACCGCTCGGTGTCGACGCCTTCGTCTTCCTCTTCGGGCAGGCGCTTGAACGCGTCCACGATGGCCTGTTTCGCCACCGCACCGTGGGTCGTCCGAGTCCACCTTTTTCCGGTTCGGGTGAGCACACGGCGCTCACCGCTCACCGCAAAAACGTGGGCGAAAAAGGCGCTCGCTCCGCTCGCGTCCAGTCTACCGCTCGGTGTCGACGCCTTCCTCTTCCTCTTCGGGCAGGCGCTTGAACGCGTCCACGATGGCCTGTTTCGCCACCGCACCGTGGGTCGTCCAGTGGTGGGCGTAGTCCATCATGTCGTCGTAGATGTCCGGTTTGCACCCGGCCGCTTTCGGGTGGCCGCCGCCGTTGACCTGCCGGGCCACCTCGTGGGCGCGCTCGAAGTTCTCGGTGCCGCGAATCGACGCGGACCCGGCGGGCTTGACGACGACGGCGGCGTCGGCACCCCGTTCGCGCAGGGCCTCGGCCACCTCGTTCTGCGAACAGCGGCCGTAGGTGACGCCGACGGTCCACTCGCCGACCTCGCGCAACTCGGCGCGGTCGACGGCCTTCTCGATGAGCGCCTCCTTCTCGACGCGCTTCTCGTCGAGGAACTCGTGGACCTCCGGCGAGAGGTCGGGGCCGTGTTCGGCGACGGCCTCGATGTACTCCTCGGGGTCCGACCAGTACGAGAAGTCCGCCAAGTCGTCGCTGCGCTCGTCGTCCCGAATCCAGAGGTCGTGGTCCCGCGTGACCGCCGCGAGGTCCGCCCACCGCTCGTCGAAGGCGTAGTCCAGTTGTTCGAGGGCAACGTCGGCGGTACACACCTCGTCGGAGTCCCCGACGGTTCGCTCGACGCCCGCCTCGTCGACTGTCTCGCCGAGGGCGGCGTCCCACTGGTGGTGGTCGAACCACGCCACGCGTTCGACGCGGGCGACGAGGTCGGAGAGCGCGCCGAGGTCCGACTCGCTGTCCGGACAGAGGTCACAGACGTAGACGGTCGCCTCCGGTTCGGCGTACTCGGCGGTCCACGCCAGCGCCTCCTGCAGTTCGTGCGGGCCGGCGGGAAGGAGTGCCCCCTCGCCGTGGGCCTCTCGAACCAGCGCGGTGCAGGCCAGTCCGTCGGCGTCGGGGTCGGCGATGACCACCACGCCGGCGTCCGCGAGCGTCTCGGCGGCCTCGGCCTCGGCCTGTTCCTCCTCGTACGAGTCGGGGATGAAGAAGCCCTCGCCGGGGAGGACAGACTTGCGCTCTACGGAGAGGCGGTCGTCGTCGATGAGCCAATCGTCCATGCCCGTTCATGCTGGCGGCCGGCAATGAACCCCGCGGTCCGTCTCAGAGCGACCAGCGTGCCCTGCCGGGCGTGTGGTGGACCCACGTGTCGTCCGACCGCAGGAGGCGCGGGTCCCGCCAGCGAAAGCGGGCGTTCGCCGTGTAGCTGAACGTCTCACCGAGTCCGTCGGGAACCACCCGGCACCGCGAGCAGGCGGTGAACGACTGGCGCGTCGCGTCGGACTCGGCCGTGAACACCTGCCGCGCGGCGTTCCGCGTGGGGGCGGTCCGGTCTCGAACTGTCAGCCCATCGGTCGACAGGACACCCGGGCCGGTCTCGTCCAGTCTGGCGTCGAACTCGGCGGCCAGAATCACCCTGTCGGCGCGGTACCGGTCGTCGCCGTTCGCCGCCCGCCCGCTCCAGATGGTCGCCTCTGTGTCGACGTACAGCGCTGTCGCGTCGCCGGCGTCCCGGTACGTGAGGCTGTCCCGCCGGTCGAACCCGCCCACGTCGTTGTGGCCGCGAATCCGCGCCATCCCGACGAACGCCCCGTCGTCGGGGACCTGCACGAAATCGAACGGGACCCGACAGTCCGGGTGCGGGGGGTCCAGCGTCTCTGCGAGCGCCCAGGGGACGTCCCGTGGGAGCGTCGCACCGACGAATACGTGCGTGTCGAGGCGGCGCTCCCGCGGAACCGCGGCCGCGACGCGCGTGTTCGGGTTCCAACTCCGACTGCAGAAGCCGTAGCTGGCAGGCAGTCGCTCACAGGCCCGAAAGAGCGTCCCCGGTGCACCACGCCCGACGACAGCCGCTGGCGTTCCGGCGGCCAGCGACTCGGCCACCCGGTCGCTCTCGTCGGCACCGTAGACGGCGAGACTCGCGTCGGTCGGGTCGTCGCTTCGGTCCGCGTCTGTCTCGGGGAGCGCGAGTCCGTCCGCGACGAACAGCGTCTCGCCTGCGAGTGTCGGCCCGGTCGGGGGAGAGCCAGTTGGCGGGTCCGAGGAGACGGCACGACACCCAGCGAGTGAGCCGAGGGCGACGCCGGTCGCGGCCAGAAACGCACGACGGGAGTTGGACGGCATGGCTCGGCGTTCGACAGCAGTCCCTCTGTCTGTTTCGGTGAGTGAAAACCGCGCTAGAGCTACACCTGTTCGCGCTCGGGGTTGGCCTCGCCCTCTAGCTGGCGGACCGACAGCACCGGCATCGGGGCCTGTCGGACGATTTCCTCGGCGACGCTCCCGAGCAGGAAACCGTGTTCGCCGTGTCGCCCGCGCGTGCCGGTGGCGACGACGTCGGCCTCGTGGTCGATTGCGTACTGGCAAATCTCGTCGGCGGGGTCCCCCTCCCGAACCGCGGTGACGACCTCGTCGTCGGCCTCGGCGGCGGCGGCCTCCCTGACGAACGAGAGGGCGCGGCCGCCGGTGGTCGCCAGTGCCCGCTCCAGTTCCGCCCGGACCTCCTCGGGCGTCGACTCGACTTCCCCCGAATCGACGACGTACAGGGCGTGGACGGTCGCGTCGAAGTGCGCGGCGAGGTCGAGGGCCGCTTCGACGGCCCGCTCTGCGCTCCCGGAGCCGTCTGTCGCGATGACCACCGTGTCGAACATACGGCGGGCTACCGCGGGTACGACCAAAAAACCGCCCCATCGCCGGCACAGCGCCGACCCTGCGGGATGGGGTGGCTTTTTGTCCGGTCCGGTCACAGCAACTGGTGATGGACATCGACCTCGTGCTCGTGCCGGTCGACGGCAGCGACCGGTCCGAACGGGCGACCGAGTACGCTATCGCCATCGCCGAGCGATACGACGCCGACCTGCACCTGCTGTTCGTCCTCGACGAGCGCCTCCGGCGGGACATCGACGACGGCACCGTCGACGCCGAGGCCATCGCCGAGGAACACCGGGCGTTCACGGGCCGGGTCCGCCAGCAGTTCCGGGACGCCGGCCACGACGGGGCGCTCGACACGTCGACGGCCACCGCGTTCTCCGAACACCGCCTGATGCAGACGCCGGGGAGCGTCGTCCTCGACGTGGCCGAAGACGTAGATGCGGACTTCCTCGTCATCCCGCGAGAGAGCGGGGGCGGCGACGCCGTCGGCCGCGCCGCCCTGTACGTGCTGGAGTACGCGAGTCAACCGGTGCTGTCGGTCTAGAGCTGTATCGACATCTCTATCTCGAAGCTCTCGGCGTTGCTCGTCTCGAAGCCGACCTTCCGGTAGAGCGCGATTGCGGCGTCGTTCCAGCGTTCGACCGTGAGCCAGACCCTCCCGATTCCCTCGCGCTGTCCCTGTCCCAGCAGCGTCTCGACGAGCGCGGTGCCGATGCCAGCCCCTTGGAACGACTGGAGGACGAAGATGGCGAGTTCGTGTTCGCCGTGGCGGTCCGGCACCAGCGTCGCGTGGCCGACGACGTTCGCGTCGTGGCGCGCGACGACGTTGACGCACTCCTCGTCGAGAATCGTATCGAGCCACTTTCTGATGGCCTCCTCCTTGGCGGGCGGGATGCCCTGCGCTCGGTCGGCCGGGTCGAAGTCGACGTACATCGACACCAGCCCTTCCCGGTCGCTCTCGTCGGCCGGCAGGAACTCGACGTCGCGGCCCTCTCTGTCGGTGACGGTCCGGGGCGGCGCGGGGAACTCGCCGGCCGGTTCGTCGGGGTACGTTCGCGTCATCGGATGAGCGTGACCGGCGTCTGTGCGTTCAACAGGACGAACTCGACGACCGAGCCGAGTTGAATCTTTCCCAGCGTCGAACGTTCGCCGCCCCCCAGTACGATGCGGTCGAAGTCCTCGCTGTCGGCGATGTCGACGAGTTGGCTCCCCGGCGCGTCGCCGCCGACGTAGCGTACCGACGCCTCGAACCCGGTCTCGGCGAGCGTCTCCTCGACCCGTTCCCGGACCGCCTCGGCGTCCGTGTCGGCCTCCTCGTTGTCGAATATGGCGACCGTCAGGTCGTCGCCAGTCTCCTCTGCGCGCGCTATCGTCTCGTCCAGTGCGTGGTAGGACAGTTCGCTCCCCCCGACGCCGAGCAGGATGTTCATACGCGGTCACTCCGGCGGCATCGCTCAAAAAGCCACCTGACGCCCGGACGCCCGCGGCCCGGCGTCCGCGGGCGATACGCTTTTTCGGCGCGGGCACACAGAGACGGCCATGACAGAGGGCGTGCCGCCGGAGGGAGACGAGGAGCCGACGCGGGTGGTCCAGCCACACGAACCAGACGACGCACCCGGCGAGGGGTCGGACGCCGACGCCGCAGACACCGCAGACGCCGGCGTCACGCCCGCCAGCGACGTCCCCGAGGACGTCCAGAAGTACGAGCGGTTCACCAAGATAGAGGGTGGCACCTACGACCGGGCCAACGAGTTCCTGCGCGAGCGGACGTACGTCACCGCCCGCGAGTGGGCCATCGCCCGCCTGTGTGCGGACTTCCGGACCGAGACGGGCGTCGAGATGACCAAAATCGGCGAGAACCTCCCCGAACTCGTCCCGTTCATGACCGACACGTACACGCCGCAGGCGGTCAATCAGGCCCGGGCGTCCTTCGAGGAGAAGGTCCGCAAGGCCGGTGCGACGTTCCTCTACGGTGCGATGTCCGACTTCTTCACCGCCGAGGAACTCGACGACGTGATGTACGAGGCCACCGAGGTGGCGAAGTTCCTCCTGGAGGTCGAGGGCGTTGACCTCGCCGTCGAAGAGGAGATGGAGGCCGAAGACCGCATCTCGACGGTCATGCGCGAAGTCCGCGAGCACTCGGCGGCGCTTCGGCACGACGAGGTCTGTTGTCCGGAATGTGGCCACGAGTTCGACGTCGACGACGAGTGACCGGCGAGGACGTGGTTAGCTGACCCCGAGAACCTTCCCGCACTTCTTGCAGCGCCAGACGTCGCGGATGTCGACGCCAATCTGGATGCGCGGCGGTCCCTCGCCCTCCTCGACGAGGTTCAGTTCGTCGACCTCCTCGTGTTCGAGGTCGTCGGTAGTTTCGAGTTCCGCTCCGCAGTTCTCACAGCGTGGCATGGGTCCGTATCACCGCGTTGACGTAAGACCACAGCTCGATTATGCGTTGTGGTCACACACCACGGAAACCGACATATAACCGGCTCACTCCAGCACTTCGCCGTCCGCGTCGCGGACGTTCTCGCCCTGATGCCCGTAGAAGACGTCCTCGTCGGGGTCGCGCTCGTACACCATCGTCCCGCGGACCATCGTCCACTCGGGGAAGACGGCCTCTAGGCCTTCGAAGGGGGTCCAGCCACACTCCGTGTGGAGGTCCTCGCCGCGAATCTCGGTCGTCTCGGTGGTGTCGACGAGTACGAGGTCGGCGTCCTTGCCGGGTTCGACCGCGCCCTTCTGGGGCACGTCGAACACGTCGGCGGGGTTCGCGGCGGTGAGGTCCCGGACCCGTTCGTAGGTCAGGGCGGTGTCGGGGTCCCGGGCTTCCGCCAGCAAGAGCGGCAGGACCGTCTCGACGCCGGGCACGCCCGACGGAGCGTCCCAGATGCTCGCGTCCTTCTCCTCGCGGGTGTGCGGTGCGTGGTCGGTCGCAATCATGTCGACGGTGCCGTCGGCGACCCGGTCGTACACCTCGCGGCGGCGCTTCTCGCGGCGCAGCGGCGGATTCATCCGCCCGAACGTCCCCAACTCGCCGAGGTCCTTCCGCGAGAGCAGGAGGTGGTGGGGCGTCACCTCCGTCGTCATCCCCGCGTCGGCGGCGATGTCGATGCCCTCCGGCGTCGACGTGTGGGCGATGTGGATGCGGGCGTCCATCCGCTGGGCGGCCTCACAGGCCCGCTCTACGGCCTTCGCTTCGGCCTCGGCTGTCCGGTACGCGCTCCACGCGTCCGCGTCGTCGCGGGCGCGGGCGTCCTCGTTGAAGTAGTCGGCGTCCTCGGCGTGGACCGTGACGGTGACCCCCTCCTCGGTCGCCAGTTCGAGGGCGTCCTCGAAGAGGTCCGTCTCGATACCCATGTCGCCCGTCGAGTCGGCGAGGAACACCTCGCCGAGCGCGAACAGACGCCGGCGCAGGAGGACGTTCGGTATCCAGTCGGCGGTGACGCCGCCGTTGATGCCCCAGTCGACGACGGAGTCGGCGGCGAACTCGGCCTTCCGGTCGAAGGCCTCGCCGTCGACGGTCGGTGGGTCGGTGTTCGGTTGGTCGACGACGGTGGTGACCCCGCCCGCCGCAGCGGCCCGGGACCCGCTCTCCCACGTCTCTTTGTGCGGGTAGCCGGGCTGTCGGAAGTGGACGTGTGCGTCCAGCATCCCGGGGAACAGTCGCTTGCCCGTCGCCTCGATGGTGCCTCCGTCGTCGGGAGCGAGGTCGCGGCCGACCTCGGCGATGGTCTCACCACGCACCCGGACGTCCCGTTGCCGGCCGTCCGCGAGCGTCGCGTTGCGGATGAGCATACCGTCTCTCGTCCGGGCGCATCCCTAAGTGTCTCGGAAGGCGCGCCGTCCGACTCACCCCACGCACTCACGAGCGGTCACGGACCGGTCGCCGACGAGCGCCGTCTCGAGGGCGTCGACCACGTCACCCGGGTCGCCGGTCCCGCCTGCACGAGCGACGCTCCCTACCGAGTCGGGGTCGAACGGGACGTCGAGGGCGTGGTACACCGGGTCGAGCACCGCCGCGACGGCGTCGTGGTCCCGGACGACGACGATGCCGGCGGTGAGTGCCGCGTCCTGTCGAACGCGCTGGGCGAGACCCGCTATCTTGCCGTCGGCCTGCAAGGAGTGGGTGCCCGGGCAGAACGAGTCGGACGGTTCGCCCTCTCGGGCGTCGACGCCCACGGCGGCGAGACCGCGCTGGACCGCCGCCGAGACGCGGTCGTAGCGGGCGCCGATGCGGCCCCGGCCGTCCGCGATGGGTTCCGCGAGGGCGAAGGCGACGGTGTGGCCGGTGTAGGCGACGGCGCGCCCGCCGACGCTCCGTTCGAGGACGGGGTAGTCCCGCGACGTGGCGGCCTCGCGGGCGCGGTCGTACCCCTCGGCGCGGCGGTCCCGGCGGCCGAAGACGACCTGTCGGTGCGGCGTCCACACGCGAAGTGCAGGCGTGCCGTCCTCGCCGACGCTCGCGACCATCTCGCGGGTGCGCTCGGAGTCGCGTTCGTGGTTGCTCGCTCGGCCGCGGAGGAGTCGCATAGCGGCCCTATGGAGAGTAGCGACTAAAACGCTCTCACCGGCCCAGACGTGACGAACAGGCGACACACGGCGGTCGCGACGGGACGTGTCGCACAGTCGCGGCCCCCGTCGCGGCGGCGGTCAGCGCACGCAGAGCAGTGGTCCCGGCATCCGTCTTGAACCCTCGGACGACAGGCACATACTCGGCCGCCGCTAAGCCACCCCCGATGGCCGTCACCGTCCCGCGAGACGTACTCCACCGCTACTACCGCTTCTCGCTGTACAACTCGCCGTTCGACGCCCACGACGAGGGGTGTGCGATAGACCTCTACCCAGAGGGCGAGCGCGCGCCCTCGCCCGTCGCCGGCGAGGTACTGGACACGAAGGCGGTCCGTGCCCCGCCGAAGCCCTACGCCGCCGAGCGAGACCACCTGATTCTGGTCGACACCGGCGAGTACGTCGCCCGGTTGCTCCACGTCGACCCGAGCGTCGAACCCGGCGACAGCGTGGCCGTCGGCGACGATATCGGCGAACTCGTCCGGGCGGGCTTCTTCGCGCCGTGGGTCCCCAACCACGTCCACCTGGGCTTCCGAGAGCGGGACGCGAACCCCTACCGAGCGTCGGGGTCGCTGCCGGTCGACGTGGCCGTCGACGTGGAACCACTGGCGTGGGACGGCACCGGCACCGTCGTGGAGACGGGCGAGACGTGGGCGCGACTCGACAGTCCCGAACACCCCGCCCCCGGCGAGCGGTTCGCGGGGGTTGCGAACGAGGGCGGCGGCGTTCTCGACGGCGGCCTCCCCCACTACGAGTGGGGCGGGCTACTGGGCGTGAGAGCGGGCGACGGACCGACGCAAGCGAGCGTCGCCGGACAACCGGTGGGGACCGCCGAGGGGCGGACGGTCGCGTGGGATAGCGTGACCGTCCGGGCGAACGGCGACCCGGTGACGGGGCTGGCGCTGTTCTGCTCGCGGGACGACGCCGGGGTGAAACTCGTCGGCGAGGGCGTCGACCTCGCGGTCGGCGAGCGAGTCGAAGTCAGCATCGAGCGCGCCTAACTCACGCGAACTCGACGGTCTCGCGCTCCGTGACCTCGCCGAACAACCAGTCGGCGTGGTCCACCGCGTACTCGCGGTGGTCTGCCTCGATGAACCCCACGGCGTCCTCGACGAGAATCGGGCGATAGTCCCGCAGGCCCGCGCTGGAGGCCGTGTGCAGGACGCAGACGTTCGCCAGCGTCCCGCATAGCACGAGGTCCCTGACGCCGTGGGCGTCGAGCCACCCCTCCAGTTGGGTCCGGTAGAAGGCGTCGTAGGTGTGTTTCTCCACGACGAGGTCCGCGGCGTCGGGGTCGAGTTCCTCGACGAGTTCGGCCTCCCACGACCCCTCGACGACGTGTTCGCCCCACCGCTCGAACTCGTCGTAGTAGTGGGTGTCTTCGAACTGCTCGGGCGGGTGGACGTCGCGGGTGTAGACGACGCTCGCGCCGGCGTCGCGGCCGCGTTCGACGAGTTCGGTCACCGGGCCGATGGCCGCCTCGCTGTCGGGTGCGTAGAGACTGCCGTCGGGGTGGCAGAAGCCGTTCTGCATGTCCACCACGACGACGGCGGTGCGGGTCGGGTCCAGTCGCATATCCGAGAGTTCGGTCGCCGGCCCTACCAACCTTACTCCGTGCGTGTGACTTTTCACCGCGCTCCCCCTGAAGACGGTAGATGCGTCGCCAGTCCGCCGCGGTCCTGTGTGCCGTGGCGCTCCTGCTCGCCGGCTGTCAGGGCTTCGGGAGCGCCGACACCGCGACCGAGCGGACGGCGACGCCGACGCCGGACGCGGTGTTTACCCTCTCCGTCGATTCCGAGGCGAACGAGTCCGACCCAGCCGTAGACGACCAATCGGCCCGGACCGACCCCGACGAGGACGTCCTCGGCTGGGAGGCCGGCTACTGGCACAACGAGACGCTCGCCGTGACCACCGACGACGGCCTCAACGAGAGCGAACGCGAGGCCGTGGTCGCGCGGTCGATGGCCCGCGTCGAGTACGTCCGCGAACTGGAGTTCGAGTCCGCAGTACCCGTCGAAGTCCTCTCCCGGGCCGAGTACCGGAACCAGAGCGGGGGCCACGCCGTCGGCGAACCGCTCCGCCGGTTCGACAACGCGAAGTTCGAGGCGCTGTTCCTCGTCGGCGAGGAGCGCGACTCCGTCGCGGTCCAGCGCAGCGAACTCGGGTCGAGCGTGCTGGGGTACTACAGTTCCCGGCGGGAGGCCATCGTCGTCGTCTCCGACGCCGAGACGCCGACGGTGAACGAGGCGACCCTCGCCCACGAACTCGTCCACGCTCTGCAAGACCAGCAGTTCGGTCTCGCCAGCGACGCCCGGACCCGCGACGCCCTGCAGGGCCGTAACGGCCTCGTCGAGGGCGACGCGGTGACGACGACGGACCGCTACACCGCCCGGTGTGGCGACGAGTGGGACTGCCTGTCGAGCGAACCCGGCGGCGGTGGCGGCGACCGGCACTTCGGACTCGGGTTCCTGCTGTACTTCCCGTACAGCGACGGCCCGGGACTGGTCGAGGACCGATACGACCGGGGCGGATGGGCCGCGGTGAACGACGCCTACGACGAGTACCCCGACGGCGCCCGCGAGGTCATCGCCCCGCGTGACTACCCCGACTGGGACCCGAGCGAGGTGGAACTGACCGACCGCTCGACCGACGAGTGGGAGCGGGTGCGGCCCTCGGGTCGGCCCGACTACGCCGTCCTCGGCCCGTCGGCCATCGCGGCGACGATGGCGTACACGCTCGCCGACGACTACAACGACTCGGCCGTCGTGAGTCAGCGGGACGTGTTCAACTACGACGGGCGCACGCTCGACGACAGCGACCCCTACAACTACGCCCTCCCGGCGACCCTCGGGTGGGACGGCGGCCGGATGCACGTCTACACGAACGGGTCGGAGACGGCCTACGTCTGGCGAACCGTCTGGGAGGACGAGGCTGCCGCCACCACGTTCGCCCGGTCGTGGGCCGCCGTCCTCGCCCACTGGGGCGGGACCCGGACGACCGACGGGACGTGGGTGCTGGCCGAGTCGAGTCCGTTCGCCGACGCCGTCGCCGTCCGCGTCGACGGGGACACCGTCACCGTCGTCGACGCCCCGACGGAAGCGGAACTGAACGAGGTCTACGATGCGTAAGGAACTACTGCTCGCACTGACTGTCGTCCTTGCTGGCTGTACCGTCCCCTCCCTCGGCGGGAGCGACCACCCCGCGGCCCCCGACGGCGAGGACAGCATCGGGTGGGAGAACGGCTACTGGTACGACGACACCGTCGACGTGACCACCGACGACGGCCTCAACGAGAGCGAACGCGAGGCCGTCACCGCCCGGACGATGGCCCGCATCGAGCGGATACGGGACCGCGAGTTCACGGAGGCGGTCCCGGTCGAGGTCATGTCTCGGGCCGAGTACCGCAACCGGTCGCGGGGCAACGGGAGTAGCGCCGGCCCCCCGCAGGACCCGTGGAACGACCAAGTGTGGGAGTCGCTGTTGCTCATCGGGGAGGACTCGGGGAGTAGCGAGGCCATCGACGACACGCTCTCGACGTCGGTGCAGGGCTTTTACTCGCCGAGTCGGGACGAAATCGTCGTCGTCAGCCCCACGGAGACGCCGAAGGTCGACCGGCGGACGCTGGCACACGAACTGGTCCACGCCCTGCAGGACCAGCAGTTCGGGCTGAACGGGTCCGCCGAGACGCAGGACCAGCAACTGGCCCGCGACGGCCTCATCGAGGGCGAGGCGAACTACGTCCAGTACCGCTACGAGCGTCGCTGTGAGGACGACTGGAACTGCCTCGCTCGTCCCGAGCGGAGCGGGGGTGGCGGCGGTAGCGGGCCGCGGTACCCCGGCCTGTTCACCGTCATCTACCAGCCCTACGCGACGGGACCGGCGTTCATCGACGCAATCTACGGAGACGGCGGGTGGGAGGCCGTGGACGCACTCTATCAGGAGTACCCCGAGAGCACCGAGCAAGTCATCCACCCCAAGAAGTACCCCGACGAGGACCCGGTGAACGTCACCGTGCCCGACCGCTCGAACGGCGAGTGGGACCGGTTCGACCACGACCCGGTCGCCGACACCGTCGGCGAGGCGTCCATCTTCGCGACGATGTACCACAACAACCAGACCAACGCCAGTCGCTACCGCTACCAGAGCGAGCCATCGGCGGGGTGGGCCGGCGACAGCGTCGTCCCCTACCGCAACGACTCCGGTGGCGGCGGCTACGTCTGGGTGAGCGAGTGGGACACGGAGCAGGACGCCCGCCAGTTCGCACGGGCGTACCGCGCGGCGCTCGTCGAGGAACACGGCGCGACCCAGCCACGGACGAACGTCTACGTCGTCCCCGAGTCCAGTTCCTTCGCGGACGCCTTCCGCATCACCCGGTCGGGCACCACCGTCCGCATCGTCAACGGTCCGACCGTGTCGGATTTGGACGGCATCCACCGCCCGCGGGGCTGACCGTCGCCCCGGACCCTTCGTCCGTCGCCGACACACTACACGTGTAGCCCATCGTGAACGTCTCGCACACGAATAGACTCTTGTAGGTTGGGAGACACGATACGGACGAATGCAATCGACGAGACCGACGACGGAGCGGCCCGAGCGCACGTACGCGTGTCCACTCTGTGAGCACCACGGCCGGACGGTGAACGACGTCTACGTCCACCTGCAGGTCAGCCACCGGAAGAGTGCCATAAGCGAGGCACTCATCGACGCGGTCGTAGACGACGGGGAGCGGTAGTCGCCCGGCGCGAGGGCCGGCGACGACGGCGAGGCGCCGCGGAGACGAGCGGTGGACCGGGGTCCTTTTTGAACTACCTGCCGAAGGCGGGGTATGAGCGAGGGATTCGACGTCGTGCCGCCCGAGGCCATCCGCGAGGGGCGGGCGACCGACGCCTACTTCGACCGGACTATCGAGGCGCTCGACCACGCCGGGAAGAACCCCGACGTGGTCGCAGAGGTGACCGCAAACCAGTTCGCCACCGGGTCGTGGCACCTGCTGGCCGGCCTACGAGACGCCGCACACCTGCTGGAGGGCCGAGGAGTAGACGTCGACGCCCTCCCGGAGGGCCAACTGTTCGACGGCGGTCCGGTGATGCGCATCGAGGGCCCCTATCGGGCGTTCTGTCGGCTAGAGACGGCGTTGCTCGGCTTCCTCTCGCACCCGACCGGCGTGGCGACACGGGCGCTGGAGGCGCGCCACGCCGCCCCCGACTCGACGGTCCTCTCGTTTGGCTCCCGGCACGTCCACCCGTCGCTGGGCGCGATGATAGAGCGGTCGGCCCTGCTGGGGGGGCTGGACGGCTTCTCGAACGTCGCCGCCGGCGACGTCCTCGGCCGCGAGGCCGGCGGGACGATGCCCCACGCGCTGGTCATCTGCTTCGGCCGGGGGCAACAGGAGGCGGCGTGGCGGGCCTTCGACGAGGCCGTCCCCGAGTCGACGCCGCGTATCGCCCTGACCGACACCTACTCCGACGAGGTGGACGAGGCCCTGCGGGCCGCCGCGGCCGTCGAAGACTTAGACGGCGTGCGTCTCGACACGACCGGGTCCCGGCGCGGCGACTTCCGCTACATCGTCCGAGAGGTCCGCTGGACGCTCGACGCTCACGGCCACGAGGACGTGGACATCTTCCTCTCGGGCGGGTTGGGGCCCGACCAACTCCGCGAACTCCGGGACGTGGCCGACGGCTTCGGCGTCGGGAGTTACGTCTCGAACGCCGACCCGCTGGACTTCTCGCTGGACCTGGTGGAAGTCGACGGCGAACCCGCGGCGAAGCGCGGAAAGTTGACCGGCAAGAAGTCCGTGTATCGGACCTCAGACGGCGGCCACCACGTCGGTCTGGCCGCCCACGACGCGCCCGAGGACGCCGAGTCGCTGATGAAACCGCTCGTCAGGGACGGCGAGGTGGTCCGCGAGTTCGACCTCGACGCGGCAATCGAACGCGCTGCGGCGGACGCCGAGGCGGTGGGGTTCCCCGCCGAGAACGCCAGAGCGGAGTAGGCCGGTGCTCGTCGTTGGGGGGATGGCCGGCTGTTTCCGCCGACGACACGACCGACCGGGTGGACTGAAAGGGGCCGACCGCTGGCGCCAGCGGGCGGTCGTCTGCGCGACCCCTATCCGAGCGAGCGCAGCGAGCGAGGATATGTCGGACAGCGACCGCCAGCGGTCGGGGGCTTTCTGCCCATGTGGCTCGCGTCCCTCGAACAAAGTGGCCGAGGTTAAGTTCACAGCGACGCTACGAGCGGGCATGGCAGACCGCATCATGAAGGTCAACGCGTACACGACGTTCGACCTCCTCGACGGCGAGGTGGAGGGTCACGACTTCGAGGAGGAGGCACTCGCAGTCCTGAACGTCACCGCACCGCGGAAGAACCCCGACCACGTCGAACTCCAGTTGGAGATGGACAACACGCAACTGGACGCCGTGAAACCCCACGCCGACACGGTCACGCTCTCGGCGGGACAGGCCCGCGAACTGGCGACCGAACTCGAAGAGTACGCCGCCAAGGTCGAGGCCGCCCAGTCGGAGTAGGTCGCCGTCTGGCGGTTCTGGCGGTCCGTGAACGACCCGGTAGTTCTTTGATGTGTCGTCACTTACCACGGGCCATGTCGACCGACACGCCCGGGAACCCCGCGGCGCGGGAACTGGGGTACTGCCCGTGCTGTGGCTATCGGACGCTCCCGAAGGGCCGGCCGGGGTCCTACGAGGTCTGTCCAGTGTGCCACTGGCTGGACGACCCCACGCAGTTCGGCGACGACGACTACGTCAGCGACACCAACCACGTCTCGCTGGCGACGGCGCGGGAGAACTTCCGCGAACACGGGGCCTGCGCGCCACAGGAGGCCGACACCTGCGTCTCCGCCGACGGGTTCGACCGGGACCCGAACTGGCCGTACGACCGCTAGACCGCGAGCGAGATGTCGAGGTACAGCATGACGATAGCGCCGCCCATCAGTCCCAGCGTCGCCACCCGCTCGTGGCCGCTCCGGTGGGTCTCCGGGATGATTTCGTCGGAGATGACGAACAGCATCGCACCCGCCGCAAAGCCCATCGCGTACGGGAGCAGCGGTTCGACCAGCGTCACGGCGACGGCGCCCAGCACCGCCAGCGGTATCTCGACGACGCCGGCGCGGACGCCCGCGACGACGGCGTACAGTCGCCTGTCCAACCCGGCGTTGATGGCCGCCACCGACACCGCGAGGCCCTCGGGGACGTTCTGGATGCCGATGGCGAGCATCAGCGCGAGCGCGCCGCCCAATTGCGACGGGTCCGACGCCGCCGCCCCGAACCCGACGCCGACGGCGAGTCCCTCGGGCATGTTGTGTAGTGTGATAGCGAGGATGAATAGGACGACGCCGGACAGTCGCTGGTCGTCGACGGGCAGCGACTCGCCCGGGTCGGCGGCGTCCGTCCGTTTCCGGCCGGTGAGGAGGTAATGGGCGTGCGGCAGGAAGCGGTCGGCTTGGTCCAGAAAGAGCGCCCCCAGCACGACGCCGACCAGCGTCGGGACGGGGTTCCCGCCGGAGTACTCCTCGATGCCGGGCAGGATGAGGCTCGTGAACGCCGCCGCCAGCATCACCCCAGCGGCGAAGCCGAGGGCGGCGTCGAGCGCCCGCTCTGAGGGGTCGCGCCACACCAACACGAGCGACGCTCCGAACAGGTTCAGCGCGGCGATGACGAGGCCACCCACCAACCCCAACAGGAGCGGGTCGGTGCCGACGAGCGACGAGAACGTCTCCGGGAGTCCCGACTGCATCGTCGTCTCCTGCGGCGTCGCGGTTTTTGTAGCTATCGCCGACGACCCCGGAAGGCTTTTTTCTGCCGTCGGCGGAGTCGCGGGTGATGGAACGTGCCACGCGCGGCGTCGCTCTCGTCGGCCTCAGCCTCCTCCTCCTCGTCGGAACGCTCGCAGTCGGCTCGGCGACGGCACCGGACCGCGGTATCGGCGGCGACGGCAGCGAGGGCGCGACCCTCGTCGGGTCGCAGGGCGGCGGTCCCGGGTGGCACGAGAAGGGGAGCGTCTACCTCGTCGAGAACGGCTCTATCGCGTGGCGCGAGGACAGCGCCGACAGCTACTTCGACGTGACTATGCTCCCGAACGGCACCGTGATGGCCGGGTTCATGCACTCGGGGTACGACTCCGGGTGTGGCCCCTACGACGCCCCGTGTACGAAAACCGGCTTTCGCATCGTCGACCCGGACGCCGAGGGCGGACCGAGCGTCGTAGAGGAATACGCCTTCCCGGTCCGCACCGCGAAGAACAGCGAGACCCACGACGTGGAACAGCTGGACTCCGGCGAGTACCTGCTCTCGGACATGGAACACGAGCGTATCTTCACCGTCCGGGACGGCGAGGTGACGTGGCAGTGGAACGCCTCCTCGTTCTACGACGCGCCGCCGGACCCGACCAAGCGCGATTGGCTCCACGTCAACGACGTGGACGCCGTCAACGAGACGCACTACCTCGTCTCCGTGCGCAACGCCAACCAGATTCTGCTGATAGAGCGCGGAGAGGGCGTCGTCGAGGTGGTCAACGAGGACAGAGGGGGCGACGACGCGTCCTGTCTCGGCAACGGCCAACTCTCGGACTTCGACGGCGACGGCGACGTCCGCTGTGGCAACCCCGAGATTCTCGACCACCAGCACAACCCCCAGTGGCTGGGCGACGGCGCGGTTCTGGTCGCGGACTCGGACAACGACCGCGTGGTCGAACTCCACCGCGAGAACGGCCGCTGGGAACCGGCGTGGACGCTCGAACGCGCCGGCGGCATCGCCCTCCACTGGCCGCGAGACGCCGACCGACTCGACAACGGCAACACGCTGGTCACGGACACGCTGAACAAGCGGGTGTTCGAGGTGACCCCCAACGGCACCGTCGTCTGGAGTACGGGCACGCCCAGCGACTCGCCGATTCCCTACGAGGCCGAGCGACTCCCGGAGGGCGAACGAGTCGGTGCCCAACTGTACGGGACGGCCGACGGCGAGGGCGGGACGCCCACCGAGGCGGCGACGGGCACCGGAACGGCCACCGACGGCGGACGGGTTCCGGGCCTCTCGCTGGCGCTGGTCGGCGTCCGGGCGGTGGCCCCGTGGATACCGTTCTGGTTCGGCGAGGCCCACCTCGCGCTCTCGGCGCTGTCCGTGCTGGGAGTCGCCGCGGGGAGCGCCGACTGGTACCGCCAGCGCGACTAGAACGGGTCGGAGGACCCGACGAGGCGGCGCATCTCCATCGCCGAGGAGAAGTCCTCGCGGGAGACGACGTGGACGCCGTCCGGCCCCTCCACGAGGGCGGCGCTCGCCCGCGACGTGTCCAGTTCCACCAGCGCGTCGAACGCCGGGAGGTCGGCGGCCAGTCGCGGCAGGTCCGTCTCCATGAGGTCGGCGACGGTGTCGGCCGCGCGTTCGGCCTGCGAGAGCGCCCGGAAGTCCGCGACTGTGACGACGCCGACCACCTCGCCGTTCCGCGTGACCGTGAACTCCGTCGAGCGGTCGGCGAACATCCGGTCGACCAGTTCCTCGACGCTGGCGTCGGCCTCGATGGTCAGCGCCGTCGGGCGGGCGACGTCGCCGACGGTCAACCCTTCGAGCAGGTCCGACAGCGCGACGGTCCGGGACTCCCCGGTGGCGGCGGCGTAGATGAACAGCGCAAGCAACAGCAGAATCGGGCTGAAGGAGAGGGCCCCGACGACGGCGAACAGGACGGCGAAGGCCGTCCCGATGCGCGCGGCGATGCGAGTCGCGGAGGCGTACGGCCGGTTCCGGGCGAGCAGCGCCCGCAGGACCCGCCCGCCGTCCATCGGGAACGCCGGGAGCATGTTGAACACCGCCAGCACGACGTTCGTCACCGCCAGCCACCCGACGACGAACAGCGTCACGTCCGCGCTGGTCGGCACCGCCTGCAGGCCCGCGTAGCAGACGACGCCGACGAGGATGCTCGTTATCGGCCCCGCGACGGCTATCCAGAACTCCCGGTTCCACTCTCGGGGCATCTGCTTGAAACTCGCCAGTCCACCGAGAATCCACAGCGTGATGGACTCGACTTCGAGGTCGTAGCGCATCGCCGCCCACGCGTGGCCGAGTTCGTGGAGGGTGACGCTGACGAACAGGCCGACGGCCGCGAGCGTCCCGACCAGCCACGGCGTCGCGCCCGCCTGCAGGCGGCCGAGGTCCAGCGTCGTCCCGGCGAGGCTACCCACGATGCCGGCGTACAGTTCTATCTGCGACCCGCTCCCGATGAGCCACGCGAGCACCGGCAAGAAAATCAGCAACGAGATGTTGACGCGGATGGGGATGCCCCACACAGTCGTGACGTGATAGTTTCGCACGCCTGAGACGAACGCGCGCCTGCGGCTAATATCTTCGGCACAGACCGCAAGAGACAGGAACCGAGCCACCGGACCGAGGGCTATGGTCGACTGGGACGTGTATCTGGTGACCGGCGAGTCGCTGTCGGCGGGCCGGACCACCCGCGAGATAGTCGAGCGAGCCATCGCGGGCGGCGTCGGCGTCGTCCAGTTGCGCGAGAAGGACCGCACGGTCCGGGAGCGCTACGAGATGGGGCGAGAGCTTCGGGACCTGACTCGCGAGGCCGGCGTGCCGTTCGTCGTCAACGACCGCATCGACCTCGCGCAGGCGCTTGACGCCGACGGCGTCCATCTGGGTGACGACGACCTGCCGGTGACCGCGGCGCGCGACCTGCTCGGCGAGGACGCGATAATCGGGCGCTCCGTCTCGTTCGTCGCGGACGCCGAGGCCGCCGAGGCCGCCGGCGCGGACTATCTGGGCGTCGGCGCGGTGTACGCCACCGGGTCGAAAGACGACATCCCCGACGAGGAACACGGCATCGGGACTGACCGAGTGGCCGACGTCGCCGCCGCCGTCGACGTCCCGGTGGTCGCCATCGGCGGCATCACGGCCGAGAACGCCACCGAGGTGGCCCGAGTCGGGGCCGACGGCGTGGCCGTCATCACCGCCATCACCGGGGCCGAGGACCCCGAGGCGGCGACGGCGGCGCTCCGCGAGGCGGTCGAACGGGGGAAGGCCGAGCGGTGACTACGCGGTCAGTTTCCGGCGCAGTCGCCGCTCGTCGACGCGGTACTTGAACGCCGGCGACCCGTCGACGAGGACGTAGGGAACCCGCTCGCCGTACCGTTCGCGCAGTCCCTCGTCTGTGTCGACGTCCACCAGCGAGAGGTCCAGCGCGACGCCCTCGTCGTCGGCGACCCGTTCGATGGTGTCGATGGCCTCCTCGCAGAGGTGGCAGTTCTCGCGCGTGTACACCGTGACCGACACGTCGCTCATCACCCGGCCGTACCCGCTCGACGGGCAAATGACCATCTGTTTCGCCGAGGGGTTTCTGTGTCTTCGACCCCAACGACGGCCCATGGCAGGTTGGACGGCAGACGACATGCCGGCGATGACGGACAGCACCGTGGTCGTGACCGGGGCCAACAGCGGCCTCGGCTACGAGGGCACGAAAGCGTTCGCCCGGAAAGGCGCGACCGTCGTGATGGCGTGTCGAAGCGTCGAACGGGGCGAGCGGGCCGCCTCGGAGATTCGCCGCGTCGACGGCAGCGGCGAACTGGACGTCCGGGAGTGTGACCTCGCCGACCTCGACAGCGTCGCGGCGTTCGCCGAGGGCGTCCGCGAGGAGTACGACGCCGTCGACGTGCTCTGTAACAACGCCGGCGTGATGGCCATCCCGCGACAGGAGACGGCCGACGGGTTCGAGATGCAACTGGGCGTGAACCACCTCGGCCACTTCGCGCTGACCGGCCGCCTGCTCCCGGCCCTGCGGGCGAGCGACGGCGAGGCCCGCGTCGTCACGCAGTCCTCCGGCGCTCACGAGATGGGCGAGATGGACTTCGCGGACCTCCAGTCCGAACGGGACTACGGGAAGTGGTCGGCCTACGGTCGCTCGAAACTGGCGAACCTCCTCTTCGCCTACGAACTCGAACGCCGACTGGACGAGAGCGGCGACGATATCCGCAGCGTGGCCTGTCACCCGGGCTACGCCGACACCGAGTTGCAGTTCCGCGGTCCCCGCCAGATGGGGTCGTCGCTCCGCATGGCCGGGATGAGAGTGGCCAACGCGCTGTTCGGCCAGTCGGCCGCACAGGGGGCGCTCCCGATGCTGTACGCCGCGACGGCCGAGGCGGTCATCGGCGGCGAGTACGTCGGTCCCGACGGCTTGCTGGACATGCGGGGCCATCCCGAGTTCCAGCAGTCGAACGCGGCCTCCCGCGACGAGGCCGACGCCGAGCGACTCTGGACGGCCTCCGAGGAGTTGACCGGTGTCACGTACGACTTCGGCGAGTGAGCGACCCGGCGACGGCGACCGGTAGTGGCAACACGGGCGAGTAGCCCGGTGCTTTTCTACGCCGGACTCCACAGACCAGGTATGGACGGCACACTCGACCACACGATGATTCGCGTCGCAGACCTTGAGGAGTCGCTGGAGTGGTACCAGACACACCTCGACTACGAGGAGAAGGACCGCCACGAGGGCGACGGGTTCACCATCGTCTACCTCGGGCCGGAGGACATGCACGAGGACGGCGCGATGCTGGAGATTACCCACAACGAGGGCGAGACGCCCGAAATCGGTGACGCGTGGGGCCACATCGCGGTCCGGGTGCCCGAGGGCGAACTCGAAGCGTACTACGAGCAACTGATGGAGGAGGGCGTGGAGGACTACCGCGACCCCGAGTCCTGCGGCGGGCGCTACGCGTTCGTCAAAGACCCCGACGGCCATGAGGTCGAAATCGTCCAGCGCGACCACGGCGCGACGTGGAGCCTCGATCACACCATGATTCGCGTCGAGGACGCCGACGAAGCGCTGGGGTTCTGGACCCGCAAGTTCGGCTACGACGAGGTGGGCCGCTGGGAGGCCGACACCTTCGCGAACTACTTCGTCGAACCGACCGACGCCGCCCCCGAGGAGATGTCCGTCGAACTCACCTACAACTACGACGGCCGCTCCTACGAGATGGGCGACGGGTGGGGCCACCTCTGCGTCCGACTCGACGACCTACACGACGACTGGGACCAACTCATGACCCGCGAGGCCGAGGACTACCGCGACCCCGAGTCCTGTGACGACCTGTACGCGTTCACCAAGGACCCCGACGGCCACGAGATAGAGCTGCTGGAGCGGGACCCCGAGGCCGACTCGCTGTTCCCGTTCTGACCGGTCCCGACAGGTTCCGTCCCATCGGCCGCGAACAGTACTTTTTCCCGGAGCGAGAGAGAACCGACGGGCAATGCAACCCGTCGAGATAGCGGTCAGACTGCTGGCTGGCCTCGGCCTCATCCTCGCCAACGGCTTCTTCGTCGCCATCGAGTTCGCGCTGACGCGGGCCCGGCAGTTCACCGAGGACGAGTTCGTGAGCGGCGGCAACGCTGCCTTGGAGCGAGCGTGGGAGATGACCAACGACCTCGAGATTTATCTCACCACCTGTCAGGTCGGCATCACCGCCTCCTCCATCGCCGTCGGTATCGTCGCCGAACCGGCACTCGCCGCGCTGTTCGAACCGGTGTTCGCCGGGTCGCGACTGGCCGGCATCGGCCTCGGCGCACTCATCGCCTTCCTCATCATCAACCTCGTCCACCTGACCCACGGCGAGCAGACGCCGACGTATCTGGGCGTCGAACGGGCGCAGTTCGTCTGTCGCTACGGCGCGACCCCGCTGTACTGGTTCAACTGGCTCATCTCGCCGCTCATCACTCTCGGGGACGCCGTCGCGAAGTGGACGCTGAGACTGTTCGGCATCGAGATGACCGGCGCGTGGCTCGAAACCGAGGAGGACGTCATCGAGTCCCGAGCGGACCTCCGGAACAAACTCGGCTCGGTGCTCGACGAGGGCAACCTCTCCGAAGAGCGCCGCGAGGAGGTGCTGGCGGCCCTGCACGCCGGCGACCAACAGGTCCGGGACGTGATGGTCCCGGTCGAAGACGTCGTGGCGCTGTCGACGGCCGATAGCGAAGCCGAGAACGCCCGACGCGTCGCCGAGACGCCACACACCCGGTATCCGCTGGTGGGCGAGTCCCTCGACGAGTTCCTCGGCATCGTCTACGTCCCCGAACTCGTCCGCGAACAGGGCGAGGAACCGCTCGACGGCACCCTGCTCGACGGCGTCGACCTCGAAGCCGTCGCGGCCCCGCCGATGACGATGACCGCGAACACCAACGTCAGCGACGCCATCGACCGGTTTCAGGCGGAGAGTCAGGAACTCGCGCTGGTCATCGAGGACGGCGAGGTGCTCGGGATGCTGACCGTCACCGACGCGCTCGAAGCGGTGGTCGGAGACATCCGCGACCCGATGGACGAACAGGCCGGCGTCGCCTAACGCGGCGGCGTGTAGACGTTGAACGTCTCCAGTGGCGCGTCGCCGTCGTTCTCGATGCCGTGGCGCTCGCCCGCTTCGATGCGGACCAAATCGCCGGCGGCGACCCGCTCCGTCGCCCCGTCGACGGTGACGAGACCAGTGCCAGACACCACGAACAGCCACTGGTCGCTGTCGGCGTGGTAGTTCTCCGGGCCGCCGACGCTCCGGCCGGGGTCGACGGTCATCTCGGCGGCCTGTGCCTCCGCAGTCTCCATGACGACCTCGAAGTGACGGTCGAAGTCGAGGTGGGCGCGCTCCATGGCCGCCCTTCGCCCGCGGCCCAAGAGTGCGTTTCGGGGCCGAACGCTCAACAGCACGCCGGCCGAACCTCCGGTATGGACCTGCAGACGCTCGTCGAGTCGTCGCTTCGCGAGTACGACCAGACCCAAGGGCTGGACCCCGACTGGCTGGACGAGATAGGCGCGACCTACCGCGAGCAGGGGTATCTCACCCGCGACCAGTTGTACGACGTCGCCTACGCCAGTTCGACGCGGAGCGCCTACCACGTCGAGCGGAACCCGGCAGAGCGCTGTCGGGAGGTGACGCGCAACGTCCGCGCCGTCGAGGGGGACTTCTCGAAGATTCAGCTCCTCTCCGGCCTCTCGGGGTTCAAGGCCCCGACGGCGTCGGCCGTGTTGACAGCACTCGACCCCGACCGGCACGCCGTCGTCGACACCCGCGTCTGGGCCTCGCTGGAGCGACTGGGGTATCTGGAGGGGCGAAAGGAGACGTTCGACGCCGCCGACTACGTGACGATGCTCGACCCGATTCGTGCCATCGCCGACGAGACGGGGCACGCCACCGACGAGGTCGGGTACGCCCTGTTCGCGTACGACGTGGCCGAGCGCGAAGGGACGCTCCACTGAGCGCCGGACCGCTGGCACTCCGACCCGACCACTCGCTCTCCGGCACGACTACCCGTACCATTCAGGCCCCCGTAGCACTCACTACATAGATAGGTTCTATCCAAAACCGCAGTACTGCAGCGCTTGTAAGTTATTAACCATGAGTGATAACTCCGAACGATTCATACCGGACATCCAAGTACGTGGAAATTGCACACCAATGTCCACAGCTGACATCCGGCGCGTCCTGCGCGGCGATGGGGACCGGTTCATCTACCTCACGTCGGCGTTGGCCGCGCTGAACGGCCTCCTGTTCGGCTTCGACACCGGCATCATCTCGGGGGCGTTCCTCTACATCAACGACACCTTCGCGATGTCGCCGCTGGTCGAAGGCATCGTCATGAGCGGGGCGATGGCCGGCGCGGCGCTGGGTGCCGCCGTCGGCGGGAAACTGGCGGACAGATTGGGTCGTCGTCGACTGATACTCCTCGGCGCGGCGGTGTTCTTCGTCGGGTCGCTGACGATGGCCGTCGCGCCGTCGGTACCGGTGCTGGTCGCAGGCCGACTGATAGACGGCGTGGCTATCGGCTTCGCCTCCATCGTCGGTCCGCTGTACATCTCCGAAATCGCGCCGCCGCGCATCCGCGGGGCGCTCACCTCGCTGAACCAACTGATGGTCACCGTCGGGATTCTGGCGTCGTACTTCGTCAACTACGCCTTCGCCGACGCCGGCGCGTGGCGCTGGATGCTCGGCACGGGCATGATTCCGGCCGTCGTCCTCGCCGTGGGGATGCTCAAGATGCCCGAGAGCCCCCGCTGGCTGTTCGAACACGGACGGGAAGACGAGGCCGAGGCCGTCCTCCAGCGGACCCGACAGGGCGACGTCGAGGACGAACTCGACGAGATAGCCGAAACCGTCGAGAAGCAGTCCGGCACCGGCGTCCGAGAACTGCTCGAGCCGTGGCTCCGCCCAGCGCTGGTCGTCGGCCTCGGACTGGCCGTCTTCCAGCAGATTACCGGCATCAACGCGGTCATCTACTACGCGCCGACCATCCTCGAATCGACCGGGTTCGGGAGCACCACGTCCATCCTCGCGACGGTGGGCATCGGCGTCATCAACGTCGTCATGACCGTCGTCGCCATCGCGCTCATCGACCGCGTCGGTCGCCGCCTCCTCCTGCAGGTCGGCATCGGCGGGATGGTCGTCACGCTCGCCGCCCTCGGGACAGTGTTCTACCTCCCCGGGTTCGGCGGCGCACTCGGTTGGATAGCCACGGCGAGTCTGATGCTGTTCGTGGCGTTCTTCGCCATCGGCCTCGGGCCGGTGTTCTGGCTCCTCATCTCCGAAATCTACCCACTCGCGGTCCGCGGGAGCGCGATGGGGACCGTCACCGTCGCCAACTGGGGCGCGAACCTGCTCGTCTCGCTGACCTTCCCGATGCTGACCGCGGGCGTCGGGAAGCCCTACACGTTCTGGCTGTTCGGCGCCTGCAGTCTGGTCGCACTGCTGTTCACCTACCGACTCGTCCCCGAGACGAAGGGGCGCTCGCTGGAGGCCATCGAGGCGGACCTCCGCGAGAACGTCGGCACCTCGGCAGAGGCCGCGGACTGACACCTCGGCCGGGCCGGATTCGACCGTCAGACGGCTCGTGTCACACGAACGCAGGACATCCGTCTGACGAGAGTATTTATCCGCCGACCGCTTGGTTCGAACCCGATGAACGAGACGTTCCTCGACCTCGAAGAGGTCGAACTCGAACTGGACGAGGCGTTGCTCGAAGCGGTCGACGAGAAGGCGTTCGCGGACCACCGCGACAACCGCGACGCCGCAATCCGCGACCTGCTGGACGAGTGGCTGAAGACGCGCGATGAGGAGTGAGAGGAGCGTCGTCGACAGTCAGACCTCGACCGTCTCGCCGAGTTCGGGCGCGCCGGCCGTGAAGCCGTCGGCACGCAACTCCTCCGCGAAGGCTTCCGTCCGGTCGCCGTGGTTGACGAGGACCGGCGTCTCCCGGTAGCTATCGAGGAAGTCGAGCAGTCCGTCCCGGTCGGCGTGGGCCGAGAACTGGTGGAGTTCCACCTGCGCGCTGACCGGCATCACGCGCCCGTCGAGTTCGGCACTGCCGGTCTCTAGGAGTTCGCGGCCGGGCGTCCCCTCGACCTGATACCCCGTCAGCGCCACCTTGTTCGTCGGATGCTGGCGGATGGCGGGGACGTAGGTCATCGCCGGGCCGCCCGAGAGCATCCCGCTCGTCGTGATGATGACGGTGTTCTGCTTCGCGATGCGCTTCCGTTGACCGTCCCGGCCGTCGACGAACCGGGCGGAAGAGGTTGCACCGGCGAGCGCGTCGGCGTCCCGCAGGAACTCGGGGTGGCGTTTCAGTTGCGTCGTCACCCGCTGGCCCATCCCGTCGACGTAACAGTCCACGTCGTGGGCGGCACAGACCAGCATCGCCTCCTGCGTGCGGCCGATGGCGAACGCGGGGACGACGACGGTGCCGCCCTGCCAGACCGTCTGCTGGACGCTCTCGACGAAGCGCTTCTCGACCGTCTCGCGGGCCTCGTGACGCACGTCGGAGTACGTCGACTCGCAGATTACGGCGTCGGCCTCGGGACGCGCGGTGGAGGGAGCGACGAGTCGCTGGTCGCCGGTGTGGAAGTCGCCGGTGTAGAGCAACCGCGAGTCCCCGTCGTCCACGAGGACGTGCGCGCTCCCGGGGATGTGTCCGGCGTTGTACAGCGTCACCTCGTAGCCGGCGGCCTCGAAGGACTCGCCGTAGCCGTGGGTCACCGAGGCCTGTGTGAGTCGGCGCACGTCGGTATCGGTGAACGGACAGCGTGGCGTCGACCCGTGAAGTTTGAGCGTGTCCTCGGCGAGCGTCGTCGCCAAATCGCGGGTCGGTGGCGTCCAGTGGACCGGCGGCAGGTCGCCGCTGGACATCAACGCCGGGACCGCGCCCGCGTGGTCGAGGTGCCCGTGGCTCACGACGACGGCGTCGGGGTCCACGTCTCCGACCGGGTACTGCGGCGGCGACTCGCTCGCCATCCCGTAGTCGAGCAAGAGACTGTCGTCCACGAGGACGGCGCTCCGACCTATCTCGTCGGCCCCGCCGAGGAACTGGACCTCCATCGGCCGCGAGTAGGGCCCTCGACGGTTAGTGTTCGTCGGTCCAGTCCTCGTCGGCGACCACGCCGACCTCGACTTCGTTCCGACGCATGAACGGCGGCGCCCACGGGTCGTTGTACTGGAGGACGACCGGGTCACCTCGCGTCTCGACGCCGCGGTCGGCGAGCGTCGACAGCAGTGCGTCGCGCTCGCGGGCGACCCGACCCTCGGTGGCGTACCACCCGAACCGGCGGACTGCGACCGTCCGCGGCGGGTCGACGACGAGGCGGACCGCGGGGTCCGTCGGCATCGGGGCCGTCCCCGGCGTGTACGCCTCGGGGAGGTAGAACGCCATCGTCACGTCACTCTCGGCCTCGACGTCGTCGGTGCGGACCGGCGCCGTCATCGAGACGTCGACCCCGGTCCGGACCGGAGCGGGCGTCCCGACCGCCGCGCCGTCCGTCGCCACGGGCGCGGTCATCTCGACGCTCTCGCTCGCCTCGTTCTCCCCGGAGAGGTACCGGAACAGGCGGCGGAACGCCGCACCGGCCGTGGGAGCCGTCGTCTCGACGAGCACCGTCTGCGGGTAGCGCCGTATCTCGACCCCGTCGAACTCGTCGAGCGTCTCGAACGGGACGCGTTCTGTCGTCCGGTTTACATACAACCCCCAACCGACCCAGAGCGTGACGCCGGCGGCGACCGTCGCGAGGAGCGTGCGGGTTCGTGCGCCCATACGCGCAGAGACGCGCCGCGAAGACAAAAATATAGTCGGAGTAACAGTATCACACTACGGCGCCGCCGTCTTGCGGTATGTGTCCCTTGTTACCACGGATATTGTGGGACGCTACCAATAGCACATAAACAATTATTAGGATTGGGGGATAAGGTACACTTGTCATGGCGACACGCCAGCAGACACCGACGATGTACCACACGTGCAGCTGCGGTGAGGAGTTCGAGACGACGGAGGACCTCCTCGAACACGCACGAGAGGCACACGGAATCAGCGTATTCTGACTGGCGTTACGGTCCCCGTTTTTCCACGTCTCCGAGCGTCGGCTACGAGCGCGTGTCGACGTCCGGTCGGACGCTGAACCGGGCGTAGCCGCCGTGTGAGAGGTCGAGCGCGCCGAGCCACCAGTTCCACCGCTCGACGAGCGAGTAGTCCTCGGGGGCGTCCTGTAGGTTCTCGACGACGGTGTCGACGGTCAGTTCGCCGTCGAAGTCCGCGTCGAACTGGCCCGCGTCGGCGAGGTCACGCGCCTGTCGGGCGACGACGGCGACGAGGTCGGCCTCGGCGTCGAACGTCTCGCGCAGCGCCGTTTCGAGTTCCTGTCGGTCCACACGGTGTCGTTGGTGGCCGTGCTCTTGAATCCACGGCTGGATACGTGAGCCTGTGCGCTGAAGGGACTGAGAGTGCGAGTGGCCACGGGGCCTCGGCCGACCCCGGTCGGTGGCCTCGCTGCGGCCCTCACGTCGGCCGTCGTCCCGAAGGGAGACGTCACTCAGCGAACGGCACGCGAAGAAATCGGCGACGTCGAGACGCCTCAGTTGCCCTTCTCGATGGGCGCGCCGACGAGGTTGCCCCACTCGGTCCAGGAGCCGTCGTAGTTGATGGTGTCCTCGTAACCGAGCAGTTCGTGGAGCGCGAACCACGCGACGGAGGAGCGCTCGCCGATGCGGCAGTAGGCGACGGTCGTGGACTCGCCGTCGATGCCCTCCTCGCCGTAGAGTTCTTCGAGTTCGTCGTAGCTCTTGAACGTGCCGTCGTCGTTGGTCACGGCCGCCCACGAGATGTTGCGGGCGCCGGGGATGTGGCCGCCGCGCTGGGCCGTCTCCTGCAGTCCCGGGGGTGCGAGAATCTCGCCGGAGAACTCCTCGGGCGAGCGGACGTCGACGAGGGGGACGTCGCGCTCGATGGCGTTCTCGACGTCCTCGCGGTAGGCGCGGATGGACTCGCGCGGGCCGGAGGCCTCGTAGTCGACGGCGGAGAACTCGGGCACTTCGTCGGTGAGTTCGTAGTCGTTCTCGACCCAGTACTCGCGGCCGCCGTCCAGCAGTTTGACGTCGTCGTGGCCGTAGTACTTGAACTGCCAGTAGGTGTAGGCGGCGAACCAGTTGGAGTTGTCACCGTACAGGACGACGGTGGAGTCCTCGCTGATGCCGTGGGAACCGAGCAGGTCCTCGAAGTCCTCCTTCGAGAGGATGTCCCGGGTGGTCTGGTCCTGCAGGTCCGTCTCCCAGTTGAAGCCGATGGCGCCGGGGATGTGGCTCTCCTCGTACAGTTCTGTGTCCACGTCCACCTCTACGAGACGGTGGGCGGGGTCGTCGCTCTGGAACTCGTCCAGATGCTCGCTGACCCAGTCGGCCGAGACGAGCACGTCGTTGGCGTAATCAGTCATTGTGCGACCGACCCTTCGTCTACCACACATATATTACCACGAGTGGCGGCATGTACGGCCACTCCTCCCCCCTGACGGCATATGTTGCCCCTATCACACGAGCGGCGCTTGTGAACGAGACGCACTCCTAGCCACCGGAGCGAGGGACAGCGCGCGGGTTCGGCCGGACTACGGGACCCCGCCGCGACACAACAGGCAACAGTTGCCAGAACCTTCGACCGGCCCCGATGAGAGTCTTCAAGCGGCGCGAGTGGGTACGGGCGGGCAATGACAGACATCGTCTCCGCGGAGTGGGTCGCCGACCACCGCGAGGACATCCGCATCGTGGACGTGCGCGACGCGTGGGAGTACGACGGTCTCGGCCACCTGCCGGGCGCCGTGAGCGTCCCGTTCGACCGGTTCCGAAGCGACGAGGGCGAGGCGGGGATGCTCCCCAGCGAGGACGAGTGGTCGGCCCTGCTCTCGGAGGCCGGCGTCGCCGGCGACACCGAGGTAGTCGCCTACGACGACCACCACGGCGTCTTCGCGGCGCGGTTTCTGGTCACCGCGGAACTGCTGGGCCACGACCCCGAGAGGCTACACCTGCTCGACGGGGACTTCTCCAGTTGGCAACTCGAACGCGAGACGACGAGCGAGGCGCCCGACGTAGAACCCACCGAGTACGCCGTCGACCCGCCCGAGTCGTCGCCCCTGGTCGGCCCCGACGAGGTGGCCGCCGCGAGCGACGACCCCGACGCCGTCCTCGTCGACACCCGCGAGGACGAGGAGTACGTCGAGGGCCACATCCCCGGTGCCGTCCTGCTGGACTGGCGGGACCTCGTCGACGACGAGACGCGCGGCCTCCTCCCCCGCGAGGAGGCGCTCTCGGTACTGGAGTCGGTCGGCGTCGTCCCCGAGAAGCGAATCGTCCTCTACTGCAACACCGCCCGGCGAATCAGTCACACCTACGTCGTCCTCCGCCATCTCGGGTTCGAGGACGTGGACTTCTACGAGGGGAGCCTCACAGAGTGGGAGGCCGAGGACCGACCGATGGAGACTGGCGAGGCCGAGTAAATCGACTCGGAGAACCGACGCGGGCGTCACACTGCGTTGTTCGGCCCGCGCTCCTCGGCGAGGAGGTTCGCCGCCTCGACCAGCAGTGCGACGACCACCGGCCCCGCGATGAACCCCACCAGCCCCAGCGACAGCACCCCGCCGGTGAACCCGACGAAGTAGAGGCTGGCGGGCATCCCCGTCGTGTAGCGAGCGAGTCGCGGCCGGATGACCGCGTCGGGGAGGAAGCCCACGAGGACCAACCCCAGCACGGTCACCAACAGCGCACCCACGGCGTCGCCGGTCACGAGGTCCGCGGCGGCGATAGCGACGACGACGACGCTCGGCCCGACGACGGGGACGAACTGCAGGATGCCGGCGACGACGGCCAGCGAGAACGCGCTGTCGTAGCCCAGCACCGCGAAGACGGCCCACGCCATCAGGAACGTCCCGAACGCCGTCGCCGCCTGGAGGACGTAGATTGCGTACAGCGTCCCGCGCAGGCGTTCGTGGAAGCGAGTGACGACGTCGTGGTAGGGGGCCGGTATCGTCCGGTACAACACCCGCCCCGGCGCGCTGGGCCGCCAGAGCATCGCGTACAGCAGGATGGTGAAGAGGACGACTTTCAGCGCGATGATGGGCGTCTCGCTGGCGATGGCGACGGCGACCCCTCGCAGACTCTCGCTGAGAGCGGCCAGCGTCGCCTCGATGTTTATCGGATACCGGAAGTCGCCGACGACGAGGGTGACGCTGTCGGGGAGTCGCTGGAAGAACTCGAACAGGTCCCGGCGGCGGCGGTACAGCACCGCGGCCGGCGGGACGGCGACGAGCGACCCGGCGACGAAGGCGATACCCGTCGTCACCGCCGCCGCGAGTCGCTTCGAGAGGCCGTGGCCGACGAACCAATCCGACAGCGGGAACAGGACGTAGGCGACGGTTATCGCGAAGAAGACGGTGGTCAGCACGCTCGACAACAGCACCGTCGTCAGGAGGGCCAACCCGACGAGTAAGCCCGCGAGCACGTACGTCCGCTGGCGAGTAACCACGGCGTAGCTTTCGTATCGGCCGACAAAAACGTTCCCGCAGCTGACAGCTGAACGAAACGACCTGTCAGGGGGCGACGCCGACGGTGACGAGCGTCCCGAACTCGCGGTACCGTTCGACCATGGCCTCCCGACTCGCCCAGTCCTCGGTGGGGAACTCGCTGGCTGGCGGAATCTCGATGTCTCGGTCCGGGACGTTGTCCTGCACGGCGACGGCGAGGCCCGCCTCGCGGAAGGCGGTACGGTACTCGGCGGCGTCCCAGCGGGTCATCGGCACGTCCACCAACTCGTCCCACGCGTGGGAGTGAGTGTTCTCCTCGTAGTAGTTCACGGCACAGTGGAAGGTCCCCCCGGGCCGGAGGACGCGGGCCACCTCGTCGAGGACGGCGTGGGGGTCGCTCGCGTAGTAGAACGCCTCCATCGAGAAGCAGTGGTCGACGCTGTCGGACTCGAACGGGAGGTGTTCGAAGTCGCCGACGAGGTAGCCCACGTCCGGGTCGTCGGTGTACGACCGGGCGTTCTCGGCCATCGCGGGCGAGGCGTCGATGCCGTAGGCCCGCCCGGCGTCTTTCGTCTCCTTGAGGGCGCGGCCGGCGTAGCCGCTCCCACACCCCAAGTCGAGGACGGTGTCGCCCGCCTCAACGGGCATCCGGGCCAAGACGTGCTTCGCGGTGTGCCAGTGGCGGTCCTCCATCCCGCGGTCCTTCCCGCGGGCCGCCCAGTCGTCGAACTCGTCGCTGACGCTCATGCCCACCCGTGGGGGCGTCCGGGCCAAACACCCTTCGACTCGGCCGCCGACTCCGAGAACGTTATCCGGCCGGGCCGTCCAGAGAGGGGTATGCGCCGCCGTCGCCGCCGGTACCGTATCGCCGACACCGCCCAGCAGGTGGTCGGCGGGTTCCTGCTGGCCGGCCCCTTCGTGGTCACCGAGGAGGTGTGGGTGCTGGCCGCGAACATGACGACGTACCACGCGGCGCTGGTGGCCGCCATCGTCTTCGCCATCGGCTACGGGGCCCTCTACAAGGCCGACGCGGACCGCGACGTCGAACGGGAGGCCGAAGTCGCCGGCGTCCCCGTCCGGTTCGTCTCGCTGATGCTCGTCGCCTTCGGGTCGGTGGCGGTCCTCGCGCTGGTTTTCACCGCCCCCGACGCCTTCCTCGTGGAGGGCGGCATCCTGCCGGACCCGACGACCACGACAGTCGCCGTGACGACGCTGAAGGCGACGACGGTCGGCGCCATCTTCAGCGTCGTCGGGGCCGCTACCGCCGACAGCGTGTTCTAGGTGCCGAATTTCGGGAACCCGGACGCGAAAGCGAGACTGGACCGAACGACCAGAGAGCCCCTGCCCACACCGGGAAGGCGGACGAAGTACGCACGCGAGGCGAGCCCCGGCAATCGAGCGTCCGGGAACGTCGTGGCCGTCTCACTCACCCCTACTCCCAGTTCCCACTCGACGACCATCCACTGGCGAGACCCGCAGGCTTAATGACTGTCGCCTCGCTCTTTCGGGTACATGGAGTATACGCTGGCCATCGACAACACGCCAGACACCGTCGAGGGCGGGACGGGCATCCTCCTCCTGCACCCGAGCACCGGAGCGACGGACCGACTCGACACCGACTTCCTCTCGACCGACACGGACGCGATGCTGGTCATCTCGACGCGGACCACCGCCCGTGAGGTCAAGCAGAAACTGGAGTACTACGAAGTCGACGAGGACAGCGCGACCATCCTCGACACGCTCTCGGTCGAGCGAGGGTACACTCGCCGACAGTCCGAGAACGTCCGCTACGCCTCCGCCCCCGACGACTTGGAGGGCATCGTCGCCGAGACGGAGGCGTTCCTGCAGGACCACGAGGGGAAACTGCGCGTGAGTTTCGACTCGCTGACCGAACTCATCTACTACGCCGACGAGGAACAGGCGACGGCGGCCGTCGAGGACATCCTCGAACTGCTCGAGGAGTACGACGCCGTCGGGATGTTCCACCTCGCGAAGGGCGTCCACGACGCGGACACCGTCGACGACTTCCGGGCGCTGTTCGACGGCGTCGTCGAACTCGGCGAGGACGACGCGGTCACCAGCGAGTTCTGAACGCCGGTGGACCCCCAGTCCTCGGGTGTGACAATTCCTACCAAAGCACCAACAATTAAGACGATATAGTCCGTCATTCGCACCTGTATGCCGGAATGCCAGAACTGCGGTAATTTTGTAACGGCCGACTACGCGCGTGTCTTCACGCCGAACGGGGTCGAGAAACCGCGGGTCTGTCCGCAGTGTGAAGACAAGATTCGTGACGGGGCCGACGTCCGCGAGGCCCGGTCCACGCGGCGCGGGTAATCGAACTGGGGTCGAACAGCACGCTCTCTCTCCCCCGGGGCCTTCTGCCCGGGCGTTCTCGGCCGGCGACCAGTGCCGACAGTCTCAGCGAGCGTCGGCAAGCAGGTCCCGCGCCGTCGTCAGCACCGCGTCGGCCCGGTCGGCGTCGCGGGCCTCGGCGGTGACGCGAATCAGCGGTTGGGTGCCGCTCGCGCGGAGGAGGAACCACGCGTCGCCGAGGTCGACGCGCACGCCGTCGAGCGTGGTCACGTCGTCGAACTCGTCCAAGACCCGCTCTCGGACCCGGTCCATCACGGCACCCTTCTCGGTCACCTCGACGTTGTCCCGGCGGATGGGGTAACTCGGCACGTCCGCGGCCCGGTCGGCGAGCGGTCGGTCGGCGGCCAGCGCGACGGCGGTACAGGCCGCGAGCGGGCCGTCGGGACACAGCGTCCGGTCGGGCCATATCCACGCGCCGCTGGGTTCCCCGCCGAAGGCGACGCCCGCCTCGCTGGCGGCCTCCGCGACGTAGACGTCGCCGACCGGCGTGTACTCCACGTCTACGTCGATTTCCGCGAGGTGGTCCGCGACGGCGAGACTCGTGTCCACCGGGACGGCGACCCGTTCGCCGGGGCTGGCGGCGTCCCGCGCGAAGAGAGCCAGCAGGACGTCGCCCGAGAGATAGGTGCCGTCGGCGGCCACCGCGCGCATCCGGTCCGCGTCCCCGTCGTGGGCGATACCGACCTCGGCGTCCGACTCTGCCACGAGCGTCGCGAGCGACTGGCAGTTCTCGGGCGTCGGTTCGCTCGGCCGGCCGGGGAACGCGCCGTCGGGTTGGCCGTTCAGCGTCTCGACGTGACACCCCATCGCCTGCAGGACCTCAACGGTGACGCCGCCGGCACCGTTGCCCACGTCCACGAGAACGTGGCTGTCGAGTGTCTCGTGGCCCAGTTCCGACCGGACGGCCTCGGCGTGGCGGGTGCGAGCGCCCGTCTCCCACGATTCCAGGCGGCCCACGCCGTCCCAGTCGGCCGGGTCGAACGCGCCCTCGGCGATGCGGTCCTCGATAGTCTCGCGTCGCTCGGCGTCGAACGCCTGCCCGGAGGGTTGCCAGAGTTTGATGCCGTTGTCCTCGGCGGGGTTGTGGCTCGCGGTGATGGAGACGCCGGCGTCGGCGTCGCGCCACCCGACGGCCCGGCCGACCGTCGGCGTCGCGGCGAGGCCGACGTCCACGACGTCCGTGCCGCTCTCGCGCAGACCCGCGACGAGCGCCGACTGGAGGAACTCGCCGCTCTCGCGCGGGTCCCGTCCGACGACCACGCGGTCGCTGTCGACGCCCAGCGCCCGCCCGACCGAGAGCGCTAGCTCCGCAGTCACCGTCTCGCCGACCGGCCCGCGAATGCCACTCGTCCCGAATAGTGTCATACTCGGGTCCGCGAGTGGAGGCGGAAAAAGGGTGTCGCCACGGGAACTGACAGTTATTCCGGCGACCACTCACAGGCCGTCCCGGTCGTCAGCCCCGTCTCGTCGATGTGGGCCGACAGACAACCGTAGTTACAGAACTGCGCCGTCGGCTCCGAACCCGGCTCCGTCGAGAGGTACAGTGGGTCGTGGTCCTCGACCGGACTGCCGCAGTACGTACACTCCATGTCCGAGTGGAGCGCCCCGAGCAACAAACGTTTTGTCCGCGTCCGCGGCATCTCCGGGCATGAAACAGGGCGGCTCCGACGCGGCGAAGCGCGCGGCCGGCGAGGCGGCGGCCGAGACAGTCGAGGACGGGATGGTGGTCGGTCTCGGGACCGGGAGCACCGCGGCCCACGCCATCCGGGCTATCGGGCGAGACGTCGACGCCGGACTGGACGTGGTCGGCGTCCCCACCTCCTTCCAGTCCCGCGAACTCGCCCGCGAAGCGGGGATTCCGCTCGCCGACTTGGACGAGGTGTCGGTCGACCTCGCCATCGACGGGGCCGACGAGGTGGCCGGCGGCGACCTCGTGAAGGGCGGCGGCGCGGCCCACGCCCGCGAGAAGATAGTCGACGCCAGCGCCGACCGCTTCCTCGTCGTCGCGGACCCGACGAAAGAGGCCGAGACGCTCTCGTACCCCGTGCCGCTGGAAATCCTGCCCGCGGCCCGGAGCACCGTCGCAGCGTCTGTCCGAGACCTCGGCGGCGACCCCGACCTGCGGCGGGCCGAACGGAAGGACGGCCCAGTCGTCACCGACAACGGCAACCTCGTGCTGGACTGCGCGTTCGGCGAGATGGGCGACCCGGCGTCGCTGGCGGCGGACCTCGCGGCGCTCCCGGGCGTCGTCGAACACGGCCTGTTCGTCGGCATGGCCGACGCCGTCTACGTCGGGAGCGAGGACGGCGTCACGGTCAGAGAGCCGTAGCGGCGCTGTCGCTACCCGGCGAAGCGCCAAAGAAAGGGTGTGCTCGGAGACGACCTTACAGGTCGCGCGGCTGAACGGTCTTGCGGTCGTTCTCCTCGGCTCGGCGGGCTGCGTCGGCGAGCAGCTCCTCGACCTCGGCGTCGAGGGCGTCGTAGAAGTCCGAGGCAACGTTCATGTCATCGAGCTCTTCCTTCACAGCGGCTTTGACGATTAGGTCTGCCATACAATCGTGCCATCCGCAGGGGTAGCTTATATACTTTCCCCAATGATATGGCTCTCGCCGGTATTCACGGGGGTTTGAGACGTTTTTGGCCGTCTCCCCCTATATAAATAGCCCCCGAATCGGACATATCAGGGTCGAAAGCCCCCTCGCGGGCGGAAATTGGCTCCAGATACGTCCAGCGACGACGCTCCGGCGCTCGCGCGCGGTCGGCCAAGACCGACGGATAGGAGTAGTCGGCCCCCCGAACGGAGGCTATGCGAGACCTACTCGACGCGGTCGCGGCGGGAGAGGTGAGCCCCGCCGAGGCGGAAGCGGAACTCGCCGGGTACGCCACCAGCGGCGCCGGCCGGTTCGACGCGGCCAGAGAGAGTCGTTCGGGGGTCCCCGAGGCGGTGCTGGGCGACGGCAAGACCCCCGCGGAGATAGCCGACCTCGCGGCGACGGCCGTCGAGACGACCGGCAGAGCCATCGTCACCCGAATCGACCCGCCGGCGGCCGCCGCCGTCCGGCGGGAACTGGCGACCGAAGAACCCGACGCCACGGTCCGGTGGTCCGAGCGGTCGAACTGGCTCGTGGCGACGGCTCCCGACTTCGAGCGCCCCGAGTTGGACGCCGCCGTCGGCGTCGTCACCGCCGGCACCTCCGACGCGGTGCCCGCCGGCGAAGCGGCGATGCTAGTCGCCGAGATGGGGGCGACGGTCACCCGCATCTCCGACGTGGGCGTCGCGAGCATCGCCCGGACCATCGACGCCGTGGACCGCCTGCGCGACCAAGACGTACTGGTCGTCGCCGCCGGCCGCGAGGGCGCACTCCCCACCGTCGTCGCCGGCCTCGTCGACACGCCGGTCATCGGCCTCCCCGTCTCGACTGGCTACGGCCACGACGGCGAGGGCGAGGCGGCGCTCTCGGGCATGATTCAGTCCTGCACCTCCCTCTCGGTGGTCAACATCGACGCGGGCTTCACCGCGGGCGCGCAGGCGGGCCTCATCGCCAGACAGGTCGCCGACGCCCGGGCCGACGATGGGTAGCGACCGACCCGTATCTGGGGGAGAATACCCATACATTTGGGTAAACGAATATCCCTCCGGGACCCCTCTGAACCTACGTCGGCGGTGGTGTCGCCGACGAACACGATGCCTGAATGTGACCATTGCGGCGCGCACGTCTCAGACCAGTTCGCCCGTGTGTTCGCTGACGAGCGCGGACACATCAGGGCCTGCCCGAACTGCTCGGCGAACGCTGGCATCGCCGAGGTATCGAGAGAGCGCGCCCACAGAGTTTGAGGCCCACTGGGCCGCCCGCATCGTGCGATGACCACCACGCGGAGCCCTGTTCACTACGCCTACGTGCTGCGGTGTAGTGACGGAAGCTTTTACACCGGCTACACGACGGACGTCGAGCGCCGGGTGCGCGAACACGACGCCGGCGACGGGGCGAAGTACACCCGTGGCCGGACGCCAGTGGAACTCGTCCACGTCGAGGAGTTCGAGTCGAGGTCGGCGGCCATGAGCCGCGAGTACGAGATTAAACAGCTCTCCCGGGCCGAGAAGGAGTCTCTCGTCGAATCCTCGGACGCCGAGACGGCGTTCGACGCGTGAGGCGACGCGAGATTTTTTCACCGCTCACCGAGAGGGTGCCGACATGGACGACGACGACGCCGCGGCGATAGCGTTCGGGACCGACGGGTGGCGAGCGACGTTAGACGAGTTCACCGCACCGCGCGTGCGGATGGTCGGGCAGGGCGTCGCGACGGCGCTACGGGAGCAGGGGGCGTCCGGGACGGTGGCCGTCGGCTACGACGCCCGCGAGACGTCGCGCGGGTTCGCCGAGGAACTGGCCCGCGTCCTGTGTGCCAACGGGTTCGACGTACTGGTCCCGGAGCGTGACACGCCCACTCCCGTCGTCGCGTGGACGGTCACAGAGCGCGGCCTCGCGGGGGCGCTCCAGATTACGGCCAGCCACAACCCGCCGGAGTACAACGGCGTGAAGTTCGTCCCCGGGTCGGGTGCCCCGGCGCTCCCGGACGTGACCGAGGGCATCGTCGAGAACCTCGGCGACCCGGACCCCCTCCCCGAGGACGAGTGGGGGTCGGTCACCGAGGACGACCTCGTCGCCGACTACGCCGAGCACGCAATCGACTACGTCGACGCCGACCTCTCGGGGCTCTCGGTGGCCTACGACGCGATGCACGGGAGCGGTCGGGGTGTCACCGACGCGCTCCTCGAACGGGCCGGCGCGAACGTGACCGCCCTGCGGGTCGAGCAGGACCCCGAGTTCGGCGGCGGGTCGCCCGAACCGGCCGCAGAGAACGTCGAGGAACTGGTCGCCCGCGTGCGCGAGGGCGAGGCCGCCCTCGGCGTCGTCAACGACGGCGACGCCGACCGCATCGGCATCGTGACGCCCGAGCGGGGGTATCTGGACGCGAACCTCTTCTTCGCGGCGCTGTACGACTACCTGCTGGAGTCGCGGTCCGGCGACGTGGTCCGAACCGTCTCCACCTCCAGCATCGTCGACCGGGTGGCCGAGGCCCACGGCCAGTCCGTCCACGAGACGGCGGTGGGGTTCAAGTGGGTCGCACAGGCGATGGCCGACCACGACGCGCTGATGGGCGGCGAGGAGTCTGGTGGGTTCGGCCTCACCGACCACCTCCGCAACAAGGACGGCGTGTTGCTGGCGCTGGTGGCGGCCGCGGCCGAGTCCGAAGAGTCGCTGGACGCCCGCCTCGACCGCTTGCTCGACGAACACGGCGAGATTCATCAGGGACGGGTCAGCGTCGACTGCCCGGACGACCGGAAAGAGCCGGTGCTGGACGCGCTGGAGGACGAACTCCCCAACTCGGTGGCCGGCGAGAGCGTCGCCGGCGTCAACACCGTCGACGGGTTCAAGATACGGCTGGCCGACGGGACGTGGGTGCTGGTCCGGCCGTCGGGGACGGAACCGAAACTGCGCGTCTACGCCGAAGCGGGGAGCGAGGCCCGGGTCGACGAACTGCTGTCGGCGGGACGTGACCTCGTCGCCCCACTTGTTTAACCCGCCGGCGCGCGTCTCTCCGGTATGGACCCCGACGTCGAGTTCGCCTACACAGAGGGGATGTCCGAAGCCGAAGTCGAGAGCAAACTGCGCGACGCCACGGACGGCGTCCTCTCGCTGGCCGACGACGGCGACGCCTACGCAATCCCCGTGTTTCACCACTACGAGGACGGGGTGTTGTACTTCCGATTGGGCGAGACCCCCGACAGCAGAAAGGCCGCCTACATCGAGACGACCGACACCGCGACGTACGTCGTCTACGACGCCGAGCCGGTCGAGGACCCCGACGAACAGTACGGCTGGAGCGTCGTCGCCCGCGGCCCCGTGCGGGAAGTCCCGGCGGACGACCCGGCCTACGACGCCGTCAGCATCAACGACCGGTTCGCGCCCATCCGGGTGTTCGACGAAGCGCTGGACGAGATGGAGTTGACCCTCTACGAGTTGCGAATCGAGGAACTCGCGGGCCGGAAGGACTGAGGGCGACGGGCGTCAGCGCTCGCCACACCAGCGGCCGGCCTCGTCCGCCGGTTCGACGGCGAACCCGAGTCCCTCGTAGAACTGTTTCACGTCGGCGTCGAACGTCGCCGTCAGTCGCGCCCGTCGGTCGGCGGCGGCCCCGACGAGCGCCGTCCCGATGCCCTGTCCGCGACGGCGGCGACGGACCGCGACGGCCGCGATACGCTCGCCGTCGAGGACGAGTGCCCCCAGCACCCGCTCGCCGTCCTCGGAGACGGCCACGAGAACGCCGTCGCCGTCGATACCCGCCCGGACCGCCTCGACGTCGGTTTCGAGGGCCGCGCCGTCGAGGACGTTCAACACGTCGGGTACCTCATCGGCGATGGCGTCGCGGACGACCGTCATCGGCGGCGGGCCCCGTCGATAGCCGCCAACGGGTCGTCGACGCCGGGCCGGTCGGACGCCTCGCCGGTCGTCACCTCCGGGTCGGCGGCGAGTGCCGACAGCGACACCGGGTCCGGACCGGGGCCGACGTTGGGGTGCGAGAAGCCGCTCTCCTCGATAAGCATACGCTCGGAAGGCGCTCGACGGGCAAAAACGGTCGGTTCCGCCGGCCGACTCAGCCGCCCTTGATGAGTCTGACCACGCGCACGTGGTCGGCCTCGACCGGTTGGTTCGTCGGGACCGTCCGGTCGTCGACCAGCACCGACACCGCGTGCGGCGAGAGGTCCAGCGGCTTCAGCAGGTCGGCGTAGGTGGCGTCTTCGGCGACGCTGAGTTCGTGGGTGTCCTCGCCGGCCACCTCGACGGTGACGTCCATAGGCGTGTGTATCGGGATGGACGGCTTGAGTGTGTCGGCTAGCGACGAACAGCGACGACGAACACTGCGAGCGGGGCGTTTAAGGCTAGCCCGCGCCTCCCCACGACCATGAGTGAGGCCGAGTCCGAGTCGCGGGCGGGACGCGAAGAGGTGTGGATAGAGAAGTACCGCCCGGAGTCGTTAGACGACGTGATGGGCCACGAGGACATCGTGGGCCGGCTACAGAGCTACGTCCGGCGGAACGACCTCTCGCACATGCTGTTCTCGGGGCCGGCGGGCACCGGCAAGACCACCTGTGCGACGGCCATCGCCCGCGAACTGTACGGGGAGGACTGGCGCGAGCACTTCCTCGAACTGAACGCCTCCGACGAGCGGGGTATCGACGTGGTCCGGGACCGCATCAAGAACTTCGCGCGGACCAGTTTCGGCGGCCACGAGTACCGCATCATCTTCCTGGACGAGGCCGACGCGCTGACCAGCGACGCCCAGTCCGCCCTGCGCCGGACGATGGAGCAGTTCTCGAACAACGTCCGCTTCATCCTCTCGTGTAACTACTCCAGTCAGATTATCGACCCCATCCAGTCACGGTGTGCCGTCTTCCGGTTCTCGCCGCTGTCGGACGACGCCGTCGAGGCCGAGATTCGCCACATCGCGAGCGAGGAGGACATCGAACTGACCGACGACGGCGTCGACGCGCTGGTCTACGCCGCCGCCGGCGACATGCGCAAGGCCATCAACGGCCTGCAGGCCGCCTCGGTCAGCGGCGACGTGGTCGACGAGTCGGCGGTGTACGCCATCACCTCGACGGCCCGCCCCGAGGAGATTCACGACATGGTCCAGTCCGCACTCGACGGTGACTTCACGGCCGCCCGCGCGACGCTGGACCGACTGCTCACCGAGGAGGGCATCGCCGGCGGCGACGTCATCGACCAGTTGCACCGGTCGGTCTGGGAGTTCGACGTCGACGACGAGGCGGCGGTCCGCATCCTCGAACGCGTCGGCGAGACGGACTACCGCATCACGCAGGGCGCAAACGAGCGCGTCCAGTTGGAGGCGATGCTGGCCTCCCTCGCGAAGGGACAGTAGGGCTAGTCCCGCTGTTGGATATCTATCGCCACGTCGCCCTCGCCCGTGGCGAGTTGAACGATGCGGCCGGAGTAGCGGAACTCGCGGACCCGGTTCGAGGACGACCCGCCGACGCGGACGTCCGCGACCCGGTCCGACGGGTTGTCGTCGTCGCCGAAGACCGCCGATATTCGGCCCGTCACGCGGACGAACACCCGAACTGAGCCGCGGCGCGGGCCGGTAACCCGGACGTAACTCTCCCGCTCGTCGTCGTCATCGTCGTCATCGTCGTCGAACCGGTCGAGGTCGACCGTCCGCCCGTCGACCACGACGTCGGGCCGCCGCCGGGACCACCGGACGTCGGTGATGCGTCCGGTGAACTCGAAGGAGTCGACCGACGCCTCGTCGCTCAGAATCGCCCGGATGAACCCGGAGCGAGCCACGTCGTCGCTGTCGGCCCTGTCGCCCTTCCGGGCGTCGCCGGAGACGCGCACCTCGACGACGTTTCGCTCGTCGACGGTGTTGTAGATGCGCATCTCCTGAAACTCGTCGTCATCGTCGTCATCGTCGTCGTAGTCGCTCGGGTCGATGCGACGCCCGTCGACGTAGATTCGCGGTTCGGCCTCGCTCCAGCGGATGCGTCGAATCTGCCCGGTGAATTCGAACGTGTCGGCCGCCTCGCGGTCGGTGAGCACCGAGCGGATGCGTCCGTCCTCGGCGCTGTCTGCGTCTTCGGTGCCCTCGCCGAGTCGCACGTCGCCGGAGACGCGCACCTCGACGACGTTCCGGCGGTTCACGGTGTTCTCGATGCGGAGCGTCCGTCGCCGCTGCTGTGCGCTGGCCTCGCCGAACAGGGCCAGTCCCGTGAGCGAGAGCAAGCCCTTGGTCAGAGTGCGTCTATCCATCGTCGGTGCCAGCACGACCGGTGGGCGATTAGTTATGCGGCGGCGTCACACACTACCGTCGCCTTAGCGCTCCCCACCAGAAGTTTCGACGGGATTACCGACCGGAAGGCGCGGCCAACCGCGCTCCGAGACCCCCCACCTTGCCAGAACGGCGAATCCATCGTTTTCACCCGCGATAATTTCTCACGCAGGTTTATACGGGAGAGGTCACTTATCTATCAACAACTGGAATGCGCAGGACGACCAATCGACGCCGCGGCGACCGCGGACAGGTCGGCATCGGTACGCTCATCGTGTTCATCGCGATGGTGCTGGTCGCGGCCATCGCCGCCGGCGTCCTCATCAACACCTCCGGCTACCTCCAGACCTCCGCGGAGGCGACCGGACAGGGGGCGAGCGACTCGACGACCAACCGGGTGGTGGTCGTCAGTGCGACCGGGAGCCACTTCAAGAACGACGACGTCGGCGTGGTGAACATCACGGTGAAGGTGGCACCCGGCGCGGGCAACGTCGACCTGGGACAGGCGACGGTCCAGTGGGTCGGGCCGAGCGGGTCGTACTACCAACTGGCCGAGAACGGGGCCTCGGGGAACCCCGACGGCCGGTTCGGCGTCTCCGTCGTCCAAGACGACGACAACCCCGCGTCGTCGCCGGTGCTCGACTCGACGGAGGACCGCTTCACTATCTCGCTGGACCTCGGGAACGGTAACCTCGGCGGTGACACCACGCCGTTCGGTGAGGAGCTCGACGAGGGCGAGACGGCGACGGTCCGTATCACGACTACCTCCGGCGGGACCACCGTCGAGCGAATCGTCGTCCCGGAGACCCTCTCGGGCAGTTCGGCGGTGGCGGTGTAGCCCCCCTTCGGAACTGTTTTACCCGCTGCTGGGCCAACACTACCCCAATGAGTGACCTCGACGAGGCCTACCAACTCGACTACTTCGAGGAGGCCGGGTTCCATCGACAGGAGTGCGCGGAGTGTGGCGACATGTTCTGGTCGCGCGCCGACCGCGACACCTGCGGCGAGCCCCCGTGCGCCGAGTACGGCTTCATCGACAACCCCGGGTTCGACGAGGAGTTCACCCTCTCGGAGATGCGCGAGGAGTTCCTCTCTTTCTTCGAAGCGCGCGACCACACCCGCATCGACCCGTACCCGGTCGCCGCCAACCGCTGGCGCGACGACGTCCTGTTGACCCAGGCCTCGATTTACGACTTCCAACCGCTCGTGACCAGCGGGACGACGCCGCCGCCGGCGAACCCGCTGTGTATCTCCCAGCCGTGTATCCGGATGCAGGACATCGACAACGTGGGCAAGACCGGGCGGCACACGATGGCCTTCGAGATGATGGCCCACCACGCGTTCAACGCCAAGGAGGACATCGAGGACCCCGAGGAGTACGCCTATCAGGGCGAAGTGTACTGGAAGGAGGAGACGGTCGCGTACTGCGTCGAACTGTTCGAGGAACTCGGCGCGGACGTCGACGAACTCACGCTCATCGAGGACCCGTGGGTCGGCGGCGGCAACGCCGGCCCGGCCTTCGAGGTCATCTACGAGGGCGCGGAACTGGCGACGCTCGTCTTCATGTCCTTAGAGCAGGACCCCGACGGCGAGTACGAGATGAAGGACGGCAACCGCTACTCGGAGATGGACACCTACGTCGTCGACACCGGCTACGGGTTAGAGCGGTGGACGTGGGTCTCACAGGGCACCCCCACCGTCTACGAGGCCGTCTACCCCGACATGATACAGTTCCTCAAGGACAACGCCGGGGTCGAACTCACCGACGAGGAAGAGGCCATCGTCCACAACGCCGCGAAACTCGCGGGCCGGATGGACATCGACGAGGCCGAGGACATCGAGGCCGAACGCGACACCATCGCCGCCGAGGTGGGCGTCACCGTCGAGGAACTGCGCGAGTTGACGGCACCGCTGGAGGACATCTACGCCATCGCCGACCACTGCCGCACCCTCGCGTACATGCTCGGCGACGGCATCGTCCCCTCGAACGTCGGGACGGGCTATCTGGCCCGGATGGTTCTCCGTCGGACCAAGCGACTGGTCGACGGCGTGGGCGTCGACGCACCGCTGGACGAGTTGGTCGACATGCAGGCCGAGCGCCTGAACTACGAGAACCGCGACACCGTCCGCGACATCGTCCGCACGGAGGTCGAGAAGTACCGCGAGACCCTCGACAGGGGCGGCCGCCGCGTGCGCCAACTCGCCGAGGAGTACGCCGAGAAGGGCGACCCCATCCCGACCGAGGAACTGGTCGAACTGTACGACTCCCACGGCATCCAGCCGGACATGGTCGAGGAGATAGCCGCGGAGAAGGGCGTCGAAGTGGACGTCCCCGACGACTTCTACTCCGTGGTCGCCTCCCGCCACGGCGGCGGGGACGACACCGCCGCGACCGAGGGCGTCCCGTACGCCGACCGCATCGCGGAACTGCCGAACACCGACCGACTCTACTACGAGGACCAACAGCGAACCGAGTTCGAGGCCGTCGTGCTGGAGGTGTTCGACCGCGACGACGGGACGTTCGACGTGGTGCTGGACCAGACGATGTTCTACCCCGAGGGCGGTGGACAACCGCCGGACCACGGGACGCTGGCCACCGACGACGTGACCGCCGAAGTCGAGGACGTCCAGCGTCACGACGGCGTCATCCTCCACACCGTCGACGAGGACCCCGGGAAGGGCGAGTTCGTCCGCGGCCAGATAGACGCGACCCGCCGGAAGCGCCTGATGCAACACCACACTGCGACCCACATCGTCGTCCACAGCGCCCGGCAGGTGCTGGGCGACCACGTCCGGCAGGCCGGCGCGCAGAAGGGTGTCGACTCCTCGCGCATCGACGTCAGCCACTACGAGTCGGTGACCCGCGAACAGGTCAAGGAGATAGAGCGGTTCGCCAACGACCTCGTGCAGGACAACGTGCCGGTCACCCAGCAGTGGCCCGACCGCAACGAGGCCGAGGAGAAGCACGGCTTCGACCTGTATCAGGGCGGCATCCCGGCCGGCGAGCAGATTCGGCTCATCCAGGTCGCCGACGACATCCAGGCGTGTGGAGGGACCCACGTCGCCCGCACCGGCGACATCGGGGTCATCAAACTGCTGAACACCGAACGGGTGCAGGACGGCGTCATCCGTCTCACCTTCGCGGCCGGCGACGCGGCCATCGAGTCGACCCAGCGGACCGAGGACGCCCTCTACGAGGCCGCCGACGTCCTCGACGTCGCACCCGAGGAGGTGCCCGACACCGCGGCGCGCTTCTTCGACGAGTGGAAAGCCCGCGGCAAGGAGATAGAGGACCTCAAGGAGCAACTCGCGGAGGCGCGGGCCTCCGGCGGTGCCGACACGGAGGAGGTGGACGTCGACGGGACCACCGCCGTCGTCCAGCGCATCGACGCCGACATGGACGAGTTGCGCGCGCAGGCCAACGCGCTGGTCGAACAGGGCAAAATCGCCGTCCTCGGGTCCGGCCGCGACGGCGCGCAGTTCGTCGTCGCCATCCCGGAGAGCGTCGACGTTGACGCCGGCGAAGTCGTCGGCGAACTCGCCGGCCGCGTCGGCGGTGGCGGCGGCGGCCCCTCGGACTTCGCACAGGGCGGCGGCCCCGACGCCGACTCACTCGACGACGCCCTCGACGACGCCGCGGACATTCTCAAGTCCGTGGCGAACGTCTGAGCGGCCGAATTATCCCACTTCTGCGTCGTGCGAGGTCGTTAGAACCGGAGACCTGTCGCGGGGAAAGAACGATACTACTCCCCGCGAAACAACTGGACGATATGCCGTACTGTACGGCCTGCGGGGCCGGCGTCAGGACGAGCGACGCCTTCTGTCCCGAGTGTGGCACCAAGCGCCACGAACCGGAGGCCGCGGCGGCCGGAACGCGAGCGTCGGCGGGCGGCGACGCGGCCGAGTCCGAGGAGACGCCCGACGAGCGGCGTGCCGAGACAGTCCACGAACCGAGCGAGGAGACGGACCCGTTCGAGCGCGACGCCTTCTCGTTCGGACTGGCCTACCCCCTCCGAGAGGACTACGAACCGCTGTTGCTGGGGAGCATCGTCGCCCTCGTGGGGGCCGTCGTCCCGCCGATTAGCCTGTTCACCTACGGGTACACGTTCCGACTCGCGGGCGCGGCCGCCGGCGGCCGGCCCGACCCGCCCGCCTTCGACGAGTTCGCGGGCCTCTTTCTGGACGGCCTCAGGGCCGTCCTCGCCTTCGTCGTCCTCGGCGGGGGGACCGTCGTCGTCGGGATGTCGGTGGCGGCGGTGGCCGAACAGGTCGGTCTGGATGGGACCGTCCGCGACGTCGCGGTGGCCGCCGTCGCCTTCGCCGGCCTCTACGTGACGCCGGCGGTGCTGACCGCCTACGCGGCGACCGGGCGGTTCCCGCGGGCGTTCTCCGGCCGTCACGCCGGCGCGTTCGCCACCTCGAAGCGGTATCTGGAGGCGTTCGCTGGGTGGGCCGTCCTCCTCGTGGCCGCGACGATGCTGTGGCTGGCGTCGATACTGACGCTGGTCGGCCCGGCGTTCGTCTCGACGTACGTCGGCTACGCCTTCGCCTCGTTCTGGGGCTATCACTACCGGGCCGCCGCCGAGGCTGGCGTCGTCCCCGCCGTCGACCGGAGCGGCGACGAGGACCGTGCGGCCGTCGTCCGGCCGACTCAGTCCCCCTGACAGTACTCCCGAGCGGTTCGGAGCGCGTCGTTCGTTTCGCAGATGAGGGTGAGATGGTCGCCGGTGGCCAGCGTGAACTCACCGTCCGGGACTCTGTCTTCGCCGTCCCGACTCACCATCGCCACCAGACAGCCCGAGGGCAGGTCGTCGGTCACCGCCTCGACGGGCTGGCCGGCGAGGGCGTCGTTCCGGAGTTCGACTTCGAGGACGTCGCCGGTCCGGCCGGCGTCGGCCAGCCAGTGGCTCAGGGCCGGCCGCTCGATGGCGTCGTCGATGGCGTCGGCCACCGCGAACCCGGCGGAGATGGGTTCGACGTCGAGGTCCTCGAAGGCCGCGAGGTTGTCCGGCTGGTTCGCCCGCGCGACCACGGTTTCGACGTCGAATCGGGTCGCTGCGAGTTGGGCGACCAGCAGGTTCACGTCGTCGTCCGCAGTGGCCGCGACGACCACGCTAGCCCGTCCGGCGTCGGCGGCCTCGAGTGTGGACGCGTCGGTCGCGTCGCCGTGGACCGCTCGGTGGCCGGTGGCGCGCGCTCGTTCGACGGCCGAGGCGTCCTTGTCGACGATGACGACCTCTTCGCCTCGGGCCTCGAACCTGTCCGCGAGTTCCGTGCCGACGCGGCCAGCGCCGACGATGAGCGTATGCGTTGGCACGATATCGAGCGCCTGTGCGAGATGACGGGCCAGACCGCCTTGAAAGATGACGGTCGTGAAGATGACCGAGAAAACGGTCCCGACCAGTACCGTCGCTGCCGTCGGGTTCGCCGGCCGCAACTCGATGGCGAACAGCGTCGCGACGCTCGCGGGCACGATACCCCTGGGGCCGAGTAGTCCGACGAACAGACGTTCGTTGGCGGCCAGCGACCCGCCGGCCGTCGCGAGGAGCGCGCCGAGCAAGCGCGCGAAGACGACCACGACCACGACGACCCCCAGTCCGGCGACGCCGAGCGCACGAATGTCGTCGAGCGACAGGAGAGCCGCGAGGATGATAAAGACGAACGAGAGGACGAACAGCGTCACCCCGCCTTTGAACTCCGCGACGAGTTCCCGGTGAGGGATGTCGCTGTTCCCGAGGACGAGTCCGGCCGTCGCCGCCGCCGCGATACCGGCTTCCGAGAGCAGTGACCCAGCGACGGCGTACGCGGCGAGCGCCGCTGTCAGGACGACCAACCGAGCGCTCTGTGCCGCGGTGTCGGCGGCGAGTCGGAGGCGGGCGAGCAACGCCGCGACGCACCAGCCGATAGCCGCTCCGACGGCGACGCCGACGAACAGACGGAGGAGGAACGCTTCGACGACGAAGAGTGGCGTCGCACTGTCGGCGACGACGAACTCGAAGGTCGCCACCGCGAGGATGGCCGCGACCACGTCGTTGATGATGCCCTCCGTCTCCAGCGCCGCTGCGACCCGGTCACGGACCGGGACGACCTGTAGAATGGGCGTGATGACGGTCGGCCCGGTCGCGACGAGCAACGACCCGACGAGGACGGCGACGGGCCAGTCTACGCCGAACACCAGACGGACGGCGGCCGTCGTGCCGGCGAGCGACAGCAAGGCTCCGACGGTGACGAGTCCGAGCGCCTCGCGGGACGCCTCGCGGACCCGGTCGACGGTGAGGTGGAATGCGCCCTCGAACACGATGATACCGACGCTGAGACCGACGATGGCCTGTAGCCCGGCCTCACCGAAGAGGCCGGGGCGCACGAAACCGAACCCTTGCGGGCCGACGAGGACACCCGCGACCAGCAGGAACCCGACGCTGGGGACCTGTAGCCGGTCGGCGACGAGTTGCGCGGCGACCCCCAGACCGGTGACGAGCACGACGGCACCGACGAGTGACGTGGCGGTGGACACGACCCGGGGAGAGGTTCGTGGCGGCGCGGCTTAAATAGTGCCGACCGAAAGAGCCACCGGCGGCCCGGTCGAATCCCGAGTGATGCCGACTGCAACGAACCGCGGCGTCTCGCTGCACTACGAGACCGACGGCGACGGGCCGACCGTCGTCTTCGTCGGCGACGTGGGCTACGGCGCGTGGCTCTGGGGCTGGCACTACGACGCGCTGGCCGGCCCCTACGAGACGGTGGTGTGGGACCTGCGCGGCACCGGCGACTCCGACGCCCCCGAGGGCCCGTACGACGTGGCGACGCTTTCGGCCGACCTCGAAGCCGTCCTCGCGGACCACGGCGTCGGCAGCGCACACCTCGTCGGCGCGGGCCTCGGCGGGATGGTTGCCCTGCGGTACGCCCACGAGTACAATCGAGCGCGGACGCTGACGCTGTACTGTACCGCCGCCTCGGGTGACGCCGTCGACGGCGACGCTCTGCGGTCGCTCTCGCTCGACGACGGCCCCGACGCGTCACTGGACGGCGCGTTCTCCCCGGCGTTCCGCGAGGCCACCCCCGACCTCGTAGAGCGCATCACCGGATGGCGGCGCGCGGACGACGCGACGGGTGCGGCATTCGACTCGCAGGCCGCCGCGGCCCTGTCCTTCGAGGCCCCGCCGCTGTACGAGGTGACCCTGCCGACGGAGGTGTACTACGGCGTCGACGACCCCGTGGTACCCGCCGACGCCGCCGAGTCGCTGGTGCGGGACCTCCCGCGCGGGTCGGGCGAGGCCGTCGAGGGGCGACACTGCTGTTTCGTGGAGCACGCGACGGTGCTCACCGACCGTCTGACGGCGTTTCTGGACGAGCACACCGACCACGAGTTTTAACCACTCCCCGGGCGACTCGGGAGACATGTCCCCGGACGACCCGGACGAGGGACCGCCCTCCGACGACGAACCGACCGCGCACGACGACTCGGCGACCGACGACCGCGAGGACCCGACCGACGAGGAACGGTCGGACGACGGCGCTTCGATGGCCGAGTACGACCCCGAGACGGGCGAGCGAGTGGCCGAGGGCGACGGCGAGGCGTCGGCCAGCGCCGCCGACGGGCAGAAGTACTGCCACGCCTGTGGCACCCAGATTTCGGCGGGTGCGAAGTTCTGCCCCGACTGCGGCGCTCAGCAGGACGACGCGTCCCCGGCGGAGACCGGCGGCGACACGCGGGAGGTGGACCGGGTCACAGCGGGCATCTTCGCCATCCTGCTCGGCGGCCTCGGCGTCCACCACTTCTACCTCGGGAACGTGGGCCTCGGCGTCCTCTACCTCTGTTTCTCGTGGACGTTCATCCCGGCGCTGGTCGGCATCGTCGAGGGCATCATCTACCTGACCAAGACCGACGAGGAGTTCCAGCGCCAGTACGGCGGCGACTGAGGTGCCGAGCGTGTTACGGTCCGAACTGCGCGACGAACTCCGCCGCGGACTGGCCGCGGCGGCCCCCTACCTCCTCTCGCACCACACCGCCGCCGAGCGCCACCGCTGTCACCGACTGGCCGTCGGCGGTCGGACGCTACACCTCTGTGCCCGCTGTTCGGGCGTCTACCCCGGCATCGCGCTGGGTCTGGCGGCGTTCTCGCTCGGCGTCGGTCGCGGCGCGTTGTTCCCCGTCGTCGCGCTCGGTCCCCTCCCGGCGCTGGGCGACTGGGCCGTGACGACCCTCGGCGAGCGCCGGGGGACCAACGCCGTCCGGACGGCGACGGGCGGCCTCCTCGGTGTCGCCTACGGGCTGGCGTTGCCGTGGTTCCTGACGACGGGAGACCTGCGATTGGTGGCTGTCGCGACCGTCTACGGGTCGCTCGCGGCGCTGGGCCTCTGGTTGGCGTCGGAGTGAACGGCAGTTCCTGCCGTAGAAGCGGGCATTTTTGGTCCTCGCCACGTTCCCTACAATCGATGAGTCTGCGTATCGCCTTGTTGAACGCGGCCCACGAGGGCGAGGACAACCGGCGGAACTTCAGGCGGGAACTGGACGCCGACCTCGTGGAGTACGACGTGACCGAGCGCGAACTGCCCGACACCTTCGCGTTCGACGGCTGTCTCCTCACCGGCTCGCGGGCCTCCGTCTACTGGGACGAACCGTGGATTGCCGACCTCGAAGCGTGGGTGAGCGACGCCGTCGACCGCGGCCTGCCGTTTCTGGGCGTCTGTTTCGGCCACCAGTTGCTCGCCCACGCGCTGGGCGGCCGCGTCGAGGCGATGCCGGAGTACGAAATCGGCTACCGGACCGTCGAACACGACGGCGAGAACCCCCTGCTCTCGGGGGTCGACGAGGAATTCACCGTCTTCACGACCCACTCGGACCACGTCGCCGAGATACCGCCGGGTGCCCAGCTGTTCGCGGAGAACGACTACGGCGTCCACGGCTTCCGGAAGGGCGACGTGTTCGCGGTGCAGTTCCACCCCGAGTACGACCCCGAGACCGCCGAGACGGTGACGAGAGGGAAGGACCTACCGGACGAGCGCATCCAGCAGGTGCTGGACGGCATCACCGAGGAGAACTACCGGGCGGCCTGCGAGGCCAAGCAGGTGTTCGACAATTTCACCGACTACGTGCGGACCCGGCGGGTGACGGAGGGCGACGCCGCCCGCGTCGCCGGCGACGACTAGCGGCCCAGTCGGACCAGCAGTTCCTGTTCTGCGGCCAGTACCGCGACGGCGAGGACGATGATACCCCCCTGCGTCGGCGAGGAGAGGATTCCGAGGCCGACGATGAGCGTCGTCGCGCAGGCCGGGGCGTGGCCGGTGTCCGTCAGGAGCATCCCCGCCGTCGTCAGGGCGACGGCGACGACGCCGCTGACGACCAGTCGGAGCGTTCCCACTGTGCCGGCACCCATCGTCGCGGTGATGACGACGCCGCCGGCGACGGCGTGGTACGCGAGCAACCCGGCGAGGACGCCGACGACGTGCCCGCCGACGACGCGACGGACGGCGGACTCCGGCGCGGCCGGTCGGGTGGCGAAGAGGTACGCCGTCGGCCCGAGACTCGGGAAGAGGAAGGGGAGGCCGCTGAGCCAGACCACCGCACCGAGCGTCGAGAGCAGCGCGCCGACTCTGACGGCCCGCCTGAGCCACACTCGGCGCGTGTACGGTTCGACCACGGTGGCCGTACGTCCCTGTCGTCGGACAAAACGGTGACGTTCCAGCGACGGCGTCACCGCCGGAGGATGGCGATAGCCAGCGGCACGGCGACGAACAGCGTGATGAGCGCGAACACCGGCGAGAAGACGGCCACGACGGCGACGAGCAACACGAGGGTTATCAGGGCGACGAGTTTCTGACCGATGGAGAGCATCGGTCAGAGCGACGGCGGTGCGGAACGTAAGTGTTACTCAGGTGAACCGCCCCGTCTCGGCGTCACACTCCGTACAGAGCGTCACGAGGGCCTCACGGTCGTCGCTCAACTCGACGCGTTGCTCGGTCCGTCCGCCGCAGTCCGTGCAGTGGCGGACCATCTCCGTCTCGCGTTCGTCCTTCGGCGCGCCCATCGCCAGCGCGACGACGCGTCGGTCGCCGTCGTTGCGTCCGAGTTGCCACTCGCCGGCGGCGAATCGAACCGCCTCGTCGGGGCCCACGGTGACCTCGCCGTCCTCCGTCTCGAACGTGACGGTGCCCGAGCGGACGTAGAACACCTCCTCCTGTTCGGGGTGGCGGTGATAGCCCAGTCCGAACGTCTCGCCGGGAGCGAGTTCGTAGTAGTTGAGCGCAACCTCGGTGGTGTCGAGCGCGTTCGAGAGGGACCGCTTGACGGCGGCCGGTCCCATCCGGTCGTCGACGGCGTCGAGACTGACGCGTTCCATACCTGGGCCTGTGCGCCGAGAGACAAAACGTTGGTCCGGGAGGGCGGTCCGTCGGTGGGCGGGCAACGCGACCGCGTCCGTGGCCGCGACGACCTACTCCCGTCGGTCGATGTCGAGTTCCTCGTCGAGGTCTGCGAGCCAGTCGGCGTCTTCGAGTTCGGCCATCTGCTCGCGGAAGTGCGTCTTACAGACCCCGACCTTGACGCCGTCGCTCTCGACGGCGACGTCCGCGTCGCGGTCGCAGTAGTGACACTGCATACCCGACAGTTGGGACCGTAGCGCATTGAATCCTCGGTTTGCGTCTGCCAGTCGTCAGACGATTTCGTCCCGGACGCGCTCCCACGCCGCCCTGTCGAGGCCCGCCTGTCCGAGCGTCTCGTCGTGGGCGTCGCTCCCGCCGGTCGGCAGGAGGTCGTACGTCTCGACGGCGTCGTCGACGAGAGCGGTGTCGACGGCGCGGCCGTAGGGGTACCACCGCTCGACGGCGTCCAAAGAGTCACACAGCGAGAGGGCGGCCTCGGTGTCGGGATAGCGGAACGGGTGCGCGAGACCGACCACGCCGCAGGCGTCCGCGAGCAACCGCCGGCCGCGCTCGAACGAGGGGACCTCGCGGGCGACGAAACACGGGCAGTCGTCGCCGATGAGGTCCTCGAACGCCTCCTCGTAGCTGTACTCGGAGACGTCGGCGATGGCCCGTGCGATGTGCGGACGGCCCAGTCCCGGCCGGGGTTCGACCGGGAGCGAGACCCCGAGCCGGTCCTCGACGCACTCGATGATACGCCGCCCTCGCTCGCGCCGGTCCCGCTGGATGCGGTCGCATTCCTCGCGGAGTGCGTCGGTCGGGTCCACGCCGTACCCCAGGAGGTCGAGTCGCTGGTTTGCGGCCTCGACGCGGAGTTCGATGCCGTGGACGACGGTGACGCCGTCGCGCGTCGTCACCGGCGCGGAGAGTGCCGGGTTGACCCTGTCGTGGTCGGTGACGGCGACGACGTCGACGCCCGCCCTCTCGGCGGCGGCAGGCAGCGTCTCTAGCGTGAGCGACCCATCGGAGCGTGTGGTGTGGACGTGGAGGTCCGCGACGACCATAGCGGACGGTCCGGCCCCAGCGACAAGCCACTTCCTACCGGGCCGTGGGTCGTGCGACCGTGGCTCGTACGTGCCTTAAACGCACTAAGGTATATTAACATTATCAATAGTGAAGGTTTATTAACTACCATGCACTTCTCCGTCGTATGCGAATGATGTCCAACGCGGCAGAGGCGTTCGAAGCGTACGACTACCCCATGACCACCGAGGAACTCATCGAGGCCGAGGGCGACATGACACTGGAGTTGCCCAACGGCACGGAGACGCTGCGTGACGCGCTCAGTCGGTCGGCACCCGAGACGTTCGAGACGGCCGAAGACGCGCGGCTGACCGCGTACGCGGGCCTCTCGAGCAAGGCCATCGGCCGGAAGGGGTACTCGGACCGCGACCCCGTCTGCATGGGCGAGGACGGTCCCGAAGAAGTCTCGTTCTGAGGCGGACACCGCCCACGCAGGCCCCAGCTCAACCGTTTTTGCGTGCGTTCACCGGCGAGCGGTTGCGCCGGTCAGAACCCGAACTCGTCGTCGTCCCGCAGGGCGGGGTCCTGCTGTTCGGCCGCAGTCTGCCCGAACATGTCGTCGTCCATCTCCGTCTCGGACTCCTCGGTGGTGGTGTTGTACGCGGAGATGCCGCGCGCGAGGAGGTCCTCGACGGCTTGGTCGCGGTTGAGGAACTCGCCCTGGTCGACGAGGCGCTGGATGTCGGAGTCGACTTGGTCAGGTAACTCGACCTTGATTTTGCTCATACGCGGCGGCTTGTCCGGTCGTGTTTATAAGCCTTGTTGGCGGGACCGGCGATAGCTACCGTTCGAGGAAGTCCGGCCGGTCCACGGCGTCGGTGCTGTCGACGCTCTGCCGGTCGAGCAGTTCCGTCGGTTCCAGCGCCTTCGGGAGGCCGTCGCGGCCACCCGTCCGCACGCCGTCGGGTTCGACGAACGTCGTCTCGCCCTCGACCAGTTCGGCCCAGACGGCGTCGCCGTCGCCGCCCCCCCTCTCGGCGGCCGCCTTGGCCTCGTTGCGCCCCTCGTCGTACGCGAGTTCGACCATGCTCCGGTGGTACGCGGAGTCCATCTCTGCGTAGATGGCCTCCAGTTCCTCCCGGTTGTACTCGCCGAGGCGTTCGGCGACGCCGATGGCGTAGGCCCGGTCGGTCCCCTCGTCCTTGTCGAGGGCGTCCCAGTCGGTGTCGAACTCGCGTTCGTAGCGGCTCATGTCTCTACCTTCGTGTCGGCGTGGACCTGCAACCCGCGGTCGCTGAACGATATCTCTCGGATGTCACAGTCGATGGCCGTCCCGCGCATCTTGATGACCTGCACGCCGCGGGTCATGCTCCCGCCTTCGAGGAAGTTGTGGAAGAAGACGACGCCGTGGGCGAGGTAGTGTTCGTCGCTGTAGGATGAGGGGTCGGTCATCTCGGAGATGAGCAACGTGGTCGCCTCCGTCTGTTTCAGCGCCGAGAGGAAGCCCGTAATCTCGCTGTCCACGTCGTTCATGAAGTGCTGGAGCAGCATCGTCGAGTCGATGACCACCCGCTGGATGTCGTTCTGCTCGATGTAGGCGACCAGTCGGTTGGTGAGGCCGCCGTCGGTGCCGAACTGGGTGATGGTGCGCTTGCCGCTCTCGGTGACGAGGTTGAGAAACTGGACGGCGTCGGACTGCATCGCCCGGTCGAAGCCGAACTCGTAGCCCGACATGTCCTGCATCAGTTCCGTCTTCGTCTCGTGCATCGTCACGTAGAGACACGTCTCGCCCGATTTGGCCCCCTGCGTGATGAACTGCGAGCAGAACGTCGTCTTGCCGCTGCCCGGTGGCCCGCTGACGACGTACAGGCGGTCGGTGAGCAACCCCCCCTGTACGAGTTCGTCGAAGCCCGGGACACCGCTGGAGATACGCATACCACCAGCATGCGCGCGTCTGGACATATGTCTTGATGCTCCGTTTTCACCGGTGATAACTCCCTCGGCGCGCTCACCGCTCGACAGCGCTCGGGTGGTCGTCGACGAACCCCAGCAGCGTCTCCGTCCCCGACTCGTCGAACCGCATCGGCCGCCGCCACCACGGCCCCTTCCCCGAGTCCGACGAGCGCTCGGTGACCAGCCAGTTGGCGTCCGTCCCGCCGGTCGGTGCCGACAACGGCACCACCGTCTCGTAGAGTCGCGACTTCTCCGGGTCCCCGAGGACGAGGACGCGGGCGTCGAACTCGGCCCGTTGCACGTGGGCGTTCGAGTCGAAGACGGCCCGGTCGTCGTCGTCCATCGCGCGGTACTGCTCGCCGGTGATGGCGTCCCGTGCGAGTCGGAAGTGCCCGACGACGAAGGCGCCCCACGACGGCGGCGCCCAGTCGGGCACGTCCCCGGTGGTCGTCAGCGTGGCGTAGAAGAAGAGGTAGTCCCCGGCCGAGAGGTCCGAGAGCGGGCCGGCCTTCACGCCGTGTTCGTCGCCGTAGGTGTAGCGCTCGCCGCCCGCTTCGGGGAACTCGGGGTCGAAGTGGACCGGTCGGTCGGCGACGTCGCCGACGTCGGTGTCGAGTGCGAGGTCGGCGTAGGTCGGCACTGGCTGGGCGGTCGGTTTCGACTCCGGAATCGGAATGTACTCGAAGGTCCCGTCGGGGTACAGTGGCCCGCGAAACCCGGGTTCGTTGGTGTTGGCCCCGACGTTGATGGCGACGCTCCGCATACGCCACCCTCGGCCCGCCCGGCCAAGTGGCTACCGGAGCGACGCCGCACAGGACCGGCAGTACCGGACCATCCGGTGGGCCTCGTTGGCCGTCCCACAGTGCTGGCAGTGGACCGTCCCGTCGGGGGACGACACCGGCGTCCGTCGGCCGCCGCCCCGGTCGACGCGACCCTCCGTGGTCTCCGGGGACGGGTCGCTCCGCCTGAAGTACCGGTAGAGGAGGAGCTGCAACAGCCCGAACCCGACGACGTACGCGGTGAGCCACACCCAGGTTTCCATGGGGTGTCTCTGTCGGAGCGGTACTTCGGTGTTCGGGCCGCAGTTTCAGGAGTGATACTGAGGCGCGCGCCGCGGCTCAGCGGTCCGGCGGCGTGAGATTGCGCTGGAACTCGTCGAACTGGTCGACGGTCTCGGGCATCTCGTAGTCGAGTCGGCGTTCCTCGCGGCGGTCGGCGTTCGCGTCCTCGAGGGGGTCGGCCACCGACTCCCACCCGTCCTTGACGGCGATGGACTTGGCGGGGGTGCCGGCGGCGATGTGGTGAGCGGGGATGTCGCTGCCGGCGATGGACTTGGCGGCGAGGATGGCGTTCTCGCCGACGCGGACACCGGCCCGGACCATCGAGTCGTAGGTGAGTCGCACGTCGTCCTCGACGATGGTGTGGTAGTTGTCGACGTGCGTCTGGTCGACGACGTCGTGGTCGTGGCTGTAGATGTGCGTGTCGTCGGAGATAGAGACGCGGTCCCCGATGGTGAGTTTGCCGCGGTCGTCTAAGTGGACGTCGTCGTGGACGACCACGTTGTCGCCGATTTCGATGTTGTGGCCGTAGGTGAAGGAGATGCCCTTGAAGAAGCGGCAGTTCTCCCCGCAGGATTCGAACAGGTGGTCGGCCAGCATCCGGCGGAAGCGGAGCGCGAACTCGACGTTGTCGGCCATCGGCGTGGCGTCGAACTGGCGCCAGAGCCACTGGAGGTGCTTCGAGCGCTTGAACTTCTCCTCGTCTTTCTCGGCGTAGTACTCGCTCTCCAGCGTGGTGTTACAGGGATCGTACCCCTGCAGGCGGACCCGTTCGGCCGGAGAGATGTCCTCACCGGATTGCCAGCGTTCGTAGGCGTCCCGGTCCCCGTGGAGGTCGATGAGGACGTCGGTGACCACGTCGCAGGTGTCCTCCTCGCCCGAGAGTCGTTCGTCCACCTCGTCGATGAACGCCCGGAGTCCCTCCTCGGCGAGCGGCGGCAACGATACGTGGCGCTTGGTCATGTCACCTACGTCGCCGTGGGGGCAGATATGGGTTTCCGTTACGTGACCGATAGCCGGTGACACCGGCGTCACTACCACCAGACCGGGCGACGGGAGCCAACAGTATAAACCGACGCCGACCGACACGCCGGCATGGTCAGGTCGGACTTCATCATGGAGGTGCGGGGTTACCTCGTCAACCCTGCCGAGCGACGGTTGCGCACGCCGTGGCGAATCGTCGTCTGGATGTTCCTCGCGGGGTTCGGGGCCATCGTCGTCAGCGCCGTCGCCGGGACGGTCCCGCTCCCGACCGGCGACGGCCTCGTCCCGGCGCTCTACGGCATGGTCCGACAGGTGGGCCTCATCCTCGCCTCGCTCGTCGTCGCACTCGGCATCGGCTACCTCCTCGACCGACGGACGCTCGCGGACTACGGCCTCGCACCGGACCGGCAGTGGTGGCGCGACGCCGGGTTCGGACTGGCGCTCGGGTTCGCACTGCCGACGCTCGCCCTCGTCGCGGAGGTAGCCGTCGGGTTCGTCACCGTCACGGGCGTCCTACCGACGAGTCCCAGCGACACGTTCGCGTTCGGGTCCACCGGGGCGTTGGCCCGCCTCGCTCTCCTCCTCCCCTTCTTTCTGGTGCAGGCGACCACCGAGGAAGCCATCGTCCGAGGCTACCTCCTGACGAATCTCGCCGAAGGCCTCGCGGGCACGGTCGGGAAGCGGCGAGCGGTGGTCGCCGCCACCCTCGCCACCGGGGCGCTGTTCGGCGTCGTCCACCTGACCAACCCCAGCGCCTCGCTGCTCAGCACCGCGAACATCACGCTGTACGGGGTCCTGCTGGGCGCGTGTTACGTCCTCACCGGCCGTCTCGCCATCGCCTGTGGCTTCCACGTCGCGTGGAACTACACGCTCTCGCTGTGGGACTTCCCGGTCAGCGGCCTGCGGACCGGCGCGGCCCTCTTGGCCACCGAGTCCACCGGCCCGGCGCTCGTGACGGGGGGCGCGTTCGGTCCCGAGGGCGGCCTCGTCGCGCTCCCGCTACTCGTCGTGGGTTCGGCGGCGCTCGCGTGGTGGGTCCGGCGGGAGTACGGCGGCGTCGAGATTCTGGCGGACGTCGCCACGCCGGACCTCCGGATTCGGCGGCGCTCGATAGACTCCTAGGGGCCGCGGACCGACTCCGGGCGACGAACCACGACGGATAAGTGCGGAGCTACCTAACACGCCACTATGAAGTACGATACCCTCGGGAACTCGGGCGTCGACGTCTCGGAAGTCGGCTTCGGCGCGTGGGTCGTCGGGACGGACTGGTGGGGCGACCGCACGCGCGAGGACGCCGTCGAGATGGTCCAGCACGCCGTCGACCAAGGCGTCACGTTCGTCGACACCGGCGACGTCTACGGCCACGGCGACAGCGAGGAACTCGTCGGCGAGGCGCTGGCCGAGGTCCGCGACGAAGTGACCGTCTCCACGAAGGTCGGCTACGACTTCTACAACAACCCGCAGGCGGGCCACGGCGAACTGCCGAAGAAGGTCACACCTGAGTGGGTTCGCACCGCGCTCGACCGCTCGCTCGACCGCCTCGACATGGACCACGTCGAGGTGCTGATGCTCCACAACGCCAACGTCGACGAGGTAGACGAGGACGTACTGGAGACGCTGGACGAACTCCGCGAGGAGGGGAAAGTCGAGGCCATCGGCTGGGCGCTGGGCCCCTCCATCGGCTGGCTGGCCGAGGGCGACGCGGCCGTCGCCGAGGAGTTCGACGTCCTCCAGACCGTGTTCAACCTCTTCGAGCAGACGCCGGGTCGGCACTTCGTCGACACTATCCGCGAACGGGACGCCGACACGTCCATCGTCGCCCGGGTGCCCCACTCCTCGGGCCTGCTGAACGAGCAGGTCACCCCCGAAACGGAACTGGGCGAGGGCGACCACCGCGCGCACCGCCCGACCGAGTGGTACGAGACCGGGTGGGAGAAACTGGAGACCATCCGCTTCCTCGAGCGCGATGGGGAGCGGACGATGGGGCAGGCCGCCATCCAGTGGCTCCTCGCCCACGACGAGGTCGCGTCGGTGACGCCGACGTTCCGAACCCCCGACGACATCGACGAGTGGGCCGCCGCCCCCGACACGCCGCCACTCAGCGACGAGGAGTTCCAGAGAGTGCAGGACCGCTACGCCGACAACTTCGGCATCGACCGGGACGACGGGATGGACGCCCTGCGCTCCTCCGTCGGCGGCGACGACCTCGAAGGGACCGGCATGAAGTCGGCCGGCGACTGACACCGACGCCTCCCGGACCACCCGCGAACCTGCCAGCATCTGGAGACGATAGACTGGGGCTCTCGGGAACACCGTCTTCGCACCGCCGTCGTGTGGTTTTCTCCCACAACCCCCTCGTTTCGACAGGAGATGTATCGCCCTCTGGTGGTTCGCCGTCTCCCGATTCACTTTCACTCCGGTCCGTCAGACGCCCGAAAGACGCAGTACGGGAGCGGGTTCGAGGTGAAACGAAGGGGTTCGAGACGTGGGGGCACGTCACAGGTTCCGGCGGAGTGAGACGTCTGGCTCAGAGTGCAGTCGCTGTGCGGTAGAAAACAGGGGGAGAGAGCGGGTCGCGTTACTCGTTCATCAGGCCGCCTTCCTCGACGCGCATGACGCCCTCGCCGTCGGGCAGGTTCGGCGCGTCGACGAGTTTGACGATTCGCTTGTCGCCCTTGGACTTCCGGAGGTAGATGCGGAAGGTGGAGGTGTGCCCGAGGATGTTCCCGCCGATGGGCTGGGTCGGGTCACCGAAGAAGGAGTCGGGGTTCGAGGCGACCTGATTCGTGACGAGGACGGCGGTGTTGTTCAGGTCGCCGACGCGCATCAGGTCGTGGAGGTGCTTGTTGAGTTTCTGCTGGCGTTCGGCGAGTTCACCGCGGCCGACGTACTCGGCGCGGAAGTGCGCGGTGAGCGAGTCGACGGCGAGCAAGCGGACCGGGAACTCCTCGTCTTGGGTCTCGCTGGCTATCTCCTGGGCCTTCTCGGCCAGCAGAATCTGATGGTTGGAGTTGAACGCCTTCGCGACGTGAATCTTGTCGAGGACGGACTCGACGAGGGCGTCGAGCATCGCCTCGTCGGTGGCGTCGGCCTCGCCTTCCTCGGCGACGCCGTGGAGTACCATCGTGTCCTCCAGCACCTCGTCGTCCTGCCCTTCGACCATCTGCTCGATGCGCTCGGGGCGGAAGGTGTCCTCGGAGTCGATGAAGATGGCGCTCCCCTCCAGGCCCCCGTGTTCGGCGGGCAGTTGGACGTTGACGGCGAGCTGGTGGGTCACCTGCGACTTGCCGGCCCCGAACTCGCCGTACACCTCGGTGATGGACTGAGTCTCGACGCCGCCGCCCAGCAGGTCGTCCACCTCGTCGACGCCCCACGAGAGCTTCCCGATTTGCTCGCGGCGTTCGAGGACGGTGGCACCCGTCTCGAAGCCACCGATGTCGGCGGCATCGCGGGCGGCGTTGATGATGTCGGCGGCCGAGGACTCGCCGATGTCGGCCGTGTTCGACAGTTCGCCAGGGGAGGCAACGGCGATACCCTGGTAGGAGTCGAATCCGTTCTCTTTGAGCTTCTCTGCTGTGGCCGGACCGACGCCCGGCAGGTCTTCGAGGTCCTCGCTTGCGGACATGGATACGACTTTTGCCCGGTAACATATAAACCCCCGTTAACAGCGTGGTGAAAGTGAAACTGCGGGACGGCGAGGTGACAGTACGGAGCGGCATCGGGAGGTTTAGAAGCGAAGGGGAGTCCGCCCGGTGACGGCGCGTCGGACCCGCCGTCAGAGACGCCCGCTGCCGACGTAGACCAGCGCGAGGCCGCCGACCACTATCAGCAGGCCGGCCTGGAGTCCCGAGAGGGAGAGTGCGCCCTGTCCGAACTCGCCGGCGAGCAAGAGTGCGAGCGCGACGGTCGACGCTATCGGGTGGGCCGCGAGCGACTGGACGAACACCCGCGTCGACCAGTAGAGGCCGTCGAGCGACGAGCGGACGACCGCCCGCGGCGAGCGGTTCCCGTCGGGGTTCTCGGCCCTCTCGAACCCGGAGAGCGAACCGGAGGGGACGGAGACGACCTCGCCCGTGTTCGCCCGCCGGCCGGCGGCGTCGGCGACCCGGAGGATGGTCACGCTATCCGCGTCCGTCCCGACCACTCGGTAGACGCCGTCGGGATAGTCGGCCGTCGTCGGGCGGAGGTGGTCGTAGACCGCGGGGCTGTCGGCCACGCGCTACTCCCACGGGTGGTCCCCGACGCGGTCGGGCCACAGCGGGTACCAGAACTCCTTGTCCCCTTCGACGGTGAGTTCGCCGTCTAGGTTGCTCTCCAACTTGAACTCCGCCGTCGTGTCCCGCTCGTGGTCCCGGTCGGGGTCCGGCGCGAACGGGTAGTACGCGCCCCGACGGAAGGAGTACACCCAGTAGACGGGGTCGCCGGTACGCTCGTCCTCGAAGCCGAAGAGGGCGGCCAGCAACCGCGACCCGTAGCGCCGTTCGATGAGCGTGTCGGCGGCGAAGTGGATGGAGGTCACGAGGTCCTCGAAGTCGTCGTCGTGGAGGACGACCCACTGGTAGCCGTGGGCGTCCTCGGTGAACTCCGCGACGGTTCCCGTCTCGGCCTCCCCCGCTTCGAGGATAGTCTCCACCTCGTCTTTGGCGTCCTGAAAGTCCGTACTGTCCACGTCACCGAAGCAGAGGGCGGCGTCGCCGGTCGGCGCGTAGCCGAGGTCCGCCTCCATCGTCACGTAGGCCGTCGACATCCCGAAGAGGTCCTCCGGGTCGGCGTCGCGGGTGGCGTCGGCCTCCGCTTTCACGCCGAGGACGCTCTTGAGTCCGTCCAGCAGTCCCATACCGGTGCAAGGCGGGCGGGGGATAAGGCGGTTTTCGTGCTAGCAGCGGTGTGAGTCGACGGGAGCGGCCAGTCTCTGAACGGCCAGAAAGTCCCACCGTGTGGAACGCCCAACCGGGAGGGACTTTCTGGCTGTGAAAAGTCGTGAGAACCACGGCGAACCCGCCGACGCCGGTTCCTCAGACCCCCTCTAGCTCGCGTTCCATGTCCCGGAGGCGCTCGATGCGCTTCTCGGTCTGGGGGTGGGTGCTGAACAGGCGGCCGATCCAGCCGATTCGGATGGGGACGATGAAGAACGCGTTCATCTCCGACTGGCCGCGCAGGTCCTCTTTGGGAACCTTCTCCATGCCGCTGTCTATCTTCATCAGCGCCGTCGCCAGCGACGAGGGTTTGCCAGTGATGACCGCACCGCCCCGGTCGGCGGCGAACTCGCGGTAGCGCGAGAGCGCCCGAATCAGGAGGAACGACACTATCCACACCACGAGCGAGGCGAGGATGGCGACGAACACCGGGACCTGTTGCTGACCGCCGCGGTCGCGCCCGCCGGTAAAGAGCCACCCCCAGCGGACGATGAGGAAGGCGATGGTCGAGAGGAACGAGGCGATGGTCATCACCATCACGTCGCGGTTCTTGACGTGGGCGAGTTCGTGGGCGATGACGCCCTCCAGTTCCTCGTCGTCGAGCATGTTCATCAGCCCGGTCGTCACGCAGACGGCCGCGTTCTTCTGCGAGCGTCCGGTGGCGAAGGCGTTCGGCGTGCGCGAGTCCGCCACGGCCACCTTCGGCTTGGGGAGGTCGGCCTGCTGAGAGAGGCGTTCGACGCTCCGGTGGAGTTCGGGGTACTCGTTCGGTTCGACTTCGCGGGCACCCATCGAGTACAGCGCGAGTTTGTCACTGAAGAAGAACTGCGCGCCCATGAACAGCGCCATCACCAGTACGATGGCTGCGAAGTTCGTGAAGTACAGACTGAGGAGGCCGATGAAGACGATGTACAGCGCGAACAGCAGGAACATCGTCAAGGCCATCCGACCGCGGAGTCCCCAGTCGGTTTGCCACTGCATACCCGGAGGTATGCGACGGACGGTCTAAAACCCCGCTATCGTGGGCCCGGTTCGCACACGGCGGCGTCGAACGTCGTTTGCAGGCGTCCGTGTACCTATGTGTCGCCACCGACAACGGAAGCCATGACCGAGACAGTCGTCGTCACCGGTGGACGCGGCCGCTCCGGGCGCTGGATTTGCGACTACCTCGCGGGCGAGTACCACGTCGTCTGCGTCGATTTGGACCATCCCGGCTGGGAAGTCGACGAACGCGAGCACGTCGAGTTCAAGGCCGTCGACGTCACCGACGGGGCGGAGGTCCGCGACCTCCTGAGCGAGTACGCCCCCGCGGCCGTCGTCCACTGGGCGGCGATTCCGGCCCCCGAGCGCCACGCCGGGACGCGCGTCTTCGACACCAACGTCTCCGGCGCGTACAACGTGTTGGACGCGGCAGGACGGGTTGGTGCCGACGTGGTGTGGGCGTCCTCCGAGAGCGCCTACGGCCTCGCGTTCGCCGAGGAGACGCCCCTCCCGGCCTACCTCCCTATGGACGAGGACCACCCGATGGCCCCGGAGGACCCCTACGGCACCTCGAAGGTGGCCGGCGAGGAGATAGCGAAGATGGTGGTCCGGCGGGACGGTATCGACGTGGCGTCGGTGCGCCCCTCGTGGATTCAGTACCCCGGCGAGTACACCTGTCGGGACGTCGCCGAAGGTGACCTCTCTGGCGGCGTCGGCAACTGCTGGTCCTACGTGGACGTGCGGGACGTGGCCTCGCTCGTCGCCGCGGCGCTTTCCGCCGACCTCGGGGGTCACGAGGCGTTCCACGCGGCCGCCGCGGACAACTACGTCGGCCGGCCGACCGCCGAACTGGTCGAGGAGCACTGGGGCGAACTCCCCGAGCAGTGCGAACTGGACGGCGACCAGTCGGCGCTCTCGACGGCGAAGGCGCGGGGCTTGCTGGAGTGGGAACCGACCCACTCGTGGCGCGAGGCCGCAGACGCCGACGTCCCCGAGCCCAGTCTGTTCGGGGAGTGAGCGGACAGAGCCACCACGCCAGCGCGGAACGCAATACGTAACCCGCTGAGTCCAGTATCCGAAGACAATGAGCCGGTCTGGAGCCTTCTGCCCGCGGTGCGGCGACGAGATGGCGGAGCCACCCGAGGACCGCCCGCACCTCCCGGGCGCCCAACGGGACTCCGAGCGGGTGCTGTGTGACGCCTGCTACTTCGAGGAGTTCGACCTCGTGGACGCCCCCGAGAAGATACAGGTCCGCGTCTGTGCGCAGTGCGGCGCGGTCCACAAGGGGAACCGCTGGGTCGACGTCGGGGCCGAGGACTACACGGACGTCGCCGTCGAACAGGTGAGCGAGGCGCTGGGCGTCCACGTCGACGCCCAGTCCATCGCGTGGCAGGTCGCCCCCGAACAGGTCGACCAGAACAACATCCGGATGCACGCCGAGTTCTCCGGCGTCGTCCGCGAGACGCCCGTCACCGAGGAGGTGGTCGTCCCCGTCGCCATCTCCAGACAGACCTGCGAGCGATGCGGGAAGATAGCCGGTGGCTCCTTCGCCAGCGTCGTGCAGGTCCGGGCCGACGAGCGGGACCCGACGGACGAGGAGATAGCGCGCGCGAAGACAATCGCCGAAGAGTACGTCGCCGACCGCGAGGAGACGGGCGACCGCAACGCGTTCATCACCGAGAAGAAGGAGGTGCCGGAGGGCCTGAACATGAAGATTTCGACGAACCAGATGGGCCTGGGCATCGCCAAGCGTATCACCGCCCAGTTGGGTGGCTCGTACTCCGATTCGAAACGCCTCATCACCGAGGACGAGGACGGCCAGAAGCTCTACCGGATGACCTACGCCGTCCGCCTGCCGCGTTACCAGCAGGGCGAGATTATCGACCCCGAGGACGGCGACGGCCCCGTCCTCGTCCGCTCGGTGCAGGGGAACCTGAAGGGCGTCCGACTGGCCACCGGCGAGCACTACGAGGCGAGTTTCGAAGAGGGCGAAGCCCCGGACGGCGAACGACTGGGCTTCCGAGAGGAGAGCGAGACGACGACGCTGGTCGCCGTCGAGGACGAGAACGCCGTGCAGGTGCTCGACCCGGACACCTTCGAGAGCGTGACGATTCCGCGGCCCGACTATCTGGACACCGGCGGCGACGAACTGACCGTGTTCAAGAGTCAGGCGGGGCTTCACGTCCTGCCCGAGAACGGCGACGGCGATGAGTGAGGACGGCGACCAGCGCCTCGCCGTCGTCGTGGCGAAGCCGCGCGCACAGCACGTCATCGACGCGCTCGAAGCCGAGGGCGTCTACGACGCCGACCGGAGCGTCCGCTCGTGGGATAGCGACAGCGTCGCCGTTCCCGTGACCGATGCGCCGGCGTCCGTCGACGTCCGGGAGGTCGTCCGGCAGGTCGGTGAGCCGCGACTTCGGACGCTGGCGGACCACCTGCGCCAGCGCGGGTGGACCGACGAGGAACTCGCCGCCGCGCCGTCCTCGTGGGCCGTCGTCGGGAGCGTCGTCCTCGTGGAGGTGGGCGACGCACCGCGACCCGAGGAGGTGGGACAGGCGCTGCTGGCCCTCCACGGCGAGGCCGACACGGTGCTGGCCCGGGGCGGCATCTCGGGCGTGCACCGCGAACCGGACGTGCGCGTACTGGCCGGCGAGGGCGACACCGAGACGGTCCACACCGAACACGGCACGCAGTACGGACTGGACCTCGCCGAAGTCATGTTCTCGCCGGGCAACAAGGCCGAGCGGGCGCGGATGGGCGAGGTCGTCGAGGCCGGCGAGCGCGTCCTCGACATGTTCGCCGGCATCGGCTACTTCACGCTCCCGATGGCCCGGGCCGGCGCGGACGTCACGGCCGTCGAGCGCAACCCGACGGCGTTCCGCTATCTGGTCGAGAACGTGATGCGCAACGGCGTCGACCAGCAGGTCCAGCCCTACCGGGCGGACTGTCGCGACGTCGTGCCGGAGTTCGCGAGGGAGGCCCGCGCCGACCGCGTGATGATGGGGTACTACGAGGCCCACGAGTACCTCGACAGCGCACTCGAAGCGCTGGCCGCCGGCGGCGTCGTCCACATGCACGAGGCGACGCCCGAGGCCCTCGGCTTCGAGCGGCCTATCGAACGGCTTGAGGCCGCTGCGGCCGACGCCGGCCGCTCGGTCGAGGTGTTGGACACCCGGCGCGTGAAGGGGTACAGTGAGGGCGTCGCCCACGTCGTCGTGGACGCCCGGGTCGAGTGACGACCACAAACTATTCACCAACCGTCCGACAGGTACCCGTATGCGACGCCGCCAGTTCCTCGCCGCCGTCGCCGTCGGCGCGACCCTCCCCCTCGCCGGGTGTTCTGACCCCCGCGGGTCCATCCGCCTGACGGACGTGAGCGACGATACCGCCCTCGCCAAGCAGTGGGCCACCCCCATCAGCGCCCTCTCCGACCCGTACCGCGGCCTCGTGGTCGGCGCCGTCGAGGGCGACGCCGACCGCGCGACTGCGGCGGACACGCATCCGCCGTTCGAGCCGCCGACCCCCCTCGAGTACGAGCGGTCCTACTACTCCGTCGACTACGAGGCCACGAACGAGCGCACGCGAACCCAGTACGGGGTCGAGTCGACGTTCGACCCAGACCCCCCACCCGAGCGGACGGTCGCGTACGCCGACCTCCCTGCCGTCGACCGGGAGAAACTCGACCGCATCTTCGACCCCGACACGTCGCGGGACCCGGGCGAGACGTTCGGCGTCGGCGTGCGCTACACGGACGCAGAGGCCGCCGAGTCCGTCGTCGTCCCCGAACCCGAGTACGACGGGGTCACGCGGGACGGAGCGACGTTCGGGGTCGCCGTCCGCGGCAGCCGAGAGGTGACCGTCGCCGACTACCGCTACCGCGCCGAGTTGCTGGCCGAAGACGATACCGGACTGGCCAGCATCGCACGCGACCGCTTCCAGTTCTCGTTCGGCGGTCTTCCGAGCGACCAGCGGGCCGTCCTCGACGAGGCGAAAGGCGGCGAGGCCGAGTCCGAGGACCCGCCCTCCGAAGCGTTCACGGCGCTCGTCGAGCGGTTCCGCGCCCACGACGACGTGGCCGTCGACGTGTCCGAGTACAGCGGGACGTGGCTCCTGCGGTACGACGACGCCGACTGGTGGGCCGAAGTCAGGTATCCGGAGGGGATGCGGGGTTAGAACAGCGGTTCGAGGTCGCCCTCGGGAGCCGACAGCAGGTCCGCGAGCTTCGTCTCAGAGCTATCGCTCAACTCGCGCATCGACTGTTGGGTCTCGATGGCGATGCCCTGTAGCTCCTTGACCCGCGGGACGTCGCTGACCCCCGAGAGGACCACCGCGGCGGCCACCTCGTCGGCGTCCGGGACCGGGAAGTCCCCGCCCCGGACCTCCATCGTCCCCGTCGCCTCCTCCAGCCAGTTGCGGGCCTTCTCGACGCCCTGCCGGCTCAGTAGCTCCGGCGGCCCGGCGACGACGACGAGGGCCCGCTCGGCGCTCGTTATCTCGCAGGGCAGGGAGAGGCGGCCCAGCGTGGCCTGCCGGACCGTCGAGAGGATGCGCGGCGTCGCGTCGGTGGCGTCGGCGGCCTTCTTGCCGCCGAAGAGCCCGCGCTTGCGCTCGACTGGCGAGGCCGCGTAGCCGAACGAGGAGACCCCGCCACAGGCGAAGGTGTTGATTATCTCGCTGGCGTCGACCACCTGCTCTGGGACGGCGCGGCCGTCGGTCTCGCCGGCGGCGAGGAGGACGCCGAAGCGGCGGGCGAGTTGCTCGTTGGCCCGCGCGAACCCGCTGGCGAGGCTGTCTCCGGCACCGGACATCGTCTCGTTGTCGTAGACGACGAGGTTGTCCACCTCGCGGACGAACGTCATGAACGACCGGGCGGCGTTGAGCACGTAGATGCCGCCCTCGTCTTTCGCGGGGAGCAGTCCCAGCCCGTACACCGGTTCCTCGTAGCGCCGGCCGAGTTCCTTCGCGAGGTACGGCGCGACGCCGGACCCGGTGCCGCCGCCGAGGCCGGCGACGAGCATGAACGCGTCCACCTCGTGGGTCGGGATGTCGGCGACGGCGTCCAGCACCTCCTCGCTGTCGGCCTGCGCGATTTCGGCCCCCAGTTCGTTGTCGGCGCCGACGCCGTGGCCCTTCACGCGGTCGGTGCCGATGAGCAGGCGGTTGCCGACGGGGACCCGCTGGAGGCCCAGCAGGTCCGCTTTGGCGGTGTTGACCGCCAGCGCGTCGACGACGATATCGCTGTCCGTCCGGTCGGCGTACTCCAGAAAGGCGTCCGTGACCTTGCCACCAGCCTGACCGACCCCGATGAGTGCGAGACGCATGTCCTGATTGTACGGTAGGGCCGTCTTAACAGTATGCCCGCGCCGAGACTCGTCGTAACGCCTAATTAGCCGTCAGCCGAACGGCGTGCATGGACAGACAACAGGTGATGGCAGTCTTTCTGGCCTTCCTGATGGTCGGGTCGGCCGTCGTCTACGGACTCGCGTTCGCGTTCCTCTAGTCCCAGACGTCCGAGAGGGGGTGACTGCCGCCGCCGGACCGCGAGCGAGAGCGGTCGTGGCGGCGCTTCGCGCTCGCACTGACGCCCGTCAGCGCGCGGTCCGGCGCGAACTCGGGGAGGTCGGGGTCGGACATCCCCACCACTTGCTCGTCGAACCAGTCGGGCATGTCGTGACGGGCCCGTTCGAACAGGTCCAGCAGCGACGAGTCCGCGAGGTAGGTCGACCCGTAGTCGTCGGGCGCTCTGACGACGCGCCCGCAGGCCTGAATCACCGTTCTGAGCGCCGTCCGGTAGTACCAGCCCCACTGGCCGTCTTCCAGTCGCCGGGCGACCCGCGAATCGCGCGTGTTGGGGTAGGGGGCCTTGCAGAGGACCTGCCAGCGACAGAGGTCGCCCTCAAGGTCCAGCGCCTCCTCCATCTTCACCGAGAGGAACACGTCGGGGTTGTCGCTTCGCTTCCACGCCGACAGCGCGCCGTCCCGGTCGGCCTTGTCGTGGCTCCGGACCCGCGGACCGACGCCGAAGTCGGTCAACAGGTCGTCCAACTGCTCCTGAATCGCGTAGGAGTGACAGTGAATCAGCCCTTTCTCGTCGGGGTGCTGGGCCATGATGCGGACGATTTGGCGGGCCACCTTCGGGAGGGTGTCGTCGCGATGGTCGTAGGTCATCTTCCCCTGCGTGACGTCGTACAGCGGCCGGTTCTCGACGGGGAAGGTGTGGCCCACTTCCACGAGGGCGACGTCGTCGGGGTCCAACCCGACGTTGGCGCAGAACGCCTCCTTGTTCAGAATCGTCGCCGAGAGGAGGGCGAAGCGGTTGCCCCGGTCCCAGACGGTGTGTTTCAGGTACCGCTCGGGGTTCATCGGCTTGATGGTGACCGGCGCGCCCTCGCCGTCGGCCTGGTCGACCACCCACGTCGTCGCGCTCTCTGGGTCGCGGTAGTCCTCCTGAAACCACGAGAGGTCGCTCCGGAGTGTGTTCAGCGAGTCGCGCTCGGCCACCTCGTCGGGGGTGAGTTCGGCGTTGCCACGCAGTTCCTTCACGCGGCGCTCGGTGAGGTGTTCGAGGCGTTCGGCGAACGAGACGGCCTCGTCCAGTCCGTCGAGGTTCGGCACGTCGAGGTCACCCCACATCGGGATGGTCTCCGGCGAGAGGTCGATGGTGGCGTACATCTCCGCCCACTCGCCCAGTCCGTGGGCCTCGTCGACGACAACCACGTCCCGCTTGCCGAACACGTCGCTGCCGGCCGTCTGCATGAAGTACGCGAGCGTCATCGCCGCGATGCGGCGGTTCGAGGCGATGGCGCGGTCCGAGAAGTACGGACAGCGGTGTTTCACCTGACAGTCGAACTCCCGTTCGCGCACGCAGGGGGCCTGATTGACAGGCGTGTCCGTCTCGCCGGGGAGGATGCAGTCGTAGTTGTTCTTCCCGCGGATGACACAGAGGTCTTCCAACAGACTGTCCTCGGCCACGTCGTCCAGTTGGGACACCTGCGGCGTCGTGTAGTAGGCGTCGACGACCTGTTCGGCGGCCGCCTCCCCCGCGGTGCGGGCACACCCCGCGATGGCGCGGGCCAACAGGGACTTGCCGCTCCCCGTCGGCGCGCGCACGAGGACGACGTCGTTCCCGCCCTCGAAGGCCGCGCGGATGTCCGAGAGGGCCTGCTTCTGGTTCCCGCGATAGCTCGGAGCGGGAAACTCGTCGTGAATCCGCGCCGGGTACACGCGAGAAGGCAACGGGCCGGCGGGCGTAAACCTTTCCTGTCGGATGCCGGCGGTGACGCGCCAGAGCACACGGCCGAGACGGGGTTGCCGATGGTGTGGGCAGTGTTCACACCCACACGGTCGTGTGAGTGGTACCCTCGGAAGCCTTATACATATACCCCCTGTATGTTTGTTTGCAATGGCAAACGGTAAGGTTGATTTCTTCAACGACACAGGCGGTTACGGTTTCATCTCGACTGAGGACGCGGACGAGGACGTGTTCTTCCACATGGAAGACGTCGGCGGCCCGGACCTTGAGGAAGGCGAGGAGATAGAATTCGACATCGAACAGGCCGACAAGGGCCCCCGCGCGACGAACGTCGTCCGCAACTAACGCAGATTCTCGGTCGCGGAAGCGACCACGTCTGACGCGTTTTATCGACCACCACAGTTCTGAGCGGTAGCGTCGCGTCTCGGCGACGCAGGGCCGACGAGCAACGGCGAGCGCTAGGACTCCTCGGAGAGCGCCGCGACGTCCGCCGCCGTGACCTCGTGGTCGTCGGGCAGGCGGTCGATGCAGTCGTAACAGAGGAAGTGTTCGGTGCCGTCGCCGAGTTCGAGGACGATGCCCTCGGTCGGACGGCTCTCTCGGGTCCAGATGTTGGCGATGCCGCCGGCTATCGAGACGCTCCTGCCACAGCCGTCGCAGGGCTGTGAGGCCATGGCCGACCTAGCGGCGACTGGGGTAAGGACCTTTGCTTTTTGGTACGTGCTGTCGAAGAACACGGCATGGAGGTCGATTGCGAAGGGTGCGCTGGGTGTTGCATCGACTGGCGCCCGCTCACCGGCCGAGACATCGACCACGAGCGACGCGGCCCGTTCGAACCGCTGGACGACACCTACAACCTCGTGCCGCTCTCCCGCGAGGAGGTCCGCGGGTTCGTCGAGGCGGGGTACGGCGACGCCCTCCGACCGCGGTTGTGGCGGGCCGAAGAGGACGACCGGAGCGTGACGCTCGACGGCGTCGACGTGGCCGCTATCGACGACCGGCCCGTCTTCTTCGTCGGGTTGCGCAAGCCGCCGAAACCCGTCGCGCCGTTCGACCGGCCCCCGACGTGGCTCCGGACCTGCGCGTTTCTGGACCCGACGACGCTCCAGTGTCGCATCCACGGTGGCGAGCACTACCCGCAGGCTTGCAGTACCTACCCCGGCGAGAACCTCCTGCTGGAGACCGAGACGGAGTGCGAACGCGTCGAGTCCGTCCACGGCGGCCGCCGGTTGCTGGACGACGACCCGCCGGACGTGACCCCGCTGTTCGGCCCGGGCGCCCTCGGGGAGCGAGTGTTCGCCCACCCGGACCCGGCGCGTGTCGCCGGAGCAGTGGGGCGGTTCCGCGACGACGACCTCACCGCGGCGGACCGAGCGGAGTTCGTCGCCGTCGCCGCCGCGTCGAGTCCGGGGACGCTCGCAGTCAGCGACGCGCACTACGAACAGGCGCTGGAGGCGGTGTCGACCGCCGACTCGTGGGTCGGTCGGACCGTCGAGGAGTGGCGCGAACGGGCGGGCGGACTCGGAGAGCGGTCCCCCGACCCCGCCGTCGCCCGGCACGTCGAGGACGAGGACGGCGCGCCGCCGACGCCCGGGTGGTGAGACGCCGCGGGGACCGCCCGGCCGAACGGAGTGGCCGCTCGGCAGGGGTGCCTTTTAACCTCCTGCCGCGCCGTGAGTGGACCATGCACGTGCTGGTGACCGGCGCGTCGGGGTTCGTGGGGAGTCACCTCGTCCCCGCACTCCGTGCCGCCGGCCACGACGTCCGCGCCCTCGTCAGGGACCCGTCGACGTACGACCCGCCGCGAGGCGTCGAGGTCGCGACCGGGGACCTGTTGGACCCCGGCAGTTTCGAGGACGCGGTGGCGGGCGTCGAGGCCGCCTACTACCTCGTTCACTCGATGCGGGCGGGCCCCGACTACGCCGAACGGGACCGTCGGGCGGCGACGAACTTCCGGGCGGCGGCCGACGACGCCGGCGTCGGCCGCGTGGTGTATCTGGGCGGCCTCGGCGAGGACGACGAGATTCGGTCGAAACACCTCCGCTCGCGCCGCGAGGTCGAGTACCTGCTTGACGAGGGCGAGTACGACCTGACGGCGCTCCGGGCGGCCATCGTCATCGGCACCGGGAGCGCCAGTTTCCGCCTCATCAGGGAACTGACCGCGCGGCTACCGGTGATGTTCACCCCGCGGTGGGTCCGCACCGACTGTCACCCCATCGCCATCGCCGACGTCGTCGAGTATCTCGTCGGTGCCCTCGAAACCCCGTCGACGGCCGACGAGACGTACGAAATCGGCGGCCCCGAGGTGATGACCTACGCCGAGATACTCCGGCGGACCGGCGAGGTGATGCACGACGCGGAACCGCACATCGTCCCGATTCCGATACTGAGCCCCCGACTCTCGGCGCTCTCCATCGGACTGGTGACGGACGTTCCCTCGACGGTCGCCAGACCGCTCATCCACGGGCTGAAGACGCCCGTCGTCGCCGGGGACGACGACATCCAGCGGCGAATACCGGTGACGCTGACGCCGTTCGACGAGGCCGTCGAGCGAGCGCTCGACGGGACCCGACAGAGCGACCGTATCCGGGCCGTCGCCGACGGTGGTGAGGCGAGCGACGCGAGACGTCCCTCGTCAGACCCGCGTTCTGACGGTGGTGCGCCGAGCGACGCGAGGGGAGTCTCGCCAGAGTTCCGCACTGACGGCGGTGAGACGGAATGAGCGGCGAGAACCCGCCGCCCGAGTACGGCGAGGCGTGGGTCTACGAGAGCATCGTCAAGGCGCTCCCCGGCATCGACATTCCCACGTGGGCGGCACTCGCCATCCAGTTGGCCGTCTTCGAGGTGGCCGTCGTCGCGCTGGCGTGGTACTACGACGTCTGGAACGCCGCCATCGCCGCGACGGCGGTCATCTTCGTCGCCACCGTCGGGAGCATCGAGTTGCTGCGCATCAGCACGCTCGTCCGCCGCATCGACGTCCCACCGACGTACAGCGCCCTGCTGTTCTCCTCGAACATGGAGGTGGTGCTGTCGGTACTGGCCTACATCGCCATGTTGACCCACCTGTTCGTCTTCGACCCCCAGACCGCCGAGTCGCCGCTCGTCACGACACTGTTCGGGCCGGAACCGCCGGTGTTGGTGGTGTACCTGACGCTGCTCATCCTCTGGGACGTCTGCTACCGCATCGGGACGGGGTGGTGGGCCAGCATCACCGGCCTCTGGCGGTCGCTCCGCTTCCGGTTCGACCGGGAGACCGCACGGGTGTTCCAGCGGGCCGACCTAGAGACGTGGGGGTTCGGCGTCCTCCAGTTGGTGTTGGTGCCGTTCGTCCTGGACCAACCGGTCCTGCTGGCGGCGCTGATAGCGCACGTCCTGGCCGTGACTGTGGTCACAGCCGCGTCGGTGACGTTGCTACAGGTCCGGTCGAGAAAGCCCGGCGTTACTCGGAGTTGATCTGCTTGAACTGGTCCAACAGCTCTTCGGTGGACTCCCCGCTGTCGTAGTTCACGGTTCCGTGATACGCTGTGCGGTCGTCGTCCTCCGAAAGGTCGACCTCGTTGTTCTTGCGTTCACGGCGTTCGTGTTCGTCGTCGTCATACGCTCCCATAGACATACGTTACCACACTCAAACTTGCATGTTAGTACCTATCAATGTAACGGTCAGTCGAATTCTCCACCCACAGGCCTCCTATCCCCCACAGACGCGCTCTTCGCCCCATTGAAAGGAGGGATGCGGAACGCACAAGACCACTGACCGACTACTGACGGGCGTGGCTGGCCCACTTCGATTTCGCTACTCGACCGAACGCTGGAGCGAGGACCGCGTCCGGCGTGACCTGCTCTCCCCCCTCCAGAACACCTTCGGCGCCGAACTGAACGGGCCGTGGTTCGTACCACCCGACGGGTGGGCGGCCCGCAGACTGGAGATGGACAACGGCGACCTCGCCCTGTTCTGCTGGAACGGCAACGAGGCCTACTGGCTCGGCAACACACAGACGCCCGAGACGCTCTGGCGGACGAACAAGCGGACGTTCGACGAGGCCCCCGACCCCATCTCCGAGTGGGGCCAGCGCGAACTCCTCGCCCAGTTGGAGGTCGAGGACCCGTGGCTCGCCGAGTACGAGGCCGTCGCGCACTTCTTCCTCCCCGTGTTCCTCTCGAAGGACGGCCGGGACTCGACGCGGACCTTCTTCCGGGACCACGCCGGCGGCTTCCCCGACGCCACGCAGGCAGAGGGCCTGCGCTTCTACGACGACTTCCTCGCGACCGGCGTGTTGGACGAGTATCGCTACACGATGGCCAGCAAACTCGGGACCAGCGAGGGGTTCGACCTCTCGCGGATGCAGGCGACGATGGGGGAGTTCAACACCGCGAAACTGCTCGTGGACTCGGGCAACGACATCGAACCCGAGGTGGAACTCGGGTCGGGCCACTCCGTCGACTTCCGCGTCGAGGACACCCTCGTCGAGGTGACCCGCCCCCGCCCGCCGACTCGCCGACAGGTCGACACCGCCATCGGCGCGCTGAAGGCCTCCGGCGACGCGAAGACCCGCGACCAGCTGGCCGCCCACCCCGGCGCGGTGCTGGTGGTGGACTGTACCTCCTTCCACGACGACGAGTGGCGACGGGTGTACGCCGAGAAACCCAGCGTCGGCTACGAACCACTCGTCGCGTTCCGGTACCGCCCCGACGGCACCGTCGAGGGGTATTCGCGTGGCTCCGTACCGTTCCCACTCCCGTTCTGAGCGCGTCGGCGTCACGCACACCACACCGTTATCCTCGCCCAGAGAGTAGCCCGGCGCATGCCCCACATCGCCGAGACGCACATCGTCAACCGAGAGCGCGTCCAGCCCACCCACGCCAACAACTACGAGAGCGCCCACGGGGGCATCGTGATGAAGTGGATGGACGAAATCGGTGCCATGTCCGCGATGCGCGCCGCCGAGGAGTCCTGCGTCACCGCGCAGATGTCCCGCGTCGACTTCGAGCGCCCCATCCCCATCGGCGACAACGCCCGCGTGGAGTCGTGGGCCTACGCCACCGGCCGGACGAGCGTCCGGGTCCGCATCGAAGTCGCGGCCGAGAACCCCCGCACCGGCGAGACGAAAGAGACCACGAGCGCCTACGCCACCTTCGTCGCCGTCGAGGACGGGACGCCCGTGCCGGTGCCCGAGTTGACCGTGAAAGGCGAGAAGTGCAAGGAGCTACGGGACCGGGCGCTGGCCGAGGAACCGGAGCGGGAGTGAGCGAGGCGGCGAGAGACGTGTCGGCCGGCATTTGAATCCGGAGTCAGAGTAAACTGAGCGTCTCGCAACGTACGGCTAGTCCCCGAACTGAAGGCTAAACGTAGTCTGAGGGAGTGGTTCACAAGGATTCATAAGGTATCAGTAACTCGTCACAGAACGAGATGAACCGGGATTCTGTTCGTAGTTTTGTGGACCAATCTGAGGCCGTTTTTGAATCATCACCACAGATGGACGAAGCAAACACAAAAGCCGCCATCCTGCGTGATTTTTTAGATTTGCTTGATTGGCAAATCCCGGAGAACACTCAGCTCGAATACTCAGTCGAAGCGTTCGGACGGACCTACAAAGTCGATTACGCACTTCGCTCTTGGGAAGTAGATTGTTGATAGCGAGAGCTGCGGCTAAAAGTCGAAGAGGGCAAGGGCACCGCGCCAGCGGTGCCCGATATGTTCCCAATGAGCCGATTCGTGTCGGAATCGGCTGCAGCGGACCTGCTGGAACAGGTTCGCTGGCGTGATGGCGTCGAATGCCCCCGCTGCCGTTCTGACCTGACGGTCAGAAACGGCAGCTATCGGGTGTATCAGCGGTATTTGTGTAAGAATTGCGGTCGGACGTTCAACGACAAAACCGACACGATCTTCGCTCACTCGAAGATGAAGCTCAAAGAGTGGTACTTCACTATCTACGTGTTCTTACGGTTTAACACGAGCATTCGACAGATTGAGGCGGAACTCAATCGTTCGTACAGAACGGTGAGACGGCGCGTCGAGCGCTTCGCCAGAGCGCTCGACGCGCCTTCGATCACGCTGTCTGGACCGGTCGAAATCGACGAGGTGTACGTCTCTGCTGGCCTCAAAGGCCGCGAGCGCGACCAGGAGTCGCGCTCGCGTGGCCTGTCCACGCGTGGACGAGGATCGTACGACGGTGACAAACCGCCGGTGTTCACGCTGGTCGACCGTGGCTCGGACGATCGGTACGTCGTGCCAGCGAAATCCGCCGACGAATCGACCATCCGACTCCTGCTCGCCGACCACGAGCAGGAGTCGCTGACCGTCTATACCGATGGATTTCGGGCCTATGATCCGTTAGAGGACGACGACGGGTTCAACCGCAAATACGTCGTCCACGGCGACGGAGAATACGCTGACGGCGATATCCACGTCAACACCTGCGAGAGCCACGCGTCGCTGACGCGACGGTGGCTCTCGCCCCACCGAGGAGTCTCAAAAGACAAGCTAACGCCGTATCTCAGAACGCTTCAGCTCCGTCGCGAACTCTACAGAAAACCAGGTGACGAAGCACTCAAACATGCTCTCGACGCCGTTCTCTGAAATCAACAACGTGCTTCACAAGAGCGTACGCACTTATAATCGAAGGTACACCAGTGGCTTTTCTCGAAGCAAAGGGAGCCGACACCGCCCTGACCGCTGATCACGAGGAACAGTTGTCCTCGTATATGACGAACAAGAACGTAACTTATGGTATTCTCACGAACGGCAAGGAGTATCGCTTTTTTCAGCGCCGAGTTGACGCTACCCACGTAGACGTTCAGAAAGTCGGTGAGATACCACTTAGCGACCTTCCGAACCGGCTCGCCGTTGTAAGGGCTTATAAAAGAGACACTATCGAATCCGGTGAGTCTGGTAAGATCCTCGGTCGAATCAACGAACTCCGGGAGGCTCGCCATGCCCTCGAAACAGACAAAGGCGGTCTAGCGAGGACTATCTCACAAGTGCTCGCCGACGAAGTGTCTACGACGATTTCTCCCCTCGCTGAAAGTCAGGCCAAAGAGATGATTGATCGGCTTGTTTCAGACATAGAGTCTGAGATAGACGTCGATAGTCCTGATACTGGCACCAGTGGAAACAAAGGAGGTATCCGACCCGAGGGGGACCAGATCGTAGGCACAATCAGTCGTAACGAAATTGTGGGGCCTGACGACGCGAGTGTCGCCGTATTCCCGAGCAAAAAATCCGGCGTTCAATTCTTACGCGAGAACAATGCATGGGGATTCGTCGATATCGGGCGTGACCCCGATTTTGTAGCAATGTACGTCTCTGAGGGAGAGAGTGAAGTGAGATACGTTGCACGGGTCAAAGAGATAGTCTCCGCCAAGCAAGCGGACCTTGCCCGGCCCGACCAGTACTACTTCGAATCTGGATCTAACGAGGCGCAGGCCGGATTTGATCCTGGTCAGAAAGTACTGGTTTTTGAGGAAGAGAGCCTGTTTGAACTGGAAGACCCTGTCCCATTCGAGACCAAATATCCGCAGTCGCTTCGATATACGACCTTGGAGGCCCTCAGAACTGCAAAGACAACAGACGACATGCTCTGAGACTCTGTTTAAGCGCAGCAGTCATTTAGCGACACGCCAGTCTCACAATGCAACTGAACGCGGTGCAACGAGATGTGTCGTTCAGAGTTTGATTGTGAGAATTTCGTCGCCCGGAATTTGAACTACGCGAAGACGGTCGCTCACGGTGTTCGCGCTGCGTCTTCTCTCGATTCAAATCCCGCATCAGTCTCGCACGTCGACACGGAACGCGGCGCGACGAGACGCGCCGCTCGCAATTAGTCTCCAAGAAGAGCCTAGGCCGGAATTTGAATCCGGGGTCTCGTCCTTACCAAGGACGCGCTTTACCGCTAAGCTACCCAGGCGCACTTCGATGTACCCGGCAATTGTCTTTAGGCGTTTCGATTCGGGCCCGGCGTGGCGATTGTTCTCAGTGGTCGGCGGCGGCCTCGGTGCCGTCACTCTGGGTGTGGTCGGGCCGGGCGCGGGTCCGCAGTGCGTCGGTCACCTCGTCACCGACGAGGCGGGCGCTCTCGGGGAGGCCGTCGGCCCCGAGGCCGGTGGCGTACTCGCGGAGCGTCGGCGTGGGGTGGACGCCGGCGGCGGTGACGCCGGCGACGACGGCGAGTTCGCAGACGTCCACCTCCAGCGTCCCGTCGAGGCTCTCGTCGCCGGTGGTGCGCTGGACGGTCTGGTCGTGGCCGAACGAGCGGACGACCTGCACGGCGGCGTCGGCGGCCTCCGTGCGAGCCAGAAGGTAGAACCCCCGCGAGACGAGGATGTCCGCGATGAGGATGTCGAGGTCGGCGGCGTCCCGGTCGCCGTCGGTCCACGGGTCGTCGTGGGCGAGTTGCCGGGTGAGCCGAAGCCCCTCGTAGATGAGTTGGACGCCGGCGGCGCGGTCGGCGTCGCCGTCGGCGGGGTCCGCCGAACGGTCTCTGGCGGCGCTGGCGCTGACCAGCGTCAACACGCCGGGCGAGAGCGAGGCGTCGTCGAGGCGTGCAGAGATGCGCTCACAGAGACGTTCGGGCTCGACGTCGTCGACCGCCGCCAGCGCGGCTCGGCGGACCGCCGCCACTTCCTCCATTGGTGCGACCTAGCGGCGGCAAGGGCAAAGACCTTTGGAAACAGCGGAGTCAGACAGCGCATGGTCCGGACGACGGCCGACGGCGACGTGCGCGTGCTGACCCTCGACCGCCCCGAGCGGCGGAACGCGCTCGACCGAGCGGCGCTCCGAGACCTCGAGACGGCCGTCTCGGAGGCGACGGAACCGGTGGTGTACCTCCACGGCGACGGCCCGGCGTTCTGCGCCGGGGCGGACCTCGACGTCGTCGAGTCCCTCGACGAGGAGGAGGCCGTCGCGTTCGCCGAACTCGGACAGCGGGTCGCCACGACGGTCGAGTCCTACGACGGGGCCGTCGTCGCCGGCATCGACGGGGCGGCCCGCGGCGGCGGCGTCGAACTGGCGCTGGCCTGCGACCTCCGGGTGGCGACGCCCGACGCGACGTTCGCGGAGACCGGGGTCAAACTCGGCCTGTTCGGCGCGTGGGGCGGCACCGGACGGCTCCCCCGAGTCGTCGGCGAAGGCGAGGCGCTGGACCTCGCGCTGTCGGGCCGCACCGTCGACGCCGACGCCGCCCTCCGGATGGGGCTGGTCTCACGGGTCGTCGACGACCCCCGTGCCGTCGCCGACGAGGTGGCCGCCGTCGACCACGGGGCGCTCCGGGAGCTGAAGGCGATGATGCGCGACGAGTCGGACAAGCAGACGATAGAGGAGCGCGAGCGAGCGGCGTTCGAACGGCTGGTCGGGGACGCGGAGTTCTGAGTCCGGCCGCGATACCCACGACGGCGGCGTCCCCCGAAGCGGCGGGGTGGAACCGACGCCCGGAACGAGATTTATAGTCACGCGTCACCTAGCGGGGTGCGTGAACCGCACGGCAGCGCTCGACGCCGTCGTCTTCGGGGTGGACATCCAGAGCGGCGACGTGCGTGGTGACGCCCCGTCCTACGCGCTGGTGGTGTTCGACGGCGAGGAGATAGAGCGTGACGTCGTCTCCCGCCGGAAGCTTCGACGCCTCGTCGACGACCGGGAACCGGACATCGTCGCGACGGACAACATGTACGAACTGGCGGCCGACAAGGACCAGTTGGTCCACTTCCTCGGGTCGCTCCCCGACGCGACGAAACTCGTGCAGGTGACCGGCGACGAGCGACCGGAACCGCTCTCACGGGTCGCCAAGCGCCACGGCGTGCCCTACGGGAAAAAGCCCATGAAGGAAGCGGAGGCCGCCGCTCGACTCGCCGCCGCCAACGTCGGACAGGAGGTGTCTGCGTTCACCGACACGACCGAGGTGAAGGTCTCGCGTGGCCGTTCGACGGGCAAGGGCGGGTGGTCCGAGGACCGCTACACCCGGCGCATCCACGGGGCCGTCAAGAAGCAGGCCCGCGAGGTAGCGTCCGAACTCGACGGCGCGGGGCTGGAGTACGAGCGCGAGGTCACCGAGAAGTACGGCGGCTTCTCCAGCGCCGTCTTCCGCGTGCAGGCCCGTCCGCAGGACATCCCCGTCTCCACGCACCGCTCGGGAGACACCCGCGTCGAGATTGAACGGATGCGCCGGGACGGCATCGAGTTCCGACCGCTGGCGAAGCGCCGGGACCACGTCGTCGTCGGCGTCGACCCCGGCACCACGACGGCCGTCGCCATCGTCGGGTTAGACGGCGAGGTGCTCGACGTCTACTCCTCCCGGACCAACGACCGGGCCGACGTCGTCGAGTGGATAATCGAGCGCGGGCGACCGGTCGTCGTCGCCGCCGACGTGACGCCGATGCCCGAGACGGTCGAGAAGTTCCGCCGGTCGTTCGACGCCGCCGGGTGGGAACCAGAGCGGGACCTGCCCGTCGACGAGAAGAAACACCGGACCCGCGAGGAGGGGTACGACAACGACCACGAACGGGACGCGATGGCGGCGGCGCTGTACGCCTTCGACCACCACGAGAGCCAGTTCGACCGCGTCGCCGGGAAGGTCCCGCCACAGCACGAGGTGGGGCCCGTCGTCGCCCGCGTCGTCGCCGGCGACGAGTCCGTCGAGTCCGTCCTGCGTGACATCGAAGGCGACGACGAGGCCGACGAGGAGTCGTCGAGCCACCAAGCCCGCGAGTTGAGCGACGAGGAGAAGGAGATAAAGCGACTGGAGGCCCGCATCGACCGCCTCGAGTCCCACGTCGACGACCTGAAAGAGACCATCCAGCGCAAGGACGACCAGTTACGGGAGAAAGAGAAGCAACTGGAGAAGGCCAGACAGGAGGGCCGTCGGGAGGTCCGCAAGGACCGGGAGGTCACCAGACTCGAACGGCGCAACGAGGCGCTGGAACGGAAAGTCGACGAAGAGCGGGAGAAGCGCGAGGAACTGGCCGACAAACTCGACCGCCTGAAGTCCCTGTGGAAACTCGACCACTCGAACTTCGCCGACGTCGCCGAGGAACGGGAGGGACTGGTGCCCGTCAAGGTCGTCGAGCAGTTCACCCGCGACGCCATCGAGGCCGCCGACGAGCAGTTCGGACTCGTGGCCGACGACGTGGTCATGCTCCGGGACGCCTCGGGCGCCGGCCGGTCGACGGCCGAGCGACTCGCCGACGTCGACCCCCGAATCGTCCTCCGGAACGGGAACCTCTCGGACGCCGCCGACGAGGTGCTGTTCGACCACGACGTCCCCGTCGCACCCGTCGAGATGGTCACCGTCCAGGAGATAGACGAACTCGCCGTCGCCCGCGAGAGCGAGGTCGAAGCCGCCGTCGAGGACTGGTCGGACCGGGCCGAGGACCGCGAGCAGGAACAGAAGGCCGAGATGGTCGACCAGATTATCAGCGAGCACCGGGCGGACAGGCCGGCAGAGCAGTAGTGGGACCGCACGGAGTGGGGGTTCGAGCCGCGGCCGAAATCCCGTCAACCCCCGCCAGCGTCCCTGTGGACGGCATCGAGAGGCGATTCTGTACGAAGGGTTATTACCACCAGTAGCGTACCAGACGGTATGGCGGGGGATGGGCGGCTTCTCGAACGCGCACTCGATACGTTAGACGACGTTTTCTACGTCTACGACGAGAGCGGACGGCTGATTCACTGGAACCGGCGACTGAACGACCTCTTCGGGCTGACCGACGAGGAACTCGACGGGATGCTCCCGATGGAGTTCTTCGAGGAAGCGGACCGGCCGGCCGTGACGGACGCCATGGCCGAAATCTTCGAGCACGGGGAGACGTCCGTCGAGGCGTGGGGCCAGACCACCGAGGGGCGCATCCGATTCGAGTTGACCGGACGACTGGTCACGGACGACGACGGGTCTGTCCTCGGGTTCGCCGGCGTCGGCCGGGACGTGACCGACCGGTACGAGCAGGCCTGGCACCTCGCCCAGCAGAACGAGCGGTTAGAGGAGTTCGCCGACATCCTCGCACACGACCTGCGGAACCCGCTGGCCGTCGCCAACGGCCACCTCGAACTGGCCCGGCGAGAGTCGGACTCGGCGGCGCTGGCCGCCGTCGACGACGCCCACGACCGGATGGCCCGCATCGTCGAGGACGTGCGGACGGCGACGCGCGAGGGGACGCTGGCGGACGCCGCCGAGGCCGTCGACGCGAGCGTCGTGGCGGCCGACGCGTGGGCCACCGTCGAGACGGGCGAGGCGGTGCTCGACACACCGGCGTCGCTGTCGATAGTCGCCGACGAGGACAGACTCCGGCGTCTGTTCGAGAACCTCTTTCGGAACGCGATAGAGCACGGCGGCCCGGACGTGACCGTCACCGTGGCACCGACCGACCGGGGGTTCGCCGTCGAGGACGACGGGCCGGGCATCGACCCGGCGGACCGCGACTCCGTGTTCGTCCCCGGCGTGAGTGGGACCGCCGATGGGACCGGGTTCGGTCTCTACATCGTCCGCACCATCGCCGTCGCCCACGGCTGGACGGTGGACGTGGCCGAGGGGGAGACGGGTGGCGCTCGCTTCGAGTTCGACCTACACGAGCGTTAGGACATCCCGCCCATTCCCATCCCGAAGGAGGCCAACAGGCTGGAGACGAGGCCGTAGACGATGAGGCCGAGGCCGCCCACGACGAGGGCGAGGCCGGCCGCGACGATTGGTTGCTTCCATGCGACGAGGCCGATACCGCCGAAGAGGACGACGACGCCGGCGACACCGGACAGGCCGAGTTTGTCGAGCATACCCGTGTTCGCCCCGCCAGCGGACAAAAACCCGTCGGTCAGTACTCGAACTCGGTGTCGACGCCGCGGGCGGCCCCGACCATCTCCGCGATGGCGTCCTGCCGGCGCAGGAGCGTCATGGTGTTGCCGGTCACGTCGAAGGTGCCGTTCATCACGGACTCGGAGACGTCCAACTCGCCCGACAGCATCGCGGTCCACGCCTCGTAGGGGCCGCGCAGGGCGAAGTCGTAGTCGGCGTCGCCGTCGGCGACGTGGGCGGCGGTGCAGTCGCCGTCGGCGACGACGACCTGGAACCGTATCGGGTCGCCGTCGTAGACGTCGTCCGCCTGTATCTCGAAGCGGAACGTCGCGTCGAACCCGGCGGCCGCCTCGGCGAACGCCTCGCGGTCGTTGATTCGGTCGCGCCACGCCTGCGCCCAGTCGTCGGCTTCGGCGGGCAACCTGAGAGTCATGCGCGGCCGTTACCGTGGCCGGACCTTGGGCCTTGCCACTCGGGCCGGCGTGACAGTCACGCGTTGCCACGGGCAATCGTACAAAACTTAACCCTCCCGGGACCGAACGGTCAGACATGAGCGACAACGAGGGCCGGAAAGACCTGCGGATGCCCGACGACGACGAGGTGTTCGCCGTCGTCACGAACATGCTCGGAGCCAACCGCGTCAAGGTACGCTGTATGGACGGCGTCGAACGCACAGCCCGGATTCCGGGCAAGATGCAGAAACGAATCTGGATACGCGAGGACGACGTGGTCCTCGTCTCGCCGTGGGACTGGCAGGACGAGAAGGCCGACATCACGTGGCGCTACGAGAAGCAGGACGCAGACCAACTCCGCGAGGAGGGCCACATCCAGGAGTAGCGCCGTAATGCACCGCGCGCCAGCGCCGACGGAGGCCGAGACGTGAGCGACAGCGAGGCGGAGTTCGGACTGCTCGACACCGACGAGGCCGAGGGCGTCGGCGACGAGTGGGAGGAGATAGACGTTTCTGACACGGAGGCCGACCGCATCGCCCGGAAGCGGGACCGCGAGTTCAACGAGTTCCGCAAACGCATCAAGGACGCAGACCAGTTCAAGGTCGAGGCCAGCGTCTTCGACGACGCCACCTTCGGCGCGCTGTACAAACTCGTACAGGACGGCCACATCGACGCCTTCGGCGGCCCCATCTCGACCGGCAAGGAGGCCAACGTCTACACCGCGCTCGCCGGCGACGAGGAGGTGGCCGTCAAGGTGTACCGCATCAACGCCTCGGACTTCAAGGACATGCGGGGCTACTTAGACGGCGACCCCCGCTTCGAGGGCATCGGCTCGGACAAGAAGAAAGTCGTCACCGCGTGGGTCCGCAAGGAGGCCTCGAACCTCGAACGCGCCCGCCGGGCCGGCGTCCGGACGCCGGAGCCAATCGCCGTCGAGCGCAACGTCCTCGTGATGGAGTATCTCGGCACCGAGGAGGGCCGCGCGAAACGGCTCAACGAGGTCCACATCGAGAACCCGGAGACGGCCTACGAAGTCGTCAAAGAGTACGTCCGTCGCCTCTACGACGCCGGCCTCGTCCACGGCGACCTTTCGGAGTACAACGTCGTCTTCCACGAGGGCCAACTGTACATCATCGACCTCGGGCAGGCCGTCACCATCCACCACCCCAACGCCGAGGAGTTCCTCGAACGGGACTGCCGGAACGTCGCGAACTTCTTCGCCAGACAGGGGGTCGACACCACGCCCGAGGAACTGCTCGCCTACGTCGAGGAGTACGCGACGCCGAAAGACGACGAGGACACCGCCCCGGGGAGCGACGACGACGCCGTCCCGCAGGGGACACCCGAGGACCGGACCGAAGAGTAGCCGAGACGTTTTCGGGCCACCTCGGCGACGGCCCGGAATCGAGAGGCGGGCGGGACTTTCTGGCCGTTCTGACGCCCGTCCTCGGCGAATGTCGTAGAAGCGAAACCGCCCAAGCTAGACGCCGAAGTCTTAAACAGGCAGAGCCCCGTACTCGGAAGCATATTATGAAACACGTGAAGATTCCGCAGGACCGAATCGGCGTGCTGATCGGCGAAGGTGGTGAGACCATGCGCGAAATCGAGGAGCGGGCGGAGGTCCGTCTGGACATCGACTCCGAGGACGGCACCGTGAAGGTGGAGTCCGTCGGCGACCCCGTCACCGCGCTGAAGGGGCCGGACATCGTGAAGGCCATCGGCCGCGGGTTCGCCCCCGAGGACGCGTTGGCGCTGTTGGACGACGACATGATGATGTTCGAGATTATCGACATCGAGGCCGCCTCCCGGAACAAGAACGACTTCCGCCGCCAGAAGGGCCGACTCATCGGCGAGGGGGGTCGCACGCGCGAACTCATGCAGGAGTTGACCGGTGCCGCCGTCGTCATCTACGGGTCGACGCTCTCCATCATCGGCGGTCCCGAACAGGTCGACGCGGTCCGCGAGGCCGCCGAGATGCTGTTGGACGGCGCACCCCACGGCTCCGTGTACTCCTTCCTCGAACGCAAGCACAACGAGATGAAACACAAGGGACTGGAGTACCACCAGTTCACCGGATAGCGGGCGGCGCGACTTTCTTTCAGTTCGGGCGTAACGTATAACCACGCCGACCGACAAATACGGTGAAGAACGACCGTGCCAGACGACAGCGACGGCGCCGGCGGGACCGAAGCGGGCGGCGAGAGCGGCCAGACCGTCGGCGACGTGATGGACCGCCTGGAGCGACTTCGTGCCGAGGAGGACGACCGCTCGGAGACGGTCTCCGAGGGCGTCCTGCTGGACCAGTTGCGGGAGGTCGAACAGCGCCTGCTGGCGTTCGGCGAGGCGCTGGGCGGGGACCCCGAGGACGTGACCGACCTGCCGTTCACCGAGGAGGCGGGGCTGGACCACATGCCCGAACCGCTGTACGTCCGCCACGACACGGCGATGCTGAATCAGGTCACCTCGTGGCTGTTGCAGGACCAGCACATCGGCCTCGTCAGCCCGTACGGCACCGGGAAGTCGGCGTTCCGGGAGATCGTCCTCAGGGACCTCTCGGAACACGACGACTTCGTCGTCACGCATCTGGACAACCCCCGCGAGACGACGGCACGGGCGCTGTACCAGACGGTGCTGGAGGCGGCCTACGCCGACGGCTTCTCGGTCGACTTCGGCCGCTACTCGCAGGTCCGCAACGGCATCCCGTGGGCGACGGCCGAGGCGAAGAGCGCCGTCCGGGAAGTCGTCCAGCGGGTGCGCGAACACGGGAAGACCCTCTTGCTCGTCGTCGACGAGATAGAGGTGCTGGAAGCGGACCTGCTCTCGCCGTTGCAGGTCGCCGGCGACGCCGGCGTCCGCCTGTTCCTCACCGGGACGCCCGAGGGGAAGCGCCGGGTCGCGGAGATTCGCGGGACGCTGGACTCCCGACTGCGCTACTACGAGAACATCGAACCGTTCGGCCCGGACGACGTGGCAGAGTACGTCGCCCGGTCGCTGGCGTACTTCCGCGGAGAGACCTACGACGGCGAGGCCCCGGACCTCTTTACCCGGGCGGCCATCGAGGACGTCCACGAGCGAACCGAGGGCGTCCCCCGCGAGGTGCGCATCGAGTGCCGGGAGTTGTTCACGCGCGCGGCGTTCGTCTGGTACCGCACCGGACAGGACGTCGACCGGATACAGGTCACGCCGGAACTCCGACATCGCCGGTTCGGGATGGGGTACTGACCCCGTCGAACCCACGCCACACCCCCGAAACTCCGGCCTCACGGCACGAGATTGGTATTTAAACCCACCACGGTACACCGTGCCACACCGTCGAGAGCGATAGACAGTGCGGTGATACATCGGCCGTCAGCACAAGCTTTATATAGAATCACATTCAATCATCGTCTGACTATGGCTCAACAGCAGATGGGCAACCAGCCCATGATCGTACTCTCCGAGGAGTCCCAGCGAACCTCCGGGAAGGACGCACAGTCCATGAACATCACGGCCGGGACGGCCGTGGCGGAGGCCGTTCGGACCACACTCGGCCCGAAGGGCATGGACAAGATGCTCGTCGACAACTCCGGGTCGGTCGTCGTCACGAACGACGGCGTCACCATCCTCGACGAGATGGACATCGAGCACCCGGCGGCCAACATGATCGTCGAAGTCGCCCAGACCCAGGAGGACGAGGTGGGCGACGGCACGACGACGGCCGTCGTCATCGCCGGTGAACTGCTGTCGAAGGCCGAGGAACTCCTCGACCAGGACATCCACGCGACCATCCTCGCACAGGGGTACCGTCAGGCCGCCGAGAAGGCCAAGGAGATTCTCGAGGAGAACGCCATCGAGGTCGACGCCGACGACACCGAGACCCTCGAGAAGGTCGCCGGCACGGCCATGACCGGCAAGGGCGCCGAATCCTCGAAGGACGTCCTCGCCGAACTCGTCGTCCGCGCGGTCCAGTCCGTCGCCGAGGACGACGGCACGGTCGACACCGACAACATCCAGCTCGAGACCGTCGTCGGCGGCGCCACGGACGAGTCCGAACTCGTCGAGGGCGTCATCGTCGACAAGGAGCGCGTCCACGACAACATGCCGTTCGCCGTCGAGGACGCCGACGTCGCTCTGCTGGACACGGCCATCGAGGTCCCCGAGACGGAACTGGACACCGAGGTCAACGTCACCGACCCCGACCAGCTCCAGCAGTTCCTCGACCAGGAAGAGGCTCAGCTCAAGGAGTACGTCGAGAAGCTCAAAGCGGCCGGCGCCGACGTCGTCTTCTGCCAGAAGGGCATCGACGACATGGCCCAGCACTACCTCGCCCAGGAGGGCATCCTCGCGGTCCGCCGCGCGAAGAAGTCCGACATCGAGGCCCTCTCGCGCTCGACGGGTGCCCGCATCGTCTCGAACATCGACGACATCACCGAGGACGACCTCGGCTTCGCCGGCTCCGTCGCCCAGAAGGACATCGCCGGCGACGAGCGAATCTTCGTCGAGGACGTCGAGGACGCCAAGGCCGTCACGATGATTCTCCGCGGCGGCACCGAACACGTCGTCGACGAAGTCGAGCGCGCCATCGAGGACTCGCTCGGCGTCGTCGCCGCCACGCTGGAGGACGGCAAGGTCCTGCCCGGCGGCGGTGCCCCCGAGACGGAACTCGCGCTCGGCCTGCGTGACTACGCCGACTCCGTCGGTGGGCGCGAACAGCTCGCCGTCGAGGCGTTCGCCGACGCCATCGACGTCATCCCGCGCACGCTCGCGGAGAACGCGGGCCACGACCCCATCGACTCGCTGGTCGACCTCCGGAGCAAGCACGACGGCGGCGACGTGACCGCCGGCCTCGACGCCTACTCCGGCGAAGTCGTCGACATGGAGGAGGACGGCGTCGTCGAACCCCTCCGCGTCAAGACCCAGGCCATCGAGTCCGCCACCGAGGCGGCCGTGATGATTCTGCGCATCGACGACGTCATCGCCGCTGGCGACCTGAAGGGTGGCCAGGGCGACGACGACGACGAGGAAGGCGGTCCCGGCGGCCCCGGCGGCGCGCCCGGCGGCATGGGCGGCGGCATGGGCGGCATGGGCGGCGGCATGGGCGGCATGATGTAAGCGCCCCCTGAGGACGCCACCAACCCCATCCGTCTGACCCGCTGAACCGCTCGCGAACCGACTCTTCTCTCTCTGTCCGCGTCGCCAGCCCGCGGCTCGTCCGACGCCGAACCGGGCCGGACCGCGCCGTTCAGACCCGCTCGACGAGCGTCGCGATGCCCTGTCCGAACCCGATGCACATCGTACAGAGCCCGTAGCGACCGTCGCAGGCGTCGAGTTGGTAGGGGAGCTTTCCGAGCAACGCCGCCCCGGTCGCACCCAGCGGGTGACCGTGGGCGATAGCGCCGCCCCAGACGTTCGTCTTCGCCCAGTCGGCGCCAGTCTCTTCGAGCCACGCCGCCACGACGGGGGCGAACGCCTCGTTCACCTCGAAGCGGTCGATATCGTCGATAGCGAGGTCGTTGCGCCGGAGTACCTGCTCCGTGGCCGGAATCGGGCCCGTGAGCATCGTCGTCGGGTCGACGCCGACGACGGCGGTGTCGACGATGCGGACGAGCGGGTCCCAGCCGCGGTCCTCGCAGGCCGCCCCGGAGGCGACCAGCGTCGCGGCCGCGCCGTCGACGATACCCGAGGCGTTGCCGGGGTGGACGACGCCCTCGCCCTCCTCGCGGAAGGCCAGCGACAGGTTCGAGAGGGTCTCCACGTCGGTGTCGGGTCGAGGGTGGCCGTCCTCGGCGACGACCACCGACTCGCCGTCGAGCGTCGTCTCGACGGGGACCACCTGCTCGGCGTATCTGTCGTCGGCGACGGCCTCGCCCCACCGGCGCTGTGAGTCGACGGCGAGTTCGTCGAGTTCCCGGCGCGAGAACCCCCACTGCTCGGCGATGCGCTCGGCGCCCTCGCCCTGCGTGGTCAACTCCTCGAAGTGCTCGAAGTAGGTGTCGGTGACGCCGCTCGGGTCGGCGTAGCTGTGGCCCTCGCCCGGCGTGTCGCTCCCCATCGGGACGCGCGTCATGTGCTCGACGCCGCCGGCCACGAGGAGGTCCGCCATCCGCCCGCGAACCTGTCCGGCGGCGAAGTTCACCGCCTGCTGGCCGGAGCCACACATCCGGTTCATCTGGACGCCGGGCACCGAGTCCCCCCACCCGGCGACCATGGGGGCGATGCGGCCGACGTTCAGTCCCTGCTCGCCGACGGGGACGACACACCCGTACAACACGTCCTCGACGTCGCGTCCGTCGAACCCGTTGCGCGTTTCGAGGGCGGCGAGCGGTTCGGCCGCGAGGTCCTGCGGGTGGGTGTCGCGGAACGACCCGTCTCTGGCCCCGAACGGAGTCCTGACCGCGTCGACGACGTACGCCTCCTGCATGCGTCGAGTGAGTCGGGCGTGACACATCACTGTTCGGCCGTAGCGACACTCCCGTCGACCCGAAGCGCCCTATCGGTGAGACCCGTCCGGAGACGCCAGCGGGTCGCCCGTCCGCTCGGGGTCGTATCGGTGACACCGGACCGAGCAACCGTCCATCTCCGCCGTCTCGGGCGTCTCCCGTTCGCAGACGGTCGAGAGGGGGTCCGCGAGGCGCTCCCTCGCCCGGGCCGGGTCGCCGTCGGCAACCGCTTCGGCGGCGTCCGCGACGGCGCGTTCGACCGACGCGTCGGGTATCTCGTCCGGCACGTCGAAGCGGTCTCGGACCGTCGCGGCGTCCGTCGCCTCGGCGACCCGGGGCGGGAGGTCCCCGGCCCGTAGCGTGAACCGGAACGCGGCGACGGCGGACCACGTCTCCGGGGCGAGCGAGGCGTCCCCGGGTGGAATCACCGCTGGACAGCGCGGATGGAACCGACAGCCAGCGGGCGGGTCGGCGGGGTCCGGGACGGTGTCGGTCAGCGGTTCGCCGAGGCCCCGGTCGGTCGGGTCGAGCGACGGCACGGCGTCGAGCAGTAACTTCGTGTACGGGTGGGCGGGGTCGGTCAGCACCGCGTCGGTCGGCCCCCGTTCGACGATTTCGCCGAGGTACAGCACGGCGACGCGGTCACAGAACCGCCGGACGACGTCGATGTCGTGGCTGATGAACAGGACTGCGACGCCGAACTCGCGGCGAACCTCGGCCAACAGACCGAGAATCTCGGACTCGACGCGGGTGTCGAGCGCGCTCGTCGGTTCGTCGGCCACCAGCAGGTCGGGGTCGACGACGAGGGCCCGAGCGATAGCGAGGCGCTGTTTCTCCCCGTCGGAGAACTCGTGGGGGTATCGGTCGGCGTCGGCCGCCGACAGACCGACGCGTTCGAGCAGGTCGTCGACGATTGCCCGTCGGCGCTCGTCGTCGGTCATCCCGTGGAGGGCGAGCGGTTCCGCGACGGCCTCGCCGACGCGCATCCGGGGATTGAACGCCTCGTTGGGGTCCTGCACGACGAGTTGCGCACGGCGCTGAAACGCGCGCTCGGCGGCCCCGGAGAGGTCACTCACCCGGTCGCCGTCGAAACGGACCTCGCCGCCGGTGGGGGATTCGAGGCCGAGGAGGGTGTGGGCCGTCGTGGTCTTGCCGCTGCCGGACTCGCCGACGAGGCCGAACGTCTCACCGCGCTCGACGGTGAAACTCACGCCGTCGACGGCCCGTACTAGACCGACCTCCCGCCGGAGCAGTCCCTCGGTGACCGGGTAGTGTCGTTCGAGGTCCCTGACCTCGAGGAGGGGTGGACTGTCAGTCATCGTCACCTCCCGACTGGACCGGTCGAGCGTCACGGGCCTCCGCGAGAAGGGCTGACGCGTCGGCGTCGGCGGCGTAGTGGACGCAGGCGGCGGTGTGTTCCGGGTCGGCGCCGACCCGATACGCGGGTGGTCTGTCCGGCCCCGCACAGGCGTCGACGGCGTGGGGACACTCCGCTCGGAACCGACAGCCGTCGGTCGGGAGGTCGCTCCGAGCGGGCCGGTCCGGTCGGTCAGTGACCCCGTCGTAACTGTCGAACAGCGCTTGGGTGTAGGGGTGGGCCGGGCGCTCGAACACCGACTCGACGGGGCCGCGTTCGACGATGGTGCCGCCGAACATGACCAGCACGCGGTCGGCGAGTTCCGCGACGACCCGGAGGTCGTGGGTGACGAGCAACAGCCCCATCCCGTCGGCCAGCAGGTCACGCAGTACGTCGAGGAGGCGGGCCTGCACGGTGACGTCGACGGCCGTGGTCGGTTCGTCGGCGAGCAGCAGAGACGGGTCGGCGGCGAGGGCGATGGCGATGGCGACCCGCTGGCGCATCCCGCCCGAGAACTCGTGGGGGTAGTCGTCGACCCGTGTCGCGGGGTCCGGGATGCCGACCCGACCGAGCAGTTCGACCGCGCGCTCGCGGGCCGCCGCGTCGCTCATCGCACGGTGGACGGTGACGGCCTCGACGAGTTGCCGGCCCACGGTGTAGACCGGGTCCAGCGCGTGTTGGGGGTTCTGAAAGACGTGACCGATGCGGTTCCCCCGGAACGACCGCAGGTCCGTGTCGGCCTCGTGGAGCGGGGTCCCGTCGAACGTTATCGACCCCTCGACCACCTCGGCCGGCGGGGTAGGGACGATGCCGGTCAGCGACTCCAGCGTCACGCTCTTGCCGCTGCCGGACTCCCCGACGAGACAGACCGCTTCGCCGCGGTGAACGGCGAAGCTCACGCCGTCGACGGCCCTGACGGTGCCCCGGTCGGCGTGGATGTGCGTCCGGAGGCCGTCGACGGACAACAGCGGTTCGGCCCCACCGTCCTCGGTGCGGCCGCGTCGCCCGGAGTTGACATCTCCGGACATGGTCACGGCTCCGTTCGGGGGTCGAAGACGTCGCGCAGACCGTCGCCCGCGAGTTTGAACGCGACGACGAGCGTCGTCAGTGCGAGTGCCGGAAGCGCCGAAATCCACCACACCTCGTGGGGGTGCATGGGGTCGGTGTGTAACCCCTCGGCGATGGTAGACCCCCACGAGTGCAGTTCCACGTCGCTGAACCCGAGGAACGCGACGCCGGCCTCGGCGACGACGAGGACTGCGAAGAGGTGGAACACCGCGGGGACGAGCGTGTTCGTGACGTTCGGGAGGACGTGTCGCGTGGCGAGGTAGCGGTCCGAGGCCCCCAGACTCCGTGCGAGGCGGACGTAGCCGTCCTCCCGCCGCTGGAGCACCTCGCTGCGGACCAGTCGAGCGATGCCGCCCCAACTCAGCAGGCCGAAGGTGACGAGCAACAGGAGCATCGACGGGCCGAGGTACACGTGGCCGATGAAGTAGAGGAACAGCGCGGGGACGCATAGCTGAACGTCGACGTAGGTCATCAACAGGTCGTCCAGCCGTCCGCCGCGCAGACCCGCCGCGACGCCGACGGCGGTGGCGAGGGGGACGACGAACGCCGCCGCGAACACGACGACGTAGACGGCCGTGCGCGCCCCCGAGAAGACCATGTACTCCATCGGGTGGCCCCGGTGGTTCGTCCCGAAAGGGTAGTACAGCGACCCGCGACAGAAGCGGGTGATGCCCGGCCCCTCGGCCACGGTCCCGCGGCACCCCGTGTTCCATATCTCGGCCGAGAACCCCGCCGGCGGCTGGTAGGCGTAGAGGAAGTTCAGCGACGGTTCGCCGACCAGCGGCGCGACGACGACGCCGAGAAAGGCGAAGACACCGACGGTGACGAGGGCGACGAGGAGCGTCGGCCGCGACCGGACCTCGCGGAGGACACGGCGCGTGGTCCGGGGCCGCCGGAGCGCCGGGACGACGCCGTAGGCCACGAGACAGACGAGACCGAGCACGACCACCCAGTCTATCGGCCGCACCTCCCACGAACCCACGAGGTAGACGTGAGCGACGTAGAAGTCGTACAGAAACAGTGCGAGCAGGACCACGATACCCGCGAGGAGCGTGACGCGTTCCGGCGTGGCTCGCCGCCGTGAGCGTATCTCCGACCACTCGACGCGCTGGAACCGCGGGCGTTCGTTCGACTCGTCCATGGAGGGGCATGCTAACTGGCCACACGAGACCCAAAAATCCACCTGTTCGTCGCCACCGACCCCGTCGCTGGCTTTTTGCCGTGGTAGCGTTCAACAGGGGAAGTGATGCCCTCCACCTGCCCGTTCGCTGCCGACAGCGCCGCACCCCCGCCACGAGGCAGTCGACTCGCCCCCGTGCGCTGCCGACAGCCCCACAATCTCGCCTCGCGGTGGACTGCTCGCGGCCACGCAGCGTCGGGACGGCCCGGCGACCCACCGTGTGCGGCGGAGGGCACGGGATGAGACACCTCCGCGTGGTGGCGTGGCGGGCGACGCTGGGCCTCGTCGCGTCGTGGGCGATTCTCACGTCCGTCTTCGCGCTCTTCAGCGTGACCGAGGACTGGGTACTCGCACGGCGCCTCGGCGCGCTCAAGTGGAGCGGCGCAGACGACTCGGCCGTCGAACAGGCGACGGCCGAGTACCTCGCCGCACGCGGGCTGAACCGCACCCTCTGGGAGCGGTACGTCGACTGGATGTGGAGCATGCTCACGCTCGACTGGGGCACGTCGTTCCGGCTGAACGAACCCGTGTTCCCGCTGGTCCTCGACGCGGCGGGCCGGACGGCGGCGTACGTCCTCCCGGCGCTGGGCTTCGCCGTCCTCGTCGGGGTGGCGCTGGGGCTGTACGTGGCGCTGAACCCCGAGAGTCGCGTCGCCGACTACGGCCTCGGGACGACGTATCTCCTCTTCGCCGTGCCGAACTTCTGGGTCGGCGGCCTCCTCGTGTCGCTCGCGGCCGGCGGCGTCGTCCCGCGGCACCCGCTGGTGTTCGGGTACGTCCTCCCCGGCCTGCTGACAGCGACGACGCTGCTCGGCGGCGTGGTGAGCTACGCCCGGGCACACGCCGTCGAGTACGCCTCCGCGGAGTTCGTCCGCCTCGTGACGGCGACGGGGGCCGGTCCGCGCCGCGTCGGGGCGCACGTCCTCCGCAACGCGGCCGTCCCCATCCTCTCGCTCGTGTTCACCGAAGCGCTCGCGCTCTTGGTACTCGCGGTGTTCGTCATCGAGGTGCTGTTCGGCGTCGAGGGGTTCGGACTGCTCCTGTTCCGTTCCGTCGAGGCGCGTGACCTGCCCGTGTTGCTCGGGGGGACGCTCGTCATCGTCTCCGTGGGCGTGCTGGGCAACGTCGTGCAGGACCTCTCGTACGGCCTGCTGGACCCCCGAATCGACGCCGACGAGCGCTGAACTGGCAGTCACGTCGAACGCACCTGCATCTCATCGGCAGGTACTTAGATAGCAGATAGGACTGAAGACGAACGTTATAGATTTGCAATCATGTGCATATCGAACTGAAGTGTGGGCGAACGTAGCCACCTAGAAATCGACCGGTAAATACAGTTATATCTCCGGCCCGGTTGCCTCCGCTATGCTCGGGTCAACCGGTGGAGCGAAACGGGGCGGGACGGGATGTGGCTGCTGAGTCGAATCAGCCGACTGCTGGCCGGAGCCCGGTCCTGCATCCGCTACGAGTGTCGAATCTGCGGCGTGACGATGCGGGAACGGCCGGAGGTCTGCCGGTCGTGCGGGTCACGCGAAATCGCTCGGTACGACCTCTGCTGAGCGACAGCGGCGCTCGACACCGGGTGAAGTCGAAAGGGTTCTTTGCGTCGGTACGCGAGTGAGCGGCGTGTCACTGCTCGGAATCTTCGCGACGGCCATCCTCCCCGTCGTCGGCGTCGCCGTCCTCGGCTTCCTGCTGGGCCGGTACGAGGGCGTCGAGGCCGACGGCCTCACCACCGTCACGGTGTACGTCCTCGCGCCCGCGCTCGTGGTCCACAGCCTGACCACCTCGGAACTGGCGGGCGGGACCATCCTGCAGGTGGTGGTGGCCGTCCTCGGGTTCACCGCGGCGATGCTGGCAGTGGCGGAACTGGTCGGACGGTTCTCCGGGCACTCGGAACCCCTGTTGGGGGCGTTCGTCCTCGTCACCGTCTTCCCCAACACCGGCAACTACGGCATCCCGCTGGCGGACTTCGCGTTCGGCGCGACGGGGCGGAGCGTGGCGGTGTTGGTGACCGCCCTGCAGGGCGTCCTCCTGTACACGGTGGGCATCTACGTCGCGGCGCGGGGCCAAGAGAGCAACCCGCTCTCGGACATGCGCCGGGTGTTCGGCGTGCCGCTGGTGTACGCCGTCGTCGTCTCGCTGGCGGTCCGGTGGCTGGGCGTCGTTCCACCCGAATCCTCGACGCTGATGAGGACGCTGGAACTGCTCGGGAACGCCTCCATCCCCGTGATGTTGCTCATACTCGGCATCCAACTCTCGAACGTCGACGGGACGGACACGCTCCGACCCGTGGGCACCGCGAGCGGGATGCGCCTCCTGCTCGCGCCCGTCGTCGCCACCGGCGTCGTCCTCCTCGTGGGCTTCGCGAACCCAACGGTCGGACGCGTCGTCGTCCTCTTGCTGGCGACGCCGACGAGCGTGACGTCGCTCATCCTCGTCGGCGCGTTCAGCCGCGACGCGGAGGGTATCGCCCCCGGGGAGTTCACCAGCGCGACGGTGCTGGTGACGACGGTGGCGAGCGTCCTGACCGTGACGCTGCTGGTCGCGGCGCTGCAGGCCGGGATGGTGCTGTGAGCGGTCGGGTTACGCCTCTTCGTCGTCTTCCTCGTCTATCTCGTCCGCGTCGGTGTCCTCCTCGTCTATCTCGTCCGCGTGTTCGAACTCCACTTCGGCCTCCAGTTCGATTTCCACGCCGTCCGCGTCGAGGGTCGCCTCGAACTCGGTGGCGTCCTCCACTTCGGCTTCGAGTTCCTCGGTGTCGATTTCCACTTCGACTTCGACGTCTACGGTGACGTTCTCTGGGTCCATACGACCGTTTTGGACCGGCGGCCTCAATTCGGTTGTGCATCGCGTCTCGACACGGTTATGGGCGATACGTACCGACGGCCCCAGTATGACCGACCACGTCGAGGTGACCGTCGAACACGGCGACGCGACCGAGCAGGTCCGCGTCCACGACGACGACGGCGAAGTCGAAGCCGGCGACGCCAGCGTGCGCTTCCGGTTCGACACGCCGGCAGGTGACGCCGACGCGGACGACGACGCGGGTTCGGCCGAGGCCGCGTCCCAGACGGACCCACGGCGCATCGTCGCCCTCGACGACGTCCCTCGCGACAGTACGCTCCGGTTCGGGGCCGTCGACGGGCGGCGGAGCGTCGACTGCATCCTCCACCGCTCGGACGACGCCGTCGTCGCGTGGCGGAACTCCTGTCCGCACCGCCCCGAGGTCCCCTTGGACACGGGAACGGGGGCCATCGTCTCGGGCGACCAGTTGGTGTGTCACAAGCACGGCGCGCGGTTCGAGCGCGACGACGGCGTCTGCACCCACGGTCCGTGTGCCGGCGACGCCCTCGACAGCGTCGCGGTGACGGTGCGCGACGGGGCCGTCTACCTCGACGACGACCGCTTCGAGCGAACCACGGTCCGGTAGTCGGCCGCGGCCGGGTCAGTCGAGCGCTTGCACGAGCCGCCAGCAGTCGCGGCGCACGGCCGCGGCCGTCTCGTAGCGGGTGAGTTTGTCCTTCGCGGTGGCCTTCGCGACGATTTCGTCGACGGCGTCCGGGAGCCGCGGGTTCACCGTCGTCGGGGCCGGCGGTCGCTCGTGGAGGACGCCGCGGCGGACCGCGTCGTAACTCCCCGTGAACGGCGGACGCCCGGTGAACAGGCGATAGCACACCGTCCCGAGCGCGTAGACGTCCGTGGCAGCGTCGATGCTGCCGTACTCCCGCGAGAAGTACTCGGGGGCGGCGTAGCGCGGGTCGAGGTACGACGACGGCTCGAAGTGGGCGCGCACGGCGTCCATCAGGCCGACGTTGTCGAGTCGCGGGGCCGGCAAGCCGTCGATGTTCCGCGCGGGATAGACGACGGCCTCGGGGTCCAGTCCCCCATGGACGAGCCCGTTGCGGTGGCAGTTCGCCACAGCGCCCGCGACGTGGGCCGCCTCGCGGAGAGCGCGTTCGACCCCCGGCCGGCCCCTGTCCGCGAGCGACCCGTCGAGGTACGGCGTCGCTACCCACGGCCGGGGGTGGTCCCCCCAGTCGTGGACTGTCACGAGGCCGTCGTGGTCGGCGACACCGTCCCACCGGGCGAGGGCCTCGGCGACGCTGGCGGCGAACTCGGTGCGGGCGGCGGCGTCGTCGGGGAGGTCGAACAGGCGAAGGGCGACGCCGACCTCCTCGCCGTCGAGCGTCGCTCGCGTGCGCAGGACCGACCCGTAGCGGACTGCCTGCTCCGGTTCGACGACGGCGAGGTCGTCGAACTCGCCGAACAGTTTGATGGCGCGGAACGCGCGGGACTGCTCGGCGCGGGCCAGTCGGTCGCGCCGGTCGACTGCCGCCGGGTCGCCCCGTCGTTCGCGTTCGGCCGCCCGGTCGGGGTCGGCGTCCGGCCCCGTCTCTCCCGGGCGACGTTGCGCGACGCCCGGGCCGGGGTCGCGCGGGTCGTCCGTCTCGACGACCCGCCGGACCGCGTCGGTGACGCTCCCGCCGTCGGCCCGTTCCGCGAAGGACCACCCGTCGGCCGTCTCGATGGCGGTCCGAACCTGCCGGTCGGCGTCGCAGTCGGACAGCGCCGCCCGGACGGCCTCGCGGTGGTCGGCCGCGAGCGTCGCCAGCGTCCGCAAGAGCGGTCGCCGGTCGGTGTTTTCGGGCACCCGTTGGAGGAGGCGAGCGGCGAGCGGTCGGGCGAGCGAGTCGTCGGCGTCGGCGAGGAGGCAGAGGGCGCGTGCGGCCTCGCGCGGCGCGTCGCCGTCGAGCGCCGAGAGCAGGGGACCGCCGAACACCGAGAGCAGTCGCTCGCCCTCCCGGTCCCCCGACCGCGCGCCCGTACTCATACGCGTGGACGGTTCCCCAGCGACACCCAAGAATCTACGTCAGACGGCCGTCACACGGCCGAGCGTGGGGCCAGCGCCGCTCGTGCGGCGGGCCGTCAGTCGTCGGCCACCGCGGCGCTCTCCGCACGCGGGTCGGCCTCGCGCCACGTGCCCCGGAGGAACCACGCGACGGCGATGCCCGCGGCGAGGACGTTGGAGACGCCGAACGCCAGCCAGATGCCCTGTTCGGCCAGCGACTGCTCGAAGAGGTCGGCGACGGTCGGGCCGACCCACGCCGGCACCGCCACCGGTCGGGAGGCGACCCACGCGACCGGCAGGCGGATGACGCCGAGCATGGTGACCGCCAGCGCCGCCGCGGTGAGCGTCTTCCCGGAGCCACGGAACCCGCCGGAGTACGACCGGACGATGCCGATGAACCCGAACGTCGGCGCGACCCACTGGAGGAACTCCGCGCCCATCTGGACCACGTCGGGGTCGTCGCTGAACACGCTGACCACCGCGGGGGCGGCGAAGATAGTGACCGCGCCCAGTGCGGTGAGGACGACGAAGGAGAACTTCGCGGCGAAGTGGTTGGCCTCGGCCGCGCGGTCGGGCCGGTCGGCCCCGAGGTTCTGCCCCGTCATCGTCTCGACGCCGCGGTCCATCGCGATGGCGGGCATGAACACCAGCGAGAACACGCGGATGCCGACGCCGAACGCGGCGACGACGGTGACCGAGAACGTCCCGACGATGAACAGCATGGCGTTGACCGACAGCGCCCGGCCCGTCCCCTCGACGGACGCCGGGATGCCGAGTTCGAGCAGTTTCCGGAGGTACGAGAGGTCCGGCACCATGTCGCGGGGGTTGACCGTGATGCCGTGGTTCCCCTGAAGCATGATGACCACGCCGACGGCGAAGGCCAGTCCACGCGAGAAGATGGTCGCCACGGCGGCCCCGACGACGCCCATCTCGGGGAACGGCCCCCACCCGAAGATGAGGAACGGGTCCAGCGCGATGTTGAGGACGACGGTGCCGAACATCACCACCATCGGCGTGACGGTGTCGCCGGCCCCGCGCATCAGCGAGATGAACACGAAGAAGCCGAACATCGTCGAGAGCCCCAGCGAGACGACCTGCAGGTAGCCCGTCGCCCCCGGCAGGACCTGCTGAGACGCCCCCAGCAGGGAGAGGAAGTCCTCGACGAAGAAGAAGCCGATAGCGCCCAGCAGGACGGAGGCCCCGACGGCGAACGTCAGCGTCTGGGAGGCCGCGTACTCTGCCGCCTCGGGTTCGTCGGCCCCGGTGTGCTGGGCGACGAGGACGCTGCCGGCCACCGAGAGGCCCATCCCCAGCGAGATGAGCAGGAATATCATCGGGAACGCGAAGGAGATGGCCGCCAGCGCCGTCGTGGAGTACTGCCCCAGCCAGAACGTGTCGGCGAGGTTGTACGCGACCTGGAGCAGGTTCGTGACGACGATGGGAAAGGAGAGGTACAGGAGGGGCTTCCCGATGGGACCGCTCGTCAGGTCCAGGTCCTCCTGCCCTTTGAACAGGCCGCCCAGTCGCTCGGCGAGGGCGTTCACCCGGCCGCGCGGACTCACGCCTCTACCTCCTGTTCGGTCGCCAGCACGTGGGTCTCGACGTACTCGGCGAGCATCCGCCGCGTACACTCGACGGACCGGCCGGCGGTGACCCGTTCGGTGGCCGCGCCGGTCAACACCGTGACGACGAACCGGGAGGTGTCCTCGGGGTCCATCTCCGGGTCGAACGTGCCGTCCGCCACGCCGTCTTCGAGGATGGCCGTGAGTCGGTCGGCGAGGTACTCGTCGAACCGGGTCAGTCGGTCCCGGAATCCGGGTTCGTACGGTGCCTGCGCACGGATTTCGAGGATTGCGGTCCCGAACTCCTCGCTGTCGTCGTCGGGCTTGTCGAGCACCGCGTCGACGAGTGCGCGGAGGCGGTCGTGAGGGTCCTCGCCGCCGACGTCGGCCGTGCGCTCGACGAACCCCTCGAACAGGTAGTCGAGGAACGCACACAGCAGGTCGTGCTTGCTGTCGTAGTGGTAGTGGAGGGCCGCCTTGCTCTTCTCGGACTCGTCGGCGATGTCCTGCATCGTCAGGTCGGCGTACCCGTGGGCACACAGCGCCCGGTAGGTAGCGCTCATGATGTCCTCGGAGGTGTCGCCGTCGCTCATTACCGTAACTAACTGACCAGTCAGTCAAGTATCCGTCGGTTGGAACGTCGCCGGCGAGTCGAACGGCGGAGAAGGGTTACTCGAGGTCCAGTTCGAACTGCTCGTGTTCGGTCGCCGTGTTGAGCACGACGGAGGTGTTGGACTCGTTGATTTCGGGGTCCGTGAGCAGTTCCTTGATTTGGGCGTTCATCCCGTCGGTGTCGGTGAACTTCCCGACGGCGATGATGTCGTAGTCGCCGGTGACCTCGTACACCGAAATCATCTGCTTGTGCTCCTTGAGGCTCTCGGTGACGTCGGGCAGCGACGACCCCTCCACCTTGAGTTGGATGATGGCCGTGACGTCGTAGCCGAGGGCGTCGTAGTCGACCTTCGGCGTGTAGCCGTTGATGATGCCGTCGTCTTCGAGCGCCGAGAGGTGGTTCGAGACTGTCGTGACCGAGACGTCGAGGTCCTCACCGAGGCTCCGGAGGCTCGCCCGTCCGTCTCCCAGAAGCGCATTCACCAACTTGCGGTCGAGATTTTCGTACGTCATTACACCCACACACGTCCTCCGGGGATTAGAATTTTACGAATGTCCAACTGCGAGCGGTAGGCCCGAAATCCTTGCGCAAAACGGCAGTATTTTAGTAGTAGGAATGCTCCATCCCGGTGTCCAAAGATGACAAGCGAACTCTCACCGGAAGCACAGGAGGTACTCGACGAAATCGAAGAGCAGAACGTCGACTTCCTCCGCCTGCAGTTTACCGACATCCTCGGCACCGTCAAGAACGTCTCTATCACGGCCGACCAGGCCGAGAAGGCCTTCACTGAGGGAATCTACTTCGACGGCTCCTCTATCGACGGCTTCGTCCGGATTCAGGAGTCCGACATGCGCCTCGAACCGGACCCGGAGACGTTCGCCATCCTGCCGTGGCGCGAGAACGTCGAGGGCGGCTCCAGCGCTCGACTCATCTGTGACGTGTTCAACACGTCGACCGGCGAACCGTTCTCTGGCGACCCGCGTGGGGTCCTGAAGGACGCCATCCAGCGCGCGAACGACCTCGGCTACGAAGTCAACGCCGCCCCCGAGCCCGAGTTCTTCCTGTTCGAGGAGGACGAGGACGGCCGCGCCACGACCAAGACCAACGACGCCGGTGGCTACTTCGACCTCGCGCCGAAGGACCTCGCGAGCGACGTCCGCCGTGACATCATCTACGGTCTCGAAGCGATGGACTTCGACATCGAGGCCTCCCACCACGAGGTGGCACAGGGCCAGCACGAAATCAACTTCACGTACGACGACGCTCTGTCGACGGCCGACAACGTCGCCACCTTCCGGTCGGTCGTCCGCGCCATCGCCGCGGAACACGACCTGCACGCGACGTTCATGCCCAAGCCCATCGCCCGTATCAACGGCTCCGGCATGCACACGCACATCTCGCTGTTCACCGAGGACGGCGAGAACGCGTTCCACGACGAGGACGACGAGTTCAACCTCAGCGAGGAGGCCAAGCAGTTCACCGCCGGTATCCTCGAGCACGCACCCGCACTCGCGGCGGTCACGAACCCGACCGTGAACTCCTACAAGCGACTCGTCCCCGGCTACGAGGCACCCGTCTACGTCGCGTGGTCCGACCGCAACCGCTCTGCGCTCATCCGCAAGCCGGCCGCCCGCACACCGGCCGCCTCGCGCATCGAGGCTCGCTTCCCCGACCCGTCGTGTAACCCGTACCTCGCGTTCGCCGCGCTCATCCACGCCGGTCTGGACGGCATCGAGAAGGGCCTCGAGTGCGAGGACCCCGTCCGCGAGAACATCTACGAGTTCGACGAGCAGAAGCGCGAGGAGTACGGCATCGACACGCTGCCGGCCAACCTCGGCGAGGCCGTCGACGCCCTCGAAGAGGACGAAGTCGTGCAGGACGCGCTCGGCGAACACGTCTACGAGAACTTCGTCGAGGCCAAGCGACACGAGTTCGAGGAGTACATCGTCGAAGTCTCCGAGTGGGAACTCGAGCAGTACCTCGAGAAGTTCTGAGCGGTCTCCGACCTCAGATTTTTTGCGCGACGCGCTCGCCGACCAGCGGGAGCGCCAGCACCAGTCCGACGCCGACGGCCGCCACCAGCGCGACCAGCGGCGGTCCGGGGCCGAGAGCGAGGACGGCGACGGCACCGACCCCGAGCGAGAGCGCCCCGGAGACCGAGGTCAGCGCGGCCCCGCGCACAGTCGGGACAGGGAGCGGCGGGAGCGCCCACCACGTCGCCGCGCCGCCGACGGCGATACCGAGAGCGGCGGCGGTGTCGCGCGTCGGGCCAGCGACCAACAGGCCCCCGAGGGCCACCAGCGCCGCGAACGCGAACACCCGTTCGGGTCGCCGGAGACGCGTCACCGCGAGCCAGAGGACGGCCCCGGCGACGGCGGCCCCGGCCAGCACGTCGACCACGTAGTGGACGCCGAGGACGAGACGGGAGAGGGCCACCAGCGCGGTGACCGCCCCCGCGACGGCGTACCGCTGTCGCCGCGTGCCGATCCGGAGCGTCGCCGCGAACCCGCCCCAGACCAGGAGCGTCGTCGTCGCGTGGCCGCTCGGGAACCCGTAGCCGTCACCCGTCGCCATCGACTCGTAGAGGGCCCGAACGACCGCTGGCAGGAGGTCGGCGTTGCCCGCCGTCCCCGCGCCGGGCGGCCGCGGGAACGCGAACAGTACCTTCAGCGAGACGGAGAGCGCGACCGCACAGGCTAACAGTGCGAGCAACAGCGCCCCCCGCTCCCGGGTCAGCCCACGGCCGAGTCGCGGTATGCGGGGTCCGACCCAGTAGGCCAGCAGAGACGCCGAGGCGACGAACCAGAGGTCCCCGAGTTGCGTGACCAGCGCGAAGACGACGACGACGCCCCCCGGAAGCTCCGAGAGGAGGTCGGCGAGGCCGAGGCCCCTGTTCATTCCCGCCAGTCGCGGACCTTGTCGACGGCCCGTCCCGGCAGACCGGTCACGCGGAACGTGACCCCGACCAGCAACATGAGCACGTACAGGCCCAGCGTGGAAAGCCAGACGACGAGCATCGCCACGACCGCCCACAGGCCCTGCAGGTAGTAGAACGCTCCGAGCGTCATCAGCGTCCCGTAGAGCAGGACCACGTACGGCCCCCATCCCCGGGCGTGTCCCCGGCGCATCCGTCGACGGACGTACCGTTCGAGGTCGTCCTCGACGTCGTCCCGGTGGAGCGTGCGGTCCTCGACGTCGTCGCGGAACGACTCGAACTCCTCGCGCAACTGTTCGAGCTCCTCGTCGGTCAGGTCGTCGCCGGCACCGGCGCCCGGTCCGTCGTCCGGTGGCGGCGTCTCGCCCGACGTCCTGTCGGCGTCCTCGCTCATCGCTTTGCTGGACCGTCGGAGCGGTTCCTGTTGTAGTTGCCGGTCCACCTCGCCCAGCAGGACCTTGTTGAACGCCGCTCCGACGAGCAGAATCTGGCCGGCGAAGTAGAACCACGTCACGAGCAACAGCGCCCCGCCGATGACGCCGTACAACTGGAAGCTCCCGGCCTGCGAGGCGTAGACGGTGAACGCCGTCCCGAACACCGTCCACGCGGCGGCGGCCAGCAGAGCGCCGGGCAGGGCCTCGCGAAGCGAGAGGTCCACGTCGGGAAAGAGGTAGTACAGCGGCAGGAACGCGACGGTGAGGACGGGGACCAGCGCCAGTCCGCCGAGCGCCACCTCGACGCCGAAGAATGCGCCGAGCGACCCGATGACGACCAGGCCGCCGAGCGCCAGTCCGATACCGGCCAGCGCCGACGCGGCGTCGACGACGGTGGCGACGAACGAGTCCGTGCCCGCGGTGCCGTAGATTTCGGAGAACGCCATGTCGAGCCCGCGGAACACCTTCAGCGCGCCCCAGAGCGTCACGGCGAGTCCCAGCACCGTCGCGCCGCCACGGCCGGCGGCGCTCGTCAGGGCGTCTTCGAGGAGGTCGGCGGCCGCGGGCGACAGCGCGGACCCGACGGCCCCGACGACGCTGTCGGCGAACGCCTCGCCGCCGAGGACGGACCCGACGACGAGCGCGAACAACAGCAGCGGGAAGATGGAGACGAACAGGTAGTAGGCGATGCTGGCCGCCAGAAACGAGATTTGGTCCTCGCGGACGGTCCGGACGAGTTCGCGGACGACGGCGACGGCGCGGTTCTGGTCCACGTGGGAGCGTCGGCCGGGCGGTACAAATACCTCCGCGCCCGAGGCCGCTAGTCGTCAAGCGCGGCGTCGGGGCGGTAGGCCCGACTCACCACCCGCCACGTCCCGGAGTTGAACCGGTAGTACGTGATGGCGGCGGGAACCGCCGTCTCGACGAGCAGGGAGGCGTACAGCGCGAGGACGCCGAGTGCGGGCACGGCCACGCCCGCGTAGGCGACGGGGAGCGCGAACAGGTACATCCCGGCCAGTTGGGAGTACAGCGGCCAGCGAGTGTCGCCGCTGGCCCGGAGCGGTCCCGTCGCGCCGCCGTCGACGCCGCGGAAGACGACGCTGACGCAGGCGACGGCGACGAACACGGTCACCAGTCCCAGCGCCGCGGGTTCGTCGACGAACAGGCGGCTAATCTGTCGGGCGAAGGGGGTGAGCGCGGCGGCGACGAGAACGTAGACGGCGATGCCCAGACGGAGGACGGTCCGCGCCCACTCGGTCGCCTCGCGTTCGTCGTCCTCGCCCAGCGCCTGCCCGACGAGGCTGCTGGAGGCCAGACTCAGCCCCCAGTTCGGCGTGTCGAGCAACATCCGGACCCGGAGGGCGACGACGTACGCCGAGACGACGGTGGGGCCGAACAGGCCGACGATGAACAGGCGCGGGAACTGCGCGCCGGTCCGGGCGAGGTTCGTCCCGACCAGCGGCGTCCCCATCTCCGCGAGGTCGCGGGCCAGCGAGGCGTCGAGGAACGGCCGCGAGAGCGGAATCCGGACCGGAAAGTCGACGCCGGGGAGGCCGCCGCGGGCGAGGCCGACGGCGAACGCGGCGGTGACGAGGACGTTCGCGACGACGGTGCCGATTGCGGCCCCGACGACGCCCATCCCGAGGCCGAAGATGAGGACGGCGTTCAACACGACGTTGACGACGGCGCCGCCCCCGCGGACGAGCATGGGCGCGTAGGCGTCGTCGGCCCCGACGAGAGTGCGACTGCCGACGAGGTTCAGCGCGGCGAACGGGACGCCGACGGAGACGACCTGCAGGTAGCGTTCCCCGTAGCCGACGGCGGCGTTCCCGGAGCCGACGAGATTCACCAGCAGGCCGGGGTAGCGCCAGTACGCCGCGGCCACCGGGAGCGTGATGGCGACGACGACGGCGGCGCTGGTCGTGACGGTCAAGCCGAGTTCCTCGTGGGCGTCGGCGCCGAACCGCTGGGAGACCATCCCGATTGTCCCGCCGGCGACGCCGCCGCCGAGCGCGAACGCCAGCCCCCAGAACGGCGAGGCGAACCCGACGCCGGCGATGGCCGTCGGCCCGATAGCCAGCCCCACCATCGCCACGTCGGCCGTCGACTTCGACATCCGCGCGAGTCCCGTGACGACGCGGGGCCACGAGAGTTCCGTCGCCCGTACGATTCGGTCACGGTCGACGAGGCCCGCTCGCGCGAGGAGGCCGCCGACGAACAGGAGGAGGGCACGGACGGGGTTGTAACGGGACGACACGGACGCTCCCTTGTCGTCGGACCCTGAAATGGGTTAAGAACCGAGCGACCCGCACAGGGTTTATAGCCGGCGCGAGCGAGCACCGAGGCATGGAGACGGAGATGGCTATCCGGTCGGCGACGATGCAGGTGACGATTCTGATGCTCGTCGCGGCCGGCCTGTTGCTCGCACTCGGACTGGCCGGCGTCCCGGCCTCACTCCCGCTGGTCGTCACGCTGCTCGCGCTTGCCGGCGGTCTCTACTTCACCCGTCCAGAGGAGGGGGAGGTGGGGGTCGTCCTCGGCGTCGACGTCGACACCCTCCTCGAGTCGCTGTGGCTGGCGCCGGCCATCGCGGCCGCCCCGCTGGTCCTCGAACTCGGTGCGACGCCGGAGGAGGTACAGGCGCTCGGTGGGTTGCTCGGACTCGCCGGCATGGTGAACTACTTCCTCCGGCCGGTGTACCTGCTGGCGTACGGCCTCGTTCGGTCGGTCGGTGGGAGCGGCGGGAGCGGTAAACAGGTCAACGGCCGATAAGCCCGGCTACTCCGCCGTCGCGTCGCGTATCTCGGTCACGTCGGCGTCCGTCTTGAACGTCGTCCCGCCGTAGTGTGAGCGAGAGGCCTCGTAGCCCGCGTCCCGGAGTTTCTCGATGAACGTGTCCATCGCCTCGGCGCCCCGACCCCACCGCTTGCAGAGGCGGTGCTGGTCGTAGTGGGTCGGCGTGTCGAGTTCGGCCCCGAGCGTCGCCAACAACTCCTCGGCGTTCTCGGCGGTGCCCATGTCCTCGGTGAGGTGGTCGCCGACCGACGCGGCGAACTCGGGGTCGCAGGTCCGGCCCAGCCAGATTGGTCCGGCGGTCTGGAGGTGTTCGTCACAGACCGGGCAGGCGTCGGGGGCGTCGGCGATGAGGCCGTAGTCGTGGGTCCGCCAGAGGCAGTGCTGGCAGTGGTGGACGTAGCCCAGTTCGTCGATGCAGTCGTTGGCGACCCGGGCGCCGTGCTCGAAGTCGAGGTACGTGCGAGCGTAGTGCTTGGTGGCGTGGCTCAGGATGGGACGGGCCGCGATGTCGTAGCGGGCGGCGGTCCGCACCATCGCCGAGAGGAGCACGCGCATCCCCATCTCGGCGTGGAACTCGGTGTTGCGCGGGACGGCCCCGTAACTGCGGACGCCGCTCTCGAAGTGGGCGCCACACAGCGGTGCGGTGTCGGTCGCGGTCACACAGAGCAGGTGTTTCGTCCCCTGTACGGCGGCGTCGGCGAACGGGATGGGCGTCCCGAACGGGTCGACGTCGACCACGTCGAACGCCTCCGAGTGCATGAGGACGTTGGCGTTCTCGTGACGGACCTCGGCGGCGAGGTCGTTGCGCGCGAGGTTGTCCTCACAGAGCGCCACGGCGTCGTCGTCGACGTCACAGAGCGTCGTCTCCCACCCGTCGGCGGCCGCCCGAACCCCGCGGATGCCGCTGGCGGCGGTGGCGTCGAGGTAGCTCTCGGCGCGGTCCTCTCGCTCCCGGTAGGCCCGCAGGGCCGCCACGGTGAGGTCGCGGTTCAGTTCCTGCACGGGGTTGAAGAACACGTCGGCACCCTTGCCGGCGTCCGGTTGTTCGGGGACCGAGACGGTGACCTGCCCCTCGCTGACGCGCATACCCGACTCTCCGTGCGGGCGCCGTTAAGTCGTTCGACCAGCGGCCGTCACGCCGACATCGGGTCCGCCGCGACCGGTCGGTCCCGCGGGAGGCGGACGGTCACCGTCGTCCCGTCGCTCGTCTCGAAGTCGAGGTCCCCCTCCAGCGTCTGGACGGCCCAGCGGACCAGCCACAGGCCGATGCCGCTCCCGTGGGAGAGGTCGGTCTCCCGCCCGCGTTCCAGCACCGAGAGTTCGTGGTCGGGGACGCCCGACCCGTCGTCGGCGACGGTGAGGACCACCGCGTCGTCCTCGGCCCGAGCAGTCACCTCGACGGCGGCGTCGGGGACGTGTTGGAGGGCGTTCTCGACGAGGTTGGTCACGACGACGCCCAGCAACGCCGGTTGGGTCCGGAGCGTGAGGTCGGCCGGGACGTCGACGCTGACCGTCCCCGCGTAGTCGGCGGCGAGCGTCGACGCGATATCGGTGACCCGTTCGCGCAGGGCGACCGTCTCGACGTCCTCGGCGTCGACGCCGGCCGTCGAGAGCGTCCGGGCCTTGTCGCCGGACTCCACGAGGCGGTCGACGGCCCGTTCGATGGTCGCGGCGTGGTCGGCGTACTCCCCGTCGAGTTCCGCCGCCAGCAACTCCGCGCGGGCCTGAATGACGACGCTCTCGTTGCGGACGTTGTGCCGCAGGAAGCGGTTGAGCACCTCCAGTCGGCGCTCGCGCTGTATCTCGTCGGTGATGTCCTGAAAGACGACGGTGTAGCCCAGATGGACGCCGCCCGCGTCGCGCAGCGCCGTCTGCTGGACCTTGTAGGTGTGGCGCGGCCCCCGGTTCTCGACGGCGAAGCGGTCGAACTCCGTGCCGACGGCGAAGTCGTCGCCGACGAGCAGAGCGTCCAGCGACTCGGTCAGCACCGACCGCTTCTCGACGCCGAGCATCCGTTCCCCGGCGGGGTTGAGGTTCACGACGCGGCCGTCGACGTCCACGATGGCCACCGGCGTCGCGATGTCGTCGATGGCCGCTCGCTCGCCCGCGCGCCGGGTCGCCGGGTGGAACTCGAACATGTCGCTCCGGACGAAGGCGTAGGCGTCGAGCGCGATGTGCGGGAGGAACGCCAGCGTCGTCAGGTTGGCCGCCGGCCCGATGCCCAGCGCCCACACCAGCACCGCGAGACCGGGCGGTATCGGACTCAGCGCGACGGCGAGTGCCTCCCGGCGGTACAGCGGGCCGTAGCTGACGACGGTGTCGAACACCAACACGGTGGCGAAGGAGACCAACAGCATCGCGACGAGGACGACGACGTACCCCAGCGGTTGGAACGTGTACTGGACGAGCGAGGCCCCGTCGACCGTGACCACCCGAACCCCGTCCCACAGGAGCGCGTGCAGCGGGTTCGAGAGCGCCAGCGCCGAGGCGACCACGGGGACGGCCGCTAACCCGGTGAAGCCCCGACTCTCCAGAATCGTCGTCCGGCCGGTGTACCCCAGCGCGAACGCGAGGAAGAAGAACCCTATCCACACCAGACACACCCACGTCACCGCCTCCAGCACCCGCCGGACGAGCGGTGCCGACACCAGTACGGCGACGCCGTAGGTCCCACACCAGACGGTGATGGTCGCTATCGTCGCGACGAACCACCGCGCCCCCGGCTTCCCCCAGTGGTGGCGCAGTTGCGCCAGCAGGTACAGCGACCCGGCCCCCGACGCGAACGACCCGAGCGCGAGCCAGAGACCGGCGTCGACCATGACACGTCGTGGGACCGAACCCAGTTTACGCTTCCGGGGCACTCACCGACCGACGGAGACGACGCTGTTTTGTCACACCTCCGCCTAGCCAGCGTGTGACCGCCGTCGACGACTGGGTGGCGCTGCTGGAATCCGAGGGGGGACTCACCCCCGACGCAGTGACGGCTATCGTCGACGCCCACGGCGACCGGGGCCAACGCGCCATCGAGGCCGTCGGCGAGAGTCGGGTGAAGGGCTATCGCGACTTCACCGTCGTCGTCGGCTACGAGGACGAGTACATCGTCGAGGACGGCGGGTGCCACTGCGCCGACGCCGAGTACAACCTCGACAGCGAGGACCCCGACGACCTGTGCTGGCACGCCATCGCCGTCCGCGTCGCCGAGGCCATCGACGCCGTCGACGACCACGACATGTGGTACTCGGACGTTCGGGACTTCCTCTAGACCACCTTTTTCGTCGTCGGGTGCGCTCGCTTCGCTCGCACACCACTCCTCGAAAAACGTGGGCGAAAAAGGCCGGACCCTCGGTCTTCGACCTCGGGTCCGGGGAAACCGCGCCGTCGGCGCGGTATGCTCGTGTCTGCCTGCCTTCCCCCGTCGTCGCGCGACGGAACGCGCTCCCGGCCACCGCAACCGCGACCCGCTACCGCTGGTCGACGCAGTAGTCGACGTAGTTCCGGAGGATACGCAGGCCCGTCTCGCCGGACTTCTCCGGGTGGAACTGGGTGCCGAAGACGTTGCCGGCCTCGTTGGCGACGACGGAGGCGAAGTCGACCCCGTAGTCGGTTGTGGCGACGACGCTCTCCTCCTCGTCGGGGACGGCGTAGTACGAGTGGACGAAGTAGGCGTACTGCCCGTCTACGCCCTCGACGAGGGGGTGGTCCCGTTGCACGTCCAGTTCGTTCCAGCCCATGTGGGGCACCGTCTGGTCGCGGCTGAACCGGACGTTCTTCCCGGGGACGAGGTCCAGTCCCTCGGCGTCGCCCTGTCCGGCGTGGTCGGCCTCCTCGCTCGTGGTCAGGAGCATCTGCATCCCGAGACAGATACCGAACAGCGGCGTGCCCGCCTCGGCCTGTTCGACGAGGGCGTCGCGGAAGGGCCCGGCGTTCTCCATGCCCTCGGAGAAGGCACCGACGCCGGGGAGGACGATGCCGTCGGCCGCGTCGAAGTCCGCGGGGTCCTCCGAGAGCGTGACGCTCGCCCCCGCGCGTTCGAGGCCGCGCGTGACGCTCCGGAGGTTCCCGAGGCCGTAGTCGACGACGACCACGTCGGCCGCCGTCTGTCTGGTGTTCATGTGCGCGAGTAAGCCGAGGCGGGCTAAGTGCGTTCCCCTTCGCGCAAACTCGGCCTACCGGTCGGCGGCCGCGTCTATCTCCCGGGCCGCCGCCACCACGCGGTCGTGGGCCGTGCCGTTGGAGGCGACGAGGCCCCGACTGTCGTGGCACCACGGGTCGCCCTCTAGGTCGGTGACGGTCCCGCCGCCCCACTCGACCATCGCCGCGCCGGCGACGGCGTCCCACGGGTTGGTCGCGACGTTGGTGACCACGCCCTCGACGCCGCCGGCCGCGAGCAGCGACAGGGCGGCCTGTGCCGACCCGACGCGCCGCATGTCGCCGAACCGTTCGACCACGGCGCGTCCCGCGGCGGCGTACTCCTCGCGGCGGTCGAACCCCCACCACACCGTCGGGACGACGGCGAACGTCTCGGGGTCGGTCCGGTCGCTGACCGACACCGCTCCGCCGTTGCGTTCGACCCCGTCCGGGTCCGCGACGTAGGTGTCTCCCAGCGCCGGGAGGACGTTGGCGGCGGCGACGGGCCGACCGTCCTCGACGGCGGCCACGCTGGTCGCCCAGCGTCGGTTCCCGCGGACGTAGTTGTTCGTCCCGTCTATCGGGTCGACGACCCACGCCGCCCCCTCGTCGGGGACCACCGTCGCGGCGTCGTTCTCCTCGCCGACCACCGCGTCGTCGGGGAATCGCTCGCGAATCCGCTCGACGACGGCGTCTTGAGCCATTCGGTCGGCGCGGGTCACCACGTCCGTCTTCCCGTCTTTCCGCTCGACGGTGAGGTCACCGCGGAAGGACGCCGCCGCCACCCTCGCCCCCGTTCGCGCCGCATCGAGGGCGACGCTCGTGCGCGTTGCAGGGCACATACCGTCCACTGCCGTCCGCGAGAGTTAGTGGCACCGATACTGGGGACACGTGGAGTCGACTGGTGCGTATTTGTTGAGTATATAGAAGTAGCGTAAGAAAATTTGAATATGTAAATCTACACGAGAAACATATGAACGCTTTAGCTTATGAATTCTCAACGAGTGGTTATGCGTAAGCGGCGAAGCTTCATCAAGGGTGTTGGTGTGCTCGGGACCGCCGGACTGCTCGCGGGTTGCTCCGGAGACGGTGGAGACGGCTCCTCCGACGGGAGTTCCGGAACCTCGGACGGCGGGTCGAACGACGGTGGCTCGGGGACGTCGACCCCGAGCGGTCCCGAAGTTACCTTCGGTGGGAACCAGGAACTCAACTTCAACCTCTCGCCGAGCGTCCCGCAAGAGGACCTCTACGTCCAGTACGCGCCGCTCCGTGACTACCTAGAGCGCTACATCACGGAGAACTACGACGTTCCGGAGGCGCTCGACGCCCAGATGAACGTCGGGAGCAACTACAGCGCCGTCATTCAGGCCCTCGGTCAGGGGACCGCGGACCTCGCGGAGACCGGTCCCTTCGCCGCCGCCGTCGGCCACCAGACCGGCAACAGCGAAGTCATCCTCCAGCGGCGGGGATACGGTAGCTGGACCTACGCGAGCCTCATCGCCGTCCGCAACGACAGCGACATCAGCAGCGTCGAGGACCTCGAAGGCAAGAACGTCGCCTTCAGCGACGCGCTCTCGACCAGCGGCTTCCTCTACCCCACCGCAGCGATGAAGGAAGCGGGCATCGACGTGGGGAACCTCCCCGAGGGCAACGGCTCGCAGGCGGCGTTCGAACCGACGTTCGCCGGCGGTCACGTCCAGTCGTACACACTGCTCGAACAGGGGCAGGTCGACGCCGCCGCCATGGGCGGGTTCGTCCGTGACACCAGCACCGGCCCGACCACGGAGGAGTGGCAGAGCGTCGCGACGACGCTCCACGAGGACACCGGCCTCCCGCGGGCACCCATCGTCGTCAGCAGTGCGCTGGACGACGACGCGAAGGACGCCATCCAGACCGCCTTCCTCGAAGCCTCCGACCGGGTCTACGACGGCGCCGACGGCGAGGACGGCACCGACGACGACCTGTGGTTCAGCGCCGTCCGCGAGGCGGACGTCGAAACCTATCAGGACGTCATCGACAAGGCCGAGACCCTGGGCGTCGGTGCTGACTTCTTCAGCAACTAACCACATCGGTTTATCATCAAGGATTTTCTTATCAGAGTCATGCCCGCAGTTAGTTTCGACAACGTGACGAAGGTATACGGCGAAGATACCGTCGCTCTCGACGACGTCGACGTCGACGTCGAAGCGGGAGAGTTCGTCATCCTGCTCGGCCCCTCGGGTGCCGGTAAGTCGACGTTCCTCCGCGTCCTGAACGGTCTCACCGCGCCGACGGAGGGCGAGGTGACCATCAACGGCAAGTCCGCCACCAGCGCCCGCGAGGACGTCGGGATGGTGTTCCAGGAACACTACCTCATCGAGAGCATGAGCGCCTTCCAGAACGCGCTGACCGGCGCGCTCTCGCGGAACAGCCTCCTCCGGAGTTTCCTCACGTGGCACGGCGAGGCCGACAAGCGAACCGCGCTGGAGGCCCTACAGACCGTCGGTCTGCTCCACGAGGCCGGCCAGCGCGCCGGGTCGATGAGCGGTGGCCAGAAACAGCGCGTCGGCATCGCCCGCGCGCTGGTCCAGCAACCGAACCTCCTGCTGGCCGACGAACCGGTCGCCAGCCTCGACCCGAAGGCCGCCCGCGACGTGATGAGCTACATGAAACAGGCCGCGAGCGAGCGCGACCTGACCGCCATCACCAGCCTCCACCAGGTCAACATCGCCCGCGAGTTCGGCGACCGCTTCATCGGCGTCCGGGACGGCGAAATCGTCTTCGAGGGCGGCCGCGACGACCTGACGATGGACGTCGTCGACGACATCTACTACGGGGAGGGCGGTGAGGACGGCGAGACGAGCATCGGCGTCGACGCGAACGACGCGGTCCCACCGTCGGCCGAGGGAGGTGAGTCGGCGTGAGTACCGGCCCCATCACGTCCCAACTGAACTCGCTGCGGCGCGCCCGCCGCATCAAACAGGTCGGGACGCTGGCCCTGCTCCTCGGCATCGTCACCGCCACGTATCTCGGTCTCGGCTTCGTCCAGTTCGAACTGGCCGAGATACGCGCCGGTTTCTCCGGGTTCGTGGAGTTCATCTTCGCGTTCTTCCCGCCGAACTTCGAGGCGTTCACGCTGTACACGAAAGACGGCGACATCACCGGCCTCGCCGCCATCGTCGCCAGTCTCGCGAACCCCGGCAGTATCGTCGAGAGCCTCGCCTCGCCGCGACTGACGCTCGTGAAAGCCAGCATCGTCACGCTCCTGCTCGGTTTTCTGGGTACCGTCCTCGGGTTCATCCCCGCGCTCGTCTTCGGCGTGCTGGGTAGCGAGCAGGTGACGCCGTTCCCGTTCAACTTCATCTTCCGCGGGACGATGAGCGCCATCCGTGCCATCCCCGCTATCGTCTGGATTTTCCTCTTCATCCCCTTCGGCCCGCCGAGTCAGGCGACGGCCGTCCTCGCCATCGCCACCGACACCGTCGGGAACCTCGGTCGTCTGTTCACCGACGAACTCGAAGAGGTCGAGGAGGGCCCCATCGAGGCCATCCAGTCCACCGGTGCCTCCCGCACGCAGACGGTGGGCTTCGGGATGTTGAGTCAGGTGTCTCGCTCCTTCATCGCGTGGACGCTGTACATCCTCGAAATCAACACCCGCATCGCCATCTCGCTGGGCGTCGTCGGCGCGGGCGGCCTCGGCCTGTACATCCGGAACCAACAGGACCTCCTGCAGTTCCAGAACACCGCCGCCGGCATCGTCATGGTGTTCGTCGTCGTCCTCTCCATCGAACTGCTCTCCTCGCGCATCCGCGCCCGCCTGCGCCCGAGCGAACACGAGAGCAAAGGGTTCGTCGAGGGGATGAAGGACCTGCTGAACGCCGAGAAGTGGCTCGGCCGCTCGCAAGAACACTAGGACTGAACGCCATCGCCTCTGTCTCGACGACTCTCGTCGTACACAGCCAGAAAGCCCCGGCACAAGTAACACTGCAGACCTCAGACGCTCCAGCGACTAGAAGTCGCCCAGTCGTCGCTGCCCGCTCTCGCCGTCGGAAAAGTCGGCGGCCTTCGCCAGCGTCGACGCGAACGTCTCCTTCTGGCTGGGGTCGTACAGCGTCGCCGCCGGGTGGACACAGACCATCACGCGGCGGGGCTGACCCTCGATTGCCACGTCGGCCACGTCGCCGGCCTCGCCGGTGACCGCCACGTCCCGGCCGAGCAGGTGTTCGGCGGGTACCTTCCCGAGCGTAATCACGAGTTTCGGGTCGACCCGGTCGATTTCGGTCTCCAGATACTCGCGGCAGTTTCCGAGTTCCTGCTTGTGCGGGTCGCGATTGTCCGGCGGGCGACAGCGCACGCAGTTGGTGATGCGGACGTCGCCGCGGTCGAGCCCCACCTCGCGCAGACCGTCGTCCAGTACGTCGCCGCTGCGGCCGACGAACGGTTCGCCTTGCTCGTCCTCGTTGGCCCCCGGTGCCTCCCCGACGAACAGGAGGTCCGCGTCCGCCGGGCCGACGCCGTTGACGATTTGGGACCGGGAGTCACACAGTTCCTCGCACCGCTCGCAGGCGAGGACGTCCAGCCCCTCCATCTGTTCCATACCCGACGTTCGGTCCGGGACGTATCAAGGCCGACGGTTGCGGTCGGTGTCGGTCACCGCCGGCGCTCACTCGGCGTCGGCCAGTCCGCGGGCGGCGAGTCTGGCGACGCGGAGCGGTTCCGGTCGGCCGCCCTCGGGCGTGAACCCCCGGACCACGTCGGCGGCCGCGTCCTCCTCGACACCCACCGCTCGGACGTACACCGTCTCGTCGTTCACCGTGACCGAGTGACGCGATGGCTGGGCGCGGTAGGTGTCCAATCGGTCGGCGACGACCGCCGGGTCGTCGAACGCCTCGCTGATGGCCCCTTCTAGCCCCGGAGAGGCCTCGAAGGAGACCGAGACGGTCGGCAGGCCGGTGCTGTCGTGTATCGCGTACAGATCGAAGAGGTTGAACCACGCCGGGGCGATGCCGGCGAGCAAGAGGTAGCGGACGTCCTCGCGGTCGAGGCGGTCGACCATCCCACAGACCGCGTCCGTCGCGTCCGTCCCGCCGACGGTGCAGGTGCCGAAGACGAACCCGTCGACGACGCGACTGGCACGGACGACGGCGCCCGCGAGGTGACTGGTCGACTCCCGATACGACTCCGCGACGCCGAGCGCGCGAGCGCCGGCTTTCACGTGTTCTGGCTCTCGTCCCCCTTGATGTCTTTCAACCGGTCGAGCAGTTCGTCGTTCGACGCGGTGAATTCGTACTCGACGTCGCCCTCGTGGGCGTTCTCCTCCGCGTCAAGCCCATCCTCGTCGTCGAAGTCTGTGTCGTACTCCTGATTGTCTTGTTCCGACTCGTCGTAGCTCCCGAACCCCATAGTACGTGTACAACTATGTAGTTCACCGTAAAAAATCACTCGCCGGTCAGAGCCACGAATTGTCTCTCGTCACGCGCGTGGGCGCGTGAGACAGTCATTTTGACCAGCCGCCGAGGTCGGATTACAGCGACTCGCGCGGTTCGACGTTGCGGTTGCCGGCGCGGGCGTCGGCCCCCTCCGTCGGCGTTGCCCACCGGACAGCGTTGTCCAACACCCGCTGGACATCCTCGCGGTGGTAGATGGGGTACGTCTCGTGCCCCGGACGGAAGTAGAAGATACGGCCGCGGCCCCGGCGGTAGCAACACCCGCTCCGGAACACCTCGCCGCCCTCGAACCACGAGGTGAAGACGAGGCGGTCGGGTTCCGGGACGCCGAACGGTTCGCCGTACATTTCGGCCTCCTCGATGACCAGCGAGTCGTCCAGTCCGTCGGTGATGGGGTGGCCGGGGTCGACGACCCAACAGCGCTCTCGTTCGCCGGCCTCGCGCCACGTCAGGTCACACGGCGTCCCGAGCAGTCGCTTGAACGGCTTGGAGGCGTGCGCGGAGTGGAGGACGAGCAGGCCCATCCCCGACTGGACGCGCTCGGCGACTCGCTCGACGACTTCGTCGTCGACCTCGTCGTGGGCGGCGTGGCCCCACCACGTCAGGACGTCGGTGTCGTCGAGGACGGCATCGGTGAGGCCGTGTTCGGGTTCGTCCAGCGTCGCCGTCCGGGTGTCGTGGCCCCGTGCTTCGAGGGCGTCCGCGATGGTCGCGTGGATGCCGTCGGGGTACACCTCGGCCACCGCGTCGTCTTCCCGTTCGTGGACGAACTCGTTCCAGACCGTGACTGATGCCATACCGAGACCCACCGTCCCTCGACGTATAGGTTCGGCGAACCGCCAGCGGCCGCAGACGCCACCGCGTCGTCAGTACACTCAAGCGGCCGGCACGCCACACGCCGGACATGGAGGTTCACAACGTCACCGCCGACGCCGAGACGTTCACCTGCAACGCCTACCTCGCCATCGGCGAGCGCACTACCCTCGTGGACGCCGGCGCGATGGACGGCGTCGTGGACGTGATTCGCGACCACACGGACGCGCTCGACGCCGTCGTCCTGACCCACCAGCACGGGGACCACGTCGAGCAACTGGACGCCGTCCTCGACGCGTTCGACGCGCCGGTGTACGCCTACGGCGAGCATCTGCGCCGCGACCACGCCATCGAGGACGGCGACGAACTGCTCGTCGGGGACGAGACCTGCGAGGTAGTGTACACGCCCGGCCACGCCGAGGACCACGTCTCGCTGGTCTCTGCGAACTCACTGTTCTCGGGCGACGTGGTGGTCCACGACGACGGCGCGTTCGACGACGGGTCGTTCGGCCGCACGGACTACCCCGGCCAGTCGCGCGAACGACTCGTCGAGAGCATCCGGACGCTACTCGACAGGATGCCGGCGGGCGTCGAACACATGTACTCGGGCCACGGGAGCGTCTTTCACGGCGACGTGCGCGAGGTGGTCGAACGAGCCCTAGAGCGGGCCGAGCGCCGCGAGCCGAAGTACCCCGACGAGTGAGCGCCGCCGCTGGTCGGGGAGTCGAGAGTGCTGAGAGCGCCGCCCGTGAGAAGTGACCGCCGCTCAGGCGCTGCGGGTTTCCTTCGCCTTCGGGCGAAGGTTGCCGTAGCCGCACTTCCGGCACTGTTGGGCACGCTGGGGGTTGCGGGCGTTACAGCGCATGCAAATCTGCTTGTTCAGGATACGGTCTGACGCTTCCTCGAAACTAGCCATACGGACGGGTTGCCAGTGTGGCCGTTTAAGCTTTGAGTTTCCGACCGGCGCGGTTTTCAGGGCGGCACCCGACTTCGGAGTATGTACGACCGGGTCGCCGACCTATCGCTGACCGTCGAGGACTGCACCTTCGAGTTGCGAGAGCGGGCCACCTCCAGCGGGTTCGAGCGGGCGACGACCACGATTGCGCTGTCCGGGGACGGCGAGACGGGGCGGGGCGAGGACGTGACCTACACGAACGAGGCCCACCACGCGCTGGTCGACCACGACGTCGAGTTGGCGGGCGAGTACACGATAGACACCTTCTCCGCGGCGCTCGACGACGCCGACCTCTGGCCCGACCCGCCCGACGAGGACCGATTCGACCACTACCGCCGCTGGGGGTTCGAGAGCGCGGCGCTGGACTTGGCGCTGAAACAGGCCGACACGAGCCTCGGGGCTGCCGTCGACAGGGCGTACGACCCCGTCGAGTTCGTCGTCTCGACGCGCCTCGCCGAGTCCGAGAGCGACGACCCGCCGACGACCGACCGCCTCGATTCGCTGCTCGCGGTCCACGACGACTTGGCGTTCAAACTCGACCCGACGCCGGACTGGGACGAGGCGTTCCTCGCCGACCTCGCCGACTACGACGTGCAGGTCCTCGACTTGAAGGGCCTGTACGAGACGGAGGGCGTCGAGGTGACCGTCGACGCCGACTTCTATCGCCGCGTCGTGGACGGCCTGCCCGACGCGCTAATCGAGGACCCGAACCTCACCGAGGAGACCCGACCCGTCTTCGACGGCCGGGAGGCGCGAGTGACGTGGGACGTCCCCATCACCGGCGTCGAGAGCGTCGAGGCCCTGCCGTTCGAACCCGAGTGGCTCAACATGAAACCCTCGCGGTGTGGCACCGTCGAGTCGGTCCTGGAGACCATCGCGCACTGCGAGAGCGAGGAGATACGGCTCTACGGCGGCGGGCAGTTCGAACTCGGCGTCGGCCGCGACCACGTGCAGGCGCTGGCGTCGCTGTGGTACCCCGACGGGCCCAACGACGTAGCGCCGAGCGGGTACAACGACCCGGACCCGTCGCCGGAGGTGCCCGCGAGTCCGCTCACCCCGCCCGACGACCCCCGCGGTATCGGCGTCGGGTTCGGCGACCCTGATAACTGATGGTCAATCTACAAGACGCGTGTCGTGGTAGACAGACACATGCGCTGTCCGAACTGCGGCGAACGCATCACGGACGTCCTAGAGGCGGAAACACGCAAGGCGTGCCCGCACTGTGACGCGTCGCTTCGCGACCCGGTCATCAGTTGACTCACTCGTCGGCCAGATAGTCGTCCTGCACGGCGACGACGTCGCTGGAATCGTCACACTCGGCGTACCGCCGTAGCGGTTCCTCGTTCAGTTCGAGGAAGGTGTGGCCCCACGAGAACTTCGAGAGAATCTCCTCGGCGTGGTCGCGTTCGCCGAGGATGCAGAGCGCCCCGGCGAACGCCTCGACGGTGTTCAACTGGAACGCCGTCCCGTAGTTGACGGGGTTGCCGGCGACGAGGAAGGGGAGCGAGCGGTGGACGCCCTGCAGGTCGAACGCCTCGCGTTCGGCCGTCTCCCACGAGCAGTCCAGCGCGACCAGTCGCTCGTGACGGGCGCCGTCGCCGACCGTCGGGGCGTCGGCGGGCGAGAGGGCTTGCTCCGCGAACGGGTTGAGGACGATGCCCGGCGGCGTCGAACGGGTCGCCCGGTGTAACTCCGCGAGGTCGAAGCGGGCGAGTTTCCGGGCGCTACACTTCTTCGGGTCGTCGTCGCCCTCGTAGCGAACGTGCAGTTCCACACCGTCAGTTCCCCCTCAGCCGCCAAAAACCGCTCGTTCGGCGGGCCAATGTCAACCACCATTAAGTATCGGTAGGTAGAGATGCAACTGTGCTTTCGGAGGGGGCGGTGGCACCGGGGTTCGAGTTGCCGGCGTTAGTCGACGGTGAGCGCCGCCGAGTCGCGCTGGAGGAGTACCTCGGCGAGGACGTGGTCATCCTCGCGTTCTACCCCGCCGACTTCAACCCCGCCTGTGACGAGGAGTCGTGTGACCTCGACGAACTGGACCTCTTCACGATGCAGAAGGACGTCACCATCCTCGGCATCAGTCCGGACTCGGTGTACAGTCACCGGGCCTTCGCGGACCGGTACGACCTCAGCGTGCCGTTGCTCGCCGACACCGCCGGCGAGGTGGCGGACCTGTACGGCCTCGCGACAGTCGACGACATCGGCCAGCGACTGGTCGAACGGGCCGTGGCCGTCGTGGACCACGACGGCGTCGTCCAGTACGCGTGGCACACCGAGGACGCGACGGAACTCCCGCGCGTCGCGGAGATAACGGACGCCATCGCCGACACCGGCGGCGACGACACCGCCTTCGCCCGCTACCGCGTCGGCCACGCCCACTACACCGAGGGGCGTCGGGCGTTCACCGCCGCGATGGCGGAGTTCGGCGACTCCGAGTGGATGCTGGCCCAGACCGACTTCCAGCGCGCCCGCGAGGAGTTCGCCGAGGCCGAGGCCAAGTTCGACACGGCCCGCCGGTTCGTCGACGACGACTCGCTGGTCCCCGTCTACGACGGGTCGGTGACGAAGGCCAACGCCCTGTGGCAGGCCGCCGACTGGCTGGCAGAGGCCGCGAGCGCCTACTCCAGCGGAAGCGGGGCCGAGGGGCAGGAACTGCGCGACGACGCCGAGCGACCGCTGGAGGCCGCCCGGCGATACGAGGACCCGCCGGACCCCGACGGCGAGTGGCCGCCGACGCTGGACGACTTGGAGAAAGACGAGGAGAGCCTGTCGTCTGTCCTCCCGTCGGGACCGGAGGCGGCAGACGCCGCGCTGGCCGTGGACATCGACGACGAGGTGGTCGAGGCCGGCAGCGAGGCCGCGACCGACTCGTCGGCGGCGACGGCAGACGCGGCCGACGACCGGGACGGGACGGCCGGTGACCACCCGGACGAGACGGCCGGGACGGCGGACGAGTCGGCGAGCGACGAAATCGACGACGACGAACTGGCCGAGATACAGGCCGAACTGGCCGCCAGCAACCGGGACGCCGAACCGCCGACCGAGACGGTGACGGCGGAGTCGACGGCGATGGTCGACGCCCCGCCCGAGAACGGCGAGAACGGCGACGAGCGTGCGGGGGGCGGGGCCAGTCCCGAGACGTCGAACGGCGACGGCGGAGACGGGGACAGCAGTGACGAGCGGTCGGCCGACGGCGACGCCGTGGACGGCGAACTCGAACTGAACGACCCAGTGCCCAAGAGGGCGGCCGACGAACCGTCGGGCGATGAGTGAGAACGACGCCGACGAGCGGACGGTCGAGCGCGCACGGACCTACTACCGGGCGCTGGACGACGGCGACTACGACCTGCTGAGCGACCTGCTCGCCCCCACGTTCGTCCACGACCGGCCCGACCGGACCATCGAGGGCCGCGAGCGGTTCGTCGCGTTCATGCGCGAGGAGCGACCCCAGACCGACACGACCCACCCGATAGACGGCGTCTACCGTCGAACGGGTGGCGACGGGGTGGCCGTGCGCGGGCGCTTGCTCGACGCCGACGGCGACCCTATCGCTCGCTTCGTGGACGTCTTCCAGTTCTCCGCGGGCCGCATCGAGCGCATCGAGACGTACACCGACTGAGCGGTCACGCCGGCGGGAGCGACAGGACGAGGCCGTAGTCGGACCCCGCCGTCTCCGTCGTGCGCAGCGATTCGAGCGTCCACGGCGTCTCGGCGACGACGTCTCGACACCGGTCGGGGTCCACCAACAGGAGGTCGGTCCACGGGCCGGCGGTCCCGTCGTACTCCACCCGGAACCGGCGGGCGACGACGCCGTCGTGGTCGCCGGGCGCGCGCGTCCTGGGCGCGGCCCGGGTCGTGTCGTCGAGGTCGGCGAGCAGTCGGCCGCCGGGACGGGTCACCCCGGCCAGCGCGGTCAGGGTGGCCCGGAGCGCCGACGGTGTCGCGCCGAGTCCCAGTTGCTTGCCGAGGACCAGGACCGTCTCGAACGGCCCGTCCGTCGGCGGCCGCGTCAGGTCGCCGACGACGGCGCGGTCGACGCCGCGGTCGCGCGCGACGGCGACGGCCCCCGGACTGCGGTCGACCGCCAGCACACGGTGGCCTCGGGCCTGCAGTTCGAGCGCGTGCCGACCGGCCCCACACCCGAGGTCGAGGGTCGGTCCCGCCGCGCGAGCGAGGAGGCGACGCTCGACGGCCCGCCACTCGGCGGGTGGCTCGAAGTACCCCGCGAGGTGGGCCTCGGTGACGCTCCCGTCGGGCCGGCGGTACCGCGGGGGGTCGGCAAGTCGTCCATGGTGGTAATCGACCACCATCCGACCGAACGCGTCCGCCGAACCGCCCGCATCGTGGCTCTCGGAGCACATCGACGGGGGATAGACGCTCGGCGGACGTGAAAATTTCCCGAAATGTGATAGCGTTTAACGTGTGACTAGGGTTCGGTACGAGCGCTATACTATTGACCGCCGACGCCGCCACGCGGTTCGACGCGAGAGTTGTTAGGAGGTGTTTATTTATGCCCCTCAGACCGGTTTACGTGATGCATGGCAGGACGCTCGACTCCCCGACTGGAACCAGAGGCGGCCCCGAGGGCCGGCCCCTTCCGACTCAGAGACGGCGCGAAGGGACTGGTCACCTCGGCGTCGAAGGTGCTGTTGGTCAGAGAGCGCCACGCCGACGGCACGCCGTTCTGGACCCTCCCGGGCGGCGGCGTCCACCGGAGCGAGTGTCCGACGGAGGGGCTACGCCGCGAACTGGACGAGGAACTCAACTGCCGGGCCCACGTCGGACGCCCGGTGACCACGTTCTGGTACGCCCACGACAGCCTCGACGACACCGTCTCGGCGTACACCGTGTTCGACTGCTCGCTCCTCTCTGCACCCGTCCCCGAGCAGCGAGAGGGCGTCTTCGAGTGTCGATGGGCCGACCCCGGGGCGCTCCCGGCCTCGACGCTCCCGCAGGTCCGACACGTCTGCCAGCACGTCGCCGACCTGTCGGCCTCGGCCGCGAGCGACGACTGAGGCTACTCCTTCTCGCCGGCGCCGACGGCGCTCTCGCCGACCGGGTCAGACCCCTCGATGACCTCCTGTCCGCCCATGTACGGTCGCAGCGGTTCGGGCACCGTGACCGTGCCGTCCTCGTTCTGGTAGTACTCGAGGATGGCGACCATCACGCGGGGCACCGCGAGGCCGGACCCGTTGAGGGTGTGGAGGTACTCCGCGGACTCGTGACGCTCGGGCCGGAAGCGGAGGCCGGCGCGTCGGGCCTGAAAGTCCTCGAAGTTCGAGACGGAGGAGACTTCCAGCCACCGGCCGCCGATATCGGGGCCGCCCTCCATGTCGTCGCCGGGCGACCACACCTCGATGTCGTACTTCTTGGCCTGCGTGAATCCCATGTCGCCGGTGCACATGTCCAGCACGCGGTAGGGGAGTTCGAGGCGGTCCAGCACCTCGGCGGCCTCCTCCAGTAGCGATTCAAGGCGGTCGTAGCTGTCCTCCGGGCGGACGAAGTTGACGAGTTCGACCTTGTGGAACTGATGGACGCGGACGTACCCGCGGGTCTCCGTGCCGTGTTCGCCGGCCTCCCGCCGGAAGTTCGGCGAGAACGCCTGATGTTTCACCGGCAGGTCGTCGTCCAGCAGAATCTCGTCGCGGTACATGTTGGTGACCGGCACCTCCGCCGTCGGCAGGAGCCACAGGTCGTCCTCGTCGTAGTCGTCCTCCTGTCGCGCGCCGACGCGGTAGGCGTCGTCGTCGAACTTCGGCAACTGGCCGGTGCCCTCCATCGACGCGGAGTTGACCGGAATCGGTGGGAGGATGTCCGAGTACCCCTGCTCGCGGTGGACCTCCAGCATGAACTGGATGAGCGCGTGTTCGAGGCGTGCGCCCTCCCCCTTGACGAACTGGTAGCCGCCACCGGTGACCTTCGCGCCCCGCTCGAAGTCCAGGATGTCCAGTTCCTCGCCGAGGTCGTAGTGCGGGACGACCTCCTCGGGGAGGTCACGCAGGTCGTCGAACCCCTCGCGGTAGGCCTCGACGTTGTCGCTCTCGTCCTCGCCGGTCGGCACGGACTCGTGGGGAACGTTCGGCAGTTCCAGCAGGGCCGCCTCTAGCTGGGACTCCAGTTCGTCGGCGCGGTCCTCTACGTCCTGCAGTTCGTCTTTCAGTTCCTGCGAGCGGTCGATGGCCTCCTGGGCCTTCTCCTCCTCGCCTTCCTGCTTGTACTCCCCTATCTTGCTGGAAATCTCGTTGCGCTCCTGTCGCAGGCCGTCGCCTTTCGCCTTCAGTTCGCGCCACTCCTCGTCGATAGCCAGCACCTCGTCGAGGTCGACGCCCGTGACGCCCTTGCGTTCGATGGCGTCACGGACCGTCTCGGGATTCTCCCGGACGAACTGTCTCGATAACATGGCCGACGGTTCTCGACGGCGGGAATTAGGCGTGTCGGTCCTAGCAGCAGTGGGTGGCCGCGTGGGCGACATCGCTGTGCCCCCCGTGGACAACCGACCGGGCGGGACTGGAAGGGACCGACCGCTCGAGTAGCCCGGACGACGCAAGCACCGAGCGGAGCGAAACGCACAGCGAGTCCCGGCAATCGGGCGTCCGGGGCTCTCTGACCGGTCGGTGCTACGAGCCAACACTGACGACAGACGACCGTTCCTAGCGAACACAACCGTTTTCCGCACCCCAGCGTCAGCTTAGGTATGGCAATCGGTGACGTGTACGAGGCCGACGCGTGCGAGGACGTCTACTACGTCGACACCGGGATGTACGGCGTGCCGGAGTACGGGTCCGTGTACGTCGTGGACGCCGAGCGACCGGCGCTCGTCGACACCGGGATTGGCACCAACTACGAGCGCATCATCGACGCGATGGACGAGGTGGGCCTCGAACCCGGGGAGTTGGAGGTCATCGCGCTCACGCACATCCACCTGGACCACGCCGGCGGGACGGGCTTTCTGACCGAGGCGTGCCCGAACGCGACGGTGTACGTCCACGAACTCGGGGCGCGACACCTGGTCGACCCCGAGCGAATCTGGGAGGGAACGAAGAGCGCCGTCGGCGACCAGATACGGTACTACACCGAACCGGAACCGGTTCCGGCCGAGCGCGTCTCCGAGGTGACCGACGGCGACGAAATCGACCTCGGCGACCACACGTTCGAGGTGGTCCACGCGCCCGGCCACGCCCCACATCAGGTGGTGTTCCACGACCCGGCGATAGACGGCGTGTTCACCGCCGACGCGGCGGGCATCTACACCCCGTCGACGGACGAGGTCCACGTCACCAGTCCGCCGGTGAACTTCGACCTCGCACAGGCGCTCGACGACGTCGACACCATCCGCGAACTCGACCCCGAGACGATACTGTACGGCCACTTCGGCCCGGCACCGACCGCGGACCGACTGGACACGTACGCCGAGATACTCGCCGAGTGGGTGGCCGCCGTCGAGACCAAGCGTGCGGAACTGGGCGACGACGACGCCGTCGTCGACCACTTCGTCGAGACGGTCGAGACGCCGGCCGTCTGGGGTGACCACAAGGCCGACGCGGAGGTGGCGATGAACGTCCGCGGGGTCCTCGTCGCGCTGGACCGGGACGACTAATCGACCGGCGGCAGAGCCAGCAAGCCGGACGGGAGTGAGTGCGTTTATAGAGGGGGGTGCCCTTGTCCGGGCTAGATGGAGGACAGTAGTGGCTGGTAGCTCCACACTCCTGATTCCGCTTGTCGCCGGTATCATCGGGCTGGGCGTCCTCGCACAGGTGCTCGCCGCTCGATTGCAGGTCCCGAGTATCATCTTCTACCTGCTGGTCGGCGTCGTCATCGGCCAACCGGGACTCGGACTCGTCGGGAGCGGCACGTTCGGTGGAGCGCTGTCGGCTATCGTCGGCCTCGCGGTGGCCATCATCGTCTTCGAGGGGGCCTACCACCTCCGCTTCGAGCGCATCCGGGAGGCGCCGGCGGCGACGTTCCGACTGGTGACGGTGGGGGCAGTCATCGCGCTGGTCGGGACGGCCGCCGCCGTGAAGTTCGCCTTCGCCGAGGCGGCCGTCTCGTGGAACCTCGCGTTCCTCGTCGGCGCGCTCCTGGTGGCGACGGGGCCGACGGTCATCACACCCATCCTGAACGTCGTCCCGGTACGCGACCGTGTGGCGACGGCGCTGGAGACGGAGGGAATCGTCAACGACGTGACGGCGGCCATCATCGCCGTCGTCGTCTTCGAGACGGTCAACCCCGGCGCGACCAGCGAGGGCCTGTTGCAGGCGTTCGCGCTCCGACTGGGGACCGGTCTGCTCGTCGGCCTCGTCGTCGCGGGCTTGCTGTACTACCTGCTCCAGTACATCGACCTCTCGCCGGGCGACGCCCCGCGGAACTCCCGCTTGCTGGTGCTCGCCGGCGCGCTGGTCGCGTACGCGGCCGCCAACACCATCGCGACGGAGGCGGGCGTCGCCGCCGTCGCCACCGCCGGGATGGCGCTGGGCAACGTCGACCACCCCTACGAGGAGGACATCGAGGCGTTCAAGGGCGACATCACCCTGCTGGTCCTCTCGTTCGTGTTCATCGCGCTGGCGGCCCAACTCAGTCTGGACGCGCTCATCGACGTGGGACTGGCCGGCATCGCCGTGGTGCTGGCCGTCGCGCTGGTCATCCGACCCGTACTCGTCTTCATCTCGACGGTCGGCGACCGCTTTACGCGCGCCGAGAAGTTGTTCGTCAGTTTCGTCGGGCCGCGCGGCATCATCCCGGCCTCCGTCGCGACCCTCTTCGCCGTGGAGTTGAACAGCGTCGCCGAGGAACTGCGCAACGAGGCCGCCGAGGCGAGCGGACAGGAGGCGACCGAACTGCTGGCGCAGGCGGACCTGCTGACCAGTCAGGCCGAGATTCTGCTCGGAACGGTGTTTCTGGTCATCTTCGCGACGGCCCTGCTGGAAGGCGGGCTGGCGCGGTATATCGCGGAAAAACTGGACGTGATACCAATGCGAGTCATCATCGTCGGCGGCGGACAGGTGGGCCGAGCGCTCGCCAAGCGCCTCGAAGACCGGGGCGAGAACGTCGTCATCGTAGAGGAGGACGAACAGATAGTCGAACGAGGGCGCAACGAGGGGTACACCGTCGAAATCGGCGACGGGACCGACACTGACGTGTTGCGCGCTGCGGGTGCCGAGAACGCGAAGACGGTCGTGGCCGCGACCGGCGACGACGACGCGAACCTGCTGGTCTCACAGCTAGCGAGTTCGAAGTTCGGCATCGACCACGTCATCGCCCGGGCGAACAATCCGGACAACGTCGAGGCGTTCGAGGACCTCGGGGTCCGCACCATCTCCTCGGCGATGGCGACGGCGTGGGCCATCGACAACCAGATAGAGCGCCCGGCCATCGCCCACTGGATGACCGACGTGGGCCGGACCGGCGACGTGCAGGAAGTCGAGGTTCGCAACCCGGACCTCGTCGGGAAGGCCGTCCGCGAGGTCGGCCCGATGCTCCCCGAAGCCTGTCTCATCGCCCTCGTCAGTGGGCAGGACCACGAAGAAGCGCAGGTCCCGACCGCGGACTACGTCCTGCAGGAAGGCGACATGGTGACGCTACTGGGTCGCCGCGAGTCCGTGCGCGACGGGATGGAACTCGTCAGCGACGGCTAGTCGGAGAGCTTTTCGACCGACTCCTCGTCGACGCCCTGCGTCCACGGCGACTGGCCGCCCTCGCCGTCGGTCTTGTACGTCCCCCGAGCGCTGGCGACGTGGTGGTCGGCCGCGTCGTACACCTCGGCGTCGACGACGGCGACGCTCCCACCGTTCCTGACGACGTCGGCGGTCGCCCGAAGGTCGTCCGTCGCGGGGGCGAGGTAGTCGATGCGCATGTCCACCGTCGGGGAGATGGTCCCGGAGAGCGACACCACGGCGGCCCCGCCGACCGTGTCCACGAGCGAGTAGGTGACTCCGCCGTGCGCGATTCGCGAGTGGGGGTTCGAAGAGTGTTCGGCGCGCAGCGGGAGACGCCCCTCGGCGTGGCCGTCACCCACCTCGGTGAGTTCCATCCCGAGTTCCTCGACGAACGGGATGTCGTTGAACAGTGCCTGGAGACTCATACGAGCGGGACGACTGCCGGCCGTATAAGTCACGGAGAACGCGAAACAACGAGAGAGTCGTGGTCGGCGGTATCTGCCGCCGGCCGGCCTCATGCCTTACTGCCGCCGTCGTTCGGATGCCGGGCGGACAGCGACACCGGGTCGATGCGCACCGTCCCGCGTGTCGTCGCGGTGAACGGGGCGACCGTGGGCCGGAACGAGTCCGGGACGGACAGCGGTGGGGCGACCCGACGCCACGGCCCACCCTCGGTGCGGTAGCGGGCGACACAGCGCCCGCCGCGGTGTGCCAGTTCCAGCGTCACCGGCGGCGAGACGTCGACGGTGGTCGACGGGGCCGGCGGACGGACGGGTGACGACCCGTAGCCGACGGCGACGCCGTGGACCGGCGAGGCCCACACCGCGACGAGACCCGGGTCCTCCTCGCCGCTCTCCGTGTCCCTGAGCGCGACGCCGCCGCGGCCCCACGGGTCCGCCGCCGCGCACCGCACCACCCTGACGACGCCCACGGTGTCCGACCCGACGCCGTTCGCTCGCCCCCCGTCCTCGTCTTGCCCACACATACCACGCCGATTCAAAATATGTGAAGAAAAACTTTTTCATAATTATTTCTGGAACAGTCCGCCACAGGTACAAGCGCGAGGCCGGGCGTCGGGGCGCGTCTGGCGGTGAGCGGAGCAATAAAGAGGGTCGCTGTCCACGAACGAGCAAATGGACTCGACGGCCGAACGACTGACGCAGTTCGGGCTCTCGGAGACGGAGGCACAGACCTACCTCGCGGTTCTCGAACGGGGGACCGCGACAGTCGCCGACGTCGGTGCGGCGACGGACATCTCCACGGGGTACGTCTACGACCTCGTCGAGAGTCTCGAAGCGCGCGGCCTCGTCGTCGTCGACGACCACCGTACCCCGACGCAGGTGCGTGCGGTCGACCCCGAGTCGGCCATAGAGTCGATGACCGAGGAGTTGAGCGACCTCGAATCTGACCTCTCCGAACGGTTCACCGACACGGAGCGGGACTATCCCGCCATCGAACTCGTCAGGGCACGACAGACGCTGTACCAGCGGCTGGAGACGCTCATCGACGGCGCGGACCACGAGTTGTTCATGATGGTGCCGGCCCCCGTCGCCGACCGCCTCACGGAGACGCTCAGGCGGGCCCGAGACCGGGGCGTGTTCGTGGCGCTGTTGCTCGGCGGCGAGGACGAGGCCGCCGTCGAGCGAGCGGTTGACGTCGCCGACGTCGTCCGGACGTGGGAACCGCCGGTCGAGAGCATCGTCATGGTCGACGACGAGGCGGCGGTGACCAGCGACTCCTCGCTACTGCGCGGCGAACACCGCGAGGGCGACTACGGCCTCGTCCTCGAACAGAGCCCGAAGGCGTCCGGTGCCATCGGGTCACAGTGGTTCAACTTCTGGGCCGCCGCCGAGGAGGTGGCCAGCGCCGACCCGCAACCTCTGCCCGCCGAGGACCTCTCGTTCAGACACGGCGTCTTCGTCGCCACCAAGCACGCCGCCGATACCGACATCGAGGTGACGGCGACGCTCTTCCCCGGACAGGGCCACGAGTCGCTGACGGGGACGCTCGTCGAGGTCAAGCAGGGGCTGCTCGAGCCGGTCAGCTACGACTTCCCCGTGCAGAACACTCTGGTCCTCGACGTCGACGGCGTGACGGTCAGCGTCGGCGGCCCCGGCGCGTTCGTGGAGGACTACTCGGCGAAGTCGGTGACGATTCGGGCGAAAGACGACTGAACCGGTGGCGTTCGCGGCGACGCCGCCCGAATCCGGCGTCCGAGAATCTCGCTACGGCCGGTGGAACTCGATGGCCACCCCGCTGCCACCTTTTTGCACCTCGGGTGGCCCTCGGCCACCACTCGGCGCAAAACGTGGGCGAAAAAGCGCGAATCGCCCTGCGATTCGCGTGCGTGCGCCCTCAGGGTCGGTGGAACTCGATGGCCGCGCCCTGCCCGAACCCGACACACTCCGTGGCGAGTCCGAGTTCGGCGTCGCGTTTCTGCATCTCGTGGACGAGCGTCACCGGCAGGCGCGCGCCCGACGCGCCGAGGGGGTGGCCGATGGCGATGGCACCGCCGTTGACGTTGTAGACGTCGTCGTCGAAGCCGAGTTCGCGCTGGCAGTACAGACACTGGGAGGCGAAGGCCTCGTTCAGTTCCACGAGGTCGTAGGCGTCGGTGTCACGGCCGGTCCGCTCGGCCAGTTGCCGCACCGCGGGGACCGGGCCGATACCCATCACCGTCGGGTCGACGCCGGCCACCTCGTGAGCGCCGATTTCGGCCATGACGTCGAGGCCGCGTTCCTCTGCGAACTCCCGGGAGGTGACCAGCAGGCCGGCCGCGCCGTCTGACACTTGGGAGGCGTTGCCCGGCGTGACCGTCCCGTCGGACTTGAACACGGTCGGGAGGCCGGCGAGCGTCTCTACGTCGGTGTCCCGGCGGATGCCCTCGTCCTCCTCGACGCGGCCCTCGTCGGTGTCGATGGGGACGAGTTCGTCGTCGAACCGTCCCGAGTCGGTCGCCTCGGCGGCGCGCTGGTGGCTTCGGGCGGCGTACTCGTCCTGTTCGCGCCGTGCGACCTCCTTCTCCTCGGCGACCTTCTCGGCGGTCATCCCCATCTGGAGTTCGCCGATGTTGTAGAGTTCGGCGAGTCGCGGGTGGACGTTGTGGGTGTTCTCCCCCATCGGGACGCGGGACATCGACTCGACGCCGCCGGCGACGAGCACGTCACGCTGGCCGGCGGCGACGGCGTCCGCCGCCCGCATCAGCGCCTCCGCGGAGGAGGCACACCAGCGGTTGACGGTCGACGCCGGGACGCTCTCGCCGAGGTCCGACAGCAGGGCGATGACACGGGCCACGTTGTTGCCCTGTTCGCCGCGTTGCTGAGCGCATCCCCAGAGCAGGTCGTCGACTTCCTCGCTCTCGACGCCGGTACTCGCCAGCAGTTGGTTGACGAGCGGAACCGAGAGGTCCTCGCTTCGAACGTCGGCGAGCGCCCCGTCCTCTTTGCCCTGTGGCGTCCGGACCGCGTCTACGATAACCGGTGTCGGCATGGACAGGCCAACGAGCGGTGTCGTGTTAAAAGCTCACAAACTCGGAACCGCGGGGCGTGAGTTGTCTCCCCCGTCGGTGGTCACCCGAGAGTCACGGCGTCGAGTCGCCGGCGTCGAACCCCGGTGGCAGTCCCGTGTGCTTGATGCCGGCCCAGTCGTCCACGTCCAACCGGTAGACGACCACCTCCTCCGTCTCCATCGCCACCTCGAACACTTCGGGCCGCCACACGCCCTCCAGCACACCCGAGAGGTCGTCCCACTCCGATTCCGGGACGCGGGAGACGGTGCCGGTGAGGATGAGGCTCTCCCAGTTGAACACCGACTGGGCGGCGTACGTGAGAAAGCGAACGGTTTCGGCGTCCGCTATCAGCGTCCGTTTCCTGCTGTCGGGGCCGCCGACGAACGTGAAGTACAGCGACGACTCGCCGTCGTAGCCGAACGATATCGGCACGACGTAGGGGGCGTCCGCCGCCGGGAGCGCCAGTACCCCCGTCCGTTGGTTCGAGACGAAGTCACGCATCTCCGCGTCGGTCATCTGCGTGAGGCCGAACGCCTCCATGTCCTCAACTGTCATGCGAGTGTAACTTCGTCACAGCGAAGCATAAGCGTTCGCCGGGACCGACAGCGCCGGTTCGAGTCACTTATCCCGGTCGCGTGGCAACGTGAGTGGGAATGAGCAACCCGGAACTGGACGTCGTCGAGTTCCTGTTGACGACCGACATCTACAGCGAGCGACGGGACCTCGACCCGGACGACCTACCCCCGGCCTACCGTGCGGTGTTCTGGAACGAGGGCGACATCGAGCGACCGCTGTCGGCGACGAACACGACCGCGAGCGAGGCGACCGGCGTCGAACGGCCGTGGAGCGCCGTCTCCGGTCTGATGTTCACCGACCGCGACGACTTCTCCGGCACCATCTCCTTCACCGACCGGGACATGGCCGAGGAGTGGTACCTCGACCGCGTCGACGCCGACCGACTCGCGCGCAACCCCGTCCTCGCGGCGGCGTACGGCGAGGAACTCGACGTCGACTACGAGACGGCCCGCGCCACGAACCGGCCCGCCCGGGCCGACCGTGCGTTCATCGACGCGATGCTGGAGGCGGCGTTCGACACCGACGACGAGGACGACGAGGAGATGCTGGACCTCGTGGACGTGCGCGCCCCCGCCGAGGTGGAGACGACGCTGAACGACCTCGTGCTGACGCCGGACCAGGAGGGCGAGATTCAGAAGATAGTGAAGGCCATCGAACACCGGGACTACCTCGCGCAGATCGGCCTGCGGGAAATCGGGAAACTGCTGTTCGTCGGGCCGCCGGGGACCGGCAAGACCAGCGTCGCGCGGGCGCTGGCCCACGACCTCGACCTGCCGTTCGTCGAGGTGAAACTCTCCATGATTACGAGCCAGTACCTCGGCGAGACGGCCAAGAACGTCGAGAAGGTGTTCGAGGTGGCCAAGCGGCTCTCGCCGTGTATCCTCTTCATGGACGAGTTCGACTTCGTCGCGAAGACGCGTTCCTCGGACGAACACGCCGCCATCAAGCGCGCGGTCAACACCCTGCTGAAGAGCATCGACGAGATTTCGCTGATTCAGGACGAGGTGTTGCTCATCGGCGCGACCAACCACCCCGACCAACTCGACGCGGCGGCGTGGCGGCGCTTCGACGAAATCGTCAACTTCCCCAAACCGGACCGCGGCATGCGCGCGGACATCCTCCGCATCGTCACCCGGGAGATGGACATCACCGACTTCGACCCGGAGACGCTGGCGGAACTCACCGAGGGCCTCACCGGGAGCGACCTCCGGATGGTGCTCCGCGAGGCCGTCCTCGAAGCGCTGACCGAGGAGCGCACGACGCTCACCCAGCAGGACCTCGAAGACGCTATCAAGGACTTCGAGGAGCGTGACAACCTGAAGAACATGGACATGATAGACGGGGACCACGACGCTCTCGTCGCGGGCGGCGACTTCTCCGAGGACGCCGACGCGGCCAGCGACGGCGGCCACAGCCACGACCACGACCACTAAGCGGTCAGGGTTCGGACGCGCCGCGGACGATGACCACGTCGTAGGCGTCGTCGGTGCTGACGCGACCCGCGACGCTACCGAGCGTCGTGACGAGGCGCCCGGCGTTGGCCGACCCGACGAACACCATGGAGGCGCCGTTGCGCTTGGCGAACTTCCGAATCGGCTTCGCGATGCGGTTCCCGGTCGCCTCTCTGACGCACGTCTCGTACTCGAACGCCGCGTCGGGCGCGATGTCGTGGACCGAGCGCTCCAGTGACGCGGCGATGGCCTCGAGGTCGAACGGTTCCTCGCCGTCGACCCACCCCGCCTCGCGGGCGTAATCGAGGTTGTCCCTCGGGACGACCGTAATCGCGAGGACGTCCTCGCCGAGTGCCTCGGCGAAGTCACGGGCGCGGACGAGAGCGACGCGGGCGTGCGCCGAGTCGTCGAAGGGAACGACGAAGGTCATGTGGTATCCGACGGCGCGTGGCCGTATAGTTCGTTGCGTCAACGCAGACGGTGCACGCGGACGCCGACCAGCCAGACACGTTGTCGAGTCGATACTTATGGTTCTCGGCGTCGTCGGGGACGAGTATGGCAAGCGACGTGTTCACAGACCCCGACGAATCGAGCGACGAGTGGGTCGACGTCCGTATGACCGATCCCGAGGCGGGCGAGTGGGACATCGACGTGGTCGTCGCCGAGGGGCGGGTCGAGTTCGTAGACCTGCGCGTCCGGCCGGCGCTCCTCTCGGGGTTCATCGAGTGCCTCGTCGACGACGTGGCCGAGGAGCGAGCGGCGGAGATTATCGCCGACACCGCCAATCGCCACGGCCTCGACCCGGAGGACCTCGTTTCCGAGGAGTGAGCGGCAGAGAAAGCGCGGGACTTACCCACGTCGCCGCCCGAGTGTGAGGCGATGGAGGTCACGCTGCTGGGAACCGGCGACACGACGGGCACGCCGACGGTCGACTGCGACTGTGACACCTGCGAGCGCGCCCGCGACCCCGACGCGGAACTGCGCGAGCGGTTGCGCGAGCGAGGCGTGGACGCGAGCGACGGCGTCGAGCGCTCGCGCTTCTCGGTGGTCGTCCGGAACGAGGAGACCGGCGAGTCCCTCCTCGTGGACGCCAGCCCGGACTTCCGCCACCAGTTTCTCACGCAGGACGTGGGGCTCCCGGACGCGGCCATCGTCACGCACGTCCACTTCGACCACCTCGACGGGTTGGGCAACGCCTATCGCCTGTTCGACGACCTGCCGGTGTACGCCGCCGACGAGACGGACCCGGTCACCGGCGAGAGCGTCGCCGAGGGGATACGGAGTCGCTACGACTACCTCGACACCATCTCCGTCCATCCGCAGACGCCCTACGAACCGTTCACCGTCGCCGGACTGGAGGTGACGCTCGTGCCCGTCGAACACCCGCCGCTGTTGTGTTACGGCCTCCGCATCGAGGAACCGGAGAGCGGCGCGGTGCTGGCCATCTCGGGGGACACCTGCTACGAGATTCCCGACCGCTCGACGGCCGCGCTCTCGGGTGCGGACCTCGCGCTGGTCGAGGGCATCGTCCACGAGGAGGCCTGCGAGTTCCACCCGAAGGGCGGGGCACACCACGACGACGAGGGCGTGCCGCGGACGTTCGGCACGAAACACATGACCCTGCCCGGGGCGCGCGACTTCGCCGAGAAAATCGACGCCGCGGCCTACCGCATCGTCCACACCGCCCACTACGTCCCGGCCGACCGGGCGTTCGCCGACGACATCGCCGTCGACGGCGAGCGGTTCTCGCTGTGAGACGGCGGTCGATTCGGCTACGTGAAAGCGACCGCACACTTTTGTGCGAGTGGACCACACACGAGGACATGGACAGGCGTGGCATCGCGGAGACCGGCGGCGCGGCGCTGGTCAGCGGTGGCCTCGCCGTCGCCGGGTTGTGGCTGTTCGCCGGCTACGTCGACTGGGTGCTCGTGGTCGGCCTCGTGGCCGGCGTCGCCATCGCCACGGCCGCGAACTACCGTGCCCGGACCGGCCACGCCGAGAACGTCGCGACGGAGGCACCCGAGACTGGCCCGGACGGCTACGACGCGGACTGGGAGACCGCGGCGGGTGACGGAGGGACCCCGCCAGCGGAACGGGGTGACGGCGAGTTCTCCGGGACCGACGGAACCGAGACCGAGCAGACGGGGACCGACCGCGTCCGGTAAGTGACCGGGACCCCATCGGACGCCGTGGACAGCACGTGGACGCACCCGGTGGTGGGTGGAGTGGGGGCCTTTCTCGTCTCGGTGAGCGGCGACCTCCTCGCCACGGGCGACGTGTCGTGGGCACTGAACGCCGTCGTCGCGTTCGCGCTGGCGCTGGCCGTCGACCACCAGCGCCGCGTCGTGGCGCGGTCGCCCTGACTCAGCGAAACCGGTCGAGGCCGGACTGGCGGCGGCGACGGCCCGCCGGGTCGGGGTCCCACGGGGTGCGGTCGGCGCGGAGTCCGTCGCCGTCGACCGACAGAGGGTCGGCGGGCGCGTACCCGCCGCAGTCGGGGCCACATTCCTCGCTCGCCCGGACCGGCCGCCCCTTCCACGCACACTGGGGCAGGCCGTCGTCGTCGGGCGAACACCGCTCGCAGGCCGGGTAGTCGAAGCTCCGCCATCCCTTGGCGTAGGCCCGTTCGGCCAGTCGGGTCCGGGCGCGGGCCTTCTCGGCGGCGGTCACCATCCGCACGTCCGTCCGCGCGGGGGACTGCTCCAGCAGTTCGACGCCGCCCTCGTCTGTCGGGAGGTCGGTCGCCTCGCGGACGACTTCGCGTTCGCCGCTCTCGGGGCCGAACCGCCAGACGCCGACTTCCTCGGGGATGCGGTTGAGGTGTGCGCCGGTGACGTAGTCGGCGGTGGCCAGCACCACCCGGTCGACGAGGGCCAGCGAGACGTCCGTGCGCAACTGCGCTTCGAGCGCGCCCGGCCGGTCGAGGTCCGGTTTGTTCTCGACGGCGGTGACGCCGTCCACCCAGTCGGGGTAGCGAGCGGTCTGGCGGACGTAGGTGCGGCCGCCGCGTCGCTCGCGCTCGAAGAAGCCGCGCTCGACGGCGAGTTCGGTGGCTCGCTCGGCGCGGTCCGGGTGGCAGTCGAAGGCCGCCTTCCAGTAGCGGGCCCGGCCCGGCCCCACGTCGGACTCGATGGCCGCCGTCGGGATGCGCTCGGGCGTGATGGCCGCCCGGTCGGCGACGGCCTCGGTCGGGTGGACGACCACGGTGTCGAGCACCCGCCGGCCGTGGACGTGCCCGCCGAGCTGGCGGCTCACGAGGTGGCCCTCGCGTTCGAGGGCCGCACACAGCGCCAGTTCGAAGCCGAACTCCCGCACGGCTCTACGCAGGGGCGAGAGCGACAAAAGCGGCGCGCCCGGGTCGAGATTTATACCGGAGGTGTGTGAAACGTGTGATACGTGTGTTTGAATGACACGCTACGCCACCCAGACCGTCTCCTCGGAGGGTAGCCCGTGAGCCACGCCGGCGAGCGCGCCCCTGTCCCGACGCTGACGCTGCTGGACGCGACGATGGTCGGCATCGGCGCGATGATAGGGGCGGGCATCTTCGTGCTCACCGGACTGGCCGTCGAGACGTCCGGTCCGGCGGCCATCCTCGTCTTCGCGCTCAACGGCGGCGTGACGACGTTCACGGCGCTGTCGTACGCCGAACTGGCGTCGGCGATTCCGCGCAACGGCGGGGGTTACGCCTACGTTCGGGAGGTGTTCTCCGCGCCCATCGCGTTCGTCATGGGGTGGACCCGGTGGTTCACGTACATGATTGCCGGGGCGCTGTACGCGCTGGGGTTCGCCTCGAACTTCATCGAGTTCGGTCACATCTTCGGGGTGACCCTGCCGGGCGGCGTGCTGTTCTGGGCGGCCACGGTGGTGGTCGTCTTCGTGACGTTGAACGCCGTCTCGACGGCCGCCAGCGGGAGCGCCGAGACGGTCATCACGCTCGTGAAGATTCTCATCCTGCTGGTGTTCGTCGCCTTCGGCCTGCAGGTCGTCGATTTGGGCGAGTTCGAGCCGTTCTTCCGCCGGGGGGACCCGCTCACCGTCCTGCCGGCGATGGGGCTGACGTTCATCGCGTTTCAGGGGTACGACCTCATCGCCACGGTCACCGAGGAGGTGGAGAATCCGGAGAAGAACATCCCGCGGGCCATCCTGCTGTCGGTTGCCACGACCGTCGTCGTCTACCTCCTCGTGGTGTTCGTCGCGCTGGGGACGCTCGGCGCCGACGGGTTGGCCGGTGCCGGCGAGACGGCCATCGCGACCGCCGCCGAGGAGTTCATGCCGTCGTTCCCCCTCCTCGGCACGGGCGCGGCGCTCATCGCCTTCGGCGCGGTGTTCTCGACGGTGAGCGCGCTCAACGCCGTCGTCATCGGGTCCAGTCGCGTGGCCTTCGCCATGGGCCGGGAGGCGCAACTCCCGGCCCGACTGGGGCGTCTCCACCACCGCTTCGGGACGCCGCTGGTCGCCATCGCCGCCTCCGCCGTCGTGATGCTCGTCGCCGTCGCCGTCGTCCCAATCCGGGTCGTCGGCAACCTCGCCAGCCTCTTCTCGCTTCTGGGGTTCGTCATCGTGAACCTGAGCCTCATCCGCCTACGCCGTCAGCAACCGGACCTCCGGCGGCCGTTTGAGGTGCCCTTCTACCCCGCGACGCCGATTCTCGGTATCGTCCTCAACCTCCTGCTCGGGGCGTTCATCGGCGGGGAGACGTGGGCGCTGGCGGTCGGGTGGTTGCTCGTCGGCGGCGTTGTCTACCTGTTGCTCTCGCGGCGGCGGGGCGAACCGACCGTCCCAACCGCCGAACCGGAACCCGAGATAGCCGACCCCGAAGTGACCATCCCCACGGAGGAGTGACCCATGCCAGACCAACTACGCGTCATCGTCGCCGGCGGCGGGACCGTCGGCCTCAGAACCGCCGAACTGCTCGACGAACGGGGCCACGACGTGGTCCTCATCGAACGCGACCCCGACCAGAGCGAACGGGTCGCCGCCGAGTACGTCGCCAGCATCATCGAGGGCGACGCCGCCCGCCCGGCCGTGTTGCGGCAGGCCCAACCCGACCGCTGTGACGCCATCGCGGCGCTGACCGACTCCGAGTCGACCAACTTCGCCGTCTGCATGGCGGCCCAGCGGATGGCCGAGATACACACGGTGATGCGCATCGACGGCGACCCGGACGAACTCTACCCGGAGTACGTCGACGCTGTCGTCTCGACGGCCAGTCTCACCGCGCGGGTCGCGGTCAACGAAGTCGTCGGCGGCGGCGTCCGGAGCATCGAGGAGGTGGGCGGGAAAGTCGAACTACTGGAGGTCGAAATCGCGGAGGACGCCCCGGCGGCCGGCAAGACCCTCGCCGAGGTGCGACTCCCCCGGGGGAGCCTCATCATCGTCGACGTCGAGGGGAACCGCATCGGCGGCCCCGACACGGAACTCACACCGGGTGAACGGTTCCTCGTGGCGGTGGAGGGGGCCGTCGCCGACGAGGTGATGAACCTCCTTCGGGGCTGACTCAGGCGTCGCAGGCCCGGCGCGCCGTCTCGACCACCTGCAGGTCGCCGTCGAGGGTGACGTGCAACGCCTCGTCCGCGACGGGGATGCGGACCTGGACCTGCCACGGGTCGCTCGATTCGACGGTCGTGTACTCGTCGTCGACGCACCACGGAAGCGTCCAGTACGGGCGGGCCGCGAGGTCGACGCCGTGGTCGGCGTAGAACGCCGCGACCGAGGAGTCGTCCAGTAGGGAGAGGCCGACCGGCGAACAGAGTTCGTACCGACACCGCTCGCAGACGAACTCCGCCCGCACGGAGACGTCGAGACAGCACTCCCCCTCCCCGGAGATGACCGTGCGGACCCGGCCGGCGCACTCGGGACACACCCCGTCGGCGGCCAGACAGTGGAGGTGACGCACCCGTTCGGCGAACGCCGTGGCGATTTCGGCCTCCTCCCGGTCGACCAGTCCGCCCGGCGGGAACGGGTACTCGCCGTGGGCCTTCCCGCAGTCGCCGCAGTCGATGGCGAACTGCTCGTCCGCGTAGCGGGCCAGCAGGGACCCGCCGCAGCGAGTGCAGGCCCCCTCGACGGCGAACGGGTCGACGTCGGGCCGGTGGGTGAACGTCCCCGCGTGGAGCGCGCGGATGACCTGCGCGCCGGCGTGCCTGAGTCGGTAGCCGTCCTCGCCGTCGGCGACGAACTGGCCGGTAAGTTGCTGGAGGTGGTAGTTGAACTGACCGCTGTCGGCCAGCGACACCGCGTCGAACAGCGTCGAGAACGCCACGGGCGTCTCGTCGACCCGCCAGAGGGCTTCGAGGATGTCGAGGCGCGTCTCGCTGGCGACGACGCCGAACGCCGTCGCCGGGTCGATGTCGCCCTCCTCGCCCGGTCTCTCGTCTGCGCGAGCCATGTGTGACACATCCGAACACTCGACAAAAAGGGTTCGCAGAAACGAGTTCCTGTAAGCGACGATATGATTTCGAGCGGGGCGTGTCACCGACCCACGCGGGCGCTGGACGTCCGCTGTGGCCGCAGCGTCACGTCCCAACGGCACCCTCGCGGGGCCGGGGGCGTACGCACCCCCGAGTCCCACCCATCGCAACGGCCGGTGACGCCCGTACAGCGGCGGCGTTCGCGGGGAATTCGGGAGACGAAAACCGGACCGCCCGCCGTCCACGACCCGCAAACAGTAGGTTTATCAGTCGCACGCGGCGAATCTCCACCAAGATTACTCTCGAAATGACATCGAACAAACAACCGGAGGTGAACATCGGACTCGTCGGCCACGTCGACCACGGAAAGACGACGTTGGTGCAGGCCCTGTCCGGCGAGTGGACCGACCAGCACTCCGAGGAGATGAAGCGCGGTATCTCTATCCGCCTCGGCTACGCCGACGCCACGTTCCGCCGCTGTCCCGACGAGGAGGAACCGGACGCGTTCACCGTCGCCGAACACTGCGAGGAGCACGACGTAGACACCGACTACCTCCGGACGGTGTCGTTCGTCGACGCCCCCGGCCACGAGACGCTGATGGCGACGATGCTGTCGGGCGCGGCCATCATGGACGGCGCCGTCCTCGTCGTCTCGGCCACCGAACCCGTCCCGCAGGCCCAGACCGAGGAACACCTGAGCGCACTCGACATCATCGGCATCGACAACATCGTCATCGCCCAGAACAAGGTCGACCTCGTCGACGAGGAGCGGGCGATGCAGAACTACGAGCAGATTCAGGAGTTCGTCGAGGGGACCGTCGCCGAGGACGCACCCATCGTCCCCATCAGCGCCCAGCAGGAGGCCAACGTCGACCTCCTCATCGACGCTATCGAGCGCGAGATTCCGACCCCCGAACGGGACCCCGAGGCCGACGCCCGGATGATGGTCGCCCGGTCGTTCGACATCAACCGCCCCGGTACCACGTGGGAGGACCTCCTCGGTGGCGTCCTCGGCGGGTCGCTCGTCCAGGGGAAACTCGAAGCCGACGACGAGATAGAGCTCCGCCCCGGCCGCGAGGTAGAGGAGGGCGGTAAGACCGAGTGGCGGCCCGTGACCACGGACGTCCGCTCCCTGCAGGCCGGCGGCGACTTCGTCGACGAGGTCACCCCGGGCGGACTGCTCGGCGTCGGGACGGGGCTCGACCCCTCGATTACGAAGGGCGACGCGCTGGCCGGTCAGGTCGCCGGCCCGCCCGGAAGCCTCCCGCCGACCCGTGAGCAGTTCACGATGGACGTGGACTTACTCGAACGCATCGTCGGCGACGACGGCGGCGAGGTCGACGAGATATCCACCGGCGAACCGCTGATGCTGACTATCGGCACCGCCACCACCGTTGGCTCTGTCACCAGCGCCCGCGACGGCGAGTGTGAGGTCGCGCTCAAGCGGCCCGTCTGTGCCGAAGACGGTGCGAAGATAGCCATCAACCGCCGTGTCGGCGCCCGATGGCGGCTCATCGGCGTCGGCACGCTGCGTGGATGATAGTACTGGACACGAACGCGCTCATGATGCCGGTCGAATGCAACGTCCGCGTGTTCGAGGAACTCGACAGGGTCCTCTCCGGGTCGGGCGACCGCGACTACGTCGCCCCGGTAGCCGTCCGCGAGGAACTGGAGAAACTGGCCGACGGCGCCGGCGCGGAGGCGACGGCCGCCGGGGTCGGACGGGACCTGCTCGAACGGTGTTCGGTCGTCGATACCGAGGCCGACTACGCCGACGACGCCGTCCTCGAACTCGCGACGCGACCGGACGCGACACACGCGGTGACGAACGACAAACCCCTCAAACGCCGCCTGCTCGAGGCGGACGTTCCAGTAATTAGTTTAAGGGGCCAGAACAAACTCGGTATCACTCAACCATAACATGTACAAACGGGTACGCCTACGCGATACGGTCGAAGTGCCGCCACGCCACCTCGCGGACGTCAGTCCGGGGATGGTCAAGAAGCTCCTGCAGGACAAGCTAGAGGGCCGGATGGACGAGGACGTCGGCAGCGTCGTCTCCGTCATCGAGGTCCACGACATCGGCGACGGTGCCGTCCTGCCGAACGAACCCGGCGTCTACTACGAGGCCGAGTTCGACGCGCTCACCTTCGACCCCCAGATGCAGGAAGTGGTCGACGGGGAAGTCGTCGAAGTCGTCAACTTCGGGGCCTTCGTCGGCATCGGCCCGGTGGACGGTCTGCTGCACGTCTCCCAGATTTCCGACGAGTATCTGGCCTACGACGAGGAGAACCAGCAACTCGCCTCCCGGGAGTCCAACCGGACCCTCGGCGTCGGCGACGCCGTCCGGGCCCGCATCGTCACGAAGAGCATCGACGAGCGCAACCCCCGGGACTCCAAAATCGGCCTCACGGCCAAGCAAGTCGGCCTCGGCAAACACGGCTGGCTACAGGAGGACCGCGAGAAACGAGAGGGCACGGCGGAAGTCGGTGATAGCTGATGGCCGACCGACTCGTCTGCCGCGACTGCCACCGGGTGCAGGGCGCCGAAATCGAGAGCCAGTGCGAGGCCTGCGGCGGTACCTCGCTCACCGAGGACTGGGCGGGCTACGTCGTCATCGCCCACCCCGAGAAGTCCGAAATCGCACGCGAGATGGAAGTGACCGAACCGGGCCAGTACGCGCTGAAAGTCCGTTAACGTGCCAGACGTCCTCCTCGAACTGCCGCGGTCGCTGCGGAGCGAACTCAAAGAGCCGATGGGCCGGGTGTACACCGACTCCGAGGCGCTACTCGCCGACGCCGGCACCCCCCTCGTCGCCGTCGGCGACATCGTCACGTACCACCTGCTGGAGGCGGGCCGCGTCCCCGACGTCGCCCTCGTGGACGAACGGACGAAACGCTCGGCCGTCGACGACGAGGTAGTGGCGGCCATCGAGGGGTTCGACCGCCGCGTCGACGTGTCGAACCCGCCGGGCACGCTGACCCGCGAGTTGCTCCGCGCGCTCCGCGAGGCCCTCGACGCCGAGGAGACGACGCTACTGGACGTGGACGGCGAGGAGGACCTGGCGGCGCTCCCTGCCGTGTTGGCCGTGCCCGAGACGGCGAGCGTCGTCTACGGGCAACCCGACGAGGGGATGGTGCTGGTGACCCCGGACGACGCGACGCGAGCGCGGGTCCGGTCGCTCTTGGAGCGGATGGACGGCGACTCGCAGGCGGCGCTGTCGGCGCTCCGCTGACTACTCGGGGCGAGGCACGCTGAGGTTCTGCATCTGTTCCCCACAGCGCTCACAGGTCACCGTCGAGAGGTCGCTACAGACGCGCGTGCCGCACGAGGGACACTCGAATAGCTGTTCGTCCTCGTCACACGGCGCCGGGTCTGACCATCGAGGCATGCTTGTGACTGTATGGCCAGTCTGCGTGCTTAAGCCTTGTTACCACATCACAATGATGGACGTACGTCCAAGAAACTGGACGGTCGGTCACTCGAGGACGTGGACGTGCCTGACGAGCGAGCGGTGGACCCGCCGTTCGAAGCGGTCGGCGACGGTCCACCCCGCCTCTCGGGCGGCGTCGCTCCAGTCACGGTCGGCGACCAACACGCACCGCGGCGCGACCCGGCGGGCCTCGGCGAGCGCACCCGAAACGAGGGGGGTCAACTCCCCCTCGATGCGGGACTGTCGACCGTAGGGTGCGTCGAAGACGACGGCGTCCGCGGCGTCGTCGGCGAGCGGCAGTCGGGCCGCGTCGGACCGGCAGACGTCCCAGCGACCGGCATCGGGGTACACACTCCTGCCGGGGTGGCCGTCTCCGTCGAGGGCGTACGCGAGGTTCTCGCGGGTTCCCCGGGCCATCTTCGACTGCGCGTCGCCGCCGACCACGCGCGCGCCGAGGAGTCCCGCCTCCAGCAGGATACCTCCCGTCCCACACATCGGGTCGACGACGGTCGCCCCGGGCCGCGCCCCCGCGACGTTGACCAGCGCGCGGGCCTCCAAGGGGTCCATGCTCCCCGGTTGGAAGAACGGCCGGTCGGTGGGCTGGCGCTCGCCGAAGTCCCGCACGCTGGCGAGGTGTTCCCACCCGAGCGCACAGCAGGCCGCCCCCTCGCCGCCCTCCTCGTCGCCGGCCGGGTCGGCGAAGTACGCGTACAGCGTGTTGTCGGGCGAGTCGAGGTCGACGGCGAAGCCACGGTCGGTGAGGACGCCGCCGAGCGTTCGCTCCGCACGCTGGGTGTCGATACCCGTACTCGCACGCACGTCGACGGCCCGCACCGCGACGCTCCCCTCGCGGTCGATACTCGCGGCGTCGAGTAGCGCGTGCGCGCTCTCGACCGTCGGGTCGCCCGTCCCGACCAGTTCGCAGACCCGATGCGTGAACGCGAGATGGCGCGCGCGCTCCGAGACACCGCGCGCGGTAGCCAGTCCCGGCGCGAGCGTGGCGACGTCGCTCGCCGCGCTCGCGGCCTCCGTGCGCGCGAAGGCGTCGTCCTGTCCGCCTAGTTCGAGGACGTACACGCCGGTATCCTGCGCCCGTGCCGGTATGAGCGTGCCGGTCGCCGGCCGCGCTCGGTACCGTATTTAGGCCCCTCTCATCAACCGAGCGACGTTTTGACTGTGCGACCTGTCATCCGTAGCCATGAACCTTTATAAGCCTTAAATACGTGATTTAAGTCGAGACATGGTTGACCCCAAGGAAACCATCAACATCGAAAACGTCGTCGCCTCGACCGGAATCGGCCAGGAGCTCGACCTTCAGAGCGTGGCGATGGACCTCGAGGGTGCCGACTACGACCCCGAGCAGTTCCCCGGACTCGTCTACCGCACGCAGGACCCCAAGTCCGCGGCGCTCATCTTCCGCTCCGGGAAAATCGTCTGTACGGGCGCGAAGTCCACGGACGACGTCCACCAGAGCCTGCGCATCGTCTTCGACAAGCTTCGTGACCTGAACATCCAGGTAGACGACGACCCCGAAATCGTCGTCCAGAACATCGTCACGTCGGCCGACCTCGGTCGGAACCTCAACCTCAACGCCATCGCCATCGGCCTCGGGTTGGAGAACATCGAGTACGAACCCGAGCAGTTCCCCGGCCTCGTCTACCGACTCGACGAACCCGACGTCGTCGCGCTGCTCTTTGGCTCCGGCAAACTCGTCATCACTGGCGGGAAAAAGCCCGAGGACGCCGAGGAAGCCGTCGACAAAATCGTCTCCCGACTCGAGGAACTCGGCCTCCTCGACTAGGCGACCCGCCGCGTGCCCGGTCGTGCGCGTAGCCGGGAACACAATGCATTAGCGACACCATGACCAACCGCAGGTATGCTCCAGGCCGGTACGCCGAGTCTGACCGGCGGCGGCGTTCTCGCCGTCGTCGTCACCCTGTTGCTCACGTGGCTGTTCTACGCGGTCACGCTCCATCTGGCGGCGACGTTCTTCATCGGGGAGACCCCGAGTCAACTGGCCGCGAAGGCGGCCGCCGTCCCCGCCGTCGTCTCGCTGTTGCTCCAGCAGTGGGGCGTCGAGTCGGGTATCGTCTCGCCCAGCCTCGGCGTCCTCGTCGTGGTCGTCGCCACGCTGGTCGCGGACGGCATCGCGATTAGCACCGTCTACCGGCTGTCGACCCGCTCTACCGCGCCGCTGGTCGCCCTGCACTTCGCCTTCGCGGCGGTGCTCGGGTTCGCGCTGAACAACATCTTCGGACTGATATAGATGCACGACAACGACCGCGCCATCGTGACGTTCACCGGGATGGCACACGGCCTCGTCCACACGTACGAACTCTCGATTCCCATCCTCGTCGTCGTCTGGCTCACCGAGTTCCCGGTGACGACGGCGCTCCTCGGGACGGTGGTCGCCGTCGGCTACGCGCTGTTCGGCGCGGGCGCCCTGCCCGGCGGCGTCCTCGCGGACCGCTACGGGTCGAACCAACTGGTGACCGCCTGTCTCGTCGGGATGGGGGCCTCCTTTCTCCTGTTGAGCGTCGCCCCGGGCGTGCTCACCATCGCCCTCGCGCTGGGGCTCTGGGGGCTGGCCGCCAGCGTCTACCACCCCGCGGGGTTGGCGCTCATCTCCACCGGCGTCGAGGAGCGGGGCACCGGCTTCGCCTACCACGGGATGGCCGGCAACGCCGGCATCGCGCTGGGGCCGCTGCTCACGGCGCTCCTCCTGCTGGCGTTCGACTGGCGGGTCGTCACCGCCCTGCTGGTCGTCCCCGCCGTCGTCGCGGTGGCCTACGCGCTCACCGCCGAGTTCGACGAGACGGCGGCGGTCAGCACCGACGGGGGCGAGGAGAGCGAGCCACCGGCCTCGGTCGGCGAGTTCCTCGCCGACAGCCGCGCCCTCTTCACCACCGGCTTCGCGCTCGCGATGGTCGTGGTGATGATGAACGGCCTGTTCTACCGCGGGACGCTGACGTTCCTCCCGGACGTGCTCGGGGGCTTTCTCCCACCCGTCACGGAGTTCGTCCGACTGTTCGAACCGGGCAGTCCGCTGGCCGAGGAGTTCGACCTCGCCTTCTACCTGTACTCGGGGCTGTTGACCGTCGGCATCGGCGGGCAGTACGTCGGCGGGAAACTCACCGACCGCATCGACACCACGGCCGGCGTGGCGGCGGTGTTCGGCGGCCTCGCCGTCGTCGCTCTACTCTTCGTCCCGGCCGCCGAGACCGGACTGGGCCCCCTGCTCGCGGTGAGCGTCCTGTTGGGCTTCCTCCTCTTTACCCTCCAACCGCTCTACCAGTCGCTCATCGCCGAACACAGTCCGCCCGGTGACCGGGGCCTCTCCTACGGCTACACCTACCTGACGAACTTCGGCGTCGGGGCCGCCGGCGCGGCGGTGTCGGGCTACCTGCTGTCGGTCGTCGGCGTCGACGGCACGTTCCTCGGACTGGCCGTCTTCCCCGCCGTCGGACTGGTGTTCGCCGCGACGCTGTGGCGACACGACGGCTGAGCCAAAGGGTTTTCAGCGACAGCCACGGGGTTCGTCTATGGACAGCGAGCCGAATCTGGACCGCTTTACCTCCCGTCGGTCGACGGCCTACGGGACCCGCGGTGTCGTCGCCACCAGCCAACCCCTCGCCGCCGAGGCAGGCATCGACGTCCTGCGCGAGGGCGGCAACGCCTTCGACGCGGCCGTCGCCACCGCGGCGACGCTGAACGTCGTCGAACCGATGAGCACCGGACTGGGCGGGGACACCTTCGCCCTCTACCGCACCGCCGACGGCGACGTGGGCGCGATGCGGGCCTGCGGTGGCGCGCCCGAGGCGGCGACGCTGGATACCGTGCGAGAGCGAGTCGCCGAGCGCGAGGGGTGTGCCCCCGAGGACGCCGAGATGCCCGACCGCGGACCGCTGGCGGTGACGGTGCCCGGCGCGCCCCGTGGCTGGGAGGCCACCGTCGAGCGGTTCGGCCGCCTCTCGATGGACGCCGTCCTCGACGACGCCATTCACTACGCCACCGAGGGGTTCCCGGTGAGCGAAGTCATCGCTTCGGCGTGGGCGCTCTGTGAACCAGAACTGCGCAACGACGCGGCCCGCGAGCAGTACCTCGTGGACGGCGAACGAGCGCCCGAGGTGGGCGAGCGGGTCCGCCTGCCCGAACTCGGGTCGACGCTCGAGACGCTGGCAAGCGATGGGGCCAACCCGTTCTACGAGGGCGACATCGCCGGCGAGATAGCCGACACCGTGCAGTCGGCGGGCGGCCTCCTCGAACGCTCGGACCTCGCCGGGTTCGAAGTCGAGTTCCCCGACCCCGTCTCGACCACCTACGGCGGCGCCGAAGTGTACGAACTCCCACCGAACAATCAGGGGCTCGTCGCGCTGGAGGCGCTGAACGTCGCCGAGGCCGTCGGCGTCCCAGAGGCCGAGGACCCGGTCGAACGGACCCACCTGCTGGCCGAGGCGACGAAAATCGCCTTCACCGACGGCCACCACTACATCACCGACCCGGAGTACGAGGAGATTCCGCCGCTGGCGTCGAAACAGTGGGCCGAGCGGCGGGCCACAGAGGTCGGGCCGGAGGCCATCGAGGACGCCGAGGTGGGGATGCTCGACTCGCCGGCCGAGGACGCCGACACCGTCCTGCTGACCGTCGCCGACGGCGAGGGCAACGTCGTCTCGTTCATCAACTCGCTGTTCAACGGGTTCGGGAGCGGTCTCGTGGCGGGCGAGACCGGCCTCACCCTCCAGAACCGCGGCGCGTCGTTCTCGCTGGACGAGGCCCACCCGAACGTCGTCGCTCCGGGCAAGCGGCCGTTCCACACGCTGATTCCGGGCCTCGCGCGCTTCGGCGCGGACGACTGGGCGGCCTTCGGCGTGATGGGCGGGTACATGCAACCGCAGGGCCACGTGCAGGTGCTCTCGAACCTCTTGGACCGCGAGATGCCGTTGCAGGCGGCGCTGGACGAACCGCGCTGGCGCTACTGTGAGGACGGGACGCTGGCGACGGAGGCCCGCTTCGACGACGACGTGGCCTCGAAACTCGCCCGCCGTGGGCACGACGTCAGAGTGGACGTACCGCTGTACTTCGGCGGTGCACAGATAGCGCGCTGGGACGACGGCACGCTCTCGGGCGCGACGGAACCGCGGAAAGACGGCACCGTCGACGTGTACTGAGCCAGGGTCAGGTCACTCGATGAGCCGCTCGATTTCGGTGACGAGGACGTCGCTCGCGCCCACGTTTTTCAGGTCGTTGATGGTCTCGAAGACGGCCGACTCCTCGACGACGGCGTGGACCGCCACGTGGTCGGAGCCGGCGATGTCCATCACCGTCGGCCCGCCCATCCCCGGCAGGACCTCCTTCACGTCGTCTAAGGCGTCCTCGGGGGCGTTCATCATCAGGTAGCGCTTGTCCTCGGCAGAGAGCACCGACCCCAGCGCCATGTCCACCTGCTGGACCTTCTCGTCGTCGGCGGTGTCCTCGCGCGCGAACAGACGGACGGAACTCTGGAGCACCTCGGCGACGACTTCGAGGCGGTTCATCCGCAGGGTCGTCCCGGTGGAGGTGATGTCCACGATGCCGTCGGCGATGTCGACGTGCGGGGTCAGTTCGGTCGCGCCCGACACCTCCGCGATGTCCACCTCGACGCCCTGTTCCTCGAAGAACCGGCGGGTGATGTTCGGGAACTCCGTGGCGACGCGGCCGCCCTCGAAGTCGGCGACGGAGGTGACGTCGTCGTCTTCCGGTGCCGCCAGCACGAGGCGACACTGGCCGAACTCGAGGTCGCGCAGGTCCACGAGGTCGACCTCGGCCTCCCGGACCTGGTCCAGTCCCGTGATGCCCACGTCGGCGGCGCCGTCGGCGACGTACTCCGGGATGTCGGCGGCGCGGGCGTAGAGGACGGTCACGTCGGGGTCGACCGTCTGGGCGTACAGTTGGCGGTCGGCCCCGTCGACGAGGTGGAGGCCGGCCCGTTCGAGTAGTTCGACGCTCGGGTCGTGCAGGCGGCCCTTGTTGGGGACGGCGATGCGCATACCCACTCTCCCACCCGGCGGGCCAACTGTCTTTCCCTCGCCGGTCACGCCCGAGGGGGGAGCGCGAGGTAGGCCAGCGCCGCCAGCGCCGTCAGTCCGGCCATCAGGTAGAACGCGGCGTCGAAGAGGCCGCCGTCGGCGAGGAGACCGACCAGCGTCGACCCGAGCGACCCGACGGCGAAGAAGCCAGAGCGGAGCAAGCCCCACCCGGTCCCCTGCACGTCGTCGGGCAGGACGTCGACGATGTAGGCGTTCGAGAGCGGCCCGGCGCTCATTCGGATACCGATTGCGGCCGCGCCGGCGGCCAGTGCGACCTCTCCCTCGAGTTGCGGCAACAACGCAAGCGGCACCGCGCTCACGAGCGCCACCGCGGTCAACACCGGCGGCGACCCGAAGCGGTCGGCGAGGCGCCCGGTCACGAACTGGGAGACGGCCCCGCCGACGAACAGCACCGAGAGGACGGCCCCGGCGGTGGACTGGTCCAGCGTCTTCACCGTGACGAGGTACGTCGTCAGGAACGCCGTCGCCGCCTGAAAGACGAACAGCATGACGGTCGCGCCGACGGCGGCCAGCAGGAGGCCGCGGTGGCGGATGCCGTCGAGCGCCGCCCGCAGGTCCTCGTCGAGGCGTCGGCCGTCGGCCGCGTTCGGCCGGTCCGAAATCGAGAGCCAGAGGGCAACGGCGACGACCAGAAAGAGGGGAGCGACCCCGCCCAGCGCGACGCGCCAGCCGTACCGGGCGGTGGCGACGCTGGCGACGAACGGGAGCGCGGCGGCGCCGATAGACCCCGCGGCCATCACCGCGCCGAAGGCGGTCCCCTCCCGGGCGTCGAACGTCCGCGAGAGGACGGTTCCCCGCGTGGGACCGTACAGGCCCGTCCCGAGGCCGAACGCGGCCGTCGCCAGCAAGAAGAGCGCGTACGTCGCCGAGACGAAGTACGCCAGCAGACCCGCCCCCGAGAGGACGGCCGCGGCGACCAGCAGGGTGCGCTCGCCGACGCGGTCGATGAGCGCCCCCGTCGGGAACTGCATCGCGGCGTAGGTGAGCCACAACACTGTCACCGCCAACCCCGCCGCGGCGTTCGAGAGGCCGAACTCCTCGCTGATGGTCGGCAGGACCGCCGGGACGACGAAGCGCATCCCGAGGACGAGGAACCACCCGACTGCGACGGCCCCGAGCAGTCGTCCGGGGTGACCCTCGCGGAGGCCACTGACGGTGCGCCGGACGGCGTCGGTGACGGCCATCTGAGTACCGAGCGAACGCGCGCGACCGATAAGACGGTGACGGAAGGGGCGGCACCGTCCTCAGTACCGGCACTGGTGGCCCGCGCCCACGACGGCCCCGTCCGCGACGGTCAGTCGGAGGGTCGACAGCGTCCCGTCCTCGCAGGCGACGACGGCCGCGGACTGGAGCGCCCCGTCGGGCGTCGTCACGACGTAGAGGACGGCCGCCGTGCCGCCGGGGTGGGAGAACGTGACGCCCCAGGTGCCGTTCTGTCGCTCGAAGGAGACGGACGCGCCGTCGGCCAGCGGCTCGACGCCCGTCGCGCCGTCGAGCGCACCGTCGGGGAGGTCCTCGGGCGTTGCCGACTCGGGGAACGTCCGACTGCTGTCGTCGGGGTAGAACACCCGTAGCCCGCCGGTCCCGTCGGTGATAGCGTGGACGGTGACGTGGACCGGGCCGTCGCCCTCGACGGCGACGTCTAGGGCGAACTCGTCGGGTGTGGTGGGGCCGTCCGGCGTCGCCGTCGGCCGGTCGGGGACGGCGTTCGGCGTCGACGTCTCGGTCTCCGGACCCGAGAACGAGGCGGTACCGCATCCGGCGAGGGCGACGCAGAGCGCGAGGAAGACGGTGCGCAGGGCGAGTCGGTTCATCGCGGACCGATACGCCGGACGGCGGGATAAGGACCGTCGGAGGCGTGCGAGCAGTCGGCACGCTGGCCCGCGACCCGTTCGAGTCGCCGCGGACCCGGCCGAACTAAGAGCGGGGCCACCCAACCGCCGGCCATGAGCGAACTCCTCGTGAGCGGTGGACGGGTCCTCCGTCCGGACCTGACAGTCGAACGCGCCGACGTGCTGGTGGACCGGGACGGCGGCGAGATACTGGCCGTCGAGGCCCCGGGCGAACTCGCGGGCGACGACGAACTCGACGCCAGCGGCGGCCTCGTGATGCCGGGACTGGTCAACGCCCACACCCACGTCGCGATGACCCTCCTGCGGGGCTACGCCGACGACAAGCCGCTGGACGCGTGGTTGCAGGAGGACATCTGGCCCGTCGAGGCCGAACTCACCCCCGAGGACGTCCGCGTCGGCGCGGAACTGGGCCTCGTCGAGATGGTGAAGTCGGGCACGACGGCGCTCTCTGACATGTACTTCCACGTCGACGAGATAGCGGCGGCCGTCGAGCAGGCGGGCGTGCGGGCGGTGCTGGGCCACACCGCCGTCACCGTCGGGAAGGACGAAGAGGGCGCTCGCGCCGATATGCAGGAGAGTCTGGACGTGGCGCTGGCACTCGACGGCGCGGCCGACGGGCGGGTTCGGACGACGTTCCAGCCTCACAGCCTCACGACCGTCGGCGAGGAGTACCTCCGCGAGTTCGTCCCCGAGGCCGTCGAGGCGGGCCTGCCGATGCACCTCCACGCCAACGAGACGACCGCCGAGGTCGACCCCCTCGTCGAGGAACACGGGGTGCGCCCGCTCGAATACGCCGACGACGTGGGCCTACTGGGCGAGGACACCTTCCTCGCGCACTGCGTCCACGTCGACGACGGCGAAATCGACCTGCTGGCCGAGACGGGCACCGGCGCGGTCCACTGCCCGGCCTCGAACATGAAACTCGCCAGCGGGATGGCACCGGTCCAGCGGTTGCTAGACGGCGGCGTCACCGTTGGTCTGGGCACCGACGGCGCGGCCTCGAACAACGACCTCGACATGTTCGACGAGATGCGCGACGCGGCGATGCTCGGGAAACTCGCGGCCGACGACGCCAGCGCCGTCGCCGCCGAGACGGCCGTCCGGATGGCGACCGAGAACGGGGCCGACCTGCTGGGGTTCGACGGCGGCCGCGTCGAACCCGGCGCGAACGCCGACCTCGCGGTCCTCGACTTCGACGCGCCCCACCTCACGCCGGCCCACGACCTCGTCTCGCATCTGGCCTACGCCGCCCGCGGGAGCGACGTGCGCCACACCGTCTGTGACGGCGAGGTGCTGATGCGGGACCGCCAACTGACGACGTTCGACGAGGCCGCGGTTCGCGAACGCGCGAGCGAGCACGCGACGGCGCTCGTCGAGCGAGCCGAGGAGAGTTAAACGTTCAGAGCGAGTCTTGAACCGTATCGGGCGTTCTACGCCGGTATATTCGAACGTGGGAATCGGACTGAACGGTGTGAACGAGAGGGGGGTTTAGAGAGGTATCCGGTAGACGACTGGTACGTAATGCGAAACCAAGTGATTGCCCTCCTCGCGGTCGCCGCACTGTTCGGCGCTGCCCTCGCGCCGGCGGCGGCCGCTGCCGACACCTCGGACGAATCGCTCGCCGTAACAGTCACACAAGACGACGACGTGACCGTCGAAGTCACGCGGAACGGCTCCGCCGTCGAGAACGCGACGGTGACCGTCGCCGCCGTCGACGGCAGTTACGCCGGGTCGGGGAGCTACGAGACGGACGCGAACGGCACCGTCGCCCTCCCGACGCCCGACGAGCGCGTGAACGTCACCGTCACCGCCAGCGACGACGGCGAGACGGCGGCCGCGACGGTCGAACTCGACCCCGACTTCGAGGTCGACGTCGAACAGAACCGTGACGTCGTCGTGACGGTCACGCGCGACGACGCCGCCGTCGAGAACGCGACGGTCAACGTCAGCACGCGAGAGGCCGACAGCGACTACGACGGCGTCGGAAGCTACGAGACCGACGAGAACGGCACCGTCGCTCTCCCGACGCCCGAAGACGACGAACCCGTGACGCTGACCGTGACCGACGGAGAGACCGTCGAACTGAACGTCACGCTGGTCGACGGCATCGACGTCTCGGCGGCCCAGAACGACGACGGGACCGTCACCGTCGACGTGACGCGCAACGACACCGCCATCGAGGACGCCAACGTCTCGGTCGCGACCGACGGCAACGCCACCTACGAGGGCACCGGTGACTACCAGACCGACGCAGACGGCGAGGTGTCGCTGGCCGCCCCCGACGAGAACGTCACCGTCGAGGTCACCGCCAACGCGGACAACGCCTCCGACTCCACCACGGTCGACCTCGAATACGTCAACCAGACCGCCGAGGACGAGGAGTTCGCCGGCGTCTCCGACTTCGTCCACTACCTGCTCGAGAACGGTGCCACCGGCATCGGCCCGGAGGTCTCCGAGTACGTCACCCAGAACAACCCCGGGAACGCCCCCGACCACGCAGGCCCGCCCGAGGACCGCGGCCCTGACGGGGACGACGAAGACGACGTCGAGACCGAGGACGAAGACGAAGAAGAGGACGAAGAAGCGGCAGACGAAGAAGAGACTGACGACGACGCCGACGAGGAGGAGACCGAACAGGACGAAGAAGTCGAACAGGAAGACGAAGACGATGACGAGGAAGACGACGAGGACGGCGAGAGCGGTCCGCCGGACCACGCGAACGGCAACGCCAAGGGCCACTAGCTGAGCGCCTTCGGTAGCGTTTTACGAACTCTGTGCTTTCTGTCGGGCATGACAACACCCATTTCGGAGCGACTCGACGACGTGGAGTCGGCCCGCGAGTCGGGCCGCCGGAAGATGGACTGGGCAGCACAGCACATGCCCATCTGCGCGTCGCTGCGCGAGGACTTCGAGACCGACCGACCGTTCGCCGGCGAGCGCATCGGCATGGCGATGCACGTCGAGGCGAAGACGGCCATCCTCGCCGAACTGCTGGCGAAAGGCGGCGCCGAAGTCGCCATCACCGGCTGTAACCCGCTCAGCACGCACGACGACGTGAGCGCCGCGCTCGACGCCGTCGACGGCGTCACCTCCTACGCCGAACGCGGCGTCGACGACGAGGCGTACTACGAGGCCATCGAGGCCGTCATCGACCACGAACCGACCATCACGGTCGACGACGGGATGGACCTCGTCGCGGCCATCCACGAGGACTACCCCGAGCTCATCGACACCATCGTCGGCGGGGCCGAGGAGACGACCACCGGCGTCCACCGCCTGCGCGCGATGGACGCGGACGGCCAGTTGGAGTACCCCGTCTTCGCCGTGAACGACACGCCGATGAAACGGCTGTTCGACAACGTCCACGGCACCGGCGAGTCCTCGCTTGCCTCCATCGCCATGACGACGAACCTCTCGTGGGCCGGGAAGACCGTCGTCGTCGCCGGCTACGGCCACTGCGGGAAGGGCGTCGCCAAGAAGGCCAGCGGCCAGAACGCCGACGTGGTCGTCACCGAAGTCGAACCCCGCCGGGCCTTAGAGGCCCACATGGAGGGGTACGACGTGCTCCCGATGGCTGAGGCCGCGGAAGAAGGCGACGTGTTCATCACGACGACCGGGAACCGAGACGTCGTCGTCGAAGAGCACTTCGAGGTCATGCAGGACGGCGTCTTGCTCGCCAACGCCGGCCACTTCGACGTGGAAATCGACCTCGACGCGCTCTCGGACCTCGCCGTCGACACCTACGAGGCCCGCGACGGCGTGCAGGCCTACGAGATGGAAGACGGCCGCCGCCTGAACGTCCTCGCTGAGGGACGTCTGGTCAACCTCGCGACGCCCATCGCGCTGGGCCACCCGGTCGAAGTGATGGACCAGAGCTTCGGGATTCAGGCCGTCGTCGTGCGCGAACTGGTCGAGAACGGCGACGACTACGGGGCCGGCGTCCACGACGTGCCGGACCGGTTGGACAAGGAAGTGGCGGAAATCAAGTTGGAGGCCGAAGGCGTCGAGTTCGACGCGCTGACCGACGAGCAGGCCGAGTACATGGACTCGTGGCAGCACGGGACCTGAGTGGTTCGAGCGGAGCGAGAATCGCCGAAATGCGAGCGGTGACCGCAGGGAACCGCGAGCAGTAACCGACCCCCTCGTTTTCCGGCCGGCTACGCCGTAGCGGCCGCCCCGTCGCCGACGTCCTCGTCCGCCTCCTCCTCGATGACGTCGTCGAGCCACCCGCCGCGCAGGAAGAAGGCGACGCCGGCGACGGCGGCGGCGACGTTGGAGGCGGCGATGCCGTACCACGCGCCGGGCGCGCCCATGCCGACCACGACGACGAGGGTGGCGGCGACCACGATGCGGAAGCCCCACAGCGTCAGCAGGCCAAGCCCCATCGAGAGGCGGGTCGACCCGGCCCCGTGGAACGCGCCGTTTATCATGTGGAAGACGGCCATCACGGCCCACGTCGGCGCGACGATGCGGAGGAACGACGTGCCGTGGTCGACGACGGCGGCGGCCCCCTCGCCAGTGATGAACACCCCGACGATGGCCGGGGCGAACTGCGTGACGACGAGGCTGGCGAGGAGGAACACCGAGACGAGGATGCCGCTGGCGAGCAGGACCGTCCGGCGGGCGCGGGCGCGCTTCCCGGCGCCGAGGTTCTGGCCGACGACCGTCTCGACGGCCATCCCCATCCCGACCATCGGGAGCCAGACCAGCGACGTGAGGCGGCCGCCGATGCCGTAGGCGGCGACGGCGTCGGACCCGACGAGCGCGACCAACGCCGTCATAACCGTCACCGACAGCGCCTGCGTGCTCGTCTCGACGCTGAGGGGCGCGCCGACGCTGACGATTTTCCGAATCTCCGGGACGTCGGGGCGGAGGTCCGACAGCGAGAGTTCGATGCCGACCCGGCCCGAGAACAGCAACCAGAGGCCCACCGCGGCGGCCAGTCCGCGCGAGAATATCGTGGCGATGGCGGCGCCCTCGACGCCGAGGCCGGTGAAGCCCGTCGCCGCGAGCGCGCTCGCGGCCACCCTCCAGTCCGAGCCACGCGAACAGGGGGTTGTCGGCGAAGCCGAGGATGAGTATCGGGTCCAAGACGACGTTGAGCGCGACGCTCCCGACCATCAGGTACATCGGGGTCTTCGTGTCGCCCCAGCCACGCAGGAGCGCCTGAAAGACGAAGAACCCGAGCATGAAGTACAGGCCGAGGAAGACGTAGCGCGTGTAGGTGACGGCCATCTCGTGGATGGGCGTGCCGGCCTCGGTGCCGATGGCCTGCAACAGCGTCGGCGTCAGGAGGTAGCCGACGACGGAGATGGCCACCGAGAGAGCGGTGACGAACACCAGCGTCTGGCCGGCGACGTGGCTCACGCGGTCGTCGTTCTCCGCGCCCGTGTGCTGGGAGATGAGGATGGTCCCGGCCCCGGTCATCCCGCCGCCGACGCTCACCAGCAGGAAGACGATGGGCCACGAGAACGAGAGGGCGCTCACCGCGTCCTGTCCCAGACGGCCGACCCAGAAGGTGTCGGCGATGTTGTACAGCGTCTGGAGGAGTTGCGTGGCGACCAGCGGCGCGGCCAGCGTCAGCAGGGGCCAGAGGAGCGTCCCCTGCGTGAACCGCTCGGACTGCTCGCTCGTCGCCGTCACCGTCGACACCTCCGGACAGGGAGAGAGAAGGGGACCAGCATAGTACTGACTGGATGGTCAGTCAGTATAGCCGTTCCGTGAGGTTGTGACACTATCTCACAGCACGTCAGTCGGCCGTGGCGGGTGCGTCTTCGTCGGCCTGTTCGTCCGCCTCGACGACCGACTCGTCCCAGTCGCCGACGAGATACCAGACCGCTACGAGCGCCGCGGCGGCGACGTGCGAGAGCGCGATGCCCCACCAGACGCCCGCCGCGCCCATCCCGACGACGGTGACGAGCGCGAGCGTCGGCGGGATGCGGAAGAACCACTGCGAGGCGATGGAGAACCCCAGCGCCGTCCGCGTGCTTCCGGCCCCGCGGAAGGCGGCGTTCAGGAGGTGGAAGAGACCCATGAACACGTACGTCGGGCCGATGACCCGGAAGTAGTCGGCGCCCATCGAGAGCACCGCGGGGGCCGTCTGGCTCACGTCGAAGAAGAGAGCGACGATGGCCGCGGCGAAGGCGTACGCGCCCAGACTGGCGAGGAGGAAGACGCCACCGCCGAGGCCCGTCGCCAGCAGGACCGCCCGACGCGCGCGGCCCGACCGGTCCGCGCCGAGGTTCTGGCCGACGGCCGTCTCGACGCCCTGCGCGAGGCCCACTGCCGGGAGGTAGACGAGGGTGTTGATGCGGTTGCCGACGCCGTAAGCGGCGACGGCGTCGGTGCCGACCATCGCCACGAGGACGGTCATCCCGGTGTAGGCCAGCGAGTCCGCCGACCGTTCGAGGCCGGCGGGGCCGCCCACGTCCAGTATCTTCCGGACCGTCTCGCGGTCCGGTGCGAGGTCAGACGGCGAGATTGCGAAGCCGAGGCGGCCCGAGAAGAGGAGCCAGAACCCCGCTAGCGCGGCCCCCCCTCGGGAGATGACAGTGGCGACGGCCGCCCCGGCGACGCCCATCCCGGAGAACCCGGTGAGCGCGTACAGCGTCGCTTCGAGGCCGCCCAAGCCGAGCAGGGAGAAGACGACGTTGCCGTCGAACCCCAGCACGAAGAACGGGTCCAGCACCGCGTTGGCGACGACGCTGCCGAACATGAGGTACATCGGCGTCCGGGTGTCCCCCCACCCCCTGAGGATGGCCTGAAACGCGAACGCGCCGAACATGAACGCCGTCCCCGCGAAGACGATGCGGGTGTACTCGACGGCCATCGCGTGAATCGCCGTCCCCGGCGTCGTCCCGATGTACGGCAACAGCGTCGGCGCGAGGAGGTAGCCCACGACCGACAGGAGCCCAGAGACGACGGCCGTGACGGCGATGGTCTGCCCGGCGACGGCCCGCACCCGGTCGTCGTTGCCGGCCCCCCGGTGCTGTGAGACGAGGACGGTGCCGGCGACGGTGAGCCCGCTCCCCAGCGAGATGGTGAGGAAGATAAAGGGGAGCGAGTAGGTCAGCGCCGCCACCGCCTCGTCGCCCAGTCGGCCGACGACGAACGTATCGACGAGGTTGTACGCGACCTGCAGGAGCTGTGTTCCCACGAGCGGCAGTGAGAGGGCGAGCAGTGGCCGCAAGAGCGGCCCCTCGGTCAGGTCGACGGAGCGGTCGGTCGCTGTCACGTCCGACCATAGACAGATGTGATGTGATAATTCGTCGGGATTCGAGGCGGCCCGGAACGGGGATTTTATTCGGCCACACGCGCAACGCCAGTCCATGCAGCCGCTCCACGCTCGCTACCCGTTCCTCGCCGCCGCCCGCGAGGCCGTCGAGGCCGCCGCGGTGGATTTGGGCGAGGTCGTCGCCACCGACGAGGCCGTCACGCAACGGGCGCTGGAGCGGGTCGAACACGCTATCACGGACGGCACCGTCGGCGAGCCACACCGCCGGACCCGCGTCGAACTCCTCTCCTACCCGGTGGCCCGCGTCCTCGTCTCGCTGGTCGACCAGCACGTCTGCACCCGCAAGTACGCCCGCGCGGAGGCCGAGACGGCCCGCGAGCGGTTCGGCGAGGAGTTCGCGGCGACGACGGAGTTCAAGTCCACCCAGAGCGAGCGCGTCGAGTTGCGCGACCTGCTGTCGGAGTTCGACCTCGCGGGGTCGGTCCACGAGTCCGACCGCGGGTACTGGGTGGACGTCGGCGCGTACCTCGACTTGGCGGCCGACCAGCGGGGCGACCAGTGGCGCCTCGTCAACCGGCCGCTGGCAGACGGCCGCGTTCGCATCGCCGCCGAGGAACTCCACGTCCTGCTGAAACAGGCCATCCGGCACCGCGTCGCCGACGGCCTGCCCTTCGACGTGCCCGACGCCATCGCCGACGAACTCGACGAGGAGGTAGAGCGGCTACAGGACATCCTCGCCGAACTCGACCTGACCCGCGAGATAGACACCGTCGTCCCCGAACTGTTCCCGCCCTGCATGCAGGCGCTGCTGGACCAAGTGCAGAAGGGCGAACACCTCGAACACCACTCCCGGTTCGCCATCGCCGCGTTCCTCACCAGCATCGGGATGACGACCGACGAAATCGTCGACCTCTTCCAGGTGAACCCGGGGTTCGGCGAGGAGGCCACGCGCTATCAGGTCGACCACATCCGCGGCGACACCAGCCCCACCGAGTACTCGACGCCGGCGTGTTCGACGATGGTCTCCTACGGCGACTGCGTCAACAAGGACGACCTCTGTGAGCGCATCTCACACCCGATGGCCTACTACGAGCAGAAGATAGACGACGCCGAGGACGACGAACTGGTCGACTGGCGCGAGGAGAACGGCGAGAGCGGTGAGGACGAGGCCGACGCTTAGAACTGCTGTCGTTCCATCCAGATGCCCGCGGCGAGCATCACGACGATGAACAGTCCGATAGCGCCGATGACGGCGACGCCGCCCTGAGAGGTGAGGCCGCCGTTACTGGAGAAGTTCAGCGAGACGAAGACAGCGGCGGCGACGAACGTCACCAGCGCGATGGCCGAGACCACGACCTGCACGATGGCCTCCCGGTCGATTTCCATGTCCCGCGGTATCGCCGGGCCGGGCAAAAGAGTGTCGAAGCGGCCCCAACGCCCCCACTCAGCGAGCCGACGGCCGAGACGTTTACCTCCGTGGAGACCCTACGTTTCGACTGGACACACCGAGAAATACAGCCGTGTCCGCCCGCTATGACACTCATCGAGCCATCCGCCGATTCGGAGCGAACTGCACTCGCACCGGACCCCAGCAAGCTCGACGCCCGCGCGGCCCGCGCGTGGACCGAGCGCATGGCCGTCCGGCCGCGCGAGGGCAGTACCTACGCCGTCACCTCCGAGAGCGGCCACACGTACCTCGTGGACCTCGCGGACCACTCCTGTACCTGCCCGGACAACCAGATTCGCGGCGAGCAGTGCAAGCACCTGCGCCGCGTCGCCATCGAGATTACGGCCCGTCGCGTGGCCCCGCCGGACCACGAACGCGCCCGCTGTGACGTCTGCGGGGCCGTCGCGTTCGTGCCCGAGGCCGCCGACCCGCCCCACTTCTGCGAGCGATGTCGGGTCGCGCCGGGCGACGTCGTGGTCGACCGCGAGACGGGCGACAGCCTCGTCGTCGCTGGCGTGAGCGCAGACCGGGCCGACGAGTACGTCATCGAGGCGACCGGTCGGACCGTCGCCGCCCACGACACCAACGAGGGGTACCCCGAGGACGACGTCGTGGTCGAAGTGACGTACCTCGCCGACGCGACCCGGCGGAAAGACCCGCGGCGGTACGCGTTCCCCTACTCCCGACTGCACCGGACCGACGCCGAACTGGTCGAGTGAGGGGGGAGACGTCCGGCGGTTCGTCAGCGCGCACGCACCGCTCGAGCACCGGGACACCACCTCGGTTCCCGCCGGTCACTGCGGCGCTTCGGGGTGTCACATCCCCTTCAACGCCTCGCTCGGTCCACGGCTCCCTACGGTCGCCGTTCCGTTTCGAGGGACTTCGCTTCGCTCAGTCCCTCGCTACTCCAGCATCGCGGCCGCCTCCTCTATCTCCAAGTCGCCGCGCTCGAACGCCGAGAGGACGTCCAACACCGTCTGGTCCGGGCCGTCGTCGGCCACCTCCTCCAGCGTGACCTTCTCGGAGTGGCCGACGAACTCCTCGAAGTCGGTGCCCTCCGAGAGTGCCGTCTCCTTCTTGACGCGGTAGTTCCCGCCGTCGGTCGTGTAGAGGTCGCCGGGGTGGAAGAAGTACCAGTCCTCGCGGTCGAAGCGGACGCCGACGCGGGGTTTCGCGCCGAAGTTGCGCGCGAAAAAGAGCAGCGCCTCTATCTCCTCGCCGGTCAGGTAGATGGGGTCGCCGGCGCTGGATTTGGCCTCGATGGCGTAGAACGTCTCGCCGTCGCCGGTCAACACGTCCGGCAGTTCTCGCTCGGTCGCGCTCCCGCTTGCCGGCGCACGCATCACCGCGAACCCCGCCTCGTCAAGCGCGTTGACCAACTCCCGCTCGCGGCGGTCCCCCTTCGCGTTCGAGTTTGCCATTGTCCGCTCCTAGGCACTCCGGCGTAAAACCGTTCAGGTCCGGCGTTCATTCCGTTTATCCGCCGCCGGGACCCTGAACGAACGGCCCCTTATATACGGCCGTACTCCTGACGGGCGGACATGGACAGACGCTCGTTCATCAGCACGACCGCCACAGTCGGAGCGACGTTCGTCGCCGGGTGTGGCGGAGGGAGTGGCGACGGCGAATCGACCGGCGAGGCCACCGACGGTACCGACAGCGCCGGGACCGCCCAGTCGACGACCGGGACGTTCAGGTTGCTCGTCAGCGACCGCCCCGCGGCCATCGAGGACTTCGACTCGCTAGACGTGACCTTCGACGCGGCGCGTGTGTACCGAGCGACGGGAGAGGAGGAGACAGACACGGAGCGCGGTACGGAATCGCAGACGGAGACCGACACGGCGACCGAGACCGACACGGCGACCGAGACCGACACGGCGACCGAGACCGTCGAACAGGAGGGAGACGAGGAAGCGGACGAGGACGGCGAGGCGAGCGGCGACGGGAACGTTCGCGTCTTCGACCTCGACGACCCGACAGTCGACCTGACGACGGTCGTCGGGGACCGAGCCGTCGGCGTCCTCGACGAGCGACTGGCGGCCGGGCGCTACGCCAAAATCGAACTCGCCGTCGCGGACGTCGCGGGCGTCGTCGACGGTGAGACGGTTCCGGTGAAGGTGCCCAGCGAGAAACTCCAGATAGTGAAGCCCTTCGAGGTGACGGCCGGCGAAGGCGTCGAGTTCGTCTTCGACATCAGCGTCGTCGAGAAGGGACCGAACGGCTACAACCTCCTGCCGGTCATCAGCGAGAGCGGCGTCGCCGGCGAGGACGTAGAGGTAGAGGAGGTCGAGGCCGACGAGACGTCGGAGGCAGGAGAGACCGAGGAGACAGAGACCACCGAGACGGCAGGCGACGCCGCGGACGACGGGGCGAACGGGAACCAGTCGCGGGCGTGAGGTCGGTCGTCCCCGCTACCCGCGCTCGCCGACAGCGGCGAGCGTCTCCTCGATGGACGCTCGGAACGCGTCGGCGCGCTCGCGACGCTCCTGTTTCGGCACCTGTTTCTGGAGGAACAGCGCTTCGAGGTACGAGACACCGTTCAGCAACCGGTAGTACGGCCGGCGGGAGCTGAAACCGTCGGGCAGCGACCGGACGGACTCGTACCCCTCGCGGAAGGCCACCCCAATACCGTCGGGCGCGTCGCCGCCCTCAACCAGCGGGCCGACGGTCCGCCAGTAGTCGTACTCGGCTGGAGCGACCAGCGCGTGTTCGAAGTCGATGAGCGCCGCTGCCTGCCGGTCGACGACCCCGACGTGGGCTGGGAGAGCGTTGCCGTGACAGAGGACCGGTGGGCCAGCCCCGGCGAAGGCGTCGGGCGTCGCCGCGATTCGGTCGGCCACCCGGTCGACGACGTCGGCGTATCCACGGTCGGTGAGAAACGAGCGATGGTGGTCGAGTCGGGCGAGGACGGCCGTCCGCCAGTCGTCGTGTGGTCCGCCGGCGAGCGAGCAGTCGCGGGGTCGGGGACGGCCCCACCCGTCGAAAGCCTCGGCCGTCGCGTCGTGTAGGCGGGCGAGACAGTGACCGGCCACCCGGGCCCACCGTTCGGTCGTGGGTGGGTCCTGCGGCGGGACATCGGGGTCCCACGCCGCGAGGAAGTGGTCGTCGCCGACGGCGAGGACCGGCGGTGCTGGCGCTGGCGTCTCGGCGGCGACGAACGTCTGGACGGCCCCCTCGACGGCGGCCTCGCCGCGTGGGTGGGCGTCACGCTTGAGGACGGCCCGCGTCCCGTCGAGGCGCACCTCGTGAACACAGTAGGGCGGGACTGCGTGGAGGACATCGACGACAGCGTACGTGTCAGTCGAGTACTTGTCGAGGATGGCGTCTGGCGAGGGCATCGGTATCAGTGGAATCGGGTCGCTGCGGCGGGGCGTTCTGGGCTACAGGGCCGCTCAATCGTCTTCGGCCCGCGACTCGATTTCGCGGATAATCTCTTCCGTCTCGCCGCCGTCGCTCCGGACCGCGTTCGCGTAGCGCTGGTACTCCTCGGGGGAGACCTGCACCGTCTTCGACTCGCCCCTGTGGGTGAGTTCCAGTCGGACCATCCCCTGTGGGTTGTTCCGCGCCCGGAAACTCGCCATCGCGGTGAAGACGAACCAGAAGGCCAGTCCGGCGCCGAGGAAGTACGCCATCGTCGTCTCGAAGGCCATCGTCTCCGCGCCCGTCGTCCAGCGGTGTGGGTACGCTCGCTGGAACAGGACGATGCCGACCAGACAGAGGCCGGTGCCGACGGCGACGCCGACCTGCTCCCGGCGCGAGGACGGCAGGACGGCGACGACCGAGAGGAACAGCGCGGGGATGCCGAGGCCGCCCAGCGTCCCGGCGAGTTTCTCGGCGGCGCGGAGGTCGCTTGCCCCCAACAGGGTCGACAGCGGCGTCGTCACCACGAGGACGGCCGTGACGACGGCCAACACCCCCACGACGCCCAGCGCGGCCCCGGCGTAGACGCGACGGGGGTCCCGACCCGTCCAGCGGGAGTCACCGGCGTAGGCGTCTCCGAGACTCTCCATGTGCTGTCGTTGGAGCCACCCCCACAAAACGGTACGTCAGACGTGCGTCGGACCCGAAACGGCAACAGCGGCGTGCTGTGGGCGCGAACGGTGGTGAATCGGTCTGCGTACGCCCGGCCGGACGAAGGGTTACTCGCTCTGGATGCGCGGGGCCAGCATGTAGGTGACCCGACCCTCGCCCTCGGCGAAGTTGAAGTGCATCTTGACGGGGAATTCCTCGCCCAGTTCCATCTCCACCTCGGCGTCCTTCGGGATGGCCTTGTTCATGTTCTTCAGGTAGTCCAGCGAGAACAGCGAGTGGGCGTTCCCGGCGGTGAGGTCGATGAGGTCGTCCCGCGTGAGTTCGAGGTGGACGTCGTCCGTGTCGCCCTCCGCGTCGACGTAGAACAGTTCCTCGGTGGCGTCGACGCCGAGCGCGATGTGGTCGCTGACCATGTCGGCGGCGGTGACCGCGCGGTTGATGTCCTTCCCCTCGATGACGATGTGTGCAGAGAGGTCGAGGTCAGGCAGGTCCGGCTCCTGTCGGATGGAGTCGGGGTCGATGAGGGCCAGCGTGTACTCCAACCCGTCGATGGCGATGTGGAGTTTGCGGGTCTCCTCGTCGAGTTCGAGGTGGACCAACTGGCCGGCGTCGGCCATACCGGCGATGTCTTCGAGTCGCGATAGGTTCACTCCGATGAGGCCGCCGTCCGTCTCGTAGGACTCGAAGGCGGCCGCCTCCAGTCGCAGGTCGACCATCCCGACGTTGGCCGGGTCCACCGCCCGTATCTCGAGGCCGTCTTCTTCGAGGTGGATCTTGCACTCGTCCACCAGCACGCTCACTGAATCGAGAGCCGATTGGAGCGTGTCCGCGCTCACGATGGCGTTGAACATCTTGAACCGGGCTACGCCCCCATGCATTAAAAAGTCCCTCATTGACTCCGCGTGCGCGTGCGACCCGGAGGGACGTCCGGCACCCCGAGTGCGACGGTGTGCGTGGGAATAGCACACGGCGAACTGCCAGAGCGTCGTGCCTGCAAAATCAGGCCGCGGGCAGACGAGACGACCGCCCCCTGCGACGTGCGCCCGACCGTCGCCGGCCGGTCAGACTTCGGGCTGGAACACGTCGTGGTTCGGTTCCCCTTCGCGGTTGATGACCGCCATCATGCCCTTGCGGGCGACCCGGGAGAGCGCGTGGTCGACCAGTTTGATGGGACCGGGCACCTCCGCGTGCAGAGTCGCGACCACCGTAGAGCCGGGTTTGACCGGCGTGGTCTGGACGTAGCGGTGGGGTTCGCTGGCGGTTGCGCCCTGCGGCCAGACCTCGTCCCAGACGGAGCCGATGGGGTGGAAACTGGAATCGAGGTTCGGGCCGCCGACGGCGAAGTACACCCGGGCCGTCTCCCCGACCTGCATGCTCGGGGCACCGTAGCCGTCCGGGGTGATGCCGTACTTCTCGCCGTTCATGAGGACGTAGGTCGGCTCTTCGGCCTGCATCGCCTCGATGTCGAAGTCGTGGTGACCCTCCTCGCCGGCGTCGCCTTTGGTGTACAGTTCGTGCTGGCCGAAGTAGAACTCGTGGTCCACATCGGGTAGCCCCTCCTCCGGTTCGACGAGTATCATGCCGAACATCCCCGAGGAGATGTGCATGTCGAGGTTCGGGACCGCACAGTGGTAGATGAAGCTCCCGGGGTAGGTGGCCTTGAACCGGAAGGTCTTGGTCTGGCCGGGCGTGACCATCGACGCCTCGGCACCCCCACCCGGCCCTCGAACGGCGTGGAGGTCGATGTTGTGGGGCATCGAGTTGCCCTCCTCGTTGGTGATGGTCAACTCGACGGTGTCGCCGCGGCGGACCCGAATCATCGGCCCCGGAATCTGCCCGTCGAAGGTCATGTACGTGTACGTGACCCCGGGTTCGATTTCGGCGACCTGCTCTTTGGTCGTCATCTCGACCGACACCGTCTTCGGCTCCGAGCGGTCGATGGGGTCCGGGATGTCGGTCGGGTCGGCGGCGATACGGTCGACGTCGGTCTGCTGTGCGGGGTTCATGCTTGGCTCCTGAGGGGTGGTCCGTTCAGTGGGCTGTTCGGTCTCTGCGCCGGGGGCACCGGCACAACCGGCGATGGCCGCCGTGCCGACGCCCAGCGCCTGTAACACGCGGCGCCGCGTCGCCGTCGGAATGGATGACATGAGTGGGACCTCCGTTACAGGTACATCTCGGGTCACCAGCTACATATACCGAGAAGCGGGCTCTCAGGCTCTGGGAGCAGGGGTGAACGTGTTCGGGTGGGGGATATACCCCATATTCGTAGCCGCGGTGTGCCGACGCCCGTGCGCGCTCAGTCGGCCGCCGCGCCGGCGGCGACCCCGGTGTCCCTGTCGGTGTGTCCCCCGAGGACGGCATTCACGACGGCCCCGAGGAGGAGGACGACGCCGCTGAAGTACAGCCACGTGAGCAACAGCATGATGCCGGTGACGAAGCTGACGCCACCGCCGCCCGTCGAGACGGCGACGTAGACCTGAAACAGCCCCTGCAGGAGCGCCCACCCTACCGCCGAGAGGAGGACGCCCGGCAGAATCTCGCGGGCCGTCACGTCGACGTTCGGGAAGACGTAGTACATCGGGAGGAACGCGAGGACGAGGCCGGCCGCCAACACCAGCGGGAGCAACAGCCCGAGAAACGGTACCCTGCCGGCGAGCGCGCCGAAGATGGTCGTGACCGCGATGGTCGCGCCCACCGAGAGGACGAGCGACGCGAGGACCACGAGGCCGTCTCTGAGTTGCTGGAGGAGCGAGGTGTCGGAGTCCACCTCGTAAATTTCCTCGAAGGCGACGTCGAGGCCGCGAAAGAGCTTCAGCGCCCCCCAGACGAGGACGACGACCCCGACGAGCGAGGACCCGGCGGCGCCGCCGGACTGACTCTGGAGTAACTGCTCGATGAGTCGCCCGACAGTGGGCGAGACGTTCGACGAGACGAGCGTGAGAAAGCGATGCTCCAAGCCCGCTCCGAAGAGGGCGAACGCGAGGACGAGGAACAGCAGGAGCGGCACGAGCGAGACGAACGCGGTGTATGCGATGCTCCCGGCGAGGAAAGTGACGTTCTTCTCGCTGAACTCGCTCCCGACGGCCTTACAGACCGACGTGAGTTCCGAGATGGAGACCATGCCGATAGGCGTTGGTGCCGGACGTGGAAAAGGGATTTTTCAGAAGCACGTCCTTTCTTCCGTATGTGTCACCGGCGGTGAAGACGCCCGCGACGCCTGCCGCCGACGGCTGGTGGTGGCCGCGGCGTTCGAACCCGCGTCGCCAGTCCGCCTCAACCGGATACCGACGTGACCCGTCCGAACCCGACCGGAGGACCACCGCCGCGAATCGGTAGAGCAGTTGCACATCCGACACGAGCGGCGGTGGCGTGCTTCCGCACGGGCCGTGTCACGCGACGACCGGAGGTCGTCGATTCGGCACCCCTTTCCGCGTCGGCCGCGTTCGTAGCGATATGACCGAGCGGACGTGCGGAACGACGGTTCGAAACGCGACAGCAGGTGCGGAGAGGTAACCATGTCCGGGAAAGACGACTACTACAACAGAGCCAAACAGGAGGGGTATCGCGCCCGGTCGGCGTACAAACTCCAGCAACTGGACGAGACGGCCGGTCTGCTGGGCGAGGGGCGGACCGTCGTGGACCTCGGGGCCGCACCGGGTGGCTGGATGCAGGTGGCCGCCGAACGCGTCGGCGAACGGGGCACCGTCGTCGGCGTCGACCGCCAGCGCATCGACCCGCTCTCCGACCCCGAACCGACCGTCGAGTTCGTCCGCGGCGACATGACCGAGGACAGCACCAAGGCAGAGATACGGGACGTCGTCGGCGGGTCGGACGACGACACCGGCGGCCCCGTCGACGTGGTCATCTCGGACATGGCACCGAACATGACCGGCGAGTACGACTTGGACCACGCCCGGTCGGTCCACCTCGTCCGGCAGGCCTTCGAGGTGGCGACGGACCTCCTCGCCTCGGGCGGGGACTTCGCGGCGAAGGTGTTCGACGGGCAGGACCTAGACGACCTGAAAGCCGACATAGAACCGGAGTTCGAGTACGTCCGCGAGGTCCGCCCGGACGCCTCGCGGGACTCCTCCTCGGAACTGTACCTCGTGGCGAAACACCGCCTCACGGCGCCCGTCCGCGAGGGCGACGTGGTCGAGGTGACCATCGAGGACGTCGGCGAGGAGGGCGACGGCATCGCCAAGGTGGAGAACTTCACGGTGTTCGTCAGCGGCGTCGAGACGGGCGAGACGCTCGACGTGCGCGTCGACGACGTGAAACCGCGGTACGCGTTCGCGCAACCAGCGGAGTAAGGGCCGCTTACTGCACTGCGGGCGCCGCCTCGTCTTCCTCGTCCTCGATACCGGCCAGCGCGACGACGGCGTAGACGAACGGCGTGTCGAGCAACGCGATGAGCAGTTTCAGGAGATACTGCCCGACGACGAGCGACAGCGCCGCCGACAGCGGGACGCCCTGGAAGAGGACGAACCCGACGCCGATGAAGATGACCGTGTCGACGAGTTGGCTCGTGGCCGTCGACCCGACGTTCCGGAGCCAGAGCGCGTCGCCGTCGGTGGCGTCGCGCAGCGCGTGGAAGACGAACACGTCGAGGTTCTGGCTGACGACGTACGCGGAGAGGCTGGCGACGACGATGCCGGTGCTGGCCGCGAGGACGTTCCGGAACGCCGCCGGGTCGACCGGTTGGGCCTCGGCGGGCAGGCCGGGCGCGAGAATCGTGCTCCACACCAGCGCCAACAGGACGAAGTTCATCACGAAGCCGACGTTGACGACGACGGTGGCGGCCCGCCGGCCGTACAGTTCGGCGTAGCAATCGGAGGCGAAGAACGTCAGGGCGTACGCCAGCGCCGCCCCCGGGAGGACCAGCGACTCGCCGGCCACGGGCAGGGAGAACGGGAGGCCGAAGGCCAGTAGCTTCGACGCCGTCACCTGCGAGACGACCAGCGCCGTCACGAACAGGGCGACGAGGCCGACCCGAATCGGATGCTCGCCGCTACTGCTCATCGTCGAGTCGCCCCTGTCGCTCGTCGATGTCGTCCAGTACGTCCAGCGTCTTGCGGATGGAGGCGCGGATGGCCTCGCTCCGGTTGACGAACTTCCCCTCCTCGCCGACGTGTGCGTCTAGGTCGTCCAGAAGCTCCGCGGGCACCTCGACGCTTATCTTGGGCATATCCGGAGAATACTGTCAGCCGTGCTTAAATCGCTCGCCTCCGCGCGTCAGTCGGCGGGTTCGCTCCGGCCTTTCGGCGCCCGTCGGCCGCCGAGCGTGTACACCCAGAGGATGCCCAGTCCCAGCAGGTACGCGAGCGCCGTCGGGATGCCGACGATGAACATCGTGAAGATGCCGTTCGGCGAGAGGATGGCCGAGAGGGCGACGATGCCGATGACCACCTCGCGCCAGCGCTCGTACATCAGCGTGAAGGGGACGATGCCGCCGCGGTGGAACAGGAACATCGTCACCGGAATCTCCGCCAGCAGGCCGATGCCGATGGTGAGGAAGAACACCAGCCACCCGAACTTGCTGATGCGGTAGGCGATGACCATGTTGGCCTGCAACTGGTCGTAGGCGATAGCCGAGATGGTCATCGGCGCGACGTAGAGGAAGCCCAGCAGACTCCCGCCGATGAGCGCCGCGAACAGCGTGCCGCCCCACACCAGCAGGACGTTGCGGTCCCCGACGACGAGTCCGCGTTCGCGCATCGCCGGCCACGCGAAGTACAGCAACAGGGGGACGACGGAGATGAACCCGAGGATGGTCGAGAACTTCACGATGAACACGAGGTGTTCGACCGGGTGCAGCGTCACGATGTTTACGCCGTCGGCCATCCCCTCGGGGAGGCGACTGACGAAGATGCGCTGTATCTTCCCGATGCCGCCCTGATAGAGGAACAGGAACGCCGCCGAGAGGACGAGACCGAACACGCCCAGAATCCAGAACGCCTTCGAGGCGATGGAGTCGAGGATGAAGCGGATGTCGTAGTAGTAGCCGCCCACGTCGTCCTCGGTGGTCTCCTCGTCGGTGAAGGCGTTCAGCATCCCGGCCGTCGTCGAGGTGAGGACGTCCCCCTCCTCGTCCGCCGCGGCGTCGCCGTCGGCGCTCTCTGCGGCCGCCTCGTCGGGACCGCCGTCCTCGTGGGCCATGTCCCAGCGGTCCAGAATCAACTGCGCCTTCTCCTGGTTCTCCTCGGAGAGGGCGCGGTCGGCGTGGGCCAGCGCCTCCTCCTCGGTCATCTCCTCGAACACCTCCGGCGGGCACACCTCGATGGCCGAGGCGCTAATCTCGTCGATGTCGATGGCCGTCGGGTCGCCGTGGCGGCGACCCGGGCCGACGGCGCTCTGGTCCAGCGCTTGGAGGACGTGGTAGTAGAGGACGGCGGCGGTGCCGAACGCGCCGAACACGGCGGCCAGCAAGACGGCCGTCCCCTCCACGGAGAGGCCGAAGAGTTCGGGCCGGGCGAGGTTCCCCGTGAGTCGGGTCGAGTACTGCGCGCCGAACGCCTCGACGGCCCGCACGTACTGGAACGCGCTCGTCGTCAGCACGTAGTAGGTCAGGCCGCCGACGAGGACGGCCGACCCGAGGACGGTGTTCCACTGCTCGCGGGCGACCCGGCGCGTGCTGACGAGGTCGCTGGAGCGTTTGATAGTCACCGCGAGTTTCGAGAGGGCGAGACTCAGCCCGTAGAGACCACACAGCGGCGCGGCCCACATAATCTGGGTGAACGGGTCCGGCGGCGAGAACAGCGCCCCGAACCCGAAGATGATGACCACGGCGTAGCGCCACTTGTCGCGGAACGTCTCGTAGGGGACGATACCGGTGTACGAGAGCGCGGTCATCATCAGGGGCAACTGGGCCGCGAGACCGAACGACGCGGCCAACAGGAAGACGAACTGCGCCCACTTGACGATGGAGTACTGCGGGGTGAACCCGGCGGCGTCGGCGTTGCCCGCGAGGAAGTTGAACATCAGCGGGAAGAACAGTTCGTAGGCGTAGGCGACGCCGGCCGCGAACAGGCCCAGACTGACGAGGACGAACAGCGCCCCCTTCCAGAGCGGAATCTGCTCCGCCGGCCACCACCCGCGGCGTCGGAGGCCGTCCCGGCCGAAGTAGACGAGCAGCGGAAGGGCCATCAGGATGCCGACGACGGCCCCTATCTTCACCTGCAAGAGGATGACGTCGAACGGCGTGACGGCGACGATGCTCGTCGCTTGCTGCGTGGTGAGGTCCATCTGGGAGTACAGCAGGTCCTGCCGGAGTCGGTCCCAGACCCCGTACTGCAGGGCCATGATGGTCCCGAGCATCCCGACGACGAAGACGATGAACACCTTCTGGAGGTGGGTCTGCGCGGTGCTGAGCATTGCACCCAGCGTCGCACGGCCGCTCTGGACCGTCTGGACCGTGTCCTCGTCGATTGCACTCGCCATCTTCCGTGAGGGTAGCCGATTCTGCGTTATCAATTTGTTCATCACACGGGCGCTCCCGCCGCCGGGCGGCCGCGAACGTGGGCCGCTCGAAAAGAAAGTTTACAACCACCAACCGCTAAACCGCTTCCAGATGGTGGACGGCGACGGCGACGACGACCGCCCGCGTCCCGAGGACCCGCTTCTCTCCTCGGATTCGGGGAGCGACAGCGACGTCCACCCGGAAGCACACGGCTACGACCCCGACCGACAGTCGGACGAGACCGAGACGGCCGACAGCGACTCGGAGAGCGACGAGGACGTCGGCGAGGAGGAGGGCCGCCCGGTGAGCGGGCCGGGGCCCGAACCCGTCGGCGGCCACGAGACCACGGCGGGGTCCCACAGTCTCCCGGGGCCGACCCGCGCGGGACTGTTCGACCGCGACCCGAGCGAGGTCAGCGCCGCCACGCCCGCAGACATCCCCACCGACTGGGGCATTCCGGCCACGCCCACCCCGACCGGTGACGCGGCGGGCGGGGCGGCCGGCGCTGGCGCGCCCGGCTACGACCCCGACGACGAGGTGGGCGCAGGCGGTGCGCCCGACGACCAGGAGATGCCGCTGGCCGACCACGTCGAGGAGATGGCGACCCGCCTGTTCATCGTGGTCGGCGTCATGTCGGCCGTCGCCGTGCTGACGTTGCCGGCGTCGGACGAACTCATCAACTTCCTCTGGTACTCCTTCCTCGACGGGCCGGCGGAGGCCTGCGGCCAGTTCGCCGTCGACGCCCAGCAGGGCGGGTCCGGCACCGTCGCCGGCGCGGACTGCCCGCACGTCTACAGCCCGCTCGCGCTGATTCTCGCGCGGCTGAAGGTCGCGTCGCTGGTGGGGTTCATCGCCGCCTTACCGGTGTTCGTCTACGAGACGTACCTGTTCATGCGCCCGGGGCTGTACCCCCGCGAGCGGCGCTACTACCTCGCGGCGGTCCCGACGAGCCTCGTCCTCGCGGCCATCGGCGTCGCCTTCGCGTACTTCGCGGTCCTGCGGGCGATGTTCGACTACTTCATCACCTACTCCGACCGGGCCGCGGACCTCGCGTTCGGCCTCGGCGAGACGTTCAACCTCATCATCCTGATGCTCGGGTTCTTCGCGCTGGTGTTCCAGATTCCTCTGTTCGTGATGCTCGCCATCATGATGGGCGTCACGACCAGACGGTGGCTCGTCGACCGCCGCCTCTACTTCTGGGGCGCGTTCGCGGCCATCGCGTTCGTCTTCAGCCCCGACCCGACCGGGATGGCCCCCCTGATGGTCGCCGTGACGATGATAGGGCTCTTCGAGGGGACGCTCCTCCTGTTGAAGTGGACCGGGAGCAGTTCGCCCGTCCCGACCGCCGAGGACCTCGCGAACCGGCGGCCCTACGCCTACGCTCTGTTCGCGCTGGTCGGCTACGTCCTCAGCCCCGCGCCCGTGCCGACCGGCTACTACGGCCAGTTGCCCGCGAGCGTCACCGAGACGCTCGCCACCGTCGGCCTCGCGCCCCCCATCCTCGTCGGCGGGGGCCTCATCGTCCTGTTCGAACTGACCGCCTACGTCAACAAGAACTACTACGGCAGCGTGACACTCTGGCGCGGCCTCCGCCGGGCGCGCCTCCCCGTCTGGACGGTGGCCATCGTCGTCGGCTACCTCTCCAGCCCCGACCCGACGCTGTTCCGTCTGGTGAACCAGTTCGGACTGGCGACGACGGCCGCCGTCGGCGTCGCCGCCGCGCTGGTCGTCCTGTTCGAGGGCGGCCTGCTGGTCGCGCGCTACCGCCGCGGCGGCGCGAGCGAGACGGAGGAGTGAACGCCCGTGGCAACCGTTCTGCTCGTCCGGCACGGCGAGACGCACTGGAACCGCGAGGGGCGGGTACAGGGCTGGGCCCCGACGCGCCTCACCGACCGCGGCCGTGAACAGGCGGCGACGCTGGGCGCGTGGCTCGACGAATCCCGAAACGTCGACCGCGTGGTGTCCTCGGACCTCCGACGGACGCGCGAGACGACGGCGTGCGTCCGGGAGGCGAGTCCCGGGTTGCCCGCCCCCACGTTCGACCGGGCGTGGCGCGAACGCGGCTTCGGCGTCTATCAGGGGTTCCTCGGCGAGACGCTGTTCGAGCGCCATCCGGACCACGACCCCGAGGACAGCGTCTCCGCGCTCGACGTCGCGCCGGAGGACGGCGAGAGCGTCGAGACGTTCTGTGAGCGCGTCGAGTCGGCGTGGGCCGCGCTCCGCGAGGGCCTCGGTCCCGACGAGACGGTACTGCTCGTCACCCACGGCGGCGTCGTCAAGGTACTGCTCGCGGCCGTGACCGAGCGGTCGCTGGCGGCGACCATCACCGACCACTCGCCGCCGAACTGCTCGGTGACGGCGGTTCGACACGCCGACTCGGGCACGTCGCTCGTCACGGAGGGCGCGACGCCGTGGGCGTGACGAGCGCACCCGACGGCGTCGCCTCGCACGGACGAGGGAGTCGCTGGCCGGAGTCCGGCCGCCGCTTATAAAGAGTCGCAGATATCTCGCAGAACCGACCTCGGCCCGCGGGCCGAACTCCCGGTCGTGTCCCCATCGACCACCACGATGCTCCCGGAGACGGTGGCGCGGGCGCTGTTCGGCGGGTCCCCGACCCGCTTCGAGTACGTCGCGGCCGCGCTGGTGGCCGCCGTCCTCGTCTCGTTCGTGCCGCTGGTGTCGGCCGCCGTCGTCATCTGGGCCAAGCGCAAGATAACGGCGGCGTTCACCGACCGCATCGCCCCGAACAGGACCGGTCCGTACGGCCTGCTCATCGTCGTCGCGGACATCGTCCGTCTGCTGAGCAAGGAACTCGTCGTTCCAGAGGGTGCCGACCGCCCGGCCTACGACCTCGGGCCGCTACTGGTGCCGTTCTCGGCCATCCTCGGGTTCGCGGTGGTCCCGATGGGGTCGCTGTTCGGCGTCAACCTCCAACTGGCCGACCCGAAGACCGGCCTCGCCTTCGCGTTCGCGGTGGCCTCGCTGGCCACGCTCGGCCTCCTGCTGTGTGGCTACGCCTCCGACAACAAGTACTCGATGCTGGGCGGCCTGCGGGCCGTCGCACAGAACGTCGCCTACGAGATACCGCTCGTCGTGACCGCGGCGTCCGTCGTCCTCCTCGCCGGTACCCTCCAGACGAGCGAACTCGTCGCCGCACAGCGCCACCCGCTCCTCACCGTCGCGGGCCTCACAGTCCCCTCGTGGTACGCCTTCGTCAACCCTTTCGCGTTCGTGCTGTTCGTGATTGCGAACCTCGCGGAGGTGGGGCGCAACCCCTTCGACATCCCCGAGGCACCGACCGAAATCGTCGCCGGGTACCAGACGGAGTACTCCTCGGTGTACTTCGTCCTCGTCTACATGGGCGAGTTCGTCCACATCTTCCTCGGCGGCGCCCTCGTCGCCACACTGTTCCTCGGTGGCCCGGCGGGGCCGGCGCTCCCCGGGTTCGTCTGGTTCCTCCTGAAAATCTGGGCGGTCTTCCTGTTCACGCAGTGGGCCCGGTCGGCGGTGCCCCGCGTCCGCATCGACCAACTCGTCGAAATCGGCTGGAAGGGGATGCTCGTCCTCTCCTTCGGCAACCTGCTGGTGACGGCCGTCGTCGTGGGCGTCTTCGGCATCTGAGGACGCCCCCGAACTCTCTCACTCGACGGTCGGGTAGTCGGCGTCGAAGACGTTCGACACCACGTCCTCCTCGTCGTCCTCCTCTTCGGGACTGACGCTCCCGGTCTGGTAGCCGTGGAGGTCCAAGGTCACGTGGTCGAACCCGCAGTCCTCGACGTGGTCGCGGGCCGCCCGGACGAAGTCGGGGTCCAGTGCCGTCTCCAGTTCCTCCTCGCCGACTTCGATGCGGGCCAGTCCGTCGTGGTCGCGGACCCGGAACTGCTCGAAGCCCCACGTCCGCAGGAGGCGTTCGGCCTTCTCGACGCGGGAGAGGCGCTCCTCGGTGACCTCCAGTCCGGTCGGGATGCGCGAGGAGAGGCAGGCCATCGAGGGCTTGTCGGCGACCGAGAGGTCGTACTCGCGGGCGATGTCCCGGACCTCCTCCTTCTCGATGTCCTGTTCCAGTAGCGGGGAGTAGGCGTCCAGTTCGTCGACGGCCCGGAGGCCGGGGCGGTGGCCCTCGCCGACGTCGGAGGCGTTGGTGCCGTCACAGACGACGTCGATGTCCAGTTCCTTCGCCCGGTCGTACATCGCGCCCAGACGCATCGACCGGCAGTGGTAACAGCGCATGTCGTCGTTGCGCATGAACTCCTCGCTGTCGAGTTCGGAGAACTCCACGATTTCGTGTCGGATGCCGATTTCCTCGGCGACTCGCGTGGCGTCCTCCAGTTCGGCGGCCGGGAGCGTCTCGGACTTTGCGGTGCAGGCGATAGCGTCGTCACCGAGGGCGTCGTAGGCGAGCGCCGCGACGACGCTCGAATCGACGCCGCCGGAGAACGCGACGACCACGCCGTCTCGCGATGCGAGGTCGTCCCGGGCGGCGGCCATCTTCTCCGCGACAGCAGACATACCCACGCCTACTGGGTCGACGGGGAAAACCGCTTCGTGTCCGGTGTGACGACCGCCTGCCGGAGACACGAGATATGTACCGTCGCCTCGGGAAGCCCCGGGCGATGCCCTCCACCAGCCAGCGTCTCGCCACGGTAGCGGTCGCACTCGCGGTCCTACCGGGCGTCGCCGCCGCACAGCAACCGACCGGTCAGGTCACCCTGTCGCCGCTCGCGCAGTTCGCCGCGGCGGGCGGCTACAGCCTCGTCGTCGGCGCTCTCCTACTTGCTGCCGCCCCCGCATGGACCAGAAACGCCGTCGCGGACATCTTCGACGACCCCGGAGCCGTCGTCGCCGCCGGCACGCTCGGATACCTCGCGGTCGTACTCGGCCTCGTCCTGCTGGCGCTGACGCTCGTCGGTCTCGTCGTCACCATCCCCGGCCTGCTGGCGCTGTTCGTCGTCGCGCTGGTGGGGACGCCGCTGGGCGCGTACGCCGTGGGCCGATGGCTCACCGGGGTCGGCGACGTCGACAACCGCTGGGCGGCGCTGGCTTCGGGTGCCGTCGTCGTCGGTGCGGTCAGCGCCGTCCCCGTCGTCGGGAACCTCCTGAACGCGCTGGTGGCCAGTCCCGGCATCGGCCTCCTGCTGTTGCGCGGGAAAGCGAGCCTGCTGGAGTGATGGGGGCCGTCTGAACCGTCCCTCGGTGGTCGTCGGCCCAGCGTCCCGAGAACGACGGCCACAGGTCTAGCGAGCGAGCGGAGCCTTCTTGCCGCCGACCGCCGGAGTACGGGTATGGACATGACACGTCGCCCACGGCGGTTACGGACGGACGGGGTCCGGCCGCTGGTCCGCGAGACCGACGTCTCGGCGTCGGACCTCATCGCCCCCGTGTTCGTCGACGCGACGGCGGACGAGCGGATGCCTATCGAGACGATGCCGGGCCACGAACGGGTCCCCGTCGAGGAGAGCGTCGCCCGCGTCGAGGAGGTATTGGAGACCGGTGTCGAGGCCGTCATGGTGTTCGGCATCCCCGAGTCGAAGGACGAACGCGGGAGTCGCGCGTGGGCCAGCGACGGCGTGGTGCAGGAGGCAGTCCAGCGCGTCAGCGAGGAGACGGACGCCTACGTCATCACCGACGTCTGTCTCTGTGAGTACACCGACCACGGCCACTGCGGGGTGTTAGAGGAGACGGCCGAAGCAGACCCGGACCTCACCGTCCGCAACGACGAGACGCTCGACCTGCTGGGGACCATCGCGGTCAGTCACGCACGCGCGGGTGCGGACATGGTCGCGCCCTCGGGCATGATGGACGGGATGGTCGGGGCCATCCGCGAGGCGCTGGACGGCGACGGCCACACCGAGGTACCGATTATGAGTTACGCCGCGAAGTTCGAGTCGTCCTTCTACGGCCCGTTCCGCGACGCGGCCGACGGCGCGCCGGCCTTCGGCGACCGGCGGCACTACCAGATGGACCCCGCGAACGCACGCGAGGCCCGCCGCGAGGTGGAACTCGACGTCGAACAGGGCGCGGACGTACTGATGGTCAAGCCTGCGCTCCCGTATCTGGACGTCGTCCGCGACGTGCGCCGCGAGTACGACCACCCGGTCGCCGCCTACAACGTCTCCGGCGAGTACGCGATGCTCCACGCCGCCGCGGACAAAGGGTGGCTGAACCTAGAGGAAGTCGCCTACGAGTCCCTGCTGTCCATCAAGCGGGCCGGCGCAGACCTGATTCTCACCTACTTCGCCGAGGACGTCGCCGACCGTCTCTGAGACGACCGCACCGGTACACCAGCCGTAGGGACGAGATTCCAGCGACCGACCAGTTACGCTGAGAAAGTGTAGACACCCGTCCACCGAAGTCGCGAGAGACTGCGCGCGCAAGCAAAATCGGCCCGAAATCCGCCGTTCGGTCCGAATCGCGGTCGACGTTCGTCCAGAACACCTGCGGACAGATGCCGAGTTTCTTGACGGAGAACAACCTTATATCCATAATATCATACGGTAATCTGGACGGTCGTCTACCCAACACCCCGTAATTTCGATTTTCATAAAGCAAATCCTTATGTAGTGGTGTTGCCAGAGGTTTCTCCGTGAACGAGTTGACAAAGACGGCGATGAATACGATAAAGTTGGACGTTCAAACGCAATAGCCGCAACACAATACAACACATGGTACTCGAACTACTGCAGACCTCACCGGAAACGCTCGAAACGTTGGTCACGGGAGTCAACCTCCTGTGGGTCCTCGTCGTAACGTTCCTCATCTTCTTCATGCACGCCGGCTTCGCCATGCTCGAGGCGGGGCAGGTGCGCTCGAAGAACGTCGCGAACCAGCTCACGAAGAACCTCCTCACGTGGTCGGTCGGGGTGTCGGTGTTCTTCCTCGTCGGCGCCGGCATCTCGTCGCTCGTCGGCGGGGGCGGGTTCTCGCCGGCCTTCGTCGTCGAGAACCCGAACGACTGGGTCGGCTGGCTGTTCGGCGCCGTCTTCGCGATGACGGCCGCGACCATCGTCTCCGGGGCCGTGGCCGGCCGGGCCAAGCTCCGCGCCTACGTTGCCTACACGTTCCTGCTGGCGGCGGTCATCTACCCGGTCGTCACCGGCATCACGTGGGCCGGCTCGTACATCAGTTTCGGCGGCGCGACCTTCCACGACTTCGCGGGCGGGATGATCGTCCACGGCATGGGCGGCATCGCCGGCCTCACCGCCGCCTACGTGCTGGGTCCGCGCATGGGCCGGTACAACGACGACGGCTCGTCGAACGTCATCCCCGGTCACTCGCTGACCTTCGCCGTGCTGGGGACGCTCATCCTCGCGTTCGGCTGGTACGGCTTCAACGTCGGCACCGCCGCGAGCGTCTTCGTCTTCGAGGACGGTGCGCTCCAACTCGGCGCGTTCTCCTACGTCGGTCGCGTCGCCATGACGACGACCATCGCGATGGCCGCCGGCGCCATGGGCGCGGGGCTCGTCGCGTGGCTCAAGACCGGGAAGGTCGACACGCTGTACGTCGCCAACGGCCTGCTCGCCGGCCTCGTCGGCATCACCGCGATTCCCGACACCACCGCGTGGTGGGGCGCGTTCGTCGTCGGCGGCCTCGCGGGTGCACAGCTCCCGGTCGTGTTCAACTTCGTCGAGAAGCGCCTGAAGATAGACGACGTGTGTGCCGTGTTCCCGGTCCACGGGAGCGCCGGCGTGCTGGGGACGCTCCTGTTCCCGTTCGTCGCCGCACAGACGCCCGCGGGCGGTGTCGTGAACGCCTTCGTCGCGCAGGTCGTCGGCGTGGTCGCCATCGCCGGGTGGACCATCGTCGCGACCGCCGCAGTCTGGGGCGTCCTCAAGGCTGTCGGACAGGCCCGCGTCACGCCCGAACACGAGCAGGAGGGGCTGGACGTCAGCGAACACGGCGTCGAGACCTACCCCGAGTTCGGGGCCGACGACAGCGTGGTCGCCGACGGTGGTATCGTGACGGACAACGTGCGTACTGACGGAGGTTCCAAGGATGACTGAAGACACCGACATCAAGATGGTCGTCGCGATGGTTCGCCCGGACAAACTCGGAGACGTCAAACAGGCGCTCGCAGAGGTGGGCGCCCCGTCGCTGACGGTCACCAACGTCTCCGGTCGCGGTTCACAGCCCGCGAAGAAGGGGCAGTGGCGCGGCGAGGAGTACGTCGTCGACCTCCACCAGAAGGTCAAGGTAGAGACGGTGGTCGCCGACATCCCCGCCGACGACGTCGTCGAGGCCATCGCGGAGGGGGCCCACACGGGCGAGAAGGGCGACGGCAAGATATTCGTCCTCCCGGTCGAGGACGCCTATCAGGTCCGGACGGGTAAACGGGGACCAGAGGCAGTCTGAGCGGCGTCGATGGTCGACGACATCGACAGACAGGTCGTGAACGCCCTGCTCCGCGACGGTCGGGCCAGCGCCCGCGACGTCGCCGCAGAGACCGGCGTCGCGGCGACGACCGTCTCCCGCCGGATGGACCAACTCGTCGACTCCGGCGTCATCGAGGAGTACACCGCCCGAGTCGACTACGCGGAACTCGGCTACGACGTCACCGCCGTCTTCCAGCTATCGGTCGACGGCAACGGCCTCGCCGACGTGACCGAGCGCCTGACCGGCCTGCCGAACATGGTCGCCGTCTACGAGGTCACCGGGAGCCACGACGTCGTCGCCGTCGGGAAGTTCCGCGACACGAACGAGATGAACGCCCGCATCAAGGACCTGCTCACCGACCCGGACGTCGAGAGCGCGGCCACGTCGGTCGTGTTGAACACCGTCCGCGAACACGAGCAGTTCCCCGTCGACACGAGCGGCGAGTAGTCGCCGCGGTCGACGACTCCCTTTCCGCTTCGCTTCGACAGAACACCGGGTAGCGACAGCGCCGACGCGGCCAACGCCGGCGTGCGGTGGCGTTAAGCCGGTCGCCCCGCTCGAACGGGTATGGGACTGCAAGTCGACGTGCGGAAACTCGACCTCTTCAACCAGATGGCCAAAGAGGGGTCGAGCACCGTCGCCGACAACCTCGGGCAACTGACGGGGCTGGACGCGTCGGTCCACACGTCACAGATCAACTTCCTCGACATCGCGGACGTGAAGACCCACATCGGGAGCCAGAAGCAGGTCGGCATCTACGTCGAACTGAACGAACCGCCCTACGGCTACGTCCTGTTCATGCTCGACCCGGCCGACAGCAAGCGACTGGCCGGCGCGATGATGGGCGGGATGGGCGAGGCGAGCGACGGGGACGGGTTCACCGAGATGGAGCGCTCGGCGATGCAGGAGATAGGCAACATCATGACCTCGGCGTTCATCGACGGGTGGGCGAACGTGCTGGACACGACCATCGACATGGGGACGCCGAACTTCGTCTTCGGTCCCGCCAGCGGCATCGTCGACGAGATGGGCGGGTGGCCCGAGTCGGAACTCGTCTTCGTCATCGACTCCCAGATTACCGTCGAGGGCGGCGACCTCGGGATGACCGTCTACACGTTCCCCGAACTCGAGTCGCTCGTCTCCCTCATCCAGAACATCGACCTCGAGACGGACGTGGCCGTGGACACGAGCGCAGGCGACGTCCTCTGAGGGAGCCCCCACGGCACAGCCCGGTGTGGGTGCGACGACGCTGCGACGGGGTCAGGTCCGGAGCGCGTAGACGATACAGAGCAGGCCCGCTATCTCGAAGGTCTGGATAATCGCTTGCAGGAGCCGTTCCCCGGCCGCGACGGGCACGAGCAGATAGACCGGGACGACGAGTAGCGGCAGCCCGAGTACCAGCGTGAACCCGATGGCGATGAACAGCATCGGTCGACTGTCGTTCCGGCGGTACCCCCGGTAGGCGAGATAGGCGATGAAGAGGCCGATGGCTGCACCCACCAGTTCGTACAGCTGGAGCGCGACGTCGACCGGATTCGAGACCGACCACCCGGCCTGCACGAGTGGCGTCACGCCCGCGAGTGAGAGGCCCGTCATCGTCACATCTCCTCCACGAGGCGGGTGAAGCGGTCGGCCATGGACTCCGAACGCTCGACGCGCATCGTCAGGGAACCGTCGTCGAGGGCGAAGGTGACGCGGTCGAGGTTCGGCGCGTACACCGTCCTGTGGTGGCCCTCCTCGGGGTCGGGTTGGGTCCGCTCGACGAGGAGGTCCGCGTCCCGAAGCCGTTCGAGACGGCGGTAGATGGTCGGTCCCGACGCGTCACAGCGTGTTTTCAGGCGGCGTGCTGACATGGGTTCCTGACTCGTCTCGGTGAGGATTGTGCGGGCCGTCTCGTCTTCGAGTAGGCCCGCGACGGTCGCCACGTCCGGGTCGTCCTCACGCACGGTTGGTCGATAGTCTCGGAACGGCCCTAAAGAGGTGCCGACGACTTCAGCGCGTGAAGCCCTGCGTCTCACCCTATTGTCCCGTCGGCCGACCGGTCGAGTATGCAGACCCCGCCAGAGTCCGCCGCCGGTCGACTCGCCACGCTCGTCGAACGCCACCAAGTGAGCGCCTTCGTCGCGTTCACCCTGACCGTCTCGTGGGGCCTCTGGCTCCCGCTACTCGCCACCGGGACGGCGGTGCGGACCCACTACCTGATTCTCGGTGGGTTCGGGCCGGCACTCGCGGCCGTCCTCGTGGTCCGTCTACGAGGGGACAGCGTGCGAGCGTGGCTGACCGACGCCCTCGACTGGCGGGTCCGCAAGCGGTGGTACGCGGTGGCACTCGCCGCTCCCGTGGTCTTCGCCGCCGGCATCGGGGCGGTGTTGGTCGGTCTGACCGGCACGTTCGACGGCGAAGCGCTCGTCGCGTCGCTCCCGACGTACCCGCTGGCCGTCGCGTTCACCGCGCTACTGGGCGGCGGACAGGAGGAGTTCGGCTGGCGCGGGTTCGCCCTCCCGGCGTTGCAGGAACGGGTGGGCGCGCTGACCGCGAGCGTCGCCGTCGGCGTCGTGTGGGCGGTGTGGCACCTCCCCCTGTTCCTGCTGGACGCCCCCGGGTACGCCACCCCGTCGTTCGCATTCTACCTCCCGCTGGTCGTCGGGTTCTCGGTCGTGTTCACGTGGCTCTACAACAGTTCCGGCGGGCACCTGCTCCCCGTGATACTGCTCCACGGCGGCATCAACGTCGCGCCGGGGTTCGCCGTCCGGGCGACCGGTGACCCGCCCGCGAGCGTCCCCTTCGAACTCGTCTTCGCCGCCGTCGTCTGGACCGCCGCGCTCGCCGTGCTCCTGCGCTACGGTCGGAAGCGCCTGTCGGCCGGGCCGGTCGCGACCGAGGCCGCAGACAGACGGTCCGACCGCGCCGAGACGATGTCCGGCGGGGACGCTGTCGAGCACTGACCGCGAAGGCCGTCCCGACGGGGGGACCGGACCCGGGCGCGCGCCGTCGGAGCGCCAGCGTCCGGACCGTCGGCCCCCGGCGGCCAGCCGCCGCGTCACTCGTACAGTTCCGGTGCGGCGTCGTAGGCCACCGCCTGCAGGCGTGCGGCGTCCGATTCGTGGCGACGGTCGTTCTCTTCCGGCATCGTCAGTCGTCGGCCGACAGCGGTTCACCGCTGGCGTCCGTCGGGGCCGGACTCTCGCCGTCGTCGAAGGGGTACCACGACTGCTTGCCGTCGGCCAGACAGGGGTCGGTGTACCCCTCGACCTCCTCGGGTTCGGCCAGTTCCACGATGGTCTCGTGGCCGGTGGCGTCGACCCACTCGCGGAAGGTCTGGCCCTCCGAGCGCAGCGCCGCGTACGCCGCGACGACGTTGGCTATCATGCCGGGCACCTCGTCGGCGGGCACGCGCTGGCGGACCCACTCGATGAACGCGGGGTCGTCGCCCATGCCGCCGCCGACGCCGACGTCCATGGCCTCGACCATCTCGCCGTCTTTCCGGGCGCGCATCCCCTGTAAGCCGATGTCGGCGGTCATCGCTTGCCCGCAGTCGGCCGTACAGCCCGAGAAGTGCATCTTGATGCGGTCCACGTCGTCCGGCACCACGACGTTGTCCCCCAGCCATCGCAGGAGGCGGGCCATCCGCACCTTCGTCTCGGTGAGCGCGAGCGAGCAGAACTCCGTCCCGGTGCAGGCCATCGCACCCTGCACGAACGGGTTCGGTTCCGGCGAGTGCTTGTCCAGCAGCGGTTCGTCGAGCAGGGCGTCCAGATTCTCGTCGGGAACGTCCACGACCAGCGGGTTCTGCCGGCGGGTCAGCCGAACTTCGCCGGAGCCGTACTCGTCGGCCAGGTCGGCCAGTTCGATGGCCTCCTCGGCGGCGATGCGTCCGACGGGTACCGACAGGCCGACGTAGTTCCGCCCGTCCTGCTGGTCGTAGACGCCGACGTGGTCGTGAGCGCCCTGCTGGGCGGACTTGCCGGCGTTGTAGGAGTACTCGCCGCGGAAGTCGGTCCCCGCGGCCTCGAACTCGAAGTCGAGACGCTCGTCCAGTTCCTCGCGGATGGCGTCGGTCCCGTGTTCGTCGACGAAGAAGCGCGCGCGGTTCTTCGAGCGGTTCTGGCGGTTCCCCTCGTCGTGGTAGAACTCGACGAACGCGCGGACCGTCTCGACGGCGTGGTCCGGCCGGACGAACAGGTCCAGCGGGCGCGCCTCGCGGGGTTCGCGGCCGCCCAGACCGCCGCCGACCCGGACGTTGAACCCCTCGACTTCCTCACCGTCGATTATCTTGTGGGCGGGTTCGAGGCCGACGTCGTTGATGGCGTCCTGCGCACATCCCTGCCGGCACCCCGACACCGAGATGTTGAACTTCCGGGGCATGTTCGAGAGGTCGTCGTCCCCGCGGATGGTCTCCTGAATCTCGTCTAAGATGGGGCGGGACTCGACGTACTCCTCGGCCTTGCCGGCGACGGGACACCCAGAGATGTTGCGCATCGTGTCCCCGCCGGCGGAGCGAGAGGAGACGCCGACGGCTTCGAGTTTGTCCCATATCTCGGGGATGTCCTCCAGTTTCAGCCAGTGCAGTTGGACGGACTGACGGGTCGTGAAGTCGACCCAGCCGTTGCCGAACGCGGGATTCTCGGCGGGGCCTTTGGCGTAGTCGCGGGCCACCTCGCCGATAGTTCGGAGCTGTTCCGGTTCCAGAATCCCGCCGCAGTTCGTGAGTCGCATCATGAAATACGACTCCTGTCCGCCGCGGTGGTGGAAGACGCCCCAGAACTTGAACCGCGTGAACCACTCGCTCCGCTCGTCCTCGGGGATGGACTCCCAGCCCTGCTCGGCGAACTCCTCCAGTTTCTCTCGAACCTCGTCGCCGTACAGTTCGCCCTTGACGTCCTCTTTCTTGTGTGCCATCGTCAGTCCTCCAGAGACACGAATATTCGTTTGTTTTTGTCGTTCATTTGTATTCGAACGTCCGTTAATTCACACCAGATGCGTGAATGCGGACTGCTAAAACTCTAATCGTTGAAAAAGTCTAAAGATAGAGTTTCGCTCCGGACGGCCGTCCAGAATTAAGCCGTCTGGGAGGTGTTTAATGATTCTAAGGGCCGGCAGGATGGGCGCCGACGACCGACAGACGGTGGCGGGATTGTAGCCGCTTCCGTCCGTCAGTCATCGCCGGTCACGTCGTCCGTGACTCGGCGGCCCGGAGGCCGGCCGGCGTGTCGATGTCGCTGACCGCGCGCGCCGGTGCCGGGCCGGGAACGACTGTGACCGACAGCCGTTCGAGCATCTCTCGAAGCGACCCGGACCTCATTCCGAGGGTCGTGTCGGCGGCCGCGACGGCGGCCTCGGTGTCGTAGACGGCCGCCAGCGGTCGGAGGCGGCGGCCGATACGCGGGACAGCGCCGTCCTCCTCGCTCGACTCGAACAGTCGGGTGGCGAGTTGCGGACGGACGAACGGCATGTCACAGGCCGTGACGAACGCCTGTCGCCCACGGGCGACCCGACATCCGGCCCGGACGCCGGCGACCGGTCCGCCGTTCGGGACGGGGTCGACCGCGAAGCGGTAGTCCAGACCCGTCAGCGCGGCCGCGATGGCGTCGCGCTGTCCGCGGCGGCAGTTGACGACCACCTCGTCGACGGCCGGTTCGATTCGGTCGGCGACGCGGCGAACCAGCGGCGTCCCGTCGAGTTCCGCCGTCGCCTTGTCTTCGTCGCCGAAGCGGGTGGAGTACCCGCCTGCGAGGACGACCCCGCTGCGCATCAGTCGTCTCCCGAGGCGACCGTCTCCGTGGCACTGCGCTCGCCGACGAAGCCGGCAGTGTTGGCGACGCTCGCTATCTCCGGACGGAACACCCACGCGGCCAGCAGGACGATGGGAACCATCGACGCCCCGACGATGGAGTAGCCGAGGTGGAGGTTCGCCAGCCACGGTGCGGAGTAGACCAGCGGGTAGAGGATGCCACCGACCGTGCCGACGCCGCCGACGACGCCGGCGACCGCACCGGAGCTGTTGGGGAACATCGAGGGGACCATCGCGAAGATGGAGCCCTCGGCGAAGGCACAGGCCGTGCCGACGAGGAAGCCGACGACGACGGCGTTGAGCAGGACCCCCGACAGGCCCGCGAGCGTCATCCCGAACATCGTCACGACGATGAAACACAGCGTGACGAACGTCCACTGCTCGCGGTAGCGGCCGTGGAAGACGGGCAGGATGTTCATCTCCTTGCGGGCGAGCACGTCGCTGACGTAGCCGCCGATGGGCCGGAGCAGGCCGGCCGCGATGGAGAAGGTGGCGGCGAAGGTGCTCGCGAGGACGAGGTTGTTCTGGTCGAACGCCTCACGGTAGTAGGTCGCGAGCCAGCCGTTCATCGACAGTTCGAGGCCGAACGACATGATGTACGCCAGCGCGAGGACGACGGTTCCGTAGCGCGTGGCCGTGTGAAGCCAGTCTTTGAAACTCGCGTTGTCCTTGGTCGCCTGCCGCTTCGCTTCGGACTTCGCGGCCTCCCCGAGCGTGTAGTACGCGATTGCGAGGACGATGGAGACGATACCGGTGTAGAAGAAGGCGGCGCGCCAGTTCGTCGAGAACAGCGGGCCGCTCCAGCCACTGCCGAACACGCGCGGGAGGACGAGTGCCCCGCCCGCGGCACCGGCGTTGCCGACGCCGGCGTAGATGCCCTCGGCCAGTCCGAGGTTCTCCTCTTCCCACCACTCGGCGACGTGCTGGATGCCGATGACGAACGTGATGCCCGCCGTCGCGACGACGATGCGGGTCACGAAAAAGAGGGAGTACGTCTCGATGAACGCGCTCGCCATCGAGAACACGCCGACGTACGTCAGCACGATGGCGAAGATGGTCGGCGCGCCGAACTTGTCGGAGAGCCAGCCAGTCAGCATCCGGCCGAACGGTGCCATCCAGATAGCGGAACTGGCGAGGATACCGATTTCGGCCGTCGAGAGACCGAACTCCTCGGCCATCGGGCCGGTGAACGGCGCGAAGGAGAACCAGATGAGAAAGGAGAAGTTGAACCCGATGGTCGCGAGCAACAGCGTCCGGTACTTCGTCATCCGAATCAGCCCCATACCGCCACCTCCGGAAGGGCGACCGGACGTACGCCACGTACGTTCATTAGCGACTGTTCGTCCACCGAGCGTAAGTTATTCTGGATGTGTGGCCACATCAGCACGAATGATCCGAATGTCCCAGCACATAATAACGATACTCGTTGACGAACAGTTGGTTTCGACGTGTGCCACTGGACGGGCGGCCAATCTGCAATCGGATATTGTCTCCTTAAGGAATCCGAACGTCCACCGAGGCCGTCGACAATTCGACGGATTCCGAGAACTGGGGCGCGGCGGCGAGAACGAGTGACACCGCGAGCGCCGGGCGGCGTCAGTCGGCCGCGGCCGGCGGGAGTTCGGCGTCGGGCGCGAGGAGACGGACGGCACACTGCTTGAAGTGCGGTTCCTTCGACTGGGGGTCCCGTTCGGAGAGGGTCAACCGGTTGGTCGCCGGGTGGTGAATCGGGAGCCACACCATCCCGCGCGGGACGCCCTCGTCGGGGTCCAGACGCACCGTCGCGGAACCGCGGCGGGAAGCGACGGTGAGTCGGTCCTCGGCCACGAACTCGGCGTGCGCCTCGACGGTGTCGGGGTGGACGCGCGCCACGAGGTCACCGGCACCCCCGCCGCGCGAGCGGACGCCCGTGTTGTAGCCGTCGGCCTCGCGGGCGGTGGTCAGCGTCAGCGGGTAGTCGCCGTCGGTCGGTTCGGGCAGGTCGCCCTGCCGCCCGGTCGAGAACTGTGCGTTGCCGCTGACGGTGGGGAACGCCCACGACTCGTCGCCGCTCGCCTCGCTCTCGTAGTACCGGTAGCCGCCGGCGCTCTCCGCGTCGGGGGCGGGCCACCGGACGGCGTGGGCGTCGTCTAAGCGGTCGTAGGTGATGCCCGAGCAGTCGGCGACGGTGCCCTCGGTGAGCGCGGCGAACTCGTCGAAGACGTCGCTGGGGTCCGGCGAGGTGCTCTCGAAGAGGCCGGGGAACAGGCGGGACCCGATAGTGGCGACGACGTCGAGGTCCTGACGGACGCCGCTGGGGACGTCCGTCGCGGCGCGGACCCGCGAGATGGTCCGCTCCATGTTCGTCGTCGTCCCCTCGGACTCCCCCCACGTCGCCGCGGGCAACACCACGTCGGCCAGTCGGGTCGTCTCCGTGTGGAAGGCGTCCTGTGCGACGAGGAAGGCGTCCGCTAGCGACGCGCGGGCGCTGTCGGCGTCGGGCATCCCCGCGACGGGGTTGGTGGCGACGGTCCAGACGGCCGCGGGTTCGGCTTCGAGCATCCCGACCGGGCCGGGGCCGGGGTCGTCGGGCAGGCGGTCGACAGGCACGTCCCAGTGGTCCGCGACGGTGCGGCGGTGGTCCGGGTCGCCGAACGCTCGCTGACCGGGCCACGACCCCTTCGAGGAGCAGATTCGGGTGCCCATCGAGTTGGCCTGTCCAGTCAGCGAGAACGGGCCGCCGCCGGGTCGGAGGTTGCCCGAGGCCAGCGTGAGGTCCACGAGCGCACGGGCCGTCTCGGTGCCTTGGACGTGCTGGTTGATACCCATCCCCCAGTACAGGAGGGCGCGCTGGGCCATCGCGTCGGCCAGCAGGTCGACCTCGGCCATCTCGACGCCGGCCTCGGCGGCCGCCTCGGCGGCGGTCGGGAGAGCGTCGAGCAACGCCTCGAATCCGTCGGTCGCCTCGGCGACGAACGCCTCGTCGACGCCGTCGGACGCGACCAGCCGCGCGAGGACGGCCCGTGCCAGCGCGAGGTCCTTCCCGGGGTCGGGCGCGACGTGGTGGTCGCTGTTCTCGGCCGTCTCCGAGCGTATCGGGTCGACGGTGAGCAGTTCGACGCCGTCTTCGTCGGCCGCCTGCCGAATCCAGCGGAACATCACCGGGTGGGCGACGGCGGGGTTGGCCCCCCAGACCACGTGTCGGTCGGCGTCCTCGATGTCGCCGTACGTACAGGGCGGGGCGTCGCTCCCGAACGCCTGATAGTACGCCGTCACGGCGCTGGCCATGCACAGCGTGGTGTTTGCGTCGTACATGCGCGTGCCGAAGCCGCCGCGAGCGACCTTCCCGAGGGCGTAGGCGGCCTCGTTGGTCTGCTGGCCGCTCCCGAGCACGGCCACCGAATCGGGGCCGGTCTCGTGGGCGTCGCGCAAGCCCTCGACGGCGCGGGCGAGCGCCACGTCCCACGTCGTCTGTCGCAACTCGCCGTCGGACCGGACCATCGGCCGCGTGAGCCACCGACCGTCGGGGTCGCGGCTCTCCCGAATGCCGCGAGCGCAGGCCAGTCCCTGATTGACCGGGTGAGCGGCGTCGCCGCGCACCGTGTCGATACCGTAGCCGACATCGGCGGCCCGGTGCATGTGCCCGCACCCGACGGCACAGCGCATGCACGTCGTGGGGACCCAGTCGCTCACGACGGACCACGCGCCGATTGGGTGCACGTCCGTCCGGTAAGCGACGATGGGAGAACACGTTCTACAACCATATCTCTGTCTAGACGAAAGGATAGTCAATATAAAACGCTATCTCTTGGTGAAAGTCTACCTTTTCTCGATATAGTTCCCGTATTCGTCCAGTTGCCTCCCGGGCGACAGCACGACCCGTCAGGTTCTTTCTGGCCGCGTTCGAACCCCGCGCCATGAACCACGAGCAGTCGCGAGCGCTGTACGACCGCGCGCTGTCGGTGATGCCCGGTGGCGTGAACTCTTCCGTGCGGGCCGTCCGCCCGTACCCCTTCTTCGTCGAGAAGGGCGACGGCGGCCACGTCGTCGACGCCGACGGCAACCGCTACATCGACTTCGTGATGGGGTACGGTCCGCTCCTGTTGGGCCACGACATGCCCGAACAGGTCCAGTCCGCCGTCCAGCAACGCGCGGCCGAGGGGCCGATGTACGGCGCGCCCACCGAAGTCGAAGTCGAACTCGCGGAGTTCGTCACCCGCCACGTCCCCAGCGTCGAGATGGTCCGGTTCGTCAACTCCGGGACGGAGGCCACCGTCTCGGCGGTGCGTCTCGCCCGTGGCTACACCGGCCGGGACAAGATAGTCGTGATGCAGAGCGGTTACCACGGCGCACAGGAGTCCACGCTCGTCGAGGGCGAGGGCGACCACACCCACCCGTCGAGTCCGGGCATCCCCGAGAGCTTCGCCGAACACACGCTGACGGTGCCGTTCAACGACCCCGAGGCCGCCCGCGAGGTGTTCGACGAACACGGCGACGACATCGCCGCCGTCCTCACCGAACCAATCCTCGGCAACTACGGCATCGTCCACCCCGTCGACGGCTACCACGAGACGCTCCGGGGCCTCTGTAACGACCACGGGTCGCTGCTCGTCTTCGACGAGGTCATCACCGGGTTCCGCGTCGGCGGCCTCCAGTGCGCACAGGGGAAGTTCGGCGTCGAACCGGACGTCACCACCTTCGGCAAGATAGTCGGCGGCGGGTTCCCCGTCGGGGCTATCGGCGGCAAGAGCGAGATTATCGAGCAGTTCACGCCCGCCGGCGACGTGTTCCAGTCCGGCACCTTCTCCGGCCACCCGGTGACGATGGCGGCGGGGCTGGAGACGCTGCGGTATGCGGCAGAACACGACGTATACGCCCACGTGAACGAACTGGGCGACCGGATGCGCTCGGGGCTACAGGACATCCTCGAGGACCAGGCCCCCGAGTACACCGTCGTCGGGACGGACTCGATGTTCAAGGTCGTGTTCACCCGCGACGGGCCGGATACCTTCGAGGGACACTGCGAGGCAGGCTGTCAGCAACGGCCCGAGTGCCCCCGCTACGACTACTGCCCCAAGGACGGCGGCGACGTGAAACAGGCCGAGACGGAGCGGTGGGAGCGCCTGTTCTGGCCCGCGATGAAAGAGCGGGGCGTGTTCCTGACGGCGAACCAGTTCGAGTCACAGTTCATCTGTGATGCCCACACAGCAGAGGACGTAGACGATGCCCTCGAAGCCTACAAAGAGGCGATATGAAGTGAGCGACGACGACATCGCGCTCTCGGAGAAGCGGATGTACGGCGAGAAACGCCCGGAGACCCACGCCTACGTCGCGTCGGGCCTCGGGGTCACGCGCGTCGAGACGGCCGGCGGGCAGATAGGCCGGTTCAGCCTCGAGGAGCGGTGCAACGCCCGCGACGTCGCCGGCGCGAACGGAGAGGTGGCCGTCGCCACCGACGAGTCCGTGCTGGTCTCGACGGCCGACGGGTTCGCCCCGACCGGGTTCGGCGCGGCGACGGCCGTCGGCTACGACGCTGACGGGTTGCTGGCCGGCGGCGCGGGGCGCGTCGCCCGCTACGCCGACGGCGAGTGGGTCGAACTGGGTGCCGTCGCTGACGTGCGGGCCATCGACGGCGACCTACTGGCGGCGGCCGACGGCGTCTACCGCTTGCCCGATTGCGAACGTCTCGGCCTCGCGGACGTGACGGACGTGGCACCGGGATACGCCGCCACCACCGACGGCCTCTACGAACCGGTCGACGGCGAGTGGACCGAAGTTCGGTCGGGCCGCCACGGCGCGGTGGCGAGCGACGGCGACGCCCGAGTCCACGCCGCCGCCGAGGACGCCCTCTACGAGTTGGTCGACGGCGACTGGCGCGAGTGTGACCTCCCCGTGCGGGAACGGGTCGTCGACGTGGCCTACGGCACGGACACCTACGCCATCACCGAGGACGGCACCTTCCTCGTCGACACCCCTGACGACGCCACCGCCGACGGCCGCGGCGGGTGGCGCCAGCGCTCGCTGGGCGTGCCCGACGTCGTCGGCGTCGCCGTGGCCTGACAGACGCCTTTTCTGGCGGCGCGACAGCCGCCGTAGTTCGGCCGGTGACACAGCCAGCAAGGGACAGCAGTCGACACAGCCGACCGGGTGGACTGAAAGGGGCGACGCGCTCGGCGAAGCACGCCGACGCAAGCACTGGACTGAGCGAGCGGAGCGAGTGACGGAAGCGCACAGCGAGGTGCGCGAGTCGAGCGCGTCGGGGCTTTCTGGCGGTTCCCCTCGATAGCGTCGGTACGTCCCAGAATCGCCCTCCCTAGCCCCGGAATCGAAAAGTGGTTTAGCCCGGCCGGCCACCCCTCGGACATGATTATCCCCGGCGCGGAGACGCAGGCGTTCGCGGCGGCGCTGGCCGATGCCACCGGCGAGCGACTGGGACGGGTCGAGTACGAACAGTTCGCCGACGGGGAACACGTCGTCCGTCTGCCCGAGTCCGTCGCGGGCGAGCGAGCCGTGGTCGTCGCCTCCACAGTCGACAGCGACGCCCACGTGCAGGTGCTCCAGTTGCAGGACGCGGCCCGCGAAGTGGGCGCGAGTGAGGTTGTCACCGTCCTCCCGTACATGGGCTACGCGCGGCAGGACGAGGCGTTCCGGGCGGGCGAACCGGTCTCCTCGCGGGCGATGGCACGGGCCATCTCGACGGGGACCGACCGCGTCATCACGGTCAATCCCCACGAACCATCGGTGTGTGACTTCTTCGACGTGCCGACGACCCACGTCGACGCATCGGGCGTGCTCGCGGACCCTCTGCCCGAGGACTTGGCCGACCCGCTCTTTCTCTCGCCCGACGAGGGGGCCATCGACCTCCCGATAACGACCCGCGACGCCTACGGCGAGGGCGAGACCGACTACTTCGAGAAGGACCGCGACTACGACAGCGGCGCGGTCCAGATTACGCCCAGCGACGCCGACGTGGCGGGCCGCGACGTGGTCCTCGTCGACGACATCATCGCCACGGGGTCGACGATGAGCGAGTCCATCGAGGTGCTGAAAGAGCGAGACGCAGCGCGCGTGTTCGTCACCTGCGTCCACCCGATGCTGGCGAGCAACGCCCTGACGAAGCTCTCTGCGGCCGGCGTCGAGGCCGTCTACGGCACCGACACCCTAGAACGAGTGGTCAGCGAGGTCAGCGCCGCGCCCGTCGTCGCCGCGGAACTCTGATTACCACTCGGCCAGTCCCGCCCGGCCGTGCCGGACCGTGAGGATGCCCAGAAACGCCGCGACGCCGGTGAACGCCGACGCCGCGCCCAGATAGAACACCCACTCCATCCCGACGTTCGTCGTCAGCCACCCGCCCGCCAGCGGCGCGAGGACCGACCCCGGCCGCCAGACCAAATCGCGGACGCCGAAACTGGAGGCGACGCCGCTGTCGCTCCCCTCGTCGGCGAACAGCGCCATGCTCGCGGGTTCACGGATGGAGTCGGCGACCCCGAGCAAGCCGTTCAGTGCCACCAGCGGGAGGAACGCCGGCGAGAGGGCCCCGAAGTAGGGGAACACCGACGGGAGGCCGAGCGCCGCCCCGATAGCCGGCGTGAAGGGGACGACGAGCGCCACCAGTCCGTAGCAGAGGCCGCCGACGAAGACGAACCGGGCGCGGCCGAACTCGTCGGAGAGGCGTCCGGTGTAGGGCTGGGCGAGCATGTTGGTGAACTTCTCGGCGGCGAGGACGACGGCGACGGCCGTCGCGCCGTGTATCGCCGCGTTGTACCCCAGTCCCCCGCGAGCGGCCGCCACGCCGGCGAAGATGGGCACCCACGTCCGGACGAGCGTCACGGCGACGGCGTACTGGGCGCGGAAACTAGTGATGGTGAGGATGCGGCGGTTCAGCGCGAGGTCGGCGAATGCGAACCCCTCCGTGGTCGTCTCGTCCGGTTGGACCCAGACGAGGACGCCGAGGAAGGCGAGGCCGCTGATGGCCATCAACAGACCGAACACCGCGTCGAAGCCGAACGTATCGTAGAGGACGCCCGCCGACAGCGACCCGCCGATGGCCGCCGCGAACCGCCACGAGTTCGACATCCCGATGGTGGTGCCCCGTTCGCTCTCGCGGGCGAGTTGGCCGACCAGCGCCAGCCCGAGTAGGCCCGCGACGGTGGCGGCGACGCCCTGCAACCCGCGGACGAAGACGAACCCCCAACTGGACCCGACCAACGGGAACAGGCCGTAGACGGCGGTGGCGAGCGCCAACCCCGCCAGCAGTATCGTCCGCTTGTCGAACCGGTCGCCCAGATACGACACCGGGAGGACGGTGCCCGCCTGCGCCAGTGTCAGCCCCGTGGCGAACATCCCGAGGACGAACCCCTCGGGGTCCAGTAGGTCGATGTACGTCGGCAGGAGCGTCAACAGCGTCACGATGCCGAAGGCGTTGGCGAAGCGGGTGAAGAACAGGGCCTGTAGTTGTCGTCTCTCCGTCACTGCCCGGTAGCAGTCTGTTCCGGGCCTAACCGCTTTCGGTCTCGCCGGATTGCGCCCGCGAGGCCGCTGAAAGAAATCGGCCGCCTCGTCGGCGACTCACTCCCGCGGGAGGTCCACGGCCCCGACCTGTTGCATGAGGCCGAGCATGTCCGGTTGGACCCACCGTTCGGCTATCAATCCGTTCTCGAACCGGCTGAACACCATGTTCTCTATCTCGACGTCCTCGCCGGTCGCCTCGATTCCCCTGAACTCGCCGGTGTGTTTCCCGGTGAGGCGCACCCGCATGGCGACGGTGTCACCCTCGGCGACGATGTCCTCTACGGACGCCGAGAAGCCATCGAACGCCTCGCGGATGCCGCGTATCTGTGCTTTCAGGTCCTCGCGCCCGGACACTTCGCCCAGCGGACTGTGGTCGGCGACGTCCGGCGTGCAGATGTCGTCGACGAGGTCGATGTCGCCCTCCGACACGACTTCTTCCGGGAACTGTCGCGCGATTCGCTTTTCCTCTTCTAGTGGTGCTGTTGCTGCCATCGGTGTCTCCGTGCGCTCCGTTCGACGCGTCCCCCCGGACTGCGTGACTTCGTAGTGAGCGCTACGGGGAACTACGCCGTGCGGGACGGTAGCATTTGTTACCAGATGCTCCCGAGTCCTGCTCCGAGAGCGGTTCTGAAGGAGAAGTCGGCGGTTTCAGTCGGACGCTTCGGCCGCCGCCGTGGCTCGCGGCTCCCTCAGTCGCCGCTCGCCTGTTCCGAGGCCTCCCGTTGGTCGGCCTCGCACGGCGCGATAGCTATCTCCATCTCGACGCCTTCGACGTCCCACGTCTTGCGGTGCCCGTCCTCGACGTCGCCGAACTCGTCGGCGCGGACCTCCTCGGCGACGAGCGCCTCGTGTTCGCGGACCAGCGAGTCGACTCGCTCGTCCGCAATCGAGAGGTCCACGACGATACGGGCCTCGATGTCCAGTTCGAGGTCCTTGCGCATCTCCTGGACCCGGCGGATGACCTCACGGGCGTACCCCTCGCTCTCGATGTCCTCGGTGAGCGCCGTGTCGACGTAGACGACGCCGCCGCCGTCCAGCGCCGAGAACTCGGTGCCGGTGACGCCCTCGGGCGTCTCGCGGCGGAAGGTCACCATCGCCTCGGTCAGGTCGACTGCCTCGCCGAGCGCGTCCTCGACGGCGGCTTCGAGGGCAGCGAGAGACGGCTCCTCGAGTCGGGCCTCGTTGAAGGCGTTCATCACGCGACCAGCGTCGTCGCCGAAGGCCGGGCCGAGTTCGCTCATGTCGGCCTCGGCGGAGTAGTGGAGTTCGCCCCACGCCTCGTCCGGGCCGACGACGTCCACGGTGCGAGCGTTGAGGCGGTCGGCGACGATGGCCGTCTGTGCGCGGACCGCGTCGGCCACGGCGTCGCTGTCGGTGTCGACGACGACTCGCGTGACCGGCCAGCGGAGTTTCCGCTCGGCCTGCTGACGGGCGTTCGACCCGGCCTCCTCGACTTCCCGGACGACCTCCATCTCGTCTTCGAGGGCGGGGTCGTGGAGGTCCTCGGTCGGTTCGGGCCAGTCGCACATGTGGACCGTCGGGTGGCCCGCGTCGCCGGTCAGCGAGCCGTAAACCTCCTCGGCGACGAACGGCGTGAACGGGGCGAAGAGGGCGGCGACTTCCTCCAGCACGCGGTAGAGCGTGGCGTAGGCGGCCTGCTTGGAGTCGCTGTCCTCCTCCTCCCACATCCGCTCGCGGACGACCTGGATGTAAAAGCGGGAGACGTCCTCGACGACGAAGTCCAGCAGTTCGTGGGCGGCCTTGTCGTTCTCGAAGTCCTCCATGTGTTCGGTCATCGCCTGCTCGACGCTCTGGAGGCGCGAGAGGACCCACTCGTCGGCGAGTTCGAGGTCGTCACGCATAGACTCGACCGTCGTGGCCTCGGGGTCGAAGTCGTCGGCCCGCATGTACGGCAGCGGGAACCGGGCGACGTTCCAGAGGATGTTGAGACGGCGCTGCATCTCCTGGGTCTCCTCCCACGAGAAGTTCATGTCCTCGCCCTGCGCCGTCACCGACAGCAGGAACAGACGCATCGGGTCGCGGCCGTGCTTCTCGATGACCTCGTGGGGGTCGACGAGGATGCCCTTCGACTTGGACATCCCGCGGCCGTCCGGCATGTTGGCGTAGCCGTGCATCAGCACCTCCTTGTACGGTGATTTGCCGGTGGCGGCGGTGGACATGCCGAGTTGCGACCAGAACCACCCGCGGGTCTGGTCGTGGGCCTCCATGATGAGGTCGGCGGGCCAGAGGCGCTCGAAGTCCTCCTCGTTCTCGGGGTAGTCGAGGGTGCCCCACGTCGCCACGGAGGAGTCCAGCCACACGTCGAAGACGTCGCCGACGCGGGTGTACGTGGTTCCGTCCTCCGTGATGGTGAGGTCGTCGACGGTGCCCTTGTGCAGGTCGACCGTATCGGGGTCGATGTCTTGGTCGACCCGCTCTGCGAGTTCCTCGCGGTCGCCGACGACGATGGCGTCGTCCATGTCGCCGCTCCAGTCGTCGGGGAGCCAGATAGGGATGGGGATGCCCCAGTACCGCTGCCGGGAGACGTTCCAGTCGGGGGCGTCCTCGACGAAGTCCCGGAAACGGTTGTCACGCGCCCACTGGGGGTGCCACTCGCTGTCCTCGATGTTGTCGAGCAGTTCCTCTTTGATGTCGGTGACCGTGATGAACCACTGGTCGGTGACGATGCGGACGATGCCGGTGTCACAGCGCCAGCAGTGCCCCTCGTTGACGGTGTAGCCCGACTCGCTGGCAAGCAGCAGTCCCTTCGCGTCGAGGTCTGCGACGACGTCGTCGTTGGCGTCGCGGACGAACGTGCCGGCGTACTCGCCGCCCTGTTCGGTGTAGACGCCGTCGCCGCCGACGGGACAGAAGATTTCGAGGCCGAGTTCGCGGCCGCGCTCGAAGTCCTCCTCACCGTGTCCGGGCGCGGAGTGGACCAGACCGGTCTGGTCCTCGGCGTCGACGTACTCCGCGGTGTAGACCTGTCCCGACCCCTCGCCGCTCGCGTGGTCGGGCACCTCCTCGGCCAGCGGGTGGTCGTACTCCCAGCCGACCATCTCCTCGCCGGTGACCTCCTCGACGACCTCGTAGTCCTCGTACCGGCCCTTCGAGAGGACGTCCTCGACGCGGGGTTCGGCGACGTAGAGGACCTCGCTCTCGCCGTCTTTCTCGGCGCGGACGCCCTGATAGGTGACCTCGCCGTCGACGGCGACGAACGTGTTGGCGGGGATGGTCCACGGCGTCGTCGTCCAGATGACGAGCGACCCCTCGCGGTCGGCCAGCGGGAACTTCACGTAGATAGACGGTTTGCCGACCTCCTCGCGTTCGACCTCGTTGTTGGCGATGGCGGTCTCACAGCGGGGGCACTGGTTGATGGAGCGCTGGCCCTGTTCGACCAGTCCGCGCTCGTGGGCGCGCTGGAATCCCCACCACGCGGCCTCCATGTACTCGGGGTTCAGCGTCTTGTAGGGGTCGTCCCAGTCCATCCAGACGCCGAAGTCCTGAAAGTCGCTCTGGAGACCCTCCAGTTGTTCGTTGGCGAACTGCTTGCACTCCTCGATGAAGTTCTCCTCGCCGAACTGCTCGATGTCCTTCTTGTTCTCGAAGTCCAGTCGCTCCTCGACTTTCGTCTCGATGGGGAGGCCGTGCATGTCGTAGCCCGGCCGGTCGGTGACGTCGTAGCCCCGCATCCGCAGATACCGGATGTAGAGGTCCTTCAGCGTCTTGTTCCACGTCGTCCCCATGTGGGCGGCCCCGGAGGTGTAGGGCGGCCCGTCGACGAAGAAAAAGTCCTCCCCGTCGGCGCGGTGCTCGACCGTCTGCTCGTAGGCGTCGACGTCGTCCCAGTACTCGAAGACCCCCTCCTCGACGCTCTCGGGGTCGTACTGGTCGTCGACCGCGGCGAACCGTTCCATATCGGTCACATTCGCCGCCGGCATTAAAGGGCAATCGGTTAGCTACCTGTCTCGGGGGACGTTCCCGGCGTGACCAGCAGGGCTTTGGACCCGCCGCCCCACCGCTCGCGTGTGCCGGAGTACCCCGACGTCGACGAGCGAAATCGACTCGCCGCCGACTGCCGGCGCTGTCCCGCCCTCGCCGACGCGCGCGAGTGCATCTCGTGGGGGAACGGGCCGCTGGACGCCGAGGTGGTCGTGGTCGGCGAAGCGCCGGCCGCGGGCGACCCTGAGGCCGAGACGTGGCGGGGCGGGAACCTGACCGGGATGGCCTACACCTCCCGCGCGTCGGGGCGGAAGGTCCGGAGGCTACTGGCCGACGCCGGGTTCGGTCACGACGACTGTTACTACACGAACGCGGTGAAGTGCCACCCGCCGGGGAACCGTGACCCGACGGGCGAGGAACTCGACAACTGCCGGCCCTATCTGGTCGAGGAGGTCGAGACCGTCGACCCGAGAGCGGTCCTCACCACCGGGAGACACGCCACCGAGACGGTGTTGGCGCTGGACGAGGAGTCGCTTTCCGGCTTCCTCGACAGCGTCCTCTCGCCGTTCGAGAGCGACGCCCTCGGGCGACCGGTCGTCCCGCTCTTGCACCCGAGCTATCAGGAGGTGTGGCTCTCCAGACTGGGCTACGACCGCGAGGGGTACGTCGCCGCCGTCGCGGAGACGGTGCCGCGGCCGAACTGACGTCGGCCGAGCGAACGGTCGCTGTGACCGGGCCAACCTTGATGTGAAAACCGGACGACCACACGGACATGGACGACTGCATCTTCTGTCAGATAGTCGACGGCGACATCCCGAGCAGAACCGTCTACGAGGACGACACCGTGCTGGCGTTCTTGGACGCCAATCCGCTGGCACCGGGGCACACGCTCGTCATTCCGAAGGCCCACCACGAGACGATGGCCGACCTACCGGCCGACGCGGCGAGCGACGTGTTCGCGGCCCTGCACGAACTCACGCCGGCCGTCGAGGCGGCCGTCGACGCCCCGGCCAGCACGGTGGCGTTCAACAACGGCGAGGAGGCCGGACAGGAAGTGCCCCACGTCCACGGGCACATCGTCCCGCGCTTTTCCGACGACGGCGGGCGGCCGATTCACGCCATCTTCGGCGACCGGCCGGAGCTGTCGGACGACGAACTGGACGACATCGCGTCGGAAATCGGCGACGCGGTCTGAGTCAGCGGCGGGTCAGCGCCTCGTCGGCGGCGACGACGTCCGCCCGATACCCGTCGAGGCGAGTCTGTGAGACGTAGCCGTCCGGGCCGACGAACGGTCGGTCGGCGTCGGAGACGGAGGACCCGTGGACGCCCGTGCTGACGACGACGCCGTTCCCGTCCTCGACCCGTGCGAGGTGGAGATAGACTGCGCTCGGGTCCGAGCCGTCGATAATCCCCGCGTACGTCTCCAACGAAACCGATTCGCCGAGCAGCGTCGTCTCCTCGGTGTCGAGTCGCGTCGGGCCGCGCGCCCACTCGACGCCGCCGTCGCCGACGCCCGACGACGAGAGGAACGCCTCGGCCCGTGCGTGCGTCAGAAACTCCGAGAGGTCGGCCCGGGCGAGGGGGTTGACCGACTGGCCGGAGACGGTCGCGAGCGGGGTACTGAGGACGCCGAGGCTGAGCGGCGCGGCCGCCAGTTCGGTCGTGTCGACGCTCTCGGAGGGTATCGCCCGGTCGTAGGTGACCTGCGTCCCGGCCGCCTCGACTGCCGCGGCCGTGAGCCCGAAGTCCCCGGGGAAGTGGAGCACCTCCGTCGGCGCGAACGGGTCCGTCGAGAAGAAGATGGCGTTCGGGAACGTAGACGGCAGGGCCCCGCCCGACACCGGGTGGGCGTTTGCCTCCATCGTGACGAACACCGAGTCGGGAAAGAGCGCCGAATCCGGATAGAAGAACGCCTCCGGGATGGGCACGGTGGCGGAGGAGGGCGAGGCGTCCGGGTAGAAGAACGTGTCCGGGAACCCCGCGGGGTCCGGCCCGTCGGCGGCCGGGCCGGCCGGGAAGAACAGCAACGTGCCACTCGGCGAGAGTCCCATCCCGGCGTCGACGATGGAGAACGGGGCCGGCACCTCCGACACCGGGTCGACGGGGAAGAACAGCGCGAGGGACTCGGGGTTCAGCAGCGAGTCCGAGAGGAAAAGCGACTCCGAGAAGAACGCCGAGTCCGGGAACAGGTCGCCGAGAGAGGCCGCGAGTACCGGGTGGGCCCCCGAGAACACTGAGTCGGGGAGGCGCACCGAGTTCGGGAACAGCGTCTCGCCGGGAACGTACGCGAACGGGGCCCCGCGTTCGCGGTCGGAGAAGACGACGACCCCCGTGTCGTCGGCCACGCGTCCGGCGTCGGCCACCGAGAGGTCGGCGTCGAGGCCGAGAGAGTCGGCCAGCAGTTCGGGGTCGGTCACCGAGGCGCCGATGTCGAAGAACGCGTCCGCCGGCGCTGCGACGTAGTCGGCGTCGAGGGGCGTCCCGGCATCGAACGGCGTGCCGGTCCGGTCGGTGACAGCGCCGTCGCCGCCCCGTCCCGGGAAGAACGCCACCTGCGAACTCGCGTCGTCGCCAGGCAGTACCCAGTCCTCGTCGGGGAACCACTCGGCACCGACGCTGAACACCGAGTCAGGGAAGAAGATGCGGCCCGGAAACGTCACGCCGTTCTCGGCCGGGACGAGCGGTGCGTCGGAGAACGCCGACCGGTGGGCGACGGCGAGTACCTGCCCGGCGTCGACGCCGCGGTCCGACAGCGCCGCGGCCGGCACGAACAAGACGACGCCGTTCGGGTCGAGGACCCCGTCGCTCTGCAGGAGCGACAGGTGGCCGCCGACGGTGTGGGCGGCCGTCGCGGGCGCGGCGAGCAGGCGGTCTGCCGACCCCGAAAACGGGTCGGACCCGCCGGCGAACCGCAAGAGCAGCGGGGGGCCCGCGTACGCTTCCTCCCGCACCGTTTCCGCCGCCGTCCGGGCATACACCGAAACGAAACTCTCGACGGTCGCCGTGACCGCCTGTCCATCGACGGACCGTTCTACCTCCCGTCGCCGAGCCTGTTCGACCACCGAAGAGAACCCGAGGTCGGACTGAGCGGCCGACGGCAACACGACGGGGTCAGCCTCGAACTCTTGATTCGTGGCGTCCTGACAGCCCGCGAGTGCGCCCGTCACCCCCGTCAGACACGCGGTGCGGAGGAACTGCCGTCTGCGCCACGAGTCAGCGCCGCCGTCTTGCGTCATCTTGGTACTCCACTGGGAAGTAGTGTAGGGCTACCCGGAGTATAACTTTTCTCGTCAGCCGTGCTTGATTTCTTCCCGTCGAAACGCGGAACTTTTTGTACCGGACCGAGATACACGGGGTGTCATGGGGAGTTCGACGCTCGCCCTCACAGGGGCGACTGGGGGTGCCGGGACGACGAGAACCGCAGTAGAGATGGCGGCGACGCTGGCCCGTGCGGGCCGGTCGGTGGCCGTCCTCGACGCCGCCTTCGCCACGCAGGGACTGGCGACGCACGTCGAGGGGCGTATCGCGGCGGACGTGACCGCCGTCCTCACCGGCGAGGCGACGCTGGACGAGGCGCTGTACGACGCAGGGTTCGACGTGCCCGGACGGGTCGCGCTGTGTCCCGCCCACGCGCCGTTCGAGCGAGTCGCCCGCGCGAAGACCCCCGAAAGCGCCCGAGCGTTCGAGACGGCCGTCGCGGACGCCGCCACTCGCTTCGACCACGTCCTACTGGACGTGCCGCCGGTCGCGGCCAACCAGTCCGTCGCGGCACTGACGACCGCAGGGCGGCGCGCCCTCGTCGTCCCGGCGACCCGACGGGGCCGTGACCTCCTCCCGCGACAGCGCGGCCGTTGTCGCGACCTCGACGCGCCCGCCGACGCCGTTCTCGCGACGCGCCCGGACGCGGACGGAGCGGTGCCCGTCGACGACGCCGACCACGGACTACCCACGGCAGACCCTGACGCGGAGGTCCCCGTGGCGCTCGACCCGGAGTCGACGCTCGCCCCGGCCGTCGCCGCCGCCATCGAGGACGTGGTAGACGTGACGCTGGACCTGTCGTTCCCCGACGAGAGCCTGTTCGACCGCGTCGGCCCCTAGAGGTCCGGAAGCGGGACGACCACCACCGGTCGGGCCGCGCGTTCGAGGAGCGCGCGGGCCGTCGACCCGACGCCGTCGGCCCCCTCGGTGCCTCGGTTCGGGCCGAGGACGACCACGTCCGGGTCGTGCTCCTCGACGGCCGCCAGCAGTTCCGTCGTCGGGTCGCCCTCCCGCGTCTCCGTCTCCGGCATCGCGGCCGCCAGCCGCGACCGGGCGACGTTGGCGGCGTCGCCGGCGTCGCGCGACGGCGCGTCGGGTTCCCGGACGCCGACCACGACGACGCTGTCCGCACTGGGGTCGAGGCGTCCCTGCAGGTAGTCGGCGGCGGCGGCGGTGACGTGCACCGACGCCGCGCCGACGAGGTAGTCGGTCATACCTCGGGGTGGGCGCTCCGGTGGCTTCGGCGTTTCGGGGGCGCTCCCCGTCGGTCGGTCCCGCGCCACTGCTCCGCGGGTCACTCACTTCGTTCGCAGCGCTCGCTACTGCTCCACGGCTCACTCCGTTCGCCGTTCCGTTTCGAGGCCCCGCCCAGAGGTCGGGGCCTCGCTACCTGCTCCGCGGTTCCCTTCAGTCACCGCTCCGCTTCGAGAGCCCTCGCTTCGCTCGGGCTCTCGCTACTGCTCGCGGCGTCGCCGCTCGCTGTCCGAGGGACCGACGGTCGTCGGTCCCTCGCTACCCGACGAACTTACATACACCGCCCCCGCTATCCGACAGCGTGCGCGTCGAGAACAGTTTCATCGGGGTCGACGGCGTCGGCGAGCAGACAGAGCGGTCCATCTGGGAGCAGGGGGTCACTCACTGGGACGAGTTCGAACCCGGCGTCGTCGGCGGGAAACGCGGCGACCGCATCCAGCGGTTCATCGAGGACGGCCGCGAGCGTCTGGACGCGGCCGACGTCGGCTTCTTCGACCGGCAGTTCCCGAACAGCGAACAGTGGCGACTCTACGAGACGTTCCGCGACCGGGCGTGTTTCTTCGACATCGAGACGACCGGGCTGGACGAACGCCGCAATCAGGTGACCACGGTCAGCCTCCACCAGGACGGCGAGACGGAGACGCTGGTGGCCGGCGACGACCTGACCGCCGGGAACCTCCGGGCGGCCTTCGCCGACGCCGACCTGTTGGTGACGTTCAACGGCAAGCGCTTCGACGTCCCCTTCCTCGAAGCGAACTTCGACGTCGACCTCCAGCGCCCGCACCTCGACTTGATGTACACCTGCAAGAAAATCGGCCTCTCGGGCGGGCTGAAACAGATAGAGCAGGACGTGGGTATCGAGCGCGACCGGCCGGACATCTCCGGACGCGACGCGGTCCGCCTCTGGCGGGAACACGAGAGCGGCCGGGACGGCGCGTTGGAGAAACTCGTCTCGTACAACCGCGAGGACACCGTCAACCTCCGGACGCTGGCCGACGAGGTGACCGGAAGCCTCGACGAACAGGTCTTCGTCCGCTGACTCAGAACCGGGACGGGTCGGCCTCCGGCGTCGCGTCGCCGGGACGCAACAGGTGCGCTCGGCCGGCGAGGAACCCGAGCAACAGGCCGGTGAAGTGCGCCACCAGCGCGACGCCAGGGTTGGCCGTCAGGAGCGTAATCACCGCCGCGAGGACGCCCCCCAGCGCCAGTTGTGCGCGGGCCGGGAGTTGGAACCCGCCGACCACCGTCTCGGTGAAGCGGTTGGCCGCCAGCAGGTACCCGAACAGGCCGAAGATGGCGCCGCTGGCCCCGAGGACGCTGACGCTCGCCGGGACGCCGGGAATCAGCGGGCCGACGAGGCCGACGAACGACACCTGTGCGACCCCGGAGAGGGCACCGACGGTGACGAAGAACCCGTGAAACCGCGCGCTCGTCGTCGTCCGTTCCAAGAGGAGGCCGGCGAGTGCGAGCGCCGCGGCGTTGGCCAGCAGATGAGAGGGGCCCGCGTGGGCGTAGACGCTCGTGACCAGCGTCCAGGGCTGGTCGAACAGCGGGTTCGACAGCGCGAAGAGGTGGCGCTGGCGGGCGACGACGCCGACGACCTGCTGGAGGACGAACACACCGCCGATGGCCAGCAGCGTCACCAGCGTCGGACTCTCGGCGGGACGGCGCATACAGTATGTTGTCGGCCAATCCACAAGAAAGGGGAGGGTGGCCCGGTCGTCGGAGTCCAGAACGCATACGTGGCCCCACGGCGTGGGCCCGCACATGTCCGACCTCAGCGACTCGCTCGACGACGCCTTCGGCGAGGAGACCGACGCCGACACCGCACAGACCGCCGCCGAGAACGTCGCCGCGTTCGCCGAGCAGTACGACGAGGGCCTCACGGCCGACGCGGTGCTGGAGACGTTCGAGGACGCCCCGTACGACGGCTTCGAGCGCCGGTTCAACTGGCTGGTCGGCGAACTCGCCGCCCGAGAGGACGACTGCACCGACTCCCGTGAGTTCCGCCTCGGCGGGTTCGGCGACCTCGCCGCCGACGCCGAGATGAGCGCCTGAGCGGGATGGACGGCGGGACGTACACCCTCGTCCTCGAACGCGACCGCGACGGGACCGTCACCGTCGGCGCGCTCGGCGACCTGTCGCTCCCGGCGGGATGGTACGCCTACACCGGGAGCGCACTGGGCGCGGGCGGGTTCTCCCGGGTCGACCGCCACCGCGCCGTCGCCGGCGGCGACAACGACGCCCGCCACTGGCACGTCGACTATCTCTTGGGCGACGACGCCACGCGGTTCGACGCCGCCGTCACGACCCACGCGGCCGTCGAGTGCGCCGTGGCCCGTCGACTGGGCGAGAGTGAGGAGTTCGAGGCCGTCGAGGCGTTCGGCTGTTCGGACTGTGGCTGTCGCTCGCACCTCCACTACGGGGACGACCGCGGGGCCCTGCTGGCGGCGGTCGAGCGCGCTCACGGGGACGCCGGCTGAGCCTCAGCGGACGAGGTCGTAGCCCGCGTCGGTAATCGCGTCGAACAGCGACTGGTCGGCGACGTCGTCCTCCGCTTCGACGGTGACCTCGCCGGTCTCCTCGTCGGCGAGGGCCGACTTGACGCCGGTGACGCCCGTGAGAGCCCCCTCGACTGATTTCTCGCACTCGGCGCTCTCCATGCCGGTCACGGCGAGCGTGCGCTGTCGCATGGACGGCGATACGCCAGCGAGGAGGAAAAATGTGGGGCCGCGGGACGGGCCGAGCGAACGCCTCAGTCGACGACCGAGTAGCCCGCTTCCGAGACGGCCGTCGACAGCGCGTCGTGGTCGACGGCACCGCTGGTCTCGACGACGACGGCGCCGGCCTCGTGGTCCGCCGTCGCCGCCTCGACGCCCGAGACGCCGAGAGCGGCCCCCTCGACCGACTCCTCGCAACCAGTGCAGGACATGCCACTCACCGAGAGCGTGCGTTGCTCCATGGGCCGCGGTACGCCGGCGAGGCGGAAAAACGTGGGGACCCGCGTGCAGGGCGGTACTCAGCAGTCCTGTGGCTCGACGTGCGTCGTCGGCGACTCGCCGTCGGGGACGCCGAGGAACAGCACGTAGGCCATCGCCTGAGCCGTGTCGCTCGGGTTCATCGCGACTTCGGCGTGGCCGCCGGGGTCGACGAACGCCTCGCCGGCCGCGTAGGAGTGGGTGGTACAGGTGTGTGCGAAGACCACGTCGAGTGCGCCCTCGGCGACGTTGACGACGACCGGTCCCGGGTGGGTGTGCCAACCGGTCGTCCCGCCGGGTTCTAACGTCACCCGGGCGATAAGAACAGTCGACGGGTCCCGAACGAACGCCGCTTCGTCGCCGCCCTGCGCGAAGGTGACGCCGAGCGCCATCCCCACGTCGTCGGTGAACGTCGCGTGCGGGGCGAGCACCTCGACGCTCAGCCCTTCTGGCTGGTCGACCTGCCCGTCGTCGGTCTGTCCGTCCTCTGTCTGGCTGTCAGCTTGCGCGGCGGCGACGCCCCCGGTAGACGAGAGCGCGAGCGCGCCGGCCCCCAGTTTCGCGGAGTCGGAGAGGAAGTCGCGCCGCAGGAACGGGAGAGAAGCGACGCGGCCCGCGTCAGTGTCTCCGTCGCGTGTCTCGGCGGCCGAAGGGTCGGTGTCGGTGCGTGTCGGTGGGTCGTCGTCTCGTGTCATGGCGTTCTCCGGGGCGAAGTCGCCCGAGTAGAACCGCGTCACCGCCGAGCGTAGTTATGTACCGGCAGAAACATCGCCGCCAGAGTTTGTCATGCGGTACCATTTGTCAAGGTCCCGTGACTGTCACTAAGACGACGTTACCGTGGCTGCCGCTGTCGGCGCGACCGCCGGCCAGAATTCGGGTGTCCGCGCTCGGTCCGCCTCAGGAGATGTGGATGGCCGGCTTGTTGGGCCGGGCTTTCCGGGCCAAGTCGTCGTCGCCGTCGGCCCGCCGCACCGTCACGTCGGCGGCGAACTCGTCCTCGAACAGCCACGCGGCCTGCGAGAGCACGTCGAGTTCCCGGTCCCCGTCGACGACGGGTTCCAGCCCCGCCCCGCGGTCGGCGAGTTCGGCGGCGTAATCGGCGGCGGCGTCGCCGTGCTGTTTGATGGACTCCTCGCCCATGATTTCGCCGACGATGGCGTCGCCGGGGTCGGCGTCCTGTGCGATGCTGTACGCCCGATACTTCCAGTCCTCGGCGACCACCACCTCGATTTCGTTGGGGTCCGCGATGTCGACGACGTCGGTGATGTCGCGTACGTCGTCGAGCGTCGTCCGGACGAGTTGGCGCTCGATGCGGAACTCGGCGACGTCCCGCAGGGACTCGGGCCACGGCGACTCGACGACGAGGCCCTCCTCGTCCAAGAGGTGCCACAGTTCCTCGGCGAGATACGGGGCGATGGGCGCGACCAGTTTCGTCAGGACCCGCAGGCCGCGACTGTAGGCGAACCGGTAGGGGGTGTCGTAGCCCGCGTACCGGCGGAGTAAGCGGGCGAACCGCTGGAGTTCGCCGACGACGCGGTGGAACCGGAAGCGGTCGTACTCCTCGGTGACGGCGGCGATGGTCCGGTCTATCTCGCGTTCGAGGTAGGCGTCGTGGGGGGCGCTCTCCGTACGCGTCTCCTGTCCGGCGGTGTAGGCGTCGACCATCTCGTAGAGAGTCTGCTGGAAGTCGTAGGCCGCGGAGACGTCCTTGACCGTCCACTCGAAGTCCTGTGCGGGATGGGCCGCCGAGAGGACGAACAGGCGGGTGGTCTCCGCGCCGTACTCGTGGGGCGCGACGGCGTTGCCCTTCGACTTGGACATCTTCTCGCCGCTGTGGAGCACCGTCCCCTGATTGATGAGGCGGTCGACGGGTTCCCGGCGGTTCAACAGGCCGAGGTCGGCGAGCGCCCGCGTGAAAAAGCGGATGTACAGCAGGTGGAGGACGGCGTGTTCCTCGCCGCCGACGTAGACGTCGACCGGGAGCCACTCGTCTGCGGTCTGCTGGTCGAACGGGGCGTCCTCGAAGTGCGGCGAGAGATAGCGCAGGAAGTACCACGAGGAGTCGACGAACGTGTCCATCGTGTCCGTCTCGCGGGTCGCCTCGGCCCCGCAGTCCGGGCACTCCGTCCGTTTCCACTCCTCGGCGGCGTCGAGCGGATTGCCCGTCGTCTGGACGTACTCCGGCAGTTCGACGGGCAGGTCCTCGTCGGGGACCGGCACCCGTCCGCAGTCCTCGCAGTGGACCATCGGGATAGGCGTGCCCCAGTACCGCTGACGGGAGATGAGCCAGTCCCGCAGGCGGTAGGTCGTCGCTTCCGCGGCGGCGTCGTGCTCCAGCAGGCGGTCCCTGGCGGCCGTGCTCGCGAGGCCGTCGTACTCGCCGCTGTCGGTGAGCATCCCGTCGTCGGTGTAGGGGTCGTCCGGCAGGTTCGTCCCGGTGCCGTCGACGGGTTCGACCACCTGCTCGACCGGCAGGTCGTGCTCATCCGCGAAGGCGTGGTCCCGTTCGTTGTGGGCGGGCACGCCCATGACCGCGCCGGTGCCCACGTCGTCCAAGACGTAGGCGGCGACGTAGACCGGTATCTCCTCGCCGGTGTAGGGGTGGGTCGCGGTGCGGTCCGTCTCGACGCCGCTGAGGCCGGCGTCGTCCGTGCTGGCGACCGACTCGACGTACTCCGCGATACGCTCGTCGTCCTCGGCCAGTTCGCGGACCACCTCGTGACCCGGTGCCAGCGCGAGGTACGTCGCGCCGTAGACGGTGTCGAGGCGAGTGGTAAAGGCGTCGACGTCGTGACCGTCGACCGCGAAGGTGACGCGAGCGCCCTCCTGTCGGCCTATCCAGTTGCGTTGGCTGTCACGGACCCCCTCGGGCCACCCGTCTAAGTCGTCGAGGCCGTCGTACAGTTCGTCGGCGTAGTCGGTGATGGTGAGGAACCACTGGTCCAAGTCGCGCTGTTCGACGGCGGTGCCACAGCGCCAGCAGACCCCGCCGTGACCGTGGTCGTGGCCGCCAGTCGCCTCGGTCTCGACCTGCGCGTCCGCGAGAACGGTCTCGCAGTCGGGACACCAGTTGACCGTCGCCGAGTCGTAGGAGACGAGGCCGGCCTCGTGCAGGCGGGTGAACAGCCACTGGTTCCACCGGTAGTACTCGGGGTCGCAGGTCGTTATCTCCCGAGACCAGTCGTAGCCAAAGCCCATCTCCTCCAAGTCGCCGCGCATCCGCTCGATGCAGGCCCGCGTCCACGACTCGGGGTCCGTGTCGCGCTCGTAGGCCGCGTTCTCGGCCGGGAGCCCGAAGGCGTCCCACCCCATCGGGTGGAGGACGTCGTCGCCCGCCATCCGACGGTAGCGGGCGTAGGCGTCGGTGATGGCGTAGTTCCGGATGTGGCCCATGTGCAACGAGCCGGAGGTGTAGGGGAACATCCCCAGCACGTAGGTCGGGTCGTCGGTGTCGTCGGGGCAGTCGTAGACCCCCTCCCGCTCCCAGACGTGCTGCCAGTACTCCTTGACCCGTGCGTGGTCGTAGCGGCGCGACATTCGATACCTCGGAGTGGGACGGCGTGGCACATGAGTGTTCGGCCGCCCGAGCGTCTGTGAGTGGGACCGACCACCACAGTAACATCGCCGTCACCGGGTGACAGTGGCGTCCGCGAGCGCTTTTCACCGCGAGACGCGACCGTCTCGGTGTGTCCCAGAACAAAGACGGCTACGCCGACGCGGTGTCCTACGACGAATCACTCGACGACAGACCGAGCGACGACGAACTCGACGCCACCGTCGAGAACCTCGAAGCCAACGGGTTCGACGTCGTCGTGGTCGAGGACGGCACGGCCGCACTCGACGAGATACAGGCGCGCATCCCCGCCGGCGCGTCCGTGATGGACGGCCACTCCACGACGCTCGAAGAAATCGGCTTCGTTGAGTACCTCACCGAGGGCGACCACGAGTGGGAGAACGTCCACAGCGAGGTGTACGGCATCGACGACGACGAGAAGCGACAACGCGCCCGTCGGGAGGCACAGGCCAGCGACTACTTCCTCGGGAGCGTCAACGCCATCGCTCGGACCGGCGAACTCGTCGCCGCCGACGCCTCCGGGAGCCGAATCGGCGCGTACCCCTTCGCCGCCGAGAACCTCCTGCTGGTCGCCGGGACGAACAAAATCGTCGACGACTTAGACGCCGCGCTGGACCGCCTCGAAGACGTCGCCTACCCCTTGGAGGACGCGCGCGCCCGGGACGCCTACGGAACCGGGAGCGCCATCGCGAAACAGTTCGTCTACCGACGGGAGGCCGAGGAGGGGCGCACCACGCTGGTCCTCGTCCGCGAGTCGCTCGGCTACTGACCGTCCCGCCGTCCGCCCTCGCTACCGTGACCCGCCGTCGCGGGAACGTTTATCGGTCGGGCGCGTGAATCCCCGGCAATGAGTACGACGCGACTGCACCGGGAGGGCTGAGTCGTCGGTGGCGGGACTCGTCTTCTGGGCGCTGGTCGCCCTCGCGACGGTGACGGGACTGGTGACCGCGTGGGCGCTCGGGGCCAACAGCAACTCGCCGCCGTTCGCGCCCGCTATCGGCGCGAACGCCATCTCGACGATGCGAGCGGCCTTCCTCATCGGCATCCTCGCCGCGCTCGGGGCGCTCACGCAGGGGGGGAGCATCTCCGAGACGGTCGGGGCCGGCCTCATCGACGGCGTGCAAATCACGTCGCTGGCGGCGACGGCCGGTCTGCTGACCGCGACGCTGTTCATGGCCTTCGGCGTCTACAGCGGCTACCCCGTCCCCGCCGCGTTCGCGACGACGGGCGCGATGGTAGGCGTCGGCCTCTCGCTGGGCGGCGCGCCGGTCTTCGACACGTACCGGCGCATCGCGACGTTCTGGGCGCTCGTCCCGCCGGTCTCCGGGGGGCTGGCCTACCTCACCGCCACCATCCTCCGCCGCGACGACATCCCAGAGACGGTCGGCGTCCCCCTGCTCGCGGCCGTCGTCGGCGGCATCGTCGCCAACGTGGAGTTGAGCGTCATCCCCGCCCCGGCCGGCGCCACCCAGAACTCCATCGCCGGGTTCGCCGCCATGCTCGTCCCCCTGTCGGGCGTCGTCGTCCTCGTGACGGGTCTCGCGGCCGCCGCGAGTTTCCTGTTCATCCGGCGGCGCACCCAGCAGTCCGTCGACAAGGGCATCAAGACGTTCCTCGTCGCCCTCGGGAGCGTCGTCGCCTTCTCCAGCGGCGGGAGTCAGGTCGGACTGGCGACCGGCCCGCTGGAGAACCTCTACCGCGTGGAACTGGGCCTGCCCGGTCTCCTGTTGCTCGGCATCGGCGCCGTCGGCATCCTCGGCGGCGCGTGGATGGGCGCGCCCAGACTGTTGCAGGCCACCGCCCGCGAGTACGCCCAACTGGGGGTCAGGCGCTCCATCGCGGCGCTCGTCCCGGGCTTCATCATCGCCCAGACGGCCATCGCGCTGGGCATCCCCATCTCGTTCAACAACATCATCATCTCCGGCGTCATCGGCGGCGGCCTCGCCGGCGGGTCGGCGGGCGTCTCGCGGCGCAAAATCGGGGTGACGCTCGGCTTCTGGGCGCTGACGCTGGTGAGTTCCGTCGCCGTCGGGTTCGCCCTCTACCGGGCATTCGCGACGGTGTTGGGCTAGCGGACGACGGTCACCGTCACCGGAGCCTCGCTCACGACTGCCGTCGCCACCGTCCCCAGCAGTCGCCGCGCGAGTTCGTTGCGAGTCCCGCCGTGGCCCCCCATCACTATCTGGTCTACCTCGTGCGCCTCGGCGTAGTCGAGAATCGTCTCCGCGGGGTCGCCCGTCTCCACCGCCGTCTCGACGGTGCGGTCCTGTTCGGCGGCGCGGCGTTCGGCCCGTTCGACGAGGCTCTCGGCCCGCGTCAGCGCCTCCTCGCGTCGCTCCTCACCCGGTTCGAGAATGCCGCCCTCGCTCATGGCGCTGTCCAGCGGCGCGACGACGTTCAGCACCGTCAGCCGACAGTCGAACGTCTCTAGGGCGTGGACCAGCGCCTCGTCGGCCAGCGGCGAGCCATCGAGGGGAACGAGGACGTGTTCGGGCGCCATACCACACCTCGTGTGTGCAGCGACAAGTAGCCGGGTGGTGACGGCGCCACCGCTCGGCGGTCGGGAACGGAGGAGAGTAGTCCATCCTGGATTCGAACCAGGGTCGAAGCCCCCAGAAGGCTTCAGGATTGGCCACTACCCCAATGGACTGTTGCACTCCTCTGTAGCCATCGGTCCCTTGTAAGCGTTGCGCGATTGAGCGGGGTTGCGAAACGACAGCAGGGGTCACAGCGACTTCTCGTAGAACAGCAGCGTCCTGTCCCCCGCGTCGACGTCCTCCCGACCCACGCACTCGTAGCCGTGGTGTTCGTAGAAGGCGACGGCCGCCGACCGGACGAGCGACGTGTCGAGTTCGACCCGCTGGAACCCGCGCTTTCGGGCGCGGGCCTCCAGTTCGTGGAGGACGCGCGTGCCGTACCCCGAGCGGTGGTGGGTCGGGGCGACCCGCATCCGTCGGAGGACGACCGCCTCGGCGACCGTCTCGTGGGGCTGGAACCCGCCCATCGCGACGAGGACGCCGTCGCGGCGGCCGACGAGGAACTCCCCGCCCGGAGCGAGGTACGCATCGGCGACGTTCCGCAGGTCCGTCCCCCGGTGAGCGAACGCCTCGTCGTAGCCGCCGGGGTCACGGCGGGTGCGCTCGTGGAGGCCCCAGACGGCCTCGGCGTCGGCCGGGTCGAACCGGCGGACCGTGAGGTCGGTCACGGCGGCTGTTCGGCCAGCCGATACTTCAACGGAGGTGACAGCGGCAACCGCGGCGGACAAACATCGACACGGCTTTTGTCGGCTGGCCGCCCATGTCGGGTATGTACGTCGGACGCTTCGTCGTCGTCGGCCCCGAGGTAGGCGCGTACCGGGTCTCCTCGCGGTCGTTCCCGAACCGGCAGGCAGTACAGCGAGACGGGACCGTCACCGTCGAACCGACCCCGGACGCCCCCGAGACGGACAACCCCTACATCTCCTACAACGGCGTCCGACTGACCGAGCGCGGGGCCGTCGTCGGTAACGGCTCTCACGTCGACCCCATCGCCGAGAAACTCGAACTGGGCTACCCCGCACGAGACGCGCTGGCCGAGCCGCTTCTCGCGCTGGACTTCGAGAAGGACGACTACGACACCCCCCGTATCGCGGGCATCGTCGGCCTCGACGGCGACGACCCGACGACGAGCGCCGACGGACCGAGCGCAGTCGTCGGCACCGTCCGCCGCGACGCCCTCCTCGTCGAGGAGGTCACCGAACCGACGCTGGTGGCCACCTACGAGGAGGATAGCCCGACGGCGTTCGACCTCTCGGCGACGGCCGCAGACGCGGCCGCCCGCGAGGTGTACGACCACGAGTTCGAACACGCGGTGTGTGCGGCCGGCGTCAGCGGCAGGACCGGCGACTTCGACGTCTCGGTGTACAACGGGGAGTGAGCCACAGTCGGGGGCGCAGTTCCTGACGCAGTACCGACACTCAAGACCCCTCACCTGTTAGAGTCACGCAATGAACGTTGGCGTTCTCTCAGACATCCACGGAAACCGGGTGGCGCTGGCGGCGGTGCTCGCGGACATGCCGCCCGTCGACCGACTGGTCTGTGCCGGCGACGTCGTCGGCTACAACCCGTGGCACGCCGACTGCGTCGACGCGATGCGCGGTGTGCTGGACGGCGGAGACTGGCCCGACGCGGAGGTCCCGACGGTGATGGGCAACCACGACCGGGCCGTCGCCGGCGACACCCCGTTCGCGTTCAACGGGATGGCTCAGGCCGGCGTCGAACACGCCCGCGAGCAACTCGACGAGGCGCAACTCGATTGGCTCGCCGCCCTCCCGGACGAGCGACACGAGTGCGACGGCCGGGTGAAACTCGTCCACGGCCACCCCGACGACCCGGACCACTACACCTACCCCGCCGAGTTCGGACCGGACCTGCTGGGCGAGGAGGACGTCCTCGTGATGGGCCACACCCACCACCAACACCACGAGGTGTACGACGAGGGCGTCGTGCTGAACCCCGGGAGCGTCGGCCAACCGCGCGACGGCGACCACCGGGCCGCCTACGCGATTCTGGACCTCGACGCGATGGCCGTCGAGGAGCGCCGGGTGGAGTACGACACCACCGAGGTCATCCACGCCGTCGAGGACGCCGGCCTCCCCCGGGAAATCGGGTTCCGGTTGACGCAGGGACGGTAAGCGGTAGCGAGCGGACGCGGCTTTTTCACCGGTGAGCGGTCGCTTGCGACCGCGGAGCGAACGGTGGAGCCGTGAGCAGCGAGGGCCTGCCGTTTTCGCCCACGGTTTTCGAGGAGCGGTGTGGGAACGGAGCGAGCACACCCGACGCTGAAAAAGGTGGCCTCAGAAGGTACTCTGGACGAGTTTGAGCGCCTGTTCGCGGTCCTCCCACGGGATGAACACCGACACCGACGTGGCCGAGGTGATAACGTCGTAGAGGTGGATGTGGGCGTCGGCCAGCGGTTCGGCGACCCGGTAGGGGAGCGCGTGTTCGCTGGGGTCCCCGCCCGTGACGCGGATGACGGCGATGTCGTCCTCGACGGTGACCGACGAGAGCGTCTCGTCGTCCACGATTTTGTCGTGGAGGAGGGCCTCGACTCGGTCGGCGTCGTCGCCGTCGACGTAGAACGTCAGCGAGTCCATCCCCGAGGAGTTGGCCTCGATGTTGATGCCCTCGTCCCCGATAGCCGAGGAGAGGTCCGCGAGGATGCCGGGGCTGTTACGGATGGCGCGCCCGGCGACGGTGACGCAGGCGAGCGGGTGTTCCTGCAGGTCGATGAGGTTCTGGAACTCCCCCTCGATGGAGGTGCCGCCGGTGAGCAGGTCACCGTGCTGGTAGTGGGTGACGCGAACCCCGAGGTTCGCGTCCTTGTACGAGAGCGCGGACGGGGCGACGACTTCGGCCCCGCGGAAGGAGAGCGAGCGGAGTTCGTCGACGGAGATTTCGCCGACGTTCCGGGCGCCCTCGACGACGCGCGGGTCCCCGGTCATGACGCCCTCGACGTCGGTGACGATGACGACTTCGTCGGCGTCCATGTAGTTGCCCAGCATCACGGCCGTCGTGTCCGACCCGCCGCGGCCGAGCGTCGTCACGTTGCCCTCGTGGTCCTCCGCGAGGAACCCCGTGATGACCGGGACGACGTCTTTCATCTGGCCGGCCAGCGCGTGGGCGCGCTTTTTCGTCTCGTCGACGTCGACTTCGCCGTACTCGTCGGTGATGATGGGCCAGTCCTCGCTCCCGGGTTCGAGGAAGACGGCCTCGATGCCCCGGGCGGCGAGCGCGCCCTTGAGCATCCGGACGGAAGTTCGTTCGCCCATCGAGACGATTTCAGCGCGGTCCTCGTCCGCGGCGTCGTACTCGATGCCCTCCAGCAGTTCGTCGGTCGTGTTGCCCATGGCCGAGGCGACGACGCCGACTTCGTGGCCCTGTTCGACCGCGGCCGCGATGGAGTCTGCGGCCCGGTTGATTCGGTCGCCGCTCCCGAGGCTCGTACCCCCGAACTTCGCGACTACGCGCATCGTACCACCCGCAGCGTGCGTGATTGAGTCATGCCCCCGCGTTCGCCGTCGCTGGGGATAACTGTGTTCATCTGCCCCGATTCGGGGACCGGGTGCTACTGTCCGACACACCGTTTATTTGCGTGGGGCACACAGTCACTGCCATGGAGATACGTGACGCCGTCGAGGCCGACGCCGGGCGTCTCGCCGACCTCGCGGACAGTCCGCCGGACGTGATGCGCAACCTCGTCCACGACCGGACGGTACGAGTCGCTACGGAGGACCGAGAGAGCGGCGAGGAGGGGGACGAGGACCCCGACATCGTGGGGTTCGTCAGCTACGACGCCGAACGCGGGACCGTCCACGTCACCCAACTCGCCGGGTCGGCCGAGGCCTGCGAGCGACTGCTCGACGAGCCAATCGCCTTCGCCAGAGGGGAGCGCATGAGCGTCGAACTGCTCGTCCCGGACGGGGAGGCGGCCGTCGAGTCGGCCGTCGAAGCGACCGGGTTCACGCAGACCGGACGGGGCCCCCGGTTCGAGGGAGAGCCGACGGTACGGTACCGGCTCGAACCCAACCGCGCCGAACAGTAGGCACACCGCCGGAAGTGATAGGCCGTCGCGCCGAGAGAGGGGTCACCATGGTCGACGCAGACCGCACGGTCACCGCCGCGCTCGCCGCCCTCGTCACCGTCGCCGTCGTCGGATTGCTGTTTCTCGGTCCCGTCGGGTGGGTACTGGCCGCCGCCGTCGTCCTCGCCACATTCGTCCTCGCGGAGTTCAGTGGCGTCTTCGACGGCGCGGCGACGACCGACCGGCGGAACTGCGACCACTGCGGCGCGCCGAACGAACTCGACAGGGACGCCTGCAAGCACTGTGGGGCGGGTCTGTCCTGACCGCCCGCGCGACCACAAGACACTTTCGACGCACCCGTGAGCCGTCGCCATGGACACCGTCCGGCACCTCGAATACACCCACGAGACCCCGCTTCCGCCGGGTATCGACCACGAGATTCGGACGCCGACGCCGCTGGTCAGGGACCTACTGACCGAGTACACCGCTTCCGGGGACGTGGTACTGGACCCCTTCGCCGGGTTCGGCACCACCCTCCGGGTCGCCGAGCGACTGGGCCGCGACGCCGTCGGCGTGGAGTACGAGGCCGGGCGCGTCGCGTACGTCCGGGACCGGGGCGACCACGGGCGGATTCACCACGGCGACGCCACCGCCCTCGGGTCGCTGGACCTCCCGTCGGTCGACTGCTGTCTCACCTCGCCGCCGTTCATGGTGGCGGCGATGACCGACGACCCTCTGCAGAACTACGCGGGCGAGAGCGACTACGAGGCCTACCTCGACGAGATGCGGGGCATCTTCGAGGGAGTCCGGGACCTGCTCCGGCCGGGCGGACACGTCCTGCTGGACGTCTCGAACATGAGACACGACGGGACCGTCACGACGCTCGCGTGGGACCTCGCCCGCGCCGTCCGCGAGGTGCTCCACTTCGAGGGCGAGCAGGTCGTCGTCTGGGACGCCCCGGACGACCACGACCGAGACGGGGCGTTCGGCTACGGCTACGACCACAGCTACTGTCTCGCGTTCTCGAAGTCGGCCTGACTCACTCGGCCGGCGGGACGGCCAACCGCCACCCGACCAGTCCAGCCAACCCGAAGCCGTAGGCGTTGAGCGACCCGTGGAGGGCGACCATCGTCGAAATGTCCAGTCCCACGTCCACGCCGCCGAACGTCGATACGCCGTAGCCCAGCGCCAGCGCCATCGAGGCCGGGAGTGCGACGGCCGACGCGCCCAGCAGAACGCCCTGCGCTCGCGGGCGGGTCGGCGCGACCCGGACGAGGACGTACCCACCGAAGACGGCGACGGCGACGGTGAACCCGGCGACGGCCAGCACCTCGACCAGCGGGGAGACGGAGATGCCGACGGCGATTATCGCCGGACCGGCCAGAATCACGCCCACGAGGAGCTGGCGCAGACTGCCCTCGAAGGCATCTGCGCGGCCCGTCAACCCAGTCATCACGGGGAGGACGAACCCGGCGTAGTGGAAGTGGACCGCCGTCAGCAGGACGATGGTCCGACCGAACCAGAACGTCAGGTCGAGGTGGTAGAGGAGAAGTGCCACCGCGCCGACGGAGACGTACGCGAGGCCGACGTCGCCCGCCGTCTCGGGCAGAGCGAGGCCGCCGCAGGCGTGCGTTCGAGCGAGGGCGGCCGCCCCGAGGAGGCCGGTGACCGCCAGCCACGGGAGGGCCAGCGCCGCGGCCGTCACGCCCCCGACGGGGAGCGCGAGCGACGCCGCGAACAGGGCGGCACCGAGCGGTTGGAGCCAGACGGCCGGGCGGGCGAACCGGCCGGCCGGACCGGCAAGCGGCGGCGTGAGCGCCATGCCGAGGCCCAGCGGGACCAACACGAGCGGTGCGAGCGAGAGCGCACGCTCGACGGCGCTCAGTCCGCCGACGGCGACCAGCGCCACCCACGCCAGCGACCCGGCGGCGGCGCTCCAGTCGGTGACGGCGACGGCGGCGAGCGTCGGTCGGGACTCGGCGACCGGGGGCCGCGACCGGTCCCCGAGCGGTCGGCTCATCGAGGCGGGAGCGTCGGGAGGCGTCGAATCGGGCGGAGGTCCGCCCCGTTCGCTCGCTCGGAGCGGTCCTGCGTGAACGACCCCCGATAGCTGAGGACGTGGCCGGCAAGCGCGTTCTCGACGGTGGCGAGGACGTAGTAACACTCGCCGGCGTCGTCGTACCGGTCGCGCACCTCGACGTCGGCGACGAGGGGACCAGGGAGGCGGACGTAGCGGTCGCCCAGACGGAGCCACTGGCGGCCCGCCTCGACGACGAGGGCCCCGTTCTCGACGCGGGGGTGCAGTTCCGTCGCGATGGGACCGCCCCGGCCGAGAAAGTCCAGTAACCGCTCGCCCTTGCGGTCCCACACCGTCACCGAGTCGAACCGACGGGTCCGGTCGTCGAACTCGAACTCGCGGCGGGTCGTCATCGCCTCGTGGCCGCCGAGGTCGTAGCCGACCGTCGTCACGGTGAACGGCACGTCGTGGCCGGCCTCGGGGAACAGCATGTCCCGACTCGTCATCGCGTAGAGCGCCGGGAGGACGTGCGTGCCGCGGGAGATGTCCATCTCCCCGTGACCGACGGTGACGCCGCCCTCGCGGTCGACGCTGTATCGCTCGCGGACCTTCGGATGGAGGTCGGCGGCGGCCTCGCCCAGCGCCCGTTCGTAGACGCCGGTCATGCGGCCTCCCGGCGATAGTGGGCGAGTGACGATGTCGGACGACCCGGACGGCACCGGAGTATGACGACCATATCGGTTTGCCTTCTCCCACTGGCCAGAAAAGAATTGCCCGCGGCCGGCGGCGAGCGGTCGGTCAGTGCTCGGCGAGGTGGTCCAGCACGGCCTCGGTGCTGTTGGCGACGGGTTCGGGGTCGTTGCCCGCCTCGGCGGCCGCGTCGGGGTCCTTGAGCAGGTGGCCCGTCGTCAGGCAGACGACGGACTCGTCGTCGTCGATTTCGCCCTCGGCGCGGAGTTTCCGGAGACCGGCGATAGAGGCCGCGGAGGCCGGTTCGACGCCGACGCCCTCGCCCGCGAGGTCACGCTGGGCGGCCGTAATCTCCTCGTCGGAGACGGCGACGGCCGTCCCACCGGTCTCGCGGATGCCCGGCAGGGCCTTCGGCGCGTTGACCGGGTTGCCGATGCGGATGGCCGTCGCGCGGGTCTCGACCTCCTCCCAGCGGCGGGTCTCGTCTAAGCCTTCCTCGATAGCTTCGACCATCGGGGCGGCGCCCTCGGCCTGTGCGCCGGTGAGTTTCGGCACCTGGTCTTCGGTGATGGCGCCGGCCTTGACGAGTTCGCGGAAGCACTTGTACAGCGCCGCGGTGTTGCCGGCGTTGCCGACCGGCAGGACGATGCGGTCGGGGTACTCGCCGTAGTCGGCGTAGTGCTCCTCCATGATTTCGAGGCCGATGGTCTTCTGGCCCTCCAGACGGAAGGGGTTCAGCGAGTTCAGGAGGTACGCCTCGCCGCGCTGAGCGAGGTCCTGCACGATGTCGAGGCACTCGTCGAAGTTGCCGTCGACTTCGAGGATGCGGGCCTTGTGCAGGGCCGCCTGTGCAATCTTCCCGGCGGCCACCTTCCCGGCGGGGAGGAGAACCAGCGTCTCCATCCCGCCGCGGGCGCCGTAGGCGGCCAGCGCCGCAGAGGTGTTCCCGGTCGAGGCGCAGGCGAGACGGTCGACGCCGACCTCCTGTGCGACCCGAACGCCGACGGTCATGCCGCGGTCCTTGAACGACCCCGTGGGGTTCATCCCCTCGTGCTTCACCCGGAGGCTCTCGACGCCGACTTCCTCCTCGATGCGCGGGACGCGGTGGAGCGGCGTGTTCCCCTCGGGGAGGGTGACGCCGACGTCGAACGGCAGGGCCGCGTGGTAGCGCCAGACGCCCGACCCCTCACCCTCGAAGTCCTCGAAGGTCGGGAGGTCGGCGTAGCGGGCCTCCAGCAGGCCGTCGCAGTGGTCGCAGGTGTAGCGGACCTCCTCGAAGGGGGCGAACGACTCGCCGCACTCGATGCAGGCGAGCCAGACGCCGTCGTCCGCCGCCGACGGCACGTCGTCGGTGAGTTGCAGATTAGCCATTGTTCGTGGCCATGGTCCCACCGGGCAAAAGTCGGACGGTTGTCGGCCGGAACCCGTAGTACGCGGCGGCACGGTGCGAACGGGCGGAGCAGGGGCCCGGAGTTACGCCGTCCGACCGTCGAACTCGTCGATTCGCTCGTGGACCGCCGCCGCCCACTCGTCCAGCGTCTCGTGCATCGAATCGCGGGCCTCCTCGACGGGCGTGGCGGTGTACTGGTAGACGTGACCGCCGCCGTCCAGTAGCCGCCGCTCCCGCCGCGCCAGCCCTTTCTCCCGGAGCGTCGACAGCGAGCGGTTGACGTTCGAGCGGTCGCGGTCGAGCGCGTCGGCGAGTTCCTCGACGGTACTGCCGGGGGTGTCGAGCAGCGTTCGATAGGTCCGGACCTCGTGTCGCTGGACGCCGAAGACGCACGCCATCACCTCGTCGAGGGACGGTTCGTCGTCGACCATGAGGTCGCGGAACCCGTCGGTCGAGGGGTCGATTGCCATGTGCGACCGGATAGGCACGCCCCCCGCATAAACGGGGCCGTTACCCGTAGCTCACCCGGTGAGACCCGTGTTACCGGTCAGTCCCGGCCGTAACCCTGTCGCTCCAGACATCTCCGCATCTCCTCGCGGGAGTCGTGCTTGTGGAGTCGTGTCGGGGTGTCACAGTACCAGACGCCGTCGTAGCGGAGCGTCACCTCGTGGGACTCGCCGAGGAACTGCGTGCGGACGACGACCCGCCGGCCGTCTTCGAGGGCGTCCAGCAAGTCCGCGACGTCCGCTTCGCCGGCGTCGACGACGAGTGGGTCCATCGCGTGGCGCTACCAGCGCCATCGGCTTATACTGTCGGGCAGGGCCGTCGGTGTCACCGTCCGTGAGTGCGGTCGTGACACATCCTCACACAGTCGGCGTACGGTTATGTAGGTCGCCCGGTCCAGCTATCTAACCCTTCCGCGTCGCTGTACCCGCCTCACGCGGCCGAGGTACCCCTATCCCCCGGAGTCGGGTAGCTCTGCGTACGATGCACGACAGACGCACGGTCCTCGCGGGAACGTTCGGGGCGCTCGCGGCGCTCGCGGGGTGTCAGGGACCCGGCGAGTCGGAGCAGACGCCGACCGAATCGGCGGCGAACACCCCGACGGGGACGCCGACTGGAACGGCGACGGGCACCGGTGGCGACGTCGACTACGGCGACTGGTTCGCCGACACGAGCAACTTCGACGGGACGGTCGATGTGCGCGGCGAGTCGTCGGTCACCGTCGCCGTCGGGGCCGACGGGAACGGCGGCGCGTTCGCGTTCGGCCCGCCGGCGATTCACGTCGACCCCGGGACGACGGTCGTCTGGGAGTGGACCGGAAACGGCGGGGCCCACAACGTCGTCGCCGAGGACGGGTCTTTCGAGAGCGGCGACCCAGTCAGCGAGGCCCGGGCTACCTTCGAGCGGACGTTCGACGGCGATGGCGTCACCCTGTACGTCTGTAATCCGCACCGCTCGATTGGGATGAAAGGGGCCGTCGTCGTCGGCGACCCCGCCGGCGGAACCGACGGTCAGACCGCGGCCTACGACTTCGCGGCGGCCACCTTCGACGCCTACTGGTACTCCCTGTACAACATGAGCACCAACGTCGCCATGAGCGGCAACGGCGTCCCGTTCCCGCTGAACGACCAGATGGCGCAGCTACGGGACCGGCGACTGCCCGCGATGCTCAAACGGGCGGCCGTCGAGCGACCGCCGATTACGGACCCGAACCTCTCCTTCGCGGCGTTCACCGAGGGCGACCCCCACTTCACGCAGCGACCGGTGCTGGAGGACGACACCGGGCGTCCGGACGCGAAGACCCTCGCGTGGGACCAGAGTGCGTCCTCCGGCGTCGTCAGTCCGTCGTCGCTGGCCTGGACCCACCTCAAGGGCGTCACGTGGGCGAAGAACTTCCAGACGCACTTCGACCTCCTGCCGACGGAGATGGCCCCTCGCTTCCGCGCGCAGTTGCTGGCGACGCTGGCACAGGTCGGTATCAACGCCGCCATCCTCGTCGGTGGGTCCCGAGCGAACGGCGCGCTGACCCACGGGGATAGCTGGGAGTTCCTCTCGGAGTACCGGCCCGCGGCGGGCCGCATCGAGGACGAGACGCGCCGGCCCCACCACCACGCGGCGATGCTGTGGTTCCTCGCTGACACGACCAGCCTCGCGCAGAACGGCTGGTTCGGCTACGTCAACCCCCGGCCGCTGCTCCCGAAGGAGGCCGGTGCGGACGCCGTCCTCGACTCACCCGTCGGCATTCAGGGGATAACCGACGGCGTCGCTCGGACGACGATGGACCTGTTCAGCCCCGAGGCCGTGGCCCAGCAGGAATCGACCCGCTCGGTCGGACTGATGCTCGGTGCGGTCGGCTACTACGGGCCGCAAGCGGGCAGCGCCGACCACAGGGCCGCGGCCGCCGACTACGCGAACGGCCTCGCGAGCGTCGTCCAGTCGAACCTCGCCGGCAACGGCAGCGTCGAGAACGGGGCCGCGAATCAGGCGGCCACGCAGGGCATCGTCGCGCAAGGCCTCCTGTGGGCCTCCCAGATGAACGGCGTCGACCACACGGACACCGCGGCCGAGGTGGTCGGCTACATGGTCGACGAACTGTGGGACGACGACGCCGGCACGTTCGCCTCCGGAGCGGACGATTCTACCTACACCATCACCGCACGAGACGCCGGGGACGTCACGGGTGGGCTGAACGCCGCGGACGCGGTGCTCGGGCGCTCGGACGTCCGGCCACTGTTCGCGCGCTTCTTCGACAGCACGTTCAACACCGGCAGACTCCAGCGTGCCCAGCGGCCGCCGTCGGTCAGTCAGTCGAAATCGAACGAACCGCCGCTCCCGCCGAAGGCCGGCGGCGAGTTCGGGCAGGCCGCCGTCTACAACGGCGAGGTGGCCTACGACACCGAGGCCGGTGAGTGGGCCGTCACCGACGACCGGTTCTACACCGCCGACGCCCTCTACCTCGCCAATCAGGACATCTGGGTCGGCAACTGGGGCGGCGAGTTCTACCAGGGACGTGGTGTGCCCGGGCAGAGTGACGACCCCCCGAACTGACCGTTCGGGTGCCACCAGTTGCCAAACGTATCGAAAAGGGTAGCGTTTCGACTGGAACCTCAGAGTTCAGGTACGGTCGCGAGTGTGACAACAGTTGTCGAATGTAGCGAAAAGGGCACCGTTTCGACTGGAACCCGACTATTCAGGCACCGCTACCGGCGGCCGAGTTCGTGCACGACAGCCCCCGACCACACTGACCGGCACAACGTCTAAGCATCGTTCGGACGGGAACGTACGTATGGCACAGTCGACACGTTCCGGAGAGAGCGTCCTCGTCACGGGCGCGAGTGCAGGCATCGGTGCGGCGACAGTACGACGCGTGGCCGACGACGGCGCGGACGTGGCGTTGCTGGCGCGGAGCGAGGACCGACTCCGCGAACTCGCCGACGAGGTGGCCGACGCGACGGGCGTCGAGACGCACGTCGTCCCGGCGGACGTGAGCGACCCCGCGGCGGTGGCGGCCGCCGTCGAGTCCACCGTCGAGACGTTCGGGTCCCTCTCGGGCGTCGTCGCCAACGCGGGCCTCGCCCGCGGCGACGACGTCGAGACGATGACCGACGAGGAGTTCCGGACGATGCAGTCGGTCAACGTCGACGGGGCGTTCTACACCGCCCGCGAGTCGCTCTCCCACCTCCGCGAGACGGCCGGAAACCTCGTCTTCATCGGGAGTTTCGCTGGGCAGTACCCCCGGCCGTTCAACCCCGTCTACGCCGCGACGAAGTGGTGGGTCCGCGGGTTCGCCATGAGTCTGGCCGGACAGGTCGGCGGCGACGACGTGGGCGTCACCGTCGTCAACCCCACCGAGGTCCGCTCGGAGTTCGGCAGCGAAGAGGGGACTCCCTTCGAGGAGCGGTTCGACCCCGGCGAGGTGACCGAACCCGAGGAGGTGGCCGACGCCGTGGCGTTCGCACTCGCACAGGAACCGCCGACGACGGTCAACGAACTCGACGTCTACCGGCGCGACAAGTTCGGTGGGTTCTAACCACCGAAACTGTCGCTCGGCAGTGCGAGTTTTCTAAACCCGTTCGTCCAATTTCCGGACAGAGTTTGAAAGAAGTAGATGTTTTTGGAGTTTTAACTTCGCTCCTTAGGTGTCTATTCCCAGAAAAGGTTTAATACCTAGTGCCGAGAGTTCACGAGCGTAAGGAGAATGTCACTCAAGTCCTTCACGACGGCGCTGACGCTGTACCGCAGCGAGACGTTCACGCTGGAGCAGGCGGCCGACTTCAGCGGGTCGTCGCCGGCGGAAGTCGCGTCCGCGCTCCGCTCGCGCGGCATCGCCGTCCGCGAGTCGGACGCGGCGTCGCTCTCAGAGAACGTCGGTCGGTAGGCCGCGACTCGGCGACACCGGCCCGCGCAAGAATCGAGAAGAGAGTCGCTCGCGCCCTCAGTCCTGCTCGGCCGCGACGCGGCTCACTCCGTTCACCGCGTCGCTTCGAGGAACCTCACTCCGTTCGGTTCCTCGCTAACCACGCCAACAGCCCCTTCTGGGCGTGTAAACGGTTCTCCGCTTGGTCCCAGACGACGGCGTTGTCCGACTCGATGACCGCGTCGGTGACCTCCTCGCCGCGGTGAGCGGGGAGACAGTGCATCAGCGTGCGGTCGCCGAGCAGGTCCGTGGTTATCTGGAAGCCGTCGAAGTCGTCCAGTTTCTCGTGGCGGCGGTCCTCTTGGCCCATGCTGACGAAGACGTCCGTGTAGACGACGTCGGCGTCGGCGACGGCCGCCTCGGGGTCGTTCGTCGTCTCGGGGGCGTCGCCCAACTCGGCGGCCCGGTCCAGTACGTCGTCGGCCACCTCGTAGCCCTCCGGCGTGGCGACGGTGAGGTCGATGCCGGTCATGGCCGCGCCGAGGACGAACGACTGGCAGACGTTGTTGCCGTCGCCGACCCACGCCACGTTCACGTCGAACCCGCCGAACTTCTCGCGGACGGTCAGGAGGTCCGCGAGCGTCTGGCAGGGGTGGGCGTCGTCGGTCAGCGCGTTGATGACCGGCACGTCGCTGTACTCGGCCAGTTCCTCGACGTCCTCGTGGTCGAAGACGCGGGCCATCACGAAGTCGACGTAGCGGGCCAGCGCCCGCGAGGTGTCCTTGACCGGTTCGCCGTGGCCCAGATGGATGTCGTCGGGGCCGAGAAACAGGGCGTGGCCGCCCAGTTGCGTCATCCCCGTCTCGAAGGACACGCGGGTTCGCGTCGAGGGCTTCTCGAATATCATCCCCAGCGTCTGCTGGTCCAGCAGGTCGTCGTGGGCGTCCGGGTCGGCCTTGATTTCGGCCGCGCAGTCGAGCACGGCCGTCAGTTCGTCGGTCGTGAGGTCGTCGACGTCGAGCAGGTGCATGGTCACAGGAGGCGTTCGGTGACGTCCGTGAGGACGCCGACCGCGCGGTCGTACTCCGCGAGGTGGATGTGTTCGTTCGGCGCGTGGTCCAGGTCCGAGTCGCCGGGGCCGTAGGTCGCCATCGGGCAGTCCCACGCCTTGGCGAAGACGTTCATGTCGCTGGTTCCGGTCTTGCGAAGCAGGGTGGGGTCCCCGCCGTGCTGTCGGATGGCGGCCCGGAACGCTCGGGCGACGCTGGTGCGGGGACTCTGCATCACGGGTTCGACCTTGTCGTCCCAGTGGACGGTGCCGTTGGTGAGGTAGCCGTCGGCTATCTCCCGAATCTCGTCGGTGGTGTACTCCGGCGGGACGCGCAACTGCACGTCCATCGTCGCCTCGACGGAGAGGCCGTCCTCGGAGATGCCGCCGTCGATGTCGACGGGCTTGCAGGTGACCCGCTCGAAGACCGGCACCCACTCGTCGGGTTCGAACTCGTCCTCGACGGCCGACCACCACGCGATGGCGTCCTGGATGGCGTTGTTCTCCGGGCGCGAGGAGTGGCCGGACTCGCTGGTGGCGACGTAGGTGCCGGCGAGCAACCCGCGGTAGCCCAGCGTGATGCCCTCCCAACCCGAGGGTTCGCCGTTGACGACGGCGTCGGGCGCGGCCTCGCGGTCCTCGACGAGGTAGCGCGCGCCGCGGGAGTCGACCTCCTCGCCGACGACACCGACGAAGGACGCCCCGGTGCGGACGGCGGCGACGGCCATCGAGCACAGCGGCCCCTTGGCGTCGACGCTGCCGCGGCCCCACAGCGCGTCGCCCTCGTCGGTCTCCTCGATGCGGACCGGGATGTCGCCCGGCACGGTGTCGATGTGGGAGGTCAGGAGGACGCCGTCGTCGGCGGGCGCGCGAACGTTGCCAACGTCGTCTAGCCACACCTCGCGGTCGTGGGCCTCGAAGAAGTCGACGAGGCGCTCGGCGGCCTCGCGCTCGTTCGGGGTGACCGAAGGGGTGCGGACGACGTCTTCGAGGAGTTCGCGGGCCTCGGTGTCGGCCTCCTCGACGGCCGCTTCGCTCATCCTATCACCTCGGTCATGGCCTCGACCACGTCGTCGGCGTGGTCCTCGTCGATGGTCAGCGGCGGGAGCAGTCGCACGACGGTCCGGCCCGCCGGGAGCGCGAGGATGCCGTGGTTCAAGGCGAGTTGCTTCAGCGCCTTGTTCGCGCCGCGGCCGACTTCGACGCCTATCATCAGGCCCTCGCCGCGGATGTCTCGGACCTCGTCGCCGATGGCCGCGGTCAGTTCCGTCTGGAGGTAGTCGCCCATCGCCGCGGCGTTCGCGGGGACGTCGTCCTCGAGGAGCGTCGTGACCGTCGCTCCCGCGGCGGCGGAGATGACCGGGCCGCCGGAGAACGTCGAGGCGTGAGAGCCGTAGTTCTCGGCAATCCAGTCACGGCACAGCGTCGCGCCGACGGGGAAGCCGTTGCCCAGCCCCTTCGCCGACGTGATCATGTCCGGCGTCACGTCCGCTCGCTGGGAGTTCCACAGCGCGCCGGTCCGGCCCATCCCGGTCTGGACCTCGTCGAAGATGAGGGCGGTCCCGGTCTCTTCGGTTATCTCGCGGGCCGCTTCGAGGTACTCGGCGGAGGCGGGGTTGATGCCGCCCTCGCCCTGCACCGGTTCGACGATGAACGCGGCGGTGTCGTCGTCGACGGCCTCGTCCAGCGCCTCGGCGTCGTCGTAGGGGACGAACTCCACGTCGCCGATGAGCGGTTCGTAGGGCTTCTTGTACTTGTCCTTCCACGTGGTGGCGAGCGCCCCCATCGTGCGGCCGTGGAACCCCTTCATCGTCGCGACGATTTTGGAGTTGCCCGTCGCCGAGCGCGCGAACTTCAGCGCCGCCTCGTTGGCCTCCGTCCCGGAGTTACAGAGCCACGTCTTGTCGATTGGGTCGGGCGCGGTGTCGGCCAGTAGTTCGTACAGGGCCGTCCGCTGGGCGTTGGGGTAGGAGGCCTGTACGTAGGTTATCTTCTCGAACTGCTCGGTGACCGCGTCCTGTACCGCCGGGTGCCCGTGTCCCAACGGGACACAGGCGTAGGACGCGCCCATGTCGAGGTACTCTGTGCCGTCGTCGCCGTAGACGTAGGCACCGTCGCCACGCTCTATCTGGATGGGTTTCTCGTTGAAGACGAATCCGCTCATTGGTCTGCCTCCTGAACTGCGCTCGCTTGCACGTGTGTCCCCTCGCCGTCGAGCGCCGACAGAATCGGTTCGTCGGCGTTCGCGTCGGCCACGACGACTTCGGGTGCGCCGCCGGTGAGCGCCTCCTCGGCGGCCATAATCTTCCGGCCCATGAACCCCTCGGCGGCGGCTTCCAGCGCCGCCCACTCCGCGCCCGTCTCGACGGACTCGATGAGCGTCGCGGGGTCGTCGGGGTCCTCGTAGACCCCCTCCACGTCGGTCAACAGGACGAGCGTCGCGTCGAGTTCGCCGGCGATGGCCGCCGCCGAGCGGTCGGCGTCGGTGTTGACCGGAACGACCTCGCCGTCGTCGTCTCCGGCCATAGGCGGGGCCGCAACAGGCGTGTACCCGTCTGAAAGCAGCGACTCCAGCAGGTCGCCGTTGACCCGCTTGATGGTCCCGGAGTGGTCCCCGCGCTTTATTTTCTTCTTGCCGTCCTCGACGACGCGGACCGCGGACTTGCGGGGGCCGTAGAGCAGTTTCCCGTCCACGCCGTTCAGACCGACGGCGTCGACGCCCTCGCTCTGGAGGCCCGCCACGAGTTGCGTGTTGAGGTGGCCGAAGGCCATCTCGAACACTTCCATCGTCGTCTCGTCGGTGAAGCGGCCGACGACGCCGCTCGGCGTCTCGACGTACTCCGGGTCGATGCCGAGTCGTTCGAGCGTCTCGTCGACTTTGGTCGAGCCGCCGTGAACCACGACGACCTGTTCGCCCTGCTCGACGAGTGATGCCACATCCGCGAGCGCCCCCGCTGGGTCAACAGCACGAGCGCCACCGACTTTGATTACTACAGTCATGAAAAAGCCTCTCCAGGAGTTACGGTGCGCCGACGGGGTGGAGTCCCTGGAACTCCAGTCCCGCCGTCTCCTCGATGCCGAGGGCGACGTTGGCGGCGTGGACCGCCTGTCCCGCCGACCCCTTCATCATGTTGTCGATGGCCGAGAACACGACCAACCGCTTGTTCGCGGGGTCGAGTTCGAAGCCGACCTCCGCCTTGTTCGTCCCCGCGACGGCCTTCGGTTCGGGGTAGCGGTAGACGCCGCCACCGCCGGCGACCAACTCGACGAACGGTTCGTCCTCGTACTGGCCGCGGTAGGCCCCCCAGAGGTCCCCCTTCGAGACGGGGCCGTCGGGGAAGACGTGACAGGTCGCGCTCGCGCCACGGACCATGTCCACCGCGTGGACGGTGAAGGAGACGTCGACGCCGAGGAACTGCTGAATCTCGGCCTCGTGACGGTGGCCCGTCGGGGCGTAGGGGCGGACGACGCCCGAACGCTCGGGATGCGAGGAGGCCTCGCCGCCGCCGGCCCCGCCCTCGCTGGACCCGACCTTCACGTCGACGACGATTTGCTCGTCGCCCGAGAGTACGCCGTGTTCGAACAGCGGGAGCAACCCCAGAATCGTCGCCGTGGCGTTACAGCCGCCCGAAGCGACGAGGTCCGCGCCTTCGAGGTTGTCGCGGTTGAGTTCGGGCAGGGCGTACTCCGACTCGGCGAGCAGTTCGGGGCGCGTGTGGCCGTCGTACCACTCGTCGTACTGTTCCTCGGTGTCCAGACGGAAGTCCGCCGAGAGGTCGACGACCGTCCCGGCGGCGTCCTGGAACTGGTCTATCTGCTCCATCGAGACGCCGTGGGGCGTCGCGGCGAACAGCACGTCCACCGACTCCAGTTCCTCCGGCGAGGAGAAGCGCAGGTCCGAGTGGCGGAGGTTGGGGTGCTGGTGGCCGACGGTCTTGTTCTCCTTCGACCGGCTCGTGGCCTGTTCGAGTGCGAACTCGGGGTGGCCGTCGAGGAGGCGCAGGAGTTCGCCGCCGGTGAACCCGGACCCGCCGACGACCGATGCGGAGTACGTCATGCGGTGACCTCCGCGTCCGTCTCGCTCGCTGCCTTCGATTCCAGCCAGTCGACGACCTTCGCGGGCACGTCGACGTCGCTGACCTCGTTCAGCGCCTTGAACTCGACGGTGTGGTTGACCTCGTGGACCGTGTAGTCCGCGAACTCGCCGGTCTCCTCGTCGACGCCGACCTCCATCAGGTCGATGCCGAGCAAGCCGCCGCCGACGGCGTCGGAGGCCTTCTCGACCAGTTCGAGCGCGCGGTCGTCCAGTTCGAAGGTGTTCGTCTCGGCGCCCTTCGCCGCGTTGGTGAGCCAGTGGTCCGAGGAGCGGACCATCGCCGCGATGGGTTCGCCGTCGACGGCCAGCACGCGGATGTCGCGGCCGGGCTTGTCGACGAACTCCTGGACGTAGAATATCTTGTGCTCGTAGTGGCCGAGCGTCTCCTTGTGTTCGAGGATGGCTTCGGCCGCCGACCGGGAGTCTATCTTGGCCATCAGGCGGCCCCACGACCCGACGACGGGTTTCAGCACGCAGGGGTAGCCGAAGTCCTCGATGGACTCTAAGGCGGCGTCCTTCGTGAACGCGACGTCGGTGTCGGGCGTCGGGACGCCCGCCTCGACCAACGCGAGGCTGTTCTTGACCTTGTCCGAACAGACCTCCGCCACGTCGGGGCCGTTGACGACCGGCACGTCGTAGGCCGCGGCGAACTTCGTCGCGTAGACGCTCCGAGAGGTCGCCAGACAGCGGTCGATAACGATGTCGAGGTCCTGGAACGCCTCGGGGGCCTCGCTGATGTTGAACTGCTGTTTGCGGACGTCTATCTTCTCTATCTCGTGGTCACGGTCGCGCAACTCCGAGAGCAGGAGCTTCTCGTCCCGGCGGATGCGCGAGTAGAGCATTCCGACCTTCATGCTGTGGCCTCCGTGTGTTCGCGGGTCGCGGCGTCACGGGTCACAGTCGTACACGACGCAACGCGCCGCGCCACCGCGAACACCTCACTCACCCCAGTCCTCTTCGAGCTCGGGTGCGCTGTCGAGCTCGACGGGGTCCGTGCCGACGACTTCGAGTTCGGCACCGCAGGTGGAACAGTCGACTATCTCTCCGACTTCGAGGTTGTCGTGCAGGGTCACGTCGGCCCCGCACTCGATGCAGTCTGCCATTGTACCTCTGTCTCGCGCACGTACCCACTTAAAGCCTTCGAACTTATCAGAATAGAATAGTAAGCTACACTACCGTCTAACGGCGTCTTGAAGCGAATTAGCGCACGTGTCCGAAACCCGTATCAGATTTATGGTATAATCACCCCTCGCGGGGCTGGTCGTCGGTCACACATAGCGGTCCACCTCCGTGAGACGGCGGTCGTGTGCCCGCTCGACGGCGTCGGCGGCCGCCTCGACCGCCTCGGCGTGGCCCGCGAGCACCTCTTCGGCGACCGACAGTTGGTCCGCGACGGCCTCTGGGGCCGGTCCCCCCCGGGAGTCGCGCGTGGCGACGCTCTCGGTGGGGTCCAGTGCCCCCTCGACGGCCTCGCGGTCGACGTACTCGGAGAGGGGGTCCCCGAGGACGTCCTCGGCGACGGCCGAGATGGCTTCGTAGTCCGGCGCGTCCTCGTCGGCGTCGAGGCCGGCCGCCGCTTCGGCCACGACTTCGTGGGCCGTGCGGAACGGCACCCCGGCCATCGCCAACAGGTCGGCGACGCCCGTCGCGGTGGCGAACCCCTCGGTGGCCGCCGCCTCCAGCGTCTCGGCGGGCCAATCCGCCGTCGCCACCGCGCCCGCGGCGACTTCGACGCTCTCGGTGACGCTGTCGATGGCGTCCCACGCGTGCCGGCCCGCCCGTTGCAGGTCGCGGTTGTACGCGCGGGGTTGGCCCTTCAGGTTCGTCAGCAGGCCGTTCAGCCCCGCCGTCGCGTCGCCGGTGCGACCCCGCACCAGTTCCAGCGTGTCGGGGTTCTTCTTCTGGGGCATTATCGAGGAGGTGGAGGCGTAGTCGTCGTCGAGTTCGACGTGGCCCTTGCTGGCCATCACGACGACGTCCTCGGCCAGACCGGAGAGCGTCGTCGCCAGCGTCGCGACAGCGCTCGTGACCTCCACGAGGAAGTCCCGGGTGGCGGAGGCGTCCATCGAGTTCTCCGCCACCGAGTCGAACCCGAGCAGTTCCGCGGTGCGCTCGCGGTCCACGTCGAACGGCGTGCCCGCGAACGCGGCCGACCCAAGCGGGTTCTGGTTGACGCGCTCGTAGGCGTCGAGCAGACGCGCGGTGTCGCGCTGGAGCGCCTGCTCGTAGGACAGCACCCAGTGAGCCACCGTCGTCGGCTGTGCCGGCTGGAGGTGCGTGTAGCCGGGCATCACCGTCTCGCGCTCCGCGCGAGCCACGTCGAGCAACTGCTCGCGGGCGCCGACGACCGTCTCGAGGAGTTCGAGGACGTCCTCGCGCAGGCGGTAGCGGATGCATGCGGCCACCTCGTCGTTGCGCGAGCGGGCGGTGTGCATCTTCCCGCCGTCGGGGCCGACGCGGTCGATGACCGCGCTCTCGATGGCCTCGTGGACGTCCTCGCCGTCCGGCAGTTCGGCGTGCCCGGCGTCCTCCACGTCGTCCAGCGCCGCCAGAATCTCTCCGACCGTCTCGCGCTCGACGATGCCCTGTTCGGCGAGCATCACGACGTGGGCCCGGTCGACGGCGAGGTCCGCCGCGAAGATGCGCTCGTCGTCAGCGAGCGAGGAGAGGAACGACCGCGCGGGGCCGCCCGCGAAACGGTCGCGGCGGACGACCGTCTCGTCGTCGGCGTCTGCGCCGTCGGCGTGGTCCTCCCCGTCGCTCATCGGATTACTCCTCCGAGGCCTCCCCCTGGTCGTCCTCGCCGCTCCCGTCGGGGACGGCCGTTCCCTTCCTCGCGTTCTCTAAGATGCCGTTGGCGAGGCGGGACTGGAAGCCGTGGTACTTCGCGACGCCGGTGGCGTCCTGCTGGGTGATGCCGCCGGTGACGTCCTCCTCGTCGAAGGAGGCCGCGGACTCGCTGTAGACGGCGTAGTCCGACTCGCGGGAGACCGGACGGGCGTGCCCGCCTTCGAGTTTCACGGTGACGGTGCCGGTGACGCGCTCGTTCGTGTCGTCGATGAACGCTTCGAGTGCGCTCACGAGCGGCGCGTCGACGAGGCCCTCGTAGGCCTTCTGGGACCACTGCTGGTCGACCTGCGCCTTGAACGCGCGCTCCTCCTGGGTGAGGACGAGGCCCTCCAGCGCCTCGTGGGCCGTCAGGAGCACCGTCGCCGCGGGGTGCTCGTAGTTCTCGCGGACCTTCAGGCCGAGCATGCGGTCCTCCATCATGTCCGTGCGGCCGATGCCGTGGGCGCCGGCCTGCTCGTTGAGTTGCTCGACGAGTTCGACCGCGCCGAGGTCCTCGCCGTCGACGGCGACCGGTTCGCCCTCGTCGAACGTTATCTCGACGAGTTCGGCGTCCTTGCCGGAGGGGTTCTCGGTCCACTTGTAGATGTCGTCCTCCGGGATTGTCGAGGGGTCTTCGAGTTCCGAGCCCTCGATGGAACGGCTCCAGAGGTTCGTGTCGATGGAGTAGCGGCCGCCGTCCCCGCCCTCGACGGGCAGGCCCTTCTCGGCGGCGTACTCGTTCTCCCACTCGCGGGTCAGGCCGAGTTCGCGCACGGGGGCGATGACCTCCATGTCGGAGTCGCGCCAGATGGCCTCGAAGCGGAGTTGGTCGTTCCCTTTGCCGGTACAGCCGTGGGCGATGCCGTTACAGCCCTGCTCCTCGGCAACGGAGAGGATGGCCTTCGCGATGACCGGGCGCGCGAGCGCCGTGCCCAGCGGGTACCCCTGATAGTCGGCGTTGGCCTTCACGGCCGTGAGACAGAGGTCCGCGAACTCCTCCTTGGCGTCGACGACGTACTGCTCGACGCCGAGCGCCTCGGCCGTCTCCTCGGCCTCCTCGAACTCGTAGTCGGGTTGGCCGACGTCGACGGTGACGCCGATGACCTCGTCGTAGCCGTACTCCTCTTTCAGCAGCGATACGCAGACTGTCGTGTCGAGCCCCCCGGAGAAGGCGAGCGCGACGGTTCCGTTTCCTTCTGGCATAGTTGTGTGCTCTGTGGGTTCCGTGGTGTGACTGTCGGTTTGGACTGACGCGCCGGACAGTCGGCCGGCGGTGCTTGGGGTCGAAACGAACCGTGAAACGGAGTGAGGATAGTAGTGGGCCTAGCAGAGGCCCGGTCGTCGTCGTCGGCTCGGCGTGCGAGCCGACTGCTCGTCGGACGGGGTCCGACGCTGTCGTCGCGGAGAGAAGCGGACGGACCGCTCGTCGGCGGCGGCGAACGCGTCTGCGACGAGAGTCCGCGTCATGTACTTGCGTCTACCGTAGGTCCCGTACTAATACTTTCCGTGTTCGAGAAGGCGTGTGCGACAGTCCCACGGGAACCCGTCTCGGGGCGTCAGTTCTCGCCGTCGGGCGACGGGACGGTCTCGTTGGTGGATGACGCGTTCCCGTCGGGCAGGTCGCCGGTCTCGACCTCGACGGTCGTGTCGACCGTCGCGTCCGTCGCCGTGCCGTTCGTCTCGGCCTCGACCGTCGCGTCGGCGTCTCCGGCCGTCCCGTTCTCGCTCGCGTTCTGTCCGCGAGCGCCGGGATTCGCGCGGTCCTCGGCCGGACCGACCCGCTCACCGGCGTCCCCACCGGCGATGCCGCGGGCGATTTCAGCCACTTCGGGGCCGGTCAGGGCCTCGCTCCGCTCGGCCAGCGCGCGGATGGCCGAGACGTCGACGCCGTTCGCTTCGAGCGTCTCGGCGGAGAGGCCGCTCGCCGTCTCGTTCGTCCGGGCCGCGAGCCGCTCGACCGTCCGGGTCTCGGCGTGGAGGCGAGCCATCCGGGCGCGGTACTCGCCCTCGCTCATCGACCCGTTCTCGCGGGCCTGTGCGAGCGCGGCCTTGCGCTGTTCGAGTTCGTCGAGGCGGGTCTGCAGGTCGTCGGTCTCCGCGCTGACGACGGCCGCCCGAGCGTTCTCAGAGTTGGCCTCGGCGACGCGGATGCCGTAGGCGCGGGCCTCGACCTCGCCGTCGAGTTCCGCGCCCTGCACGCCGACCGCGCCCGCGAACTGCGCGCCGGGGGCGACGGTCGCGTTCTCGTTCGCCTGTTCGTCGCTGGTCGTCGTCTCCTGTGCCATCGTGGCCGCTGGCACCGCGGCGAGTGCGCTCGCCACGAGCAACAGGGCCGCGAGTACCGGGGTCGCTCGTCTCATCGTACCCACTCGTTGGCCCCCTATCCACGTATAAACCCCACACGTTCAGCCCGGTTCGCCGCCGATTAATCCGAATTAAACCGCACGACTGCACCCGTATTGCGTCGACGAGCGACGTTAACCGTCGGAACGTTTATCACGGGGAATCGTCACCCCTCGTCGTCGCTTCCGCCCACGTCCGTCACGTCCCTGTCGGGGAGCGTCACGACGTTCTCGCGCCCGATGCGGAACGTCTCCAGTTCTTCCTCGTCCCGGAGGCCGCCGATGACCTGACTGGTCTTGGCGTCGGTCCAGTCCAGTCGACTCGCCACCTCCTGCTGTTTGATGCGCCCGCCGTTCTCGCGGAGGAGCTTCAGCACCTGTTCCTCGTTGCTGAGGAGTTCTTCGGGGGGCTCTGACGGCGTGTCCGCCGCCGGGCCGCTGTCCTCGGACCCGCCCGCGGTGTCGCTCCTCGAGGGCTGGCTCGCCCCGTCCTCGGCCGCTCCGGCCACCGCCTGCGCGGTGTCCTCGTCACCGCCGTCGCCGAACAGCCCCGAGCGGCGGCCCCAGTAGGCCGCGCCGGCGACGACGAGGACGGCCAGCACCATCCCACCGACGAAGGCGGTGCTGAGGCCGCCACCGTCACCGCCGCCCGACTGCGCGAGGACGACCCGTGGCTCGTCGGTGCCGAACTGCTGTTGGCCCCGCCACGTCGCCGACGTGTTCGAGCGCTCGTCCGGTTGCGGCGTGACCGTCTCGGCGCTGTACCCCGTCGGCCACGCTATCGTCAGCGACGTCTCGCCGTCGAGGAACAGGCCCGAGAGCGCGTCGCCGGCCTCGATGCGACCGCTCTCCGTCGCCGCGAAGTTCGTCCAGCGGAACCGGTAGGTGACGACGCCGTAGGCCTGTCCGAACGTCTCCTGTCTCGCCGTCACGGTGACGTTCTCGACGGCCATCTCCCGGCCGGTGGCGTTCTCGGCGGTGCGGGCGGTGCGGGCCATCCGGTCGCCGAACCGGTCCGTGTACGCCGACTCGTTGGCCCTGATGTCGGCCTGTAACTCCTCGAACGCCTGCGTGGCGTTGTCGTCGTCCAGCCGAATCCGGTAGGCGACGGCCCACGCGGCGTCCCCGTCTGCCTGTACGTCCGCGGTCATGACGACCACGTCGGGGTCGACGGACTGCTGGGAGAGGCCGCCGAAGGCCGCGCCCGCCGCAGTCGGCGTCAGCGCGGCCGTCACGAACAATGTGGCTACCAGTAGACAACCGATTCGTCGCATTCTGTCGGCAGTTTGCGTTCGTCGGCAATATGGTTTGTTGCCGAGCGGTGGCCACAATCGGTTTGGGCCGTGAGCGGCTATCGAGCGGCATGAACCGCGGGAAGATAGACGTCGACACCCTGCTGAAAGTACTGCTCGTCCTCGTCATCGTCTGGATAGGGCTGGAGGTAGTCGAGGGGGTGCTGGACATCCTCGGGTGGTTGCTCGGCCCCCTCCAACCGCTACTGGGCGTCGCGCTCGTCGCCCTCATCGTCCTCTACCTGACCGACCGCCTGTAGCGGCCGGACCGCGCCGCTTTTCTCGGCCGCACCACTCGTACTCACCGTGTACAGCCTGAACGTGTCGCTCCCGTCGCGGGTGACGTCGCTGGCGGGTCGCCTCGCCCGTGACCTCCCGCAGGCCCGGCCCCGCCCGCGCGGGGAACACACCCTCGTCGCCAAGCGGTTGGGGGGCGGCGACCACGCCGCCTACGCCCGCATCGAGGCGCGCGCCCGAGACGCTCTCCGCGGGACGGCCCCCTTCACCGTCCGAGTCGTCGGGGTCGAACAGTTCGAGACGGCCGTGACCGGCCCCTCCCCCGTCGTCTACCTCGCCGTCGAGAGCCCCGGTCTACGGGCGCTCCACGAGCGTCTCTGTGCCGAGTTCGACCCTGTCGAGGGGATGGAAGGCGACGCCTACGTCCCGCACGTCACCGTCGCGCGGGGCGGGGACCCGGCGGCGGCCGAGCGACTGGTCGACCGGGCGATAGACCCTATCGAGTGGACCGTCGATGACCTCGTCTTCCACGACGCCGACCGCGGACAGTGCGCCTCCCGGGTGTCCCTGCCGGCGTAAGGTCGTCCGCGAGTCAGGGCGGTACGTTTTTGCCGCCGCCTACCGTCCCGTTCGTGTATGGATTATCGGGAGGTCGACACCGCCTCGGAGTTCGTCTGCCGACTGGACCACGGCGCCGACTGGCGAGAACAGATAGAGTCGTTCGCCGACGACGAGGACGTCGACGCCGCCTTCTTCTACGGCCTCGGCGCGGTGCAGGACGCGGAAATCTGGTTCTACGACCAGGAGCGCACGGAGTACGACGCCGTCACCTTCGACGAACCGCTGGAGGTGGCCGCGTGCGTGGGCAACGTCTCGTGGCTGGATGGGGAGCGGTTCGCCCACACCCACGCCGTCCTCTCGCGCCCGGACGGCGAGGCCGTCGCCGGCCACCTGAACGCCGGCACCGTCTGGGCGGGGGAACTGTACGTCCGCGCGTTCGACACCCACCTCGAACGCGAACACGACGAACCGACGGACCTCGACCTCTGGGACCTCTGAGATGCGAGAGGCCGACGAACAGTACTTCGAGACACTCGAGACGGAACTCGAGACGGCGATGGACGTCGCAAAACGCGCCCGAGAGCGCGGCGGCGACCCCAAGCCCGAGGTGGAGATTCCGACCGCGCGGGACATGGCCGACCGGGTGGAGAACATCCTCGGCATCGAGGGCGTCGCCGAACGGGTCCGCGAGTTGGAGGGCCAGATGTCCCGCGAGGAGGCCGCCCTCGAACTCGTCGACGACTTCGTGGAGGGGACCGTCGGGGACTACGACACCCGCGAGGGGAAAGTCGAGGGGGCCGTCCGGACGGCCGTCGCCCTGCTGACCGAGGGCGTGGTCGCCGCCCCCATCGAGGGCATCGACCGCGTGGAACTCTTGGAGAACGACGACGGGACGGAGTTCATCAACGTCTACTACGCCGGCCCCATCCGCTCGGCGGGCGGGACCGCACAGGCCCTCTCCGTCCTCGTCGCCGACTACGCCCGCGCACTGCTGGGCATCGACCAGTACAAGGCCCGCGAGGAGGAAATCGGCCGCTACGCCGAGGAGATAGACCTCTACGACAAGGACACCGGCCTCCAGTACTCGCCGAAGGAGAAGGAGACGAAGTTCATCGCCGAGCACATGCCCATCATGCTGGACGGCGAGGCCACCGGCGACGAGGAGGTCTCGGGGTACCGGGACCTCGAACGGGTGGACTCGAACTCCGCCCGCGGCGGGATGTGTCTCGTCCTCGCGGAGGGCATCGCGCTGAAGGCCCCGAAGATTCAGCGCTACACCAGAAATCTGGACGAGGTCGACTGGCCGTGGTTGCAGGACCTCATCGACGGCACTATCGGGGAGAGCGAGGGGAGCGACGACGCCGACGACGCCACGGATGACGACGACGGCGGCGAGGGGGACGACGACGCCGAGGACGACGAGGAGAGCGATGAGCAGGCTGGCCCGCCGCGAGTCGAACCCGCGAAGAAGTACCTCCGGGACCTCATCGCCGGCCGACCGGTGTTCTCACACCCCTCGAAGTCCGGGGGCTTCCGCCTGCGATACGGCCGGGCGCGCAACCACGGGTTCGCGACGGCGGGCGTCCACCCCGCGACGATGCATCTGGTCGACGACTTCCTCGCCACCGGGACGCAGATAAAGACCGAACGGCCCGGGAAGGCGGCGGGCGTGGTCCCCGTCGACAGCATCGAGGGGCCGACGGTCCGCCTCGCCAACGGCGACGTCCGGCGCATCGACGACGCCGAGGAGGCGCTGGAAGTGCGCAACGGCGTCGAGAAGATACTCGACCTCGGCGAGTATCTGGTCAACTACGGCGAGTTCGTCGAGAACAACCACCCGCTGGCCCCGGCCTCCTACACCGTCGAGTGGTGGGAGCAGGACTTCGAGGCCGCGGGCGCGGACGTGCAGGCGATGCGTGACAGTCCGACCGTGGACCGCGCCGACCCCAGCGCCGAGGAGGCCTTGGAGTGGGCCACCGAGTACGACGCGCCGCTCCACCCGAAGTACACCTACCTCTGGCACGACGTGAGCGTCGAGCAGATGGGAGCGTTGGCCGACGCCATCGACGAGGGGCAGGTCGCGCACACGGACGGAGCAGTCGTCGAGGGACCGGGGAGTGCCGCCGACGGCGACCTCGTCCTCCCGCGGACCGACGGCGCACAGGCCGCCCTCGAACGGTTGCTGGTGGAACACGTCCAGGAGGAAGAGCGTCTGGTCGTCAGCGACTGGGTGCCACTGGTCCGCACGCTCGGGTTCACCCGGTCGCTCGAACGGGACTGGGCGCTCTCGGACCTCTCGGAGCGAGCGACGACCTACGGCGAGGGGGAGGCCGTCGACGCTATCGGCTACGAGGAGAGCGAGGACGACGGCGACGGTCAGAACGCCGTCCTCGCCGTCAACGAGGTGTCGCCCTTCGAGATACGGGAGCGCGCTCCCACCCGCATCGGCAACCGGATGGGCCGCCCCGAGAAGTCAGAGCGCCGGGACCTGTCGCCGGCGGTCCACACGCTCTTTCCCATCGGCGAGGCCGGCGGGTCCCAGCGCAGCGTCGCCGACGCGACCAAGCACGCCGACTCGATGAGCGAGACGCCGGGCCGCGTCGACGTGGAGGTGGCCCGGCGGCGCTGTCCCGACTGCGGCACGGAGACCCACGAGGCCCGCTGTCCGGAGTGTGACGCCGTCGCCGAGACGGTGTACGTCTGCCCGGACTGCGAGATGGAGGTCGAACCCGACGAGTCCGGCCGGGCGGAGTGTGACCGGTGTGAGGCGCTGGCCTCGCCGACCCAGTACGCGGAACTGGACCTCCGGGAGATATACCGGGACGCCCTCCAGAGCGTGGGCGAACGCGAGACGGCGTTCGACACGCTGAAAGCGGTCAAGGGACTCACCTCCGAGGAGAAACTGCCCGAGCCGATGGAGAAGGGCGTCCTGCGGGCGAAACACGACGTCTCGGCGTTCAAGGACGGCACCGTCCGCTACGACATGACCGACCTGCCGGTGACGGCCGTTCGACCCGCCGAACTCGACGTGGAACCCGACCGCCTGCGCCATCTCGGCTACGAGACGGACATCCACGGCGACCCGCTGACCCGCGCCGACCAACTGGTCGAACTGAAGGTACAGGACATCGTCCTCTCGGACGGCGCGGCCGAACACATGCTCAAGACCGCGGCGTTCGTCGACGACCTCTTGGAGCAGTACTACGACCTCGAACCGTACTACGAGTTCGACGACCGCGAGGATTTGGTGGGCGAACTCGTCTTCGGGATGGCCCCGCACACCTCCGCGGCGACTGTCGGGCGGGTCGTCGGGTTCACCTCGGCGGCCGTCGGCTACGCCCACCCGTACTTCCACGCCGCGAAACGGCGGAACTGCGACGGTGACGAGGACTGTGTGATGCTCCTGATGGACGGCCTGCTCAACTTCAGTAAGTCCTACCTGCCGGACAAGCGCGGCGGCCAGATGGACGCACCGCTGGTGATGTCCTCGCGCATCGACCCCAGCGAAATCGACGACGAGGCCCACAACATGGATATCATGGACCGCTACCCGCGGGAGTTCTACGAGGCCACCCGCGAACTCACCGACCCCGCGGAGGTCGAGGACGTCATGAAGATAGCCGAGGAGACGCTCGGCACCGACCGGGAGTACACCGACTTCCGGCACACCCACGACACGACGAACATCGCCGCCGGGCCGGACCTCTCGGCGTACAAGACGCTCGGGTCGATGGAGGACAAGATGGACGCCCAGTTGTCCATCTCGCGGAAACTCCGCGCCGTCGTGGAGTCCGACGTGGCCGAGCGCATCATCGAGTACCACTTCCTGCCGGACCTCATCGGCAACCTGCGGGCCTTCTCCAGACAGGAGGTGCGCTGTCTGGACTGCGGGGAGTCCTACCGGCGGATGCCCCTGAGCGGCGACTGCCGGGAGTGTGGCGGCCGCGTGAACCTCACCGTCCACGAGGGGTCGGTCAACAAGTACATCGACACGGCCATCCGCGTCGCCGACGAGTTCGGCGCCCGCGACTACACCAAACAGCGCCTGAAGATTCTCGAGCGCTCCATCGAGTCGGTGTTCGAGAACGACCACAACAAGCAGTCGGGCATCGCCGATTTCATGTGACCGCGCCTGAGTGGGCAGGCCGCTGACGGCCGTCACACGCGCGTCGTGCGGTCGTCCGATGGGTGCTTTTGCCGGTGGGGACCAACCCTACCGTGTGACCATCCGACACACCCACGCGACGCCCGAGAGGGGGGCGGACGTCGAGACCACCACGGCCGGGCGGACGCCCACCCGCATCGCCCAGTTCGAACTGGCCGTCCTGCAGTGTCGCATCGCCGCGCTGGAGACGGCGCTGCAGTGCGAGCGAGAGCGCCGGAAGGCGGTCGTCGAGCGGTACGAGCGACTGCTCGACGAGCGGTAGTCAGCGGACGGCGACGTCGGTGACCTCGAATCGAGCGCCGCCCGTCTCGCTCTCGGTGACCCGCATCGACCACCCGTGGGCCTCCGCTATCGTCTTGACGATGTAGAGGCCGTACCCGGTGCCGTCCTCGCTGTCCGTGTAGCCCATCTCGAACACCCTCTCGCGGTCCGCCGCCGGGATGCCGGGCCCGTCGTCGGCCACGTAGAACCCCTCGCCGTCGGGGAGCATCCCGACGGTGACGGTCACGCCGTCCGCACCCGCGGACCCCGCCGCGGCGTCGTCGCCCTGCGTCCGCGCGGTCGCGGTGCAGTGCTCGACGGCGTTCCGGAGCAGGTTCTCCAGCAGTTCGACCAGTCTGCTGTCGTCGGCCTCGACGGTGCCCAGCGACTCGGTTCGAACGGTCAGGCACCCGTCACCGACTGACTCCAGCGCGGTCTCGACCGCACCGCCCAACTCGACGGCCGTCGTCTCCCCGACGGTCTGGCCCTTCTTCGCGAGGGTCAGCAGTTCGTCGGTCAACTGGGCCATCCGGTCCAGCGCGTCGTCCACCTTCTCCAGGTACGCCACCTGCGGGTCGTCCTTCGCGATGTCGAGGTAGGCGTTGGCGACGCTGAGGGGGTTGCGCAGGTCGTGGCTCACGATGCTCGCGAACTCCTCCAACCGTTCGTTCTGCCGTTCGAGTTCGCGTTCGCGCTCGGCCCGGTCCAGCGCCGCCTCGACGTTGGCCGCGAGGATGTTCACGAGGTCCAGCGTGAACTCGTCGACGCTCCCCTCCCCCGTCGTGACGCCGAAGACGCCGTGGTCGCCCACCGGGATGAGAGCGGCCGCGGGTCGCTCGACGGCGTCCCAGTCGGCGACTGCGTCGGCCCCGTCGTCGACGACGAACAGGGGGTCGCCCCGCTCGTAGGCCCGGTCGTACCACTCGGCGTAGCGGTCGTAGACGCGGCGCTCGTCCCCGGGGTCGACCGGGCGGAGCGCTCCGTCGTCGGCGTCCACGAGGGCGACCTGCACCCGCGGGAGCGCCGGGATGTCCCGCGCGATGGCGACGGTCACCTCGCCGATTTCGGTCCGGTCGCCGGCCCGCACGAGGTCACGGCTGGCCTCGTGGACCGCCCGGACCATGTGCTCCTGTCGCTTCTCGTCGGTGACGTCGCGGGTGCTGCCGACGATGCCGATTGGGTCGCCGTCGGCGTCGTATCGGGGTGCCTTTGCGGTGTTGACCCACCTGCTCCGCCCCTCGGCGTCGACGTAGTGTTCGACCTTGTTCAGCATCGGTTCGCCGGCGTCCATGATGCGCTGTTCCTCCTCGTACAACTCGTCGGCAAGCGCGTGGGGCATGAGTTCGTAGTCGGTCAGTCCCACGAGTTCCGACCGGTCGAAGTCGTACTCGCTGGCCGTGACCGAACTGGCCTCGGCGAACCGCCCCACGTCGTCCTTGACGAACAGTTGGTGGGGGAACGAGTCCAACAGCGAGTCCAGCAGTTCGGGTTCGGACTGGAAGTGCGCCTCCCGCCCGGCGACCTGCTTGACGCGTCTGACGACGAGGTCCGAGCGTCCCGCGTCCATCGTCATTGCGGCGGCCCCCATCTCCTGTGTCCGGTGGGTGAACGCCCGCGTCGTCGTGGTCATCAACCCGACGTCGTGCCCGTAGACGGCCACCGGCAGGTCCGGACGGGCCTCGCGGAGGGCCTCCAACTGGTCGAACCCGTCCACCCGAGCGAGCGAGTCGGTCGCCGGGGCGTGCAACAGGACACAGCACGCCGCCGTCTCGGGGACCTCGGCGACGTCCTCGACGACCGTGACCGACACGCCGTCGGCGGCCCGGAGCGCCGCGACGACGCGGGCGAGTCGCCCGTCGGGGTCGACGCAGGTGACCGCGAAGGGAGCGGCGTCACTCATCGGCGACCTCCCGGCGTGCGTCTCATCGTCCCTCCAGCCCGGTTATCTCGAAGCGGATGTGTTCGCCCTCGGTCTCCGCGGCGGTCACGTCCCACCCGTACGCCTCCGCGATGGTCGAGACGATGTATCGACCGTACTGCGTCCAGTCGGCCGTATCGAGCGAGCGCGTCGGGGGGTCGCCGTCGTCCGCCGACCCGTCGGCGTGTTCGATGCAGACGCCGCCGCTCCCGAGGGCGCTCACGCGGACGGTCGGCGCGTCCCCCGACCGGTCCAGCAACACCCAGAAGAGGTTCTCGAACAGTTCCCGGAGGCGGTCACGGTCGGCGACGACGGTGCCGGGGTCGTCGAGGGTCAGCGTCGCCTCGTCGGTGTCGACCGCGCCCCACGCCGCGCCAGCGAGCGACGCGACCTCCACGGGGACGCGGTTCCCGACGATTTCGCCCTGTCGGGCCAGCGTCAGCAGTTCGTCCACGAGGCGGTCCATCTGGTTCAGCGCCGTGTAGATGCGCTCTACGTGTTCGGACTCCGCGTCCAGCATGTCCGTCGCACCGAGAGCGACCTGCAGGGGGTTGCGCAGGTCGTGACTGACCATCGTGGTGAACGCCTCCAGCCGCTGGTTCTGCGTCTCTAGCTCGCGTTCGTGCTCCCGCAGGGTGCGTTCACGCTCCGCCCTGTCGAGCGACGCCTCGACGGTGGCCGCGAGGACGTTCGCGAGGTCCAGCGTGAACTCGTCGAGGGGGTCGTCGGGGGCGAGGCCGAGGACGCCGTGGTCGCCGAGGGGAAACACGGCGACGTCGATGTCGCCGGGGTCGGCCCCGTCCGTCCTGCTCGTTCGACCGTCGGCGTCCGTCGTGACGTACTGTGGGTCGCCCGTCTCGAACGCGCGCCAGAACCACCGCTCGTGGCCGTCGAGCAGCGTCGGCCCCGGGTGTCCGTCGTCGGCCGGGGCGAGGTTGTCGTCGGCGTAGAGGACGACCTGTACCGACGGGAGCGCGGCGATGTCGTCGGCGATGGCCGTGGTCAGGCGACAGATGGCCGTCGTCGTCTCGGCGCGCATCAGGTCCCGACTCCACTCGTTGAGCGCCGCGACCAGTTGCTCGCGCCGGCGTAACTGGGTCACGTCGCGGGTCCCGCCGACGATGCCGGTCACCCGGCCGTCCTCGTCGTACCGGGGGACCTTCGTCGAGGAGACCCAGCGGTCCTCGCCGTCCTCGACGTAGTGTTCGACGACGTCGACCTGCGGGTCGTCCTGTTCGCGGATGCGCTGTTCCTGTTCGTACAGGGCGTCCGCGAGGTCCGGGTGGAACAGTTCGTAGTCCGTCAACCCGACGAGTTGGTCGCGGTCGTACCCCTGCGGGCGGGTCGTCTCGTGACTCCCGACGGCGATGCGGGAACTGTCGTCCTTGATGTAGACGTCCTCGGGGTAGTGCTGGAAGAAGTCCTCCAGCAACTGTTCGGGCGGGTCGAACGACGTCCCCTCGGCCGTCGCACAGCGAAATCGCTCGACGAGTAGCGACTCGCGTTCGGGCGGGACGTACACCGCGTCGGCGGCCCCCGCGTCGAGGGCGGCGACGGCGACGTCCGCGCCCGGGAACCCTACGGCGTACAGCACGACCGGGCAGTCGACGGCCCCCACCGCGGTCTCGACGCCCGCCACGCCGTCGTGTTCCGGCGTCGTCGTCTCGTCGTGAGCCACCACGACGAGGTCGAACCCGCCGGTGTCGGTGTCGGCGAGCGACGCGGGGCTATCGACGGACTCGACGGCGAACCCGTGGCCGACGAGGACGGTCCGGACCGCCTCGAGTCGGTCACCAGACTCTGCAAAGAGGAGACGCCGCGCTCGGTTGTCAGTTACTCCCATGCCACCACTCCGTTACTCGACTGTGACCAGCCCCCCAGATAACGGTTCCCCCCGGAGAATCACTCCCGAGAACGGGCGTTACTCGTCGCCGAGTGCGACGTACGTGGTCTCGATGATGCGGCCGTCCTCGGCCAGTCGGTCGAACACCTCGGCCGTCGGCGGTTCGTCGAGGTTGTACACCGACAGGGCCTCCCCGCCGATGGTCTCGCGGCCGTTGAACATCCCCGCGATGTTGATGTTCGCCTCGCCCAGCACGGTGCCGATGAAGCCGATGGTGCCGGGTTCGTCCTTGTTGCGCACCACGAGCATGTGGCCGTGCGGGACCGCCTCGATGCGGTGGTCGTCGATACGGACGATGCGGGACTCCTCGCCGCCGAACTGGGTCCCACAGACCGAGACGGATTCGGCCCCGTCGGAGACGGTGACGGTGATGAGGCTCTGGTAGTCCTCGGCGGAACTCGTCTTGGACTCGGTGACGTCGATACCGCGTTCCTCGGCGACCTGCGGGGCGTTGACGGCGTTGACCTGGATGTCCGAGGGCGCGAAGACCCCCTCGAGGGCGCTGGCGGTGACGTACTCGACGTCCTCGTCGGCGATGTCGCCCGCGTAGGTGACCTCCACCGTGCTCATGTGGCCGTCGAACAGTTGGACGGCGATGCGGCCGGCCGTGCTGGCCAGTTCGAGGTACGGTTCGACCTTGTCGAAGGTCGCCCGGTCGAGCGACGGTGCGTTCAGCGCGTTCGCGACGGGTTCGTTGTTGAACGCGGCGATAATCTGGTCGGCCGTCGAGGTGGCGACGTTCTCCTGTGCGGCCTCCGTCGACGCCCCGAGGTGGGGCGTGACGATGACGTCCTCGACGTCCAGCAGCGGCGAGTCCGCCGGGAGCGGTTCCTCGCCGAAGACGTCCAGCGCAGCGCCCTTGAGGACGCCGTCCTCGACGGCCTCCGCGAGGGCGGATTCGTCGACGATGCCGCCGCGGGCGCAGTTGACGACGTAGCCGCCCTCGAGCTGGGCGAGTTCCTCCTCGCCGATCATGTTCTCCGTCTCGGGGGTCAGCGGCGTGTGGATGGTGACGAAGTCCGCCTTCTCCAGGCACTCGTCGAGTTCGTCGACGAGTTCGGCCCCGAACTGCTTGGCGCGTTCCTCGCTGATGTAGGGGTCGAACGTGACGATGTCCATGCCGAGGCTGCCGAGTCGCTTGGCGACCTCCTGGCCGACGCGGCCGAAGCCGACGACGCCCAGCGTCTTGTTGTTGACCTCGGTGCCGAGGAAGGCGCCCTTCGCCCACTCGCCGCGCTTCAGGCGGTCGTGGGCCTGCGGGATGGAGCGCGCGGTGGCGAACGCCATGGCGACGCTGTGTTCGGCGGCGGCCCGGACGTTGCCCTCGGGGGCGTTGGCGACGATGACGCCGTGTTCGGTGGCGGCGTCGATGTCGATGTTGTCGACGCCGATGCCGGCCCGGCCGACGATGACGAGTTCGGACGCGGCCGAGAGCACTTCCTCGGTGACCTCGGTGCCGGACCGCACGATGAGTCCGTTCGCGTCGGACACCGCGTCGAGGAGCGCGTCGCCCTCGACGTCGTAGGCTGTCTCCACCTCGTGGCCCGCCTCGCGTAGCCGTTCGAGGCCGGCGTCGGCGATGGGGTCCGTGACGAGTACTTTCATATCGAGAGGAACCGAGTCAGCGTGTATAACATTTGTTTTCTCGTCCCGGAGACGAGGCGGCCGCCGGGCCACGAGCTTATAAACACCTGTAGCATCGAACACGTCCGTTCTTGTCGGGACGCCCTGACCGGTAGCCGACGCCTGTTACATGTATGTTGTAAAACCTCAACGTTTATTCAACCAGTCCCCCAACACCGGGCCATGACAGGCGACCGCACGGAGCTGAGCAGACGCCGACTCCTGCTCTCGGCGGCGATGGGTGGACTGGCGGGATGTCCGAGCGGTGGCCCCGCCGAGGGTCCGACGCCCGCGGAGACCCGCGAGACGACCGACGGCGGGACGCCCACCGACGACCCCCCGAGCGTCGCCGACGCCCCGCAGGCCGCCGTCCGCGGCCCACACGCGCCGGGGCCGCCGGTGTTCACGAGCGTCGGCGAGACGATTCGCGCGCCGGAGTTCGCCGGCACCGAGAGCAACCTCGCGCCGCGGAACCCCGACCGCGAGGGTTCCTACGCGTGGTCGGTCGCCGACGCGCCCGAAGGGAGCGAGGCGACGGTCGGCGACGGGGCCGCCGTCGAGTTCGAACCCGACGAACCGGGCGCCTACACGCTGGAGTTGGACGCGCCCGACGGCACCCATCCGCTCACGGTGCGGGCGTTTCCCCGGCGGACCGCCGGCGAACCGCGACCGACGCTCACGCTTTCCGGGGACGCCGACGGCGACGAGGTGGTTCTCCGGGCGGACGCCCGCGGACCCGCGGGGACCGACGAGACCGACGCGGACCTCGCCGTCGAGTTTCTGGCCGACGACAGGGACCGAGACGCGTTCTCGGGGTCGCTCTCCGTCGAGGGGCGCGAGGCCCGCCTCCCGGTGTCGGCGCTCTCGGGACCGGTCCGCGTTCACGCGGCCGCCGCGGGACAGACCGGCCGGAGCGTCGCCGACACCGTCCTGATAGACCCGGACGGGACGGTGAGTCATCCGACCGAACCGCCGGCGTGGGCCGAGGACGCCGTCGTCTACGAGATATTCGTCCGGCGGTTCGGTGCCGACGTCGACTTCCAGTTCCTCGAATCGAAGGTCGACTACCTCGAGTCGATGGGTGCCGACGCGGTGTGGCTGACGCCGATACTCGACGCCCACAGCCACCGCGACGAGACCCAACCCGGTGGCCCCCACGGCTACGACGTCGTCGACTACTTCGAGACGGCCGACGCGCTGGGGTCCCGCGAGTCCTTCGAGTCGTTCGTCGACGCGTGCCACGAGCGAGACGTCAAGGTGATATTCGACCTCGTGGTGAACCACACCGCCCGCGAACACCCCTACTTCCAGTCCGCGGCGGCCGGAGAAGACGCTCCCTTCCGGAAGTGGTACCGCTGGGAGGGCGACGAGGCCCAGTACTACTTCGGGTGGCGGGGCATCCCCATCCTCGACTTCGACGAACCGGCCGTCCGGTCGTGGGTGCTGGCCGTCGCCGAGGAGTGGGCCGAGGTGGTCGACGGCTTCCGCTGTGACGTGGCGTGGGGGGTTCCACACAGCTTCTGGAAGGAGTTCCGCGACCGCATCAAATCGGCGCACCCCGACTTTCTCCTGCTTGGCGAGTGCGTCCCGTGGCAGGACGACTACGCCGACTTCGCCGAGGACGAGTTCGGTCTCCACTACGGCGAGGGCCTGTTCGAGACGCTCGGAGCGATAGGGGCCGGCGAGGAACCGGCCGCCGCTCTTCACGACGTGCGGGAGTGGCGCCGCGACGCCGGCTACCCCGACCACGTCGCCCTCCTGAACTACGTCGAGAACCACGACACGGACCGCTACCTCGCCGGCGCGAGTCGAGGGGCGCAGATGGCCGCCGGCGCCGCGACGTTCACCCTCCCCGGCGCGCCGATGCTGTACTACGGACAGGAGACCGGACTGACCGAGCCACGGGGGACGATGAACTGGGACCGTGCCGACGAGGACCTGCGGGCGTTCTATCGGAATCTGGCCGCCGTGCGCCACGACGAACCGGCGCTCCGGTCGGACGCCGACGTGGTGCCCCTCTCCGTCGCGCCCGGGAACGACCGGGTGACCGGGTACGCCCGCGAGGCCGACGGGCGACGGGTCCACGTCCTCCTGAACTTCGGCGAGGACCCCGTCTCGGTCGAGCAACACCCCGCCGTCTCCCGGACCGACCGCGTCGCCGGCGCGGACGTGGGGAGCGACGACGGAGCCGTCACCGTCGATTCCGCCGTCGTCCTGCGGGCCGACGCGCTCTCCGGCCGGGGGGCACCGCTGGCGACGTTCGGCGACCCGGCGGGCGACGCCACCGCGGCCGAGACCGTTCCCGACGCGGCGCTGGACCTCCGGTCGCTCGACGTCTACGAGGGCGACGACGCCCACCAGTTCGTCTGGTCGTTCGCCGACCTGCCGGAGGGTGGGGCCGACCAGCACCTCCAGTTGTACCTCCGTGACCCCGACGCCGACGGCGAGACGACTGACACCGGACGGGGCATCGACGCGTCGCTGGCCGAACCCGCACAGCACCGCGTCGTCCGCACGCCCGACGCGGCCGTCCTGGAGACGGCCGAGGGCGACCGAATCGCCACCCTCGACGCCCGCGTCGTCGGCAGTGAGATACGGGTCGACGTGCCGACGGCGTACCTCCCGGACGACCCGCAAACCCTCCGCGTGACCGCGCTCGTGGCCGGCTACGACCCCGACGCACCCGGCGAAGTGGCCCGAGTCGGAGGGTCCAACGTCGCGGACCTGCTCGTCGGCCCCCTGACCGACGAGGAGACGGTGCGCTCGGGCGCGGGTGCGACCCTCCCTCTCGTCTCGCTCTCGACCGGCGTCGGGAACCGCCTGCTCGGTGCGGACCTCGCGGCCGCGTGGGAGGACCCGACCGGCGACGACCACGGACCGGGCACCTACACCTACCCCGACTCCTCGCGGTGGCCCGACGGGGCGCTCGACCTCACCCGGTTCGCCGTCTTCGAGGGCGAGGAGCGCTACCGCCTCCAGTTCGCGTTCCGCGGCCCCGTGGAGACGGACGGCCCCGGCAGTCGACCCCAGCACCTCCAGTTGTACCTCCGTGACCCCGACGCCGACGGCGGGACGACGGCGGCCCGCGAGGGGGTCGACGCGACCCTCGCCGCACCCTACCACAGGCGGGTCGTCGCCAGCGAGACGACGACGGCCGTCGAGCGACCCGACGGGTCGGTCGTCACCGACGACGTGTCCGTCGAGACCGTCGACGGTCTCCGGGGGCTCTGGCTGTCGGTGCCGAAAAGCGCGGTCGGCGACCTCGAAGCGACGGCGCTGGTCCCGCTGGTGCTGGGGAACTCGTTGACCGGCGACGGCGGCGTGGCCCGTATCGAGCGCGAACGCGACGTCCGGGACTTCGGCGGCCGCGAGTCCGCGTCCCAGTCCAACGTCGTCGACGTGCTGACGCCCGAGGGCGTCACGCAGGCGGAGGCGCTGGCCGCCGACGGCGAACCGGCGGCGATACCCCTCCTCGACTTCGAGAGCGGGACCTGAGAGCGGTCAGGGGAGCGTCGCGTCCGTCTCGGCGACCAGCCTCTGTGCGCGGTCCTCGAACGCCGCGGCCACGTCCCGGTCGGCGTCCGCTCGCAGGTCGTAGCCGAGGTCCGGTACCTCGCCGTCGACGATTTCCGGGAGGAGCGTCTCCATCTCGTACCGGCGGAGCCGCACGTCCGACTCGTGGACCACGTCCCACTCGGTCGTCGAGGGAGCGGGGAGCGAGAAGGCCTCCCACACGGCGTCGAGGATGCCCGCTTCCAGTTCCCGGTAGCCGCCGAGGTGCTGTTTCACCGGCGAGACGAGGTCCGAGACGTACGCTTCGGGGGCGTCGTGGAGCAGGCCGTACAGCTGGACGCGCGGGCTCGCATCCCGCTCGCGGAGGTCACGGCTCACGTACAGCGAGTGGAGACCGACGCTGTAGAACTCCCGCGTCTGGCCGGAACACCGGCAGATGTGCGAGAGGCCGTGCGCGACGTCCGAGAGCGAGACGTCCCCCGGCCTCGGGTCGAACGGTCTGAACTCCCGGCCGCTGACCGTGTTCATCACGGCCGACTGCGGCTCGAATCCTTGGTCTGTGGTCATGGCGTCTCTCTCGCGTGGGAGAGTGGTTAAAATTTGTGGACCATCGTGCAGTAGTGTGCAAAGTATATTGCACACAGGCCGGTGCCGAGCGACGATGGGGAACCGATTTGAGGGGCGGCCCCCACCGTCCGGGAGTGAGCGAGACGGTCCACCTCATCCCGGTCGGCATCGACGTCGAGCGACTGTTTTTGCCCATCACGCAGGGCGACCTCACGGCCGACTCGGTGGTGCTGTACCGCGCCCGCCGGCACAGCGACGACCGGGAGGTCGCCGACCTCGCAGAGCGGATGTTCCACCGGTTGGAGTACACGTTCGAGCGAGTGCTCGGCGCCGACGTGGAGACGGCGTTCATCGAGAGCGTCCACGACTACGAGAACGCCTACAAGACGGCCTACCGGGCGGTCCGGGAGCGAGTCCCCGACGACGAGGTGTGGATAAACATCTCCTCGATGCCCCGCACCGTCTCCTTCGCCTTCGCGACGGCGGCCAACACCATCGTCAACGAACGCCCCGAGTTCCGGGACCGCGTCCACGTCTACTACGTTCCGCCGGAGGCGTACCTGACGACGAGCATGCTCCGGGAACTGGAGTCGGAACTGTCCTTCCTCCGGGAGGCGGGCGGCGACGTCGAGGCGCGCGCGGCCGACATCGAGGCCCTACTGGAGACGGTCAGGGAGCGCGGCATCACGACCGGCGCGCGCGCGATAGACGGCCAGCGGTACGTGGAACTGCCGCCGGCACCGCTGGCGGAACTCCGGGCGTTCGAGCGAGAACTGCTCGGCGTCCTCGGCGAGACGGGCGCGACACGGTCGACGTCGGCGCTGGCCCGCGAACTGGCCGACCGACGCGGCGAGACGGCCGACGAGTCCCTCCGGAGCAAGGTGCAGTACAACGTCCGGCAGTTAGAGGAGAAGGGGTTCCTCCGGCGCGACGACGTCGGCGGGAGCTACGAGACGCGCCTGTCGAAAATGGGGAGACTCTGGGTCGAGACGCACTGACCCGGTCCGCGCGTTACCGCCATTCGGGCAGCGAGGCGGCGTCTACCAGCGGGAGTGTCATGTACGCCTCGTCGGTCGAGACGTCCGCGATGATGAACGTTTCAGTCGTACCTTCCTCGACGGAAGCCATAACCTCCGCTTCCTCAGCAACCTCCGCTGGGGCAACCGTGTCCGGCTCCATGCATGACAATATGTAACACCCACATATAAACGTAGCGGAATCCCCGGACGGAATGGCTGTCAATGTCAGCCACCTGTCTGACAACATCTAGCAACGCTAGGCGCGTTTATACACGTCCGCACCGGGATTACATCGCCGCCGTCTATCGGTTTCGTCACGCGTCGTGTCGTTCGGTCGCCAGTACGCCCGTCCTACCCACGACGTCGGGTAACGGATGTGAACGTACCGGCGCGCGAGGACGTTGTAGGGTCCGAGGGGAGTCGAGAGTTCCCACGACGGGAGCGACGCCGCCTCCCCGCGACCCTCGGCGGCGGCGGGGTGGCGGCCAGCGGAAAACGGTGGATGTTAAGGACTTAGTAGATGCGGAGAGGAACATTTGGCAGTATGAACGTCGCAGACGCTATGACGCCGCGCTCGGAGGTCGTCACGGTCGAGATTCCGGGCACCCGTGACGACGTGCTGGAGTACCTCCAGGAGCGGGCGTTCTCGTCCGTCCCCGTCATCAAAGAGACCGACGACGGCGAGGAGTTCCGCGGACTCATCTCCCGGGACGCCCTCATCGACCAACCCGACGAGGACCAACTCGCCCTCCTCGTCGAGGAAGTACCGACAATCACCGCCGACGCCACTATCGAGGCGGCCGCCCACCAGATGGTCGAAGAAGGGGAGCGCCGCCTCCCCGTCGTGGACGGGCACCTCGAAGGTATCCTCACCGTCACCGACGTCGTCCACGCCATCGCGAACGGCGACGTCGACGGCGACACCGAGGTCGGCGGCCTCGCCCGTAGCGACATCAACTGTATCTACGTCGAGACGCCCCTGACAGTCGCCGAACGCGAACTCTCACACGCGGAGGTCCCCTACGGCGTCGTGTTGGACGACCACGGCGACATGACCGGGATGCTCACCGAAGTCGACATCATCGAGGTGGCCCGCGTCGTCGAGGGCGAGGACGACACGGGCGAGTCCATCGCCAACGAGGACGACGAGTGGGCCTGGGAGGGCATCAAGGCCGTCGGCGGGCGCTACATGCCGACTCGGAACGTCGAGATTCCCGCCGAACCGGTCCGCGAGTTCATGACGGACGACGTCGTGACCGTGAGCAAGCGGTTCGAGGCCCGCGAGGCGGCGCAGTTGATGATAGAACACGACATCGAGCAGATTCCGCTCGTCGCGGGCGACGAACTCGCCGGCATCGTCCGCGACGTGGACCTCCTGGAGGGCCTATGAGCGAGGGCGAGCGACTGACGGAACTCGCCAAGCGCCGCGGGTTCTACTTCCCGGCGGCGGGTGCCTACGGCGGTGCCTCCGGGTTCTGGACGTACGGCCCGCAGGGCGCGGCGCTGAAGTCGAACGTCGAGGACGCGTGGCGCGACCGCTTCGTCTTACAGGAGGGTCATCAGGAGATTTCGGCCCCGGACGTGATGCCCGAACCCGTCTTCGAGGCGTCGGGCCATCTGGACGGCTTCGACGACATGATAATCGAGTGCGCCGAGTGCGGCGCGACCCACCGGGCCGACCACGTCGTCGAGGACAACACCGACATCGAGGAGGCCGAGTCCCTGCCCAACGAGGAGGTCATGGACATCATCGCCGAACACGACATCGAGTGCCCCTCCTGTGGCGCCTCGCTGGCGGGCGAACCGGTCGACAACTTCAACCTGATGTTCCGGACGAACATCGGGCCGGGCACCTCCTCGCCGGGCTACCTCCGCCCGGAGACGGCACAGGGCATCTTCGTGGAGTTCCCGCAACTGTCGGAGTACGCCCGCAACCAACTCCCCTTCGGCGTCGCCCAAATCGGCAAGGCCTACCGCAACGAGATTTCCCCGCGGAAGTCGCTGGTGCGCGTCCGCGAGTTCACGCAGGCCGAACTCGAACACTTCGTCGACCCCGAGGAGGACGACCCGCCGCTCTCGGAGGTCGAGGACGTCACCCTCCCGCTCTACTCGGGCGAGAGCCAACAGGCCGAGGACGGCGGCGTCGAAGCGATGACCGTCGGCGACGCCGTCGCCGAGAACGTCGTCACGAGCGACTGGGTGGCGTACTATCTGGGCGTCGCCAAGGGCTGGTACGAACGCATCGGCGTCGACATGGACCGGTTCCGGTTCCGCCAGCACCTCCCGGGCGAACTCGCCCACTACGCCTCGGACTGCTGGGACGCGGAGGCCGAGATAGACGGCGACTGGATAGAGATTACCGGCTTCGCCTACCGGGGCGACTACGACCTCTCGAAGCACGCCGACCACTCTGGGGAGGACTACACCGTCTTCAAGCAGTACGACGAACCCGTCACGGTCGAGCGACCGACCGTCGACCCGGACATGAGCTACCTCGGTCCCGAGTTCGGCGGCGACGCACAGGCGGTGGCCGACGCGCTCGAAGCGCTGGCCGAGCGCAACCCCGACGCCTTCGACGGCGACGAGGTGACCGTCGAGATAGACGGCGACTCGTTCACCGTCCCCGTCGCGGAGGCGAACTTCAGCGTCGAGGAGGTCACCGAGAACGGCGAACACGTCCGGCCCCACGTCGTCGAACCCTCCTTCGGCGTCGGCCGACTCATCTACACGGTGTTGGCCCACGCCTACACCGAGGACGAGGTGGACGGCGAGGCCCGGACGTACCTCGACCTCCCGGCCGAACAGGCCCCGACTACCGTCGGCGTCTTCCCGCTGATGGACAAGGACGGGATGGACGACTACGCCCACGAGATAGCCGGAGCGCTCCGGGCCGCCGGCCACTCGGTCACCTACGACGACTCCGGCGCTATCGGTCGTCGGTACCGCCGACAGGACGAAATCGGCACCCCCTACTGCGTGACCGTCGACTACGAGTCCCTAGAGGAGGACACCGTCACGCTCCGCGAGCGTGACAGCACCGACCAGAAGCGGGTCTCCATCGACGGACTCGCGGAGACCCTCGACGCCCTCGTCGAGGGCGAGACGACCTTCGACGCCCTGTAAGATGGCCGACGAGGTCGCGCGGCGACTCGTCCACGTCACCGGGTCGGCCGTCCCGCTCTCGCACCTACTCGCCCCGGACCTCGTCACGTGGCGCGTCGTACAGGCGTTTCTGGCGGTCTGTCTGGTCGCCGTCGTCGTCTTGGAGTACCTGCGCCTCTCGGTCGGTCTCGACTGGGCCATCTACGACCGCCTCACCCGGTCGTACGAACAGCACAACCCCGCGGGGTACGCGCTGTACATCGTCGGGATGGCCGTCGTCGCCGGGGCCGTCGCGGTGGGCCTCCCCACGGCCGTCGCCGTCCCCGCGATGCTGATGCTGGCCATCGGCGACCCCATCAGCGGCCTCCTCGGGTCCGCGGACGCCAGCAACGTCAAGCAGGCGTGGGTGCTGCTCGTGATGTTCGGCGTCTGTACCCTGCTCGCGGCCCCGTTCGTCTCGACGCCCGCGGCGGTGTTCGGCGGCGTCGCCGCGACGTTCGCCGACGGCGTGAAACCGACCGTGGCGGGCTACGTCGTCGACGACAACTTCTCGATTCCCGTCCTCTCGGCCGCCGCGATGTGGGTCGCCGTCGCCGCCCTCTAGACGACGTGGAGCGCAATCAGGCCGAGCAGGAGGTACTCCCCGTCCTTGGCGAGACACAGGGTGTCCGTCGCGTTCGTCTGCCCGAGGAACCACGTGAGCGACAGCGAGTAGCTCACGACCGGGAGCGCGAACACCGCGGGCAGGGCCGCGTGCGGGACGGCGGTGAGTGCGACCAGCACCGCGAGCGAACAGCCGTCGAGCACCGCCAGTAGCTGACGGGTCCGACCAACGCCGAGGACGACCGGGAGCGTCTCGACTCCCGTGGCCCCGTCGCCGACCACGTCCCGGACGTTGAACACTTCGACGGAGACGAACGAGCGGAGGACGAAGAGCAGACAGACCGCCACCGCGACCGGACCGACGGGCTGACCCGCCACCGCCAGCGGGAGCAGGGTCACCGTCAGCGCCCACGCCGAGGCCACGAGCGCGGTGTTCGCCACGAACACGTCCTTCAGCCGCCGCCAGCCGGGTGCAAGCGGGACGCTGTAGAGGACGCTGGCGACGACGGGGAGCAGGGCGACGGCGAACGCGTCCGGACCACCCGCGAAGAGCGCGATGCCCGCGCCGAGTCCGAGCGCGGCCACGGCGACGCCGGCGACCAGCACCGGGTGGGCCGCGACGAGCGACGCCCGCTCCGGACAGTTGACGGCGTCCTCCTCGACGTCGGCGAGGTCGTTGGCCGTGTAGACGGCGAAGGAGACGAGGCCGACCACGACCGGTGCGCTCGGTGTCACGACGCCGAGCAACACCGCCGCGAACGCCGTCTTGGCGGCGGCGACCACGCCCTGCAGGACGCTGAGTTGCTGGACCCACCAGAGCGAGTGGGTCAGGGCCTGCCAGACCTGTCCGGACGCCGTTCGGCTGTGATACCTCATAGTGGTACACACGCGGCGGGACGGGGTGATTGCTTCCCCCGACCGCCCCCGGCACCGGTCATCCGTCCAGTTCCGGGAGCGCACGGTCCAACGCGAAGGACACTTCGCTCCCGCCCCCGGGCCGGTACTCGAACGTGAGGTCGTACCCCGACTGCTCGACGAAGCAGTAGACGAGCCACAACCCGACGCCGGAACTGTGCTGGAGCGGCGTCTCCCCCTGTTCGAGGATGCGCCGTTCCGTCTCGGGGATGCCCGGTCCCTCGTCGGCGACGCTGACGTGGACGCGGTGGTCCGCGACGGTGACGTCGACGGTCACTGACGGGTTCGGGCCCGGGTCGTGTTCGATGCCGTTCTCCACGAGGTTCTCGATGGCGGCCTGCAGACCGACCGTACAGCGGACGAACGCGGTGTCGGGACAGGACGCCGTCACCGTCGCGTCCGGGTGACGCCGCGAGTACCGGGCGACGACGGCCTCGACGGTACTGGCGACGTCGGTGCGCTCTCTGGCCCGGTCGCTGGTGACGATGCGCTGAATCGTCCGGAGTTTCGCGCTCGTGGCCATGATGGAGGTGGCACTGTCGTCGATGGCCCGCAGGTGCGTGCGCCCGCCCTCGTCGACGAACTCTTCGAGCACCTCCGCGTGGCCCATGATGGTGTTGATGCGGTTGGCCATGTTGTGACGGAGGACCCGCGAGACGAGGTGGAGGTGGCGCTGTCGGCGCTGTTGGTCGGTGACGTCCGAGAGGACCACGGTCCAGCCGAGGTGGTGCGGGCCGTCCGTTATCGGGGAGGTCTGAACCGAGAGGTACGGGCCCGTCTCACTCCGCGGTTCGAACTCGACGCGGCCGGTCTCGGCACAGTCGAACCACGACTCCGCCTCCTCGGCGACCGTGTCGATGGGTTCGTTGCGGTGTTCCCGCAGCGCCGGCAGGAACTCCGCGGCGGTGGGGTTGAAGTCGCGGATGCGCCGTTCGGAGTCGAGGATGACCATCCCCTCGCTGCTCTGTTCGACGGCGGTGTCGCGGGCCAGCGGGACGATGTCGAAGAAGTCCAACTGGATGGACCACGTCGTCGCGATGCCGAACAGCACCAGTCCGATAGGCGTGTAGTCCAGTCCCGGAATCGGGGCGCTATCGAGGACCGAAACGACGTTGACGAGCAGGGGCAGTGCGCTCCCGAACGCGACGAGCACCACCGACGTCGTGCTGTACCTGCTCCGGAGGTGGATGTCCAACAGCGCGTACACCGCGAAGCAGTACAGTCCGTAGGCGATGAAGACGTAGAGGAAGTACGCGGGCCCGAGGCCGGCGTGGACGAGGTGGGGGAACACCGCCGTCGAGAGTTCGATACCCGTCCAGAACAGGTGGTGCAACGGGTTCGTGAGGATTCCGAGACCGAGTAGCACCAGCGCGACGGCCACCCCGCCGACGAACACCGGCCGTCGGTGCCAATCTCGCCCGGTGTACTGGGACGCGAAGACGAAGAAGACGGTCACGAACAGCACGCCGAGGGGGAGTTCGAGGGCGACGAGTGCGGTCTCGACCACCCGCGGCAGGACGAGTTTCGTCGCGGCGCTGAACGACCACACCGACATCAGCGCCAACAGCGCCGTGAACGAGCGCATACCGCGTATCCCGTGTGGGTACGACCGGAGGTACCACGTCAGTCCGGCGAGTGCCAGACCCGCGAGAGCGAAGAACCCCACGAGTGCGACTTCGACCGGACCGGAGATACCCATGCCCGAGTATTATCAGAAGATGAAATAAGACCTTCGTCGGAGAGAGTTTCACTTCCACCGCGCTACCTGAACCCTTAACCGGCGGCGCGAACAACTCCTCGCCAATGGCGACCACCGACGCCGAGTCCGGTGGCGAGTACGTCACGGAACCGCTGGTCACCGACGCGTTGCTGGAGAACCGGCGGTATCAGGTCGAACTCGCCGACACCGCCACCGACGACCACACCCTCGTCTGTCTCCCCACGGGTCTCGGCAAGACGACCGTCTCCCTGCTGGTGACCGCCCGGCGTCTGCACGCCGTCGGCGGCAAATCCCTCCTGCTGGCTCCGACGAAACCGCTGGTCCAGCAACACGCCGAGTTCTACCGCGAGGCACTGACCGTCCCGGACGACGAAATCGTCGTGTTCACCGGGGAGGTCAGACCCGACGACCGGGCCGAACTGTTCGAGAGCGCCCGCGTCGTCATCGCGACGCCGCAGGTCGTCGAGAACGACCTCGTCGGCAACCGAATCGACCTCTCGGGGGTCACGCACTGCACGTTCGACGAGTGCCACCGGGCGACCGGCGACTACGCCTACAACTACATCGCCGACCGCTACCACGCCGACGCCGACGGCCCCCTCGTCACCGGGATGAGCGCCTCGCCGGGCGACGACGAGGAGGCCATCCTCGACGTATGCGAGAACCTCGGCCTCTCGGAGGTGGCGGTGATGACCGAAGACGACGCCGACGTGGCGGAGTACACCCACGACACGAGCGTCGAGTGGAAGCGCATCGAACTCCCCGACGTCGTCGTCGAGATACGCGACGCCGTCAACGAGGTGGTCGCCGACCGCCTCGAACAGTTGAAGGAACTGGGCGTCACCAACAAGTCCTCGCCGGACCTCTCCGAGCGCGAGATTCAGGGGATGCAGGCCGAGTTGCGGAAACTCATGGACAACGACCAGAGCGAGGGGTATCAGGGGATGAGCCTGCTCGCGGAGATTCGGAAGTTGCGGACGGCGGTCACCTACGTCGAGACCCAGAGCGTCGAGTCCCTGCGGCGGTACTTCGAGCGCCTGAAGGAGGCCGCCCGCTCTTCGGGGGCGTCGAAGGCCGACCAGCGACTCGTCAGCGAACCCAAGATTCGGGAGGCGATGCGCAAGGCCCGCGCGTACGACGACCTGCACCCGAAGTTCCGGCAGACGCGGATGTTGCTGGCCGAGACGCTCGGCATCGAGAACGGCGAGCGAGTCATCGTCTTCACCGAGTCCCGGGACACCGCCGAGACGCTGGTCGACTTCCTCTCGGACCACTTCCAGACCGAGAAGTTCGTCGGACAGAGCGACACCGACGGCAGCGAGGGGATGACACAGAAAGAGCAACAGGAGACCTTGGACCGCTTCCGGAGCGGCGAGTTCGAAGTGCTCGTGTCTACGTCCGTCGCCGAGGAGGGACTGGACGTCCCGGAGGTCGACCTCGTGATGTTCTACGAACCCGTGCCGACGGCCATCCGCGCCATCCAGCGCAAGGGGCGAACGGGGCGACAGGCCGAGGGCCGCGTCGTCGTCTTGCTGGCCGAGGACACCCGGGACGAGGCGTACTTCTGGAAGGCCCGCAACGACCAGAAGCGGATGAAACACGAGTTGCAGAACCTCAAGAGCGTCGCCGGCGAGTTGGAGGCCGAACTCGGCCAGACGGGACTCGACGAGTACGAGGACGCCGAGGGCGACGGGGCCGAGAGCGAGACTGTGAGCGACGCCGCGACGGACGACGCAGAGTCGGGGACCGCTCCCGCCGAACACGGGGGCGACAACGGTGAGGGCGGTGCCGGGGGCGGCGACGCTGGGCGCGACGGGCAGGCCGGACTCGACGCGTTCGCCGGGAAGGACGTGGCCGACGTCGGGGACGACGCCGACGCAGACGAACTGGAGGGGACCGTCGCGACGGTCGACGGCGACGCGGAGACGATAGAGATAGTCGCCGACCAGCGCGAACTCGACTCGACCATCGCTCGTGACCTCTCGACCCGGGACGGCGTCGAGACGCGACTGGAGACCCTGGCCGTCGGTGACTACGTCCTCTCGGACCGCGTCGTCGTCGAGCGCAAGACCGTCGAGGACTTCATGGACACCCTGACCGGCGGGGACCGCTCGATGTTCGAACAGGTGGGCGACGCCACCCGACACTACGCCCGCCCGGTCGTCGTCGTCGAGGGCGAGGACCTCTACGGGGCCCGGAACGTCCACCACAAGGCCATCAACGGCGCGCTGGCCTCGCTCGCGGTGGACTTCGGCGCCAGCGTGATGCGCACCGCCGACGAGAGCGAGACGGCGGACCTGTTGGAGGTCATCGCCGGTCGCGAACAGGACGAGGGCGACCGGGAGGTGAGCGTCCACGGCGAGAAACAGTCCAAGACCCTCGCCGAACAACAGGAGTACGTCGTCGCCGCCGTCGCGGAGGTGGGACCGGTGACCGCCCGGAACCTGCTGGACCACTTCGAGAGCGTCGAGGCGGTGATGACCGCCACGGCCGACGACCTCATGGCCGTCGAAGGCATCGGCGAAGTGACCGCCGAGCGCATCCGGTCCGTGGTCGGCGGCGACTACGCCCCCTGAACCCGCCGCCCCGACTCTGTTTCACGGTTCGGCACACGTATAGAAACGTTGAAGCAGTTGTACTTCACAGTTATTTCAGGGGGAGTTACTGGTGACAGATTCGACGACCTACGGTGACCGCGACTTCGACTTCGAACTCCACAACGTCGGGGCCGGTAGCGAGACGCTGACCGCCGCGGCGCTCGCGGCCGACCACGAGTACGTCCTCGCAGTCTTACTTCGGAACCACTACTGTCCGCTCTGTCGCCGCCTCGTCAGCGACGTGGCCGACAGGTACGACGAGTTCGCCGGCCGGGACACCGCCGTCGTGCCCGTCCTGCCCGACATCCGTGAACGAGCGCTGGTCTGGCACCGGCGCTACGAACTGCCGTTCCCGATGCTCGCCGACCCGAGCGAGAACCGCCGTTCGACCGACGGGCGAGACGGCGCGCCCGACGAGTTCGACGCGTTCGGTCGGTTCCAGCGAACGATTCCACGCCTCCCCGGCGTCGTCCTCTTCGAGTGCGTCGGCGACGGACTGCGCATCGTCTCCAGACACGGCGGCCCCACCCCGCAGGACGTCCCCACTCCCGACTGGCTCCTCGACCGTATCGACGCGGCGCGGGACGGCGAGCGAGTGGACGCCGCCAACGGCGTCCGCGCGGACACCTGAGCCTCAGAACCGCGCCGCGTCCAGCGCCTCGGCGGCCTCGCGGGCGGCCGCGAGGTGTTCCCGCGCCTCCCGTGGGTCCTCTGCCGCCGCCGCGCGTTCGGCGAACCGTCTGACCGTCTCCGCCAGCAGGGACTCGGCCGCAGTGAGGTCCGCGCGGACGTCACCGCCCGAGTCGTCGACGGCGGCCCTTCGAGACGACAGGTCGGGAGTCCGTTCGGGTCCGGAGAACTCGTCTCCGCTCGCAGACGTACGCACGCCCGCACTCGCACCGCGGCCGGCGTCGTGTCTCTCGTCCGCGTCCCGGCCGGCCCCCGCTTCGTCTGGAGTCCGCGCGGGGTCGGCCGACGGGACGTCCCGTCGGTGCGCCGCTTCGGACTCGGTCGGTCGGTCTGCCGTCGGTTCGCCAGGCGTCTCGGCCGACTCGCCTGCGCTCTCCGGTTGCTGGTCAGTCGCGCCGTCGGCCGACGACTGCTCGGCGTCGGCACCGTCGCCGCCGAACTGGACGCGGGCCTCGTCGCTCGGGTTCGCCACCTCGATCTGGTCGCCGCCCTCGGACTGACCGCCGTCGTCGGCCCCGTCCTCGGCCGTCTCGCCCTGCTCCCGTGTGATGGGTTTCTGGCAGGTGGGACAGAACTCCTGTCCGTCGTAGCGGAAGATAGGGTCGCCACAGTCCGAACAGTGGGCGTTCGTCATCGTCGCGCCCTTCAACAGGAGTTCGCTCATCTGTTCGGTGGCCGCGCGCTGTTCCTCCTCCTTCTCGAACTTCTCGCGCAACTTCTCGCGTTCGGCTTCCTTGTCGAAGTCGCTCATACCCGTATCAACGCCGCGGCGCTGAAAACCGTTTTCGGGTCCGTCACCCGCCAATCGGGGACCCGTGGAGGGGGGTTTCGACACGTTTAACGTTCGCGCGGGTGGCGTTTCGAATGGTATGACAAAGGTAAGCGTAGTCGGCGCGGCCGGGACGGTCGGCGCCGCGGCAGGGTACAACATCGCGCTCCGCGACATCGCGGACGAAGTCGTCTTCGTCGACATCCCCGACAAGGAGGAAGACACCATCGGGCAGGCGGCCGACACCAACCACGGCATCGCCTACGACTCGAACACGACGGTCCGACAGGGCGGCTACGAGGACACCGCCGGGTCGGACGTCGTCGTCATCACGGCCGGCATCCCGCGCCAGCCCGGCCAGACCCGTATCGACCTCGCGGGCGACAACGCCCCCATCATGGAGGACATCCAGTCCTCGCTGGACGAGCACAACGACGACTACGTCTCGCTGACCACGTCGAACCCCGTCGACCTGCTGAACCGCCACCTCTACGAGGCCGGCGACCGCTCGCGCGAACAGGTCATCGGCTTCGGCGGCCGACTCGACTCCGCGCGGTTCCGCTACGTCCTCTCCGAGCGCTTCGACTCCCCCGTCCAGAACGTCGAGGCGACCATCCTCGGCGAACACGGCGACGCGCAGGTCCCCGTGTTCTCGAAGGTCCGCGTCGACGGCACCGACCCCGACTTCGAGGGCGAGAAAGAGGAGATTCTCGGCGACCTGCAGGAGTCGGCGATGGACGTCATCGAACGCAAGGGCGCGACCGAGTGGGGCCCGGCCCGCGGCGTCGCCCACATGGTCGAAGCCATCGTCCGCGACACCGGCGAAGTCCTGCCCGCATCCGTCAAACTGCAGGGCGAGTTCGGCCACGAGGACACCGCCTTCGGCGTCCCCGTCCGACTCGGGTCGGACGGCGTCGAGGAGATTGTCGAGTGGGACCTGGACGACTACGAACAGGACCTGATGGCCGAGGCCGCCGAGAAACTCTCGGAGCAGTACGCCAAAATCGAGTAACGTCTACGACCGCTCGCCGCGTCTCTCTTTTCGTCTCTACACGTGTTCGGACTGCTCGTCCAGCCAGTCGGCCTCCTCGCCACAGTCGCCCGACTCCTCGGCGATGTCCGCACCGAGGAGCGACGCCCACTCGTCTAGGTGTGACTCCGATGCGTAGTCTCGGTGTGACATGGCTGTGAGCGAATCATCTCCGCGGCGTTATATAACGATTGTGCCGGTCAGCACCCGAAAATGAGGGGCGTTACTCTCGGAGCGTCTCCGGGACCTGAATGGAGTAGCGGCCGTCCTCCTGCAACGCGACGATGTACTCCTCGCGGTCGTACAGTTCCATCAGGTTCAGTTCGTACTGCCCGGGTTCGAGCACCTTGATGGACTCGAACTGGTCGTTCAGTTCCTCGCGGAGTTCCTGCAGGTCCGGGCGGTCCTGCTGTTCGGCCTCCGCCGGCGAGTCCGTCTCGGCGTCGGCCGGTTGGAACCGGTGTTCCTCCTCCGAGTCCGCCTGCGGTTCCGAGGGGAGTTCGTCCGGTGTCACGACGTCCGCGCGGGCGCTCGCCTGCGCGGCGTCTTCGGTGTCGGCCCGCTTCGCGTCGACGCCGTCGGCGGCGGCGCTCGCGGGTCGCTCGCTCGTCGAGGACGACTCGGCAGTGCCAGCGGTTCCAGTCGAACCGGCGGCCTCGGGGTCGGCGCCGACACCGGGGTCGTCGCCGCTCCCGCCGACGATGTCCCGCACCGTCGCCGCCGTCTTGCCGACCGTGCGCGCGACGGTGCTGTCGGCACCCGGTGGCTCCGGCGGTTCCGGGGGTTCCGCGTCCGGGGGGGCGTCGCCGTCGACGCCGTCCGGTCGGAACTGGAACTTGTTGCCGCCGCAGTTCGGACACCCCGACAGCATCTCCTTGGAGCCGTCGTCGAACGTGCGGCCGCAGTTCGTGCACTGGTGGGGCATTATTTCCGGGAGACGAGCGCGCTGATGAGGGTTTCGTCCTTGTGGAGCGTCTCGATTTGGTTGGCCGGTCCGATGACCGTCAGTTTCTTCGTCGACTGCTTGCCCATGATGCGGTCGAGGATGCTCGCGTCCGACGTCTCGGACTTGGGGTAGGTCTCTATCTCGATGCCGTTGAACTCGTCGGGGCTGATTTCGGTCATGGTGACCTCGATGAGCCGTGACTCCTCGTCGGGGGAGAGCCCCTCTTCGAGGATGACGATGTTGCCGTCCCGCACCCCGTCGAGAATCATCCGTATCTTCTCCATCGAGGCCATCCCGTCCATCCGCTCGCCGCTGATGAGGTCTATCTGGACGCCGTCGTCCTGTCCTTTGATTTCTGCCATCCTAGTTCACCCGAAGTACTCCGCTATCTTGTCGTAGACCTCGTCCATGTTGTCGCCCTCTAGTGCCGAGAGCGGGATGGTCTCGTGTTGTGGGTACGCGTTGCGAATCCGCTGTACCGACGAGTCTTCGAGGTCTATCTTGTTGGCGAGAATCAACACTGGGAGGTCCTGACTCTCGATGATGCCGATGAGCATCGTGTTGACCTGCGTGAACGGGTCCGTCGCGGAGTCCAACACGTAGATGACGCCGTCGACGTCCTCGCGAAGCCAGTGCATCGCTTCCGCGACCCCTTCCGTGGCTTCCCGAGAACGACGAACGGCGTCGTCCTTCTCCATGTCGTGTTCGAGGAACTCGGTGTAGTCGACCTTCGTCGTCACGCCCGGCGTGTCGACGATGTCGATGGTCACCTTCTTCCCGTCCCGTTCTATCTCTACGTTCTCCTTTCGACGCGCGCGCCGCGTCTCGTGTGGCACGTGGCTCTCCGGGCCGACGGCGTCGCCGGTCCAGTCACGCGCGATGCGGTTCGCCAGCGTCGTCTTGCCCGCGTTCGGCGGACCGTATATCCCGATGCGTTTCGGGTCTTCTTCGGAGAACAGCGTCGATGCTGCCCGTGAAATGCTATCTTTGAGGTTTGTTAGCAGTCCCATCCTATCCTCCCGCCGCTCCGGACTCGCCGGTTTGGCGGCTTCTGCCCGTAGAAGAAAGGCGAATTCACTTAAGGCTACGTCAGACAACCATCAGAAGATAGATACGAGTTGGTGTCGGAACCGACAGGTCGGCCGTTTGGACCCGAAGCGGAACCCCTCGGCGACGCGAGAAGCGGATGGTCGACGCACTCGAAGCGACGGGACGTCCGTCCGCCGTGCCGCCCATCGGTGGGACGAGCGATGCGAACCCGCTTCTTGGACGCGGGACGGATGGAAAGGACCACGATAGGGTCGGGGTTCCCGTCCAACCGAAGCCACGCGAGGACGACGCCCGACCACGAGAGTGGGTAGCGTTGCGGACGGGAAACGGTGGGGTGGGGAGGATGCCCCCCACCCCTTCGTTTCAGGTGGAACGGGGAACCACCCCGGCGTCGACCCCGTCAGGAGCCGGTCGGACGAGGGTTCGAGCATCTTGCGCGAACGGCGGAACTAGGAATTTCTCGACCGAGAAGGCGTTAGACACTAGACTAGAACAGCTGTAACTATCTAGACGGTTGTTTTTCTCTAGTACGGGTTAGGTTTATTTGTATCTGTATTAAATCTTTCCTAGACTAGATGGGAGACCTGCTACCGCTCACGCCCCCACCTCTCCTTGTGGCCGTTCCACCCGAAACGAAGGGGTGGGGGGGTCCACTCGATACGAGGGAGCACGCAGTCGACGGGTGGTGGCGTGTAGTCGGTATGCGACTCCTACTCGCGTCCGGCCACCGCCGACGCTCGTCGGCTCCAGCTTCACGACCACCCCCTAGTTCGCGTGCAACCCCGATGGAAACCACTGTCAGATTCGAAAACGTGTCCTATCTCGATTAATCCGTGATTAGACGCGTCCACTGCTGTCGCCCGGCAAACGCCCCCTCTGTATCACGGGTCCCTCCTTTTCGGGTGGACTCGAAGTCGCGATTCGACCGAAATATTTAATATCGAATCAGCCACGGGTTCATGTGGTTCAACTGGACGCACCGGTGAGCGTCGACACCCGCCAGCGCTGGCACACACGCAGTCTTCACGTCCGCTCTCCCGGTGCGTCCGTTGCTTTCCACTCGAAACAAGGGGGTTTCGCTCTCCAGTATGACTGACGCAAGCGACGATTCGGACACCGAGCCTGACACGTCGGAGGACGGGGAGTACTCGCTCTCGGCCGAGGAGACGGTCGAGGGCCAGTCGTCGACGCCCGACCTCGACGACGTCGTCCTCGACAACCTAGACACGCCCGACGGTGGTGAGTCCGACGAGGCGTCCCGCGGCCTGTTCGACGACTTGCTCGAGGGCGAACCCATCTTCGAGAACAAGGAGGTGCTCCGTCCCTCCTACACTCCGCACAAACTGCCCCACCGCGAGGAGCAGATAAACAACATGGCGACCATCCTCGTGACCGCGCTCCGGGGTGACACCCCGTCGAACATCCTCATCTACGGGAAGACGGGGACGGGGAAGACGGCAAGCGCCAAGTTCGTCAGCGAGGAGCTGGAGACGACCTCACAGAAGTACGAGGTCCCCTGCGAGGTGGAGTACATCAACTGCGAGGTGACCGACACCCAGTACCGGGTGCTCGCCCAACTCGCCAACAAGTTCATCAACAAGAACGTCGAGGTCATCGACGACCGCATCGAGTCGCTAGAGGACCTCTCGTCTCGCGCACGCGAGGACGCGGCTGCACTCGAAGACACCGAGTTCGACGACGTCGAGTCTGTCGAAGCGGAAATCGACGACCTCACCGCGGACAAGGAGGGGTTCGAGGAGGTGCCTATGACCGGGTGGCCGACCGACCGGGTGTACTCCTCGTTCTTCGACGCGGTCGACTACCACGAACGCGTGGTCGTCATCATGCTCGACGAAATCGACAAACTCGTCGAGAAATCGGGCGACGACACTCTCTACAACCTCTCTCGGATGAACTCCGAACTGGAGAACTCGCGCGTCTCCATCATGGGCATCTCCAACGACCTGAAGTTCACCGACTTCCTCGACCCCCGCGTCAAATCGAGCCTCGGCGAGGAGGAAATCGTCTTCCCGCCCTACGACGCCAACCAACTGCGGGACATCTTGCAGGCCCGGGCGGACGTGGCGTTCAAAGGGAGCGCCCTCTCGGACGACGTCATCCCCCTGTGTGCGGCCTTCGCCGCGCAGGAACACGGGGACGCCCGCCGCGCGCTCGACCTCCTCCGGACCGCCGGCGAACTCGCCGAACGCGACCAGACCGACCAAGTCGAGGAGGACCACGTCCGACAGGCCCAGGAGAAGATAGAACTCGACCGGGTCGTCGAAGTGGTCAGGACGCTCCCGACCCAGTCGAAAATCGTCCTCTTCGCCATCATCCTCTTGGAGAAGAACGGCGTCCGCAACATCAACACCGGCGAGGTGTTCAACATCTACAAGAACCTCTGCGAGGAGATAGACGCCGACGTGTTGACCCAGCGCCGGGTCACCGACCTCATCTCGGAGTTGGACATGCTCGGCATCGTCAACGCCGTCGTCGTCTCGAAGGGCAGGTACGGCCGCACGAAGGAAATCTCGCTGTCCGTACCGACCGAGGAGACCGAGGCGGTGCTCCTCTCGGACTCGCGACTCGGCGACATCGACGACGTGCAACCGTTCGTGCAGGCCCGGTTCGACAACTGAGCGCTCGGACCGACTCTCGGAGCGGCGACTGAATCTCCGGACCGACGAGCGAAACCGGGAACTACGCCCCGGCGACCGTCCCGTTCTCTGCGCTCGCCGACGCGTCGAGGGCCGTCGCCCGTGCCGCCTGATTCCACCCGAGTCGAATCTCGCCCAGCAGCGGTACCCGCCACTCGGCGGTACCGATGACCCACCCCGGTCTGACGGGGTCGCTGATGGGGCTGGACCCGACTTGGTCGTAGCGGCGGTTGTTGTCGCCCTTCGTGACGAACCCGCCGTGCGGGGCCGGGCAGTTCGCGAGTTGCTCGCAGTTGGCGGCCCCGCCGACGGCCGTCGGGTCGGCGCGGTCGTACCAGTTCTCCCCGTCCTCGACGTAGAACATGGCCCGGTGGATGATGGGCGTGGTCCCGTTGTCCCCGTCGGGCGCGTAGACGATGACGTCGCCGGGTTGGCTGAACCGGACGTAGTGCTGGCCCTGCGCCGCGGTCACGACGCCGTACTGCGCGTTCTGCCCGGCGAAGCGGTGCTCCTCCATGACGAAGACGAGGTCACCCTTCTCGATGTGGGGGTCCATGCTGGGGCTCTCGATGGCGACCAGCGGGGGCCAGACGCCGCTGACGGCGAACAGCAACAACCCCACCAGCAGGACGGCGCCAGCGCTCCCGACGACGTCGGTCACGTACACCAGTACTCCCGGGTCGTCCTCGCCGTCGTCGGTCCCCGACAGACGGTCGTCGCCGGACATTCCTACCGGGTGTACCGGGAGACGGGCAATCAACGTTCCGTTGTTCGACGTCAGACCGGGACGGGGGCCGGACGCAGCAGGACGGCCCCCGAGCGCAGGCGGACCCAACCGAGACCGGGGACGCGGACCTCGGCGGTGCCGACGACCCACTCCGGCCGGACGACGGTACTGGTCCGGGTCGCTTGGTCGTAGGCGTCGTTGAAATCGCCCTTCGTGACGAACCCGTCGTGGGGGGCCGGACAGTTTCGGAGGCCCTCGCAGTCGTCGGCCCCGGCGACGGCCTCGGGGTCGGCGCGGTCGTACCAGTTCTCGCCCCGCTCGACGTAGAGCATCGCCCGGTGGATGATGGGCGTCCGCTGGTCGTCGCCGTTCGGTTCGAAGACGATGACGTCGCCGGGCCGGCCGAACATCACGTAGTCAGACTCCGCTCCGGTCTGGGCGGTGACGACGCCGTAGCGAGCGTCGGGGCCGGCGAACCGGTCTTCGTCCATGATGAACACCATGTCCCCGGTGTCGATGTTGGGCGTCATGCTGGGGCTCTCGATGGCGACCAGCGGGGGCCACACGCCCGCGACGGCGAACAGCAACAACCCCACCAGCAGGACGGCGCCGACGCTCGTGGCGACGTCCCGAACGTAGACGGCGAGTGGGGCGTTCTCGCTGTCGCTGGAATCGGAGGCGGCGGTTTCGGCACCGCGAGCACCGTCGGCGTCGGTGGGAGGGTCGTCGGCCTCGGGGTCCATCCGTACCTCGGGTTGTCAACACCGCGATATCAATGTTGTGTCGCCTCGCGTTCTGCTGGTCCGCTATACTTTTGCCCGCCGACGCGGAGTACCGAACGTGCCGCTGTCGACGCCCGCCCGTATCGTCAGCGAACTCGCCAGCCGCGGCTACAACGCCGAGCGCGCGGCGGTGACTCGACTGGCCGACGCGCCGGACCCGGAGGCCGCCCTCGAACGCGCACTGGAAACGATGCCCGAGGACGCGCTGAAACTCACCGCCGACCACGTCTCGGACGCGCTCGACCGGACGGAATCGAGAGCAGACGCGACGGCGGCGGCCGGAACGGCACCCGAGCCGACAGCGTCGACGGCCGCGACCGAAGACCCCTCTGTTTCGACTGGAAACCACTCCCACACGTCGCCGGACGACGGTGGGGACGTTCCACCTGAAACGAGGGGGTCTCGGGACGTGGACCTCTCGAAGCGCGCCATCGAGGTGGCCAACGACATGACCGGCCACTCGACGGGGACCGGCGAGTACAGCGACTTCGTCACGGTGTTCCGCGACCGCTACGAGAAACTCGCGAGCAAACTCCGGGGCCGGGTGAACCACCGGCCGACCGACGCCATCGAGAACATGGCCGGCGGGAGCGAGGCCGCGCTCATCGGGATGGTCTCGGACATCCGCTCGACGGCCAGCGGGCACTGGCTCGTCGAACTGGAGGACACGAACGGCACCTTCCCCTGTCTCGTGATGAAGGACCGGCCCATCGCCGATTTGGTCCAGCAACTCCTCTTGGACGAGGTCATCGCCGTCGACGGGACGCTCGCCGACGACGCGGGCATCCTGTTCGTGGATTCGCTGCACTTCCCCGACGTGCCTCGGACCCACTCGCCGTCGACGGCCGACCGTCACGTACAGGCGGCGCTCATCTCCGACGTCCACGTCGGCAGCCAGGAGTTCATGGCCGACGCGTGGCACCGCTTTACCGACTGGTTGCACACCCCCGAAGCCGAACACGTCGAGTATCTCCTCATCGCCGGTGACATGGTCGAGGGCGTCGGCATCTACCCGGAACAGGACAAAGAACTCGACATCATCGACATCTACGAGCAGTACGAGGCGTTCTCGGAGTACCTCAAGGAGGTGCCCGGCGACATGGAGATACGGATGATTCCGGGGAACCACGACGCCGTCCGGTTGGCGGAGCCCCAACCCGCCTTCGACGAGGAGTTACGCGACATCATGACCGCCCACGACGCACAGGTCCACTCGAACCCCGCCCTCGTCACGGTGGAGGGCGTCACCGTCCTGATGTACCACGGCGTCTCGCTGGACGAGGTCATCGCCGAACTCCCCGACGAGGAGGCCAGTTACGACGAACCCCACAAGGCGATGTACCAACTCCTGAAGAAGCGCCACGTCGCCCCGCAGTACGGCGGCCACACCCGCCTCGCCCCGGAGGACCGGGACTACCTCGTGATGGAGGAGGTCCCCGACGTGTTCCACACCGGCCACGTCCACAAACTCGGGTGGGGGAAGTACCACAACGTCCTCGCGCTGAACTCCGGATGCTGGCAGGCCCAGACGGACTTCCAGAAGTCCGTCAACATCGACCCCGACTCGGGGTTCGCTCCGATTCTGGACCTCGACACGCTGGACATGACGGTTCGGAAGTTCGCCTGAACCTTCTCGCAAAAGGGCAGAAAACGAGTCCAGCGGCCTCGATTTCGGGGGAAACAGGTCGTCGATGGCGACCGGTACGCTCGCCGCAAGCCACCCCTCCCCCGTCTTCGCGAGCGAAAGCGAACGAGGGCTCGATGGGCCGGTGCTCTGACGGCGGGTCGCGACGCGAGGCCGCTCCGGTCGCGGCTCTACTCCTCACGTACGATGCAGATACGCACCAGTTCGCCCCTCGTTTCCACTCGAACCTATTTCCGTCGGGGGGCCGACGCTCCTCCATGCACGTCGTCGAGAACACCCTCGACACTTCGCTGGACGACTTTCTGGCCCGCCCGCTGTTCTGCTTTTTCGCCCAGTCTTCGGAGTCGGGACCCCGCGTCTCGCCCCTGTGGTTCCACTGGAACGGGGACCGAGTGTGGCTCATCGCGATGGCGGACGGCCGGTCGTACCCCGACCGGGTTCGTCAGTTTCCGGAGTCCGCGCTCGCCGTCGTCGACTTCGACCCGAAATCGGGGCGCGTCGAACACGTCGGGATGCGTGGGGTGGCGACGCTCGAACCGTTCGACGCCGACCGGGCGGAGCGACTGCTCACGAAGTATCTCGGGCCGGACCGCGAGGCGTGGGACGACCGGTTCCGGGGCCTCGACGGCGACGGCTACGGGCTCGTTCGGTTCGACCCGGCGTCGGTCGTCGCCCGCGACCAGTCCTACTCCGGGTCTCTCGACCGCCGACGCCCGGAGTCACGGTGATTCGACGTCCATGAACTCGAAGCGAGCACCGCCGTCGGTGCTCTCGCCCACCTCGACGATCCACCCGTGGCCGTCGGCGATGGTCTTGACGATGGCGAGGCCGAACCCACCGTCGTCGCTCGCGCTCGGCCGCTCGAACATCGCGTGTCGCTCGTCCGGAGGGACGCCTGGCCCGTCGTCGGCCACGTAGAACCCGTCGCCGTCCGAGAGCGACCCGACGGTGACGCTGACCGGCGCGCCCTCGCCCGCCTCCGCACCTCTCGATCGTTCCGCGTCCGGATTCGACGCCGTCTCCGACCGCTCTCGTTCGGGCCCGCTCTCGGCCGTCGCGGCCCGACTGGAATCGGTCGCGTGTTCGACGGCGTTCCGGAACAGGTTCTCGAACACCTGTCGCAACCGCGTCTCGTCGGCGAAGACGGTCCCGGCGTCGTCGTGGATGTGCACCTCGGCGTCGGCCGTCTCGGTCGTCTGCCACGCGGCCCGAGCGACGGCGGCCACCTCCACGGGGTTCGTCTCCCCGACGATTTTCCCGTCCCGGGCCAACCCAAGTACGTTCTCGACGAGCGCTTCGGCACGTTCGAGGGCCTCCTGTGCGGTCGCGAGGTGCGTGCTCTCCCGGTGGTCGGCGGCGAGTTCGACGTGAGCGGACGCTATCGCCAGCGGGTTCCGGATGTCGTGGGTGACGACGCTCGCGAACTCCTCCAACCGCTCGTTCTGGCGCTCCAGTTCGGCCTCGTACTCCGTGCGCTCTGTCACCTCCCGGAACGCCGTCACCGTGCCGGCAAAGGAGCCGTCGTCGAGCGGTAACAGACCGATGTGGGTGTCGAAGATGCGCTGTTCGCCGTCGGCCGTCTGGACGGGCACGCCGTCGATGGTGGCGGTCTCGGCGTCCGTTTTCGAACTCAGCAGGCGGCGGACGATGTCGTCGTAGGCGTCGGGAATCCACTCGGGGACGTGTCCCTCCTCGACGAACGTCATGTAGTCGCTCCCGACGACGGCTTCGGGGGTCGTCCCCATCGTCTCCGCGAACTCCTCGTTGACCCAGACGAACGTCCCATCCTCGTCGACGACGTGGACTCCGATGGGAACCGTCTGGACGATTCGCTCGTACAGTTCCAGTTCGGCCTTCCGCTCCTCCCGTTCGGTGACGTCTCGGGAGTTGATGACGATGGCCTCCAGATTGGGGTCGTCCAACCGGTTGCGACCGAGCGATTCGAGGGTCCGGTACCCCCCGTCGGCGGTCCGGAACCGGTAGGTCGTTCGCCGGGTTTCGCCCGGGGCGGACCGCAGGTCGTCGAAGAAGTCGGCGATTCGGTCCCGGTCCTCCGGGTGAACCTTGTCTATCGGGTCCTCGCCGACGACGTCGGCCGGGTCGTACCCCAGCGTGTCCGTGACGGACTCGTTGACGTAGCTCGGTCGGCCCTCGGAGTCGTACGTCGCGATGATGTCCGAGGAGTACTCGACGAGTCTCTCGTGGTGGTCCATCGACGCGGTCCCGGACGCGGCGTCGAGGACGTCGGACACCGTGTCTGCGACGGTGTCGGCCGCCGCCGCCGGGTCGTCCGCGGGGACGTACCGGTCGGCACCGGCGGCCACGGCGTCGGCCGCATCGGCCTCGCTACCGTCGAAAGCCACGAGGACGAAGGGGCCGTCGGCAGCAGCGTCGTCGCGGTTTCGGAGCAGGTCGAGACCGCTCCCGTCCGGGAGGTCCAGGGTGCTGACGACGCAGTCGACCGCGTCGTGGAGGGGGGCGGCGGCCGCTGTCTCTACCTCCTCGACAGCCACCGCCGACGCCGCTCGAAGCGACCGACCGACCTCGGACGCCGAGGGCGGTCGAACCAGGAGGACAGTCGTCTCCCGGGACGTAGCCATACCTATCGTAACGGGATGCTGATTGATAACTCTTTGACTAATTACTGGTATCAAACGGTACGTGAACCGGTTCGGTCAGGCCCACAAATTCGCCGGTATCCCGGATTGGAGGGGCGCCTCGCCGGGGTAGACGGGACTTAAGGGGTTCGGGGGTGACGTCTCCGGTGTATGAGCGACAACGACCGCGGATTCGAGACAGACGCCCTCCACGTCGGACAGGAGGAACCGGACGCCGAGGCCCGCGCCCGGGCACCGCCGCTGTACCAGACGACCTCGTACGTCTTCGAGGACGCCGAGGACGCCGCGAAGCAGTTCGCCCTCGAAAAGCCGGGGCACATCTACTCGCGCCTCATGAACCCCACCGTATCGATGCTGCAGGAACGACTGGCCGCACTCGAAGGCGGGGTCGGGGCCGTCGCCACCGCCTCGGGGATGGCGTCGCTGAACCTCGCGACGTTCCTCTTGGCCGACGTCGGCGACAACGTCGTCACCGCCTCCTCGCTGTACGGCGGGACCTACACCTACTACACTCACACCGCCCCGCGTAACGGCGTCGAGACCCGCTTCGTCGACACGCTGGACTACGACGCCTACGAGGAGGCCATCGACGAGAACACGGCCTACGTCCACTGCGAGACCATCGGTAACCCCGCCTTGGTCACCCCGGACTTCGAGCGACTGGCCGACATCGCCCACGACAACGGCGTCCCCTTCTTCGTGGACAACACGTTCGCGACGCCGTACCTGTGCAACCCCATCGAACACGGCGCGGACCTCGTCTGGAACTCCACGACGAAGTGGATCCACGGCCACGGCACCACCGTCGGCGGCGTCCTCGTCGACGGCGGGTCGTTCCCGTGGGACGAGTACGAGGACAAGTACCCCGAAATCGCCGGCGACAACCCCGCTTACCACGGCGTCAACTTCCGCGACCGGTTCGGCGACGCCGCCTTCACCTACGCCGCCATCGCCCGCGGCCTGCGTGACTTGGGCTGTCAGCAGTCCCCGTTCGACGCGTGGCAGACCATGCAGGGACTGGAGACCCTGCCGACCCGGATGGACCGCCACTGCGAGAACGCGATGGCCGTCGCGGAGTTCTTGGACGACCACCCCGAGGTGTCGTGGGTCACCTACCCCGGTCTCGAAGGCCACGAGACGCACGACATGGCGACGAAGTACCTCGACGGCGGTTACGGCGGCATGATAACGTTCGGTCTCGCGGAGGGCTACGACGCCGCCCGGACCACCGTCGAGTCGACAGAAATCGCCAGCCTCCTGGCGAACGTCGGCGACGCGAAGACGCTGGTCATCCACCCCGCGTCCACGACCCACCAGCAACTCACTGACGAGGAGAAGGACGCCGCCGGCGTCACCGACGACATGGTGCGCCTCTCCGTCGGGACGGAATCGGTCGACGACATCGTGGCCGACCTCGACCAGGCTATCGCGCAGGCGACCGAGTAACGTCGCCCGGTCGTTCCGAACAACGCCCCCTTTCGGTTCACTGGACCCCTTTCCCGCCCGGTGGAAACGGCGAGGCACCCGAACGTATTCGCTTCTCAATACTTGAGAACTGTACTCCCGCTTCATGCCCTCTCGACACCGAGTAGTACCTGTAGAGGAACCCAAACATGTCCACCGAAACCCGACACCTCGACGTTGAACTGTTCGGCCGGGAGACCGACTTCGCGTACTCCGAACACTGGATAGGCTACGCCATCCTGTCCCTCCGCCTCACGATGGGCTGGGTCCTGTTGCAGGGCGGCCTCACGAAACTCGTCACCTACCTCGACGCAACCGCCGAGAACAACTGGACGGCGGCCGGCTACCTCGCCAACGCCATCCCCGAGGGCAACCCCTTCACCGGGATGTTCGCCGCCATGGCAGGGAGCCCGCTCGTCGACATGCTCGTGATGTGGGGGCTCACCCTCACCGGCATCGGCCTCATCGTCGGCGCGTTCGTCCGCTGGAACGCGTTCTGGGGCGCCGTCATGATGATGATGTTCTGGGCTGCGAGCCTTCAGGGCGGCCTCATGGCCGGCCTCCCGCTGGCCCACGGCTGGGTCGTCGACGACCACGTCGTCTACGCGGCGCTCCTGTTCGGCCTCGGGGCCATCGGCGCCGGCCGCATCCTCGGCCTCGACGCCTACCTCGAACAGCTAGACGTCGTGCAGAACAACGCGTGGCTCCGCGCCATCCTCGGGTGAGGCACACGGGCCTGCCACCACTCGACGGTCCGGGTTCGGTGGCTTCGGCATCGAATCAGCGTTTCAGTACACGGAGAGACAGATGGATACGACACTCCTGACGATGGTCACGGTGCTCGCGAGCGCCGTGGTCCTCGTCCTCGGCTGCGTGATTACCCACCTCGCCTACCGGGCGGCCCGCCGGAACGGGTCGCCGGTGATGCGCCGCTTCGCCGCGGGGTTCGGCCTCGTGACGCTCGGTCTCCTGTTGGGCGGTGGCGTCCACCAACTGCTCGGGTGGAGTTTCCTCGGCGGCGTCCTCCTCCAGCGGTCGGTGACGGCGCTCGGGTTCGGCCTGCTCGTCTACTCGCTGTACGGCCACGTGGACACGGAGAGGGCGCGGGCCTGACTTAGAGAATCCCCTTCTCTTCGAAGAGGTCGTACAGCTCGTCCATCGTCGAGACGGTCACGTCACACGCCGGTTCGACGGCCGATTTCGGTTCGAACCCGACCGCGAGGCCGGCGACTTCCAGCATCGGCAGGTCGTTCGCGCCGTCGCCGACGGCGACGGTCCGGTCGCGGTCCTCGCCGACGATGGCCGTCGCCACCTCCAGCGCGTCGTCTTTCGTCCCCTCGATGAGCGGCCCCTCGACGGCCCCCGTAAGCTTCCCGTCCGCGACGGGGAGGCGGTTGGCGACGATGGCGTCGACTTCGGCGCCCTCCTTCGCGAGTGCGGCCTCGACGCCCCGTTCGAACCCGCCGGTGAGGATGGCGACGTAGTGGCCCGCCTCGCGCAGGGCGGCGATGACGTCGGCCGCCCCGGGCCGGAGTTCCACCTCGTCGAAGGCCGCTTGGGCCCGTTCGTCCGGCAGGTCCTCCAACAGCGCACAGCGCTGGCGCAGGCTCTCGGCGTACTCGATTTCGTCGTTCATCGCACGCTCCGTGATGTCGGCCATGTCGTCGGCGGTGCCGTTCTGGCTCCCCAGCAGGACCGTCATCTCCGAGTCCGAGAGCGTCCCGTCGAAGTCGAACGCGACTAGCATTGCCCGGGGATAACACAGCGGGGGTTTCAAACTATCCGGTTTCCCTCGCGTCAGCGCTCGCCGGCCACCTCGGCGTCGAACTGGTCGAGGAACCGCTCGACGACGGCCCGACGCTCCTCGGCCAGACGCCGGCCGGCGTCGGTGTACATCCGCTCGGGGAGGGCCAGCAGTTTCTTCTGGACGTGGTTGTACTGGGTCTGCCCCGCCGCCGTCTCGTCGCGCTCCGGCGGCAGTTCGGGGTCGTGGATGACCTCCCCGAACTCCCCGCCGTAGGTGAAACACCGGGCGATGCCCACCGCGCCCAGCGCGTCCAGATTGTCGGCGTCACAGAGCACCTCGGCCTCGCGGGTCGCCGGTTCGACGGCGTTGGAGTAGCGGTGGGCGCGGATGGCCTGTGTCACCGTCTCGATTCGGGTCTCGGGGACGTCACGCTCGGCGAGCAACCGTTCGCTCTCCGCCGCGCCCCACGTCGCGTGGTCGGCTATCTCACCGGCGTCCTCCTTCGCCCGCCCGACGTCGTGGAGGAGGACCGCCAGTTCGACCGCTCGCTCGTCGACGTCGTACTCGGCGGCGAGGCGGTCGGCGAGGGCTTCCACCCGCTGGACGTGGTGCCAGTCGTGGGCGGGACTCATCGTCGATTCGAAGTACGACCGCGCGACCGCTCGGAGGGACTGCTCGGGCATCAGCACGGAGTCTCACGGGCACGGCTCAAAGAGATGCCGCCTACGGCTTCGGCGGCGGCCCGTCGTACGCGCCCATGTCCTGATAGAAGTTCAACAGCGCGAACTTCAGTTTCTCGGGGCCGATGTCGACCATCTCGCGGCGCTCCTCGGGCGGGAACGTCCCCCGGACTGCGTAGTCGTGCATCTCCATCTCGGCCCGTTCGGTGTAGCGCTTGTCCAGCAGGACCCGCGCGCCGAAGTCGTCGGGCGAACGGACCACCCGACCGAGGGCCTGTCTGGTCTTCCGGACGGTGGGAATCTCGACGGCGTAGCGCCACCCGGCCTCGTCGTCGTTCGAGGACTCCCGATGGTCGTCCTCGCTGTCCCCGAACGCCGTGGCGTAGGCGTCCTGTACCGCCTCCATCCGGTCGTCCAGATGCGGGTAGGGGACGCCCAGCACCACGACGGTGCGGGCGTCGTCGCCGTCGTAGCTCACCCCCTCGGCGAGCGTGCCCCACAGCGAGGTAAAGAGGACGCCGCCGTCGTCGTCGGTGAACGCCTCGCGGAGGTCACGCGCCTGCGTGCCGGGTTCGTCCAGATAGCGGGTGCCGCTGACGGCGACCATGTCGTGGTACCGCTTCGCCTCGCTGTAGGAGGGGCAGAACACGAGCGTGTTCCCCGGCGTGAAGCGGATGACGTCCTCCAGCGTGCGGGCGATGGTCTGCTGGGTCTCGGGGTTGTCCCGTTCGCTCGAAAAGAGCGCGGGCCCGTCGACGGCGTAGGTCCGCCGGCGCTCCTCGGGGAACTGTTCGCCGTAGGCCATCGTCACCGGGTCCGCCAGCCCCACCACGTCCTCGGTCACCTCGAACGGTCGCAGGGTGGCGCTCATCAGGATGGCCGCGTGCAGGTCGTCGAACAGGCCACGGGTCACCTGTTCGGGGATGCAGGTGTACAGTTCCGCGCGGCCGTAGACGTCGCCGCTGCCCTCGTCCCGGCGGACGCTCACCACGGGGTACTGGCCGGCGGCGTCGGACTCGGCCAGCCAATCGGAGAGGAAGGCAGCGGCCTGCAGGGTCTGACACTCCTTGCGGGTGTCGAGTTCGCCCTCCTTGAACTGCTCCTCGTAGGTCGCGTCGAGTTCCCGGCCCAGTTCGACGGCGTTGTCGACCTCCTCGTGGAAGCCGGGGCCGGTGTACCGCTGGAAGAAGGCGAGCGTCAGGTCGTCTTTCCTGTCGTCGTTGGCGACGGTGACGTCGTCCCAGTGCTCGTCGACGGCCTCCCGGTCGCCGAAGCCGAACGAGTCCTCGTACGTCTCCACGAGGGCGTCCCGGAACGTCTCCAGCACGTTCGCCGCCCCATCCGCGCGGGCGTCGTCGCTCCCGTCGAGTTCGTCCAGCGCCTGGTCCAGCGTGTTCTCTGTGAGGGTTCGCCGGGCGTGGTCGCGGGCCGCCGACTCGACGTTGTGGGCCTCGTCGAAGACGGCGACGACGTCCTCGGGTTCCCGGCCCAGCCACCGGAAGAACTGCTCGCGGATGGTCGGGTCCAGCAGGTGGTGGTAGTTACATACCACGAGGTCGACGCCGTCCATCCCCTCTTTCAGCAGTTCGTAGCCGCACATCCCGCGCTCGCCGGCGTACTCGTAGACGTCGTCGGGCGTGCGCACGTCGTCGTAGAGCCACGCGTAGAAGTCGGTGGTGTCGACGGTGAGGTTCCGGTAGTAGTGGTCACAGGTCGACCGCTCGGACTCCAGTTCGTCGCGTTGCTCCTGTAAGTCCCGCAGTTCCTCGACGACGGCGCTTCGTGCTTCCATGGCCTCGCCGTCGCCGGACTGGCCCGCTTCGAGCAGTTCCCCCTCGCGCCGCTCGAGGTCGGCGATGTCGCCCTCGACGTCGACCAGTTCCCGAGTGGTGTCGCGCAGGGCCTGACACTCCTCGTAGTCGACGTCGATGTGACACATCGACCCCTTGCCGCGGAAGACGACCGCCCGCAGGTCCTCGTGGTCGGTGATGGCGCGGGCGTCCTCGACGAATTGGCGCATCTGCTGGTGGACGTTCGTCGTGATGACGACCGTCTTGTCCGTCTCGCGGGCGTGTTCCAGCGCCGGGACGAGCGAGGCCAGCGTCTTGCCGGTGCCACAGGCACCCTCGAAGAGGACGTCCCGCCCCTCGTCGAGGGCGTCGTAGATGGTGGCCATCGCCTCGCGCTGGTGGTCGTACGGCTCCTCGTAGGGGAAAAAGCGGAGGTAGCCGTCGTCTGTCGTCGCCACGGGGATTCGTTGGCCGCTCTCGGGCAAAAGCGTTCGGCCCCAGCAGCTACTTCCCGCCGCCACCCCTCTGTGTGACCATGTGGCGTCCGCTCGTCCTCGCCGCCGTCGTCGCGCTCGCGGGGTGTTCGGGCCTGCTGGCGAACGGCGAGACGGACGCCGGGGAGCGCACACTCACGCCCGCGCCGGTGCCCGAGACGACGACGCAGACGGTCGCCCTCCCCCGGGAGAACGGGAGCGTCGACCTCGACCGGGTGCTGGACCGGCACGAGGCCGCGCTCGCCGAGCGGAGCTTCCACCGCCACGTCGAACGCGAGGGGCCGCAGAACACCCGGGACGTGTGGGTCGACCGGGAGAACGGGGTAACCCGCGTCCGGCGGACGTTCGGCCCGCTGACAGACGACGCCATCGTCGCCGACGGAACGGTGTACCGGAACGTCAGGGACGACCCGGACACCGACTACGTCGCCGAACCCAGTGACGGCCGGACACCGTACGTCCCGTCGGCGTCCGGCGCCGCCAGACTCCGCGTGGTGCTCGACGCGGAGGGCTACGACCGCCTCGGGACGGTCCGGCGTGACGGTCGGGCACTCGCCGTCGTCGGGTCGAACGACACGGGGGCCCCGGTCAGCGGCGCCGACCCGGACCCGGTCGTCGCGGTCCGGTCGCGCATCTACGTCGACCGGACGGGTATCGTCCGGTACGTCGACCACTGGATGCGACGGTCCAACGGCACGGTGTTCGTCGTCCGGATGCGGATCACGACTGGCCTCGACCGCGTGCCGGTGCCGTGGTGGGCCGACGAAATCGGGCTGTACGAGTGAGTCAGGCCGTCTCCGGTTCGATGTACACCTTCCGGATGTCGCCGTTGAGCGCCTTCAGCGACTCCTCGATAGCCGTGATGGCGTCGTCTATCTCCGAGGTCTCGAGACCCTCGTCGAACACCACGTCGGCGGAGACGATGACCTCGTTCGGCCCGAAGTACACCGTCCGGAAGTCGACGATTTCGGTGACGTGTTCGTGGTCGGTGACGGCCGCGCGGAGCTCTCGGCCCACGTCCGCCGGCAGGCTCTCGCCGAGGATGAGGCGCTTGTTCTCCCACGCCAGCGCCAGCGCGAAGCCCATCAGCATGATTCCGATGAGCACCGCGGAAACTTGGTCGTACACCGGGTTGCCGGTCTGCTGTTCGAGGAAGAGGCCGACGAGCGCGATGACGATGCCCGCGAGGGCGATGGTGTCCTCGGTCAGGGCGGTCAGCGTCGTCACGTCGCTGGTCTTGCGGAACGCTTCGCGATAACTACCCCAGTCGTTGCGCTTCATCTGCCGTCGCATCTCGGCGCGGGCCTTGACCAGCGCGTACGTCTCGAAGGCGAACGCGCCCAGCAGGACGGTGTAGTTGACCCAGAGCGGGTCGAGCCACGCGGGCGGCGTGAAACTGATGAAGAGGAACTCGACGGTCCCGTGAGCGGCTTCGCCCCCGTGACCGCCGGCGGCGGTGAGTTGGCTGTACCCGTGTTTCAGGCTCTCCCACCCGGCGATACCGAACAGGAAGACGGAGACGAGGAAACTGTAGAAGAACTGTGCCTTGCCGTAGCCGAAGGGGTGCTGTCGGTCCGCCTCCCGGCCGGAGAAGCGGATGCCGATGAGGAGGAACACCTGATTGCCGGTGTCGGAGATGCTGTGGTACGTCTCCGACAGCATCGCGGCGCTCCCGGTCAGCAGGAACCCGAAGAACTTCAGGACCGCGATGGCCCCGTTGGCGACGAGGGCGGCGAGGACGACTGATTTACTGCCTGCCATGCCCGTCCTCTCACGAGGCTGGCGGAAAGTGGTTCTGGATTTACGGCTGGAGCCGTAACTGGGGGTATGCTCACCGTCATCTCCGATACGCACGGTACCGACGGCCACCGACTGGAGGGGGCCACGCTCGACGCCGTCAGGGCGTCCGACCACGTCGTCCACGCGGGCGATTTCACGACCGAACGCGTCCTCGACGCCGTCGAGCGGGAAGCAACCGCTCTCACCGCCGTCTACGGGAACAACGACCCGCCGGCGGTCCGGACGCGACTCACCGACGCGGCGACGCTGACGTGGGCCGGCCGCACGGTGCTGGTCGTCCACGGCCACGAGCACTCCGAGACGGCGCTGGGGATGCTCGCCCGACAGGAAGACGCCGACGTGGTGGTCGTGGGCCACTCCCACCGGCCCGAAATCGGCGACGTCGACGGTCGGCTACTCGTGAATCCGGGGAGTTACGCGGACCCGCGGCGCTACCGACCGGCCCACGCAGAACTGACCGTCGACGGCGACGTGCTCAGCGTCGAACTCCGGTCGCCGAAAGGAGAAGTCCTCTCGGCGGCGACCCACGGCCGCTGAGAGGGCGACGGAATGCCAGTCGTGCCGTCGTCGTGTCGGAATGCCAAACCGAGTGTCGAGTGCGGGTCGTGACGCGCCGAGCCGTCGGCGCGTGCCGTGTGTTCACACCCCTAAACTAAGGAGCTACTGGTGAGTGAAAGGCCCGTTTGACACTAGTGACGGACGTACCACGCCGCGCCGAGTATCGCGAGGACGAACGCGCCGCCCGCGAAGAAGGCCAGTCCCGGCGGCAACGCACCGAACAGGTCGGCACCGCCCTGTGCCGCTGTCTCCGTGGTCCGCGCGGCTATCTCCGTTCCGCCGTCGGCGATGGTGCCGTTCTCGATGTAGAAACTCGGGTCGGGGTCGGCGGTGTCCGCGCTCCCGCTTCGGACCGTCGGCCCGAACAGCGTCCCCAACCCGCGGCCGAACACCTGCTGGACGAGTAGACTCGCCAGACCGACGATAGCGAGGCCGCCGAGCAGGTTCGACAGCGCCGCCCGGAGGCCCGACGTCTCCTGTTCGTCGCCGGCACAGATGACCAGCGGTTGGTTCGCCGGCGCGAACACGTCCATCTCGCGCCCCTTCTCCGAGTAGGCCGTGTCGACGACTTCGACGGCGCCGGCGTTCTGGAGTTTCTTGAGGTGGTACTGTGCGTTCTGGAGCGAGGTGTCGACCCGGTCGGCGAGTTCGGCGGGCGGTGCCGGGTCGCGGTTGAGTGCCGCCAGCAACTCACGGGCAGTCTCCGAGGAGAGCGCCGAGAGGACGTCGTCCGCGTCCTCGCTGTCGACCCCGATGACCCGTGGTTCCGCGTCGGGAACTGCCGGGTCCCGAGAGGGCAGCAGCGACATGGATTCAGGTATGTACTATGGTGTTATGAGTCTTCCCCAAGGTACGGCGCTCGTTGCACATATCGCTCAAACGTCGATTTCACTCTTCGAAATCGAGGGTTTCGGGGCCGCTATCCGGGGGCGGCGAAACCTCTTTGTCGGACGGCCGTTAACCGCGGGTATGGAGAACCTCTTCATCTACGCACTGCTGGCCGCGGTGCTGGGTTTCTTTTTCTTCATGTACCTGATGCTCCGCCGGACCTTCCAGGGGTTCAGAGAGGGGTTCCAGCAGAGCAAGGAGAAGTGACCGACGGCGAAAGTGGTTTGGGGCCGTCGCCGGACGGTCCAGTATGGACCCGCGAATCCGTGAACACGCAGAAGTCGTCGTCGACCACTCCATCGACCTGAGCGAGGGCGACGACGTCGTCATCGACGCCCACCCCGTCGCAGAGGACCTCGTCGTCGCGTTGCACGAACTGGCCGCCGACCGAGGCGCGAACCCGCTGGTGGTACAGGAGCGACTCGGCGAACGGTTCAACCGGGCCTTCCTCCGCAACCGCGACGAGTTCGAGACGCCGGGTCACGTCGAGGCCCTCTACGAGGCGATGGACGCCTACATCGCCATCCGCGGGAACGCCAACGTCACCGAGGCCAGCGACGTCGACCCCGAGACCACCGCCGCCTACCAGCAGGCCCAGCAACCCCTGCTGGAGGAGCGCCTCTCGAAGACGTGGTGTCTCACGCAGTACCCTGCACCGGCCAACGCGCAACTGGCCCAGATGTCCACCGAGGGCTACGAGAACTTCGTCTGGGACGCCGTCAACAAGGACTGGGACGCCGTGCGCGAACACCAGTCCCAGATGGTCGAGATTCTCGACCCGGCCGACGAGGTACGCATCGTCTCCGGCGACACCACCGACGTCACCATGTCGGTCGCCGGCAACGTGACGCTGAACGACTACGGCGAGAAGAACCTCCCCGGCGGCGAGGTGTTCACCGCGCCCGTCGCCGACAGCGTCGAGGGCGAGGTGCTGTTCGACAAACCGCTGTACCATCAGGGGCGGGAAGTCACCGACGTCTTCCTCCGCTTCGAGGGCGGCGAGGTGGTCGACCACAGCGCCGAGAAGAACGAGGACCTACTGACCGAGGTGCTGGAGACGGACGAGGGCGCGAGTCGTCTCGGCGAACTCGGCATCGGGATGAACCGTGACATCGACGAGTTCACGTACAACATGCTGTTCGACGAGAAGATGGGCGACACCGTCCACATGGCCGTCGGCCGCGCCTACGACGAGACGGTCGGCGAGGACAACGAGCAGAACGACTCGGCCGTCCACGTCGACATGATTGTCGACATGAGCGAGGATTCGCGTATCGAGGTGGACGGGGAAGTGGTCCAGCGGGACGGGACGTTCCGGTTCGAGGACGGGTTCGAGGCGTAGAGAGCGTACAGGTCGTCTCACACCGCACAGAGTGAAACCGGACGGCGCTCACCTCTTCCGGAGTTTCGCCACGTAGTGAGGGCCCTGCTGTTCGACGTCGGTGACCGCCCAGACCGTCTCGTCGACCAGTTCGCGCATCGTCTCGGGCGCGACGTGGAGGTAGTCGTGCCACTCGCCGACGTATCGCCGGTAGCGGGTACGGATGCGGACCCGACCCGGGAGTCTGCCTCGCTCGCGGTTCCGCTCGTGGTAGTCGAGATGGACCTGTTCGTCGGTCATCGTCGGGTCCATGCTCGACGCGACGAGCGCGGCGTCGGCCGTCGTCGCGTCGGCCAGCGCGCCGAGGACGTCTGGCGCTCGCTCCGCGCTCTGGACCAACCCGAAGTTGTTGCCGAGCATGACCGCCGAGTCGAACGTCTCGTCGAGGCTCGCTACGTCGGCCACGTCGCACTCCCGCGCGTCCGCGACGCCCCGGTCGCGGGCCACCGATAGCGCCCCCGGCGAGCGGTCGATACCCGTCACGTCGTAGCCTCGTTCCTGCAGGGCCAGCGCGTGCCGACCGGGACCACACCCGACGTCGAGGACGTGGCCCTCCGCCCACTCGATGGCGGTGTGGTCGAGGTCACCCCACTCCTCGGGCGTGGCGAAGTACACCTCTGGCCCTCCGGGGAGGTCCAGAAAGCCGTCGTCGCGCTCGGCCACCTCGAACGCGTCGCCGTGGTCGTGGTAGTCCCGACACATCGCGCCGAACGCGTCGGACTCGGGGAGGTCTGCCATGATTCCTGTCACATTCGGACTGTAGAAAAGTATTGCTCAGGCGTGCGAGGGGGTGACACGCTCTCGTCGCCGGTTCTGTCCCCTTCGTTCGGACAGGAAGCTTATGTCCCGCGGCGGGGTAGAGTCGCGTATGAGCGACCAACCCTCTCTGCTCGTCCGAGCGGTGTGGTTCCTGCTGGTCGGATGGTGGCTGACCGGCCTCTGGCTCTCCGTGGCGTGGCTGTTGAACGTCACGATAATCGGCATCCCGCTGGGCATCAAGATGATAAACAAGGTGCCGCTGGTGCTGTCGCTGAAGCGCCGCGAGGCGCTGGTCGAGGAGCGCAACGGCGGCAGTCAACACTCCCTGCTCGTCCGAGCGGCGTGGTTCCTGCTGGTCGGGTGGTGGGCCAGCGGCATCTGGACGGGCGTCGCCTACACGCTGACGCTGACCATCGTCGGCATCCCGTTGGCTGTCTGGATGTACGGCAGACTCCCCTACGTCGTCTCGTTGTACAACTACTGAGGACGCCGAAGGCTTCTCGTCGCTCCAGAACCATGTGAGCGTATGGCAATCGGCCAGCTAGAGCTGGCGCTCAGGGTGGCCTCGGGGCTGTTCGTCATCGTCGCGCCGACGGTGATGTTCCTCGCGCTGTGGCGCGGGTTGGAAGCGATGCGAGACGACGAACTCGTCGAGCGCGCCCGACAGCGCGCCGAGGCGATGGAGAAATCGGGGTCGGAGTGGAGCGTCGACGCCGCGGCGGTCACGGCGACGGTGACCAGCGGCGACCCGGTGCCCGACGAGGTGGTCGCCTGTCCCAGTTGCGGGATGGAGAACCGCGAGGGCGTGCGCTACTGCCGGCAGTGTCTGGGCGAACTCGCGGACGACTGACCTAGTCCCGGCGCAGTTGCTCCTCGTCCCCGACGCTGACGATAAGCGTCGGCGACTGGCGGTCGACGGTGCAGTCGGTCCCCCGTTCGATTGCGTACGTCGTGGTCGCTGTCTGGTTGACGTCGACGGGGACGCTCGCTTCGACGTCGAACTGGCGCGTGACCCCGCCGGCGATGGTGTCGTCGCGGCTGTAATCGACGCCCGCGTACGAGAGCCACACGTCTCGGCGGGGGACGTCCTCGACGCCGACCAGACAGCCTTCGAGGCGCGGGAGTGACATCCCCCGGGTGAACACGAACTCGTTGGTGACGGTCATCGTGCCGACGCGCTCCCGCGCCTCGACGTAGCGGGCCTCCGGGTGGGCCGGGGGTGCGTCGACGGCGACCGACTGGTTCAGTTCGAGGTCGTAGGTGACGCCGCCGCCGACGGCGTCGGCACCGACGAGGACGGTGCTCACGAGGAGGAGTGCGACCACGACGCCGGTTGCGGTCCGGACCGGGAGCTGCAAGTCTCGCTCGCGGAGCGCGTACCCGAGCGCGACGAACAGGCCGGCCGAGAGCGCGAGCAACAGGAACGTCCCCGTCTCGCCGGGGCCGTACCGGACGACGACGTAGCCGACGAAGACGACGTAGGAGACCCCCGAGAGGGCGAAGGCAACCACGTCCAACACGTCCCGTTCGACGGTGACGCCGGCGACGAAGAAGGCGACGAACGAGACGAACAGCAGGGCGGCTTTCACCGTAATCGAGAGGCCGAACACCACGTCCCTGACGAAGTACAGGAACGCCGCCGCGGCGAACACCACGCCGAGCGCGTACAGGAGTTTACCGCTGTCGATGTCGAAGTTCATGGAGGGCAACGGGTGAACACACTCGGCTCTCCGACATGAATCTTCGTCGTCGAACTGGCGACCCGTGAGTTCGCCCAGCGCGCGTATCTGCGCCCCGCCACGTCTATATCCCGGTCAATCCATACGCCTGTCATGAACGAGACGGGCCTGACCGAAGCGGCCGACCCCGGCGAGGCGTTCGGCGCGCTCTCGAACGCCACGCGGGTCGACATCCTCCGGGCGCTGTGGGACGCCGAGGACCACACGGCGACGTTCTCGGAGTTGCGCGACGCCGTCGCGATGCGGGACTCCGGGCAGTTCAACTACCACCTCGACAAACTCACCGACCGCTTCGTCACCAAGACAGACGAGGGGTACGAACTCACGCTGGCCGGGATGGCCGTCAACGGCGCTATCCACGCCGGCGCGTACACGATGGACGGCTCTATCGACCCCATCGAACTCGGCGACCCCTGTCCGGCCTGTGGTGGCACCCGCACGTTCAGGTACGAGGACGAGCGAGTCAAGGTCGAGTGTAGCGACTGCGACATCCTCTCGACGGCGATGGTCCCGCCGGGCGTGTTCGCCGGCTACGACCGCGAGGCGTTCCCGGATGTAGCGAGTCGGTACTTCCGGACCATCTTCCGCCAACTGGGCGACGGGTTCTGCTGGAACTGCGAGGGGCGGGTGCGAGCGCGGGTCACGACGGTCGGTGAGGAAACCGACCCGGAGTCGACGGACGGTCCGCCGGGGCTCCCGCTGGTGAAGTACCGCTGTGAGCGCTGTGGTTCGGAGTCGACGGGTGACCTCGGGGTGGCGCTCCTCCACGACCCCGGCGTCGTCGCCTTCCACCACGACCACGGCGTCGACGTCCGCGACCAGCCCTTCTGGGAGTTCAGCGCGTGGAGCACCGACCACGCCGCCGTCCGGGAGCGAGACCCCTTCCGGGCGGAGGTGACCTACGCGGTCGGTGAGAACGCCCTGACCGTCGTCGTCGACGAGGCCTGCGAGGTGGTCGACCGGACGCGCTCGGACGCCGAGTGAAGAGAATTTCAGTAAATCGGGTTACAGAAGTATCTTTCAGATTACACTTATCCCCACATAGGGCGTTCTTTCACTCACGATGCGAACCGCCCGCTACACCACGACCCGGGACGCACAGACCGCCCGACTCGGCGCGAACGACCGCCTGACGCCGTCCGGACTCGTCGGCTACCTCGCCGCTCTCGCCGTCGTCGTCGGCCTCCTGACCGCTCCGGTCTCCGTCGCCGCGGCGCTCGCAGTCGTCGCCGTCGCCGTCACCGCCGGCAGCGGTGCCCACCGACTCGGACGGACGGCGCTATCGACCCACCGGCGGGACGGCCCCGTGTCCGACCGGTCCGAGGGGACGGAGTCGACGCGCCCGCCGGCGCGGGGGTCACGCTGACTCGACTCCCTTCTCCCCGCCTCACTCCTCGCTGACGACGACCCGTCCGGGTTCGGCCATGTAGGGGTGGCCGTACCCGCAGTAGACCGTACACGCGAAGCCGAACGACCCGGTGGTGTCGACGACGAATCCCAACTCCGCCGGCACCGTCGAGTGGTGCCAGAGGTACGTCGTCGGGGCGAGGGTCCCGCCGAACGCCGGCCCCCAGCACCCCCCGGGCCCCATCGGCCCCTGTCCGCCGCCGGGGCCGTAGCCACCGCCCGGTCCGTATCCACCGCCCGGGCCACGACCACCACCGGGACCGTGTGGGCCGTGATGCCCGCCCCACGGACCGCTTCCGGGGCCGTAGGGCCCGCTCCCGGGACCCTGCGGTCCCTGCCCCGGTCCGCCCTGTCCTCGCCCGCCCGTCCCGAGGAACTCGTCGGTGACGAGTGCGAGGCTGTGGTCGGGGTAAGCCGCCTCTGCCGCCTCGTGGAGGGCGTCGAGCGTGGTCCCCGGCGGGACTGGGATTGTCTGTTGGTTCCGCCGGGCGCGTTCCTCAGACCCCGGGATGCCGGTTCTGACCGCCCGTGGCAGGCGCTCGACGGCATCTTCGGCTTCGACGTTGAACAGCGTCAGTCGGAGTTCGTCGCCGGGTGACAGCGTCAACTGGTCCACCTCCGCGCCGTCGGCGTCCAGCACGAAGTATCCCCAGTGGTACGACCCGACGAACGCCCGTACCGTCTCGCCACCGTCGTCTCGCTGTGCGCCGCCCTCTCGCGTGCCGGTCGGCGTCTCCTGCTGGTTCACTGGCTGTGTGGCGCTCTCCTGACTGGCCGGTAGCAACCCCGAACACCCGGCGAGCGACGTCCCGGCGACGAGTGCCATCGCCTCCCGGCGCGTAATCCGTGGATACTGCTTGTCCATGGACCCTCCGACGAACGGCCGTGGAATTGCTATACGCTCCATTCACTTCTCGTTCGGTTGCCCGGTCGGCACGCCGTAGTGTCCGAGCGGCCACCGCCTCGTCGGAAAACCGGTTCCCTGCGGTCGGCGTCCAGTCGATACCGTTGCCCGGGTCCGAACCACCGCACAGCGGCGGCCGTTCGACGACGGTCTGCGTCCCACCTTTTTCCGCGTCGGCCTCCCTCGCGAGGCGACGCCTCGCTGTGCGAGAGGTCCTCGAAAAATCTGGACCAAAAAGGCCGCTCGCTTCGCTCGCGGTACGAATCAGTCGTCGGCGGTGGCTCTCCCCGCGTCCGCGCCGCCCGACAGCGGCGTCCGTTCCACCACGGTCCCGTCGTAGGTCGGGTACTGCTCGACGATTTCGCCCTTCGGCACGTCGCCCTCCTCGACCATCTCCTCTAGGAGCCACCACGCCAGTTCGACGTGGTCGGACTTGACCGTGTAGAACTCCTCGGGGACGCCCAACTCCGCGAGGCGGGCCTCGCCGACCCACGCCTTCCCGTAGACGAGGGTGCCGTCCTCGGTGACGTCGTCGAACTCCCGGCGGATGTTGCGGGCCATCCGCTTGAGTCGGGAGCGGTGCTGTGCGGCGTCCTTGAAGACGCTCGTACAGAAGTACACCCGCTCGTGGTCGCCCATCGTCTCCAAGATGTCGTGGCTTCCCTCGACGGCGCTCATGTGGTCGTCTTTGAGTTCGAAGCCCTCCTCCTGCATCCGGCGGTAGTTCCCGTCGGACATCTCGAACTCGTTGATGTTACAGAAGTCGGCCGCGCCCTCGTCTAAGAACTCGAGGAACTCCTCCTCGGCCCGGATGCCCGGAATCTCGAAGGCGGGGGTCAGGCCCTCCTCGCGGGCGATGTACAGAATCTCCTCCCACTCGGTGCCGTGGAGGTCGCCCCACAGTTCCAGCGGTGGGTGGAAGCGAATCTCGTCTAAGCCGGCCTCCGAGAGGCGGCGCATGTTCTCGCGGCCGCCGGTGATGCCGGTGTAGAGGTGCGTGTGGTGGTCCTCGCCGAACTCGTCTTTCAGCAGTTCCAGATAGTGGCAGGTCCGGTCGAGGGCCTCCTGCGGTTCGCCGCCCGTGATGGAGGTGCCCAGCGCGCTCATGCGCTTTGCCTCCTCGATGACGTCGCTGTCGTCCTCGACGGGACGCTCGTTGGCGTACATCTGGGTGACGTTCTTGCGGTTCTCCCCGAGGGGACAGTAGAAGCAGTCTCGCTGGTCGCAGTAGCCGTAGACGAACAGCACCATCTTGCCGCCTTTGGCGCACTGCTCGCAGCCCTCGGAAATCATCGTGTACGGCTAGCACCGCGTCCAGCGGGAAAAAGCGTGCGCATCGTCGTCGGCGTGGTGTGGGTCGGCATGGACCGGATACTGGCGACGCCGCCCCCGCGTTTATCCCCTCGCCCGACCCACTCCATGCCATGTCGGACGCCGGCCGCCGCCGCGGCCTCGCAATCGTCTTCGCCGTCGTCTTCCTCGACTTGCTGGGCTTCGGCATCGTCATCCCCATCCTCCCGTTCTACACCCGGTCGTTCCCCGGCGGGACGGAGTTCGTCATCGGCCTGCTGGCCGCGTCGTACTCGGCGATGCAGTTCGCGTTCGCCCCGTTGCTCGGGTCGCTCTCGGACCGCGTCGGCCGGCGACCCGTCCTCGTGCTCTCGCTGTGCGGCTCCGTGCTGGCGTGGACGGTGTTCGGCCTCGCGGACGCGCTGTGGCTCCTCTTCGCCTCGCGGATGCTCGCCGGCGCGATGGGCGGGAATCTCTCGACTGCGCAGGCCTACGTCGCGGACGTGACGCCGCCGGAGCGCCGGGCGGCGGCGCTCGGGTTCATCGGCGCGGCCTTCGGGTTGGGGTTCATCTTCGGGCCGGGCATCGGGGCCGTCCTGAGCTTCGACGCCACCGTCGCCGCCGTCGACGCGGCGCTGCCGGCCGCCATCCCCATCAATCGCTTCTCACTGCCGAGTTTCGCCGCCGCGTTCGCCAGCCTCTGTGGGGTCGTCGTCGCCCTCCTGTTCCTCCCGGAGTCCCGAACGCCGACGGACGACGACGAGGCGGCCGAACGCGTCTCAGCGCTGGCCCAACTCCGCGCCGCCGTCGCCACGCCCGGCCTGCGGGAACTGCTCACGGCGTTCTTCCTCGTCTCCTTCGCGTTCTCCGGCGTCCAGATAATGTTCATCCCCTACGTCGCCGACGTCTACGGCTACACGGCCGCCCAGAGCGCCCTCCTGCTGACCTACATCGGCCTGCTGGCCGTCCTCACGCAGGGCGTCCTCGTCGGCCGCCTGACCGCTCGATACAGCCCGATAACCCTCTCGCTGGCCGGGACGGCGCTGCTCGTCGTCAGCGTCGGTGCCCTCCCGTTCTCGCGCACGCTCGGCGTCGTCCTGCCCGCCCTCACCGCGCTGGCACCGTTCCTCACCGCCGAACTGCTGGGCCTGCTGGCCGTCCTCACGGTCCTGCCCGTCGGCAACGGTATCCTCTCCGTGACGCTGACGGCGCTGGTGTCCCAGCGGGCGAGCGCGGACGTACAGGGGAGCGCCTTCGGCGTCACGCAGGGGGCAGGCAGTCTCGCCCGCACCGTCGGGCCGCCGGTGATGGGCGGCCTCTACGCCGCCGTCGGCTACTGGTCGCCGTTCGTCGTCGGTAGCCTCCTCTTACTCCCCGTGGGACTCCTCGTCGCCCGTCTCGGGACGCCCGAGGAGGCACCGGAGCGGCGGCCTGCGGACCCCGGCCACATCAGATAGGGACGAGTTTGATGTAAGCAGCGGTACATCTCCACCTATGGACGAGGAGAGTGACGACCCGGTCGGTGGCTCGCTCACCCCGACCGACACGCTCGACGAACGCGTGCTGGCCTGGAGCGAGGACTTGCTCCGCTACGTCGAGGTGGTCGCGGCCCTCGTCCTCGTGGTGCTGTTCGCCATCGGCGTCTTCGACCTCGGCCTCCAGATTCTCGGGAGCGCACTCGAGGGCGACATTACGGACCCGCTGGTCGTCGTCGGCTTCATCGACACCGCCCTCCTCCTGTTCATCATCGTCGAGGTGTACCAGACCGTCGTCGCCTACACGCAGGAGGGCGAGACGCGCCGCATCGTCCGTCTGGTCATCTACACCGGCGTCATCGCGATGGTCCGAAAGGCCATCATCTTCCGGACCGGCGAGTACCCCGACGAGCGGGCCGCCCTGCTCGCGGCGGCGTCCTACGCCCTCATCATCTTCGGTCTGGCCGCGCTCCTCGTGGTGGAGCGGCGCACCCGCGAGGCGGCGACGGAAGCCGTCTAACCCGAGGCCCGAAGACAGATAAACGCGGCTGGCGTACCCCCCGACGATGCTGCTGGTGCTGTGCGTGGACCTCGACGACGACCTCGGCCGCAAGACGGACGTCGAGACGCCGGTCGTCGGACGGGACAACGTCGTCGACGCCGCCGTGGCGTTGGCACAGGCCGACCCGGAGGACTCCGACGTGAACGTCCTGTTCGAGGGGGTCCACATCGCGGACGACATCGACGACGAACCCGTCGAGGTAGCCGCGGTGACCGGCGTCGACGCCGGTGACGTGGCCGCCAACCGCGCCGTCGGCGAGGAGGTCGACACCGTCCTCGCCTCGCTGGCCGCCAGCGAAGACGTCCGCGCCCTCGTCGTCACCGACGGCGCACAGGACGAGTCCGTCGTCCCCGTCATCCGCTCGCGCATCCGCATCGACGGGGTCCGACGCGTCGTCGTCCGGCAGGCGCAGGACCTCGAATCGATGTACTACACCATCAAACAGGTGCTCGACGACCCGGAGACGCGGGGGACGCTCCTCGTTCCGCTGGGCATCCTGTTGCTCATCTACCCCCTGACCATCGCCGTCGATTCGCTCGGCTATCCGGGGTCGGCCCTCGGCATCATCTCCGGGTTGCTGGGGCTGTACGTCCTCGCTCGCGGCCTCGGGGCGGAGCGACTGCTGGACGAGGCCGTCGACCGCGCCACCTCCGGGTTCTACGGCGGCCGAATCACCATCATCACCTACGTCGTCGCCGCCGCGCTGCTGGCCATCGGCGGCGTCAGCGGCGTCAACACGCTCGAAGCCCAACCGGAACCGCTCTCGCCCGTCGAGGTGCTGGCCGCGTTGGTCAACGGCGCCGTCCAGTGGTTCGCCGCCGCCGGCATCACCTCCAGTCTGGGCCGAGTCACCGACGAGTACCTCCACGACTCGTTCAAGTGGCGCTACCTCAACGCCCCCTTCTACGTGCTCGCCATCGGTGGCGTCCTCCACGGCCTGAGCGCCTTCTTCCTCGGCACGCAGGACCTCGAATACCTCGCCGTCGTCCTCACCGGCGGCACCTTGCTCGGACTGGCGAGCACCCTCGCGTTCGCCGTCGCGGAGTCCCGACTCGAACGCGCCGAACGGCACAACCAAGGGCCCGGCGGCCCCTCCTCGGAGTGATGTACGTCTCCCGCGCCGTCGAGAGCATCCGTACGGACCCCATCGAGGGCGAATCGGTCGCGCTGGCACTGACGACGGCCGACGACGCCGACCCCGAGACTGTGGCGGCGGCCGTCGAGGACGCTGGCGGGACCGTCGAACGACACCTCCAGTTCGACGACCTCGCGGTGTCGGTTCCCCACGAGCGAGTCGACGCCGTCTGTGCCGTCGACGGCCTCGCCGCCGTCGAGACGACCGACGCCATCGCCATCACGACGACCGACGCCACCGACGAGGACGTGGAGTTCGAGGGCTAATCCACACGGCTTTTGAGAGTCCCCCCCAACCTGTGGGTGAGGGCACGTAGCTCAGTCCGGATAGAGCGTCGGACTTCTAATCCGACGGTCGTGGGTTCGAATCCCACCGTGCCCGTCGACGTTTTTCGTCGTCGCCCTTCCTCGCGCCTCCGGCGCTGCGAGGAGGGCTCCTCGAAAAACGCCCTCAGAAGTCTCCGACTTCTGATGGGCTCGCAAGCGCGAAGCGCTCGCGAACGTCGGTCGCACTCGCAAAGCGAGTGCGAGCACGGGAGAGCGAAGCTCTCCCGGCGATGAAAAAGGCCGGAATCGCCATCGGCGATTCCGGGGAACAGCGGCGCGGTGCGCCGCGGATGCTTACAGCAAGCGTGACCGTGGACACCGTCCAGAGCGCGAACGACCGCCACCGTTCCGGAGAGGCGACTGATTTATACTGCGCGTGTCACGAGCGAGCTATGGTCGACGCGACCCGCCGCTCGGTCCTCCACGCCCTCTCCGCTACGCTCCCTGTCCTCGGTGGCTGTCAGACGCGCACCGACTCGGAGGAGTCGACACCGTCCGACCCGTCGCCGGCCACGTCGTCGAACGCCCCCCACATCGAGGTTCTCGACGGGCCGGTCCTGCGGGACGAGGTGGTCATCCCTCGACTCTCGGGGTTCGGCCCCGACGTCGAGGTGACGCTGTGGGCCATCGCCCGGCAGGGGTCGACCGTCGAGTCCTACGCGACGGTCCGGACCGACTCGCCCGGGCGACCATCCCGGTCGAGGAGGTCGGTGGCCCCGTCCTGCTGGTCTCGGGGGGTGACGACAGAGTGGTCCCGGCCGGGCCGCAGGCCGAACGCGCCGTCGAGCGGTTCGAGGCCGACGGCCGGCGAGACGACGTGACGCACCGTCACTACCCGGACGCGGGCCACCGGATAGCTATCCCGTACGGGCCGGCGGGGCCGCGGCGCTGGGGCGACCGCCGGGTCTTCGGCGGCACTGTCGAGGGTATCGCTCGTGCCGACGCGGACTCGTGGCCGCGGCTTCGCTCGTTCTTCCAGGGGGCGCTGGGTAGCTAGGGGCCGCGGTGCCCCCGACCTTTTGAGGGGCCGATTGGTACAGGGGCCCATGATAGACCTCCGGAGCGACACGGTGACCCGACCGAGCGACGCGATGCGGGACGCGGCCCGGGACGCCGACGTCGGCGACGACGTCTACGGCGAGGACCCGACGGTCAACGAACTGCAAGAGCGAGTCGCCGAGATACTGGACACGGAGGCGGCGCTGTTCGTCCCGTCGGGGACGATGGGAAATCAGGTGGCCGCGCGGACACACACGGAGCGCGGACAGGAGGTACTCTGCGAACGCGAGAGCCACGTCTACAAGTGGGAACTCGCGGGCCTCGCCCAACACGCGCAGGTCCAACCCCGGACCATCGAGGGGGACGACCGGGGCGTCGTCGCGCCCGAGCAGGTCCGCGAGGGGTACGTCGAGGCGGACGGCCACCGCGCGGGGACGGGGCTGGTGACCCTCGAGAACACCCACAACAGCAAGGGCGGGGCCGCTATCGCGCCCGAGCGCATCGCCGAGACGGCACGGGCGGCCCACGACCTCGGCGTGCCGGTCCACCTCGACGGCGCCCGCCTGTTCAACGCGGCGGTGGCCCACGACCGCCCGGCCGCCGAGTTCGTCGCGCCGGTGGACACGGTGATGTGTTGCCTCTCGAAGGGCCTCGGCGCACCCGTGGGGTCCCTGCTGGCCGGTCCCGAGTCGTTCGTCGAGGCCGCCCACCGCAACCGGAAACTGCTCGGCGGGGGGATGCGACAGGCGGGGATGCTGGCCGCGCCGGGCCTCGAAGCGCTCGACAACCGCGACCGACTCTCCGAGGACCACCGGCGGGCCGAGCGACTGGCGGCGGGACTGGACCGCATCGACGGCCTCTCGGTCGCGTCGCCGGAGACGAACATCGTCCTCGTGGAGACGGCGCGCCCGGCCGAGGCGTTCCTCGAAGACTGCGCCGAGGCGGGCGTGCAGGGCGTCCCCTTCGACGACCACGTGGTCCGGTTCTGCACGCACTGGGACGTCGACGACGCCGACGTGGACGCGGCCGTCGACGCTATCGAACGGGCCGCGTAGGGCCGCTCAGCCCTTCCGCCGGGACAGCGCGGCGAGGGCGACCCACGCCGCGAGGACGGCGACCCACAGCGACGAGGGTGGGTCGTGGCGACGGGTGAGGCTCCCGGGAGCGTCGGCGTCGACGGCGGTCCGGTCCACGCGGACCCGTTCCGTCGTCGAGACGGTCGGTCCCTCGCTCGTGGCCGGTAGCGGCGGGCTAGCGGTGTAAGGGTCGAGCGGTGGCGTGTACCCGCTCGCGCCCGTCTCGGACCGGTAGGGGTCGGTTCCCTGCCGGCGCTCCTCGCCGGTCGTGACCCCGTCACCGTCGGGGTCTGCGGGCACCGGCGGTGCGGGCCCCGTGACCGCGTGGCGCACGAACGCCCGGAGGTCACGGCCGGCGACGACGGACACCGCCTCGGCGAACGACGAGAGCGTAATCGGTTCCTCGGAGCGAGCGAGTCGCCGAATCACGTCGCCGAACGTCCGCTCGCCGCCCGTCGAACGGCGGACGTGCGCGTCGATGGCGGCGAGGACGCGGGTCCCCTTGTCGTACTGGGCGTCTGGGGCGGTCCACGTCGCCGGGCGGGTGAGGTCGGCGTCCCGATACCGGTCGGTCGTCACGCGTCGACGGTAGCGGTCGTAGTCGATGCGGCCCTGTCGGAGCGTCTCTCGGGCCGTGTAGTAGTCGGCCCCCGCCTCGTCGAGCCACGCCATCTCTGCCGTGGTCCGGTACGTCTGGCGGGTGTGTCGGTACTCGTGGACCCAGACGTTCGTGGGGGAGGCGACCGGTTCCCCGGCGTTGACGAGGGCCACGGGGACGCCGTTTGCGGGGGTGTACCCGCCCACCGCGAGGTCGTTGGGCGCGGCGAACAGCGTCACGCGGTCGTGCGGGTGGCCGATGGTGGTCGTCCGCTGCGCGTCGCCGACCGTATCGAGGACGAGGGCCGGCGGGGGGCGGAGCGTGGCCGCGTCGGGCACCACCAGACGAACGGTTCCGTGTCGGGTCGTCCGCGTCCTCGTCTCGTGGGGGCCGACGAACACGGCCGTCTCCGTGCCGACGCCTCGCTGTCCGGGCGCGACGGCCATCGTCTCGTTCCACCCGGGGTCGGGCCCGGTCTGCCAGCGCCACCGCGCGTGCAGCGCCACCTCGCGCCGGACCACCAGCGACCACTCCGCCGTGTCGGCGGTCCGCTGCCCGTAGCCGGTTTCGAGGCCGACCGGGACGGTGTAGGTCAGCCTGACGGTGTCGCTGACGCCGTCCCAGCGCCACCGCTGACCGGTCGAGGCGACGCCGGACGCGCTCAGCGTCGTGGCGTTCGCGGGCGTCCGGACCGAGAGGCCGCTCACGCGGTCCGGTACCGCGACGACGGCGGTGACCTGCACTCGGCCCACCTGTTCGGGCAGGCGGTCGACCTCGTATCGGACCGTCATCCCGGGCGCCTCGGCGGCGTCGTCCACCGGTGGCTGGGCCGCCAGTACGGACGGCGCGCTGACGAGAACCGCGAGACACAGGAGGAGAGTAGCGCGGGGCCCCATGCGAGTCGTTCCCTGTTGGAGTGTGACTAGTTCACACCCAACTATCAAAAGCGTTCGGCGGCAGACGCCGCGTGCGAAACTGGGGTCCGCCCGCCCTCTGGCAGGTCGCAAGCGTTTTGCCGGCGGCCCATCTACGCGAAGCCATGCCCGACTGTCCGCTCGCAGATGACTGCCCCAGTTTTACCGAACGTATCCAGGGGATGGGCTGTACGCACTACGGCGACCGAGGGGGTGCCGAGTGGTGTAACCACTACAACCAGCCCATCTCGGACCTGAAGAGCCAACCCGTCAAGCCCGGTCAGGAAGTCGTCGTCACCGTCGACGACATCCACGAGAGCGGCGCCGGCGTCGGCCGGACCGAGGACGGGTTCATCGTGATGGTCGACGGCGTCCTCCCGCCGGCCAAGTCGAAGGTCCAGATAACGAAGGTGCGCTCGAACCACGCGCGAGCGGAGGAACTCGAACGCCTCGAACTCGACGAGAGCGACGAGGAGGACGAGGGCGACGACGAGGGCGGCTATCAGGGCGACGACGACGAGGAGGACGAACGGCTCGGTAGCCGCGACAACTTCTGGGGCAGCTAGGACAGTCACCACCGGAGCTTTTTGGGGCACTCCGCCGTCGGGTCGGCTATGAACCTCGAACTCGACGGCAACGCCGCACTGTGTACCGCGGCGACGAGCGGACTCGGACTGGCCAGCGCCGAGCGACTCGCAGAGGAGGGTGCCGACGTGGCCGTCTGCGGGACGACACCGGACCACGTCGACCGGGCACGCGAGCGACTGGACGCCGCCGGCAGCGGCGACGTCCTCGCGGTACGGGCCGACATCACCGACCGCGACGAGGTCGAAGCGTTCGTCGAGGAGACCGTCGAGACGTTCGGCGGCCTCGACCACGTCGTCACGAGCGCTGGCGGTCCCGCGCCCGGCCCGTTCCTCGATACGACCGAGCGAGAGTGGTACGGTGCCTACGACGTCCTCGTGATGAGCGTCGTCTGGACCACCCGGTTCGCCTACCCCTACCTCCGGGAGTCCGATGCCGGCACCGTCGTCAACATCACCTCGCGGTCGGTCCGGGAGGTCATCGACGACCTCGTCCTCTCGAACGCCGTCCGACGGGCGGTCATCGGCCTGATGAAGACGCAGGCACGCGAGTTCGCCCCCGAGGTGCGTGTCAACGCCGTCCTCCCCGGCGCACACGAGACGCCGCGCATCGAGGAACTGGTCGAGAGCGCCGTCGAACGCGGCGAGTACGACTCCTACGAGGCGGGCATCGAGTCGTGGTCCGACGCACCGCTGGGGCGGGTCGGCCGACCCGAGGAACTGGGCGACGTGGTCGCGTTCCTCTCCTCGGCCCGGTCGTCGTACGTCACGGGGACGGCCCTGCCGGTGGACGGCGGGTCGATGCGGAGTTAACGACCCGGCCGGTCGAAGCGGTCCCTGTTCGACCGTCCGCCGGCGGCGAGTTGCCACACCAGCAGGCCCAGCGAGAGCAGGGCGACGGCGGCCGTGGCGACGTAGCCGACGCTCCCCACTTCGTACAGTTGCTCGGGGAAGAGCGCGGCCAGCACCAGTAGCCCGACCGCCGAGAACCCCACGAGCAGTGGCAGGACGGTGAGCCAGAACTGCCGCGCCATCCCATCCATACTGCCTCCGTCGGCGGCACCCGTAATGACACTTTCCCCGACAGTGAGCGTGTCTCAGTCCCCGTCTGGGTTCTCAGAGTCGGTCCAGTCGAAACGACCCCCTCTGCACGGCGCGTTCTCGTCCCACCGATATATCGAGGGACTATATCCGCAGAACGTGGCCGTCTCTGGGGTTGCTGCGGTCGTCAAACTCCCACGGCTCTTATCGCCGCTTCCCACCGAACGAGATTCCGACCCCCTCTATTTCGACTGCGTACCCCTCCTCACAGAACACGTCTTCGTACTGTCAGATGAGGGAGACGACTCTACCGCGGGTGCTCGCTGGCCCGTCGCGACGCGTCAGGGCCCGGTCACCACGTCTCGACGGTGCCGTCGCGGATGTCCTCGACACAGCCCTGACAGTCCGGGTGGTCGGCGTCGAAACAGTGGGGTCGGGAGGCGGGGTCCAGCGAGACGGCCCGGCGCTCGGCGTGGCGGCGACAGACGACGCGCGCGCGGCCGTCTTCGTCGCGAGGGAGGCCGGCCAGCGCGGCGCGCTTCCCGTCGCTGTACGCTCGCTTGGCCTCCGACAGTTGGTCCTCGACCGACCGGAGCGTCCCTCGGATGAACCGCCCGAGTCGGTCCTCGCGTCGCTGGTCGCCGTCACCCATACCGCCACGTACCGACCGGTGGCAAATCAATCTTCTCGCGGCCGGGGGTCGCGCGAGTCGCCTCGCGGGCCGTCGCCGACAGTCGCCCGAGGGGACCACACGAACGGACCGATAATCCGCGTTAACTCGGATTAAACGGGCGTGTAGAGCGGCCAAAACGGGCTAAATCTCGTTAATCCGGCTTCTCCGCTTGCCCCCTTGAAGTGTGGCCAGTCCAGAGGGCCGAGCGGAGGCAAGACACGATGAAGCTCACGAAGATTGCCGGCGCGCTGCTGGCCGTGCTCGTGGTCACGGGCTCGGCGGCGGCGCTGCCCGCGGCCACAGGGGTACAGACCGACGACACCACCGACGCGGCGGCCGACGGCACCGTCGAGGTGGACGCCAGCGCCGATAGCGACGTGAACGCCAGCGCCGACGCGAACACCACCGCCGACGCGAACGCGAACACCAGCGTGAACGCGACGGCGAACGCGAGCGCCGCAGCGGCGGCCGACGCCGAGGAGACCAACGAGTCGGACTCGGCGAGCGGGAGCGAGGCCGCCGAGCAGGGGCGGCAGGGCCAGCCGAATGACGTCGGCCCCGACGGCGAGCGCGGCCCGCCCGCGGACCTGCCCGAACAGGTGCCGGACTTCGTGGCCGAGATTCACGCGCTGATTCAACAGCACGTCGCCGGTGACCTCGGCGGGACCATCGGCGAGCAGATTAGCGACGTGACGCCCGACGACGGGGCAGCGGGCAACGCGCCCACTGACGTCGGCGAGAACGTCGACGCGAACGCCAACGCCGACGGCGAGGTGGACGCCGACGCCAGCGCCGAGGCGAACGCCAGCGTGAATGCGACTGCGGACGCCGGCAGCGACCAGTAACGCTCGCCTTTTGCGCCGACGGTCGGAGACCTTCGTTGCAGTTTTCCGGGCGCTCCGCTGACAGCGACAGCGAGTGCCGGTAGCGAGCGTTCTCGACTCGCGTCCCGATGTGGCTCACGATAGAGCCGCTGTCGACCGGTTTCACTTTCACCTCGCTGGGGGAGGGTTTATAGGTGAAGCCGACCAAGCGTCGAATGTCTCCCATCGAAAACAAGGCGGAGACAGTGACAGCACATGACCGAGTCAGATTTGCGTACCCAAGCGGAAGAGATACACGAGCAGTTCGCCGACCAGTTGGACCTAGACGTCGAGGACGTCGAGGAACGCCTCGACACGCTGGTCAACGAGTACAAGGTCCCCCTCAACGAGGCGCGCCGGAGCGTCACCAACACGTACCTCGACGAGGCGGGCATGGACCGCGACCAGTTGGGCGGCGGTGGCGGCGGCAACGAACAGGTCGAGGTGGCCGACGTCGACTCGCCCGAGGAGTGGGTCGACATGCGCGTCACCGTCGTGGAACTGTGGGACCCGCGCGCCGACGCCGTCGCGCAGGTCGGCCTGCTCGGCGACGAGACGGGCACTATCAAGTTCACGAAGTGGTCGAAATCCGACCTCCCCGAACTCGAGGAAGGAACGTCCTACTCCCTGCGAAACGTCGTCACCGACGAGTATCAGGGTCGCTTCTCCGTGAAGCTCAACCGGACGACCACCATCAAGGAACTGGACGAGGAGATAGAGGTCGGCGACGACAGCGTCGAAGTCGAGGGCGCACTCGTCGACATCCAGTCGGGGTCGGGGCTCATCAAGCGCTGCCCCGAGGAGGACTGCACCCGCGTCCTCCAGAACGGCCGCTGTAGCGAACACGGCGAGGTCGAAGGCGAGTTCGACCTCCGCATCAAGGGCGTCCTCGACGACGGCGAGGAGGTCACCGAGGTCATCTTCGACGAGGAGGCCACGGAGGAACTCACCGGCATCACCCTCGAAGAGGCCAAGGAGATGGCGATGGACGCACTCGACACCACCGTCGTCGCCGACGAGATGCGCGAGGACATCCTCGGGCGCTACTACCGAGTCACCGGGCCGACGTTCGGCCGGTACGTCCTCGCGGACGAACAGGAGCGACTGACCGGGACCGTGGACGCGGACGAAGTACTCATCAAAGCGAGGTCGATATAATGGCGAGCACCCCCACCCGCGAAGTCGCCCGACGCGTCTTCGCACGCGAGTTCAACGACGCGAGTTACACGTTCAAGGAATCCGACGACGACCGAGCGCCGGTGTACGTCCTCCTGCCGACCGGCCAGCGGGCCAACCGCGTGTTCCTCGTCGGCACGCTGACCGAGACGGAGGACGTCGGCGAGGACAGCGAGTACTGGCAGGGACGCGTCGTCGACCCCAACGGCGACACGTTCTTCATGTACGCCGGGCAGTACCAGCCAGACGCCGCCTCGATGCTGCGGGAACTGGAACCGCCTGCGTACGTCGCCGTGGTCGGCAAGCCCCGCACTTACGAGACCGACGAGGGCGACGTGAACGTCTCCGTCCGGCCGGAGTCCATCTCGCAGGTCGACGAGGCCACCCGTGACCGCTGGGTCGTCGAGACGGCCGAGCGCACCTTAGAGCGCATCCGGCGCTTCACCGACGCCGACCCGGAGGACCCCGACGTCGACGAGTACATCCAGATGGCGCACGAGGAGTACGGCGACGACGTCGAGCGGTATCGACAGTCCGTCGTCGGTGCCCTAGAGAGCATGCAGGACGAACAGGCGGAAGCCAGCGCCGACTGAGTCGGCACCTGCGGTTCGGTTTTTCGCGGTTCAGGTCTCCAGCAGTTCGACCAGCGTACCCTCCGGGTCCCGGAGGAAGCAGATGCGCGTCCCGCTCTCGGTGGTCTGGGGCTCCGAGAGGGTCTCGACGGCCTCGGGAAGGTCCTCGTAGACCGCGTCGAGGTCCTCGACTTCCAGTCCGAGGTGCGTCGCGCCGGGTTGGTTCAGGTCCGTTTCGGGTCGCGCCTCGCCTTCGGGCGTGTACTCGACGAGTTCGACGCGAGCGCCCCCGGCGTCGAGATGGGCGAAGTCGGCGCTCGCGCCTGCGACGCCGACGCCGGTGGCGAACGCCTCGCCGCCGACGGAGAACCGCGAGAGCACGTCCAGTCCGAGGACGTCGCGGTAGAACTCGACGGCCCGGTCGAGGTCGCTGACGGTGACGGCGGCGTGGTGTGCGGTCGCGTCCATACTCGGTGCCGGGAGCGGGCCGGGCTAAACGGCTTCGCAATCACGGCGGGTTTATTCCGTCCGCCGCCAGCGCGTGCCAGCGTCTGACAAACGATTAAATACGATGAGTGACGAGTAGGACACAACGATGGGGAACAAGAACAAGACCATCTCCTTCCGCGTGAGCGAGGACAAGTTCGAGACGCTCCGCGAAATCGCGGAGGAGCGTGACATCTCCCTCTCTGCGGTCTTCCGGGACTACGTCGACACGCTGGTGGCCCACGACGGGCAGGTGAAAGTCGCGCCGGAACACGAACTCGAGTCCGCCGAGGAGAGCAGTACCGAGAGCTTCCCGCCGAAAGTCGAGGTGCCGAAGAGCTTCGTCCGCGAGCACGAACGCCTCGAACTGGAAGCCGAACACCTGCGCGAGCAACTGGAAGAACACAAGCGCTACGTGACGAAGCTCCGCCAGCAACTCGACGAGATGGACCAAGACGAGGTCATCCACCTCGAAGACCTCGACGAGGGCGAGGAGGAGGACGCCTCCTACCGCATCGGCAGTTTCGAGGACGTCTGAGCGCCGTCCGGGTCCTGCCACGGCGCCTTCCTACCGCTTTCTACCTGCCGTCTCAGTCGTCGTCGGCAGTCTGCCGTGCCGCTTCGTGTGACTGCTCGTCGGCGACGTCGTGGAGCGGGTTGCTCACCGTGCCGTGTTCGCAGGCGTGGGGCCGCCCGGGGGCGTCGTCGTACCCGTACTCGAAGATGCGGTTCCGGTTGAGCGTGAGTTTCGTGAACTCGGGTTTGAGCAGGTCGAACAGGTCGAACCGGTCTTCGAGTTCGGGGAACTGCGCCTGATAGTCGAGTATCGCGTTCCGGGCGTGCGTCCAGAACCGGTCTTCCGGGTAGTCCTCGTGCGTCTCGAGGACGTCGGCGACGTACCGGAGGACACAGACGAATAGGCCGGAGAAGATGAACTGGCAGAGGCCCTCGGGTGGCTCTTTCCGGAGGACGTCGTCCATCTCCTCGGAGAGGCGTTCCAGTTCGGGCAGTGGCTGGTCGCTCACGTTCACGTCGTCGACGAAGTCCTTGACCGCCAGTCGGGACGGGACGCCGTCGTCGTCGAGGACGAGAATCGTGTTCTGGCCGTGCGGGGAGAAGACGGTCCCGTACCGATAGAGGAAGTGCAACAGCGGCGGGAGCACCGTCCCAAAGAACTCCGCCAGCCACTCGTCGGTCGTGAGGCCCGACTGCTCGACCAGTCTGGAGACGTACGGTTCGCCCTCGCCGTCGACGTGCATCAGCGCGGAGAGGGTTATCGCACGCTCGTCGTCCTCGAGGAAGGTGTAGATGGACTCCCGCCAGACGGCGCCGAGCAACTCGTGGTACTGATAGGGCGAGCCGTCGATGTCGGTGAAATCGGCGTGGTCGTAGTTGACGCCGGCTATCTCGCCCGGAAGCACGAGGCCCTGCTCTTGCAGGTAGTCGTCCTGTTCGTAGATGCCCTGGATGTACTCGGTGACCGTCGGGGCGAGTTCCGTCCGTTCGCCGGGTAGCCCCCGCCAAACGAGCGTATTGAGGATTCGAAGCGGCAGTTTCACGTGGTGTTTCTCGTCGTCGTCGACGTTGACGAACGTCCGGACCGACTGCTGTGGGAGGTACTCGTCGGGCCCCTCGCCCAGCGCCACGATGTCGTCGTCCGCGATGTGGTCGGGAAACAGGGGGACGACGCTGTTCTCCCACTGCCAGTCGTGGACCGGGAGGAAGTAGTAGGCGTCCGGGTCCAGCCCTCGGTCGGCGAGGCGGTCACGGAACTCGTCGTAGCGGTCGCCGAGTTCGCACCGGACCAGCGAGTCGTGGGAGACGTCCTCGGTGCCGACGAACGTCGACTTGGACTTGCGGACGGCGGCCCACGAGAGCGTCACGGGTTCCTTGGCTTCGGGTGCGTACGCCCGGTAGTCGTCGTACCCCCAGCCGAGTCGGCCCTTGTTGTAGGTTATCCACGGGTGGCCCGCCATCTCGCCTTCGAGGTGGGCGTAGTCGAGGTCGGTGGGGTCGAACGCCTCGCGCTCTCGCTTGCGGGCCTCGATGTGGGCGTCGGCCAGCAGCGTGCGCTTGTACTCCCGGACGAGGTTCCCTTCCGTGAGGTCGTCGAGGTCGGTCGTCTCCCCGAGGTCACGGAGCAGTCGAAGGGGGTCGTCGACCGGTTTCCACTCCTCGCCCGCGCGGCGCTCGACGGTTCCCTCGTCGACACTGAGGCTGTCCAGCAACCGCTCTGCGGCCTCGAAGCGATAGCTCGCCTCACCGAGGTCGAAGCGGTAGACGGCGTGGTCCTCGTCGCCGTCGACCGCCCGAGGGTCGATAATCTCCTCGTAGGCGAACTCCGCCACCATCTTCGTCAGGAGGCGTCGCTCGACAGTCTGCCATACGTCCGGGTCCAGTGCGTCTCGTCGCGTGGTGTCGTTCGGGTCCATGGATTAGTCGTCCTGCGTGGGGGTCGGGTCGCGCTCGCGCTGTCGGGCCGCGCCGGGCGCGTGTTCGACGAACTGTTCGACCGAGAAGTCCTGATAGACGGTGTCCGCGTCCTCGGGGTAGGCCTCGCGGCCGACGAGTCGGTTGACGAACCGCGTGTTGCGGTAACAGCCCAGACCGAGGTCCGGGACGCCGACGCCGTGGGTGTGCAGTTCGGCGTTCTGGAGGAAGACGTCGCCGGGAACGTCGATTTCGAGGCGGTGGTCTTCGGTCACCTCGAACCGGCTCTGCTCGTCCCAGCAGATGGCGTCTTCGAGCGGTTCGAGGAAGCCGGGAACGGGCCGTTCGTACCCGGTGCCGAGGACGACCACCTCGCTCTCGTGGACGAACGACGTCTCGGACTGCCACTGGTGACAGTCCAGCGCGTAGGCGTCGCCCGCCGACGCGATGTCCCGCACCTCCGTCATGGCGAACAGGCCGACGTCGGGGTCCCGGTCGCCGATGGAGCGACGGTACAGCAGGTCGTAAATCTCGGCGCTCGTCTCGGGGTCGACGCCCTTGTACAGCAGGTCCTGATTCGGGACGAGGTCGTCCTTGGTGTCCTGCGGGAGGCCGTAGACGTACTGCTCGTACTCGGGCGTGAAGTGCTGGAGGCCGAGTTTCGAGTACTCCATGGGGAAGAACCCGTCCGAACGGGTGAGCCAGTCCAGCCGGTAGTCGTGGGCCGACTGGCGTTCGAGCAGGTCCCGAAACACCTCGGCGGCGCTCTGGCCCGACCCGACGACGGTGACCGAGTCGGCGTCGACGACGCTGTCGCGGTTGAAGCGGTACTTCGCGGTGTGGAAGACGTCCGTATCGGGGTGTCCCTGTAACGGCTCGGGAATCTGTGGGCGACTGCCGATGCCCAGCGCGAGGTTCTCGGCGCGGTACTCGAAGCGCTCGTCCGTCTCGGGGTGGCGTGCGACGACGACGTAGTGACCGCCCTCGTCGTCCCAGCGAACGTCGGTCACCTCGCGGCTGAACCGGCAGGTATCGAGGTTCTCGACGACCCACCGAAGGTAGTCGTCGTACTCCCGCCGGGGCGTCTGGAACGTCTCGTAGAAGTAGAACTCGTAGATGCGGCCCGTCTCCCGCAGGTAGTTGAGGTAGCTGTGGGGGTTCGTCGGGTCCGCGAGCGTCACGAGGTCGGCGAGGAAGGGAACTTCGAGCGTCGTCCCTTCGAGCAACATCCCCTCGTGCCAGTGGAACTCGGGGTCGCGTTCGAGGAACGCGGCGTCGACGTCCTCTTCGACGCCGTTGAGCATGGCCGCGAGGCCGAGATTGAACGGGCCGACGCCGACGCCGACGACGTCGTGGACCGTCTCGCTCATCCCCACACCCCCGCGGTCGGGACGGCCTCGGAGCCTGTGAGGACCTCCGACTCGAACCGGTCGCGCTCACAGACGAGCAGTAGGGCGTCTTTCTCCGCCTCCTCGAAGTGGAACTCCCCCCGTGGCTCGAACCCGCACTGCTCGAAGACGTGGACGACGCGGTCGTTGCGCACGTCCGGTTCCGCGATTACCCGTTCGGTCTCGGCGTGGCGGAACTGCATGGCGACGACGGCCCGCAGGAGCGGCCGGGCGTAGCCGTTGCCGAGGTACTCCTCGGGGCCGACGAGCAGGTGGATGCCTTGGTCGGCCGGGTCGGCGTCGTAGTGGGCCGCCACGTCGTCCTCGGCCGCCCAGTAACACTCCCAGTAGCTCATCGGCACGTGGTCGAGACAGCCGACGTAGGGCGTGAGGTGGCCGTCGTCGAGTTTCGCTTCGAGGCGGTCCCGGAACGCCGGCAGCGGCAGGTCGAGTTGCCAGTACGGCTTCACGTGGTCCGCGGAGAGCCACGCGTGGAGTCGGCCGAGGTCCCGGTCGAGCGTCGCCCGTCGGAACGATATCGTGCGGTCGATGCTCCGGTCGTAGGTCTGGTAGTCGTACGGTTTCGCGATGGTCGCGTCTGGTCCTGTCATGTGTCGAGTTCGGTGACGAGCGGGTTCGTGACGTCCGTGTAGACGGACTGGTTCTCGAGGTCGTTCTCCAGTTCGTCCAGCCCCCTGAAGCGCGTCAACAGGTTGGCCTTGCAGGGGACCGTGGGCGATTCGAGTAGCGGGTCGAGGAAGTCCGAGGAGGGGCGGTCGTACCGGTCGCGGGCGCGTTCGAGTTCCTCCCGCAGACGCGCCAGCAGGCGTCGTTCGTCGACGAAGCCGGCGCTCCCGAACGCGTTGATAACGTCGAAGGCGTTGTTCAGGACGACGTAGTACCGCAGGCGTTCGTCGGCGATGGCGTCGGGACAGACGGTACCCGCCCGGTCGCCGACGCCCGGCAGGTACTCGTCGACCCGGTCGTACTGCGACTCGGGGAAGTAGAACCCCTGATTGTCCCGGTAGCGGAACTCGCTGGGGTAGCCGTCGGCGTCGAGGGTGAGCACCGAGTTCTGCTGGTGGGCCTCGACCCCGACGCCCTGTTCGAGGTAGAGCCACAGGACCGGCCGAATCGCTGTTTCGAGGTAGCGGTCGAACCACTCCTCGCTGACGGCCTCGGTGGGACGGCCCTCGCGGCCGGCGATGTCCGTGACGAGACGGCCCAGACGCGACTGCCCGACGACGGCGTCCTGACAGAGCGCGACGAGCGGGGTGGACCGCTCGGCGAGTTCGCCGCGGAAGGGGTTCGCCCGGAGGACTGTCTCCAGTCCGGACTCCGGCCCCTCACCGGCGTCGAGTGCGAGATACGCGGGGTCTCGAACCACGTCGAAGTCCGGGAACGCCGCGTCGAGTTCGTCGCCGAAGTCGGTGTCGAGCAGTTCCGCGACGGCCACGCCCCGTTCGAGTTCGGGCCGCTTGTTCGTCCGGACGGAGTTGGTTATCTGGACGTTCAGCGAGGACTTCACCATGAACGGCGCGTCCGGCGAGTACAGCGTCCGGACCGACGTGGTCGGGTAGAACTCCCGACCCACCGGGCCGAGGTGGGAGAGGCCGTCGCCGAGGTGTCGCCGGACGTGCGGTTGGTCGAGGAGGAACTCCGCCTGCCACGGGTGGACCGGCAGCAGGACGGCCTCGCTCTCGACGTGGTCCTCGACGAACGAGGCCGGGACTTCGGGGTCCTCCCGGAGCGCGTCGTCCACCCACGCCGCCGCACTCCTGTCGAGCGCGGACTCGGCCGCGACGAGGTCGGGTGACGCCCGGAAGTAGTGGAGCGGGAACGCGCCGTCCAGTTCCGGTGCGTACGTCTCCCGGTTCCGTTCGGCGATGCCCTGCCGACTCTTCGGCGTCGGATGCCGATGGTGACCGAAGACGAGCGACTGCTCGGCCTCCCGGAACGACTGGTCGACGGCGGTCCGTGGTTCGTCGGTCCGTGCGCTCACGAACGCCTCGACGTTGTGCTTGCTCCGGAGGACGCGCTCCAGTACGGCGTCCGGCACGGCCTCGCCGTCCCGTTCGAGTGAGAGGTCCTTCACGACCAGCGAGGCGAGGGTGGCCGCGTCGACCGGGTGGGTCCCGCCGTCTGGGAGGCGGTACCGAACCGGCGTCTCGAACAGGTGACGCTCGGTGGGCGAGCGGTGGACGAGCGGTGCCAGCAGGTCGACGCCCTGTTCTGGCAGTCGTTTCCGCAGGAGGCCGTCGGGACCGGGGTCGACGCCGGCCACCGCCTCGTCACGTACCTCGTAGTCGCCGGTTTCGCGCAGGTAGCAGTTGAGGAACGCGTGGACGGTGGCCGCGTCGGCCCGCTGTTCCGGGTCGACGGCGACCGACTCGTCCCGTTCGACGCCGAGGCTCATGCGGTCACCTCTCGTTCGGCGACGACGACCGTCCCGCACTCCCGAATCACGTCCAGCATCGCCGCCACGTCCTCCAGCGTGGCCGTCGGGTTCAACAGCGTGACCTTCAGACTGGTCACGCCGTCGACGGTCGTGCGGGCGACGATTGCCCGGCCGTCGTCCAGCAGTCGCCGTCGAAGGGTGGCGTTCACCCGACTCACCGCCTCGTCTCCCATTCCCTCGCGCGGCCGGTAGCGGAAGACGACGGTGTTCAGCGTCGGGTCCGAGAGCAGTTCGAAGTCGTCGGCGTCTTCGAGGAGCGACGCCGCGTCGGCGGCGAGGTCCAGCGTCGACTCGACGAGCGCCCCGAACCGCTCGCGGCCGACGGCGCGGAACGCGAGATAGGGCTTCAGCGCGTCGAACCGACGGGTCGTCTGGACCGACTTCGCCACGAGGTTCGGGACCCCGCCCTCCTCGTGGGCCTCGGGGTTGAGGTAGGCGGCGTTGCGCGCCATCCACGCGAAGTCCTCGCCGTCCCGGAGCAGGAACGCCCCGCAACTGATGGGTTGGTAGAACAGTTTGTGGAAGTCGACGGCCAGCGAGTCCGCCCGCTCGACGCCCGAGAGCAGGTCGGCGTGGTCGTCGGTCAGCGCGAGTGCCCCGCCGTAGGCCGCGTCCACGTGGAACCACAGGTCGTGCTCTGTGGCCCGGCCGGCGAGTTCGTCCAGCGGGTCGACGGCGCCGAAGTCGGTCGTGCCGGCCGTCCCAACGATGGCGAACGGATGCCGCCCGCGGTCCGTGAGGTCCGCGAGCGTCGCGTCCAGCGCGTCCACGTCCATCCGGTGGTCGTCGTCGGTCGGCACGGTGACGACAGCGTCCTCGCCGAGGCCGAGGTGGTGGGCGGCCTGCTCCGCGGTGAAGTGCGCCGTCTCCGAGCAGAGGACGCGGAGCGACTCGGCCTCGGGCGGGAGCCCCTCGGCCTGCACGTCCCGACCGAACGCCCGGTGACAGTACCGGTCGCGGGCCAGCAGGAGGCCCTGGAAGTTTGACTGGGTGCCGCCGCTGGTGAAGACGCCGTCGGCGTCGCTCGGGAGGTCGAACAGAGCACAGAGCGCGTCGACCACTCGCTGTTCGAGGACGGTGGCGGCCGGCGCTTGGTCGAAGGAGTCCAGCGACTGGTTCGCCGCGGTGAGCATCGCCTCGGCGGCCAGTCCCGGCACCATCGGCGGACACTGGAGGTGGGCGCTACACCGGGGGTTCGACGTGGCGACCGAGTGGGCCAGCACCGTCTCGGCCACCTCGTCTATGGCGGCGTCGAGGCCGACGCCCTTCTCCGGAACGACCGGGACGTCGAACTGCTCGGCGAGGGCTTGCGGTGAGCGACCCGTGTACGGCGTGTCGCCGTCGGCGACCGTCTCCACGACCGCCTCGGTCGCCCGACGCATCGCCTCGCGGTAGGCGGCGTCGCCCGATTCGGACCCGAGGAACAGGTCCGTGGCGCTCACGCCACCACCTCCGCGGGCGACTCCTCGTTCGTGACGGCGGTGACGGCCTCGTCGAAGATGGCCGCCACGTCGTCTATCTGCTCGCGCGTGACGACGAGCGGCGGGAGGAAGCGCGCCGTGGCGCTGTCGCGCCCGCCGAGTTCGACGACGAGGCCGCGGTCGAAACACTCAGATTGGACGGCCGCCGCGAAGTCGCCGTCCGGCGCGTGCGGGCCGGCCCCCTGCCAGTCGGCGGCCGTGTCGACGAACTCGACGCCGAGCATCAGCCCGCGGCCGCGAACGTCGCCGATTGCGTCGACGCCCTCCGCCGTGGCTTCGAGGTGGTCGCGCAACCGGGCACCCATCTCCGCGGCGTGGTCGTCGAGGTCGTTCTCCAGCACGTAGTCGATGGTCGCCTCGCCGGCCGCCATCGCCAGTTGGTTGCCGCGGAAGGTGCCGGCGTGAGCGCCAGGGTCCCAGACGTCAAGCGACTCGTCGTAGACGACGACGGCGAGGGGGAGGCCACCGCCGATGGCCTTCGAGAGGGTGAGCACGTCCGGGGTGATGCCCGCGTGCTCGAAGGCGTACGTCTCGCCGGTCCGGCCCATCCCCGCCTGAATCTCGTCCAGAATCAGCGGGATATCGCGCTCGCGCGTGATGCGGCGCATCTCCCGGAGCCATTCGTCGGGAGCGGGAACCGCACCGCCCTCGCCCTGTACGGGTTCGAGAATCATGCCTGCCGGGTCGGTGATGCCGCTCTCCCCGTCGTCCAGCAGGTTCTCGACGTATTCGCTGGCGATGCGAGCGCCCTCTGTGCCGCCGACGCCGAACGGACACCGGTAGTCGTAGGGGAACGGGAGGTGGTGCACGTCGTTCGTCAGCCCCGAAATCGGCTCCTTGGCGTCGGTGTCGCCCATCAGCGAGAGCGCGCCGCTGGTCATCCCGTGGTAGGCTCCCTGAAAGCCGAGGAGGCTCCGGTTGCCGGTGGCCGTCTTGACGAGTTTCAGCGCCGCCTCGACGGCGTCGGTGCCGGCCGGGCTACAGAACTGAATCTTCGCGTGCTCGCTGAACGCGTCCGGGAGGCTCTCGAACAGCGAGTCGACGAACCGCTCTTTCGCGGGCGTGGAGATGTCGAGCGTGTGAATCGGGTTCTCGGCCGACAGTGCCTGTTCCATCGCCTCCACGACTCGGGGATGGTTGTGACCGAGCGCGAGGGTCCCGGCCCCCGCGAGACAGTCGTAGTACTCGTTGCCGTCCATGTCGGTCACGGTACACCCCTGCGCGTCGCGTATCGCCAGCGGCAGGTGTCGGGGGTAGGTCCGCGCGCTGGACTCCCGTCTCGCCTGCTGGGAGAGGATGGCGTCGTTGCCGCCGTCCCTGTAGCTCATGGTCCAGAACCTCCGAAATCGCTCGGTGTGACCCCTCGATGCTGACCCTGTCGTATCGTCGATTCCCGCATACGAGTTTTAGGCTAGCCTAAAAACAGATAAAACCACTAGATTTAGGCTGGCCTAAAAACTCGCGGAACTTCACTCTGGCGGACCGAAGAACCGACGGACGACGTACGCGTACCGTACTTTAGGCTATCCTAAAAGTGTGTGGGGTAACCACGTCTGGCGGGGCAGGTACGAGGCGCGGGAGGGGGCGGTGAAGTGCACTGTCTCCCGGAGTGGGAGTGGACCGACGAACGAGCGTCGGCGGACCCAGCATCGGTCCACCTCTGCCTAGGTGACAGATTGTTGCTATATAATCTCACCGCTGTGTTACTGCCTGACGGTCACACTCCAGAGATGCGAGGCTAGCGGGAAGGAGCGTGACAACGAGCCTATGTGGCTTCCGGTCGTCTCCCCTACGCGTTTCGGAGTTTGGCACGCCTAAAAAACATTGCCGTGCTGACAATACTTATTACGTTCCTTCTCCAAGGTCGAGTGTGCCAATGAGTGCCAAGGAATCACTCCGGCGTGAAGCCGGCACCGTCGAGGAGAACGCCGTCAGAATCGATACCGAGAAGGCCGAACAGGTGGTCGAGGCGCTGAACGTGGACCTCGCGTCCACCTACGTCCTCTACCACCAACTGCGCAAACACCACTGGAACGTCGCGGGCGCGGAGTTCGGGCAACTCCACGAGTGGTTCGGCGACGCCGCCGAGGACGCCGAGGAGAACGCGGACGAACTCGCCGAACGGGTGCAAGCGCTGGGCGGCGTCCCCGTCAGTGGCCCGGCCGAACTCGCAGACCACGCGCCCGTCGAGTTCGAAGGGCCGGACGTCTACGACGTGCGGACGTCGATGGAGAACGACCTCGAGATGTACGGCGACGTCGTCGAGTCCGTGCGCGAACACGTCTCGCTGGTCGAAGACCTCGGGGACTTCGCGACGGGGCAACTGCTCCGAGAGGTTCTCGAAGACTTCGAAGACGACGCCCACGAGATAGAGCACTTCCTCGAAGACGACACGCTCGTGCTCGAAGACGCACTCAACTGAGACCGCAGATGACGGAACACCAGATTGGGCTGGTCCGTGACCCGGACACCGGCGACCGCCGTCAGGAGTGGGGAACCGTCGAGGAGACGGCTCTCCGCATCGACCGCGAGGCCGCCGAGGAAGTCGTCGAAGCCATCAGCGTCGACCACGCCGGGGCGTTCAACCTGTTCTACCTCCTGCGCAAGCACTACTGGACGGCCGAGGGGGCGGAGTTCGACGACGTCGCCGACTTCCTCGAAGACGCCTACAAGCGGGTCCGAGCCATCAACGACGACCTCGCCGTCCGCATCGTCGAACTCGGCGGCATCCCGCCGAACACGCCGCCGACGATTCAGGAGTACGCGGAGGTCCACTTGGAGGCCGAAGACCTCTACGACCTCCGCGCCTCGCTGGAGGGCGACCTCGAGGGGTACGCGACGCTGGTCGCGAGCATGCGCGAACACGTCGAACTCACGGAGGGAGTCGGCGATTCGGGCACCGCGACGCGCCTGCGAGACCACCTGAAAACCCTCGAAGACGACGCACACGCCATCGAACAGTTCCTCGAAGACGACACGCTCGTTCTGGAGGACAGCGTCCACCGACCATGAGTACGCCACACCTGCGGCGACCCGACGCTGAGCACGTTCGACAGGAGTGGGACACCGTCCGTGCGAACGAACTGCGACTGGACCGGGAATCGGCGACCCAGCTAGTGACCGCGCTCAACGCCGAACTCTCGGGGTTCTACCTCCTGTTCAACCAGGTCAGAAAGCACTACTGGACCGCGGAGGGCGCCGAAATGGACGACGTCGCGTCGTTCCTCCGGTCGGCCGCCGACCGACTCACGGAGATGACCGACGACGTGGCGATTCGCGTCCACGCGCTCGGCGGCGTTCCGGTCTGTGGCCCGATGGGTATCCGACAGCACGCCCCGATGAACATCGAGGCCCCGCACCGCTACGACGTGCGGTCGTCGCTCGAACGGGACCTCGACGGCTACGCGACCCTCGCCGTACAGATGCGCGACCACGTCGAACTGGCCGACCGACTCGGCGACGCGACGACAGGTGACCTACTTCGCGTCCACCTGAAAAGACTCGAGGGAGACGCTCACACGCTCGACCGGTTCCTCGGCGACGACACGTTGGTCCGGCGCGCGGACACGTCGTAGACCCACCCCCGGGTCCCGTTCGCGGGGCGCTTCTCGTGATACCGTCTGTCGTCGACTACCCCACGGCGGCACGGTACCCCTATCGCGGCGGCGCGACCACCGTGTCGGTGGCGATCCAACAGTCCGTGCTTCCCGACTCGGTGAGGACAGTCCGCTCCGAGTGGATTTCGTAGACGTTCAGTTCGGGAGTCTCGTCGGTGGGCGCGTCGCCGACTGCGTCGGCACCGGCGTCGGTACCCGACGTTTGGCTGCGAGACGTGGTCATCACCGTAGTTTCGGCGAACCTAAAACAAAAAGCTTCGGATGCCCGTCTCCGGTCCCGCTACATCAGTCGGTTGCACCGTCGCTGTACCTCGTCGACGACGTCTCGCTGGCCGTCCACGTCGGCTAGCGTCTCGACGGCTTCCAGCGTCCTGACGCTGTCGTCGAGGAAGGAGAGCACGTCTCCGGGGTAGGCGTACAGCATGTAGTCGTCGCTCATCACGTCGACGATAGCGTCCGGTCCCAGCCCCTGTTCGCGCAGTTCCAGCAGGTAGCTGACGAACTTCCGCTCCGGACAGCCACAGTGGGGTGCGGCCTGACAGTCACAGTCCATGAAGTCCTCCGCGAAGTCCAGTACGCGCTCGCGGGAGGCGTCGTCGAGTTTGGCCAGTCCCTCCCCCTGAAAGAGGATGTCGAGCGTCGCCCCCTTGAACGCACCCTTGGGGAAACTCGTCTCTAACTGGGAGGCGAGTTGCTGGTGGTTCTTGACGTATATCTTGTCCGTGATGGCCACGCTTGGGGATACGTAGTTGCCGACCGTGTAAAAGCGTCTCGGGACTCTCGCCACCGCTTCAGGATGCGTATCGGCCTCCGTCGGCATCTGTGGTATCGGCACACCGACTCGGTGCCGTCGGCGCTACCGTTGTCGCTCTACCTCACCCCAGCAGTCGCGTACGTGGTCGAGAGCGCGCTCCGGGAACAACGACGACGACCGGGTGGAGACGATGGTCCCGTCGTCGGTGGGTCGGAGTCCAAACGCGGCTCGGAGCAGTGCGAACGGAGCGCCAGCGCCCCACGCCTGCGGGACACAGGTAGCCGGGTAGGGGGTCGGTTCGGTTTCGCGGTCGAATCCACAGTAGAGTTCCGGGAGTCGTTCGTGTCGTGTACTCGCGCCGGCGTCGAGGACGTGTCGCCCCATCTGTTCTGCGACGTCGCCGTAACCGTAGCGGCTGAGTCCGATGGCGATGAGCGACGTGTCGTGCGGCCAGACGCCGCCTGCGTGGTACGACACCGGGCTGTAGCCGGCGTCGGCGGCGCTCATCGTCCGGATACCCCACCCGTCGGCCAGTTCGGGACGCTGGAGCGTCTTGACGACCGTCTCGGCTCTCGACTCTGGCACGAGCCCGGTCCACAGGCACTGGCCGACGTTGGACGTCACTGCGTCGACGATATCTCCCTCGCCGGTCTTCGCGAGGCCGTAGAAGGAGCGGTCTGGGAGCCAGAACTGGTCGTCGAAGGTGCGTTCGATAGCCGCGGCCTGTTCGCGATAGTCCGCACAGCGGTCCGTCGAGACGTCGGGAGAGCCCTCGCGACGGGCGACCTGCGCGAGGAGGGAACTCCCACGCCGGAGGGCGGCCGCGGCGTACCCCTGTACCTCCGCGAGAGCGAGCGGTCCCTCGGCGGTCGACCCGTCGGCGAACCGGACGCTCGCCGTCGTGTCTTTCCAGCCCCTGTGTGCGAGGCCGGTGTCGGCGGTCGTATAATAGAGAAACGGGTCGTCGGGTCCGGACGTACTCGTGTCGTATATCCAGTCGAGGGCCGGCCGTAACGACCCGGCGAGTTCGGTGGCTAACGCCGGCCCCCCTCGCCAGTCACAGGTCTCGGCGAGCAGGAGGACCCACAGCGGCGTCGCGTCGATAGTGCCGTAGTACGGCGTGTGTGGCACGATTTCTCGGGCCGCGAGTTCCCCGTGGCGCTGTTCGTGGAATATCTTCCCCCGTTCCTCTTCGCGGCCCTCGTCGTCTCGCTGGCCCTGATGTGCCGCGAGATACCGCAACGTTCCGGTCGCCAGTTTCGGGGCGACCGGGAGCGCCTGATAGGCCGTGATGAGCGAGTCCCGACCGAACGGGGCGACGAACCATGGCGTCCCAGCCAACGGGACGTAGCCGTACTCGGTCTCCGTGGTCAGCGCGCGGAGGTCCGCAGCGGCCTGTTCAACCACGTCGGCGACTCCATCGTCGGCCGTAGGGACCGCAGGGATATCGACGCGGTCTGTGTCCGTCGCCAGCGTTTCCGCTGGGGGGAGCGTGTCATCGAGACCGATTCGGGTCGTCACCGTCGCGGTATCTCGCGGCTTGACGGTGAGCGAGAACCGCGCTTCGTCGTCAGAGAGGCCCGAGGGGACTGGGTCGAAGGCGATGGTCGTCGAGTACGCCGTGTCCGCGTCGCCGTGTGCGAACGAGTAGGCCTTGCGGACGGCGTCCTCGGAGACGCGGGTCTCGACGGTCCGGTCGATGTCGGCTTCGAACCCTCGTACTTCGAACAAGTCGGCGAAATCGGCCTCGAATCCGAGTCGTAACTCCACTGACTGGGGGTCCGGTGAATGGTTGCGGACGGTGACGGTCTGGACGGCACCGTGTCCCTCCGTCACGCTGAGGCGGCGTGTGAACGACCGGTCTGTGTGTTTCGGGACCTCCCCGGTACCGGTCATCGCGTTCACCTCGGTCGTGGCCGGAGCGAGCGTCTCGGTTCGACTCCGTGGAGAAACCAGCGTCGACTGAAGTCGTGTCAACGTTCCCGTCGCGACACCGCAGGACAGTCGAGAGAGATACCGCGTATCCCGGTCGTACAGCCCGCCGGTGTCTCCGGCGGTGATATCGGAGTGGTCGGCGGTCGGGAACACCAGGTACGTATACCCGTCCACGAGCGTCTCCTGAGCCATCTGTTCACCCTCGGCTGACGGTTTCACGCGGGTCGGAAGCTGATTCGGTTTGGCTTGCAACCATGGTCCAGAGTGTGAAGGGCAGAAAAATAACACTTTGGATGAACACAACAACTCCGAGAGGTTGTTATCCAATAGAATTTTAAATGATTGTTGCAAACAGTTCTGCATATGCCTCCGCATGATAACACGGGACATGATTGGGCGGCGAAAACGGAGCGACGGTCGCTGAGTCGTCGGCGACTCCTCGAACTGGGTAGTATCGCGGCCGCGACCGGGCTGGCTGGATGTGGTGGGGGCGACGGCAACGATGGCGGCGATGGCGGCGATGGCGGCGGTGGTGACGGCGACGGTGGCGGACAGGAGACGGCGAGTAAGATCGGGTACTGGAACATCCACAACGGCGACGACTTCCGGGAACCGATCAACACTATCGTCAGCAATTTTCAGGAGAGTGCCGGGACGACTGTCGATACCCGATACGTCGACAACGACGACATCTCCGAACAGCTGTCGAGCGCGGTCGCGTCAGATACGTTGCCCAACGTGGGACTGCTGGCGATCCAGACGATTCAGCGACTCGGTGCCGACGGCACGCTCTCCTCGGAGAGTACGACGTCGGTCGTCGACGAAATCGGTGAGGACGACTTCCGGGACGGGCCGTTACAGTTCATGAGTGACGGTGAGGGAGGGTACTACGGCGTTCCGGCCGACGCGTGGGTCCAGGGCATCTGGTACCGCAAGAGCGCGTTCGAAGAGGCCGGTCTCGAACCGCCCGTGACGTGGGACGCCATCCTCACGGCGGCCGAGACGTTCCACGACCCGGACAACGACACGTACGGTATCGGGTTCGGGACGCAGGTCGACGCGTATGCCCGCCAGTGCTTCACGCAGTTCGCTCGCTCCAACGGCGCGAAGGTCCTCGACGAGGACGCGAACGTCGTCTTCGACTCACAGGAGATGGTCGAGACCCTGGAGTACTACCAACAACTGAGCCAGTACACGCCCGGTTCGGTCACGTTCAACGACACGCGGAGCCTCTACGGGAACGAACAGGAACACATGTTCCTCTACTCGTCGTACCTGCTCCCGGACCTGTTAGCCGACGAGGGCGAGGAGATGGTCGCCGATACGGGGCTTGCTCCGGCGACCGAGAAACAGCGACGGAGCACGTACGGGCAGGTACTCGGACACTGCATCTTCGACGACAGCGACGCCAAACTCGCCTCGTCGAGAAATCTCGTCAACCACATCATGACCGGCGACTCGTACGTCAAGTGGGTGCACACCCAACCCGGCGGCACGATGCCGGTCCTCAAGTCGACCTCGGAGAGCGAGGCGTACCGCGACAACGAGACGCTCTCGGCGTGGAGCGACACTATCAACCAGATATCCTCGGCGCTGGGGAACATGGACCGGTTCGACGTCGTCAACGGCACTCTCGTGCCGGAGTTCGGCCAGATATCTAGCCAGTCGCTGGTCGCAGAGGCGGTCAACCGCGTCTGCATCAAAGGCGACGACCCCCAGACCGTCGCGACTGAGCAGGCGGAAAAGATGCGTAGCGCGCTCGAATGATGTCCGTCGGGACTCGACTCGCGTCCGTGACGGGTCTCGAGCAGTACTTCGAGTCGCCGGCACAGCGACGAGAGACGCTCCTCGGTATCGGGTTAATTCTGCCCGCCGTCCTCCTCATCGGCGCGGTCATCCTCTACCCGATCGCGTACAACGTCTACCTCAGTTTCACCAACGTCCCGTTGAACCCGGACAAGGCGCCGACGTGGGTCGGGCTAGAGAACTACGTCGGGTTGTTGTCTAGTCCCCGGTTCTGGAACGCGTTCTGGACGACGCTCGTGTTCACTGTCGGGAGCACTGTCGTCTCGACGGTGGCCGGGTTGGCCGTCGCGATACTGTTCAACCGGGAGTTCAGGGGGCGGCGGCTCGCCCGCGGGTTGGTACTGTTGCCACACGTCACCCCGATAATCGCCGTCGCGTTCGTCTGGCAGTTCATGCTCAGTCCGCTCTGGGGCGCGATTCCGAACATGCTCGCCCAGTGGGGGCTATACAGCAACAGTACGGGCCTGTTGGCCCAGAGTTCCACGGCGCTCCCCATGGTAATCATATTCTCGGCGTGGCGGAACTTCCCGTTCGCGTTCCTCCTCATCGTCGCCCGTCTCCAGGCGATTCCGGAGTCGATGTACGAGGCGGCGCGCATCGACGGGGCGGGTGCACTCGCCCAGTTCAAAGACATCACCTTCCCGGAGCTACGCGGGACCATCGCCATCGTCGTCTTGCTCAGGTTCATCTGGGAGTTCAACGCCTTCGCGCAGGTCTGGCTGCTCACGCGGCAGGTTCTCACACTCCCGATATTCGCCTATCAGACCGCCTTCGCTAACTTCGAACAGGGGACCGGTGCGGCGATTTCGCTCCTCCTGTTCCTCGTGCAGGCGATGTTCCTGATCGGGTTCGTCACGCTGTTCGGGGAGGACAAGATATGATACTCCGCATCTACGCACAGGTCCGGTCGAGTCTGAACGTCCTCAAAACGGGCTACGACACCGACAGCCGACTCGGACACGTCGGGTTCTACGTGAGTCTGGGGTTGACGCTCCTTATCGCGCTCCTCCCGTTCTACGTGATGCTCGTCACGAGTCTCACCCCGGACGCTGCCATCTACTCGGACAACCCGTCGCTGCTCCCCGGCGAGATAACGCTGTCGCAGTACACCGTGTTGTTCACCTCCCAGACGTTCGCGTTCACGAGCTACTTCTTCAACAGCGCGCTCGTCGCGCTGGTGACGGCGTCGTTCTCGCTGGTCGTCGGCGTCGTCGGGGCGTACAGTTTCACGCGGCTGGAGTTCCCGGGCAACGGTATCGTACGACGCGGCGTCGTCGTCGTCTACATGCTCTCGGCGATTACGGTCGTCGTTCCGCTGTTCCAGTTGCTCGCGCGCTTCGGCCTCGTCGACACCCGGTTGTCCCTGTTCATCACGTACACCGTGAGTACGCTCCCGCTCACGCTGTACATGCTCTGGAACTACTTCGAGAGCCTGCCGGTCGAGATAGAGGAGGCGGCGCTCCTCGACGGCTACTCCCGGGTCGAGACTATCTTTCGCGTGGTCGTTCCCCTGAGCCTTCCGGTGCTCGTCGCCGCCTTCCTCTTCGCGTTCAAGATAGCGTGGAACGAGTACATCTTCGCGTCGGTGTTCCTCAAGTCACAGGCGAAGCTCACGCTCCCCATCGGAATCGAGCAGATGAACAGCAACTTCAACAACGTCTGGGGGCAGATAATGGCGGCGTCGTTCCTCACCACGCTGCCGATTATCGTGATGTTCCTGTACCTCGAACAATACATGGTCAAAGGACTGACGGCCGGGGCGGTGGAGGGGTAACGATGTCTGAACACAGTCGTTCGGCGGCGGGGGACCTGACCGAAGACGGTTCGTCCGAGCGTCCCGCCATCGGGGCGGTCGGTGACGCCGTCGGCGGTAATCCGGTCCAACTGAGCGCGCTCACGAAACGGTTCGACGAGACGCTGGCCGTTGACGGTGTGGACCTCGAGGTCGACAGCGGCGAACTGGTCGTGTTGCTCGGTCCCTCCGGATGCGGAAAGACGACGACCCTGCGGATGGTCGCCGGGCTCGAACCGATAACGGATGGCACCGTCACTATCGGCGACCGGGACGTCTCGCGGACGATTCCACAGGACCGCGACGTGGCGATGGTGTTCCAGAGCTACGCGTTGTACCCCCACAAGACAGTCCGCGAGAACATCCGGTTCCCGCTCCGGAAGACGGACCTCGACGAGCCCGCGGTCACGGAGCGCATCCAGTCGACGGCGGCGCTCCTGGACATCACGGACCTTCTCGACAAACAACCGGCCGCGCTCTCGGGCGGCCAGCGCCAGCGGGTCGCGGTCGGGCGGGCGCTCGCACGGAATCCGTCGGTCCTGCTCATGGACGAACCGCTGTCGAACCTCGACGCGAAGCTCCGCGTGCAGACCCGGTCGGAACTCCGCGACCTCCAGCAGCGACTCGGCATCACGACGCTCTACGTCACTCACGACCAAGAGGAAGCGATGAGCCTCGCCGACCGTATCGCCGTCATGAACGGGGGACGTATCGAGCAGGTCGGGACGCCCGAGGAGGTGTACCGCCGACCCAACTCGGAGTTCGTCGCTGCCTTCCTCGGGGACCCCTCTATGAACGTCTTCGACGTCACCGACGAGGGCGGGCCGGTCGTCGACGCTCTCACCGCCACGAAGCCGTCGGGGGCGCGACGGGTCGGTATTCGACCCGAGGACGTCTATCTCGCGGGCGAGCGCACAGCGGCAGGCCCTCCCGAGGAGACTTCTCCCATCGATTGCCGGGTCACGGTCGTCGAGCCCATCGGTCGCGCGTACGAACTCACGGTCGAAGCCGGGGGCCGAACCTTCGAGGTCCGGACCCGGTCGGTGCCGGAGAGCCTCGACCGTGGCTCGTCGACGGCGGTGACGTTCGACGCGGACGCCATGTCGTACTTCGACGCCGACGGGAGGCGGATGGACGATGGTTGAACTCGACATCGACAGCGTCACGAAGCGGTACGACGACGCACAGGGAACCGAAACCGCCGTCAGCGACTTCTCGCTGACCGTCGAGGACGAACTGCTCGTGTTGCTCGGCCCCTCCGGATGTGGCAAGACGACGACGCTGCGGATGATTGCGGGGCTCGAAACCGTCTCCGACGGGACAATCCGCATCGACGGCCGCGACGTGACGGGACTCCACCCCAGCGACCGGTCCATCGCGATGGTGTTCCAGGACTACGGGCTCTACACGATGATGTCCGTCCGCGAGAACATGGCCTACGGGCTGAAGCACTCGACGGACCTCCCGGCTGCCGAGCGGGAGGCGCGGGTCGAGGAGATGGCCGAGATGTTCGACATCGCGGACCTGTTGGACCGGCCGGTGACTGACCTCTCTGGCGGACAGAAACAGCGGGTCTCGCTCGGCCGGGCGATGGTCCGCGAACCGGACGTCTTCCTCCTCGACGAACCGCTGGCGAGCCTCGACGCGAAACTCCGGTCGGAGATGCGGACCGAACTCCAGCGCCTCCAGTCGGAACTGGACATCACTACCGTCTACGTCACCCACGACCAGAAGGAAGCCATGACGATGGCCGACCGCATCGCCGTCCTCGACGACGGGGTCCTCCAGCAGGCGGGGCCGCCGGACCGGGTGTACGCGGACCCGACGAATCGGTTCGTCGCCGACTTCCTCGGCAACCCGTCGATGAACCAACTCCCGGCGGTCCTCGACCGGCAGGACGGCCACCGATACACGGCCCGGTACCCGGTCGACGACCCGACGATTTCGCTCGCCGACGTGCCGAGCGGGGTGACGACCGCCCCCGGAGAGGAGGCCGTCGTGGGAATCCGACCGGAGGACATCGACGTCGACGCGCCGTCGCCCGACGGACCGGCGTTCGAGGCGGAGGTCGTCGTCACGGAGTATCAGGGGAGCGACAACTTCGTCCACCTGCTGGTCGGTGAGACGGAGGTGACGGCCGTCACGCCACCGAGCGTCAAACCGGAACCCGGTGATACGGTCCGTCTCAGCGTCTCGCCGTCGGACGTCTATCTGTTCGACGCCGAGACGGGCGAGGCGATAGCCACCAGTGCCCGTTCGGTCGCGGCGCGCGGTCGAGACGCCTGACCCGGCGTCCACGGCCGCGCCGCTCGGTCTGCCTGCCGGGGAGCGACCGTCACAGTCCCGGTGCCGGGACCGTCGTCCGCCGGAGGTCGAACGAGTCGTCCTCGCGAGCGACTTCGGCGAAGACCTCCCACTCGTCTCCGCGGGGCAACACGTCGACGTACCGGCAGGTGGCGAAGGTGTCGACCCCGGTCTTCCGCTCGGCGGCCGGACCGCTGTAGACGGGGCCGTCGGGCGAGGTGTCGGTCATCCGTTCGAGGTCCGGCGACACCGCCACGCCCGTCCGGAGGTTCCACGTCCGGCCCGTGTCACTGACGCCGCTGCCCTCGTAGAACACGAGCCAGACGGGCGCATCGGGCGCAGGAACGACGGCCGATACCCTGACGTGGTGGTCGTGCCAGTACGCCCGTTCGATGACGGGGTTGTCCCCGTGGCGGGTCCACGTCTCGCCGTCGACGCTGGTCGCCAGATGCGCCTGTTCGGAGCGCCCGTCGGCCCCTGCATAGAACATGTAGTACCGCCCCCCGACCGTCTCGATGACCGGGTCTTTGACCGTCCCCGCGTCGGTCGTCCCCGGTTCGGGTCTGAGGACGGTCCGTGCAGTGTCCGGGTCGAGTTCCGACGGGTCGTCGACGTCGGCGAGTTTCTGTATGACCCAGTCGTTCCCGCCGCGGTCGACGGGGACGTAACACTGGAGCGCGCCCGTGTGCGGGTCCGTGACGAGTGCCACTCGCTCGACGCTCACCACCCCGAGGTCGGCGGCCGTCAGGTTCGCCTGCTGCGTGAGCGAGCCGTCGTCGCCGTACTCGTAGACCGTCACCTCGTGGCCGCGCCGGTCGGGGTCACGCCACCGGACGGCGAGGTACGCCACGCCGTCGTGTCGGTGGATACACGGCGCGCCCACCCAGTATCCTTGTCCCTCCCCGGACGGTTCGAGCAACGTCTCTGCCGCGGCGACGTCGATCGCCGGAGGCGTCGCGTAGGTCGACATGATAACAACCACGAATCGTGGTGTTAAATAACGCGGGGGACGTTTACACGTCTGATGCACACCGTCTTGAGGCGTCCGAGCCAGCGCGAACCAACGCACAGCGGAGACGACAACCCGACACCGGCACGCTCGACGCATGAGTGACAGTCGACTGACCGGCCGACTCGAAGAACTCGGCCTGACGTCGTATCAATCGAAGGCGTACGTGGCTGCCGTTCGCTCGGGGAAGGCCACCCCGCAGGACCTCGTCGACGTCTCTGGCGTCCCGCAGGGGCGCATCTACGACGTGCTGTACGACCTCGAGGAGATGGGGCTCGTCGAAATCCGGTCTCGCGGGCGTGGGAAAGAGATTATCGCGCCGTCACCCGAGGACGTACTGGGAGACCTCAAACGACGGCGAATCGACGAACTGAGCGACACTATCGACACGCTGAGTTCGGAACTGCGCCGGGTCCACGACGACACCATCGACGTGTCCGACGACTACGTGACGATGGCGAGCCGTGAACAGACAGCGCTCCGGCACATCAAGCGGGCGATAGAGGCCGCCGAGTACTGGCTCGTCGTCGCCACGTCGCCGCGCATCTACCGGCAGATAGACCCGGAGCTCCAGGTGGCGCTCGACAGCGGTGTCACCGTCAGACTACTGATGAGCGGCGACGACTCGACCGTCGAGCGCACGTATCCCGAGCAGATGTCGGTCCGGTCCCGGGCGACGGCAGACACGGTCGTCGCCGCCGACCGGACCTACGGTATCTTCGGGAGCAACCACCCGATACAGGACACGCAACGATACCTGATTACACAGGAGTCGAACCTCGTCTTGCTGTTGCAGGACTACACCGAGACCGTCTGGGGCGCCTCGGCCGTCGTCCAGACGGGGCGGACGTTCCCGCGTCGGTATCTGGACCCGCGCCGAGCGATTACCGACCTCCGCTCCGAACTCGACGACGGGACCCGGTTCCGTGCGACAGTCGAGGGATACCACACCGACTCACACGAACCCGACACGTGGGAGGGCGAGATCGCCGATTACGAACTGCGCAGCGAGGTCGCCATCGATTTCTCGCTGGCTCCACCGACCGTCTCGTCGCTGACACTGTCGACGCCGGACGAGAGGCTCACCGTCGGTGGGTGGCGAGCGACAGTCGAAGATATCGCGGCGACGGGCATCGAAATCACCCCGGTCGCCGACTGACCGGTGCGTCGCCCGGACTGTCGTCGTCGCTCGTTACGCCGATGACGGCAGTCCGGGTCCAGTCCCTGTTCGTGCAGTTCCAACAGATAGCTGACGAACTTGCGCTCCGGACAGCCACAGTGGGGGGCGGCCTGACAGTCACAGTCCATGAAGTCCTCCGCGAAGTCCAGCACGCGCTCTCGGGAGGCGTCGTCGGGTATGGCCATGCTTCCCTCTGAAACACGGCCTCGTCACCAGTCTCACTGGCGCAACGGCGAAGCGCCACTTCCTGACGGCTGGGCGCGCATCTTTTCCCCTGTGGAGACGCTCACCGGCCAGTCTCGGCGACCACCTGTCACGGCGAAAATCCGGGTGGTCGACAGATACTTGTGAACTGCTCACATGGTCCCGAGTGAATCGTCATGCAACCGTGCCACAACTGTCAGGCGGTCATCGACGAGTATCTCTTGGACAAACACCTCGAGCCCCTGCGTGAACTCACAGTCGACGAATTCAATCTCTGTGTCGACTGTACGACCATCGTTCCCGATGCGTGTAGCGAGTGCGACGGCGCGGTCTACGTCCCCCGGAGCGAATCGAAGACCCCCGACTACTGTCCCGCCTGTCGGGCCGACCATCTCGACCAGACGGGTACCGACCCCGGATGGCATATCGACACCGCCACCAACTGAACGCGGCGGGTTCTCACGGCGGCCGCGTGAGTGGGTGCACGAAACTGGTGCCGGCAGTCGCTGACTGTCAATCGCACCGATGGACCGTCGTCTCGACGGGGCCTCGGGCCTGAGCGTAATGGAGGGGGCAAACGAGTGGTCGTCGTGTGGCTTGACGGTCCACTCCTGGGCGATGGTTGCGAGGACGAGCCGCGCTTCGAGCATGGCAAAGCGGTCCCCGATGCAGCGACGCGGGCCGCCGGCAAAAGAGAAGTACGCGAACGTCGGATGCGAGTGCTCTCCCGGCTCGTCACTCCCACACAGACGCCTTGAGGCCGAGTCAGTACAGCACCCAACTCGTAGTGGTGACGACGTATTCCTGGCGTGTCTTGACCGGTGCGTTCGCAGGGATATTGCGCCGCTGGTTTTCGCTCCGAATCCAGCCCCGGCAAGGGTCCAAATGCGAAGACGTCACTCGATCCAGAACATCGATTCGTAACGTATTTCTGTGCCAGCGGGATATCTAAGAATGCTTCAGCCAGCGTGTCCGGGCTGGGGTAGTGGCATCCTTTAGCCTTGTGGTGGCTAAGAGGCGGGTTCGATTCCCGCGCCCGGACTTTTCTTAATTTAACTCTCCGAATATCGTACTATGGTCAAATATCTCCCGTAACGCCCGTTTACGATTCTCGAATTAGTGATCTAAGATAGTCTGATTCTACCTTGCCAAACTCGGCTTTTCGATGGCAACTGATACACAGTGAAATCACGTTTTTCAGGTAGTGTGCGTCCTCACGTGTGTGGTCGTCTGAGCCGATAAACCACTTCACGGGCCTGATGTGATGTACATCTGGATTTCTCCCCATCTCTTCGTCTGTTCGTCCACAGACGGCGCACTGGTATCCATCTCGCTTGAGTGCTCGCTGACGAACTGCTCTCCACCCCTGGCCGTAGTCCTCGTTTCCACCACCCTCCCAGTTCGGGTGCCCTTCACCAGTGAACGCTTCTGACAGCCACGTACTGTGACAGGATTTGCTACAGAGAACAGTCTCGCCTATCTGGCTCGGATATCGCTCAACTCGCTCTCCGCACACTGCACACTGGCAGACTCGCTTTCCACCGTTCCACCGTGGGTTGGCGGTTTCTGTTAACCGCGTAACGGTCTCTTTGTCATCGTCCGCGTAGCATGGTGAGCAGTACTTCCCAGTGCGTCTGGATGGGTAGTACTTGAAGCTCTCACCACAACTGGCACATTCTGATCGGGCTTTTGCTCCCTGTGATCTGCCTGCACGGCGACACTCATCCGAGCAATATTTCTGCTGTCCTTTCTTTTCAAAATGCTCCCCACAGTTTTCACACTTCGTCGTCACGGAGGAGACACCATGGCTGTGCGCATGGTGGATCTTCATCCCCCGTTCCGATTTAAACTCATGCTCACACTCCGGGCAGGGATATTCGCTCACCGGAACCCCCTCGTTTCGGGTGTAAACTGCTCACACACTCGCTCTCTGGACTGTCCAACCGCTATGCGTTGTATTCGTATTCGTGCCATAATCGACATCGGGCACCCGTGCGCCCGCGCCCGTCGCGGGCGCACTGATAGATCTCGCCCGATGTGCTGCTGGCTCACATTTCTGTGGCGCTGCTGCGTATCCACGCTACAACCGAAACAGACAGCAGACTTTGCAGGGCGACGACTCGCCGACACATGACCGTCAGGAGCGGCTCTGACAGCTGGTCGTTCAGATGTCGTCAGCTGTCGGGGCCCAGGTGGCACTCCCTCCCGTTCATTACGAAAACCCACATGCCGACGGCTCGACTTATGATTCGCTTGAGCCGTCCGCGATGCCGGCACGGCTCCCGTTTCGTTGGTGGTTCGAAACGGATGCCAGATTTACGTCGAGTGTGTCGGCGCCGCCGGCCCACCGCCCCTCAGGGTGATACTGCGGAGTCGGTGAGTCATCTCGACGCTGTGTCTCGGGGCGCGGTACATGACCGGTGTGTCGGCGGTAGTACTCGGAAATCGACGATGGGCGACGCTATCCAACAGCGGCCTCTGAAACGCTCGATGTTGGTTAGTCCACGAGACCACCTTCCCCAGTGACGCTGACACTACCCAACCCTGGAACATCGCCCCGCCTACAGAGAATACTGAAGACAGGGTCCTGTCTAGACGACCCGGTTCCCGGAGGGCATGGTACGTTTGTGTGCGCCGCGGCGTCGACGGCAACATGGAGAAGCGACCTGCTGAGAGCCACATACCGACGATGCGGATTCCACTCACACGAGAGCCCGTGATAGAGAAACAGACAGATTCGGTATCGTTCCGCTCAGAAGTCCGTCCAAGGTTGGTAGAGTATAGCGGTTTGCCTATCCTTGAAAAAACTACGAATTCTGTCATATTGGATGTCTTCATACACCTCCACCGTCTCAGCCTGCCGTCGCGCGCCCGCTCGCCGGGTGATAGTTTCGCCGTTTCAGCCACGGCTTCGTTGGCCCCGTCTCAGGATTGTCTCGGCATCAATCTCTCAGTACTAGCGGAGGATTTCTCCAAGGTTGGGCAGACCGGCCCTATAGCCGGCCATACGCTCGGTCACGGCTCCGGGGACCGCCCGAGACCGGTTCGTCGAGGGGGATGTGGTACAGTCGTGGTCCCCGTCCTACCGACGGAGGACTCCATAGCTGGACCACCCGACTCGAACGCCGATTTTCCATGGCTTGTACCCATACGGTCTGTTTCATACTCGGTCGACGCCCCGCAAGGAGTGTTGCGTCGAGATAGCGAACTCGAGTCTGCGGAGAGTGTCCCGTCGTGCTGTCGCGCCGACGCGGGCGGAGTCAGCGGGCGGGAGTAGGGCCGCCGCCGGCCCGGGTCGCCGATTCGTGACCCACCAAGTATCCCGAGTATCCATCTCGCGAAATCGCTAGACGAGGACCGAGTATGAAGCTTTCTGGGGGGCGAACCGGGGTCTCTGCAGGGGGCCATCCGGGCTGCCGATACGTAATATCGGCCTTCTGAGGGAGGTTTTGCGACCGTTTTGGGTGGTTCGGGAACATCGGCCTAGCTGGACTCGTCAATTCCCTCAGTACATTCTTGCAGCCCAGAACGTCGAGTACGACCGCCGAACTGGCGACTGAGAGCGAGCCATCTCGTTCACAATCCGTTCTCGGCCGGTGGTCCCGGTCTAGAATGTCTCCACATCCGGACCACCGTTTCCCCCATCCGCCCCTCGCACTTGGCCAGTCTATATGTCGCCAGTGGACGGAGCTAGCCCCATCCAATGGCTCCGGATAGCCCCTCGACGGCGACCGACTCCACGGACAGCCAGCCCGAGGTAGGCGACACCCGTCACCTGTCCAGCGGGGACGTCGCGGATCTCTACGACGACATGGCTGCACGCTACGCGCGCTGGGACTGGGCGAACCGGCTGTTCAGCGGGCCGCTCCGAAAGCGAGCCTTCGGCGACGCGCGTGGTCGGGTCCTCGACGTCGCCTGTGGGGCGGGCACGAACTTCCGGTATCTCCCCGAGACGGCCCAGCTAGTCGGCGTCGACGTCAGCCCGGAGATGGTGGCCAACGCACGGGCAGAACTCCAGCGGCTGCGACGCGGTGGCACGGTGTATCGGATGGACGCCCAGGAGTTACAGTTCCACGACGACAGTTTCGATACCGTCATCTCCGCGCTCTCGACGTGTACCTTTCCGGACCCGGTGGCGGCGCTCACAGAGATGGCACGGGTCTGTCGGCCCGACGGGCGAGTGCTGTTGCTCGAACACGGCCGCAGCGACGTCGGCCTGCTCAATCGACTACTGGAGTGGCGCGCCGACGCCCACTACGAGAAACACGGCTGTCGGTGGACGCAGGACCCGCTGGCTCATTTCGAGGAAACCGAGTTGTCGGTGGTCGACGCCGAGACGCACGTCCTCGGGATGGTGACACTTATCGAGGCACGGCCGTCGGCGTAAGGGCCGGTGACTCCGGCCTCGGCAGCCGTTGTGTCGCTGGGCAGGACGCGTCTGTGTCTGGCCGGTGGTGGGTTCTTCAGCCCTCGGCCCGAACGGCCGACAGATGCGTCCCGACTTGACGCGACTCAAACGCCCGCTGTTGTACGTGATGGCCCCGCTGTACGTCCTCGCGGGACTGTTGCACTTCGTCGTTCCGGACCTGTACGTCCAGATCGTCCCCCCGGTCCTGCCCGCACCGCTCGCGCTGGTCTACCTCTCCGGGGTGGCCGAAGTCGCCGTCGGCGTGGGCTTGCTGGTCCCACGGACGCGACCCTACGCGGCGTGGGCGACCATCGCGTTGCTGCTGTCGGTCTTTCCGGCCAACGTCTACATGGCGACCAGCGGGGTCGTCGTCGAGGGGATACCGGGTGGGGGTGACCCCTCGGCGCTCGCTCGCTGGGGACGGCTGCCGCTCCAGGGCGTGTTGGTCCTGTGGGCGTACTGGTACACCGACGGCGGATGACGGACACGAGTGGCCCAGTCTGTCCCATCTCGGGTCCTCGAAGAGGAGGTCTTCCAGACTCCGTGTCGACCCACGGCGAAGCACCTCGCTTGGGGGCCGACGTAGCCACGCCCAGTTCGCCGTCAGGCCGATGTCGTCACGGTTCGGGTCGCAACGACCGCGACTCTGACCCACCGATTGAGCCGTACTCGCTGCTGGACTTGATGATGGAGAGCGCGGTCATGATGTCCGACCGGGTGAGCAGGCCGAGGAACTCCCCGGACTCGTCGGTGACGACCAGTCGGCCGACGGAGTTCTGCTGGAGTTGGGTCAGCGCGTCCATCACGTCGCTGTCCGGCGAGACGGTGTAGAGGTCGGTCGTCATCACGTCTCCGACGGTGTAGGCCTCGCGTTCGACCTCTCGCACGGCGCGAGCGTCCTCTAAGGTGACGAGGCCGACGACTTCGCCGTCCTTCTCGACGGGGTAGCCGGTGTGCCGTTCCTCGAACATCGTCTGGATGAGTTCACGGACCGACATGCGGGGCGTGACCGAGGTTACGCGGTCGGCGGGGGTCATCACGTCCTGCACCGTCACGCCCTCGAAGGCGGCGGCCATCGTCGTCTGCCGGGACTCGCCCTCGGCGCCGATGTAGATGAAGAAGGCGAGGCCGGCCAGGAAGATGTTGCCGGCGACGAACAGGCCGAAGAGGCCGAGCATGACGGCGAATATCTTCCCCACCTCGGCGGCTATCTTCGTCGCTCGGGCGTACGGGCGGGTGCGAGCGAGCAAGGCACGCAGGACCCGGCCGCCGTCCATCGGGAACCCCGGGAGCATGTTGAACACCGCCAGCGCGAGGTTCATCAGGGCGAGGTAGGCCAGCACGAAGCGAGCGGCCTCCACGACGGTCGACTGCGTGCCGGGCAGGACGACGAAGGCGAGGTACGAGAGCACGCCTAGGGCGACGCTGACGACGGGTCCCGCGACGGCGATGGCGAGTTCCTGCTTCCAGTCCTCGGGCGTCTCGGTCAACTGGGCGATGCCGCCGAACAGCCACAGCGTGATGGAGTCGATGGGGTAGCCGTAGCGGATGGCGACCAGCGAGTGGCCCAGTTCGTGCAGGACGACGCCGGTGAAGAGGCCGACGGCGGCGACGATACCGAGGACCCAGACCAGACTCCCGTCGGTCAGTACCGCCGGGTCGAGGCCCGCACCGAGCGAGTCGTTCAACAACGCCGTCGTCTGTTCGACCTGCGTCCCGATAATCCACGCGAACAGGGGCAGGACCAGCAGGAACGTCAGGTCGAGTTGGATGGGGATGCCGAAGGCGCTCCCGATGCGGAACCGACGCATGTGATACTGTTGTCGGTGGACCGACTTAAACGCGCTGTGGCTAGCGAACGGTGGACCAGTCGTTTCGGTAGGAACCTGTCTCGACGAGACTGCGACGCAGAGCCAGACGGCCCCGGCCGTCTGCAGTCCCGCGACTCGCTGTGCGCTTCCTTCGCTCGCGTGCTTACGTCGTTTCGCTCGTCGAGCAGTCGGGGGCTTTCTGGCTGTTCCAGTTCCGCCGGCGTTCGCAGTCGTCGACCCCGAGGCTCTCGTCCACACCGTGTCGAGTGACTGAAGTAGGTCCCGCGACGTACGTACAGGCGTGTCGCAGCAGGCCGCACAGGTTGATACGCTGTTCCTCCACGAGCACGGCGAGGACGTCCGGGTGGTCGCCCAGCGAGACGGCGGGCGTCTGTTCCACGGCGTCCTCGAACTGAAGGAGACGGACGCGGGGCCCCGCCCCCGACGCCTCCGCATCAAAGACGGGACCAGCGAGGACCTCCGCGCACCCGACCAGTTCGTCGAACTGGCACGTCGAGCGACGCGTATCCGCATCTCCGAGCAGACGTCGCCGCTGGCCCGCGACCGCATCCGCGAGATGCTCGACGGCTACCAGTTAGAGGCGAAGGTCGTCCGCACCTGTCGGTACTGCTCGTCTGCGGGGCGGTACTCGCCCATCACGAGCGAGACGGCCATCGAGGCCGACGGGGAGACCATCTGCCCGGACTGCGCCCGCGAGGAACTCGACAGAGAACTTGCCTTCGAGGGTGGCATCACCGGTGACGCCCGGAAACGCCTCGAAGAACTCCTGTTGGAGGTACAGGACCTAGACCGCATCACGAACCTCCTGTCGGGGCAGTTGGACCCCGACCTGACGAAGTTCGACGAGATTTCGGCGACCGTCGACGACATCGACCTCGTCTCGACGGAGACGCTGAACCTCCACCCCGGCATCCAACAGCACGTCGAGTCGCGGTTCGACACCCTCCTTCCGGTCCAGAGCCTCGCCGTCGACCACGGCGCGATGGACGGGCAGGACCAACTGGTCGTCTCCGCGACGGCGACGGGGAAGACGCTGGTCGGCGAACTCGCCGGGCTGAACCGCGTCCTCAACAACAAGGGGACGATGCTGTTTCTGGTCCCGCTCGTCGCGCTGGCCAACCAGAAGTACGAGTCGTTCAAGGAACGATACGGGGACATGGTCGACGTCTCCCTTCGCGTGGGCGCGAGTCGCATCGCCGACGAGGGCGGTCGCTTCGACCCGAACGCCGACGTCATCGTCGGTACCTACGAGGGTATCGACCACGCCCTGCGGACGGGCAAGGACCTCGGGACCATCGGTACCGTCGTCATCGACGAGGTGCACACGCTCGGCGAGGACGAGCGAGGCCACCGGTTGGACGGCCTCATCTCGCGGCTGAAGTACTACTGCGAGACCGGCGGGTCGCCCGACAGCGACGACACCCAGTGGATATACCTCTCGGCGACGGTGGGCAACCCCGGCCAACTGGCCGAGAAACTGCGGGCGAAACTCATCGAGTTCGAGGAGCGCCCGGTGCCCATCGAACGCCACGTCACCTTCGCCGACGGCCGCGAGAAGATAGACACGGAGAACAAACTGGTCAAGCGGGCGTTCGACACGAAGTCGAGCAAGGGGTACCGCGGTCAGACCATCATCTTCACCAACTCTCGGCGGCGCTGTCACCAGATTTCCCGCAAACTGGAGTACAGTTCCGCGCCGTATCACGCCGGACTGGACAACCGCAAGCGCCAGCGCGTCGAGAAGCAGTTCGCCGACCAGGAACTGGCCGCCGTCGTCACGACGGCCGCCCTCGCCGCTGGGGTGGACTTCCCGGCGTCGCAGGTCATCTTCGACTCGCTGGCGATGGGCATCGAGTGGCTCACCGTCCAGGAGTTCGAGCAGATGCTCGGCCGGGCCGGCCGGCCGGACTACCACGACAAGGGGACGGTCTACCTCCTCGTCGAACCGGACTGCTCGTACCACAACAGCATGGAGATGACCGAAGACGAGGTGGCGTTCAAGCTCCTGAAGGGGGAGATGGAACCGGTCGTCACCCGCTACGACGAGGGCGCCGCCGTCGAGGAGACGCTGGCGAACGTCACCGTCGCCGGCACGCAGGCCAAACGGCTCAACGACCGGATGGTCGGCGAGGTGCCGACGAAACACGCGCTCGGGAAACTGCTGGAGTACGAGTTCATCGACGGCCTCTCGCCGACCCCGTTGGGCCGGGCCGTCACCCGGCACTTCCTCGCGCCCGACGAGGCCTTCCAGTTGCTCGACGGCATCCGGAAGGGGCTGGACCCCTACGACATCGTCGCCGAGATGGAACTTCGCGAGGAGCAGTAGGGCCGTACCTTCTTGTAGTCAGCCCGTCTTGCCGAGGCCATGGGGCTGTTCGACAGCATCCGCCGGGCGGTCGGCGGGGGCGACGACGGGGCGGACCAGACCGAGCGACGCTCGGACTTGGTCGACGTGACCGCGCTCGGTCCCGACGAGTTCCGCCGGCGGGCGGAGGACGCGGCCGACGACGCCGACCAACTCGACTTCTCGCTGGCGTCGTTGGAGCGTCTCGACGCGGCCATCGACGGCCGCGAGGACTGGACGGAGGCACGTCCCGCAGACGGCGGGGCGTACTCCCCGAAGGCCGTCCAGTTCGGGAGCTACCTCGGTGAGGTGCTGGTCCGGACCTACGACGGCGAGTGGACGGCCGAGGACGGCTGGACGGTCACCGTCGCCGGCCGGGACGACGAGGTGACCGTCGCCGTCTTCGACGTCGCGGCCCGCTCCGTAGGCGGCGACCCGGTGTTCGCCGCCGTCGTCGAGCGACTCGACGCCGAACTGGAACGTGGCGAGTCGACGGGCGGCGAGGCGGTGGACACGGACGAACGCGAGGAGACGGACGACGCAGGCGACACCACGTCGGCCGAGACGACAGACGCCGACGAGACGGCGGACACGCAGCGAGACGTGGACCTCATCGCGCCCGACCACGAGACGGGCGACGAGAGTGCGACCGGTGCAGACGCCGACGACGCGGTGTATCCGACGTTCGACGCCGTCGAACCGACACCGGGCGAAGTCAGGGCGGACGAGCAGACGCCCACTCCCGACTCGGCCGCAGGAACCGGGGAGGACAGCGAGGCGGCTATCGAGGCGGACGAGTCCGAGTCGTCGGTCCCGGTCGAGGTCGACTCAACAGAGACGAGTGTGGACGAGGCGGAAACAGAGACGGCGGACTCCGGGGCGGTCGAGTCGCCAGCGGAGAGCGAGGGGGCCGTTACCGAGACGGCCGACCCGACTCCGGCGACGGACCCCACGGCCGGCGACGGCCTCCGGGCCGAGTACGCCACGACGGCGACCGAGTTCACCGAGTTCTGGGCCGAACGCGACCTCGACTTCACGCCGGCGTCGCTCGCCCACCTCGACGACCTCGTGGCGGCCGAGTGGGACGACGACCGCTTCGCGGACGCGACGTTCGGGAGCGAGGCCACCTTCGACGACCGCGCGTTCACCAGCGTCACCACGGAACTGGGGAGCTACTTCGGCGAGGTACTGGTCCGTGACCTCGACGGCGAGTGGTCCGCCGACACCGACCACGAGGCCGTCGTCGTGGTCGAGGGCACCGACGGATCACTCGCGGTCCCCGTGTTTCAGGTGGCTGCCACGTCGCTCCGTGAGGCCCCGGTGTTCGCCCGGAGCTACGAGGCGCTGGTCGTCGACCTCGGGCGGGACGACGGCGAGGTCTGACGGACGGATAATCCGCAGTCTTTTGCCGGACCCGCCCTACTCCCCGGTGTGTCGCTGCCCCCGGTCACGCCCGCGATGGCGTTCGTGTTCGCGCTGATACTCGTCGCACTCGCGCTGTTCGCGACCGAGGCCCTGCCGGTCGACGTGACCGCAATCGCCGTGATGGTCGCGCTGATGCTGGTCGAACCCCTGACGGCGACGCTCGTCGACGCCGGCCTGCTGGCCGACCCCCTCTACGTCCTCCACCGACCGGGAGACGACGTCTCGCCGCTGACGCGGGGGCTCTCGGGCTTTGCCTCGACCGCGACCATCACCGTCTTGGCGATGTTCATCCTCTCGGACGGCGTCCAGCGGACCGGCATCGTCCAGATGCTCGGGTCGAGACTCGCCTCGCTGACCGGTGACAGCGAGACGCGCCAACTCGGGGCCACGGTCGGCCTCGTCGGCCCCATCTCCGGGTTCATCAACAACACCGCCGCCGTCGCCATCCTCCTGCCGATGGTCACGGACATCGCTCACAACGGCAAGATTTCGCCGTCGAAACTTCTGCTCCCGCTCTCCTATGCCTCGATGTTCGGCGGGATGCTCACGCTCATCGGCACCTCGACGAACATCCTCGCCTCGCAACTCTCCGCCGAGTTGCTCGGCCACCCCTTCGGGATGTTCGAGTTCACGCAACTGGGCGTCGTCGTCACCGTCGTCGGCACCGTCTACCTGATGACCGTGGGCCGGTGGCTGGTCCCGGGCCGCATCGAGGCCCGCGAGGACCTGACCGACGAGTTCGAGATGGGCGAGTACCTCACCGAAGTCGTGGTCCGGGAGGACTCCCCCATCGTCGGCCAGACGGTGCGGGAGGCGCTCTCGGAGACGGAGTTCGACGTCGACGTCATCCAACTCGTCCGGGGGGACAGGGTCTTCCTCGAACCGCTCGACCCGAAGGCCATCCAACCCGGCGACGTGTTCGCGATTCGGACCGACCGAGATACGCTGGTGGAGTTGCTCGACGCCGAGGGACTCGACCTCATCCCCGAAGTCGAGGTGGACGACGCGGAACTGGAGAGCGCGAGCGAGCGGCAGAACCTCGTCGAACTCGTCGTCGCGCCCGGGTCCTCGCTCGTCGGCGAGACGCTCGCCTCGGCGAACTTCCGCCAGCGGTACGACGCGACGGTGCTGGCCCTGCGCCGCGGCCGCGAACTGTTCCGACAGCGGATGGACCGCGTCACCCTGAAGGTCGGTGACACCCTGCTGGTGCAGGCCACCGCCGACAGCATCGAGCGTCTGAACGTCAACCGGGACTTCATCGTCGCACAGGAGGTCCAGCGGCCCGACTTCCGCCGGTCGAAGATTCCCGTCGCCGTCGGCATCGTCGCCGCCGTCGTCGGCGTCGCCGCGCTCACCCCGATTCACATCGTCGTCTCGGCGCTGGCCGGCGCGGTGGCGATGATTCTCACGGGCTGTCTCCGCCCGCAGGAACTGTACGACGCCGTCCAGTGGGACGTCATCTTCCTGCTCGCCGGCGTCATCCCGCTGGGTATCGCCTTACAGGAGACCGGCGGTGCAGACCTGCTGGCGGACCTGTTCGTCCTCGCGGCGCCCGGGTTGCCAGGCATCGTCGCGCTGGGCCTGATGTACGTGGTCACCGCGGTGCTGACCAACGTCATCTCGAACAACGCCTCCGTGGTGCTGATGATTCCCGTCGCCGTCGAGGCCGCCCAGCAACTGAACGCCAACGCCTTCGCGTTCGTCCTCGCGGTGACCTTCGCCGCGTCGACGGCGTTCATGACGCCGGTGGGCTACCAGACCAACCTCCTCGTCTACGGGCCGGGTGGCTACCGCTTCAGCGACTACCTGAAGGTCGGCGCACCCCTGCAGGCGGTGTTCGCCGTCGTGACCACGCTCGGCATCGCCTTCTTCTGGGGACTTGCGCCTGCCTGACACGGTGCGACGGCCAACGAAACCCTTTACTCGGTGACGGGCGCACGGTGAGATACGGGATCGTGGGGTAGCTTGGTAACCTTCGGGCCTTGGGTGCCCGTGCCCCTAGTTCAAATCTGGGCGATCCCACTTCTTCGCGACCGACACTGCGAGCGTCGCGGCCACATCTCCCGGCGACCGAGGCGACGTCGTACCGGCGCCGACGGCATGGTCCGCGTGAACGATGGGCACAGGACTTACTTACTGATACTTACATAATCGGGTATGGCCATCGAGGACGCCGACGGAACCTGGTCGGTCCGCGAACTCGACCTCGATCGACCCGACACCGACGCCTACAGCGACCTGGCGGCGGACCTGCGCTCGCGCGTGACGGGTGGCGTAGCGTTCGACGAGTACGCGCGGGTCCTCTACGCGACGGACGGGAGCATCTACCGCGCCGAACCGGCCGGCGTCGTGTACCCGACCGACGTCGCGGACGTCCGGGCGGCCGTCGAGGTCGCGACGAGCCACGGCGTCCCCGTCCTCCCGCGCGGGACCGGGTCGTCGCTCGCGGGCCAGGCCGTCGGGCCGGGCTGTGTCGTGGTCGACGTCTCTCGGCACATGACCGACGTCCTCGAGGTGCGTCCGGGGGAGAAACGGGTCCGCGTCCAGCCCGGTGTCGTGCAGGACGACCTCGACGACGCCCTCGCCGAGTACGGCCTGAAGTTCGCGCCGGACCCGGCCTCCTCGAACCGCGCGACGGTCGGGGGCGGCATCGGGAACAACTCCACCGGCGCCCACTCGGTCAGGTACGGCATCACCGACGCCTACACCGAGTCGGTGACGGCTGTCCTCGCGGACGGGTCGATTATCGAGGCTCGCGAGGTGGTCGTCGACTCCCCGGAGTGGGACGACATCGTCTCGAAGGACGACCGCGAGGCAGAGATATACCGGACCGTCCGGGAGGTGGTGACCGAGCACGCCGACGAAATCGAGGCCCGCTATCCCGACCTCAAGCGCCGCGTCTCGGGGTACAACCTCGACCGGGTCGTCTACGAGAACGACGACGGCGACCGGGTCGTGAACCTCGCGAAACTGTTCGTCGGCGCCGAGGGGACGCTCGGGGTCGTCGTGGAAGCGGAACTCTCGCTCGTGACGGTGCCCGAGGAGACGGCGGTCGCGCTGTACTGCTTCGACGACCTCGCGGCGGCGATGGCGGCGGTCCCGGTCGCGCTCGAGTACGACGTCAGCGCCGTCGAGCTGATGGACGACGACCTGTTCCGGCTGGCGGCGGACTCGGACGGCTACGCCGAGTACGTCGAGCCCATCCCCGACCGGGCCGCCGCCGCGCTCATGCTGGAGTACGACTCGGAGCGCCATGACGACTTCGCGGCGGCCATCGAGCGCACCACCGACCGGTTCGTCGAGTCGGGCGAAGCCTTCGCGGTCGTCGAGGCCTACACCGACGCGGACCAGGCCGCCCTCTGGACGCTCCGGAAGGCGGCCATCCCGCTGTTGATGTCCATGGACGGCGACCCCAAGCCGTACCCGTTCATCGAGGACGCGACGGTCCCGCCCGCCGAACTCGCCGCGTACGTCCAGCAGTTCGAGGCCGTCCTCGACGACCACGACACCTCCGCGTCGTACTTCGCCCACGCTGGGTCGGGGACGCTCCACATCCGGCCGATACTCAACCTGAAAACGGAGGCGGGAATCGAGACCATGCACTCCATCAGCGAGGACGTGACCGACCTCGTCCTCGACCACCACGGCTCCTTTTCCGGCGAGCACGGCGACGGGATGGCCCGCACCGAGTTCAACCCCAAGATGTACGGCGAGGACCTCTGGCACGCGTTCAAGCGAGTCAAGACGGCCTTCGACCCGGAGTGGTGGCTCCACCCCGGGAACGTCGTCTACCGCGACGGCCCGGAGGACCTGGGACCGGACACCGACCGCGGCGTCGGCGCGGACATGCGCGAGCACCTCCGGTACGGCCCCGACTACCAGTCGCTGGAGCCACAGACCACCCTCGACTTCGAGGGCGAGGGCGGCTTCTCGCACCTCGTGGAACTGTGCAACGGCTGTGGCACCTGCCGCCAGACCGACCAGGACGTGATGTGTCCGACCTACCGGGCCTCCCGGGAGGAGGTCCAGACGACCCGCGGGCGGGCGAACCTGCTCCGGGCGGCAATCAGCGGCGACCTCCCCGAAGAGGAACTCCACTCCGAGCGCTTCCAGTCGGAGGTGCTGGACCTCTGTATCGGCTGCAAGGGCTGCAAGAGCGATTGCCCGACCGGCGTCGATATGGCGAAACTCAAGGCCGAACTGACCCACCAGCACCACCAGCAGGCGGGGGTCGGCCTCCGGGAGCGACTCTTCGCCAACGTCGACACGGTCTCGCGGCTCGGGTCGGCGCTGGCCCCGCTGTCGAACTGGGCGACCGACCTCCCCGGGGCGCGGCGTCTCATGCAGACACTGCTGGGCATCGCGCCCGAGCGCGACCTGCCGCCGTTCCGCCGGGAGACCCTGGAGGACTGGATGCGTGCCCGGGGCGGGTCGACCGTCCCGCGGGATGACGCGTCCCGCAAGGTCCTGCTGTTCCCCGACACGTACACGAACTACTCCTACCCGGCGGCCGGGAAAGCCGCCGTCGAGACGCTCGAGGCCGCGGGCTGTCACGTCGCCGTCCCCGACGACACCGTTCCCTCCGGGCGCGCGGCGTTCTCGACCGGACTGCTCGACCGCGCGCGGGAGCGAGCGCGGGCGAACACGGACGCGCTGGCCGACCGCGTCGCCGACGGCTGGGACGTGGTGTTCGTCGAACCCGCCGACGCGGTGATGGTTCAGGACGAGTACCGCGACCTGCTCGACGGGCCCGCGGTCGAACGACTGGCCGACGGCGCCTACGGGGTGATGGAGTACCTCGACACCTATCGACTGGACGAAGCGCTCCCCGTCGCGGACCGCTCGCGCGACGCCGCCGGGTCAGTGAGCTACCACGGCCACTGCAACCAGAAGGGGGTCAACGCCGACCACCACGCCGTCGGCGTCATGCGCCGGGTCGGGTACGAGGTCGACCCGCTGGACACGACCTGCTGTGGGATGGCCGGCAGTTTCGGCTATCACGTCGAGCACTACGACCTCTCGAAGACAATCGGCGGCCTCCTGTTCGAGAAGGTCGCCGACAGCGACGCCGATCGCGTCGTCGCTCCTGGGGGGTCCTGTCGGTCGCAACTGGGGGACCGCCCCGACGCCGACGACGTCCCGCCCCACCCCATCGAGGTCGTCGCCGAGCGCCTCTGAGGCTGTCGGCGCGCCCCACAACCCGGTCGTCGAGAGCGCCGGTCGACTCCGACCGAACCTTCTTGCGGTCCCCCGTCGTCTCGCCGACATGCCCAACTACACCGACTCCGACTGGCTCCGGGACCGGATGCGGGCGGTACTGGACTTCTACTACCCGACCTGCGTCGACGAGGCCCACGGCGGGTTCGTCGCGCAACTCGACGCCGACACCGGCGAGGTGTACGACCCGGACAGCAAACACCTCGTCGCGACGGCGCGGTTCACCCGGAACTTCGCGCTGGCCAGCGAGTTGTTCGGCGAGGTGCGGTGGCGCGAGGCCGCCGAACGCGGCGTCGAGTTCCTGCAGGACCACTTCCGGGACGTCGAGCGCGGCGGGTACCACTGGCTCCTCGACGGGACGACGCCGGCGGACTCCCGGCGGGTCTGCTACGGCCACGCTTTCGTCGTCCTCGCGTACGCTCGCGCGGCCGACGCGGGCGTCCAGAACGCCGGGAAGTATCTGGAGCAGACGTGGGACCTCATGGACGAGCGGTTCTTCGAACCCGACCACGGCCTCTACCGGAGCGGGTGGGACGCCGACTGGAGCGAGGCCGACCCCTACCGCGGGCAGAACGCCAATATGCACGCCTGCGAGGCGGCGCTGGTCGCCCACGAGGTGACCGGCGGCGACCGCTACCTCGACCGGGCCGAGACCGTCGCCGAACGGCTCTGTGTCGACCTCTCGACGGACGACGGCCGCCTCTGGGAGCACTTCGAGCGCGACTGGACCCCGGACTTCGACTACAACCGCGACGACCCGGCCCACCAGTTCCGGCCGTGGGGGTACCAGCCCGGACACCACGTCGAGTGGGCGAAACTCCTCTCGATACTCGACCGGCACCTCGACGCTCGGTGGCCCGGCCAGCGTGCGCCCGAACTGTTCGAGACGGCTCTCGACGGGTGGGACGACGAGTCGGGGGGGTTCTACTACACGCTAGACGAGGACGGCGACCCGGTCGTCGACGACAAGTACAGTTGGGAGGTCGCAGAGGGCATCGGCGCCGCGGCGGCGCTGGCCGAACGCACCGACGACGACTGGTACCGGGAGTGGTACGACCGCTTCTGGGAGTACGCGCTCGACACGATGGTCGCGCCGACCGGCGGGTGGTACGAACGGGTCTCCGCCGCCGACGAGTCATATCCGACCGGCGACGGCCCCGAGGTCGAACCCGGGTACCACCCCATCGGCGCGTGCTACGAGAGCCTGCGAAGCTTCGGCAACTGAGCGTCGGCCCTACCCCTTCGTTTCGCGGCCGAACCGGCCGCAGTCCCGAGTCCGACCGCCGCTCGGACCACTTCCACCGAGGGTTGCGAACCTCCCCGAACCACCTTTTTCGTCGTCGGGTCGCCGACGACGACCACTCCTCGAAAAACGTGGGCGAAAAATACCGGAAGCGCCACGGGGCACTTCCGGGGACGACGCATCGCTCGGCCCCACCCCTTCGTTTCGCGGTCGAACCGGCCGCAGTCCCCGTGTCCGACCGCCGCCCGGACCACTTCCGCTGAGGTTTGCGAACCTTCTTAGGCGAGTGGGCGTAACGTCTGTGCACTCAGATGGCGACCGCCGAGAACACCGAACTCATCGACCGCTTCGAGGAGTTCTACCGCAACTACTACCGCAACGAAATCGGTGAGCTCGCCCAGAAATACCCGAACGACCAGAAGTCGCTGTACGTCGACTGGCAGGACCTCTATCGTTTCGACCCCGACCTCGCGGACGACTATCGGACCAAACCCGAGCAGTTACAGGAGTACGCCGAGGAGGCGCTCAGACTGTACGACCTCCCGGTGGACGTCTCGCTCGGACAGGCCCACGTCCGCGTCCGGAACCTCCCCGAATCCGAGGACATCCGGGACATTCGCCACGAACACCACGGGAACCTCATCTCCGTCCAAGGCATCGTCCGCAAGGCGACGGACGTCCGCCCGAAGGTCCTCACCGCCGCCTTCGAGTGCCAGCGGTGTGGCACGCTGACGCGCATCCCGCAGGCCGGCGGCGACTTTCAGGAACCCCACGAGTGTCAGGGCTGTGAGCGACAGGGCCCGTTCCGTCTGAACACCGACCAGTCCGAGTTCATCGACGCACAGAAACTCCGGGTGCAGGAGTCCCCCGAGGGTCTGCGCGGCGGCGAGACGCCCCAGTCCATCGACATCAACATCGAGGACGACATCACGGGGAAGGTCACGGCCGGCGACCACGTCCGCGTGACCGGCGTCCTCAAACTCGACCAGCAGGGCAACGACCGCGAGAAGTCCCCGATGTTCGACATCTACATGGACGGCGTCAGCGTCGAAATCGAGGACGAGCAGTTCGAGGACATGGAGATTACCGACGCCGACAAGAAGGAAATCGTCGAACTCTCCAACGAGGCCGACATCTACGACCAGATGGTCGGGGCCATCGCTCCCTCCATCTACGGCTACGAGAAGGAGAAACTCGCGATGATGCTCCAGTTGTTCTCGGGGGTGACCAAGGACCTCCCCGACGGGTCGCGCATCCGTGGGGACCTCCACATGTTGCTGATAGGTGACCCCGGTACGGGGAAGTGCGTTCACGGAGACACCCGCGTCACCCTCGACGACGGCCGTGACGTGCCGATTCGAGAACTCGTGGAGTCGAACCTCGACGACCCGAAACCAGTCGACGACGGGGTCTGGGACTCGGTCGACTTCGCGGTTCCGTCGCTGCAGAACGACGGAACGATAGCGACACAGCAGGCGACGAAAGTCTGGAAGCGAGAGGCGCCGGAGACGCTGTATCGGATTCGGACCGAGAGTGGGCCTGAGGTTACGGTGACCCCGTCTCATCCGTTGTTCGTCCAGTCCGATGGTCAGTTCCGGCCAGAACCGGCCGAGAATCTCGAAATTGGCGCCGTTATCGCTTGCGGCCCCGAGGGGTCTCAGGCTAACTCATCCCGACAGTCCGCCGTGACAGACGGTGGCGTGACAGCGGCCACGACCGAGCAGGTAACGAGCATACAAACAGTCGAACCGGACGAGGAGTGGGTGTACGACCTCGAAGTAGCGGGGACACACAACTACCTCACGGACGGCATCGTCTCCCACAACTCGCAGATGCTCTCGTACATCCGAGAAATCGCTCCCCGTTCGGTCTACACCTCCGGCAAGGGGTCCTCCAGCGCCGGGCTGACCGCCGCCGCCGTCCGCGACGACTTCGGCGAGGGACAGCAGTGGACGCTCGAAGCGGGGGCGCTGGTGCTGGCCGACCAAGGCATCGCCGCGGTGGACGAACTGGACAAGATGAGTCCGGAGGACCGCTCGGCGATGCACGAGGCGCTCGAACAGCAGCGAATCAGCGTCTCGAAGGCCGGCATCAACGCGACGCTGAAGTCGCGGTGTTCCCTGCTGGGCGCTGCGAATCCCAAGTACGGTCGCTTCGACCAGTACGAACCCATCGGCGAGCAAATCGACCTCGAACCCGCGCTCATCTCCCGGTTCGACCTCATCTTCACCGTCACCGACCAACCGGACGAGGAGTCAGACCGCAACCTCGCGGAGCACATCATCCAGACGAACTACGCCGGGGAACTCCACACCCACCGCACGCAGAACCCCACCTCGAACTTCTCCGAGGAGGAGGTCGATACGGTGACCGAGGAGGTGGCACCGACCATCGAACCGGAACTGCTGCGGAAGTACATCGCCTACGCGAAGCGCAACTGCTTCCCGACGATGACCGAGGAGGCCAAGTCCGTCATCGAGGACTTCTACGTCGACCTGCGACTGAAGGGGCAGGACGACGACGCGCCGGTGCCGGTCACGGCCCGGAAACTCGAAGCGTTGGTCCGCCTGGCCGAGGCGTCCGCCCGCATCCGCCTCTCGGACACCGTCGAAGAGTCCGACGCCGACCGGGCGGTCGACATCGCCCACTACTGTCTGAAGCAAATCGGCGTCGACCCGGAGACCGGCGAGTTCGACGCCGACGTGGTGGAGACGGGCACCTCGAAGAGCCAGCGCGACCGCATCCAGAACATCCGTGGCATCATCGCCGACATCGAGAACGAGTACGACGAGGGCGCACCCATCGACGTGGTCGTCGAACGCGCCGAGGAGGTCGGCATCGACGAGTCGAAGGCCGAACACGAGATAGAGAAACTGAAACAGAAAGGCGAGGTGTACGAGCCTCGGACCGACCACCTCCGGACGACGTAGATGGACCGCATCTCCGCCCTCCGGAACGTCGAGGAAGCGCTGGCCGCCTTCGAAGAGGGGGAGTGTTCGCTCTCCGAGTTGGAGGCGACCGTCCGCGGCGTGTTGCGGACCTACGTGGCCGACTTCGAGGGCGACCTGCAGGCCTACCGGGCCGGCGGCGACGGGCCGGCAGACGGCCTCGTCGTCCTCGCGGCGTCGGCGCCGGAGGCCCGGGAACGAATCGACCACCTCGTCGATGACCCGGGCCAGTTCACCGTCTCGGCAGTCGAGTGAGCGCGGACGAACGACCGTGACCCAGTCCCATGTGTGAGCTACCAGACCACCTCGGGGAGGCCGGAGCGACACTGGTGCGTGCGCCGTCGGAGGGACCCGACTGCGACGGCCGGGAGACGTGTCCGGCGTTCTTCGCCGAGGCGGAACCCGACGCCACGGTGACGTGGGTGACGTTCACCCGGCCACCGGCGGCCTGTGTCGAGGCGTTCCCCGGGGACCCGCTAGCCGAGGACACGCCTTCGCTGGCGGTGGTCACCGTGGGACAGACGGGGCGGCCGACCGACCAGTCGCCCCGGGGAGTCGAGACGGACGCCGTCTCGACGTCGAACGACCTGACGTGTCTCGGCATCACGCTGAGTCAACGGCTCTCGGCGGCCGAGGAACTGGTCCTCTGTTTCGACTCGCTGACCGCGTTGCTACAGTCCGTCGATAGCGAGACGGCGTACGAGTTCCTCCACGCCGTCGTCGCTCAACTGCAGGCCGCCGACGCCACGGCGCACTTCCACCTCGACCCGACTGCACACGACCGACAGACGGTCGCCCTGTTCGCGTCGCTGTTCGACGCCGTCGTCGACGTGGAGGGCGGGGAGCGGACGGTCCGGACGCGAAAATTGTTGCAATAGATTTATCGTAAATTTTTACAACAGGTGGGTAGTTCTCTAGGCCGTGCTGTTGGTCGTGACGTACTCCCGGGCGGCCCGCCGTGACCTTCGGAACGTCTGTCGGTCCCACGAGGAGTGTGTGGTCCGACGGTTCGGTCGCGCGGCGCTGCTCTCGAGGACGGAGTTCGCGGCGTTTCAGGCGCTCCGACTCCACGAGAAACACGGACTCGACGTCCAGATAGAGCGGGTCACGCCGTTCGAACCCGTGGACGCGCCGGCGCACGTTCGAGAGGCCGCCGCGGCCTACGAGGGACGCGACCGCCCTTCGACGCCGTACGAGCGGTTCGCGTCGGGGCGCGACCTGCCGTCACCGGACCGGATGCGGGGGACCGACCTGTGAGGCTCACCGTCGCCGGCACCACCTACGAGGGGCACGCTCTCGACCTCAGGGCGCGCCCGGTCGACGGTGCGACTGTCGCAGCGGCGGTCCGAGGAGAGGGGCGTCTCCCCGCCGCGGCGGGCCCTGACCCACCGTCGGTCTACGACTACTGCGGGCGCGTCCACCCGGAGATGGGGCTTCGAACCCGCACGGCCATCGCTGCGGCCGCCCGGTCGCTCGGCCACGAGACGCCCCACGACGACGCGATTGCCGACCTGCGCGAGACGCTCGCGTCGCCGACTCCCGACGCGCCGTCGTTGCCGGCGGTCCGCGACCGCGTTGACGCCGCGACGCTCGCCGCCCTCCGGGAGGACGCGGCCACCGAGCGCGGCCGACTGGTGGCCCGGGAGGCACTCGGCGGTGACACCGCCGAGGTCGAGCGAGCGGTCCGCGAGGCGACTCGGACGCTCAGCGAGCGAGAGACACAGCAGGTAGCCGCCGAGGAGAGCCGACGGCGTCGCCGCGAGGTAGCGCGGGCCTACCGAGAGAAACGGGTCGAGCGACGGCGACTCGCGGACCGACTCGCCAACCGCCGCCGCGACGCCCGGGCGTCGCTCGTCGACCGCCTCCGCGACCAGTTCACCGAAGCGGTCGCCGCGCTCCCCGGCCCCGCGCCGGCCGACCCGTTCGAGGCGTCGCCGGTAACCGCCGCGTTGGCGGTCCTCCGGATAGCGCGGACGCCGGCACCGGTCGTACTCGAAACCGACCGCTTCGGCGACCCGTCGTCGGCCGCCGACGTGCTCGACGCCCCCGTCGTCCGGTGCTGAGTTTTAAATCGCAACGGGGGACCACTCCGCGCTATGGTCACGCTCGACTGGACGACCAGCCACCACCACGGGGTGACGCTGGTCGCCGCCTGCCTCTCCGTGGGGGAACCGACCCGAGTGACGCTCCGGAACCGCCTCGACGGTCCGGTCTGGCCGCCGCGACGGGAGGGGACTCCCGTGGCTGGCTGGACCGAGGACGGGTTCGAGGGGGTCCTCGGGCCGGGGACGCACGCGCTCGGCTACGCTACGCCGGCACCGCCGGCCGACCCTCCGGTAGTCCTCGACGACGCGACATCGGCACCCGATGCCGTCCCAGTGGGGGAGCGGACCGAGTCGCCCGAAGCGGTCGTTCGAGAACTCGGCGACCCGTCACCACCCGCGGACGCGGTCCCGTCGGGTGGCGTGACGGCGGTTTCGGGTGTCGACGACGCCGATACGGTCGTCCCGGCGACCGACCGGTCGTCCGACCACGAGAGCCCTCCCAAGTGCGACGCCGCGCCGGACGCCGACCGTCCGGAATCGGTCGAATCGTGGCTCGACGAGATGGCAGAGAGGGTCCAGAAGGCCGAGCGACTGGCCGCCGCCGAGACGCTCCTGGCGGCGACGCCGGCCGTCCGCGAGGCTGGCGGACTGGCGGCGGTCCGCGTGCTGGCCGACGAGTCGACCGGCGACGAACGACGACTCAGGGCGCTCGCCCGGCGGGCCGAGACGCTCGCGGACCGGCGGGCCGACGCCAGCATCCCGGTCGAGACGCTGACCCGTCTCGCATGATTCTGGCCGTCACCGGCGGGAAAGGCGGCGTCGGCAAGTCGACCGTGTCGTACAACCTCGCGGCGGAACTCGACGGCGTCGTCGTGGACGGCGACCTCGCGATGGCCGACCTCCCGTCGGGTCGCGGGCCGGACCTCCACGACGTGTTGGCCGGCCGGGCGACGGTCCACGAGGCCGTCCGTACCGACGGGCCAGTGACGACGGTTCCCTGTGGCCGGACGCTGGCCGGGGCGCGAGGGGCGGACCCGACGGCGCTCGCCGACGCGCTGACGACGCTCGACCGGACGTACCGCTGGGTCGTCGTGGACTCGCCGGCGGGCCTCCGCGCCGACGTCGGTCTCCCCCTCTCCGTCGCCGACGCGGCGGTGCTGGTGACGACGCCCGCGACGGCGGCCCTCGCCGACGCGCTCCGGGTTCGTGAACTCGCCCGTGAACTGGACGCGGGGCTGTGTCGAGTCGTCCTCAACCGAGCGCCGTCGTCACCGGCGACGGCGGCCCTCGCCGACCACTTCGGTGCGCCGGTCGTCCCGGTGCCGGAGAGCGAGGCCCTCGCGGCGGCCCAGCGCCACGGGACGCCCGTTCGCGTAACCGCCCCGGACTCGGCCGCGAACGAGGCCTTCGAGACGCTCGCCGCGGCGGTTCACTCCTGTAGGTCGGTGTAGGTGCCCCGGAGCGTCACCGGCGTCACGTCGGCGACGGCGGCCGCCTCTGACTGGGTCAGGGCGATATCCTGCTCCTGGGCGGCGGTGTAGAGACACGCCGCGGCGACGCCGGCGGGGTTCCGACCGCCGACGATGTTCCGCTCTCGTGCCTCGTCGACCAGTCGCTCTGCCCGGTTTCGGACGGCGTCGGGAAGGTCGAGTTCGGTCGCGAACCGGGGGACGTACTCCCGGGGGTCTATCGGCCCCGTCGGGAGGCCGAGGTCCCGGTTGACGGCGTCGTAGGCCGCCCGGAGTTCGTCCGGGTCGGCGCGGGCGGCCCGACACAGTTCCTCGACGGTTCTGGCGACGCCCTCTGTCCGGCAGGTGGCGTACACCGCGGCGGCGGCGAACCCCTCTAGCGACCGCCCCTGCAGGAGGTCGGCGTTCTGTGCCGACTCGAAGAGGACGCAGGCCCGGTCCCGGATGGCGTCGGAGAGGCCCAGCGACCCGACGATGCGTCGTATCTCGGTGAAGGCGTATATCTGGTTGCGCTCGCGCTTCGAACTGACCTGCGCGCGGCGGTGTTCCCGGCGGAGACGAGCGAACTGCCGGCGCTTGCGGCCCTTCAGCCGCGTCGACCGACCGATTTCCGTCGAGAGGCCCCGGTCGTGTCGCGACCGGGTCAGGGGTGCGCCGGTCCGCGCGCGCTGGGTGTCGTCGTCCTCGAAACTCCGCCACTCCGGGCCTCGGTCGATGGCGTCCTCGCCGACGACCAGTCCGCAGTGGTCACACACCGTCTCGGTGCCGTCCTGTTTCAGCGCCCCGTCACACTCTGGACAACCTGCCGTTGTCGCACTCATCGTGGTTCGAGCTACGGCCGGCGGGAGGGTTAAAAAAGCGATGCTACGGCGGGTGAGCGGCGGGTTTCTGCCGAAACTACCGACCGGTTACCGGTAGGTAGTTGCAGTCCCCGCCGACGTGGGTGGGGCCGGAGTCACCAGTATTAAATTACGGCGCGAATACAGTGGTATCAATGGGGTTGTCGGACATCGCAGACGGCATCGAGGTGACCGAGAGACAGCGCGAGTGCGGGGTGGCGGCCGTCGACGACACCGACACGCCGCTTGCCGAACGGTTGACGCCGTTCGCGGAGGCCTTACCCTGTTCGCCCGCCGAGGCCGCCACCGTCGTCGATGCGTACGCCGCGGGGAGCGCCGTCGACGCCTGCGGTCACGCCGCCGGGGTGCCGCCGGTGACCGCCGCGAAGACCCTCCATCTGCTCGGCGAGCAGGTGTCGCCGGTCGGGCCTCGTGGTCGCGACGTCGTCCGCGACTGGCTCTCGGGGGACCTCTCCCGGAGCGACGCGCGCACGCTGGCGGGCGTCGGCGACCGGACGTTCGCGCTGGCGGCGTACGTCGAGAGCCACGACCCGCTCCCGGCGGCCCGGGACGCCGTCGAGGGGGCGCTCTCGACGCCCGAGCGGAACCCGTTGGCGGACACACACAGCGACGTGGACGACCTGCTCTGAGCGGCGTCGAACCGACTGGACCACACTTAACACGTCCCGACGTGAACCCGCGCCCATGTCGGCATCGGAACTGGCTGCGGCGGTCACGCGGGCGCTCGACGTGGACCCCGAGGAGTTCCACGCGAACGCGCGCGAAGAGGCCGAACAGCTCAAAACGGAGGTCAGGTCGGGGACGTTCGACAACACGGAGGCCATCGTCGGGATGGAGTTGGAGCTGTACGCCGTCGACGACCAGACCGACGCCCTCCGGCGGGTCCCCCGGCAGTTGCTCGAACTCGTCGGGTTCGAGAAGGAACTGGGCCTGCACAACGCCGAGATGCAGACCAGTCCGCAACCGCTGAACTCACACGGGCTGGCGGCGCAGCGCAACGAACTGAAGGCGTCGCTGATGCCGGCCCAACAGCGCCTCGGAACCGAGGGGATTCGACTGGTCTCCGACGGGATGTGGACGGTCCCGCCGAACGGCGAGACGGCGGAGAGCTACCTCTGTGACGCCATCGAGGAAGACGGGATTCGCATCGGGACCAACATGTCCGACGCGGTGCGCTACCACACGATGGCCAACACCGACTACCCGTCGGCGTTCGAACTCGACGCGCCCCACGTCTCCCTGCAGGCCCAGACGGTGATGCCCGAGGCGCTCATCACCTCCATCCAGCCCCACTACCAGATTCCCCACGCGCCGGACCTGCCGGAGTACTTCAGCTACGCCCTGCGGGTGGCCGCGCCCGTACTCGCACTGGGGGTCAACGCGCCCTTCTTCCCGCCGGACCTCTACGACGACGCACCGGCCAGCGAGATAGTCGAGGACGCCCACATGGAGCACCGCATCGGCGTCTTCGAGTCCGTCCTCAACCCGCCCGCGGACGACCCGACGCCGCCGAAGGTGTGTTTCCCGCCGGACTTCGACACCGTCGAGGACGCCATTGACGACATCGTCGCGGACGACACCATCGTCCCGATGGACGTGCAGTCGGGTACCCGGTTCGACGACGACTTCGTCCACTTCCGGCACAAACACGGGTCGTACTGGCGGTGGATTCGCCCGGTGTTCGAGGGGGCGACCCGCTCTGCGGCCAACGCCCGCATCGAGTTCCGCCCGCTCCCGGCCCAACCGACCGTCGACGACGCCGTCGCCTTCGAGGCGCTGTTCGCGGGGCTGATGGAGAGCCTCCCGCGACTCGAACACCCCATCCAGTCGCTCGACTGGGAGACGGCCAAGGAGAACTTCTACGCGGCCACCCGCGAGGGCCTGCGGGCCGACATCGAGTGGATAACCGCCGACGGTGCGACGACCACCTCGACGGACGAACTGTACGGCGAACTGTTCGAACACGCTCGGGAAGGCTTGGAACAGCGCGGCCTCCCGGCGGAGGAGGCCCACGAGTACATCCGGCCGCTCCGGGAGCGAGTTGACCGTCGGCTCACCCCGGCCCGGTGGAAGCACGACTACGTCCGCCGCCGCGTCGAGGAACGGGTCCCGCTCCCCGAGGCCATCTGGGGGATGCAGTCCGCGTACATCCGCCGGCAGAAGGAGACGCTACTGGACGGCAGTTTCGTCGACTGGTTCGAGTAGTCGGCCGGTCACACCGCCGACTCGACGTGCTCGACGGCCTCGGCGGGCGTCTCGACGTGTTCGATGCCGGCGACGCCCTCGATTGCGTGGGTCCCCAACCCGGCCACCGGGCGGTCCATGTCCAGCGCGTGACCGAGTTCGGACAGGGTCCCGGTGCCGCCGTCCACGGCGACGACTGCCGCGCCGTTCATGACGACGAGGACGTTCCGGGCGTTGCCCAGCCCGGTTGCGATGGCGGTGTCGACGTAGTCGTTGGCCGCCGCCCGGCGCTCGCCGGGGAGGATGCCGACGGTGTGCCCGCCGGCCCGACTCGCACCCTCACAGACGGCTTCCATCACGCCGGTCAGGCCGCCACAAACCACCTCGTGGCCCCGCTCGCCGAGCAACCGGCCGACCGTCCGTGCCTGTCGGAACTGTTCGTCTGTCACGCTGGACCCGCCGATGACGGAGACGCGCATAGCCGCCACTTCGGCGGGCATCGAGAAAAGGTATCGCCGGCTCAGAGCTGGTCGAGCCAGTCCTGCGCGCGGGACTCGGTGGTCTCGGCGACGTCGGCGAGTTCTGCGGCGTCGTACTCGCCGAGGTCACCGACGGTCTCGACGCCGGCGGCGCGCAGTCGGTCGGCGTAGGTCGGGCCGATGCCGTCGACGGTCTCCACGTCGGCGCCCGACTCGGAGCCGAACTCCTCGGCTTCGACGGCACCGTCGGATTCGGTCGCGTCGACGACGTCCTCGGCGACGTCTTCGACGGCCTCCTCGGCCGCCTCGCCGGGGGACTCGACCTCGATGTCGACTTCCTCGCCCTGTCGGTTGCGCTCCTTGTACCACTCCGCGACCTCGGGCCAGAGGTCGGCGTGGGTCGAGGAGGAGACGGACAGGCCGATGTGGCCCGTCGAGAACTCGATGGTCCGGGTGTCCTCGCTCGGGATGACGTCGTTGAACGGCTTGGAGGCCTCCGGTGGGATGAGATGGTCGTACTCGCCCATGAGTTGGAGGACCGGCATATCGAGGTTCTCCAAGTCGACGTGCTGGCCGCCGACTTCCAGTTCGTTCTTGTAGAGCTTGTTGTCCTGATAGACGTCTTCGAGGAACTGGACGTAGGTGTCGCCGGCGACGTCGATGCCGTCACCGAGCCACTTCTCCATCCGGCCGAAGTTCTCGACGAACGCCTCGTTCTCTAGGTTCTCCGCGAGGCGGATGTACTTCGAGACGTAGTTGTCGACGGGGTCCATCAGCGCGAAGCCGATGTCCAGCATCTCGGCGGGGACGTTCCCGAACGTCTCGGTGACGTCGTCGGGATCGTAGTACTCGTCGGAACCCCACTCTTCGAGGACGCCGCCCGTCTGGTCGAAACAGAGGCCGGCGGCCATCAGACCGAGGGCGTTGACCTTCTCCTTGTGCAGGGCGGTGTACATCACCGACATCGTCCCGCCCATGCAGTAGCCGAGGATGTTGATGGCGTCCTGCCCGGAGCGCTCGCGGACCACGTCGACGCAGTTGTCCATGTAGCGGTTGACGTAGTCGTCGAGCGTGAGGTGCTGGTCGAGCCGCGAGGGCTCGTTCCAGTCGATGAGGTAGACGTCGTGGCCCGCTTCCAGCAGGCGGCGGACGACCGACCGTTCCTCCTGTAGGTCGAGGATGTACGGCCGGTTGATGAGCGCGTAGACGATGAGGATGGGCACCGCTTCCTCGTCCTCCTCGGCCACCTCGATGCCGGCGGCCTCGGCGTCGTAGTGGAGGAGTTCGAGCTTGTTCTCCTCGTAGACGACCTCCGAGGGCGTCTGGCCGACCTCGACCGACTCCATGAGTTCGAGTCGCTCGTCGGCGACCTGACTCGTCTCGGCGGCCTCGGACATCGACTCCAGCGTCTTCGTCTGCCAGTCGAGCGCGGCCGCGAAGGGGTTGAAGGGGTTACTGGACATGACTTACTCCTCGAGGTGGTCGAGGACCCGGTCGAGTTTCTCCTCGACGGCGTGCTGGCGACGCTCGACTTCGAGGAGGCGCTCTGCGACTTCGTCCATGTCGCCGCGGGTCGGGAAGCCCATCTGTGCGATGGCGTCCTGATTGAGTTCGTCGGCCTCCTGTTGCATCTCCATCATGGACTCGACCAACTGCCCGTTGGCGGCCGCGAACGCCGACGTGCCCATCACGTGCTTGAACGCCTCGTTGGCCGATTGGAGCCAGATGTCGCGGAACTCGGCGGGGTCGACGTCCTCGCCATGCGCGGCGTCGGCCGAGCGCTCGACCATCTGCTCTGCGGCGTCCATCCACTCCTCGTAGGCCGCGTTGTAGCCCTGGAACCCCTCGGAAAGCTCGTCCTGTTCCGGGATGGAGTCCTCGACGGCGTCGGCCCACGACTCGACGAAGGCCGCTTGGGCCTTCATGTTCTGTTCCATCGAGTCGGCGACGGCGTCGTTCATCTGTTCGACCATCTCCGCCCATTCCTCTTGCATCTGGTTTGTGTCGCTCATTGTATGTCTAGTAGGTCGCGCTGTTACGCACAAAAAACGGCTGGTTCGTTACGCTTCGACGGCGTCGGCGGCCTTCGCCTGCACTTCCTCGACTTGCTCCTGCATCTCCTCGACCTGCTCCTGGACCTCTTCGAGCTGGTGGCCGAACTGCTCGGCGACTTCGACGGACTGGGACTCGAGTTCCTCGTGGGCCTCGACGAGCATCTCGACCTGCTCGTTGACGGCGTCGACGTAGTCGGCGCTCATCTCGTCGTAGGACTCGACGCCCTCGACCATCTCGCTCTCGATGTTGTCGAAGGCTTCGGCGTGGTTCTCGAGCAGGAAGTCGTACTGCTCGTCGACGGCCTGACGGACCTCTTCGACGGTGCCGGCCATGCCGGGGACCGTGCTCTCGACGGCGTCGAGGTAGCTGTGGAAGACGGTCTTCGAGAGTTCGACGCCGCGGCGCTGGGCCGACTCCTGCGTGTCGAGACTGTCGATGACGGCCTCGTTGAAGTTCTGCTGGAAGGCGACGGTCTGTTCGAGGGCCTTCTGGCTCTGTTCGATGGACGCGCGCTGCATCTCGAAAGCGGTCGTGACGGGGGAGGTGTAGTCTACCATTGTTGTATTACTCGCTGTTGTTACTGACCGGGAGGACGACTGTCTGGACGATGTCGCCTTCTTCGATTCCGAGCGCCTCGCGCTCGGCGTCGGGGATACTTATCCGCCCGCCGCTCTGGACGCGGGTCTTGAACGTCGCCATCTGACTCATCGCGCCGAGCTGGTTCATATCGAAGCTCGGCATGCCGCCGCTGGCGAACAACTGCCGCATCAACTGCTGCTGCTGTTCCATCGCGTTCTCGCTCGCCTGCTGCATCCCCTTGAACATCGGGGGCCACATCAGACCATCGTCCTCCTCGGCCATCTGTACATCCTCCTACACCGGTCAACGACTTAAAACTTCCCCCTGAATACCATCTGTTACCATTGAGTACCATCAGATGGTAGAAGGTGTTGAGCGATGGCGAACGCCCCGTTCGCGCTCGCTGGAGTCGTCACTGGGTCGCCATTACGCCGTTGTCGGTCGGTAGAAGCCGTCTCGTGGCCATCGAGTCCAGATTAACACCAAGACTTAATAGCCAGACCACTAAATACGACCTATCGATGAGTTCTGAATCACATCGGAATCCGCTGCTCGATACGTGGACCGAGACTTCTTCGCATATGTTCAACAGTGTCGTCGCGGCGAATCGGGCAGCGTTTGCGGCTTTCGGCGTCCAGCAGGACGAGGACGCCCCGGAACCTCCCGCCGAGCGCATCGAACCCGCCGAGGACCTGCCCGAGTGGCACGTCACAATCTCCGAGGACCACCCCGACAACCTCGGGGTAGGTGACCGCGTCGAGTTCACGAAGACGATTTCCGACGGCGACGTCAAGCAGTTCGCCGCCGCGAGCGGCGACACGAACCCCCTGCATCTCGACGACGAGTTCGCCGAGAAGACGCGGTTCCGCGGCCGCATCGCCCACGGCACGCTCGTCGGGAGCCTCATCAGCGCGGCGCTCGCACGTCTGCCCGGCCTGACAATCTACCTCTCGCAGGACCTCGAGTTCCACAACCCAGTCCGCATCGACGACCGACTCACTGCGGAGTGTGAAATCGTCGAAGACCTCGGTGACGACCAGTATCGACTGACCACACGCGTCCGGAGCGACGAGGACGTCGTCATCGACGGCGAGGCCGTCGTACTCATCGACGAGCTACCGAACTAACAGAACGACCGCAGGGCCCGGTTGAACCGCTCGGGACGCTCTCGGGGCGGACAGTGGCCGCAGTTCTCGACTATCTCTAACTCGCTGTCGTCCAGCGCCGCCGCCGCTCGCTCCGACCACGACTTCGGGAGGAGCGGGTCCGCCGCCCCGTGGACCAACAGCGTGGGGACGCCGACCTCCGACAGTCGGTCGGAATAGTCGGTGCGAAAGCCGGTTCGCCGGAACTCGCTGCGCTGCCACCGCCGCATCGCTCGCACCGTCCGGCGGTCCACGACGGCGTCCACGTCGTCGACGAGTTGCTGTGGCGGTTCGGTCGCACCCATGCTCCGCAGTCCCGTCCTGATGGCCGGTTTTGAGGCACTGACGCCCTGCCAGAGCATGTTTCCGAGGACGGGCGTCTGCAACACGCCGCTCGCCGCCGTCCGCCAGTAGGCGTCGGCGCCCAGTCCGTAACTGTCGACCAACACGAGGCGCTCGACGCTCCCGCCGTCGAGCGCGTGGCCCAGCGCCAGCGCACCACCCATCGAGAGGCCGGAAATCGCCGGGTCCGCCACGTCGAGCGCGTCGAGGAACGCCTCGACGGCCTCCAGGTAGTACGCCGTCGTGTACGCGCGGTCGGGCTTGTCGCTCTCGCCGTGCCCGGGGAGGTCCGGCGCGTAGACGGTTCGCTCCTCGGCGAGTTCGGGAAGCGCGTGGCGCCACGAGACGGTGGCGGCGTCCAGTCCGATACCGTGTAAGAACACCATCGGCGGCCCCTCGCCGCCCGTGCGGTAGTGGATGTCGACGTCGTCGCCGTCGACGGTGAGGTCGAGGCGCTCCGACGTAATCTCGGTGGTCATCTGGGCGAGCCTCAGCGTTCGAGGGGGATGAGCCTTTCTCTCAGGTCCCCCGAGCGCAGAATTTACCTGTCGGACAGACAACTACTTCCGCGACGTCGTCGGCGTGCTCGCCCGTGCGACGAGCGACCGAGTACGGAACGCTGAATCACTCCTCGGTGCTGTTTCTTTCGTAGGCACTTTTCTTCGCGAGCCGCGCCTGCGCCCGCACCACCGACGGCGTCCGACACCGCCCCGGTTCACCCGTCACCTGCGGGATGGTGCAGTTGTTGCAACTCGCGCAGAGAGCGTCGTGGCCGTCGAGCAACCGCGCGCCGAGTCGCGGTTCGGCGTAGAACGGCCGGGCCATCCCGACCATGTCGGCCGCCGCGTCGCCGTCGACGCCGAGATAGCGGTCGCAGTCGGCCCGCGTTCGCAGGCCTCCCTCCAACAGCACCGGGACGTCGACGCGCTCGCGCACCCGGCGGCAGAGCGCCGCGTTCCACCCCGGGTCGCGGTCGAACCGGCGGGCTTGCAGTCGATTCAGCAGTTTCACCGCCCGCGCTCGCATGGGTCCGCCGAAGGCCGCGGCGTACTCGTCTCGCAGGTCGCTGGCGGCCCACGCCCGCTCCGGGAACGCACCGCGGACGATGCTCATGTCCCAGAACGTCGACACCTCGACGGGTACCAGCGCGTCGTACCCCACATCGGCCAGTCGCTCGGCGACGCTAATGGCGTCCTCGCATGTTAGATACCTTCGAACGAAACTCGGCGCAGCGGTCTCTGCGGGCACCTTCGTCACCAGCGGCACGTCCCCAGCGTGTGTCCTCACGGCGTCGTGAATCGCCTCGAGGAAGCGCACGCCGTCGGCGAACTCGTCGCTCCGGCGGTTGTAAAAGGGTGAGAGGAACTGCTGAATCAGGCTCATGTTCGCCGCCGAGAGGTGGATGCCGTCGTAGCCGGCGTCGACGGCGTACCCGGCACACCGGCCGAACTGCTCGGCGAGGTCGTACACCTCCGCTGTGGAGAGTACGTGCGGGTCGAGCGAAATCAGTCCGGCCCGGTCGAGTGTCCGGAGTTGCCACGGTGGCCGGGAGACGGCCAGTTGGTGCTCGTCCGGGTTCCGCTTCCGGTAACCGGCGTGCCACGTCGCCATGCTCCGCAGGCCGCCGTGTGCGAGCTGAACGAATATTTTGCCCTCGTGTGCATGAATCGCGTCGGTCAACCGTTCGAGGCGCTCGACGAACGCGGGGTCGTGGACTCGCGTCATGTTGGGGGCCGCACATCCGCCCTCCGATGTGACGATGCTTGCGCCCTGAAAGGCGAGTCCCACGCCCGAGGCGGCCGTCGGTTCGAGTTCGTCGACGAGGGTGTCGACCGCACCGTCGCCGTTGCCCGCACACTCCAGTACCGGGGCGCGATAGAGGCGGTTCGGGAGCGTGAGGCCACCGATAGTCACGGGATCGGTGAGGTCGCTCACGGCCGTCCCCGTCTGGCTTGCTGGGGCTCCATGACGAGAGTTAGCACACGATTCGGGAAAACGCTGGCGCTCAGTTTCCACGGCGCCCGTCGGGACTCGCGGTGAAACTCTCGCGGCGCTCGATGCCCCGCTACTTCTCGACCGGTAACAACGCCACTCGCTCGCGGACGGCGTCGGCCAGCGTCCCGTCCGTGGCGTCGAGTTCGGTGTCGCTCACGTCGAAGAAGGAGCGAACGCGCTCGGGGTCGTACTCCCCGAGGACGGCGGCGGGTTCGAGACGGTCACGCAAGTCGCCGGCCGCCGCGGCCTCGTCCCCGCCGACGACCACGGCGACGACCGGACACCCGCCCTCGCAGACGCCCATCTCCAGTGCGCGATTGATTTGCCGGCGGCCGGCCGCGTACAGCAGTATCTCGACGCCGAAGTCGTCGGCGATGGCGTCGTCGCGCTCTCGGGCGCGTTCGGCCAGCGCCACCGCCCGTTCGAGGTGGGCGCGGTCGACGACGTACCGGGCGTCGAACGCCTGTATCGTCGCGCCGTGTCGGTCGCCGAGTGCGTCCAGTCGCCCGACGAACTCGCCCACGTCCGGAATATCGGCCCGGCCTTCGACCACCCGCATCAGAAATCACCCAGACTGGCTTGGTCTTCGCCCGTCTCGACGCCCTCGTCGTCCTCGGCGGCGTCCCTCGGGGCGGCGTCGGCCACCTCGACGTCCGGGTCCGGTTCGACGCCCTCCATCGACGGGTCGCGGTGGCCGGCGTTCTCCAGTACGTTCTCGGCGGTCTTCCGACGGCCCCGGAGCGCCGCCAGCACGACCGGTTTCGCGGCGTCGCGCAACGCCGCGCGGTCGTCGATGCCGGCCTCGAACAGTCGCCGGGCGCGCTTTCGACCGACCCCGCGGACGCCTGCGAGGTCCACCAGTTCCTCTCGCACCCCGTGTTCGACGCGGATGCGGGCCTCGCTGACCGCACGGGCGGCGTCTGTGTCTATCTCGCCCGCCAGTGACTCGGCGGCCCCCAGCAACCACTGCGCGGTCTCGACCTTCCCACGGATGTCGCCCGGCCCGACCCCGTAGCGCTCGGTGATGGTGTCCTCTTCGACTTCCTCGGCCCAGTCCTCCAGCAGGCGGGCGGTCTTCAGCGCCGAGAGCCAGTCCTCGAACCGCTGGTCCTCGAACTCGGAAGGGGTCGGCCCGAGCAGTTCCTCCTCGCGTTCGTACAGTTCCATCTCGTACTCCTCCCGGTCTCCCGAGCGGAGGTACAGTTGGTACATGTCCGGCGTGCGCGAGACGAGGTGGTACAGGCCCAGCGCCGAGAGGTCGTCCGGGTCGGCGTCGCCCGCGGCGGCCTGTTCGTCGGCCAGTTCGCTGGCGGTGGTGAATCCGTCGTCGGCCGCGTCAGCGGTCGTCGACGCGGCGGCCGACCGCTGCCAGTCCCGCAGTCCGTCGATGATTTCGGCCGCGCTCATCGGGTCCAGATAGAGGCTGGAGACGGTGTGGCCCAGCGACGTGGCGTCGAGTTCGTCTCGTGGCTCATCGCCGCTCGACTTCGAGGCGCTCCGCGCCTCGCCATCCCCGCCGTCGATTTCGAGGAAGCCGTTCCGTTCGAGGTAGGTCAGCATATCGTCGACCACGCGCTCTAGCCGCCCCGTCTCGTCGGTCTGGCTGGCATAGAGCGTCTCCTCGAGGAACTCCAGCAGCCCCGATCGGGAGCGCGCGAACCCCGAGGCGACGGTGGCGAGGATGTGGGTCCGCATCGCCGGTTCGGCGGCCAGTTTCGACCGCACGGGTTCCGGGTCGGCCCAGACGTAGCGCTCGAACAGTTCGTCCAGTTCGTCGTGGCTGTTGGCGACGAGGACGGCCTCGCCGTAGGGGTCCAGTCCCGGCCGTCCGGCACGCCCCATCATCTGGTGGACCTCCAGCACGGAGAGGGGTTGCATCCCGCCCGCGGTCCCGTCGTAGCGCCGCCAGTCGCGGACGACGACGCGACGGGACGGCGTGTTGACCCCGGCCGCGAGCGTCGGCGTCGCACAGACCACCTTCACCAGACGGTCCCGGAACGCGTCTTCCACGAGTTCGCGGTGGCCGCGCGCGAGGCCGGCGTGGTGGAAGGCCGCGCCCTGTTCGACGGCGTCCGCGAGGTCGTCGCTCGTCTCCGTGTCGCTCACGTCCCGAATCTCGGCGGCCACGTCGGCGAGTTCGGCTTCCTCCTCGCTGGTGAGGTGCGGCCGGACCGTACTCCCCAGTCGGCCTGCGGCGGCCTCCGCGTTGCGGCGGGAGTTGACGAACACGAGCGAGGACCCGCCCTCCTCGACCAGGTTGCCGTCGTCGTCGTAGTCGTCCTGTAGGGTGTCACGGACGACGGCGGCGGTCGGTTTCTCGTTGTTCTGGACCGCCAGCCGGCGTTGGCTCCCGTCTTCGAGGTGCAGGGCCTGCCCGTAGTGGACCCCCTTCTGTAACTCGATGGGGCGCCAGTCCGAGTCGACGAGTTCGGCGTCCAGCCACCCCGCGAGTTCGTCGGCGTTGCCGATGGTCGCCGACAGCGCCACCGTCTGTAGGTCGGGGTTCAGCCGTCGGAGTTTCGCCAGCGTCACTTCCAGCGTCGGGCCGCGCTGTCCGTCGTCCACGAGGTGGACCTCGTCGCTGACGACGCAGGTCAGCTCTTCGAGCCACGGCGCATCGTTTCGCACGAGGGAATCGACCTTCTCGCTGGTGGCGACGACGATGTCCTTGTCGCCGAGCCACCCGCCGTCGGACTCGTAGTTGCCCGTCGAGACGCCCACGTCGAGGCCGTACTGCTCGAACTGCTCGAACTCGGCCTGCTTCTCGCTGGCGAGGGCTCGCAGGGGGACGATGTAGAGGGCTTTGCCCCCGCGAGCGACGGCCGACAGCATCGCCAACTCCGCCACGAGGGTCTTGCCGCTGGCGGTGGGGATGGCCGCGACGAGGTTCTGCCCCTCGGTGACCCCCGCCTCGACGGCCTCGGCCTGTGGCGGGTACAGTTCCTCGATGCCGTCCTCGCGCAGGTGGTCGGGTAGCCAGTCGGGGACTCCCGGCAGGTCCGCAACGTCCATTGTGCCCCCGTTGGGTCCCGCCCCGATTTAAACTGTCGTCATCACCTGCCCGCCGTGAGGGGAACGCCTTTGCCCGTCACGGGCCAACGCCGACGTATGTACGTCGAATACGACCGTGACACCTGTATCGGTATGTTCCAGTGTGTCGCGGAGTGGGACGCCTTCGAGCGAGACGAGGACGCCGGCAAGGCGGTGCTGGCCGACAGCGAGGAGGAGTCCGAGGACCTGTTCGTGCGCGAGATACCCGAGGACGCGGAGTTCGACGCGAAGTTCGCGGCCCGGGCCTGCCCCGTCGAGGCTATCACTATCTACGACGAGGACGGCGAGCAGTTGGTTCCCTGACCGCGAGCGGTCGAAACTGACAGGAGTCTGCCGCTCTCACTCCCGGTCGATGGTCCGCCGTCTCCTCCGTCGACTCGTACAGGGCGTCCCGGCCCTGCTCGCCCGCGCCGGACTAGTCGACCGCCAGAAGGCCACCGAGGCCACCGACCTCGCCGCGCCGGTGATGGTCACCGGCGGCCTCCGCATCCTCCTGCGCCTCGCGGACTTCCTGATGGTCGGTATCGCACTCGGCGACGCCGCCATCGCCGGCCTCGAACTGGGCTTTCAGTACTACTTCGTCGGTTTCGGCCTCTCGCTGGCGGTGTCCTCGGGCACTATCAGCGTCGTCTCCCGGTTGCAGGGGAACGACCAGTCGGCCCGTGCGAACCTCGCGGTCAAGCAGTCGCTGTGGATAGCCCTCCTGCTGTCGGCGCCGCTGACGGCCGTCTCGTGGCTCTACCCCGACGTACTGGTCGGCGTCCTCGCCGACGACGCGGCGACGGTCGACTTCGGTGCGACGTACCTCTCCATCGTGATGCTGTCGATGGCCCCGCGTTTCTGGAGCATGGTCGCCTCGCGGGCGCTGGCCGGCAGTGCGGACACCCGCACGCCGATGTACGTCCGCCTCCTGACGCTTCCGACCAACGTCGTCCTCAACGCCGTCCTCATCTTCGGACTCGGGCCATTCCCGCGACTGGACATCGCCGGGGCGGCCATCGGCACCGCCGTCGCCAACACGCTGGCGGCGGCCATCTTCTTCGGCTTGCTGGTCTCGGGGCGGTACGCCGTCCAGTTGTCACTTCGGGGCCCGCAGTTCGACCTCGGTCTGCTGACCGAAATCGTCCGCGTCGCCCTGCCGTTGTCTGGGATGCGCCTCCTCCAGACGTTCGCGCGGTTCCCGTTCCTGTTCGTCCTCGGGGTGCTGGGGACGCCGACGCTCGCGGCCTACGCCATCGGCCGCCGGGTGATGTTGCTGGCGCTGATGCCCGCGTGGGGGTACGCGACGGCGGCGTCGACGCTCGTGGGTCAGCACCTCGGGTCGGGCGAGGAGTCCTCGGCGGCCGAGTACGGCTGGCAGACCCTCCGGGTGGCGCTGGCCGTCCAGTTGGCCATCGGTGCCGTCCTCGTCGTCTTCGCCCGCCCCGTCGTCTCGCTGTTCGGCACCGAGTACCCGGGGCTGGCCGCGCAGTTCGTCCGTGTGTTCGGTCTCATCGTCGCCGGCTTCTCCGTCTCGCGGACGATGCGCGGGAGCCTGCGGGGGGCCGGCGACACCCGCTGGCCGCTCTACGGCACGGTTCTCGGCGGCTACTGCTTCCGTCTCCCCGTGGCGGCGCTCGCGCTCCCGGCGTCGTTCGCCGTGACGCTCCCGGTGGTCGGCGTGACCGTCGCGCCCGGCCTCGGCCTCGGTCTGCCCGCAATCTTCGTCGCCCTCGTCGGCGACTTCTACCTGAAGGCGGCGGTCAACACCGGCCGCTTCTGGACGGGCAAGTGGCGCGACGTGGCCCGCCGGTCCGGCGTCGGCGTGGCCGACGACTAATCGACTCTGGCCTCGGCCTCCACCTCGACGACGGCCCCTTCGGCGGCGAGTCCCGACACCTCTACCATCGTCGCCGCCGGCCGAACGTCGCCGAACACCTCCTCGTGGGCGCGGCCCACCTCCGTCTGGTGGGCCATCTCGGTGACGTACATCCGGGTGGCGACCACGTCGTCGGCGCTCGCCCCGAGGTCGCCCAGCGCGTCGGTGATGATGCCGAGCGCGTGTCGCGTCTGCTCGTAGGGCTGGCCGGGCGCGACCACCGCGCCGTCGTCGTCCGTCGCGATGGTCCCGGCGACGCGGACGGTGTCGCCGGTGCGTACCGCCCGCGAGTAGCCGACGCGCTGTTCCCACTCGGTGCCCGTCGAGACGCGCTGTCTGTCCATGCCGACGCTGGGTCCGGCAAGCCGATAGCCGTTTCTCAAGGTTTAATGCGGGGCCTGCGATAGACTCAGCCATGAGCACGGCAACGAAACTCGTCCTCGGGACCATCGCCGTATCGGCACTGCTGTCACTCGCCATCGTCGCCAACCTGATTCTGTTCTCGGCCTGATGTTCACCGAGCGCTCGCTTGCGGGGGAGCTACCGGACGTCCGGGCCGCGTACGCCCCCGACGCGCTCGTGTTGAACTGCCAGCGGGACTTCGAGACGCTGGACTCGGCCGTCGCCGAGGAACTCCTCCTCGTGACCGACTCGGTCGACCCGCTCTCCTACGACCCGTCGTGGGTCCCCGAGAGCGCACCCGACCAACTCCACCGCCTCGCCGGGGGAGACCTCACGATAGGGATGCCCGGCGACGGCGGCGTCGCGTGGACCCACCAGACCGAGCCACCCTGCGTGTTCGTCAAACCGCGACTGGAGACGTCGCCGTCGGACTTCGTGGATTTCCTCGTGGCCGAGGCGCTCGTCGAGGTGGGGCTGGACGAACCCGAACACTTCCTCGGCTTCTTCGGCGAGCGCTACCCCGAGTTCGCACGCGTCACCGACCCGCGACTCGACCCCGCGGGCACCTACCAACTGGCGGCGGCGCTGTACGACGCCTACCTCGGTCTGCGGACCCGCACCGAGTTCACCGACTGGGCCGAGGACTTCCCCGCGCTGTACGAGGCGTGGGTCGACGCCGGGGAGCGACTCGAACCGCGGCTCTCCGACCTCGCGGGCGAAATCGCACGCGGTCAGACCGAGTTCGCCGCGGCGGCGGAACTGGCCTGTAGCGCGGTCAAACACGGCGTCAACCTGCCCGCACCCTTCGCCGCACTCGACACGGAGGCCTACCGGGAGTACGGTGCCGACTACGCCGTCCAGTGGGCCGAGAAGACCTTCGAGAAACTGGACTGAGAGTCGACCCGGAGTTGGGAGAGAGTCGATACGGTTTCGACCCGTATGCGGAACAGAGTCGCCCCGAACTTCGAAAAACGGCCTTTTACCCGTCGCACGTCGTCCCAGTCGGGAGGCACCCGCCTCCCGTGACTCCATGGACGAGCCAACATCGACCCGACGACGACTCCTTCGCGCGACCGGGGCCCTCGCGATGGCCACGGTGGGTGTGGGGGCCACCGGCACCGCGGCCGCCGGGAGCAGTAACGCACGAGAGTTCGGACGTGTCTACGCCAACGACGTGCTGTGGCGGACGACCGTGGTCCGCGTTCTCGACGAGCGACCGGACCCGGAGGACAAACTCTACTTCCTCCACGACGGCGACGGCCCCATCGTCGCCAACGAGGACGCGAGTGCGGACCAGTTGTCCCCGTTCGTCTCCGAGTCAGGCCCCGGTGACCGGGACTGGAACGGGGGAAAGTGGGTGACGTACAGCGCGAAAGTGACGGACGTCGACGCGTTCAACGCGGACGCGCCGCTCTCGAACGACGCGGACGTCTTAGACGCCGACTACGTCGAGGTGACGCTCGGAAACCCCGGCTTCGGCCCGCCGAACTACTTCGTCTGCCCGCTGAACGGCCGCGCCTGAGGCCGTTCGGCGTCGCTCTCCGCGCCGGCGTGTACGATGTCAGACAGCGTGTCACAGACGGTCCAAGACGGCGTCGGCGTCGTAGTTGAGCGTCAACTCGCGGGAGCGGCCCCGGCCCTCGACGTCGGTGTAGTCGGCGTCGATGATGCCCAACTGGTCGAGTTTGTTGATAATCTCGGAGTAGCGGGTGTACCCCAGTCCGCTCGTGTCGTTGAACGCGTCGTAGATGTCGCCGGCGCGCTTGCCGTCGTGTTCGGCGATGACCTCCACGAGTTGGGTCTCGGAGTCTGACAGTTCCTGCAACCGCCGGGAGAGGTGGACGTATTTGGACTTGTCGTAGGCCGACTCCACGTCCTCCAGTTCGACCGACCGGGAGGCCCGCATCTCGGCGTTCATCCCGGCCCGGCGCAGGAGGTCGATGCCGACCCGCAGGTCCCCGCCCTGTTCCTCGGTGAGTTCGGCGACCCTGTCGAGCACCGCCGGCCCGACGACGCCCTCGTTGAACCCGCGCTCGACCCGTTCGTCGAGGATGTCGACGATTTCGGTCTGGTCGTACTTGTTGAAGTACACCTCCTCGGGCCGGAACACCGACTGCACCCGCGTATCGAGCGCCTCGATGACGTCGAGTTCGAGGTCCGAGGAGACGCAGATGACGCCGATTTTCGCGCCGGAGTGAGCCTCGTGCGCCCGCAGCAGGGAGTACAGCGTGTCGCTGGCCTCGGACTCGTAGAAGAGGTAGTTCACGTCGTCCAGCGCCACCACCAGCACCTCGTCTTCCTCGACGAGTTTGTCGGTTATCTGTGAGAACAGCTTCTTGAAGGAGATGCCCGAGGAGGGGGGTTCGTACTCGAATATCTCGGCGAACAGCCGCGAGAAGACGGCGTAGCGCGTCGAGTCGACCTGACAGTTGACCCGGACCGCTCGCACGTCCGTCTGGGCGGTCAGTTCGTCGAACAGAATCTGGGTGGCCGTCGTCTTGCCGGTGCCCGGCGGGCCGCGAGCGATGACGTTCAGCGGCCGCGACCCGCGGACGGCGGGCCGGAGCGAGTACTTCAGCGTCTCCATCTGACTCGACCGGTGCTTGAACGTCTCCGGGAGCCAGTCTATCTCGAAGACGTGCTCGTCCCGGAACACGGACTCGTCCCAGCCGAGCATCCCCTCCTCGGGGTCGTCGCTCATCACTTTCACCGAGCTTCCCGGACCACTTAACCATTTGCCACCGATAGTGAAAGTGAAACCGGCCGAGGGCTGACCGACGCCCGCGTACGCCCGCTGGCGGCCCCGTCGCACTCGACAACCCACCTCAGTATCTGGGGTGGCGAATCGTTTTGAGACTCCCCGAAGTAGTCGTGACGTATGAGCAACAACTCCGGCCGACAGTTCGCGGCCGCGCCGACGGTCTGTCCGTTCTGTGGCGTCGGGTGTAGCATCGAGTACGACGGACAGGGGAAGGCCACGGGGACGGCGGGACCGGTGAACACGAAGGGCGAAATCTGCCCGAAGGGCGCGGCGGCGTTCGACGTGGTCGACCACGAGGAGCGACTGACCGACCCGCTGGTCCGCGAGGGCGGCACGTTCGTCACGGCACCGTGGGACGTGGCGCTCGACCGGGTGGCCGAGAGAATCGGCGACGTCGTCGATGCCCACGGTCCCGACGCGGTGGCCTTCTTCGCGTCCTCGAACTGCACGAACGAGGAGAACTACGTCTTCCAGAAGGTGGCTCGGATGCTCGGGACGAACAGCGTCGACAACTGCGCGCGCCTCTGTCACTCCTCTACGGTGGCGGCGATGAGCGAGCGGTTCGGTGCGGGCGCGATGACGAACACGCTCGAGGACATCCGGGAGACGGACTGCCTGTTCGTGACCGGGGCGAACCCCGCCGAACAGCACCCGGTCATCTTCCGGTCGTACCTCCTGCCGGCGATACGCGACGGCGCGACGCTGATTCACGTCGACCCCCGCGAGAACGCCACCACGGACGCGGCCGACGTCCACCTCCCGGTGCGACCGGGGTACGACATCCAGTTGCTGAACGCCGTCGCGGCCGTGCTACTCGAGGAGGACCTGCTCGACCACGAGTTCCTCGACGAGCGGACGACCGGGCTCTCGGAACTGACCGACCACCTCGCGGCCGTCGACGTGGACGCGACGGCGCGGGAGGCGGGCGTCGACCCCGAGACGCTCCGCGAGGCCGCCCGCGCCTACGGCCGCGCGGACCGCGCCGCCGCCATCACCGGCATGGGGATGAGCCAGCACCACTGCGGGACCGACAACGTCCACGCCCTGCTGAACCTCGCGCTCCTGACGGGCAACGTCGGGAAACCGGGGACCGGCGTGAACCCGCTCCGCGGCCAGAACAACGTGCAGGGGGCCGGCGACGTGGGCGCGCTTCCGGGCGTCCTCCCCGGCTACGAGTCGGTGACCGACGACGCGGCCCGCGAGCGAGTCGCCGCCGAGTGGGGCGTCGAACCGCCCGCGGAACCGGGACTGACGGAGACGGTCGCCACCCAGCGGTTCGGCGAGGACGTCCGCGCCGCCGTCGTCTTCGGCGAGAACCCGGCGGTCACCGAACCGGACGCCAACGCCGTGGCCGAGGCGTTCGACGCCCTCGATTTCTGCGTCGTCGTCGACCTCTTCGAGACGGAGACGACGGCCCACGCCGACGTCGTGTTGCCGGGCAGTTCGTGGGCCGAGAAGGGCGGCACCGTCACCAACACCGACCGCCGCGTCATGCGGATGCGGCCCAACGCCGACACGCCGGGTGCGGCCCGCCGTGACCTCGACGTCGTCTGTGCACTCGGTCGCCGCCTCACCGACCACCCGGCGCAGTTCGACTACGACGGCCCCGAAAGCGTCTTCGAGGAACTGACGCGGGTGTCGCCGATTTACGGCGGGATGTCCTACGAAGGCATCGGAGAGGGGTTCCAGCGGTGGCCCATGCCCGAGGGCGCGGCGTCCGGCACGGGCGTCCTCCACACCGAGACGTTCGCCACGGGGTCGGAGCGCGCACCGCTGGTGCCCGTTGACCCGGTGCCGCCCGCCGACGAGGTTGGCGAGGACCAACTCGTGTTGACCACGGGGCGGGTCATCCAGCACTTCAACAGCGGCGCGCTCACCCGGCGCTCCCGTACGCTGCTGCGGATGCGAGAGAACGACGTCCTCCAGATACACCCCGACGACGCCGCGGCCCGCGGTATCGAGGACGGCCAGCGCGTCCGCGTGGGGAACGACCGCGGCGAGGTGACCGTCGCGGCCGCGGTGACCGACGCCGTCCCGACGGGCACGGTGTTCTGTACGTTCCACTACGCGGAGCCACTCGTCAACCGCGTCGTCGGCGACACGCTCGACCCGGTGGCGGACATCCCGGAGTACAAACACTCGGCCGTGACCGTCGCGCCAGTCGAGTCCGACGGGGAGTGAGCGGTCGTCGCCCGCCGCTCAGTCGAACTTCCCCAGCAGGTCCGCGTAGAAGCCGTCGCCGCCGTCGTCGTCGGCCAGTTTCTCGACGATGAGTTCTGGCGTCGAGCGGGCGAGTTTCCCCTTGACCGGCGAGCGGTTCACCCGCAACTCCCCGTCGACCAGCCCCTCCGCTTGGATGCCGTCGACGGTGAGGTCGGCCGCCGACGCCTCCAGGACGTCCTCGGCGAGGTGCGAGACGAACACGCCGGTCGCCTCGCGCTCGGTCAGCGATTCGAGGATGCCGGCGATGATGGTCGCCGCCGCCCCGGGTTCCGTGATGGATTCGAGTTCGTCGACCAGCACCATCACCGGCCGGTCCGCGGTGATGTCGGTGACGAGTGCGCCGAACTCCCGGAGCGTCGACTCGAACGCGCCGGCGTCCAAGGTGCCCTGCGTCTTGGCGTGGTAGTGCAGTTCCGCGACGCGACCCACCCGGGCGGACTCGGCGGGGACGGGCAGGCCCATGTGGGCCAGCGTCGTCACCAGCGCCACCAAATCGAGCGTCGAGGTCTTCCCCCCGCTGTTGACGCCCGACAGGACGGTGACGCTGTCGACGCCGTAGTCGACGGGTTCCACCTCCTCGAAGGGGACGTCGAGCAGCGGCGAGCGTCCACCCTCGATGTCGAACCCGCCGTCCTCGGTGACCTCGGGCATCGTACACTCGAAGTCGGCGGCGAAGCGGGCGACGGCGAGTTCCACGTCGAGTTCCAGCGCGTTCGCGACCAACTGCTCGGCGTCGGCCCGCACGTCCGCGAGGTCGTCGGCCAACTCGCGTTTCCGCCGGGTCGCCCGGCGGTCCCGCGCGGCGGTCAGTTCTTCGCGGAGGCGACTCACGACGTCCTCCTGCCGTTCGACCGGATACGTGGGTTCGTCCGGGAACGCCCGGCGGGCCATCGCCTCGGTGTCTCGCAACTGGAGGGCGTCGACGAGGTGGTCCCGCGCTCGCTCGACGGCGGCGGCGTACTCGTCGGCCAGTTCGCGGTCCAGCAGGGAGTCGACGCCAGCGCCCCGTTCGACCAGCGACAGGAGGTCGGTCCCCTCGATGGTCACGTCCCGTTCCTCGATGGCCTCCCGCAGGTGGTCGTTGGCGACGCTCTCGGCCGTCGAGACGGCGGCGTCCAAGTCGTCGACGGCCGTCGCCAGTCGGTCGAGTTCGTCGTCGCCGCGGACGCTCCCGTCCTCGTCGAGGCCGTCGAGGGCGTCGGCCAGCGCGCCGAGGTCACAGGGGGCGTCGAGACCGGCGGCGCGGTGGACCTCGGCGGCGGCCGCCACCCGGTCGCGGTTCCGCGCGAAGAAGGTGAGGACTCGCTCGGGGACGACGGCGGCGGGTTCGTCCAGCGCGTCCGGTTCGACGCGGACGTCGCCCTCCACGTCGACGCCGGCGAAAGCCTCGTCCAGCGCCACCACCGTCGAGTACGAGCGGGCGAGTTCGGCGAGTTGCCGGGCGTCGTCGACGACTTCGACGCTCACCTCGGGGATGGCCTCCTGTGCGGCGGCGTACCGTTCGGCGTCGCTGGTCGCCAGACAGCGGTCCCGGACCCGCACGTCGCCGGGTTCGGCGAGCGGTTCGACCCCGGCGAGCGCCTCCCGGACCGCGGGGTCGGGGTCCCGTGCCATCGCGCGTTCGCTGAACTCGCGGACCTCCTCGATGCGCGAGCGGACGCCGCTGGGGTACAGCGTCTCCAGTCGCTTCGCGGCGTAGTCGGTGACCGTCCGGGACTGGAGGAGGCCCAGCGCGTCGCGGAAAATCTCTCTGGCCCGCGGCGTCGCCGCGAACCCCCCGGGGTCGTCGTGGTCGGCCCGGATGGCGCCCCGTGCGATGCGGGCCGCCCGCCCCTCGCTGACGCCCGGCGCTCGCGAGAGCGTGGCGACGTCGCCCTCCCGGAGCGCCCGTTCGGGGTCGTCCAGTTCCCGCAGCGCCGTGGCCGTCTTCGCCCCCACGCCCGGCACCGATTCGAGTTCCATCTGTCGGCTCATTCGACGCCGACGAGAAAAAACCTCGCGTCGTCCTCAGCCGTCGTGTCGCGGCCGCGACTCGGTGTGCGCACCGCTCTCATCGCTACGTCTGTATGCAGAAAACCTATGTTCGCGTTGGCCGGTTGGTCGGATAGATGGCAACCGACGCCACCGACGTCCGCGGCCCGGTCCGAACGTTCGCCGAGGACTACGGCCTGTTGGTCGTCGCCGGCCTGTTCGCCGCTCTCGGCGTCGTCGGCATCGCGCTGTACGTCTTCGGCGATACGGCCTACGCCGAGCGGCTACTGGAGCGGTACGGACTCGTGGCGCTCCTGTTCGTCTTCGTCCTCGAAGGGGCGATGCTGCTCTACTTCGCGCCCAGCGAGGCGCTCGTCCCGGCGGCCGTCGCCGTCCTCGCACAGACCGGGGGCGGGTACGACGTGCCGACTGTCGCGGCCATCCTCGTGGTGGCCGTCCTCGGCGCGACGGCGGGCCAGACGGCGCTGTTCCTGCTGGCGAAGCGCGGGGGCCGCGAGTGGCTCCTCGACCGGCCGTGGTTCCGGGTCAGCGAGGGCCGGATGGACCGCTTCGGCCACATGTTCGACCGCTTCGGCCTGCTGGCGGTGCCGCTCAGCAACACGCTCCTGTTCACCCGGGGGATGCTGACGGTGCCGGCCGGCGTCGCGGGGATGGAGACCAAGCGTTTCGTCCCGCTGTCGGCGCTCGGCACCCTCTCGTTCGAACTCCTCCTGATGGCGGCGTCGATGGGCGTGCTGGAACTGCTCTAGTCGACCGTCTCGATGCGCTCGCGGAGCCACGACGCCGCTTCCCTGACGCTCTCGGGGTCGTCGCCGGTCACCTTCACCCGTCCCGGCGTGTCGGCCTTCCGGGGGTAACTGCCGACGGCGACGCCGAACTGCTCGCGGGCCGTCGTGATGGTGCTCACGACGGCGCCCTCCGGCGCGGGCGTGTGGATGGTCTCGGTGGTCCGGTCGCCGCCGAACTCCTCGGCGACGGTGGCGAACATCGCCTTCAGTTCCTCCGGGATGCCCGGCATGACGTAGACGCCGTCGACGACACACCCGGCGGCGAAGCTCTCGTCGGTCAACAGCGGTCGAGCGCCCTCCGGGACGCCCGCCCACGCGTCCAAGTCGAGGTCCATGTCGTACCGATCGACCATCTCGGGGTTGGCCTCGGCGAACCGCTCGGCCTTCGCTTCGAGGTGGGCGCGGACCTCCTCGGGGACGACCATCTCGCGGTCGAACGCCCGCGCGACGGCGGCCTTCGTCACGTCGTCCGGTGTCCCGCCGATGCCGCCGGTCACGAGGACGGCGTCGAAGGCCGCCTGGTACCGGGCGACGGCGTCGGCGATGACCGCCTCGTCGTCGGGAACCGTGAGAATCCGCGTGACCGTCGCGCCCGCGTCGGTCAACTGCCGGGCCAACCACGTCGCGTTCGTGTTCTCGGTGTCGCCGGCCAGCAACTCGTCGCCGACGGTGAGCAACGCTACGTCCATATCGGTCGGTCGCGCGCGAGCGAGGTAAGGGTTCGCTCGCTCAGCCGTCGTCGGTGTCGGCGGTTCCGGCCGACCACGAGACGCTCGCCGACCGGTCCGCGACGGTCTGATTACTCGGCGTCGACCGCCTCGGCCAGCAGTTCGGTGATGCCGACGATTTCGATGTCGTCCTCGTAGCCGCCGGTCTTGCGGCCGTCCTCGTACATCGTCATGCACATCGGGCAGGCGACGACGAACTTCTCGACGCTCTCCCCGGCGTCGGTGTCCTCCAGCGCCTCGCGCAGGCGCTCCTCGCTGGGTTTGGTCTCCTCCTCGAAGTCCATCCAGAGGCCGCCGCCGCCACCGCCACAGCAGAAGGAATCGGCGCGGTTGCGCGGCATCTCGTGGCGGTCACACCCGGTCGCGTCCACGAGGTCACGGGGGGCCTCGAACACGTCGTTGTACCGCCCGAGGTGGCAGGGGTCGTGGTAGGTGACCGTGTAGTCCAGTTCGTCGCCCCGGAGGCCCAGCGCGCCCGACTCGGCGAGGTCGGCGACGACCTGCGTGTAGTGGAACACGTCCTCGCTCTCCCACTCGCAGGCGTCGAACTCGGGGTACTCGTTCACGAACGTGTTGTAGGAGTGGGGGTCGGTCGTGACGATGGACTCGAACTCGCAGTCCGCGACGGCGGCGGCGTTGTCCTCGACGAGCATCTCGTAGAGGCCCTCCTCGCCGACCCGGCGCACGTCGTTGCCGTCGGTCTGTTCGGCCTCGTAGAGGATGCCGTAGTCCACGCCGGCGGCCTCGAACACCCGCGCGAGGGCCTTCGCGACCGCCTGGTTGCGCTCGTCGTAACTCGGGTAGTCCCCGACGTACCAGAGGTACTCCACGGGCTGGTCGCGGGCGTCGGGCACCTCGAAGTCCAGGTCGTCGGTCCAGTCCGGGCGCTTGCGTTCGGGGTCGCCAAACGTGTTGCCGTGCTGGAACACGTTCATCATCGCGTCCTGCACGTGTTCGTCCATCTCGCCCGACTCGGTGAGCCGTCGGTTCATCTCCGTGAACTGCGTGACGTGTTCGATGTCCACCGGACAGGCGTCCATGCAGGCCATGCAGGACATACAGGACTCCATCGTGCGGGCGTCGATGACGCTTGTACCCCCGTCGGCGACGATGGGGACGTCCTCGCCGCCGGCGTCCCGGTCCTCGCGGTACCGTTTCAGGTCCAGAATCACGTTTCGGGGGTCCAGCGGCCGTCCCGCCTCCTTCGCGGGACAGACCGACGAACACCGGCCGCACTTCGTGCAGGCGTCGTGGTCCAGCAACTGCTTCCACGAGAAGTCGTCTATCTCGCTGGGGCCGATGTCTTCGGGGGCGGCGTCCTCGGGGACGCCCGGCAGGCGGACGCCGGCCTTCTCGTCGCGGGCCACGAGGTTCCCGAACGACGAGAGCATGTGGAACGGCTTGGCGTAGGGAATCCACGCGACGAACCACAGCGCCACCAGTGAGTGACTCCACCAGACCAACGGGTAGGCCCCGGCAGCCATCTCGGGGGTCACGCCTGCGAGGAGGAGGACGTCCCTGACGAACCACCCGACGAAACTCACCGTCTCGAAGGAGACGTCACGGACCGTCGACGTGCCCAGAATCCGGACTCCCTCGGTGAGGTAGCCGCCGACGCCCAGCACGAATAGTGCCCCCAGAAACAGGTCGTCCTCGCGGGAGGTGTGCCGGTCGTGGAGTCGGTCCATCCGCCGGCCGTACCGTCGCCACAGAGCGACGCCGACGCCGACGACGAACAGCAAGCCCATCGCGTCCATCACGAACGAGTACGAGAGGTAGAACCGGCCGACGAAGAAGGACTCGCCGGTCAGCGGCCGGTAGAGGTCCATGTCGATGCCCAGAATCGTCGTCCCGATGAGCAGCGTGAGAAAGCCCCAGACGACGAACGCGTGCATCACGCCGGCCACGGTGTCGCGGTCGAGTTGCTTCCGGTTGGAGAGGGCCAACCGGGCCGCGGTGATGACCCGGTCGGGCAGGCCGTCGAGTCGGTCGAACGGGTCCTCGCTCGCCCGCGCGTACCGCGCCACGCGCCCGTAGACGCCGTACAGGAACACGAGGATGGCAAGCGCGGCGAGGTAGTAAAAGAGCACCTTCCCCACGGGACCGATGCGCCAGAACGTCGGCCGCGTGGTCGTCTGCAACGCGAGTGACATACTGTACCACGTGGTACGCGCTCACTTGAAGCTTACCACGAACCGGTGCCGTCCCCGAGAACGTATAAACGGTTGAAAGTTTCTAGCAGAAATTCGTCGCCCACCAAACAACTATATACCTCCGGAGTGGAAGGTTCCGGTCCGATGGACGAAAAGACCGAGGAACTCCGGGACATCTTCATGGACGTCTCCGGGGAGGGGACGGTGACGGAGTCACAGGAGGCGTCCCGGGGGTCACTGACCGACGTCGACGAGTCGACGGTCGACGAGCGACTCGCCGACGTGGTCGCCCGGATGCGCGACCGCTACGAGTTCCGCACGGGCCTCGACGAGGACGCTCTCGTGACGGTCGTCCGGGGCTTCTACGAGGGCCGCGAGGACGACGCTATCGCATCCGACCTCGGGGTCGACGAGTCGTCGGTGCTGACGGCCCGCCTCGACCTGCATCTACTCCGCGAAGGGGACGACGCCGACGCCGAGTTCGACTTGGCGGCGTTCCGCCGTCGGACCGTCGACGGTGCGACCGCCGAGGAGTTGGCCGAGACGTTCGACGTCGACGCCGACACCGCCGCCCACTACCGCCGCGTGGTCGAGGCGCAAGCCGCCGCGCGCCGGGTGAGCCACCGCTTCCAGAGCGAGTTCGAGGACGTCCTCACGGAGGCCGGCCTCTCGACGCAGTTGACCGCCGCCGTCCGCGAGAGCGGCCTCGACGAGGCCACCGAGGACATCGACTCGCTGGATTCGGACGCCGACGTCTCCATGTGACCCGGCGAACGTTTTTGAACGGTGACGGGGCCAGCGACGGCCATGGCCGACCACACCTTCCGCGAGTTGGAAACCGCGGCCTACTGCCCCCGAAAGCTCTACTACCGACGGCGAGACGGCCCGCCGGACGTCCCCGAGGGAATCGGCGCGATACGTGACCTCGCGTTCGATTACGACCGACTTCTCGCGGAGGACGCCGCCCTGCTGACCGCGCCCATAGAGGCCGACCCGACCACCGTCCGAGAGCGCCTCCGCGACGCGCGGGACCGTCTCGCCGACTGGGACGCACTCGCCGACCCCGCCGACCGCGACGTCTACCTCTCGGGGAAGGACGCCCGTGGCGTCGCGCACAAACTCGTCCGGACGGACGCGGGGGCGGTCCCGTCGCTGGTCTTCGCCGGCCGCCCGCCCGAACAGGGCGTCTGGGAGCCACAGACGGTGCGACTGGTGGCCGCGGCGAAGGCGCTCTCGTGGGCGCGCGAGCGGCCCATCGAGCGAGCGTTCGCGGAGTACCCCGCCCACGGCGTCGTGCGGGCCGTGGACGTGACGGCACGCCGAACCGGCGTCTACCGTCGGGCGCTCCGAACCGCCGAGAGCATCGACGGGCCGCCCGCCCGGGTCGACAACGACGCGAAGTGCGGCCCCTGCGAGTACCGGGAGGACTGCGGCGTCAGAACGCGGTCGCTCCGCTCGCTGTTGTGAGTCAGTTGTCGGCCAGCCACGCCTCGACGGCGTCGGCGCGGGCGCCCCGGCGGTGGATGGTCTCCGCCGACACGTCCACGACGGTCGAGCCCTGTCCCCCGGGCGTCTCGCCCGCGTCCAGCACGACGGCCACCCGGTCCCGTATCTCGTCCAGTTCGGCGACGGTGCGGGCACTCGGGTTGCCCGAGACGTTCGCGCTGGTGGCCGTCAGCGGTGCCACCCGCGCCAGCAGTGCGAGCGCGACCGGGTGGTCCGGGACGCGCACGCCGACCCGCGACGCGCCGGCGGTCAACACGTCCGGCACCGACTCGCGTCGCTCGACGACGACGGTGACGGGGCCGGGGAGGAACTCGCGCATGAACTGCTCCTCGCGCTCGGTCGGCCGGGTGTACTCGAGAGCGGCGTCCACGTCCGGGACCGCCAGCGAGACGGGTTTGTCCCGCGAGCGCCCCTTCGCGGCGAAGACGCTCTCGACGGCGTGGGCGTCGGTCGCGTCGGCCCCCAGTCCGTACACCGTCTCCGTCGGGTACACCACGAGGTCGCCGGCCCGGATGGCCGTGGCCGCGGCCTCGAGGTCGGCCTCGGATACGTCTTCGGGCACGGTTACAACTGGGCCTCGACCGCGTCGTAGTCGGGGAAGGAGGGCCACTCCTCGCCGACCCACGCGTACTCGACGGTCCGGTCAGAGTCGAGGACGAAGACGGCGGGCCGCGGTTCCGCGAGGCCTGCCATTCCATCGAGGTCCATGGCGATGCCGTACCGCTCGGCGACGCCGTTGGCGGGGTCGGAGTAGAGCCGATAGTCGCCCTCGATGTTCCGCTCTTCGAGCAGGTCCTTGTGTGCGTACGGTGTCGAGATGGAGAGGCCGACGACCGTCGCGTCCTCGTGCCATCCCCGGTCGCGAATCTCGTTCCAGACGTACGTCGCCGGGAACGCGCCGTCCATCGCGTGGAACACGAGGACGACGGGGGCGTCGCTCTCGGCACAGAGGTCCGAGAGGGCGACGTCTTCCCAGAACTCGTCGGTGACCAGCGGCCGGGTGAAGTCCGGCGCTCGCTCGCCCGCCTCGGGGTGGTCGGCCTCGTCCAGTTCGACGACGTCGAAGTCGAGGTCCGCCATCAGACCTCCACCCCCTGTTCGCGGCCGTACGTCCGCTCGATGTACTCGACGATGTTCGCGCTCTCGCTCATCGTGACGCCCGTGTTCTCGTCGACGATGGCCGGGACGGTCCGCTTTCCGGAGAGTCGCTTGACGACGTCTCGCTCCGAGTGCATCGGTTCGACGAACCGCGAGCGGTACTCCAGCCCGTGTTCTTGGAGTTTCCGCACGACGCGCTCGCAGTACGGACACGCCTGCAACCGGTAGAGTGTGATGTCGGGGTCGCTCATACGGACGCTCGTTGGCCCGAGACGCTGGTAAGGGCTTCGGCGGTCGGACCATGACAAGCCTTAATCCCCGGCACTTACAACTTCGACCGTTGATGGCCTTGGACCCACCAGCGACGTTCGAGCCGCCCATAGCGATGCTACAGGCCGTGGAGGTGCTGGGCATCCCCATCCCGCAGAGCGCCGTGTTGTTCGGTGGTCTCGCCACCATCGTCTTGCTCATCGTCCTGTCGGCGTTCTTCTCCTCCTCGGAGATAGCGATGTTCTCCCTGCCCGCACACCGGACGGAGGCGCTCGTCGAGGACGGCGTCCCGGGCGCGAAGACGCTCAAACACCTCAAGTCCGACCCGCACCGCCTGCTGGTCACCATCCTCGTGGGCAACAACCTCGTCAACATCGCGATGTCCTCCATCGCCACGGGGTTGCTCGCGATGTACCTCACGCAGGGACAGGCCGTCGCCGTCGCCACCTTCGGTATCACCGCCATCGTCCTGCTGTTCGGCGAGAGCGCCCCGAAGAGCTACGCCGTCGAGAACACGGAGTCGTGGGCGCTGACCATCGCGCGACCGCTGAAGGCCGCCGAGAAGTTCCTGCTCCCGCTCATACTCCTGTTCGACTACCTGACGCGGGTGGTCAACAAGATAACCGGGGGCCGCTCGGCCATCGAGACGTCCTACGTCACCCGCGAGGAGATTCAGGACATCATCGAGACGGGCGAACGCGAGGGCGTCTTGGACGAGGAGGAACGCGAGATGCTCCAGCGGACCCTCCGGTTCAACGACACCATCGCCAAGGAGGTCATGACCCCTCGACTCGACATGACCGCCGTCGCCAAGGAGGACTCGGTGCGCGAAGCCTTAGAGACCTGTATCCAGAGCGGCCACGCCCGCCTGCCCGTCTACGAGGGGAGTCTGGACAACGTCATCGGCGTCGTCCACATCCGCGATTTGGTCCGTGACCTGAACTACGGGGAGGCCATCCCCGAGGACATCGTCCTGGAGGACCTCATCGAACCGACGCTGCACGTCCCCGAGTCGAAGAACGTCGACGACCTGCTGACGGAGATGCGCAAAGAGCGCATGCACATGGTCATCGTCATCGACGAGTTCGGGACCACGGAGGGACTGGTGACGATGGAGGACCTCACCGAGGAAATCGTCGGCGAGATTCTCGAAGGCGAGGAGGAAGAGCCAATCGAGTACGTCGACGACGACACGGTCACGGTCAAAGGCGAGGTCAACATCGAGGAGGTCAACGAGGCGTTGGAACTCGACTTGCCGGAGGGCGAGGAGTTCGAGACCATCGCCGGGTTCATCTTCAACCGCGCCGGTCGCCTCGTCGAGGAAGGTGAGACCATCACCTACGACGGCGTCGAGATTCGCGTCGAACAGGTCGAGAACACGCGCATCATGAAAGCCCGCGTGGTCCGCCTCGACCGAGAGGACGAGGAGGCCGCCGACGCCGAGTCCGACGCCGAGGAAGCCCAACCCGAGTGACGCTCACAGGAGCGCCGTGAACGCCATGAACGCCCCGTAACTCACTCCGAACGCCAACACGAGCGACCCGACCCACGCCAGCACCGTCTTGGCCATCTTCTCGCGACTCACCTCGCCGCCGCCGGCGGCCGCGCCCGACCCGACGATGGCCGAGACGATTATCTCGTTGAACGAGACGGGGATGCCGAAGAAGACGGCGGTCTGGGCGATGACGAAACTCGGGATGAGCGCCGCGATAGAGCGGCGCGGCCCGAGCGAGGAGTAGTCCTGCGAGAGTGCCTTTATCATCCGCGGAGCACCGGTCCACGACCCGACGAGGAGGCCGACCCCGCCGAACAGGAGGACGCCCGTAATCGGGATGGCCGCCGTCGGCCCCTCGCCCAGCAGGGGGAGCAACGGTCCGAGCGCCAGTCCGACCTGACTCCCGCCGGCGGAGAACGCGACGAGGCCACCGAGTACCAACAGGAAGTGGCGCTGCCCGGCCGCCGGGTCGGCCCTCATGTCGCGGTAGAGGAGGCCCCCGCCGATAGCGGCGACGAGGAGCGTGACGGCCGCCACCGTCGGGAGCGGCGGCGTTCCGAGCGCGGCGGCCACCGCCTCGGCCACCGACGCCTGCGCGGAACCCGGTGCCAGCAGAACGAACCGGACGTTCGCCAGCAGCGCGGCGACGAGGCCGCCGAGGGCCGGGACCATCAGCGGTTCCGGAACCGACTCGTGGCGCAGGAGCCACGCCGTCGAGAAGGCGATACCGCCGCCGACGAACGGCACGGCGACCCACAGCGAGACGATTTCGACGTACTTCGCCGTCGCGGGTTCGCCGCCCATCGCCAGTCCGACGCCGACGACGGCCCCGGTGACGGTGAAGGCCGTCGCGATGGGGTAGCCGGTGAAGATGCCGATAGCGACGAGGATGGCGGCGGTGACCAACGCGACGATGGCGGCGACGGCCGAGAGGCCGCCGCCCTCGGGGAAGAGGACGAGGCCGCCCCCGACCGTCTCGGTGACGTTCGCGCCCTGCAACACCGCCCCGGCCAACCCCAGCAGGCCGACGAAGAACCCGGCCCGCATCACAGAAATCGCGTTCGCTCCCACGGCCGGGGCGAACGGCGTCGACCCGGACGACCCGGCCCCGATGGCCCACGCCATGAACAGACTCGCCGCTGCCGCGACCACCAGCGTCGCCAGCACACTCGTCGCTACCATCTACACCGGCGTTTGCCCTTCCCCGCAATGAGAGTACCGCTCGCGTCGCCGCCTATCTCCACTCGAAACGAAGGGGTATGGCAACTTTTCACACGGAGAGTGACGCGGGTGCTCTCTTTCCATCGTCAACCGATGCCGCGGCGTGAGTTGGCGACCGTTCGAGCGTCGCCGTTCGACCACTACACGGACGCAAAACCGGCGTGGGCGACACGGAGACCGCCTTAGTTCGTTTTGGCGTCGGCGATGCTGGAAGACGGCGGCGCACAGACGAGACTGCGCTCAGTTCGTCTTCGCGTCCGTCTCCTCGCCCGGTTCGACCGCGTCGACGCCTTCGGCGGCCTCGACTGCCTCGGTCACCTTCTCGGTGTCGACGTGCCAGCGGTCGACGGACTGGTCGTAGTCGGCCAGTCGGTTGGAGACGCGCATCTTCAGGTCGTCGTCGTTGACGTTGACCTCGAAGACGTACTCCGGGCGGGCCTCGCCGCCGATGCGCCGGAGGTTCGCGCTGACGAGTTCGTTGTCGAAGTAGTACGGTGCAATCTGGGTCATCACGTTGCGGTAGACCGTGTCCTCGACCTTCCGGAGGGCCTTCCGGCCGGCGGAGTCGGCGGCGCGGGCGACGTAGTCGACGGACTCGCTCCACTTGTCTATCGCCTCGTCGGGTTCGTCCAAGTTCTCGTAGGACTCGCTCAACTTCTCGCCGGCGGTCTGGAGGTCCTCGTCGGGCTCTTTCCCCGCCTGCTCTCCTCGGCCCTCGTCGACGCTGGCCTGTTCTGCGGTCTTCTCGTTGACGTCCTCGTCGAGCCGTTCGTGGCTCTTCGGCCGCCACTCGTCGAAGTCGCTCAACGCGTCGGCGTCGATGTCCGCCGTCACGTCGTCGTCGGCCACGAGGTCTTTGAGCGCCTGCGTGATGCGCTCGCCGTGTTCGACCACGTCGACCCAACCACCCTGTGTCTTGAATCCGGAGACGCTCTCTTCGATGTCTGCCATTGTAAAACGAATTCGTGGGAAGACGGCCTGATACCGTGCTTGCATCGTCTTGTGCCTCTGACGTGTTAAGCGTTTCCGCCCCGGTGGCCGGCGGCCACTTATCAGGGTCGCCCGCATAGGCACTGGCGATGCCATCCACACTGTTCGTAGTCAGCGAGCACGGCTACTGGGGCGAGGAGTGTATCGAACCGCTGACGACCCTGTCCGACGCGGGCGTCGACGTCACCGTCGCCACGCCGACGGGCGACAAACCCGTCATCGACGAGCGCTCGGTCGACCCCGACGAGATAGGCGAGGAGGCGGCCGAACACATCATGGACGTCCACGAGAACGACGAGCGACTCAACGACCCGACGCCCATCGCGCGGGTCGACGCCGCCGACTTCGACGCCGTCGTCTTCCCCGGCGGCCACGGCACGGAGTGGGACGTCAATCAGGACAAGCACGCGCGCCGACTCCTGCGCGACGCCGTCGAGAGCGACGACGGGAAGGCCCTCGTCGTCTGTCACGCCGTCGGTATCCTCGCCTTCACCCGCGACAGCGACGGCGGGTTCCTCGCCGCCGGCCGGTCGGTCACTGGGTTCCCGAACGCGTGGGAAGAGGGAATCGTCGACGAGGACGACCTGATGCCCGACGGCCGGAAACTCCCCTACTGGGTCGAGGACGAGGTGAAAGCGGTCGGCGCGAACTGGGACGCCGAACTCGACGACGACACGAGCGTCACCGTCGACGGCGACCTGATAACTGCCCGCGGCCCGCCGTCCTCGGCCGAGGCTGCCCGGACGCTCCTCGACGAACTGGGCGTGGAAAGGCCCGCCTAACGCGACGGAGAGTCGGGTGTCGTCGCTCGGTTCGACGGTACCGGTCCGAACTCCGAGAAACCCGGTCGATTCGCGCCTAGAGTCGCTGTAACCTGTGCATAGCTTAGTGCGTAGCCGGGGGTACTTTCTCGGTGTATGTCACGAGAACCCATACGGGAATCTACGCGACGGCGGTTCGTTCGGGCCGCCGGACTGGCAGGCGTCGTCGCCCTCGCAGGCTGTGGCGGCGACGGCGGCGACGGCGGTGACGGCGGCGACGGCGGGGCCGAGACGGAGACGACGGCGACAGGTGACGGCGGTGACGGCGGCACCGAGACCACCGGCGACGGCGGCGACGGTGGCTCGACGGAGACGCGCCTGTCGTGGCACGCCGGCGGGACCGGGGGGACGTACTTCCCGCTCTCGAACGAGTTCAAGACCATCGTCGAGGAGAACACGGAGTTCACGCTGAACGTCCAGTCGACGGGCGCGAGCGTCGAGAACGTCGGGAACCTCGCCAGCGGGGACGCCGACTTCGCGCTCATCCAGAACGACATCGCCTCCTTCGCGAAGAACGGGACCGGCATCGACGCGTTCCAGGGCAACGCCGTGGACAACCTGATGGGCGTCGCGACGCTGTACCCCGAGACCATCACTGTGGTGACGCTGGCGAACACCGGCATCACGCAACTGTCGGACCTCTCGGGAGCGACAATCAACACCGGCGACCTCGGGTCGGGGACGCAGGTCAACGCCCTCCAGATTCTGGAGGCCGTCGGCATCTCGAACTTCACCGAACAGAACGCCTCCTTCTCGCAGGCGGCCGACCAGTTGCGGAACGGCGACATCGACGCGGCGTTCGTCGTCGGCGGGTGGCCCGTCGGCGCCATCGAGGACCTCGCGAACACGAACGACCTGGTCATCGTCCCCATCCGCGGCCAGAACCGCGAGGCCGTCAAGGAGGCGGCGTCCTGGTTCTCCGACGACACCATCCCGGGCGGCACCTACACCGGCGTCGAGAACGACGTCCAGACGGTCGCCGTGCAGGCGATGATTGCGACCCGCAGGGAACTGTCCGAATCGACGGTGGAGACGGTGACGGCGGCCATCTTCGACAACGTCGACCAACTCACCATCAAGACGGACTTCATCAGCAAGGAGTCGGCCCAGGACGGCATGTCCATCGAACTCCACCCCGGGGCGGCGGCGTACTTCGACGCCTGACCCGACCCGTGGTGTCCGCACCGTCCGACAACCACGTTCGCTCCGGACCGCCGGTATGAATCGGCGCGTCGCTCTCGCACTCGCGTTCGTCGCAGTGCTCGCCCTCGGGACGGCCTCGGCGGTCCCGACCCAGCGTGTCCTCGTCGTCGAGGACGCCGAGACCGGAGAGCCGTACCTGACGGCCCCCGTCGAGAACGGGACGACGGTGGCGCTCTCGTACACCCACAGCGTCGAGAAGACCCGCGTCTACGACGGCTACACCGTCCGGGGCGACCGACTCGTGATGACTCGGATGGAGTTCGAGTCCTACGGTTGGGGCCTGCCCAGCGACGCGAACGTCACGCGGGAGAACGGGACGTTCGTCTACGACCCACCGGGGTCGTACGCCCGCGTCACCGTCGCACCCGGTGACGTGGCGGGCCATCGACTCCACGTCGGCGACGAAACCTACGACCTCGTCGCCCTCACGGACGAACGCTCGGTCACCCTCCACCTCGAACGGCGCTCGCCGCTCGCCGTCGCCACAGATTCACTCGACACATGACCACGACACCACCCGACGACTCGGCCGAGACCGGCACCGTCACCGACGAAGAGGTAGACGAGGTGCTACAGGAGATAGAGCGCAAGCGGTCCCTAGAGGGTGCCGCGGCGGTGGCCGTCGCCGTCGTCGGCATCTCCTTCTCGCTGTTCCAGATGTGGCTGGCGGCGAAGGGGTTCGTCCTCTCCATCGACCTGCCGGGTCTCGGCACGGTTCAGTTCGCGGCGCTCCAACTCCTCCAGATTAACGCCGTCCACGTCGCGTTCGGGTTGGTGCTCGCCTTCCTGCTGTACCCGACGACGACGGGCGACGGGCCGGTTTCGCGCCGGTGCGTGGCGCTGGCGGCGTGGCTCGACGACCGACTCGGGGCCGACCACCCCGGGACCCGCGCGGTTCGCGCCGTCGGCGGGGCGCTGGCGTGGCTGTTCGTCGACCCGGAGTTCGAACGCGTGACGCCGTTCGACGTGGTGTTGATGGGCGTCTCGGTGCTGGCGGCGGCGTACTTCATCACCGACTTCAGCGAGATTCAGCGGATGCGCGCGCTCGGGTTGGAGTCCGGGCGGCCGATACAGGAGGTGTTCACCTTCCTCGAACCGCTCGCCGGACTGCTCGGACCGCTCGCGGACACCTCCTACGCGTTCGTGCTGGGCGTGGTCGGCGTCTTGCTGGTGCTCGAAGCCACCCGGCGTGCCATCAGCCTCTACCTGATGGTCATCGTCGCCGCGTTCGTCGTCTACGCCCGATTCGGCTTCCTCATCCCGCAGGACGCGGCCTACGTCGGCGTCCTCTCGATTCCGCCGCTGGCGTGGGACTCCATCGTCCAGAACCTCTGGTACAACACGGAGAACGGCGTGTTCGGCATCCCGGTTACCGTCTCCGTGCAGTTCATCTACATCTTCATCCTCTTCGGCGCGTTCTTGGAGATGTCCGGGGCGGGCCAGTGGTTCATCGACCTCGCGTACGGCGCGACCGGCACCCGCCGGGGCGGGCCAGCGAAGGCGTCCATCCTCGCCAGCGGGTTCATGGGCACCATCTCCGGGTCCTCTATCGCCAACACCGTCACCACCGGCGCGTTCACGATTCCGCTGATGAAGCGGTCGGGTTACCGGCCGGAGTTCGCCGGCGGCGTCGAGGCCTCCGCGTCCTCGGGCGGACAGATTCTCCCGCCGGTGATGGGCGCCGCGGCGTTCCTCATCGTCCAGTACACCGTGACGCCGTTCCGCGACGTCATCATCGCCGCGACCATCCCGGCCATCGTCTTCTTCTTCGGCGTCTGGGTGATGGTCCACTTCGAGGCGACCAAGGAACACATCGGTGGCCTCGACCCATCGGAACTGGTCGACATCCGGCAACACCTCAAGAGCGGGTGGTTCTACCTCCTGCCCATCGGCCTCCTGCTGTTCTACCTCATCGTCGAGCGCCTCTCGGTCGCCCGGTCGGCGTGGTTCACGCTCATCGCCATCGGCGCGCTGGTCGCGCTCGTAGCGGCATACAGCGACGAGACGCGGGGGCGACTCGCCGCCATCTTCGCCGCGCTGTTCGTCGCCAACTTCGTCGCGCAACTGCTCGCGGGCGTCGGGTTCCTCGGGGCGTTGCTGGGTGCCGGCACCGGCGGCCAGTCCCCGCAGGCGGCGTTCGCGGCCACCGTCGGCGGCCTCGGCGGGATGGCCATCGTGGCCGGCGTCCTCACGCTGGCCACGCGGCCGTATCTGGACGCGCCCGTCCTCTCGTTCGACGACGCCGTGGGCGACGCCGCCGAGACGACGGCCGACGCCATCGGCCGGTCCGAGTGGGCGCAGAACGGCCTCTACCGACTCACCGTGTTCCTCGGGAAGTCCATGGAGAGCGGCGCGCGGACGGCCGTTCCGGTGGTCATCGCCGTCGCCGCGGCGGGCATCATCCCGGGCGTCATCAGCGTCTCCGGCCTCGGCCCGAATCTGGTGGCGCTCATCCGGGCCGTCGCCGGCGGGTCGCTCGTGTTGCTGTTGCTGGTGACGGCCGTCGCCTCCATCATCCTCGGGATGGGGATGCCGACCACCGTCACGTACATCATCCTCGTCTCTCTGCTCGCGCCGGCGCTGGTCGGGTTCGGCGTCCCGGAACTGGCCGCCCACCTGTTCATCCTCTACTTCGGCGTCATCGCGGACATCACGCCACCCGTCGCGGTCGCGGCCTACGCGGCCTCCGGAGTGGCGAAGTCGGACGCCTTCCAGACGGGCATCGAGGCGTTCTCGCTGTCGCTGAACAAGGCCATCGTCCCGTTCGCGTTCATCCTCTCGCCCGGCATCGTCCTCCTGCGACGGAAGGCCAACGCCGACGAACTCCCGCTCGGCGAACAGTACCGCGTCGTCCAGTTGGCGGACTTCGCCGACCTCGGGTTCGCCGTCTTCGAGGTGGTGATTCCCGTCGTGGGCGTGTTCCTCGGCGTCGTCGCCCTCGCCGCGACGGTCATCGGCTACGTCGAGGCCCCCGTCAGCCGCGGCCAGCGGGTCGCCTTCGCTGTGAGTTCGCTCCTGCTGATGGCGCCCGGACTGGCCGTCTCGGCCACGTACGACCTCCTCGGACTGGTGGGCGCCGGTGGCGGCGGCGAGGTGACGCTGGTCGTGGACATCGGCCTGCGGGCCGTCGGTCTCGTCCTGTTCGCCGCGCTCGTACTGGAGAACCGCCGCCGCGGGGAGGCGGTCACTGACTCGACGGCCGGGGCGGAACCGGCCTGACCGGGGCACCGTCGCGCTACCGGCCGACCCGGATGTCGTCACAGTTTAATCGGCGCGTGCCGAGTCCCCGCGTATGACCATCGAAGAGCGCGGCGACGCGTCCGTCGTCACGCACGCCTTGGCGAAGGACGAACTCTCCCGACTCCGCGACGTGGAGACCGAACAGGTCGAGTTCCGGAAGGGACTGGTCCGACTGGGCCGCATCTGCGGCTACGAGATCATCGACGGCCGGATGGAGACGGAGTACACCGAGATTCAGACCCCGCTGACGACGACGATGGGCGAACGCGTGAAGGGACTGGACGACGTGGTCATCGTCAACGTCCTCCGGGCGGCGACGCCGTTCGTGGAGGGTCTACTGAAGGCGTTCCCCCGCGCCCGGCAGGGAGTCATCTCCGCGAGTCGCGACGAGTCCGCGGGGATGAACGAGGACGGCGAGTTCCCGATCTCGGTTGACTACGTGAAACTGCCCGAGATTCGCCCGGAGGACACCGTCATCATCGCCGACCCGATGCTGGCGACGGGGTCGACGATGGCCGCCGTCCTCGAACACATCACCGAGGGCGCGCCGGACCCGGAGCAACTCATCGTCCTCTCGGCGGTGTCGGCCCCGCCGGGCATCGTCCGCATCTCCGAGTCGTTCCCCGACGTGGACCTCCTGACGGTGGCCATGGACGAGGAACTCAACGAGGAGGGGTTCATCGTCCCGGGACTGGGCGACGCCGGCGACCGGGCGTTCCGCACGGACTGAGCGCGACCCGAAACCCCTTTTAGTGGGGTCGCACAACAGACGTGCCACCGCGGTTTCGCCGACGGATTCGTCGCCTGTCGAACCCCTTTCCTTCAGTTGGAGAATCGGACGACAGCGACGGGTTTCGACTTCCACCCGAAACGGCGTCGGACGGGCGCATGACGACTCAGGGGCGGGCTGGAGTCGTCGTCTGTCGAACTGTCACTCGCCGGACCCGTCCGCGTCGCCGGCCGACAGGCCCGCGTCCGCCGGTCTGTCGAGCGCCCGGGCCGCGTCGTGGTGGGGGGAGTACCCGTCGAACCAGCGGGCGATGCGCTCGATGCGGTCGACGACGTGGCCGGGTTCCCCGGACCGACTCATGTCGTGGCCCTCGCGGGGGTACCGGACCAGTCGCGTGTCGACGCCGTGCTTGCGGAGGCCCCGGTGGAACAGTTCGGCGGTGTTGGCCGGGGTGCGGTAGTCCCGGTCCGAGTGGAGTACCAGCGTCGGCGTGTCGACGCCGTCGACGTGCGTGACCGGGGAGTGGGCCGCCAGTTTCTCCGGGTCCTCCCACGGCGTCGTCCCGAAGTCCCCCTCGACGAGTTTGTAGGCGGCGTCGGTCGACCCGTAGAACCCCGAGAGGTCGTAGACGCCCCGTTGAGCGACGGCCGCCCGGAAGTAGTCCGTGTGGCCCACGGCCCACGAGACGAGGTAGCCACCGAAGGAGCCACCGGTGAGGAAGACGTGCTCCGCGTCGACGCCGGGTCGGTCGGCCACGTCCCGCGTGACCGCCAGCACGTCCGTCAGGGTGACCCCGCCCCAGTCGTCCTCGATGGCCGTCGTGAACGCCTCGCCGTATCCCGTGGACCCGCGAGGGTTCGCCCACGCGACGACGTACCCGCGGGCCGCGAGCGTCTGGAACTCGTGCCACATCGTCCCGCTGGTGGTCCACATGTGGTGGGGGCCGCCGTGGACTTCGACGACCAGCGGAGACTGCTCCTCGTCGTCCTCGAATCCGGGTGGCGTCAGCACCCACCCCTCGACGCGGCCCCGTTCGGAGTCGACGGCGACGGGTTCGGGGTCGCCGACCGCCACCTCGTCCAGCAACCCCTCGTTGAGGCGGGTGAGTCGCCGCGTCTCGCCGTCGGCGTGCAGGAACACGTCGCCGGGGTGGTCGGCCTCGCTCCGGGCGAGCGCCAGTCCGTCCGGGCCGGGGTGGACGCCCTCGACGCTCCCGCCCCGGAGGACGCGCTCTGGGTCGGCCCGCCCGCCGTCGCCGGTCGCCCACACGGCCGTGTGTCCCTCGTCCGGCGTCGTGAAGTACAGCGTCTCGCCGTCCGGTCCCCACACCGGGGCCGTATCGAGGCCGAGCGAGCGGTCGACGCTCGCCGTGACGTCGTGGCAGTCGTCGGTCGCCCGGTCGTAGAGGTGGAGGCTGGTCGGTTGCATCCCCGCCCGCTCGGGGTCGTTGTAACAGTGGGCGACCCGCCCGTCGGCGGTGGCCGCGAGCGAGAGGCTCCACCCCGCGGAGCGGTGGACCCTCTCCCGGTCGCCCGTCTCGACGTTCTCGGCCACGACGTCGTAGTGCACGTCGTCGTCCGGGTCCTCGCTGGCGGCCTTCGCGGCGAAGTACAGCGTCTCGTCGTCGCCCCACGTCGGACTCGCGTGGTCGTGGTCGCACGCGGTCACCCGCCGGACCGCGTCGTCTCCGAGGTCGGCGACGTACACCTGCGGGCGTCGCCCGTCGAAGTACTCCTGCGCGGAGCGGTAGACGGTCCGGTCCACGACGCGGGGGTCGGGGGCCTCGCGCTCGTAGCCCTCGGGGACCGACAGGTCACGGTCCGCGTCCCTGTCCTCGGGCGCGACTCGCTGGACGAACGCGATGCGGGTCCCGTCGGGGTGCCACTCGATGTCGCCCACGCCGCCGACCACGTCCGTCACTTGGCGGGCCTCGCCGCCGTCGGTCGGGAGGACCCACAGTTGCTGTCGGTCGTCGTCGGCCCCTCGGGTCGAGGTGAACGCGAGACGGTCCCCGGAGGGCGACCACCGCGGTTCGGCGTCCTCGCCATCGGAGAGCGTGAACCGACGCGTCGGGCCGCCGTCGGTGGGGACGACGTGGACGGTCCGCTCGTAGTTCTCCGCGTCCGCGGGTTCCTGCCTGACGAAGGCGACCCGGTCGCCGTCGGGGGAGAGTCGCGGGTCCTGTGGCGTCGCGATGTCGTGGTAGTCGGCGGCCTCGATGGGTCGGCCGGTCATACCCCACCCTGTGGCCGGTCGGTGAAAGCCGTTCGGGCCTCAGCGGTCCGTGTCGGTGTCGATGGCCGCCCGACCGCTGGTCGCACTGCGGATGCGGTCACGCAGCGCCGCCCCCTCCTCGGTCGGCACTCGGACGGCGAAGGTGACCTCGGCCTCGTAGTCGGCCTCGAACGTCACGTCGGCCGACTCCAGCAGGCCGCGGACGCTCCCGGAGTCGTCGTACTCGACGGTCACGGTGAACCGCTCGTGGGGCACCGACTCGACGACGCCGGCGGCGTCGACGCCCTCTTTGACGGCCCGCCCGTACGCCCGGGCCAACCCGCCGACCCCCAGATTCGTCCCGCCGTAGTAGCGGGTGACGACGGCGACGACGTTCTCCAGTTCGCGTTGCTGGAGGACGTTCAGCGCGGGTTTGCCGGCGCTCCCGCTTGGTTCGCCGTCGTCGCTCGAGTACTCCCGGAACGGCGAGGCCCGCACCCGATAGGCCGGCACGTTGTGGGTCGCGTCGGCGTACTGCTCGCCGATTTCCTCGACGAACGCCTCCGCCTCGGCGACGGTCTCGGCGGGCGCGAGGTGGCCGATGAACTCCGAGCCCTGCACCTCGAAGCGCGCGGCCGCCCGTTCCGCGACGGTCCGATAGCTGTCTGCCACGCCCGTCGGTACTCCCGGCGGGCGAATAGCCCTTATCCTTCGTCGGACGCGTCGCCGGTCTCGCGGCCGCCCCACACGCGCTTGTCCGGTATCTGGACCCGCATCCCGTCGCGAACCCGTAGCTGACAGGACAGGCGTGGGTAGCCAAAGCGGTCCGCGAGGTCGTCGTGCCAGTGGTCGGGGTCCCGCGGGTCGGCCAGTCGGACGCCGCAGGTCGCACAGAGGCCGCGACCGCCGCAGTTGAGTCGTCTCGCGTAGCGGCCGTGGGGACTGATGCCCGCGTCGAGGAGAGCGTCCCGGAGGACGCGACCCTCCTCGGCGACGACCTCGCGGACCGCGCCGTCGGGCGTCTCGACGGTGACCGTGACGGGGGAGCGCATACCGGGCGGTCGGGCCGCGAACTGAAAAGGACTCAGGCCAGTTCGATGGTCCGGACGAACGGCATCGTCCGAATCTCGTTGATGAGGTCACCGGGGAGTTCCTCGTCGGTGATGACGTACAGCACCGCCTCGTCGGTGAACTCCGGGTCCTCGGTCAGCACCTGTCGGACGGGGATACCCCGGTCGGCGATGGCGCTCGTGACCTCGGCGACGATGCCCGACTCGGTTGCCGCCCGGACGTGGACGGTCATCGCTGTCAGGTCCAGCACGGGCGCCAGGTCCAGCAGGCTCGGCACCGCCGAGATGTTCCTGAAGATGCGCCGCAACTCCTCGTCCTCGAGGATGGCCTCCGTCGTCGCGTTGACCACCCGGCGGTCTACGTCGGCCTCGCGGGCGATGCCGGTGTTCGGAATCTCGATTCCGCCCGAGACGACGCGGCCGTCCTCGTTGACCGAGAACCCCCGCTCCAGCAGGAGCCGGACGACGGCCTGCTGGCCCGGCGAGTCCTCGAACTTCCGCATAATCTGGTCGAACATCCGCCTACAGTTCGCCCTTCGTCGAGGCCACGTCCGACCGCCGCTCGTCGATGCGGGTGGCGTCGTCCAGCGCCCGCGCGAGCCCCTTGAACAGCGCCTCTATCTCGTGGTGGGCGTTCTCGCCGGTGACCCCGCAGTGCAGGGTCAGGCCGGCGTTGGTCGCCAGCGACCGGCCGAAGTGTTTCGCCATGTGGCTGGTCATCCCGCCCACCTCGGCCTGCGAGAACTCGCCGTCGAAACTGTAGTAGGGCCGGCCGGAGACGTCGACGACGACGCTGGCGACGGCCTCGTCTAGCGGGACCTTCCGGTCGGCGAAGCGGACGATGCCGCGTTTCTCGCCCAGCGCCTCCGCGAAGGCCTGGCCGAGCGTGATGGCCACGTCCTCGACGGTGTGGTGGTCGTCGATTTCCAAGTCGCCGTCGCACTGCACCGTGAGGTCGAACAGGCCGTGCGTCGAGAAGGAGTCGAGCATGTGGTCGAAGAAGCCGATGCCGGTGTCGACGGTGGAGTCGCCGTCGCCGTCGACGTCGAGCGTCACCTCGATGTCCGTCTCGGCCGTCTCGCGGGTCACGGCCGCCGTGCGGTCGCTCATACGTTGACTCTGACGGGCCGTCTATATGGGAATTGTGTCCGGTCGGTGTCGCTGGTGCTCCTCTCGGGGCTGTCACTGCTTCCGCTAACAGCCCGAAAGTCCCCGCCGGGTGGCGTTGTCACCGGCGGACACAGGTGGGTGTCGAGCCGGCGGAACTCGCTGTCAGGACTCCTGTACGCTCCCGGCGGTGTACCACGTCACGAGTAAGAGGGCGAGGAGGGCACACAGCGGAACCGCCAGCAGACGCATCGCTCGGACCACGTCGGCACCGCTGATGACGAACCCCATCGCCGCGGGGACGACGGCGAACCCCGCCGAGGACGTCACGGCGGCCGTCGAGTTGACGGGGGTGCTGTGTTCGGGCATCCCCTCGACGCCGTAGGCGACCAGCGTGGGGTACAGGCCCGAGAGCAGGAGGCCGAACGTGAAGATGCCGGCGAGGAACCCGTACCCCTCGGCGGCGAAGAACGTGAACCAGAACGTGGGAACCGAGAGCGCCACCAGTACGGCGCTCAGACGGACGTAGCCGAACCGCTCCGAGAGACGCCCCGAGAGGAACCGACCGGGGACGTACGCGGCGAGCAACACCGACAGCGACGCCGTCGCCAGCGTGTCCGAGAGCCGGCCCTGCGCGTAGGTCGTCAGCCACGTGAAGATGCCGCCCTCGAACCCAGCGACGAGGAAGACGCCCGCGGCCATCGCCAGCACCTCCGGGCGGCGAACGAGACGGCGGACGGCGGCCAGATTCATCGGGTCGTCGCCGCCGCCGACCGACGGCGAGGGCAGCGAGTAGACGAGCAGGAGCAGGGGGACGAACGCCGCCCCGACAGCGAAGTAGGCGTAGCGCCAGTCGCCCGCGAGGAGCGCCCCCGCCACGAGGAGGGGGCCGATGGTCGCGCCGATTGCCCACATCATGTCGTAGTAGCCGAACAGCCGACCCCGTTGGCTGGGGTAGAGGTGGCTCAGGAGCGGCCGGGCGTTCCCGCGGCCGACGCCGGTGAACAGCCCGCGACCGAACAGCGCCGCGAGGAAGAACAGGAACGAAGGGGCGACGCCCATCAGGAGGACGCCGGCGCCCGTGCCGACGACGGCGAGGAGGAGGAGCCGGCGAGTGTCGAACCGCCCCCCGACGGCGCCGACGAGCATCACCACCACCAGAAAGCCGACAGTGCCGGCCGGGGCGACCAGTCCGAGTTGCCACTCCGGCGCGCTGAACTGCTCGCTGAGCGTCGGGATGACGGCGCCGCGCATCTGCAGGGCCGCCCCTTCCAGCGCCATGTACGCGAACGCGACGACGGTCCACCACCGACGGCTGGACCGCTGGGAGTCGCTCTCGTGGTCCGTCTCCGCCGCGGATGCGGTGGCCGTCTCGCCCATACGCTGGGGTGTGCGCCCTAGTGGAAAAATATTTTGTATATAGTCGTACAATCCTCTCCCATGTCTGCGGAGACGCTGCGCGACCACCTCTCGACGTTCGGCCTCTCGGAGAAGGAGATAGCGGCGTATCTCGCGGTCCTCCGGGCCGGCGAGGCGACCACCAGCGAGGTGTCCGAGGCCGCGGACCTCTCGCAGGGGTACGTCTACGAGATTGCGGGGTCGCTCACGGAGCGCGGACTGGTCACCATCGACGAGACGGCCAGTCCCACGGTCCTGCGGGCGCGCCCGCCAGAGGAGGCGGTCGGGTCGCTCGCCTCCCGCCTCGAGGAGGTGCGCGAGAGCGTCGAGACGCTGTACACCACGCCGGCCGACGACGGCCCGGCGCTCGAAGTCGTCCACTCCCGGTCGACGGTCCGCAAGCGGGCCACACAGTACCTCGCCGCCGCCGAACGGGAGGCGTTCCTCGTCCTCCCGGCCCCGGAGGTGGCCCATCTCGGCGACGCCCTCACCGAGGCCCGGGAGCGCGGCGTGTTCGTCTATCTGCTCGCCGTCGCGCCGCTCTCGGCCGACGCCTTGGACGTGGACTGGAGCGCGTGTGCCGACGTCGTCAGGACGTGGGACGCCGCGCCGCCGGTCCACGTCCTCGTCGACGACACGACGGGGCTGTTCGGGGCCCACGGCATCCTCTCGGGCCGGCACGGCGAGGAGTACGCGCTGGCGTTCGCCCAGCGAGAGGTCTGGAGCGGCTTCTTCGGCAACGCCGTCGCCAACTTCTGGCCGATGGGCGAGGACCACTACGTCACCGACCCCGACCCGCTCCCGGCCACCTACGACCACCTGCGGACCGCCGCGACCAACGCCGCCCTCCACCGGGCGGCCGGCCGGGAGTTGCTGGCCGACGTCACCCTCGAAGAGGTCGACGGCGGTGGCGAACGCCGCTACGAACGGGTGCCTGTCGTCGCGGTGCGCCAGAACCTCGTCGGCGACCCGACGAACGACTTCCCGATGGAGAACAGCGTCGTCTTCGAGACGCCGGACGGGCGCATCGCGGCGGGCAACGCCGACGGCGGTATCGGCCCGTTCTACGAGGGGTACGGTGCCCAGTCGGTGACGCTGTACGAGGGGTAAGCCGCTACTTCGAGGCGAACAACCCCACCAGTACGGGCACGGTCGGTCGGGTCTCCGGCCGAGCGAAACGCCCGTTTCAGCCGTCCTCGACTCGTTTAGGTCGTGATTAATTACGTACGTCCGTCGAGTCGGCCCGGTGGGATGACTGATAGACTACTCTCCCAAACGTCAAAGTACAGCAGGCGTCAGTTCGTGGGCGGACTGGCGACCCTTCTGGCGGCCTCGGCGTTCTCGCGCGAGGTCCCGGAGGCGACCGCGGCGCAGGTCACGTCGGGGGACGACGCCCCCACGCAGACGGTCACCTCGCCGGACGGGCGCATCGAGGTCACGGTCGACGTGAGCGACGGCGTCCCGACGTACAGCGTCGCCGTCGAGGACACCACCTACGTCGACCCGTCGGAACTCGGGTTCGACTTCCAGAACCAGCGGACGTTCGGGGCCGGTTCGGACGGCGACGGCGCGGCCGTCACCGTCACCGGCACCGAGCGAGGGGCGGAGACGGAACGGTGGGACCCCCTCTGGGACCAGTACGACAGCGTCCGCGCGGAGTACCGGTACCTCCGCGTGGGACTCGCGGAGGACGGCGGGCCGGGCCGGCCCGCGACGCTCGAACTCCGGGTGTTCGACGACGGGTTCGGCTTCCGTGTCGTCTTCCCCGACGCGTTCGGGGTCAACGACGGCCAGTTCGTGGTCACCTCGGAGAACACCGCGTTCGACTTCGCCGACGACTACCGCTCGTGGTGGATAGAGAACCGCTTCGCGCAACCGGAGAACGAACCCGGGCGGTTCGAGGCCGAGTACAGCGAGACGCCCCTGAGCGAGGTACCCTCGGGGACGGAGGCACAGATACCCGGCGGCGCGGAGACGCGGGAGGGCGTCCACACGCCGTTCACCGTCGACGCCGGCGACGTGTACCTGAGCGTGCACGAGGCGGACCTGACCGACTACGCGACGCTCTCGCTGGCCCCGAAGGGCGACGGTAGCACCGACTTCTCGGCGGAACTGGCACCGCTCCCCGACGGGACGAAGGTGTCCGCGTCGGCCTCGCACGTCACGCCGTGGCGGACCGTACAGGTCGGGTCCTCGCCCGGCGACCTGATGGAGTCCTCGCTGATTCCGCTCCTGAACGACGAGATGGAGGTGTCCCTCCTGCCGACGGTGGACGGCGAACCCGACACGGACTGGATAACGCCGAAGAAGTACGTCGGCATCTGGTGGACGATGATTGCCGGGAGCGCGAACTGGCAGTACAAGACCGACGCCGAAATCTCGAACGACGGCAACGACCCCGCGAAGTACGTCCACGGCGCTCGCACCGAACGGATGAAACGCTACCTCCAGTTCGCCAGCGACAACGCCGTCGACAGCGTCCTCGTCGAGGGGTGGGACGAGGGCTGGGGGTCGTTCCCCGGGCCGGGCGGCGCCGCCCTCGACTTCTCCGTCGACGGGTCGACGCCGGACTTCTCCGTCCCCGAAGTCACCGACTTCGGGCAGTCGCTGGACCCGGCCGCGGAGATGACGATGCACAACGAGACGGCCGGGAACGTCGTCAACTACGAATCACAGATAGACGAGGACGTCTTCGCCGACTACGAGGCCGAGGGCATCCGCTCTATCAAGACGGGGTACGTCTCGAACCCCGGACTCGGCTTCGAGGGCGACGGCACGTTCCCGACGCACAACCACCACAGCCAACTGGCGGTGAACCACCACGAACTGGTCGCCCGCGAGGGGATGGCCACCCGGCAACTGCTCGAACGCCACGAGGCCGACAAGCCGACCGGCAAGCGCCGCACCTACCCCAACCTCGCGGCGACGGAGACGGTCAAGGCTCAGGAGTACGACGGCTTCGGCGCTCTCGGGTCCGACGTGGACGAGGACCACCACGTCACCCTGCCGTTCACCCGGATGCTGGCCGGGCCGACGAGCTATCAACCCGGCATCTTCGACATCACGTTCAACGACTCGACGGGCGGGCGCATCCGGACGACGCGCGCGAAGCAACTGGCGATGTACCCGACGTACCACGCCGGCCTCCAGATGCTCGCCGACCGCATCGAGGCCTACGTCAGCCCCGAGTTCGAGGTGGGCCAACTCCTGCAGGCCCAGTCCGGCGAGTTAGACGGGACGATTACCGCCGACACGTGGCGTAACGCCTTCGGCGCCCACTACGTCCCGATAGACCCCAACCGGGAACCGTCCGGTGCGTCCGTCTCCTTCAGGGTCACGGACGTCCCGTCGGCCGGCGAGTACGACCTGCACCTGCGCTACGCCAGCGACGCGGAGGAGAACGCCCCGCGTGTCGTCGACAACGGCGGCCCGCAGGCGACCCTCTCGGTCGACGGCGACCGGCGGACCGTCGAACCCGGGTTCACCGACTACTGGGACCAGTGGGAGGTGTTCACGACGACGGTGTCGCTCACCGAGGGCGACAACGCCGTCGCCGTCGAACTGCACTACGACGACTCGGGCGACACCTTCGAGGGCGACGTCGGCGGGTTCAACCTCGACACCGTCGCGGTCACCGAGGCCGGTGCCGAGTCCCCGATTCCGGCCGACTACGAGGGATACACGCCCGAGAACGAGAACTTCGAGACGGTGCCGGAGTTCGACTTCCTCGAAGCGGTGCCCGCCGGCGGGTGGGACGACACCGCCGTCGTGGACGCCGAAATCGCCGACTACACCGTCACCGCCCGGAAGAAGGGCGAGGAGTGGTTCCTCGGGGCGATGACTGACGAACAGGGGCGGGCGGTCGACGTCCCCCTCGACTTCCTCGGTCCGGCCAACGGGTCGAACGACGGCAACGGCCGGGGACAGCAAGGCCCGAAGTACGTCGCCGAACTCTACACCGACGGCATCGGGGCCGGGTCGGCCGAGAACGCCACGGCGGTCCGCGTCTCCGAGGCCATCGTCGACCCCAGTACGACCCTGCTGGCGTCGATGGTCCAGAGCGGCGGGACCGCGGTCCGATTCCGGCCCGCGACCGGCCGCGAGATTCGGGACCTCCCGGAGTACGAACGGCCCACGCAGGAGTTCGACGTCACCGTCGACACGGACCCGTTCGTGCAGGAACCGTTCGTCACCGCGACCGGCGACAACGACGGCGACTACGTCGGCGGGACGACCGTCGAACTCGTCGTCGGCGGCGAGGTGGCGAGGCGCACGAACGTCCGCCTCCCGCCGGACTCGACGGACGTGACGGTCGAATTCGACTACACCATCGACGCACCCGGCGAGTACGACGTGGTCGTCCGCCGGAGCGACGGCGGGGTGCTCTCGAGCACGACGGTGACGGTCCAGCCACCGGAGACGGTCGCCACCGTCGCCGACCCCGCGGGCGACGACTACGGGCCGGGCGAGTACACCTACCCCACGTCCGACGACTTCCCCGACGGGTCGTTCGACCTGCGCTCCGTCACGGTCAACCAGACGCCGAGTTTCCAGCAGTACGCCTTCGAGGTGGCGACGCTCCCGCAGGTCTTCGGCGGGCGGTTCTCGCCGCAGATGTTCGTCTGCTGGATTCGGGACCCCGCGAAGAGCGGCGGGTCGACCACCAGCCTCGACGACCTCGGCGCGAACGTCGAGTTCGAGGAGGAGTGGCACTACCGCCTCCGGGTCGACGGGTTCAACGTCGGCCTCGTGAACGCGGACGGCGGGCCGGTGCTCGACGACGACGGGAACCCGGTCACGCCGCGGGTCGCCACCGACCGCGACGCCGGCACGGTGACGCTGGGCGTCGACCGCGAGGCGTTCGACGGGCGCGACGCCGCCGAGTTCGATATCGTGGCCATGGTCCAGTCCGAGGACTTCGGGTCGCTCCGTGCGGTGGAGGTCGACGCCGGCGGCTACACCTTCGGCGGCGCGAAGGCCGGTGCCGTCGACGACGCACCGCTCGTCATGGACGTGATAACGCCCGAGGGCGTCGGTCAGAGCGAGGCGCTGGCGTACACCGACTCGGAGACGGCGACGCTCCCGTTCGTCTCGCTGGACTGACTACGCCCGCTCTTCGACGGCGGCCATCGCCGATTCGAGGGTGAACGCACCCTCGTAGAGTGCGCTCCCCACCACGACGGCGGCCGCCCCGGCGTCTTCGAGGGCCAACACGTCCTCGACGGTGGCGACGCCCCCGCTGGCGACCACGGGGATATCGATGGCCTCGACGAGTCGGCGCACGGGGTCCGTACGCACGCCCTCCAGTTGCCCCTCGACGTCGACGTCGGTGAAGAGGATACCGGCGGCGCCCAGTTCCTCGTAGCGCTGTGCGGCCTCGGCGGGGTCCAGTCCGGTCCCCTTGGTCCACCCCGAGACGACGACCTCGCCGTCTTTCGCGTCGAGACTGACGAGGACGCCCTCGGGGTGGGACTCGCTGACTTCGGCGACGATGTCGGGGTTCTCGACGGCGGCGGTGCCGAGGATGACCCGGTCGACGCCGCGGTCCAGTAGCGAGACGGCGTCCTCGGCGGTTCGGATGCCGCCGCCCAACTGCACGCTCACGTCGTCGCCGACGGCCGAGAGCACCGCGTCGATGGCCTCGGCGTTCTCGCGCTCTCCCTCGAACGCGCCGTCGAGGTCGACGAGGTGGAGGGTGCGAGCGCCGGCCTCGACCCACCGCTCGGCCGCCTCGACCGGGTCGCCGTACGTCTTCTCGGTGCCGCGTTCGCCGCCCACCAGTTGCACGACCCGCCCGTCCTGCATGTCGACGGCCGGCACGACTTCGAACTCGGGGAACATGGCCGAGGCTGGGTCGCGGGCGGTCGAAAGCGTGTCGGTCCGCGGTGTGAGGGCCGTCTCGACGAGCGCCGACGCTGTCCGACCCCGCCCTATCCCCACGTTTTTACGCTGGCGTGGGAAATGTCAGATATGGCTACTGGAATCCCCATACTGACGCCGCTGGCTCGTCGGCTCGAATCCGTCATGTTCGGGCGGTACGAGGACCAGTACCGGCTGTTCGCACAGGCCGTGCTGGTCGTCGCCGTCGGCCTGTCGCTCGCGTGGGGACTGGTTGCGTTCGGTCTCGTCCCCCTCTCGACCGGCGCGACGTCGGCGCTGGCGACGGCCGCCAGCATCGCTATCTCGGCGTTCGTCGTCGTCGGCCTCCTGCAGTTTCTCGTGTTGGCGAACGTCCTCGAACGGACCAACGAGGACGTCGCAACCAAGGCGGCCGAACTCGAACAGGCCGCAGAGCAACTGGAACAGACCGCCGAGGAACTGGAGACGACAGCAGACACCGTCGAGGACGCGGCCGAGACTGTCGACGAAGCGGCAGAGGACGTCGAGCGGACCGCAGACGACGTCGAGAGAACGGCCGACGAGGTCGAACAGACCGTCGACGAGGTCGAGCAGACGGCCGACGAGGTCGAACAGACCGCGACACAGACCGGCGACGAGGCGGCCGCTGAGAAGGTGACCGAGGTCAAGGACAAGACGACCGAAGTGAAAGACAAGACGACCGAGGTCAAAGACAGGGCGACGGAAGCCAAAGACAAGACGACCGTAGTGAAAGACAAGACCAGCGACGCGAAGGAGACCGCCGAGTCGGTCTCCGAGGAAGTCGAGGCCGCCAAAGAGACCGCGAGCGAGGTCGAGGAGACGGCGGCGGAGAAACGCGAACGGCTGGCGAACGCCGAGAACGAGGACGAGAGCGACGCGGCGTAACCCGGAGAGATGCCCGACTGCGACGGTCGGGATTGCGGTCGATACCCTTTAACGGCCGCCCGGGCTTGCATCTGTATGGTCGAGGTTCTTTTTGTACTCGGACTAGCCGTCGCGGTGTTCGTCGGCTTCAACATCGGCGGGTCCTCCACCGGAGTCGCCTTCGGGCCGGCGGTCGGGAGCGACACCATCTCGAAGACGATGGCCGCCGGGCTGATGTCGGCGTTCGCCCTGCTGGGCGGGGCCACCGTCGGGACGGAGGTCATCGAGACGATGGGCGGACGCATCGTCCCGAGCGACCAGTTCACCCTGCTCGCCAGCGTGACGGTCCTCTTCTTCGTCGGGTTGGCCCTGCTGGTCTCGAACCTCTTCGGCGTCCCGGCCTCGACGTCGATGACGGCGGTGGGGGCCATCGCCGGCCTCGGCGTCGCCAGCGGCACCATCGACTGGGAGGTGATGGGGCGCATCGTCTCGTGGTGGCTGGTCGCCCCCATCGTCGCCTTCTGGCTGTCGGCGGTGGTCGGCCGCTACCTCTACCCGCATCTGGCGGCCCGCATCGCCTTCGAGAGCGACGGGCCCGGCACCACGCGCCGTGAGCGCGTCGGCCAGTTCCTCGTCGTCGCCATCGGCTGTTACATGGCGTTCTCGGCGGGGGCGTCGAACGTCGCCAACGCCGTCGCGCCGCTGGTCGGGAGCGGCGAACTCGGCCTGTACCCGGGCGTCGGGTTGGCCGGCGGCGCAATCGCCCTCGGCGCGTTCACCATCGCCCGTCGCACCCTCGACACCGTCGGCAACGACCTCACCGAACTCCCGATTCTCGCCGCACTCATCGTCGAGACGGTGAGCGCGACCATCATCGGCCTGCTGTCGTGGGCCGGCATCCCGGCGAGCCTCGCCGTCTCGGCGACGATGTGCGTCGTCGGCCTCGGGTGGGGGCGGGCCACTCGGACGACGACGCTCGCGGACGCGGCCGGTGCCGCCGTCTCCGGGGCGGCCGCCGGTGGCGGGAGCGGCGGTGGCGGCGTCTCGGTCAAGGCGCTCAACGTCGACACGGAGGAACCGAGCGCCTCGTCCGACGGCGGGGAGACGAAACCGGTCGCCAAAATCGGCGAGGAGGAACCGGAGTCGGTGACGACGGCGGCCGACCTGTTCGACCCCTCCGCCACCGGCCGGGTCGTGATGCTGTGGATACTGACCCCCTCTATCTCCGCGATGGCGTCGTACCTCGTCTTCCAGTACGTCCTCTGATTCCGACAGGCGGTAGCCTTTACCCCCCGCCGGGCTTGCACTCCGTATGGTCGAGGTTCTCTTCGCGCTCGGACTCGTGGTCGCCGTCTTCGTCGGATTCAACATCGGCGGGTCCTCGACGGGCGTGGCGTTCGGGCCGGCCGTCGGGTCGAACACCCTCACCAAACTCTCCGCGGCGGCGCTGATGACCGTCTTCGCCCTCGCCGGCGGGTTGCTCGTCGGCCCGGCGGTGGTCAAGAGTCTGGGGAGCGACCTCGTCTCGACGCAGTTCTCGCCGCTCGTCAGCATCGTCGTCCTCTTTTTCATCGGGACGGCGCTGTTCCTCTCGAACGTCGCGGGGGTGCCGGCCTCGACGTCGATGACGGCGGTGGGAGCCATCGCCGGCCTCGGGTTGGCGGAGCAGACGCTCAACGAGGGACTGATGCTCGAAATCGTCTCGTGGTGGCTCGTCTCGCCCATCGTCGCCTTCTGGGTCAGCGGCGTCATCGGGCGGTACTGGTACCCGACGCTCGTCGAGTGGTTCGCCGTCTCCCAGAGCGAGGGGTCGCTGCTCCGAGTCGACCGCTCGGGGGACCTGCCGCGCCTGCGACTGGGGGAGAACACCACCCCGCGGGAGTTCGTCGGCACCGCCGTCGTCATTGCCATCGGCTGTTACATGGGCTTCTCGGCGGGGGCGTCGAACGTCGCCAACGCCGTCGCGCCGCTGGTGGGCAACGGGTCGCTCGACCTCTACCCGGCCATCCTACTGGGCGGCGCTGCCATCGGCCTCGGGGCCTTTACCATCGCCCGGCGGACGATGGACACCGTCGGCAACGACCTGACGGACCTCCCTCTCGTCGCGGCCATCGTCGTCGCCACGGTGAGTTCGACCATCGTCACGTTCCTCTCCGCGCTGGGAATCCCGGCGAGTTTCGTCATCATCGCCACGATGAGCATCGTCGGCCTCGGGTGGGGGCGTGCGACGCGGACGACGACGCTCTCCGAGACAGTCCACGGCGAGATTCCCGCGGCGTCCGTGGGGTCGCTGACCGCGGACGACGCGCCGACGGTCGGCAACCGGTCTGAATCCCCGCCGGCGGACCCCCACCCCATCGGCGAGGAGTCACGCGACGACGTCCCGACGGCGTCGGACCTGTTCGAACCCGGGACGACCGCTCGGGTCATCTTCCTCCAGAACGTCGTCCCGTCCATCGCGACCGTCGCGGCCTATCTCGTATTCCGGTTTCTGCCGGTCTTCTGACTCTCTCGCGGTCCTTCACAATCGTTCATCCGAGCGTACTGAAGGGCAAAGTCTAACAAGTCGGCCTCCGAACCACGCAGGTGATGCCCACGGTAGAGTACCTTAATTACGAAGTAGTGGACGACAACGGCTGGGACATGTACGAGGACGACGTCTTCGGTGAGGCCGCGGACATGGACCTCAGCGACGAAGACTACGGCTCCCTCGAAGTCAACGAAGGGGAGTACATCCTCGAGGCCGCCGAGGCACAGGGCTACGACTGGCCCTTCTCGTGTCGCGCCGGCGCCTGTGCGAACTGCGCCGCCATCGTCCTCGAAGGCGACATCGACATGGACATGCAGCAGATTCTCAGCGACGAGGAAGTCGAAGACAAGAACGTCCGCCTGACCTGCATCGGCAGCCCCGACGCCGACGAGGTCAAGATCGTCTACAACGCCAAGCACCTCGACTACCTGCAGAACCGCGTCATATAACGCTGTTCTGCGGTTTCACCGCTTTCTCGCCGGATAGCCGCTGGTGTGTCGCTCGACCACCGTACGGCGACTCTCTCACCCGGAACCATTAGGAGCGTCCCCGTGAGACTGCAAGGCGTGCTGGGGTCGATACCGGACCTGTTGCGACTGCTCGCCGTGCCGGTGTTCGGGTGGGCGGCGTACCGCGACGTGAAGACTCGCCGGGTCCCGAACCGGACGTGGCTACCGCTGGCGGCGCTGGCCGTCGGCTTGCTCCTCTGGGACACCTACGCGGTCCTCGCGGGACCGACCGCCGGCCGGGCGTTCCTCCTCCGCGTGGCCATCAGTCTGGGGTTCGTCGCCCCGCTGGCCTACGGGTTCTGGCTGGTCGGGGGGTTCGGCGGGGCCGACGCGAAGGCGTTCATGCTCGTCGCCGTCCTCTTTCCCGTCTACCCCGTCTACTACCTCCCGACGACGGCGCTCCCGCTGGAACCGTCGGCGCTGGGCGTCTTCTCGCTCACTATCCTCTCGAACACCGTCCTCGCGGGGGTGGTCTATCCGCTGGGCGTCGGGGCGGCCAACCTCGCTCGCGGCCGCTTCTCGCTGGCGATGTTCATCGGGAAACCGGTCCCAGTCGAGCGCATTCCGGCGGAGTACGGCCGCCTGCTGGAGACCACCGACGGGTTCACCCGGAGCGGCCTCGACATCGACGCCCTCCGGATGTACCTCCAGTGGCGCGGCGCGACGCTGGCCGAGGTGCGGGCCGACCCCGACCGGTACCGGAATCCCGACTCGCTCCCGCGGGTTCCCAACGACCCCGGCGACGGGTCTATCGTCACCGACGGCGGGGAGCCGAGCGACGCGAGCCGACCCTCGTCGAAACCCCGTCCCGACGGCGGCGTCTCGCCGGACGCCCTCACCGAGTTCGGGACCGCCGCTACCGCCGACCCGTGGGGGGCCGAGCGGTTCTTGGACGACATCGAGGGGTCGGCCTACGGCACCTCGCCCGAGCAGTTGCGCGAGGGACTGGAGGTGCTGGTCAGCGAGGAGGTGGTGTGGATATCGCCGGGTATCCCCTTCCTCGTCCCGATGTTCGCCGGACTGGTCGTCTCGCTGGTGTACGGCGACGTGCTGTACGCTCTGCTCGGACTCGTCGGGGTTGCGTGACCAGTTCCCGTTGCCACTCTAACCGGCGTGAGTCTGGGGGAAAGAGGTCGCTGGCTGTCGGGAGCCGAGGTTCCGGACCCACTGCGCTCGCCTAGCCACGACAAAAGACCTATCTTCGGGACAGTCGACCCCTCAGGTATGACCGAGGTCCCCCTCGCGTTCGACGAACAGGAGTACATCCCGGCGGTCGCACAGGACGCCGACTCCGGCGAGGTGTTGATGCTCGCCTACGTCACCGAGGACGCGCTCGAACGGACCCGCGAGACGGGCTACGCTCACTACTACTCACGGAGCCGCGACGAACTCTGGAAGAAGGGCGCTACCAGCGGCCACACACAGGAAATCGAGGAAGTCCGGGTCGACTGCGACGGGGACGCCCTGCTGTATCTGGTCGACCAGTCGGGCGGGGCCTGCCACACCGGCTACGAGTCCTGTTTCTACCGCACCGTCGACGGCGAGGAGGTCGGTGAGCAGGTCTTCGACCCCGACGACGTGTACTGATGGCCGACGCTGCCGCGGCCCTCCGGGCGGCCGCCGAGGAGCGCGACCGGGCCAGAGAGCGCGTCGAGGCGGTCGGCGAGGCGCGTCTGCGGGCCTGCCAGTCTACCTACCGGGAGCTACGGGACCTGTTGGACCGCTACGAGGACACGGCGACGGGGAGCGGGAACTTCAAGGCGTTCACCGAGTTTCAGGGCGCCGTCGCGACGCTGACCGAGGAGATGGACGAGGACCTGCCCGAACGCGAGACGTTCGAGGCGATAGACGACTCGCTCCAGAAACGACGCCTCAGCGAGGCCGACTTCGAGTCGGCCCGGTCGCGACTCGCCCCGGTGGCGGACCTCGTGGGCCGCCTAGACGAGTGGGAACAGGCCCGCGAGGAGTACGCCGACGCTCGCCGGAGCGCCCGGAGGCGGCTGGACGAGGTGGACGAGCGCATCGCGGACCTCGAACGCCTCCAGCGCCTCGGCGAGGCTGACCTCGACGCGCCGGTCGGGGACCTCCGGGACCCAATCGAGGCCTACGACGACGCCGTCCGCGAGGCGTTCGGCGAGTTCCGGAGCGAGGCACCGGCCCGCGAGGTGCTGTCGGTGGTCGAACGCGCCGACGCGTTCCCGCTGGTCGGGTTCCAGTCGCCGCCCGCGGAACTACTTCGATACGTCCGCGACCACGCGGCCGGCGCGGAACCGATACCGACACTGCTCGAATACGCCGACTACTCGGCGTCGAAACTGGACCACTACGTCGACGACACGGCGGCGCTCCAGCGGACCGTCGCCACGCGGCGGACCTACCTCCGGAATCTGGACGCCGAGCCACTGGCTATCGGGTGGCCCCCGCCGCCCGCCGACCACCTGCCGTGGCTCGTCCGGGAGTACCGCTCGGTCCTCGCGGGGTTCGCCGACGACGCGGTGGTCGCGCGTCTGCGAGACGTGCGAGCGCTCGCCCGCCGCGAGGACTACGCCACCCTCCGCGAGAGCGCGCTCGCCCGGGCCGAGCTAGCAGCGGCGGAGCGCGAGCGCCTCGAAAGCGGCGCCGTCGCCGACGAACTGGAGTCGCTCCGGGCGGAACGGGCCGCTATCGAGTCGGCGCTCGACGACCACGGCTCGCTGTAGGGACTCACTCGGCCGCGGCGGCGTCGACCATCTGGGCGGCGAGTTCCTCGGCCCGTTCGGGCGACCGGGCCTCGGCGTAGACGCGGACGACCGGTTCCGTCCCCGACGGGCGGGCCAGCACCCAGCCGTCGCCGTAGTCCAACCGCCAGCCGTCGGTCGTGTCGAGGTCGGCCTTGGACGCGTCGGCGTGACCCTCGATACCCGAGAGCATCGCTTCGCGCTCGGCCTCGTTCTCGACGGTGAGGTTCCGGCGGACGTTGTAGTACTCGTCGAAGGGGGCGACCAGTTCGCGGGCGGGCGTCTCCGCGACGAGTTCGCAGAAGCGCGCCGCGGTGTAGGCACCGTCCCGGGCGATGCGGTAGTTCGGAAAGAGGATGCCTCCGTTGCCCTCGCCGGCGATGCTGACGTGGATGCCCTCGGCCTCTAACTGTCGGATGCGACTGACGATGTGGGTCGACCCGATGGGGGTCAGCGACAGCGTCGCGTCGGCGGCGTTCACCGCGTCCACGAGGCGCTGGGAGGCGTTGACCGCCGAGACGACGCCCTCTCCGGGGTCGAGTTCGGCGGCCGACAGCGCCGCCAGCGCGGCGTCACCCTCGATGTGTTCGCCGGTCCCGTCGACAAACATCGCCCGGTCGGCGTCCCCGTCGTGGGCGATGCCGAGGTCGGCGTCCGTCGCTTCGACGTAGGCCCGCAGGTCCGAGAGGTTCGCGGCGACCGGTTCGGGGTTCCGGCCGGGGAAGTGGCCGTCCGGTTGGGCGTTGACCGTGTGGACCGTACAGCCCAGTTCGCGGAACAGGTCGGGACTGGTCAGCGACCCGGCACCGTGGCCGGGGTCGACGACGACGGTGAGGTCGGCGTCGGCGATTCGCTCGCGGTCGACCGCCGCCAGCACCTCCTCGCGGTAGGTGCGGCGTGCGCTCTCGATGGGGCGGTCCTCCCCGACCTCGTCCCAGCGGGCCTGTGGGGTCTCCTCGGGGAGGGCGGCTTCGACCCGGTCTAACGTTCCGCGAGTCAACTCGACGCCGTCCGACCCGACGAGTTTCACGCCGTTGTACGCGGGCGGGTTGTGACTCGCTGTAATCATCACGCCCGGAATCCCCTCGCGTTCGCAGTGGGCCTGCAGGCCCGGCGTCGGGACGACGCCGAGTCGGTCGACGTCGAAGCCGATGCCGGTGAGGCCGCTGGTGGCGGCGTTGACGTACGTGCGGCCGGTGGTCCGCGTGTCCCGCGCGACGGCGACGCGGTCGTAGCCCTCGGCCCAGACGCTCCCGGCGGCCTGTGCCACTCGCAGGACGTACCGCGGAGTCAACTCTTCGCCCGCGACGCCCCGCACACCGCTCGACCCGAACACGTGCATTCAGGGAGGAGTGCGTGGCCGACGGGCTTATGAATGTCGCCGCTAGCTCGGTGAGGTGGTTCGAGAACGAATCCCGGCTCTGTCGGCAACGGGGCCTCAGTCTGGCTGTGCTGGACGGGCTTCTCTGTCGGGCCGCTGACCATACCTGTTCCGAGAGCGATTCCAACAGCCATTAGCCACCGGCCCCGAACCAGAGTGTATGGCCAACGACGAACTCATCGCGGCGCTCCGGGACGCTGACGCCGTCAAGTACGGGGAGTTCGAACTCTCCCACGGGGGCACGTCGAACTACTACGTCGACAAGTACATCTTCGAGACGAGTCCGCGGTGTCTGGAACTCATCGCCGCGGCGTTCGCAGAGCGGGTCACGGACACGAAACTCGCCGGCGTGGCGCTGGGCGGAGTCCCACTGGTGGCGGTCACGAGCGTCGAGACGGGCCTGCCCTACGTCATCGCCCGGAAACAGCAGAAAGAGTACGGGACGGCGAACCTCGTCGAGGGCGAACTGGCCGAGGGCGAGGAGGTCGTCGTCATCGAGGACATCGCCACCACGGGCCAGAGCGCCATCGACGCGGCGGCGGCGCTCAGAGAGGCCGGTGCCACCGTAGAGCGCGTCCTCGTCGTCGTCGACCGGGAGGAGGGGGCCCGCGAGAACCTCGCCGAACACGGCCTCGAACTGGAGTCGCTGGTGACCGCCTCGGACCTGCTGGCCGACGCGCCCGAGGACGCCGACGCGTAACCGCCGGCCGCCGGGCGGATAGGCGACGCGTCGTCCAGCCGACCATTTTCGGCCGTTCTCGCCACGCTTAAGCCAGTCTGTACAGAGATTCGGACAAATGGCGGGCACACTCGAAGAGTTGTTCGGTCTCGAAGAGCACGGCACCGACGTACGGACGGAGGTTCTGGCGGGGTTGACCACGTTCCTGACGATGAGCTACATCGTCGTCCTCAATCCGGTCATCCTCACGGCCTTCCCCGACGACAACACGCCGGGCGGAATCGCCCTGCAGAACTACTCGCCGCCGGAGGTGTTGCAGATGCTGGCGGTGGTCACCATCCTCTCGTCTGCGGTGGCGATGCTGGTGATGGCGTTCTACGCGAACCGGCCGTTCGGCCTCGCGCCCGGCCTCGGCCTCAACGCCTTCTTCGCCATCACCGTCGTCGGCGTCCTCGGCGTGCCGTGGCAGACGGCCCTCGCCGCCATCGTCGTGGAGGGTATCGTCTTCATCGTCCTCACCGCCGTCGGCGCGCGTGAGTACATCATCAAACTGTTCCCCGAACCCGTGAAGTTCGCCGTCGGGGCCGGTATCGGCCTCTTTCTCGCCATCATCGGCTTGCAGGCGATGGGCATCGTCGTGGACGACCCGGCGACGCTCGTGGGCCTCGGGAGCATCGCCAGTAACCCGGTCGCCGTCCTCTCGGTGGTCGGCCTGTTCCTCACGTTCGTCCTCTACGCGGCGGGTCTGCGCGGGTCCATCATCGTCGGCATCCTCCTGACCACCGTCGCAGGCGCGCTCGCGACGTTCCTCGGACTGGCCGAACCCGGTGTCCTCGCCACCGACGCCGTCCGGAACGGCGGGTTCGACGCCTCCCGTCTCGCCGGCGCTCAGTACGACATCACGCCGCTGGCCGGCGCGTTCGTCGAGGGCTTCGGACAGGTCGAGGCGTTCTCCTTCGCTCTCATCGTGTTCACGTTCTTCTTCGTGGACTTCTTCGACACCGCGGGGACGCTGGTGGGCGTCGGGCAGGCCGGCGGCTTCCTCGACGAGAACGGCGACTTCCCGGACATCGACAAGCCGTTGATGGCCGACGCCGTCGGCACCACCGTCGGCGGGATGCTCGGCACCTCGACGGTGACGACGTTCATCGAGTCCGCCACCGGCGTCGAGGAGGGCGGCCGGACGGGGCTGACGGCCCTCGTGGTCGCCGGCCTCTTCCTCGCCTCGCTGGTCGTCGTCCCCCTCGCGGCGGCGATTCCGCTCTACGCCTCCCACATCGCGCTGGTCGTCGTCGCCGTCCTCATGATGCGCAACATCGTCGACATCCAGTGGGACGACTTCGCCCACGCGGTGCCCGCCGGCCTGACCATCATGGTGATGCCTTTCACCTACTCCATCGCCTACGGCATCGCCGCGGGCATCGTCTCCTACCCCATCGTCAAGACGGCGCAGGGCGAGTTCGACGACGTCCTCGTCGGCCAGTGGGTGCTCGCGGCCGCCTTCGTCCTCTACTTCGTCGTTCGGACCGGCGGTATCCTCTCCAGCGCGGTCTGACGGCGCTGTTCGGTCCGCACACACCACCGACGGCCTTTTTCCGGTCGACCCCATACGAGTCGCCGAGATGGCGAACCTCGAACTCTACGAACTGGAAGGCTGTCCCTACTGCGCGAAGGTCAAGACGAAACTCGACGAACTCGGACTGGAGTACGAGTCCCACATGGTCCCGCGCTCGCACGGCGAGCGCACCGAAGTCGAGGAGGTCTCGGGCCAGACGGGTGTCCCGGTCCTCGTCGACGAGGAGCACGGTATCGAGGGGATGCCCGAGTCCGACGACATCGTGGAGTATCTCGAAGAGACGTACGGTAGCGGCGCGGCGTAAGCCGAACGCACTTTTTGTACCATCCGCTGAACGGTCGTTTTAGAGCGATTGCCGTCGCGGTGGGTCGCCGGATTGACGGCTCTCGGACTCGTCGACGGAACCCCGTTCTCGCGCCGTCGGCCTACGCCAGTTCCTCGTCGGGTTCCTCGCCGCGTTCCATGATGAGGTCTCGGAGGTCGTCGGCGTCCTCTATCTCCTCCATCTCACCCTCCTCGATGAGCGCCGTCCCCTCGACGGACTCGCGGGTGAGTTCGTCGACGACGTACACCGAGCGCGTGCGGGTCACCTCGCCGACGGAAGACATGATGCGGGCACGCTTCTCGGCGGCCTCGGTGAACGTCGAGTGGCCCGTCAACACCTGCTCGCGCCGACGGGCGTTCTCGTTGACCGTCTTGAACGGCGCACGGTCGGTCGGGTGGACCTCGAAGCCGATGCGGGTGAACACCGTGGCGATGGGTTCGTCTTCGGGGGCCACGTCCGGGTCCTCGGGCGCGGGTTCGTCGTCGCGGATGTCCTCGGTCCCTTCGAGGACGCTGACCGGCGACGTCAGCGGCGCGTCGAACAGGTCTTCGAGTTCGGCTGCCACGTCGACGGAGGCGTCCATGCCGTCCTCGTACTTCGAGACGGTCCGGCGGGAGACGCCCAGTTCCTTCGCCAACCGACCGAGCGACCACTCCTTCTCCTCGCGGGCGTCCGCGAGCACTTCGGAGTCGATGTTGACGTACAGACCGCCCGGCGCGGCGTAGATGAGCGGCGGGACCTCCTCGACGAACAGGTCCATCGCCGTGTCCGGCGAGAGGACGGGGACGCCGTGACGGAAGTAGACGACGCCCGGTTTCAGGTCCTCGTCCCGGGTCCGGAGGCCGACGACGATAGGCGTCGCGTTCAGGTAGGTGCCCAGACGGCGCATCTCGCCGCCGGTGCGGGCGTCGAAGGCGTCGATGTTCCCGAGTATCTTCACGAGCAACACGTCCTCGCCGCGGCGGGCCGCGACGTCGAAGCTCTTGGGTCGAATCGCACACCGGTCGCTCACGAGGAACCCGGCGTCCTCGAGCATGGCGGTGACGTTGCCGACCAGTGCCGACCGTGACATAGTGCTCGATACCTCTATTGATGGTAAGCCAGTCACCGGATATATGCGTTGTGCCGCCCGCCGAGTGTCTCTCGGCCGCACAGACACTGCGAAACTGGTTTGCCCGCCAATCGTCTACGTCCGGCCGTGACTGTCGTCGGACTGGACGATACGGACTCCCGCGAGACGGGGATGTGTACGACCTACGCGGCGGCCCAGCTAGCCGACGCGATACGCGAGGAAGGGGCCGACGTCGAGCGACTGCTGTTGGTCCGACTGAACCCCGCGGTCGAACACAAGACCCGCGGGAACGCCGCGCTGGCGGTCCACACCGACCTCGTCGCCGACCGAGCGACCGCACTCGTCCGAGAGACGCTCGCCCTCGCACAGACCGACGACCCCATGACGAACCCCGGTGCCGTCGTCGCCGACTGCGACCCCGAGGCGGTCCCGCCGCAGGTGGCCGAGTTCACGGTGGACGCCGTCAGGGAGATTCAGGACCGCGTGACGGCGACGTCGCTGGCGGACGTAGCGGGCTTTGCCCGCGTCGAACGCGGCAACGGCCGTGGACTGGTCGGCGCGCTGGCCGCCGTCGGCGCGTGGGCGGCGTTGGACGACTGGACCTACGAGCACATCGCCTACCGCGAGCAGTCGCGCTGGGGCACCGAGCGAGACGTGGACCCAGCGAGCGTGCGGGCCGCCGCCGACGCCCGCTACCCGACGGTGTGGGACACCGTCGACTGTGACTCGGGCTATCCGGTGTGTGTCCCGCGGACGCCGTGCCCCATCCTCTACGGTATCCGTGGGGACGACGCCGACGCCTGCCGGGCCGTCGCCGACGCCGTCGAGAGCGAACCGGTCGCCGAGCGCGCGACCTTCCACACGAACCAGGGCACGGACGTCCACCTGCGGGACGCCGAACTCGGCGAGGTGACCGACGACAGCGCGTTCCGGGTCACCGGGACGGTGACGGAGTCGCCCGAGACGCGGCGCGGCGGCCACGTCTTCCTGACCCTCGCCGAGGGCGACGCCAGCCTGCGATGTGCGGCCTTCGAACCCACGAAGCGGTTCCGAGACCGGGTGCGTTCTCTCCGAGTGGGCGACCGTATCACGGTCTGTGGCGAGGTGTCGAACGGGACGCTCAAACTGGAGAAGTTCGCGGTCCGCGACCTGGTGACCGCGGAACTCGCCACCCCTGACTGCCCCGACTGCGGCCGGTCGATGTCCTCCGCGGGCCGGAATCAGGGCTACCGCTGTCGGGACTGCGAGACCAGCGCGGACGGGAAGGTCGAACGGCCGGTCGACCGGTCGCTCGAACCGGGGTGGTACGAGGTACCGCCGGTGGCGCGCCGACACATCGCGAAACCGCTGGTCCGGGGCGGGTTCGACGGGCAGACGCATCCCGAGCGATAGGCCGTCTCCGCCCCCAGTTGGCTCGGCATACCGCCGAAAATTTCAACCGATAATACGGTTATGGGCGTTATAACAACTATTACACCACCGATAGTGGAGAGTATGAGCACCGAGCGTCGGGGGCTGGCAGACGAGGCGGCGCCACCACTTCCGCAGGACGATTTCGCGGAGACGGCGCTGGTGGCCGAACTCGAACCGACGAACGACGGGAGCAAGCGGGCGCTCCTGTACCCGCGCGACAGACCGGGCCACGAGGTAGCGACCCGATGGCTCGCGGTTCCGGCCGACGCGCTCGTCGAGTTGGACAGCGTTCGGTAGTCCCTTCCGAGAGATAACCGACTTGTAACAATGCTGGTTCTCAGCGACGCCTCTCGGCATGGGAACGGACCACTGGTCGCCGACCGGCGGCACGCCGTCGCCCGACCCCGACGAGGGGGTCCTGCCGGCGGTGGTTCGGAGCCGGTCTGACGGCACCGAACGGTACATCTGCTACGCCGCCGACGTCGACCCGTCCGACGTCGACACCCAGTGGATATCCATCGACGCCGACGTCCCCGTGTCGCTGCGGGTCTGGCGCTAGGCGTTCCGGCCCGTGAGTGCGACGACCACGTCGTCCTCCGGCCCGAGGACGCCTCGGTCGCGGAACGACGGGAGCGCCGCCGTCGCCGTCGCGCAGGTCGGTTCGACGTGGAACCCCGAGGCCGAGAGACGGTCGTGGGCGCTCCGAGTGTCGGCCTCGTCGACGGCGACGGCGTCCCCGTCCGTGGCCTCGACGGCCTGCCGTATCTGGTCGGCGCGTGCCGGGTCGCGTATCTGGATGCCGTCGGCGAGGTCGTTGCGGCCCCCCGTCCCGCCGTGTCGGCCGTCGGCGATTGGGCTGGCCCCGGCGGCCTGTGCGCCCAGTAGGCGCGGCACCTCGTCTATCCAGCCCGCTGATTCGAGCGCCCGGAAACCCCGATAGGCCCCGAGGAACAGCGTCCCGTGGCCCAGCGGCGTGACGACGGCGTCCGGTGCCGTCCACCCGCGCTGGGCGGCGAGTTCGTAGGCGAACGTGGCCGTCCCGGCGAAGAAGGCCGGGTTCCACGCGTGGCTGGCGTACCACCCCTCGCCCGCCTCGACGGCCTCGATGCAGGCGTCGGTGACGGCCTGCCGGTCGCCCTCGACGGCCACCACGTCGGCGCCGGTGCGCTCGATGCGGCGGCGCTTCTCGGCTTTCGCGTCGGCGGGGACGTATATCTCGGCGTCGAGGCCCGCCCGCGCGGCGTAACTGGCGACCGCCAACCCGGCGTTGCCCGAGGAGTCCTCCAGTATCCGGTCGGCACCGACGGCGAGGGCCTCCGCGACGACGGCGGCCGCCCCGCGGTCCTTGAAACTCCCCGTCGGGTGGAGGAACTCCAGTTTGAACGTCACGTCGTGGGCGGGCGCGTCGACCAGCGGTGTCCACCCTTCCCCGAGCGTCACCCGTTCGTCCATCGGGAGGAGGGCCTCGAACGCCCAGATGCCGTCCTCGCGGTCGACGTCGGGCGGGTCGTCCGAGGGCCGCGGTCGGTCGGCGTAGTCGAGCGCGTGCCCGCACGCACAGCGCCACGGCCGGTCGCGGGGGTACTCACGGCCGCAGGCTTCGCAGTGTCGCATGGGTTGATTGCGGGGACGCACGGTTCAAAAGGTGGTGGATGTAGCGGCGAAGGAGGTGTCGGAGCACGGGGACCCCGCAGGCCGCGAAGCGGCCGAGGCAACCCCGTGTGGTTCGAAAGACGCCGATGGCGTCTTTCATCGTCACGAGAGAGCGACCCTCCCTCGAACGACTGTAAAAAGTGGTCGTCAGTAGGTGTCGAGGTTCGTCCCGACCGAGCAGACGTACTCGCCGGAGGCGACCTGCGGGAGGCGGCGCGAGCGCCAGAAGACGCCGTTCGAGTCGGCGGTTATCTCGGCTTTCGGCTGGCCGAACACGTCGGTTATCTCGAACAGCGTCTCGCCGCGGGATACGCGGTCGCCGAGGTCCACGTGGAAGTCGACGAGGCCGCCGGCGGGCGACCCGTACTGCTCGAACCCGGTGGCGCGGGTCTGGGAGCGAGGGCTGTACCGCCCGTCGAGGAAGTCGTAGTAGGTCAGCACGTTGAACACGCCGTCGACGCCCTTCTGGATGGACGTCTCGTCCCAGCCGACACAGCCGCCGAGTTCGGGGTCGACGGTCGGGACGCCCTCGTCGGGGGCGGCGCGGGCCAGTTGGCCGTCGGGTCCCTTCTGGTCGAGGATGTAGCCACAGCCGAACACTTTGGCGAGTTCGAGACACTCGCTGTGGAGTCGGTGGCGGGTGCCACACCGAACACGGACCTCGTCTATCATCCGAGAGGTGGAGCCCTGATGCAGGTCCAACACGAGGTCGGCGCTGACGGCCGCGTCGTAGGTGGCCGCGGCGATGCGCTCGCTTGACGTGCCGCCGGTGTCGCCGGGGTAGGCCCGGTTCATCTTCGTGTCGTCGATGGGGTTGCGGTGTTCGGCGACCTGGAACGCGTGGTAGTTGACGATGCCACAGACCAGAATCGTCCCGGAGAGTTCGGCGGGGTCCAGTTGCGGGAGGACCCGCTGGATGACCCCGACGCCGTTCAGTTCGTCCCCGTCGCTGGCCGCCTGCATGTAGAGCGTCCGCCCGTCGGCCGCGCCGTTGACGACGGCGACCGGGAGTCCCACCGGACTGCCGTCGCGGGTTTCGCCGACCTCCAACCGCCCCGTATCCATCTCACCGGGGGCGGCACTCGCCGTACCGAGAGTTACCATTGCCGTGTCGTTCGGGTCGTTGACCTTTACTGGTTCGGATTCCGCGTGCCGTGCGGCCGGACGGCGGGCACCCTCGCCCGGCCCGGAGACCGAGGGGTCTTTTGCCCCCAGACCCTACGCTCGTCCGTGTCAGAGCCCGAGCAACAGAGCGGGGCCGGTGCGATGGTAGCGGCGCTGAACGTCCCGCGGAACGCGAAACTCGGCTTCGGTCTGGCGGCAGTGGTGACCCTCACCATCGTCGCGCTGTTCGTCCTGCCCGGCACCACCCGGCCTGCCGTCCTCTACGTCGCGCTGGCGTTCGTCCTGCTGGTCTCGCTGGGCGGCCTGCTGACGGCGCTGTTTACGGTCGTCTCGGCGGTCAGGCTTGCTCGTCGGTAGTCTCGGCGAGGTCGGTGAAGCGCTCGGCCCCGGTCCGGGTCCCCTTGGCGATGAGGACGTCGCCCGCTCTCAGCGGCGTCTCCGGGCCGGGCGAGACGACCCAGTCCCCGCCCTCGCGGCCGGTCCGCTCGCTCTCGCCGGCGGCTCGCCGGACGGCGATGATGCGCATCCCGGTGGCGGTCTTGACCGCCGCCTCCCCGATGGTGGTGCCGGCGAACTCGCTGTCGTCTGCGACGGTGGCGCGGACGATTATCTCGTCGGACTCCTGGACCGCCTCGGCGACCACCGGATGTGTCGACAGGCCGCGCAGGACGCCCTCGCTGATTTCGAGGGCGGCGTCGGAGATGACCTCCGTCGAGCGCGCCAGATGGACCAGTCCGCGGAGGGAGACGGGGTCCTCGACGTCGGCGGCCGCCCGCAGGGTCCACGCCTCGAACCGGGACTGCAGGGCGTCGACCTCCGCTTCGAGTTCGACGACCTCCTCGGCGACGGCCTCGCTGTCGAACAGCACCGCGCCGTAGGCCAAGTCGACGGCGAGTTCGCCCATGTCTTTCATCAGGATGATGGAGTCGATGGCGCGTTCGAGGTCCTTGTCCTCGCCCTCGGGCGGGTCCGGCGGTTCGTAGGCCTCGCCGGTGGCGTCGGCGTACACGCCGCTGACGCCGTCCTCGGGGCCGCGGAACAGCACCACGTCGTCGGCTTCGAGTCGCGTCTCGCGGTCGGGGTTGAGTAGCCAGTTCCCCTGCCGGCGAATCGCCAGCGCGCGGACGCCCGTCTCCGTCTCCAAGTTCAACTCGCCCAGCGTCTGCCGGGCCAGCGGGGAGTCCGCCGCGACGGTCGCCCGAACGAGCGTCTCGATTGCTTCCGGGAGGGCCGCCCGCATCGTGTCCGGCAGGCCGATGTCCTCCAGGACGACCTTGGCGATGTCGCCGGCGGCGTCGCTTATCTTCTCGGCCGCGCCGACCATCCCCAACACCGGCGCCAGCGCCTCGGCGTCGTCGGTCGACCGGCAGGCCATCAGCAGGCTCATCCGGGCCCGCAACTGGAGGACGTCCATCTTCGCCTCCAGTTCCAGCACCTCGGCGGCCACGTCGTCGCTTCGCAACAACACCGCCGAGTACGAGAGGTCGATGAGCAACTCGGCGGTGTCTTTCATCTCCGCCAGCACCGCCTTCACGCTCACCGGTTCGTACTTGACGGTTCCCGTCAGCTCCATGGCTCCTGTTTCGACAGCGCGTCTCAAAAGGGTTCGCTGTCCCGTGGCATTCGGTCACGGGCCGCGAGACGTGTCGCGGGGAGACGTACGACCTGTTCGAGGTAGAATTAGTCCATAGTTTGGCGCCCAACGGAAGACGCAGTGGTCGAACGTCCACTTTCACTCCCGCCGACCGTGTGACACAGACGCCCGGAAAGAAAATGCTTTTCCCGGCAGGTCGGAAACCATTGGCGTATGTCCGACGACCTCAAGAAAGGGCTGGAGGGAGTCCTCGTCGCCGAATCTGACCTCAGTGTCATCGACGGTGACGCGGGCAAGCTCGTCTACCGGGGGTATACGATAGAGGACCTCGCGAACGGTGCCAGCTACGAGGAGGTACTGTACCTCCTCTGGTACGGCCACCTCCCGGACGCCGGGGAGCTCGCCGAGTTCGAAGCCGAGATGGCGAGCGAACGGGAGGTCGACGACGCCGTCATCGCCACCGTCCGCGAGATGGCCGAGGCCGACGAGGAACCGATGGCCGCGCTCCGGACCGCGGTGTCGATGCTCTCTGCGTACGACCCCGCCCCCGAGGAGGCCGACCCGACAGACGAGGCCGTCAACCTCGGGATGGGGCGACGTATCACCGCCAAGATTCCGACCCTCATCGCCGCGTTCACGCGCATCCGCGACGGACAGGAGCCGGTCGAACCCCGCGAGGACCTCGACCACGCCGAGAACTTCCTGTACATGCTCAACGGCGAGGAACCGGACGACGTCCTCGCCGACGTCTTCGACCAGGCGCTGGTCCTGCACGCCGACCACGGCCTGAACGCCTCGACGTTCTCCGCGATGGTCACCGCCTCGACGCTGTCTGACATCCACAGTTCTGTCACGTCGGCCATCGGGACGCTCGCGGGGCCGCTCCACGGCGGCGCCAATCAGGACGTCATGGAGATGCTCAAGGAAGTCGACGACGCCGACCAGGACCCGCTGGACTGGGTGAAGAACGCGCTGGCGGAGGGTCGCCGCGTCTCCGGGTTCGGCCACCGCGTCTACAACGTCAAGGACCCCCGCGCGAAGATTCTGGGCGAACGCTCGAAGGAACTCGGCGAGGCCGCAGGCTCGCTGAAGTGGTACGAGATGTCCACCACCATCGAGGAGTACATGGCCGAGGAGAAGGGCCTCGCGCCGAACGTGGACTTCTACTCCGCCTCGACGTACTACCAGATGGGCATCCCCATCGACATCTACACCCCCATCTTCGCGATGTCCCGCGTCGGTGGGTGGGTCGCTCACGTCATCGAGTACATCGAGGACAACCGCCTGATTCGCCCCCGCGCCCGGTACACCGGACCGGACCCCGAGGAGACGACGTTCGTGCCGCTGGACGAGCGGTAACGACGACAGTTCACAATCCCGTTTTCCCGGCCAGCCCGTCTCGACGTTATCGGCCCGTCTCGACGACGAGGAGCGTCCGGTGTGCGGCCAGATAGTCGTACGTGCCGCCGAGGACGAGGCCGTAGAGGACGTACGCGACTACCGTGACGAGTAGGAGGCCGACGTCCGGCCGAGCCACCTGACTGGCCGGCCCGAGTCCGACGAGGGCGGCGGCGAGATAGCCCGCCGAGAGGACGACGCCGAAGGTGGCGCCGTGGGCCGGTCCCGACTCGCCGGGCAGTCCCCACGTGAACCCGGCGAACAGCAGAGGCCACGCGAGAGCGAACAGGGCGAGGAACCAGACGGCGGTCAGGGCCGTCGCCGTCGGCGACCCGAGTTCGCAGTACGGGGGGCCGCCGACGGCGCACAGACTCGTGAACGTGGAGAGCACCAACAGGGTCGTTCCGTCGAAGACGACGCCGGCGAGCAACAAGAACGCGGTCAGAACGGCGGTGGCCGCGACGCCGGCGACGAGACTGCTCCTGACGGGGTCCATGACCCGGTCGGACGGCGGCGACCCTCAATAGTATACACAGAGTTGCCACGATAGTGGGAGGTTTCCGCGGCCGTCGGCGGTGTCCGGGGCCGTCAAAAGGGTGTGTCAGTTGAAGCTGTCGGTGAACCGGTTGACGCCGTCGTCGGTGCCGGCGATGACGAGTTTGTCGCCGTACTCCACTTCGACGCCCGGACCGAGGTCCGTGAGGACGCTCCCGTTGCGTTCGATGGCGAGGACGGTACAGCCGGTTCGCGAGCGCACGTCGGCCTCGCCGAGCGTCTCGCCGGCGAGGCGGCCCGCGTCGGTGCGGACGATTTCGACCTGCTGGTCCATCGAGATGACGTCCTCGTCCTCCAGGATAATCGAGGCGAGCATCCGGCCGCTGACCGTCGCCAGCGAGAGGACGTAGTCCGCGCCGGCCCGGTACATCTTCTTGACGTTCTCAGTCTCCTCGGCGCGGGCGATAATCTCCACCTCGGGGTTCAGGTCGCGGATGACCAGCGTGGCGAACTCCGTGTCGGTGTCCTCCGAGAGGGCGAGGATGACGGTGCGGGCGTTCTCGACCCCCGCGTCCTGCAGGTCGTCCGGTTCGGTGGCGTCCCCGACCACGTCGACGCCGGGTTTCTCCGTCCGGTCGAGGACCGTGTAGGGAACTCCCGCGACGGCGAGTTCTTCGGCGATGGTCTGGCCCACCTCGCCGTAGCCGACGACCACCGTCTCGCCGCGCCGGAAGCCGCGGACGCTGGAGAGCGTCTTCGACTTCAGCGTCTCCAGTTGGGAGGCCGTCCCGGAGACGAGCAGGACCGTACTGCCGTCGAGTTCGGCGTCGGGGTCGGGCGGACTGACGAACTGGCCGCGGAACCACGCGCCGATGACGTTGACCCCGGTCTCCTCGCGGATGCCGCTCTCGGCCAGCGTCGTGCCGACGAGTTCGCTCCCGCGGTGAATCGGCAGTTCGGCGATGTCGAAGTCCACGCCGATTTCGAAGTCTTCGCCGAGCGTGGTCGAGACGCCGGTCGTGACCTTGCTCGCCAGGCTCTCGCCGAGCAGTTGGCGGGGCGAGATGACGGCGTCGGCGCCCGCGAGGTCGTGGTACTTCGCCCGGTCGGGTTCCTCCACGACGCTGACCGTGCGGACCCCCTCGTCGACTTCGCGGGCGGTGAGGACGATGCTGGTGTTGATCTGGTCCGAGGCGTCGGCGACGAGCGCCCGCGCCCCCGAGAGATGCGCCTTCTCCAGCCCTTCGACGGACTGTGGGTCGGCGTTGATGACGTGGTACCCCTCCGCGTAGAGGTCGTCGGCCCGGTCGTCGTCGGGTTCGACGACGACGTAGTCGACGTCCCACGTCTCCAGTTCGGTCACCAGCGTTTCCCCCCGCGGGGTGAAGTGACAGATGACGACGTGGTCCGAGAGCTCTGTCTCCATGGTCGTCGGCGCGCGGGTCTCCATCGCCTCCTCGAACAGCGGAAAGAGGAGCACAGGCAGTGCGAGGAAGATGAGGACGACGCCGGTGATGTCCATCACGATGATGAGCAGGCGCATCTCCGTGCTCTCCCACGGCGCGTCGGACCCGAACCCGGTGGTGGTGAACGTCTCGACGACGACCTGCAGCGAGTGGAGAAAGTCTCGCGACCGCCCCTCCCAGGCCGTCATCCCGTAGTCGTAGGCGACGGCGAACGCGACGATGATGCCGGCGAGGCCGACGACGTACCCCAGTGTCCGTCGCTGCCAGGTGTCCATCTACTCGGTATCTCGCCGAGGCGGTGTAAAACAGTTCTGACAGTCCGTGACGTGGGGCCGGTCGTGTGTGCGAGTGGCCATCAGTGCGACGCTCGTCTGACAGCGGGCTGACGTCCCGTTTACGGCGGCCACGTCGTGCGGTTTCACTTTCACCCCGATTCGGCGGGGTTTATGTGCCTCCGAGCGCTGGATTCTCGTGCAGTCACACGCTCCCCCATCCGTTCTCCGCCGAGACCCGACTCGCCAGCCGTGGCCCCGACAGTATAACACGCCCCGGCGAGTAGGCCGGGCCATGCTCTCGTTCGAGGACGTACTGGCGGCGCAGGACCGAGTGGCCGAGACGGCCCGACACACGCCGCTCGACTACTCGCATACGTTCTCCGCGATGACCGACGCGGACGTCCACCTGAAACTGGAACTGTTCCAGCGCACCGGGTCGTTCAAGATTCGCGGCGCGACAAACCGCATCGCCACCCTCTCGACCGACCAGCGCGAGAACGGCGTCGTCACGGCCAGCGCCGGCAACCACGCGCAGGGGGTCGCCCTCGCCGCGACGCGCATCGGCGTCGACTCGACCATCGTGATGCCCGAACACGCCCCCATCTCGAAGGTGAAGGCGACCCGGAGTTACGGCGGCGAGGTAATCCTCCACGGCGAGGACTACGACGAGGCCGCCGAGAAGGCCCACGAGATAGAACGCGAGGAGGGCCGGACCTACGTCCACGCCTTCGACGACGACTACGTGATGGCCGGACAGGGGACCATCGGCCTCGAGATATACGACGACCTGCCCAGCGTCGAGACGGTGGTCGTCCCCATCGGCGGCGGCGGCCTCATCAGCGGCATCGCCACGGCGCTGAAGGGCAAAGACGAGGACGTCCGCGTCGTCGGCGTGCAGGCGGAAGGGGCCGCAAGCGTCGCCGAGTCGCTGGAGAAGGGCCACCGCATCGAACGCGCCGGCGTCGAGACCATCGCCGACGGCATCGCCACCCGCACCGTCGGCGAGCGAACCTTCGAGGTCATCCAAGAACGGGTCGACGAGGTGGTGACCGTCTCGGACCCCGAAATCGCCGTGGCGCTGACCACGCTCCTCGAGCGGTCGAAGACGCTCGCGGAGGGCGCCGGTGCCGTCGCCCTCGCGGCCGTCACCGAGGAGAAGTTCGACTACGCCGACGACGAGACCATCGTCCCGGCGCTGTGCGGGGGCAACATCGACCTCAACACGCTCACCAACGTCGTCATGCGCGGCCTCGTCGAGACGGGCCGGTACCTGAAGATACGGACCGTCCTCAAGGACCGCCCCGGAGCGCTGGAGGAACTCGTCGAGATTCTCTCGGCCCAGCAGATAAACATCTACGGCATCGAACACGACCGGACCAACCGCGACGTGGCGATGAACGACGCCGAGGTGGAACTGGACCTCGAAACCCGCGGCCCGGACCACGTCGACCGGTTGCTGGCGGCGCTCCGGGACCACGGCTACGAGGTCGACGTGCTCGTCTGACGGTCGGTTTTATGCGCGTGGCCGCTCGCTCTCGGGTGTGAAACGGACCGTCCACACCGACGACGCGCCCGCCGCCGTCGGCGCGTACAGTCAGGCGACGACCACCGACGACCTCGTGTTCACCACGGGCCAGATAGCGCTCACGCCCGACGGGGAGATGCGCGACGACGCGTCGGTCGCCGAGCAGACCGAACAGACCCTCTCGAACCTCCGGGCCGTCCTCTCGGAAGCGGGGGCGGGGATGGGCGACGTGTCGAATGTCTCCGTCTATCTCGCCGCCGTCGAGATAGCGGCCGTCGCCGCGACGTGATGGACCCGAAGACGAAATCGAGCGTCCTGTGGGGCGTGGTCGCTGCTCTGGCGTTCCTCGTCCTCGTACAGGGGTACGAACTGCTCGCGGGGGCCGGCGTCTCCGTCGGGGTCAAGGCAGGCGTCGCGCTCCTCGTCGCCGTCGCGGCGACGCTCCTGACCTACGCGGCCGACGGCCGCCTGCCCGGAAACGAAAGCCCTTAACCGACCGACCACGCACACTCGGTTGCGTGCCAGGATGGCCGAACGGTAAGGCGCACGCCTGGAAAGCGTGTTCCCTTCCGGGATTCTGGGTTCAAATCCCAGTCCTGGCGTCCCACCTTTTTCGTCGTCGGGTGCGCTCGCGTCGCTCGCACACCACGCCTCGAAAAACGCGGTCTTGCCGAGCGAAGCGAAGCAAGGCTCGTCAGAGCTTGCTCCGACGGTGGCGAAAAAGCCGCGAATCGCTCTGTGAGTCGGTCGAAACCGCACCTCCGGCGCGGTATGCTTGCTGCCGTCGGCTCCGTATCGACCAGTCTCCGACCGACGCTGCGAGTACCGGTTCCCGGCTCACAACTGTTCCAGACACTCCCGACAGTAGACGAACCCGGCGTCGTTCTCGGCCCCGCAGTTGGGACAGCGGGGTCGCGACGGGTCGGCCGCGGGGCGGTCGCCCCCGTCCTCCTCGTCGACGGGCGGCATTGGACCGCCCTCACGCAACCGCTCGCGGCCGTCGACGACGATACGGAGCAGGACCGGTATCGCCACGGCGAGGGCGACGAGGGCCATGGCGGTCACGAGGAGGACGTACACCTGTCCGGGCGTGACCATGTCCGCTCTACGGGGTGGAGACGGGTAGCCGCTTCGGGGTCACAAACCGTGGTAGAACTCCAGCGTGTACCCCTCGGGGTCCTCGACGAAGGCGGCGTACGCGCCGGCGGCGTCGATTTCCGTCGGTTCGAGGACGGGCGACGCGCCGGCAGCGATAGCCGTCTCGAACTGCGCCTCGACGTCCTCGACGGTGAACGCGACGTGGTCCACGTCGGCCCGGGACGGCGCGATGGGCGTCGTCCGGTCGGCGTCGTAGCGCAGTTGCAGGTCCCCGTCGCTCCCCGGCCGGCCGAGGTAGACGTTCTCGACGCCGTCGAGGGTGAAGCGGTGGGTCTCTTCGAAGCCCAGTTCCCCGTAGAACGCCATCGCGCGCTCGAGGTCCGAGACGCAGATGGCGACGTGTGCGAGGTCCATGGTCGGCCGTTCATCCGCGCGTCGAATGATTGTACCGGTTCGTCCGGTCGACGTGTCACCGGGCCTGCGCTGGCCGCCGGTACTATTGTCCCTGCACACGAACGTGTAGCCGAGATGGGGGGAACGGCGCCAACGGCGCTCTTGTTGGACTACACGCAAGACAAGGTCGCGGTACTCGAAGCGTCGGGAGCGTACACCTACGTGAACGCCGCCGCCGAACGTATCCTCGGGTTCGACCCCGACACGCTCGTCGGCCAGAACGCCTTCGAGTACGTGCATCCCGAGGACCGCTCGGCGGTCCAGACGCAGTTCGAGACGGTCGTGGACGCGGACGACCAGTTCGCGGCCGGCACCGCGACCTACCGCCACCGATGCGACGACGGGTCGTGGGTCTGGTTGGAGAGTCGGATGTCGAACCTGACCGACTCGGTGCTGGACGGCTACGTCGTCAGCTCCCGCGTCGTCACCGACCGCGTCGAGGCAGAGCGCCAGCACCGCGAGACGCAGGAACGCCTACAGGAACTCGCCGACACGACCGACGATGTCCTCTGGATGTTCGACGGCGACTGGTCGGAACTGCTGTTCTGTAACCCCGCTTACGAGGACGTCTTCGGCCGCTCCGTCGAGGAACTGGAGGGGGACCCACAGAGCTTCCTCGAGTCGGTGTATCCGCCGGACCGACCGGTCGTCGAGGAGGCGATGGAACGGCTCTCGGCTGGAGTACCGACCGACCTCGAGATGCGGGTGAACCAGTCGACGGACTACAACCGCTGGGTCTGGGTACAGGGCGAACCGATAGTCCGGGACGGAGAGGTGGTCCGCATCGCGGGGTTCACACGCGACGTCACCGACCGACGCCGTCGGGAACGGCAACTGGTCGTCGTCGACAACTTCCTCAGACACAACATCCGCAATCAACTGAACGTCGTCCTCGGCAACGCGGAGACGCTGGCGGCGGACCTGGACGGCGAGGCTGAACGCGCTGTGATGATTCGGCGGGCCGGCGAGACGCTCTTGCAGACGGCCGAGAAACAACGCGACATCGTCGACGTCCTCTCGGCGATGCCACAGTCCGCGACGACGGATATCTGTGCCGCGGTCGGCGACGCGGTCGCGTCGCTCCGCGAGCGGTTCCCCAACGCAGTCGTCGACGCCGACGTCCCCTCCTCGGTCACGGTCGAGGGGCCGTCCGAACTGGAGGTCGCGGTCGCGGAACTCGTCGAGAACGCTATCCGTCACGCCCGCTCTGAGACGCCGCGGGTCGCCGTCGCCGTCCGGACGACGGCCGACCGCGTCGAAGTGTCGGTCACGGACGGGGCCCCGCCCATCCCGGAGTACGACCGGAAGGTCCTGTTCGGCGACCACGAGATGACGGCCGTCAATCACAGCCGCGGCTGTGGCCTCTGGCTCGTCTACTGGGTCGTCGACCTCGCGGGCGGGCGCATCGACCACACCGCGGACGAGGACGGGAACACGGTCACGCTCTCGCTGCGGCGCGCGGCGTAGGCACACCGCGACCGTCGTCCGAACTGTTTAGGTCACCCGGCCGTTGGTCCGCCCATGGAGTACACGACGCTCGGGTCGACCGGCATCGAAGTCAGCAAGATATGTCTTGGCTGTATGAGCTTCGGGAGCGGACGCGAGTGGATGTTAGACGAGGACGAGAGCCGCGACCTGATAGAGCGGGCCATCGAGTTGGGCGTGAACTTCTTCGACACCGCTAACGTCTACTCGGCGGGCGAGAGCGAGGAGATTCTGGGCGACGTCCTCGCCGACTACGACCGCGACGAACAGGTCGTCGCCACGAAGGTCCGGTTCCCCGGCGCGAGCGACCACCGGAACGCGCGCGGCCTCTCGCGGAAGACCGTCGAGCAGGAACTGTCGAACTCGCTCGACCGGTTGGGGATGGACACGGTCGACCTCTACCAGATTCACCGCTGGGACTACGACACGCCCATCGAGACGACGCTCCGGGCGCTCGACGACGCCGTCCGCCGCGGGCAGGTCCGTCACGTCGGTGCCTCCTCGATGTGGGCCCACCAGTTCCAGCGCGCGCTCCACGTCAGCGAGCGCGAGGGACTGGCCCGATTCGAGACGATGCAGGACCTCTACCATCTGGCCTATCGGGAGGAAGAACGCGAGATGTACTCGCTCTGTGACCGGAAGAACGTCGGCGTCATGCCGTGGAGCCCGCTCGCCGCGGGCTACCTCACGCGCCCGCACGAGGAGTTCGAGTCGACGACCCGCGGCGTCCACGAGAGCGAGGAGGCCGAGGTGCCCTACGCCGAGGGACCGGGCAGCGAGGAGATAAACGAGCGCGTGCAGGAACTCGCGGCCGACCACGGCGTGACGATGGCCCAAATCGCGCTGGCGTGGCAGTTCCAGAACGACAACGTCACGGCCCCCATCGTCGGCACGTCCAGCATCGAGCATCTGGAGGCCGCCGTCGAGGCGCTGGAGGTGGACCTCTCGGCGTCGGACGTGGCGTATCTGGAGGACCCGTACGAACCGGTGGCAGTGTACGGGCACGAGTAGCGAGGGTCTGAGCGGAGCGAAGACTCTCGATGGTGCGGGGAGCGGAGCGAACCGTGGAGTAGCGGGATTCAGAACGGAGTGAGTGGCCGTCGGAAACGATTTGGACGGCCGGTGACTAGTGGCGAGTATAGTCGCTGTTCCGAACCTGCCATGATTCCGCCGCTCGTCCGCCGCTGTCCTGAGTGCGGGCACCTGAACTGGAGTCGTCGCTTTCCGGTCGTGAGCGCCAGCGACGGCCCGCAACTCGTCGAATGTCCGTCCTGCGGCTATCGGTTCGAGACGGTCGACAACCCGCGGCTCAACTGACTCGGCGCTCCAGTCTGCGCCCAGCGGACGGCGGTTACAGCTCTTTAATCACCGTCGCGGGATTGCCGCCGACGACGACGCCGTCGGGCACGTCCGCTGTGACGACGGCCCCCGACGCGACGACGGTGTCGTCGCCGACTGTGACGCCCGGGTTGATGACCGCTCTCCCACCGACCCAGACGTTGTCGCCGATAGTGACCGGCTTGCCGTACTCGGGGCCTGCGACTCGCTCGCCCGCGTCCAGCGGATGCGTCGCGGTGTAGACGTGGACGCTGGGGCCGAGTTGACAGTTCTTTCCGATGTCGACCCGGCAGACGTCGAGAACGACACAGTCGAAGTTTGCGTAGAAGTTCTCGTCGACGTGGACGTTGTAGCCGTAATCACAGCGGAACGGCGGTTCGACGTGGCAGTTCTCGCCGCGGCTTCCGAGGAGGTCGGTGAGGATTTCGTCTCGTTCCTCGGCATCGCTCGGGGTCGTGCGGTTGTAGCGTCGCGTCAATTCTGTTGCTCGTTCCCGCTCTTCGACGAGTTGCGGGTCGTCGGCGTCGTACAGTTCGCCACGGAGCATCTTCTCCTTCTCACTGGCCATAGCTACCCCTGTCCGGAGGAGGCGGATAGGCGTTTCTGCCGAGGGGGCCGGTCCGCTCGTCGCTACGCCGACACGAAATCACCGCTCGCCACCGGCACCACGCTCCCACCGACCTCGACACGGGCCTCGTCGCCCGCGCTCGCGTCGGCGTGGAGGTGGAGCAGGGACGGCCGCCCCATCTCGTAGCCCTGTTCGACGCGCACGTCGACGGTCGGGTCGCCGAGGTACTCGTGGCTGGCGAGGTAGGCCGCGAGACACCCGTTCGAGGAGCCAGTGGCGGGGTCCTCGGGTACGTCGTAGAACGGCGCGAACACGCGGTCGGCGAGGTCGTTCTCGTCGCTCCGGGCGTCGGGGCAGAACGCCAGCACGTTCTTCGCCTCGCGGTCGCCGGTCACCCGGTCGTAGGCCGCGCGGTCGAGGTCGACACTCGTCAGCGCCTCGCGGTCGGTCAGTGGGACGACGATGGTCGGCAGACCCGTCGAGACCACCTGCACGGGCCACCGGTCGTCGAGGGCCTCCCGGCCGAGGCCCAGTACCTCGGCCAGCGCCGCGTGGTCGAGTCGCTCGCCGAACTCGGGGGGTTGCTGTGTCATCCACAGCGTCTCGTCCTCGCGGGCCTCGACCGGGACCTCGCCCACGCCGAGGTCGAGCGTCACCGTCTCCGGTCGGTCGTCGGCCAGATGCTCCCGAATCACGTGAGCGGTCCCCAGCGTCGGGTGACCGGCGAACGGAATCTCGCTGTTCGGCGTGAAGATGCGGACCGGCCACGCGCCCTCGTCGGGCGACCCGGTGACGAACGTCGTCTCGGAGTAGTCTACCTCGCCGGCGACGGCCTGCATCGTCGCCGTCGAGAGGCCGCCGGCGTCGGTGACGACGGCCAACTGGTTGCCGGCGTACCGCTCGCGGGCGAACACGTCGACGATGTGGAAGGGCTGGGACATACGAGAGCCGACGGCGGCGGGGACAAAGAGCGTGTGGCTCCCCTGACCCGGCGTCACACACGGCACGTCTTTGACGCGCCGGGGCGTCGAAGGCCACATGGACACGGTCGCTATCGTCTGCTACGACGGGTTCGACGAACTGGACGCAATCGGCCCCTACGAGGTGTTCGAGAACGCCACCCGGTTCGGTGCGACGTGGGACGTGACGCTCCGGCCGCTCGATGACCGGTCGACGGTCACCGCGAGCCACGGCCTCTCGGTCGGTGTCGACGGCCCACTCGCCGACGTCTCGCCGGACCGCCTCCTGGTTCCGGGCGGTGGCTGGAACGACCGGAGCGACGCTGGCGCACGCACGGAGGCCGAACGCGGTGCCCTCCCCGACGCAATCGCTGCTGCTCACGAGGCCGGGACGACGGTCGCCGGCGTCTGTACCGGCGGGATGCTCCTCGCCAGCGCCGGCGTCCTCGACGGCCGCCCGGCGGTCACCCACCGCGGCGCCCTCGAGGACCTACGGGAGACGGCCGCCGAAGTGGTGGAGGCCCGCGTCGTCGACGACGGCGACGTACTCACGGCCGGCGGCGTCACGTCGGGACTGGACCTCGCGGTCCACCTCGTCGAGCGCGAGTGGGGCGCCGAGACTGCCGACGCGGTGACGGCTGAGATGGAGTACGAACCGCGAGGGCGGGTCCACCGGTCGGGGTGAGCGACCCCTTTCTGCCTCTCTGACGCGGTAGTCTGCGGAAACTCGAGTGAGAACTGCTAGGCGTTCTGGCGGGCGTCGGCGAGCAAGTCTTGGACGCTGACGGCTTCGCCGCGCTCGCTGCTCTCGACGGCGGCGAAGACGATGGCCATCGACTGGAGCGTCTCCTCGACGCGGGTGTCCATCGGGTCGCCGCCGTCAAGCCACTCGCAGAACTGCTCGATGAGCCACGCGTTCTCCCAGAGGGGGCGTTCGACCGGCGAGACCTGCTGGCCGTCGCCCTTCCGGACGCCCTCCCAGTCGCCCACGCGCTCCGGGTCGAAGGGGAACCGCTCGACCTCGCGGTTGTCCAGCAGGACGGTCTCGTCCTTGCACTCGGCGCGGAACTGCTCGTGGCCCCACCCGTTGAGCGTCGTCGCGTTGGCGTAACTGCCCTCGTACTGGGCGCGGGTGCCGTCCTCGAAGTGGAGCGTGACGAGGCCGGAGCAGTCCCCTTCGTAGTCCGCGCCGTCCGGCACCCACGTCTCGGCGTAGACTCGCTCACAGCGGGCGTCGACGAACGACCGGAGCATGTCCAAGTGGTGGATGGCGCCGTCGAGCAACAGCATGTCCTCCATCTCGTGGACGTACTCGGAGTAGAGGCCGCGTTCGCGGACGTTCCCGGTGTAGCGGGCCGTGAGGTAGTCGACGGGGCTGGCCTCCCTGAGCGCACGGCGGAACGTGGTCTTGTCCTGGTCGTAGCGGTGGCTCATCGTGATGCCCATCTTCGCGTCGGCCTCGCGGACCTTCTGGGCGATGCGGACCGACCCTTCGAGGGTGTCGGCGATGGGCTTCTCGGAGATGATGTCGAGGCCGTGCGAGAGGGCCGTCTCGACGACGGGTTCGTGGGCCGAGGGGGGCGTCACGACCGAGCAGAAGTCGGCGTCGCGCTCCGAGAGGGCGGTGTCGAGGTCGGTGTAACAGCGTTCGGGCGGGAGGTCGAGGTCCGTCTCGGCGCGTTCGAGTCGCTCGGGGGCCGTGTCGACGGCGGCGACGACTTCGACGCGGCTGGCGTCGACGTTGGGGGGAATCGCTTCCGTGGTCCAGTGTCGACCCTGTCCGCCGAGGCCGACGTGTACCATCCGGTGTGTCATTGGTACGTACCGATGCTGGGCGTCAATAAATGTCGCGCTATCCGCGGTGCCGTCACTCCTCGGGGAACTGGACGTGTCGCTCCATCCCGTCCTCGGCGACGAACGTCTCGCCGTCGAAGCGGTCGCGGGCCTCCGCGGCGAGTCTGTCGGCCCGGCCGGCGTAGCGCGTCGAGATGTGCGTCAGCGCGAGCGTTCGGACGCCCGCCTTCTGGGCGACGTCGGCGGCCTCCTTCGCGGTGGAGTGGGCCGTCGCCTTCGCGCGCTCTTTCCGGTCTTCGGCGAAGGTGGCGTCGTGGACCAGCAGGTCCGCGCCCTCGCTGGCCTCGATGACCGACTGCGTCGGGAGCGTATCGCCCGTGTAGACGAACGTGCGGCCGGGACGCGGGGGGCCGACGACCTCTTCGGGTCGAACCGTCCGACCGTCGTGTTCGACGGCCTCGCCGCGGTGGAGCTTCGAATATTTGGGTCCCGGCGGGATGCCAAGTTCCTCCTCGGCCTTCTCGCGGTCGAACTCGCCCTTGCGGTCGTCCTCGGCGAGGACGTATCCCACGGAGGCACAGCGATGCTCGGTGGCGATGGCCCGAACCTCGTACTCCGGGCGGTCCAGCACGGTGTCGCCAGCAGACACCTCGTTTAAGCGGACCGGGTAGGAGGGGGTGGTCCCGTTGGCCTCGATGAGTTGCTTGACGTTTCCTCGGGTGCCGGCGGGCGTGTGGATTGTGACCGGGTCCTCGCGGTCGTTGAAGTCGAACGTCTGGAGGAGGCCCGGAATCCCGAGCACGTGGTCCCCGTGGAGGTGGGTGACGAAGAGGTGGTCGACGGCGAACCCGGTGCCGTAGCGCATCATCTGGCGCTGGGTGCCCTCGCCGCAGTCGAAGAGGAGGTAGTCGCCCTCCCGGTTGACGAAGATACTGCTTGTGTTGCGCTGGGTCGTCGGGATGGCCCCGCTCGTCCCGAGGAACGTCACTCGCATCGTTCGTGTCGTCGGCCGCCCCCGCGTAAACGCGTGTCGAAAGCCGTCCGGCAAAGCCGACCTTTCTCGGGCTAACCTCGGCCTTGGATTCGGATGGCCCTGTCTTCGGGGTTGAACTGTCGTAGCGCTTTATCGGTTGTCCTGTTGTCACTTCGTCCGCATCGTCACCGAACTGATGATACCGAGATATATGATACGCACAAAGACAGTCGCCGCGTTTTTGGCTCTACTTGTCACCGGGATGCTCGTCGCCCAAGCCGCGGCGATACCCGGCGTGACAGCACAGCAAGAGACACCGACAGAGACGCCGACACCGTCGGACAACGAGACGGCCGCGAACGAGACGGTCGAACCGTCGGTCACCTTCGACGACCAAGAGACCGACGGCACCACGGTCACGGTGACGAACGTCACCGTCCCCGAGGGGGGATACGTCGTCATCCACGACGAACTGTTGGCCGAGGGCGACGCGCTCAACAGCGTCATCGGGGTCTCGGAGTACCTCGAACCCGGCGAGTACGACGAGGTGACCGTCCAACTGTTCGACGTGCCGGGCGCGGAGTTCGGCGCGGAGACCACCGAGACGGAAACGCCGACCGAAGCAGGCACCGAGACCGGCACGCCGACAGAGATGACGCCGACGGGGACGGAAACGGGGACGCCGAGCGAGGAGACTGCGACCGGAACCCCGACAGAGAGTGAGGCGACCGGGGCCCCCGCGGAGGGGACTGCGACCGAGACGCCCACCGAGAGTGAGATGACCGGGACGCCGGCCGAGGGCACTGCGACCGCCACGCCCACGGAGTCGGCCGACACCGGCGCACAGACCCAGTTGACGAGCGACCAGACGCTCACCGCGATGCTCCACGTCGACAGCAACGACAACCGGACGTTCGACTTCGTCACCACGTTCAGTCTCGAAGACGGTCCGTACGTCGTCGCCGGCGAACCGGTGACCGACAGCGCGAACGTGACCGTTTCCGAGACCGGTACGGAGACGGGAACGCCGAGCGAGGAAGGCACGGAGACAGGAACGCCGAGCGAGGAAGGCACGGAGGCCGGCACGCCGACGGAGACCGGCACGCCGGGCGAGTCGGCCGGCTAACGCCGTGCGATGACGACCGAGTGCCGGCGTCGCCGGACAAAGCCCGCCTTTCTTTCGCTAACTCGGACTTAGCGGCCGGTTGGTCGGTCCTTCGATTCTGAACTGTCAGCGCGGTTTATCGGGGCTCCTTCCTACCCATCGTTCGCGTCGTCAGCCCACTGACGACAGGAAGTAAGCTATGATACGAACCAGAACGCTCGCCGTATTGCTCGCGTTGCTCGCCACGGGTGCCGTCGCCGCGCAGGTCGCCGCCGTCCCCGGAGTAACACCACACCAACAGGACGGTCCGACGGCGCAGTCGGCGTCGTTCACCGTCGACATCCTGTCGGCACCCGAGAGCGCCGCGCCCGGGTCGACCGTCACCGTCGTCGCGGAGGTGACCAACGACGGCGCCCAGCGCGGCACGCAACCGGTCGAGTTCCGCGTAGGCGGCGCTGTCGCGGACCGGGCGGTCCTCACGCTCGGACCCGGCGAGAGTCAGGTCGTCACGTTCACCGCCGACACGGAGGGGCTCGACCCCGGAGACTACCGCCACGGCGTGTTCACCCGGGCGAACGGACAGACGGCGCTGCTCGTCGTCTCGGAGTCGTTCACCATCGAGGACTTCGACGCGCCCGACGCTGTCGAGGCCGGCGAGACGGTCACCGTCGACGTCGAACTGGAGAACCCCAACGACTTCGACACCACGCAGAACGTCTCGTTCTGGCTCGCGGGGTCGCTGGTCGAGACGCAGTCGGTCACCATCGACGACGAGGACACGGAGGACGTGACGTTCAACGTCTCGACGGAGGGCGTCCCGCCCGGCACCTACGTCCACAGCGTGTTCACGCGCGACGACGGCCAGTTCGCCGAGATTACCGTCGAGGAACCGGGGCCGGAGAACGCCTCGGTCGTGATGAACGACCAGGAGTCCGACGGGACGGCCGTCACCGTGGACGAACTCGTCCTCCCGAGCGACGGGTACGTCGTCATCCACGACAGTAGCCTGCTGGAGGGCAACGTCGTCGGGAGCGTCGTCGGCGTCTCCGAGTACCTCGAAGCGGGCGAGTACGAGAACGTCACCGTCACGCTGTTCGACGTCGAGGGTGCCGAGTTCGACGAGACCACCCTGACCGAGGGCGGGACGTTCGTCGCCATGCCGCACAACGAGACGACGGGCGACGAGACGTACGACTTCGTCGCCAGCGACGGCGCCGACGACGGCCCGTTCGTCACCGACGGCCAACCCGTGACCGACGCGGCCAACGTCACCGTCGCTGGAGCGGACGACAACGAGACGGAGACGCCCGCCGACAACGAGACGGAGACGCCCGCCGACAACGAGACGGAGACGCCCGCCGACAACGAGACGGAGACGCCCGCCGACAACGAGACGGAGACGCCCGCCGACAACGAGACGGCCGCACCGACCGGCAGCGTGACCTTCGACGACCAGTCCTCCGAGGGCACGAGCGTCGTCGTGACGAACGTCACCGTCTCCGAGGGCGGCTACGTCGTCGTCCACGACAGTAGCCTGCTGGAGGGCAACGTCGTCGGGAGCGTCGTCGGCGTCTCCGAGTACCTCGAACCCGGCGAGTACGACGAGGTCACCGTCGAACTGTTCGACGTGCCCGGCATCGGGTTCGAAGAGCCGACCCTGACCGAGGACCAGACGCTCGTCGCGATGCCGCACCTCGAAACGACCGGCGACGAGACGTACGACTTCGTCACGAGCGCCGGCGACGACGACGGGCCGTACGTCGCAGACGGGCAACCCGTGACCGACGCGGCCAACGTCACCGTCGCCAACGAAACCGCCGGCTGACGCCCCTGTCACACGTTCACATTTTTATCCCTGGCTGTCGTACCCCGCCGCATGAAGTTCGTCATCGTCGGGTACGGTCGCGTCGGGACGCGGACCGCACGCATCCTCCAGAGCGAAGGTCACGACGTCGTCATCGTCGAACGGGAACACGAGAAGGTCGACCGGGCCACCGACGACGGGTTCACCGTCGTCGCCGGCGACGGGAACGACGAGTCCGTCCTCGAAGAGGCGGGCATCGACACCGCCGACGCCATCGGCGGCCTCACCGGCGACCTGAACACGAACTTCACGGCCTGCATGATAGGCAAGGAACACGGCTGTCGGACCGTCCTCCGCATCGACGCCGACTACCGCGAGGAGATTTACGAGAAGTACGCCGCCGACGTCGACGAAATCATCTACCCCGAGCGACTGGGGGCCGCCGGTGCCAAGACGGCGCTACTCGGCGGGGACTTCAACGTCCTCGCGGACCTCACCGAGCGCCTCTCCATCGCCAGCGTGCAGGTGCCCGAGGAGTCGCCGGTCATCGGCAAGCGCGTCGTCGAGGTGGAACTCCCGGGCGACGCCCACATCTACGCCCACGGGAGCGGGCACGAACCGATGACGATTCCGCTGCCCCAGACGGTCATCGAGGCCGGCGACAGCGTCGCCGTGATGGCCGCACCCGACGGACTCGACGACGTGCGCGCGTCGCTCCGAGGCGAGGCCTGACTCGGAACTGGGCGGTAGAACGGAAAGGGGTGCGGTGTCCGGGCGCGCGATGGGAGGATGGGATGCGCTGCAAGCACGCGAGCAGCGTCGTAAGTGCCGTTGCGCGCCCGTGTGGACGAGAGACGGCCACGCGATATAAACTCCCGTCAGACGGACGGCACACGGCACGGCTTTTTGCCCTCGGGCGGCGTCTCACGCACATGGCGTGGCAGGACTTGTTCGAGCGAGCGGCGGCGTACGAGACGAGCGTTGAGCGCGTTCGAGACCGACTCCGAGAGCACCGGGAGACCGACGATGACTGAGGCGGCGCCCGCCCGCGTCGTCGCCGACGCCGACGTCCTCGCGGCGGACCTGCTCTGTGGGGACGAGGACAACGCGGCCCGGGCGGCGCTGGACCACGTCCGCCGACACTCGTGGGTCACGCTCGTCGCCAGCGACCCGCTACTGGACGACGCCGAGGCCGTGATTCGCGACCTGAGCGAGGCGTCGCTCGCCGGGGACTGGCGCGAGCGAATCGAGCGAGAGCGCGAGGCCGTCGACCACCCCGCGGACGACCACCCGGCGCTGGCCTCGGCCTACCGGGGCGACGCCGCGCACCTGCTCACCTACGAGGAGGACCTGCGGAGCGCGAAGACCGGCCTCTCCCTCCAGCCACACATGCAGGTCAGCGTTCGGCCGCCGGACGCCTTCGCCCGCCTGTTCGACGCCGAATCGCTGTACGAAGCCGTCGAGGGCGGCGAGTACCCCGGCCCGGACCGGGACCCGCGCGACTAGTCGCCGGCGCCCGACGCGACGGCCCCCGCGCTGGAGTGCGGGCGCGCTCCCGCTCTGTCGCCCACCTCGAACGCCGTCAGTAGGTCGTGGAGGTCGTCGGTCCGTGCGGCGACCGACCGGACCTCCCCGGTCACGTCGGAGATTGTCGCGGTCTGTTGCTGTGCGGCCGCGGCGACGGACTCCGCCTCGGCCTTCGTCTGGTCGCTGACCGCCGCCACCTCGTCGACGGCGGTGACCACCTCCTGGGTCGTCTCGGCCTGCTGACCGGTCGCGTCGGATATCTCCTGAATCGCGTCGTTGACCTCGCCGACGACGTCCACGATGTCCTCGAAGTTCCGCAGCGTCGCCTCGATGGTGTCCGTGCTGTCGGCCACGCGCTCGTTCGTCGCCTCCACGTCGGTCACCGTCTCGTTGGCGGCCGTCTGGACCGCGTCGATGCGTTCGGAGACGTCCTCGGCGGCCTCCCGCGTCTCCTCGGCCAGCGCCTTCACCTCGTCGGCGACGACGGCGAACCCGTCGCCGTCGGCGTCGGCCCGCGCCGCCTCGATGGAGGCGTTCAGTGCCAGCATGTTCGTCTGCTCGGCCACGTCGGTGATGAGGTCCACCACCTCGTCTATCTCGGCTATCTGCTCGACGAGGCCGTCGACCGACCCCGCGATGTCGTCGATGCGGCCCGCCATCGTCTCCAGTTCGTCTATCGCGGCGGCGGCCTCCTCGCGTCCCTCCCGGCCGCGAGTCGCCGCCCGGTCGGCGGTCTGAGCGGCGTCGTCGGCGGTGGCCGCTATCTCCTCGACGGTCGCCGACAGCGTGTTCATGTCCTCGGCGACGCTGTCGTGGCGGTCGGACTGCTGACTCGCTCCCGCGGAAATCTCCTGGACCGACCGGGCTATCTCGTCGCTGGCCCGGTCTATCTCGGCGACGCTCTCGGTGACGGTGTCGCTGGTCTCGGCCACCTCGTCGGCGAAGGCGGTCACCTCGCCGATGGTGTCGGCGAGCGTCGTCACGAGGTCGTTGTAGTCGGCGACGACTCGCTGGAACTCCGCGTCCACGTCGTCGAACTCGGCGTCGATGGTCGCCGTGAGGTCGCCCGCCTTCGCCCGTTCGGCGGCGTCGCCGAAGGCCCCCACCAGCTCCGAGAGCGCTTCAGACCGCCGTTCGAGGTCCTCGGTCATCTCCTGCAGTTCGGTCGTGTACGACTCCATGTTGGTCGCCATCCGGTCCAGCGACGCCCCGAACGTGCCGGGGACGTCCTCGTCCATGACCGGCGCGTCGAACTCCCGCCGCGAGAGCGCGTCGGCCTGCCGGGACACCGTCTCCAGCGATTCCTGCATGGCCCCGAAGGAGGCTAACAGACTCGCCACCTCGTCCTCTCGGTCGCTGTCGGGCACGTCGACGTCGACGTCTCCGGCGGCGATGCGGTCGGCACGCTCCGAGAGCGTGACCACCGGGTCTACGAGGTCCTCTCGGGTGATGAACACCGTGTTGGCGAACGCGACGGTCGCACCGGTGAGCAGGAGGCCGGTGAGGACGGCCTGTGCGACGCCACTCAGGAGGAAGGCGACGGCGGCGAGCGCCACCGAGACCGCGAACTGGAGGCCGACGGCCGCGAGTACCTTCCGCTCGACGGAGCCAGCGACGCCGAACGCGTCGAGTGACGCGCGTATCAGCCCCTTGTAGCGCCGGACGAATGTGTTCGACATACGCCACTGTTCCTCGGTCCGGTACTTCAATACACGGCGCGGTTCTCGAAATTCGAAAAGACAGCTGTCGGAGGAAAGGACGCTCTGTCCCGGTCGGTACGTCTGTCGGGAGTCGGTTTTCGGGTCTGCGATTCAGCGCCCGCCGTTGACCCACTTCGCGACCCGGCGGACGACGGGGCGGGGCGTCACCCGGCCCAGAAGGTCCACGACCCGCATCGCACGGCTCGGCACCACGACCGTCTCGCCCGCCATCAGCCCTTCGTAGGCCGCCTCGGCGACGGCCTCGGGCGTGTTCGACGTGAGGCTCCCGACCGCCGAGTCGCCCATCCCCGCCCGGTCCTGAAACTCGGTGTCGACGGGGCCGGGACACAGCAGGGTCACGGCCACCTCGTCGCGCAACTCCGCGGCGATGGCCTCGGTGAAACTGTTGACGTAGGCCTTGCTGGCGTAGTACCCCGCGAGGTTCGGTCCGGGCTGGAACCCGGCGACGGACCCGACGTTCAGCACCTTCCCGCCGCCGTCGAACTCGTCGAGGAAGAGGCGAGTGAGTTCGACGGGGAGGACGACGTTCAGGCGCAACTGGGTGCGCTCGGCGTCGAGGTCGCTGTCGGCGAACGGGCCGTACGTGCCGACGCCGACGTTGTTGACGAGGACGTCGACGTCTACGCCGCGGTCGGTGACCGTCTCGTGGAGGTCTTCGGCCGCCGACGCGCGGTCGAGGTCCATCGCGACCGTCTCGGCGGTCACCCCCTCGCGTTCGAGGCCGGCGGCCAGCGATTCGAGACGGTCCTCGCGCCGGGCCACCAGCACCACGTCGTGGCCGTGGCCGGCGAACTCGCGGGCCAACGCCTCGCCGATGCCGGCCGACGCGCCCGTAATCAGGGCCGTCCCGCGCTCGGTCATCGTGTCTGGTACCACTCGGCGAACTTCGCTAGCGCCCGGCCCCGGTGGGAGACGGCGTTCTTCTCCTCGGTGCTCATCTCGGCGAAGGTGGCCCCGTCGTGTTCGAAGATGGGGTCGAACCCGAACCCGCCGTCGCCCCGCGGTGCGACGAGTTCCCCGGGTACTCGCCCCTCGAACAACTTGACCGGGAGCGTCTCCTCGCCGCCCGCGACCTGTTCGTCGGTGGTCGCGGCCCCCCGTTCGTCGCTCGCGAGGTCCTGTCCCCGGCGTTCGTCACGGTCGACTGTGTTCGCGGCATCCGCCGCTCGCCCGTCCGGCGGGCTCTCCTCGCGGTCGACCCCGCCCGGGTCCGGCGTCGCCGCGAACGCCTCGCCGTCACAGTAGGCGATGACCGTCTTGAACGCCGCCGCGTGGTCGTCCTCGGGTTCGGTCATGCGCCAGACGCGTTCGACGCCGACGGCGTCCTCGACGTACGAGGAGTACGGACCGGGGAAGCCGTCGAAGGCGTCGATGAACAGACCGGCGTCGTCGACGATGACCGGACCGTCGGCGGCGCGGTAGGCCGCCCGTGCACCGTGGGCCGCCACCGCCCCGAGGTCGTCGGCCTGTATCTCGGGGTAGTCGAAGTCGAACTGGACCACTTCGTCGTCCAGATACTCGGTCGCCTCCCGGACCTTCCCGGGGTTGGTCGTCACGAAGTTGAGCATACCGGCACAGGGGCGGGCGGCGGCAAAAGAGGCGTCGGTCCGTCCTACGGCTGCTGTGTACCGCTGCCGTCTCAGTCGACGACGACTTCGACGGGTTCGTCCTCGCTCTCCTCGTCCTCGAAGCCCTCGGACCCGCTGTTGCGTTCGAGGTAGAGCATGGCGCCAGCCACGAGGAGGACGACCCACGACCGCCAGTTGGCGAGGTTCAGCGTGTAGCCGATACCGAACGGTTTCTCGACGAGCATCCCGTCACCGGGCTGCCAGTACGAGGAGACTAACCGCTTGAGGCTCGGTCGTTCGAAGTTGTACGGCACGCCGAACAGGGTTCCTGACTGGGGTTTGTCTGCCATACCCACCTGTACACGTGCCGACGTTAAGTCAGTTGCCCACCTGCGGTTCTGGTCGGCGGGGTCGACGGCGTGTGCCACCCGCCGCGCTCACTCCGCGGCCGTCAGGTACACGGCGAGTATCGCGAGACCGATGCCGGCGGCCTTCCGCGCGGTGAGCGACTCCTCCAGAAACAGGATACCGACGACGGAACTGGTCGCGATGAACATCCCGAAGATGGGGACGACGACGCTGACCGGGCCAGCCGCCAGCGCCCGGTAGTACGCGATGATGCCGACGGTCAGCGCGACGCCCGCGCCGTAGGCGTACATCGCGTCCTCGTGGGTGAGATACTTCGCTACCGAGAGGTCGTTGGCGGCGACGATGCCGGCGGCGGCGACGATGAGTATCCCGTTGGAAATCACGACCACCACGTCACTGGGTATCTCGGCCGTCGCCAGTTTCGCCAGCGGCGGCACGAGCGTGTACCCGAGGAGTGCGAGCACCGCCCACGCGATGTAGTTCATACGCCGGGTGACGGCCGGGAGGGCCGTGTGCGTTCCGGTTACTGGTACCGGCCGCGCCCCTCGATGTCGGCGAGGCTGGCGAAGACCGACTCGGCGTGGTCGCTCTCGTCGCGGTAGGCGTCCTCGGCGGCGGCCAGTAGCCTTTCGGGGTCGTCGGCGGTGCCCGCGAGCGACTGGGCGAGGACGTGGAGGTCCATCGCGTGGTCCTCCGGTTCGTCGGTGTAGTAGCCCAGTCCGAAGTCGATGAGAAACGACCGGGGACCGTCGCCGCCGGATGCCGCGACGCGCACGTTCCGCGTCGTCGGGTCCCCGTGGACGAACCCCGCGTCGTGGATGCGCGCGAGGTGGCGACCGACGGCGGCCACGCTGTCGACGGTCAGCGCCTCCCGCAGGTCGGCGTCGCCGACCCGCTGGAACACGAGGCGGGACTCGTCGGGGTCGGTGTCCAACACCAGCGGCGTCGGGACGCCGTGCCGACGGGCCTCGCTCGTGAGGCGGGCCTCCTGCCGGGTGCGCTCGATTCGAAGGCGCTCGTCCAGCGCCGGGTGTCGGTAGCTTCGCGGGACTCGGTTCTTGACGACGCGGTCGGCCTCGATGCTGACCGTCGCCTCGGCGCCCTGCACCTCGGTCTCCGTCTCGACGGCCCGGTCGACGGACTCCTCGGGGCCGCGCCACGACACCGCGACCTCGTCGGGCCGGAAGTTCGAGTCGACGCCCGACTCCTCGATAGCGAGTGTGTCGCCGGCGGCGTACATCTTCGCGCCGAGGACGGCTATCATCCCGGCGTTGTCCCGCAGGAAGCGGTTCTCGGGGGCGAAGAAGTCGGCACCGCGTTGCTCGCACATCTCGCGGAGCATCCGCTGGAGGCGGTCGTTCTGGGCGACGCCGCCGCCCAGCACCAGTTCGTCGGCGCCGGTCAGCGACAGCGCTCGCTCCGAGACTTCGGTCAGCATGGCGAAGATGGTCTCCTCCAAGCCGCGACAGACGTCGTCTATCGGCACGCCGTCGTCGGAGGCCTGCTTCGCGGCGCTCATGATGCCCGAGAAGGAGAAGTCCATCCCCTTGACGACGTACGGGAGCGGGTGGAAATCACCTTCCCGGGCGTGCCGTTCGACCTTCGGACCGCCGGGGTGTTGCCAGCCCACGTGGCGGGTGAACTTGTCGATGGCGTTGCCGACGCCGGTGTCCATCGTCTCGCCGAGCACGCGGTAGCGGCCGTTCCGGTAGCCCAGCACGTGTGCGTTCGCGCCGGAGGCGTTCAGACACACCGGCGACTCGAACCCGGAGCGGTGGCGGCCGACTTCGAGGTGGGCCACCATGTGGTTGACGCCCACGAGGGCGACGTCGAACCGCTGGGCGACGGCGCGAGCGGCGGTGCCGACGATGCGGAGACAGGGGCCCAGACCCGGCCCGCGGGAGAAGGCCACTGCGTCTATCGGCGGGCCGGACTCGCCGGCGTCGGCCGCTCGCTCCCGGGCGTGGTCGATGGCCGTCTGGACCACCTCGGGGACGGCCTCGCCCATGTGTTCGGCGGCCTCGCGCGGGTGGATGCCGCCGCTCTCCGGTTGGTAGGCGTCGCTCTCGACGAAGACGTGTTCGTCGTCGGTGGCTCGGGCGGGGCTATCCGTTTCGAACACCGCAGCACTAGCTGCCCACGCGGTACCTTCGATACCGAGAACGCGCATGTGGTGGCCTTACTTCCACTCGGTGTAGCCGCACTTGCCGCAGTGCTTGCGGTCGTCGTGGTCGGCCAGCACCGTGTCGCCACATCGGGGGCAGTTCTCCTTGACCAGTTCGCCGTCCTCGTAGTACTCGTTCCGGGCCATCTATGCTTCCTCCGCCTCTTCCTCGCCGTCGGCGACAATCTTGTTGCGCTCGAGCATGTGGTCCTGTTCGACGTCGCGGGCGTACTCGGGGCTGTCGTAGACCTTCGCGTAGCCGACCGTCTTGCGCATGCCGAACTTCGTGTCGAGTTCGTGGATGACGACTTCCTCGGCGTCCTTGTTCAGCGTCGCCGCGAGGGAGTCACGCACAGAGAGACGGGACGGCGTCGCTTCGTCGTGGACGACCTCGAACCGGACGTCCGTTCGGTGCAACATGGGATTCGTTTCTTCCTCGATGATGTCGATATCCATGGTTCGTTGTCCATAGATTCCCGCCGAAGCGCCTAAAAGGATTTCGAAGCCGCAACTACCGGTTCTCGGGGCTGTCGCTGGTGCGCAGTTCGCACGGCTACGCCTGTAGCTGTGCCAGTAGCCGCGAGAGGTGGATGCGCTCGTTGGCCGCGTCGGTCAGCGCCACGTCCGTCTCGCCGGCCAGTCGATGCACTTCGGCGAGCCGCTGGCCGGAGTATCGCGACCGGGCGACGTCGAGCAGTTCCTCCAGCACGTCGTCCGCCCCGTACCCCTCGTCGACCAGCAGGTCGTCGAGCGTCGAGCGCGCGTCCGAGAAGCGCCCCTCCTCGGCGGCCTCGACCATGTCTTCGACCGCGTCGTCGGCCTCGACGCCGGCCAGCACTTCGTAGGCTGTCTCCATCGTCACCTCGCCGGCCTCCTCGTAGGTGGTCTGAGCGGCGAGGATGGCCTGTCGTAAGTCGCCCTCGGCGTAGCCGGCGACGTACTCCAGTCCGTCGTCGTCGTGGTCGGCGCCCTCGGCGGTGACGACGTCTCGGAGCACGGAGACCGTCTCCTCGTGGGTCGGCGCTCGCATCACGACGGGGAAACAGCGCGAGCGGATGGGTGGAATCAGCGCCGAGGGTTGGCGGGTGGCGATGACGAACTGCGTCGCCTCGTAGTACTGTTCCATCACCCGGCGCAGGGCCTGCTGGAAGTCCTCGCGCATCCCCTCGGCGTTGTCCAGCAGGATGGTCTTGTAGGTGCCCGACATCGGCGAGTAGCTGGCCGACTCCTTGAGGACGTGGTTGATGAGGTCGGCCTTCGAGGACTCCCGGCGGCGCTTGCTGTCGATGAACGAGGAGAACCGGGGGTCGTTCGCGACTTCCTTCTTCGTCATGTCGAACACGTCGGCGACGTTGAGTTCGGTGAAGTCGGCGTCGGGGTTGTCGTGGACCGTCTCGGCGAACGCCCGGACGGCGGCCGTCTTGCCGGCCCCCTTCGGCCCGTGGACCAGCAGGTTCATCGGCTCCTCGACGGCGCCCTGTAAGTGCTCGCGAGCCTTCGGCTGTGGTACGTCTTCGAGTGCCGGCGCGTGGGTCTCGGTCCACAACGGGGCGTCCATCTGTCGCCCGTGGGTAGGCGAGGCCGCGACAAGTATCCCGCGGTTGCGCGGGCCGCGACAGCGCGGTCCGCGACGGAACGGAGAACAGAGTGTGGGGTGTCGGCCGGTGGCCGGTCTACAGCAACGTGCGTACCCGCCGCGTCACCGTTTCACTACTGGTGGTTTCAGGGTCCTCGGTCACCGGCGAGACGGCGCGTCCCTCGCCGCCCGCCAAGGGCACGACTAGCTCGACTGCGGCCCCGCCCAGCGACGACTCGCGGACCCGGATTTCGCCGCCGTACTGCCTGACCACCGAGGCCGTGAGGAACAGACCGAGACCGTCACCATCGCTCTCCAGGCCGCGCTGGTTGGCCTCGAACACGCGCCCGCGGGCGGCCTCCGGGATGCCGGGGCCGTCGTCGGCGACGGTCACCACCGCCGACTCGTCGCTCACCGTCGCACGAACGACCACCGTCGGTCGCTCGCCGTCGTTGTGCTCGACGGCGTTCTCGACGACGTTCCACAGCGCCCGGCCGAGGAGGTCGTTCGCCCGAACCGTACACTCCGGCACCGATTCGAGGGCCACCGCCGCCTGGGGGAACCGCTCGCGGGCGTCGGCGACGCAGGGTTCGAGGACCGCCGGCAAGGGCCGGGAGTCGAGGTCGGTCTCCTCGGTCAGCGTCCGGGTTATCCGCCCGATTTCCTCGACGGTGTCGACCATCCGGTCGGTCCTGTCGAGGACCGTCGTGGCCCACTGTTCGGGGTCGTCCTCGGTTCGCGACGCGAGCAGTTCGGCCCGCCCGCGGACGACGGTGAGGCCGTTGAGCAGTTGGTGGCGCAGCGTCCGATTCAGCAGTTCGTTGGCGTCCCGCTGGCGTTCGAGCAGTTCCTGCTCGACCCGGGCCTGCGTGGCCCGCTCTGCGGACTGGCGGGCCTGCACGCTGTAGACGCCGACGAGCAGACCGAACAGGCCGCCGGCGATGACCTCGGTCAGCAGGCGGACGCCCACCGGGACCGTCGCTTGGCCGACGGCACGCAGGAGGACGGGCCAGAGGCCGAGGCAGGCCATCACCACCAGTCCGCCGGTGAACCACCGGAGGACCGTGTCGGCGTCCTCGAACGCGTCGGCCCGACGCAGACGGAGACCCTGCCAGACCGCGACGCTGACGAACGCCGTCGGCAGCATGATGTCCAGCAGGGCGTACGCCGGCGTCGTCACCTGCACCCAGACGACGGCCGTCAGCGCCCCCAGCGCCATCAGACTCACCGTCGGCACCCACCACTCGCGCACCGCTTGCGTCCATCCCCGGGTCCCACCCCCTACCATCTCACTCAAATGTCATTGAGCTATGGTAAATACGTTGTGCCGGTCTCACGAGCGGACACCGCGTCGCTTCGCGGACCGCTCACCTCGTTTGACCCTCGCTACCGCTCACGGGCCACTCCGTTCGCCGTTCGCGCTCAGAGGGTCTTCGCTCGGCTCAGACCCTCGCTACCGCTCGAACAACTCCTCGAACACCTTCTGCTGGGCCGCCCGGAGGTGCTGGTGGTACGTCGGCCTGGAGATGCCCATCGCGGTGGCGAGTTCGTCGCCGTCGACCTCCCGGGGCCACTCGAAGAACCCGCCGAGGAAGGCCGTTCGGAGCGCCGTCTCCTGTCGGTCGGTGAACCGCTCGGCCAGCGACGCCCGGAACTCCTGTTGGGTCTGAACCGGACGCTCGTGTTCGTGGTACCCGACGAGGTCGGTGCCGTCGTAGTTGTCCTCGACCAGCGAGAACACCTCGCGGGCCTCCGTCTCGTAGGGGAGTTCGATGGCGTACCGCGTGACGCCGTTCTCGCTGGCGATGGTCTTCGGGACCGCGCCGTGGTCGACCAGCGTCGCCAGCAGCGACTCCCCGACCGTGACGTCGAACAGGGCGCTGCCCTCGTGTTCGGCGACGCAGGTGGCGTCGACGACCGCCTCGTCGCTCGTCATCGCGTCGAGGACCGTCTCCGTGTCGCTACCCTCGACGGTGAGGTACAGTCGCAGCGACCCGTCGTCCTGCGTGACCGCCCCGGCCGAGGTGAACGTCGCGCCCGTCGACGCCGACAGGCGACTCAGGAGGAGCGCCCGGTCGTCCACGGTGAACTCCAGTTCGACCACCTTGTCGGCGGAGAGAATCTTCCCGCTCTCGATGGCGTTGATGGCGTTGGCGACGGCCCGTCCCAGCGCCTCCAGAACGACCTGTTCCCGGTCGTCGAAGGCACCGGGTTCGTCGGCACAGACGTACAGGACGCCGTAAGTCGAGTCCGTGTAGGAGAGCGGAATCGCCATCACCGAGGCGACGCCGGCCTCGCGGGCGCGCTCGGCCCACTCGCCGTCGACGTCGTCGAGGTCGTCGAGTATCTCTGTCGTGTGGTCTGTGAAAGCGGTGCTGCCGGGCGCGCCGTCGGCTATCGGCACGTCGATGTCCGCCATCGCTATCGGGGCCTCGCCGGCCCACTGACTCGGGGTCAGGCGACTCCCGCGGACGTCGGGACGGCCCACCCACGCGAACGTGTAGGGGTCCGTCGCCGCCAGTTGCTCGCAGACGCCGGCCTCGACGGCCTCGCGGGTGGTGGCCTCGACCAGCACCTCGACGGTGTTCTCGATGAGGCCGTTGATGCGGTCGAGGATGGTGGCGATGCGCTCGCGGGTCTCTCTGACCTCCTGTTCGCGCTTGGCGCGGTTGCACGCGGCGGCGGCGTTGGTCGCGAGCAGTGCGACGACCTGCCGGTCGATGTCGTCGAACGCGTCGGAGTCCATCGACAGGACGCTCAGGGTGCCGTGCACGCCGATTGGGAAGTACAGGCCCGACCCGACGGACGTCCCGCCGTCGTCGAGGTCGTGCGGGTCGCTCAGGGTGGCGGCCTCCCCCGACGCGAACACCTCGCCGGGTCGCCCCTCGTCGAGGGCGTACACCGGGCGCTCGCCCAGTCGCTCGACCACCGCGTCGGTCGTCGCCGCTGGCCGGAGCACTCGCTCGTCGGCGTCGTACAGGCGGACGACGGCCATGTCGAGTCCGAGGACCTGTTCTGCGGCACCGGCGACGATGGTGGCGACTTCCTCCCGGCTGGGGGCCTGCATCAGCGCCCGAGACGTCTCTTGCAGGGCCGAGAGCATCTCCTCGCGGCGCTTCCGCTCGGTGATGTCCCGGATGACGCCCGCCGTCCCGCGAAACTCCCCCTCGGGCCCGTACAGCACCGTCATGTGGTCCTCGCACGGTATCGTCTCGCCCGTCGCGCGTCGGAGTTCCAGTTCGAACGTGGTTCCCACGTCGTCCGCCCCGTCTGCGGAGAGCAACGCCGCGAGTTTCGACTCGGCGAGTTCGACCGTCTCCCGGTCCTTGATGACCGCCGTGTGCTCGCCGAGCAGTTCGTCGACGCCGTAGCCCGTCAGTTCGGCCATCGCGTCGTTGACGAAGACGAACCGCCCCTCGTCGTCGAGCGCGTAGACGCCGTCGTCCAGGGCCTCGATGACCTCGCCGTGCCGGTCGAACCCGCCAGTCTCGTTCCCCAGCGATGCCGTCTCGGTGGTCGCTACTGCCCGCTCGATGCGGTGGGCGAGGACGGCGTACTGCTCGTCGGTCCCGCGCTGGACGTAGTCCGTCGCGCCGTCGGCCAACACGCCGCCGACGACGTCGGCCGGTCCGCTCCCGAAAACCACGAGCGGGAACCCCGGGCGCTCACGACGTAGTGACTCCGCTAGCGGCGTCAACTCGGTGCCCTGATTCACCACGCAGTCGACGTCTCCGACCGAGGCCGCGGACGTCTCGGCGGCGGCCGTCACCGGTTCGAACTGCTCGCCCACCCGCTCCAACTCCCGCGCCGTCGCCGCGACGTCCGCCTCGTCCTCCCCGCAGACGAGGACGGCTAACCCGCTATCCATACCTAACTGGTTAGTAAGTCCAGCACAAGAAGGTGTAGGGTCCCGCGCGGCTACGCGGGTTCGTTCCGGAGGACATCACTCATCTCCGGGTGACACCGGGCACAGAGCCACTCGATTCTCCGATGGGTCATCGTCTCCGTCGGCCGCCGGTGTTTCCAGACGTGTACCGCGTCTTCCTTGCAGTAGTCACACTCTGCCATTGTCACACATTGTCGTGTGTGTCGGTGTGGCATAAAGGCTCCGTGTAGTCGTGTTTAATGCAGTAAAGTTGTACTATCGCGCATTTTCGAGCCGCTAATTAGGCGAACGTACGAAAGCGTACCAAAAGATACGCTGTGCTATCGGTGGGTCGTTTCGAAGAACGGACGCCGACCGGGAGTGAACGAACACACCGGGTTCGCGAACTACGGGCGGCGAACGACGACAGGGAGTGCGCCGGCCGGGAATTGAACCCGGGCTATTGGCTTGGGAAGCCAATGTCCTACCACTGGACCACCGGCGCAGGGCACTCACTCAAATCTTCTACGACCGTCGCACTTGAACGTAGCGCTTCCGGCGGGCGACGCAGGACTGGACACCGGTCCCGAGGGCCGTCCGTTCGCTGGACGCACGTCCGAAAATACCGCGCGGATGGATGGCTATTTGTTCGATTAGGCCTACCGATACGTATGGCCGAAGCCGACAGCGTCGTGCGGGCGGAGTCCCCGCTCGACCTCACATTCTCGGAGGCCGAACTGGAGGCACATCGCGAGCACATCACCGAGTTCGTCGCCGACCAACTCGACGCCGCCGGGGTCGACCGGGCGGTCATCGGTCTCTCCGGAGGTATCGACAGCACGCTCACCAGCCACCTCGCAGTCGAGGCACTCGGTCCCGACGCCGTCCACGGCCTCGTGATGCCCAGCGAGGTCAACCGGGCCGACAACATGAGCGACGCCGAACGGGTCGCCGACGAACTGCTGGGCATCGAGTACGACGTCGTCGAAATCAACCCGCTGGTCGACGCGTTCCTCGACGCCTACCCCGACGCCGAGGGCGACCAGATGGCCGTGGGCAACCTCCGCGTGCGCTGTCGGGCCGTACTGAACTACCTCGTCGCAAACCACGAGGCGGCCCTCGTGTTGGGGACCGGCAACCGGAGCGAAGCGCTGGTGGGCTACTACACGAAGTACGGCGACGGTGCCGTCGACTGCCACCCCATCGCGCCGCTGTACAAACAGCAGGTGCGCCAGTTGGCGAGACACGTCGGCGTGCCCGACGCCCTCGTCGATAAGACCCCGAGCGCGGAGATGTGGAGCGGGCAGACCGACGCCGCGGAGATGGGGATGGACTACGACACGCTGGACTCGATTCTCGCCTTGCACGTCGACGGCGGCGTCCCGAAGGCCGCCACCGCTGACCACATCGGGGTCCCCGAATCGGTCGTCGACCGGGTCCGCGAGATGTACGAGGCGAGCGCGCACAAGCGCGCGATGCCACCGGGCCCGGACCCGCTGTACTGACCGCTCCGTGGTCCTGCGACCGTCTTCGCCGGCCTCGCCACCCTGCTTTATTGCGCTGCCGACCGTTTGTCGGGTATGACGCGCCGCGCGAACTACGCCCGCTGTACCTTCCAGCAGCACCTCGGCCCGGACGCAGACTCGCTCGACGTCCCGTGGGCCGAGTTCTCCGGCGACAGCACCGACCCGGTCACCTTCGAGGTGCCCACGGACGTCCCGGCCGAACCGTACATCGAGATGCAAGTGTACGACGTCGACGCGTTCTCCCACGAAATCTGTCTCAACGACCGTCCTCTCTCGGGATTCGACATCCCGCCGTGTACCGGGTGGCAGTACTGGATGGACACCGTCGGCGACGACCAACTCCGGCCCGGCGAGAACACCCTGCAGTTCGAACGAGACAGGGAGACCACCGACGCCTTCGTCGTCGGCACCGCCGTCGTCCACTGGACGGAGCCGGTGGAGTAGGTATATAAATCTCCCACTCGACCCGCTGGGCGATGTGCCACTCTGTCACACGATACTGCCACGTATCGGTCGCAGTGGGGTGGTTTGAGCGCTGCTCGGTGGTTCCCTCGCCGAGCCATCGCTCGCGCCTAACCCGTACTTTTATATAGAACCACATGCAATCTTTCGGCTGACTATGAGCCAGCGTCAGATGCAGGGCCAGCCGATGATAATTCTCGGTGAGGACGCCCAGCGGATGAAGGACAAGTCCGCACAGGAGCACAACATCTCGGCCGCCCGCGCGGTCGCCGAGTCCGTACGCTCGACACTCGGACCGAAGGGGATGGACAAGATGCTCGTCTCCTCGATGGGCGACGTCACGGTCACGAACGACGGCGTCACCATCCTCACGGAGATGGACATCGACAACCCGACGGCCTCGATGATCGTCGAGGTCGCCGAGACCCAGGAGGACGAGGCCGGTGACGGCACCACCTCCGCCGTCGCCATCGCCGGCGAACTCCTGAAGAACGCCGAGGACCTCCTCGACCAGGACATCCACCCGTCGGCCATCATCAAGGGCTTCGACATGGCCGCCAAGGAGGCCAAGAAGGAGATTCACGACATCGCCACCGACGTCGACCCCGACGACGAGGAACTCCTGAAGAAGGTCGCCGAGACGTCGATGACCGGCAAGGGCGCGGAACTCAACAAGGAACTGCTCGCCCAGATTATCGTCGACGCGGTCAACGCGGTCACCGTCGAGGCCGACGACGGGAGCGTCGTCGCCGACCTCGAGTACCTCAACATCGAGACCCAGACCGGTAGCTCCGCCGGCAACTCCGAACTGCTCGAAGGAGCCGTCGTCGACAAGGACCCGGTCCACGAGGAGATGCCGTCCTCGGTCGACGACGCGAAGGTCCTCCTGATGGACACGGCCATCGAACTCGAGGAGACCGAAGTCGACGCACAGCTCTCCGTCGACGACCCCAGCCAGCTCCAGAACTTCCTCGACAAGGAGGAACAGCAGCTCAAGGACCTCGTCGACAAGGTCGAGGCCACCGGCGCCAACGTCCTGTTCTGCCAGAAGAACATCGACGACATGGCCCAGCACTACCTCGCCCAGAAGGGCATCCTCGCGGTCAAGCGGGCCAAGAAGTCCGACATCGAGTTCCTGAAGGAGGTCCTCGGCGCGAGCATCGTCTCGGACCTCGACTCCGCCAGCGAGGACGACCTCGGTCACGGCTCCGTCTCCCGCGACGAGAACGAGGGGCTGTTCTACGTCGAGGGCGGCGAGGACGCCCACGGCGTCACGCTCCTCCTCCGTGGCTCCACCGACCACGTCGTCGACGAACTCGAACGCGGCGTCACGGACGCGCTGGACGTCGTCGCCTCCACCGTCGCCAACGGCGCGGTGCTGGGCGGCGGCGGCGCACCCGAAATCGAGGTCGCCGCCCGCCTGCGCGACTACGCAGACGGCGTCGAGGGCCGCGAACAGCTCGCCGTCGAGGCGTTCGCCGACGCGCTCGAAATCATCCCGCGCACGCTCGCGGAGAACGCCGGCCTCGACTCCATCGACACGCTGGTCGACCTGCGCGCCGCCCACGAGGACGGCGACGTCAGCGCCGGCCTGAACGTCTTCACCGGCGACGTCGAGAACACCCTCGACACCGGCGTCGTCGAACCGGCCCACGCGAAGACGCAGGCCGTCTCCTCGGCTGCAGAGGCCGCGAACCTCGTGCTCAAAATCGACGACATCATCGCCGCGGGCGACCTCTCGACCTCCGGTGACGGAGACGAGGGTGGCCCCGGCGGCCCCGGTGGCGCCCCCGGCGGCATGGGCGGCATGGGTGGCATGGGCGGCGCGATGTAAGCGAGGTTCCGTAGGAACCTCGACAGCGAACGGGCGTAGCCCGTGAGATAAGGCCACGTTTTGCAACTCCCTCGGGCGGCAAAGCCGCCCGCCGTCGTGCAAAAACGTGGGGAAAACCGCGGCTGAACCGGCGCGCTTCGTGCGCCGGATGCTCACTGCGGTCCGCTTCTGCGATACTTCGTCGTCGGTAGCTCACAGCACGAAAAACACGCCTGCACCGACTAGCCCGCCACCCAGAATCAGGTACATCGCGTCCACGTCCCGCGTGAAGAGGACGAACGTCGCCATCGCGAGGGCCGCCCGGAACGGGTCGACGCCGGCCACGCCCACCGGAGACCCGGTGACGACGGCGAAGGCGTCGACGGCGAGCGTCACCGTCGCGCCGACGATGGCGCCGACGACAGCGGCGTTGACGCCGTACAGCGCGGCCTGCACTGTCTCGTCGTCTCGGACGCGGGCGACGTAGGGGAACGCGCCGGTGATGAAGAGGAAGGAGGGCGCAAACGCACCGAGCATGGCGACGAACGCGCCCAACACGGCCCATCCCACCGACCCGTAGGCGTCGAGCATGAGTTTGTAGCCGACGAACGCCGTGGTCATCACCACGGGGCCGGGCGTCAACTGACCGATGGCGATGCCGTCGACGAACTGCGTGGCGGTGAGCCACCCGAAGACGCCGACGACGTACGTCTCGATGAACGGGATGAGGACGAGGCCGCCGCCGAAGATAAAGGACCCCGTGTACAGCATGAACAGGAACAGTTTCACCCAGAGGTTGCCCCAGACGGCGGCGAACGGGCCGGTGAGCGCGGCCGGGACCGGGAGCGCGTCGCCCAGCAGAGCCGCCACCCGGCCCCGGAGCGCGTAGAGCGTGCCGACTGCGACGGCGGCCCCCGTCCCCACCGAGACGCGCCGCCAGTTCGCCCGGACCCACTCGGATCGGAACAGGGCGACGGCGACGGCCCCGGCGACTGCGAACTCGACGACGGGGTTCGGGTTCACGAGGACGGTGGCGACGAGAGCGCCCGCGAGCAGTCCGAACAGGCGGAGGTCTATCGCCCACTCGTCGCCGCCGAGCGCGAACGTGAGGTCGGACCGACCCGCCTTCAGCGAACTCCGCCCCATCGAGAAGGCAGCGCCGGCGATGAGGCCGATGACGACCGGGTTCACGCCGTAGAAGAACGCCTGTACCGACGGGAGTTGCCCGAACGCGAAGTAGACGTACGAGAGCGCGACGACGATGAGGAACGTGGGGGCCATGAACGTCGCGCCGGCGACGAGCGCCCCCAGATTGCCGCCGCGGACCCACCCCATGAAGATGCCCAGTTGGGTCGAGGCCGGTCCCGGGAGCATGTTGCAGATGGCCAGCCCCTCCATGAACGTCGACTCGTCGGTCCACTCGCCGACGAGTTCGTCCTCCATCATCGCGATGTGGACCAGCGGCCCGCCGAACCCGACCAGCCCCAGTTTCAGGAAGAAGCGGGCGATGCCGACGAGTCGCGACCGAGTGGCAGACCCCTTGTACTCGCTCGCGGTGTCCGCCGTGGCGTCGGTGGTCGCGGAGTCGCCGGCCATGCGAGAGGCGACGGGGCATCGGACCAAAAAATCACGTCCACGGAGCGGTCCGGAGCGGGCAGTAAACGTCCGGACTACGACTCGGTGACGGTCCCCGGGGAACACGCAAGCAACGTCGAGGACGCCGTCGACGTAATCGGTCCCACGCCGGGGACTCTGACTCGGTGACCGGAACTGTTGCAGTCGAACCAGTTCCGCCCGACGTCGACCGTCGTCCGCCGGCCGTCGGCGGGGACGTGAATCTCGACGGCGTAGGCCGCCGGTGTGAGCAGTTCGAACCGGCGCGCGACGCCGGCGGCGTACTCGTCACGTCGCTCCAGCGACGGGCCGTGGTCTGGCGCTCGCACGTCGACGGCTATCTCACGGGCGGTCGACCCGGCGTTCCACACCACCACGTCGTGGGGCCGGTTGTCGTCCGGGTTCTCGACGCCGTCACGCGTCCCGACCGCTATCGTCTCGACGACTCGCGTGGGAGCGGAGGCGTCGTCGGTTTCGGTGGACTGCTCGGCGGTCGATGGCGACGTGAGCGTCGCTTCGGTGGGTTCGGTCCCGGTTCGGTCTGGCTGTGGTCCGTCCGAGGCGGCACTGTCGAGCGGCGAGACACAGCCGGCACCGAACGCGGTACTCAGGAGGGCGAGATACGACCGGCGCTTCATACTCTGTGCTGTCTGTCGAACGGAAAGTACTTCGTGGTCACTCGAACGGTCGCCGAGCGACTGGCGCGTGTCGAGGTGCGTCGGGGCCGGCCACGCTACGGGTGTCGGTGCCGAGACTGTCCGACCGACCTTGCGTGTGCCACGGTAACGAGCAACAATTGCCGCAGTCTGTGAGCGGCCAGGAGAGCGAAGTCGTCGGGAGGGGGTCGCTCGACGGTCCGGATTCGGCGCTGTAAATGACGGCCCACTCGTACTTCGGCTCGAAGCGGTTCGCTTGCGGACACACGGCGCGTTCGGCTTCGTTATCGTAAACTCTCGCGCGCAGGGTCTCACGTCACCTCGCCGACGGCTACGTCTTGCCCTGTATCGCCGTTCCCGAGGTGGAGACGCGACTGGAGGTGGGGGCGACGGTGCAGGCCGACCTCGTCCCGAACCCCTGGAAGTAGCTCACTCGTCGCGGTCCGGCGTCGTCGTCCCGACGTCGCTGTACCGCATCGACTCGGTGACGTGGAGCGTCGTCCCGTTCCGGACGACGGTGTACTGCGTCCCGTAGCCGTAGACGAGGCCGCTGGGGCCGACGAGGGAGGTGAAGCGCACGTCGCCGACTCGCTCGACGGGGACCACCGGGAACTGCGAGCGGTCGGCCGCTCCGTCGGTGACGACGCGGTACACCGGCGCGCGGTAGGTCTGCACGACCTCCTCGCTGGTCCGCGTGACGGCGGTGACGTTCACGCCGGAAAACAGCGCGGCGACCCGACCGTTGTACGTCGGGTCGAAGAACAGCGCCGCCCGCGGTGGGAGCGGCGGTGCGCCGATGCCGCGGCCGTCGGCGACGACTTCCCGACGGGTCGTCCCGTTCACCGTCGTCCACTGGACCGCTCGCCCGTCCGCCCAGCGCGTGCGAACCTCCGTCGGCGGGACGCTCGCACCGGTGAGCGTGCGCGTGGCGACGTACTCGCGGTAGTTCCGACCGAACTCGCCGGTTGTGACCTGCCGTAGGCGGACGGTGCCGTTCGCCGTTTCGACGGTGCGGGTGTGCCGGAGGGTGTAGGAGACGTTCGCGAGCGTCGTCACGTGGGCCTGTGCGAGCGCCCGCGTGTCGGTAACGCCCGCCTCGGTGAGGCCGGGGGCGACGGGTGCGGGCGGTTCCGCGGGGACCGGTGCGGGCGTCACCGCTCCGCCGACTGACTGGTCCCCCGAACCGACGAGGCCGGCACACCCTGTGGTGAGGAGACACAGCGCCAGTACCGCCACGGCGGCCCCCCGGTGCATGCGACGACGCACGCACTGTGGACGGATAACGACTCGGGCTAACCGAAGTTCCTTCGTAGGAAGACACTCGGACAGTATAAGTGCCGCGACGTGCCACGTTTTCGCATGCAGACCCTGCTGCTCGGTCCCGACGACGTGGCGGAGCACGCCGACCTGCCCGCGGTCATCGACGCCGTCTCGGCGGCGTTCGCGGCCGACGCCCGCGGCGACACCATCATGCCCGCGAAGTCCTACATCGACCTCCCGGAGTACAACGGCGACTTCCGCTCGATGCCGGCGTACGTCCACGCCGGCGAGTGGGACGCGGCCGCCGTCAAGTGGGTCAACGTCCACCCGGACAACCCCGCCGACCACGGCCTCCCGACGGTTCTGGGGACGCTCATCTACTCGGACCCCGAGACGGCCTTCCCGCTGGCGGTGATGGACGGCACCGTGCTGACGCGCCTGCGGACCGGCGCGGCGGCGGCCGTCGCCACCGACCACCTCGCCGTTCCCGACGCCGACTCGCTCGGTCTGGTCGGGGCCGGCGTCCAGTCGTACACCCAGTTGGAGGCCATCGCCACCGTCCGGGACGTCGAGACGGTGGTCATCGCCGACCGGGACCCGGAGAAACAGCAGGCGTTCGTCGACCACTTCGCCGACCGCTTCGCGGTCCGAGCGGGGTCTATCGAGGAGGCCGCCGGTTGCGACGTGCTCTCGACGATAACGCCGGTCGAGTCACCAATCGTCGACCGGTCGTGGCTGGGCGAGCGCACGCACGTCAACGCCATCGGGGCCGACGCCGCCGGCAAGCACGAACACGCCGACCAGACCCTGCTCGACGCGAAACTCGTCATCGACGACTTCGAGCAGTGTACCCACTCCGGAGAGATCAACGTCCCGTGGAGCGAGGGTGTCCTCTCGGACGAGGACGTCTACGGCGAACTCGGTCCCATCGTCGCCGGCGAGGTTCCCGGCCGCGAACCCGGGGACGGCCTCACCGTCTTCGACTCGACCGGACTCGCTATTCAGGACGTGGCGGCCGCTCACGTCGCCTATCGGGGCGCACACGCCGCGGGCGACGGCCTGGCGTTCGGACTGGTCGGCACCGAGACGACCTAACTGGGCGTCAGCGCCTCGGTCACCTTCGAGATGAGCCAGACGATGAGGATGAAGGGCAACAGCGGCATCAACAGGACCAACAGGCCGAGGAACATCCCCCACCCGATTGCGTCCATGCTCTCGTCGCGGTGGGTGCCGGTGAGGGGCGTGACGGTCCGAAGCGGTTCGGGCAGGATGGAGTCCGTGGACTCGTCGGCGTCGGCTGCCATACTTTAGGGTACGTCGGGCGCGAACATAAGGCTACGCCCGGGGGACAGGTAGGCGTCCCGATGGCTCCAGCGCCGTCTCGAGGGTCCCGTGAAGGGAAAGGTATAGCACCGTCCGTGTCCGAAATCACGGTATCATGACCACGACTGGCGAGGAACGCGAGCGTGGGTTCGACCACACCGCTATCGAACCCCGCTGGCAGGCGGCGTGGGACGACGCCGACGTGTTCCGCATCGACGACGACGCCGAGGACCCCGAGTACGTGCTGGCGATGTTTCCCTACACCTCGGGTAGTCTCCACATGGGACACGTCCGGAACTACACCATCACCGACGCCTTCGCCCGCTTCGAGCGGATGCGCGGCGAGGACGTCCTGCACCCGATGGGGTGGGACTCCTTCGGCCTGCCCGCCGAGAACGCCGCCGAGGAACGGGACACCAACCCCCGCGACTGGACGATGAAGTGCATCGACTCGATGAAAGAGCAGTTGACCGAGATGGGCTTCGGCTACGACTGGGAGCGGGAGGTCACCACCTGCGAACCGGAGTACTACCGGTGGAACCAGTGGCTGTTCAAGCGGTTCCGCGAGGCAGGCCTCGTCGAGCGACAGGGTGCGGAACTGAACTGGTGTCCGTCCTGTGAGACGGTGCTGGCCGACGAACAGGTCGAGGGCGAGGACGAACTCTGCTGGCGCTGTGACACCCCCATCGAGCACCGCGAGATGGACCAGTGGTTCTTCACCATCACCGACTACGCCGAGGAACTGCTGGAGGCGCTCGACGACCTCGACGGGTGGCCCAACAACGTCCGGGAGATGCAGCGCAACTGGATAGGCAAACAGGAGGGTGCGAGCGTCGCCTTCGAGATTCCCGGCTACGGCGAGGTGGACATCTTCACGACCCGACTGGACACCATCCACGGGGCGACCTACTTCTCGCTGGCCCCCGGCCACCCTGTCGCACAGGAAATCGCCGAGGACGACGAGGACGTGGCGGAGTACATCGAGATGGCCGAACAGGCCGACGAGGACGACCTCGACGTGACCTCCGGCGTGTTCACCGGCGAGTACGCCGTCAACCCCGCCACCGGCGAGGAGATTCCGGTCTACGTCGCCGACTACGTCCTGACCGACGTGGGGACCGGTGCCCTCTACGCGGTGCCGGCCCACGACGACCGGGACCACGAGTTCGCCGAGGCCCACGACGTCCCCATCAAACAGGTCGTCGAACCCGGTCCCGAGGCCGAGGTGGACGCCGACGACATCGACGTTCAGGAGGAGGCCTACACCGAGGACGGTCTGCTGGTCAACAGCGGCAAGTACGACGGCCTCCACAGCGAGGACGCCCGCGACGAGTTCGTCGACGTGTTCGACGGCGAGCATCGGACCGAGTACAACCTCCGGGACTGGGGCATCTCCCGCCAGCGCTACTGGGGCACGCCCATCCCGATGATTCACTGCGACGACTGTGGCTACGTCGAAGTCCCCGACGGGGACCTGCCGGTGGAACTGCCGGAGTTCGTCCACACCACCGGCAATCCGCTGGACGCCGCCGAAGAGTGGAAGCACGTCGAGTGCCCCTCCTGTGGCGGCGAGGCGACCCGCGAGACGGACACGATGGACACGTTCGTCGACTCCTCGTGGTACTTCCTGCGCTACACCTCGCCGGACCTCGCGGACGCCCCCTTCGACACCGAGCGTGCGTCCGACTGGATGCCGGTCGACCAGTACGTCGGCGGCATCGAACACGCCGTGATGCACCTGCTGTACGCCCGGTTCTTCACGAAGGTCGTGAACGACCTCGACATGCTCGACGGCGTCCGCGAGCCGTTCTCGAACCTGACGAATCAGGGGATGGTGCTGGGCGAGGACGGCCACAAGATGTCCAAGAGCCGCGGCAACGGCGTCTCGCCACAGCGCATCATCGAGGAGTACGGGGCCGACACCGCCCGCCTGTTCATCATGGAGGCCGCCCAACCGGAGAAGGAACTGGCCTGGAGTGCCGAGGAGGTCCAGTCGGCCCACTCCTTCCTCCAGAACGTCTACACGCTGGCCGAGGAGTACGCGGACGGTGCGGTCGAAACCGGTGAGGGGAGCGAGGCGCAGAGCGCCTCGAACGCGAGCGGTGGAACCGCGAGCACGGACATCGCCGACTACGTCGCTCGGGAAATCGACGCCACGGCGGCCCGCGCCACCGAGGAGTACGAGCAGTTCCGCTTCAACCACGCCCTGCAGGCGGTGCGCGAGATGGTATCGCTCCTCCGTCGCTACGAGGACGCGACCACGCCGGACGCCGACGTCCTCGAACGGGGCATCACCACCGCCGCGAAACTGCTCGCGCCCGTCGCGCCCCACGTCGGCGAGGAGATTTGGGAGCGCCTCGACCGGGACGGCCTGATGGCCGAGGCCGACTGGCCCAGCGCCGAGGCGCCCGAGGACTACGCCGTCGCCCGCCGTCTGGTCGAGAACACCCGCGAGGACGTCCGGGACATCGTCGACACCGTCGGCATCGAGGACCCCCAGACCATCACGCTCGCCGTCGCGCCCGAGTGGAAGCACCGGGTCGTGGACGTCGCCCGGGAGGCCGACCGGGTCGTCCCCGCGGTGATGCAGAACGAGGAGTTACAGCAGTACGGCGAGGCCGCCGCCGACTTCGCGAAGGACCTCGCGGGCCGCGCCCAGTACGACGAGACGCTCTCGCCCGCGGACGAACTGGCGGCCCTCGAACGGGCGGCGTGGCTCATCGAACGCGAGTTCGACGCCGAGGTGGTCGTCCGCTCGGCCGAGGACGCCGACGACAGTCTGGCGAGGAAGGCCGAACCCGGTCGCCCCGCCATCGACATCGAGGCGTAATCCGGGCGCTCGCGGCGTTACTGTTCTGCGGTATCGAGGAGGCCCGCCTCGCCGAGGTCGCGCAACACGTCGGTCGCGTGGCCGTCCGGGCGGACGCCCTCGTAGACGCCGACGACCCGATTCTGCGCGACGACGAACGTCGTCCGGCGGGTTCGACCGTCGACGAGGTCGACGTCGAACGCCGCCGCTATCTTCCCTCGCGGGTCGGCCAAGAGGTCGAACCCGAGGTCGTGGGCCTCGGCGAACTCGCAGTGACTGTCCACGTCGTCGGTGGAGACGCCGTAGACGTCGACGCCCGCGCCGGCGTACTGTTCGTGGCGGTCGTCGAACTGTTTGGCTTCGGTGGTACACCCCGGCGTGTCGTCTTTCGGGTAGAAGTAGACGACCGTCGGCGCCGCGAAGTCCGGGCGCACACGGTCGCCGTGTTGGTTCTCGGCCACGACGTCCGGCACGGCGGTTCCCGGTTCGAGGACCATCTCAGTTCACCGGGATGTCCGTGCCCTCGTCGTCCTCGTCGACGGCGACCTTCGGGAGTGTGACCGTGAGGACGCCGTCGTCGTAGGTGGCGCTGGTCCCGTCTTCGTCGACGGCCTCCGGGAGTCGAATCGTCCGACTGGCGGACTGGCGGCGGCGCTCCCGCTGGACGTAGTGGCCCTCGGTGGTCTCTGTGGACTCGCTGTGGTCGGCGCTGATAGTGAGTTTCCGCTCCTCGACCAACTGGACGTCTATCTCCTCGCTGTCGAATCCGGGGAGGTCGGCGCGGACGACGAACGAGTCGCCGGCGTCGACGACGTCCGTCGGGACGGTGTCGAGGTCCACCCCGAACTGCTCGCTCAGCGTGTCGAACGCGCGCTCTAACTCCGCGAGTGGGTCACGGTCGCTCATGGGTGGGGGTACGACCCTGACGGACTTAACTCTAAAACGGAATGTCCGTGCAGGTGGGACGATGCGAGCGGTGGCCGGTGGGTGCCACCCCATCGCCGTCGCCTGCCGTTCCGTCTCGCTCGCGCTCGAACCGCCGCGTCAGTACGGGCGAGGGTTCATGTGGTCGGGCAGGACCACCCGCCGAGCGAGGACGCCGGCGACGCCGCCGAGCAGTCCCGTGAACGCGTACATCGGGACGAAGACGACGACCCCGACGACGCCGTAGAACGACGCCCAGTAGAGGAACAGGTGTCCCGATGCGGCCTGCCAGAGCAGCAGAAACGTGGCGACTGACAGCACCGCGAGCGTCACGACGGCGAAGGCCCCGGCTCTCAGGCCGGCGACCATGCCGTCGTACACGTTCGTCCCGAGGGCGAATCCGGCGACGAATCCGCCGACGACCCCGCCGACGTGGAAGGAGGGACGCCCCACGTGTTCGTACCCGCCGAGATAGAACGCCACGAGGACGTAGACGACGGTGGCGGCCGCTCCGAGCGCCGGGACCCACCACGGGCGCCCGACGTACTGGTCGACTGTGTGACGGAGGCGCATAGGTGGGCCGTACGTCGGAGAAGCATATACTTTTTGACCGGATGCGCCGCGAGCGGGGAGGGTCGCGGGACGCGCGGCCCAAAGCGCGCCGAGAAAGCGAACCGCCGTCAGTTCAGGACGGTCACGCTGTCGTAGGAGCCGAGGTGGCGGACCCACCCGTTCTCGGCCAGAGCTTCGATGTCTTCGAGAGCGTCCTGCGTGCGCTCCTCGTAGAGGCCGGCGGCCGCGTCGATGTGGAAGACGTAGTCGCCCAGGCGCTCGCCGCTGGGGCGGGACTCGATGCGGGTGAGGTTGATGTCGCGGTCGGCGAAGGCCTCCAGCAGCTCCAGCAGCAGACCGGGGTAGTCGGCGTTCGGGTAGACGATGAACGACGTCTTGCTTCCCGCTTCGCTCCGCTCGCTCTCGGGCGCGACGGCGACGAACCGGGTGGCGTTCGAGGACTGGTCCTGGATGTCCTCGGCCAGCAACTCCAGTTCGGTGCCGTTGGTGGCGTTCTCCGGGTGGCCGATGGCGGCGACGCTCGGGTCCTCGCGGGCGCGTTCGACGCCGCGAGCGGTCGAGGCGACGGCCTCCACCTCGACGTCGGGGTAGTGTTCGTCGAGCCAGCCCCGGCACTGGGCCAGCGCCTGTGCGTGGCTGGCGACGAGGTCGAACTCCTCGCCCTGCGCCAGCAGGGCGTGACGGATGGGCGTGATTATCTCCTTGACGACGGCCACGTCGTACTCCGAGAAGGCGTCCAGCGACTCCGTCACCGACCCCTCGATGCTGTTCTCGACGGGGACGACGCCCCGGTCGGCCGCGCCCTCGGCGACGGCCTCGACGATGGCGGTCATCGACTCGGCGAACTCGATGTCGCCGTCCTCGACCGCTTTCGCGGCCCGGTGGGAGTAGGTCCCGGCGGGCCCCAGCGTGATGGTCGTCATACCGTCGGGTAGTTCGCTCGTCATGAAAAGGACCCCGGTCGTCGCTCGTCGGGACGAGCGCCGTCGCGGTGGCGGTAGAGTTCGGCCAGCGTCCGGAGCAGACCGGCCAGCAGGACGAGCATACCGAGGCCGACCAGCAGCAGGAATAGCCCGACGGCACCCGGCCCAGCCATGGGTCCGGGGGGGATACTGGCGAGGACGACGGCCACCGCGGCGACTGCGAGGACGGCCGTGCCGAGTTCGACGGCGCGGACGAACGCGTAGGCCGGTTGTGCGGTGAGCGCCTCGACCACGTGACCGTCGGTCCGCGCGACCCGATAGGCCGCGTACAGCGCTTCGCCGGTGACGGTCAGGGCGAGCGCGAGCGCCAGCATCGGGACGAGAAAGAGGGTCGTGATACGCTCGCTGGGGACAATACGGAGGTAAACCCCGACCGAGTACAGAAGCGTCAGAACGATAGCCGAGAGCTTGGCGGCTTGGAGGGGCTTCGCGCGGTGGAACTGGCGGAGCATGGGCTCACGCTAGCCTCCACAGCATCCGAGCAAACCTCTTGTGGTGGTCCAGCGTGGCTCAGGAGAGCCGTGCCAGTTCGTCCTCGGAGAGGTCGATGGCGCTGGCGGCGACGTTCTGCTCCAGGTGGTCGACGCTGGAGGTACCCGGAATCGGGAGGGTCACGTCCGAGTGCTGGAGCAACCACGCGAGCGCAATCTGGTGGGCGGTGGCGTCGTGGCGCTCGGCTACCTCGTCGATGCCGTCGACGTCGTCCAGTTCGCCCGCGGCCAGCGGGAACCAGGGGATGAAGCCGATGCCGTAGTCCTCGCAGGCTTCGAGGACGTTCTCGTCGTCGCGGTTGGCGACGTTGTACTGGTTCTGGACCGTCGCTATCTCGACGACGTCGCGGGCGGCGTCCAGTTGCTCGACGCTGACGTTCGAGAGGCCGACGTGGCGGAGGAGTCCCTCGTCTTTCATCTCGGCGAGCGCGTGGACCGCGTCCTCGAAGGGCGTGTCGGGGTCAGGACGGTGGTACTGGTAGAGGTCGATGGGGTCCATCCGCAGTCGGTCACGCGAGCACAGCAGGGCGTTCCGGAGGTAGTCCGGGTCGCCGTGTGGTAGCCAGTCCGCGTCGGTGTTCCGGAGGAGGCCGCCCTTCGTCCCGATAATCAGGTCCTCGCGCTCGGTGTCGAGCGTCTCGCCGACGAGGCGCTCGGAGACGCCGGGGCCGTACGAGTCGGCGGTGTCGATGAAGTCGACGCCGAGTTCGACCGCGCGTTTCAGGACGGCGCGGGCGTTCTCCACGTCGTCGGGTTCTCCGATGATGCCCTCGCCGGTGATGCGCATCGCGCCGAAGCCGAGTCGATGTACTGTGAGGTCGCCGCCGACGTCGAACGTGTCGCTCTGGTTCTCGACCATCGACCGGTCGTTGGCGGGCCACCCTGAAAGGGGGTCGGGTGGTCTCAGTCGCCGCGCTGTCGGAGTCGCTCCAGCGCGATGCGGACGGCGAAGTAGCTCCCGGCGTAGAAGACGAGGACGCTGGCGGCGAACCCGGCGAGCGAGACGGTGCCGACCGAGAGGCCGAACCCGGAGGCCGCGAAGGGGTTGGCCCCCGCCGTCGCGACGTACGACTCGACGGCGCTCTCGCCGCCCAACCCCACCGCGAACAGGGAGACGGTGAGGAGGATAGCGAGGCCGCCGGTACCCAGACCCACGTACCGAGCGAAGTCCTCCACGTCGAGGGCGGCGTGGGCTTGGGCCTCCGAGAGGGGTGCCCGACGAACGCGGTAGGCCGCCGCGCCGACGAGCAAGACGGCGCCCAGCACCTCCAGCGCACCGCCGAACACGCCGAGCAGTAGCACCTTCGGCGAGGCGACTTCGGGGTCGGCCGCCGGGAGGAAGGGGCCGACGCTGTCGGGGAAGAGGCCGTACATCGGGAGCAGTATCGCGAGCAGTCCCAGAAAGGCGCTCTGGAGCGCGAGCGTCCGCGGGACGGTCTGTCGGAAGTAGGAGTGGCGCTCGTACCGGACGCGCTCGTACGTACTGCCGGAGAGAATCGCGTCGGCGATGTGGTCGTCGGACTCGGTGTCGGTAGCCATTGTATCTTGCCGGTTCTGCGTCTGTCGGTGATTTCAGAAGCGGCAACATAACCCTTTTGGGACGGCGGCTACCGGTCGCTCGACAGGCCGGTGAGCGCCGTTAGCGGGTGTGAATCGCTTCGCCGCGGGCGGCTTTCGCGGCCTCGTGGACGGCCTCGGAGAGCGTCGGGTGGGTGTGGACGGTGCGGGCGACGTCTTCGAGGCGAGCGCCCATCTCGATGCCCAGGCCGACCTCGGCTATCAGTTCGGAGGCCTCCGGACCGACGATTTGCGCGCCCAACAGGAACTCGGTGTCGGCGTCGGCGACGATGCGGACGAACCCCTCCTTCTCGTCCAGCGAGAGCGCCCGTCCGTTCGCGCGTAGCGGCATCTCGCCGACGACGGGGTCGAACCCGGCGTCGTCGGCCTCGGCCTCGGTCATGCCGACGGTGCCGATTTCGGGGTCGGTGAAGACGGCGGCGGGAATCGCCTGCTGGTCCAGCGCGGCGGGTTCGCCGGCGGCGACTTCGGCGGCCACCTCGCCCTCGGCCATCCCCTTGTGAGCGAGCATCGGTTCGCCGGCCACGTCGCCGACGGCGAAGATGTGCTCGACGTCCGTGCGCGCTTGGTCGTCGGTCGCGAGGAAGCCGTCCTCGTTCGGCGCGAGGTCGATTGCGTCCAGCCCCAGCGTGTCGGTGACGGGTTCCCGGCCGACGGCGACCAGACACTGCTGGGTGTTGTACTCCTCGACGTCGTCGTCGGCATCCGTCGTCCGCACCCGGATGCCGTCGTCGGTCGCCTCCCAGTCGCGGGCGGCCTCGCCGAAGGCGAAGTCGATGCCCAGCGACTCGGCCCGGTCCCGGACGATGTCGGCCACGTCGGACTCGTAGCCGGGGAGGACGTCGTCCAGCATCTCGACCACGGTGACGTCCGCGCCCAGTTTGGCGAACACCGTCGAGAGTTCCATCCCGATGTAGCCCGCGCCGACCACGAGCAAGTCGTCGGGCACCGACTCCAGTGCGAGCGCGTCACGCGAGGAGAGGATGTACTCGCTGTCGAACTCGAAGCCCGGTACCTGGATGGGTCGGCTTCCGGTGGCGACGACGGCGTGTTCGAAGGCGATGGACTCCGACCCCTGTCCCTCGCCGCCGTGGGCGACCCGGACCGTCTCCTCGTCGGCGAACTCGGCGATGCCCGAGACGAGGTTGACGCCCGCGCTCTTACAGAGCGACTCGACGCCCTTCGTCAGGCGGGTGACGACGCCGTCTTTCCACTCGGTCATCCCCGCCATGTCGACGGCGGGGTCGGCGAAGACGCCCATGTCCTCGGCGTGCTTGGCGTCGTGGGCCACGTCCGCCGCCGAGATGAGCGCCTTCGAGGGGATACAGCCGTGGTTCAGACAGGTCCCGCCGTAGGCGTCCTTCTCGACCAGCGTCGTGTCCAGTCCCAGTTGTGCGCCGCGGATGGCGGCGACGTAGCCGCCCGGCCCGCCGCCGATGACCAGCAGTTCCGTGCCCGTGGTGACGTCTCCTACGACCATAGCGGCCAGTCGACCGGCCGGGTGAAAAACTACGTGCCCTCGGCGGCCGCGGGTCCCACGGCGAGCGGCCGTTGTGACCCGTGCTACTCAGGGCCAAGCTATGTTACGACGGCCGTCCAACAGTTCAGTATGGCAGACCAAATCAGCGAGACGGAGGAACTGCCCGCGACGCCCGGTCGGTTCGCCAACGAACACCCCGACGTCTGGGCGGCCTACAGCGACCTCGGCGAGGCCTGCTCGGAGGCGGGGCCGCTCGACGACGAGACGAAGCGCCTCGTGAAACTCGCGCTGGCGGTGGGCGCACAGTCCGAGGGCGCGGTCCACTCGCACGTCCGGCGCGGACTGGACGAGGGCCTGACCGCCGAGCAGCTCCAGCACGTCGCAACGCTCTCGGTCCCGACCATCGGCTTCCCGAAGGCGATGGCGGCCAGAAGCTGGATAGACGACCTGACGGAGTGACTACTCCAGTAGCAGGCGCGTCGGGTCCGCGAGGTACTCCTTCAGGGTGTTGACGAACCGGGCGGCGTCGGCGCCGTCGATGACCCGGTGGTCGATGGCCAGCGAGAGCGTGAGCGTGGGCTTTGCCACCACCTCGCCGTCCTCTGCCACCGGCCGCTCTTTCAGCGCTCCGACGCCCAGAATCGCCGTCTCGGGGACATTGATGACCGGGTCGGCGTACTCGCCGCCGATAGCCCCGAAGTTCGTCACCGTGAACGTCCCGCCCTGCATCTCCTCGCGGTCGATGTCGCGGCTCCGCGCCCGGTCGACGAGGTCGTTGACCTCGGTGGCCAGTTCCAGCAGGCCCTTCCGGTCCACGTCGTCGACCACCGGAACCACGAGGCCGTGGTCGGTGGCGGCCGCCACGCCGACGTTCCGGTCGCTCTTGTAGACGATTTCCTCGTTCTCGGCGTCCAGCTGGCTGGCGAGGATGGGGTGTTCGTCCAGCGCGGCGGCGACACACTTCAGCAGGAACGGCGTGTAGGTGAGGCGGACGCCCCGGTCCTCGGCGAGCGGTTGCAGGCGCTCGCGGGCCTCCACGAGGCCGGGGACGGCCACTTTGTCGTGGTGGGTCGCGTGGGGCACCTCTCGGCGGGAGCGAGTCATCTGCTCGCCGATGGCCCGCCGGACGCCGCGGTACGGTTCCCGGCGGTCACCTTCGGCCGTTTCCACCGGCGTCGGCTCTTCGCCCGCTTCGTCGGCGAGCGACTGCATCTCGGAGACGACTTCCTCGGTCACCTCGCGCACGTCCTCGTCGGTGACCTCGGCCGGTTCCGCCTCGGCGAACGCCCGGACGGCCGCCGCGTCGACGTACGGTTCGCCGTCGCGGGTCTCGTCGGTCGGGACGGCGTCGACGTCCACGTCGAGTTCGCGCGCCAGTCGGCGGGTCGCCGGCGTCGCCAGCGTCCGCTCGCGGCGCTCGGTCATCGGCTCTGCCGCCGACACCTTTCGAACCGCCGACTTGACCGCCGTCGAATCGTCGTCGGCGCTCTCGCCGTCGTCGCTGACCCGCGAGACGACCGACGTCGGGCCGTCGTCGTCCGTGTCGTCGGCCTTCGAGACGACGCTGGTGGGCCCCTCCGACTCGCTCTCTGCGGCGCTCGCCGCGGCCTCGACGTCGGCCTCGGTGACCCGCCCGCCGGGGCCGGACCCCTCGACGGCGGCGACGTCGACGCCCTCCTCGCGGGCGAGTCGGCGGACGCTCGGGGCGGCGAACACCCGTCCGTCAGCGGTCGTCGCCTCGCCGTCGCCGGTGGTGGCGGGCGTCTCCTCGCCTTTCGCGGCCGCCTCGTCGGCCGCGCTCTCTTCGGCCGCCCCGCTCTCGGCCTCGCCGTCCTCCTCGATGGTGACGAGGACCTCGCCGGTCTGGACCACGTCGCCCACCTCGGCGTGCAGTTCGCGGACGACGCCGTCGACGGGCGAGGGGACGTCCACGGCGGCCTTGTCCGTCTCCACCTCGGCCAGCACTTGGTCCTCGGTGACGGCGTCGCCGACGGCGACGTGCCACTCCAGTATCTCGCCCTCGGCGACGCCCTCGCCGAGGTCCGGGAGTTCGAACTCGAACATGCGCTAAAACTCCGCGGCCTCTCTGATACCGTCTTTGATGCGGGCGGGTTCGGGGAGGTAGTAGTCCTCCAGCGCGTACAGCGGGAACGGCACGTCGAACCCCGTGATTCGCGTGACGGGAGCCTCCTGATACAGGAGAAGTTCCTCCTGGATAGTGGCGATAATCTCGCCGGCGAGGCCGCCGGTCTTGGGCGCCTCGTGGACGACGGCGGCCCGTCCGGTCTTCTGGAAGGAGTCGAGTATCGCGTCGGTGTCCATCGGTTTCAGCGTCCGCAGGTCGACCACCTCCACGTCGATGCCCTCCTCGGCGAGGTCCTCGGCCGCCTCCATCGTCGGTCGCACCATGGCGCCCCACGTGAACACGGAGACGTCCTCGCCCTCCCGGCGGACGGTCGCCTCGCCCAACTCGACGGTGTAGGACTCGTCGGGTACCTCCTCGCGGAACGAGCGGTAGATGAGCTTCGGTTCGAGGAAGACGACGGGGTCGGGGTCCCGAATCGAGGCGGCGAGCAGGCCCTTCGTGTCCCGCGGCGTCGAGGGGACGACCACCTTCAGGCCGGGTTCGTGGGTGTAGAACGCCTCCTTGGACTCGGAGTGGTGTTCCGGGGCGCGGATGCCGCCGCCGTAGGGGGCCCGAATCGTCATCGGGCAGGTGTACCGACCCCTGCTTCGGGTGCGCAGGCGTGCGGCGTGACTCACTATCTGGTCGAAGGCGGGGTACATGAACCCCGAGAACTGCATCTCGGGGACCGGCCGCATCCCGTAGGCCGCCATCCCGACGGCGGTGCCGACGATGCCCGACTCCGCGAGTGGCGTGTCGACGACCCGGTCCTCGCCGAACTCCTCGTAGAGGCCCTGCGTCGCCCGGAAGACGCCGCCGTTCTTGCCGACGTCCTCGCCCATGACGACGACGTCCTCGTCCCGTTCCATCTCGCCGTACAGTCCGTCTCGGACCGCCTGTACCAGCGTCAGACTCTGTGCGCTCATTCAAGTAGCACCTCGTCGCCGTGTCGCTCCCGCAACGTCCGCAGGTAGTCGAGTTGCTGTTCGAGTCGCTTCGGCATCTCCGCGTACACGTTCGCGAACATCTCCTCGGGGTCGGGTCGCTCCGTCGACTCGGCGGCGTCGATGGCGTCGGCCACCTCCTCCTTGATGGACTCGTCGATGGCCGCGACCCGTTCGTCGTCAAGCAGTCCCCGGTCGCGGAGGAACGTCTCCATGCGGGGAATGGGGTCTTTCTGCTTCCAGCGTTCGACCTCCTCGTCGTCGCGGTACACCGAGGGGTCGTCGGCGGTGGTGTGGGCGCCGAAGCGGTACTGGACGGACTCTATCATCGTCGGCCGTCGCTCGTCCTCGCCGGGGTTCCGGGCCTTGGCGGCGGCCTCGGCGGTGACCTGATAGACGGCGAGGGGGTCCATCCCGTCGACCTGCACGCCGTCGAACCCGTAGGCGTTCGCCTTCTGGGCCAGCGTCTCGCTGGCCGTCTGGCGCTCTCGGGGCACCGAGATGGCCCACTGGTTGTTGTTGCAGAAGAACACCGCGGGCACGTCGAACACGCCGGCGAAGTTCAGCCCTTCGTGGAAGTCGCCCTCGCTGGTGGCGCCGTCCCCGAAGTACGTGAGGAACACCTTCTGTTCGCCCTTGAGTTTCGAGGCCCACGCCGCCCCCGTCCCGTGGGGTATCTGGGTGGCGATTGGGACTGCCAGCGAGAACACCTGCACGTCCTCGGGCGGTTCGTTCCCGCGTTCGTTGCCCATCCAGTACAGCAAGTCCTCGGCGAGGTCCCAGCCCCGGACGTACAGGGCGAGGTGTTCGCGGTAACTGGGGAACGTCCAGTCGCCGTCGGACAGCGCCATGGCGCTCCCGACCTGTGAGGCCTCCTGTCCGGCCATCGGCGGATACGTCCCCATCCGACCCTGCCGCTGGAGACTCACCGCTCGCTGGTCGAAGTGCCGCCCCAGTTTCACGTTGCGGTACATCTCGACGAGTTCGTCGTCGGACAGGTCGGGTACCGTCGCACCGTCGACCACCTGCCCGTCCTCGTCGAGTACCTGTACTCTGTCCGTGGGGTCGCGCTGGAGGACGCTCAGAGAGACCACCTGCCGTGGCGTGACATGTGGTAATCCTTGTCTGGCAACTGGTTTAGCGTTTGTGTGGCGTTATACTGACGACACAGAGATAACTCGAGTGTATCTCACACGAAGGTACGAAGCGGTCGGCCGCACACCGGTCCCGCCGACGGTCAGGCGCTCCGCGCTCGCTCGCGGGCGTCGGCCACGTCCTCGCCGCGCCGGACCGCCTCGACGAACAGTTCGCCGGCCCGATAGGACGACCGGACCATCGGCCCCGAGGCGCAGTAGAGGAAGCCAAGTTCCTCCTCGGCGACCCGCCGCCACGTCTCGAAGGCGTCGGGGTGGACGTACTCCGAGACCTCCAGATGGGACCGGGAGGGCTGGAGGTACTGACCCAGCGTCACCACGTCGACGCCGACCTGCCGCAAATCCGAGAGCGTCTGGTACACCTCGTGGGCGTACTCGCCGACGCCGAGCATGAGGCTGGTCTTGGTGTAGACGTCGCCCTCGCGGTCGGCCTGCCGCAGGACCGACAGCGACTGCTCGTAGCCCGCCCGCCGGTCGCGGACCGGCCACTGGAGGCGGTCGACCGTCTCGACGTTGTGGGCCAGCACGTCCGGTTCGGCGTCGACAATCTGTCGGACGAGTCGCTCCTCGCCGCGGAAGTCCGGAATCAGGCACTCGACGAGGACGTCCGAGTCGCGCCGCTTTATCTCCCGAATCGTCTCGGCGAAGTGGCCCGCGCCTTGGTCGGGCAGGTCGTCGCGGTCGACGGAGGTGAGGACGACGTAGTCGAGTCCGATGTCGGCGACGGCGTCGGCCACCTGTTCGGGTTCGTCGGGGTCCAACGGGTCCATGCCGCCGGTCTCGACGTCACAGAAGTTACAGCCCCGCGAACAGCGGTCGCCCATGAGCATGAACGTCGCCGTCCCCGGGCCGTCCCGACCGCTCCAGCACTCCCCGAGGTTCGGGCAGTTGGCCTCCTCACAGACCGTGTTGAGGTTCCGGTCGCGCAGGCTCTGTTTGATGTCGGTGAACCGCTCGCCCGACGGTGGCCGCATCTTCAGCCAGTCGGGCTTGCGCGCACGACTCATTGTCCGACTGTTGGGGACTCCGCTCAAAAGAGGTTGCGCTCTGCGGGGGCGTCGTCACTCCAGACTCGTCAGTTCTTCGCCGCCACACTCCGGGCACTGGAACCAGTACGACCCGGGGTCGGCGTCCGACTGGAACTCGTTGCCACACTCTTCGCACTCGTAAGACGGTTTCTCGTCGGCGATTCCCACCTTCTGCTTGACGGTTTGGAGCACGGACATAGTATCCGGTCGACGTATAGCCGAGCGAGGCTGTTATAACCCCATCCGGCGCTTCAGCCCGCGAAAGTCGCGATTTCGGCCGGCCGACGCTCGAAGGTGCTCCGGGGGGAAATCCCGGCTCTGACCCGACCGAGCGCCGCAGTCGCCGGCGGCGGCGGCCGTTTCAGACCACGAAGCCCCGCGAGAGGCCTCACCGACGGCGGCGGCACCCGTCCGACGAATCCCGACGGAGCGCCTGCGCTCACTCGCTCTGGTCGGCGTCGTCCGGGTCGTGTGGCACGTCCTCTAGCTGGTCCACCGTCTCTCGCCGGAGTTGGAGGTCGACCTCGAAGCCGCCGCCGTCCAGTTCGAAGCAGACCCGCTCCAGCGTGGTCTCGTACACCTTGTAGTGGTTCCCGTCGACGTCGACGCGGCTGTCTTCCCGGAGCAGGTCGTACTCCTGACAGACGTTCACCCGACGGTACACCGTCGGTTCGGAGGCGTCCAGCCCCTCGGCGAGGTCCGGCACCGACACGGGGTCGACGTTGGCCACCGCCAGAATCCGCCGCACTTCGTCGCTCCCGAGGACGTCGAAAATCGTCTCGGGGTCCCAGTCCTTGCTCACAGCCACTGTCCACGGAGCCAGATATATAAAGCCGGTGTCGCCGACCGACATCTCGAGGCCCGACGGTCGCGTCGCCGGTAGCGCCACCCTCGCTCGTCGGCGGAGTCGCTTCGGACGCCGCGGCCGCCGCCATGGAAACGCCTTTGCCGTCGCGGACCCGCCTCTGTGACGTGTCACGCCGAGCAGAGAGTGAGCCGACGGTGGCGGTCGAGGAGGTGCTGCCCGACTTCGCGGACGCGTTCCCCTTCGAGCGGTTCAACGAGATGCAGTCGGCGGCCCTGCCCGCCCTGCTGAACCGCGAGGACAACGTCGTCGTCAGCGCGCCGACCGCCAGCGGGAAGACGGCGCTCGCGGAACTGGCCATCTGCAAGACGCTGGCCGAGGGCGGGACCGCCCTCTTTCTGGCCCCGCTCCGCGCGCTCACCAACGAGAAAGAGAGCGAGTGGGAGCGCTTCGAGGAGATGGGCTACTCGGTGTACGTCGTCACCGGCGAACGGGACCTCTCCCCCCGCCGGGCCGAACGCGCCGACATCCTCGTGATGACGCCGGAGAAGGCCGATTCGGCGACTCGAAAGCACGACACGGCCCGTTACTCGTTCATCACGGACGTGGACTGTTGCGTCATCGACGAGGTCCACCTGCTCGACTCGGAGCGACGCGGGGCGGTGCTGGAAGTCACCGTCTCCCGACTCCGGCGGCTCTGTGAACCGCGCGTGGTCGCGCTGTCGGCGACGATGCCCAACATCGACGACGTGGCCGACTGGCTGGACGCTCCCGAGGAGACGACCTTCGCCTTCGGCGACGACTACCGGCCGGTGCCGCTGAACGCCGACGTGAAGACCTACTCCCACGGCGAGAACGCCTTCGCCGACAAGTACCGGCGGCTCTACCGCGCGCTCGATTTGGCCGAACCGTACATCCGCGACGAGGGGCAGTGCCTCGTCTTCGTCTCCTCGCGGCAGGACACCGTGCAGGCCGCGAAGAAGGCCCGCGACGAACTCACCGAGCGAGACATCCCAATGGGCGCGCGCGGGGACTACGACTTCCACACCGACGCCGCCGACCTCCAGAACGACACGCTCCGACAGTCGGTGCTGGACGGCGTCGGCTTCCACCACGCCGGCCTCGCCCGCGAGGACAAGAACCGCGTCGAGCAGTGGTTCAAGGAGGGGAAGATACAGCTCCTGTTCTCGACGTCGACGCTCGCGTGGGGCGTGAACCTCCCCGCCCGGTGTGTCGTCATCCGCGACACCAAACTCCACGACCCGCTGGAGGGCGAGGTGGATATGAGTCCGCTCGACGTCCTCCAGATGCTCGGCCGGGCGGGCCGGCCGGGCTACGACGACATGGGGTACGCGTGGGTGGTCTGTGACCGCTCGGACGCCGACAAGTACCGCCGCCTCCTGCGGGACGGCAAGGAGATAGAGTCCCGTCTGGCCGCGGAACTGGACGCCCACCTCAACGCCGAAATCGCGCTGGGTACCATCCGGGACGTCGACGACGTGATGGACTGGTTAGGGACCACATTCTATTACGCCCGCGCGCAGTCGGCCCCCGACGCCTACGACGCGGGCAGCGACCTCCGGGAACGGGTGAGCACCACGCTCTCGGAACTGGTCGCCGACGGCTTCGTCGAACAGGACGGCCTCCGGGTCGAGTCGACGCGACTCGGCCAACTGGCCTCGAAGTTCTACCTCCGACTGGACACTGCCCGTCGGTTCGCCGACCTCGCGGAGCGCTGTGCGGCCGCGGCCGAGGACGGCGACGCCGACGCCATCGACGTCGAGGACCTCTTGACGACCGTCGCGGGCGCGACCGAGTTCGACAGCGTCAGCGCCCGGTCGGACGAACAGGACGCGGTCCACGCCGTCGTCGGCGACGGCGCGCCCGACCACCTCGACGCCGGCCAGCGAAAGGTGCTTGCCATCCTCCGCTCCGGGATGACGGGGACGACGCCCACCGAACTCAAGAGCGACGCGTGGGTCATCCGCCAGAACGCGCTCCGTCTGCTGGCGGCCCTGCGGGAGTTCCTCGACAACCTCGCGCCCGCCCGGTTCGCCAACCTCGCCTGCCGGGTCGAGGCCCGCGTCGAACACGGCATCAGCGCCGATGCGGTGGGGCTGACCGCCGTCGACGGCGTCGGGTCGGGACGGGCGAAGAAACTCGCCGCGGCGGGGTTCTCGACGCCCGCGGACCTCGTCCGCGAGGGCGCCTCGGGCCTCGTCTCTGCCGGCCTCTCCGAGGGCGTCGCCGAACAGGTCGCCTCGAACGCGCGCGACCTCCCGGTGGTCGTCGTCGACTGGGGCGAGTTCCCCGAAACCGTCGCGCCCGGCGACCACGAGATGTGCGAGGTGACCGTCGCCAACAACGCCGGCGGTGCCCGCGCAGGCCTTCGCGTGACGGTCAACGGCCGCGAGATGACGGCGAAACCGGCCTACCTCGGGCAGACGACGCTTCCGGTGGCCGTCTTCGGGGCCGACGCGGACGAACTGGAGTTCACCGTCGAGGTAGCGTTCCCCGACCGGCCGCTCCCCCTGATTACCTCGTCTCGAACGGTGGACATCCGGTGAGTATCCGGTGTGCTCTCGGGGCGAACGAGACGAGCTGAGAAGCGTTTGTAAAATTTATAACGCTCTCTGGAAGCGTCTCGAAGGTTCGGTAAAAGGACGCTGAAACGTGGTGAAATCGGGCAAGCCGCGTGTAATCTCCCGAATTCACCGGAAGCGTCTGCTGTTTATATTGGGGTATGGGTCGTGTATCGATGTGAGGAGGAATCAAATGTCCAGTGCATCGCCCTTCCAGTCCCCCACCGACGCCCTCTCCGGCAGGAGCCTCGACTTCCAATCGCTCGCTGTCCGCCCAATTCAGTTCATCGGGTTCTGGACCGCAGTTCTGGCACCGCTCGCGTATCCGCCGCTCCTGCTGAGCGGACTCGACGGACAGACCCTCCTCGTCCTCCTCACGGCCGTCTTCGTCGCGAACGCCGTCGGCCTCGTGCTGGGCCGCGGCTACCGCGCCGACGCCTGACTCGACCCCACACGTTCCACCGCATCCCCTGCGGCCTCCGCGTTCTCCCCCTTTCGCCGCGTCACTCCGAGAGCAGCAGCGCCCGCAGGTCGGCGGCGTCGTCGGCCAGATGGTGGACCATCGAGAGGTCCGTCTCGTCGCCGTCGCCGCGGAACCCGACCGTCGTCATGCCGGCAGCCACCGCTGCCCGCGCGCCCGCGGTGGAGTCCTCGACGGCCCAACAGGCGTCTGGCGGCACGTCCAGTTCGGCCGCACCGCGCTCGTAGATGTCCGGGGCGGGCTTGCCCGGGCCGTCGAGGTCCTGTGCACTGACCGCCGCGTCGAAGTGCGGGAGCAGACCGAACCGCTCGTCGATGGCCTCTATCCAGTCCCACGGCGCGGAGGTGGTGAGCGCGAGGGAGACGCCCGCGGACCGGAGGTCGTCGAGCAACTGGTGGGCGCCGTCGAGGAACGTCGCGCGCTCGCGGTATATCCGCTCGCCGGCCTCCTCGAAGAGGCGTTCGTACTCCTCGCGGGAGACGGCGACGTCGTATTCGGCGGCGATTTCGGGGTAGACCTCGCTGTAGTCGCGGCCGGTGATGGCCGACAGCGGGATGTCGTCGTCGGGTGCGACGGTCGGGAGGATGTGGTCGCGCTGGATGCTCACCCAGTGGTCCTCGGACTGGACGAGGACGCCGTCCATGTCGAAACAGATGGCGGTCGGTGCGGCACTCATTGTCCTCCCTCAATCGCCCGAGGGTTTTGCGTGTTGTGGGCGAGAGTTCAAGTACGGGAACGGAACCACCCCGGTCTATGCACGACGGAACGCGCGTGATGGCCGGCGAGTGTACGACTGTCTTCCAGGGGTCCCGCGAGCGCGAACAGCGCGGGGACGTGCTGGTGGTGGTCAAACCGGACAACACGGTACTGGTCCACGACGCGGAGGGGTACCAACCCGTCGCGTGGCTCACTCGCGCGGAGAGCGTCGCCGTCGAGGACGGCGTCGTCACCGCCAGAGACGGAGAGGAACTGCTCCGCGTCGTCGCCCACGAGGAACACGGGAGCGCGCGCTTCCCGGCCTCGAACGCGGGCGTGCCGGTAGCGGACTGTCCGGACTGCACCGGGACGCTCGTTCGGACCCGGGGCGACGTCGCCTGTACCGACTGTGAGGCGGCCTACGGCCTCCCCTCGGACGCCACCGTCACCGGCGGCCGCTGTGGGGACTGTGGGCTCCCGACGATGCGCGTCGAGCGCGGCGAGGCCTTCGAACTCTGTCTGGACCGCGGGTGTGAGTCGCTGGACGACCGGGTGAGCGCCGCCTTCGACCGCGCGTGGTCCTGTCCCGACTGCGACGGCGACCTGCGAATCCTCCGCCGGGGAGGGTTGCTCGCCGGATGCGCGAACTATCCCGACTGCGACACCGGATTCTCGTTCCCGTCGGGCCTCGTCGTCGACGACTGCGCCTGCGGCCTGCCGGTGTTCGAGACGGCCGGCGGCCGGCGGTGTCTGGACGGCACCTGCGCCGCCGACCCGTAGGGGCTTTGTCCACGGGGACGCCACTCCGACCATGGACTTGACGCTCGACGGCGACGTCGTCCGGGCGGGGACCCGCGCCCGGGAGCGGTTCTACGACTCCCGCGGGTACGGCCGCGTTCGGAACGGCGACCTTGACCTCGCGCCGGTGGAGGCGGCCCACCTGCTGTATCGGGGCGACATCGAGGGCGTCGACGGGATGGGCTTCCGCGAACTGCTCGGCACCTCGGCCGTCTCCATGGTCGAGTTCCTCGTCTACAAGGACCTGCGGGACCGAGGGTTCTACCTCACGCCCGCACGCGAGGGGTGGGTCGACGACCCCCACGGCGCTGACTTCGTGGTGTACCCCCGCGGGAAGGGGCCGTGGGACGACGCTGTCGCCTATCGCGTTCGCGTCGTCGGCGAACGCGACGACGTGCCGGCGAGGTCACTGGGGGAGTGCGTGTTGGCCGTCGTCGACGAGGAGAGCGAGATAACGTATCTCGAGACGAGCGAACGCGATGTCGACGGGACCAGCGATGCGGCCGTTCCGGCGGTCGAGGGGGAGTTGTTGGCCGAACGCGTGCTGTGCTGGGGCCCGCCGAGTGGGGTGTACGAACGCGCCTTCTACGGCCAGCGCCTCGACGAGGACGCCGTGCAGTTGTCGCTGGTCGAGGCGGCCTACCTCGCTCGCGAGGGCGACCTACACGTCGGAGCGGGGCCAGACGCCGTCGTCGAACGCGGCCGCGAGGTCGAGGGCGAACGCTTCGACCGCCGACTGACCGTCTACGCCGCCCTGCGGGACGCGGGCGTCGTCCCGAAGACCGGGTTCAAGTTCGGCGCTGACTTCCGGACCTACGCCGACGTCGAGAGCGTCGACGACCTCGGGCACTCCGAACTGCTGGTGCGGGCGTTGCCGGCCGACCACGCCTTCGAACCGCGGGACCTCGCGCTGGACGTGCGATTGGCCCACGGCGTGCGCAAGACGATGGTGTTCGCGCTGGTCGGCGAGGCGGGCGTCGAGTGGGTCGAAGTACAGCGGTTGACGCCCTGAGCGGCGGGCGACCGCCCGACGGACGGCGACCCGAAGCGAACCCTTTTTGCGCCGACCGGAGCCAACGATGACGTACGCAGTCATCCGACCATGACCGACAGCGACTCCCACCACGACGACGCACCGCCCGACGAGGACCGCCGCCAGTCGGGAGACTCGTGGCGGGAGTCGACCGAAACCCGCGCTGACGGCGGTGAGCCGAGCGACGCGAGGCGAGCCTCGTCAGAACTTCGCTCCGACGGCGGGACGGACGCCGCCGGGGCCGACGAGGTCAAACTCGACCCGTGGGGCTCCTCGACCATCGCCGACTACCGCAAACTGTTCGAGCAGTTCGGCATCGAGGAGTTCGACGACGTGCTTCCCGAGGTGCCGAACCCCCACTACCTGATGCGCCGGGGCGTCATCTTCGGCCACCGTGACTACGGCCCGGTCGCCGAAGCCATGCGCGAGGGCGAGGAGTTCGCCGCTCTCTCGGGGTTCATGCCGACCGGCGACCCCCACATCGGCCACAAGATGGTGTTCGACGAGATAATCTGGCACCAACAGCAGGGTGCCGACGCCTACGGCCTCATCGCCGACCTCGAAGCCCACGCCGCCCGCGGTCTGACGTGGGAGGAGATAGACGAACACGCCCGGAGCTACGTCCTCTCCTTGCTCGCGCTCGGTTTCGACCCCGAGGAGGGCGAACTGTACCGCCAGTCCGAGAACCGACAACTGCAGGACCTCGCCTTCGAACTCGGCGCGGAGGCCAACGCCTCGGAGTTGCAGGCCATCTACGACTTCGACGGCGAGACGAACATCTCCTACATGCAGTCGGTCGTCACGCAGATGGCCGACATCCTCTACCCGCAACTCGACGGGCCGAAACCGACGGTCATCCCCGTCGGCCCTGACCAGGACCCGCACATGCGACTGGCCCGGGATTTGGCGGCGCGGATGCGCTACTTCGGGGTGACCGAGGCGTTCGCCAGTTTCGAGGCCCGGGCCGAGGAACGGCCCCTGCTTCGGCAGGCCTACGACGCCCGCGAGGCGTACGCCGAGGACGCCGAGATGCCCCGGTGTGGCGAGGCGGCCGAGTGGCTTCGGGACCACCAGCCAGCGCCGGCCGACGCCCGCGAGTCGGCCGTCGAGAAGCTCGAAAACGCCGGGAAGGAACCGCTCCGCCCGCGGACGCGAATCTTCGACCGGCGGGCGACCGAGGAGGCGTTCGAGGCGCTCATCGAAGCCGTCGACGGCGAGAAGCGGGTGTACGACGAGCACGTCGACGCCTTCGACCTCTCGCAATCCGAGGCCGAGGAACTCGCCCGGCAGGTGGAACTGGACAACGGCGGCTACGGCTTCCTCCCGCCCTCCTCTATCTACCACCGGTTCATGACCGGCCTCACCGGCGGGAAGATGTCCTCGTCGGTGCCGGCCTCGCACATCTCCCTGCTCGACGACCCCGAGGACGGCTACGACAAGGTGAAGTCGGCGACGACCGGCGGCCGGGCGACGGCCGAGGAACAGCGAGAGAAGGGCGGGAAGGCCGACGAGTGTCCCGTCTACGAACTGTACGCCTACCTCCTCTCGGGCGACGACGACGAGTTCGCGACCGAGGTGTACGAGGAGTGCGTCGGCGGCGAGCGACTCTGTGGTGGCTGTAAGGAACAGGCCGCCGAACTGATGGCGGAGTTCCTCGAGGAGCACCAAGAGAAGCGCGCCGAGTGGGCGGAGAAACTCGACGAGTTGGACATCGAACTCGACTCGGACCGAAAACGCTCGTGAACGGTCGGTAGGTCGACACAAACCGGGCGAGCGACGGAGTAGCCCGCTCGGCGGCGGCTTTCGGTCGGCTTACAAGCGCGGTAAGACTCGATTCCGCGACCGTGCGAGCGTGAACGATACTCCGCCGTTTTACTGTCGACGTTCTAACTATTGGGTGCCATGCAGCGACGGGACTACCTCCAGTACACCGGTGCAACGCTCGGCGGAACCGCCCTCGCCGGCGGCGGGGCGTCCGAGGTGACGGCCATCCCGATTCCCCTCGACGACCTCCCGGACGGGCCGACGGCCCTCGCGTGGGGGGACGTTGACGACGACGGGCGTGACGAGGTCGCCGTCGCCCTCCGGACAGACGACGGGCCGCGGTTCTGGGTCCTCGACGACGAGGACGCGGAGTTCGAGGTGTTGTTCACTGGCGGCGACGAGTGGGGCGACAGCGCCTTCGCGACGGCGCTCGTGTTCGGAGATTTCGACGACGACGGGGCCGACGAACTCGCCGTGGGCCGACGGGCGAGCGGCAACGCCCGCTTCTTCGTCTACGACGACGCCGACGAGGACTTCGACCGCCTCCTCGCGGCGGGGCAGGAGTGGGGGTCGGACGCCGACACGACGGCGCTCGCGGCGGGCGACTTCGACGCCGACGGGGTAGACGAACTCGCGGTGGGACGGTCGGCCAGACGCAACGCCCGTTTCTTCGTCGTCGACTACGAGGACGAGGACGTACTGCTCCGCGGCGGGCGCAACTGGGGTCGGGGAATCGCCACCTCGGCGCTGGCGGCCGGCGACGTGGACGACGACGGGGTGGACGAACTCGCGGTCGGTCGACGGGCCAGCGGGAACGCACGCTTCTTCGTCCACGACGACGCCGACGAGGACTTCGACGTGCTGTTCCGCGGCGGCCGGGAGTGGGGGTCGGACAGCTACCCGACCGACCTCGCCTTTGGCGACGTGGACGACGACGGCTACGAGGAACTCGGCGTCACCCGGCGAGCGAGGTCGAACGCCCGGTTTTTCGTCTTCGAGGACGCCGACGCCGACTTCGAACGGACGCTGGCTGCCGGCCGAAACTGGGGGCGGAACGCCTACGCCACCGCCATCGACTTCGGCGACGTTGACGACGACGGCTACGACGAACTCGTGGTCACCCGCCGGGCCGAGTCGAACGTCCGCTACTTCGTCCACGAGGACGAGGACGCGGACTTCGAGTTGCTGTTCACGAACGGGGCCGACTGGGACGAGGACGGCTACGCAATCGACGCCGCCCTCGGCGACATGGACGGCGACGACCACGACGAACTGGCCGTGGCCCGCACCGGACAGGGCGCACGCGCCATCCTCCGCGAGGACGAGGACGCGGACTTCGAGTTCCGCGGGTTCGTCCTGTTCCCGGTGTAACGTCGGCTCACATCGCCGTGGGGGGCGGGCGACACAACGTTTTTAGCGCCGTATCACGACCGCTCACACATGGCACCCGAATCCCACCGTGCCGGCGTCGCTCGCCAGCCAGTTCGCGCTCCGGGGTTCGGCTTCTTCTTCGCCGTCGCCTGACGAGTGGCGGATTCGGGACCAACCGGGGAGTTGGTCCCGACGAAACCACTCGGCGGAAAGTGAGAACCGTTAACTGAGCGACCCGCGCTATTTCCCGACAACGACCGAGACACCCGTATGAAACGACCACAGGCACAGGTGGCCGTCCTACAGGCCGCCGACGCACAGGAGGACAGACGAATCGACGAGGTGGCCGAGGAAGCGGGTCTCAAACCCGAGGCGGCCACGCGAGCGGCTTTCGAACTGGAAGCCGACGGCCTCGTGGCCGTCACCGAGGCGACCCTCGAACACTACGACCTGACCGAGGAGGGCGAGCGCTACGTCCGCGAGAGCCTCCCCGAACAGGACCTCTACGAGGCCGCACTCGACGCCGGGGCCGACGAGGACCCGGTCGGGATGGGACAGGTCATCGGCGCGTCCGGCCTCGAAGGGGGTGCCGTCGACATCGCCCTCTCGAACTACGCTCGCAAGGGGTACGGCCGCATCGACAGCGGCGAGATAACGGCCGACGCCGACGCCGACGTCGGCCGCGACCGAGAGATGCACGCGCTCGAAGCCGTCGCCGACGGTCGGCCCGAGGACGCCGACGCCGACGCCGTCGACCAACTGGAACGGCGCGGTCTGCTGGAAATCAGCGAGGAGACTGTCCGCTCGGTGCGCCTCACCGACGACGGCGTCACCGCGCTGATGGAGGGCGTCGAGGCCGCCGAGACGGTCGACCAACTCACCCCCGAACTGCTCACCAGCGGCGAGTGGGAAGACGTCGAATTCACCGAGTACAACGTCGAAGCGGACGCCGAGGACGCCCCTCACGGCAAGGAACACATCCTCCGGCAGACGGCCAACCGCGTGAAGGACACGCTCGTCGGCATGGGCTTCCAGGAGATGGAGGGCCCGCACGTCGACGCCCAGTTCTGGATAAACGACTGCCTGTTCATGCCGCAGGACCACCCGGCCAGAACCCACTGGGACCAGTTCGCGCTCTCCCAACCGGACGAAATCAAGGACCTTCCCGAGGACCTCGTCGAGCGGGTGCGCTCGGCGCACCTGAACGGCGTCGGTCCCGACGGCGAGGGCTACCACTCGCCGTGGGAAGAGTCGGTCGCCCGCGGACTGGACCTCCGCGGACACACCACCTCCCTGTCCATGCGCTACCTCTCGGGACACGAAATCGGCGAGTTGGAGCCCCCGAAACGGTTCTTCAGCGTCGAGAAGGTGTACCGAAACGACACGCTGGACCCGACCCACCTGCTGGAGTTCTTCCAGATAGAGGGCTGGGTGATGGCCGAGGACCTCTCCGTGCGGGACCTGATGGGGACGTTCACGGAGTTCTACGAGCAGTTCGGCATCACCGACCTGGAGTTCAAACCGCACTACAACCCCTACACCGAGCCGAGTTTCGAACTGTTCGGGACCCACCCCGAGACCGGCGAGGTCGTCGAGGTCGGGAACTCCGGCATCTTCCGCGACGAGGTGCTGGACCCGCTGGGGGTCGACTGCGACGTGATGGCGTGGGGGCTCTCGCTCGAACGACTACTCATGCTCATGTACGGCTTCGAGGACATCCGCGACGTGCACGGGACGCTCTGTGACTTGGACCTGTTGCGGGAGACGGAGGTGATGCACTGATGCCCGTCGTCGACGTCGACCCCGACGAACTGCGCCATCTCACCGGCCACGACGAGAAGGACGACGAGGAACTCAAGTCGGACCTGTTCGACCTCGGACTGGAGTTCGAGGGCTGGACCGAGGACGACGAGTTCCAACTGGAGTTCGCCCCCGACCGCCTCGACCGCCTCTCGGTCGAGGGCGTCGCCCGGTCGCTGCGCTATCACTACGGCGACGACCGCGGCGTCTACGTCCCCACCACGAACAGCGCCGAGTGGACCATCGAAGTCGAGGACCAACCCGAGGAACGCCCGTACGTCACCGGGGCCGTCGTCCGGGGCCTCGACATGGGCGAGGACGCCCTGGAGTCCCTGATTCAACTCCAGGAGAAACTCCACGCGACGATGGGCCGCAAGCGCGCGAAGGGTGCCATCGGCGTCCACGACCTCACGATGCTCAAAGGCGAGGCCGCCACCGAGGGCACCGGCAAGTCCATCACGTACACGAGCGCCGACCCCGACGAGGCGACGTTCGTGCCGCTGGACGCCGACCGGGAGATGACCCCCAACGAAGTGATTGCCGACCACGAGACCGGCCAGACCTACGGCGACCTCGTGGCCGACTTCGACCGCGTACCGGCCATCTACGACGCCATCGGTCTGTTCTCGTTCCCGCCTGTCATCAACGGCCGGCGGACCGAGGTCTCCGAGGACTCGCGGGACCTGTTCGTCGAGATGACCGGGACCGACCAGTGGACCATCGACCGGATGTGTAACATCGTCTGCTACGCGCTGGAAGCCCGCGGCGGCAAGGTCGAACGCGTCGAGGTCGAGTACGCCGACGACGCGCCCGGCGAGTACGCCGGCCGCACGCTGGAGCGCCCGGACTTCGAGGTGCGGACGAAGACGGTCACGCTCGACCGCGTCGAGAGCATCCTCGGCGTCGACCTCGACCCCCGAGAGGTCGTCGACTACGCCGAACGTGCCGGACTGGACGCCACCGAGGCGCGGAGCGAGGACGGCATCGCCTTCGAGGTGGAGATTCCGCCCTACCGCGTCGACGTCATCCACCCGCTGGACGTCATCGACGACATCGGGCGGGCGCTCGGGTTCAACAGCCTCGAACCGACCTACCCCGACGTCTCGACGGTCGGCGGCCGCCACGAGCGGTCCCGACTGGAGGACGCCGCCCGCGACACCCTCGTCGGCCTCGGGTTCGAGGACCTGCTGAACTTCCACATGACCAACGAGACGGAGAACTTCGACCGCATGAACGTCGCTCCCGACGACGACTGCGTCGGTGCGGCCGACCCGGTCACCATCCAAGAACCGTACAGCGAGGACTACACCATCCTTCGCACGTGGGCGCTCCCGTCGCTCATGATGGTGCTGGAGAACAACACGCACCGGCGCTACCCGCAGGACCTCGCGGAAATCGGTCTCGCGGCTGGACTCGACGACTCGCAGAACACCGGCGTCGCCGAACACCGGACCGTCGCGGGCGCTCTCGCGCGCACCGACGCCTCCTACGAGGACGCGAAGGCACGTCTGCAGGCCATCGCCGAGGCGTTCGGCAAGGACCTCCGGACGCCGCCGACGACCCACCCCTCGTTCATCGACGGCCGAGCGGCCGAAGTCGTCCTCGACGGCGAGTCGGTCGGCGTCGTCGGCGAGGTACACCCGAAGGTACTCGTCGACCACGACCTCGAACTGCCGGTGGCGGCGTTCGAGTTCCGGCTAGACGCGCTCGAGTAACTCGCGAACGGCAGGGCGTGCCGTCAGCGGTTCCCCTATCGTTCGCTCGGGTAGACGTACTCCACGTCGCTCGGCCGGTCGTCCGCGTCACCCGTCTCGACGACGATGGTCGAGGAGAGCCTGTTGAACAGCCGCAGCCCCTCTTTCTCGTAGGCGAGCCAGCCGATGAGGAGGTCCAACGGAAGCAGGAACGCCTTCCCGAAGCTCTCGATGGCCGCCGTCCCGTAGTCTATCGGGTCGCCGCGCTCGTCGGTGACGGCGATGCCCAGCACCATCTTGCCGGCCGACTGCCCGCTCCGGCCTTCGAGGACCGTCCAGTAGAGGAAGAGTGCGAGTCCGTTCACGCCGGCGACGGGCGTGGTCACCGAGAGGCTGCCGGTAAGCAGTGCGAAGACGCCCGCGACTTCGCCGAGAGCGGCGAGGACGGCGCCGACGAGTAGCACGTCGACGAGCCACGCCAGAAATCGGTCGTCCCAGGAGGCGATGTGGAGCGTACGGGGGTCGTCGGCCATGCTCCGGTTTCTCCGACCCGTCACTTCAACGTTCGCTACAGGTCGGCACCGACGGCTTCCTCGACGCTGTCGAAGCCGTCTCGCTCCAGCAGTTCCAGCAGTCCACGGTTGATGTCTCGGGCGGTCGAGGGCCCGTTGTAGACGAGGCCGGTGTACAACTGGACGAGCGAGGCCCCGGCACGAATCTTCCGGTAGGCACCCTCAGCGCTGGAGACGCCGCCGACGCCCACGACCGGCACGTCCACCCGCTCGGCGACGAAGCGGACCATTCGGGTCGCCTGTCCCTCGATGGGTTTCCCCGAGAGGCCCCCCTGCTCGCTGGCGTTGGGCGAGCGGAGACTGGCCGGTCGCTCCGTGGAGGTGTTCGTGGCGACGACGCCGTCCAGTCCCAACTCGGTCACGAGGTCCAGCGTGTCCTCGACGGCCGGTTCGGGGAGGTCCGGCGAGAGTTTCACGAGCAACGGCGACGCGCCGGCCTCTTGCAGTTCCGTGAAGATGGCTTCCATCGCGTCCCGGTTCTGTAGTTCCTCGAAACCCTGTGAGTTCGGGCAGGAGACGTTCACGACGAAGAAGTCCCCGCCCTCGGCGACTCGCTCGTAGGTATACCGGTAGTCCGCCGGTGCGTCGGCCGTCCCGACGTGTTCGCTCTTGGCGATGTTGACTCCGAGCGGAATCGGTGCATCAGTCTCGGCCAGTCGCTCGCCGACGACGTCCGCGCCGTCGTTGTTCAGCCCCATGCGGTTGATGATGCCCTCGTCCTCGCGGAGTCGAAACATCCGCGGCCGAGCGTTCCCGGTCTGTGGTTCGGCGGTGACGCCGCCGACTTCGGCGAATCCGAACCCCAGTGCCGCGAGTACCGACGGGATGGTCGCGTTCTTGTCGAACCCCGCGGCGACGCCGACGGGGTTGTCGAAGGACTGTCCGAAGGCCTCGACCGCTAGCCGGTCGTCGGAGACGGTGTACCGTCGGGCCATCGCGTCGGCGAGTGGCGTCCCCTGCACCGCTTCGAGTAGCGTGTGGACGCCGTTGTTAGCTGTCTCTGCTGGCAGCGAGAACAGGGCCGGTTTCGCTATATCGTAGAGTCTCATGAGCGTCCTCGAACACCGTCTCGGTGGCGTCGCGACACCGGTGACGGGCAGTTAGAAGTCGTGTTCGACCTCTTCGGGGTCGGCTTTCTGGATGATAATCTTGTTGTCGCGCACCCGGACGAACACCTCGTCGCCTATCTCCATTCCGGCGACGGCGAGTTCGTCTTCGTGGATGTTGATGTGGACGTTGTGGTACTCGCCGTCTTCGTCTTTGGCGCCACTCGGGCTGAGCTTCTTTTTTCGCACCATCGCGCTATCCTATTCCGTGCATCGCCGTAGGATACACTTAAGTCTACCGTGCGCGGTGTCGCCCGACGGCGGGCGGTGGCGGGTGCGCGCGCGCCGTCTCGCGCAGATTCACCCCCGGTTTCGGGCCGTATCTCGGCCGATATCCATCGGAGCATCTTCTAGTATATAAACGTACCGCGGGACGGAGGCCGGATTGGGGGGTATATTTATAATGGGCCATGTGCTGAATTGACATGGAGCGGTGAAAACCATGGCACGTGACAGTGACAAGCGCAACTTTGCGCTCCGTGAGGATGGTGACGAATCGAGCGTCTTCTCAGGCGGGACTCCCCGACAGGCTGCACTGAAGGCAGCCCGACGGCTCGACCCGGCCGACAGCGAAGACGAAGCCGACCGACAAGAGATACGACTCCGGGAGAAAGGCACCCACAAGGTCCACATCTACGAGGCGTGGGCGTGGGTCGAGGAGGCTCCCGACGACAAACCCGACTGGATGCCGGGCGACATCACCAAAGGGAACGTCTCGAAACAGGGCGTCGAGCACCTCGACGACATCTGAGGCGTCGGCCAGAACGGGATTTTTCGCCGATGGACTGAGTAGTCACTACTCAAGCGCGTGCGCGTACCGCCGAACGTCGTCACTGGATGGCGACCGGATGGGCGTCTCGCTGTCGATGCTCACTTCACCGCAGCACTCTCCCGGAATTCGACCTGTGTCGTGGGTCGCACTCGCGCGCTACGTCTGTGGCTCTCTCACTCGTGTAATCGCCTGACGTAGTCGTCGCGGTCCGACGAGTTTAAATGTGGGACACCCATCGGACTCTTTTGTGAACGCGGCGCGGGACGACGCTCCTCGACCGAGGCGACGCGCTTCGGTCGCGGCCGACGACACCCGCCCGAACTGGACTGCGGCGAGGCAACTCGCAATCGGAACTCGAAGCCTTTAAGATGGCCTCGGGACAACATACAGGTCCGGAGAAATGAGGATTCCACCCCTGCGGTCCGCCGTCAAGATGGGATCTGATGTTAGCCCTGATAGTTCGGTGACACCCGGTCGACGGGTGTCCTCGAACACCCTTCGATAGCGACCACACCCTTACGGGTGTGATCCCGCCTAACCCTCCCGGCCTTGTGCCGGGATACATTCCGGTTGATCCTGCCGGAGGCCATTGCTATCGGAGTCCGACTTAGCCATGCTAGTCGCGCGAGTTTAGACTCGCGGCGTATAGCTCAGTAACACGTGGCCAAACTACCCTATGGACAGGGACAACCTCGGGAAACTGAGGCTAATCCCTGATACAGCTCTCACGCTGGAGTGCCGAGAGCTGGAAACGCCCCGGCGCCATAGGATGTGGCTGCGGCCGATTAGGTAGATGGTGGGGTAACGGCCCACCATGCCAATAATCGGTACGGGTTGTGAGAGCAAGAGCCCGGAGACGGAATCTGAGACAAGATTCCGGGCCCTACGGGGCGCAGCAGGCGCGAAACCTTTACACTGCACGACAGTGCGATAAGGGGACTCCGAGTGCGAGGGCATATAGTCCTCGCTTTTCTGTACCGTAGGGAGGTACAGGAACAAGTGCTGGGCAAGACCGGTGCCAGCCGCCGCGGTAATACCGGCAGCACGAGTGATGGCCGATATTATTGGGCCTAAAGCGTCCGTAGCCGGCCGGACAAGTCCGTTGGGAAATCGACGCGCTCAACGCGTCGGCGTCCAGCGGAAACTGTCTGGCTTGGGGCCGGAAGACCTGAGGGGTACGTCCGGGGTAGGAGTGAAATCCTGTAATCCTGGACGGACCACCAATGGCGAAAGCACCTCAGGAAGACGGACCCGACGGTGAGGGACGAAAGCTAGGGTCTCGAACCGGATTAGATACCCGGGTAGTCCTAGCTGTAAACGATGCTCGCTCGGTGTGCCGCAGGCTACGAGCCTGCGCTGCGCCCTAGGGAAGCCGAGAAGCGAGCCGCCTGGGAAGTACGTCTGCAAGGATGAAACTTAAAGGAATTGGCGGGGGAGCACCACAACCGGAGGAGCCTGCGGTTTAATTGGACTCAACGCCGGACATCTCACCGGTCCCGACAACAGTCACGACAGTCAGGTTGACGACCTTACTCGAGCTGTTGAGAGGAGGTGCATGGCCGCCGTCAGCTCGTACCGTGAGGCGTCCTGTTAAGTCAGGCAACGAGCGAGACCCGCATCCGTAGTTGCCAGCGATACCCTCGAGGTAGTCGGGTACACTACGGAGACTGCCGCTGCTAAAGCGGAGGAAGGAACGGGCAACGGTAGGTCAGTATGCCCCGAATGGACCGGGCAACACGCGGGCTACAATGGCTATGACAGTGGGATGCGACACCGAGAGGTGGAGCTAATCTCCAAACGTAGTCGTAGTTCGGATTGCGGGCTGAAACTCGCCCGCATGAAGCTGGATTCGGTAGTAATCGCGTGTCAGAAGCGCGCGGTGAATACGTCCCTGCTCCTTGCACACACCGCCCGTCAAAGCACCCGAGTGGGGTCCGGATGAGGCCAGCAAGCGCTGGTCGAATCTGGGCTCCGCAAGGGGGCTTAAGTCGTAACAAGGTAGCCGTAGAGGAATCTGTGGCTGGATCACCTCCTACTGATCGGGACTGGGGCTCTGCCCCAGCCCACCTATGGTGTTCGAGGACACTCGCCGTCCGGGCACCTATGAACTATCAGGGCTAACACTTGCGGATCTGCCGGGCCCATAGCTCAGCGGCAGAGCGCCGCCTTTGCAAGGCGGAAGCCCTGGGTTCAAATCCCAGTGGGTCCATGACACGTGCCAGCCCCGAACCGTGCCCCTTAAGTGTGGGACGGCGATGGGATATGGTACGACGACTGATGCACCAATCCGGGTGAAACCGCGATTGGGAAGGGTCGATTCGCCTACCATCTACCACCTTGGGGGCGAGGATGAAACCGTGTGTACGTGCGATCCAGGCGTCCACTGGACTCGTTCAGTTTAGCGAGTCACAACGACGTTGGCTACTATGCCAGCTGGTGGATAGCTCGGCTCGAGAGCTGAAGAAGGACGTGCCAAGCTGCGAAAAGCCTGAGGGAGCCGCACGGAGGCAAAGAACTCAGGATGTCCGAATGAGAATCTCCTCAGCAATTGCTTCGCGCAATGAGGAACCCCGAGAACTGAAACATCTCAGTATCGGGAGGAAAAGAAAACGCAACGTGATGTCGTCAGTAACCGCGAGTGAACGCGATACAGCCCAAACCGAAGGTCTCACGACCAATGTGGTGTTTGGACTGACTCTCATCAGCAGACCATCTTCATGAAGTCCCTTGGAACAGGGCGTGATACAGGGTGACAACCCCGTAATGAAGGTCAGTACGCTGTGCGTCAGTTCCGGAGTAGCGGGGGTTGGATATCCCTCGCGAACGTCGCAGGCATCGACTGCGAAGGCTAAACACTCCTCGAGACCGATAGTGCACAAGTAGTGTGAACGAACGCTGCAAAGTACCCTCAGAAGGGAGGTGAAATAGAGCTTGAACTCAGTTGGCGATGGAGCGACGGGGCATACAAGGTCCCGTGACGAATGACCTGTCCGCGAGGACACAGTAAGACTCACGGGAAGCCGATGTTCTGTCGTACGTTTTGAAAAACGAGCCAGGGAGTGTGTCTGATTGGCAAGTCTAACCGGAGCATCCGGGGAGGCACAGGGAAACCGACATGGCCGCAGCCTCACGGCGAGGGCCGCCGTCTTCAAGGGCGGGGAGCCACTCGGACACGACCCGAATCCGGACGATCTACGCATGGACAAGGTGAAGCGTGCCGAAAGGCACGTGGAGGCCTGTTAGAGTTGGTGTCCTACAATACCCTCTCGTGATCTATGTGTAGGGGTGAAAGGCCCATCGAGTCCGGCAACAGCTGGTTCCAATCGAAACATGTCGAAGCATGACCTCCGCCGAGGTAGTTCGTGGGGTAGAGCGACCGATTGGTGTGACCGCCTCCGAGAGGAGTCGGCACACCTGTCAAACTCCAAACCTACGAACGCCGTCGACGCGGGGATTCCGGTGTGCGGGGTAAGCCTGTGCACCAGGAGGGGAACAACCCAGAGGTAGGTTAAGGTCCCCAAGTGTGGATTAAGTGTAATCCTCTGAAGGTGGTCTCGAGCCCTAGACAGCCGGGAGGTGAGCTTAGAAGCAGCTACCCTCTAAGAAAAGCGTAACAGCTTACCGGCCGAGGTTTGAGGCGCCCAAAATGATCGGGACTCAAATCCACCACCGAGACCTGCCCGCACCCGTCACAGGGTGACCGAGTAGATTGGCGCTCTCATTGGATGGAAGCAGGGGTGAGAACTCCTGTGGACCGATGAGTGACGAAAATCCTGGCCATAGTAGCAGCGATAGTCGGGTGAGAACCCCGACGGCCTTATGGATAAGGGTTCCTCAGCACTGCTGATCAGCTGAGGGTTAGCCGGTCCTAAGTCTCACCGCAACTCGACTGAGACGAAATGGGAAACGGGTTAATATTCCCGTGCCATCATACAGTGAAAGTCGACGCCCTGGGGTCGATCACACCGGGCTTTCGCCCGGTCGAACCGTCCAACTCCGTGGAAGCCGTAACGGCAGGAAGCGGACGAACGGCGGGATAGGGAAACGTGATTCAACCTGGGGCCCGTGAAAAGACGAGTATGATGTCCGTACCGAGAACCGACACAGGTGTCCATGGCGGCGAAAGCCACGGCCTGTCGGGAGCAACCGACGTTAGGGAATTCGGCAAGTTAGTCCCGTAAGTTCGCGATAAGGGATGCCTGCTCCGGAACGGAGCAGGTCGCAGTGACTCGGATGCTCGGACTGTCTAGTAACAACATAGGTGACCGCAAATCCGCAAGGACTCGTACGGTCACTGAATCCTGCCCAGTGCAGGTATCTGAACACCTCGTACAAGAGGACGAAGGACCTGTCAACGGCGGGGGTAACTATGACCCTCTTAAGGTAGCGTAGTACCTTGCCGCATCAGTAGCGGCTTGCATGAATGGATTAACCAGAGCATCACTGTCCCAACGTTGGGCCCGGTGAACTGTACATTCCAGTGCGGAGTCTGGAGACACCCAAGGGGAAGCGAAGACCCTATGGAGCTTTACTGCAGGCTGTCGCTGAGACGTGGTCGCCGATGTGCAGCATAGGTAGGAGCCATTACACAGGTACCCGCGCTAGCGGGCCACCGAGGCATCAGTGAAATACTACCCGTCGGTGACTGCGACTCTCACTCCGGGAGGAGGACACCGGTAGCCGGGCAGTTTGACTGGGGCGGTACGCGCTCGAAAAGATATCGAGCGCGCCCTAAGGCTATCTCAGCCGGGACAGAGACCCGGCGAAGAGTGCAAGAGCAAAAGATAGCTTGACAGTGTTCTTCCCAACGAGGAACGCTGACGCGAAAGCGTGGTCTAGCGAACCAATTAGCCTGCTTGATGCGGGCAATTGATGACAGAAAAGCTACCCTAGGGATAACAGAGTCGTCACTCGCAAGAGCACATATCGACCGAGTGGCTTGCTACCTCGATGTCGGTTCCCTCCATCCTGCCCGTGCAGAAGCGGGCAAGGGTGAGGTTGTTCGCCTATTAAAGGAGGTCGTGAGCTGGGTTTAGACCGTCGTGAGACAGGTCGGCTGCTATCTATTGGGTGTGTCATGGTGTCTGACGGGAACGATCGTATAGTACGAGAGGAACTACGATTGGCCGCCACTGGTGTACCGGTTGTCCGAGAGGGCAGTCGCCGGGTAGCCACGCGGCACGGGGTAAGAGCTGAACGCATCTAAGCTCGAAACCCACCTGGAAAAGAGACACCGCAGAGAGTCCGCGTAGAAGACGCGGTCGATAGACTCGGGGTGTACGCACTGAGGTAACGAAGTGTTGAGCCCACGAGAACTAACAACTCGAAGCCATCATTCATACGCACTGTGACTCGATTCACCGACGATTGCTCGTCGCGCTGAACGAGTCCAGGCGCAAACTGGATCGCACGTACGCAAGGTTGACCGACCGAGACTGGTGTATCACGGTTCGATTCCGTGACTCGGCGTTAGGCGGCCATAGCGGTGGGGTTGCCTCCCGTACCCATCCCGAACACGGAAGATAAGCCCACCAGCGTTCCGGTGAGTACTGGAGTGCGCGAGCCTCTGGGAAACTCGGTTCGCCGCCACCATTCATATTCATTCACTCATTCACTCGTCCGAGAGAGCCATCAGCAGTTCTCTGGGGTCCCGTCCACGCATAAGTTGTAGGTAACTATGCGACCGGGAAGCCACGCCTCTGTATGTCACGCGAGGTCAAACTCAACGAACTCACGGAGGTACTCAACGAGGCGACGTATCCGCTCGACGCGGACGTCGCCCGGTCCCAGTTCGAGGATGTCACACTCCTCTACGCCGACGGGACTGAGCCCCTGTCGGCGGTCCTCGACCGTATCGAGAGCGACCGTTTCGACTCGGCGGAAGACGCACAGACCTCCATACTCAACGTCGTTCCTGTCGAAGGAGTTGGTGAACCGGGACAGTCGGAGGGAGAGGGCTAGTCGAATTCGCTAGCCTTAAGCGACCGAATTTACTACGACTAACTGCGCCAAGGTGGCAGAGTCCGGCCTAACGCAGCGGCCTGCAGAGCCGCCCATCGCCGGTTCAAATCCGGCCCTTGGCTTGATTTCATCGCCCTCAAGGGTTCTAAAGCCATTTTTCGCCAAAGGTAGTTGTGGTCACAAAACCCCGAAAGGGGCCGCTCACGGTAGGATTGACTACTATGAGCCGCGACAAATCGCAAGACGGCGAGGCGGTGGTTCAGGGAATCCCAACGGCCACCCAGCCGTCCAAGGTTGAATTGAACGAGAAGCAAATTACCGACTACCAGCACCACCGCAAGCGGATGCTCCGCTGGTGCCTCAACCTCGGGAAAGACCCCGATGAGGCGGTCGGGTACTCCGAGGACACCATCCGTGTCCGTGCGGGTCACATCGACCGCTTCTACCGATGGGTCTGGAACAACGCGTCGGACGGATATACCACGCACGTCACCGAAGAGCAGGCAGATCAGTACCTCAAGGAGTTGGCCTACCGAGATGACCTGTCACGGTCGACTGCGAACAAGTACAAGAAGGCCCTCCAGATGCTTTTCAAATGGCGGTCGTACGATCTCGGCGAAGGCCACGACTGGGAACCTGCTCTCACCTTCTCGACGAACGACACTAGCAGCCAGCCGCGTGACTACCTCTCCCGAGACGAACGTAAACAGCTCCGTGAGGGTGTCCTCGAACTTGGCGACGAGATTCCAAGCTACAAATCCGTCACACCCGAAGAACGTCAGCGCATCAAGAAACTCCTCGCAGTTCGCCTCGCCAGGCCACTCGACGAGATCGGAAAGGATGACTGGAAGGAGGAGCGGTCGTGGAAGTATCTCTCGATGATCTTCACTACCCTCGATGCTGGGCTTCGACCGACCGAGGTTGGACGGGCGACAACCGGCTGGGTGGACATCGACAACGCCGTTCTGCGAATTCCAAAGGATGAGTCTTCGAAGAACCGTGAGAACTGGACGGTCGCGCTTGGTGAACAAACTGCTGACATCCTTGACCGCTGGCTCACCGAGCGTCAAACGTACACGCGGTACGATGGACGGGACGAAATCTGGCTGACCCGTCGTGGTAATCCCTATTCGTCAAGCTCGTGCAACGGCCTCTTCCGTCGTGTGCTGGAATATACTGACATCGACAGGGACGTGACGTGGTACTCTATCCGCCACTCCGTCGGGACATACATGTCGGCCGAGGCCGGACTCGGTGCGACGCAGCAACAACTCAGGCACAAGTCGTCGCAGACCACACTCAAATACGATCAAGCTCCTCCAGAGGAGCGGAGGGACGCTCTCGACAGGATGTGAGCATACCTGCTCAGTCCCGCAGGACGAACAGACACCTTCCAGTGGCGTCGGTCCGAGATCTCCCACTCGTGATTCTCGGTTCGAGACGGCTCTTCAATCGATGAAACACCGTCTCAACGGGTGACTACTACAGGACTCACGTACTTGCCTCATATATCATGTCCAACGGGGAATCAAGAGGGTGGTATAGCCCACGACTACGCGCGACGCGAACCCGCCTTCATCAGTTTGGGCGGCATCTGGTGAACGAATACTTCGTCGAATACGGCACGCTCGTCGTGTTCGGAGCGTACAGCTTTGTCTTCCTCTATTATGGATCTCTGAAGATACAAGCCCTCGTCACCGGGCTTTCGACGCCAGTTCGTGGTGAGCTCGGGAATCTCGTTCATCTGATCGGGTTACCAGAGATCGGCATTACCCTCACGATGGTAAAGGCATTCATCGGCCTCTACGAGGTGGCGCTCGGCTTACTGTTTGCCACCCGGAATATGGAATTCGTGCTTCCACTGTTTCTGGTTCACCAAATCACGACGTTGGTCGTACTCGGCCTCGGCCGTGGATTCTACTTCCAAGAGCCGTTCCTCTTTGGACTCCCGTGGCTTTTCGACACGCTCGCGGCATACATCCTCAAGAATACAATCTACATTGGCGGCTTCTTAGTGCTCGCAGCGGTCGAATTCGGAGATGAGACACCGAAGTCCGCAACTCGGTCATAACGGCAAGAGGTCACCTCCCTCCGTGTACGCTGGCTCATCTGGGTTCGCGCTTGAAGTGTTTCACACGTTGAGACAGTATTTCACCCGGTGATTATCTGAGGAATTGGTTCATCGAATGGCGATGTATGACGAAACACCCGCTAGGAACTGTCGCTGAACTCGGTGAGGATGCTATCCCATCCCTTGATAGTGATCTTCGAGGCGATCTCATTCTCCCGGATCACGAGGACTACAACGATACTCGCAACGTCTGGAATGGTCTTGCGAACAAGTATCCCGCTGTAATCGTCCGAGCACAGGGTAGTGCCGACATTGCTCGTGCCATCGACTTCGCACAGGAGAATGGTCTCGAAATCAGTGTCCGTGGTGGGTCACATCACCAGACCGGCGCGGCGATGGTCGACAACGGTCTCGTCGTCGACCTCGAAGATATGGACGACATCGATGTCGATCCCGAGGCGAAGGTCGCACGTGTGGGCCCCGGAGCCCGCGCGGAGGATGTGCTTGCCGAGACGCAGGAGTACGGCCTCGCTACACCCACCGGTAGCGCCGGCGACGTCGGTATCCCCGGATCCACACTCGGCGGTGGCATTGGTTGGATTCGCCGCAAGCACGGCCTCGGTATCGACGCACTCCGCAGCGTCGAGATCGTTACGCCTGATGGCGAAATACGCGAGGCATCGCCCGACAACAACGAGGTGCTCTTCTGGGCCGTCCGCGGTGGCGGTGGAAACTTCGGCGTCATCGCTAGTTTCGAGTTCGAACTGTACGAGGTCGGCCCAATCGTCGGTGGTCTCGGTGTGTTCTACCCCGCCGAACACACCGAGGAGGTGATGGAGACTCACCGCGAGGTCATCGAAGATGCACCCGAAGAACTGACCACGATCCTTCTATCGGGCCATGTCCCGAACCTGCCCCCGATGCCGGACGAGGCCGCCGGGCAGGACGCGGTCGCCATCCTCGGCTGTTACGCCGGCGACCCCGAAGAGGGAATGGAAGTCATCGCCCCACTCCGTGAGATCGCAGAACCGATCGTCGATATGAGCGAACCGATGCCCTACGAGGTACTTCACGACCTCGGCACGCAAATGTATCCGTGGGGGCGCAACTACGTCCACCGCTCTGTCTTCGTCGACGACCTCACCGACGAGATCCACGACATTATCGCCGAGCAGACGAAGGCCGCACCCGGCGATCTCGATGCGATTGGCGTCTGGCCGCTCGGCGGGAACATCGGTCACGGTGAGGATGCTGCCTTCGCGTGGGACGACAAGCAGTACATGATCACCGTCGAGGCGAACTGGGAACACTACGACAACGAGTCCGAGTTCGAGTGGGTGCGCGATGTCGAACGTCAACTCCGCGATTCCGGTGGAGAAGGTTCGTATTCCGGCTTCACCGGTGTCGAGGAGCAAGAGTGGGAGGATTGGGGGACGCAAGTGTACGCCGAGAACTACGACCGACTCGCCAAAGTCAAAGCTCAGTACGACCCGTCGAACGTGTTCCACCATAACGTCAACATCGAACCGACAGACACGACGGAACTGTCGAACCCGACGACGACCGACTGACGTTCGGTGTGTGTCCACAGTTTGGGGACTACGATGGAGATATGAGCAACGCTCCTCGCAGTTACTGGGCCACCGAGCGGGAGCTTGAACGCGAACGTCGAGTCATCGATGGTGTTGGCGTCTCAGCCCCGCTCGCCAGTAACACCGATGTAACGTGGTGCGGTTGATGTCGCATAAGCCATTTTTGAATAGCGATAGAACATCGCCACTGCGTATAGCGGCTGGCGCAGGGACTCTCGATCACCTACTGAGAAAATACACCAACTCAATAACCACTCATGTCTGGTAACAAAACACGTGTCCTCGTAACGGGTGCGACTGGTAATCAAGGCGGCGCAGTCGTCGACCATCTGCTCGCGGCTGAGGCGGAGTTCGACGTCCGCGGACTGACGCGCGATGCCGAGAGTGATGCCGCACAGCAGCTCGAAGACCGCGGTGTCACGATGGTCGAAGGCGACCTCGACGACCCGGACACCCTCCGTCCACACGTCGCTGACGTGGACGCGGTATTCGCAGTGACGAACTTCTGGACGCAGGGATACGAGACGCAGGTACAGCAGGGCAAGAACATCGCGGACGTCGCCGCCGAGGAGGGCATCGACCACGTCGTGTTCAGCGGCGTCGGAAGCCACGAGAAAGATACCGGCATCCCGCACTTCGACTCGGCGTGGGAGATTGAACAGCACGCCCAAGATCTCGACCTCCCGATGACGGTTCTCCAGCCGGTGTTCTTCTTCCAGAACTTCGAAGCCTTTGCGGAAGACATCCTCGACGGGACGCTCGCGTTCCCGCTCGAAGAGGGCGTCGAGCTACAGATGGTCGACGTCGACGACCTCGGGCACGCCGCCGCCGTCGCATTCGAGCATCCTGAGGAGTTCACCGGGGACCGGATCGAACTCGCCGGCGACGAACTGACGCTCACGGAGACAGCGGAGGTTCTCTCGGAGGTTACCGGCGTCGACGTTGAGGCTGTCCACGTGCCGACGGACGAGGCCGTCGAAGACTTCGGCGAGGAGTTTACCGTGATGTGTGAGTGGTTCAACGAGGTCGGCTACGCCGCCGACATCCCAGCGCTCGAAGAGCGGCTCGGATTCGAGTTCACGACGCTGCCGGAGTATCTCACCGAGCACGGCTGGGAGGACAAAGACGGGATGGCCAGCATCCCCGGCTGGGTCAAGGCGATGTGAAATCAGAACACCGATATCGCCGGCAGTGTCAGTATCCTTCGAGACCGCTGACCGACGACATAGCGTCGGTCGATATCTAAACCACTCTCTCGGTAGAACGTTTCCGTGTGGACAGGGCGGGTAGGTGTGATTTACTACACAAGATGGCTGCTATGGCTGAGAACTCCCATCGAGAAGACTACTCGTCGCGTCTCAGCTACTTCCCCGTCCATCCCTCCGGCTGGACGCAACAGTCACCAATGGTGGATACTCTGACAATTCGCCCTCTGACGGGTCGGGAGTTGAGGGTGTATCCCTCTTCCAGATCAATCTCCGACGCTGTCGTAGCCAAGTCCTGACGCCGATTGGCACGTCGTCATCGAGCCACCCATCGATCTAGCACGAGGTCGATTGCGTTCGAGTTCCGCGAGTGGAGACACAACTACGACGACGAGGTTGACGGACGCACCGTTGAGGCAATTAGGGAGGCCGAGGTGCTGTCGAACGAGTCCTTCCCGGGCATCTATACTCGATAGACGAAGCGTCATTTCACGCGTTGAAACGAAGTTTCACACAGTGAGCATAGAATCTGGTAGTCACAGGTACGTAATGATGCCACGTCGGACAGAATTAGCAGCACGGTGTAATCGGAGGAAAGTTCTCGCAGCCACTGCTGGTGGGCTCACATCTGCTCTTGCTGGGTGTACTGGTGGAAGCGGCAGTACGGACTCTGATGCGAGTTCGACGCCTCAACCGACAGCAACTCCAACAGGAACATCGACACAAACGACCAGCTCTCCGCAACAATCGCTGGACGAGCAGCTCGCGACGGTACGAGAGGCGACCTCGAAGTACGCGAGTATCGAGAAGGCCTTAGAAGACGGCTACAAATTCGGTGGCCCCTACGTTCCGGGGATGGGGTGGCACGCCCAGAACCCCGAGTACCTCAAGCAAGCCGCACAGAACGGGTTCGACCTCGAGAAGCCACCAATACTCACGTACGTCGAGACAGAGGACGGATTGAAACTCGGCTCGGCTGAGTTTGGCGGGCCCAAGGAAGCAGTCCCGACCGACCCCGACCTATTCGCAGACGAGACAACTGATGCCTCCGAGGAGTGGCACACTCACGGTGCAGCCACGCACGTATTCGCCAAACCGGACGACCAGCAGAACAGCCCACAAAACCTATCGCTCGATGAACTTGCCACCCGAGACTACTGGTCGGAGTTCCATCCACCCGATTCGGATCTCGCTGCCGGCGATACCGTCTCACTCGACTGGGGGACGGCGAGTGGGAAAGAAGGTGACCGAACCGAGCGTATCGCCGATATCGTGAGTACTCACCCGGGTCTCAGGACGCTACACGCGTGGGTACACGCAGACAATCCAGCGGGTGTTTTCGCCCCGGTGAACCCGAAGTTCACTGACAGTGATGGCGGCCATCACGAGGGAGGCACCGAGAGCGGACACGATCACTGACTGGGGGTACGCGAAACTGATTTCTTAATCTATCCGGGCCTATTAAAACTCTCAACCGACGACTGATCCCGGAAACTGTGCTGAATAACGCGGCTTGCTCATGAAAGATTGTTCTCTCCCGCTGTGCGCCCCGCTGACGGTTAGGTTTCTACGCGGGGTTGTACTCCTCATCTGAGACGTGTTCCAACCAATCGACGGCTTTCCCGTCACGCTGTTCTTGAACGGCTATGTGTGTCATCGATATGTCGGGCATCGCACCATGCCACTGTTTCTCTCCCGGCGGGAACCATACCACGTCGCCCGCACTAATCTGCTCGATTTCGCCGCCATCTCGTTGTACGAGGCCACACCCGCTTGTGACGACGAGTTGCTGACCGAGGGGGTGTGTGCCACGCGGAGCGGGTGCCCGGCTCAAACGTCACGCTCGTCGGCTCCAGTTCCGCCCCTTCGAAGTCAGGGGCGAACACCTGCGAGACGGACTCTTCCAATTCGGCGGTGAGTTTGTAGACCAGGTCGTCGTTGGTCTCCCCGACTAAATCCGCCGCCAAGATTTCGTCGAGGGCCAGTCGGTCTTTTTCAGAGACACCGTCATCGGGGGCAAACGTGTGACGTTACACGGTCTCTTTTAACGCAAGCTGGCCCTTATTCGTAAAGCTTGAACTGTCTCCATTGGTGACGGCTTCATAAGAACCGATGGACGACGAGGCGATTATCAGATTAGCTCTGGACAGAGAACCGTACTTGCAGTGTCTGTCTCAACGGGCGGCAAAACCACGCGATCTGGTCGACGAACTCGGAGATTCGCGAGCTACTGTTCATCGTGCGACCGACGAGCTATCTGAACACGGTCTGGTTGAGCGAGGTGACCGTGGGAACTGGCGACTCACTCCGAAGGGAGATTTTGTCTATAGCACTGTAGACAATACGAGAGAAATTGTCGACGGAATCGAGGAGGGTTCTGAACTACTTGCTGATCTACCTTCTGAACTCGATATTCCACCCGCTGTGTTCAGTGAGGCATATTTGGGCGTTCCCTCGCCTCCTTCACCCACATACCCCTTAGAACGAACTGTGAAGAAGTTCCGTCAAGCAGACCGTATCCGAGGCATCGCTCGAGGCGATACGATTCCCGAGCTCGCAGAGGTCGTCTACGAACGAGGCGCGGTCGATGACGAATTAGAGGTGGAGTACGTCCTCTCGTCCGACCTGTTCGAGTGGTATCGAGAGCGCAAATCCAGCAAACTGTCAGCCGTTCTCTCGTCCGAACATCTCGAGGTATCTGTTCACGACTCAGTTCCAGTGGGTGTTGCCGTGTGGGACATCGACAACGACACCGAGATGCAGATTATTACGTATGGCGACGACGGCACCTTCAGCGGGAACATCGTCTCAAGCCATCCCGTCGCAGTCGAGTGGGCACACCAGATGGTTTCGAAGTATCGACGCGAAGCACGGCCGGTGACTGATGGTATCGAGTGATGCCGGCCCAGCAGCGTCTGCCAGTACGAACGCTATCCGCCAGCGTTTATCAGCGATGACCAGCTACCGCGGGTATCGTGAGGAACCTACGCGTGACTGACTTGACCCGTACCCTTCCGGTACATCGATGACGGTGGAAAGTGGCGACACAAGCGTCAGAGACCAGCAGCTCCAATTCCCCGTGCAATCGAAGCCAAGCGTTGCTGGTCTCACGCGGCCAGAGTCCGAACTCCGCCGTGAGGACTGCAGAGCCACCCATCGCCGTTCAGATCCGCCTCTTGGTTTCTTTACCCGTTTTCGCGTCACGATAACGGCTCCGCCGTCTCCGAATGCAGAGAGCTTCATCGGCGACGAAACGCTGGTTAACACGCCATTGAATCCGTGTTCGTGCCTTACCATCCAGATATACAACTTCCTCCTGACAGTAGGATGATGGTATGCAGTTCCGGAGAACGTTCCTCAAAGCTCTTGGATTGACGACCATCGGGGCGACGGTAGGCGAAGCGACCGTCTCGGAGAGCGCATCGGCGGTGGCGAGCGCACAGCAACCCGCGACCGACTGGCCGATGCGAGCGCACGACCCTCTCGGAACCGGGTACAACTCGGGCGGTGTAGCTCTCACAGACCGACCGTTCGTGGACTGGAGCCGTCGGCTCCCTGCGGACGAGGACGGGTCGGCAGTCGAGTGGGGGGTCGGGATGCCGGCGGTAGTGGACGGCACTTGTTACGCGAGCGGCGCGCGGGACGTCGACGGCGAGACGAGCGAGGCAGTCGCGGTCGCGGTCGACCTCGGGACGGGTGAGTCACGCTGGCAGACGCGACTCGGTGGGCCGGCGCACAACGCCCATCCGACCGTCACTGGCGAGACCGTCTACGTCTACGGCGAGCGGACGGTGTACGCCCTGTCGCGCACAGACGGGGCCGTCGAGTGGGAACACGAACTCGACCGCGGTATCCGGACGGCGCCGACGGTGGTCGACGGGACGCTGTACGTCGCGGACTCGGCGCGGAACGGCGGCGGGTCGGTGTACGCGCTCGACGCGACGACGGGCGAGCGACAGTGGGACACGGCCGTCGGGACGGGAAGCGAGGACCGCCTCGTCGCGGACGGCGAGGCGGTGTTCGTCACGTCCGAGGCGGGCGTGTCGAGTCTCTCGACGGCCGACGGGACGGTAAACTGGCAGCGAGAGGCCGGGGGCGAACTCCCGGCGACGTGGCCGACGGTGAGCGGCGAGACGCTCCTCGTCACGACCGACACCGCAGTCGAGGCGAGGGCCGTCTCCGACGGGTCGGTCCGCTGGCGCACGTCGTTCGCGACGGACGGGATGGCCGGGCCCGAACCGACGCCGACCGGCGCGCCCGTCGTCGACGGAGAGCGGGTCGTCCTCGGGACGGCCGAAGACAGGACGATTACCGCACTGAGCCTCGACGACGGGAGCGTCGCGTGGCGCATCGACGTCGATAGCCGCGAGGTGCCGGAACGACTCACGCTGACCGACGGCGTGCTCTACGCCACCGTGAGTTGGCACGGCGGCCAGGCGTACGATGGACTCGCTCAGGAGGAAGCCCCACAGGCCCGCGTGTGGGCAATCGCTCCTGGCGACGGGTCGATACGGTGGCGGCTTCCGGTGCGAAGCGTCGAATCCGGTGGCCCCTCGATAGCGCCGAAGGGGATACCGGGCCCCTCCGCGGTGGTTCCGACGGCCGACAGCGTGGTCGTCCTCGACGGGTACAACTACCTGTATCGGCTGTCGGCGTCAGACCCGGACGTGCTGTGGCGCTTCGACGCCGGGTCACCGGTGCTAGCAAGCCCTGCAGTGACCGGGCAGACGGCGTTCGTCACAGACAGAGACGGGACGCTGCGCGCCCTCGATGCGGAGACTGCAGACACGCGGTGGCAAACCGACGGGGTGAGCGGCGACCCGGTGCTCGCCGACGGGCGCGTCATCGCGGAGACCGAGACGAACCTCGCCGCGTTCGACGCCGAGACGGGCGCGGTGGCGTGGGAGTTGTCGGCGGACCGCCCCGCTGTGGCCGACCCGACGGCGGCCGACGAGACGGTGTACGGGATACTCGAGGCGGAGTCGGGTGTGCGAGCACTCGACGCGGCGACCGGTGACACTCGGTGGACGTTCACGCTGGAGGACCAGTGTCCCGGGGGCGGGGAACCGGCGGGCGACCTTCTCGTCGACGACGACCACGTTTACGTCCCGACGACCGAGCGAATCCTCGCGCTGAATCGGGCCGACGGGACGCCCGACTGGGTCGAACCGGTGTCGAACCTCCGGGGGGTCGCGCTCGACGGCGACGCCCTCGTCTACTGCCGGCGGCCGGAGGGCGACTACGACCGACAGGAGATTCTCGCGCTGGGGACGGACGAGGGTACGACCCGGTGGACGGTCGAACTCGACTGGGAACGGCCGGTCAGGGCGCTCGCCGCCGCCGATGGGTCGGTGTACGCGGTGCGGACGACCGAGCGGGAGTTCGAAACCCGCCAGCGGTTCGAGGAATCGGTACAAGCCATCGAGCCGGACGGGACCGTCCGCTGGACGCGGACGCTCGACCCGTCGACCGACACCCGGTTCGTCGAACCGACCGTGGTGGACGGGACGGTGTTCGCAGTCGGGAACTTCCGACTGCACGCACTGGCGACCGACGACGGAAGCCTGCGCCGACGGTTCGAGACGACCGGACTGGTCCGGTCCCGTCCGAGCGTCGGCACCGAGAGCGTCTTCGTCGGGAGCGCCGACGGCTACCTGTATCGGTTCGACCGACCCTGAACGGGGGCGGCGTCCCCACGTCACCGGCACGTCGTCGTGCGGTCCGGTAGCCTCGCCCACTCACGACGTGGCCTGCCGGCATCCGTACGAGCGGTGGGGTCGAAAAGTAATCATTAAACCGCGCGCCGACTGACCGTCAGGATATGCAACGACGAGCCGCGGCGGCATACTTCGCGTTCTTCCTCGTCGTCAGTGTCGCAGCCTACGCGTACATTGGCGTCGCGGAGAGCCAGCGGCCGGAGGTGTCACTCGAGGCCAACGCCGAGTTGACCAACGACAGCACGTTCAGTGTCGGCGGGACCACCTACACCGTCTCGAACATCCACATGTCCAGCGGTGGTGGTGGCGGACACGGTGGCGGTGGTGGCGGGTCGATGGCTGCCGACATGTCGTGGACCAACGAATCGTGGCAGTACTCCGGGACGTTAGAGAACGGGTCGACGACCACCATCAACAACCAGACGTGGCTGGTCACGACCGACAACGAGTCCAAGTCGGTGACCTACACCGAGCAGTTGAACGCCTCCCAACTGGCCACGGAGGACCCGGCCGTCGAGAACTCGCTGTCGTCCCAGAACGGCACGCAGTACGTCGTCTACCGCGAGAATGGCTCGCGACAGCCCGTTAGCGAGTGGCTGCCGGAACCCCAGACCCAAACCTTCCAGCAGTCCGAGACCATCCCGTACCAGAGCGACAGCGGCGTCAAACAGGCGACGCTCTCGCAGGTGACCGCCAGCAGTGCGACGGTCACGTGGGTCGCACCCCGGAACCGCACCGTCGAACTCAGCGAGGGCGGGAACGTCACCCTGCAGGGCCAGCAGTACTTCGCGCACTTCCCGGACCACCAGACGGTTCAGATAGTCAGCGTCGACGAGTACCCGACCTATCAGGACCAACTCGACAGTCAGGACTACTTCCACGAGCGCAAGAACGGGCTCTGGGGCGTCTCCATCCTCTCGGGCATCGCGGCGGTGCTGATGCTCGGGATGGCGTACCTCCCGACGCGCGGCTGAGACCGTAGAAGACGTTTTTCGCGCTTATTCGCCGCTGACGGCGAGATACGTCAGTGCGACGCCGACGACGGCCATCAGGACGGCGCCGACGACCTGCAGTATCGCGCTGCCGATGGCCGCGTGCGTCGTCCACGGCGCGCCGGCTATCGTTCCGAGAGCGGCGAGGACGAGGAACGTTCCAGCGGCGGTGCCGAACGGTTTGAGCGGACTCCCGAAGCGGTCGGTGAGGGTGGTCATACACGACCGCTCGGCGGTGAGCGTGGTAAATCAACCGGTCTCCCGTCGTGTCCGGCGGCGACACCGCTCGCTGCGCTCGTCAGTTCGTTGCACGGGCCGGGAGGGAGTTGAACCCCCGACCATCTGGTTAAAAGCCAGACGCTCTGCCTGACTGAGCTACCGGCCCTCGATAGTCGCTGGGGGGAGTGGCGATTAAGACCTTACGGTCCGTCGTCGAGCGTCGTCTCCAACGCCTCGGTGACGACGGCACTCGGGTCCGTGGCGTCGAGTGCGGCGCGGCGGCGGAGCTTACAGTAGGCGTCGACGTCGACGTCGACGGTGAGGCGCCCGAGTTGGTACCCCTCCTCGGAAAGCGCACCCTCGATGCTCGCGCCGTCGTTGACGCTGCTCGCGACCGAGCGAATCTGCCGGACCGTCAGGTCGTGGTCGAGGGCGGCCCACGCCAGTAACAGGCGGGCCTCGCCGGCGACGCGGGCGATGTGCTTGGCGGCGGTGGGGGCGATTTCGCCCTTGGCGACGTGGATGCGGATAGAGCGTGGCAGGTCGTGGACCCGCGACCACTTCCGGATGAAGGAGACGGTGGCCTCGCCCCCGGCCCGTTCGGCGGCGGCCTTGTACGACCCCTCGCCGCGGACGAGCGCCGCACACGCCGCCGCGCCGCGGAGCATGTAGACGTTGTCGTCGGCGCCCGCCGTGTTCTCGGAGAAGCGACGGACCGTCTCGGCGGCGAGTTCGAGACTCTCGGGGTCGTCGGGGTCGAACTCGACGGCCTCGTCGGCGTGTTGGCCGGTGAAGTTCGGGTCGCCCCGGATGACTGGCTTCCCGACCGGCGACTTACGGTCGGTCGACGGTGCGTCCTCTGGCATCGTCACCTCGTTGGTCGCCAGCGCACAAAAGTATCCCGTCCGGGGTCACACACCCGTCTCAGTCGTCCGAAGCGCTCTCGCGCTCCTCGCTCATGTGTTCCCAGATTTCGGTGCAGCCACACCCGTCCTCGACGTTGTCGAGGTGGTCGGTGGTTGGTTCGTCGACTTCGGCGTCGGGTTCGTCGTGCGTTTGGTGTGCGTTCGTCATCGTTTCTGTTGGCGCGGCGACGTGAGTCCCCGCGTGTCGCTATCCCTCTGTAATAGACCCGCCATCATAAGGCCGCACTCTCCTGTAATTGTGACCCGCACTGCGGCTTACCGGCAACGCGTGCAGCTACCTTGTACGCCGGCTGACAGATAGGGCGTCGTGGTACCGAGGCCCACGCACCGCCGGACGAGACCGCCTTCGGTGCGACCCCGGCGAAACTTGCGAACGACGACGCCCTCAGGTAGTCGGGACGTCTAATGAGATGTAATGACGACCGACGTTCACCAACTCGACGACGGGGCGTGGATATCCGTCAACGACTCGCGGGAAGTGAACGTCTCGGACCTCTGGCTGTTGGCCCGGAGCGACTTCTGTGACTGTGAGACGACCGATTTCCTCGCCGAGGGGTTCGTCAAAGTCGGCGTCGACCACCCGGACATCGAGGCGCGCATCGCGGGCCAGTGCATCGCGTGTGGAGAGAGCGGCGTCACCGACTGGCTGACCGTCGGCCGCGTCGTAGACCCGGAGTCGGGCGAGTTCTACGGCGTCGTTCACGAGAGCGTCCATTTCCCGGAGAAGCGAACGAGACTGGCCCGTCCCGACGAATAGGCAATATCGTCCTGTTTCGGGGAGCGGGGGAGACGGTTGACGGCAAAGCGTGGCGTATAAGGCTGGATATCTAGTGGGGAAACACAATCAGCCATGCCGAGCAAAGTAGAGAAATGGAAGGACGAAGTCTACGGTAACGAGATACGGGAGCACCTCTTGGAGTTCGCAGAGCAGGGTTGGGAGTCCATCCCGGAGGACGAACAGGACGCGTGGTTCGAGCGCTTCAAGTGGTGGGGCCTGTACCACCAGCGCTCCGGGCAGGAGTCGTACTTCATGATGCGCATCGGGACGCCGAACGGCGTCATCGAACCCGGCCAACTCGAAGTCATCGGCGAAGTCGCCAAGGAGTACGCCTCCGGCCCGGCCGAGAACCCCGAGTTCGGCGACGCGTACTGTGACTGGACCACCCGCCAGTCCATCCAACTCCACTGGATAAAGCTCGAGGACATCCCGGAGATATTCGAGAAGCTCGAATCCGTCGGTCTCACGACCCAGCAGGCCTGCGGTGACTCGTGGCGGAACATCGTCGGCTGTCCGGTCGCCGGCAAGGACAAACACGAGCACATCGACGCGTGGCCCGTCGCCGAGGAACTCCACGAGACGTTCAAGGGCAACGACGACTACGCGAACCTCCCCCGGAAGTGGAAGGTGGCCGTCACCGGTTGTGACGAGGGCTGTGGGCAGGGTGACATCAACGACCTCGCCTTCGAACCGGCCGAGAAGGACGGCGAACTCGGGTTCAACGTCCGCGTCGGCGGCGGCCTCTCACGGAAGGAGGCCCGCCTCGCCCGCGACATCGACGTCTGGGTGCCCCCGGAGCAGGCCGCCGACGTCGCCGCCGGCATGTCCGGACTGTTCAACGAGTACGGTGACCGCGACGACCGCTTCAACGCCCGCATCAAGTTCCTCATGGACGAGTGGGGCCCCGAGAAGATGCGACAGGTCCTGCAAGACGAGTTCGTCGACTTCGAACTGGAGACGGCGGGCGAGGACATGCGCGACCAGTACACCTACAACTCCGGCGGCAACGAGGGCCACGACGACCACGTCGGCGTCCACGAACAGGACGACGGCAACTACTACGTCGGCCTGAACGTCCTCGTCGGCCGGATGGGTGCCGACGACACGCTGGAGCTCGCCGAACTCGCCGAGGAGTACGGCTCCGGCGAGGTCCGCCTGACCCAGCGCCAGAACGTCATCGTCATGGACGTGCCCGAGGAGAACCTCGAGGACCTCAAGAACGAGCCTCTGCTGGAGGACTACTCGCCCGACCCCTCGCCGTTCATGCGTGGCTCCATCGCCTGTACCGGCACGGAGTTCTGCTCGCTGTCCATCGTCGAGACGAAGAACCGGCAGGTCCGCTACGCCCGCTGGCTCCGCGACAACGTCGAACTCCCCGCCGACCACGAGGACTTCCACATCCACCTCTCGGGCTGTACGGCCTCCTGTGCCCAGCCGCAGATCGCCGACGTCTCCCTGCGCGGCATGAAGACCCGCAAGGACGGCGAACCGGTCGAGGCGCTGGACATCGGTCTGGGCGGCGGCCTCGGTGAGGACCCGCGCTTCGCCGACTGGGTGGAGATGCGCGTCCCCGCCGACGAGGTGCCCGGTGCCATCAAGAACCTCGTCGAGAGCTTCACGGACCTCCGCGAGGACGGTGAGACGTTCCGAGACTTCGTGGAGGCCCGCGACGAGGACGCTCTCGCCGACCTCGTCGACCCCGAGGAGACCGACTACGAGGACCCGTACATGCACAACACGAAGACGACGTGGTACCCCTACGCCGAGGACGACTCCATGGACGCCTCGCCCGCCCCGACGAACGGGGAGGGCGAATCCCTGCCCTCTGACGACTGAGGGCGAACTGCTCGGCATCGCGGTCCGCCTTTTGTCGGGTCGACTTCACCGCAGAGCGGCGTATCGGCCTGCACCGCGTACGTCTGGACCGTCTCGTAGCGCGCGAAGCGAGACATCGACGGACGGGACCAGCGACAGCGTCGGAGATACCGCTCCCGGGCCCGGTGTCCCCCGCATACAGTCGAGAACGGGCTGTAGACGTGCCCGTCCACCGGATTCCGACGCCGCTCGGGAGGCCCGGTTCTCCGGACTGTGCGGGTCCGGAGTCGCAGTCGCGGGCGACCCACGCCGGGTCCCACACTCCTCGAAACCGTCGGTACGTATATGCGGGTTCGTTCGACCAACTCTGTATGGACGTCGCCGACGCGGGAAGGCACGCGCAGTCGATTGTCGACGAGGTGGGGGCCGCCGTCATCAGCGACAGGGCGTTTCTGGAGACCATCATGACCAGCGTCGTCGCCGGGGGACACGTCCTCTTGGAGGACGTCCCGGGGACGGGAAAGACGCTGACTGCGAACAGTTTCGCGAACGCGCTGGGACTCGAGTTCTCGCGCATCCAGTTCACGCCGGACCTCCTGCCGGCCGACATCACGGGGTCGAACATCTACAACGAGTCCGAGGGCACCTTCGAGTTCGTCCCGGGGCCCATCTTCGCCAACGTGGTGCTGGCCGACGAGATAAACCGAGCGCCGCCGAAGACCCAGTCGGCCCTGCTGGAGGCGATGGGTGAGGGGCAGGTCACCGTCGACGGCGAGGAACACGACCTGCCGGACCCCTTCTTGGTCATCGCCACGCAGAACCCAGTCGAACAGGAGGGGACCTTTCCCCTGCCGGAGGCGCAGGTGGACCGCTTCTGGTTCAAAGACTCCATCGGCTACCCGGACCGGGCGGGCGAGAAGGACCTCATCGACCGGCGGGCGGACCGCGAGTCGTCGACGCCGACGGTCGACTCGGTGGTGACCGCCGAGGAGATAACCCGGATACAGCACCTCCCGGAGTCGGTGACCGTCGACGACGACCTGCGGTGGTTCATCACCGACCTCGCACGAGAGACGCGCTCCCATCGGGCCGTCGACACCGGCGTCTCCCCGCGCGGGACGCAGCGACTGTTCGAGGTATCGCGGGCGCGTGCGGTCCTCGACGGGCGGGACTTCGTGACGCCCGACGACGTGACGACGGTGGCGCCGTCGACGCTGGCACACCGCCTCGTGCTCACGGCGCAGGCCCGGATGGACGACCGGAACAAGCGGGCCATCGTCCGGGACCTCCTCGACAGGCTAGACGTGCCGAACGTCGACGCCGCCGAGTAGGTCACTCCGCCCCCACCCGCGGGAGCCACAGCACCGCGAGCAGGATGGCAAGCACCAGCACTCCGATGAGGACGACGCTGGGGAACGCCGACGCGACGGCGCGGTCGGTGACGGCGGTGACGCCGTAGCCGACGCCCGCCCCGACGCCGCCGACCAGCAGACTGCCGACGAAGTGCGCGCCCTCCGGCCGCGTGACCGTCAGGCGGCGACCGACCTGCCGGCCGAGGACGATGGCGTGTTCCTGCAGGTCCCAGACGAGGATGGCCCCGACGCCGCCGCCGAGGGCCAGCGAGGGCCGCCCGTGCCGCAGTGCCAGCAGCACGACCCCCAGATACAGCGTCGCCGCCGCGCCGCGTACCCGGGCGGTGTGTCCCTCGCTCCGGGTGAACTCGTCGACGCTCGCCAGTAGCAGTCGCAGGCCGAGCGACAGCGAGAACAGCGCCACGGCGACAGTCCCGAGCAGGACCATCCGGAACGCGAGTTCGTTGGGTACTGTGTCCACGGTGCGAACGACGTTCTCGGCGAGGGTGGCCACCCGCGGCGGGAACGGCGCGGCGAGCACCGCGACGGTCACGACCGCCGTGCCGCTCTGCTGTGTCGCCAGGTTCGCCAGCGTGCGGCTCTGGGTCCGCCGTATCAGGCCCAGCAGGTACGACGCGACGAGCAACCCGGTTTCGAGCGCCGCCACCCCGGCCAGCGCGTCGTAGACGACGGGCGGGCCGACGAGGAACGGAATCCCGACGCCCGGCGACCCGAGGCGGACGAACATGGCCACGAGGGCGACTATCGCGCCCAGCGCCACCAGCGTCCCGCCGAAACGCCCCCAGTCCCGTCCCTCGCGGGCCGACGGCGGGGTCCGGAGGTCGAGCGCCTCCAGTCTGACGAGGAGCACCCGCCAGAGCACCACGACCAGCAGGACGAGACCGGGGACCAGCGTCGTCGCCAGCGCGGGTTCAGCCCGCGCCGCCACCACCTGCTCCCAGACGCCGAGCGCCGCAGTCGGTCGGAGGGTCGGCGGGAGGTACGCCACCCAGCCGATTGCCGGCACGAGCGCGGCGACGGCCAGCGACTGGACGAACAGCGAGCGGTAGACGGGCGTGAGTCCGGCCCCCTCGCTGTCCTCGACGAACGAGAGTTGCCGGGCCAGCGCCACCGCGACGAGGAACAGGCCGACGCCGGGCAGGGCGAGCAGTTTCACCGCGAGGAGGGGGCGCGGGACGCCGCCGCTCGTGAGTCCGAGGTACCACCAGTACCCCACCAGGCCGACGGCGGCCGACGCGCCGACCGGGGCGGCGACGTTCCCGACGAGCGCCGCCAGTCGCGTCTCGCTCTCGGCGGCCCGCGCGCCGACCGCGAGCACCGCCGCGGCGCCGAGAAAGCCGGCAGAGAGCGTCGTCGTCGTCACCGACCCGACGGCGACGGCCGCGACGAGACACGCGACGGCCGTCGCAATGAGCGTCCCGCCGACCCGCGGGCGCGGGTCGTGGCCGGCCATCAGAGCCACCTCCTGACGAACGCCTCCAGCGTGAGGCGGAGCGGTTCGTCGGGGTCCCAGTCCACGACGGGGGCACCGCTCCCCTCCAGCGACCGGAGGCGACGCGCTCGCTCGGCGGTGCTGACGGCCTTCCCGACGGTGGTCGCGGCCGCCAACCGCGGCGAGACGACACTGACGTCGTGTCGGTGGGCCAGCAGTCGGTCGGCCAGCGCCACCATCTCGTCGTCCAACAGCGGCGAGACGAGGACGACCTGTGCCGAGGCCGGCAGCCACGTCAGCAGGTCGCGCTCGACGCTCCCCGGCGCGCGGTCGGCCTCCGTCTCGGCGGCCGCGAACAGGTCCCGGCCGGTGGCGGCGTGGTCGGCCCCGACCCCCGGTCCGAGCGCGGTCACCCGGTCGGGGTAGAGGCCGACGCCGACGCGGTTGCCGCCGGCCAGCAGTTCGTAGAACGTCCGCTCGGCGGCGTACAGCGACAGTTCCGCGCCGGTCGGCCGGTCGGGTTCGGTCCGGGCCGCGGCGGCCGCCGAGCGGTCGACGAGCAGGACCACCGTGGCGGCGTGCTCCTCCTGATACTCGACCGTCGACAGTTCGTTCGTGCGCGCGTAGCGCCGCCAGTCGATGCGGCGGGCGGGGTCCGAGGAGCGGTACTCGCGGGTGCTGTGGAAACTGATGCCCTCCCCGGCGATGTCGGTCGGTATCTGCCCGGCGCGACGGGCGGTCTGACTCGTCAGCGGCACGTCCTCGACGGGCACCTCGCACCGGAGGGTCGTCTCGACGGGGACGGCGCCGCGACTGTCGTGTTCGCCGCTCAACCCGACGGAGGCGACGGTGAGGTCGCCGAAGTCGTGGGTCCCCCGCTTGGCGACGACGTCGTAGGTGACCGTCGCCGTCTCGCCGGCCCCGAGCGACAGCGACGCCCGGGGACTCCCCCCGGTGACTCCCAGTTCGTCGGGCACACCGTCCACGAGTCGCAGGTCGGTCACGGCGTCGGCCCCGGTGTTCGTCACGGCGACGGTGACGGTCACCGACTCGCCGGGAGCGGGGGCCTCCGGGTCGAGGGTGCGCTCGGCGGAGAGGCGGTCGGTGGCCGGGTCCGGCGTCGTCAGTTCGCCGTAGAGCAGGTAGACGATGGGGACTGCGCCGGTGGCGTACACCACGGGCGACTGGAACGTCACGCCGAGGACGACCGGCACCAGTATCGCCCCGACGAGGTGGCGGTAGCGGTTCGTTCGGGTGGTCGTCGCCCCGCTCATCGGTCCTCCTCCCCGTCTCCCGCCGCGAGGGCCAACAGCGCCCGCTCGACCCGCGCGACGCGGCGGGCGGCGGCCCGGTCGCCGAGGAACCACTCCCAGACCCGGGTCAGTAGCGACGGCCGCAACTCGGGGTCGGGACTCAGCACGGCGGCCGCGTAGTCGTCGTCGGTCCAGTCGCCGGCCTCGACCCGGTCGCTGGCCCGCGACGGGGGTTCCTGATACGCCTCCGCGACGAGCGGTACCGCCGCCTCTCGGAGGTCGGCGAACACAGACGCCGGGTCGACGACGGCCCGTGCCCCGTCGGTCCGGACCTGCTCGATTCGCTCGTCGAGGCTCCGCTGAATCACCTCGCTGTCGCTGGCGCTGGCCGTCTCGGGCGTCGAGACGCCGAAGTCGGGGCGTCGGGTCGGGGTCTGGGCCACGGTGACGGCTCCCGCGAACAGGCCAGCGAGGACGCCCAATCCGAGCCAGAGCGCCGCGGAGTCGCTCGGGAGCAGTTCGAGGGGACGGCGAACCGTCGCCGGGTAGACGGCCGGCCGGAGGAGCGCCGCCGACGCGGCGCTGACGAGGGCGACGACGACGCCGAGTTTGCACGCCCGCAGGACGGCGCGAATCACGACTCGCCCTCCGTGGCGTCCGCCTCGCTCTTACCGTCCGTCTCGTCCGCCCGTCCGAGGTCGGTCGCGGCCTCGGTGACCGACGCGAGGCCGTCGGCGTCGAGCGAGTAGTGGCCGTACCTGACGCGGCGGAAGGCGTCGGTTATGCGCTCGACCCGGTCGGAGGGGTAGCCGTGGGACTTCGCGGCCGCGGCGACCCGCACCGGCGTCTCGGTGAGCGAGGCCCGCGGTGTCCCCTCGGCCAGTTCGACCCACGCCTCGACCACGGTCTCTACGGTCGCCTCGTCCGGGGCGTCGCCGTCGCCGGCCGCCGCGGCGGCCAGTCGCGCCTCCGCGTCCTCGCCGTCTCGTCGCTCTCCGGCGGCGCGAGACGCGGCGATAGCGGCCCGGACGCGGGCGGGAAGCGCCAGCACGGCCGCCGGGAGGGACCGGAGCCACGCGACCAGCGAGGCCAGTAACCGCCGGAGCGCGGCGACCAGCGTCGGGGCCTGCCGGAGGGCGTCCCCGACGCGCGTGGCGACTCGCTGGGCCGTGCCGACCACGACGCGGCCGGCGGCGGCCACCGCCTCGCCGAGACGGAGGACGCTATCGACGACCCAGCGAATCGTCCGGCGGGTCAGCCCCGCCGTCGCCGCGCCGCCGCGGGCGGCCCGACCGACCAGTCCGTACCGGCGGTTCAGGCCGACGGCGAGGCCGACGAGGAGCGCGGTTGCGCCGCCGTAGAACGGCCACAGCGCCGCCGCAGTGCGGCCGCGTGCGGCCCCTCGGTGGACGGTCCGCTGGAACGACGGCCGGGGAGGCAACAGCGCCACCGTCGTCACGAAACTCCCGTTGGCGGCGGTGCGGGCCACCGCGGTTCCGCCCCGCGAGACGGTGGCGTTCGCGACGGGGTAGCCGGCGATGGTCGCCGTGCCGGTCACCTGCCGGCCCGGTATCGGGCGCTCGGCCAGCGAGACCTCGACCGTCGTCGGGAGCGGCGCGTCCGCCGCGGCCGACAGTTCCCCGCGCCGGACGGTCACGGTCAGGCGCTCGCGGTACGGCACCGTCACCGTCGCCGTCCCGTTCGCGTCGGTCCGCCCGCGTCGCTCGCCGTCGACGAGTACCGCCGCGCCGGGGAACGGTTCGCCGCCGAGCGTCGCGGTCACTCGGTGGGGTCGGCCGGGGACGGGGTCCGGCGCAAGCGTCAGCGTCGTGTTCGACCGGACGGCGAAGGCCCGTTCGGCCGTCGCCGCGCCCCGCGTGACGGTCAGCGGCCCGTCCCGGACGTACGGTATCGTGATGTCGGCGACGCCCTCGTCGTCGGTCCGGCCGACGCGACGGCCGCCGATACTGACCGTCGCCCGGCGGACCGGCACTCCGTCCACGGCGGCGGCCACTCGGAGCGTCTCGCCGGGGCGGCGCGCCTCGCCGACGGAGAGCGAGACGTTCAGGTCGGTGCCCCGGAACGCCGCGGCCCCGTCGGCCCCGCCCCGCCGGACGACGACGCGGTAGCGGTCGTAGTAGGGCACGCGGACCGTCGCCTCGCCGTCGGCGTCGGTCTGGGCCACGATGTCGCCCGCGACTCTCACCGTGGCGTTCGGGACGGGCACGCCGTCGATAGCGGCACGGACCGTCGCCTCGGCCCCCGGCGTCTGCGTCGTCGCGTTCGACAGTCCGGTCGCGGTCACGTCGACGTCGGTGTCGATGCCCTCGTACGTGCGGGTACCCGAAGCGTCGCCGCGCGTGACTCGCACCGTGAACGACTCGCGGTAGGGGATGCGGACGGACGCCCGGCCGTCGCCGTCCGTCGTGGTCACCGGCACGCCGTCGACTAACACGGTCGCGTCGGCGACCGGGACCCCCTCTATCTCCGCTCGAACGGTCGCGTTCGTCCCCGGCGTCCGGCGGTCTATCGAGGAGAGGCCGATGGTCGTGTTCAGTTCCCGCCCGCCTTCGGGTGCGGTCTGCCGGGCGAAGTCAGCCGTCGGCCGCCGGTCGGAGAACGACCCGCGCGAGACGGCGGCCGTCCCCGTCCCGTCGCTCTCGCTCCCGTTCGCCCCCTCGACGGCCACGACGTCGACGTGGTACAGCACCGTCGAGTCGGGGATGGTTATCGACCCGCCGAGTCTGACGGTGTCGGGATTGCCGCCGGCCGCCTCGGACGGGGACTGGCCGCCGCCCGCACCGGGGCCACTCTGGGACCCGCTTCCCCCGCCGTTCTGCCCGCTCCCGTCGTCCGTTCCGTCTCTCGAACCGCTCCCGCTTCCGCTGCCGCGCTGCTGGCCGTCCGCGCTGTCGAACGCCTTGTAGACGCTCACGTTCAGCCGCGAGGCGTAGGGCACGACGCCGTTGACCCGGCCGAACCCGTCGGTGCGGCCGACGCTCTCGCCGTTGAACGTCACCAGCGCGTCGCCGAGTCGGCGGCCGTCCAGCGTGACGACGACCTGTATCTCGTTGCCCGGGACGACCCGGCCGTCGAGGCGCACGTCCGCGTCGACTTCCGGCGGCCGGTCGGTCGTCGTCTGGCGGACGCGGCTGTCGTCGACCCGCGCGAAGTCCGGGTCTGCGGGCGGCGCGTCGACGCTCGCTCGAGTGGTCCCCGACTCTCTCAGCGCTTCCCTGTCGGCTGGCGTCGGGTCGAACGTCACCCACCCGGTGCCCGGGAAGTACACCTCGACCCACGCGTGGGCCTTCGAGCGGTCGATACGCAGGCTCCCGTCCTCGGTTCGCCCCGACGACGGCGAGTACCCCTGCACGTATCTGGCCGGGATGCCCTGCGTCCGCAGCATCGCCACCATCGTCGTCGCGAAGTACATGCAGTAGCCCCGCTCCATCTCCGTCGCGAACGCCGTCGCGTAGTGCTCGGACGGTCGGACTATCTGCGTCGAGTACGCCTTCTCGGTCTGGAGCCACTGCTCGACGAGCACCGCGCGCTCGTAGGGGGTCGTCGCGTTTCGGGTCACCTCGCCGGTCAGCGCCCGCAGACGCTCGGGCGTGTCGGCGGGCAGTTGCGTGTAGCGCCGTTGGACGCCGCTCGGGTAGTCCCGTCCTGCGGTCTGCAACTCCCGGGGCGACCAACCCGGAAGCGTCGTCGTCGCGGTGTAGGTCGTCCCGTTCGGGAGCGCGGCCCCGGCCGGTTCGACCCCCGCCCGCGTGACGGCGACGCCGTCGGCGTCGAGGCCGTCGACCGACTCGGGCCGCCACGGCACGGGGACCGCCGCCGTCCGGTTGACGACGGTGTAGCGCAGTCTCACCTGCCGGCCGGCCCGCGGGTAGTCGCTCGCCGGGCGCGACCGCTCCGCGTCGCTGGCGTCCCACCCCGCGCCGGTGTAGCGCGCGTAGGAGACGGTCCGCCAGTAGGGGTCCTCCTGCGGGCCGATGGTGCACGTCCGGCCGACCACGTCGGCGACGACGGCGTCGCTCAGACCCAGTCGGGCGGCGTCGGCGCGCGTGCAGTTGCCGCCGCTCCCGCCCGTCGACGTGCCGGTTCCGCCCGCGCCGCTCGCGCCGGACCCGTTCGCCGTCGGCGTCGCCGTCGCGGACCCCCTTCCACTCTGGCCGGCCTCGCTCCCGAGGCCGCCGTCGGCGGACCCCGACAGCGCTGCTTCGACGCCCGACTCGTCCCACGTCGGGGCGTCGCCGCCGCTGTTCTCGTCCGTTCCCTCGCCGTCGCTGGCCCCACCGTCAGCGTCGCTCGTCGACCCCTCGGGCGGTTGCGTCGCCCCGCTGTCCCCACCCAGTTGGCGGGCGGCGTCGCCGGGCATCCCTGCCCCGGCGGCCGACGGCGTCGCGACCGGCCCGGACCCCAACAAGGGGGCCGACAGACCGAAACTCGCGACACAGAGGAGTGCCAGCGTCACCGATAGCACTCGGTTCGCGTCCACAGTTACTGTCTGGCGCAGGGCTATACCCCTGACATGAAAAGTCTACGGGACGACTCAACTGCCGATACGGCGCACGACCCCGGCGACGCGACGGGGTGGTAAGCCTTATCGGCGGCAGTCGCCTACGCTCGCCCGGCAGCGGGAGGCCGGCCCCCGTGCCGAGAGGCATGAGGAAAGTCCCCCCACCCGCCGGACAGGTGACCGGGCGCAAGTCCGGGGCGGGAGACCGTCGGCTATGGAACAGCAACGACACGTCGTCGTGGGACCGATGAGGTGCGCGAATCCCGAGCGACGGGGCGTGTGCGGCACTCCGTGCCGCGCCCCCCGGAAGCGAGGGAGAGTTAACCCACCGAGGGCTATCGAGGGCCACCATCCGGTGCCCCTCGCCTACGACGGACCGATGGAACGGCGAATCCTCACCGGTGCAAGGCCGCGTCGACAGGTAGTCCGGTACCGCGCGCGAGCGCTGGACGCGGCCGCTGAGCCGAATGCCGGCCAGAACAGAAGGGGGCTTACTCCCCGCAGCCGTCTTGCGGCCACAACCGACTAGTAGCGACGCGTCGATGGGTAGACGATGGACCGACGACTGGCCGCCCTCGTGCTGTGTCTCCTCCTCGGCGGACTCGCGGGGTGTAGCGCCGCCTCCGAGGCGTTGGAGTCGACGTCCGAACTCGTCGAGCGGGGCCACCCGTTCGCCAACGAGACGGTGACCGTCGCCGTCGACGGGACGGCCCGCGAGCGAGCCCTCGCCGCCGACGGACTGGCCTACTGGGAGGCCCACGCGCCCGAGTACGCTGGGTTCGCCGTCGACTTCCGCGTCCTCGAACCGGGCGAGACGCCCGCCGACGGCCCGCCCGACGTCGAGATTACGTTCGTCGAGACGGTCACCGCTTGCGGCGACGCCGACTACTCCGCGGGGTGTGCCCCCCGTCTGACGGCCGACACGCGGGTCGACCGGCCGGCGGCGGTGTCGATAAAGCGCGGCTTCGCCAACGAGTCGACCCGGCGGGTCGTCGAACACGAGGTCGGACACGTGCTGGGCCTGCGCCACGGCGACCCGCCGCGGGAGGTGATGCGCCACCGGAGCACGCTGGCGACGCTCCCGCGGCCGAACGCCAGCGAGCGCCCGGTCCCGTGGAACGACACGACGCTGACGGTGGCGATTCGGAACGAGAGCCTCTCGGCCGAGGAACGCGCGGCCTACCGCGAGGAGGTGGCCTACGCGCTGGCCTACGTGACCGAGGGTGCCGACGGCGCCGCCCCGTCGAACGTCACCGCCGAACTGGTCGCCGACCCCGCCGCGGCCGACGTGGTGGTCGTCCCCGTCGACGCGGCGGACTGTCGAGCGGACTCGGGGTCGTGCGCCCGAGTCGAGGGGACCGACCCGGACCGCGACGGCGCTATCGAGACGTACACGCGCCTCGAAATCCTGCTGGTCGACCTCGACACGGAGGCGGCCAGTTGGCACGTCGCCCGGCAACTGCTCGGGACGCTCGGCCGGGGCGACGACCTGCCCGCGCCCCTCGCCGACGCCGACTACGAGGAACGCCGCGGCGAGTGGCACGGGTAGCCCCGATTCGAGCGGTCCCGCCGGTCCGACGGTTTCAAGCCCGCGCCGGGCGGAGTCGCCCCCATGACCGCCGACGACCTCATCGACGCCGTCCGCGACGACCAGCAGACCGAACTGTCCCGCCTCGGGTCCTCGAAGACGCTGTACGCCGACACCCGCGGCGAGATGGAACCCGACGCCGTGCGCGCGGCCGCCGCGGCCCGCGAACAGGCCGCCCGCGACACGTTCTCGGCGTGGGCGGACGACGCCGACGGCGCGGCCGCAGACCTGTTCGCCGACGCCGCCGAGGACGCCGCCGACCGACTGGACGACGTGGGCGCCGACCCGGCCGACCGCGAGTTCGCCATGCACGACGCGCTGGACGACCTGACCGACACCGTCGAGCGACTGGGCGGCCTCGTCGGGTGGGCGCTCGTCGACGAGAAGGCGAAGGGGCAACTCACCGGCTTCTTCACCGGGCAGGCCGACCCCCAGACCGCGAGCACGTTCCGGAGCGCCCGCAACGACGTCGAGGCCCTGCGCGAGGACGCCGCCGACCTGCTGGACGAGACCTGCGCCGACGAGGACGACTGGGAGACCGCCGAAGGGGCCGCCGTCGCCGTCGTCTCGGCGGCCTACGACGACTACTTCGAGACGCTGGAGGACCTCGGCGTCAACCCCAAGCCAGTCTGTTAAGCCCCGCGTTACTTTCTCGACCCGGCGGGGAGGGCCGGCATGGCGAAACACCACTACCGGTGTCACATCTGCGGCCGTGACTTCGACGGGTTCGAGGGACTCAGAGACCACACCGAGCGCCGGCACGCCGACGGCAACGAGAAGTGGTGGCTGGTCGTCGAGGACCCCGACGACCTGCCGTTCGACGTGCAGGAGCCGTGAGCTAGCGAGAGCCTTCGCTACTGCTCGCGGGTCGCTTCGCTCCCCGCTGCGCTTCGTCGAGGTTCTTCGCTTCGCTCAGAACCTCGCTAGCCTCAAGTCGCTCCAACCCTACCCCCACACAATGAGCGACGCCGGAGGCCCCCTCTCGATAGACCGCCCCGACGCCGACAGCGAGTTCCGCGTCGACGCGCCGTTCGACCCCGCCGGCGACCAACCCGAGGCCATCGAGCAACTGGCCGAGGGGTTCCGGCAGGGGATGGACAAGCAGACCTTGCTCGGCGTGACCGGGTCGGGCAAGACCAACACCGTCTCGTGGGTCGTCGAGGAGATTCAGCAGCCGACGCTCGTCATCGCCCACAACAAGACCCTCGCCGCGCAGTTGTACGAGGAGTTCCGCAACCTGTTCCCGGACAACGCCGTCGAGTACTTCGTCTCCTACTACGACTACTACCAACCGGAGGCGTACGTCGAGCAGACGGACACCTTCATCGACAAGGACGCCTCCATCAACGACGAGATAGACCGCCTGCGCCACTCCGCGACCCGGTCGCTGCTCACCCGGGACGACGTCATCGTCGTCGCCTCGGTGTCGGCCATCTACGGCCTCGGTGACCCGCGCAACTACATCGACATGTCCCTCTCGCTGGAGGTCGGCCAGGAGATAGAGCGCGACGAGTTGCTCTCGCGGCTCGTCGACCTGAACTACGAGCGCAACGACGTGGACTTCACGCAGGGCACCTTCCGCGTGCGCGGGGACACACTGGAAATCTACCCGATGTACGGCCGCTACGCCATCCGCGTGGAGTTCTGGGGCGACGAGATAGACCGGATGCTGAAAGTCGACCCCTTGAAGGGGGAAGTAGTGCGGGAGGAACCCGCCGCGCTCATCCACCCGGCGGAACACTACTCCATCCCCGAGCAACGCCTCGAACGCGCCATCGAGGAGATTCAGGAACTGCTCGACCAGCGCATCCGCTACTTCGAGCGGACGGGCGACGCCGTCGCCGCCCAGCGAATCGAGGAGCGGACCACCTTCGACATCGAGATGATGCAGGAGACGGGCTACTGTTCGGGCATCGAGAACTACTCGGTCCACCTCTCGGACCGCGAGAGCGGCGAGGCGCCCTACACCCTGCTCGATTACTTCCCCGAGGACTTCCTCACGGTCATCGACGAGTCCCACCAGACCATCCCGCAGATTCGCGGCCAGTTCGCCGGCGACAAATCGCGCAAGGAGAGTCTGGTGGAGAACGGATTTCGCCTCCCGACCGCGTTCGACAACCGGCCGCTCACCTTCGAGGAGTTCGAAGAGAAGACCGACCAGACGCTGTACGTGAGCGCGACGCCCGGCGACTACGAACGCGAGGAGAGCGCGCAGGTGGTCGAGCAAATCGTCCGACCCACGCACCTCGTGGACCCCGCCGTCGAGGTGGCCGACGCCACCGGACAGGTCGACGACCTGATGGGCCGCATCGACGGCCGTATCGAACGGGACGAACGCGTCCTCGTCACGACCCTCACCAAGCGGATGGCCGAGGACCTCACGGAGTATCTGGAGGAGGCCGGTGTCGACGTCGCGTACATGCACGACGAGACGGACACGCTGGAACGTCACGAACTCATCCGCTCGCTCCGACTGGGCGAGATAGACGTCCTCGTCGGCATCAACCTCCTGCGTGAGGGACTGGACATCCCCGAAGTGTCGCTCGTGGCGATTCTGGACGCCGACCAGGAGGGGTTCCTCCGCTCGGAGACGACACTGGTCCAGACGATGGGGCGGGCCGCGCGAAACGTCAACGGCGAAGTCGTCCTCTACGCCGACGAGCGCAGCGACGCCATGGCGTCGGCCATCGAGGAGACCCAGCGCCGCCGTCGCATCCAGCAACAGTACAACGAAGAGCACGGCTACGAACCGACGACCATCGAGAAGGACGTCGGCGAGACGAACCTGCCCGGGAGCAAGACCGATACCGGCGACGTGGCCGGCGACGGACCGTCCGACGCGGACGAGGCGGCCCGTCGCGTCGACCAGTTGGAAGAGCGGATGCAGGAGGCGGCGAACAATCTGGAGTTCGAACTCGCCGCGGACATCCGCGACCGCATCCGCGACCTGCGCGAGGAGTTCGACCTCGACGCGCCGGAGAGCGACGACGGCGGGGTCCCCGCCCCCGGACCCGACGAGTTCTGAGACGGCCAGTCTCGATCGGTCGAGGTTCGGCCCAGCCAGAAGCGCCACACGGCTTTTGCCGCTACCGCTCGTGGCCCCTGTATGGACAGACCTATTGCCGACCCCGACGGGACCGGGGGGGTCTAGCGTGGGCTTCTTCGAGCGAGCGGGCCGAGAAGTCGAGAAGTTCAAACAGACGGCCTCCGAGGCCGCCGAGGACCACCGGACGGCGACGTGCCCGGCCTGCGAGGAGTCGGTTCCCGACGACGCCGAGGAGTGCCCGCACTGCGGGGCGGACCTGACCGAAACCGACTGAGGGGGCGGTCGACGGCTACCCGCGCTGGCAGGTCGTTGCCGTCGGCGAGCGGTCGAAACCGCCCGCGGATGGCTGGGATAGCTGACGTTTATCTCGATCGCGGTGGATACGCCGATATGACCGTCTACGAGACAGACGTCCCCGGCGTGGGCAAGAAGTTCGAGGTGGAACTCGACGGCGGCGAGCGACTCGTCATCGTCATCCACCACGACGGGAAACGCGAAGTGTTCCACAAGGACGGGCCGGACGTCGACGCCGACCGCCTCTTCACGCTCTCCGGCCGGCAGGCCCGCGAGGTGGGGGCGATTCTGCAGGGGGCGTACTTCCAGCCAGTCGAGACGGACTCGGTGGACGTGCCGCTTGGCGACGCCATCATCGAGTGGGTCGACGTCGAGGCCGACTCGCCGCTCGCGGGGCAGACGCTGGCCGACGCGAAGGTCCGCCAGCAGACCGGTGCCTCCATCATCGCCATCCAGCGCGACGGGGAGACGCTCCCGAACCCGGACCCGGAAGACACCATCACCGAGGGCGACATCCTCGTCACGCTCGGCACCCGCGACGAGCAGTCGGCGCTCGAAGAGTTAGTCGCGCCGGACAACGATGGCTGAGCTACTCCTCGAAGTCGGCGTCGCCGTCACCGGCGTCGCACTCGCCGGGATGCTGGCGGGGCGAATCGGCCTCTCGGTCATCCCGGCGTACATCCTCGTCGGCGTCCTGCTGGGGCCGAACGAACCGACGGCGCTGTTCGGCGTCCCGGTCGCCCTCGTGAACGAGGGGGAGGTCATCGACGTGCTGGCGGAACTGGGGGTCGTCTTCCTCCTCTTCTTCCTCGGGTTGGAGTTCAGCGTCGACCAGTTGCTCCGGGACCGTCGGAAGATAACCGCCATCGGGACGCTGGACTTCGTCGTCAACTTCGGCATCGGCGCGGCCATCGGCCTCGCCTTCGGGTGGACGCTCGTCGAGACGCTGTTCCTCGCGGGCATCGTCTACATCTCCTCGTCGGCCGTCGTCACGAAGTCGCTCATCGAGACGGGGTGGATTGCCAACGAGGAGTCCAGTCCCATCCTCGGGACGCTGGTGTTCGAGGACATCCTCATCGCCGTCTACCTCGCCCTGCTGGCGGCCATCACCGGCGGCGGGGGGCTGCGGGCGGCGGCCACCTCCGTCGGCGTCGCCTTCCTCTTCCTCGGCGGCCTCTCGGTCGTCGCGTGGTACGGTGCCGGTTGGTTCGAGCGGTTCTTCACGACGGGGTCGGACGAGCAGTTCGTCCTCCGGGTCGTCGGGCTGACAACCGTCGTCGCCGGGGCGGCGCTGGCGCTGGGCGTCAGCGAGGCCGTCGCGGCCTTCTTCCTCGGGACCGGTCTCAGCCAGACGACTCACGTCGAGCGCATCGAGCACATCGTCTCGCCGGCCCGGGACCTCTTCGCCGCCGTCTTCTTCTTCGCTATCGGCCTCTCGACGGACGTGACGCTGCTCGCGGGCGTCGCCGGCCTCCTCGTCGTCGCGGTAGTGGCGACGACGGCCGGGAAACTGCTGAGTGGGACGCTCTCGGGGCGGGTGTACGGTCTCGACCGGCGCCGCTCGCTCCGGGTCGGGCTGGGACTGGTCCCCCGCGGCGAGTTCTCGCTGGTCCTCGTCGCACTCGCGGCCAGCATCGGCACCGGTCGCCTCGGTTCGGTCATCCCCGCCTTCGCCGTCGGCTACGTCCTCGTGATGAGCGTCGTCGGGAGCGTCCTCGTCGACAGGGCCGACGGCATCACCGACGCCGTCCTGTCGATGAGAGGCGGCGACTCACGCGGCTGACCGTCCGCTGTCCGGATATCGACCGTTCGCCGCGCTCCGGGGTCCGATTTTAGGCCAGCCGAAAAATAGCAAGCGGTATGTGTGGGTAGTCTGGTGTACCGCGTATGGACCAGCAACGAGAGAGCGATTCGGCGAGACGAGGTGACCCAGCGTGAGCGACTCCGACCGCGACGTCGTCGTCGTGGGTGGCGGTCCGGCCGGCTGTTCGGCCGGCGTCTTCCTCGCCAGATACGGCCTCGATACGGTCATCTTCGACCGTGGGCGCTCCTCGGTCAAACAGTGTGCCTACCTCGAGAACTACCTCGGGTTTCCCGCCGGTGTCGACGTCGAGACGCTGTACGCGCTGATGCACGACCACGCCGAGGAGGCGGGCGGGACCGTCGTCCCGGACCTCGTCTCGGCCGTCGAGCGCGCCGACGACGGCACCGGGTTCGTCGTCCGGACACAGGACGGCCGCGCGGTCACGACGCGGTACGTCCTCGCTGCGACCCGATACGACGGGGCGTACCTGCGTCCGCTCGACGACGGCGAGATGTTCGAGCGCCACGAGTACGACGGCGAGGAACGCGAGCGCTTCGACCGTTCGTACGCCGACCACGACGGCACCACCCCCGTCGAGGGCCTGTACGTGGCCTCCCCGTCCCACGAGGCGGACCGACAGGCTATCGTCGCCGCCGGTCGCGGGGCGCGAACCGCCCTCGAACTCCTCGCGGACGCCCGCCGTGAGCGGGGCTATCCGGACGCCGTCGCGGACCACTACGACTGGGTCCGCCCCGAGAGCGCGCGAGACGAGGAGTGTGGAGACCGGGACCGGTGGCGCGAGTGGTTCGACCGCCGGCTCCCCGAGGACCACGGCCTCGCCGACGAGCGACGCGTCGAACTCCGGGAGGAGGCCATCGACCGGCGACTGGCGACCTACGTCTCCGAGGCGGAGATAGCGGCACGGACGGACCGTGGCCAGCGGCGACTGTTGGACCACGTCGACGACACCCTCGTCCTCGAACGCGCTCGCGAGATCGAGGCGGCGTCCGGCACGGCCGACGAGTGACCGTTCGAGGCCCCTCCTCGACGCCGCTACCGACGGTATTGCCACGTTCCGGTCCCGGTCCGACACCACGGTCGAAGCGTCGAGTAGCACATTCTGTATAGCGAAATTAGATTTATGGGCTATCTACCCCATGACACAGAATCAGCGACGAGGCCGCCCGTACGTTCCTGAGACCGCCGTCCTCGGGCGGAACGACGAAACCCTTCAGTGCGTGGCCGTCGAGCGTCCGTCATGGTCGCCGACGAGACGTTCACGGTCGACGGCGCGCGCATCCACTACCGAACGGCCGGCGATGGCCCTCCCGTCGTGCTCCTCCACGGCGGCATCATCGACGCCGCCCACGTCTCGTGGCCGCCGGTAGTCGACCGACTCGTGCCCGAACACCGCGTCGTCGCGCCGGACTTGCTGGGCTACGGCGAGAGCGAACTGGCTGAGGACACCTACTCGATTCCGCGCCACGCCGAGATAGTCGCGGCGGTCCTCGACTCGCTGGACTGCGGCCCGGTGACGCTGGTGGGCCTCTCGCTGGGCGGGGGCGTCGCCGTCCAACTCGCGCTGGACCGCCCGGACCTCGTCGAGACGCTGGTGCCCATCGACCCGTACGGTCTCGGGCGCGAGTTACCGAACGGCCTGCTCTCGCTGTTCCTCGCGCGAGTGCAGGTGTTCAATAAACTCGCTATCGCTGCCTTCCGCCGGAGTCGTCGTCTCACGCGCGCGAGCCTCGGGGGTGTCGTCTACGACCTCGACGCGCTCTCGGGGGCCGCCGTCGATGCCGTCTTCGAGGAGGTTCACCGGCCGACCGCCGGAGCGGCCTTCCGCCGGTTCCGCGACGCGGAGGTGACTCGCCACGGCTACCGGACGACGTTCACCGACCGCTACGGCGACCTCACGGTTCCGACCCGGTTGCTCCACGGCGCGCACGACGAACTGTTCCCGGTCGCGTGGGCCGAACGGGCCGCCGCGGAGATTCCCGACGCCGAACTCCACGTCCTCGACGACTGCGCCCACTGGGCACCTCGGGAGAACCCCGAGGCCGTGGCACGACACGTCGAGGCGGCCGCCTCTGGCCGGTGAGGCCGTCTGCGGCCGTTCTCCGACGATTGGCGACACTCGCGGCGCTCCGCGATAAATTCTTTGTCGCTATACAGAATAGGCAGTCGGCGTCAGTGTCGAGGCTCAGTCGGAGCGGTCGAGAACGCGTCGCTACCGTCTCTGTCGGTGAGAATAGAGAGAAACGGACAGCGGGACCGTGTGGAAGGCTTAGGGGAGGACGTCCTGTTTGACGTTGGATTGGACCCACGCCTCCTCGTTCTCGGTGTCCTGTATAATCGTCACGAGACCGTCTTCGCCGCGGTATTCGATGGCTCGGTAGCGCTCCAGCGTCTCTTCTCGGTCGTCTTCGTTCGCTATCATGGTTGTATCTACTCGTTGGATTCTCGCACGGTACTCAGTCTTCGACGGTCTCTACGGGGGCCGGTTCGGCGCCGAACGTCCGGACCGAGACGGTGCCGTCGTGGTCGACCTGTACCTCGGTGTTCTCGATTTGGAAGCGGACGTGCCCGAACGTGGTCCGGTGGGCGCTTCCGGGCGAGTTGAACAGGGACGCGAGCGCGTCGACGTCGATGTAGTCGTTCAGCGGCGGCAGTTCCCGCGGCGACACCCCGCGTTCGGCGGCGAGTTTCTCCGTGATGGTGACGACCAGCGAGTCCGGGCCGTCGGCGACGACGTTTTCGTTCGGTGCGGGGGTTGTTCCAATCATACTACGTTGTACTATCTCTACACCCATAGCCCCTCTCGATAAGGATATACCGGCGAGTGCCGCCCCGGTGCTAGATAGCTAGCCCGGACTATCGGTCGTCGTCGAAAACCAACCCGAACAGCTCTCGCTCGCCGGTTCTGATGTGTCGGCTGACCGTCGGTTGCGAGATGTCGAGCATCTCCGCCAACTCCTGTCCGGTGGTCTCGCGGGGCCACTCGAAGAACCCGCTGAAGTACGCGGTTTCGAGCACCTCGCGCTGTCGTTCGGTGAGTCGGTCCCGGTAGTTGGCCTCGAACTCCGCGAGGGTCTGGACGGGCGCGTCGCGTTCGGTGCGCGCGACCAGTTCGCTCCCCTCGTAGCGGTTCAGGAACATCCGGGCGAACGACTGGACGTCGCCGCTCTGGGGTAACTCGACGCGCACCTCCCCGCCGTCGGCGCCGGCGGTCACCGACGTCGGGTGCGCGCCGTACGCGACGAGGTCCGCGAGGAACCCCGAATCTCCCACCAACGCTTCGTACCGACACGTGTCGTCGTGTTTCGTGAGCAGGTTGACCTCGTGGACCGACGGTATCTCGTCGCTGTACCGATAGACGGCCTCCGGGTCGGACCCGGTGACGGTGAAGAACACCCGGATGCTGCCGTCGCTGTGTTCGACCAGTTCGTCGAACTCGAACTCGCTGTCGGTCTCCTTGCAGAACTGGAGGGCGGGAATCGACGCGTCGTCGACGCTGAACGTGAGTTCGACGGCCCGGTCGCTGACGAGGGCCTTCTTGCGCTCGATGGCGTTGATGGCGTACCCTACCATGTTGCCCAGTTCGCCGAGTACGGCCCGCTCCATCTCGTCGAAGATACCGGCCTCGTCCGCGTAGAGGTTCAGGACGCCGTAGACCGTATCGCGGAACGTCAGCGGCACGGCGATGCTGGCGTGGTAGCCGTACCTGAGCGCCTGTGTCTGCCACGGTTCGAGGGGCGGGTCGGCGTGGAGGTTGTTCTCGACGACGGGTTCGTGGGTTCTGATGGCCCTCTCGGTCGGCGTCTCGCCGCTCGCCGGCGCGTCTGCGTCGGCGAACCAGTCGACGTACCCCTCGTCGCCCGAACTCGTGCGCGGCACCACGTCGTCGCCGCTCGCTCGCTGTTCGGCGATCCACGCGAAGACGTAGGGGTCGGCGTCGGAGAGGTTCTCACAGACCGCCCGCTCGATGTCTTCGCGGCTCGAGGCCTGCGTGAGTTCGCGCGTCAACCCGCGAATGATGTCGTTGAGGCGGTTGATTCGCTGGAGCGACTCGTTGTGTTCGGCCAGTCGGGCCGTCTTCTCCCGGAGTTCGCGTTCACGCGCCACCCGGTCGAGGGCGGCGACGGCGTTCGCCACGAGAATCTTCGCGACCATCACGTCCGTCTCGGTGAACGAATCGGGTTCCGTCGCCCCGGCGATGAAGACGCCGTGGGTCCCAACCGGGAGGATGATGGCGCTCTCCAGCGGCGTCTCGTCGGGGTCGAGGCGGTCCTCGCTGGCGAGGTCACTGACCACGCGGCCGTCGCTCTCCGCGTACACCTGCGACGGGAAGTCCCACTCCGAACTGAACACCGGAGCGTCGCCCACGAGCGTTCTGAGTTCGGCGGTCCGGGCGGCCGAACGGAGTTGTCCGGCCGACTCGTCGTAGTACTCGACGCTCGTCAGGGAGAGGTCGAGTATCTCGCTGGCCCCCTCGACGACGATGTCGGCAACCTCGCTGTCCGTCTCGGCGGCCGTCAGCGCCTGTCCGACCTCGTTGAGGCTGGCGAGTCGCTCTTCCCGGCGCTTGCGCTCGGTGATGTCACGGACGACGCCGGCCCGCCCGTAGCGCCCGTCGTCGAGTTCGAACAGCGAGATGTGGGCCTCGATGGGCACCTGTTCGCCGTCCGCCGTCGTCAACACCGCCTCGAGCGTGGCGCTCTCGTGCCCGTTGTCCTCGATGTCCGTCTGGAGCGTGCGCGCTTCGTCGATGACGCGCGTGTCGACGAACTCGCTGGCGTGGCTCCCGAGGAGTTCCTCGCGGCCGTACCCGGTGAGTTCCGTGTAGGCGTCGTTGACGGCGACGAATCGGCCCTCGTCGTCGAGCGCGTACAGGCCGTCCCGGACCGTCTGCATCACCGCCTGCTGTCGCTGGAGGCGGCGCTCGCGCTCCTTCCGGTCGGTGATGTCCTGCAAGGAGTACACCGCCGAGGTCACCGCGCCGTCCTCGTTGTGTAGCGGCGTCCCGTGGACCGACAGCCAGCGCTTCTCGCCGTCGATTCTGACAGTCGCCTCGCCACTTATGGTCTCGCCGTCCTGTACGACGCGGCGATGGAGCCGCTCCTGCGTGGGCGCGCCTTCGAAGCGCAGCAGTTCGGCGTCCAGCGCTTCCTCCGTGACCGGGCCGTCGTACCCGTCGATACCGAGGATGTCGGCCGCCCGGTCGTTGATGTACCGGAAGGTGTCGTCCTCGTCGATGATGACGATGCCGACCGGACTCGTCTCCAAGATGCGGTCTTTCAGTCCTCGTTCCTCCCGGAGCGCCGTCTCCGCTTGGAGGCGTCGCATCAACCGGCCGAGGTCGGTGGCGACGGTCGTCGTCGCCTCTATCATCGCCGCGTCGGGTTCCCGGGAGCTATCGAGGAAGAACACCATCACGGCGACGACGGTGCCGTCGCTCAGTATCGGGACGCCGAGGGCCGCCCGGAGACCGGTCTCGGCGGCGGCCGACGACCGGACGAACGGCGCGTCGTCGCGGGTGACGTCACGCATCCACTCGGGGGACCCGGTCTGCCAGACCCGGCCGACGAGGCCGGTTCCCGGTTCGAAGGTGACCGGCGACGTGGCGTCCCTGAACGCCTCGCCCGTCTCGCTGGCGACGTACTGCCCGGGGGCGCGTTCGAGGTGGCCCTCCTCGGCCCGAATCCACGCCTCGCCGTACTGCCAGTCCATCGCCGACCCGACGGCGTCGAGACCGATTTGCAGGCCGTCTTCGAAGGCGTCCGCCTGGAGGATTCGCTGGGTGGTCTCGTGGTACAGTTCTCGCTCCGCCTGTATCCGCTTGCGGTCGCTGATGTCCCGCATGATGCCGGTGAAGTAGCGGTCCGACCCGACGTAGAACTCCGAGAACGAGATGCTGAGGGGGATACGGTGACCGTCCTTGTGCTGCCCGACCAGTTCGACGTCGTCCCAGTCGATGGTTCGCTCTCCCGTCGCGAGATAGCGTCGCATCCCCTTCAGGTGGTGTTCGGCGAGTTCGTCGGACATCAGCACCGTCAGCGGTTCGCCGACGAGCGTGTCCGGGTCGTAGCCGAACACATCCTCGACGGCGGGGTTAGCGTAGCGGATGACGCTGTCCTCGTCGACGGAGAGTATCGCGTCGGACATCGTCGCGGCGAGCGACGCCATGTGCTTGCTCAACCGCGGTTGCCACGTGGAGGACTCGCTGCTCCCGAGGTAGTTCTGGAGGTGGTGGCTGAGGAGGCGGTGTTTCTCGGGCCCGGTGTAGTGGACGACTTCGTCGATGCCGGCGTCGTAGGCCCGTTCGAGTCGCGCTTGGGGACACTCCTCGGAGACCAGTATCGTGAGGACGCCGGGTTGGGCCTCGAGACAGCGGGAGAGAAGCGAGAGTCCGTCGCCGTCCGGCAGGTCGTACTGTGCGACGACGGCCGCGACCGACTCGTCTTCGACTGCGTCGAGGGCGTCCGCTGCCGTCCCGACGGTTCGCTCGGTTGGGGACCCGGGAACGTCGTCGACCGCGGACCGCAATCCGTCGGACCAGAGTGACTCGTCGCCGACGTAGAGGTGACGGAGCGAAGATTGCTCTTGGTTGATACGCATATACTGTCCATTCACGTTCCTCGTGGAAGTGGGCCACGCCTATTTTGTGAGGCGGCGAGCCGGCCCTTCGCGCCCGGTTCGACCGCAAACCTGTCGCCGTCCATCGGGTCGAGAGGCTACCTCGTCGTCGGTAGCGCGGTCGTGAGGAACCGGTCGAACACCTTGCGCTCGGCCTTGCGGAGGTGTTGGTGGAAGGTGGATGCGGCGATACCGAGCGAGTCGGCCACGTCCTGTCCCGAGACGTCCCGCGGCCACTCGAAGAACCCGGCGTGGTACGCGGCTTCGAGTGCCGTTAGCTGTCGGTCGGTGAGCGTCTCGGTCAGTTCTCGCTGGAGGCGAGCGCCGCTGTCCCGCGTTCGCTGTCGGCGCTTGAGGAGTTGTGCCTCGGGGTAGGCGTCCGTCACGACGTCGGTTATCTGGCGCGCGTCGACGGTCGGCGAGACGCGAATCGTCATCCGGTAGTCTCCCTCCTCGATGACGGCCGTTTCGACGAAGCCACCGACCGAGGCGACCACCGACAACACCGGTGGTTCCGAGAGGCGGAGTTCGAACTCGTCTCCCTCAGCGCGGAAGGTCACCGACTCCCAGTGTGGCAGGGCGTCGGTGATGGCGCGGACGCTCTCGACGGCGTCCGGCGTCGCCGACCCGTAGACGACGTACTCGTCGTCGGCGACGGGAATCGCGTGGTCGAGACTGATGGTGCCTTCGGTCTCGGTGTCGATGTCGAGGGTCTCGAAGACGTCGGGGATGTGGAACGCCAGTTCGACGACTTCGTCGCTCATCAGTGCCTGCTTGCGCTGGGTGGCGGCGATGGCGTGGCCGACCACCTCTCCGAGTTGCTCGACGACCACGCGTTCCCGCCCCTCGAAGGCGTTCTCCCGCGTGGTGTAGACGTTCAACACGCCGTACACCGTGTCTTCGTGGGCGATTGGCACGGCCGCCGACGCCCGGAAGTCGTACGCTTCGGCCCGGTCACGCCAGCACTCGTAGCGCTCCGCCGTCCTGACGTCGGTGACTATCTGTGTCTCGCCCGTGCGGAACGCCTCGCCCGTCGGTCCCTCGCTCCGTTCGTCGTCCGGGTCGAGCGATATCTCCAGTCCGTCGAGATAGTCCCCGGTCTCGGCCTCCGCCCGCGGCACGACTCGCTGTGAGCCACTGTCCCCCTCGCCTATCCACGCGAACTGGTAGGACGAGGAGTTCGCGAGGTGACGACACACCGTCTCCTCTATCTCCTCGCGGGTCGACTGCTCGATGACGGCCGTGGCAGTCTCGTTGAACACTTCGTTCAGGCCGTTGAGCGCCGAGAGGAGGTCGACGTTCTGCTGGCGCTCGAGTTCGGTGCCCATCCAGTTGCTGATGAGGTCGACCAACGCGATTTCCCAGTCGGAGAACTCCTCCTCACGGGCCTCCATGCCGTAGAAACAGAAGGTCCCGTACACGGTGTCGTCGACGGACACCGGCGCGCCGAGGTAACTGTCGATGCCCCACTCCGCGTTCCCGGCCTTGTCGGCCAGTTCGGGCGCGTCCCGCTCGACGTCTTCAAGGACGAGCGTCTCCTCCGTCCTCACGACCCGTTCACAGTTCGTGTACTCTACGGGGACGACGTCGCCCGCCTGGAGGTCCGCGTCGGGCGGCGCGTCGACCGACTCGAAGACGTAGTCGGTACCCTGTACCTGCGACAGCGACGCGTAGTCGGTCCCGACGGTGTCGCGGACGACGCCGAGGAGCGCGTCGATTTGCGAGCCGAGCGACCGGTCGGAATCGGCGATAATCTCGTGTGCGCGCCGCAGCGTCTGTTCGCGTCGGCGCAACTCTGCTCGCTGGTCGACCAGTTCCCGTTCGTGGTCGCGTCTGGCGATGGCCGAGGCGAGGATGGTGGCGACGGACTGGACGAAGTTGACGTCGTGGTCGGAGAACTCCCGTCGGGCGGTGTCGTGGGTCCCGAGGATGCCCCACGGGTCGTCGCCGGGGCCGATGACGACGCTGATGCCGCTCCGGACGTCGTGGTCGGTCAACAGGTCCGGGCCGCCGAAGCGCCGTTCGCTCCGCAGGTCCTCGACGACGACGGGTTCGGAGGACGCAAGCGTGTACGAGGCCTGCGAGTCGTCGGCGACGGCGGACACCGTCGCCGACCCGACGACGCCCTCGTCCCAGCCAACCCCCTGTCTGAGGGCCAGTTCATCCGCCTCGCTGTCGAGGTCGAGGACCTTGCAGTACTCGGTCTCGAGGGTCTCGGAGACGAACTCGACGGCTTGAGCCATCAGCGCGTCCACGTCGCTGTCTGCGAGTGCTCGCTGCCCGAGGTCGGTGACCACCTCCTGTTGGGTGACCCGACGCCTGAGTTCGGCCTCCCGTTCGAGGCGGTCGGAGACGTCCCGGACGACGCCACAGCGACCGAAGCCGTCGTCTATCGGGAACGGGGAGAACCGGCTCTCGCAGGGGACCGCGTCCCCGTCGCTGGTCTGGATGTCCAGTTCCATGCGCGCCACGTCCCGTTCGTCCGAGACGACCTCCTCGGCCATCGATTCGGCTCTGGCCGAGATGGTCTCGTTGTGGACGGTCGTCGCGTCCGCGCCGAGGAGTTCGTCCTCCTCGTAGCCCGTCAGGTCACAGAACCGCTCGTTGACGAGGACGAAGTTGGCGTCGCCGTCGACGGCGTAGATGCCGTCGTCGACCGTCTCGACGATGGTCTCGTACAGTTCGAGCTCTCGCTCTCGCTCCGTTCGGTCGGTGACGTCCCGGACGACGCCGACGCGTTCGTACCCGTCGTCTGTCTCGAACAGCGCGAACGTCGCCTCGGCCGCCAACGCCTCGCCGTCCCCGGTGGTGAACTCCGCTTCGAGGGAGGCCTGCGTCCGTTCGCCCGCCGCCAGTTCACCTTCGAGGCGCTGGGCCTCCGCGAGGACCTCGTCGTCGTCGACGACCGCAGAGACGTGCTCCCCGACGAGTTCCGACGGGTCGTAGCCGACCATCGAGGCGTAGCTCTCGTTGACGTCGGTGAAGTAGCCGTCGTCGTCCACGACGTAGATGCCGTCCTCGACGGTCTCGACGATGGTCTCGTACCGCTCGAGTTCGCGTTCCCGCTCGACGCGGTCGGTCACGTCTCGGAAGTACACCGAGAGCCCGGTTTCGGACGGGTAGGCGGTGACCTCGAACCACGTGTCCAGCGGCGGGTAGAACGCCTCGAACGACTGGGACTCCTGTGTCTCGAAGGCTCGCTCGTACTCCGTCTGGAACTGCGAGCCGTCCGCCGCCGGGAACGCCTCCCAGACGTTCTCGCCGACCAGTTCCTCGGCTGGACGGTCCAGCAGCGCCGCGGCCCGGTCGTTGACGTGGGTGAACTGCCACGACTCGTCCAGCGCGAAGAAGGCGTCGTCGATGCGGTCGAACATCTCCCGCAGTTCGTCTTCGAACCGCTCGCGCTGGCGTTTCAGTTGGGTCTGCGTCTGCTGCGTGACGTCAGTGCAGGCGAGGACGGCACCACCATCCGACAGTGGCGACGCGGTGACTCTCACCCATCGACGGACTCCGTCCGGCGTCTCGTGTTCGAGTACCCGGTCGACGGCGGCCGCATCGTCGCCGAGGGCGGCCCTAACGGGGTGGTCAGCCTCCGGAACCGAGCCGGCTTCGTCGCGGAACTGCAGGGCAGTCGCCGCCGACTCGGTCGACTCGTCGACGCCGAACGCGTCTCTCGCCCGGGCGTTGGCCCGGTCGACGGTTCCGTCGGCGGTGACGGTCACCAGTTCGACGGGGGCGGCCTCCAGCACTCGGTCGGCGTCCGTCGCTCTGGACGAGTTCTCCGAGGCCGTCCGCCACCATACGCGTGCGCTTGCCCCGACTTTCTTCGTCTCGAGACGCCCGTTGTCGACCAGTCGTTCGAGGCGGTCGTAGGTGCTCCGCCGACCGAGGTCGAGTCGCTCGGCGGCCTCCGTGGTCGTCAACGGTGTCCCCGCGGGGTCGAACAGCGCGAGGGTCTCACGGAGACTGTCGGTCAGCGAGTGGCCTGCCATGGCCACGGGTACCGGTGCCAGCCCATTATACCCTCCGCCGGCGGAGTCCATCTCGGACGCACCGGCCGCCGTCCGGCATCTATCACTCGAACTGAACGTCTGTCGCTACCACGGTGCGGTCACTCCTCGGCACGGCGGCGACTCGTCAGTAACGCCCTAAAATCTTCTAGGCCACTCTTACCCCGACGTGGTGTATTAGTAAAGGTACGCCCCGGACTCCGACTGGATTGGCGCTACGACCCATGACTCAGATACTCAGTGACACTGACGGTGAACTTGCGGGTACGGTCGACCTGACTGACAGCGACCGTCATCGACTTCTGACCGACGAACGTCGCCGTATCGCGCTCGACGTACTGTCGGACCGAGTCGGCCCTGTCCACCTAGACGAACTGGCAACGGAAGTCGCGGCACGGGAATCCGGCATGGAGACAGCCGACCCCGCGGCCATCGAACGCGCGGCCATCGCCCTCCACCACAACCACCTGCCCCGGTTGGCCGCTAACGACGTCGTCGACTACGACGCCGAGACGCGGCAGGTCCACTAGAGCCACTGTTTTCCACCCGTCGCCCCAACGGGTGGGTACATGGCTCCGGTCCCGCAGCACTGTCGCCTCGAAACGACGCTTCCGGCCCCCGTCGCCGACTACTTCGCCGACGAACGCGGAACGCTGGACGCGTACCTCGACTCGGTCCCCGACCGCCTCGGCCCCGGGACCGGCGACCCCACCGTCGGCCCCGTCAACGCCGTCCCGTGGATGTACGTTCCCGACCTGACCGGGTGGCGCGGCATCACTCTCGCCCGACTGCTGGCGGCCGACCGCGACTGTCCCTGTTTTCGCCTCTCGGCGCTCGCTGGCGACGGCGTAGCGTCGCTGTGGCGCATCCTCGACCGGAGCGACACCGGTCCAGTCGTCGTCCACGTCGAACTCCGGAGCGACGCCGGACCGATTCCGAGGACGCTTCGGGAGGCCCTCCGCAGGGGGTACGAACGCCCGTCCTCGGCGGAGGGCGACCCGGTGTCGGGTGACCCGGCGAACGTCCTCGTCGTGTTCACCGACACGTGCCCCTCCAAACGGTTGACTTCGCCGCTTCCGGACGCGACCGAACCGGTCAGCGGTGCCGTCCTCTCCTATGCACCCCGCGACAGCATGACGCCCGAACAGCCAGACGGAACGACGGTTCTCGACGCGCCGCCCGCCCTACAGGACCGGACAGAACGGCTCGAAGCCCTCCTCGCCGCCGCCCTCGACGGCGTCGGCCCGGCCGAGGACCGGGCGGTGTTCGTCGAACGGGCCGTCGAGACGCTGGCCATCACGCACTCGACCATCGGCAAGCAGGACCTCTTGTTCGACGTCTCGCCCCGCGTCGCACTGAAACACGGCCACAGGCTGGACGCTCTCGGGGTGGACGACGCGCTCGACGCCCTCAGGAACGACGTCCTCGCGCAGGTGCCCCAGAGTCCCGGGAGCGCCGACCTCCGGCGGACGCTGGCGGACTTACTCTCGGAGTAACCGGGGCCGTCCTCGCCCGGGTCGCTGTCGTCGGGACCGCTCGACGAGGCGCTCCACCCGGTCGTCCATCGGCGGGTGCGTCGAGAGGAGTCTGGTGAGCGTCCCGTCCTCGTCGCCGTGGACGTACAGCGGCGTCAGCGGGCCCAGACGCGGCGTCGAGGCGCGCTCTATCTTCCGGAGCGCGCGGGCCAGCGCGAGCGGCTTCCCCGTCACGTCCACGGCCCGGTCGTCGGCCGCCCACTCCCGGCGTCTGGAGTACGCGAGCACGCCCAACGTGACCGCGAGACCCAACAGCGCGACCACCTGCAGGGCGGTCCGCTGGGTCCGGGCGAGCCACGACCGGGACCATCCGGCGGGGTCTCCGCGGACCAGCGCCCATCCCCGAGCGACGCCGCCGGTCACGACGACGAGGGGGAACAGGACGACGCCGACCACCCCGACGAGGCTCTGCGTGAGGGTGTACGCCAGCGTCTGGACGAGGGCGTCCCGCCGCTCCAAGTGCGCGAGTTCGTGTGCCAGCAGCGCCTCCATCTCGTCGGCCGAGAGGTAGCCGAACAGTCGGCGGTCCACGACGATAGCGGGGCCGAACCCGCCGACGGCGAAGGCGTTCGGGACCGGCAGGCGCGCGACCAACAGCGTCGGCATCCCCGCGTTCATCCGGTCGGTGAGGCCGGCGAACCGACGATACGTCTCGGGCGCACGCGTGCGGGGGAGGACCACCGCGTCGAGCGAGCGTTTGAGTCGCGTGGTCCCGGCCCAGTAACTGACCGCGCCGAACGCGAGAGCAGTCCCGACCACGGCCGCCGCGGCTACCACGGGCGACGGGCGGGCCGCCCACAGGGCGACGAGGAGGCGATAGCCCAGCACCGCCGCCGCGACGTACACGAGGAGGGACGCGACGCCGACCACCGCGAGCACCAACCGCCGACCGACTCCCATGCCCGACCGTACGGGCGCGACGGCGAAACGCCTTCTGCCGGCACCGACACACAGGTCGCCGAAGGCGGCCCAGAAGAGATTCTATATCGCGGATAGCGATTTATCTTCGGCGGGGTCGCGCACTCTCCGTCCCGCTAACGACAGCCCGATTCGGCCACGAGACGGCACTGAAAGACGGCTCTGTCCGCATTTCGGGCCGTGGATCGCCAGCGACGGCCAGCTCGCTGTGGCGGAACGAACCCGCGGGACCCTTCCCCTGCGAGGCTACTCCGGTTCGATGGACCGTGACCGGGTGCTGGCCGCCGCGCCGCTCTTCGCGGCGGTGCTGTGGGGCGGGATGTACGTCGTCAGCAAGTGGGGGTTTCGAGCGATTCCGCCGCTCACGTTGGCGCTCTTGCGGGTCGCACTCGGCGGTACCGTGCTCTACCCGGTCGTGTGGACGACCCCGCCGACGCGGTCGTTCTCGCGTCGAGAGTGGCGTCGGTTCGGGGCGTTGGCGGTCTGGCTCACCGCCCGCTCACGACCCAGTTCGTGGGGACGGACCTGACGAACGGAGTCAGGGCTCCCTCCTGACGTCCTGACGCCGATATTCGTGATTGCCCTCGGCGTCGCGGCCTGGGTGAGCGCCTCACGCACCGGCAACTGACGGGAACCGTACCCGCTTCGGTCGGGACGCTCGTCGTCCTCACCGGGGTCAGGTTGCTGTTGCGGTCGTCTGTTTCGCCGCGTTCTCGTGTTCGCGAAACCGCTGGTTCGGACCTACTCCGCGCTCGAGACGGCCACCTACGTGACGGTGTTGTCGATTCCGCTGTTCGGTGCGCTGGTGCCGCTCGAACTCTCGCTGTGCTCGGCGTCGCTCGATTCGGCCCGGTGACGCTCCCCGTCGTGGGTACGCTGTTGGGGGCGACCTCCTCGAGGAGCACGTGGGTCTCGGACTCGTCGGCGGCGGCGCACTGTTGAGCGCGGGCGTGTTTCTGGTGAACCGTGACTGACGGCCGCTGGCGTCACAGAGCGGCGTCCTCACGACTCTCGACAGTCGAGCGAGCCGTCAGGTCGGCGAGACAGACGCAGAACCGGCGTCTCTCGGACGAGCGACGCCTTTCTGGGCCGGTTCACACAGACCGCCTCCCGGCGGGCGTAAATCACTATCCGCGATACGAAATCAGCTCAAGCGCGTCCGAACACAAGTTCGGAAGGTACGAATCTACAAAGCGGTGGTTAGTTGACATTAACCGGGCGCAGACGGGATTTTCCCCGCGAATTCTGGCGTTATCATCGAGACTTGTCAGAAAATGAGTAGGGAGTTACCGGGCAGAACAACAGACGAACTGTGGCCTCAAGCGTTCATCCACCACTTAGAGGTGGCAAAGAACAGCCCCACAGAGATCGTAATCGCGTGAGAGACAACCAACTCGAACAGCGTTCCAGCAAGGAGTATCTCGTCCAGTGGCCAGGGGACGAGCCGCATTATGTAGAAGTCGATCACTGCGTTCAATGCACCAGCTACACTCCCGCTCGTTGCCAATCCCAGAACAAAGGTGAGCAGGCTCAACACCGACCCACCGTAAATGTACATATTGGTGAGACCGACACGAGATGTAGCCATTCCCCCTGCGTAATTGATCGCGTCACTATTCCGGCGCATAGTAATCACTACAACTGAGAGAACCAACAAAAATGAATGGAAAAGGTGGACGGGTTATCGGTCGCCAACGACTTCTTCCCACGTGAGTTCGCGCACGCCCTCTTCTTCGGCCCAAGTTACACCGCCCAGCGAAGCACCGTACACCTCGTTGAGTATACGCTTCGTCACTCGGACAGCCCATACTGGACCACGGTCGTTCGGACGGGTCGCAATGACGTCCTCATCGATCATACTCACTTCTATGCCTTCTTCCCGAGTTATCCTCTTCATCGCTTCTGCGTCGTAATCGCCACCGTGGAGTGGGACAGAGAACTGTCCGTACGAAAACTGCATTTGTTCCTTCTCACCATCCACAGTGAAATTGATCTGTATCCAGGAACCGAGGGCATCCTGATCAACACCTTCCAGACGGTTCAGATGGATTCGTACAGTACCTTGAGACGAAGTTCCTTCTCAATGTGCTCCATCGAATCAGGTTCTAACAGGAGCTTCTCAGCGATGTTCCAGAGTGTCTCCTCATCCACGCCGGTCTCGTCCGCCGCTTCTGATACCCATTCGAACATGGCGTCATGCTCGTTCACGTTCAAATTCCGACTAAGCGTCATTACATCGTTGAATGGCCCTGCCCCGTAAATACCTCAGCCGTCGAATCACGGGACCGAGAGTGGTCAGGTTCCCATACCTTGATAAGAGTAAGGCGATTTTCAGGATGTATGACCCTCCAGCAAATCACCGCGAACGATATCGCGGGCTGGGACTCTCTACAGGACATCGCTGCCTCTTTCGAGAAACGCGGGCTAAAAGCACGCCCAAACCTCGGAGAAGACCATCAACTCGTTCTCCAACTCGCTGATGACGAGTTCGTCGTGCTCGTCAATGCAGGCCCCGGTGAATCGGCGACGGACTTCAAACCGGATAATCGCTCTCGGCACACCAACCTCGTCGCCACGAATGACTTCGAGGAATTCACGTTCCTGACGCGGATGCGGAGCTGGGAAGGCCAGCAGCACGGTCGCATCAAACACCAGAAGATCTCGTTCAGCAAGGAGCAGTTCGCGCGTGACAGCGGAGAAAAGAACACCGTTCTTAAGAAGCTCAACTCGATTGAGTACGGTTCTTCCGCTGCGATCTACGACACGCTGTACGACACACAGCAGGTGGTCAAAGAGTTCTATGAAGAGTTCGAGGACCTCCGCACCGATCTCGTTCAGGAGGTCTCTGGAATTCCGGACGACCGTGGTGACGCGAAGCAACGGTATGTGCAGGTCATCCTTGATCGGATGATCTTCCTGTATTTCATCCAAGAGAAGCGTCTGCTGGACCGAAATCCGAACTACCTGCACGAACAGCCCGGCAAGGTCGTGGATGACGGTGATGATCGGTACGAGAACTTCTACCGGCCACTATTCTTTGACTACCTCGCAGAAGACAAGCAGAACCCCGACTTCGGAAGCCTCCCGTACCTGAACGGTGGGCTGTTCGCCAAGAATCCTGTTGAGGAGGACTTCCCGGATGCGAAGCTTGGTGAGTCTGCTGAGGGGACGAACGAACTCTTCAATGACATCTTGGATTTCCTATCGGGATGGAACTGGAACGTGGACGAGCGGCTGGACATCGTTGACCCGAAGAACCTGTCACCCGCGATTCTCGGGCACATCTTCGAGCAGACGGTCAACCAGAAGGAGATGGGTGCATACTACACGCCCGAAGAGATCACCGGCTTCATGGCCCGCCGGACAGTCCACCCGTACCTGCTTGATCAACTCAACGACGCTGTTGATGCCGAGTACGACGAAATTGACGACGTATTCGGATTCCCTAGCGTAGAAGCCAGCAGTGGTGAACAGGCGGTCGCGGATGGCGGAACGATGACCCGCCAGGTCCCCACTGAGAACGTGGAGACGAACCACGTCGAAACGCTGTACCACGATATTCTCAAAGAGGCGCACATCCTCGATCCTGCGGTCGGTAGTGGTGCGTTTCTGCTCGCTGCACAGGACGTGCTGGTGGACATCTACATGCAGTGCATCGAGTACTTCCAGCAACTCGAACAGGAAGGCAAAGGCTGGGAACTGGACTCTCGTACCCGGGACGAGCTGGAGGAGATCAACGGCTGTGTTGAATCGCCATATAGCGGTGGAATTCACTGTTTCACAGCTCGCTTGATGTTATAGACGACACACATCAGCGCGATTTCTCGGAATTCGCGGAACCACGAACGCGCTCGCACGGCGAAGCCGAGCGAGCGCTTCACAGCCGAGTTCACGGTTTCGGTCATCGAGCGCTGATTGTAGCGCTGTTCGTCGATTCTGGCGTTGTGCGCGTGATCATACGGTGCGAAGATGCGATGTTTGATGAGCGGGCGAATCCCGAGGTCACGAAGGGATTCGCGGAGCGACTGCTTGTCATAGCCTTTATCGGCGGCAAGAGACCGCAGATCGCCCGCATTCCGGCGGGCGATCTGCTCGGCGAGGTCTGCGTCGCTCCCTTCACGGTTCGTCGAGCAGTGAACGTCAAGAACGGCTTGAGAGTCTGTATCGACGAGTTTCGTGACCTTCAGCTTCTGCACGCGGTAGCTTATTCGCTGGCAGTAGTGGCGGCTCGCAGCTGAGCGTTCGTAGAATGTCGCGTCGATCGCGCCGTGTTTCGAGGGGTCGTGCAGCTGCGCCGACTGGCGCAGCAGCACTCGGCAGACGCTCATACTGATCCGGTCGAACGCTTTACACAACGTGGATGGAGAGGGGAGATCGGCCGCGCTGAGGCCGATCTCCCCGGTTATTTGTGGCATCTCTTTGAGCAGGTCAATCGTCATTCGGTAGGACGTGTCGAGGTAAATCCGCAGACAGTGGAGGGAAACGAGGGCATAGTCGGCGAATCCGCCGCCACCTTCCGGGGCGGCGGATTCGTCTCCATCGCCAGTAACTCTTTGAGAAATCGGGACGATTTCGCTAGTGAAGCGGGAGATTTGGGTCATAGACAACTGAAGTCTCCCGCTTCAACTCCTTCGATTTAGCGACCTATCCAGACGCCGTCTAGTGATTCAACACAGCCAGATCAACAAAGGACAGGGTGGGGCGTCGCTGTACGCGAAGCGCACAGTAATCCTGAACAACCTGTACGGAGTAGATATCGATGAAGGTGCGGTCGAAATCTGCAAGCTCCGCCTCTGGTTGTCGATGGTTGCAGACATCGAAGATGAACCCAACGAAGTCGAACCCCTCCCGAACATCGACTTCAACATCCGCCAGGGGAACTCACTCATCGGATTCACGGATCTGATGGAAGTGAATTCAGATGGGGACGCGGCGCTCTCCAACTACGGAGGTGGCGTCGGCGGTAGTGTCGAAGAGAAGTACGAGGACATCATCGAAGCGGTCGAAAAACACCGTGCTGCGGAAAGCGGAACTGATGCAACGAATTGGCGAAAGGAAGCAGAACGCCGTCTCTCGAATTACCGCGATGATCTTAACGAGAAGGTCAAGAAGGACTTCGAAGAGGCCGGTGTTGAAGATATTACGCAGGATGACGTAGAGGACCACTCACCGTTCCACTGGGTACTCGAATTTGCGACAGTGTATGCCAGCGGCGGGTTCGACATCATCATCGGCAACCCACCGTGGGACGTTGTCGCACCTAACCGTGAGGACTACTTCACCAAGTTCGATGAGGTATTCCGACAGCGTGGTCCTTCAGACAAGGACAAAACCCAAGAAGAACTTCTGGAGGATGATTCAATCTCAGAGGGCTGGGAAGAGTACCAGACGGAGATGGAGACTCGTGCAAAATACTTCAATAAAAACGCACAATACAAGCTCCAAGACCCGGTGATCGATGGGAATTCCGTCGGGAACGAAAACGACCTCTCCCTACTGTTTCTAGAACGGGTCTTTGAGCTGGCCGGCGATTCGTCGTATGTTGCTCAGATTCTTCCAGGGACGATATTTGTAGGGGCTGCCGGTAAGGATCTGCGCCGAAATCTGCTTGACAACACGACTGTCAACGACTTAGCTGTGTTCCAGAATGAGGGTATTTTCGAAGACTTACACCGACAATACAAGTTCGGGGTTGTCACGTTCAAAAATTCAGGAAAGACAGAGGACCTCAAATCGATTTACCGCAAAGGCGATCTCAACATCCTACGGAACATCGATGAATCTGCCGTCCCTGTCACACGAGAAGTGCTGACCCAGTACTCTCCCAAGGCAGGAATCTTCCCACTCATTGAGTCGCAGGAACAGGCGGAACTCCTAGGGAAGGTTATCCAACATCCACCATTAAGTGATGCCTCTCAAGGTTGGAAAGTGACGCCGTACCGTGAACTTGACCGCAATCAGGATAGAGACCGATTTGTAGAATCAGAGGAGGAAGGTGATTATCCGGTCTACGGTGGGTCGAACATCTACCAATACGACTACACCCCGGACTTCATCGATGACCTGGAACCTCCGACGCTGTGGAGCGTTGATGAAGACAACGACCCCGATAAGAGTGCGAAGCGCCGAATTCGGGAGAAAGCATCCCGTTCCCGAGACCCAGACATGGGTTTGAAGAAGGCCATCTACAACGAGTTCGATGGAACTGGGTCACAGAAGGGTTTCGTAAACGACTTGCTGGAACGTGAACGCGGGAAACCACTTTCCTTAGACGACATCAAATTGGACTGTAGCGAGTACCGGATCGTCTTCCGGAACATCACGAACTCCACGAACGAGCGGACGATGATCTGCTCGGTCATCCCGAAAGGAGTTGTCTGCCACCACGCAATCAATACGATCCGGCCGTACACGTTCGACATCTCCCGTGAAGACCTCTCGAACGACTCGCTCCACTCCGTGTACGAGCGGGTGTTCTCCGATCAGGAACTGTTCGCCGCGCTCGGCCTCCTGAATAGTATCCCGTTCGACTTCCTGATGCGGACGAAAATCGAGGAGAACCTCGTGATGTACAAGCTCACCGAATCACAGGTTCCCCGACTCACAGAAGGTGATGACTGGTTCAACTACATCTCTGACCGTGCGGCACGCCTCAACTGTTACGGAGAACCATTTGCCGAAATGCGTGAGAGACTCGGCGGAATTGACCCAGTAACAGATACGAACAAACGGAACGAACTCCGGGCTGAGATTGATGCAGCTGCGTTCCACGCGTACGGTCTTACCAAGAGTGACGCAGAGTTCGTTCTGAACTCGTTCCACACCGTTCAGTCACCACGGATTATGACGGATGCATACCTTGATATGGTCTTCGAGAAATACGATGCCCTCGCACAGGAAGGACCGAAACCGTAGTCGGACCTAACTACGACCCCACTACGCCCCAGCACATCAACCGGGCTTGTACCTCGCTTTCCCCGACCAACTTCGCTTGATATTCTGTGGACCCCTCCACGTTCTCTTCTAGGAACGTTTCTAACTCTTCTAAGAACTCCACCGGTGGCCACTCTGGGAACGAATCGTACTGGTCATTATGCCGGAAGGTCTCCCGGAGGATACGATCTTCATCAGTATTGGCTAACTTCACGTCCTGTAGGCGCTCTCGGAGGTCTCCGGCCCATTCATCGAGTGTTTCGTGTTCGTCTACAGGAGCGGTCATCTCGCCATGGTTCGGTTGTACGTAGTGTGCGAGGAAGTCCAGAATCGTTTCCTGTTCCTTCGAGAAGGAGTCCCCCTGTTTGAATGCACCCTCCACTTGGCCTTCTCGAATCGCTTCCAGGCGGTTGTCAAGCACCTCTTGGATTGCCTCCCGGTTGGAGAGCACGTTGTCGGCATTCCCCGTGATCGGTTCTCCGCTCACCTCTGGGTCGATTTTGAGGGTGCCGACCGGACGTTCCTTGACTTCGTCGCTGAACGGCTTGTAGTAGAAGGCCCGCCGCACACGGCCTAGTGGTGATTCGTGGTCGTCGTCATCGAACCAGAGGTGTGCAAGGCCGAACACGCCCGGACGCGGGCCGGAATCATGGTCGGTGATATTCGTGTACAGGCGTTCGCGTTCCTCGGGGGATTCCTCAAAGTAGTCTGCAGCATACTCGAAGTCATCTTCTGAAAGCCCGAACTCCTCGTTCAACTCCTTCTTGAGCAGAAACCGCTCGTACGCGGCGTGCTCGTTACTCCCTGCATTTCGAAGGAGTGGGTTCTTACTCGTGTCATCAAGTTCGTTCACGTCTTCGATCTCTCGTGATTGCTGTAGGGAGTCTTCGATCTCGTCCACCTGCAACTCGCCAATCGTTTTCTCTGTCTCCACACCGGTTTTCTCCAGAATCTGATCCTCGTTCGGGTCCAGGATGTTGTTCTCTTTCCCGACGATGAGTGCGATGTCATTGATCTTCGCCTGTAGCCGCTTCAGGAGCTTAATTGCGGCTTCGATATCTCCGTCCGGGTAGAAGTTGTGGACGTACTTCTCCTCGGTACTCCCAATCCGGTCGATCCGGCCCACCCGTTGAACGATACGCATCGGGTTCCATGGCAGGTCAAACGACACTTGAACTGATACGTCCTGGAGATTCACACCCTCAGAAAGCGTATCGGTCGCTACAACATACTGTAACTCCGATTCACCAGACTCAGCCAGCGTTTGCTGATACCCAGATGCTTCCGGTGCGAACCGTTGGATAACGTCTTGCTTGTTCTCATCTCCACCCTTGACGACGGCACTATTCGCGTCCGTTAGAGGCGAGTCTGGGCTGTTCAGAAGCGTCCGGTGGACATAGTCTGCAGTAGCGCGGTACTGCGTGAAGATGAGCACCTTCTCGTCATCGTACCCGTTGAGGACGTTTGCGAGTCGCTCAACCTTCGGGTCACGGAACTCTCGTAGTGAGAACACCGCTTCATAGAATTCTCGCGTTGCTTCATCCACGTTGCTCAGGTCACTTCGCGGGTAAAGAATCGGATTCAGCTCCTCTTCCGGAACGTCCGGAAGGACACCTGCATTATGTTCGTGCAGCCATTGGCGTGTCGAAACAGCGTGGTCACTTACATCACCTGCGTCACGAGCGACGTCGCCAATGAACTGTGAGAGGAAGTACGCAAGCAGCGTCAGGTCTTCTCGAATGTACGTTTTTACCTCACCAATCGTCGCATCGATTAACTCGTCTGTGCTGTCGTTTTCACGGTCATCATCTGCGCGCACAGCGGTCGTGTCGAAGCCGAACTCTTCCAGTGTTTGTTCGAGGTCTTCGGCGGCGTCACTGCCCTCCACGAAGTCATCAAGAGTCCCCGACTCCTCACCGTTCTGTGCCGCACGGAGCATATCGATCTTCTCGTCTTCTGGAAGCCCATCCAGTAGCCCAAGGAGCTGCCGCTCGCTCTGGTGAAGTGTCTTGATGGACTGCACGAACGCGTACGTTGAGGACTCCAGGCGCTTGAGTAGGTTCAGTTTGTACAGGGCTTTGAGTGTCCCACCTGCTTTCGGATTCTTCACTGTGATGTGCGGAAGGTGAAGCGCGTCCATCACGTCCGGCAGCATCCGGTACACGGGTTGGTACGCCGCCGGGAGCGAGTATTGCTCCTTGCTGAGCGTTGGCGGCTTGAAACTCATCTCGAAGTCCTCCTCGTCCTGAATTTGGTCTTTGACGTGCTTCCTGGTTCGAAGCACCATCACTTCGTTCAGAATCTTCGAGATTTCCTCCGAGTGACGCTGGAGTTGTTCGGTGATCTTACGCTGTTCTTCCTCACTGGCTTCTTTTTTCCCGGCAGCGATCTTCTTCCGCGTCTCTGAAAGGTCGATGTACTCTTCGAAGGCGTCGAAGTCCAGCGAGGCCTTGTTTCGAAGCTCTTCCGGACTGGTGAACAGGCTGATGAGGTTCTCTAAGTCGGTCGCGGAATTGTTAATCGGCGTCGCCGTCAGCATAATCATCGTCTTTCCACGGAGCTGACGGAGGTTCGCATGACGACGCGTGCCTTTGTAGTCGTCTTCGTCTTCCGGATTCGGTCGCCACTTTCCGTGATTTCGGAATCGGTGGGCTTCGTCGATCAGTACGACATCGAACGCGTCCTTGAGGCTCTGCGCCTCGTCGTATGTGAGGTTCTGGAACTTGCTAATGCTCATCACGTCGAGATGGGTTCCATCAACTTCTAATCCGAAGTACGGATTCCCGTCTTCGTCGGTGTCGTCTTGGAGAAGGTCTTCCCACTGTTCGGTGAGGTTCGCAGGAACGATGAGAAGGCAGTGGTCACCGCGTTGGCGGTAGTCGTGGAGGAGTTCACCGCCGATGAAGGATTTCCCGAGGCCGACAGAGTCCGAGATGATGCAGCCGTTGTACTGTGAGAGTTTCTCCTTCGCGCTCTCATACCCGAGTGTCTGGAAGTAGTATAACGGGCTGTCACGGATGTTGACGTTTCCACTCAGTTCGTCGTAGGCGAGGAGCTTGTACAACTCGAACGGTTCGATGTACGTTCCCAGATCTTCCGGTGTATCGTCGTCATCCGACTCGTCTTCCTGCTGTTCTTGCCAGTCTTGGTACCTGTCGCTGCTCTCGATAATCTTGATGATCTCTTCGCTGAAGTCCTCTGCATTCGCCCACTGGTTATCGTACCAGTCCTCGAACGCCTCTGCTTCGGGCCGGTCTTGGCTTGTGAGATTCAGTTCGATGTTGTTCCGGTGTCCGCTGGCAGTGAAGTTTGAGGACCCGACGATTGTCGCACAGGGGCGTGTGTCGGTGTCGTCGTCAGTTGCCCAGTCGTCATCGTCGTGTGGTGCTCGGAATGATGCTCCCTTGGCGTGGAAGTAGCCGTTTTCTGGATTTCGCACACGGACGCTAACCTTGTCTTCGGCTATGAAGTCTCGCAGCCGATCAAGTCGTCCTAACTGCGCGTTGTTCAAGTCCTCAATACTCTCCTCAACTTCATCTTTGAGTTCGTCGCGTAGGCTTTGCCCTTCCCCAATTTCATCTGCAGTGCTGCGGTTCGTTTGTCGGCCCATCAGGATTCGAAGAGGGGCATGACCGAGTTCGTCCGGGTCAGCAAGTTGTTCGAGGTCTTCGCGGTACAGGTCGAAGCCAGAGAGGTAGAAGTATCCAGTAGCGATTCGGGCCTCTCCGATCTGTGGAATGATTTTCTTGTAGACGTCCTCGACCGTCCGGTCGGCGTTATCGACGAGGGGAGGGAGAGAAATCATCGTGTTACCGAATGTAACCATCACGGTGACTTAGTGTTTAGTGACCCACAACCTGTGCTGTCCACCGGTTTCGATTTGCCTCTCGATAGCGACAGCGGGTCTAATGGCTGTGTGACCGGGTTTCGGAAGATTTGGAAAGGCTGTGTTGAATCACTAGACGGCGTCGGGATAGGTCGCTAAATCAAAGGAGTTGAAGCGGGACGATTCGGTTGTCCATGACACAAATCTCCCGCTTCACTGGTGAGATTGTGCCGATTGCTCAAGTTGTTACCGGTGATGGAGACGAATCCGCCGCCCCGGAAGGTGGCGGCGGATTCGCCGACTATGCTCTCGTTTCCCTGCATTGTCTGCGGATTTACCTGGATGCGTCCTACCGAATGACGATCGACCTGCTCAAAGAGATGCCACAAATAACCGGGGAGATCGGCCTTGAAGCGGCCGATCTCCCCTCTCCATCCACGTTGTGTAAGGCGTTCGACCGGATCAGTATGAGCGTTTGTCGAGTGTTGCTGCGCCAGTCGGCGCAGCTACACGACCCATCGAAACACGCCGCTATCGACGCTACATTCTACGAACGCTCAGCTGCGAGCCGCCACTACTGCCAGCGAATCAGCTACCGCGTACAGAAGCTGAAGGTCACGAAACTCGTCGACACAGACTCTCAAGCCATTCTTGACGTACACTGTTCAACAACTCGGGAAGGAAGCGACGCAGATCTCGCTGAGCAGATCGCCCGCCGGAACGCGGGCGATCTGCGGTCTCTAGCGGCCGACAAAGGCTATGACAAGCAAGCGCTCCGCGAAGCACTGCGTGAACTCGGCATCAGACCGCTCATCAAGCACCGTATCTTCGCTCCCTACGACCACGCTCACAACGCTAGAATCGACAAACGACGCTACAATCAGCGCTCTATGACAGAAACTGTGAACTCGGCTGTGAAGCGCTCGCTCGGCTTCGCCGTGCGAGCGCGTTCCTGGTTCCGTGAGTTCAGAGAAATCGCTCTGATGTGTGTCGTCTATAACATCAAGCGTGCCGTGAAACAGTGAATCCCACTGCCTTATGGCGATTCAACACAGCCTTTGGAAATGACACGCTTCCATTTATTACCCTCCCGGGATGTGTCGACGCAACCATGATAACCGACGCGCGGGTGCTTCAACAAGAATTCATTCCGAAAGAAGTCCAGCACCGTGACTCAGAGGTGAACTACCTCTCCAGTATCCTCGACCCAATCACGCAAGGAGAGTCCGTTGAACCGACTCTCCTCTATGGCCCTTCAGGTGTCGGGAAGACCTGTATTGCTCAATTCTTGTTAGAGGAACTCCGGCGGTCGGTTGTTGACCTGAATACACAGTACGTGAACTGCTGGGAAGACTACACTCGCTTCAAAACGCTCTACCAGCTCCTTGACGGGGTTGAGAAAACAGTTGACATCCACCGACAGTCTACCCCACGCGACGTCTTACTTGACCGTCTACGAGGCTATACTGGCGGCCCATACGTCGTTATCCTTGACGAAGTCGATCAACTCCAAGACAAGGAGTTACTGTACGACCTTCACCGCATCCAGCCGTTGACGCTCATCCTTATCGCTAACCGGGAAGAGGACGTATTCAGTCCGCTTGATGAGCGGCTTCATAGTCGGCTCAGGAACACGAACCGTATCCACTTCACACCGTACTCGAACGAGGAGATCGTCTCAATCCTTCAAGATCGTGCTCGGTGGGGATTAGATGAGAACGTGATTACTGAGGATGAACTGCACGAGATTGCTGACTACTCCACCGGTGATGCTCGCGTGGCAATCGGGATTCTGCGGAAGGCCGCTCGAACAGCGCAACACGAAAGTGCTGACCGTATCACGTCGGAAATCATCGCAGGCGTGGTTTCGGAAGCGAAATTGGAAATTGAACAACAGACCATCAGTCAACTCACACCGCACCAGAGAATACTGTACGACATCATCCACGAGGAAGGACAAGTCGATCCACCTGTTCTGTACCAGAAGTACCAGAACCGCGTTGATGACCCGAAAACGCAGCGTACCGTCCGGAACTACTTGGCGAAGTTAGCCCACTACAACTTGATCGAAGCGGATGGGAATACGAAGTCTCGGACGTATCGAGCGATTGCTTAACCGACTGTGCCGGCGTTTCGGAAGCACCACGCCCCTGCCTATTGTGCCCAGTGTCGTCCGTTTCAAGCGTAATGTCCGACCGCGAGCCTTCAGGCACTTCCTCTCCGACTCGGAGTGGGGACACCGAGCGTTTTCCAGAGACAACGAGACGGAAACGAATCGTGGACGCGATCTCGAATGCGTCATTCAATGAATGGTATCAGAAAGAGCAATTTACTGAGAATATTCTTGAGGGGCGTCCGTATTTCAACGGTGCGTCACCACCACCTGAAGCTGCGAAGCACTCTCCGAGTAAGTTGTTGCAGTGCCATCGGAGAGTTCAGTATTACGCGGAGAACGCACCGCAGGAAGGAGACTCTCCACAGGGGCTGTTCTGGGTTGGGTCGAAGTTCGAGGAAGAGATCGTTGTTCCGTACTTCTTGGATAAAGTCACCACTGAGAATACGTACGTTCGGAACTCGATGTGGATCGACACCACCCTCGGTGAAGCGCCGGAAGTTCGCGTGAAGGGCGTTACTGACCCGGCGATTGTGGACGCTGACGGTGATCCGATTCTGGTGACAGAAATAAAGACGACGTCATCACTGGAGTATCTGGATGGGCCGAAGACCCATCACAAAGCTCAGCTCCACGCATACCTGTACGCACTGGATGAAGCTTATGACCGGAGCATTACTGACGGGGTTCTTCTGTACGGCGGGCGCGATACACTGGACATCAGAGCCTTCCATATTCCCTTTGACAACCAGTTCTGGCACGACACGGTCGTGCCCTGGATGCAGACGCAAACGCAGCACCGGCAGCGTGACGAGCTCCCACCAGCAGACCCTGTATTCGACTGGGAGTGCGATATGTGCCCGTTCAAGAACCGGTGTGGGCAGACAGACGCTCCGTATAGTGACTCCGGATTCTCAGGATTACTCCCTGGGTTCGACGAATACCGGAAGCAACAGTTAGTGGAGTACTTTGATGCGTACCCAGACGCGAAGCTGACTCCGACTCTTGCTGGAGGCTTCCCAGAACTTGCAGAAGAACAGGGTGTCTACGAGTGGATGTGTCGCTCCTGTGGTGCCACGTATTCGTGGTGTGAGGTGGACGCAGAGTCCGCTTCACCGTTGTGTGATGAGTGTGCAGCGGAGGGAGAATTGTGTACGCTGGTAGTACCGGGCCCAGATGAACAAATTCGGCTGAGTGATTAGTTGGAGCGGTCGGTGTCTTTTGGACGTTCCATGTGCTCGGAGTAGTCCGTCTCCCCATCGTAACCTGTTACGTCATCCGTCTTTAGCTAATCCGAGAACCACGTGACAGCAGCGGCTTATCGAGACTTCTTTTCGAGAGGAGTGAGGAGGCGACGGCTGTGCACACCAAAGCCTCCTCATCGAGAATCATGCGTCGGCTCACTACACTGTTTCCCTCCGAGTTCCTCGAAGAGCACGCCGAGGAACTCGGCGTGGTCGAGCGAGAGGGCAAGCTTCAGGTTCCTGTCCTCGTGTGGACGCTCGTGTTCGGCTTCGCCGCAGGCGAGAGCCGAACACTCGCTGGCTTCAGACGCAGCTACAACTCGACAGCCGACGAGACGATCTCTCCCGGTGGCTTCTATCACCGGTTGACGCCGACGCTCGCGGAGTACCTCCGCGACCTCGTCGAGCACGGTCTCGACGAGGTCGCTGTACCCGACGCTGTTGACGCTGATATCGACCGATTTAGGGACGTGATGATCGCTGATGGAACCGTGTTGCGGTTGCACGAGTTCCTCTCTGATGAGTTCCAGGCACGTCACGAGGAGCAGGCTGGAGCGAAGCTCCACCTGCTCCACAATGCTACCGACAAGACGATTGAACGACTCGACGTGACTGACGAGAAAACACACGACAGCACGCTGTTCAAGACGGGTTCGTGGCTGCACGGACGGCTAGTTTTGCTCGATCTGGCGTACTTCAAGTACCGCCGGTTCGCGTTGATCGATGAGAACGACGGCCACTTCGTGAGTCGGCTGAAGAAGAGCGCGAATCCAGTGGTAACGGAGGAGTTACGGGAATGGCGCGGGCGCGCCATTCCCTTGGAGGGCAAGCAGATTCAGGATGTAATCGATGATATCTCGCGGAAGTACATCGACGTGGAGGTCGAAGCGGAGTTCAAACGAGGTCAGTACGAAGGGACGCGTTCGCTGGACACGAAGCGGTTCCGCGTCGTCGGCGTCCGTGACGAGGACGCCGACAACTACCATCTGTACATCACGAACTTGCCACGAGACGAGTTCTTCCCGGCGGATCTAGCAACGCTGTATCGGTGTCGATGGGAGGTAGAAACATTGTTTCGTGAACTGAAGACGCAGTACGAGTTGGACGAGTTCGACACAAGCGACCCGGATGTGGTGAAAATTCTGCTGTATGCGGCGTTGCTGTCACTGCTGGTGAGTCGTGAGCTGTTGGATCTAGTCACCGAGCAGGCCGACGATGAGATCGTGTTTCCGCCGGAACGCTGGGCGGCGACCTTCCGGTCGCACGCCCAGCTCATCCTCCACGAACTCGGTGAGTTCCTCGGTTACTCGCCACCGCCGTTGCTGGAGCGATTGATCGAGGACGCTCAGAAGATTCACCAGCAACGACCGATCCTTCAAGAGACGCTCGCTACCGCTACACAACCGAGGTGTGTGTCTTAGCTAAAGACGAATGTTCTCTGTAGTTAGGTCGGCAAGGTCTTGGTATGAGAGATACAACGTCTCGTCCAACGAAGCATTCTGAAGAGTCTCTAAATCCTTTACTGCGGGCCAAATGTGAGCACCTTGATCGTCTTCAGAGTGCGACCTAGTCAGCAAGACGACCATATATCGAGGTTCAACGTCCTCGAAAATCCAGCCACCCTGATTGCGTGCCTGAAGAACCGATAGCTTCCCGTCATCGAGTAGGGCTTGCCGCAGTTGCTTCCAACCCGAGAGAACCAAACACTGCCGGGGCAGTACGTACCCTAATTCTCCAGATGGTTTCTGAAGCGATAGGGCGCGCTCCACGAACAACTTGGAGTAGTCATAGTGCCCACGACCTTGCTTGTCGTAGGCCTCGCCGACATAGTCCTGATACTGCTCGCGCTGCTGCTGTTCCCGCTCCTCAACTTCAGCCTCCTGTGGATACTGCTCTCGTAGCTCTTCGATTCGATCGTCCCGCTTTGTTTTGGGAAGTGAGTTGAGACCTGGGTGTCGCGTCACCCAGAACTGCTGCTCTTCGAACAGCACTTTGTCCCATGGTGGGTTCCCGACAATCACGTCGAATCCGCCCTCGTCTCCAGCGAACACTTCAGGGAACGTTACCGGGAAGTGGACTGGGTCCATCGACCCGAGTGTTTCTTGAGCCGCTTCGTAACTGCTCAGTTGGGTCAGGTTATCGATGCTACGATCACTGACGACGTTGACGTTGATGTCGTCGTTAATGCGCGAAGCTGTGAGAATATCACAGGCTGCTTTCGCTCCCCGAAGTTCAGACTCGATCTCGTCACGAGTCTGCCTTGCTTCTTGCACTTGCTCAGCACTCAGGTCGGCAAACTGCCCGATATTTTTGACTTCGTTCTGAATCTCTTCTAACGTTCCCTGCTCGTCACTAATGAAGGAGTTCAGGAGTGACTGCCCGTCTTCACGGCCCAGTATCTCGTTCGCCTCACTCAAGCGTCCAATCCCCACGAGGCTGTCACCCGACCGAAGGTTGTAGTCAAGGAAGGTGAGCGGGAGCCCAGGGACGAAGGTGTGGACCCAAAGCGACAGCCGTGCCAGCTCGGCTGCCTCTGAGTTAAGGTCGACACCGTATACGCACCGACGAGCGACCTGACGTCGTAGCAGTTGCCCACGTTCGATGTCAGGAGCGGCCTGCTCACTCTCGAAGGCATCCTGTGCCGCTTCCTCCAAGCGATCTAACTCATCCTCGACTTCAGGGAGCGTTCGCTCAGCCAGATACGAGTAGAGTCGGTTCTCAATACGGTCTACAGCACTAACCAAGAAATGTCCCGACCCCATCGCGACGTCAGCGACTCGAATGTCGAAGAAATTCTCGGCAGCTTCGTGGTCGCTCATTTCGTCAAGACGCTCAATATGCTCGTCGAGAGCGGGTTCGAGTGAGTAGTCCAGAAGGTGTTCGACGAATTCGGTCTTTGTGTAGTATGTACCAGTAGATTTCCGTTCCCCAGACTGACCGTGGAGATAGACTTCCCCTTCTTGAACGACTACGTCTTCTTCCGAATCGACGGGGAGGTAGTGACCGTCGTCGTCGATTCCGAGTGAATCTTCGGCTAAGGATAGTTCTGACTCCAGTAGCCCCTCGTAGATAACACCGAACTCCCGAACGCCTATGTTCCGGAAGTCAACAGGACCCCGAGACTCACCACCAGGTATCTCGTCAATCAAAAGGTTGGCCAGAACGGGGCCAAACTGATCGTCAGTTAGTTCAATTTCAGCAAGTTTGCCTCCTGCTTCGGACACGTTCGAGTCCGACGAGAGTAAGCTCCCATCGTACTCGGGTAGCCCCCACTCTGCGTGACCATCGTGAATGGCTTCGATGAGTTCCATGACATCGTCCCAGTGGGTCGTTGAATTATCGTCGAAATCGACCCCTTCCTCCACCAGCTCGTGCAGTTCATGTGCCTTCGACTTCAGCGACCGCCGTTCATAGCGAGGATTATGCCGGGGTAGGAACCCTTCGTCCTCTGCATACGCCACGAAGAGCAGGCGATATAGTTGCACGAGAGCCATCTGATAGGTCTCGTCAAGCTCCTCTTTCGTGGGTTCGTCAAGGTCTCTTGCGTCTGCGATCGCTTCCGCCAAGTCCGGAACGACATCGTTGTAAATGCGCTTTCGAAGGCGGTCACCCAGTGAGGTGGCGTAGTCCTTCGAATCCGCGATGATCTCGTGCAGCGAACCTTCGTCTTGGAGTGCACTTGACGAGAACAGCAACGGCAGGTAGCCGGCTTTGTCGTCAGTAAGGAGGTCGGTATTGACCTCAACAAAGGTGTCTGTCCGGCCACGAGAGCCGAACCCCGCATCTGGGTTCGTGGTGTACAGTCGGAGACGGCTCTCTGAACTGGCGATGACGTAGTCCAGGTTCTTTTTGTCTGCTTCGCTGAGCGCATACGAAACCGGCGTCTGACCAGTGAAGCGATCCTGGGCGTGGTCAAAGGACTCGTCTTCGTTCAGGAAGACGGCAACCGCCTGTTCTCGCCCGTCGCTCGTGTCTTTGAGGATATAACTGTGGTCTTGGAGACGCTCAATCTCGTACCCAAGACCCTCAACCAAGTCACGACCTTCCTCATCCAGCAGTCCTTCAGCCTGGCCGACTGCGTCACCCCAGTCGTCTCGCTCAGGAACGCCGTTTTTTAGCTCATGGGTCGAGAGAAGCCCCTGGTTCCGAAGGCCGACCAGCTCTTCGTCAATCTGGACGAAGACGTCACTGAGGAAGCGTTGTGCAGCGTGATGGTCGGGCCGATCGAGTGCTGACTCACAGATTCTCTCGACCTGCGAGGGCTCGAGATCACGCTTGACGTCAGGATCCTCTCCCGCAGGGCCGATGATGTCGACTGTCTGGCTGCCATCTCGAAGCACGACAACCAGGATCGGGTTGATGCGCTGGTTCCGGCGGTCCGTGTAGAGTCGCTGAAGCCAGCTCTTCTGGGGCCGTTCGTCACGTTCTGTGACGACGATTTCGAGGCCGTTGGATCCTTCTCCAAGATAAAGGTCACAGTCGGTACCCACGCGGTCCGATGTCCACGGGCGTGGTGTTTCCGACTCAAGGAAATCGACAGGCATTGACACGACCTTTTCCCCGTCGCCGTATTATTCTTTTCCAGTAACTTGTGGTAGAGCACTTGACCTGAGTTTGAAAATCAACATACGGCTCGGCGGCCACCACTCGGTCAGAGAATCCGATCTCGAGGGGGGCGTGGTTGCTGCTGCGCGATTGCGCGTTCCCGCTCTGCTTTGAGTTCTTCCAGCTCGTGGTCGGTCATTCGCGCGTGATTGTATTCGATATGCCAATCAAGCGGGTTGTGAGTGCTGTTATCGCACGAATGGCATCGCACAATCTGCCGATACTGGTCGGGGTCGACCAGCTCTGTGTCTTCGGCGCCGCACTCGGGACAGCGTAGTTCTCGGCTCATTGCATCTTGAAATCGGCCAATCGCTTGTATAAACGACCGGGGCAGATTAGCTAGTCTTCCTCGGGGAGTAACGACCACCTTGTGACGTGGCGAATAGTGTGGGTTAGATGAGGTAGTAAGGGGAGGATTTCCGCGAACACTTCGACGGTGGTGGCAGCTATATCGCCCACCGGTGTCTATGTGAATAGACTGACATCCAAGCCGTTATTTGCTAGCAACAACCAATCCTCCTCGCTGCATGACTGACGAAACACCCCTCGGTCCGAACGGGTTCGACGAGGACGCCGCGAGCAATGATGACGACGAGACAATCACTACCAACGAAAACGACAGAGATGCCTCACCACCAGCGGGGAAAGAAGAGCTGGAAGATGCACTGGAGGCAAAACGCAATCGAGATATGAGCGACCGTATCGGGCCAACCAATCCCGGGCACCGAACACAGCATGGCGTGTCTGTGAGTGGACGCATGAATCCAGATCAGCTGGGACTCAGAGTGGCACCCGATCACGACCAAATCGTCGCAACCATCGACATCGGGACAGTGTCCATCCGCTACCCAATAGCCAGTGACGAGGCCCAACGGCTACACCACAGTCTCGAGAGAGCGATAGACGAGATCGGTGACTAATCTCGTTAGACATACGTTGAGGCTAATGAGCAATCAGGCGCGCTGCCGGGCGCGCCTAAGCCCCGGCTGGCCAATGTATCAAAATGGCCGAGAAATCCCAACGATAGCCTCAACGGCGAATAAGTAGGGGATCTTGTGGACGCACCCTTTTACGCACATTGCACCACGCCCCCACTATTACGGCCTCAAGAGTTTCTATATCTTCTCTAAGCACCAGAAAAACTGCCCCGTAAAATCGGCTTTGTGGTGCATGCACCACACTACAATCTGACAATATCGTATTAAAACCCGCCAGTAGTGACGGTAAATCCACTATCCACCCCGCAGAGATGCACCAAATAAGAGCCTCTTGCACCACGTGCACCAGTCGCTTAAATGAGCTAAACCGAACCACCGAACATGACGAACCAGCCTCTCAAGCCCTCACAGACCGAACCTGAAGAATACCACGTTGAGCTTGGAGACATATCGCTAGCAGACATCGCCGACGAGTTTGCCGACCTCGAACGCGTCATGTACGACGGTCGACTCACGGCCGACGAAGTGGCGCGCCTACGAGAGGCCGCAACCGCTGCACTCGCCGTTCTAGCCGACTATGACGCAGGGGTATGCGTCCGAAACGACGGGACGCGATCGCAAGGACGTGTGTCATTCGGCCGTGCTCTTGAGCATGAGGAGGGTATCGCGCTTTTCGTGCTCGCCGAGGACCTGCCTGGTATCGCCGATGACTATCGCGAGTGGAAGCAAGCCACGGGAGAGGATAACGAATGAGCCTGTTCAGCAGCAACCGTGCCGATTCTCCCACCGGTGACGATAGCGAAGAGGAGGAAGACACCGAGGCAAGCGACGAAGAGCGAGACGTGGAACTGACCGAGCCCGCGAAACCAACGAGTAGTAGCGATACCAAGACCGACGCAACGCCCCCGAACGACAACGAGGTGCACAACACCACCAAAGAAGAGGAAGAGAAACGTCTCTCGGACGCTGTGAAGCGGGAAAGGGATTCCCCCGATGTGGACGCCGTCGTTAAGGCCATCGAACAGACTCGAAAAAGAGATCGCCTCAACGACATCGACCGCGAAAATGAAACCATGCAAGGGGTGGATGATCCGGCAGACAGCGCACTCGAACCGGATCATAACGACGTCCCACGCCGCGGCCATCTCAGCCCGGAACTGCGCGCTGGCATCGACGCGGTCGCCGACAGCTCTATGACCGACCTCGAACGCAACGAAATCGAAGACGCCGCGCGCCGACTCGCAGCCGCCGACATCAAAACTATCGCCGACAGGAGTGATTATGCTCGGCTTCTGGGTTGCCGTGACCATGCCGGTCTACGACTATGGGCTATTCCCACCCGCGAGCTTCAGATGCTGGCCGACGACCGTATGTTCTCGAATGAACGACGTGCTGTTCGGCTCGCGCATGAATATGGTGCAGAGCGCGCACTGGAAAAGCGCGACACACCAAACTGGCGCGATGTCGCCGGGTGCGATGCTGACGCACTCGCGACGATCCTATCCACAGAAGGGTGGACTGTCCTCTTCAATCACTAATCTCCTACTTTTCGGCACGTAAAGTGCGTCGTCGACACCATACCACGGGAGTAGTTGTAGGAGCGGGGCCGCCGCGCCACCACCAGAGAATCGAGATGACCGTGCTTTCGCCGTAACGAAGTGTCTCATTTCCGAGGTAGACACAGCCAGCTCGTGTGTCCACCTGTGTGCCGGGTGTGTCCACCGGGTACACACAGGCGTTCGGTACTCTCACCCCGGTAACGGGACTGCTCTTAGGGGGTGTGTGTACTGTGTGTACCTTACGCCGGGAAAATTTGTTAGGGAGGCGGATTGTGTGAGTATGTCCCTAAGCAGTAGTAGAGAAAGAGAAACAGCCACAAGTACACTAGGTACACACGCCCCTCGAATCTGTAAGGGAGATGCGCGATACCCCTCGAAAAGGTGTGTGTACCCAGTGGACACACCCGATACACAGCAGGTACACACGCCACGGCCGGCACGCACGATCCGACCGCGAATGCTCCCGTCGACTCTCTCGGGTGATGGCGATCTGGGGCCGCGGCCGCGCCGCTGGTGGTGTGAAAGGGCTGAGTCTTAAGTCAGTGTACTCGGCTACAATCTTGCGCCGACAAGAGAACGGGTGCGATCCACTTTTCGCCCGGACCGTCCCAGCGGTCCGGTTGGATGTTCTCGGTATGCTTACTTAATCGACCGGGTAGTTGTGGGCATAATTGGTGTGAATAAATCTCACGAGATCACCCTGCGCGAGATTTGACCTAACCCCTTTATTAGCCGCGGTACAACGTAGAGGTAAGCACTCACCTTCTCTGTCCGAAAATCCGCGCGGGCGTCCCAGCGCCCCGCGGATGGTGGGTGCGATCCACGCTCGCACCATGAATAAGAACGAGGTGTCGGGTGATAAAAACCCCGACAACGACAGTGACGCAGCGCCCGCCAGCGACGCCGCTGGCGAAGCAAGCCCCGAAGAAGAGGTCGGGCCAGCCGGCGAGGACGAAGCGATCGTCAATTCCACTGACACCAGTAGCAGCGACGAAGAAGATGACGTCGATCGGTACTCTGCCGAGGAAGTCGACGACCCCGCGCTCGTCGGCGAACCTAAGAACACGGTTGGATTCGACCTGAGGGATCTGTCGGACGCTCCCGAAGATGAAATCAACGCGTGCGAAACGATCCTCGAAATTGCTGACGACCTCAGCGACGAAGACGATGAAATCGCCGCGTTCGATCTTGAGGAAGCGGTCGAGGAACTCGACCAGGGGCTCGCCATCGACGTCGAGGAATGGATGGACCGCGCCGAGCGCGCCGACGCAATCGAAGTGAGTGACGCCAACGTCGTCACCGTCATCGCCCCGTCGACGCCCGCGAGCACGATCGCCGAGTCGTGGGACATGACCGAGCCCCCGCGGCGGGAGATGTCCGACGAGGAAGCGGCCGAAGCACTCGCTGAGCGCAAGGACTGGCACGACGTCGCGGCGGAATACGAGCGCGACGAGTCGACTGTGAAGGAAGCCCGCCAGGTTGCCTACAGGTATCTGCGCGGGGAGCACGACTGGATGCTGTCCAATATCGGCGAGGACAGAGACACGCCGAGTCTCTGGTGGTACGACCCCAGCACGGGCAAGTGGGAGTCGAACGGCACGCACCACGCCAAGCGGCTGCTTGGCGACGGTCTCGGCGAACACTACGGGCAGAAAGAAGGCAAGGAAATTGTGGAGAAACTGCGGCTGTCCGCGCCGGTCGTCGACGAAACCGAACTGAACGGCGCCGCCAAGGACGACCCCTATGTGCTCGTCGACAACGGCGTCGTGAACATGCGTACGCTGGACCTCGAACCGTTCGACCCTGAATACCGGTTCACGTGGGGTCTGACAGACATCGAATTCGACAAGGACGCGACGCCTGAGGCGATCCTGCGGTTCATGCGCGACGTGGTCGACCGCGACGACGACCTGTGGGCGCTCCTTCAGGGAGTCGCCGAGGGGCTGATGCCGTGGCGAGTCGACTCAGCGTTCTTCATGCTGTTCGGGAACGGCCGGAACGGGAAGAGCAAACTGAGCAAACTGTTCCGCGAGAAGCTGCTGAGCCCGGACATCACGTCCGGCGTTGGTCTCGATCAAATCGCGGGCGAAGACAGCTTCTCCAGCGGCCAACTCCAAGACAGCCGGCTGAACATCGGCCCGGAAGCCGGCCACGCCACGATCCAGCACACCAGCGAGCTCAAGGAATACACTGGTGGTGACCTCGGCCTGGCCAACAGCAAGTACGAGAAGCTTGAGGACTTCCGGTTCCAGGGCGGCATGATTTTCACCGGGAACTCGGCGCCGCCGTTCGGCGAGCAGAAGCACGCCATCGAGGACCGGCTGTACCCGGTGCCCGCGACATCGCGGTTCACAAGCGACCCGGACGACGGCAACCCCGACAAGGTGGCGAACATCGTGGAGAAAATCGCCACCGAAGAAGAGATCGAGGGGCTGCTGGCGTTGGTGCTGCACGCCGGCCAAGACCTCATCGAGAACGGCGAGATTGTCCATCCGGAGAGTGCGAGCGAGCGCATGGAGCGCTACGACAGCTACGCAGACACGTTCAAGCGCTTCAAGCATGAGCTGGTCGAGGACGTCGAGATGGACCCGGAGAACGAGGTCAAGCCGGACGACGCGCTCGCAGTGTACCAGCGGATGGTCGACGCCATGGATGAGCGCATGACGATGCAACCGCAGACGTTCAAGCGGAAGATGCGGAACTCGACTGACATCCGGCTGCAAAAGGTTCAGAGCCGGCCGTTCGCGCGCCGGCACGGCACCGACGCGAAGCAGCCGACGGTGTGGCGCGGCCTGCGGTTCGCCGAGAGCGCGGTCGGGCACATGCCGGCAGACATCGCCGCGCGCTACGAAGTCGGCGAGTACGAAATCCCGGACGCCGAGGACGACGAGGAAGCAGGAAGCACCACCAGCGACGTCGAGGAAGAAGGAAGCGACCTGGTGGAACTCGACGCGGTCGAAGTCGGCATGAAGGACGTCGACATCGCCGCGCCAATCATGGGGACGACGGACGCGCCGGACTGGGGGCCGGCCGAGAAGGAAGGTCGCATCGACGACGGCGGTAGCGGAGTGCAGATGGAGACGCACTACTGCTCGCCCGACCTCGAAGCCGGGGAGACGTACATCCTGCGTAACGTGGAAGTGCAGGAGCGGAACGGCATGGACACGGTCGTCATAACGCCCGGAACGACAGTCGAGCACATCGACGTCGACGGCGAGCAGGACAATCTCGACATGGACGACGGCGACGAGGACGACGACCCGGACGGTGGCGACGACAACGAGGAAGAGGGAAGCGAAACCACCAGCAGCGACGAGGAGGAAGCGCCGAGCGACGACGAGAAGGCAAAGGTAGCTGTCATTGAACTCCTCGAAGAGTACCGCGGAAAGGCTGCCCCGAGCTACGTGAACCGGACCATCGCAGGAAAGGACGGTCTGACGGTCGACCACGTTGAGGGTGCGGTCGACGAGCTCGAAGCGGTCGGGCGTGTCACTGTTGATGGTGGTTACGTCAAACTCACCGACAGCGACGGCGACGACGACGAAATCCCGCAGAAGGACGTCGTCGACGCGATCATGAAGAACGTCGAAAGCGCGTCGACGGAGGAAGCGACGGTCAAAGGTCGTGTGAGCGCGCAACTCGACGCGGACCCGGCGACAGTCGAGGCCGTGATGGACAGACTGGTGACGCGCGGTGACATCATCCGCGAGGGACAGGAGGTGCGTCTGGCATGAGCAGTAGCAGCCAGCAGCCCGCTGGTGGTGGCGCGGGCGCGCCGACGACGCCGGAAAGCCGCGGCCAGCAGCTGACGCACTCTAACGCCTGCTGGATGAGCTCGCACGCGAAGGTCCTCGAGGACCACCTGCCGGCGCCGGGCGCGTCGTGGAGGTGGAGCGATTCCGGCCTGTCGCGCGGCATCCTGTGTGACCTGCGCAACCGTGGGCTGATCGAGCAACACGAGGACGGGTGGCGGACGACCCGACGAGCGTGGGATGCGCTCGACCGGTACTGTTCGATCAGCGAGGACGACTGCGGTGAGATCGTCGGCCAGCAAGAACTCGAAGCGTATGTCCAGGAAGCTTCGAAGAAGCGATGATGCGGTACTGCCCAGACTGTGGCGGCCGCATCGAAACGACAACTTCACGCGGCGGGCTCCCGCGGCGAGAATGTCGCGTGTGCGACTGGGGTGGGTGAGACGCGCGCCCGCGCCACTGATGGTGGCGACACTTTCGCCCTGGTAGCTCTAGGCCGAATCGTGCGACGGCGTGAACGCCCATATGCGCTGCAATTGAACTCTCACCGCGGAAGTGGTGACTAGACCCCCCGAACCCGGGGTTATATGGCGATTTGGGTCGACTCCAGAAGTGGTGTGAGGTAAAGTGGGCCGGCGCGAATTCGAATCGCGGTTACGGCCACCCGAAGGCCGAAGGATACCAGGCTACCCCACCGGCCCGTGCGATAGCACGTGAACGAACGCGAGGGCGATTTTTAACCCTTCCGGAACGCCGAGGCGTCTGCGAATCACCGACAGGCCCCGACCGAGTTCGACAGAAGATATTTAACTGAGGCAAGTTACTCACGAGTTGAGTAACTATGACCATCCTCGTCACCGGGGCAGACGGCTACATCGGCTGGCCCACCGCGCTGCGCATCGCGAACCGAACCGACGACCGCGTCCTCCTCGTGGACAACTTCGCCCGCCGTGAGTGGGTCGAGGAGGTCGGCGCGACCAGCGCCACACCGGTCGCGTCCATCGACCAGCGCATCGCCGCCGCCGAGGAGACGCTGGGTATCAACAACATGTCCTTCGTCGAGGGTGACCTAACCGACCGCGCCGTCGTGGACGAACTCCTGCAGGTCCACGAACCGGACACCGTCGTCCACGCGGCCGCCCAGCCCTCCGCGCCGTACTCCCAGATAAACGGCGAGCGGGCCAACTACACCCAGCACAACAACATGCAGGCCACGCGCAACCTGCTGTGGGGCCTCGAAGAGCACGACATGACCGACACCCACTTCGTCGAGACGACGACGACCGGCGTCTACGGCGCGCCGGAGTTCCCCATCCCCGAGGGCGGCGCGACGATGGAGAATCAGGGCGAGGCCGACGACGTGCCGTTCCCGGCGATGGCCGGGAGCTGGTACCACCTGACGAAGGCCCACGACGCCGCGAACCTGCGGCTGGCTCACAAGCAGTTCGACATCCCCATCTCGGACGTGCGGACGGCCATCACGTACGGCACCGAGACCGAGGAGACCCGGGAGGACGACCGGCTCAAGACCCGCTTCGACTTCGACTACTACTTCGGGACCGTCGGCCATCGCTTCTGCGCGCAGGCCGTCGCCGGCTACCCCGTCACCGTCTACGGCAAGGGCGAACAGCGCAAGCCGTTCGTCTCGCTGGAGGACGCCGTCGAAGGCCTCGCGCAGTTGGCGCTCGAAGACGCCGACGAGCGACCCGACGGGCTGACCGTCTACAATCAGGTCACGCGCGCCATCTCCATCGTCGAAATCGCCGAGACCATCGCCGAAGTGGGGAGCGAGTTCGAGTTGGACGTCGACGTCGAGCACTTCGAGAACCCGCGCGACGAGGACGAGACCCACAAGATGGAGATAGAGAACGCGCGCTACGACGACCTCATCGGCGGGCAGGCCCAGACCTTCGAGGAAGGGGTCGAGGACATCTTCGAGACGCTGACCCGCTACACCGAGACCATCGAGGCCCACGAGGACCGCTTCCTGCCGGGCGTGCTCGAAGACGACGAATGACATCCGACGTCCTCGTCACGGGCGGGTGTGGCTACATCGGGAGCGACCTGATTCCGCGCCTGCAGGCCGACGACCGGGTGGGAGAGGTCGTCGTCCTCGATAGCCTCGCCTCCGGGTCGCCCCGGGCGCTGATGGGGGCCGTCGACGGCAGTCTGGAGTTCCGCCGCGGCGACGTCCGCGAGTACGGCGACGTCGAGAGCGCCATGCGCGGCGTCGACACCGTCGTCCATCTGGCCGCCATCACCGGCGCGTCCAGCACCCACGACCGCCGCGAGGAGACGGTCGCGGTCAACTACGACGGCACCGAGAACGTGCTGAAGGCCGCCGGGAAGTTGGGCGTCGAGAACGTCGTCTTCGCCTCCTCGTGTAACGTCTACGGGCGGGCGACGAGTACGGACATCGACGAGACGGTCACGCCCGACCCCATCAACCCCTACGCCGAGACGAAACTCGACTCGGAGACCCTGCTACGGGAGTACTGCGAGGAGTTCGGCATGGACGGCACCGCCCTGCGAATGGCGACGAACTTCGGTTACTCGCCGGGCGTCCGGTTCAACCTCGTCGTGAACTACTTCGTGTTCCGGGCGCTCACCGGGCGTACGCTCACCGTCTACGGCGACGGGTCGAACTGGCGGCCGTTCATCCACGTCTCCGACGCCGCTCGCGCCTACAAGCACGCCGCGCTCGAACCGGGCGAATGGGACGAACACGTGTACAACGTCGGGAGTTCCGACGCCAACTACCAGATTTCGGAGATAGCGGGTATCGTGGACGAGGAAGTGGGCGCCGTAGACATCACCTACCTGGAAGACGAACACCCCGGCCCCTCCTACCACGTCGACTTCGGCCGTCTTCGCAGTACTGGATTCGAACCGCAGACCACCCTGCGCGAGGGGATTCGCGACATCGCACGGAGATTCACCGATGCCTGAACGAGCAATAGAGACACCGCACATCGCCATCACGGGCGGGGCCGGCTACATCGGGAGCCGCGTCCTCGTCGAACTGCAGGAACAGCACCCAGACTGGGAACTCACCGCCGTCGACAACTTCTACCGGGGCGACCTCCGGACCGTCGGCGACGTCGACGTCGACCACGTCGACATCCGGAACCGTGACCGACTAGAAAGCGCGCTGGAGGGTGCCGACGTCGTCCTCCATCTGGCCGCGGTGTCGGGCGTCGACGACTGCGACGAGAACCAGGATTTGGCCTACGAGGTCAACGTCCAGGGGACCGACAACGTCGCGTGGTTCTGCCGGAAGACCGGCGCGGCGATGGCGTTCCCGTTCTCGATGGCCGTCATCGGCGACCCACAGGAGTTTCCCATCACCGTCGACCACCGGCGGGGCCCCATCAACTGGTACGGCCGAACGAAACTGCTCTCGGAGCGGTCCATCGACACGTTCGCCGACGGTGCGTTCCCCGCCCACCAGTTCATGATTTCGAACCTCTACGGTGGTCACGAGGTCAACGGAGAGCGCATCTCGAAAGGGACCGTCATCAACTTCTTCCTCGGCCGGGCGCTGGCCGGCGAGACGCTGACCGTGTACGAACCGGGCACGCAGTCCCGGAACTTCGTCCACGTGAAAGACGTCGCCCGGGCCTACGTCCGGAGTGCGGAGCGGCTCGTGGAGCAGCTAGAGGCTGACGAGACCGGCGTCGAGAAGTTCGAGATAGCGAGCGACGAAGACCCGAGCGTCCACGAGGTGGCGAGACTCGTCCGTGACACAGCGGTCGAGTTCGGGTACGACCCCGTGGTGGAACTCGTCGAGAACCCCCGGGCCGGCGAGGAGACGCTCGTCGACGACTTCCCGGTCGACACCACCGCTGCGCGCGAGCACCTCGGCTGGAGCGCCGAACACGACGTGGCCTCGGTCGTCCGGGACGCACTTGCCGACGCAGAATAGGACAGCTATCGCCCGCGAGAAACCGCAACGACCATCTACCTGACTGCGCACACCGGATGACGTGAAGTTCCGGTACCGCGCCGTCGTCGCACTCCTGTTGCTGTCGGTCCTCGGGGCGAGTTTCGTCCACTACGAAGCCACCGAGGACCAGCGCTGGCCGTATCCCGACGCCGAGGAACTAGCAGCCGATTACGACGCCCACGTTGGTGAGCAAGCGTTCCTGTTCGGGGAGGTGACCGCCGTCGACGCCGAGGGAGGCACGTTCACTATCGAAGCCGAAGATGCCGGCAAAACGGTCTTGCTCGGCGTAACAGGCAGCGACGCTAACGTTCAGCGCGGCGGGACCGTTCAGGTCTACGGAACGCTCGAACCCGACAGAACCGTCGACGCGCAGGCCGTCAGAGTGGTTAACGCGAGTCCCGGTGCCCTGCTGTACAAGTACGGAGCCTCCCTCGTCGGTGTTCTCCTGTTCGTCGTCCTGTTCGCTCGGCACTGGCGCGTCGACACCGACCGCTGGGTGCTGGAGGCGAGACGCGATGGCTGACCTGCTGACGCACGTGCTGGTCCCGTTCGTCTTGCTGACCGTCGCTGGATGGCGCGTCGACTGGCTGGACCGCCGCTGGGTCGTCGTCGGGATGGGCGGCGGCGCTATCCCAGACCTCGTGAAGGTCGACATCGTCCTCGAGGCCGACAGGGTCGGCGCGATGCTCGGCTTACCCTTATCTTACGGCTCGTTCTCGACGCTCGGCGGCGTCCTCCTCGTCGCGGCACTCATCACGCTGGGATTCCGGCGCGACCACTGGGGTCGGGTGTACGGCCTGCTCGTCGCCGGCGGCCTGAGCGCGCTCGTCCTCGACGGCCTCCGGGTGTTCGCCGACGGCCACGCCTCGGCGTGGCTCTATCCGGTCACGAGCTGGCGGCCGCCGACGCCGAGCCTCTACGTCTCCTCGGACCCCACAGTACTCGTCGTGACGCTGGCGCTCGCGATTGTCGTCCTCGTCGCCGACCGACATCGAGACGCCTCGTAGCCCGACCTACCACGTCAGCCCTTCGTACGTAATCCCCTCGCGCCGCTCGACAATCCGCCGGCCGTCCACCACCACGGAGTCGGCCATCGCGTCGAACTCCGCATCGAGCGCCGCGAACTCGTCCCAGTCGGTGACGACCACCGCGCCGTGGGCGCCTTCGAGCGCCTCGCCAGCGGACCCGGCGTACTCGACGTCGGGATACCGCTCGCGCATGTTCTCGACGGCGACGGGGTCGTAGGCCACCACCTCTGCCCCGCGCTCGCGCAGGCCCTCGATGACCGGTACGGCCCGCGTGTTCCGGATGTCGTCCGTGCCGGGCTTGAACGCCAGTCCCAGCACCGCGACGCGCTTGCCAGAGACGTCGACGTGGTCGTCCAGCAAGGCGAGGAGGCGTTCGGGTTGGACGTCGTTCACCTCGACGGCGGCCGACAGTACCTTGGGGTCGTACCCTTCATCGCGGGCAGCAGATATAATTGCATCAGTATCTTTCGGAAAACAACTGCCCCCCCAACCCACCCCACTCCGCAGGAACTTCTCGCCGATGCGGTCGTCGAGGCCGATGGCCTCGGCCACCTCGTAGGCGTCGACGCCGAACTCCTTGCAGACGTTCCCGATGTCGTTGACGAGCGAGACCTTCGCGGCGAGGAACGTGTTGTTGGCGTACTTTATCATCTCGGCCTCGGCGATGCCCGTCTCCACCACGGGCACGTCGCCGTCGGCGGCCTCCCGGAGCGGTGCGTACAGGTCGTGGAGCGAGTCGAACGCGCGCTGGTCGTCGGCGCCGAAGACGAGTTTGTCGGGGTTCAGGAAGTCCTCGACGGCAGTACCCTCCCGTTGGAACTCCGGATTCGAGGCGACGAGAAAGTCCTCGCCGCGGGTGAGTCCGGCCTCGGCGATGCGCGGGGCGAGTCGCTCGTCGGTGGTCCGCGGGATGACCGTCGACTTCGTGACGACGAGGTGCGGGTCGTCAGCGTCGTCGCCGTCGGCGAGGGCCTCCCCGACCGCCGTCGCGCCGGCCTCCATGTACTGCAGGTCGATACTGCCGTCCTCGTTCGAGGGGGTCGGCAGGGCCAGCATCGTCAGGTCCGTCTCGCGGACGACGCCGTAGTCCGTGGTCGCGCGCAGTCGCTCGCCGCCGTGGTCGGCGACCAGTTCGTCCAGTCCCGGTTCGTGGATGGGCGACTCGCCTGCGTTGACGGCGTCGACGATGGCCTCGTCGATGTCGATTGTCGTCACCTCGTGGCCTAAGTCCGCGAGACAGGCCGCGACGGTCGTCCCGACGTAGCCGCTCCCGACGATGCTGACGTTCATCGGCGGTGGGTTGGCCACCACCGGCCTTGAGAATTCGGGTCCTTCGGCGACGGCCGTCGGCACCGGTTTAGCGCGGCGCCCGGCCGATAATGGCCCTATAACAACGCCGGCCCCTGACGCAGGCGAGACCAGTCAGGCGACATCGGTCGCCGTTCGGACACCAATGGACACTGAACGACTCGTGTCGGTCGGCGTCGCCTGCGTCGTCGTCGTCGCCATCGGCCTCTCGGCCGCGACGCTCGGCTCGTCGATGTCGACCGACCCATCGGACGCGATAGACCCGGACTACGACCTGCTCCCCGTCGGCGAGGACCGCGCCGGCGAGATAGAGGAGGCGGCACAGGGCCTGCACGACCGCTACACCGGCGAGACGTCCCGGGAGGGCCAGCAGCGCGAGAGCGCACGCCAGAGCGACGCGGGCGAGAGCGCGGAGGCAACCCAACCGGACGACTCGCGGTCGGAGTCCAACAGCGGCGGGTCAGATGCGAGCCAATCGGACGCCGCCAGTAGCGGCCAGCAGAACGCGCCGAGCGAGGGACAGGGAAGCGGCGTCGTCCCCGCCGAGTCGAACCTGAAGGCGGTCCTGATGCTCCTCGCCTTGCTGGCGCTACTGGCCGTGGCCCTAGGAGTCGCTTACCGCTACCGCGAGCGGCTTATCACGTTGGTAGGAATGGTGGTGGGGGCCGACGACCCGGTAGACGAGGGGAACGTGACGTTGCGACCGGCACCAGAGAACGAGGTTCAGCGGGCGTGGATAGCCCTGCTTCGACGAGCGGGCATCGCCAGAGAGCGGACGCGAACGCCGCGTGACTGTGCCCGCGCCGCCGTCGAGACGGGGTTCGACCCCGACGCCGTCCACCGCCTCCGACGCACCTTCGAAGACGTTCAGTACGGCGGCGCGTCGCCGTCGGGCGAGCAGGAGCGGGTCGCTCGCGAGACGCTCCAAGCACTCGGGGAGGACGACAGATGAGCGGGCGAGCGGTCACCGACGTCCGGCGTCTCGGGTGGTACCTGTTCGTGGCCCTCGGCGTCCTCGCGTTCGCGCTGGCGCTCGTCCCGGGCGGCGCAGGTGTCCTGCCGGTGGAGACGCTGGTGGAGCGAGCAGGCAACGAGTACTTCCTGCTCGGGATGCTCGGCGGCGTCGCCATGGGAATCCTCGGGTGGATGGTCGTCCAGCGGGCGAGAGAGCACGTCACGCAGGCCGACCCGCCGGAACCGGAGACGGTCCGCGACGCACCACCGCCCGGCGAGGAGTTCGACCGTCTCGTCGAGGGGATACCGGCCATCTCGGCCCGAGACGGGGGCGAAGACGCCGAACAGCTCCGAAGCAGGTTGCGGGACGCGGTTGTCGCCACGCTGATGCGCAAAGAGGGGGTGAGCCGGGAGGAGGCCCAGCGACGCCTCGCCGAAGGGACGTGGACGGACGACCCCGTCGCCGCGACGTTCTTGGACGAGTCCACCTCGGGACCCTCTGTGCGTGAACGTGCTCGGCTGGCGATTCGCGGGGACTCGTGGGTCCAGCACGGGGCCAAAGCCGTCGCTCGGACGCTCACGGAGCGGCACGACGCGGCCGGTGACCGCGACGCCATCGGGAGCGACGGCGGATGACGACGGTGCGGACCACCGGCCGCTGGCGCGGCATCGTGGCCGTCGGCCTGTTCGCCGTCGCCGTCGGCGTCCTCCTCGACCGACCCGCGATACTGCTGGTCGGCGTCGTCGGCGCTGGCTACGCGGCGTACCCCCGACTGCTCGGCCCGCCCTCGGTCGAGTTGGACCTCGAACGCCGCCTCGACGACGGCCACCCGGCCAGCGGCGACCCGGTGACGGTGACTACGCGACTGACGAACACCGGCGACCGGACGCTGACCGACGTGCGCGTCGTCGACGGCGTCCCGCCGATGCTCACCGTCGCCTCGGGCAGTCCCCGACACGCGGCCGTCCTCCGACCCGGCGAGACGACGGAGTACACCTACTCGGTCGCGGCCGAACACGGCCGCCACCAGTTCGACCCCGCCACCGTCGTCGTCCGCGACGTGACCGGTGCCCACGAGGTGGAGACGACCGTGGCTACCGGCACCGAGATAGACTGCGCCGAGTCCGTACCCACCGTCCCGGTGCGGCCGCGAACCAACGGCCACGCCGGCCGCCTCGTCACCGACGACGGCGGGAGCGGCATCGAGTTCCACGCCGTCCGCGAGTACCGCCGCGGCGACCCGCTGGGTCGCATCGACTCGAAGCGGTGGGCGCGCACCGGCGAACTCACCACCGTCGAGTTCCGGCAGGAGCGACGCACGTCCGTCCTCCTCCTCGTGGACGCCCGCGAACCCGCCTACCGCGCCGAGCGCGAGGGGACGCCCAACGCCGTCGCCCACAGCCTCGCCGCCGTCGAGCGCCTCCTGACGACCTTAGACGACAGTCACGACTTCGTCGGGATGGCCGCGCTGGGACGGGAGTTCTGCTGGCAGTCTCCCGGCGTCGGCCCCGAGCACCACACGCGCCTCCGGCGACTCGTCGGGACCCATCCGGCGCTGTCGGCGACGCCGCCCGCCCCGGACGAGGACGGCGACGTGACCCGGCAGACGGAGATGCTCCGGAAGCGCCTCGATGCGGACACACAGGTACTGGTCTGCTCGCCGCTGACCGACGACGCCATCGTGCGGACGGTCCGGACCCTCGAAGCCGCCGCACACCCCACGACGGTCCTCAGCCCGGACGTCACCGGCGACGGCAGCCTCGGGGCGCGACTGGCCCGGGTCGAGCGCGAGAACCGCATCCACGCCCTCCGCGAGACGGGCGTCCCAGTCGTCGACTGGACGCCGACGGAACCGCTCGGGAGGGTCCTTATAGGCGAGCAGCGACGGCGGTGGTCCGCGTGAGCGACGTCGTAGACCACCGTCCGACGCCGGTCGGGAGCGCGTTGGCTATCCTCGGCGCCGGCCTCTCGACGGCGCTCCTCGCCACCGGCCCGGAGCAGCGACTCGCCGTCTTCGGGACGGTCGCGGGCGTCGCGCTCCTCGTCTTCGGCGACCGGGACACGCTCTTCGACGAGATAGCCTACCCCCCGCTCCTCGGCCGCGTCGTCGTCGTCGCCGGCGCCGTGGTCGTCCTCGCGTCGCTCGGACACGCCCTCAGCGCGGTCAGCGCGTTCGGCGCGCAGGCGGAACTCGTCCCGGGACTCGTGGGCGTCGTCTTTCTGGGCCTCGGCGTCCGACCGGTCCGCCCGCGACTCGCGCGGCGGTTCGTCTCTGCGGGACTGGCCGCCCTCGTCGTCGGCGTCGTCCTCACCGGCATCTTCGAGCGGGCGGAACCCGCCGCGTTGCTCGCGGCGACGGCCGCCGCTATCGTCGCGTGGGACCTCGGCGAACACGCCGTCAGCCTCGGCGAGCAGTTGCGGGCCGACGCCCGCTCGTGGCCCGTCGAACTCGTCCACGCCGGCGCGAGCGGGGGATACGGGGCCGTCCTCGTCGGCGCGGCGGTGGTCCTCTACGGCACCGGCACCAGCGGGATTCCGCTGGGCGCGCTGGCGCTCTTACTGGCCGCCGCCGTCACTCTGATGGCTCTGCTGTATAGGTGACCGTCGGTACCTCGACGTCGTCCAGCAACTCTTCGACGACCGCTCGCTTCTGCACGTCGTCGACTCTGGCGTCGGGCGTCAGGACGAGTCGGTGTGAGAGCACCGCGGGCGCGATGCGGGCCACGTGGTCGGGCGTGACGTAGTCTCGGCCGCGGACCACCGCGAGGGCTCTGGCCGACTCGAACAGTCGCTGGGTCGCTCGCGGCGAGACGCCCGTCTCGACCCGGCTGTCCTCGCGCGTCGCTCGCGCCAGCCGAACCACGTACCGTCGGACTTCCCGCTCGACGTGGACGGACTCGGGGGCCTGTCGGAGTTCCGCGGGCGCCATCGAGACGGCCTCGCTCACCGTCGGCGTCCGGTCCGTGCGGGCCGCCCGCCGGTCGATAATCTCCAGTTCACCCTCCTCGTCGGGGTAGCCCAGACTCGTCTTCACGACGAAGCGGTCGACCTGTGCCTCCGGCAAGGGGAAGGTGCCGTCCTGCTCGATGGGGTTCTGCGTGGCGATGACGAAGAACGGCTCCGGCAGCGCGTGGGTCTCACCGTCGATGGTGACCTGCCCCTCCGCCATCGCCTCCAGTAGGGCGGCTTGTGTCTTCGGCGAGGCCCGGTTTATCTCGTCGGCGAGGACGACGTTGCCGAAGATGGGGCCGCCGCGGAACTCGAACTCCTGTGACTTCTCGTTGAAGACGTACGTGCCCGTGACGTCCGCCGGCAGGAGGTCAGGCGTGAACTGGATGCGCGAGAACTGGAGTCCCAGCGCGTCCGCGAGCGACCGCGCGGTGAGTGTCTTGCCGGTCCCCGGCACGTCTTCGAGCAGGACGTGCCCGCGAGCGAGAAAGCCCGAGAGGACGGTTTCGAGCGTCTCTCGCTCGGCGATGACCGCCCCCGAGACGGCGTCCAGAACGGTCCCGCAGTGGTCCGCGACGGCCTCGACGTCTGTGTCCGTACTCATCGGACGGTCACAGAGTGATGGCGGGCTTAGTTATCACCGGCCTACTTCTCTCAGTCACCGCTTCGGCGTCGCCGCCCGAGCGCCACGGTATGGACAATACCGCATTAAGCGGGCGAAAAGCGAAGTTCTGTTCTGAGTGGCGATAGCAGGCCCACAGGACGGTTACCGCTCTTATAACGAAGCGCTTCGTAGGGGCCACACGAACTGTGCAGGCCGTCTCGCGTGATACCCACCATCCATGAAACAGTACCCGCAGATACCCCGTGTCGAGAACGCGCCCGACGGACTGTTCGACAGCGGCCACCTGTGGCTCCTCGAGAAGGTCGACGGAGCCCTCCTGCGGTTCCAGTTGCAGGAGTCGGGACTCCTTCGCTTCGGCGACCGTGACCGGGTGTACGACGACCCCGAGGACGTCCCGGCCCCGTACCAGCACGCCGTTCGCCACGTCCGAGAGACCCTCGACCGTGAGGCGCTTCGGAGCGCCGTCGGCGACGTCGAGAGCGTCGTCTTCTTCGGCGAGGCGATGCACCGGCACACACTCCCCTACGACTGGGACCGGACGCCCTCGTTTCTCGGCTTCGACGTCTGGTCGGCCAGTCGCGAGACGTTCCGGCCGCCCGACGCCGCCGAACAGATATTCGACCGCCTCGGCCTCCACCCGGTGAACGCCTTCGAGCGGGAAGTGCAGGCGAAGTACTTCGACCCCGAATCCTACGCCGTCCCCGAGTCGGCGTGGTACGACGGCCCCGCCGAGGGCCTCGTCGTTCGCAACAAGCGCGGCCAGCGAGCGACGATACTCCACCCGGACGTTCGAACGCGCGACGAGGTTGCTCCGGTGGACGCGTCGGCCGCGGAACTGGCGGACCGATACGCGACCCGTAACCGGTTCGAGACGGTCGCGGCGACACTCGAAGAACGGGGCCGGCCGGTGACCTTCGAGGCGCTCTACGACCGGGTCTTGGAGGCCATCCTCCGCGAGGCACACCCGCGCCTCACCCACGGGCAGAGCGACGTCGACGTGGGCGAATTTCGGTCCGAAGTCGCCGGGTCGACGCGGGCGTTTCTCGACGACAGAGAGACAGAGCGGTAGCAGTCCAGTCGACTCTCTGCCGGCCGCTGCTTCGACGGAAACACCGGTCTGAGCAGTGTTACCGAGACTACCGACAGGTTCAAACGATTCTGTCGTGTATGGAACAACCCGATGATGCTGCCGACCCACGCGCTGGCCGGGATGCTTCTGGGCCTCGCAGTGGGATATACAGTCCCGGAGTTCGCCGGCGTGGCCCTCGTCGCGGGTTTGCTCGGCGGCGTCCTCCCCGACCTCGACCTGTACGCCGGCCACCGGCGCACCCTCCACTATCCGGTGTACTACGCCGGCCTCGCCTCGGGGACGCTCGTCCTCGCAGCGCTGCTCCCGTCGGCCGCGACCGTCGGGGCCGCCGTCTTCCTCCTCGGCGCGGCCGCCCACAGCGTCGCCGACGTATTCGGTGGCGGCCTCGAACTGCGGCCGTGGGAGGCGACGTCCGACCGCGCGGTGTACGACCACTACAACGGCCGGTGGCTCGCACCCCGTCGCTGGGTCCGCTACGACGGGTCGCCGGGCGACCTCCTGCTCTCGACGGCGCTCGCGGTCCCGCTCTTGCTGAGCGTGGAGGGCCTGCTGGAGGGCCTCGTCGCCGCCAGCCTCGGCGTGGCAGTCGTCTACGCCACCTTCCGACGCGTCTTCCCGACGCTCGTCGAGGTACTGGTCGGCGCCCTCCTTCCAGTGCTTCCGCAGCGCCTGCTCACGCGAGTCCCCGAGCGGTACTTGCAGTCCCACTCCGACGCCGTCGAACAGACGCCCTCGGGGTGAGGACAGCCGTGCCCCCGACCACTCTCTGACCGCGGGTGTCGCCGCTCGTCGGGCCAAAGAGTCATGCCGGCCCGGCGTCGAACTCCCGTAAGGGGATTTTGGACCGATGGCAGGGCTATCGAACGGCGTGCTGGCCGTCCTCTTGACGGCGCTGGCGCTCACGCTGGTCGTCGCCGCGCACCAGCGCAACGGCGCCGCGATAGTGAACGCGCTGGTGTCGCTGGCCGTCGCCCTGCTCTCCGTCGTCCTCACCGGCGGTTTCCAGTCACCGTGGCTGGTCGTCCACACGCCGGCGCTCCCCCTGTGGGTCACCGTCGCCGGCCTCCTGCACTCGATAGGGATGCTGGGGCCCTACGAGTCCGTCTGGTGGTGGGACCATCTCACGCACACCGTCTCCGCCGCGCTGGTCACCGCACTGCTGTACGCCGGCCTCCTCGTGGCCGTCGCCGCGGACGCGACGCTGACGCTCTCGCCGGCCGCCGTCGCGGTCGTGGCGGTCCTCTACACGTTCGTCCTCGGTGTCTTCTGGGAACTGGTCGAACTGGTCGCGCGGGCCGTCGGCGAACGCTACGGTATCGAACCCGTGTTGGTCCACTACGGCTGGCGTGACACGGCCTTCGACCTCGCCTTCGACCTCGTGGGCGCTATCGCCGTGGTGGCCCTCGACGTCCGCGTCTTCGTCGTCTTCGCCGAACGCTTCCCCGAGGTGACACAGACGTCGCTCGCGCTGACCGGCGGCGTCGCCACCGTCGGGTCGCTGGTGATGGCACTGGGCCTCTACGTCGAGACGGACGGATGAAGGTCGATAGTGCGCGTGTATCCGACACTCGCCGATACCGGCGTGGGTGTTCCCGAGGATAGGACGGACGTCGGTGCTGGTCAGTCGAAGACCCGCGTGAATCTGGCCTCGACGACGATACCGTGGTCGCGACGAAAGCTATCGGGTTCGACACTGCCGAGATGCCGACGCTGTACGCCCACTTAGACAGGGTCCCGAACCCACTCGAAATCACGGAAGCCGGCGAGCGAGCCACGACCGCGTCTCCTGTGGGCGCGTGGCGACGATGACCGTCGTCTCGGCGCGCTGACCGACTGCACGAGCGGTCGACCCGACGACGACCCGGCGAAACCGACCGCCGCCTCCGCCGCCGATGACGGTCACGTCTCGCTCCTCGGCGGCCGCGACCAGCGTCTCGACGACGTCGTCGCCCTCTATGACGCTCGTCGTCGTCGGAACGTTTCCGACCCCCTCGGCGGCGTCGCTGGTGAGTTTCTCGGCTTCCGCTCGCGTCTCGTCGGACGCACCGGGCGCCACCACCCTGACTACGTCGACACGGGCGTCGTTCGCGCGGGCGATGGCACGGCTCACCCCCGCCGCGAGCCTCGTGTGGGTCCCGGGTCCGGCCGGCAAGAGAATCGACTCGACGCCGTTCGCCGTCGGCCCTATCTTCTCGACGAGGACGTCACAGGGGGCCGCGGCCACCACGTCGTCGACGATGTGTCCCATCAGGATGTCGCTGTGGCGGCGCGCGTGCCAGCCCATCAATATCGCGTCGGCGTCACAGTCCGTCGCGGCCGTGACGATGCCGCTGGCGACGCTGTCTGCGACGACGAGGCGCCCGTCCACGGCGACGCCGGTTCCCTCGGCCGCGTCTATGGCACGGTCGAGTAACTCGCGGCGGTCCCCGCCGAACTCCTCTTTGATGACCTCGTCGCGGAACACCTGAAACGGCGACGACCGCGACCCAGCCACCACGCTGACGACGAAGACGTCTCCGTCGCGGTCGCGGGCGACGTCGAGGGCCGTCCGCATCAACTGCCCGACGTGGTCGGGGTCAGCGACTGAGACGGCGACCCGATAGTCGGTCGCTGTGGGTTCGGTCGCCATCGTTCAGTGTTAGCACTACACTGACAAAAGTATTCGCTCACAGCGGCGTGCCGGAAAATCACACCGTGCTGGTGTCAGTACCCACCACCGACGTCGCCACCGCCACCGCCTCCAAGTGGTTGCTCGATGGTTCCTTCGCCGACGCCAATCTTCAGGCTCATGCCAGTCAGGTCCGAACTGCCGTGGAACCGACAGAACACGTCGTACACCCCGTCGTTCTCGAACGTATGCGTCGCCGTCTCGCCACCCGGCACCTCCACATCGGCGTCCCAGTTGTCCGACGCACTGGTCACGGTGTGGGCGTCGCCGTCCTCGTTCGTCCACGTGACTGTCGCGCCCGCACCAACGTGGATGTTCCGCGGGTCAAACTGGCTGTCAACCATCGTAACCTCGGTCGTGTCTTCGACGGATGCGTTCCCGGCGCCACCGCTGGCACACCCTGCGAGTGCCCCGGCCACCGCGCCGCCAATCAATTGGAGTACTGTCCGCCTGTCTGGAGCCATACTGGTTCCTCCAAGGTTTTTGTTGGATAGCCAAGAGGAAATAGGTGTGGATGTGACGAACGTGAGTTTCTTCGGAGTCGAGCCCGGGGCCTTCGCGTGGACCCCCGTTCTACTCTTCGAACACCACTTCGACGTATCTCGAGAGTTAACTTGGACGATTTCTACATATATTCGGACCTAGTTCACCGAAGTATGTCGAGAGAGTGGTTTTGACACCCAATACCTATCCAGATACACTATTCTAGTTCAAATAGGCATACTATAACTATATATACGGAATTTTGCTACTATTGTTATAGATATGGCCACATATTTTTTATATTTCTCTCTATCTGGCACGCATACACGCATCGGTGCTATCACTCACAAAGAGAGAGTTCCAGCGTGGCGCTCTGCGATACACGCGCCCAGTTCGTCGATGGACTCCGCCGTCGTGTCTGCGCGCGGGAGCGGAGTTACAGCGTGGTCACAGCAGTACCGGACGACGGTCGCACCGGCTCTGCTGGCCGCCTCGACACCGTTTTCGGAGTCTTCAACGACGAGACAGTCGGCCGTCTCGACGCCCAACCGCTCGGCGGCGTGTCGGTAGATGTACGGTTCGGGCTTACCGGGGTCGTCGATGTCGTCGGCGCTGACCAGCGCGTCGACCGGACCGAGCGTCGAGCCTTCGACGACGCGTTCAATCCACGGTCGCAGCGACGAGGAGGCGATACCCACCGACAGCCCAGCGTCGCGTATCGCTTCGAAGAGCGCGGGCATCCCATCGGTCACCGTGACATCGTTCCGATACATCTCTTCGGCGAACGCTTCGGTCGCCGCCTCGAACTCCTCGTAGGTACCGTGCAGTCCGTACGTCTGCTCGATGGCTCTGAGGTTCTCACGGAAGCTACGGCCGGTGACCTCGGTGAGGGTCGGCGTTCCGTCCACCGTCTCGGTGAACACCTCCTCCGTCCAGTATCGCTGCCAATGCGGTTCAGAGTCGACCAGCACGCCGTCCATGTCGAAGACGACAGCGGCTATCTCGCTCATCTATCGAGTGGTAGTAGCGGAACGAGCAATAAGTCAGTTTTGAGAGACAGCGGTACTTCCGAGGATAACGTTCGGAGCAGATTGCCGGAGACGGCGCCGCCGGCAATCTATCCGACCGAGTCCACGCCGACGACCGAGCGCGGTTCACCGCCGACGAGAGCGTCTTCGAGTGCGCTGACGACGACGCCGGGGTCGCTCGGGCCGCCCGACTGGACGATACTGCCGACCGACTCCGGGTCGAACGGTACGCCCAAGACGTCGTAAATTTCCGTCAGAACGTCCGCAATCGCGTCACGGCCGTCGACGACGGCGATACCCGAGACGAGCGCCGCGTCGCTCCGCACGCGCTGTGCGATGCCGACGAGTTTGCCGGCGGTTCGCAGCGAGTGCGCGCCGGGACAGAACGACGCGTCGGGTTCGCCGCGCCGGGCGTCGACGCCGAGGCCCCGTAGGGCCGATTGCACGTCCGCGACCATCGAGTCGTATCGCTCGTCGAGGCCCCGTCGCTGGCTCTCGATAGGGACACACCGGGCGAACGCAATCGTCGTCCCGGTGTAGGCCACTGCCCGCCCGCCGACCAGCCGCTCGACGGGCCGGAACCCCGCTCGACGCGCGGTTCGGCGGGCCGTCTCGTAGCGTCGCTCGGCCGCATCCCGCCGCCCGAACGCGACGTGCCGACGCGGCGTCCACACGCGAACGGCCGCCTCGCACCGTTGCGCGACGGATTCGAACATCGCATCCAGCACTCGTCTGTCGGCGTCGAGGGTCGACGTCCGACCGCGATAGGCTCGCATGCGTGTACGAATACCTGCTCCGGCGGCATCAACGTAGCGCTCGACGATACGCGGTCGCTACTGGCCGAGGCGAACAGCCGTCGACCGCGCCGCCCCATCTCAGATGTGAGATGCACCCGCTTTCCGGTAAGCATTTAACAGGATTCCACGTACGGTGTCCCGTGTCGCACAGCGGAGACTCACAGAGAACAGCGTATCGACCCTCGGTGGCCCATGACTGACGAATCCGCACGGGAGACCGACAGACTCGACAGCGCTATCGAGGCCTTCGGTGACGGGTGTCCGGTCCTCGTCCACGATGCCGCCGACCGCGAAGGTGAGGTCGACCTCGTATACCCCGCCGGCGACGTGACCCACGGGGACGTCGCGCGAATGCGAAACGACGCCGGCGGGCTAGTCTGCGTCGCGCTCGCAGACCCCGTCGCGGACACCCTCGACCTGCCGTTTCTGGGGAACGTACTGGAACATCCGGCCGCCGGCGATGCCGAACTGGAATACGACGAGCGCTCGGCGGCTTCCATCACGGTGAACCACCGCGAGACGTTCACCGGCATCACCGACGACGACCGCGCGCTGACGATTCGAACGCTCGGGTCGCTCGCCGCCGAACCATCGGTAGAGACGTTCGCCGAGCAGTTCCGGGCGCCGGGACACGTACAGTTACTCCGCGCAGCCCCGAATCTGCTAGCCGACCGGCGGGGCCACACGGAGTTCTCTGTCGCGTTGGCCGAGGCGGCGAACAGGCCGCCAGTCGCCGTCGTCTGCGAGATGCTGGACGGGGAGACTGGCGGTGCGCTCTCACCGTCCGCGGCGAAAGCGTACGCTCAGCGAGAGGGACTCATCTACGTCGAGATGAGCGACTACGCTGACGAGCGGTTGTAGACGTCTTCTGAGACCTGCGGCATCCGCTTCCGGAGCCACCCGGATTTTCGTCCCGCCGGCAGTCGACGGTATCGCCTGACGCTATCGCATCCCGTTTCGTTCTCTAGAACGCTCGTAAATCGGTCGTACTTCCTCGAATAGGACCTATCTCGTCGGTAGGTTCGAGATATTTGCCCGTATATCTCTAATAGGATAGAGAATACCCATTCTGACATAGAGAACAAGTTTTTTCACCTTCGGTGCGAAAGGGCCAGTATGACCAACGAACCGAAACACCCCGTCAGGACGAGTCAGAAGACGATTCGAATCCTCGGCGTCCTCCACGAACTGGGGAGCGCGGGCGTGACGGAACTCGCGTCGGTGACGGGCATGAACAAGAGTACCGTCCACAACCACCTGAGTACCCTGAAAGACGAGGAACTGGTCGTACAGAAAGAGAACGAGTACACCCTCGGGCTCCGGTTGCTGGAGTTCGGCGGCCGTGCACGCAGTCAACAACCGCTGTACGACATCGCGGTCCCCGAAATCGAGCGCCTCGCCGAGCAGACGGGTGAACTGGCGAATCTGGTCGTCGAGGAGTACGGACGCGGCGTCTACCTCCTCTGTGAGAAGGGCGACAACGCGGTCAACCTCGACATCTACCCGGGCGTCAGGCGGTCGCTCCACCTCACAGCCTCCGGGAAGGCGATACTCGCACACCTAGACTCCGAACGCGTAGACGAGATTCTCGACCGGCACGGATTGCCCGCGAAGACGGACCAGAGCATCACCGACCGAGACGAACTCATGGACCACCTAGAGATGGTCCGTGACCGCGGGTTCGCCGTCGACGACGAGGAACACATCAACGGCCTCCGGTGTATCGGCACGCCGATACTCACCGAAGAACAGGAAGTGCTGGGCGCAGTCAGCATCTCGGTCCCCGTGACCCGAATGAGCGACGACGAGTTCTACAAAGAGGTTCCCGACACCGTCAGAAGCGCCACGAACGTCATCGAACTGCACATCCAGAACTCCTGACGGCGAGCGAGACTCGCCAAATAACGCTCGTACATTTGTTATCTTCCGAAGAGGGTGGCGACATATTGTTCTGTCCATCAGAACATCTGTTCTCCTTTCTGAAAGCGAAGGAGAGATAGCGCGTGTACGTTCGATTTGATTTCGTCGTGGGTAGAACCATACTATTTAATACCATCGTCTCCATTCTCGGAGTATGAGCTATCTCATCAAGATGCCCCAGATGGGGCTAGAGATGGAAGAAGGCGAGGTAGTCGCTTGGGAAGTCGACGCCGGCGAGACAGTCGAGGAGGGCGAGGTCATCGCCGTCGTGGAATCCGAGAAGGCCGCCAACGACGTCGAAGCACGCGCAGACGGCGTCGTCCGTGAAATCGTCGTCGCGGAGGGCGGCGTCGTGGAACCGGGCGCACCTATCGGCATCTTCGGCGCTCCCGACGAGGACATCTCCGACCTGCGCGACGAAATCGACGAGGCAGGGGGCGACGACTCGGCGTCCGAGGAAGCCGCACCATCTCAGCGTACAGGCGGTACGGAGACGAAAGGAACTGACGGGGCGTCCTCCGGGACGGGTGAACAGTCGACCGAGGTGATTCGTGCCACGCCGGGCGCGCGAGAACTGGCGAACGACCACGACGTCGATTTGGCCGAGGTCGAGGGAACCGGACCGCAAGGAACGGTTACGGAGACAGACGTCGAAGAGCGAGCGAACACGGCGTCCTCTGAGGCCACCGAAGCCAAGACCGCGAGTGCGGACGTGCGTGCGACGCCGGGTGCGAAGCGGCTGGCGGGTGAACGCGACGTGGACCTGAGCACGGTCGAGGGGACCGGCCCGCAGGGCGTCGTCACCGAGGACGACGTCGAGCAACACGACGCCGAGGAGAGTGAGTCGGACGAGCAGTCGGCCGCCGAGGTGCGCGCGACGCCTGGCGCGAAACAACTCGCCAGTGAGCGGGGAATCGACCTGTCTGCGGTCGAGGGAACCGGCCCGCAGGGCGTCGTCACCGAGGACGACGTGGCAGATTACGAAAGCCCGGCGCAACCCGACATGGGGACTGCCGTTCGGACCGTCAGCGAAACCCGTTCGCTCTCGGGGATGCAACAGACCGTCGGCGACCGGATGAGCCAGAGCTACCAGCGCGCACCGCACGTGACGTTGAACCGGTCGTTCGACGCGTCGGCGATGCAGAACGTCGCGGCGGCCGCCGACCGAGCGGGTGTCGACGTCTCGCTCACCGACCTGCTCATCGCCGGCGTCGGCGCGCAACTCGCGTCCGAGCCGTCGTTCAACGCGCTGTACGAGGACGGGGAGCACAAACTCGTGGAGGAGGTCAACGTCGGCGTCGCGGTGGACGTAGAGGACGGCCTCGTCACACCGGTCGTCCCGTCGGTGACCGAGAAGAGCGTCGAAGAGGTATCGACGGTTAGAGGGGAGCGAACCGAGCGGGCGCTGTCCGGGAACTTCGAGATGTCGGACATGGAAGGCGGGACCTTCACGATTACCAACCTCGGCATGTTCGGCATCGACAGCTTCGACCCAATCATCAACCCGCCCGAGGTGGCCATCCTCGGCGTCGGTCGGATACGGGACGACGGGACGATGACGCTCAGCCTCTCGTTCGACCACCGCGTCGTCAACGGCGCCGACGCCGCCCGCTTCCTCGACGACGCCGTGCAACGTCTCACCGACGCGAAGTGGCTCGCCGACCAGTTCGCCGCCGACGTCCTCGGCGAACTGATAGCCGTCCTCTCGGAATGAGTTCGCACACGGGCAAACCGCGGTGGCTCTCGGTCGGCCGACCCAGCGGCCGTCGGTTCGCCGAGATTCGCCAGACGCTCGACGACCACGGTCTCAACACGGTCTGTGAGGAGGCCAACTGCCCGAACCTCGGGGAGTGCTGGAGCGGTCGGGACGGCCCGGGGACGGCGACGTTCATGCTCATGGGCGACCGCTGTTCGCGGGGCTGTAACTTCTGTGACGTCGAGACCGGCGGCATGGACCCGTTGGACCCCGACGAACCAAAGGACGTCGCGTCGGCGGTCGCCGACATCGGACTCGACTACGTCGTCCTCACTTCCGTCGACCGCGACGACCTGCCCGACCAGGGCGCATCCCACTTCGCACAGACGGTCCGGGAGATAAAACGCCGGGACCAATCTATCCTCGTCGAGTGTCTGATACCGGACTTTCGGGGAGACGAACGGCTCGTACGGCGAGTTCTCGACGCGGGTCCCGACGTCGTCGCTCACAACGTCGAGACAGTCGAGCGACTCCAGTGGCCCGTGCGTGACCGCCGGGCCGGGTACGAACAGTCGCTCTGTGTTCTCCGGCAGATTGCGACGACCGACGACTGCTACGCCAAGACATCACTGATGCTCGGCGTCGGTGAGTACGCCCACGAGGTGTACCAGACGCTCTCGGATTTGCGGCAGGTCGGCGTCGACGTGGTGACGCTGGGCCAGTACCTCCAGCCCTCCCGGTCCCATCTGGAGGTCTCGGAGTACGTCCACCCCGACGCCTTCGAGACGTGGCGGCGGGTCGCCGAGGAGGAACTGGGCTTCCACTATTGCGCGAGCGGTCCGCTCGTTCGCTCCTCGTACAGAGCGGGCGAACTGTTCGTCGAGGCGCTCCACCGTGACGACGCCTCTGTCGAGGCGGCACGCGCACGCGCCGACCGCGAACGCTGACAGCCCCGGCCGCAGGTCCGGGGTATCCCTTTATGATGTGGCACACTGTACGTTCTCGGTACGCATGCGCGCAGCAGTGTACTACGGACAGGAAGACGTGCGAGTCGAAGACGTAGCACAGCAAGCGGTCGGGTCGACAGACGTTCGAGTCGACGTCGCCGCCTGCGGTATCTGTGGGACTGACCTCCACGAGTACGTCGCCGGCCCCATCGACACGCCGGGCGACGGCCCGCATCCAATTACGGGCGAAGAAGTCCCGATACGGTTCGGTCACGAGTTCGGCGGCACCGTCGTGGAAGTCGGGGACGAAGTCGACCGTATCGAACAGGATGACCTCGTGGCGATCAATCCGATACTCACGTGTGGGGACTGCCGGTACTGCAAGGAGGGGAAGTACAACGTCTGTACGAACATCGGGACTATCGGTCTCTCCGGCGGCGGTGGCGGGTTCGCCGAGAACACCGTGGTCAACCAGTCCCACGTCGTCGCCGTCCCGGACAGCGTCCCCGCCGAGTACACGGCGCTCGTCGAACCGCTGGCCGTCGGCGTCCACGCTGTCAGGGAGTCGGACATGGAATTGGGCGACGACGTGGCCGTCATCGGGTGTGGCCCAATCGGACTGGCGACAGCGTTGGCCGCGAAGGCCATGGGCGCGGGCCGACTGTTCGCGTCCGCGTCGCGTGATAGTCGACGGGAACTGGCCAGCGAAATCGGCGCTGACGAGGTCGTCGACCCCAACGAGACGGACCCGGTCGAGTTCGTCCGCTCGAAGACCGACGACGGCGTCGACGTGGCCTTCGAGGTGGCGGGTGCGGGGAACTCGCTCGATCAGGCCGTGCAGTGTACCACCCGCGACGGCTCGGTGACGGTCATCAGCCTGTTCGAGGAACCCGTCGAGTTCGACCCGAATCCGGTCGTCCACGGCGAACGGACGCTCGACGGGGTCTTCGCCTATCAGTCGGGACCGCTGGGGGACCGGGACTACCGAACGGTCGTCCGACTCCTCGCGACCGGGCAGATGGACCCCGAACCGCTCGTCACCGGCCGTGTCGGTCTCGACGACATCGTCGACGGGGGGTTCGAACAACTCACGGACCGTGAGAGCGGGCACGTGAAGATTCTCGTCGAACCCTGAGAACGGCGCGGCCGCGCCGAGACCGTCGTCAGAAGTACGAGTCCTGCAGTTTCCGCAGGTGCAACAGTTCGCTGTCGACCAGTTCCACGTCGTCGTAGGTGATGGCTTCGCCCGCCTCGACAGCCGACTCGACCGTCGCCCCCTCGATGAGGCTGATGGGGACGAGGTTCTCCGACTGGACTACGTCGCCGTTCTCCGCCAGTCCGTACACCGTGTGGCCGCCGATGCCGTCTATCTCGTCGCCGGGCGAGAGGTCCTGCTTGGCGACCGCGACGGTGTCGACGACCGGCGCCTGCGGGACGAGGTGCGCGTCGCCGAACAGGACGGCCCGCGCCGCGGTCAACAGGGGTTCGATGGTCGGGATGTGGTAGCTCCGGTGGAGGACATAGTTGGGGCCGCTCCCCATCTTGAGGTAGTCGAGGTCCTCCCGAATCGTCTCGCTGTCGGTCGTCACGACGAGGAACACGCCGGGGGCGACGTCCCCACCTAGCGCGAAGTCGACCACGCCGTCGCGCGAGAGGATGCCCTCGTCGCCGCCGCTGTCGAACACGTCGGCCAGCGAGGCGACGTCCGGTACTTCGGGGCCGTGCATCCCCCGCCGGTCGACGCCGAGTCCGGTCGCGTTGGCAACCATCGTCATCTCCAGCATGGAGTTCGTGCCGTCGACGAACGCAGTGTATATCTCCGGGTTCAGGTTCTTCTCCTCGGCCTCCGCTTCGAGTGACTCCGGGGTGGCTGTCCTGTTGAGCGGGTTGTTCTTGCCCTTCCCCGCCGCGACGACGTCGAACCCGAGCGAGTCCGCGAAGTCGTACAGTTCCATTATCGAACCGGGTTCGTCGCCCGCGGCCCCGCTGTAGACGACGCCGGCCTGTGCGGCCATCTCGCTCAGGTACGGACCGACGACGGCGTCCGTCTCGTCGGTCAGCATCACCACGTGGGTCCCGTTGAAGATGGCGCGAGTGGCGACCTGTGCGCCGATGTGCGGGACGCCCGTCGCGGCGATGACCACGTCGACGCCGTCCATCTGTGGCGGGTGGAGCGCGTCCTGCGTGACGACGCGGTCACCGTCCGCCAGCGCCGCTTCGCCCTCCGCGACCGATTCCACGACGGTCACGCTACCGCCGTGCCCCATCGCGTCGAACGTGTCGGTCGCCAGTTCGAGTCGGATGTCGGCGATAGCCGTGACCTCGATGCCGTTCATCTCCTCGGACCCGATGGCGATGCTCCGCCCCATCCGGCCGACGCCGACGATGCCGACCGAAACCGGCTCGCCGGACGCTTCGAGTGCCGAGAGCTGTGTTGACAGTCTGCTCATACGGGTCGTACCGATGACAGCCAGTCTAATAAGGTTTCGTACCCCGCCTCACTCGCTCCCGAGAGCGGCCAGTCGGTGCATCTCCTCCTCCATGGCCGGGTAGAGGTCGCGATACACCTCGTAGTAATCGTCGTAGGTCGCCGCCGCCTCGGGATTCGGCTCCGTCGTCTGCTCGATGGTCGTGGACTCCGTGAGGGGAGCGAGTCCGTCGAACACGTCGGTCCCCAGCCCCGCGAGGTAGGCCCCGCCGAGTGGCGACCCGACGGGGTTGGCGACGTACCGCTGTGCGACCCCAGTCACGTCGCTGACGATTTGCCGCCAGAGGTCGCTCTGTGCCCCGCCGCCGATGGCGAGGACGCGGTCGATGGGGACGTTCGCTCCTTCCATCGTTTCGAGGTGGTGTCTGAACCCGTAGCCGACGCCTTCGAGGATGGCCCGGTAGACGTGGTCCTTGGTGTGTGACAGGGTCAGTCCCGCGATGGTTCCCCGTGCAGAGTCGTCGTTGATGGGGGTTCGCTCCCCGCTGAAGTACGGCAGGACCACGAGGCCGTCCGACCCCGGGTCCAGTTCGGCCGCTCGCCGATTGAGACGGTCGTAGCTCTCCTTGCCGGTCCCCTCGCCGATGACGGCCTCGCCGCCGAACTCGTCTCTGAACCACCGGACGATAGCCCCGGACGTGGCCATCCCGCCAGCGATGGCGTACTTCCCTTCGAGGCAGTGCGGGAACGACCACAGTTCGGGGGTCGACCGCTGTTCGGCCAGCGTGGTGTAGATGACGCCGGTCGTCCCGTACATGAATATCGCGTCGCCGGGGTCGACCGCCCCGACGCTAATTTGCGACGCCAGTGCGTCGCCGGTGCCGACGATGACCGGCGTCCCCTCAGCCAGACCCGTCTCCGCCGCGGCCGCCTCCGTGACGGTCCCCGCACGTTCGGTCGACCACTGCGGCTCCGGAAACAGGTCCCGGTCGAGTCCGAGTTCCGCGAGCATCTCGTCGGACCACGTGAGTTCGGCGGGGTCGTACAGCGGGTGGAAGAAGGCGGCGATGGCGTTGTCCATCGTGTACTCGCCGGTCAACTTCGAGACGACGTATCCCGTCGCGTCGACGATGGTTTCCGTCCGTTCGAACCGCTCGGGTTCGTTCCGCTTGTACCAGAGTATCTTCGGTCCGACGGACTGGAAAGTGAGGGCGTTGCCGCATGTCTGGTAGATGCGCTCCTCGCCGATTCGCTCGTTGAGCAGGTCTATCTCCTCGCCCGAGCGGGTATCGACGCCGTACAGGATAGCCGGGCGGAGCGGCGACCCCGTCTCGTCGAGGGGGACCATCGCCGCGTGCAGGGCACTCACGCCGACGCCCGCGATGTCCTCCGGGGAGACGGTCGAGCGCTCGAACAGTCGTCGCGTAATCTCCGCGAAGTCGTGCCACCAGACGTCGTCGGCATCGTGTTCGACCCAGCCCGGCCGAGGGTTAGAGACGTCGTGCTCGACTGAAACCGACTCGACCACCTCTAGGTCAGTACTGATGATGATACCCGTCGATCCGGATGTGCCGATGTCGACACCCAGAAGATAGTCGTTAGGCGTTGGCATGTGTCTGAAATCATCCCAGTAGATATTAATGATTTTGCATCGTCAAGGGCACAGGTCGCCATCGCCCGTCTGAAAGCGGAACCCCGTGTCTCGGACGTTGGGTCGTATCCACTCCCCGTTGCCCTCCCGTAGAGCGAGCGGGGTTCGTCGGCGCGGAACCCGATGCGAGTGTCGTGAGGTCTTCGGAGACTACGGCGTTCAACTCCTCGATATCGACCGCTTGACCGAGTGCCGCCTCGGACACCAGAAGCTCGGCACCGGACCGCCTACGCCGACGCGGTGGCGTGGCTCACCCGGGACTGGCCGGCGACCAACGGCGGGCGACGCAGTGGCTTCGACGGACGGGTGCGGGATGTCTATCGTCGAACAGGGCACAAACTTGAAGTACCCATGAACATAGTTGTCAAGGAGACGCATGAGTACCAGCTTCGACGACAAGACCGTCTTCGTCACCAGCGCCGACATACACATGGGGCCCACACTGGTCGAGCACTTCCGCGACCTCGGGGCGACCGTCATCGCCGACGAACACGACTACACCGACGACGACGTCTCGATCGACGACATCGTGGCCGACGCCGGCAGGATCGACATCCTGATCGGAAACTTCGCCGGCCCGGAGCGATTCTCGCCCGCCTCGGAACTCGTCGCGGACCCGACTTCATTCGACGACGAGGACCTCCAGGGGTTCCTCGACGAGATGACGTGGCCCATGGTGCGCTTCGTGCGTGCCGTGCTGCCCCAGATGATCGAGCGACAGGAGGGGAAGATCGTGGGCATCGTCAGTGGCTCTGTGCTCCAGCCTATGGACATGCACCTGTACTCCACCGCCCGGGGGGCAGCGAAGACGTTCATAGAATCCGTCGGCAAAGACGAAGACGTCGCCGGGAACAACGTCCAGGTCAACGGCATCGCGCCGACGCACCACGAGAGCGACTTCTACTTCACCGAAGAGATACTGGAATCCGGGACACGCGACGAACTCGAGTCCGAACTCCCGCGCGGCCGCATGGGGACCATGAAGGAGATGGCGTACCTGATAGAGGCACTAGCGGGACGTGCTAGTGATAATCTGGCGGGCAACATCATTCCGTTCGGCGGCGGGCACGTCTAGCGCTGAATACTACTGGCGAGCATCTCCCCGTCGTCTGTCCGTCCGTCGACGGTCACCGACCGGTCATGAACTCGCTTAGCAGGTCGGCCAGTCGCTCGTCGGCCTCCAGGGCGAGGCTGTGCCCGCATCGCTCGAACACCTCGTTGCGCTCGACGCCCTCCGAGACAATCTCCATCTGCTCTTTCATGAGGTTGCCGAAGAACTCCTCGCTACCGATCGTGAGTATCGGCATGTCGATTTTCTCCTGCTTGAGTTCCTGAATTTGGTCCGCGTTCTTCAGGGTTGCTCGGTACGTTTCGAGAATCCCCCGGAGCCCACCCGGCTCTTTCGCTTTCGCGATCCACTCGTCGATGGCTTCGTCGCTGATTGCCGCGGGATTGTACGTCTCGGCTTTCATCCAGTGAGACCAGAACTCCCGTTCCTTCCCACTGATGAGCATCTCCGGGTAGTCGTCCAGCCAGAAGAAACTGATGTGCCAGAGCCACGGTTCGTCCGCCTCCAAGTTCTCTTTCGTCAGGTAGGACCACTCTTGCAGTCCCTCGCCCGACAGCACCATCTCCGCGAACGAGAGTGTCTTGACCCGGTCGGGGAACATCGCAGCGATACCGTAGCCGAACTCTGCGCCTCTGTCCTCGCCGTGGACGTGGAACTCCTCGTGCCCAAGCGAGGACATCAGGTCGGCCATATCCTGTGCGTTGGTCTTCACGTCGTACCCTTCCTCTGCCACCGGCCGGTCGGAGTCACCGAACCCGCGAAGGTCTGGCGCGACGACCGTGAACTCCTCACTGAGTCGCGGAACGAGTTTGTGCCAGTAGTAATGCGTCTTCGGCGTCCCGTGGAGCAACAAGAGCGGTTCACCGCTTCCTGCAGTCACGTAGTGGAGTCGAGTGCCATCGTTGACGACTTCTCTACCGTGCGTTACCGGTTCGTCGTTGTGGTCGTAGATCTCGACCATGGCTATGCATAGAATTAACATTATGAAATAACTTTGCGTTCGACAATCCAGATTTTTCAACTATCATCCCGACGCTTCTGCTCGGCGTTCGCCTCGTGGGTGTCGACAACCGACGATCAAAATGGCGATGGAACCCGGAGCCGAGACGTGTCGTCTGAGAAGCCGACAGTGGGAATCAGTCGATACCGCTCTCGACCGAGATGGCAACGGCGACCTGCCCTCCCCCACAAACGGTTTCAGCCACGTCGGGGCACTGCTGACCGGGTGTGTTTAGTCCTTGTACTGTGAGTCTTGAATAAACTCTCGCCCCCCTCGTATAACACCTAAGTTTATATATCCAGAGTCTGTTCCTACGAACTGCTATGAGTTCGCAAGACGAGCTCCAGCGTGACATAGACGATGCTGTCCGCATCGATATGTTGCGCACAATGCTCCGCATTCGAGAGTTCGAGACGCAGATGCGTCACAAGTTCGCAGACGGGGAGATTCCGGGTTTCCTGCACCTCTACATCGGGCAGGAAGCCGTCGCGACAGGCGTCTGCCAGGCGCTGGAGGAGAACGACTACCTGACGAGTACCCACCGCGGCCACGGCCACTGTATCGCACGGGGCCTCGACACGAAGAAGATGGCCGCCGAACTGTACGGTCGGGAGACCGGGTACTGTGAAGGCAAGGGCGGGTCGATGCACATCGCCGACGTCACGGCGGGGATGCTCGGCGCCAACGGCATCGTCGCCGGCGGGATTCCCATTGCCGCCGGCGCGGCGCTGTCCGCGAAGATGCGTGACACCGACCAAGTCGCCGTCCCCTTCTTCGGCGACGGCGCCCCGTCACAGGGAGCGTTCCACGAGTCGTTCAACTTCGCGGGAACGCGCGAACTACCCCTCGTCGGCGTCATCGAGAACAACAAGTACGGCGAGATGAGCGGCATCGAGGAGCAACACCCGGAAGTCACCCACGACGACCTGACCCTGTACGGCGAACCCTACGGGGCCGACCGGTATCAGGTCGACGGAATGGACGTCGAAGCAGTGTACGCCGCGGCGGCCGAAGCCATCGAGAACGCCCGGGACGGCGGCGGGCCGGCGCTCATCGAGTGTCTCACCTACCGGTTCGTGGGCCACCACGAGGGCGACAGCCAGTTCTACAAGACCGACGAGGAAGAAGAAGAGTGGGAAGCCAGAGACCCCATCGACCGGTATCCGGAGCAACTCATCGACGAGGACGTGTTGTCCGAAGACGAGTTCGAGGAGATAGAACAGGAGATAGAACAGGAGATTCAGGACGCCATCGAGTTCGCCCGAGACAGTCCCTTCCCGGACCCGTCGGCGGCCTACGAGGGGCTTTACAGCGACCAGAGTGAGCAAGCATGAGCCAAGTAACGACAGAGACAGAGGAACTCACCGTTCGAGAAGCTATCAATCAGACGCTGGCCGAAGAGATGGACCGCGACGAGAGAGTCTACATCCAGGGCATCGACGTCGCCGGCCGCGGCGGGACGTCGAGCGTCCTGAAGGGACTCGACGACGAGTTCGGGACCGACCGCGTCCTGAACACGCCCATCAGCGAGGTTGCGATGGTCGGCAGCGGTCTGGGTGCGAGCGCGACGGGGATGCGGCCCGTCGTCGAGGTGATGTACGCCGGCTTTCTCGGCGTCGCCGGCGACCAGTTGCTCAATCAGGTCTCGAAGATGCGGTACATGTTCGGCGGGAAACTCGATCTCCCGCTGACCATCCGCACGAAAAACCACATGGGCGCACAGGCGGCCGCCCAGCACTCGCAGGCGCTCCACCACTGGCTGGCCGCGATTCCCGGGCTGAAGGTCGTCTGTATCTCGACGCCCGAGGACGCGAAGGGTCTGATGAAGGCCGCCGTCCGCTCGGACGACCCAGTCATCGTCTTCGAACACGGCAACAACTACACTCGCTCCGGACAGGTGCCCACCGATGAGTACGTCACGGACATCGGGAAGGCCGCCGTCGAACGCGAGGGCAGCGACGTCACCGTCGTCGCCACGCAGGTCCAGATGTGGAACGCGCTCGCCGCGGCCGAAGAGCTAGCCGACGAGGGCGTCAGCGTCGAAGTCGTCAACCCCAGAACGATTTCGCCGCTCGACACAGAGACCATCGTCGAGAGCGTCCGCAAGACAGGCCGCTGTGTCGTCGTCGACGAGACGCCGCTGAGCTACGGCACTCAATCGCACATCGCGACGGAGATCTCACAGGAGGCGTTCTTCAGTCTGGACTTTCCCGTCCAGCGTCTCGGTGTCGACGACGTGCCCACGCCGTTCAGCCCGCCACTGGAGGACGAGGTTGTGCCGGACACCGAAGACATCATCGACGCGGTACTCGAACTCGCCTGAGCCGATTCACGCTCGGCGTGACCGAGCACGACTGCCCCAGCTATTCCGTTCGGGCCTTTGCCCGCCGCTGTGTTTCTACGACTCGATTCTCACCTGTTCTGCTCCTGGGAGATATGTAAGACAGATTATATATGGATTTAATACGTAGTTTTATATACTAGCATGGGTATGATAGGAACGTACACATGACGAGAAAAGCCAGTGACCAGCGTAAGCACGACAGCAGTGGAACTACCCGTTCCTCACTCAGGGGACGCGGACTCGACCGACGGTCGTTCCTCAGAGCCGCCGGTGCCGCAGGCATCGCCGGCCTCGCCGGCTGTGGCGGTGACGGCGGTGGCGGCGGTGACGGCGGTTCGTCCGGCGGGGGTTCGGGGGGCTCCGTCGACGAGATAACTGTCCTCGCTGAGGGCGTCGCCGACAACCTCGTCCTCAAGGAGATGACAGACCAGTTCACGGAGGAGACCGGCATCGACGTGACCTTCGAGACGTTCGGATACAATCAGGTGCAGGAGAAGGCCGCCACGCAGGTCGCGACCGGGACCAGTTCTTACGACGTAATGACCATCGACACCTACTGGGTGGGTGACTTCGCCAAAGGGGAGCAGCTCGTCCCCATCGGGGACCGGGTCTCGGACAGCGACGTGGTCAGTCAGGACGCGTACATCGACGAAATCTGGAACACCGTCGCCACCTTCGAAGGGACGAACTACACGCTCCCGTTCTGGCAGTGGACGCTCGGGGCCGGGTATCGGCAGGACATCCTCGAGGATTCGGAGTACCAAGAGGCCTATCAGCAGGAGTTCGGGAGCGAGTTCGGCCCGGCCGAGACCGTCGAGGAGTACGTCGACATGGCCTCGTGGATGACCGACTACACCGACGAGGAGATGTACGGGTCGGTGCTGATGGGCCAGCGCGGGACGAAGGCCAACGACCAGTGGCTGGGGCTCTTCCAGGGACTGGGTGGTACCTTCATCGACACCAAGGGGAACGTCAAGTACGGTGATTACCGCGAGGAGGCCATCCAGGCCACGAAGTACTACCTTGAACTGTTCGAGAACGCCGCCCCGCCGGACTCGACGTCGTGGGGCTTCCCTTCCGTCTCCGAGACCATGGGTGCCGGCAACGGGTTCTCCGCCATCAACTACAACATCTTCTACCGGAACATGCAGGATAGCCTCGGCGATACAGGGACGATTCGCCAGTACGACACTCCGGGGGGCTCGCCCGCCGTGGGGTCGTGGTCGCTGGGCATCCCGTCGAACCTCTCGGACGCCCGCATCGACGCCGCGTGGCAGTTCATCGAGTGGGCCAACGCCTTCGAGAACCGGAAACAGCGCATCCTCAACGGCGGCTCGCCCGTCTGTACCGACACGCTAAACGACGAGGAGGTCATCGAGTCGAACCCGAACCTCTGGTCGAACCTCCAAGACCTCATCTCGGGCGGCAAGCCCATCTCGAAGTATCCGGGGGCGCTCGAAGCCAACCGGGCCAACGGCATCGAGTTGTCGGCGGCGCTGTCCGGATCGAAGTCAGTCGAGGACGCCATCGACGACGGCATCTCGGCCGTCGAGGACGCGATGTCGTAAGCAGTAGGGGACTCACAATGGCAACAGAACAACAACACGGGCGTCGGCATCGGACCTTCCGCTGGATAGAGGAGCAACTCCCGGTCGAGTGGACGCTGACGGCACCAGCGGTCATCCTGCTGCTCGCCGCGACGGTGCTTCCCCTGCTGGCGCTCATCTGGATAAGCCTCACCGACTTCAACCTCGTCACGTCGGTGGATATGACGTTCATCGGGCTGGAGAACTACCGGAACAACATCCTCCAGTCCGCCCGCGCCCGGTCAGCGCTCGCAACGACGGGTATCTTCATCGTCTCGGCCGTCTCGGTCCAGTTGGTGTTGGGATTCCTGCTGGCGCTCCTGCTGTGGGGTCGTCCCAAGCGCCGCAAGGTTTTCCTGCCAGTCCTGTTGATGCCGATGTTCGTCACGTGGATCGCCGTCGGGCTGATGTTCCGGTTCATGTTCCAGAGCGGTATCGGCATCATTCCGCATCTGCTGTCACAGGTCGGTATCAACATCGCGTGGCTCTCGAACCCGACGTACGCGCTGGCTGCGATAATCATCGCGGACATCTGGGAGTGGACCTCGTTTATGACGATACTGCTCCTCGCGGGGCTCGAGGGGTTGCCGGAAGCACCTCACGAAGCCGCGCGAACCGACGGCGCGGGGCGCATCGAGATGTTCTTCGACGTGACGCTCCCGATGATGTACCCCGTCATCGGGGTGGCCGTCTTCGTTCGGCTCATCGAGGCGTCGAAGGTGTTCCCGAAAGTCCTCGCCATGACGGCTGGCGGACCCGGGAGCAGCACGGAGACGATAAGCTACATCATCTACGAAATCGGCTTCAGGGACTTCGGGATGGCGACGGCCGCCTCACAGGCCGTCACGGTGACGCTGATGCTGCTGGCGTTGCTCTACGTCGTCTACCGATCCGGGGGGATGGAAGATGTCTTCTGACTCGCCGCTCATCAACTCGCGGAAGACGGAACTGCTCGCCGACGCGATACTCGTCGTCGCGTCGGTGCTGACGGTGTTCCCGTTCCTGTGGATCGTCTGGACGGCGCTCAAGCCGGAAGAACTGGCGTTCCGTCCGGGGGCGACGAACTTCACGCCGACGCTCGAGTCGTTCCAGTTGATGTTCAGTCGCGACCCGGCGCTGCTCTATCTCGGAAACACGTTCTTCGTGGCCGGGGTGACGACCGTCGTCGCGCTCGTGCTCGGCGGTGCCGCGGCCTACGCGATGGCACGGTACGACATCGGCGGGGACCGACTCAAAGTCGCGTTCCTCTTCCCCATCATGGTTCCGCCCATCGCGTTCAGCCTCTCTATGTTCATCGCCTTCGACCGAATCGGCATCCTCAACTCCCGAATCACCGTCGTGCTCGCCTACATGACCTTCGCGATTCCCTTCGCGGTCTGGTTCCTCACCTCCTTCTTCGAGGAGTTCCCGGAGGAACTGGAGGAGGCGGCGATGGTCGACGGCGACACGCGAATCGAGGCGCTGCTGTACACCGTCGTCCCGAATCTCAAGCCGGCATTCTTCGCGACCGGCATCCTCATCTTCATCTACTCGTGGAACAACTTCGTCTTCCCGTTCCTCCTGACGACCGACGGCGACCTCCGGACGATGCCGGTGTTGGTCTCCACGTACGTCACGTCGAGTGACCTGCTGGTGTCGCACATGGCCGCCGCGATAATCATCACGGTCGCTCCGGTGCTGGTACTCGCGTACTTCCTCAGCAAGTATCTCGTCGCCGGCATCTCCGCCGACAGCGGCATCGACTGATACCGACTGTCGTGGCGATTTACCGGGAGCGCCGGCCACGGGTCGACGCTATCCGGAAACAATCTACGACGATCGGTATGCCCCCCGTCCGAACCGCCGACCGTTTTTTCGCTGGATTCTGCCGGCGTGACCGCCACCGAGCTACCGGCAGTCACCACAACAATTATTATATACACTCGTGAATACCATTCTATGGCTCGGGTAGAACTCAGCAACGTAATCAAGCGATTCGACAGTCCAGAGGGGGAGATAATCGCCGTCGACGATGTCGACCTCGATATCAATGAGGGCGAGTTCCTCGTCATCGTCGGCCCCTCCGGCAGCGGAAAGTCGACGACGCTCCGAATGATCGCCGGCCTCGAAACTCCCAGTGAGGGCACCATCTCCATCGGCGACGTGGACGTGACAGAGGCGCCGCCACAGAACCGTGACATCGCGATGGTATTCCAGAACTACGCGTTGTACCCCCATCGAACCGTCAGAGGCAACATGAGCTACGGCCTGCGAAAGTCGACCGACTTCTCGAAGGACGAAATAGAGGAGCGCGTCGAGGAGTTCGCGGCGATGATGGACATCCAGGAAACCCTGGAAAAGAAACCAGACCAGCTTTCCGGTGGGCAGAAACAGCGCGTCGCGCTGGGCCGAGCCATCGTACAGGACCCCGGCGTGTTCCTGATGGACGAACCGCTCAGCAACCTCGACGCCAAACTAAAGATTCAGATGCGGACGGAGTTCCAGCGCCTGCACAACGAACTGGAGAACACGACGATATACGTCACGCACGACCAAGAGGAAGCGATGACGATGGCCGACCGCATCGTCGTCATGAACGATGGCCAGATTCAGCAGGTCGACACGCCGGGCGAAATCTACGACCGCCCGATCAACCAGTTCGTCGCCCGCTTCATCGGTGAGTTGACGATGAACTTCGCCGACGTGACCCTCTCGAACGGGACCATCACCGGACCGGACTTCGAGATAGAACTGCCCGACAGCGGGACCGACCTCACCGACGGCGAGTACGTCCTCGGTATCCGCCCGGAAGACATCGTCCTTGGAGGGGACGGCGACATCTCGGGCAACGCCGAGGTGATGGTCACCGAACCCACCGGCAGCGACGCGGTCGTCTACATGGAAGCCGACAACGAGTACTCCGTCATCACCTCGCGCGAGGCCATCCCCGACATCGGCACGACCGTCTCGTTCACGATCCCGGGCGAGAAGATACACCTGTTCGACGTCGGGACCGGCGACACGGTGTACCACGGAATCGCGAAGCGCCGCCAGGGCCAGAAGAGTGTCGCCTGAACCGCCGACCGAGCAGCAACTGGACAGCACACGGACCGTCGAATCGTAACCCCCGGCACCCTGACACCCGCTCGATATAGAACCCCAGAGCGGCGCCACCGCCGCTCTCGCCTGTTGGTCCCGGCGATACTATTATACGCCGCGAGTGAGGGTTTCTGGTATGCGTGCTGCAGTGTACTACGGCCAGCAAGACGTTCGTATCGAAGACCGACCGGAACCGGAACTCGGACCCGACGACGTCCGACTCGACGTGGGCGCGGCCGGCATCTGTGGATCGGACCTCCACGAGTACGTCGCCGGCCCGATATTCGTCCCGACGGAGGACCCCCATCCACTCACCGGCGAGACGGCGCCCGTCACGATGGGCCACGAGTTCAGCGGCGTCGTGCGCGACGTCGGCGAGAACGTAACCTCCCTGTCCGCTGGTGACCGGGTAGCGGTGAATCCCATCCTGTCGTGTGGCGACTGCCGATACTGCAATACGGGGAGGCAGAACCTCTGTGAGTCGCTCGGGTTCATTGGCCTCTCGGGCGGCGGTGGCGGCTTCGCCGAACAGGTCGTCGTCCCCGCACAGAACGCGATTCCGCTCCGCGAGGGGATGTCGCTCGTCGAGGGCGCGCTCGTGGAACCGTTCAGCGTCGGCGTCCACGCCGTCCGGCAATCCGGTCTCCAGTTGGGCGACGACGTGGTCGTGACTGGTGCCGGTCCCATCGGACTGACCGTCGTGCAGTCGGCGCGGGCGGCCGGCGCCGAGCGGATAGTCGTCTCCGAACCCAACGACGACCGGCGAGCACTCGCCGCGGACTCGGGCGCGGACGTGCTGGTCGACCCGACCGAGGAGTCGCTAGAGGCGGTCGTCGCAACCGAGACGGACGTCGGTGCCGACGTCGGCTTCGAAGTGTCCGGTATCGAAGCGGCGTTGAACCAACTCGTCCAGAGCACCAAGCGCGGCGGCCACACCACGGTCGTCAGCGTCTTCGAGGACCGCGCCGAACTGGATCCGAACGACGTGAGCATGTTCGAGCGCTCGATGAACGGGACGCGAGCGTACCACGGCGGCGCTCGCTCTCGTGACGACTACGAGACGGCTATCGGGATGCTGGACGCCGGTCACTTCGATGGCGGGTCCCTCGTCACGGACCGCATCGGGTTGGACAGCATCGTCGAAGACGGGTTCGAGAAGCTCATCGGCGACAAGAGCAGCGTGAAAGTCGTCGTCGAACAGGACTGACGCTGGGGCCGTCTTCGAGGAGAACGGTCAGTTCATCGTGTGTATCGCTTGTCCGAGCGCGTTCTCTGCGGCCTCCATCACCGCCTCGGACAGCGTCGGATGGACGTGAATCGTCTCGGCGACGTCAGAGAGGGTGGCCCGGTGCTTTATTGCGAAGGCGAGTTCCGCGACGAGTTCCGACGCCTCCGGACCGACTATCTGTGCCCCCAACAGGCCGCCGTCGCTGCTGGCGACGACCCGGACGAAGCCGTCGGTCTCTCCGGTCGTCATCGCGCGACCGCTCGCGCTGAACGGCATCTGGCCGACCACCGGGTCGAAACCCACCGCCTCCGCTTCCGCTTCGGTCATCCCGACGGTTCCGACCTCCGGGTCGGTGAACACGGCGGCGGGCACTATCCGGTCCCCCGCGTTCAACGGTTCGCCGGCGATGTCCTGCACGGCGACCAGTCCCTCCTGACTCGCTGCGTGGGCGAGCATCGGTTCGCCGCTCACGTCCCCGATTGCGTAGATGTGCGAGACGTCCGTTCGGCACTGCGAGTCCGTCCGGACGAACCCGTCGTCCGTCGTCCCCACGCCCGCGCTCGAGAGGGCGAGCGTCTCGGTGAGCGGTTCGCGTCCGATGGCGACGAGGACCTCGTTGGCCCCGTACTCGACGGTCTCACCGGCCTCCGTCTCTGTCGTCACGCTGACACCGTCGTCCGTCCGTTCCCACCCCTGCGCCGACTCGCCGAAGTTGAAGTCGATACCGAGCCTCTCGGCACGTCTCCGGACGACCTCCCCGACGTCGTCCTCGTAGGTCGGCAGTACGCCGTCGAGCATCTCGACGACAGTCACGTCGCTGCCGAGCTTCGCGTACACGGTGGAGAGTTCCAGTCCGATGTAGCCCGCTCCGACGGTGAGGAGGCGGTCCGGAACGCTGTCGGCCGAAAGCGCGTCCCGCGAGCTCAGCACGTGGTCGTCTCCGAACTCGAATCCGGGGAGCTGTATCGGCCGACTCCCCGTGGCGACGATGGCATTCTGAAACCGAATTCGGTCGGGAGCGTCGCTCTCGCTCTCGACGCGAACTCTCGAGTCGTCGAGGAACTCCGCCTGCCCTTCGACCAACCGGACGCCATTCGCATTACACAGTTGCTCGACGCCGCCGGTGAGTTGGTCGACGATACCGTCCTTCCACTCGACCATGCGCTCGAAATCCGTGGAGACCTCGGCGTCGATTCCCATCTCGGCGGCCGACTCCGCCCGGTGGGCGAGGTCAGTCGCGGAGATGAGCGCTTTCGAGGGGATACAGCCCCGATTGAGGCACACCCCGCCGAAGGCGTCTTTTTCCACTAACGTGACATCGAGTCCGAGTTGGCCCCCTCGAATCGCTGCGACGTACCCGCCCGGCCCGGCACCGATGACGAGGACATCCGTCTCTATCGACGAACTTGCTGACATACGCATCGACAACTGGTGTCGGATACAATAAAACTGTTTCTCGAACCGAGGGCGACGGTACTCATAGCTGGCCCCTCGGAGGGTTTCTATTTGACAGAACAAATATTCTCTACAATAGAACAGGCTGGCTCAGGTAATCACCTGCTATCCCCGCCTGGATGCCGTTGCAGGGTGGATTGTGGACGTAGGACGGAAACAGGGACGACGGTGACGGTCCGCAAAGCATCCGTCGGCATCTGCCCGACCGCCGGGTCTCGGCACGTTCCTGACTTCGAGGACCGAATGCACGCATTCGGACGCTAGCAGGTTCGTACCCGCTGTCCCGGGCGAGACAGACTACAGTTCGGGACACTACCAGTTAGATACGTAGAACAGTTATTCTCTAAATCAGAACATATTTCGTAATCAGATATCGTACGACGAGGGAGTGAGGCGACCGTGAACAGAATATAAACACTCACAGCAGGACAGAACCAGGTGGATTACAATCTCAGTAGGCGATAGAGTGTTCTGAAACGCAGAACTCAGTCAGTCGGGACGTCACCCCAAGCTACATTATCTGTCGATTGGACGACTACCACATGCACGATACACACCTCGTCGGAATCTACCTCAGTCCGTCGGCTATTCACGTCGCGGCCTACGACCTCGACGGTGAGTTGCTGACGAGGGACGCCGTCGAGATTACCGAGCAGACGACCGTCGCCTGGGAGCGCGCGCTCGGCGGGGCGACACCGTCGTTACCCGGCCACGGTATCTGTTCGGTCGCCAGTACGTCAGGAACTGCCGTTCTCGTCGACGAGTACGGCGAACCGGTTTTCGAACCCCAGATGTACCACGAATCGGCACCGGAGCAGGCCGAACGGCTTCAACGGTCGGTCGATACCTCTAGCGAACCCGGTCTCGACATCGCACTGTCGCCGACGGCCCCCCTCGCGAAGGTCCTCCGTCTCCGAGAGGAGTACCCCGACAGGTTCTCGAAGGTGGCGTGGATTCTGAGTCCGACCACGTGGCTTCTCTACCGATTGTACCACGGTACGTCCACCCGCTGGCGGCACATCGAGACGGACTGGACGAACGCCCTCAAGTTCGGTGCCGACATGACGGCGTCCGTCCCGGAGTGGTACGACTTCCTCTACGAGAGCGTCGGCCTCTCGCCCTCGCTCCTGCCGACGATTCGACCCCCGGGGTCGTTCATCGGGACGGCCAACAGCGAACTGGCCCAGCGAACGGGACTCGACGGCCTCCGTCTGTTCCAAGGCGTCACCGACGGAAACGCGTTCGTGCTCGCCAACGGCTGTTTCGAACCCGGAGACTTCAGCGTCACCTTCGGCGGCACCAGCGTCGTCAAGTACGTCTCCGAGTCGATTACCGAACACGACGCACTGTACTACCACCGCCACCCCTTGAAGGGGTACCTTCCGGGCGCCGCCTTCGACAGCGGCGAGGCACTTCGTTGGTTCTTCGACCGCGTACTGGACACCACGACGAAACGCGGCCTCGAACTCGCGAAATCCACCCCCGCCGGAGACGAGTACGAGATATTCCTGGAGGGAAACCGCGGCCCGTTCTTCGACGACGACATCGCCAGTTCGCTCCTCGGCCTGAAGTACGACCGTTCGCTATCCACAGAGACCGTCCACGGGCGGTTGGCACGTGGCCTGACGACCGGCATCATCCTCGCTGAGTGGACGTACCTCTCACTCATCGAGGACCACTTCGACACCACCATCGACCAAGTCCGGATACTGAACGACGACGCCCCGGCGGCGAACGACAACTACGACTGGTGGAACCGCCACCGCGCGTCGATTTGGGACCGCCAGATAGTCGAGATGGAACCGCGGACGATAGCGGGACTCTTGATTCCGGCGACCCTCATCTCCTCGGAGTACAAGACCCCCGAAGAGGCCAAGGAGCGACTGCTCCGCCGTCGGACCGTCGTCGACCCCGACCCAAAACTCACCGACCGGTACGAACAGGACCGGGAGTCGTACTTCGGCCGCTGGCGAGCAATCGCCGACCTGTATCAGCGGGAGTGACCGCCGACCCAAGCTTGCAAACCCCCTAACAGAAGTACATCTGTTTGACATCCGTCGCCGTTGGTCCGGGACAGACTCAACGTGGAGACTGTCCCGTTCGGACGGAGACAGGGACGAGACGGTGCCTACGCGTCGAACTGCTGGAGTCGTCCGTGAACGACAGCGCGTTCTCCGTACCACAGGGCAGTTCCACGAGCAACACTTTCGAGATGGGTCTAGGCATAGACACACGTAGAATAACACATATTCTGGCCTGGCAGTATTATACAGTGGCTCTCTATTTCGATATGGTTCTTGATTCCGATTTTAATCCACATATTAACCCATTATCCTGTATTCTGTGTTTAAAATCTACCTATCTGTATTCAAATTCTAATACCTGTTTTTCGAAGTTCGCCATATCCAACCAATTGATGTTTTCCGTCACAGATACCACTCTTTCCCGCACTTGGTGACAGGTTTCGGTGCAGCCCAGACCGGTGGTGCGGTGGTGCATGGAACCGGTCACGGTCCGAACAGCGATATCTCTTGCCCGCTTATCAACTGTTCAGGGCGCTTCGTCTGCGTCCGAGTCGGCGTGCAACGAGATGCCACACCGCCGTTCTGCTTCGGAGACCGCTACCAGGCTGACGTCTCGTTTCGGCTCTTCGTCTGCCTCAGTCTCCGTATCCTGTCCACACTCGCCATCCGGCTTGTTCGCTACCTCACCCATGGGGACACAGTCTCGTCAGAGACGGCATTGTTAATCGGTGTATACCACATCAGTGAACAGTCGTTGGCGACTGTGCAGTGAGCGTCATGGCAGTCTCCAGCACTCACCGCAGACGCCGTCGTTCGGAAAGAACACATCGCTGATTGCCTCGACCGCCCCGTCGTCGTTCCCGACGGCTCGGAACTCGGTGCGAAGGGCGCCGCAATCGTCCTCGCAGTCGGGTTGGAGGAGCACGCCCCGCTTGACGACGCCGTCGACGAGATGGTTGGCGTCGAGCGACGATACACACCCCGTGAGGAACTTGCCCCGACCTACGCCGACCTGTACGACCTCTACGTCGACGTTCGGGAGGTAATGGAGCCAGTTTGGGCGCGACGGGCAGAGACGTATCGGGGTTTGCAGGACAGCGACGAGGGAACATAGGGGCAAGTACCGTGTTCGAACCGTCGTAATGCTACGATTGTCGCATGTTGAGTAACTGCTGTTCGACGCCGTCGGCGAAGATTCCTGAACGGACATATAGAATCCCAACCGATAGTCGGTCAATCACCCCAGCGTTGGCGCGCTCCGACAGACTGTCCTGACGGCGTCGACGGGAGCTAACTCGGTATGAAGTGTGTCTCGAACGGTCCGTCGTGTTCCCAACGTTGTCAAGAACGCCCGCTAGTGGTGAGGTGAAGATTGGGAACGAAGGGTTGGACGATGCGCTCTGTGCGCTGTAGGTCATGTCTCGTGAAGGCGACGGTGCGTGGGCCTGTCGACGGCGACGGTGTTGTGTCCGACTCGACTGGCACTCTTCTTCACCGATTTCCGAGAGGTTCCAAGATTAGGGCAAACCCGGAGACACTGCCAAGGTTGGAGTCCCCCTGAGAACGAATGGTCCGAATGCTGTCTACTTCTGGTGACGCGATACGGAGAGCGTCACATCGTCGACGCCGTCGAGAGCGCTTCAGCAGGCCGACGGCCGTCATTTGCGGGCGACGCCACACGTCCACCTCTTCGCGACGCGTTCCTGCTCCCAGCCACACTAGTCACGTTTTCGTGCCTCCACCAACTCCTAGGCGGGGCACTTTCCCAAGGTTGGGGTCGACGACGCCTCGGAACGCGCGACTCTAAGGACTGTTCAAGCGAGAAGACAGGCTATCGCGTCACAGACAGGGGTTGGACTAGGCGTGTTCGAAATACTGGGTCGAATGGATTGACCAGTGTCCCAAGTTGCTCGAAAACAGTCGTACTACGTACTTCTCGATACCCTAATGAGTCGCTGACGCAGCGACGCCGCCGTCTCAGACTATGTCGTAGTTTCGGTCTTGGTTGCAGTCTCGGTCGCCGTGTCTGTAGTAGTCTCGGTCGCCGTAGTCGCAGTCTGAGTTTGCGTTTCGGTCTCTGTTGCAGTCTCGGTCGTCGTAGTCGCAGTCTGAGTTTGCGTTTCGGTCTCCGTTGCAGTCTCGGTCGCGGACGTCGTCTCGGCCGTCCCATCTACGTTCCCGGCGTTGCCGACCGAGAACGAACTGACCACTGACTCGCTATCGCTCAGTACGCTCGCCGTGTAGAAGCCACCGGCCCCAGTCGTGAGGAGGATTGCCGCCACGACCACCAACACAGCGATTTTCTGTCCAGACGTCGGATCAGGTGTCATCGGATTCCTCCGGTATTCGGTACTCGATAGCTTCGGAGTCGTTCTGCATCGACGATCCGTTCTCCGGTTCGTCAGACTGTTCCTCCGCTACCATCGCTGCAGGATCGGCGTCGGACTCCTCACTAACGGATGTCGACAGCGTCTCCGCGCTCGGTTCGATCGCCGACTGACAGCGGTAGATGTGATCGTCGTTCGGGAGGTAGTACTCGTTCACGCGTGGGTCCCAGAGAACACAGCGATCCATATCCTTGGCACAGGCAGCGACCACCTCGACCGACTCGACGGGCACGAGACGGGCGTCGTCGACGGAGACGGGGGCAGTGACCGCCGGTAGCGTCCCCGTGCTGATGTCTGCGGGACTCTCAGACTCGTCCTCGCCGCCCGTATCTGCTCCGTCGGCCGATCCGCTACTGGAGACGATCATCCCGAGGCCGACCAACAGACTGACCCCGGACGCAGTCGTTATCGCGGCCGCGGCACCCGACCGCATGTCGTAGGTAATCCAGGCGCTAACCACTGTCAGGGCCGCCGTTGGAACGAGTGCGAGTTGGATCTCGCTCGCCGAGAGCGTTATGGTCTCATTGCTGTCGTCCGTGCCGTCGGTGGGAGCGGACTGACTGCCCTCGTCGTCGCCACCAGCGGCCATTTCGTCGCTGGACTCGTTCGCCGCCGTAAAGAAGGTCCACACTTCGTTCAGTAGCAAGAGCCCGAGGGGAACGACGACCAGCGCGGCGAACCCGTAGGTCGTATCGGCGAACGTGAGGACGTGCCCGATGTACGGAATCGTCAGGAACACGTCCCCGACGACCTGTTGCCGTGGCACCGGCGTGGGGTCACGCTCCTCGTTCGCGTCGCCTTTGGTGACGTACACCTGTTGCCCGTTCTGGGTCGTGACGTCGACGACCCGGTGAGTCGTCGGGAGTCTGTCGTCGCCACGGGTGTAGGTGACGACGTCGCCCTCCTGGATCGCCCCCGGCGTGTGGTCGATGATGACGACGTCACCGACGCCGATCGCCGGTTCCATGCTGCCACTGACGACGACGTGACTCGAGTAGCCGTCTGCGAGGTTCGCACCACCGACGGCCGCGAACGGCAGGACGACTGCCACTAACGCGAGCGTCCCGAGGACTTTGAGGGCGCGATTAACTCCGGACACGTGCCTCACCTCCGTCGCCCGGCCACTCCTCTTGCTCTGTTCGCTGGTTGGCTCTGCATCGTCGATAGGGATTCGTGCTGTCCATCATCCTGATTCGTTTCGGTTGTCGCACTGTCGGGCGTGAAAATCGAGAGCGAGGCTCAGGGAGGTACCAGCAAGACTGTCGGTGCGTCCTGTAAATTCCCATTCGAGGCCGAGGCCGAGTGGCTGACACCCGACACAGTCGCCCACCGCCATCTGAACTGGTTCCGTCAGGAACGGTGCGAGCGTCCCGGCGTACAGCGGCGAATCGCCGGGGGTGCTACTCACATCTGGCGTCTCCTCCCTCCACAGCGTCACCTCGATGGCCTCGGCCAGGTCGGCGTCGCCCTCTGTGCGAACGCGAACGGTCACGTCCGACGGAGTGTCACAGACGACGAAGGCGACGATAGCCCGCCCGGTCGCGTCGGGCCCGATGTCGTCGAACGAGAACTCAATCGTCTGTTCCCGCTCGAACGATTGCGGAAACTCGTCGACGGGCTGTGTCGGAGTGGTCGTCGTCGTTCCGTCGTAGGTGACGGCCGCTGCCATCCGGAGATCTAGTTGCGAGGCCCCAATCAGTCCGGAGTAGGTTTCAGCGTCGTTGAATGTTGCCCGAGTGCCGCCGTGTGTGGTGAGGAGGTGGACGAACGATCCGCCGGTGAATCCGATCAGCCCCGCGGCAGCAGCGTTCTTGAGTAGAGAGCGGCGGTCCCACTCCTCAGGCATGGCTGGTCCTCCCGTGTCGGACCTCCAGTAATACCGTCTGTAGGGAGGTCACGAGTCACGTCCTCCACTCGATTCGATCACGACGTCGAACGCCACAGTGGCCCGGTCCGATTGCACCGCGTTCGTCACGTCCTCGTCGAGGTGCCAGTCGAATCCGAGACAGAGCGAATCCGAAGGAGTGAGGCAGGACACTTCGACCGGCGACGACGAACCGGAGAGTGTGTCGGTGACAGACCTCAGCGAACCGCTCGCCAGCACTTTCTCGCCAGGGTCCCGACGCCCGTTACACGGGAACAGGACGTTCGACCGGAAGGGGCCGGTGTCGTACCAGACGGTGGCGTCGATAGCCTCGTCCATCGATGTCGAGGCCTCGGAATTCCACTCCGGTTCGGTTTCGCCTCGTTCGCTGACCTCGACACGCATCTCGAAGGAGAGACACGTCTCGGGGTGCCCTGTCGACGGTGGCACTGTCATATGCAACAGCACCCCGCCCGAATCGCCGGGGAGAAGGTTCGACGTCACGAACGCCGGCAGTTCTCCCTCGGGCGTCTCCGAGTCGACCGACGCCCGGTCGACGACCTGCCCGTTGTACTGCTCGCGCCACTCGATGGTGAGCACGGGCGTGTCGTCAGCGTCGCTGAGGACGGTCGCGTTCGTGTACTTCGTCTCGGCCGACCCGAACTGCGCTATCGCGACGGATGCCATTCCCGCCGTTCCGAGCCCACCGAGGACCTGCCGACGCGTGATTCGACGGTCTGTCATCGACTGCGAAGCGGCCTCCCGATGACTGTGTTCCGATAATTCGATTGGTCCGTGACGATCGCCGGCTGGTCTTCAACAGATGCGAGAGTCGAACAGTGAAGACCGCTCTCTTGTCTGGTCCTGTACTCGCGCGCGTGTTCGGCCGCGCTGGTGTCCGGTGGCTTGCTGAACGGCCGTTCGCTTTGCATATTCGATCACACCCATCGGCCCGGCAGCGTGGGATCCCCACTCGACTGTTAGACAGCTAACAGCCATCGGTCGATCACTTGAACGACCTGTTTGGCAGGTTACTACCACCTGTTTGACGGGTTGCTGCCGATTACCGTGTGAGGGGTCGGCCTATCCGGGCTTATCTAATGAGTCAATTGGTCGAATCGACGGCAATACATGCCGTTTCGGCTATTTTTCAGTCGGCGACTGATTCTCCGAAGCTGTGATTTAGAGACGTCCTGATTGCGGAGACAGGGTCGATGATTCAGGAAGAGACAGCCTACGACATGCTGAGCGAAATTTCGACTGTGACGTCGAGTCAGCGTATCGGTCGGCGAGAAGAGGTAGTCACATCCGCGGTCGAACTCACTCGGCCGGTACCCGAGAGCCGTCGTTGTGACGGCACTGCTCGGTGTAGAACCCGAGGTCGAACCCGACGGAGTCCGTCTGGAGTTCGTTGGCGTGATCGACCGGCAGCCACCACGCGAAACAGACGTACCGGGTCGTGGAGTTCGGGTAACAGTCACGCTCGGTCGTCCGCGTGTCGGCGTCTAACGGGATGCCGCCGTCGGCCGCGCTTTCGAGGACGTCGCGGAGGGTCCCGCGAGCGACGATGCGTTCGTCCCCGGTAAGGTCGATAGTGCTGTCACTGTCGACGTCGTGTGGGGAGTGGACGACTTCGGTCGGTTCGAGGACGTTGTCGCCGTCGTCGTGCCAGACCAGCGCGTGGATTGCATCGAGGAGTTCGCCCGGATTGTTTCCGTTCGCATCCGTCCCTGACTCGTCGTCATCGTTCTCCTCAGGTTCGGTCATGCCGTTGTCGGCGTTCTCGAGTATCTCCGCGTCGAGCCAGATGTACCCCGGATTGTTGAACAGATGGAGGCTGAAGGTGACCTCGCCGAAGTCGCCCGGCTTGACGTCTTCCAGATACACGAGTGGGTCCCCGCGGGAGGACTCGGTTCGTAGGTCCGAATCCAGTTCGTCCGGCACGTTCGCGAACTGAGCCCGGAACTCTTCCTCGATCTGTTCTTTCGTCTTGTACCCGTCGCTGAGCTGATCTCGGGTTTTGATAAGATCCTGTAATCCGTCGTCGTCCTCGTCGGGGAACGCCTCGACCGCCGTGGCGTCCATGAACGCCATGACGTCCGTCATCGGGACGGCGATCATCGCGTTCTGCGGGTCCGGGAGGCCGACGTAGTCGTCGGGGTAGTCGTCCGGCGAGAGTGTTCCCTCGTTCGAGGGCATGATTACGTCGCCGACGGCCGCTTCCTCGTCGGCCGACCAGTCTGCGTAGTGTTCCTCCCAGTCGACCAGCATGTCGAGTTCGCCGGCGACGAGTTGGCTGTCCGTGAACCGTTCCTCGTCGCTGAAGAACGCCGTCGTTCCCAGTCCGGCGCCGGCCGATGCGAGTCCGACACCGCCGAGACCTGCGAGCACTTTTCGCCGTGATAGTTCGAGTTTATTGTTGGGCATTGGGTCCCTCTCCAGGGAAGACCCACCGGGGGAATCGAACCTCCGTGCAACCAGCGTGGGTCGGTAGTCGGGGAACGGGATATGAATCCCGAAGCTATGCTGTCGTCAGCTGTTGTTCTCCGGAGGCATCCCGGAACCGTCGTTGTGGCGGCACTGCTCGGTGTAGAAGCCGATGTCCCACGCTGCCTTGTCCGTCTGAATCTCGTTGGCGTGGTCGACAGGGAGCCACCACGCGAACCCAATGTACGCCGTCGTGGAGTTCTCGAAGCAGTCACGGCCGTCGCCGTTGCCGTTCGGCGGTGGCACCTCGCCGTCGTAGCAGATGTCGATGTGGCTGACGCCGTAGTTCTTGTCGTTGTTCGGGTTGATCGGCGTCTCGAAGGTCACGTTGTCCAGCGTCACACCGTCGGCCGTACAGACCTCGGCGTTGGGACCGCCCTTGGTGATGACAGCACTGACTGGGAAGTCGGTGCTGAGAGTCACGGTGCCAGCATCGATGTCGAAGCTCTCGACCGTCACCGTCCCAGCCGGAGTTGCGTACTCTCCAGTTGTGAGCTGATTGTCCTCGATCTTGATCGCCTGCAGGAGGTCGTAGTCTCCACAGGTCGGGTTGCCATCGACGGTACTGCAACTGAATGCCGAGATGGAGTCAGCGTCACCGGAGCCGACCGTCGATCCATTGCCGACTGGCATGATCTCCATGAAGTCGTTATCGCCACCGAGCACCCCGTCGAGCGGGATACCGAGACCGTCGTTGGCGCCGAGCAACCGCATGACGGTGCGAAGTGAACCGACTGCGATGTGATTGTGGAACTCGAGGGGCGTCTCGTTGCCTTGCATTATGTTGTCGCCCTCGGTGTCGTCCGGACCAGAATAGCGGTCCCACGCCAGCGTGGAGCCGTGGTCGTACCAGAGCGCGACCATGAGTTCGTCGAGGAGTTCGACACCTTCTCCCTCGTCAGGATCGCTGTATTCGGGCTCCGTCTTTCCGTTCTCACTCGTGTGGTCCCAGTCGATGCCGCCGTTCACCCAGATGTACCCCGGATTGTCACACAGATGAAGACTGTACGTGACCTCGCCGAAGTCGCCCGGTTTCACATCGCCGATTTTCACGACCGGTTCGCCCAGTTCGGTCTTCTGTCCGGCGAACTTTTTCCCTGAATTCTCGTAATTCGTCCGTCGGGGGTCGTCCAGCACCGAGTGCCGCCCGTCGACGCTCCCGAGTTGCTCACACTCTATTCCGTCGACGTTCGCTTGTTGCGCGTCGTAGTATTGTTCGCTGCCGCGGAGGTAGTCTGGGAACACCTCGGTGGTCGTCTTCTGCATGAACGTGTCCAAGTGACCCGGTGCGACGTAGAGCATCGGGTTCGCTGCCGTCGGAACCGGAACGGCGTCGCTCGGGATGCCCTCGTCGCCGGGCATCCAGACGTTCTCGCCGAGCGTGCCTTCGTCGTCGCTCCAGTCGCTATAGTGCTCTTCCCAGTCGACTTTCAGGTCGAGCGAGCCAGCCGTCAGCTTGTTGCCGTCGAACGATTCTTCGTCACTGAAGAACGCAGTCGTGCCGAGTCCAGCCCCGGCGGAGGCGACACCGATTGTCCCCAGTCCGCCGAGCACTTTCCGCCTCGATAGTTCGAATTTGTCCGTCATTGTTCTCAGTGCCCAGCAGTGTGGTCGTCCCACACGCCGGACGCGGCTCAACATCTGGCCGATATGGGCTTAGATAATAGCTGGATTGGTGATACGATAGGGAATTGAACAACTCGTGTGAATCCTCAAACGTCTCGATTGAGGCCGTTGATTGTCCGATTACGCGACATTCACAGAGACGTATACAACTCATAACTACGATTACATTCAAACGGACGCTGGCGTCCGTCCGCTCTGGGAACAAGCGCCACTCGTCGGTGACCGGTATCGTCCGTTATACACCCACATCACGCTGTATCCGTCCCAAACGAGAGCGTTCTCTCGGCGTCGTCTTCGAACCAGTAGCGACTTCACTAGCTCCGTCCGCTGTGTCAGATACCGACTACCCATGCCTATTCATTCATTTCTAACGTGATTCGTGCAGGCTGAAACCGTATCACGGCGCCTAATCTGAGTAATAGTGCGAATAGTTACTAAACCAACACTCTTTGCGACGAGACACAGCGGCCAGAATTGTGGGGTGGTACTCCTCGCCCGTTGACAGCGCTGTTGAGAACCAATGCAACAGGAACAACACACATCGAAGAAAGAACGCCTCCTCAACGAACAGGACGTACATGAGATACTGCGAAACGACCGACGGAAAGCTACCATTCAGAAACTTCAACGGACGGTTGGGGACGTCTCTCTTCGCAGGTTGGCAGAGAGCATCGCCGAGTACGAGACGGGCGAATCACCGCCACCGCGAAACATTCGCGAAAGCGTCTACAACTCCTTACACCAGACACATCTACCAAAACTCGACAGACAGGGCATCGTCAACTACGACAAGAACCGGAAGACGGTGTCGCTCCGTCGAGACGCGCGTGAAGTCAACCCGTACATGGACGTGTTCCTCCTCGAATCGCCCCGCATCACGTGGGCGGCGTACTATCGGTCTGTGGCAGTCGCCGGGTTTCTGACGCTGCTGGCCGCCGAACTCGAGACGCCGGTCGTCAGCGCTATCGATTCCATCCTGTGGACCAGTCTGTTCTTGATCGTCATCGCACTGTCGACAGCGTATCAACTCCGTGGCTACAGATGGGTCGTGCTCGAACGGTTGCTGGGGGGTCGATGATCGTGTCACTCGCTTCGCCACTCGACGCCGTTCGGACGCTCGCTGGTCGCCTCCGGCAACCGGAGTACACCGGCGACAATCGATGTCTGCCCTGTACCGTCGTGAACATCGCCCTCACGGCGCTGTGTACTGCCGTCCTCGCGACGGTCGCTCTCTCGGTCGCTGCGCTGTTTCTCGTCACGTCGCTCCTCCTGATTTACTTCCGGGGCTATCTCGTGCCGGGGACGCCGACGCTGACCACCCGATTCCTCCCCGAGCGCGTGCTGGCGCTGTTCGACCACCACCCAGCATCGGCCGCCGGCGACGGTGAATCGGACCTCGACTTAGAACGGATTCTCCGACGCGCGGACGCAATATCCGAGGATGCCGACGGTGAGGACGTTGAGACGACGTCCGACTTCCACCGAGAGTGGTACCGACGGATGGCCGACCTTCGTGACCGAGACCCCGACTGGACGGCCCTCGCACCGGTTCTCGGCGTCGACGTCGACGACGTCGAGTTCGAAGCGCACGGTGACGCCTTGGTCCTGCGGCGGCACGGACGCCGCGGGGGACAGTGGGAATCTCGTGCGGCCTTCGTCGCGGACGTGGCAGGTGGTGAGCTCCTTGCCGAGCGGTCGCCCGACTGGAACCGGTTGTCTGTCGCCGAACGAGGCGCCGTCCTCGGGGGGCTACGGTTGTTCCTCGACCACTGTCCGACGTGTGGTGGCCCGGTTTCGTTGGGGACCGACACCGTGGAGTCGTGCTGTCGGTCTATCGACGTCGTCTCTATCTCGTGTCAGTCCTGCGAGGCTCGTCTGTTCGAGGAACCCGCAGAGGACGTCTTAGACTGATCTGAGACCGCCGCTTGCAGCACCTGGGGGTCTCCCAACTGTTCGTTACCGAACCGGAGGACTGGGTTTTCACCGAGAGGCGGGTGGCTTCGCAAGCGCCTGGAGAACGGGAATCACTCAATTTAGCATCTCGCCGTCCTCGATGACCCCGACGTGGTCGTACTCGTCCAGTCGTGGACGTCATCAGAACCGTCGACGTCGGCGAAGAGAAGACATTCTCGTGGAACAGGGGACCTCCACCTCAGCGAGCCCGTCAGCGCGAGCAGGGTGGGTAGTTCATAGCGTAACTTTCCACGTTGTCCCCGAAGAGTAGCCCCACTTTTCGATGTGTATATCGGTTGTTTTCTGGCAGAGGATATTTATGTTCGAGCCAACCTCTTTCGACGACAGACCGAGCTCGTCTGCGATGAGTCGAGATTTGAAGTACGTCTGTTCTGTGGCGTTCTTGTGGAGGTATGCAAGGATACGCGATTGCTTCTCCGAAAGGGTACTCGAAGTCGTCGCAGTCTCTGTGGCTGACGTCGACATACAGTCTCCACTTCCCTACTATCCATATTGTTATCAGTTATCTTCTCACAAGAGATTACACAGGATTTGATTATCGCTTCCGATACGATCGGCCACAAATCAAGGTGAGGCAGTGTAGTCCAAGCAGTCCGAGAAAGAGCAGCACCGCTTGAATACTGTTGAGGCCGGCGATTAGGAGTGGTATGTACAATAGTGGCAAGATAATCAACTCCAGAAGGAAATGCGTAACAGGGCCGTTTTCGCGGAGTAGAGAACATTGAAGAGACTTTGTAGCGAGAGGAGGTCCAGAACACCATCTTCTTGCAAATCTAGCGGCCCCAACACGATACAGTAAAATCTCGCAGCGCCCGGTTAGTAATCCATTGGCTACAGGATCACGAGACCGCAGTATCCCAGTTCTACAGGTGGAGCAGGCCGAGTGCCCCGGGGTCGTTCGAGAGAGTGACGCACTCCCGTGATGCCGAGACGCCGTCGGCATCTCGAACCACGTGATCCGAGGCGATTTCCTATGGACAGAGTGATGTGTCGAGCAATCGGGCGACGAATCCCCTCACCCAACTGGCCAGTACGTAGCAGTCGGCGGCGCGTCGGCGAGACACGTCGACGGTGAGCGCTGAATCGGTGCGAGGACGGCCGACACCGCCATCGGATAAGAGCGGGCGACAGGCTGGTTACGGGCGCGACGGTGGGAGGGCACGCAACGAGCGGGGTGGGACGAGGAAGTGCCCCCGCGACAGGACGTCGATTCGAGCACTGATGCCGCTCCGGGGGTGATGGCCGTCGGTACCATCGCTGTCGTCGTGTCCACGAAGCACGCCGTCGAGCCCGGGGTCGTACATCGCGTCGGCCACATCGAACCAATCGGAGATGCCCTCGACCAGTCCGACGAAGCTCAGCCCGCCCTTGCCGCCAGCGACAGTGATGTCGCCATCGCGGCGGAGCAACTTGACCCCGAAGTCGTCGTCACGGGCGCGGGAGACTTTCTGTGAGTGGCCGACGACGCCCTTCTCGCGGGCGTCGGCCTCGGTCTGATCGGTCAGTTCGTCGGACCATCCCTCACCGTCTTCCCGGCCGCTACCTTCGCCGAGTCCCTCGCCGAAATCACCGACGTCCTCGGGCGTGTAGTCGGGAGCGAACATCTCCTGCACCCGTTCCGCTTCGGTCCGTTCCTCGTACCACTCCCGCAGTTTCAACTGGAGTTTCGAGACCATCGCCACCGTCCCGTCCGTCCATGGGCCCTCGGAGATGGTGACGCGCCGCTCTGGCGGGATGCTGTCGGCGTAGACGGAATCGTAGCCCATCGAAAGCGGCGACGTCTCGTCGATGTGTTCGGCGACGTCGTCGGAGAGCCGCTCTTTCGGCAGTCCCGGGCCGGCGAAAACCGACCGTCGCTCCGCGACCACACAGAACTCAGCGAGCGAGTCCTCCACCGACACACCGTTCACTACGTCGGTGGTCCCTTCGAGCGCCGCTTCGGCTGCCAGGACTACCGACGCCCGATCGCTCGCGAGTTGGAGGAAGATGTCTTGCCGGTCCATCGCGGGGTCGTTGTAGGGCGAGACCGCCCGCGGCTCAGTGATGTCGACGTCCTTGGGCTGGCCGGTCGAGTAGCGTTTGAAATAAGCTGGTGAATACCCAACGTTGAACAACAGCCCCTCGGACTGGTCGTAGGCGAACGCTTCTTCGAGCTGGCGGAACGACGCCTCCATCCGGGCCCTGTCGGCGTCGATATCGTCGCCGACGTAATCGAGCAACAGGACGAGCTGGTGTGTCGGTGGCGCGGGGTTCCCGTGTTCGTCTGCGTATCCCGCGTCCGACCACCGGTGCTGCTGTGGCGGTCGGTTCGCCGGCTCACCGTCCGGAGACCTTATGGACGGATCGCTCCCATCGGCTTCGACGCTCATAGCGGCCGTCAGCGCGCTCGTGCCACCGATAGCGACGGCGCTTTTCAGGAACGCGCGGCGGTCGATACTCCGACCCGACGACCACTGGTGTGTCCGCTCTCCCTCCGTCCGGTCCTCTGGAACCTCCGAGTCCCCCTCATCTGTGTGGAATGGGCATCCTCCCATGACACTCCCTCACGATTGAGACACTTACCTATAGGCAGTTTACCATATCGTAACCAGTCAGTAACCGGAGTGAAAGATCCTAATTCGGCGCTGGTGAATCACTGGATGGCGTCGGCTTCGGTCGTCAGAACTGGGGAGATGAAGCGGGAGACTGCCGATGTCAGTGTCGAAGATTTTCTTTGCTCGGTATATCTTGTTGCGCTTCTTGCCCATGATACTGAATTCGGTGAGACTGCTGACCAGTTCGGGCACGACATTCTGACGTTGGGGATTGCGGACGACCACGTACGCCTGTTCGTCCTTCGAGCGAGTCGTCGAAGCGCTCGAAGCCAGTGGCCGACCGGTGACGTTCGGCGCGCTCTACAATCGTGTTCTGGAAACTATCGTTCGGGAAGAGTACACCGCCTCTACCATGCACGGAGCGACGTCGGCGTGGGTGCGTTCCGATCAGCGGTAGCCCCGTTGACACGGGCATTTCTCGACGACCGACCTGCTGACCCAACTAGAGCGTCCTCCGTGCATCACGGCGGCCCGAATCCCGATACATTTATTCAGAGATGGGCGTAGCCACTTAGATAGCTCTAACTCAGTATGGTCTCGACGCTCCAGTTCCTCGAAATTCTCCTCAACGGGCTGACCATCGGGGTCGTCTACGTGCTCGTCGCCGCGGGGCTGTCTATCGTCTTCGGCGTGATGGACGTGTTGAACCTCTCGCACGGCGAGTTGCTCGCGCTCGGAGCCTACTTCGCGTTCTCGATGGTGGTCGGCTTCGGCGAGGGCGGGTTCTGGGTAGCGCTGATTCTCGTCCCGTTGTTCGTTGGCGTACTCGGGGCAGTCCTCGAACGGGGACTCATCAACCGGGTGTACGGTCGCGGTCAGCTGGCACAGATACTGCTCACCTTCGGCCTGTTGCTCATCGTCTACGACGTGAAGCAGCTGGTCTGGGGGACCGAAGCGAAACTCATCTCTCCGCCAGCCGTGCTGAATCAGGCCGTCACCGTCTTCGGCTTCTCGTACTCGCGGTACAACTACTTCATGATACTCGCCGGAGCGGCGCTCACGCTCGTGACGTGGGCGCTGCTCCAGCACACCCGGTTCGGGTTGGTGATTCGGGCCGGGTCCGAAGACCGGGAGATGGTCCGGAACCTCGGGGTGGACATCGACCGCTACTACACACTCGTCTTCGGGTTCGGCGCGGCACTCGCTGCCTTCGGCGGCGTCGTCCTCGGTGGCTACCAGAACGTGAACGTCGAGATGGGCAACGCCGTCATCATCCCGGCGTTCGTCATCGTCGTCCTCGGCGGCCTCGGGAGCTTTCGCGGCGCGGTCGTCGGCGGCCTGATCGTCGGTATCGTCCAGAGCGTCGTCAGCACGTTCGTTCCCCAGTTACAGGGGATGCTCATCTTCGCGCTCATGATCGGGGTATTGCTCGTTCGCCCACAGGGGCTGTTCGGCGGCGACAGCGACCACGTCGACGCCGGCGACTCGGAACCGAGCGAGTTCGTCAGCGGCCTCGGCGGCGGCGTCCTCGGCGACAGACTGCACACGAGACTCGGAGTCGCCGTCATCGCCCTCCTCGCGCTTGTGCCGGTGTTCGAGGGGGTCCTCTACTCGGGGTTCGTCGTCTCGCTGGTGAGCACCGCCCTCGTCTGGGCGCTGTTCGCGCTGAGTCTCGACGTCGTCCTCGGCTACTCGGGCCTCATCTCGCTCGGTCACGCCCTGTTCTACGGGCTGGGGGCGTACACTGTCGTCCTCGTCTTGCTCCACGTCACACCGTCGGCGTTCGTCGCACTCGCGCTCGCGGTGGCAGTCACGGCGCTCGCCGCCGCCGTCGTCGGCCGCCTCTCGATACGCGTCTCCGGCGTCTACTTCGTGATGATGACGCTCGCGTTCGCCGAAATCGTCCGGGAAGCCGCCGTCAAGTTCGACTTCACCGGCGGGAGCAACGGGCTGTTCGGCGTCCCGGAACCGTTCTACGGCGTCGGGCCGGTCGGCTTCCGGTTCAGCGAGGTCATCGTCGGTATCGAGCCGTTCGCGTTCACCGGCGACTCGCTGTTCTACTACTTCCTGCTCACGACCGTCGTCTGTTCGTACCTGTTCGTCCGCCGGCTGATGCGCTCGCCGTTCGGGACGGTCCTGCAGGCGGTCCGGGAGAGCGAACTCCGGGCGCGCTTCGTCGGGTACGACGTGCAGGCGTTCAAGCGGCGCGCGTTCACCGTCAGCGGGGCGTTGGCCGGGCTCTCGGGGGCGCTGTTCGCCCTCAACAGCGGCTTCGCCAGCCCGTCGCTCCTGCACTGGATCAACAGCGGCGACGTCGTCGTCATGACCGTCCTCGGCGGCTCTGGAACGCTCTACGGCCCGATGCTCGGTGCGGCGGTGTTCACCATCTTCGAGGAGCGACTCTCCTCGATTATCCCGTGGTGGCGCTTGTTGCTGGGGACGCTGTTCGTCCTCGTCGTCCTCTTCTTGCCGAAGGGGTTGGTCTCGTTACCGACCCGCCTCGAGGGGCTGTTCCGCGGCCGACCCGACGACGAACCGCTCGGCGAGGGGCCCGGTCAGGAGGTCGAAACCGATGACTGAGACTCCACACCGTGAGAGCGACGACGTCGCGCTTCGGACCGAGGGGCTCACGAAGCAGTTCGGCGGGTTTCGCGCGGTCGACGACGTCGACTTGGCGATAGAACACGGTGAGTTCCGGAGCATCATCGGTCCGAACGGGGCCGGGAAGACGACGCTGTTCAACCTCGTCAGCGGTGCGATGACCGCGACCGACGGCACGATTTCGCTGTTCGGACGGGACATCACCGACCAGTCCCCGGCCGAACGCGTCGAGAGCGGACTGGCGCGCTCGTTCCAGTTGACGACGGTCTTCAGCGGCCTCTCGGTCCGCGAAAACGTCCGATTGGCGGCACAGGCGGCGGAGTTCGACGACTACTCGACGATGCAGCAGTTGTTCGCCGAGACGGACTCGTTGGCGAGTGTCGACCAGCGGACGGCGTCGGTCATCGACCGCGTCGGGCTCTCGGAGCTCGCTGACGCGCAGGCGAGTACGCTCGCCTACGGCGACCGACGGCGACTCGAAATCGGCCTCGTGCTGGCGACGGACCCTCAGGTAGTGTTGCTCGACGAACCGACCGCGGGGATGAGCGGCAAGGAGACGGCGGCCACCATCGAACTCGTCGAGGACGTCCTCGCGGAGAGGACGCTCGTGCTCGTCGAACACGACGTCGACCTCGTGATGCGCATCTCCGACCGCATCACCGTCCTCAACAGGGGTCAGCCACTCGCCACCGGGACCCCGGCGGAGATAGCCGCCGACGACGACGTTCAGCAGGCCTACCTCGGGGGGTACGACGCGTGACGGCCGACCGGGACGACCCACACCGCCTCGACGACCCGCTGTTACGCGTCGACGGCGTGACCGCTGGCTACGACACGACGACGGTACTGCAAGACGTCGGCTTCGACGTGGGCCGGGGCGAAGTCGTCGGCCTCGTCGGTCGCAACGGCGTCGGCAAGACGACCACGCTCCGGGCGATTATGGGCAATCTCACGCCCCGGTCCGGGTCGATAACCTACGACGGTGTCGACGTCACCGACCTCGGACCGGAGGCCACCGTCGCCGAGGGCGTCGCACTCGTCCCCGAGGAGCGGCGAGTATTCGACTCGCTCACCGTCCGAGAGAACCTCGAACTCGCGGAACTCGGCGGGTCGGACGGCGAGTACGGCCGGAGCATCGACGAGGTGATGGCGACGTTCGAGAACCTCGCCGAGCGCGAACACACATCCGGAAGCGCTCTCAGCGGCGGCGAGCAGCAGATGCTCGCCATCGCCCGCGCGCTGGTCAGCAACGCCGACTGCCTCCTGCTGGACGAACCGACCGAGGGACTCGCCCCGCTCATCGTCGAGCGCGTCATCGACGCCGTCGAGGAGTTGCGAGGCGACGGGCTGACAGTCCTGCTGGTCGAGCAGAACGTCCACGTCGCGCTCGACGTCTGTGACTACGTCTACGTCGTCGAGAACGGCCGCATCGTCCACGGGAGCACGAGCGAGGAATTGCGGGCCGACGAGACGGTTCTCGACCGCCATCTGGGCGTGAGTCGGTAAGCAAGTCTGGTGAATCCCGATAAACCGAAGCGGTGGGTAATAGTGGGCAACAGCTATCACCCAGTGGGCCATAGTGGGTAATATGCAGATAGACGCGGATGAATTCCAGACGAACGAAACCGATGAGAGAGGCCGAATCTATCTCGGCACAGAGTACGCGAACAAACGCGTGACCGTCGCAATCGTCGACGTCGAGAACGACCAAACTGGCGAGGAGGAACTAGCCGCTGCGTATCGTGCGGCTTCCGAGAGTGCCGAGACGCTGGTCGAAGAGTGGGACGACGTCTCCGACGATGCGTGGGACGGGCTTGATGAATGAGTGAAGGCCCGAGAATCCGCCGAGGAGACGTCGTCATCGTCCGTCTCGACCCTGCAGAAGGACACGAGATGAAAAAGACCCGTCCAGCGGTCGTTGTACAGAACGACATCGGGAACAAGAACTCGGGGACGACGATAGTCGCACCCGCAACAGGAACTCACCGTGGGTACCCGTTCGAAGTATTGGTAGAAGCCACTGATTCACCGTTCAAGAAAGACTCGTCTGTCAGACTCGATCAAATACGTGTCGTCTCTATCGACAAGCGCATCGAGTCAGTTGTGGGTAGCTTAGGGACAGGGGTGATGAGCGACATCAATGAAGCTCTCAAATTGAGTCTCGGGCTTGATTGAGTGTCGCTCAAACGTGAGCGATGGGCCATTCTCCTGTTACGTAGGTATTGCTGTTATCCTGACACGCTGTGTGTCACACCAACATGCTTTAGTTCTAAACCTCGATACGAGGTGTCATGCCTACTGATGAAGACGTGACGGCCGTGGACGAAGCCACGGCGAGCGGGATGAGCAGACGACGAGCCCTGCAGTACATGGGTGGGGGCGCGCTCGCCGTCTCGACCGGACTCGCCGGCTGTGTCCAGGAGACCGGCGACGGCGGGAGCGGCGGCGAGAGTGACGGTGGCGACGGCGGCGATACCGATACGGACAGCAATGACCCGGCCGACATCGGGACCGTAAATATGGGCGTCCTCGTGCCGACGAGCGGTCCCTCGGCTCCGCTGGGCGGCGCACAGCGACAGGGCGCAGAACTCGGCGTCCAGTACGTCAACGAGAGCGACGCCTTCGACTTCGAAATCGAGGCCGTCTACGAGGACACGCAGACCGACCCCGCGACCGGCCGGGAGAAGGCCCGGAAGGTCGTCGAAGAGGACGGCGCGCAGTTCGTCGTCGGCGCGCTGGAGAGTTCCGTCTCGCTGGCCGTCGCCGACTACGTCGGCCAGCAGGAGGCGCTGTACATGTCCGGGGCCGCGACGGTCGCACTCACGGGTGAGGACTGCAACGCCAACACCTTCCGCTACGAGTCGAACGCGGCCCAACACATGGCCGGCCTCACCGAGTTCGCCGCCGAGGAACTTGGGACGAAGTGGTGGTTCCACAGCACCGACGAGGCCTACGGCCAGTCCGCTCGCGCCCAACTCGACCGCCGCATCGAGGAACAGGGGCTCGACGTGGAACTCGTCGGCGAGACGATGCCCGACCAGGGGACGAGCGACTTCGCACCGCAGATCAGCCAGATTTCGAACTCCGACGCCGAAGTGCTCGTCATCCCCGAGACCGGCGGTGCGCTCATCAACTTCATGAATCAGGCGGCCAGCGCCGGCCTGAAAGACGAGGTGGAGATTATCGGTACGGCCCTGTTCGCACAGGTCAGCCGACAGGCGCTCGGCCAGACCGCCGTGGGCACGTACTCCTCGACGCTGTACAACCACCAACTGGAGAGCGGCGACAACCAACAGTTCGTCGAGGCCTACCAGAACGAGTACGACAGCCCACCGGGCAACTTCGCCCGCGTCGGCTACGAACTCGTCCGGACCGCCGCACGGGGCATCCAGGACGCCGGGACCACCGACAACGCCACCGTCAGGGACACGCTGGAAGGCCTCCAGATGACGACGGTCCTCGGCGAGACGTCCTACCGTGCCTGCGACCACCAGTCGGTCAACCCGGTCTGGACCGGGGAAATCGTTCAGGCTGGCGAGGGGACCGAGGTAGAACTCCTGAACAAGGTCGCCGGCGAGGACACCGTCCGCCCCTGCGAAGAGACCGGGTGTACGTTCTAACGGGAGCCGACGAGAGAGACAGATGCGAGACATCCATCCATGACCGACCGAGACGTCCTCGTCGCCGTCGACGCCGGGACGACCAACGTGAAGACGGTCGCGTTCGGCCTCGACGGCAGCGAACTGGCGACGGCCACGCGCGAGACGGAGACCTACAACCCGGACCCGGGTCACGCCGAACAGTCGATGCCGCAGGTCTACGAGCGAACCGTCGAGACGATTCGCGACGTGGTCGCGTCCCTCCCCGACGATGCCGAACCACGCGGGGTCAGCATCACCGGGCAGGGCGACGGGCTCTGGGCCATCACGGACGACGGTGACCCCGTCCGGAACGCCATCCTCTGGTCGGATAGCCGGGCGGCCGGACTCCTCAACGAGTGGGACGCGGACGGCACGCTCGACGCCATCATCGACCAGTGCGGATCGGCACCCTATCCGGGCATGAGCCTGCCGCTGTTGGCGTGGCTCGCTCGTGAAGAGCCAGACGCCCTCGACCGCACCGAGACGATACTCTCGTGTAAGGACTGGCTCAAGTACCGGCTGACAGGCGACCGGTCGACCGACCACAGCGAGGCGACGGTCCCCTATCTCGACGCGTCGACCGGCGAGTACGACCGCTCGGTGTTCGACCGCGTCGGTCTGGCGGACGCGAAGGGCGTACTCCCACGACTGGCCGCCCCCACAGAAGTAGCTGGGCGAGTCACCGAGGCCGCGGCCGCCGAAACCGGGCTTCCGGAGGGATTACCGGTTGTCACGGGCCTGTTCGACGTCCCAGCCTCGGGTATCGGCAGCGGCACCGCGACCACCGGCGGAACCGCCGTCACGCTCGGGACCTCGCTCACCCACCAGGTATTCGTCGATGGGGCTCAACCGACCCGTTCTGGCATCCAGATGGACCTCGGTATCGACGGGTTGTGGACCTACGCCATCGGCTCGAACGCTGGCACGCCGAGTCTCGACTGGGCTGCCGAGACACTGGCCGATGTCGCGGACGTCGACGCTCTGGAAGCCCGTGCCGCCGACGCCCCTGCCGGGAGCGACGGCGTCCTCTATCACCCCTATCTGAGTACGACCGGGGAGCGCGGTCCCTTCGTCGACCCGAATGCCCGTGGACAGTTCGTCGGGCTGACCCCCGACCACGACGACCATCACCTCGCTCGGGCGGTGTACGAGGGCCTCTCGCTCGCTATCCGAGACTGCATCGCCCACCTCCCCGCTGACGTGACCCAGGTCGCGTTGAGCGGGGGCGGCACGCGTTCGGACCTGTGGCCCCAACTAATCGCCGACTGCCTCGACCGCCCCGTCGTCGTTCCCGACGGCACGGAACTCGGTGCGAAAGGCGCCGCAATCGTCCTCGCAGTCGGGTTGGAGGCGTACGCCTCGCTCGACGACGCCGTCGACGAGATGGTTGGCGTCGAGCGACGATACACGCCCCGTGAGGAACTTGCCCCGACCTACGCCGACCTGTACGACCTCTACGTCGACGTTCGGGAGTCGATGGAGCCAGTTTGGGAGCGACGGGCAGAGACGTATCGGGGCCTGCAGGACGGCGGCGAGTGAACGCACGAGGCGAGTACGGTGTTCGAACCGTCGTAGTGCTACAGTTGTAGCGTTCTGAGCCACTTCTGTCTGGAACCGTCAGCGACGACTCTCGGAGGAAGGTGTAAGTAACTAACCAACAGCTTCGGTTATTCGCCTAAACGTTGGTTAGCAAAGGCGGTTTGTACCGAGGAAATCCACCAGGGTTCACTCGGTTTGCGGTGTGTTTCGAACAGAGTCATCGTACACCCAACGTTGTCGAGAACGCCCGCTAGTAGTATGAGAAAGACTGGAAACGAAGGGTTGGACGAGGCACTCTGTGCGAAAGGGATTGTGACTCGCGAGGGCGACGGCGAGTGGGCCTGTCGACGGCGACGGCGCTGTGTCCGACGCACCAATCAGTCTTCCTCACCGATTCCCGAGAGGTTCCAAGGTTAGGGCAAACCCGGAGACGCTGCCAAAGTTGGAGTTTCCCTGAGAACGAATGGTCCGAATGCTGTCTACTTCTGGGGACACGATGGGAAGAGCGCCAAACCGTCGACGCCGTCGAGAGTGCTTCAGCACGCCGACGGCCGTCATTTGCGGGCGACGCCACACGTCCACCTATTCGCGACGCGTTCTGGCTTCCAGCCACACTAGTCACGTTTTCGTGCCTCCACCAACTCCTAGGCGGAGCATTTTCCCAAGGTTGGAGTCAACGACGCCTCGAAACCCGCGGCTCTGGGGACAGTTCGAGTGAGAAGACAGACCATCCGTCTTTAGCTAATCCGAGAACCACGTGACAGCAGCGGCTTATCGAGACTTCTTTTCGAGAGGAGTGAGGAGGCGACGGCTGTGCACACCAAAGCCTCCTCATCGAGAATCATGCGTCGGCTCACTACACTGTTTCCCTCCGAGTTCCTCGAAGAGCACGCCGAGGAACTCGGCGTGGTCGAGCGAGAGGGCAAGCTTCAGGTTCCTGTCCTCGTGTGGACGCTCGTGTTCGGCTTCGCCGCAGGCGAGAGCCGAACACTCGCTGGCTTCAGACGCAGCTACAACTCGACAGCCGACGAGACGATCTCTCCCGGTGGCTTCTATCACCGGTTGACGCCGACGCTCGCGGAGTACCTCCGCGACCTCGTCGAGCACGGTCTCGACGAGGTCGCTGTACCCGACGCTGTTGACGCTGATATCGACCGATTTAGGGACGTGATGATCGCTGATGGAACCGTGTTGCGGTTGCACGAGTTCCTCTCTGATGAGTTCCAGGCACGTCACGAGGAGCAGGCTGGAGCGAAGCTCCACCTGCTCCACAATGCTACCGACAAGACGATTGAACGACTCGACGTGACTGACGAGAAAACACACGACAGCACGCTGTTCAAGACGGGTTCGTGGCTGCACGGACGGCTAGTTTTGCTCGATCTGGCGTACTTCAAGTACCGCCGGTTCGCGTTGATCGATGAGAACGACGGCCACTTCGTGAGTCGGCTGAAGAAGAGCGCGAATCCAGTGGTAACGGAGGAGTTACGGGAATGGCGCGGGCGCGCCATTCCCTTGGAGGGCAAGCAGATTCAGGATGTAATCGATGATATCTCGCGGAAGTACATCGACGTGGAGGTCGAAGCGGAGTTCAAACGAGGTCAGTACGAAGGGACGCGTTCGCTGGACACGAAGCGGTTCCGCGTCGTCGGCGTCCGTGACGAGGACGCCGACAACTACCATCTGTACATCACGAACTTGCCACGAGACGAGTTCTTCCCGGCGGATCTAGCAACGCTGTATCGGTGTCGATGGGAGGTAGAAACATTGTTTCGTGAACTGAAGACGCAGTACGAGTTGGACGAGTTCGACACAAGCGACCCGGATGTGGTGAAAATTCTGCTGTATGCGGCGTTGCTGTCACTGCTGGTGAGTCGTGAGCTGTTGGATCTAGTCACCGAGCAGGCCGACGATGAGATCGTGTTTCCGCCGGAACGCTGGGCGGCGACCTTCCGGTCGCACGCCCAGCTCATCCTCCACGAACTCGGTGAGTTCCTCGGTTACTCGCCACCGCCGTTGCTGGAGCGATTGATCGAGGACGCTCAGAAGATTCACCAGCAACGACCGATCCTTCAAGAGACGCTCGCTACCGCTACACAACCGAGGTGTGTGTCTTAGCTAAAGACGAATGGAAGACAGACTATCGCGTCACAGACAGGGGTTGGACTATGCGGGTTCGGAATACTGGGTCAAATACGTCGTCAAATGTCCCCGGACTGCTCGGAAAGATTCGTACTAGATATCGTCTCGATATCTTGCAGTCACCCCCACAAACAATCCTGCGGCCAACTATATCGGGTAAGTGAGACCAGATCCACCCCTTTCTGCGCCTCAACCGCGTATTATGTGTACGATCATATGATCGTGTGCATAATCCAAAGCTCCCCATCGGGACTACAATCAACCACCATGTCGACGTCTGCAATAGCCATCGATGGTCGTGATCCACCACGACGACCAGATTCTGTACGCCGGCGGTTGGCTGATCGACGATGGCACACTCTACGAGGACACTACGACGCACCTCGTTGGCGATGGGCTGAACGCCGTCGCGGGAGTCAAACGTTCAGGTATCGAAAAAGGTGATGTCGATCGATCCAATTGCGGTCATACTCTGTGCGGTCACCTAAGTGTCTGCTACCTCCAATATGGATGGAGTAACGAAGTGTGGTTTTGGCGTACTCTATACTGATGGAACAATGAGCGTTACAACAACGGAAGACCGGAAACAGGTGGTCCGAGAGTCCGAACTCGAGGCGTGGAACGAGGGGGGTGTAGACGTGTTCGACGACATTTACGCAGACGACTACGTCATGCACACGGCGTTGGGTGATCAAGATCTGGCCGACGTGAAGGAGATGATCGAGGCAGTGCGATCGGGAACATCGGACTTCGAATTCCGGGTTGAGGATCTATTCGGCGAGGGCGACCGGGTCGTTCTGCGGTACTCCCTGGGTGGAACGAACACCGGACCATCCTTCCTAACGGAGGATCCGACCGGGGAGTCGTGGGAGGGCTCGGGAATCTCGATCTATCGTTTCGAAGACGGAGTAGTCGCCGAACAGTGGGACAGCTTCGACTTCCTTGGCGTGATGCAACAGCTCGGCCTCGTTCCATCCGAGCCGACAGAATTACGCGCGTAACTGAGGCGTCGTTTTCGTCGTCAACGGATTTGCAGTGTGATCCAGATAATCGAGGAGGGAATCCTCACGCAGAGCGGTCGTCGACCATATCTCGAACTTGCTCGACGGTGTACATCGCCGTACACCCCGGTGTGTCGATACGGAACTCACTGGCTGGCGTACTCTCAGAATAGGTCTTCTCGATACGCGGGTCGCCCTCCAATGGGTCGTTTAGCGCACTCAGCACGCGATGGGCCTCCGAATGTGACATCGTCACCCAAATCGCTTCGTCCGGGTCACAGGCCGCCATCTTGTCGAAGTCTTCGGGGACGGCCCGGCGAAGGTCGTGATTGATGCGCTCGGCTTCGAGCGTGACGACGACGCGGCCCTCTGCGTCGAGGCCGACGGCGTCGATGCGATGCCGGTCGTACTCGCTTGCGGCCTCGGTCAGGTCGTCCTCGTTGCCACCCATGGCGCTCGCTGCAGGGACAGCGGCACGGTCACGCTCGTCGAGTTCGAAATACGGGACGACGTCGACGACGGGTGAGTCATCGTCGTTCTGATAGTGGGTTTCCAGATACCGTCGGCCGACTTCGACGGCCAGCACATGTTGGCTCGTCTCTTCTAAGTCACCCTTGCCGTGGCCGTAGTCGACGCCCTTGCGATAGTGCTCGCCGATGAGACTGCGCCCCTCGGGCGTAACAGTGTACAGGCGATGGGGCCGGTCCGTATCGTGACTGAGGACGCCGTCGTCGATCAGGTCCTGAATTGCTTCGCTGTCGACATCGAGGTACTCCTGCAGGCGAAGCATGCTGTCGTGAAGGAGGTCGTACTCCACAGGGTCGTAGCGCAACTGCTGGGCGTTATACACAGTCTGGAGGAACATGAGCTGTACATCGGTACAGTCAGTCTCCGCTCGCTCGTCGGGCGTGAGCTTGAGGTTCACCTCACAGATTGGCACGTCATCGCGGTCGACCTCCTCAAGTGCGGAGCAACACTCGATGGCCCGGTGCATGCCCGTACTGTCTGGGTCATAGCGACTCTCACACGCCGTACAGGAGAGGCCGTGTATCGCGGCGTCGTAGGTGACCGTTGGCGGCAATCTGTTGGTGTAGGGGAGGGCGCTGTCCACCCGCTGTGGGGATTCTCCCTCCTCGTCCTCGTGGTCGTCGACCGTATTCGGTTCGACGAGATGGAGTGCGGCCGTCTCGCTCATGCGTGTCTGGAGACGTGCCGTCGCGGCCTCGAAGCCGCGTCGTCGGGGTGGCGTCGTCGCCGCAGGATGGCCCTTCGGTGGAGTGAGTGAGCGCACCAGAAACGGTCTCGGTTCGTCTTCGTCGAATTGTGCAGGGAGTGAGACGAACCACTGGCCACGTCGGAGAGCGCGAAGCCGATTGCCCACGTTTTCAGGACGCATCTCGTCGGTTGCCAGCCGTCGCGCCAGTTCCTCATCGACGGCGACGTTGCCCGCGACGATGGTCGAGACGTTGTTCAGGACTTCTCGATAGGCCCTCTCACTCGTTTCTTCTAACTGCGCCGGAAACTGCATCGCGAGTGTGAGTGCACAGTCGAAACTCCGGGACTGTGAGAGTAACTCGGAGAGGAGCGAAGAGACGGCGATGCTGGCGGCTTCCTCGACGTAGACGTTGACCAGCGGTCGGTCCTCGTCTTCGTCCGTCTCGTCGGCAGCAGTATCGGCAGCATTGTCGACAAGGTCTACACCATCACCCTGACTCGTGAGCGCACGACGTTTGAGTGCCGACCAGAGATTCGAGAGAATCAACAGCGCGAGTGCCCGCTGGGACTCGCTCCGTAGCCGGCCCGTATCGAAGATGATGACGACGTCTTCGTCGAGATAGTCTATGAGGTCGAACAGTGGGTCCTCACTCTCCTCGCTCCGGTCGGGGATGTGATTGAAGATGCGCGCAAGCCGGGGATTGACGGGGACCTTTTCGATGCGGTTTGCAACCCCCTGCATGATCTCGTCGAAGGTCCGGGCTCGGTTGGCGACGACGCCGGCGAGCATGCGCTCGAGATCTGAGTCGGAGACCGGCGGTGCCGTATTCCGGTCGTGCATCTCCTGAATCGCCCCGTGGAGATCGCGGTGGCTGAAGGCGTCCTCGCCACTAACCGGGTCGAACATCGCCTTCGTCATGTAGCGGATGATGTCCGGCGAGCGAACGGCTTGCTCGAAGCGGTCACGACCCATGAGCTGGATGAGTATCTCGATGTAGTGATCGACGCGGTCCTCGACAGCAGCGGTGCGTGAAATCCCACGGTCGAGTTCGTCACGGATATCGAAAAACGAGAAGGCAGGCAACAGCTCCGCACAGTCGAAGTACAGGACGTTTTCTACGGTCCCGTAGCGCTCGTAGTGCGCGTGCATGTACTCGATGGGCATGCCATCGCCCTTCGGGTCGATGAGGATGTCAGCGCCGTCTGTGGCTTCGTGATTGTCGAGGATGGCGTTGATCAGACTCGTCGATTTCCCCGAGCCCGTCTTTCCGAACCACGCGAGGTGGAGTGACTGGAGAGCCGGTGGGAGCGATATCGGATCGGGATCTGGCGTGTTGTCCTGTGTGAGTGGATGGCCGATCGGGATGCCTGGACTCCGATAGCGCGTGAGTTGGCGTTCGGGTGGGTGCGTGAGTGGCTGGCGGTCGGTGGGCGTCGCATCGATACAGCGTCGGCCTGCGGCCGTGAGGCCAGCGCCATCGAGCAGGCAGAAACTCCCGAGTTCGGTGGCGTCGGCGACGATAACTGGCTGTCGGTTAGCCGACCACGGCAGCCGCTCCCGTAGAGTAGCTGTGTCGGCCTGGAACGTCGCACTTTCGAGGTGTTTTCTGAGTCGGTCGGCCTCCGTGTCCGTAGCGATGCGACCCTGTATCTCGTAGGTCGTCTGTGAAACGTATGTGAACGCCGTCGCCAGTTCGTCGGCGATACCCTCTGGTGATTGGTCGGTAGTTTCGGCGGTCGATGACGGTTCAGTCCCGACGACTGCTCTGAGGTTGAGGTTGAACGAATAGCGCGGATCTCGCTCGTCGAGTTCGGCCAGTCGCTGTTCTGCGTCCCGTGTGAGCGTGAGATCCTCGTCTTCTGGTTGCCCGAAGAGCGCGTTCGTCAGTTTCCCACCGAGCGTATCCTCGCCGGACTCGATATCGAGTTGTCGTTCTGCTAATTCCGGTGACCAGTCGGCTTTCGGCTGTCCGAGTATCTGGAAGGCTATCGGAAACGGGCTGTTCGCGATAGTCTCGACGACGCCGGCCAACGGAACGCGATTCGTGCTGGATTCGCCTTCGTAGAAGGAGCCGAAAGACGTGAGACTCGTCTGCCAATCCTTGCGATGTGTCGTCTGGCGTTCGTACTCGACAGCGGAAGGTGGTGTCCCAGTGGCGTCAGTCGGTAGTGTTGTTACCCCCTGCAAGATTCCTGCCCGACTCTCCCGGACGCGTTCGAACTCGTAGGTGTCCGGAAAGAGCGCTCTGAGCGAGCCCTGTAGTGCGTCCAGTGTCTCAGGTTGGTCAGTCGTAACGTAGTAGGACAGTCCCGCGTCGTCGCCGACGAGCAGCCACTCGAACATCGGTGGCTGGGTTCCTTCGCGCAGTCGTGTCAGCCAGCCTGCCTCCGATGAGGCAGCAAGGCGGTGTAGCCGACGGGCCTGTGTCTCGACGACGGCCGGGTCAAGTGGGTCCTCGGCCGGCTGTATCCGGATGTAGGTGTGCGTTTCCTCGGCTGGGACTGGTAGGGTGTTGTCTGTCGGTGGGGAACGAGCCATCGATACTGGTTGGTCACTCGATGCAGGGTGTCTGTATAAGCGCTCGTGTCCGGGCGAACTGTGACCCAAGGTTGGAAGTAGCAGTTCCAGAAGCAGGGTTGGGCCAATCTGAGTAGAGTTGGAAATACGCAACGGTGCGCTCCAACGCACGCAATCCTGATTATCTGTAGGGCTTGCAAGACTACTCCGGAGCGTATCGGTCGAGTGTCTTGGGGAATTCAGCGATCCCCTTCGTAGAATCGGTCGTCAACGTCGTCATCTCCGCTCGCTCGGTCACTGGTCACAGTTGCAGACGCCGCCTTCGCGGATCTGGTCGGTGACGTGTTGATGGGTTTCGCGGGCCAACCGATGCAGCGCTTCGGCCTGTTGCTTCGATGGATGGCGGCCGCCGTAGTAGCTGTCTGTCCGATTGTCGCCATACAGGTCCTTGAGTTCGCCAGTCAGTCCCCGCTCTTGAGGCCGCCTTCTTTCGCGCAGATCTCGACCTTGGAGTGAGATAGTCTCGGACGACACACCGTCGATTCAACTGGACATCAAAACCGGAATGGTGGTTTTTGGCTGCAGACACACCACTCATTCATGTGAACAAGCAGGTCTATCCTCGGAGGAGGCAAAGATAATCTGGGTCTTGAAAGACTGCACGAGGAAACAATGTTCGATCGCTCTTGGGAAGTAGATTGTTGATAGCGAGAGCTGCGGCTAAAAGTCGAAGAGGGCAAGGGCACCGCGCCAGCGGTGCCCGATATGTTCCCAATGAGCCGATTCGTGTCGGAATCGGCTGCAGCGGACCTGCTGGAACAGGTTCGCTGGCGTGATGGCGTCGAATGCCCCCGCTGCCGTTCTGACCTGACGGTCAGAAACGGCAGCTATCGGGTGTATCAGCGGTATTTGTGTAAGAATTGCGGTCGGACGTTCAACGACAAAACCGACACGATCTTCGCTCACTCGAAGATGAAGCTCAAAGAGTGGTACTTCACGATCTACGTGTTCTTACGGTTTAACACGAGCATTCGACAGATTGAGGCGGAACTCAATCGTTCGTACAGAACGGTGAGACGGCGCGTCGAGCGCTTCGCCAGAGCGCTCGACGCGCCTTCGATCACGCTGTCTGGACCGGTCGAAATCGACGAGGTGTACGTCTCTGCTGGCCTCAAAGGCCGCGAGCGCGACCAGGAGTCGCGCTCGCGTGGCCTGTCCACGCGTGGACGAGGATCGTACGACGGTGACAAACCGCCGGTGTTCACGCTGGTCGACCGTGGCTCGGACGATCGGTACGTCGTGCCAGCGAAATCCGCCGACGAATCGACCATCCGACTCCTGCTCGCCGACCACGAGCAGGAGTCGCTGACCGTCTATACCGATGGATTTCGGGCCTATGATCCGTTAGAGGACGACGACGGGTTCAACCGCAAATACGTCGTCCACGGCGACGGAGAATACGCTGACGGCGATATCCACGTCAACACCTGCGAGAGCCACGCGTCGCTGACGCGACGGTGGCTCTCGCCCCACCGAGGAGTCTCAAAAGACAAGCTAACGCCGTATCTCAGAACGCTTCAGCTCCGTCGCGAACTCTACAGAAAACCAGGTGACGAAGCACTCAAACATGCTCTCGACGCCGTTCTCTGAAATCAACAACGTGCTTCACAAGAGCGATGTTCGATAATTACGACGTCGGTTGATTTCGTTGAGTATTGGTTTATGTTGTTCAGTTGAAACAATGGTGTGTGGGGCACTGTCTAGTTCAGAACCTCCTCTGCTGGCGTTCGTCCGTCGAGTGATTGGTTGGGCCGTTCGTGGTTGTAATGATGTCTGAAGCGTCGTAACCACTGTCTGGCGCTCGATTGACTGCCCCGCCAGTACGTGTGGAAGCGGTCGATTCGCATGGTGATGGTCTGGAACCATTTTTCGATGTGGTTCCGGGTTCGATAGTCGAGCCGACCGCTCAATTCGTGACGTGCGAGGGCAGTCAGATAGCCACCAGCGTCGACGAGAAACTCTGTGTCGGCGAGATCGTGTTTCTCGGTGAGGCGATGAAGGAACGCCGCGGCGGGATCGGTCCCGCGGCGGCTGAACACGTCGATTTCAAGCAGTAGTTTTGAGTCGGTGTCGATCGCTGCAAACAGCCACTTCTCTTCGCCGTCAACCTCGATCTGTTTCTCGTCGACCGCGACCCGCGACGGCTCTGCCGTCGGCGGGTCGCTCTGGACTTCAGAGAGCGTATGCACCCAGTTCCAGACCGCACCGTGGGAACGATCGACACCCAATAACTCTAAGATAGCGACCGTCTCCCTGATCGACAGCCCCGCCGTGTGGAGACGCACCCCAAATCGCCGGACGGGTGTCGGGGTGCGCTCGTTCTCCCAAACGTCTTGACTCTCCTCGTCTAACGTTTCACTGAGCAGGTCTGCGAGTTCCATGAACAGTTCTCGCTACGGCCTGCTCGTTCCTCAATCCCTCAACTAGACAGTGCCCTTCACTTGAAATCGTGGAGTGTCTCGGGTGACGCGGGTGGCCGATTTGTCCTGCCCCGAATCGGTCGGCGGCGACGATTAGTGGTATGCCAACAGTCATGCTAGTACACTGACGTCGAAAGCCCTCGTACCGGTTGGAGACCGACTTGTTGGAAGTGTTTCGAGGTGCCAGCCCCCCGTGTCGTCGACGATGTGTGGCGAGTTGAAGGATGACTGCTTGAATTCGTAGACTGATTATCCGACACGATCAGTAAGTCGGTCCAGTACAGTCCAGAGAATACGCGGTGGTGTGTCCGCCGAGAAGGACACAGACTCGTAGTCGTAGGGTCCGTCGGTTGAAGAGCGTTCCTGGTAGTGGAGTTTCCCGTCCACGTGTGGATTCGGTTCCCGGTGCCAACCACAATCGAATCCGGAAGCATCGCTGTAGTGAAACGCATACTCTGGGTCTCCTGGTGCTGGCCACCAAGCTACGCGGAGTGTCGCTTTGTCCGCATCGACGCCGAGTACTGCCGGATCGAGAATTGCACGGAGTTCACGATATTTGCCGTCCGGACGTCCGGTCGCTCGTTGCACTGAAGGATGTCGTTCGAGTTCACGTTGTAGTTCTCGGAGAATGCGGTGGCGCTCTGCTCCGAGATCGTCCGAGTTTCCACCGTCAGTGGCGACATCTTTCTTGTAAACAGGAGGGAATCCCGACGGCGGCATTACGCTGTCGCCGTCCGCGTATCGCTGTACTCATCGTACCGCGACAGTGCATCTTCGATAAGGGAGAGACGGTACTTCGTGAGCTCCCAGTCACTCGCAGTGCGTCGACGCTCCATAGCCTCCTCAGCAGATGTCTCTTCACCAGCCGCAGTACTGCGGAGTTCGTCCGGCGAGCGCACGTCGTATTCGTCTTGCCACGACTCGACGTCGGCTTTCAGATCTGCAGCCAGTTTAGTGAGTTCGTCACGGTCGTGTTCGATGACGAGTTCGCGGAGGTCACGGGTGCGGACGTACACCGGGTCTGGATAGTACGTGACGGCACTGCCCGTCGTATCCGTAGTGAGGACGTGGAGTTCTGCGAGGCTGTCTAAGTGTCGACGGGCGGTGTTCTCGGCGACGAGTGCTTCCGCTGCGATCCATCCCGCGGAGCGTGGGTCTGATAGTGAGAGCGCGACAGAACGAACGCGATCGAACGCGCTCGTGTGTTCCTTCCAGGCGGCGTCACCCGACGCACCATCCGTGTCGGCGGGAACGTCGGCGTCGTCCTGATCAGTCGGTGCCATGCTAGTCCGTTGGATTTGCAAATGTATAATTGTATCTCTGTATCAAATTATTCACTTCGTTATCGACGACGGCGAAAGAGAATATGGCAAAGACGTTGAGAGGGATGCAGTTACTTCGAAAGCCCTCGGGCCGTTCGACTCCCGCGACTCGCTGCGCGCTTCGCTCACTCCGTTCGCTGCAGTGCTTGTGCTTTGAAAATCGCTGGCCACGATTTTCAGCATCCCGCAAGAGCGCCGCGCTCTTGCGAGGACGTCGTCGGGGTTCCTCGAGCGGCCCTCGCCCTTTCAGTCCACCAGGAAGCGGTTGGGCGGGTCTGGATGTGGCCCGCCCCGCTCGCCCGGCCGACGCCCGCATCACTCACAGCGAACGGCGTTCGCTGTTCGTTCCTCGCTCGCCCGTTTGGGACGCCAGCATCAAGTGCGGTTTCGGTCTTCGTGCCTCAGACCGGAAACCGACTTGAAACTGGCCGCTCGGGCGGCCTGGCCGGCCGCGCGGTTCTGGATGTGCCTGTCGAGAGCGCGCGCTGCCCGCGCCCTGTCGGGCGCGTGAAGGCGCGGACAGCGCGCGAGGATGTCGTCGAGGTGTGATGAGAGCCACGGCTGGAGAGTCGTGAAAGTTGGATGACGCTGAGTAGGCGCCTTCAGGATACTGCAATGAGTATAGAGAATTCGATCCGATATGAAGGTTGGCACGAGGAACAGCGCGTTGAACAGGAAGCCGTCGTCGAGGAGACGCCGGAGCTGCGGCGGTCAGTCGAACAGGAGATACAGGGCACCGTCGACACGAATCACTACGAGGCAGCTGGACGAGGGCTCACCCTCGAAGCGGAGGAGCGGTTAGCGGCACGCGACTGGGAGATTTCGCGAACGCGAACCCGGTGGGACTGCAGAGCGGACTCAGACCGAGAAGCCCGGACGAGAGCCGTGGTCGAAGAGAAGAACGAGGCGCGACGTCGGCGGTTCGAGGAGCGAGCGGCGAGCGTGGATACGTGGGCAGACTCCAAGCGGGTGGACCCACGAAGCGAACTCACCCGAGAGGAGTTGGCGAGCGTGAATCGGCAGGCACGGCGGATACACGAGCGGGTCCGGACGGGAACGACGACGGCGGCGCTCTCGAAGCGCATGGCCCAGAAGATGGCAGACGGTGCAGATATCGTGGATGCGTCGGTCTCAGTCACCGAAGAAGAGTGGCTCGCACCGGGAACGGTCGTGCCGATCGGGAAACTGGAAGGAGCGAATCGAAGCGAAGTGTGTCTCGAGGGTCGGGTCACGGTGCTCTGGGAGCCAACGACGCCAGCCATCTCGCAGGTGGGCCTCATCGAAGACGAGACGGGGACGACGAAGTTCACGGCCTGGACGAAGTCGGACATGAAGCTGGTCAGAGAGGGCGAGTGGGTGCGGTTCCGTGGGGTCGCAAAGAGCTGGTACGACGGGCGCGTCTCGGTGGCACTGACGGGCTGGAGCAGAGTCGAGTTCCCCGAACGCGAGCGCGGCGAGCGGTTGTAGGCCGAGCGGGCGGTCTTTTTTGTTGACCCCCCGTTGCCTCCCCAGCCGTCGTCCTCGCTTCGCTCGGACGCCCCTCGCGCGTTCTCGGCGCGGGAGCCCCGATTCCTCGCGCGCCACTCTGTCATCTACCCACGGCTAAACAGTAGTTGCCGATTCAAATTGCAGAGTGTTCGCTGAGGGACGGCGAGATTGCTGAAATCCAGCCTGAGTCGGTTGTTTTAGCAGTGATTCGAGTAGGTGGTGATGGACGAGACGAGATATTTACGGCGACCGTCAGTCTCGCCAGTACGGAGGGGCGTGCTGACCCGGGCACCAGCCCGGGTCTGCCGCCCCGACGAGGCTTATCCGTAGGTCACTGGCCCGAGGAAGAACCGAAACGTCGCCGTCGAGACTGCTGGGCGCGTTTTCACCCGCCGGTGCTCAGAGAGCAGGAGACACACCACTATCCAAAGATTGTACAGCGCCACAGCGAACAGAAAGTAGAACAACCGCACCGCAAACACCGGTGACGTCGTCCGAGGCAGGAATTCACCGATCTTCCGGTAGGACGTTTCTATGCCCCACCGACGCCGATACGCTTGCGCGAGTGGGACCGCTTCATCTACCGTCCGCTCCCGGTTCGTGATCAGACACAGCGAGTCGTCGTCCCGCGAGTGGTGCGGGACGACGACGAGCGTCACCGGGACACGCATCGTCGGTGAACTCTTCTTCACTAATGCGTAGTCAGTGACGAACACACTCTCATCATGGTCGGATAGGTCGCGCTTGATTCCCGGTGTTTTGGGAGCACGCATGACGAACTCCACACCGAGATCGACGAGTTCGTCGACTAACTCTACCCGATACAATCCACGATCACAGTAGATGCGGGTGATCGAGACGGCCTGACGCGCCGTCTCGATCACCTCGCGGATCGCCTTGATCAGGGACGGTGTGTCGGTCCGAGCAACGTGCTTGGACGCGAGCGTGAACCGCGCTGCCGGTGACACAATGCACAGTGTCACAAAGACGTAGGCGAGGTCGGTGCCGCGGTCAGGGTTGATTCGCGACACCATCGGTGTCTGCTTCGAGCCGTAGTAGAGCCACTCGTGGAGGTCTAACGCAACCTCTGCCGTGTTCGGAAAGCGACGAGCCCTGTGTGTCTGCGTGATGAACTGCTCGCGGACGCCATCGAACTGGGCGTCGATGGCGTCCGCGTTCATCCGGCCGAGATTGTACAGCAGAGATTTCGCCAGCGGACTGCGGTCTTCGAGATCGAGAGTTTCACCTCTGGCAAGTTGGAGATGTCTGGCACTGGTGTTGGTGAACTCCCGTTCGAAGGCACTCCGAGTGAGGACTCTGGCGAAGTCCTCACTCGGATAGGTGCCGTTGTGTTTCGCTCCGAAGTCTAAGGCGGGATAGAGAAGCGAGCCTGCGGCACGACAGAGCTGCCGTGCCTCGGTGGTAGCGACCATACTCCTCGTACGGTGTCACCGAAGAAATCCGACTCTCAGCTACTTCGGCAACTACTGTAAAGTCGTGGGCTTCCGCCTCAATTCTCTGTGAATCGTTCAGTACAGCGGAGTGAGATACCATCTCAGTCGAATCCCGATCGGATACTGAGCAGGAGCGGTGTGCAAGATACAACGTGCGAGTCGGGCGTGTATGTCTCTGTGACGAACCCCGTTCTTTAGCTCCTCCACCATCTCCGGGGAACGAACGGTGTCCATGTCGACCCCACTATGCACAACGGTGGATATCTGCCACTTGAACGAGTCTGTAGGCAGAAGACTAATTACTCACGTCAACAGATGATTACAGTAGATTACAATGCCCGTCGATTTCGAGAGCTACCATCCGAGTAACCTTCCAAATGAGGGGACAAACGGGCGGCGGATCCTAGAATACCTTGCACAGCATCCCGAACTTGGGTTTACGCCGAGCGAGCTCGCCGACGAACTCGAGATACCACGGGGAAGTGTTGGGACGACACTGAGCCGCCTCGAAGAGCGAGGGCTCGTCCGACACAAAGGTGAGTATTGGGCGATCAATATCGAGGCATACGACGCTCAAACAGCCAGTGAGATCGGCCTCCGGGCAGTGGCTGACCAGTTCGAGGGTGATCACTACGATACAAACCCTGATTGGGACGATGCACTCCCAGATGTTAACGCTGAAACGAGTGCCGAGTGATGCTTCGACGTGGAAGCATCGTCGTCGCCTCCGATCCCTACGGACATACTCCTCGACGACCCTACCTCATCTTGAGCGACGAGGCACACCCATTTGCGGGTGAGCAATACATCGCCACCGGTATCACGACGAAAGAGTACTCACCATCGATTTCGTTGGAGGGACGGTTCGTCGAAGGTGGTCTCTCGGAACAATCATTCGTCTCTCCGTGGGCTGTCGTCTCCCTTCGTGAGGCCGATATCGAACGCGCCGTGGCAATTGTCGACCAAACGGTGACGAGAACCGCGGCTGAACAAATGGCCCGATTCGTTGGATACGCCCCAACCGACTCGTAGTAATGCGGTTCAGAGCGCCAGGTGGCTCACGCTGAACAGCAATCTAAAGAAACGGAGACACATTTACACACTGGCTGGGGCGCCATCAGTATCGGAGTCATCAACGAGTGGGTAGTCGATATGCATCTCGATACGGTCGAACGGAACGACAGGTTGTATTGCTCCGCCAGAGCCCCCCTCTTCGAGATTGAGGATACCGATCACCTCCAGATGCTTCAGGTCCGAGTGGACATCGGAGACATCTCGATCGACGAGCCGTGCAGCCTCACGCATACTTTGTGGATCGTGTTCCGCGATTGCTTGAATGAGCTCGAGGCGGAGTGGCGTGAGACTATCGACGAGATCGTCGTAACTTCCGAACTGCAGGGTTACCGTCTCATCAGAGTCATCGAGCGTATTGTCTTCCCCTGCTTGGACGAAATCTAACGCGTCGTTCCGGAGCTGTTCGCGGTCGCCAACGGTGATGTGGAGTGTGGTCATGGTCAGTTGAGGTGGTTTGTTTGGTCAGTACGGTCGGTCTGGTCCGGCGTCGACGGCGTCCCAGTACTCATCAGCACTAGCCCAGAACTCTACAGGCGGAGCAGGCCGAGTGCCTCGGGGTCGTTCGAGAGAGCGAAGGCCCTCTCGTGAGGACGAGACGACGTCGGCGTCTCGAACCACTTGACCCTGAGCCAGTTCACTAGGTGTTGGTTCTCTCCCCAACAGGGTAAGCGTGTTGGGTACGAAGCCAACACGATTGACAGCGAAAAATGGCGACAGGTTGGTCCCAGTACAGACTCACGGCGTCAACTGACGGGGGGCAGACAACCGCCGAATCCAGAACAGCAAGAACTCAGTACGTTTGGGGTGGCCGTTCAAGAATATCGAAGATCTCCTTTGTTCGGTACTCCTTGTTGCGCTTCTTGCCCGTGATGTTGATTTGGCGTGTCTGACTGCAATTACTGGCTCCCGGTGAGGAACATTGTTGCATTTCACTCTACTCTATACAACAAGAAACCACGCGGAGTGAGGAACGAATTCGGCGACTCGTAGACCCATCTATTCGTTCTCGAGAGCCTCATAGAGGTCAGCGTGGCGGTGACCGTCGAGTTTCCCCATCTCGAGGGCGATCTCGTGGCGTTCCGCGTCGCTCTCAGCCGATTGAAAATTTTCGGAGATTATTGGGAATGGAACGGAAATAGAGGCGACCAGTACTAATATTCTGGCTTAGAGTGGAATTGGATGGGCCATAGCTTGTCGCAGTTGTGACATAGCGTGAGATTCTTGAGGAACCGTACCCCACGTCGACGCCCCAAGCAGCGTAATCGATTGTGACGTCGGCCGACGCCTCACCGTCGTCTCCATCGAACGCTGCGAACGTTCCCGAGCGCTGTTAGCTGACCCGGACCCCGTCTCATTGGCTTCGATAGACCACTGGAGCGAATCGCCGGCGTCACTATCGAGTTGTCCGAGGTCACAGCAACCATCGAAGAGTGGGGATACATCTCTCGGCTGCGTCGACGTCGTCGATAATTTTGTCGTGCCCCGCGAGGGGCGCGGGGCACACTACTCGTGCCCTGAAACAGACAATGTCGAACGCACAACCAACGCCGAACCCACAACCAACGCCGAACCCACTCTCGCAGTTGGAGTTCACCACCCGAGTTGCAAAACGTGCTCAGTACGAAGCCTTCGAGTTTGACCTGCTCGGGGACCGAATCCGTGTTCGCAACGGGAGTTATGCCGATCCAGAAAATCACGAGTATCTCGTCCAGATCGAAGACGGCGTGCCAGTTTCCTGTACCTGCCCGGCCGACGAACATTTCGAGGGTGCCTGTAAGCACCGCGTCGGCGTCGCGATTCGCCGACCGATCGTCGACCTCGTCACCGACGTCCAACTCCGAGCCGACGGCGGCGACTCCATTCGGCCGAGGGTGCATGGAGAGCGACGGAACAGCGAACCAGTACCGGGCGACCCGCAAGGTGAGGAAGAGAAAACGGACGACTGTGAGTGTGATGAGTTACCCGATTCGGTCCCGTGCTGGCCGTGTTTCCGTGATGGGCGAAAGGAATTCGAGTAGAGATTGCTCTGTAGAGTAGGACTGTTGCCGGTGAATTGATTACAATCACAAAAGCACGACAGTACATTCAGTACAGTAGCACAACAATTACAGCATATGCCAGTGAGTATCGAGGACTTCGAATCAGGAGATCTACCTCAGGGCCCCTGTATTCCAGAACAGGTCGTCACATATCTGTACAGCCACTCCGATCAGGCCTTCACGCGCTCGGAAATCGCAGCCGCGATAGACGAAACACCGAATGCAGTGGGAACCATTCTTTCACGGCTGAAGAATCGAAATCTGGTTCGACATAAAGGAGAGTACTGGGCAATCACGGACGATATACAGCGTGTCACTGAGGCATACGACCTTCACACGCTCACTACCCGTCTCAACGACGAAGACGGCGGAATCAATCCGGAGGAATGGGATGCCGCTGCACCGGATCGCCCACACCCGAGTGAAGAGAGAAATAACTGATGCAGCCAGAACGGGGCGAGCCAACTACTCTATCTAAAGCTCGGCAACTTCGTCGACGAAATCTTCGTCAAACTGCTGTTTCAAGACACGGAGGTTGGCAGCTTCTTCTGCACCAATGAGCGCTTTGAGCTGCTCGTAGGTGATGACGTCGTCGTAGTAGGCATCAGCAATTTCCTGGGTGAATGCGTCGTCGTGGGTGGCTTCCCGTAGATACTCCCGGAGTGCAGATATGAGGACATCTGCCCGGTCTTCTCCCAGAACTGTAACGAGTGCGTCGGCCCAGACGATGAGTCGATCCGGGGCCCAAAACTGAACTCGCGTCTTATCGGAGCCCGTTGTGCGTACAATGTGAGATAATTCACTTACATATTGCTGTGAGTACAATGTGTGTCGGAGATAGTCGCTCAAGTCGCTAACGAACCCATACGAACCCTCAGCGACATAACCGCCCTTAGCACTAGTCATTCTGTTTACGATTATCTAAATCACAGTTTTACTAATCGTGATTTTACTAATCTCAGTGTTACTAACTTAGATTCGCTGCTCTCTCATTGATCCCGACAGGCGACGGAGATCCACACAACGCCGACAGCCCGTTTTTATTTCCCCCTGACGGGTGCGGGGCCCTCAAACACGTGCCCCTGAAAACGAATGAGTAGTTCCAAACCCTACGCAAATGGCTTCGACGAAGATCCCGAAACCGATGTGCACGGCGACTGCCCGGAGTGTGCAGGTAGTATCGAGACAGACGGCGGCGAGCGAGCGTGTACGGACTGTGGTCTCGTCATCGACGGCCACGGACTCGCCTACGGCAATCGACCGCGGTGGTTCGACGACGGCCCGGATACCCGACGGACGGGCGCTCCGCTGACGCCGGCCAGACACGACAGTGGACTTTCGAGTGAGATCGGGCGGGGCGGCGACGCCAACGGACGGCCGCTTTCGAGTCGGAAGCGACGACAGATCCGTCGACTGCGTCGTGAGCACAACCGGGCCAGATTCCGGTCGAAAGCAGAGCAAAACCTCGCGTTCGCCTGTGGAGATATCGCCCGTATCGTCGGGGCGCTGGACCTGAAACACGACGTTCGCGAATTCGCCAGCGTGCTGTTCAGACGAGCGCAAGATGAGGACCTCCTCAGAGGACGGTCACTCGAAGGATTCTCGGCAGGGAGCGTGTTCGCGGCCTGTCGGTGCCGGGGACTACCCCGATCGGTGAGCGAGATTGCGGCCGTGGCTCGGTGTGAGGAAACCACTGTGTTGAACAGCTACCGTGTCCTCAATGCCGAACTCGAACTGGCGACGGCCGTCCAGGCGCCGCGTCAGCTCTTTCCCCGACTCGCCTCCGAACTCGATGTCGATGACGTCGTCCGTAGCCGGGCACGCGACCTCATCGAGGTGGCAGAAAGCGAGGGCGTTGCGAACGGACGTCGGCCCTCGGGTGTCGCCGCTGCGGCCATCTATCTCGCGGGACAGGAATTCGGTGCGGAGCAAACGCAAGCAGAACTGGCCGACGCCGCAGACGTCTCGCCGGTGACGATTCGAGAGCGAATGTACGACCTCCAGGAGGTCATCGCGTGAGGCTTCTTCCTCGCAACTCAGTAGAGGGGAGGCGTGAGCGCTCATGAAGATCCGATGGTTCCGCTCCCTGTTCAGCGATCAGACCGTCGTCCACGAGTGTCGGTACTGTGGAACCACGCTCCCCTCGAAACGAAGTCACTGTCCGTACTGTGGTCCAACGAGCGTCGTCACGTACGACGTCTCGTAGCTGACAGAGAGGACTATCCTTTGCATAGTGCGTAGCAAACTGCGGCCGTGGAGTCGAACATCAGGAGGCAATACTCATTTTCGAACACGTCGTCAATGTCCCGATTCGCGTCTCGGTTGGTCGTTGCAGCCTCCGGGGTTCGCACCGGATACCTTACACCACTTCGCTAAGCGGGGAATCAGGCGCTGTTCCCCCTTCGGAAACCATATTCGGTATGCCGTACTGGTCGTAGGTACTCAATCTTCGGGGAGTTCCTCACCAGCGGCGACTGCTCGGCCGTGATCAGTGATGCGATAGGCAGGGTCCGTTTCGTGGCGCTTTGCCAATCCGTGGTCGACGTAGACTGGACAGCGCTGTGCTATCCACTGCCTGCTGAAGTCCGTATTCAGCTCCAAGTTTTTCGGCGTGTGCCAGCCATCGTAGCGAGCCAGTTCATCTAAAATAGAGGGATCAGCGGGAACTGCCCACTCAATTGCTGGATACATACCAGATACACATTATCGTCTCTGTTAGTCGTTGCGTTCAGCAAAAAGTGAAGCGGGTTCAGTGCCATCCGTACAAATGTCAGACAATTCGTACGAATGCTAACAATTAAGCCCCCCTTACGCGCTCAGTAGAATAGGAGTCACTCATCCGCGGTCATCGGGTCACGACCGCATTTTGAGCGATTGCTGCCGAGACACATGCAACCGGACAGTCACAACACCGCCGAGTCAGAATCGCTACGAACAGCACACACCACTGAGTCGGTCCGTCAGATACGGACCTCCGTCCTCGCTTTGCTCACTCTGTCGGTGGTCGCCGTCGACCCCGTCGCCGCACAGACAGTGGGCACAGCGTTCTGTGAGTCCGATATGGCGCTGACGGTCAAGAATCTCTTCACGGTCATCCAGTTCGGTGGGCCACTCATCGGGGGCGTCCTCGCGTTGGGTGCGACGGTCGCCATCCCGACGATTCGCCGGGCGGACATGAAGAAGGAGCTCAAAGAAATCCGCAATCAGGGAGTCATCTGGGGCGTCATCGTCGCACCGCTCGCGACGACAATCTTGCAGTTCATCCTGAACAACGTCGTCGCAGGTGGCACGAGTTGCGGATTCTGAGCCAGCAGCAAGTGCCAGTCGCACTCACGCTGGTAGCGTCGCTGCTCGTTGTCCCCGTCATGGCGAGTGCACACCCACCAAACGAGACGAGTCATGGCGTGAATTCGTCGTCGTTCACGCCACTCTGGTCAAACGATACTGATGAGACAGTCCTGACCGGGGAGAACGCCTCGAGTAGCGCGCTTCGAACACTCGCCTCAGGAACCGACATCCCGACGAACGAACCGCCAGTGGCCGTCGAGCAGTGGAACCGTGGTGAACACGAGGAGTTCCCACAGACTGGTAGTGATACGTCGGCCGCACCAAGCCACGCAGCTCTCGAACAGGGTCGATATATCCGAGACGCCCACGTGACGCTCCTTGCTGTGCAGCCGTCGACGGTCGTCCATACGTCAGCGTCCGAGCGAACACACTACGTCGCGCCATCCGGCGCAGTAATGGGCGTCGTCGATTTCCGCGTCCAAGCACCGGCCGGGCGGCAAGCGACGAATCAGCGAGTCGAGCACTCAGTGGTGCAGACTCGCGTGAACGAGACGCGATTACTGGTCGACGGCGACGTAGTCGCTCGACAGACACAGACACGGACGCCGCGGCTCACCTACAGCGGGCTGGAAGCCAGTACCGAACCGACGACGCTCACGCTCGAAGCGACGATAGAGACGACGATTCGGACCACTAGTCGGACGTGTGCAGCGGGCAATACGACACAGCAGTCCTGTACCGACTGGGACAGCAAGACGAGCTATCGGCGTGATTCGGTCACTGTCACTGACTCTGTCGACGTCCGACCCTACACGCTGGAAGTGTCTGGCTACGTCGGCCGATATCCAGATGGCGACTTCGGACTTGTCGTTTACAAAAGCGACCCGTGGGGCGGGTACGAGCGGACCGACGCAGACGGGCAAGTCACTGGCGTCTGGCGCTTTTACACCGCTCGGAACCCTGCGTGGGACACACTCGAACGCCGGAGCAACGACGGAACCGAGCGTGTCCATTCCCCAGTTCACCCGCTGCAGGTGCACGCCTTTCCTATCGAAGTCGGGCCGACGGCGTCGCCTCAGTCTGCGGTGACGATTCTCGACATCTTCGGCGAGGAACTCACCCCACCAACCCTCCCTCGAAACGTTTCGCTCGACGTCGTCGAAGACCCCTATACGGCGAGCTATGGACTGGCCACGCGGTGGGAAGCGTCGGATGCAAACCACACGCAGTATACTGGCGCTGTCACCGCACGTGGTCTCGTCCGCGGTGTCGAGACGACGCGCCAACTCGATACCTTCGCCAAAGTCCCGATTCGTGAGAGTAACCTCACCCTCTCGATTCAGAATCGCTCGAACGAGACGGTGCGTCTTCGTGCGACGCTCCGTGATACCGAGACAGGCGAACCTATCGAGACGCAGACCCGCGACGGGTACGTCCTCATCGCTGGCGACCGCGTCGACACCAACGCCACGGGCGTCGTCGTCCGCACCATCCCTGCGGATAGCGGCGGGGTGAGTGCACGTTATGTGCCCGGACAGTGGTGGCTGAACATCCCTGGGTATACCGGTGACAGTGACAGCATCTACGTTCGCAGTCCCCTGTTGAACCTACTCTCGACGCTGTTCGTCTTCGCTGTTCCAGTCTCGCTGTTCTTACTCGCCGTCTTGCTCATCGACCGCATCACTGGCTGGCGTATCTGGCCACCATGGAGGGCACTATGACCGACCAAACCACGGAGACACCGAACTCCCAAGCGACCGTACTGCAGGCCTCACGACGACAGTTCCTTCGCACCACCGCGATTGGTGGTGTTCTCGGACTCGCCGGCTGTCCCTCGATAGATGGTGATACCGAAGAAGCGACGCCCACGGCCGAGATGGAGGCTATTGAAGATATCTCGTTCGAGGGCGAGCATCTCGTCCTCACTGCAACAGAGGACTTTCGTGGGACGGAACTGCACGTCGTCGACCCGACGGAGACTGTCTGGGCGAAGACTGAGACGGAGCCGACGACCGGGAAGGCACGGATTCGATTGTTGGATGTCGATAGCTATGACGAAGACAATCACTACACGCCCGGAACATTCCGATTCGTCTTCGAACCGCGAGCAGAGGACCCACAGACGGAACAGGTAGATCTGGTTCCAGATGTATCAATTATAGACATTCGCTCTCCAGAGAATGAGAATCCAGAGTATGCTGGTAGGGTAGCTGTCGATATCAAGAATAGTGGTAACTCTCCCACGTGGATTAGTGAGATCGTCTATGAAGATGCCCCAAACTACGCGGCAAATGATGAGCCAGGTGAAAGGATGTCCCCGTCTCTCTATGGCATAGAGGACGCTATTGACGCCATCATCTATCCCAACGAAGGCAAGACGTTCTTCTCGGGAGACATACCATTCATTTTCCCAGATGACGATCGGCCCTACTGCGCAAATAATGAATATGCGGTCACAGTGGTAGTCACGGCACCTCATTCACCACACCTTCGTCGGAAAATCACAGTGGAACGAAATGGAGACCCAACCTTCTCAGCGTTTTCTGGCGAATACGTCTGTTCAGATCTTAAAATAGTAAATGGGGACTCAGAGTGAATAGTTCTCAAGCGGTCACTGACAATTTCTACTCCTCGGTGGCGTGATGCAGGCTCTTAGTGATGTAATCAGCAGTGCGTTATCTAACTGGCTCGGGGAACTTGTTGAGCCAGTCGCAACCACAATAGAAGACGGAACAGAAGCGGTTGTGAAAGCAATCGTAACTACTCCAGCCCCAGATACGGTATTTCGTCCACCAACAAACGACCCTTGGACACAGATTTACGAGTACTACTGGGACGAGCTGATTCCGATAGTGCTCTTTCTCTATGGCATTTCGATTGGACTCGTCATCTTCCTCGAATCGACGAGTCATCTGTTCTCCAGTTACCACAGGACGAAACTCAAAAAGCGAGCGTTCTCCGGCCTGCTGGGGATTCTCGCGTGGTGGTGGATTGCTGCACTCTCTCTGCAATTGATGGATGGGTTTGCGGCCGTCCTGGTGCCAGATCTCTCAGATATCTCGCTCTTCGAGTCACTCTCGTTCGGTGCGATGGGTCTACTCGGATTGTTAGTCTCGTATACTGTAGACCTCATCCTGTTCGTCCTGATCGGCCTCATCTACTTCACCCGGCAGGTGATGCTCTATCTCTTCGTCCTGTTGATGCCGATCCTGATCGTCTTCTGGATTCCCGGCGTCGGGCCGTTTTCGCTCGTCTCGCGGTTCATGGCTCGCCTGGCTGGCTTTTACGCCCCGTTCCTGTTCATGACCATTCCCGTGGCACTCCTCTTTCGACTGGGACAGTTACTGGGCAGTAGTTTCCAGTTCACAGTCAACGGTATCGCGCTGTGGTTCGTCGCGTTGATCATCCCGTTCGTTGCTGTCGTCGCACCGCTGTTGATGTTCTGGCAGGCCGGTGCGATCTTCGTCTTTGGCGAGCGGGCGAGTCGTCACGCATCAACCCAGCGAGCACAGCAGCGATTTGCCAAGACGGCCGGCGGCGCACAGACTGCGGCGCAGGGCACGCAAAACTTCAGCAGAGGCGTTCGTGGCGAACCCGCAATGAGAGGGGACGGCCAGACCGTACTCGGCTCTGGGAACTCCCGTGCCCACGCAGGCGGCCAGCGAGTGAGAAAGACGGCGGTTTCTCTTCGAGATCGAGTCACGGCCGACAGCAGTACTTCTGAGCCGACACAGCGCAGTTCGACGGGCGGCAAAGACTCCGGAGATCAGCGTGAGGAAAGCGACAGTCGGGCAAGCGACTTCGCAGCGATGCGTGACCGCGATACTCGTTCACCATCGGATTCGACGGACTCCGCCAGCTCGCAGAATTCCGAGACGGCGAACAGCACGGACCGATCGGACGACGACCGTCCGCGGTACATCAACTGAAACTGACCACACACGACCCGCGAGATTTACAGACCATATGTCACATCGAGATCCCGCAAAGCGAATCCCGAAATTTCTCGGGACCGAGGCAACGCTCTTTGGAACGTACACCCTGTCGGACGCCGCTATCGGACTGTTTCCAGGCGTGGTAGTCGTCTTACTCTTACAGGTCGTCCTGCCCGAGTCACTCACTATTGGTGGGTACGCTCTCCAGACACTGACACTCCCATTGGCCGGCGTGGCAATTCTCGTTGGTGGGGTATTCGTCTACCTCACACCATCCTACACGACGAGCATCGACTGGATCGCGACGTATCTCGGGTCGCTCAGAACACCCGATGAATACGACGTCGAGGCAGCGAAAGAGCACACACAACTCGAACGCATCCACCCAGAACACGATGCCATCGAACGGACCGACGGCGCGTTCGTCGGGCTGGTGCAGGTCGACCCTGCGAACATGGCGCTCGCAACGAGCGAAGAGTGGGCAGAGCGAGCAGATGCCTTTGCTGACTTCCTCAATACGACTGTCGAGTTCCCCATCCAACTGTACTCGACGACGCAGGACTTTCCCGTCGAAGAGTATCTCGCCCACTACGACGACCGCTTGGACGATCCGGACGTGAAAGCGAATCCTCGGTTGGCGAGGTTGATCGAGGCGTACACCGAGTGGTACGAAGACGAAGTCGAATCACGCCAGATGACGATTCGAGATCACTACGTCGTCGTCCCGGTGACGCCCATGGAAGTCCAATTCGATAGCGAGAGTATCCTGCAGCAGTTGGCCACGCTGCCGATACTGGGCTTACTCGTTACGTCGTGGTTCGCCCCGCGCGTCGCCGACGAACGAGAAGCGATGTTCGACGAACTCGATACTCGGTTGCGACGCGTCGAAAGTGGAATCCGTGAGATCGAGGGGTGTGATGCGAGTCGCCTCGACGCCCACGACGCACTCGGCGTCGTCGGGAATTTCTGGACGCAAGAGACCTATGCGAGCGAGACGCTCGAACAGCTCGCTCGGCGACGGCCCGTCATCAGTGGGGCAGATCGATGATCGGTCGATTCCTCGCGTCGTTCGGTGCGGTCACGTCAGAGAGCGATGGGGACGACGAGGATGCGTCCGGGTCGACGACAGACGGGACGTCTTCGAAACGTCGGGCGACCGACGACATCACCGTCTCCTACAGTCGTTCTGAAACGGTACTTCCCGACCTCTCCGACATCCACTCCGGACTCGTTACCCCATCAGGCATCGAGACGACGCCAAACAGCGTTCGCGTGGGTGAGACGTGGTCACGCTCGCGCTGGATCGCCGAGTATCCAGAGACGCCGATGGACGGCTTTCTCGAGCGACTGTATGCCTCGCCGGAGACACGCAAGACAGACGTCTCGATTCACGTCGACCCACGCGATACCGAACAGACACTCGATTCGCTAGAGAACCATCTCGAGGAACTGGAGGCTGACGTGGAGTACCTCCAGGAGAAACGGCGTGCGGGTGCCCGTGGTCTCCGGAAAGACCTTGAGGACTATCGCGACCTCTACGACACGCTTCGGAATAGTTCGATGCAAGCCTTCGACGTCGCGACGTACCTCACCAGTCGGGCCGACGATCCCGAAGCACTCTCTGGGAATGCCGTCCGGAAGACTGCCAGGCAACCACCGGCCAATCTCACGCCGGTGACGCCACGCTGGCAACAGCTCCAGACACTCATTGCGACGAGTCCGGTTGGTGATGATAGACTGGAGCACTCCCTCTCGACGCGAACGCCGATGCTCGCCGGCGCCGTCGGCGCGATGTTTCCCTTCGTTTCTGGAGCGTTTGCCGAACCCGGGATCGAGTACGGGACGTATGCGTTGAACGAGAGCCCACTGATTCTGGATCGGTTTGCTCGCGAGACGGGGTACTGTACGATGGTCATCGGGAAGCTGGGGGCTGGGAAATCCTTCTCGACGAAACTCCAGTTGGTTCGGCGTGGGATGTACGATCCAGAGACGATCATCATCATGCTCGATCCCCTCCGTGGCTTCGCCGGTGTGAACGATGCCCTCGGGGGCGAGCGGGTGACCGTCGGCGGGACGCGCGGGTTCAATCCACTGGAGTTGAAGGCCACGCCCGAGGCGGTGCTAGCGTCGGTTCCGGACCTCGATCCATGGGCCGAGCAAATCTCCTGGGTGCTGTCCTTCTTCGAGACGTTCTTCGCCCACGTCGCGAACAACCCGCTTGCAGACCGGAAGCAGACGCTCCGTCGAGCCGTCCAGGAAGCGTACGAACGACAGGGGATTACTCGCGAGCCGAGTACGCACTCGAATCCGTCGCCGACGGTGCGTGACGTCATCGAGATTCTGGAAGCGCTGCTTGCCGATCCGGCGTCCTTTGGTTACACGACGGCCGGCGAACAGGCGAGCGTGCAAGACAATGCTCAGTCACTCCTGAAGGACTTGCGACCGTCCTTCCGCGAGAAAGGCGATCTGGCGAACCTTGCACGGCCAACGGAGTTCGACCTCGACTCGAATGTGGTGTATCTGGACTTGCACCAAGAAGAGGGCGCACGCGGCCGCAGCGAGACGAGCCTCATGATGCAGGTGCTGTTCAACGCCGTCTACGAGCGAGCGAAGCAAACCGAGAAACGCGTCATCTTCGCTATCGACGAAGCACACTATCTGATGGCTGACGCCACGTCACTGGACTTTCTGGAGACGGCTGTTCGGCACTCTCGGCATTATGACCTCTCGCTGCACTTCATCACACAGACCGGCGGCGAGTTCGCGTTGACGCCCGAGGCTCGAACGATTGCCAGCCTCTGTTCGATGACTCTGATTCACCGGGTGAACGAAGAGGCCGAGAAGCTGGCCGAGTGGTTCGACCTAAGCGAGCGGGAGGTGAACTGGGTCCGGACAGCGAAGGCCGGGAACGACGAAGATGGGTATTCAGAAGCGTTACTAGGCGTCGACGAGGAGGGGTGGTTCCCGTTACGGGTCCGTGCGAGTGGGTTCGAAGCTGGCGCTATTGGAGGGAACTCCGTGTGAGCGTTCGACCAGACACACCCCTCGCTCCAAGTAGAACGGAAAACGGACTCCGTCACCCCCTCCCCCCTCACAACGAGTGAAAACTAGACACAGTAGGTGCAGGACTTTCTTGCTCATTGGGGACACTCTCACTCATTGATATCTGACCCGTCCAGTGCCGTCACAACATCTGCAACGGTGAAGAGTCGGAGGTCATCGCGTTCTGTAGCAGCTGCTTCGACGGATGGTTTGAAGCCACTGCGCGAGAAAAGAGCATATCTCTCAGTTCGGTCTCCACCAGAGTTTGGCGTCCACCTGAGTTCTGCAGTGTGGCTCTCAAGTTTCGAGAGTGCATCGTATCCCAGCGGAGATTGTTGGAACTTACACTCACCAACAATCAGCGTCTCGGAAGTGGTAAGACCAACAACGTCTATCTCGTGGTCATCATACCACCATTGCCCAGTCTGTGTAATAGTATGCTCTGGGTAGAGGGCGCGCAGCGCTGAACAGGAGAGTTCTTCGAATGATCGACTAACAAAACCTGGCAACTCAGGTTCGATCAGTGTGTCATACGCATCGGTACCGAGTTCGTCATATTGCTCTCCGGTACCGTAGACAAAGTGGAACCAAAAGCGGAAAAACGGGTCCCGGATACGATACCGACTCCGCTTACTCCGCTCTTTCTGCTCTGTGATCGGAACGTGTTGATCGACCAAACGGAGCCGAGACAACCGATTGAGATACTTTGAGAGCTGGTTGTATGCGATTCCAGTCGTCCCCGAAATTTCGTTCCGGCTTGTGCTTCCACCTGCAATTGCCTCAAGAATCGAGAAGTATCGCGTCGGTTCCCTGAGTTCCATACGGAGAACATAGTCTGGTTCGTCATGGAGCGTCCCGTGTCGGGAGAGGATGGTCTCCTGGATGTTCTCCCCGAGTGAGGCCCCAGGTGAGACCTCCTCAAGATAGTATGGAACGCCACCGAAGACACCCCATGTAAGGACTTGTTCAGCCGGAGTATAGGTGTCATCGAAAAATTCCATCGCAGCCGCAAACGGGAGCTGTCTAATATCCAGTTTGAGCGACGATCGGCCATACAGTGGACTATTGCCAAGTAGCGCAGCTTCTTCCATCATACTGATTGAAGACCCCACAAGCACGAATGTCGCAGCAGATCCATCGAGGTCATGATCAAACATCGCTTGTAACACGGAGGGAAGACTCTCATCTTGTTCAACGAGATACGGAAATTCGTCGAGAACGATAATCGCATCCTCGTCAGCAAGATACCCCAGAACGTCCTCCCAGTCCTCTCTAATCCGTTTCACGCCGGGATATGTATCAGAAGCCACGTCGATGAACTGCTGGAGCTGCAGGTCTGTGGTTTTCTGTTTCGCCTGATACACCACGGCGGTATCATACTCTTCGAGAGATTGTTTGACCAGCGCTGTTTTCCCAAGCCGACGTCGCCCAAATATCACGGCGAGCTCAGCTTCCTCGGACTCGTAGAGAGAATACAGCCGAGAGAGTTCTTCTGTCCGATTTACGAAATCTGTCATGGTCTGTGTATGTCCTCGTCGGTTATAATACCTTCTAGAATCGTACTTTGGAGTATGATACTTTGGAGTATTTTCTATGCTCATGACTCTCGAACCTTCGGCGTATTCCCGTTGGTGAGTCCATGACATTCACAGCGACCGGCCCGCATTGGGAGGGTCCTCCCTACGGTCGTCCCGTGCGGCCGCTCCGCTCGGTCGCGGCCTTATGGTGGCTGTGCAGGCAGCCGACTGGTGTCGGACGACAGTCCTACTCCGTCGACGACAGCAGGTCCACTCCAGCCCGGGGAGGATTCTCGGGTGGGACACTTCTCCCAGTCGTGCTTTCAGCAGGGCTGTGCCTCTGCAAGCCTGTCAAATATCGCTGTTTGTGAGGGGCTACTAGTCTTTTCACGCCATACAGCGCGAGTTCTTCGATTGCAATCTGTCACACCCGTTGTGACGTGGGAATTACTCCATCGTTCGCTGTGTTCGTTACATTCGTTGTGCGTACTCTGTAACACGGGACTTCCCCCCTAGTCCTGCAGCTAGTGACTGTCCGTATTCGTGCGGACGAGGGCTGTCTACGGTGTCGTCGAGGGCTTAGTTGTGGGTTGGGTGGTCGAGTGTACTCCTCGTCACAGGGCTTGGGCGGGTTTGCCTGTCACAACGGGTGTGACGCCTCCAGTTGCTGCGTTCCGGTCGGTCCCATCCAGTAGGTCGAGGCCGACGTAGCGCTTTTCGAGAAGCCCGCCAGCCGTGTCTATCTCCATCTCGAGGATTTGGGTTGACTCTTGGGTGCGACCCACCTGGCGGGTCTTTTCACGCAAATCACTCCCTCCAAGTTCGAGGAGTATCTCCCACACACGGGCAACTGTCTGGCGGTGGGGCGTTCGGCCTAACTGGGCGGTCAACGCTGTCGTCAGTGTGTCCTTGGTCATGAACACACCACTGCCATCGGTTCGTTTCGTCGCGAACTCCGGCCAGCGTTTGGCGACGGCGATTGCTCGATACGTATTCTGACGGTTCGATTGCTCGACGAACATGGTCTTGACCTTGGACTGGCGGCAGTTCGCGAAGAAATCCAATGGGGAGCTACTGGGTTCGACACCCTATGGGAGCGCTTCGGCGTCGTCCTGGTGGTCGGTGTCAGCTTCGATTTGGTGGGCTTTGGCGATGGCGCTCTTTGCGACATCGTGCGTGCGTTCCTGTGTGGCTTCGAGGTCGTCGAGGTTGGAAGCGGTGGTTTCAGCTTTCGCGCTGGCTGTGGTGGCGATGTCGTGGGTGCGTTCCTGTGTGGCTTCGAGTTCGTCGAGGCGGGCTTGGAGTCGGGCGTTTTCTTCGAGGAGTCGTTCCAAGAGAGTGAGCAGTAGTGGGTCGATATCTCGGTCGGCGAGGGTCGAGAGGCAGCCCGCAAGGTCCTCGGGGGTGTCCTGGCCGATATCCAGACCGAGTTCAGTGGCAAGCGCTGCATCGCGTTCGTCGGGGCCGTCGGCCGTTGGGTTGTGAGTGTTCACAGATCCGTGCTCGGAATCGAACCAAGCGAACCGACCACGGCACGGACAGTGGCGAAAGCTGTAGCTCAGTGGACGAGCAGCAGCGCTCCTCGGGGTGGGCGAGCCGGTCAGTGGATTAGGTCAGAGGGTTAGTGGGTGGCCTCCGAGTGATGTCGGCGACTTCGCGGGGACTCACGCCTGGGTTCGCGATGGTCGTCGGCCCTGATTGCGAGAATGGATACGTGCGTTGAACTATGGGAGCCCCTCTCCTGACTATCGCTGCGATCTGCTGTGGTCATCGCCTAACTCTTGCTTCGGAGAGAGGGGCAATAGTCTTTGCTCCGCGGCAATAGATACGCTCAGCATGACTAATGTTGAATGCGGATGAAACGTCGCTACAGTGACAGAGAAACCGGGCCCAGATCCGACTGCCGACCGGAGCTCTATACTGAAGGCACTGGTTCTATCATATCCACCGGTATTGGGAACGAGTGAAATCGCCGAGAAGACGGGAGTGAGTCGACAAGCGGCCGATCAACGACTCCGCAGAATGGCTGATGATGGCCTTGTTGGTACACGAAAGATCGGCCGTTCACGTGTCTGGTGGATCACGGACAAGGGGCAACGCTATCTCGACCCGGATGAAGAACCGGGTATCCAGTAAACCACGGCACTGCTACCGACCTTTGTTCGGTCGATCTGTTCCTGTCTATTGAGTCGATTCAGTCTCTGCCTTGCCCTCTCGGAAGACAGAGAAACAGCTTCTGCGACATCTCTGGTCGTTACGAATGGGGATTCTGCCGAACGGATGATATCTAGTATCTCTTCATCGGTTGCTTTGGGATCAGGGCCACGAGTCGCCATATTCTCTATTGCAATTTGATTGCTATATAGCAATAGTCATTTGGTGGTCCGGACCAACAGTATGAGTAGGAACACACGCGCCGCTGGGCGATTTCTGCTGGTAAAGGGAAATCGCCTCGGTGTTAGAGCACCGAGGCGCGTGGTTCTGGAGCGAACCAATGGTAACTAGGAAAGCAACCCCACAAGAACGTATCGCACGCGATTTACTCACCCAGCGGCCGCTCTTTCTCGGCGTCGACGGCGCTGATGCCGCCCACTACTGGGACGGCTACGAACAGGCAGTGGTCGTTATCCAAGATGACGAAGTCGCGAAAGTCGAACTCTCGGAGACTCCCTTTCAGACGCTTTCAGCGTGGACGGAGTATACGCAGGAAGAGCGAGGCTGGACGGTTGGTCCACACGTAGGCGGTTCCATCGTCGATGACCTGGTGAGTGCGCTGGAGGCAAGCGCATGAGTGGGCTCTCGGTCGCCGACGCGAACGGCTTCGTCTACGAGCCCGTTCGTGGTCCCAAGCGAAAAATCGAATTCAGGGAACGGCCGGACGAGGGATTTGAGCGAATCGAGGCAGTGTGGACAGGCTGTAACTGGCGCGTGACCGGCCGAGAGATCGTGCTTACGATGCGTCGAATCTGACTTGGTAGCGGCGTCTCGACTTCTTGAGTCGAGAAGACCCGCGATCCTAATTTGGAGGGCTCGTATCCAGTGTTGGTCTCGACGGCCATATCCTCCGGTGATGGCTCAGTTCGGCTGCGGTAAATGGAGGAGGTGGTCGCGTAGACGACGGTGTCACAGCCGTCGTCGGGGCCTGTTCGACTGTGTTGAGGAAGTCCTCGATAGCGATGCGGGCGCTCTTCGTGGCGTTGTCCCCGTGATATGGTTGGAGGAATTTGCCGCGCGGCGGACGACATCGACGTCCGCGGCGTCGGTGCCGTCGAGGACAGATGCAGTGACGAACTCGACTTTTCGGTGACTTTCTCGGGCGTGCCGAGGGAGCCGTCGTCGAGTGCAATGACACCTAGTCTCCGGCAAGGAGGTCAACAGATATAGCGGGCTCTGTTCGACAATTGCTCGCCATTCGGACTTGGCCACCGGCTTATCGTCGTCACCATTGCTCAGTCGAGGTAGTACTCAACGGTTCGTTCGAGTCCTTCTTCGAAAGTATACTGCGGTTCCCAGCCGAGATTCCCGATTTTCTCGGTTTCAAGTGCGTACCGCTGATCGTGGCCAGCGCGGTCGTCCACGAATTCGATTAAATCGTCTGACGCACCGACAGCATCGAGAATCGCTTCCGTGACTTCCATGTTCGTCTTTTCAGCGTCGCTGCCGATGTTGTATATTTCGCCGATGTCCCCCTCTCGGAGAACGAGATCAAGCGCTCTGCAGTTATCTTCGACGTAGATCCACTCACGGACGTTCGACCCGTCACCGTACACTGGCAGCGTTCCACCAGACGCGGCGTTGTTGATGAACTTCGGAATGAGCTTTTCGGGGTGTTGACGGGGGCCGAAGTTGTTGCAAGTGCGGGTGATAAGGACGGGGAGGCCGTGGGTCGTCTGGAAGCTCCGTGCTAATAGATCTGCGCTCGCCTTCGTCGCCGAGTAGGGATTTCGGGGGTTGAGTTGGTCATCTTCGGCGAATTTCCCATCCAGAATTTGTCCGTACACTTCGTCGGTGGAAATCTGCAGGAACCGCTCGATGTCGGCGTCCTTGGCCGCGTCGAGAAGGACCTGTGTTCCCTCCACGTTCGTCGTGACGAACGGTTTTCCACCATCGATGGACCGGTCCACGTGTGACTCGGCAGCGAAGTTGACGATCGCATCGACGTCGGCGACGAGTTCGTCGACGAGTTCCTGGTTCCGGATATCGCCTTCGACGAACTCGTGACGAGGGTCGTCTAGTACGCCGTCGAGATTATCTTTCGAGCCCGCATAAGTTAACGCGTCGAGCGTGACGACTTCGTCGTCCTCGTGTTCGTCAAGGACGTGGTGAACGAAGTTCGATCCGATGAACCCGGCGCCACCAGTGACGAGAATACGCATGCTATAGGCCTGTTAGCAGTACCTATTTACATTACTGTTGGAATATTTTGATATGAACCTCCTCGTTGTCGGTGCAAACGGTCTGCTCGGAAGCAATGTGGTGCGTGCCGGACAGCACCGTGGGCTAGAGGTCAGCGGCACCTATCATTCGACACGACCGGCTTTCGATATCCCACTCTCACAGCTCGATCTCTCGGAGTACGATACGTTCGACGATATCCTCGCGGAGCATCACCCGGACGTGGTCATCAACTGTGCCGCGATGACGGACGTTGACGGGTGTGAAACGAACCCAGAGCTGGCAGAGGTGCTCAACGGTACCGCACCGGGCAGGCTCGCTGAGTACTGTACTGCACACGACATCGAATTCGTCCACGTGTCGACGGACTACGTCTTCGATGGAACCGAACGAAACCCGCACACAGAGAGCGCAGACACGCATCCCGCACAGGTGTACGGTGACTCGAAGCTCACGGGTGAACAGGCAGTCTCTGAGGCGATTGACGACCCACTCATTGCTCGACTCTCGTTCGTCTGGGGTATCCACCGGAGTAGTGGCGATCTCACTGGATTCCCGGCATGGGTCCGCAGCCAGCTGCAGTCAGGCGAAACGATTCCGCTGTTCACGGACCAGTGGGTGACGCCAACACGTGCTGGCCAGGCCGCTGAAACACTGCTGGATTTACTCGCAGCTGATGCGACTGGCCTCTTTCATGTCGCCTGTCAATCCTGTGTGACGCCCTACGAGTTCGGGGAGATACTCGCGGAGCAGACCGACCACCGCAAGGGCTCGCTCACAGGAGGTTCGATGGACGAGATTAATCGGAATGCGACACGACCGAGCTATAGCTGTCTCGATGTCACGAAGGTGGAATCGACGCTCGGCCGTCCGCAGCCGACGTTACGTGAGGATGTCGCCGCTGTCTGGGACGCTGTGCGTTAAATCTGGTAGCGGTCTCGGTTCTCAAGGAAATGTTCGCGGGCGTCGGTCGGGAGATCCTTGAAGCGGAGGACCTCTTGGCAGCCGAGTCCCGGACACTTCATTATGCGATTCGATTCGAGTTCGTTCGCCGCGACGACGGTGCCACACGCCGGACAGGAGTGAGTGATGATGCGCATCGTTAGAGTTTGAGCTGTGAGTTCTCGCCGACGACGAGCCGGCGGCCTTCTGGCAGATAGTTCTCGGCGCTCTCGACGTTCGCGTTCCGCCCAAGCAGGCTATCGACGATGCGACCGGATGCGGTGATGTCGGAGTCACCGATGACGACGCTGTTCTCGATGTGGATGTCCTCTAGGGTAGAGTTTGCACCGATTGATGTGTATGGCCCGACGTAGGTCCCACTCTTGATCGTCGTGTTCTCCGCGATCGAGACCGGCCCCCGGACGACGGCACCATCCTCAATAGTCGCAGAATCCGCGAGTTCGATCCGGCCGTCGGTTTCGGCGCCGTCTTCGACGACGCCTGCGGTGTCAAGCTCTTTGTCTTCGAGGACGAGGCGGTTCGCGTGGAGGATGTCCTCCGGTTTCCCAGTGTCCTTCCACCAGCCCGTAACGACGTGGGAATCGATCGCGTCGCCATCTTCCAGAAGTGACTGGATTGCGTCCGTGATTTCGAGTTCGCCACGCCACGACGGTTCGAGGTCGTCGATAGCATCGAAGACTGCGGGCGAGAAGACATACATCCCAATGAGTGCAAGGTTTGTGGGGGGATGGTCGGGTTTCTCGATGAGTTCTGTGACGTTGCCCTCGTCGTCAACGTCTGCAATCCCGAACGCCTGCGGGTCGTCGACTTCTTGGAGAGCGATTCCCGCACCGTAGTCACCCGCCTCGAAGCTCTCGACGAGTTCGGTGACGCCAGACTTGAGGATGTTGTCCCCGAGATACATCACGAAGTCGTTGTCGCCGACGAAGTCTCGTGCGCAACCAGCGGCATGGGCGAGTCCGAGGGGGTTCCCCTGGACAATGTACGTGATGTCGACGCCGTACTCCGAGCCGTCGCCGAGGAGTTTCTGGATCTCGTCACGACCCTTATTCCCGAGGATGACGCCAATTTCAGTAATGCCCGCTTCTTCGAGATCTTCGACAGCGTATTCAAGGACTGGTTTGTTTGCGACCGGAACAAGCTGTTTCGGGCCGGTATGGGTAATCGGACGGAGACGAGATCCAGTACCACCCGAGAGAAGAACGCCCTTCATGTCTCACTTGTGGGGAACTTCTTCCCAATCTAAAGGTATTTTGTCAGTGTCGTAAGGAATCCGCTCTTCGTCTGGGTTTTCATAGTCATAGAGTTCGGACGGATAGTTAATTAACAGAGAAGGTTTGTCACCGATTGCCTTGAATCCATGCCAACAATCACCGGGTATCCGGACCATCTGCTGATTGTGCTCACCAATTACGAACGTGTTTAGTTCGTCTTGCGTAGGAGAGGCCTCTCGGTCATCGTAGATTCCGACCTTGATTCGCCCCTGTGGGCAAACAAAGTGGTCAATCTGCCCCTCAAGATGACGGTGCCACGCCCGAATGATACCAGGATACGTCATCGAGTAATAGGACATCGCCGGATCGATATCGTACTCGTTCCAGTCGTTTCGGAAGACCTCAACGAGATGGCCCCGTTCGTCTGCGTTCACTTGGAGATCACGCACTTCGACATCGTGAATCATCAGTATGTGATGTCGATTCAGGCCCGGCATCATAGACGTAGTGGTTCTGACGGATACTAATCACAAGAGGTGTATATATTTATCCATGTTACTTGTGATAGATATTACCTAGTCAATAATTTCAAACTAAGAAATTAAACGGGAAGGGAACCTCATACAACTCGCACATCCAAGATATGCCGTTTTAAACATGAAGAGACAAGATGTTGGGAAGACTGATAGAATCTTGATATCCGTTCACTATTCCGGCCCTGACTTCACATCATAGAGTTTTCGTTACGTGAAATCGAGACAAACTCAGACTGGATATATGTTGGTCAATTCCATTATCTGTCTGGCACTGAAAAGATACGCTTGGCGAAGGTAGGGGGTAGTGTTTAGTTTGGAGCATTGTGCCAGCGAGCGAAACTCTGGAGCCAGTTTTCGGCTGTGTTCGGTTCGACGTGGCTGAAGCAGTTCGAAAAAGACGACGTTCGACGCTTCAGCTCTCGGAAAATTCGCTCGACAGCGTTCCGATTTCCGTGGCGACGTATCTGAAATCGGAGTCCAGCTCGTTGAAGCGCGGTTTGGAGGTGTTGAGCGCCATCCACGAGAAAGACGGCGGCGTCGACATCATGCTTCTGCCGCAGTTCGCGGAGAAATATCTCGGTAAGAGCGGTGGTAGTTGTCGTAAACAGCCTGACGTGAAGCAGTTCGTTCGTCTGTGGGTCGGCGGCGGCGTACAGCCAAAATTGCTTGTCGTTGATCCGAATCACTGTTTCGTCGAGCGCGACCTGATTCGGTTCTTTCCCGGATTCTGGCTGTAGATCGGCCTTCTGGACCCAGTCGTGGATGGCTTTTCGACTGCGTTGGACACCCAGGCAATCGAGTAATTCGACGGTATTCGACAGTGACAGCCCCTCAACGTGCGATTGAATACCCAGCGCCATCGCTGGCTCCGGTGTCGCTCGCGCTCCACAAAATCCAAATCAATCCACTCTCTATTCCCGCTGAGGCGGCTGATTTCTGGCATAGGTACCAAGAAATCCGTCCGCCTCACCTTTCACGCTTAACTAAACACTGCCAGGTAGGGGAGCCACGGATATAAAAAGGGCGCAGTATTCTACTGTTCGTCTCGATATTTGAATACCGCTTTCTGAAGTGAAAGGTGCTATTCTCCCTGTGACAGATGTGAATATTTAGAAACGGTATCACAGTCCGCGGGCTTTATTTGAGTCTCAAATTAAGCAGAGGCTATGTCCGACGACCGGCGGGTCGAACAGCATCTTGACGACCGGCCAGAACTGGCAGACGCTCTGCAGACGGTCCTCGAAATCGACGGTGCGAAGACACGGTGGACCTTCGACGACCTTCCGCTCGACTCCGGTACGTTCGGCGAACTCGTCTCGACCGGCCTCGTCGAGAAGCACGACGACGGCACGTACTCGCTGAGCGACCGCGCGGCGGTCAAGCGCGCCGTATCGGACGGCCTGGGCGATTCGATACCGGACGACGAGCAGTCGCTCTCGACGGACCTCTCGTTCGACGTTCCGGACACGGTCGTTCCGGTCGGCCTTTCTCTGCTCGTCGTGGCCTTATTTCGTTTACTCTCGCTCCCGTCGGTGTTTCGAGACGGCGTGGTCGTCCTCTCCGGGAACGACCCGTACTACTACCGGTACCACGTCGAGCAGTTGCTGGCGGCGGACGGCGGCCCGTTCTCCCCAACGTTGCTCTCGTCGCTGAACCCATCGGTCGCGAAGGGCGAACCGTTGCTGGTCGCGACGCTCGCGTGGGCCTCGGAGATCGCCGGCGGTACGGCGTCGGCCGCGGGAACCGTTCTGGCGTGGTATCCCGTCCTCTCGGCTGTCCTGACCGGACTCGTCGTCTACGCTATCACGACGTGGGTGAGCGAGGACTACCGGGCCGGTCTCGCTGCGGTCCTCCTGTTCGCCGTTATCCCCGCACACGCGTTCCGGACGAGCCTCGGCTACGCCGACCACCACGCGTTCGACTACGTCTGGTTGGCGCTCACCCTCCTCGTCCTCGTGGTCGAAGTGTCGCGGACGGACCGCTCCCGACTGCGTACCGCCGGGATGGCCGTCGCCCTCGGTGTCGTCGTCACCGCGCAAACGCTGGCGTGGGAGGCGTCACCCCTCCTGTTGGCACCCGTCGGTCTCTCGCTGCTCGTGACGACCTATCTCGACGTCAGAGACGGACGCTCCCCGCTCGACTCGAACGCGAGCGTCCTCGCCGGCCTCGCCGTCGCGAGTCTGCTGTCCGCCGCCGTCCATCTCTCGTTGGAGTGGCACACTGGCCAAGTCGCGTACGCCCCCGCACTACTGCTGGCGGGCGGTGTCGGGGTCACGCTCGCCGGCGAACTGGCACGCCGGACGGACCAACCGGTTCGAGCGTACCTTGGTGCGGCGGGCGGGGCCGGGCTCGTCGGATTCCTCGGGCTGCTGCTGGTCCTCCCGGCGTACGGCAACCGGTTGCTGGAAGAGATGGGTGTCCTACTCGCCAGCCGCGGAATCGCCGAGACACAGCCCCTGTTCAGTACGAGCACGATGGGCGGCATCCTCGTGTTCGGCCTGCTTCTGGTCGTCGCCCTCCCGTACGCCGTCCTCGAAGGCCAGCGGGCGCGAGAGGGGAACGTCCGCTCTGCCGTACTCAGCGTGTACGCGGCGCACTTCTTCGTGTTGTCAGCCCTCCAAGTCCGCTTCGGCGGCGAGTTCTCTATCGTCGTCGCGGTGCTCTCGGGGATGGGATTCGTCCACCTCGCCTCGTGGATAGACGTCGCCGACGAACCGGTTTGGCGGACACCTGACACCGATTCCCTCGCCGAACCGCTCTCGCTTCCGTCGACGAAGACTCTCGGGACAGTGGCCGTCTTGCTGGTGCTGGTCGGTGGCCTCGGCATGGTTCAGACCGCCGTCAAGACGAGTCAGGTGACCATCGGAGACGGCCAGTACGAGACGGCCGCGTGGATTGCGGACCACGCGGCCGCGGACGACACCGAGGACGGCGAGTACGTTCTGAGTCAGTGGGGCCGCAACCGGATGTACAACTACTTCGTGAGCGGGAACTCTCAGTCGTATGCATACGCACGCGATACGTACTCCGAGTTCGTGCTGTCGACGGGCAGGGAAGCCGCGTGGTACGACCGGCTTTCGGGTCGCGTCTCGTACGTCGTCACCAGTCGGTCGTGGTCAGAGGGCACCATCGGGCGACGCCTGCACGAAGGGTACGGGAGTCGACAGGGGGACGCCGCAGCGCTCGAACACTACCGGGCGCTGTACCGGAGCGAGAACGGCGGCCACGTCGCCTTCGAAGTGGTGCCGGGCGCCGTCATCACCGGGAGCGGTCCGGCCAACGAGACGGTGACGGCGACGGTCACCCGGTCGCTGGGGAACGAGACGTTCACCTACGAGAAGTCCGTCTCGGTGAACCGTCACGGCGTCTACGAGACCACGGTCCCCTACGCCGGGTCGTACGCCGTCGGCGAGGACAACGCGACGGTGTCGGACGGTGCCGTCACGTCGAAGGGGTACGTCTCGACGTTCGACGGCCCGGGGACCGCGTTCTGGTCGTTCGACGAGGGGAACGGTAACCGCGCCTACGACCGGTCCGGCGGCTACCACGCGCGGGTCGAGAACGGCAGTTGGGTCGACGGCGTCCGTGACGACGCCGTCTCGTTCCCGCGGGACGGAGGCGTCGCCACCGCGAACCGCTTCGAGGGGCCGAGCGAGTCCTACTCTATCGCGTTCTGGATTCGACCCAGCCGAGCGACGCTGGACTCGGGCGACTACAAAGTGCTGATGCGGGCGGGCCGTGCGGCGCCGCTCATCCTCGAATCGTCCGGTCGCATCAGCCACCGCGTCCCTGGCTACGAGGACCAACGGCTGGTCTCCGATGCACTTCCCGCAGACGAGTGGACCCACGTGGCGGTGACCTTCGACGGGTCGACGAAGGGGGTGTACATGGACGGCGAGTTGGTCCGTCGTCAGACCGTCGCTGGGTCCGGGAACGTCTCGTTCGGACCGCGGGTGGCCATCGGCGGGAATTACAACCCCGGGTCGGACTCCTTCGGCGGTGCCATCGACGAGTTCCACGTCTACGACCGGTCGCTATCGGCGGACGACGTCGAGCGACTGTCCACTCGCAACGGGACCGGCCGGTGAATTGAAGGGCTTTTTGTTCCCCACGTTCAGCGTACGCATAGATGCCGCTACACGTGGCTATCGTGACACAGGACGAGCCGTTCTTCATGCCGGAGTTCTACCGGACCTTCTTCGACTCTCTTTCGGCGGACGTCGAAATCGAACGGGTCACCGTCCTCGAGACGATGGACGACTCACTTCCGGACCTGCTCAAGCGAGCCTACGCGTTGTTCGGCCCCGCCAACTTCCTCCAGTACGGCGTCGAGTACGTCGAGCGGAAACTCTTCGACGCGGCGGGACTCGGGCGCTACTCCGTCGCGTCCGTCGCGGCGAAGAACGACGTCCCGGTGGAGTATCGAACCAGCGTCAACGAGGACTCCTACCGTTCGTTCGCGGCCGACGTCGACGTCGTCCTATCAGTCTCGGCACCGGAGATATTCGAGGCGGACCTATTGGACGCCCCAGACTGGGGATGTATCAACGTCCACACCGCCAAACTCCCGCAGTACCGCGGGATGTTGCCGACCTTCTGGGCGATGTACCACGGGGACGACGAGTTCGGCGTGACCGTCCACACGATGGCGGAAGCGGTCGATGCCGGTGAGATACTCGGCCAAGAGAGTATCCCCATTCCGGACGACGCCGCTCTGACAGACGTAATCAGGCTGGGGAAGCGACGCGGCGGTCGGTTGGCGGCAGAGACGCTCGCGGACATCCATCAGGGCACCGTCGACCCCCGTGCCATGGAGGGCGAGGAGTCGTATTTCTCGTTCCCGACCGCCGCGGACCGACGCGAGTTCCAGCGTCGCGGTGGTGAGATTCTGTGAGCCGACACCTGCTGTCGTTCGACATCGAGGACTGGTTCCACGCACACAACCTCTGGCCCGGGCTAGAGCGGTCCCGCTGGGACGAGTACGACCTCCGAGTCGTCGACAACACGCGCACGATACTGGAATTGCTGGAGAAACACGACATCCGGGCGACGTTCTTCGTGCTGGGCCACGTCGCAGAGCGGGCACCCGAACTGGTCACGGAGATAGACGAACGCGGACACGAGGTCGCCTGTCACGGCTACAACCACGAACTCCTCTACGACCAGTCGCCGTCGGCCGTCGAAGCCGACATCCGGCGCTCGCTGGACCTGCTCGAACAACTCGTCGACAGCCCCATCGACGGCTACCGCGCGCCGAGTTTCACCATTACCGACTGGGCGCTGGATATCCTCACCGACCTCGGGTTCGCGTACGACTCCAGCAGTTTCCCGGCGTCCGGGCACGACCGATACGGGAGCATCGACGTCGACGGCGACAGCACGGTGACGACCGCTGGTGACCTCACCGAGGTCCAACTCCCGCTCTTCGAACTGTGGAAGCTCGGCGTCCCGTGGGCCGGCGGCGGTTACTTTCGGTTCATCCCCTACCCGATCTACGAGTACGGCGTGAAGCGCATCAGCCGAAAGCGGGACTTCGTGTTCTATCTCCACCCGTGGGAACTCGACCCGAACCAACCGCGGGTCGACGGGATTCCACGCTCGTACCGCACCCGCCACTACACGAACCTCGACCGAACCGAGGAACGACTCGACCGACTACTGGCCGCCTTCGACTGGGAACCCATCGGGGCCGCCGTCAGAGACAGCTGAGTTATAAAGGTTCATGTGGCTGACCGCGGATTCGCCACCATGAATTCGACAGGGGAGCGGGACGGCGGTTCGATTCTCTTCTTCTCGCAGTACTTCCCGCCGGAGACCGGCGCTGCGCCCAACCGGGTCGACGAACTCTCGAAACGCTGGGCCGACGCCGGATGGGACGTCACCGTCGTCACCTCCGTTCCGGACTACCCGGAGGGCGAGATCTACGACGGGTACGAGAACGACTGGCACAGCGTCGAGTCGCGCGGCGACGTGACCGTCCACCTGGTACGAACACTGCCGGCGTCCAACGCCGGGATGGCGCGGCGAGCGGTGAAGTTCGTCTGGTTCATGCTAGCGTCGATGTTCGTCGGCCTCCGAGCCACCCCGCGACCGGACGTCGTCGTCGCGACCAGTCCGCAACCGCTGACCGGCCTCAGCGCCGCAGTCGTCTCGTTCGCCCGACGTGCCTCATTCGTGTTCGAGGTCCGGGACCTCTGGCCGGAGACGATAACCGCCGCCAGCGACGTCGACAACGATCTCGTGATACGAGCCATCGACGTGGCAGTGAGATTCGCGTACCGTCGCGCGGACCGAGTCGTGGTGGTCTCGCGCGCCTTCGTCGACTCCATCGAGGACGCCGGAGTCGACCCCGAGACGATATGGTATCACCCCAACGGCGTCGACCCCTCATTCGTCGAGGGCCGAGCGAGCGCACTCCCGATGCCGGACGAACTTCGGGCGACGGTGGACAGTCGGTTCGTCGTGTCGTACGTTGGAACTATCGGGCGGACGCACGGTCTCGAAGTGGTACTCGACGCCGCACGGGAGTTCGAACAAGACCCCGAGTACGACGACGTGCTGTTTCTCGTGGTCGGCTACGGCGCGGAACTCGACCGATTGCGGTCGCGGGCCGAGCGCGAGGACCTCTCGAACGTCCGATTCACCGGTCGCAAGCCCAAGGAGATGGTGCCCTCGATACTGGCGGCGGCGGACGTCTCGCTCGTCCACCTGAAGCCCCGGGACCTGTTCGAACTCGTCATCCCCTCGAAGATATTCGAGTCCATGGCCGCGGGACTGCCCATCCTCCTCGGGGTCCGCGGCGAGGCGGAGCGAATCGTGACCGACGCCGAGGCGGGCATCCCGATGGAACCGGGGAACGCCGAGGCGCTGGCGGAGGCCGTCAGAGAACTACGAGACGACGCCGAGCGACGGGAAGAACTCGGCCAGAACGGGTACGAGTACGTCCGGAGAGAGTTCGACTGGGACGCCATCGCCAGCGAGTACGGCGAGAACCTCGCCACGCTGGCGAAGTAAGCCGACGATAGTGGGACCAAAAGACACAATACCAGAGTTCGCCACCTCGAACATATCGAGGAAAATGTCGCGTGAGTATCCCTCTGCCGCCGAAGGAGTATCATACCACCGACGTCGGGGCCGTCGTGAGGGAGCGGAGCGATGAGCGAACCGACAGTCTGCGTCCACGGGCTGGGTTACGTCGGTCTCCCGACCGCGCTGATGTTCGCCGATAGCGGCTACGAGACAGTTGGGTTCGACACCGACCCCGCAGTTCGGGAGACGCTCTCCTCGGGCGTCGTCCCGTACGACGAACCGGAGTTGCAGCGCTATCTGACGACAGGACTCGACAGCGGCCACTTCTCCATCACCGATTCGGTCGAGCCAGCCGATTTCCACGTCATCTGTGTCCCTACGCCGTTTCGGGAGGAGGACCAGCAGACAGACCTGCGGTACGTCGAGGCGGCCGCCGACACGATTTCGGCGGTCCTGCGTGCCGGCGACGTCGTGATACTCGAATCGACGGTGCCGCCGGGAACGACGGCGAAGGTCCTGCGACCCGCGCTGGAGGAGAGCGGATTGACCGCCGGTATCGACTTCACGCTCGCGTACAGTCCCGAAACCGTCCTCCCCGGACAGATTATGACGGAACTCCGTGAGAACGACCGCGTCGTCGGCACGCTCGGCGAGGGCTCGGCGGCCGAGCCGGTGGCGCTGTACGACGCCTTCGTAGAGGGAGCGATACAGACGACGGACGCCACCACCGCCGAGTTCGTCAAACTCATCCAGAACGCCTACCGGGACACGAACATCGCGTTCGCGAACGAAGTCGCTAAACTCGCACATGAGTTCGGCCTAGAGTCGCGGGAGGCCATCCGAATCGCCAACGAACACCCGCGCGTCGACATTCTGTCCCCTGGGCCGGGCGTCGGCGGCCACTGCCTGCCAATCGACCCGCTGTTCCTCGGCCACAACAACGACCGGACGGCGCTAATCGAGACGGCTCGGTCCCTCAACGACAGCATGGCCGAGTTCGTCGTCGAACTGCTCACCCGCGAACTGGGGACCATCCAGGGCCAGCGAGTCGCCGTCCTCGGTGTCGCATACAAGGGCGGCGTGGACGACACGCGCCACAGTCCGGGGCTCCTGCTCGTGGACAAACTCGTCGCGCGGGACGACGTCGAGGTGTCGGTCCACGACCCGCGCGTCGAGTCGGCGCCCGTCCAGCTCGTCTCGCTCGACGACGCCGTGACCGACGCCGACGCCGTCGTCCTCGTGACCGACCATCCGGAGTTCGAGACGCTCGACCCCGAGGCTATCGGCGAGCAGATGTCCCAGCGCGTCCTCGTCGACACGAGGGCGATGCTCGACCGCGAGGCGTGGCGAACGGCCGGCTTCGACGTCCGCCGAATCTGATGGCACGACGTGGTCACCAGCGACGGACGTACGTCGAAACCGCCCTGAACAGGCGGCCGGAGCAACTCGCCGGCATTATCCGGCGGAAGGCCGAGAACGCACTCTTACCCCGCCTTCCGTTCGACGTCGACCGATACTACGCTCGGAAGGTGCCGGAACGTATCGATCTCCACGTCGAGCCGATAGCGACGAATCTCGACCTGCTCCGAGGGAGTCTCGACCGGGCGACGAGAGCGGCGTATCGTGAGCGAGCGGTCGACGCCGGGAACGGGACCGTGACGCTCCTGAACGAGACGTACCGGTTCGATCCGATTGGGTGGGATACGGCCCCGCTCGAATCGGAACCCCTGCTGTGGTGGCTCAAATTGCAGGGCTTCGTCCACTTCGAGTGGGGCCTGTACGGATACGACTCCGGGTCCGAGGCCCCCGACGGAGTTCGGGCGGGGTACGAGCGCTGGTTCCGGACGTGGCGCGAAGACGCCGAAATCGCCTCCCAGCCCGGGTTCCTACGCCGGGACTGGCTCCCTCACTCCGTCTCGCTTCGGATACTCAACTGGGCGCGCTACCTCGCGTGGGGGGCCGACGACGTGACAGCAGACCTGCGGCGGGCCCTCGGCCACGAGGTGTACCGGAACGCGCTGTTCCTCTCGGATCACGTCGAGACCGACATCGGCGGTAACCACCTCGTCGAGAACGCCGTCGCCCTCGTCGTGGCCGGCGTGCTCACCCGCACGGACCAGTTTCTGGAACGGGGCGTATCAGTGTTCGAACGCGCGGCCGAAGAGCAGTTCCTGACAGACGGCGGCCACTTCGAGCGGTCGCCGATGTACCACGTCATCGTCACGACTCGCTTCCTGACCGCGCGGAACCTGTTGCAGACGACCGGTCGTCCGGTCCCCGACGCCGTCGAGGACGTCTGTCGTGACGCCGTCGCGTTCCTGCGAGCCCTCTGTCCGCCGGACGGGCGGATTCCGCTGCTCAACGACAGCGTCTTCCACGAGGCGCTCTCCCTCCAGTCGTGCCTGCGGTACGCCGAGCGAGTCGGCGTGTCGAAGGGGACACCCCCCGAACAGCTGTCGGTGACCGGGTACTACTGGCTGGGGTCCGGAGAGAGTCAGATGCTGGCCGTCGGTGGTCCGAGCGGCGTCCCGTCGCTCCCGGCGCACGCACACGTCCACCCCGGTCACGTGGCACTGTGGCTGGACGGCCACCGAATTCTGACGGACACGGGGACGTACGCCTACGCCGCCGGCGAACGGCGGGAGTTCGCCCGCGGTATCGACGGGCACAACACGGTGCGGGTGGGCGAAGCACAACCGGTTCCGATTGCCGACGCGTTCCTCATGGGCGACGTCCCCGAACCGACAACGACGTTCGGGTCGGGTCCGGTGACGACGCTCGCGACCGCCTACGACAGCGTCCACGGGCCGCGCTATCGGCACTGTCGGCGCGTGTTCCACGCTGGAGACTGGTGGCTCCTTTGGGACGAGGTACAGTCCGATGCAGACGCCCCGGTGCAGGCCCGCTATCACTTCCACCCGTCGTGCGAACTCATCCCCGAACAGTCACCGGTCCACTTCGACGGGGGCACCGTCGATGGTGTCGGCGTCGCTCTTGACGCCGACCGAACGTGTCACGTCGCGCCGCTGGGGGCGGACCAAGACACCGAGTGCACCGAGTACTACCCCGAGTTCGGGACGGCGCTTGAACGGGACTGTCTGTCCCTCGACCTCGGAAACGGGACGACCAGTGCCGGATGCCTCTTTTACGACGGTGAGGGAGATGTCAGCGTCGAGACGGAGGACGGCCGGCCGGCAGTCGTCGTCGCTGACGGCGTCGAGCACCGGCTTCCGTGGCAATCCGTCTGACGGCGAGTCGACCAGATACAAAAGCCATAACTGAGCCGATGGGGTCGAATGCGTATGAAACAGCTCCAGCAGGACTTCGGCACCGGGGAGGTCGAACTCGCCGAAGTTCCAGCACCGACGCTCGAACCCGACGGCGTGCTGGTCGCGACGCGACACTCGCTGGTCAGTGCCGGGACGGAGCGGGCGATGCTCGACCTGGGGAGAAAGAGTCTGGTCGGGAAGGCCCTCGAACGCCCCGACCTCGCGAAGCAGGTCCTCCAGAAGGTCAAGCACGACGGAGTGACCTCGACGTACCGCTCGGTCCGGTCCCGCCTCGACGAACCACAGCCGCTCGGGTACAGTTGCGCCGGGACCGTCGTCGACGTCGGCGCGAACGTGACAGACGTCGAAGTCGGCGACGTCGTCGCCTGCGGCGGGGCCGGGTACGCGAGTCACGCGGAGGTGAACTACGTCCCGGAGAACCTCTGCGTTCCCGTGCCCGACCCCGTCGAGACTCGCGATGCCGCGTTCGTGACGCTGGGGGCCATCGCGATGCAGGGCGTCCGACGGCTGGACGCGACGCCGGGCGAGCGAATCGCTGTCATCGGGTTGGGACTCGTGGGGCAACTGACGACGAAGATTCTGAAAGCGTACGGCTATCGGGTCGTCGGCCTCGACATCGATCCGGGGAAAGTCGACGCCGTCGAGAGCATCGACGAAGGTATCGTCATCGGCGAGGACGACGTCGAACAGGCCGTCGACGCGGCCACCGACGGCCGCGGCGTCGACGGGGTGTTGATTACTGCGGCCACCGACTCGGACCAACCGGTCGAGATGGCCGGCGACATCTGTCGGGACAGAGGTACCGTCACGGCCGTCGGCGACGTCGGGATGGACCTCCCGCGACGGCCGTACTACGAGAAAGAGTTGGACTTCCGCGTCTCGCGGTCGTACGGCCCCGGACGATACGACCGGAGCTACGAGGAGGAGGGGCTCGACTACCCCATTGGGTTCGTGCGGTGGACCGAGCGGCGGAACATGTCCGAGTTCCTCCGACTCCTCGCAGACGACCGGTTGCAGGTGTCGGACATGGTGACACACACGTACGGCGTCGGAGAGGCACGGGACGCCTACGACCTCATCCTCGAAGGGGAGGAACCGCACGTCGGTATCCTAATCGAGTACCCGGACGACGAGGGACGAACCGAACAACGAATCGCCGTCGAGAGCGGCGAGAAGCGACGCGTGGACGGCGCTCTCGGCGTCGGCCTCGTCGGGAGCGGGACGTTCGCCACCTCGGTACTGCTACCGACCATCGACGACGTCTCGTCGCTCCAGTTGCAGGCGGTGGCGACGGCCAGCGGTGAGAGCGCACGGGCGGCCGCCGAGAAGTACGGCGCCGAGTACGCGACCACCGACTACGAGGAACTGCTCGCCGACGAGGACATCGATTTGCTGGTCGTCGCGACCCGACACAGGTTGCACGCCGAGGTCGCCCTCGCCGCCCTCGAAGGCGGCGTCGACGTCCACGTCGAGAAACCTCCCGCGCTCGACGAGGACGAACTGACGGCCCTCGTCGACGCCGAGGCCCGCTCGGACGCACGGCTGATGGTGGGGTACAACCGGCGGTTCTCGGCGAGCGCCGCGGAGGCCCGCGAGCGGTTCGCCGACCGCTCGACGCCAGTCGTCGGGCAGTACCGCGTCAACGTCGACCGCCTGCCGACCGACCACTGGGTGTACGACCCCGAGGACGGCGGCGGCCGAATCGTCGGCGAGGTGTGCCACTTCGTCGATTTCCTCCAGTACGTGACCGGAGCGACCCCCACCGAGGTGTACGCCTCAAGTCCGGACACGACCGACGGGAGCCATCCGGACGACAACGTGCAGGCGCTCGTCCAGTTCGACGACGGATCGAGTGCGACGGTGACCTACACCTCGCTCGGAGACGACTCCGTGGCGAAAGAGCGCGTCGAACTGTTCGGCGACGGGCAGGTCGTGACCGTGGACAACTTCAAGCACGGTAGGCTAGGTCTCCGACAGGACAAGGGCTTCGAGGGGGAGTTCACCGCGTTCGCCGAGGCCATCCAGCAGGGCGACCCGTCGCCGATTCCGATGACGGAACTCGTCGCGACGAGCAGAGCGACGTTCGCGATGGAGGAGTCGCTCCGGACCGGCGGTCCGGTGTCGGTCGACCCGGCGGCCGACGCCGACTCGCAGTAGCGCTACTCGACGGAGACGTCGAACGCGTCGAGCCACAGCCACAGGGTGTACAGCGCCCATATCTTCATCGCGTTGTCCGCGCGGCCGGCGAGGTGGTCGTCCAAGAGGTCACGAGCCACCTCGACGTCGACGACGTCGGCGAACCGGTCGTCGTCGAGCATCGCCTCGAGTTCGGGGCGGAGGTCGTCTTCGATGTACTCCTCGATTGGGAACGAGAACCCCTGCTTGTCGTGGCCCACGAACTCGTCCCCGAGCGTCTGTCCGAGGTGCTCGACGAGGGGCGTCTTCAGCCCGTCTGCCGTCTTCTTGCTCGTGGGGAGGTTGAAGTACTTCCCTGCGAATCGGTGGTCCAGAAGCGGGACGCGGACCTCCACCGACTCGGCCATGCTCGCCTTGTCCATGTAGAGGAGGTTGTGACTCGACAGATACCCTCTGATGTCGAGGTACTGGTACCGCTGTGCCTCGTCGACGAACTCCTTGCCGTCGAGCAGACCCCGAATCTTGTGCGTGTATCGGTCGTGCCACCCCTCGTCGCCGGTCAGCGCGGTAATCTCCTCGCGCGAGAAGTAGTACGCGAGCGAGAAGTAGTTAGACGGGGCGACGTCCGAGAGGAAGTTGGCAACGCGGCCGAGGTTCCGCCGGAGGCGTGAGTCGTCGCCGGGCAGAACCCGGTCCGCGAGCGAGACAAGCGGTGCGGCGTAGCGCAGTCGGTCGGCGTTCGCCACGACCCGCATCCGGTTGTAGCCGGCGAATATCTCGTCGCCGCCCATCCCGCTCAGCATCACCTTCGTGTCGCGGGCACGCGCCTCTCTGGCGAGGAGGTTCGCCGGGATGATGGCCGGGTCGGCGACCGGTTCATCCATGTGGTACACCATGTTGCGGTAGACGTCGAGCATCGAGGCGTCCGGGTCGATGGACTCGACGTCGAGGTCGAGTCGAGAGTCCAACCGCTCCACGTTCCGGTACTCGCCGTCTCTCGACTCCGTGTCGTTCCGCAGGTTCAGTGCGGTCAGCGATTGCTCGGCCGTCGCGTGGCACGCGACGATGGACGAGTCGACCCCACCGCTCAGATACATCCCCAAGGGGACGTCACTCACGAGTTGGTCCTGCACGACGGTCGCTAGGTCCTCGTCGAGGTCGGACAGGTCCGGGTCCCCGCCGTCTTCGACGATGTCCCAGTACTGGGTCTTCGCCACGTCGTCCGTCGCGAGGTCGTACGTCAGGTAGTAGCCGGCCTCCAACTTGTCGACGCCCTCGAACAGGGTGTCGGGTTCGTAGACCCAGAAGTTCGCGAGGTACTCGCCGAGGACGTCGTGGTCGAGACGCGCCTCGATACCCCCCTTCTCCAGCAAGGCCTTCACCTCGGAGGCGAACGTCAGGGAACCGCCCCCGGTGTAGTACAGTGGTTTCACCCCGAGGTGGTCCCGAACGACGTGGGCGACGCCCGCCTCCAAGTCCACGACGCCGAAGGCGAACATCCCGACCACCTCGTCCAGTGTCCGCTCGATGCCCCACGCTTGGTAGGCCTTCAGTAGCGCCTCGGTGTCTGTCGTCGTCTCGAACGTACAGCCGTGGTCGGCCGACAACGTCGCTTTCAGCGACTCGTAGTTGTATATCTCGCCGTTGTAGACGAGGACGACCGACCCGTCGTCGGAGCGGAACGGCTGACACCCCTGCGGTCCGAGACCGATGATGCTCAGGCGGTTGTGGTCGAGATAGACGTCGGTGTCCCCGTAGGAGTCGTGAAACGAATCGTAGTCGTCCGGGCCCCGGTGTTGCAGCACCTCGCTCTCCCCCGCCCCACCGCCCCCGGTGACGGCGGCGTCCTCCATCGACCCGAGCAACCCGAATATTCCACACATTGTCTCCCTACAGTCCACCGCAGACGGCGAGGCTACATACTTCCCCCGCTCTGCGAAGCGCTCCCCGGGCGGCTAAGTCGCGTCGGAATCGAGAACAGTGTCGACGATTCGCTCGGCGGCGGCACCGTCCCCGAACGGGTTCTCCCACGCTGTGTCTGCGCCAAGCATCCGTCTGGCTCCGTCGAGGATGTCCGTCGGGTCGGTTCCGACGACGGTGTTGGCACCGACCGCCACCGTCTCTGGCCGTTCGGTCGAGTCTCTGACCGTCACGCACGGCGTCTGGAGGATGCACGTCTCCTCTTGTACCCCGCCCGAGTCGGTGACGACGAGTGCGGCCTCGTCTTCCAGTCGGAGGAAATCGAGGAAGTCCAGCGGGTCGACCAGCCGAATGCAATCGGGGACGACGACGTCGAACTCCTCGACTCGCTCCATCGTCCGGGGATGGATTGGATAGACCACCGGGTAGTCGAACTCCCGGGCCACCGCCTCGACCCCGTCGAAGATTTCGGCGAGGCGGTCCGGGTTGTCGACGTTCTCGGCCCGGTGTGCCGTCATCAGAACGAACTCGCCAGCGGTCAGGTCGTGGTCGGAGAGCGCCGAACTCTTCTCGGCGGCGAGCGCCCTGTTCGCCTCCACCGCGTCCGCGATCGTATTCCCGACGACGTGAATTCGTTCTCTGGGGACTCCCTCGTCGAGGAGGTGCCCTTCGCTCTCCTCGGTCGGCGCGAACAGGTAGTCGGCGACGTGGTCGGCGACCACGCGGTTTATCTCCTCCGGCATCTCCCGGTCGAAACTCCGGAGTCCCGCCTCGACGTGCCCGATGTCGGCGTCGAGTTTGCTTGTCGCGATTGCGCCGGCCAACACCGAGTTCGTATCTCCCTGCACGAGGACGATGTCCGGCGACTCGTCGAGGAGTACGCGCTCTATCTCCGCCAGCATCTCGCCGGTCTGCTCGCCGTGCGCGCCGGACCCGATACCGAGGTTGTAGTCGGGTTCCGGCAGTTCCAGTCGCTCGAAGAACACCGCATCCAGTTCGTCCGAGTAATGCTGTCCGGTGTGGACGAGCGTGTAGGAGAGGTCGCGCCGCTCACAGACTCGGATAACCGGTGACAGCTTCACTATCTCGGGGCGTGTCCCGAGGACGATGGCGAACTGTGTCACTACACGCCGATAGCCAGACGGCTCATAAATCGCTTCTCCTTCAGTAAGCACCACTTAGCGAGCGGTAGAGCGACTCGTGCCGGTCGACACAGACCTCCAGTGAGAACTCCGACTCGACGCGGTCTCTCGCCCGTTTGGCCCTTCGTCGGCGCTCGTCCGGAGACGTGAGCGCCTCTCGGAGCGCACTGGCGAGCGACGTCGAGTCTTCGGGCGGCACGACCCACCCGTACTCGGGACCGGGCAGTTGCTCCGGGACGCCGCCGACGCGGGTCGCCACGACGGGACACTCCATCGCCATCGCTTCGAGGACCACTATCGGACAGGCTTCCGCTACCGACGGGAGGACGAAGACGTCGAACAGCGAGAGCAGTTGCGGGATGTCGTCTCGGAACCCGACGAAGGAGACGTGGTCGTCGAGGCCCAGCGAGGAACGCATCTCGACGAGTCGCTGGTAGTACCCCTCTCGCGAGTCGAGTCTCGCGCCGACGACCGGAACGGCGACCTCCTGTCCGTCCGCGACGACGTCGGCCACCGCCTCCAGCAGGTACTCGTGGCCCTTTATCGGATTGAGGTTCCCGACGGCCCCGACGACCGGGACGTCCGGGCGAATCCCGAGTTCCTCGCGGAGCGCCGCCGTGTCGTGGTCGATTTCTGTGGGGTCGAACGTCGAGAGGTCGACCGGCGCGTAGATGGTCCTCGAATCGACCGGCGAGTCGAAGTAGAAGTCGTGGACCGCGTCCGCTGCGACGACGAGTTCGTCGGCCCACCGTACGCCCGTCTTCGCCGCCACCTGTCGAACCGGCGTCGGCGTCAGCGTGTCGTTGAAGTGCCACGCGAGTGGGACCTCCGACCGCGCCGTCGCCAGCGCCGTCTGAAAGTTAATCGACATGTTCGCGTGGACGACGTCGACCTCCTCCGTCCGCAAGAGTCGTCCGATTCGCCGCGTCGTCCGCGGGAACGTGCCGAGAAACCGTGCGTTACCCCTTACGTTCGTCGGCGGTCGAAGCCGCGGAAGGGGGAGGCGGTACGTGTCGAACCCGGCGGCCGTCGCCGCCTCGTCGAACGCGTCGTCGCCCTCCGGAATCAGGAACGCCGTCTCGATGTCACGGCGTTCGAGTGCCGTCGCGACGTCCAGCGAACGGCGCTGTGGTCCCCCCATCCGCGGGTCGATGACGCTACTCAGAACACGCATCGGATGTGTCGGCGTTGTCAAAGCGCCGATAAAGACGTTCCGAATCTCTGGACGGCGGAACGACGCTGGCCCCGGCCGTCGACAGTCGAGAAAGGAACATTTTAGCCACCCACTACCGGAGTGTGACGACAAGCGATGTCCAGCCCCGCCGTCTCGGTCGTCCTCCCGGTCTACAACGACGCCGACACCGTCGGCGACGCCCTCGCGAGCGTCCTGGACCAGACGTTCGAGGACTACGAAGTGATCGTCGTCGACGACGGGTCGACCGACGGGTCCGCCGACGTCGTCCGGGAGACCGACGACGACCGGGTCCGACTCGTGCAACACGACACGAACCAGGGACTCCCGGCCGCACTCAATACGGGACTGGACGCCGCGGCGGGCCGATTCGTCGCCAGACAGGACGCCGACGACAGGTCGCTTCCGTCGCGATTGGAGACCCAATACCAATACCTGACCGACCATCCCGACGTCACGCTGGTCGCGACGGGCGTCGAAGTCATCGATAACGAAGGCCAAGTAACGTATTCATTTGCACCGCCAACAGACCCTGGGACAGCACTCGACGGCGGGAATCCCATCGTCCACGGGTCGGTTATGACCTCGCGCGAGGACCTCGTCTCGGTCGGCGGCTACGACGAGTTCTTCAGGTACTGTCAGGACTACGAACTGTGGCACCGGCTCGTCGACAAGGGCTACGAGCTCCGTGCAATATCTGACTCACTCTATCAGTTCCGACGGAACTCAGAGTCACTGACCGTCTCAAAACGGAAGATATACGCGACCTACGCCGTCCTCGCTAGTACGCGAGGGACCGAGAAAGAACGGTTGAAACGTGTCGCGATCGAACACGGTATTGACGCCGTCGCCCCGCACCTCGACAGACGGGACCGGGCGGCGATTAACCGCCGAGTTGTTAAAGCAAACATTGAGCACTCGCAGCGGTTCGACGCGATACGGGCCGCCGTTCGTGGTCTCGCTCAGGCCCCATTGGACTCACAGTCGTACACGCACCTCGGCCTCTCGCTGGCGCCGCTTCGAGTCGGCCACGGTCTGCTCCGACGAATCGACGGAAGGCGAGGTAGGTAGCATCTTCTTATCAACCGCAGCTAAAGTTGTCGACGCAGACGCCCTTGAGACCGCCACCGAGCCACTACTTACCGAGATGACTGCCGACAAGCTTACCACTGTCACCGTTTATCGTATATCAGAATTGGTTTTTTATTGTTGATTTTTGCCAGTTCTGGTAACATCCAACAAAGCAAATAGTTTTTGTGCCTGATGGTAAAGAGAGATTATACCTTCGATGGCGTCAGAGAGCGACGATAGATTGCTTCGCTTCGGTCAGCTCGGCCCTCTCGTGGCCGGGACCATCCTGGTCGCAGTCCTGACGTTGCGGGTCGCTGCGGGACTCGACGGGCGGTATCCCCGGTTCGAGTCCGCGACGGTGTTGCTCCTCGTCCTCCAACTCTACTTGATGTTGCGATACGGCGTCATCAGCGTCCCGTCGCTCTTCGGCGCACTCACCGTCTATCCGGCTATCGTCCCGTTCGTCTCCGAGTACGTCTACCGCGTGCCTTACTACGCGTTTCGCGGCCACCAGTTCCAGACGCCGGCGGTCGTCGACAAGGCCGTCTTCTTCAGCGCCCTCGCACTGGCGGTCATGGTCGTCGCACTCGAACTGTTCACGGCCGGTTCCAGTGACACGCGCTCTACGGAGGGCGACAGCGGCTATCGCGTGTACTACTATCCCCGCGTTTTCGCCGTCATCAGCGGGGTCTTCCTCGTCAGCGCCTACCTGACATCGCCCGGGCCCACGATTCTGACCGTTGACTACGAGACAGTACTGAACAACTACTACTCGTGGGCGAACTTCGCCGGCGCCCTGTTCGTCGGCTCTTGGATAGTGCTGTTCCTGATGGTGCGGCGGTACCGGTTCGACTCGCTCCGGTGTCAACTGTTCCTCGCCGTGACAGCCGTCGGCGTCCTCTGGCTGCTGTTGCACTCGCGGCGAAACGAGAGCATGGGCGTTCTCGCCGTCCTCGGCGTCGACATCGTTCGTAACAGAATCGACATCCGCGACGTGGTGCAGAGCGGCTGGCGACTCGCCGGCGCGACAGTCGCCGGAGTGGCTGGCGTTTTGCTCATCTTCTCGGATAGCTACCGCGGCGGTGGAGAGGTCGGTCTTCCGGAGTTCAATCAGGGCCTCTACGCGTCCTATCCGGGAGGGGCACACAACATCTACGGCACGTTCCAAGCGACGGTGTACCTCTTCACCAACGAGTTTCCACACAGGGCTGGTGTGACCTTCCTCAGGTACCCCGCTCAAGGTATACCCTCAGGGTTCTTCGCGCTTTTCGGTGTCGACTATCCGCCACTGTTCGCGGACTTCCTCGGATCTCAGTACGACCTGTATCAGGGCGGGAGCTACGTTCTGAACCCGTACTTCGCGGACTTCGGACAAGTGGGCGTCGTCCTTGCCGGAATCGTTCTCGCGGCCTTGGCGGCACTCGCGAGGGCGACCCTCGCCGAGTCTCGAAGCAACCACTTCGTCGCCGGTATCGGTGCCGTCGTCGTCTCCGGGTCGTTTCGGGCGTTCTGGTACACGCAAATCGCGTGGGTCGACATGTTCGAGGGGCTCCTCGCGGCGTTCGCCGTCTACCTCGTCCTCGCGAACCTCTTGGGCCTGTTCGACGTCAGCACCGAGCGAACGACCGAACCGACGAAATCAAACAACTAGACCACGAGGTACGGAACGAATCACATGTGTGGCATCGCCGGGGTGTTCGGTTGGACGGACGAGACGACGCTGGACCGCATGTTGGGGTCGATACGGCACCGCGGGCCGGACGACCAAGGCGAGTTCGTCCGGGAATCGGACGGCGTCATGATGGGTGCTCGCCGGTTGGCCATCGTCGACTTGGTGGGCGGTGACCAACCCATCACCAACGAGTCCGGCGACGTGACCGTCGTGTTCAACGGTGAGATATACAACTACCCGACGCTCCGCTCGTCGCTCGAGTCCGAAGGCCATCGATTCGAGACCGACTGCGACACGGAAGTCCTCGTCCACCTCTGGGAAGAGTACGGACGGTCGATGGTCGACCACCTCGACGGGATGTTCGGCTTCTCGCTGTGGGACGAGGGGGAACAGGAACTGTTTATCGCGCGCGACCGACTCGGAATCAAGCCGCTGTACTACGCCAACACCGACCGCGGCTTCGTCTGGGGGAGCGAAATCGCGTCGCTCCTTAACGCCGGCGTCGATACCACTGTCGACGAGCGGGCGGTCTACAACTACTTCACGTTCAAGTACACGCCATGGCCGCAGACGCTCTTCGAGGATATCCGCAAAGTGCCGCCGGGGACGGCTCTCTCCGTGACCGCCGAGGGAATCACCGAGTACGACTACTGGAGTCTCTCGCCCGACCCGGTTACGGGGTCGCCGTCGTCGATAGCCGACCGCGTCCGTGACCACTTGGAGCGGTCGGTCGAGCGACGACTGATGGCCGACGTGCCGGTCGGGGCGTTCCTCTCCGGCGGCGTGGACTCCTCGGCGATAGTAGGGCTGATGGCCGACCGCGTCGACGACTTACAGACGTTCTCCATCGGCTTCGAGTCGGCCGAACACGACGAGAGCGACGAAGCCCGGTTCGTCTCCGACCACTACGGCACCGACCACCACGAGGTGACCGTGGACCTCGACTCGATGGACGTGTTCCCGCGGATGGTCCGACACTACGGCGAACCGATGGCCGACCCGGCGATTCTGCCGACGATGGTGCTCGCCGACCACGCCAGCGACTACGTGAAGACAGTCCTCTCGGGGACCGGGGCGGACGAGATATTCGCCGGCTACCAGCACTATCGGACCTACCCCAGACACCAGCGGTTGCTGGGTCGACTGCCGGCGCCGGTCCATCGAGCCGCGACGCGTCTCGCTCCGCACGTCCCGGCAAAGCAGAAGCACTTCGCGTATCTCGGGAGCCTCACATCGGACCCGGAGGGCTTTCTCTACTGGGCTCGCGACTTCGACCGGGACCCGGAGGCGTACCTCGAAACCGACTACGATGCGGACTCCGCAGGGGCACAGGCGTGCGTCGACTCGACGTTCGACGTGCCGCCAGAGAACGACCTCGTGAAGAAGATATCGACGTTCGACGTCACGTACTGGCTTCCAGACGACCTCCTGTACAAGGTCGACCACGCGACGATGGCCAGTTCGCTGGAGGCCCGCGTCCCCTTCCTCGACCACCAGTTCGTCCGGTTCGCCTACAACATCCCCTCCGAGTACAAGGTGGGCGACGACGAGTACAAGCCGATTCTCAAGCGGGCGGTCAGCGACCTCCTACCCGAACGCATATATCAGCGGGAGAAACACGGCCTGTCGGTCCCCATCGACGACTGGTTCCGCGAGGGCCACGAGGCCATCGAAGGCGTCCTGACCGAGGACGCCGTCGCACGGGCCCCCTATCTCGACGACGAAACGCTGTTCTCGCTGTGGACCGCCCACCGGCGCGGGCAGGCGAACAACAGCATCACGCTGTGGAAGGCGCTGAACTACGTCGCGTGGCACGAGGAGTACTGTACTGGCCGAGAGCGTCAGATGGCGCTCCAGTAGGTTCGACCCGAAGAGACAGGACACTCTGCGTGGCTTACGCGTCGGACCTGCTGTCCACGCTTTCGTCGTCGAGGTAGTACGCCACCGTCTCCTCGAGTCCCGTCTCGAAGGACCACCGCGGTTCCCACCCGAGCGCCTCGATTTTCGAAGTGTCGAGCGCGTATCGCTGGTCGTGTCCCGGCCTATCCTCGACGTACTCGACGAGGTCCGACGACGCACCGACGGCGTCGAGGATGGATTCCGTGACCTCCAGATTGGTCCGCTCGTCACCACTCCCGATGTTGTATATTTCGCCGGGAGCCCCCTCCTCGAGAAGGAGCGCGATGCCCCGACAGTTGTCCTCGACGTACGTCCACTCCTGGACGTTCGACCCGTCTCCGTACAGTGGCAGGGATTCGCCCGCGGCGGCGTTAGTGACGAACTTCGGAATCAACTTCTCGCGGTGCTGCCGGGGACCGAAGTTGTTCGACGACCGGGTGACGAGCACCGGCACGTCGTGAGTGACGTAGTAGCTCCGAGCCAAGAGGTCGGCACCGGCCTTGGTCGCGGCGTAGGGATTACGCGGTTCCAACCGACTCGTCTCCGTGAACTCCCCGCTCTCGATTTCGCCGTACACCTCGTCGGTGGAGACCTGCACGAACCGGTCGAGGTCGTGTGTTCGGGCTTTAATAACGTTCGAACGTTACCGACGCTCGTGGTGAAGAAGTCGGCTACAACATCGGCCCGCTTGAAGCGAGAGCCGCTTTCGAACTGGAGCAACTGAAGAAACTCCTAGAGTTCGCCGAACAGCGCCGGGAAAACTTCGAGACGCGCTTAGCATTACTTTGCCAGTACGACGTATACTTGATGCTCCCGGAAAATGCGAGGAGATTACCACCTCGGACCTCGCCTCCCCTCCCATCCTGACAGAGGATACGTCTCTAACCGAGAGGAGAGCTTCAAGCACCTAAGAACAACAACTTCAGACCCGAGCTATGTTGGACCGGCAACCTTCTTCACCATTCCGGATTCAAGAACATCGCGTATCTGTGTCCGCTTGACGAGCCCCGAACGCCGACTACAGCATGGAGAACGCATTCGTCATCAACTGTCACTAGTTGATCGGACGACCCGAACGGGAATACGTCCAATCCCTCGTCTGCGAGTGGTTAGTGCAGTTCGATTAGGTGGTTCCTGTCCGGAATCGACGGTGAATCTTTGTCCCTATATTGACTGGCTCGGTGGCGTAGTCAGCCAGTGCGAGACAGAGAAATTGGAGTCTGCGAGTCGAGGGCTTCTTTCGTAGCGCCTTCGAGCAGTACCGAATCGCTTCACCACTCCGCCCGCTGACGAAGGCGCTTCGCCCTCGGTTGAACAGAATACTACTACGGACTGTCTCGATATCGCTCTTGTTGAGAAACGGGTATCGTTCCGCCATCTTCTCCAGAATGTAGATATTGTCACCGTAGAGCATCCGATAGTTCCCCGAGTAGTTCTCCTCGTGATCTCGCTTCGAGACGAGTGGTGCATCGATATGGCTGAACGTGTGTTCGTCAGCGAGACGGAGCCAGAAGTCGAAGTCAGCCGCTCCCTTGATTTGGGTATCGAATCCTCCGACTGCGTCCCACGCGGCACGCTTAACCGTCGTATTGCTTAAGCCAACGATGAAGTTGCGTCCGAACAGTAGTTGACGAACGAGTTCCGGTCCGGATGTCTCAGCATCGGGCAACGAGTGTCGTTGAATTAGGCCGCCGTCGGCGTCGACTCGCTCGAAATCCGAATAGACGACTGTTGCATCTGTCCGACGGTGTTCTTCGAGGTGTCGAGAGAGCTTGTTCTCAGCCCACGTGTCGTCTTGGTCGAGGAATGCGATGAGGTCGTTTGAGGCGAGTTCGACAGCACGATTGGTGCTGGCAGCGATGCCAAGATTCTCTTCATTCTGTGTGAAGTTCGAAACGCCGTCGTACGATTCCACGAGTTCTGGCGTTCGATCGGAGCTCCCGTCATCGATTACGATTAGTTCAACTGATGCAGAACATCGTTGATTTAGGACGCTTTCGATGGCGTCTGCGACATACTCCTCGCCATTGAAAGCCGGAAGGACGACTGAGACACTCCCGAGATGAGTCACAGATTACTTTCCAGTAGGTCCAACAATAACTGTTGTCGTTCGTGGGGTCCTGCGCAATGGCGTTATCCTTATCTGAAACAAGTGAATTGGACTTGCTATGTGGCAGAAAAAGAATGTCTTTCTCTTAACTGTTGACTGTCTCCGCGCTGATCATCTTTCGCTATATGGATACCACCGAGAGACGACGCCTTATCTGGATTCGATAGCTGAGAAAGGATGGACATTCCAGAACGCGTTCGCAACTGGTCCCGGTACGTCAATTTCGTTTCCGTCTATTTTTGGCTCAACGTACCCGTTTGACTTTGGAGGTTACAAGGGCTTTGGTAAAGATCGAGAACACCTCGCAGAGGTATTGAAAACCCAAAAGATATCTACAGCAGGAATTCATTCGAACGGATATCTTTCTTCCTACCACGACTACGACCGTGGCTTCGACTTCTTTGAGCCGTTCTTATCGGTAGATGGGAACGAACCCGCTGTCGTGAAGACTGTCCGATCGAAATTGGAACGCGACTCACTCCTGTTTACCGTTCTCAAGAAGGCCTACAGGGCGTACAAAGGCACGGGGAAAATGGAAGTCCCATACACGCCCGCGGATACGACCACCGACACCGCAATAGAATGGATGAGAGACACGCGTGACACTGGCCGGTTCATGTGGATTCACTATATGGATCCTCATGCACCTCACCGACCACCGGATCGGCACTTCGAACGGTTCAGTGGAAATACCCCGAACTGGCAGGCAGTCCGTGAACAGTGGAAAGCCGCTAAATGGGACGAAGAAGTAAACGACGAGACACTTGAACTCTTCAAGAAGGCCTACGACGCGGAGATACGGTTCGTCGACGAACAAATCAAACGGTTCGTTAGAGAGTTAGAACAACAGAGCATAGCCGAAGATAGTCTCATTATCATAACCGGAGACCACGGAGAAGAGTTCATGGAACACGGTGGTATCTCGCACACACCGAAACTCTATGACGAACTTCTTCATGTTCCGCTAATAATCTATGACCCCGCAACAGACGAAGGCGCCCGCATCGACGAGCTTGTTTCGCTACTCGATATCGCCCCGACGATATTACAGAATTTTGACATAGACTGTCCCGAAACGTACAGAGGGACACCTCTACAAAAAGCAGTAGAAAGACCGGAACAACGATACGAATACGTCTTTGCCGAGGTCTGTCACGAGAAGGGGAATGGTAGTGAAGGTGGAAAACTGGACAGAGAGAATGCAATCGTCGCGTGCCGGTCGCTGAAACGCAAATACATCTTAAACCGACAGACGGGCACAGAAGAATTCTACGACCTCATGGAGCCATCTGGAGACATCGGCAGTCCAAACGCATTTGACCCCGAGGAGCGAGAACGACTTCGAGAAGCCGTCGAAACACATCTGTCCAACTTATACGAGCCAACCAATACTGGTGAATCTCATACCGAAGTGCCGGACGAAGTGCGTGAGAGAATTGCGAATCTCGGCTACGTTGAGTGAACCACAGTTCCGACGCTATCAGAGTACTTTTCTCCCGTACTCAAATGTCTGTATCCGGATCGGTCGATAAAGCAGGAGAGAGAATAAATAAATGGTCGCACCTCCAACGATATAGCCGACGAGTACGGGTATTGAAGATATATTTATCGAGGGTTTAACCATGCTGAGAACTATGAACATCCAGACAGAGCTAACCGCGCTCCACAGGAACTCTTTCATTGGCAGTTCAATAGAAATTTTCCTAGCCAATGGGACAAAGTGAAGTATCATATTGGCAACTGATGCAACGATAGTCGCTACTGCCGCGCCAAGTAACCCAAATTCGAACACTAATATCACGTTCAAAACTACGTTAAGAGACATACTTGCTATAGAAGCACGTGCCGCATGGTTTGACGAACCAATACCATGTAGGAACTGCCCGACAATCGCGTGGATAGACCGGAGGATACGTTCAAACATGAACAAGACGAGTATCGAACTGGCAGCTATGTACTCCGCCCCGAAAAACTGTCGAAGGATACTCTGTGAAATAGCAATGGTACCGAAGAACGCAGGAACTGTAAGTAGCAGTCCCGGTAACAACGCTTTCGGAAAGAGCTCTTCTATCGTCGCTTTCTCACCGGTTTCGTTCCAGTGACTAATTTGTGGATGGATCGTTGATCCAATCGTTGTCGTGACCAGCCCAACTACCGCGGCTACCCGCCACCCAATCTCGTAAACGCTGACTGCAGATGGCGACATGAACAAGCCGATAACCAAGACGTCGGTCCAGTTATACAATCCCCCGCTTAGGGTTGTCGTGAACCGATATTTCCCCGAAGATGCCAATTCTCTAGCAATCCCGTATTCGGGTATTCCAAGACTGGTAGACGACTTCCAAATGCCAATTAGCGTCGATATTCCGAACCCACAGAGAAGACCCCAAATTAATCCTTCGCCTCCATATCCCAATCGTACAAACACGAAGCTAGTTCCGAACCAGACTATCTTTTGAGCAAACCGGACAATAGCCGTGTCTCCGACGCGGAGTTCGCCGTTCAGTAGTCGGATGTACGTCGTGCTCAACTCCCGGAGAGTGAGAGCGAGCACGAAGAATACCGTGACAGGTGCTCCAAGGTACGAATTTATTTCACCTCTGAAAAGTAGGGCGATAATAGAGAGGCCTAGAACGATAGTGATTTTCACCACTAATGTCGTCGAGAGCGTAGTGTTCGGATTTCGACCTTCGCTAACGAACTTCTCCATAGCCTTCGAAAGGCCGAAATCTGCAGGAATTGCTAGCACGGCGAGTGCGCCCTGAAAGAGGAAATACGTCCCCAGTTGACCAGTTCCGAGGACGTTGGCGAAGTACGCGATACCGACAAAGGAGAGTGCGGATCCCGCAACGTTCGCCAGCAGAACCTTCGTCCCTGATTTCGATAAGTTCATTCTCGAAGTAGTCGGTGTATTCTACACTGTACCGTACCTCGGTAAATATATTCTTGAACCGAGTTGCGATAGTCTTAGTCATCGACATAGTTATGCCGGCGAGTGGACTGGCCGAAATATGGGCACCCTCTCCGTGAGTCTCGAAGTCGAACTCGGGTGGGGTCAGGTGCTGAACGAACCGGGCGACCGGTTCGAGAACCTCAGCGGGCCTGACCGGGCGGTCGAAACCCGAGCGTTGGAGGCGCTCCTCGACGCCTGCGACAGAAACGGGGTCCCGATGACGTTCGACGTCGTCGGGCACCTGTTGCTCGACGAGTGTGCGGGCACGCACGACGGTCCGCACGAAGACGGGTGGTTCGAACTCGACCCTGGTACCGACGTCGAGACGGACCCGCTGTTTTATGCACCTGACCTCGTCGACCGGATCGCGACCGCGGAGACCGACCACGAGATATGTACGCACACGTTCTCACACATCCCGTGTGACGAGGTGGACCCCGACGTGGTCGACTGGGAACTCGAACGGAGCGCCGAACTCCACGAGGCCGCCGGCCTCGAACGGCCGCGGTCCATCGTCACCCCGTGGCACCGTGACCCGCCGATAGACGTGTTGCTGGAGAACGGCATCGACGTGTTGCGCGTGCCCGACGACGAGTTCGACCTCGAGTGGCCCAAACCCCGGAAACTCTACTGGTACCTGTTCCGCGACCCGTGGGTGGCGGTCCCGAGCACCGAGGACGGGATGCGCTACGTCTACACGTCGAGTGGCCCGTCGCTGACGGCGCCGTTCCTCGACAGCGGCCAGCGACCGCCGCACTCTGTGTTTCAAGCGATTCCCGAGCGGGTTCGGGCACGGCTACACGAACGCTATCTCGACGCCGTCCTCGACGCCGTGTCACAGACCGACCAGCACGTCCACCTGTGGTCGCACCTCTACGACCTCGGGAACGAGACCCAGCGGACGCTGGTCCTCGACTTCCTCGACCGCGTGGGGGCGGCACAGCGGTCGGGCGACGTGGTCGTGAAGACAATGTACGACGTGGCGAACTAAGATGCGGGTGGCACTGCTCCTCGACGGCGAACGCGTCCAGACGTACTTTGCCGACGCGCTCACGCAGATGGTCGAAGAGACGAATGCCGAGGTCTCGCTGGTCGTCGTCAACGACGAGGACGGCGACACGTTCGCAGACGTGCTTCGGAAGGGCGTACGTCGGCCTGACTGGGCACGAATCGTCGCCGGACAGATGCTGTGGGAGAAGGTCGCGGGGAAACCGGCGTTTCGCCGACCCGTCCCGCACGACACCGTGCCCGGACTGGCGGAGGCCGATACGATTCGCTGTTCGCCAGCGCCCCACGACGGGTTCGGCAACGAACTGCCCGACGACGTGGTAGAACACATCAGCGCGGCGGCCGACGTCGTCGTCCGGAACGGGTTCGGCGTCCTCAAGGGCGACGTCCTCAGCACACCGGACCACGGCGTCCTCAGCTACCACCACGGCGACCCGAGAGCGTATCGCGGCGGTCCGCCCGGGTTCTGGGAGTTCCTCCACGGCCGGGAGACTGGCGGTGTCATCGTCCAGCGACTCGCCCCCGAACTCGACGACGGCGAGGTCGTCGCGTTCGAGGCCGTCGACATCGGCGACGCCGCCACTTGGCGGGGCGTGCAGGAACGACTGTTCGAGTCCTCGACGGGAATGCTCGCGGCGGCTATCGAACACATCGAAACCGGTGGCGCGCCGCTCGGCTTCGACGAAACGGGAGCGATTTACACCGCGCCGGGACTGCGCGACTATCTCCGGTACGTCTTGAAGAACAACGCTGGCCGAGTCGCCAATGCAGTGACGGACTCATAGCCGACCGTCCTCGTCGACCGAAGAACCGCCACCGACATCTCTCTCGTAAAGAATCGACTGTTCGAGCCAACGGCTCGGGACCTGTTCCGTGATTAGTCGGACCTTGTTGGAGAAACACGAGTCCGGACGAAGTTCAGACCAGTAACGTTGCGGCTCATTGCTTCCGTTTGGCGACGACCGATTGCCCGACGATCAGGATTGCAAGCAACATCCCTGCAGCCACAAACTCCGGCGGGACCGACGCCGTTCGCAACGAGAGGGACTGCATTGAATTACCGGTTATCGTCAGTAGGATCACGATTGGAAACCATCCGAGGACGGTCCCCAGTAAGTACCGACGGAAAGGAACGGCCGAGAGGCCGGCCCCGTACGAGACAACGTCGCTCGGTAAAATAGACACTCGGGCAGCGACGATACCCCGTAAACTCCCGGTCTGAGAGAAAATCTCGGCCCCCTTCCGCGATACGGCACCGAGGAGTCCGTACGGCGTTCGGATATACCGCGCGAAAAAATAGGGCGGGACACAGGACAGTATCGCACCGGTGAACGCGAGCGCGATTCCGAGCGGTAAGGGATACTCGTACCCGACGAACACTATGAGCGCGCTCATCGGGAACCCGATGAAGCTCCGTACGAGGAAAACCAGCAAGATGACAGAAACGAAGATGGGTCGGGTAGCTGAGACGTGGATGGAACGAAGGAGCGTACTGGAAGAAAGTATAACCAAACCTAAGAATATTACTCCGGCGACGGTGTAGGCTAAGAGGTGGTTGCGGTCGACCAGAGAACCGGTTTCCATATATCAGCCTACAAAAGACAGCAACACTTAAACAGTTCGTCGGGAAAGCACTTCCTACTGTGGCCGGGCGTCTCGTTCGAGTATTTCGTCGAGGTTTCGAAACGTTCCGGAACGGGACGGTTCTCAAGTTGCCATTGTGGGTCCTCCGTGGAACCCGTACCGTCACTATTGGTGATGTGACTGCACGGTTCGACACGCGTCGGCCACTACAGGCGCTCCTCCTTGATTACTCAATACGGACCGAACGAGAGATACTGCGTGACCTGCTGAGCGAACTTGAACCCGGCGACGTATTTTACGACGTCGGTGCGAACTACGGGTTCTATTCTGCGTTTGCCTCTGGAGTAATCGACTCCAGCAACGTCATCGCTTTCGAACCGTATCCGCCGAACATCGACCGGATACACCGCACTGAAGAGTTGAACGGGTTCGATCTCGAACTATCGAAGATAGCGCTTTCCGACCGTAATGGTACGATCCTGTTCGACGAGCCCTCGTTCGGACGGGACATTACCGGAACGACCACTATCCGGACGGAGTCTGAGTCAGACGCAATCGAAGTCCCTACTTCGACGGTTGATACTGTCGTCGCCCGAGGAGAGGTTCCTAAACCGACAGTGATGAAAATCGACGTCGAGGGAAGCGAGCCGTTGGTCATCGACGGCCTCAAAGAGACTCTCCGGACCGGTGGCCTCCGAACTATCTACGTGGAGATTCACACAGATTCACCGTCGATAACGCAATACGGGTCCACGGCTCCGGAACTGATCGAGCAAATCGAACGCCACGGTTTCGAGACGACGGTGCTACAGCGACGTGACGGCGAAGTTCACGTAAAAGCGAGCCGTAACGATGAGAACTGAGAACGAGGAAGCCGAGCAGGAGAATCTCCACCAGCGAGAGTCCATCTCGGTCGTGCTTCCCGCGTACAACGAAGCAGACATCATCACAGAGATGGCAGCCGTCACGAATCGCTATCTCGACTCCCGATTCCCCACGCACGAACTCATCATCATCGACGACGGAAGTTCCGACGACACGGCCAACGTCGTCTCGAAACTTGCGAGAGAGACCGAAGAGATTCACGCCGTACGACACCGAACGAACAGAGGGAAAGCACACGCAGTCGTGACTGGATTCAACGAATCGAGATACGATTCGATCCTGTTTCTGGATGCAGATCTCGAACTCGACCCCCACCGGCTGGACGATTTTCTGCGAATTCGTGCCCAAACTGATGCCGACGTGGTGGCTGGCTCCAAGATGCATCCGGAGTCAAACGTCGAGTATCCGCTCTTTCGGACGGTCCTGAGCCGAGGATACGCATGGCTGATCTGGTTGCTGTTCGGGCTCGACGTGGGCGACCCACAGACCGGGATGAAGTTGTTCAGACGCGAAGTGTTAGAAGACTGTCTCGGAGAACTGAGCGTCCAGGGCCTCGCGTTCAGTGTCGAGTTACTCATTCTCGCTCAGCAGCGAGGGTACCACATCGTCGAGGCACCGATTTCACTCGATTATACGGGAGGTACGAGTCTCCAGGTACAGACAGTCGTAGACATGCTGCGTGATACGGTCGCGATGTTCCACAGATACGGCCTCCGAAAGGACGCATAGCGAGTGGAGAGTCGAAGGAACCAGTTAGCGAAGCCTGTTCGTGTTCCACCGGAGTAGTAAGGGGATGTCACCGCGAGCGATGACCTCGTGTGATTGTTCGTGGAATGCGTGAACGTCGTCCGCCTCGGGAACCGAGTTGTACGTACCACCTTCGTTGGATACTGAGTCGACAGACCCCTCACTAATTGCGTCGAGCGCTGAGACAGTGAGTCTCGCGCTCACGTCGTATCCCTTTACGTATAGCGAAATCAACGTATCGTCCGCCGAAATCGGTATTTCCTCTCGGTGGATTATCTCTCCTTGGTCTATTCCCTCAACCATCCAGTGGACCGTCGCGCCCGTGTGTGTCTGTTGGTTTACCAGCGCCCAATAGACAGGATAGAGGCCTCGGTTTTGCGGGAGATATGCGGTGTGTCGATTGATACAGCCAATCTCGGGCGCATCAAGTAGCGGGCGTTCGAAAATAGTCGGATTCGATGAGACGAGGACGTCTACGTCCTGTTCTTCGATGCGGCTGACGAACTTGTCACCGTTGACATCGTCCGTCTCTACGAGGGGAACGTCGTGCTTTTTTGCCACCTCTCGAACGGAGAACGGGCGGTTGGTGGAGAACGGGATTCGAGAGAGAACGCGGAACAGCACCGTCAGAACTGCGAGTAGGAACGCAGCGAAGAACCCAAACATCCCGACGCGGTCACGGAACGTGCCAACTAGTTCACGGAGGGACTCAAACTCGGAAACCGGCGTGATTCCGACCACTTCAACGTTGCCGGGTAGATTCGAGAGAGTATCATCCAGATAGGGTGGGAGGAAGAATACGTCGTCCAAGACGATGAACCAGACTCTCATATGTCGCTCTGAGGCAGGTCACGAAACGTCAACAGTTCGTATTGTTCCTCAACGATGTCAACGACTGTCGGACTCGTAAGTCCTGAGAGATCCTGTTCCCGTGCTTCGTTCAATGCGTTCTTTGAGGACGGGACAGTTGGGTTGTATTTGCCTGGATGAACACAGACCTCAATAGGAGAGATGCTGTTACACGCCAAGAACGAGGACAGTACGGTTTCGTTCATCTTGCCCACGTGGACGACGCCCGCGAACGCATCAGTTCCAGTACGGTCGTCCTGATCGAGTAAGGTTGCAAGCGTCGAGAGGACCATCTTCTTGACAATCCCACTACTGGATATCGTCCGTGACAGGTAACCGTTACTGACGGCGCGGACGTTTAATGGAATTCGCTCGTGAGAGTACCGAACGAATGGGATGTCGTACGTAGCCGCAAGGTCCCGAAAAGTGTCGAAAAGACTCGGAATCATGTGAACGTGCATGTGAGAGTTGAGATGGTCGGCATTGTCGAGTAACGAGAGTGCGGTCTCTATCTGGGAACGTACCTCCCTTCGAACGTCTGCGAGGTCGATACGGCCACGAAACCAGTTCGCGTAGAACGCCGCTCCCGTGTCGTGGAACGACCCGTCTTCGGTGACGACCGTCGAGATTGTTTCGGGGTCTGAGACCGGTCGCCCGTCGGTAAGTGCGACGTGGATGCCGCGCCCCATCCCTGGGCGTTCGTCGAGACACGCCACCGCGTCCTCAACGGCGTCGCCAGTCACCATCAGAGATGCACTGGAGAGGACGCCCGTGTCGTACGCCAGTCGAATCCCCTCGTTGATTTCGTCCCGCATCCCGAGGTCGTCGGCGTTGATTATGACCTGTTTTCTCGTCATCTATTCACATCATCGTAGAACGCCAGACTCGCCATCACGGTTGCTAGTTCGTGACTGGACAGACAGATGGTTTCCACACCAGTTGATGCAATTTTATTACCCCGTATGACTGTACTACTGCTAATCATATACATGCGACGTCGGTATTATCTCATCGGAGTGCTTCCCGCGTTATTTGTCTTACCACTATTGACGGCGGCAATCCCGATCGGTTACCACGCGATGCGTGAAAGCACGCAATACTTCCAGACGCTCGCGTTGCTCCGGACAGGGTTTACCGCCCATACCTTTTGGACGCCGTACGAGAGCATGGCCGGTCTCGAAATATACGGCATGCTTAACGTGCCATTTCTGGCTGTCGGATACGTCGAGTCTGGGCGGTTGATAAGTCTCGTCAGTGCAACCATTGCCGCGGTGATGCTCATGTGGATTGCGTACACGCTAACCGAACAGCGAACAACGGCCCTCTTTGCCGCACTGTTCCTGTGGGCGCATCCGCTCTTCCTCCGTCATGCGTACAGTTACACTCCCGAGGCACTCTCGATGGCGTTCACCGTCGGTTCCGTCGCGGCGACGCTCGCGTATCTGCGGACCGACGACCGTCGGTGGTTTCTCGCACTTATCGGGACGCTTCTCCTCGGGATTATGAACCACACGTGGGAGGCGACGATTCTTCTCCCCGTCGTCGCACTCCTTGCGGAGGACGAACGATACGGCGAAGCCGCATTTATCAGCATCTTTGGCGTTGGATCTGCCATCGGAACGAGATGGCTCATCAACACGCTACAAGAGCCGTATCTCACGTACGGCGGAACGTGGAGTATCGTCGCCGCGGGGCCGACGTTCCTCCAACCGTCTTGGTGGACTGGGATGCTCCACTCGATGCATCCGTTCGAGATCGCGTTCGCACTGACGCTCCCTGCTTCGCTCGTCCTGTTCGTCTGGTGGGGGTGGCGGTTCACACAAACCCGTTTTCGGCATCACCTCCTCCTCGTGACGTGGATTGCGAGTGGCCTCTCGATTCCGTTTCTGCTCCCTGCGGCCCTCCCGTGGCATCGGTACTACCTCTGGGTCCTTCCCATCCCGTTAGCACTGAGTGGGGGCGTCATTGCAACTCGCCTGAAAATCACCTTGACCCCCCATCTACCAGCCGTTCGAACTAGGATGCTCGGCCAATACGTCGTCGTCCTGCTGCTGCTCGCTATCGCGATTAACGGCCTCGTGGTCGAGGGCGGACTCCTGTACGGCAGCGGTGTCCCTGTCGGCGACGACGTCTCTGGGGCCGGCCGGTTCCACATGAACGGTGTATCGCCACAGGAGGCGGTAGACGCCGGACTCGTAATCCGAGAGGGAGGGTACGACGGAGGGACTGTCGTGTTCGTCGGAGACTGGAACACAGAAAACGGTGTCGCATGGGACAACCAAATGCGAGTGATGGTGTATTCAGGGATTCTGGTACGCGACTTAGAGGTCGTCGGCTCAGACGTCGTCAAAAACGCACCCGAAGGACCAGTCTCCGACTGTGAATACAAAGTCATCAGACAGGGCTCTCAGATACACACCGAGCGGTGTAGCTCCTGATACCCTGCAGCAACTCCCTCCCCTGAGGGATTGACAAACTATCAATAGGATGTCTATTTCGAGCCTTGCTATAGTAGACGAAGTTCGTTTGAGGAGAGCGGCTGCCGACGAATCTTCGACAACGGTTTTATGACTGCTCAGTGATAGCCAGCAGTATGAAAGCTGTCGTGCTCGCCGCCGGCGAGGGGACGCGACTCCGCCCGCTCACCGAGGACAAACCGAAGGGGATGGTGGAGGTAGCCGGTAAGCCCATCCTGACGCACTGCTTCGAGCAACTCATCGAGCTGGGCGCCGACGAACTGCTCGTCGTCGTCGGCTACAAGAAACAGGCCATCATCAACCACTTCGAGGACGAGTTCGAGGGCGTCCCCATCACCTACACCCACCAGCGAAAGCAGAAAGGGCTGGCTCACGCGCTGCTCACGGTCGAAGAACACGTCGGCGACGACTTCATGCTGATGCTGGGAGACAACATCTTCGAGGCAAATCTGCAGGACGTCGTCAACCGACAGCGCGAGGACCGGGCCGACGCGGCGTTTCTCGTTGAGGAGGTGCCGTGGGAGGAGGCCAGTCGATACGGCGTCTGTGACACCAACAAGTACGGCGAGATTACCGAGGTCATCGAGAAGCCGGACGACCCTCCTTCCAATCTGGTGATGACCGGCTTCTACACGTTCACGCCGGCCATCTTCCACGCCTGTCACCTCGTCCAGCCCTCCGGCCGCGACGAGTACGAGATCAGCGACGCCATCGACCTCCTGTTGCACTCGGGCCGGACCATCGATGCCATCCGCATGGATGGGTGGCGAAACGACATCGGCTACCCCGAAGACCGGGACGAGGCCGAAGAGCGATTACAGGGCGAGGTCGACCCCGAACTCGCTGCCGACGCTATCGCCACCGACGGCGAGTGAGCGGACCCGACGGATTTTTGTCCGTCCACGGACCCGTTTCGGGTAATGGATATTCTCGTCACCGGCGGCGCGGGCTTCATCGGCGGCAACCTCGCCGAACGGTTCGCCCGTGACGGTCACTCGGTCACCGTTCTCGACAATTTCGACCCGTTCTACGACCTCGACATCAAGCACCACAACGTCGAGGCGGGCCGCGAGGCCGCCGAAAAAGGCGGCGGGAGCTACGAACTCGTCGAGGGCGACGTGCGGAACGCCGACCTCGTGGCCGAACTCGTGCCCGACGCCGACTACGTCTACCATCAGGCCGCACAGGCGGGCGTCCGCCCGAGCGTCGAGAACCCCCGGAAGTACCACGAAGTCAACGCCGACGGCACGCTCAACCTCCTCGACGCTTGCCGCGACGAAGGCATCGAGCGGTTCGTCATGGCCTCCTCCTCGTCGGTGTATGGCATCCCCCGGTACCTCCCCTACGACGAAGAGCACCCGACGACACCCGTCTCACCCTACGGCGCGTCGAAGCTCTCCGCGGAACGGTACGCCTGTGCCTACGGCGAGGTGTACGACTTCCCTGTGGTCGCACTGCGCTACTTCACAGTGTACGGCCCGCGGATGCGCCCGAACATGGCGATCTCGAACTTCGTCTCCCGATGTATGAACGGCGAACCGCCCATCATCTACGGCGACGGTACGCAGACGCGTGACTTCACGTTCATCGACGACGTCGTCGAGGCGAACGTCACCCTCCTCGACTCCGACGCCGCCGACGGCGAAGCCGTCAACATCGGGTCGACGGACAACATCGAAATCAAGACGCTGGCCGAGGAGATTCGCGACCAACTCGCACCGGACCTCGAACTCGTCTACGAGGAGCGACACGACGCCGACGCCGAGCATACGCATGCGGACACGTCGAAAGCGAGCGAACTACTCGACTACGAGGCGAGCCACACCATCCGAGAGGGCGTCGCGAAGTTCATCGAGTGGTACCGTGCGAACCGCGAGTGGTACGAACCGCTGGTACGCCGTTCGTAAATCCGACAGGTCTTCCTGCCGACAGCCCGTAGCGTTTTTAACCACCTTTCACCTGCCTTACGCTAATGGGGACTGGATGGCGATACCGCATCGCCGCGGTCGGCGGGTCGGTAGTGCTCGTCGCTCTAGCAATAAGCATCGCCAATATGCACGTAGTTCAGTCCTTCGTCACGTCGGTTCCACCCTTCCAGAGCCTCGAACCGTCTGGGCTTCCGAGTAGCGACATTCCCGACGAGTTCCTGACGTCGCTCGTGATAATTCTCGTGTCCCTCTGGCCCCTGTTCAAACCGCGGCCGAGGCGGATACTCGACACTATCTCGCTCACGCACAAGCGGGTGTTCCTCGCGACGGCGATACTCGCGGCGATAGGGTACTTCGACTGGTCGACGCGGCTCCCGAGGCCTACGCTCATCGCGACGACGATGCTTCTGGCGGTTTTGCTCCCGCTCTGGTTCGTGTACATCCGACGCCGTCCGCAGGAATCGACGCGGGCGCTCATCGTCGGGGACGATACGGACATCATACAGACACTGTTCGAGACCGCCGAGGTCCCGATACTGGGCGTCGTCACGCCGCCGAACACGGAGTTCGAGAGCAGACCGGGGTTCGTCGCCGACGGCGGCGTGACCATCAGGCGAGCCGAGGCACTTCCGCGACTCGGGGGCCTCTCCAGACTCGACGAAGTGCTCGTCGAACACGACATCGATACGGTCCTCCTCGGATTTCGGCGCCCCGACCGCGAGGAGTTCTTCGGGACGCTATCGACCTGTTACGAACAGGGCGTCCGGGCGAAGGCCCACCGAAACCACGCCGACAACGTACTGATGGCCGACACGACCGCCGGGGAACTGGTCGATACGGACATCGAACCGTGGGACTGGCAGGACTACGTCGTCAAGCGCGCGTTCGATGTTCTCTTCGCCGGGGTCGCACTACTCCTCCTGTCGCCGGTGTTGCTCGTAATCGCGGCCGCCATCAAACTCAGTTCCAACGGGCCGATATTTTACAGACAGACGCGGACCGCCGCGTTCGGTGAGACGTTCACCATCTACAAGTTCCGGACGATGGAGGTCGGACGAGCGGACACCACACCGACGGATGACGCGGAGAACGACCGCATAACCCGGGTCGGCCGGTACCTGAGGCTGACGCACCTCGACGAGATTCCGCAGCTGTGGTCGATTCTCGTCGGCGATATGAGCGTCGTCGGCCCACGAGCGGTGTGGACCGACGAGGAGGAACACCTCGAAGCTGAGACCAGCGAGTGGCGGAAACGGTGGTTCGTCAAGCCCGGACTCACGGGACTCGCACAGATAAACGGGATGACGAGTAAGAATCCCGAACAGAAGCTCCGCTTCGACATCCAGTACATCCGTCAGCAGTCGTTCTGGTTCGACATCAAAATCGTCGTTCGGCAGCTATACAGCGTCTCCCTCGACGTCGCCAGCATCTTCCTGACGAGATGGCGGTAACGACATCTTACTGCCGAGTTGTGACGACTCTATCACGGAAACGAAAGTTCCATACCGAGGCTACGAATTGCATCTCCTATGGATAGAGGGCGAGGTGACGGTGCACTACTCGACGACGACGGCCGGATTTTCGGCGTTCTCAACGTCGTCGACGCGCTGGTCGTTCTACTGGTAGTCAGTGTTGCAATCGCCGGGGTTTCGACCATCGTCCTCGGCGACGGCGCGACCCAGCGGACCGTCCACGCGACGCTCGATTTCGACGGACAACCGAGCAACGTCGTCTCGGAGATTAGAGAAGGCGACCAGTACTCACCGACGGGGAGTTCGATGCTCACCATCACAGACGTCTATCGCACCCCGACGAAGAACGGGACCGACGTCGTGACCCGCGTCAGGTTGCAGGGACTCGCCCGAGAGAACACCACGACCTACGCTGGCGCCCCACCCCGCGTCGGCCGCGAGTTGTTCGTGAAGACGAACGCCTACAACATCACGGGGACGATTCGAGGCGTGGGGGAGGCGAACGAGTTGGAGACGGGAGAGACGCAGGTACTGATGCGGACGGTGCTTCCGACCGAAGACGCGAACCAGTTGGAACCCGGTCAGAGCGTCGACGTCGGCGGTCGCTCGGTCGCCACCGTCGAGTCGGTGACGTCTTACGGCACGTCGAATCCGGACTACAAGACCGTGTACGCTGGCTTGACGCTACGGACGCTCTCTGAAGACGGGCAACCGCATTTCGGTGGCCGCGTTGTTCGAGAGGGGGCGTCGCTATCGCTCCGGACGGAATTTAGCCGTCTGGACGGACAGGTCGTCCGAGTCGGCGCTACCGAACAGCGCGGCACTTCGACGACGCGGACATACACCCTCCAGATGCGCAACGTCTCGCCGCAGCTAGCGAGTAGCATCCGCGAGGGGATGACCGAGACGAACGATAACCAGACGGTCGCGCGTATCACTGACGTGAGTCGGCAGAACGCGACCGTCATCCTGACGAGTCAGGACGGGCAGATATTCGAGCGGGACCACCCACGCAACGAGACCGTGACCGTCACGGCTGAACTGGACGTCCGAGAGACGACGACCGGGACGACGTTCAAGGGCCGAACGATACACCAAGGTAGCGAGATTACGCTGGACCTCGGGACAGTCACGATTCGAGCGAGCGTCGTCTCCGTGCCCACGTAGCCGACCATGGGAGACAGCAATTCCCACCGAGACGGCAAGACCCGAACGGTCCAGCAGGTGGCACGAGCGTCGGTCGTCGATAAGCGCTTACAGACGCTCAAGCGGTGGGTAGACCGGTCGAAGATCGCTGCGGCCTGGCGGCGAGGACAGACGCTCGGAGCGACGTCCCGAACGGTAGATGTCGCGAAGCAAATCTGCGGAATAGCGTCGGCGTCGCTCCTCTACCGGTACGGCGTCGAAGGCCGTCAGGTGACAGTTCCCCTCCGGGAGACGCGGCTACTGGGCCCGGTGGTGACACAGGTGACTTCGGCGAACGTCCGGACGGCTGTCGAGACGGCACAGGTCACGTCTGCCTCGACATTGCTCGGCGACTCCCTCGGTCGACCGCGTGTTCGCGTCGGCTTCTTTGCCGTCGTGCTCGGAGTTCTCGCGGTCGCATCCTTACTACCGTTCAGCCCACCGGTGGCGCGCCAGTCCGTGGGATACTGGCTCCTGTTCGCAGCGTTCGGCACGCTCGGTACCTGGCTCCTCTACTCGGCCGAGCGATTGGTAAACGAGCCGGTGGTGGCTCTCGCAGTCGCGTTGCTCGGACCACCGGACCCACCCACCGGCGAAGGCGAGACGACGACCGAAGAGGGAAGGTCGGAGAGAGAGACGCCGGTCACTCGACGGTGACGCTCTTCGCCAGGTTCCGCGGCTTGTCGATGTTGCGCCCCAGCAGATTCGCGACGTGATACGCCACCAACTGCAGGTGCGTGTTCGCCAATACCGCCGCAGCACGGGGATGGGTCTCCGGGAGCCCCAACACGTGATCCGCATACCGGCTGACGTCTGACTGCCCGTCGGTGATGGCCACGACCGGCGCATCCCGCGCCTCGACTTCCTTGACGTTGCCGACGGTCTTGCGGGCCTGTTCGCCGTCGCCGGTCACCACCGCGAACACGGGCGTGTTCTCCGTGACCAGCGCCAGCGGGCCGTGCTTCAACTCACCCGACGCAAAGCCCTCGGCGTGCTTGTAGGTTATCTCCTTCATCTTCAGCGCGCCTTCGAGCGCGACCGGGTACTGGTACCCGCGGCCGATGAAGAAGTAGGCCTTCGCGTTCTCGTACATCTCGGCGACCTCACGCGCACCGGATTCATCCAACACCCGCTGGACGTTCCCGGGGAGTTCCCGCAACGCAGCGATGATCTCTCGCACCTCGTCAGCGTTCGTCATCCCCAGCGCCAACAGATTCAGCGCGACCTGCTGGGAAGAGAACGTCTTGCTTGCCGCCACCCCAATCTCGGGGCCGGCCCGGATGTAGAAGGCGTGGTCGCACTCGCGGGCGGCCGTCGACCCGACCACGTTGGTGACCGCGAGCGTCCGTGCGCCGCGCTTGCGGGCCGCCCGCAACGCCGAGAGGGTGTCGGCCGTCTCGCCGCTCTGGGTGACGCCTACGACCAGTGCATCGCCGATAGGCGGCACTGACGTCGCGTACTCACTCGCCAAGAACGCCTGTGCGGGGATGCCGGCCTCGCGGAACAGTTGCGCGCCGTAGAGTGCAGCGTGATACGACGTCCCGCAGGCGACGAACTGGACGCCCGTCGGCGAGAGGTCGCCCAAGTCCTCAATATCGACGGTGCCGGCCATCTCGTCGACCCGGCCGCGGAGACACTGGCGCAACGCCCGCGGCTGCTCGTGAATCTCCTTGAGCATGTAGTGGTCGTAACCGCTCTTGCCCGTCTCCTCGGGGTCCCACTCGACGGTGTCGACCTCCTTCTCGACCGAGTCCCCGTCGAGGGTCGTGACAGTCCACCCCTCAGCGTCGAGTCGGGCGAACTCGCCATCGGCGAGGTAGATCACCTGATCCGTAAAATCACGGAACGCGGGCACGTCGCTCGCGAGGAACGTCTCGTCGTCGCCGAGGCCCAACACCAGCGGCGAGTCGTTGCGCGCGGCGTAGACGGTGCTGCTGCCCGCGATGACGACGGCGACGGCGTAACTCCCCTCCAGCCGCGAGATAGCCTCACGGACTGCTGCCTCGGGGTCGGCACCGTCTTCGAGGGCGTCCTCCACGAGGTGGGGGACGACTTCGGTGTCCGTATCGGAGGTGAACGTGTGGCCGGCCGCGACGAGTTCGTCCCGTAGGGTCTGGTAGTTCTCGATGATGCCGTTGTGGACGACGGCGACGTCGCCCGTACAGTCCTGATGCGGGTGGGCGTTGGCGTCCGTCGGCGGCCCGTGCGTGCTCCACCGGGTGTGGCCGATGCCGACGTCGCCAGTCAGCGCCGACCCCTCGAGCGTCTCACGGAGGTCGTCGATTTCGCCGGCGGTCTTACAGACGTCGACGCCGCCGTTAGCCATCGCGACGCCGGCCGAGTCGTAGCCACGATACTCCAGTTTCGAGAGGCCGTGGACGAGGGTGTCGAGCGTCTCGTCTCCGCGGCCGACACAGCCGATGATGCCACACATCAGCGAGTCACCTCCGCACCCTCGGTGACGTTCCCATCGACCGTGACGCCGGCATCGAGCGTCGCGTTCGGCCCGACGAGCGACCCGGGCGTGAAACTCACGTTGCCGCGGGCGCGCGCACGGTCGGCAATGACCGCACCCAGTCTCTGGTCTTCGAAGACGCGCGTGCCGACCTGTACGTCGGCGGGACCGCCGGGGACGACCGTACTGGCGCCGAGGTGGACGTCCTGCCCGGTGACCGTATCGAGCAGCGTCGACCCGGGGTCGACTCGCGTGTCGGCGTCCAGCACGCTCCCCTGCACGACGGTGTTGGCGCCGACGGTGACGTTCGACCCGAGCGCGACGTTCGGGCCGACGACGGCATCCGGACCGACCTCACAGTCCGGGCCGACCACGAGCGGCGCCTGCAACACGGCCTCGTTGTGGACGCGCGCGGAGTCGGCTATCCATATCTGCTCGTGTCGCGCGCTCTCGACGAGGCGTCCACGGGCCAGTACCTCACGCGCGACGGTCAAGAGGTCCCACGGGTACGTGGCGTCGACCCACATCCCGTCCACCTCGACGCCGCGAATCCGGTTCGATTCGACGATGTCTGCGAGCGTATCCGTGAGTGCCAGTTCGCCCGCCTGTCTGGGCGTCTCCTGGATAGCCGTGAAGATGTCCGCTGGGAAGGCGTAGACGCCGCCGTTGATGAGGCGGTAGTCGCCCTCTCTGGGTTTCTCCACGAGGTCCGAGATGATGCCGTCCCGGACTTCGACAGCGCCGTAGCGACGCGTGTCCTGCCGCTCGACGACTGCCAACGCGGGGTCGCCCGTCGCCGAGAAGGTGTCCGCGACGGCCTCGACGGTGCCGGCGTCGATGAGTCGGTCCCCGTTCAGGACGAGAAGCGGACCGTCGACGACCGAGCGGGCCTGCAACAGCGCGTGGCCGCTGCCGAGTTGCTTGTGCTGTGTGACGTACGTGATGGGGACGCCCCGATACGTCGGGCCGAAGTGGTCCTGTACTCGGTCGCGCTTGTAGCCGACGACGGTGACCAGTCGGTCGACGCCGGCCTCTACCAGTGCGTCGAAGACGTGCTCCAGAATCGGCCGGTTGCCCGCCGGGAGCATCGGCTTGGGCCGGTTCCGCGTCAGCGGGCGAAGCCGCGTGCCCTCGCCGGCCGCGAGGACGACAGCCGTGTCGATTTCCATACTCGTATCAACAGGAGTGGGGATTTGAATATGGCGGGACTACTAAAGTTCGCGACCCTCGTTCGAGGCCGCGCTACTGTTCGCCCATCCGGTCACCCGCGACGCGCCGCCCTTTCGTCGTAAGCGCCACCTCGGTCCGTTCGCGGACGACGCTGATGACGTCGAGTTCGACGAGGCGGTCGAAGATAGCCTCGGTCTTCTCTACGTCGATGCCGACGAAATTCGGGATGTCGAACGGCGAGACGCCAGAGTGAAGCGCCATGATGACCCGCTTCTCCGTCGAGGAGAGGTCCAGGTCGGCGCGGTTTCGCTCGGCGCTGTCTTCGAGCATCGTCCGGAGGACGGTGGCGTGGAACTCCTCGCCCGCGAGGTGGGTCTCGACGCTGATGTCTCCCTCGCTGTGTTCGACCTGTATGACGGTTCGTTCCTCGCCCGAGACCTGTTTGTCGTCGACGGTCAGGTCCCCGATGTCCGCTCGGTCGATGTCGACGGCTTGCCCGTCGGCCAGCGCCAGTCTGAGCGCCTCGTCGGTCACCTTCAGTCGGCCTTTGGTCCAGGAGGCGTCCTGTACGACGCCGCCTTTCAGCGCCGGGTGCTGAACGAGGATGACCTCGCCGTCGAGACTCGCCCGGTAGAAGTCCGTCTCGAAGGCCTCCTGCTCCGCCGCCGAGACGAGGAGGACGTCCTCGCCGACGTGGAAGCCGACGTACTCCGAGACGCCGGCGCTCTGCTGGTTCACGTCGAATCGGTCGGCGATGCGGTCGATGTTGTCGAGTGCGACCTGCCGCTTGCTGTCGCCGATGAGCGCGAGGCGTTCGGTGGTGAGGACCACCCGGCAGTTGCGCCACTCGGCGTCGGTAAGCCGTTGGCCCTGCGAGACTGCGAGCAGGTACTGGCCCTGCGTGTCGGCGATTTTCTTCTCTGTGTCGCTCATACCCCGTGACCGGCCTCTATTCGTCGTTGTCGAGGGCGGTGAATATAGCTTCCGCCGCGAGTGTCGCTGCTGAGAACGGGACGACTCCACGGTTAGCGTCAACGCTTATCAGCATGCCACCAAAGACTCGAACGATGAGAGAGGGCGACGGCTCTGGCCGCGACACCGCCATAGGGGACCGGCCGACCATCGACCCGCCCGAGTGGTTCGTCGAGCAGGCGAACGTCGCCGACTCGTCGGTGTACGAGACGTTCGACCGGGAGTGGCCCGACTGCTGGGCGCGAGCCGCCGACCTGCTCGACTGGGAGGAGGACTACGACGACGTGTTCCGCGGGGGCGACCAACCGCCGTTCGAGTGGTTCCCCGGCGGGACGCTGAACGCATCGTACAACTGTATCGACCGGCACCTCCCCGAGCGCAAGAACCAGTTGGCGCTCATCTGGGAGGGCCACCTCGACGAGTCCCGGACCTACACCTACCGGGAACTGCACCGCGAGGTCAACGCCGTCGCGGCCGCCCTACGCGAACGGGGCGTCGAGTCGGACGACGTCGTCACCATCTACCTCCCGATGGTGCCCGAACTCCCCATCGTGATGCTGGCCTGCGTGCGACTCGGCGTCGTCCACAACGTCGTCTTCGCGGGCTTCTCGGCCGACGCGCTCGCCGAACGCATGGAGCGAACCGGTTCAGAGTTGCTCGTCACCTGCGACGGCTACTACCGTCGGGGGAGCGCCGTCGCCCAGAAGAACAAGGCCGACAACGCCCGCATCGCCGTCGACCAAGACGTCTCCGTGGTCGTCCTCGATATACTGGGACGCGACGTCCACTTAGGCGAGGACTACTACGACTACGACAGCCTGCGGGCGGCCCACGACGGCGAGACGGTCGCCCCCGTACCACGGGACGCCAGCGACACCCTCTTTCGCATCTACACCTCGGGCACCACCGGCGAACCGAAGGCCGTCGACCACACCACCGGCGGCTACCTCGCGCACGTCGCGTGGACCTCCCAATCGGTACTGGACATCAAACCCGAGGACACCTACTGGTGTTCGGCCGACATCGGGTGGATCACCGGCCACTCCTACATCGTCTACGGCCCCCTCGCGCTGGGGACGACGGCGGTGCTGTACAACGGGACGCCGGACCACCCGGAGAAAGACCGCGTCTGGGAGATCGTCGACCGCTACGCCGTCGACGTGTTCTACACCGCTCCGACGGCGGTGCGCGCGTTCATGAAGTGGGGTGAGGAGTACCCCGAACGCCACGACCTCTCTAGCCTCCGCCTGCTGGGCACCGTCGGCGAACCCATCGACGAGCGCGCGTGGCGGTGGTACCGCGAGCACATCGGCCGCGGGGAGTGCCCGGTCGTGGACACGTGGTGGCAGACCGAGACGGGCGCCATACTCGTCTCGACGCTCCCGGGCGTGGACGCGATGAAACCCGGCGCGGCGGGCAAGCCGCTCCCGGGTATCGAGACGACGGTCGTCGACCCCGCAGGCGAGGCCGTCGACGTGGGCGAGGCGGGGGAACTCGTCGTCACGCGCCCGTGGCCGGGGATGCCGACAGCGTTGCGAACCGGCGAAGAGTGGGGCGAGGCCGCCACCTACGGCGAGGAGTGGCGCTACTACCCCGAGGACGGCGCGACGGTCGACGGCGACGGCTACGTCACCTTCCTCGGCCGCGTGGACGACGCCATCAACGTCGCCGGGCGGCGCTTCAGCACGATGGAACTGGAGTCGGCCATCACCGGCGTCGCCGGCGTCGCCGAGGCCGCCGTCGTCGGCGCGACCCACGAGACGGCGGGAACGGCCCTGTACGCCTACGTCTCGCCCGAAGGCGGCTACACCGAGGCGGACCTCCGCGAGCGAATCGAGGCCGCCGTCGAGGACGCCATCGGCGGCGTCGCCACGCCCGAGGCGGTGGTGTTCACCCCCGACCTCCCGAAGACGCGGTCGGGGAAGGTGATGCGCCGCCTCCTCACCGCCGTCGCCAACGACGAGGAACTCGGCGACACCAGCGCGCTGCGCAACCCGGAGATACTCGGCGAGTTGCAGTCGGCGACGCCCGACCGGTGAGAGGTGTTTTCGGATAGTTTGTGATTTCCGAAACAGTGCTTGGTGACAGTGATGATAGTCACGTACCCCTCGGATGTTTGTCCGCCTGTACCGGTGAAAACGTCCCGTAGACTTATTTCGTCGTTTCACGAATAGCCGAAACGACATGCCAGCGGGGACCGACGTACTCGGAGCGCGCGGGTACGAACAGTTGCGTCGCGCCGCCGAGACCCACCGCGAGGACCTCGTCTTGCGCTTTGGCGCGGAGGTCGGTCTCCGGCCGGCGGAGATGACCCGCGTCCGGTTAGCCGACGTGGCGAGCGCCGACGACCACTTCTTCCTGCGCGTGCGCGACGGCGAGGGGGTGGCCCGCGAGGCGTACCTGCCCAGCGGCGTCGAACACGACATGCGGAAGTTCGCCAGCGCGGCCGGGCGCGCCGACGACGAACCGCTACTGTCGGTGTCGCCCCGTCGCCTCCAGATGCTCGTCGGCGAAGTCGCTGACCGCGCCGCCGAGACGGTCCCGCGACTCGGCGACGTCTCCTCGCGTGACCTCCGGTGGCGCTTCGCGGCGACTCTGCTCTCGGAGGGCGTCCCGCCCCACGTCGTCTGTGCGCTGGGCGGGTGGGACCGACTGGCGCGCCTCGAACCCCTGCTGGACGACCCGAATCGAGAGACGGTGATACAGGCCATCGAAGGCGCGGAGGACGTGCCGACGCCGGCCCGTCTCCGCCGGACCATCGCCGTCGCGGCCGACGTGGGCGAGGCACTCGCGGGCGCGGCCACGGGCGGGGAGATAGAGCAGACCGTCTGTGAGCGACTCGCCGACACGGAGGGCTTTCGCTTCGCGTGGGTCGCCGAACGAACCGGGGACGGTCTGACGCCGCGGGCCGCGGCCGGCGTCAGCGACGGGCGCGTCGAAGAGCACGTATCGACCCACCACGACGCGGCCGCGGCCGCGATGGACAGCCACGAGGTCAGGGTGGTCGAGGGCGGCGAGGGACCGATGGCGCTGGTCCCCATCGTCCGGGAGGACGCCGCCGCGGGCGTGTTGGCAATCGGGACGACCGTCCACGTAGTCGACGCCGAACGGGACCTGCTGGCGGCGCTCGGCGCACAGGTCGGCGCGGCGCTGGCCGCCGTCGAGCGCAAGCGACTCCTGCTGGCGGATACGGTCACGGAACTAGCCTTCGAGTGCACCGACGGCGACGCGTTCACCGTGGCCCTGACCCGGGCGCTCGACTGCTCGCTGGAACTCTCGGGCGTCGTCCCCGTCGGCGGCCGAGAACTCCTGTACTACCTCGTCGTCGACGGCGCGCCCGCCGGTCCCGCCCTCTCTTACGCGGCCGAGGACCCCGACATCGCCGACGCGCGCCTCATCGAGGACTACGGCGACGGCGGGTTGCTGGAAGTGGTGGTGACGGCCGCACCGACGCTCCAGTTGGTCGAGAACGGGGCACGCATCCGTTCGCTCGAAGCCCAGAGCGGCACCGCGACCATCGAGGTGGAACTGCCGGGCGAGAGCGACCTCAGGCACGTCGTCGACGCCGTCGTCGACGCCTACCCCGAGACGACCCTGACGGCGAAACGCGAGACGGAACGGCCCGCCGAGACGGACACCGGGTTCCGCGAGCGCCTCTCGGACCGCCTCTCCGAGCGACAGTCGACGGTGCTCGCGGCCGCCTACCACAGCGGCTACTTCGAGTGGCCTCGCGGAACCACGGCCGAGGAACTCGCCGAGTCGCTCGGCGTCTCAGCGCCGACGTTCCACAACCACCTGCGGAAGGCCCAACAGAAGCTCCTGACGGCGTTCTTCGCCGACGCGCCCACCGAGCCGCCGACCGCACTTGAAGAGTAGGTGCCAACCAAGCATTGCGGTAGCTAGCCCCCCCGTTTATCAGGGACCCGTTGATTGTGGGTGATAGACCATGTCAGATGATGACGTCCAACTGGAGGCCCGACTCGAAGAGCAGGAGGTCTTCGAGCCCCCGGAGGAGTTCGTCGAACAGGCGAACGTATCGGACCCCGGTATCTACGAGGAGTTCGAGGAGAACTGGCCGGAGTGCTGGGAGCAGGCCGCCGAGTTGCTGGACTGGGAGGAGTCCTACGACACCGTACTCGACGACTCGAACCCGCCCTTCTACGAGTGGTTCACCGGCGGGTCGCTGAACGCCTCGGCGAACTGTCTGGACCGACATCTGGACGAGCGGGGCGACGAGGCGGCCATCGAGTGGGTCGGGGAACCGGTCGACGAAGACGACGTCACGTACACGTACGAGGACCTCCACCGCGAGGTCAACGAGTTCGCGGCCGCACTGCGGGCACAGGGCGTCGAGGAGGACGACGTCGTCACGATGTACATGCCGATGATTCCGCAGTTGCCCATCGCCATGCTAGCCTGCGCCCGCATCGGCGCGCCCCACTCCGTCGTGTTCGCCGGGTTCTCGGCGGACGCACTGGCGACCCGGATGAACGCGGCGGACTCGGAGTATCTGGTCACCTGTGACGGCTACTACCGTCGCGGCGACCCGCTCGACCACCTCTCGAAGGCCAACGAAGGCCTGGAAGGCGTCGACCACGAGGTCCAGACGGTCGCCGTCGCCGAGCGCCTGCGCGACGGTGACGGCTTCGACCACGACTACGCCGACAATCAGGTCGCCTTCGACGACCTCGTGGCCGACCACGAGGGCGAGACGGTCGACCCCGTCTCCCGAGACGCCGAGGACATGCTGTTCCTCATGTACACCTCCGGCACCACGGGCGAACCCAAAGGCGTAAAACACACCACCGGCGGCTACCTCTCCTACGCCGCGTGGACCTCCCAGTCCGTCCTAGACATCAAGCCCGAGGACACCTACTTCTGCTCTGCGGACATCGGCTGGATCACCGGCCACTCCTACATCATCTACGGGCCGCTGGCGCTCGGCACGACGACGATGATGTACGAGGGGACGCCCGATTACCCGGACAAGGACCGCCTCTGGGAGATCATCGAGGACTACGAGGCGACCCAACTGTACACCGCGCCGACCGCGATTCGCGCGTTCATGAAGTGGGGCGAGGAGTACCCCGACAGCCACGACCTCTCCAGCCTGCGACTGCTGGGCACCGTCGGCGAACCCATCAACCCCCGCGCGTGGAAGTGGTACTACAAGCACATCGGCGACGAGTCCTGCCCGGTCGTCGACACGTGGTGGCAGACCGAGACCGGCGGCATGATGCTGACCACCCTGCCCGGCGTCGGCGAGATGAAACCCGGCTCTGCCGGGCCGCCGCTCCCGGGCGTCAGCGCCGACATCGTCGACGTGAGCGGCAGTCCCGTGGAGGCCGGCGAGGCCGGCTATCTCGTCGTCAACAAGCCGTGGCCCGGGATGCTCCGGACCCTGTACAACAACGACGAGCGGTTCATCGACGAGTACTGGCGCGAGTACTCCATCGTCGACAGCGACGACCCGGCCGACTGGGTGTACTTCCCCGAGGACGGCGCGAAGATAGACCAGGACGGCTACATCACCGTCCTCGGCCGCGTCGACGACGTCCTCAACGTCTCGGGCCACCGCCTCGGGACGATGGAGATAGAGAGCGCCATCGTCGGCGTCGAGGGCGTCGCCGAGGCCGCCGTCGTCGGCGGTGACCACGAAATCAAGGGCGAGGCCGTCTACGCGTACGTCATCACGGAGGACGGCTACGAGGAGACCGACGAACTGCGCGACCGCATCATCGAGGGCGTCGAGGACGCCATCGGTCCCATCGCCCGGCCCGAACAGGTCATCTTCACCCCTGAACTCCCCAAGACTCGGTCCGGGAAAATCATGCGCAGACTCCTCGAGGACATCGCCAACGGCGAGGAACTGGGCGACACCAGCACGCTCCGCAATCCAGACGTCGTCAGCGACATCCAGTCGAAGGTCAGTAGCGACTGAACAGCACCGCTTTTCGAAACCGACCACCCCCCACAACAGACACACGGACGAACTATGCCAGACACAGACACGCACGATTCGGAGAGCCAGCCGTCGGTCCAGACCGACGGCGGCACCGCCACGCAAGCCGCACAGGCACACCAGAACACGAACTACCTCGACGAGGAGGTGAACCTGCTGAAGCCGAGTACGCCGTTCATGCGCGACCACCTGCGGGTGGTCTGGACCGGCTTCATCGTGTGGGCGCTCATCGTCTTCGGCCCGGTGACGCTCACCGCCATCGCGCCCGGCACGATGACGGCGACCCTGCCGGTCATCGGCTTCCCACTGCACTACTTCGCCGTCGCCTTCGGCGGCCCGACCGGCGCGCTCGTCCTCGCGTTCTGGTACGCACGGAAGCGCGACCAACTGGACGAGAAGTACAACATCGACCCGAGCGTCGTCGAGACGAGCGGCGAGAGCGAGAGCGGCGACACCGCCGCCACTGACGGGGGTGTCGAGCAGTGACGATTCCCCTGCAGGCCGAGGCGCTCGACATCTCGTTCAAACTCCTGCCCGCCATCATCGTCTTCCTGATGATGGCCTCGTTCCTCGTCATCGGCTACGTGTTCAAGGTGGCCGACACCGAGGGGATGTGGGTCGCCGGCCGCGGCATCGGGAACATCGAGAACGGGATGGCCATCGGCGCCAACTGGATGTCGGCCGCGTCCTATCTCGGACTCGCGGGGCTGGTCGCGTTGGCCGGCTTCTACGGCCTCGCGTTCATCGTCGGCTGGACGACCGGCTACTTCGTCCTGCTCATCTTCCTCGCGGCGCAGATGCGCCGGTTCGGGAAGTACACCGCACCCGACTTCGTCGGCGACCGGTTCAACTCGCCGACGGCCCGCGCGCTGGCGGCCTTCACCACGCTGCTCATCGCGTACGTCTACTCGGTCGGGCAGGCCCGCGGCATGGGCCTGGTCGGCCAGTACGTCTTCGGGCTGGACATCATCCCGATGATCATCGTGATGATGACCATCACCGTCGGCTACCTCGCGCTCTCGGGCATGCTGGGCGCGACGAAGAACATGGCCGTGCAGTACGTCATCCTCATCGTCGCGTTCCTCGCCGGCGTCTACGTCGTCGGCTTCACGCAGGGGTACTCGACGATTCTCCCGCAGATCGAGTACGGCGCGCTGTTCAGCGAACTCAGTCGCCAGTTCTCCGAACCGTTCATCGGCGGGAACGGCTACTACATCTGGGTCGCCACGGCGTTCTCGCTCATCTTCGGGACCTGTGGCCTGCCGCACGTGCTGGTGCGGTTCTACACGGTCGAGAACGAGCGGACCGCCCGCTGGTCGACCGTCTGGGGGCTGTTCTTCATCATGCTCCTGTACTGGGGCGCGCCCGCGATGGCCGCCTTCGGCGTCGACCTCTTCGCCGCGGTGAACAACATCTCGCCGGAAGCGGTCTACACCGGCGAGCAGGCCATGTCCGGTGCGGAAGGTGACGTCATCGTCGTGCTCGCGGCGCAGTTCGCCAACCTGCCGCGGTGGTTCGTCGGCCTCGTCGCCGCCGGCGGGATGGCCGCCGCAATCGCGACGACGGCCGGCCTGTTCATCACGGCGTCCTCGGCCGTCGCGCACGACATCTACTCGGAACTCATCAACCCCGACGCGACCCAGCGCCAACAGGTCCTCATCGGCCGCGCGACCATCGTCGTCGTCGGTGCGCTGGTGACCGTCACCGCGTTCAACCCGCCGGCACTCATCGGCGAACTGGTCGCGTACGCGTTCTCGCTCGCGGGGACCGTGCTGTTCCCGATGTTCTTCCTCGGCCTGTGGTGGGAGAACACCAACCGTCAGGGGGCACTGGCCGGCATGTCCGTCGGCCTCCTGCTGTGGATAACGTCGATTATCAACAGCGTCCTCCCGGCGTACATCGGCTTCCTCGCGGACGTCGCCGGTGGCTCCGGGCAGGCGATCGTCCCCATCTACGCACAGTACGTGCCACCTATCGGTGCCGCACTGATCGGGACGCCGCTGGTGTTCCTCGTCACCATCGCCGTCTCGCTCGCGACCCCGGAACCGCCGATGGAGACCAAGCGGATGGTCCGGCAGTGTCACAGCCCCGAACCGATGGGCCAGCAACAGACCGCCGAGGACATCGTCTCCGACAGCGGCGGCCAGACCCCTGCTGACGACTAACAATGTACGACCACATCCTCATCCCGACGGACGGTAGCGACACGGCGAACGTTGCGGTCGACCACGCGGTCGACCTCGCGGCGAAGTACGGCGCACAGTTACACGCGCTGTACGTCGTCGACATCGACGCCGTGAACTTCGGCCTCGGCACCGAGCAGGTCGACCGCATCAGGCAGGGCAACTTCGGCGAGATGACCGAACTGAAAGAGAAGGCCGACGACGCCACCGGGGCCGTCGCGTCGGTCGCTGCCGACCACGGCGTCGAGGTCCACGAGGAGGTGCGCGTCGGCGCACCACACGAGGTCATCGCCGGGTACGCCGACAACAACGACGTCGACCTCGTGGTGATGGGCAGTCACGGCCGCTCGGGCGTCCGACGGGCACTGCTCGGGAGCGTCACCGAGCGGGTCCTCCGCTCGACGCACGTCCCCGTACTGGTGGTCGACGAACACGAGGAGGAGTGAGCCATGCCGATGACCTCGGGGAAAGGCCTCCTAGAAACCGTCGGCGACCACGTCCGCGAGCACCGCTCGGGGATGTTCGTCGACCTCGTGTTCGCCATCGCGTGGGTGACCGTCGTCACCGTCGTCTTCGACCTCTTCGCCGGGGCGCCGCAGTGGCTCTACTACCTCACCATGCTGGGCGGGGTCGTGGCCTACTTCGGCTTCTTCGCCTCGCTCGAAGCGGTCCGCGAGGGCGACGGCGACTGAATCGCCCCTGATACCCGTTCTCCGCTTTCCGACCGGCTAGCCGTCGCTGAACCGGTCACCACTCATCGCCCTATCTCGGTGGTCCTCGCGCCGCTCTGATTTGCCTATCGTCCGGCGGTTCGTTGCACCCACCGCCGCACGTTTCCGGGGTTTCTCGTTCCGCTCCGAACTACGCTACTGCTCGCGGTTCGCTTCGTTCGCCGCTGGGCATCTCGGAGACCCCGCGCTTCGCTCGGGCCCTCCCTATTCCCCGCTCATCGCTTCGCTCGCCATGTTCCGCCCCTGCGCGTTCAGGCTGACCTCCGTCCGGGTGCGGACCTTGTCGACTGCGCCCACGTCCAGCAGTTTCTGGTAAATCTCCTCGACTTCGTCCGGCGTCGTGCCGACGAAGTCCGCCATCTCGAACGGCGAGACCCCCGAGTACAGCGCCATCAGTACCTGACTCTCCATCTCGGAGAGTTCGTAGTCGTCCTCGCGGCGGTCGACCACCGCCGAGAACAGCGATTCGAGCGCCGCCGTGTGGTGGGCCATGCCCGAGAGGTGCGTCTCGACGCTCCGGTCCTGCTCGTCGGTGTGTTCGACTTCGACCACCCGCCGCGTCTCGCCCATGACGGTGCTCTCGCTGGTCTCGATGGTCCCGACGTCCTCCACGTCGAAGACGGTGGCCCCCCCGCCGGGGAACTGCAGGCGGACCTCGTCTTCGTCTATCCGGAAGCGGGCCTTCGTCCACTCGGCGTCGTCCTGCACGACACCGCCGACGACGGCCGGGTTCCGGGCGAGGATGACCGCGCCGTGGAGCGTCGCCCGGCAGTACTCGAACTCGAAGTCGTCGACGTTCGTGGCGTCGACGAGGAGGACGTTCTCGCCGACGCGCAGAGCCGTCGCGTCCGCTGGGACGCCGTCTGGGACCGTCGACTCGTCCTCGACGAGCGATATCTTCGAGTGGGGTATCGGCTGTTTGCTCCCGTTCGTCGCGAGCAGCAGCCGCTTGTTGGTGACGACGAGCCGACAGGACTGCCACTGCGGGTCGGCGACCGGGTCGCCGTCCCGGACGACGTACTGGAAGTCGCCGGACGCGTCTACGATCTTTCGTTCGTCACCACTCATGGCCGCAGTTACAGGAAAGTTGTCGCCGCGGTGTATATAACTTCCAGCACCGCGCTCACAGCGCGACCAGGAGTCCGCCGACGACGCCGAGGCCGCCGAACAGCGTACACACCGCCCAGAACGGGACCTGTCGGACCAGCCGGACGAGGGCGTCGACGGTGAGGTAGCCGACGACGGCGCTGACCGCGAGGGCGACGACGGCCTGTGCGGGCGCTATCGCCGGGACGCCCGTGTCGAGAAGGACGATCGCGTTGGCCGCCAGCGCGGCCGGAATCGAGAGGAGGAAGGAGAGGCGCAGGGACGATTCCCCTTCGTGACCGCGCAGGAGGAGCGCACTCACGGTGGTCCCCGACCGGGAGACGCCGGGGAGGATAGCCAGTCCCTGCAACCCGCCGACGAGGACGGCGTCGGCCCAGTCCGGTCGGGTGCGTTCGCCAAGGGAGAGCGCGGCGGCGAAGCGCTGGACGAGGCCCGTCAGGACGAGCAACCCGCCGACGAGCGCCAGGAACAGGCCGCCCTCGAGTTCGGAGACGGCCGCGTCGAGTGCGAGGTACGCCGGGAGACCGGTGACCCCAGTCGCCAACGTCGCGAGGACGAGAAAGGAGAGGTCCGCCGTCTCGTCGGCGAACGGCCGCCGGGAGAGACGAGTCAGCGAGTCCAGAATCTCGCGGACTTCGCCACGGTAGTACGCCACGGCGGCGACGGCCGTCCCGGCGTGCAAAAAGAGCGCGAGTCGAGTGGCGTCGCCGGGGTCCAGTCCCGCCAGCGCCGTCGACGCGAGGGCGACACCACCCTCGCTGGAGACGGGAATCCACTCCAGAATGCCCTGCAACAGTCCCAGCAGGATGGCGACGAGAATCGGATTCACAGTTACGGAGCGGTCAGCCGTGATTAAAGGCGGTTCGGTCTCGCGTTCGGGCGTATGGGGTGACCAGTATATATACATCGGCCAGCCAACTGGTGGTATGCAACTGGGTGGTGTCGCCGAACTCCTCGCTCCGCTCCCGGCGTGGCAGGGGTTCGCCGTGCTCATCGTCGCCGGCCTCGCACTGGGCTTCCTCGTCCGCGTCGTCGGTGACCGCTATCTCAAACAGGTGACCGGCCGTATCGACGGCGAAGTCGACGACATCGTCTTCCGGGGCGTCCACTCGGCGCTGTACGTCACGCTGAGCGTCGCTGGCGTCTACGTCGGCACGCAGGTGTACGACGTCTCGCCGGACCTCGCCGTCCCACTGGAAGCCGGGACGCTGTCGGTCGTCATCCTCGTCTGGACGGTGACGCTGATGCGGGTCGGACGGAAGGCCTCCAGTGCCGCCACGGACAACCGTTACATCGACCGGCAGGTCGTCCCCATCCTCCAGAACGTCTGGAGCGCGCTGGTGGCCGGCGCGAGCGTCCTGCTGTTGCTCGTCCTCTGGAACATCGACCCGACGCCGCTGTTGGCCTCGGCCGGCCTCGTCGGCATCATCGTCGGCCTCGCGGCGCGTGACACTCTCGCGAACTTCTTCGGGTCGCTGTCGCTGTATCTGGACGGGACCTACAAGGTCGGCGACTACGTGGTGCTGGAGACCGGCGAACGCGGCCGCGTCGAGGACATCTCGGTGCGCTCGACGGTCATCCGCACCCGCGACGACATCCTCGTCACCGTCCCCAACTCGAAGCTCTCGAACGCCGCCATCGTCAACGAGTCCACGCCCAAGCAGAAGCGACGCATCCGCGTCCCCGTCGGCGTCGCCTACGGCACCGATATCGACGCCGTCGAGGAGATACTCATGGAGGTGGCCGAGGCGGAGGGGCTCGTCATCGACCGCCCCAAACCGAGGGTTCGCTTCCGCGAGTTCGGTGGCTCCGCGCTGAACTTCGAACTGCTCTGCTGGGTGTCGAACCCCGCGCTGAACGCGCGCGCCATCCACAACATCAACCGGGTCGTCTACACCCGGTTCCAGGAGGCTGGCATCGAGATTCCGTTCCCGCAACGGGACGTCTCGGTGTCGGTCACCGACGTTCCGGGCGAACTGTTCGCCCGAGAGCCGACAGAGTACACCGCCGACGGCGGCCGCGACGAACGCTGAGACGAGCACAGGGTGCTGCCGGTGAGACGACCGCCGGGGTGGGACTGAAAGGGGCGGCGCGCTGCGGGAACCCCGGCGACGCAAGCACCGCAGGAGCGAGCGGAGTGAGCGACGAGGCGCACAGCGAGCCGCGGGACCGGGGCGCGCCGGGGCTTTCTGGCGGTCTCGCCCGTGGCCGGCGGTCACGGTCACCGGTGCGAAGAGGTCGAAACGCAGTTACGGACCGACCGCCTCGCACCGACAATGAGCGTACTGGAGGACGCACGGGCCGCGCTGGAGACGGAGCCGCTCTGTGACGCCTGTCTCGGACGGCTCTTCGCCGACCGGAGTTTCGGGCTGACCAACGCCGAACGCGGCCACGCGCTGCGGGTGACCCTCGCCCTTGATGCCGACGAGGACTTCGAGGCGAGCGAGGACTGCTGGGTGTGTGAGGGGGAGTGTGCCCGCGTCGACTGGTGGGCCGAACAGGCCGCCGCCGCCGCGCGGGGCTACGAGTTTGCGACCTACCAGGTGGGGACGAAAGTGCCGCCGCTCCTTGAGGAGAACGACGCCCTCCTCCGGGAGGACGTGGGACTCGACGAGGACGCCGGCGAGGCGCTGAAGACCGAACTCAACCGCGAGGTTGGCAAGCGCGTCGGGCAGATTACCGGCGCGGAAGTGGAGTTCGGCCGCCCGGAGGTCCAGTTCACGCTCGACCTCTCGACGGACGAAGTCGAGGCGCGGGTCAACTCCGCGTTCGTCTACGGCCGCTACCGGAAGCTACAGCGAGACATCCCCCAGACGAAGTGGCCCTGCAACGACTGCAACGGCACCGGCCTCTGGCAGGGCCAGCCCTGTGAGGGGTGTGACGGGACGGGCTACCGCTACGACGAGAGCGTCGAGCAACTGACCGCCCCCGTCGTCAAGGAGGCCATGCAGGGGTCGGCGGCGACGTTCCACGGCGCCGGCCGCGAGGACGTCGACGCCCTGATGCTCGAATCCGGACGCCCGTTCGTCATCGAGGTGGACGCACCGCGGACCCGCGACGTCGACACCGAGGCGCTCGAAGACGAGATTAACGCCTTCGCCGACGGGAAAGTCGAGGTGGAGGGGCTCAGACTGGCGACCCACGAGATGGTCGAGCGCGTGAAGGAACTGGACGCCTCGAAGACCTACCGGATGGACGTCGAGTTCGACGAACCCGTCACCGAGGCCGCCCTCCGGGAGGCGCTGGCCGAACTCGAAGGCACGACGGTCGAACAGGAGACGCCACAGCGGGTGGCCCACCGGCGCGCGGACCTCACCCGCACGCGTGACGTCTACGCGGCCAGCGGCGAACTGGTCGACGAGACGCACGCCGACGTCCGCATCCACGGCGAGGGTGGCCTCTACGTGAAAGAACTAATCTCCAGCGACGAGGGGCGGACCGAACCGAGTCTGTCCGGCCTGCTGGGTGTCGGGGCCGTGGTGACCGCACTAGACGTCGTCGACGTGGAGGGCGAGGACGAACCGTTCGCCGACGAGGCGTTCTTCAAGTCGTAGTCACTCTCCCACGCGGTCGTTCGCCCCCAGCGTCTCGACGTCCTCCCGGACGCGCTCCAGCGAGGCCGAGAGGTCGTCGGACGCGACGACGAGGTCCTCGCTCTGTCGGTAGTGGAGGAGGTCGCACGCTTCGAGGCGCGGAACGTGCGTGTGATACAGGAGGAAGTACGTGTCGCGCACCCGTTCGCCCGAGACGGTCGCGACGTCTGTCCCGCGCTGCCGTTCGACGACCAGTTCCGCGAGGTCCGGCAGCGTCAGCGTCCGGTGACGGCGCAGGCAGGCGAGGGCGAGACGCCGCTCTTCGGCCGCGAGGGCGCGGTAGAGGCGGTCCAGTTCGACCATCGGTGACCGGAAACGCCGTCGAGAATGTCAATCTTTCGTATAGTTTAGGGCTACCGATGGTATCGGACGGCTACGCGCACCGGCGACAGTCGGGACCGCAACGACTTTGCGCGCGGCCAGAGAGCGCCCAGCCATGCGCTTCGGCGTCGACGAGGCCGGTAAGGGGCCCGTCCTCGGGTCGATGTTCGCCGCCGCAGTCAGGGCCGACCCGGCGGCCCTCCCCGACGGCGTCGGCGACTCCAAGGGAATCGCACCGCCCCGCCGGGAGCGACTGGACGAGCAGATACGCGAGGTGGCCGACGTGTCGGTCGCCGAGATTCCGGTCGGACGCATCGACGACCCCGAGACGGACATGAACACGCTGACCGTCGCGGCCCACGGCGAGGCCCTCGCTGGCGTCGCCACGGACGGCCTCTCGGGGACCGTCGACGCGGGCGACACCGACGCCGAGCGGTTCGGTCGGCGCGTCGCCGAGCGAGTCGACGCGTCGGTGAGCGTCGACGCCGAACACGGCGCCGACGAGACGGACCCGCTGGTGGGTGCGGCCTCCATCGTGGCGAAAGTTGCCCGCGACGCACACGTGGCGTCGTTGGCCGAGGCGTACGGCGACGTCGGCTCTGGCTATCCGAGCGACCCGACTACCCGCGAGTTTCTGGCCGAGTACGTCGAGGAGAACGGGCAACTGCCCAACTGCGCGCGGGCGTCGTGGTCGACCTGCGAGGACGTCCTCGCGGCGGCCGAACAGGCGACGCTCGGCGAGTTCTGACAGCCGAAAATTCCCGCGAACGCGGCTTGGACCTGGACGGGAGATGTTTTCGACAGCCCCTGCGGCCCTTCCAGCACTCGTGCCGGCGTTTAGCCGGGCTTCCACCGGCCTTGCCCTTGCGGGCTTTAGCTGGGCTTGCACCAGCCGTTGCCGACGTGCTGGATTCCCGAGCGCCACTTACGTGACGTCCGGTACTTGGCCTTCCTACCGACCCGGCCGGCCGGACCGGCGATGGGCTGTGGTGGTTCTCCTTCGGAGCGTTAACCTCGGAATCCTGTTACGGACTGCTCGGTTGTTGCCCCCAACGCATCCCGTTCCGTCCAGAACGGACAGTCTGAGATACGTCGTCCAGTGTGTCCCCGCGTTCCAACGGGAAATGAACGTAGGGCGCGAGCGGATATAAGTCAATCTAAATGAATTTGTCACGTCGTGCCAAGGAATATCGTCGCGGCGGCGTGAAAAGAGGCCGTATTCCGTCGAGACCGCCCGAAAGACGGCGAACGCGAGTGTCTCAGTCCTCGTCCAGCACGAGGTTCCGGAGGATGTCACCGTAGGCCGGGCGAGTGACGAGGACGCCGATGAGGACGCCGACGATGGTGATGATGGCGAACCCGGAGAGGTCACCGAGCGAGAGCACCATCAGCGGACTCATGGCGACGATGGTCGTCGCCGCGGCGGCACCGATGACCCAGAACGCCTTGCGGAAGCGGCTCTGGAACACCCGTCCGGTCTCGACTTTCCCCTGCTGGAGTATCTCGTCGGCGATGATGATGAGGTCGTCCACCCCCGTCCCGATGACGGCGATGAACCCCGCGAGGTGCGAGAGGTTCAGCGGGTACTGGACCAACGCGACGAATCCGAGGAGGATAAATACCTCGGAGAGCGCCGTCACTATCATCGGGAAGGCCACCTCCGGCCGCCCGTAGCGGCCGTAGACGACCATGCTGACGGCGAGGACAGCGAGCAGTCCCGTCACGAGCGAGTTCTGCTGGAACTGCTCGGCCAGCGCCGGCGACAGGGAGAGTTGGTCGGAGTCCTCGAAGTTCAGCGGCGCGGGCAGACGACCGGCCTTCAGGTTCAGTTCGATTTCGCGGGCCATCCCCATGTCGTCGGCCGGGAGGACGAAGACGGGGTCGTCCTTGAACGTGTTCTCGCGGAACGACTCCGCGAGGCCCGGTGCCACACCGCGGGCGTAGAACGGTTCGCCGTTGAGCGTGGCGACCAGACAGCGGCCCTGCGTCTTGTTGATGTCGCTGTGGTTGTAGTTCGTACAGCTACGCGACTGCCCGAACCCGGCGTCGACCATGTCCTGACTGAACCGCTCCGCGGCGCTCCGTTCGACGGTCACTCTGGCGACCGCACCGTACGTCTGCGTGTTGTCGGAGGCGACGCCGGCGAACTCGTCCTGCGAGAGGACCTGCTCTCGGACGTACGTCCCGTTGCCCGTCGGATAGACGGCGTACATCCGGACGACCCCACGCTCTTCGAGGATGTCGACGAGCGCCTCTGGTTGGCGGTCCGGCGCGGTGATGCTGATGTAACTGCGCGGGCTACCGGGGGCGCTGACCTCCTGCACCCGGCCACCGCTGAGCGCGGAGGTTCGAATCTTGTCGGTGACGCTCTCGACCATCGCCTGTCTGGTGGCTTGGGTCACGCCAGGCCGTATCGTCGACGGCTGGTAGCCTTCGGCTTCGAGCGCGGCCCGGAGTTGCTGGTTCGTGACGTTGCGCGTGAACACCTCGACGGTACCGTTCTGGCCCTCCGCGCCCGGCCGCACCTCGACGTCGATGGGGTCGACGCCGAGTTCGTTCGCGACGTTCTGTCCGAGCGCCGCCGTCTGGTTCGGGGACACGTCGATGCCTTCCGCCGTCGTCCCGACGATGGGCGCGCGGATTCGGGTCCCGCCGGATAGCTGGATGCCGTACTGGAGGTTCGTCGTCTTCGTGGCGTTGCCAGCGCCGTCGTCTGCCGACGTGCCCGGCGGCGCGCCGGGGACGAACAGCGCGACGGAACTGCCCAGCAAGAGCAGGACCAAGACGCCGATGCGCCAGTTCTCTCGGAGGGCGCTCATCGGTTGACCCCCTCGTACTTGTACCAGCGAAGCAGCGTGACGTTGAGCATGTAGGTGTTCATAAGGTCGGCGGTCAGCCCCAGCACCAGCACGATGCCGATGGAGGCCATCAACTGGATACCGAAGATAGTCGCCGTGACGGCCATCACGGCCATCGCGGCGATGGACGTGAGCGTCATCGTCACACCGGTCCGCATCGCCCGGTAGGTGGACTCGTAGAACCCGCCCGAGCGGCGGAGGACGTGGTTGTTCAGCAGGATGTCGGAGTCCACGGAGTACCCGATGAGCATCAGGAGGGCCGCGACCGTCCCCAAGGAGAGTTTGATGCCCACCAGATTCATGATGGCGACGGGGATGACGATGTCAGAGAACGCCGAGATGACGATGGCGATGCTCGGCACGAACGTCCTGAAGAAGGCGAAGGCCAGCAGACTCATCCCGAGGAAGGCGACGCCGACGCCCATGACGGCCAGTCGCTGGTTCTCCGACCCGAACAGCGGCGACGTGGTACCGCTCTGGAGGAGAGTCATCCCGTCGTTCCCGTCGACCGTCTGTCGGATGTCGTCGATGTTCGACGAGTCGAACGTGACGATGTACTGGTTGCTCCGTCCCTGCACCCCCTGCACCGAGACGACCGGTTCGTCGAAGGACTGGCGTATCTCCTGCTGTGACAGCGACGTCTCGACCGTGACCTCCGACCCGCCCGTGAAGTCGACACCGAGTGCGACCGGCGACCCGGTCATGGCCCACCACGCCGCGAGGACCAACAGGGCCACCGCCAGTACCACCAGCGGCACCGCCACTAGTTGGCGGTTGGAGTACTGGGTGTAGTCGACTTCCGGGACCTCGAACTCGACCATGGCCGTGGGTGTGGCACGACTCCGAATAAGCCTTCCCAATCTGTGAGACGCTCACGACGTTCGCGGCCCGGCGAACAGCGCAACGGCGACCCCCGGGAGCCGTGAGCAGGAGCGAGGCGTCCCGAACGGAACTGTTCGACGTCGCGACCGGTGAGCGAGAACAGTCAGTCGGGCAGGTACCGGACGCTCACGACGCCCGTGGCGGTCCGGACCTCCACCCGGTCGACGCCGAGTCTGGCGGCCCGCGAGACGGTCGCCTCGTCCTCGAGGACTTCCGTGGCCGCCTCGTCGGTGCCGTCTTCGGGGACGGTCAGGACGTGAATCTCGCCCTCGCCGGCCCGTTCGCGGGTCGTCAGGTCGCCGACCGACTGGTCGGCCGCGATGTCTTTGACCTGCGCCGTCGGTTCGAACTCGACCCGTTCGACCGGGATGGTCCGCTCGGCGTGCAGTTCGGCGACGGCGTAGGTCACCTCCATCGGCGGTTCGGCTTCGACGGTGGCGTCCACGACGTTCCCGGCGTCGAGTCCCGGGTTCTCCGACAGGGTCAGTACCTGCGAGTCAGTCACGTCGCGCAGCGTCGCCGACCCCTCGTCGGCGTGCGTGACGAGAAAGGTCCCTTCTTTCGTGGTCATGGGCAGGGATAGGTTAGCGGCGTTCTTCCGGGTTTCGACCCGCGCTCACCGCAACACTCTGTGGACGGCGTACATCACGCCGACGGCGACCAGCGGCGGCGCTAGGCCCGCAATCTGCGGGAGGTCGTACAGCGCCGCGACGACGGCGCTCTCGGTCGGTTCCTGCAACTGCGGCGGGACCGAAATCACCAGTCCGACGTACAGCGACGCGACGAAGGCGAGCGCCGACAGCGCCAGCCCCCGGTCGTAGGTCACCGACGACGCCGAGCGGCGGTGTCGTCGGGCGACGAGCAACACCGGGGCCAGCAGCGGCGCGACGACGAGCAACCCGACGAACAGGAAGAACGACCGGGAGAAGGTGAACGTCCCGCCGCGGACGGTGCTCGTCTGGGCCAGTATCGAGATGAGACCGAAGACGAACACGAGACCGATGGCCAGCGACAGGAGTAGCGCCAGCACGACGTACCCCTTGAACAGCCACGACTCGCTGGTCCGGAGCGCGTAGACGAACGCGCCGGGAAGCCCGCTGTACGTCTGCTGGGCCTCCTCGGCGTGGTCGGCCGTCGTCGCGTCTGTCATCGGCGGGGCTAGGGGAACCGGGAGGTTAAACGCCCCGTTCGGCGGAGACTCCCGGGGACCTATGTAGGATGCCGGCCACCGGTCGCGTATGGACGTAGACATCGGTGCCGCGCTCGGGTCCGTCGCGGACCCCGGCGTGGACGAGGACGCACTCGACGCGCTCGACGAACGGGTGGCGTCGGCCCACGAACGCATCGCCGAGGGGCGCGAGGACGACGAGTTCGGCTACGCGGCGCTGAACCTGCCCGAAACGACTGACCCGCAGGCGATTCGGGACGCCGTCGAACCGGTGGCCGACGCCGAGTACGTGGTGACCGTCGGCATCGGCGGGTCCGCCCTCGGCGCGAAGACCATCACGGCGGCGCTGGCCGAGGACCCCGACCGACACGTCGTCCTCGACAACGTCGACCCCGAACACGTCGAACGGACGCTCGCCGACCTCCCGCTGGAGGACACGGCGGTCAGCGTCGTCTCGAAGTCCGGCACCACCGCGGAGACGCTGGCGAACTTCCTCGTCGTCCGCGAGGCCTACGAGGACCGCGGCGTCGACTGGACCGAGCGGACCGTCGCCACGACTGGCGAGTCGGGACCGCTCCGGGAACTCGCCGACGAGGAGGGCCTGCCGACGCTCCCGCTCCCGGACGGCGTGCCCGGCCGCTTCGCCGCCCTCTCGTCGGTGGGACTGGTGCCGGCCGCCATCATGGGCCTCGACGTCGAGGGCTTGCTCGCGGGGGCCGGCGACGTGGCCGACGACCTCGGGCCGTCGCTGTACGATACGCCGGCGTACGCCTACGGCTCCGTCGCCTACGCCCTCGAAGAGCGGGGCGCGAGCGTCAACGCCGTCATGCCCTACGCCGAACGGCTGGAGTACTTCGCCGAGTGGTTCGCCCAACTGTGGGCCGAGAGCCTCGGGAAGGAGGGGCGCGGCCAGACCCCGGCGCGTGCGCTGGGCGCGACCGACCAGCACTCCCAACTCCAACTGTACCGGGCCGGCCCGCGGGACAAGATGGTCACTGTCGTCCGCCCCCGCGAACGGGCCGACGTGCCGGTGCCCGACCCCAGCCACGAGTCGCTGGAGTATCTGGCCGGCGCGGACCTCGGGGAACTGCTGGACGCCGAGTACGACGCCACCGTCGCTAGCCTCTCGGCGGCCGGCCGTCCCGCGGTCGAACTCGAACTGGACCGCCTCGACGCCCGCGGCCTCGGCGAACTGCTGTACGCGATGGAGGCCGCCTGCGTCCTCGTCGGCGAACTCGCCGACGTCGAGACGTTCACCCAACCGGCCGTCGAGTGGGGGAAACGCGCCGCCCGCGGCCTGCTGGCCGGCGAGGACACCGAGGAGACGCGGACGGTTGCCGAGCGGCCCAGCTACCGAATCGAGTAGCGGACGGCCGAACCGCTCACCGACGCGACTCGCGACACTATTTTGACTCGTCGCCGAGAGTACAGTGCATGGTCATCTCGGACGAACCGGTCTGGGGCGACGCCCTCGACGACGTCGTACAGGAGTACGCGGACGCCGTCGCATACGCGGACATGGCACAGGAGACGGTGCTCCACGAAGGAGCCCTTCGTGTACTGGCCAACGGCTGGGTAAAACTCCCGACCGGTCGACTGCTCTCGCCCAGCGCCGTCCACCACATCGACGACCGGTCGTCGTAGTCCACCGCCTCGCGCCCGCCGGACACCCAATCGGTGGGGTCTTGTGGACCCGCCGACTACGCCACTGTAACTCCCGCCATGGCATTCACCCCGCCCTACGTCTCCGTGGCCGACGGCCCCACCGTCCTCAAGAGCGTGGTCCGGGCGCTGGCCGTCGTCGCGGCCGCGTTCATCCTCTCGGCGCTGTTCGGACAGGTCGGGATGGCGCTGCTCGGCGTCGAGTCCCTCGAGGCCGGACAGATGCCCGCCGCGGTGTACGCCGCGCTGAACGCGTTCGCGTTCGTCGGGTTCTTCGTCGCGGCCCTCGGGTTCGTCACGCTCAGACGAGAGCAGTCGCTGGTCCACGTGCGTCGGCCGAGGCCCGCCGACCTCGGGTGGGCGCTGGCCGGCGTCGTCGGCATCCTCGTCGGCGCGATAGTGATGGGCGTCGTCGTTGACCTCCTCACCGCCGCCGTCGAGGCGCTGTTCGGCGTCGCCGTCGAGTCCGGCCAGAACAGCATCATCACGCAGGGCCGCTCGAACCCACGGTTGTTCCTCTACATGGTCCCCGTCGCGCTGTTCCTGGTCGGCCCAGCGGAGGAACTCGTCTTCCGCGGCGTGGTGCAGGGCCTGCTCCGTCGGTCGTTCGGGTTGCTCCCCGGACTCCTGCTGGCGAGCCTCCTCTTCGGCGTCGGCCACTACTTCGCCATCAGTTCCGGGAGCGCGTGGACGTACATCCTCGTCGCCAGCGCACTGGGACTGGTCCTCGGCGCCGTCTACGAGTACACAGAGAGCATCCTCGTCCCGGCGCTGTCGCACGGCCTCTGGAACGCCGGCCTGTTCGTCCTCAACTACTACCTCGCGACGACGGGCACCTCGCTACCGGTGTAGGAACCGCTTACCGGGAGTGTGACGGCTGTCTGACGGGTATTTATACTGATAGCCATCAGAACTCGTGTCATGGCATCCCGGTACACGGTCGTGTGTGACGACGGCCAAGCCCGGGCGATACAGGTGCTGGCCCGACGGTACGGTATCACCGAGGAGGAGGTCCTGAAGCAACTCATCGACATGGGTCTCGAAGACGTAGAAGAGTCGGCGGTCTGAACGACCGTCGGCGGGTCAAGCCGGGTTCTTCCGCGAGAGGGAACTCCCGCATATCGGACAGCGGTCGTGGTTCTCGTCGAACTCGCGCCCGCACCCGGCACACTGGAACAGCCACTCGCGCTGTTCGGAGATGCCCTCCCTGGCGATGACCTCCACTGAGACGTCCAGTTTCTCCGCGACGTTCTGCATCGCGTAGTCGTCGGTGACCAGTCGAGCGTCGAGTTCGAAGGCGGCGGCGACGAGGCGGACGTCCGTCTCGGAGAGTTCCGCGAGGTCGCCCGTCTCCCGTGCGGCCCGTTCGATGCGCTCGACGGTGTCCTGTTCGGGGATGTGGAGGTGCATCCCCGACCCCTCCAGCGCGTCGAAGCGGAAGGCGGCCTCGCCCTCTAACTCCTCTTGGACGAGCGGAATCGTCGCTATCTGCTCGTCAGTGTGGTACTCGTTGATAAACGCCGACGAATCGAGAACGTACATCTACCGTTGGACGATCATGTGGTCTTTGACGGCCTTCACGCGGTCGACCGGGACCAGCAGGCGGCCCTGGTCGCTGTACTCGAAGTCGGTGTTGCGAACCGACTCCGCGGGGTCGATGACGAGGTGTTTCAGCGACCCGGACGCGAGGTCCATCGTGATGTTGTAGAGGCTACCCAGTTCCGCCCCGTCGCTTCCCATGACGTCCTTCCCCGAGAGGTTCTCGGCGAGTATCTCGACCATACGCACCTTTCTGAGCGGTGTAACATAAACGCCACGGGCCGTCTGACGGCACAGCAGGGTTTTACCGCCGGCGACCGCAGTACCGTCATGACCGACAGTCGACGGCGATTCCTCGCGGCCCTCGCGGCGGGCATCACGGGGACGCTGGCCGGGTGTGGCGACGGTGGTGACGGCGGGACGCCCCGACCGACCGAGACGGACGGTACGGACACCGGGACGGCCACCCGGACGCCGACAAACACACCGACGGAGACGCCGACGGCCACGAATACAGCGACGGCGACGGCTACCGAAACCGAGACGCAGACGGCGACGGCCACGCCAGTCGACGCCGCCCAGCGAGTGCTCGTCGGTCCCGGGGACTTCGTCTTCGACCCGGAGACGTTCTCCGTCCCGGTCGGGAGCACCGTCCTGTGGGAGTGGCGGAGCAGCAACCACAACGTCAAGCCGGCGAGTACGCCGAGCGGGAGCGACTGGAGCGGGACGCCGGGGAACGCCGGACAGACCTTCCAGAGCGGGCACACCTACACGTACACGTTCGAGACGGCCGGCGAGTACGAGTACTACTGTGCGCCCCACCGGAGCGCCGGCATGACTGGGTCGTTCACCGTCACCGAGTAAGTGGCTCAGGCCCGCGTGCGCGCCATGACGACGAACTTAACTACTGTCGCCGACTGGTTCCGATAACTTCTGGGGCCATCTATGTCTGATCAGGACGCCACCACAGAGACGGACCACACCCTTCGGACGCCTATCGTCGCGGTGCTGGGCCACGTCGACCACGGGAAGACCAGTTTGCTCGACCGCATCCGCGGGTCCGCGGTGACCGCCGGAGAGTCGGGCGCGATTACACAGCACATCGGGGCCACCGCGGTTCCGCTCGACGTCATCTCGGAGATAGCCGGGGAACTCGTCGACCCGACGGACTTCGACCTGCCGGGCCTGCTGTTCATCGACACGCCCGGACACCATTCCTTCTCGACGCTCCGCTCCCGTGGCGGGGCGCTCGCGGACATCGCCATCCTCGTCGTCGACGTCAACGACGGGTTCCAGCCGCAGACGCTGGAGGCGATAGACATCCTCAAGCGCACGCAGACGCCCTTCATCGTCGCCGCGAACAAGATAGACACCGTCCCCGGGTGGAACCCCAACGAGGAGATGCCCGTGCAGGCGACGATGGACGCCCAGTCCGAACGCGTCCAGTCCGACCTGAACCAGAAACTGTACGAGATTATCGGCGAACTCTCGGACAACGGCTTCTCGGCGGACATGTACTGGCGGGTCCAGAACTTCCAGGCGAACATCGGCGTCGTCCCCGTCTCCGCCGAGACTGGCGAGGGCGTCCCCGACCTGCTGACCGTGATGATGGGCCTCTCCCAGCGGTACATGAAAGAGGAGATGGAGATAGACACCAGCGGCCCCGGCGTCGGCACCGTCCTCGAGGTGAAGGACACGCAGGGCTTCGGGACGACGCTCGACGCCATCATCTACGACGGCACCATCCGCGCGGACGACACCATCGTCGTCGGCGGGTTGCAGGGTCCCATCGTCACCGAGGTTCGCGCGCTCTTGCGCCCGCGCCCCCTCGAAGAGATTCGCACCGAAGCGCAGTTCGAACAGGTCGACGAGGTCTCGGCCGCCGACGGCGTGAAGATAGCCGCTCCGGACCTAGACGACGCCATGGCTGGCGCACCGATTCGCGTCGTGCGGGACCGCGACCGGAGCGAGGTCATCGCCGAAGTCGAGCAGGAACTCGCCGAAATCGAGGTGACGACACAGGAGGAGGGCGTCGTCGTCAAGGCCGACACGCTCGGGTCGCTGGAGGCGATTTCCAGCACGCTCGCCGAGGAGGAGATTCCCATCATGCGCGCGGAGGTCGGCGCAGTCGCGCCGCGGGACGTCCGGGTCGCGGAGACGGCCAACGAACCGACCCACCGCGCCATCCTCGCGTTCTCGGTCGACGTACTCGACGACGCCCGTGACCTCGCCGAACAGGAGGACGTCGAACTGTTCGAGGACGACGTCATCTACCAACTCATCGAGCGCTACGACGACCACGTCACCGCCATCGAGGAGGCCCAGCAGGAGCAGATTCTGGAGAACATCACGCGGCCCGCGAAGTTCCGCGTCCTCAAGGACCACACCTTCCGCCAGTCCGACCCGGCCGTCGTCGGCGTCGAGGTGCTGTCGGGCGAACTCCGCCGGAACGTCAACGTCGTCAAGTGGGAGGGCGGCGAGGCGAAACGGGTCGGGTCGCTCAAGTCCCTCCAGGACGAGGGCGAGGACGTCGACTCGGCCCGCACGGGCGAGCGACTGGCCGCCTCCATCGACGGCCCGACGGTCGGCCGGCAGATAGAGGAGGGCGACGACCTCTGGGTCGAGATTCCCGAGAAACACGCGAAGATTCTCGAACAGGAACTCGCCGAGGACATCTCCGTCGACGAGCGAGAGGCCCTGTCGATGTACCTAGAGAAGCACCGCAATCGGGACCCCTTCTGGGGCAAATAGCGAGAGACCGAGCGTCGTGAGGTCCCTCGAAAAGGCACAGCGGGGAACGCAGTGACCCGCGAGCAATAGCGAGGAATCGACCCACGGGAATCGTCTCGAATCGGGGCGGCGAAGCCGTGCCCTGGACCTAGTAATAATATTTAATTATCTGGCGCGTGTCCGAGCAGACACGATGATAGGAGCCGCCCACACTCTCTCCACGGCCGACCTCGTCCTCGCGAGTATCGCGCTGTCGATGCTACTGGCCGCGTTCGGGGCCGTCCTCACCTCGCTCAGCGTCGTCGGCGCGCTGGCCGCGGGGAGTCTGCCCGCCAGCGGGTCCATCGGCTACGCGCTGTTCCTCGACCCGCCCGAAGCTACGACAGAAGCGTAAAAGCGTACGTTACTGCGCTGTCGGCGTCGTCTCGTCGCCCATCACTTGCTTGACCTGCAGGGCCGCCGAGGCGGCGATGCCCTGCGCGAGGTCGTCTCGTTCGTCGTCGGAGATGGTCGCGCTCTCGGGGTCCTCCGGCGTGTAGTCCGCGCTGACGACGGACCCGACCGGGGGCTGAACCGCGATGGTCGCTCGCGGACCCATCTCGCCGTCGCTTATCTCGGACCCGACGACGAACTCACCCGGGAGCAGTTCCCGTGTCCGGGCGGCGACGCCCGCGAGGTCCTCGCGAAGCGTCTGCCGTTGCTCCGGCGTGAGCGTCACTTTCTCCGCGTCGCCACCGAGCGGCGAATTGCCATACATGGACGTTCTCGTGGAGTTAGGCGGTAGGGTACTAAAAACCCCGTGACTACCGGAAAGGCGGGGTCAGACGACCGGGTGGCTCTCGCCGTAAGTGGCGAGGACGACGGCGCTGGCGTGCGCCTCCTCGGGGGCGACGGCCTCGACGTGGACCGACTCCTCGACGAAGTCCCAGTCGCGGAGGTCACGCCCGGCCGCGAGGCCCTCTCGAATCTCGGTGCGGACCGCGTCGGGGTCGGTGCCGTCCACCTCGTAGAAGATGCCCGGGCCGCCCTCGCTGCGTGCCCACCCGATGCCGGCCGCGGCGCGTTCGCCCGGCGCGGCCGTCGCGGCGGACTGGACGACTTCCAGCGCCTCGCCGGGCGGACCGAGGTCCGGTGCCGTCCCGGTCACCTCGATGGCCGGCCCCTCGGGGATGACCGACGAGAGCGTCACGAGGTTGTAGTTGTGGACGCCCGCCTGGGCCAGCGCCGCGTCGTACGACGACAGCGCGGTCGGGCCGGTGGCGGTGCCCCACACCACCCGAATCGTGCTCATGGCTGAGCATCGACGACCCGAGCGGTAAGGCGTTTCGTTTCCCCGACCCACAGGATAAGGGGCGCCATGGTAGTGAAAGGCCGTTTCGAGTGCCTTATCGGCAGATAAGGGGGATTTTCTCTCCGATAACGCCGGACTATTTCGGACAACGCAGTGATAACAATGGCCCGGTCGCACCACCTGTCGGTCCATGCGAGTGACCTATCTCGAATCGGCGGCGGTGTTGGTCGAGACGGACGACGTGGACGTGTTGTGTGACCCGTGGCTCCTCGACGGGGCGTACTACGGGTCGTGGGCGCACTACCCCGCCCCGGAGTTCGAGCCCGAGGACTTCAACCACGTCGACTACATCTACGTCTCCCACGTCCACCCGGACCACTTCCACCCGGAGACGCTGGAACGGATGGACACGGACATCCCGGTCCTCATCCACGACTACCGGTGGGACTACCTGAAAGAGGCGGTCGAGGACCTCGGCTTCGAGGCGGTCGAACTCCCGCACGACGAGCGGACCCACCTCGGCGGCGACACCCACATCAACGTCCTCGCGGCCGACGGCTGTGACCCCGAACGCTGTGGCAACTTCTTCGGGTGTACGTGGTACGACACGGAGGCCGACCAGACCGGGTCGACGCAGGTGGACTCGATGGCGGTCATCGACGACGGCGAGTACACCCTCGTCAACACGAACGACTGTCCGTACCCCATCGCCGAACCCAGTTGCGAGAAAATAAAGCAGGATTACGGCGAGGTGGACATGCTCTGTCACCAGTACAGCGCCGCGCAGTTCTACCCGCAGGCGGTGACCAACTACGACCACGAGACGAAAATCGCCGAGCGCGACCGGGTCATCCAGGAGAAACACGAACTCGCGCTGAACTTCATCGAGTTGTTCGAACCGACCTACTACATGCCCTTCGCCGGCGAGTACGTCCTCGCGGGCGACCTCGCACACCTCAACGAGTACACCGCCAACCCGCCACGGAAGGACGCGAAGGCCTTCTTCGAGGCTAACACCGACGACGCCCACGAGTGCGTCTTCCTCAACTCCGGCGAGTACGTCGACGTGAGGACGGGCGAGCGGTCGGCCCCGTTCGAACCGGTCGACCCCGAGGCGAAACAGCGGTACATCGAGGAGGAACTGGCCCCCCGCGAGTTCGACTACGAATCGGACCCGATGCCGACCCTCGACGAGTTCCGGGCGTACGTCCCGCTGGCCTACGAGAACATGGAGGGGAAACGCGCCCGCATCGGCTACGAGACGGACACCACCGTCCTGATTCCGCTGGTCGACGACGTCTGTCTGGAACTGTCGATGGACGGCAGCGGGTTCGACTACACCCGGAATCTGGACACCGACGACTACGACGACGGGTGGGTGAAGATGGACGTCGACCCGCGACTGCTCAAGCGCCTGTTCGAGGGGCCACACAGCGCCTACTGGGCCGACGCGAAGATAGGGTCCCACATCGGTATCAGCAAGGAGCCGGATATCTACGAGCGCGGCCTCTACAACACGCTCGGCGAGTTCCACGCCGACGGCGCGGACGTGCAGGCCACCGCGAGTCACGACGCCACCGCCGAGTCGGACTAAGGTCGCTCGAATCCGCGCTACGTCGAGAGAGCACTACTGCCGGCCACCAGAGTGCCTCTCTGGACCATCCCCTGACGGGCGGCCAATCAGTGCGGGCGGTGCTGAAAGTGGCGGCACCGGAAGCGAGCCGAGCGGTCAGTTAGCCACCAGTTTGTACAGGTTCCCGGGCCGGTCGGCCTCACCGTCGACCGCTCGCTCGGTGTAGTAGACGGCATCCTCGGTGACCAACGGCGCGCTAGTGACGTGGCCGCGGTTGTCGACGGCCCACGTCACGTCGCCGCTCTCGCGGTCCAGCGCGTAGAGCGTCGACGTGTAGGACCCCACGAGGACGTGGTCGGGCGTGGCGACGGCGCTCCCGATGACCCACCCGCCGGTGTCGAAGCGCCACCGTTCCTCGCCGCTGTCGAGGTCGATTGCATAGAGGTTGTCGTCGTGACTCCCGACGTAGACGGTGCCCGAATCGACGGCGGGCGCACACATCAAGTCGGCGTCGGCCTCGAACTCCCATTCGACGGAGCCGTCGGCAACGTTCAGCGCGGTGATGGTGCCCGCCCACGAGGGGACGATGGCGAGGCCGTCGGCGATGGCGATGGGCGCTTTCACGTCGCCGCCCGTGTCGTGGGTCCACGCGCGTTCGAGGTCGGGGAACGACCACGCGTAGACGTGGCCGTCGTTCGACCCGAACAGGAGGCGGCCGTCGTCTCTGGAGAGCGCCACCGTCGAGTGCGGGTGGTTCGTCGGCCGGGAGTCCCGCCACTGCACACTGCCGGTGGCGGCGTCGACGGCCGCGACGCTTCCGCTGGGAGCGGCGTGTTCGACGGCGACGTACAGCACGCCGTTGTAGTAGGTCGGACTCGCGCCGATGGCGTCGCCGAGCTCGGTCCGCCAGCGCCGCTCGCCGGTTTCGAGGTCGAGCGCCGACAGCGCGCCGTCGTAGGTCCCGACGTAGGCCGTCTCGTTGGCGATTGCGGCGGTGCCGTGGCTCCCGCGACCCGCCTGCGTGATGGTCGTCGCCCACCGAACCTCGCCGTCGGTGGAGACGGCCCGCACCCGGCCGGTGTCGTCGGCGACGACGAGGTCCCCCGTCGGCGCCAGCACCGGACTCCCCTTCGCCGCGGTGTGGTCGCCGCGGTTGGTCGGTAGCTCCCACGCTTTCTCGACGCTCGCCGGAATCGCCCGGTCGGTGTAGCCCTGATTCAACAGCCCCTGCCGGAACTGGGTCGCCGCGAACTCGTCCAGCGACGTGGAGGCCAGCGGGTCGAACCCGGACTGACAGCCAGCCAGCGACCCGGCGACGGCGGTGCCGACGCCGGCGAGGAACGCCCGTCGTGTGTGTCCGCGCTCGTGCACGCGACCCGCTACCGTGCGGGACCGCTTAAATCGCGCGGCGTTCCGTCGCTCAAACCGCGGTTGACCCTCCAGAAAGCGTTTACTACGAGGGTCCGACCCTCGGAACATGCGACGACGCGCCCTCCTCACCTCGCTGGCGGCCGCCGGGACCGGTCTGGCGGGGTGTTCGTTCGGTAGCGGGAGCGATCCCACGCACACGGCGGTCGACCAAATAGAGACAGACGGGACCGAGCACTCACAGCCACAGCGAGACACCGACGCGGACCGCCGGACTGGCGAGCCACCGCGACCCGAGGAGCCATCGCACGTAGTCGAGTTGGAGACCGGGCCACGGACGTACGCACTCTCGCCGTACCTTCGCGGGGAGGACGGCGGTCGAGTGGCCCTGTGGTTCGACCGCACCGCGACGGCCGACCACCCCGCCCGACTCCGGGGGTGGCTCAGGAACGGCAACGACTTCGAGAACACCTTCCGGGTGCAGTGGATGCCCGTCGTCGGTCGAGTCCACGCCCGGCAACCGCGCGGCTACGACCACGAGGCCAGCCTCCACCTCGCACCGACCGAGAACAACGACCTCGCGGCGACGGTCCCGGCGGTCGTCCGCGACGAGACGGGATACTGGCGCGTCGAGGACGTCGGCCCGTGGATGGTAGAGACGCGCCGGATGGCTCCCGGCGAGTGGGTCCGACTGGAGTACGAGGTGGTCGGGTCGCCGGGCATGGGCGGTCGGCCGACCGGAACGTACGAATTCGGCGAGGAAGCGACGCTTTCGGTCTGGGACACGACCAGTCCGGGCCCCGACACGGAGTCGCGATTCGCCGGCCGGTCGCTCCCGCCCTTCCCCGGCGAGGGGGCAGTCCAGTGGTTCCACGAGGCCGACGCCGAGACGGTCGCGTTCGTCCGCCCCTCGACGGAGCGCGTCGAACTCGACGGTCTCGTCGAGTTCGAGGTGGTCAACCACAGTCACGAACGGCTCCGGTGTGGCCACTGGAACCTGTACAAACTCGTCGACGGCGAGTGGTTCCACGTCGGGCCGCGGATACACACCTCCGACTGCCGACAGCTCCCGCCGGGCGGGAACAAACAGTGGCCGCTCCGCGCGTTCAACGGCGAGGCGGTCCCCACCGGCGGAGACTGTCACGGCGGCCTCACTCGGGGCTACCTCGGCGGCGGCGAGTACGCCGTCGTCGCCGGCTACGGCCACCCCGAACCGGAGAGCGGCGCGCTGGTCGAACTCGTCGGCGACCCGGTGACGGTAGCACCGACCGAGGACGCCACCGCCGAGCGCGACGGGTCGACGGTCACGGTCACGACCGAGCGATACGGCGACGGCGACCACCCGCCGGACGCGACGTTCACGCTCCGACGTGCAGACGACGCCGAGAGACGACTCCTCGCCGAACAGGTGATGTCCCCCGGCGGATTCGCGTCCGACGGCCGCGGCCTCCGGAACGCCCTCCCCTCCCTCACGAGCGACGTAGACCGAGTGGTGGTGCGCACGGACGACCACGTCGTGGACAGCGTGGTGGGGTCAGACGCCGAGACGACCCGGTTCCGGTTCCGGGGTTCGGCCTACGCCGTCGCACGCGGTACTGGCGAGTGAACGGATACCCGGACCGGCCCTGTCCCACGGTGGCCGCGCCAGCGGTCCATCGCTGGCGAGGGGGGAGGGCAGGCTGACACGAACAGACCGCGAACGATGTGAGCGGTTTCACCGGAGACACGCTCGAAAACGCGACTTCCGGCCGTTTCACGAAACGGTTTTCGAGGCGTTGTGTGCGAGCGAAGCGGGCACGGCCAACGAAGAAACCGAATCAGGCGAAGGCGACCGGCTGACTGCCCGTCTCCTCGTCCTGTGAAATCTTCTCGAACGCGTCGCGGAAGTCGCGCTGTCGGACGGTCGTCCGGTCGTCGCGGATGGCGAACATCCCGGCCTCCGTCGAGAGCGAGGCCAGTTCCGCGCCGGAGAGTCCGTCGGTCTCGCGGGCCATCGCCCGCAGGTCGACGTCCTCGGAGAGGTTCATCTCCTCGGTGTGGATTTCGAGGATGCGCTCGCGGCCGGCGACGTCCGGGTTGGGCACCTCGATGAGGCGGTCGAACCGACCCGGGCGCAGGATGGCGCGGTCGAGCATGTCGAAGCGGTTCGTGGCCGCGATGATGCGAATCTCGCCCCGGTCGTCGAACCCGTCCATCTCCGAGAGCAGTTGCATCATCGTCCGCTGGACTTCGGCGTCCCCGCTGGTCTTCGACTCCGTCCGTTTGGCCGCGATGGCGTCAATCTCGTCGATGAAGATGATGGCCGGTTGGCGCTCGCTGGCCAGTTCGAACAGGTCGCGGACGAGTCGTGCGCCCTCGCCGATGAACTTCCGGACCAGTTCGGAGCCGGCCATCTTGATGAAGGTGGCGTCGGTCTCGTTGGCGACGGCCTTCGCCAGCATCGTCTTTCCCGTCCCCGGCGGGCCGTGCAGCAGGACCCCGCTCGGCGGTTCGATGCCCACGTCGCGGAACTGCTGGGCGTTGACCAGCGGTTCCTCGACTGCCTCGCGGACCTCGCGAATCTGCTCTTCGAGGCCGCCGATGTCCTCGTAGGACACCTCCGGCGAGCGGTCGACCTGCATGGCCTGTGCGCGGGCGTCGGTCTCGGGGTCGAGAATCTCCTTGACCGAGAAGGAGTCGTTGATGGCCACGCGGTCGCCCGCCTCCAGCGAGTCGCGGATAGAGGGAGAGACTTCGGTCAGCACCTCTTGGTTGTTGCCGTGCTGTTTGACGACGACGCCGTCGTCGGTGAGCTCCTCGGCCGTGGCGATGTACAGCGAGGAGGTCTTCAGCGTCTCGTTCTCCCGCTCTAGCTGGTCGACCTCGTCGGTGAGGTCCTCCCGCCGGTCGCGGGCGTCGTTCAGTTGCTCGGTGAGTTGTTCGTTGACGCGGACGATGTCTTCGAAGTGGTCCCGGAGTGCCTCGAGACGCTCTTCGGGCGTCATGTCGGGGTCGAGGTCCAACCGCGGCCGCTCCGGAAGCGAGGGACTACGCGACATTTGGCTGGCCGGTACTACACGGTTGAGACACAAAGTGCCTTTGGGTGGGGTAATGAGTGAAACGTATATATACGCTCCAGGGGTCGCCGACGTGCCGAAGTGGGAGTGGTCGGACAGGGCGAGCGTACTCAGAGCAGGCGCTCGAACTCGTCGAGGTACTCGCCGTACGTCGAGAGCGCCGACTCGACCGGGTCGGGACTCGCCATGTCGACGCCGGCGTCCCGCAGGAGTTCGAGCGGGTACTGTCGAGACCCGCTTCGGAGGAAGTCGACGTAGCGCTCTGCTGCGGGTTCGCCCTCTTCGAGAATGCCGTCGACCAGCGCCACGGCCGCGGAGATGCCCGTCGCGTACTGGTAGACGTAGAACGCCCGGTAGAAGTGCGGGATGCGCATCCACTCGCGGGCGATGCGGTCGTCGAGTTCGGCGGGGGCGTAGTACTCGCCCTTCAGTTCGGCGTAGAGGTCGTCCAGCCTATCGGGCGTCAGCGGGTCGCCGTTCTCGGCCATCTCGTGGGTCCGGTGTTCGAACTCCGCGAACATGGTCTGGCGATAGAGGGTCGACCGGAACCGTTCGAGGTACTCGTTGAGGACGTGCCGGCGCAGTCGCTCGTCCTCGACGGTCTCCAGCAGGTGGTGGGTCAGCAGCGTCTCGTTGACCGTGGAGGCGACCTCGGCGACGAAAATCTCGTAGCCCGAATAGACGAACGGTTGCTCCTCGCTGGTGTACTCGGAGTGCATCGAGTGGCCCAGTTCGTGGGCCAGCGTGTACATCGATTCGACGTCGTCCTGATAGTTCATCAGGATGAACGGCTGGGAGTCGTAGGTGCCGCCCGAGTACGCGCCCGACTGCTTGTGTTTCGTCTCGTAGACGTCCACCCAGCGCGACTCGAGGCCCTCCGCGAGGCGCGACTGGTAGTCCTCGCCCAGCGGCGCGACGGCCTCGGTGACGTACTCACAGGCCTGTTCGTACTCGATTTCGGGCGACTCCTCCTGTACGAGCGGGGTGTAGAGGTCCCACATCCGCAACTCGTCGGTGCCGATGGCCTCGCGTTTGAGTTCGGCGTGGTGGTGGAGCGTATCGAGGTTGTCGTGGACGGCGTCGACCAGCGTGTCGTACACCTCGACGGGGACGTTCGGCCCGTTCAGCGCGGCCTCGCGGGCGCTGTCGTAGTTGCGGGCCCGCGCCATCTTCACGTCGGTCTTGACCGCGTTCTTGTAGGCGGTGCCGACGGCGTTGCGGACCGTCTCCCACTCGTCGTAGAACGCCTCGTACACGCGCTGTCGGAACTCGCGGTCGGGGTGTTTCTGGAGGGTCGTGAAGTTGTTGAGGGTGATGGGCTGATCGTCGCCATCGGGGCCCTCCACCGTGGGGAACTCCATGTCGGCGTTGGCCAGCATGTTGTACACCTCGCCCGGCGCGCCCGTGACCTCGCCGAGTTCCGCAAGCAGGTTCTCCACTTCGGTCGAGCGGGTGTGCTCTTTCATCCGGAGCACGTCGTCGAAGTAGTGCTCGTAGGCTTCGAGTTCGGGTTCTGCGTCCATCATCGCCTCGATGTCCGCCCACTCCAGTTCCTGCAGTTCCGGGTCGAGGAAGGAGGCCGCGCTGCTGGCGTCCGATGAGAGCGACTGCGACCGGGCTGTCAGCGCCTGATACGTGTCGTCGGTCGTGTCCTCGTCCTTGCGCATCCGGGCGTAAGAGGCGACGTTCGAGACGGTCCGCATCAGTTCCTCGTACGTTTCGAGGGTCGCCAGGAGGGTCTCGGCGTCCTCGGTCGCCCGCCCCTCGTAGGCTTCGAGGTCCTCGATGAGGGACTCGGCCTCCTCGTAGGCGGCCTCCCAGTCCTCGTCGGTCGCGAAGAGGGATTCGAGGTCCCACTTGTACGTCTCGTCGATGTCGCCGCGTGCGGGTACCGAACTCATGGCCCCGCCTAAGCGAGGGGTCGTGGTAAGCCTTTCCGGGCTACGGCAGGCCGTCGAGGACGGTCCCGGCGATTCTCGCCGCCGTCCGGCGTTCGGCCCGCAGGTCTTCGAACACCTCGCGGGCGCTCTCGCGCGCGTCGGCGTCGGCGGCGAACGAGACGCCTGGATAGGTCACGTCCGTCAGGGCCAGCGGGTACGCCGGGGCGGGCGCGACGCCCTCGGGACCGGAGAGCGGGTCGCTGTCGAGCACCCGGTCGACCTTCGATGGCGGGGACTCCCCGCGGGCGATTTCGGCGACGAGACCGACCACCCGGCGGACCAACTGGCGGCAGAACCCGCCCGCGCGGAGTTCGAGGACGAGGTAGTCCCCATCACGGGCGAGGTCGCCGTCGAGTGTTCGGACGGTCCCCTCGTCGTCGGGCGTGAGGTTGTGGAAGTCGTGGGTGCCACGGAGTGCGTCGAACGCATCCCGCGCCCGGCCGTCGACGGTCGCGGGCGCGTGAAGGTGGTAGACGTAGGTCCGCTCGGCGGCGTCGTGGGTCGCGTGGAAGTCGTCGGACACCGCTGTGCTGGCCCACGTGCGGACAGCCGCGGGGAGTTCGCTGTTGAACGCCGCCGGCGAGAGCCAGTCCGGCGCGTCGAAGGCGACGGTCTGTGCGACCGCCGAGACGCCGGCGTCGGTCCGACCGGCCGCCGCGTACCCCGCCGGCGGTCCCGCCGCTCGCTCGCGGACGCCGAGTCGGTCCAGCGCGTCCAGTAGCGCGTCCTCGACGGTCGGGACGTCCGGTTGGCGCTGGAACCCGTTGTACGGCCGGCCGTCGTAGGCGACTCGATACGCGCGCATGGCCGAGATTCGGCGGGCAACCACTTGTGCGGCCCGACTCTCGGACATCGGGAACGATAGACGGGTTTAGGAACGTCCCCGCCGTACGGTCGACACAATGGCTCCGTCCGCCGAAGAGGTCCGTCAGTTCCCGCGCCCGCCCGTCACGTTCACCGACCAAGAGGGAAGGACGGTGGACGTCGACGCGTACGACGGCGACGCGGACCCGTTGGTGGCGATGTACACACAGTTCGACGCCGACTCCCGCGCGCAGGGCGTCCCGCCCCGCGGGGAGAAGCAGATACGCGAGTGGGTCGAGACGCTACTGGACGAGGGGCTGAACGTCGTCGTCTGGCACGGCGAGGACCCCGTCGGTCACGCCGTCCTCGTCCCGTCGCGGGACTCCTCGGAACTGGCAATCTTCGTCCATCCGGAGTACCAGTCGGCGGGCATCGGGACACGACTCATCGAGGTACTGCTCGGCTACGGACAGGAAAACGGCTTGGCCCACGTCTGGCTGGCCGTCTCGCGGACCAACCACGTCGCGATGAAACTGTACGACAAGGTCGGCTTCGAGACGCGCCTGCGTGACCGGGCCGAACACGAGATGGAACGCCCGCTCTAGGCGTAGTCCTCGAACGTCGGCCGGTCGTGGTCGCCGGGGAACGCGTCGACCGGGACGGAAATCTGCTCGCCCTCGTCCATCTCCTTCAGCGTCACCTCGTCGTTCGCGAGGTCCTGTTCCCCGACGATGACCACCGTCTCCGCGTTGATGCCGTCGGCGTAGCCCATCTGCGCGCCGAACGAGCGGTCCGCGAGGTCCGTCTCGACGACGTGGCCCAGTTCCCGCAGGTCCCGGGCGATGCGGGCCGCGGTGGGTCGGGTGTCGCCGACCTGCAGGACGTAGTAGTCCGTCGACAGTTCCTCTTCGGGCCAGACGCCGGCGCGCTGACACAGCAGCTGGAGCGTCGCGTGACCGGGCGCGAAGCCGACGGCCGGCGTCGGTTGCCCCCCGAAGCCCTCGATGAGGTCGTCGTAGCGGCCGCCGCCGAACACCGCTCGCGAGACTTCGCCCGTCGAGTCGAAGCACTCGAAGACGACGCCGGTGTAGTAGTCCAGTCCGCGGGCGGTCGTCAGCGACAGCGAGAGGTGCTCACGCACGCCGAAGTCCTCGGTGGCTTCGAGGACGGCCCGGAGGTTCTCGGTCGCCTCGGCGACGGCCTCGGACCGCGCTGCGAGCGCGTCGAGTTCGTCCTCGCCGCTCTGGAGCAAGTCGTCGAACTCTTCGGCCTGTTCGTAGCTCAGACCGGTCTCGTACAGCGTGTCGAGGTACTCCTCGCGCTCGATTTTCGCGCGCTTGTCGACGGCACGGATGGCCTCGCGCGTGTCTACGTCGGCGTCGAACGATTCGAGCAGCCCCGAGAGGATGTCCCGATGAGAGACCCGAATCTCGAAGTCCTCGTCCGTGAGGCCGAGGTCGGTGAGCATGTCGACGGCGACGGCCAGAATCTCGGCGTCGGCGGCGGGGTCCGAGGACCCGAAGATGTCGACGTTGGTCTGGTAGAACTCGCGGAAGCGGCCCTGCTGGACCTGCTCGTAGCGCCAGAACGGGCGCGTGGAGACCCACTTGACCGGCTTCGAGAGCGCCTGTTGCTTCTCGACGAACATCCGGGCGACGGTCGGCGTGAGTTCCGGCGTCAGCGCGACGCTCCGCCCGCCCTTGTCCTCGAAGCTGTACAGTTCCTCGACGATTTCCTCGCCGCTCTTGTCCGTGTACATCTCCGTCGGTTCGAGCGCGGGCGTCCCGATTTCCCGGAAGCCGTAGCGCGTCGCCACGGACTCGACGGTGTCCATGGCCCAGCGACGCGCCTGCATCTCTTCGGGGTAGAAGTCGCGAAAGCCCTTGACGCGGTCGTACATACACCCGCGTACAGGCAGGGCGCGCTTGAACCTGTCCGTTCTGGGCTAGCAACGAGGGTAGTGAGAGAGAACGGTGTCGAGACCGGACGGGACAGCCAGAAATCCCCGACCGGCACGCAGCGCGTATCGGTCACAAATCGACACGCGCTCACCGCACCCCGACGACCCGCGACTGCGTGTGCTCGGGGAACACCTCGTCGACGGCCGACGCACCGTGTTCGTCGGCCAACAGCGCCCGCAGTTCCACCTCGTAATCGGCTTTCGGTATCTGGGCGCTCGGGCCGGACTCCACGTCCAACCGCTGGGCGGCCATCGCGTCGATGGCCCCGCGGCCGACTCCCGCGAGCGGTGCGAGGTAGTCCACGTCGAAGCGGTCCTCGACGCTCTGTGCCAGCGGTCGGTCGACGGTCGGCACCCGGTCGTCCCGGCGAGTCCCGTCGGCGACGGCGTCCAGCGAGTCCGCCCACTCGCCTGCCGCGACCCGTTCGACGGCGTGTTCGTGGACCTGTTGGATGCCGTTGCGCGGGTAGCCGTCCTCGCGCATCCGGTCGACGGCGTCGCGGGCGACGTCCGGGTCCAGTCCGACCGTCTCGTGGGCGAACCCGACGGCGTCGGCGGCCTCACGTGCCGGGTCCGGGTCGACGACGCCGAACGTGCCGCTGACCAGCGTCACCTCGTAGAAGGGGTCGAGCAGAAGGGCCGCCAGCGTCGAGTCCTTGCCGGCGCTGTACAGCAGTCCGCAGTGCATCTAGCGGCGCTTGATGTCGAAGCTCTTCGAGTCGGGCGTGAGTTCCGAGAGGAGCTCTTTCATCTGCTCTTCGTCTATCTGGTCTTGGATGCGGCCGCTCCGGGCCAGCGCGACCACCTGCTGTTCGACCTGTTCGCCCACCTGCGGCTTGGACATCTTCACCGTGTTGAGGCGCTTGCGCGCGCCGTCGGAGAGGTGCTGGCGCAACAGCGCCTTCTTCTGGGCTTCGGCCTGCTCCTGTGCGGCCTGCTGGGCCTCGGCGTCGCCCTCGCCCTGCTGTTCTTTGAGCTGTTCCATCTTCTTCTGTCGGAGTTCCTCTAGCTCCTCCTCGCTGGGGTCTCCACTCATAGCTATGGAGAACTACCGGCGTCTGCCGGAAAACGATTTCGGACCCCTGACTGCGGGGCAAACGGTGAGACGCGGCGTTAGGCGTAGCGTTCGAGTTCGGGACGGTCGAGGTCCTGCAGGACTTCGCCCGCGGTGTCGTCGAGGAGTGCGCGACCGTCACCCGTGACGCGGCGGCCGTCGTTCTCGCTCGTCTCGACGTAGCCGGCGTCTTCGAGTTGCTGGAGCGCGGTGCGGATGATGTTGCCCGACCCCTTCGACTTCTGGTGGGGGCGGACGCGGTAGCGGGTGGTCCCCTGCTTCGAGGTGCCGTACTCGCTCCGGAGCTTGCTGACGCCGACGGGACCGTCGACGGCGACCTTTCGGAGGAGGCTAGCGGCGCGGCGGGCCCAGAAGTCGTCCTGTTCGGGCGGGAGTTCGCGGTCGACGCCGGTCTTGGCGACGGCCACCCACTCGGGGGCCTCGATGTCGTCCTCGGCTTCGAGCTTCTCGGTGAGGGCCTCGATGAGGTCCTCGGCGGGCGCGTCGTAGAGTGTCGTCATTGGCCCATGGTTTCCGTCGGCGTCATTTAAGCGCATCGTTCGCGTCCCCGGGCGTGAACCGTTCACTCCCCCGCGCTGGCGGCGGCCCGGTCCGCGCCGAGGGCGCTTGCGACGCCCGCGCCCACCAGCGTCGGGAGCAGATACGTCGCACCGCGGTGGATGAGCACCGCCGAGGCCGCGGCCGGCCCGGTGAGCGGCGGCACCGTCGAGACGAGCAGCGTCACCAGCACCGTCTCGATTGCACCGGACCCGCCGGGGAGCGGGACGATGCTGGCGATACTGCCGACGGGCACCACGAGCAGAACGGTCGCCGGGGGAACGGTGTGACCGACGGCGTACAGCGACGTCCACAGCGAGGCGGCCAGACACGCCCACCCGAGCGCAGAGAAGCCGAGCGTCTGGAGGAGCGTCTCCCGGTCGGTGGCGATGCGGTCGATGGCCGTGAAGAAGCTCTCGATGCGCGTCTCGATGACGGCCGTCGTCGGGGGCGACCGGCGGGGGACGACCCGGCCGAACAGCTTGATGACCGGCGTGAACAGGCTGACGACGGCGGCTTCGAGTTCGTAGCGGTAGCGCCACCCCAGGTACGCGGCGACGGGCAGTCCGACCGCGAGCACCGCGACGGCGACGGCGGCGAAGACGAGATTTCGGCCGAGTCGCACGGCACCCGCCGCGACGAACGTGAATCCGACGATGGCGTACCCCACCGAGGGGACGAAGTGGACGGTGTCGACGCTGGCGATGGCGGCCAGCCCCGTCTCGTACTCGCTGTCGGCCGCCGAGGAGATGAGCAGCGCCGAGAGCGGTTCGCCCCCGGCCTGCCCGAACGGGGTGACGTTGTTCGAGAAGACGGCCGCCGCGTAGACGAGGACGGCGGTGTGGGCCGGAATCTCGGTCCGGAGCGCCCGGAGGACCGCCCAGAGCGCCAGTCCCCACGACGTGAGCCAGACGACGGCGATGCCGACGACGACGGCCAACGCGGCCGGGTCGGCCATCAGGAGCGCGCGCAACGTCCGGTCCACGCCGACGACCCAGACCAGGACACAGAGCACGAGGAGCGCCCCCGCGAACCCCGCTATCGTCGCCCACCGATTGCCGTCCATACAGGTTGCCTCGGGCGTCTCGGCTTTCAACGTACCGACCGGAGTCGGGTACACATCCCGGGAGGTTTTGACCCGCCGCGACGACGCCCGAGTATGGACGAACAGGCCGCGCTCGCGCTCATCGGCGAGCGACTGCCCGCCGCGGGCGACGACTGCGCCGTCGTCGACGGGCAGGTCATCACCACGGACATGCTCCACGAGCGGACGGACTTCCCCGAGGGGACGACCCGCTACACCGCCGGCTGGCGGGCCGTCGGGGCGTCGCTGTCGGACGTGGCGTCGATGGGGGCCGAGGCGACGGCGGCGGTGGCCGTCTACGCCGCGCCCGAGTTCGACACCGACGAACTGACCGCGTTCGTCGACGGGGCCAGCGAGGTGTGTGAGGCGGTCGGGGCCGAGTACGTGGGCGGCGACTTGGACGGGCACGCGGAGTTCACGGTGGCGACGACGGCGCTGGGCGACACCGACGACCCGGTTCTCCGGTCGGGGGCCACCCCGGGCGAGGCGGTGTGTGTCACCGGGACGCTGGGGCGGTCGGGGGCCGCCCTCCGTCTGTTCGAGCGAGGCGACGCCGAGCGAGCGAACGACCTGTTCCGGTTCGAACCGCGCGTCGGGGCGGGGGTCGCCCTGCGGGAGTACGCCACGGCGATGCTGGACTCCAGCGACGGCCTCGCCCGGTCGGTCCACCAACTGTGTGCCGCCAGCGACTGCGGAGCCGACCTCGTGGGGCCGCTCCCGATAGACGAAGCCGTCGACGCGGTGGCGGCCGACGGCGAGGCGCGCCGAGAACTGGGCGTGTTCTTCGGCGAGGACTTCGAACTCGTGTGTACGGTGCCAGAGGCCGACCTCGCGGCCGCACGCGAGGCCGTCCCCGGGCCGTTGCACCGCATCGGCACCGTCACCGACGGCGGCGTGACACTCGACGGGCGTGCCCTACCGGACCGCGGCTACTCGCACTAGCGGTCGGCGGCCAGCGCCGTCGCCACCTGCTCGACTGCCTCGGCGGCCGCGTCCGCACGCTCCTCGTGGGTCAATTGAGCCGCCGCGTTGTCCGTGCTCGGGTCGTCAGCGGGAGTACCGCAGGGGTGGGAAGTCATACGCCAGTCGCGGCTACGTCGACCGGTCACGTATAAACCCCCGACCGTTGTCCCCGGTTAGTGTCTCGTTATGCTCTTAACGTCGCTTTCTCCCCGATGCAGGGACGGTTCGGGCGAGCGAGACGCCCCCATATCCGACGAGATTGTTTAAAGCGCCATCTGAGGGCGCGTTAAACGAACCGACTCGAGCGCGGGAGGGCGCTCACGCCGCCACGATTTCGAACGGCACCGGCGTAAAACAGGCCAGGCCGAGCGCGAACGTCCCGATTCCGAGGAGCGTGCGCCGCCGGTCCAGCGGTTCGTCCACCGTCGGCCGGGCGGGACCGGCGTAGGCGAGGCCGGTGGCGAACAGCCCCCAGAAGGCCCACAGCGTCCAGACGCCGAAGCCGATGGGAGGCGCGTCGCGGGTGAAGTAGAGGAACCCGGCCAGCGCGAACAGGCCGCCCGGCACCGCGGCCGCGATGGTCTCCTGACGCTGGCCGACGATGGCACGGACGAGGTGGCCGCCGTCGAGTTGCCCGACCGGCAGGAGGTTCAGGAAGGTGAAGAACATCCCGGCCCACCCGGCGAAGACGACGGGGTGGACCGCCTCGTTGGGACCGTACGCCGTTCCCCACCCCATGAACTCGACGAACCCCTGCAACCCCTGCATCAGGAGCGGGTCGTGGAAGCGGAACGCATACTGGGCACCGCCGTCGAGAACCCTCTCGGGGACGGTGATGGGGTCCAGCGTGAGACCGACGGCGGTGACGACCACCGTCGCGACCAACCCGGCCAGCGGCCCGGCCACACCGATGTCGAACAGCGCCCGGCGGTCCGGAATCCGCCCCTTGATGTTGATGACCGCGCCCATCGTCCCGAGCAGGGACGGGAACGGGATGAAGTACGGGAGCGTCACGTCCACGCCGTAGTAGCGCGCGGCGGCGTAGTGGCCGAGTTCGTGGATTCCCAACACACCGAGCATGGCGACGACGAATGGCCACGCCTCGAACACCCGGAGTGGCTGTTCGGTGACGGGGATGTAGTACCAGCTACTCGCCCCGACGTACAGCGACGAGGCGACGGTCGCGAGGAGGAGGAGCACGTTGAGCCACGGCACTCCGTCCTGGCCCGCGGAGGTCGGTTCCGCGACTAGCGCGTACGGTTGCGGTGGAGCGGCCACGAGGTCCTGCCCGCCGTCGGTCGTGCCGGTCGGTGACTGGCGTTCGAGGCGGAGGTCGTAGCCCCGGCGCGAGAACGCCGGCCGGAGTTCGTCGACGACGGCGTCCGGCGGGACCAAGGGGTCACCGAAGTAGCGAACCGTCGCCCCGTCCTGACTGACGGCGGCGACGTGGAAGACGCCCGCCAGTTCGGCGGGCGACGGCGGCTCGTCGGCTGGGCGACTCATCACGTCCGAATACAGCGTGCGGGCACAAATATGCCGTGCCCGCGGAATCAGAAGGGGGGACCGTAGCTGGGGGCGGGCGGCGACGGTGTGACTGTGACGGTTACGCCGGTTCGACGCGCCAGGTGGTCGCGCTCGTGTACGACCACTTCTCGACCTCTATCTCCGTGGCGCTGTCCTTGAGTTTCACCATCAGCGCGCCGATTTCCTTGGGCGATAGCCCGACCTCGTCCGCGATGAACTTGCTCTTGAAGTACATCTCACCGTCGGCAGCCTTCTCAGCCAGGAAGGACTTGAGACGCTGTTCTTTGGAGGGCTCTTCCTCACCGGAGGGCGTTGCAGTAGCGCTCATCTGTGTCACCTCGATTACGCCTTGTGCTGGAGGGAGTATATAAAGAAAGGAAGCTTCGCGTCGCTTCGGGGCCTTTCAGCTTAAATCGCCGTGAAAAGCATTTTTCAGGAAAGTTTCAGAGGGCGTTAGACGTTTTATCGTCGCCTCTAATCGATTTGTTTGAGTTCGTAGTACGGGCATTTATGCAGGCGATAAAACGGCTGTTCTCACCGGATTCTCGGGCGTTTTTCGGACATTATTGCCACAATATGTCTGACGGGCGTCTGCCACCGGCCGACCGTCGGGGCGCGAGTTGGCTTGGCAACCCTTAAGAACGCATCGCGGTTACGCCGACCCAATGAAGACAGTCGTCTCCATCGGCGGGAGCGTCCTCGTCCCCGACTTGGACGCGGACCGGGTCGCCGCCTACGCCGACGTCGTCGAGTCGCTGGTCGCCACTGGCCACGAACTCGGGGTCGTCGTCGGCGGCGGACCCGTCGCCAGACAGTACATCGGCGCCGCCCGGTCGCTGGGCGCGAACGAGGGCGAACTCGACCAACTCGGCATCGACACGACGCGGCTGAACGCCCGACTGCTGTTGTCGGCCCTCGACGGCGACGTCGCGGCACCGACGGTCCCCAAGGACTACGAGGAGGCCGCAGAAACCCTCCACCGCGACGACGTGGCGGTGATGGGCGGCGTCGTCCCCGGCCAGACCACAGACGCCGTCGCCGCGGCGCTCGCGGAGTACGTCGACGCCGACCGCCTCGTCTTCGCCACGTCGGTCCCCGGCGTCTTCGACGCTGACCCGAACGAGGACCCGGACGCGGAGCGCTACGACGAGATTCGGGCCTCGGAACTGGTCGAGTTGGTCGCCCGCGGGGAGTCGCTCGGGTCGGCCGGGTCGAACGCGCCAATCGACCTGCTGGCTACGAAGGTGATACAGCGCTCGGCCATCACGACGGCCGTCGTCGACGGCAGCGACCCGACCGCCGTCGAACGGGCCGTCCTCGGCGACGACTACGACGGAACGACGATTCTCCCCGACGATGACTGAGACGGCACTGGACCCCTACGAGGTCGGCCGGAGTTCCGAACACGCGTTCTGGGCGGACGCGGTGGCCGACGTCGTCGAGTCCCGGGACCCCGAAGACCCCATCGTCATCAAGGGCGGCGTCTCCCCGTCGGGCGTCCCCCACATCGGCCACTTCAACGAGATAATGCGGGGGTACTTCGTCGCCGAGGCCCTACGTGACCGGGGCCACGAGGTCCGACAGGTGTTCACCGCCGACGACAAGGACCGCCTGCGGAAGGTCCCCCGGCAACTCGCGGACTTGGAGTGGAACGTCGTCGGTCTGGGCGAGGTGGACGCCGGCGCACTCGGCCGGAACCTCGGGAAACCCTACACCGACATCCCGGACCCGTTCGGGTGCTGTGACTCCTACGGCGCGCACTTCACGAACCTGCTGAAGAAGAGCGCGGACCTCGTCGGCGTCGACGTCGAGTTCGTCTCGAACACGCAACTGTACGCAGACGGCGAGTTCGAAGCGGTCACCCGCCGCGTCCTCGAACGCGCGGACCGCGCCCGCGAGGTGCTCGCCGAGTACCAGAACAAGGTCGACGAGGACTACGTCCCGTTCGTTCCCCAGTGCGAGGAGTGCGGGAAACTCACCGAGGGCGTCACCGACGTCGACCTCGACGCGGGCGAGGTCCACTACGTCTGTGCGGACGTCGAAGCGGGCGACCAGACCATCGAAGGCTGCGGACACGAGGGGGTCGCCGGCCTGCGCGACGGGAAACTCCCGTGGCGCTTCGAGTGGCCCGCCCAGTGGGAGATTCTCGGCGTCGACTTCGAACCGTTCGGGAAGGACCACGCCGAGGGGTCGTGGCCCTCCGGCGAGGACATCGCCCGGAACGTCCTCGACGTCGAACCGCCGGTCCCGATGGTGTACGAGTGGTTCACACTGGAGGGCGAACCGCTGTCGTCCTCCTCGGGCAACGTCGTCACCGTCGACGAGGTGCTGGAGATTCTGGAACCCGAGGTGTTCAAGTACTTCTTCACGAAGAACCCGCGGAAACAGCGGGACTTCTCCGTGGCGAACGTGGACCGACTGGTCGACGACTTCGACCGGTTCGAGGCCGTCTACTTCGGCGAGGTCGAGCCACGCGACGAGAGCGAGGCCGAACTCGCGGACCGAGCCTACCCGATGGTCGTCGACGACCCCCGAGAAGAGCGGGTCCGCATCCCCTACACCTTCGCCGCCGTCCTCGGGATGGCCGACGACCCCGCGCTGCGCGAGCACATCGCCCGCAAGGAGGGCCACATCCCCGAGGACGCCCCCGAGTGGGCCGTCGAGGGGGCGCTGGCCCGCGTCGAACGCGCCCGCAACTGGGCCCGCCGGACGAACAACGAGTTCGACTACGAACTCAAGCGGGCCGAGATGCCCGACGCGGAGTTCGACGCCGCGACGGCTGCGGCGCTCGACGACCTCGCGGACTTCGTCGCCGAGGGCCACGACGGCGAGGCGATTCAGGGCGAAATCTACGAGACGGCCAAGCGCCACGACATCGACATCGGGGACTTCTTCTCGGCCGGCTACCGCCTGCTGTTCGACGACACCGAGGGCCCGCAGTTGGGGCCGTTCATCGCCAAACTCGACCGGGAGTTCGTCGTCGCGCGGTTGCGCCGGGAGCAGTAGGTCGCCGGCGACGGCGACAGGGCCACACCCGGGCCCCGCGACGGTCGCCGCTCAGAACTCGTCGATGACCGGGATTCCGAGCGTCTCGAACTCCGTCATCGCGTCGAGTTTCTCCGGAGTCTGTTCGAGCGACACCGTCTCGGAGACCAGCGCCGACGGGTCGAGTTTGCCGTGCCGTATCATCCGGAAAATCTCGTCGTAGCGGGGCCGTGGCATCCCGACTGCGCCGACGAACTCCAACTCTTGTACGACCATCAGGTCCGTGGGGAGCGACACCTCGCCGCCCTCCTCGCTCGAGGTCAGTCCGATTTGGAGGTGTTGGCCGCGCTTGCGGAGACAGTGGACGGAGTTGCGACAGGTCTCCGCGATGCCGAGGGCGTCCACGGAGACGTCGGCACCGCCGTCGGTAATCGCCGTCACCGCCCCCGGCACGTCGTCGACCGCTCGCGCGTCGATGGTCTCGACGGCACCCAACTCGGCCGCGAAGTCCAGTTTCTCCTCGGAGAGGTCGACGGCGACGACGTTCGCGCCGAGGGCGTCGGCGATGTGGACGGCCGACAACCCGACGCCGCCACACCCGTGGACGGCGACCCAGTCGCCCCCGGTGACGTCCGCCCGGTGGACGAGCGCGTGGAACGACGTCATGAACCGACAGCCGAGGCCGGCCATCTCTATCGGCGAGACGGCGTCCGGCAGGTGGACGACGTTGAAGTCGGCCCACGGGACGTGGAACCGCTCGGCGAAGGCGCCCGGGGCCTCGGGCGCGAGTCCCAGCGGGATGCGGTTGTCACAGAGGTTGGAGTGGCCGGTTCGACAGGACGGGCAGTCGCCGTCTCCCAAGTTGAACGGGACGGCGACGCGGTCGCCCTCGCGGACGTGTTCGACCTCGTCGCCGACGGCGACGACGACGCCGGCGGGTTCGTGTCCGAAGACGTGCCCAGGTTCGAACGCGCGGGACTCCCAGAGCGGGTCGCCCTGCCACGCGTGCCAGTCGCTCCGGCAGATGCCACAGGCCTCCGTCTCGACGACCACGCCGGTGGGGTCCGGGTCCGGTTCGTCGACCTCCCTGAGTTCCAGCGGGTCCCCCCGACCGGTGAATACGACTGCTCGCATCGTGCCTTGGTAATCGCTGGCGTCCGGCATAAAAACGAGGGCGGCCGCCGCCGTCCTGCCGCAGTCGAAACGGGTCGAACCCGAACCCTCTTGCTTGGGAGGCCCTACGTTCCGGTACATGGTAAGCACGCTGACGTGGGTTCTCGCCGGACTCGTCGTCTACACGGTGCTGGCGATGGCGTTGCAGGCCCGCGGCGTGGTGCCCGATTTCGTCCGTTTCAGCGGCCCGATTACCACGATTCACACCCAGAAGGGGAAGGCCCTCCTCGACTGGCTGGCCCGCCCGAAACGGTTCTGGCGGGCGTGGGGGAACCTCGGCGTCGGCATCGCCCTCGTCGTGATGGCCGGGTCGTTCCTGCTGGTCATCTTCGGCGCCTACGAGGCCATCGTCGACCCACAACCCACCGCCCTGAACGAACCGCGGAACGCGCTGGCGATTCCGGGCGTCAACGACTTCCTCCCGCTGTCGGTCGCCCCCGAAATCATCCTGGGCCTCGCGCTCGGCCTCATCGTTCACGAGGGCGGCCACGGCCTGCTCTGCCGCGTCGAGGACATCGACATCGAGTCGATGGGACTGGCCCTGTTGGCCGTGATTCCGGTCGGCGCGTTCGTCGAACCCGACGAGAGCGAACTCCTCCGCTCGGACCGGGGCGCACAGACCCGGATGTACGCCGCGGGCGTCACGAACAACTTCGCGCTGGCCATCGTCGCCCTCCTCTTGCTGTTCGGCCCGGTCGCCGGCGCTGTCACCGTCGTCGACGGGGTGCCCGTCGGCGACGCCCTCCCGGGGTCGGCCGCCGAGGAGGCCGGCATCGACTCCGGCAACGTCATCACGGCCGTCGACGGCCAACCCGTGGCGAACGGCCGTGAACTCGAAGCGACTCTCGCGGAGAACGACCGACGCACCGTCGAGGTGAGCCGGAAAGACGCCTCGACGGTGACCGTCGAGCGGTCGCCGATCGTCGTCGGTGCCGTCCAGAGCGCCCCCCTCGACGTCGGGACGACCATCACCGCGGTCAACGATACCGAGGTGTTCACCCGCGGTGACCTCGACCGGGCCGCCCGGAACCACACCGTTGCGACGCTCCGGACCGAGAGCAGCGAGTCGGTGACGACGCCGCTGGGCGCGTACGGCCGGGTCGAAGAGGACAGTCCCCTCCACGACGCGGGCGCCCCCGCCGGGGCGTCGATAATCGTCACCTCTTTCGACGGCCAGCGGACCCAGAGCGCGAGCGCGCTCGGACAGGTCCTCTCGGAGACGAGCCCCGGCGACGAGGTGACCGTGGTCGGCTACGTCGACGGCCAGCGACAGGAGTACGCGGTGACGCTGGCCGAGCGCGAGGGCGGCGAGAGCGGCGCGCTGACCAGTTCCTTCCGGGCCGGCATCAGCGGGTTCGAGGTCAACGACTTCGGCATCGACGAGTACCCCGCCGCGGCCTTCTTGGAGTTCATCGGCGGCGACCCCGAGAACCCCAACGCGGCCCGTGAGTTCTCGTTCGTCCAGCGCATCTTCGCGACCATCATCCTGCCGTTCATCGGCGTCGCCGGCGGCTTCGGCTACAACTTCGCCGGGTTCACCGGCGTCGCCACGAATTTCTACACGGTACAGGGGCCGCTCGGAGCGCTGGGGGCGACGCCGGTGTTCCTACTCGCGAACGCCCTGTTCTGGACCGGGTGGATAAACGTCGTCATCGGCCAGTTCAACTGCGTGCCGACGTTCCCCCTCGACGGCGGCCACATCCTCCGGGCCTCGACGGAGTCCATCGTCGCCCGCCTCCCGGTCCCCGACCGCCGGCAACTGACGACGGCCGTGACCATCGCCGTCACCGTCTCGATGATAGGCGGTCTCATTCTGATGGTGTTCGGGCCGCAGTTCTTCGCCTGACCCCCGTTCGGAGACGGCCCGCGAACCCGACTCGGACGGGCTTTCGTTACCCATTTACTCCCCGCCACGAGAGGTGGGCGTATGTTCCTGCAGCTCCGCGCGGAGGCCGAAGACGCGCTGGCCGCCGCGCTCACGGACCTAGACCTCCCGACCGACGACCTCGGCATCGAGGAGCCGCCGGAGGACGTCGACGCCGTGCTCGCCTCGAGCGCGGCGTTCCGACTGGCCGGCGAGGTCGGTGCGCCCCCGCCGAAAGTCGCGGCGGACGTCGCCGACGCCATCGACGTCGAGTCGCTCACCTACGTCAGTTCGGTCACCACACAGGGGCCGTACGTCAACTTCCTCCCGAGCGAGGCCTACTTCGCGGAGACGCTCGACGCCGCCGGCGAGGACGACTACGGCCGCCTGCCCGACCGCGACACCAGCGTCGTCGTCGAACACACCTCCGCGAACCCGACGGGACCGGTCCACGTCGGCCGGGCCCGGAACCCCATCATCGGCGACGCCGTCGCCCGCGTCCTCGACTACGCTGGCTACGACGTCGACCGGCACTACTACGTCAACGACGCCGGCCGCCAGATTGCGGTGTTCACGTGGGCCTACGAGACGTTCGACGAGTCCGATCTCCCCGAACCGGAGCGTGACTCCCCCGAGTACGAGATGGTCCGCTACTACCGCAAAGGCAACTCCTTCCTCGAAGACGGCGACCCCGACGAGGTGGAGGAGTCCGAAGCCGAGATACAGGCCATCCTCCAAGGGTTGGAGGCGGGCGAGGAGGACACCTACCAGCGCGTGGCCGAAGTCGTCGACACCGTGCTGGGCGGGATGCAGGCGACGCTCGGTCGCCTCCCCGCCGAGTTCGACGAGTTCGTCAAGGAGACGCGGTTCATGCGCGACGGCAGCACCGACGACCTCGTGGACCGCCTGAAGGAACTCGACTGCGCCGTCTACGAGGAGGACGCGTGGCAACTCGACTTACCGGAGTTCGAGAAGAACCTCGTCTTCCTCCGTTCGGACGGCACCTCGCTGTACACGACGCGCGATTTGGCCCACCACGAGTGGAAGTTCGAGAACTACGACCGCGCCGTCACGGTGCTGGGCGAGGACCACAAACTGCAGGCCGACCAGCTATCGGCCGCCCTCGAACTGCTGGGCAACGACACCGACCAGCTCCGGCAGGTGTTCTACTCGTGGGTCAACCTCCCCGAGGGCGGGATGAGCACCCGCGAGGGGACCGGCATCGACCTGGACGACCTGCTGGACGAGGCCATCGCCCGCGCCCGCGAGGAGGTCGAGTCCCGACTCGACGACCGGACCCGAGGCGACTTGGACGACGAGGACATCGAGCGCATCGCCCATCAGGTCGGCATCGGCGCGGTGCGGTACGACATCGTCTCGAAACAGCCGACCAAGGGCATCACCTTCGAGTGGGACCGCGCGCTCGACTTCGAGGCCCAGTCCGCGCCGTACGTCCAGTACATCCACGCCCGCTGTTGCGGGATTCTGGACGACGTGGAGGACGACGTCCCCGCCGACCCCGACTTCGACGCGCTGTCGGAACCGGAGGAGCGGGACCTCCTGCGGGTCATCGCACGCTTCCCCGCCGTCGTCGAGGAGGCCGCCGACGACCTCCAGCCACACACCGTCGCCACCTACACCCGCGACTTAGCGGAGACGTTCAACGCCTTCTACCGTGAGTGTCCGGTCCTCGACGCAGACCCGGAGACGCGTGCCGCACGGCTGGCGCTCGTCGCCGCGACGCGACACACCGTCGCCAACGCCCTCGACGCGGTGGGCGTCGCGGCGCCGGACTCGATGTAGGCGCCGGCCCCAACCGTATCACTCGTCGTCAGGGAGCGACGAGAGGACGAGGCGCTTGACTCCCCGCCGGAGCAGGCCGCCGGCGGCCGGTTGCGAGATGCCGAGCTCCGCCGCCACGTCGCAGAGACTGGCGTCCCGGGGCTCCTCGAAGTAGCCCGCCTCGAGGGCGACGAGCAACGCGTCGCGCTGGTCGTCGGTGAGCCCGGCATCCGTCTCCAGCGGGCTCGCGTAGTCGTTCACCCGCAAGAGCTCGATATCGATGCCGTTGTCCGTCGCGTACTCCCAGAGCCGGGTGAGCCGGGCTCGGCTGGGCATCCAGACGGTCATCGTCCACGCTGTCCCGTCGTTCTCCATGGCGAGCGCGACCCCGTTGGCGACCGAGATGACCGGCGAGAACAGCTTCGCCCCGTCGGTGTACTCGAAGCTGTAGATCGTTTCGTCGTCGTCCCGGTGGACTCGCTCGTACTCCGCAATCGTGGGGTCCTGGCGTAACCCCGCCTCGAACCGGTCGAAGTCGTCCGAGCGGATGTGGTACAGGTACTTCCCGGACTGGGGGTCGGTGCCGGCCTCCGAGACCGGTTTCACCGTCGCGGTCCGGTCGTGGGTCACGGTCTGTGTCAGGACCAACTCCGGGTGTTGCACCCGGACGACGGCGGTCACGTCACTCATTGTCGGAACGATGGGGACAGCGGGAAATGAGGACCGGGGTTCGTGCCGCCCCGGTCGGTGTCCGGTCTCGGGTTAGCGTGCTTACCCACGGGTGCGCAGACGGGTCAACTGTGCGCGGATGGGCCCTCGTTTCATCAGCACGAACCCGACGAGGACGACGACGAAGCCGCCGGCGACCCGCGCGGTGACCGGTTCGTCGAAGAGGAGGACGCCGGTCACGGCCGCGACCAGCGGTACGAGGTACGTCACGAGCGTGATCTCGATGGCCGAGTACCGCGCCAGCAGCCTGAAGTACAGGATGTACGCGACGGCGGTCGCCACGAGGCTCAGGTACGCCACCGACAGCACGCCGAGTGCCGTCAACTCGCCCGACCAAGCGCCGCCCGCGACGGCGCTCAGCAGGTGGATGCACCCCGCACCGACGGCCACCGACCAGGCCACGAGCGGGATACTCGGCAGCGACGGCGAAGCCCAGCGGATCACGACGCTGCCGAGTGCCGCACCCACGACGCCGACGAGCAAGAGCCCCTTCCCGAGGAGGCCGGCGCTCAGCGTGACCGGGCCCGTCGGCCAGACGATGATCGTCGCACCGACGAAGCTGACGAGCAGTCCGACGAGCGCGGACGGCGTCAGTCGGTCGTCCGGGAGGAGGACCCAGGAACAGACGGTCGTCACGATCGGGATAAGGCTCGGCATCACGCCGGACAGGACGCTGGACGTGTACGCCTGACCGACGAACCAGACGCCGTTCCCGAGCGCGACCCACAGGACACCGCCGCCACAGATGGCGGTCACGTCGGCCAGTGTCGCGGGCCGCCAGGTGTCGGCCGTCGTCGCCGCGTAGCCTAAGAGGACGACGCCGGCGACGTCGTACCGGAACGCCATCAGCAAGAGTGGGGGGAACGAGGACAGTCCGATTTCGACGACGGTGAAACTGAACCCCCAGAAGACCGCTATCAGGACGAACGCGAGGAGGTCACGGAGGCGAGACACGGTGTCTACGCGTCGCGCCCGACTGTCGGTCGCTGCGTTCGGGACGCGGGACCGGACACCGAGCCACGTTCGGTCCAACCGTGGGTTCGAGACGGGCGTCGTGGGGCAAGGCGGGCGACGCTGCGTTCGTCGAGACGACTGTCGTCGACTGGGCGTCGGCGTGTCATACGCCGTCGAGTTCGGCGGGGGGTAGCATCCGTGTTCCCCATATTTGTATAACGGTTTTTTCAGTGGCCGCACACCGGGCGCCCCGCAGTCGCCGACGGCCCGTCAGTTGAACAGGCCAAAGACGCCGCCGGACTCCTCCTCCTCGGCGTCGGACTCCTCCGGTTCGTCGACGAACCAACTGTCGTCGACGATGGTCTCGACGTCTTCTTGCACGCTCTCGCCCTCGAAGAACAACCCTTCGAGCGCGTCGGTCAGGCGGAGATAGGCGTCGGCGGCCGGGCTCTCCGGCCGGTTGAGGACCAGCGGCTCCTCCGTCGTCGCCTGTGGGTCGTCGGGGACGACGGCGAGTAAGGGGAACTCGAAGCGGTCCGCGATGTCTGCGACGTCGGTGTGGCGGGTGACGCGGTTGATGATGGCCCCGATGACCTCGCCGTCGATGCGGTCGGCGAGTTCGGCGGTCTTGACGGTGTCGCCGACGGCCACGTCGTCCGGCGTGGTCACGAGGACGATGCCGTCGGCCAGTCCCAGCGGGACCGCCACCTCGTGGCTCAGGCCCGCGCCGGTGTCGATGAGGACCACGTCGTAGGCGTTCCGGAGCGTCTTGATGACTTTCCGGAGTTTCGCGGGGTCGGCGTCGGCGAACGCCTCCAAGGACTGCTCGCCGGGTATGACCGTCAGGCCGCCCGCGGCGTCGGTCAGCGCCTCGCTGACGGCGGCGTTTCCCGCCAGAATCTCGTGGAGGCTCTTCTCCGGTTCGACCGCCAGCATCGCGCCGAGGTTCGCCATCCCGAGGTCCGCGTCGACCACGGCCACGTCGTACCCGAGTTCCTGTAAGCCAGCACCGACGTTGACCGCGGTCGTCGTCTTCCCGACGCCGCCCTTGCCGCCTGCGATTGTACACACGTACCCCGCCATAATCTGGTTGTGTGTCCCCTGTACGGGGAGTTATATAAACCCGGCTGTCCCTGTCCCACAGTGTCACGGCGGGCGCTCTCCGGTCGCGGTATTCTGGCCCCGTTCGGGCTTTCTGCCGTCCCTCGCAACGCTCGGCGCCACACGACTGCTCGCGGGTCGTTCCTCCCCGCTCGTTCCAGTGGCGGCCCCTCGCTACGCTCGGCGCCGCCCTACTGTCAACAGGTTCTTACGCAACGTCGGCGAAAACAGAGTAATGAGCGAGCAGCAGGAACAGGAGCAGTCGGACAAACAGAAGTACGAGTTCCGGAAGGTCATCGAGGAGCTCAAAGGCTATCAGGGGTCAGGAACACAACTCGTCTCTATCTACGTTCCCGAGGACAAACTGCTGAGCGACGTCGTCGCCCACGTCACCCAGGAGCACTCCGAGGCCTCGAACATCAAGTCGAAGGACACTCGAACCGCCGTCCAAGACGCGCTGACCTCCATCAAGGACCGCCTCCGCTACTACGACACGCCGCCGTCCAACGGGATGGTGCTGTTCTCGGGCGCCATCGACACCGGTGGCGGACGGACGGACATGGTGACGAAGGTGCTGGAGAGTCCGCCGGACCCCATCCAGTCGTTCCGCTATCACTGTGACTCGAACTTCCTCACCGGACCGCTGGAGGAGATGCTGGCCGACAAGGGCCTGTTCGGCCTCGTCGTGCTCGACCGGCGGGAGGCCAACGTCGGGTGGCTGAAAGGCAAGCGCGTCGAACCGGTCAAGTCCGCCTCCTCGCTGGTGCCCGGCAAACAGCGGAAAGGGGGTCAGTCGGCCCAGCGTTTCGCCCGCCTCCGCCTCGAAGCCATCGACAACTTCTATCAGGAGGTCGCCGGGATGGCGAACGAACTGTTCGTCCCAGACCGCCACGAGATGGACGGGGTACTGGTCGGCGGCCCCTCCCCGACCAAAGACGAATTCCTCGACGGCGACTACCTGCACCACGAACTCCAGGACATGGTTCTCGGGAAGTTCGACGTGGCCTACACCGACGAGTCCGGCCTCTACGACCTCGTCGACGCCGCCGACGAGGTGCTGGCCCAGCACGAGATGCTGGAGGACAAGCAGGTCATGGAGGAGTTCTTCAAGCAACTCCACGACGGCGACAAGGCCACCTACGGGTTCGACCAGACCCGGAAGAACCTCAACATGGGCGCCGTCGAGACGCTGCTCATCTCCGAGGACCTGCGCAAGGACGTCGTGGCCTACACCTGCGAGAACGGCCACGACGAGTTCGAACTCATCAACAGCAGCACGGCGACGCCAGACCACGACTGTACGCGGTGTTCGGCCACGGTCGACGCCGACGAAGGGGAGCGCGAGGACGCCATCGACCACCTCATGGAACTGGCCGAACAGCGCGGCACCGAGACGATGTTCATCTCGACGGACTTCGAGAAGGGCGACCAACTGCTGACCGCCTTCGGCGGCGTCGCCGGACTCCTGCGGTACTCGACCGGCGTCTAATCGCCGGGTCAGCGACCCCGTTTCTACCGCTCAGCGACCCCGAACGTCGGTCATCGCGCGGGTGTCGTCACCACGGTTTGCGCGACTGTCCGATGAGAGACGTCAAAAATGGGGGTGGGGTGGACGAACGGGGGAAATGGGGGTACGGCCACACCGTTCCGTGCGCAGACACACGTTCGGAGACCGCATCGGGTAACTGACCCGCCCGCGGGAAACAGGTTGTACCTAACTAGTGAGGGGTCAGAGCAACTGTTCGAGTTGGTGGCGCCGGCGCGCGAGGTCGACGTGGGCGTCGTCGCCGTAGCTATCGGCCAGTCGGTCCAGGACCAGCAAGGGGTCCGTTCCGGCCCGTTCGACGCGTTCGAGCAGCGCCGTTATCTCCTCACGGTGGACCGCCAGCGAGTCGAGCAACCCGAGCAACAGCACCATCGGCACCGCACCGTCGGGGTCGCTCGGCATCGCGTCGTCGAGGACAGTCAGGTCCGGCGTCGTCTCCGGCGGGTCGTCGGCCGGCCCCATCGCCAGACACCGGCGGCATATCGTCGCGCCGGCCGCGTCGCCGGGGAGGTACGCACGCAGTTCGGGCGGGACCGGGACGGCCAGCATCTCGCCACCGCACTCTGGACAGGACATAGAGACAGATAGAACAACGAGAGGGGAAAGTCGTATCGTCCTCAGTCGTCAGCGGTCAGCGGTTCGACCTCTTCGTCTTCGGTCTCCGCTGCGGCGATGGCGTCCTCTTCCTCTTCCTTCTTGGCCTTTATCTTCTTCATGCGGAATATCTCCTCGCGCTCCTGCTCTTCGAGTTTCTGCTCGATGTACTCCTTGTTGTCGTAGAGGTCCGGCAGGAGTTTGAACTCCAGCGCGTTGACGCGGCGCTTGGTGGTCTCGATTTCTTCGAGCATCTTCTTCATCGCCGTCTCGACCTCGGCGGCGAGGATGATGTTCTCGATGAGTTCCTCGTAGGCGTCGGCGGCCTCGTCGATGCGTGCCGAGGTGCCCATCACGCCGTACCCGCGCTCGTCGAGGGACTTGCGGACGCCCTTCGAGTCGATCTGCGGGACGACGACGCCCATGATGTTCTTCGACTGGGTGGTCAGTTCGGGGTGTTCTTTCAGTGCGGCCGCCGCGCCCCGCACTGCAACGTCGCCCTCCATCGCACGGGCCATGTTGATGGCCCGCTGGGCGCGCTCGTAGGAGTCGTCTAAGTCGTCACGGACGTCCTGTGCCTGGTCGAGGATGTCCATGAACTCCATGATGAGGCCGTCACGCTTCTTCTCCAGCGTGTCGTGCCCACGCTCGGACAACTCGATGCGGTCCTCTATCTGCATCAAGTTCTTCCGGGTGGGTTTGACGTCCTTCGCCATTACCGGGCCGTTTCGGGCCGAGGCAGTTAACCGTTTTCAGTCGTTCCGACCCGACTGCCACGGCTACGTGGCGTCCACGGCCGAAAGAATACAGCGGCGATACGGCTCTCGACCGCCGTCCCGATTCGATGGACTGTGCGGCGAGTGTTCCGCTTAGTCGTCCGCGGGCGTCGCGCCCGTGGGGGCGCGCTCTGCGGCACCGTTGAGGACGCTGTGACTCCGCAGGAGGATGAACCCGAAGCCGACCTTGGCGACGAGGTCGATGACCATGAACCCGGCCGTCTCGATGCCGATGCCGACGAGGCCGAGCCCCTCAGTGCCGACGAGCCACCACACCGGGTACACCAGCCAGACGACGGTTACGAGGTTCCGCAACGTCCGGAAGGTACTCTGCGTGTCGCTCGGTAAGTCGCTGACCCGACCGGACAGCGAGCTGAACAGGAAGTACAGCAGCACGAGCAGGAACGCCGTGCTGATGCCCCACCAGACCAGTCGCGTCGCGCCGACCGAGAGGACCGTGTTGCCGGCCGACAGGGTGGCCACCACGCCCGTCCCTATCATCAGCACGTCGAGGCTGACGAGCGTCGCGATGGTGTTACGGTCCGCCCCGGCCAGTAGCCCGAGGTCGTACAGCAACAGCGGCGTCGTGAACAGCCAGTCCGTGTACCGCGCCCAGTAGATGGGTGCCTCTGGGTCGTTCGGGAGTTCCACGAACGTCAGCCCGAACCCCAGCGCCATCGCGAGGTAGTTGACGAACGCTATCGCGGTTATCAGTATCGTCGCGATGTAGAACTTCTGTCGGCGCTCGTCCGTCTCACCCCACCCTCGGCCGATGAAGTACAGCATGCCGAGGAACATGCCTGCTGTGCCGAGCCATAGCCATATCGATTCGCTGCCTGGTTGTGGCATAGTGCAGCTACAGTTTAGACTGCACAAGTAAAGTTTAGAATCCCCAAACAGTTAGGTAAGACCCAGCCAACGTTGTCCGAACCGAAACGAGCCGCGGTAGGCCCGTCCGTTACGCCTCGGCCTCGACGGCCTCGTCCTCGGCGCTCTCCGCAGTCTCGTCTTCGCGGTAGTGCTCCTCGATGAGCTCCTCGTCGATGCGGTTAAGCGCGTCTTTCGGGAGCATCGAGAGCAGGTCCCAACCGAGTTCCAGCGTCTCGTCGATGTCTCGGTCGGTGTCGAAGCCCTGGTCGACGAACTCGTCCTCGAAGCGGTCGGCGAAGTCGAGGTACTTGTTGTCGAGTTCCGAGAGGGCCTCTCGACCGACGATGTTCACGAGGTCGCGCAGGTCCTCACCCTCCGCGTACGCCGCGAATATCTGGTCTTTGACGTCGGCGTGGTCGGCGCGGGTCAGCCCCTCGCCGATACCGTCGTCCATCAGGCGCGACAGCGACGGCAGGACGTTGATAGGCGGCTGGACGCCCTGACTGTTGAGGTCGCGGTCGATGTATATCTGCCCCTCGGTGATGTACCCGGTCAGGTCCGGAATCGGGTGCGTGTCGTCGTCGCCGGGCATCGTGAGGATGGGAATCTGCGTGACAGACCCCTCACGGCCCTCGATACGACCGGCCCGCTCGTACAGTTGCGCGAGGTCGGTGTACATGTACCCGGGGTAGCCACGTCGGCCCGGGACCTCCTCGCGCGCGGCGCCGATTTCGCGCAGCGCCTCACAGTAGTTGGTCATGTCCGTCAGGATGACCAGCACGTGGTAGTCCTTCTCGAAGGCGAGGTACTCCGCGGTGGTCAGTGCCAGCCGCGGCGTAATCGTCCGCTCGACGGCCGGGTCGTCGGCGAGGTTCATGAAGACGACGGAGCGTTCCAGCGCACCGGTGCGCTCGAAGTCGTCCATGAACTCGTTGGCCTCCTCGGCCGTGATGCCCATCGCGCCGAAGATGACTGCGAACTCGGAGCCGTCCTCGTCGTCGCCCTCCTCCTCCTCAGGCACGCTGGCCTGACGGGCAATCTGGAGCGCGAGGTCGTTGTGGGGGAGCCCCGACGCCGAGAAGATGGGCAGTTTCTGTCCGCGGACGAGCGTGTTCATGCCGTCGATGGCCGAGACGCCCGTCTGGATGAACTCCTCGGGATACTCGCGCGAGAACGGGTTGATAGCCGCACCGACGATGTCCTGTCGGTCGTCGGGGACGATTTCCGGCCCGCCGTCGATTGGCTGTCCGGTCCCGTCCAGCACCCGCCCGAGGAGGTCCTCGGTGACGGGCATCTTCATCGTCTCGCCGAGGAAGCGAACGGAGGCCTCGCGGTCGATGCCCTCCGTCCCTTCGAACACCTGGATGGCGACGTAGTCGCTCGCGGATTCGAGCACCTGGCCACGGCGCGTCTGGCCGTCGCCGGTCTCGATCTCGACGATCTCGTCGTAGCCGACGGGTTCGTCGGTCTCGACGAAGACCAGCGGTCCGCTAATCTCTGTGATTGTCTGGTACTCTTTCATTGTTAGTACAGCTCCCGGAGCTCGGACTGGATGTCCTCCTCTAGGTCGTCGACGTACTCGTTGTAGTCTTCCTGCACACCGATACGGTTGAGCCGCGGGGCGGCCTCGATGTCGGTGATTTCCTCGACCGGGACGCCGGCCTCCAGCGCGTCGAAGGCGGCGTCGTTGTACGTCTTGATAGCGTTCATGATGCGGTACGTCTTCTCGGGCTCGCAGTAGGTGTCCGTCGGGTGGAACGCGTTCTGCTGGAGCCACGCCTCGCGCAGATAGCGAGCGATTTCCAGCGTGAGCTGCTGGTCCTCGGGCAGCGCGTCCTTCCCGACGAGCTGGACGATCTCCTGCAGTTCGGCCTCTTCGTCGAGCGTGTCGATGGCCCACTGGCGCGTCTCCGGCCAGTCGTTGCGGACGTTCTCGACGAACCACGGGTCGAGCTGGTCCCGGTAGAGGGAGTACGACTCGTTCCAGTTGATAGACGGGAAGTGTCGCCGTTCGGCGAGGTCGGCGTCCAGCGCCCAGAACGTCTTGACGATACGCAGGGTGTTCTGCGTGACCGGTTCCGAGAAGTCCCCGCCCGGCGGGGAGACGGCCCCGATGACCGAGACGGACCCCTCGGTGTCGTTGATGTTCTGGAAGTAGCCGGCGCGCTCGTAGAACTCGCTCAGGCGAGCGGAGAGGTACGCGGGGTACCCCTCCTCGCCGGGCATCTCCTCCAGTCGGGAGGAAATCTCGCGCATGGCCTCGGCCCACCGGGAGGTGGAGTCGGCCATCAGCGCCACGTCGTACCCCATGTCGCGGAAGTACTCCGCGATGGTGATACCGGTGTAGACGCAGGATTCACGCGCCGCGACCGGCATGTTCGACGTGTTGGCGATGAGGCAGGTGCGGTCCATCAGGGCGTTGCCCGTGATGGGGTCTTCCAGTTCCGGGAAGTCCTCGATGACCTCGGTCATCTCGTTGCCACGCTCGCCACAGCCGACGTAGACGACGATGTCCGCGTCGGCCCACTTCGCGAGCTGGTGCTGGGTAACCGTCTTCCCGGACCCGAACGGGCCGGGGATGGCGGCCGTCCCGCCCTTCGCGATGGGGAACAGGCCGTCCAGCACGCGCTGGCCCGAGATGAGGGGTTCCGTCGGCGTCTCCTTCTCGTCGGCCGGGCGCTGACTGCGGACCGGCCACTCCTGACGCATCTGGATCTCCTCGCCGTTGTCCAGTTCGACGACCGTCTCCTCGACGGTGAAGTTCCCGGACTCGGTGGCGGCGACTTCGCCGCCCTCGTAGTCGGGCGGGACCATCACTTTGTGGTCGATGCTGGGCGTCTCGGGGACGGTCCCGACGATGTCGCCGGGTTCGACCTCGTCGCCGGCCTCGACGGTCGGCTCGAACTCCCAGGTCTTCTCGAGGTCGATACCCGGCGCGTCGACACCGCGGTCGAGGTACGCCGACCCCATCTTCTCTTCGAGGACGTCGAGCGGGCGCTGGACGCCGTCGTAGATGGCGTCGAGCATTCCCGGCCCGAGGTCCACGGAGAGCGGTGCACCGGTCCCCTCGACGGGTTCACCGGGGGAGACGCCGGAGGTCTCCTCGTACACCTGGATGGTGGTGATGTTGCCTTCTATCTCGATGACCTCGCCCATCAGCCCTTCCGAACCGACGTAAACGACGTCGTTCATCCGGGCGTCGAGGTCTCGAGCCGTTACGACCGGTCCCGAGACACTTTCGATAATGCCGTCCTCGCGGACGTCGGATTCTGTTGCTTGACTCATAGTTAATCTTCGTCCATCAGGTCGATACCGATGGCTCGTTTGATCTGTTCACGCAGTCCGCCGCTACCGGTGCCGCCGCCGAGCGTCACGAGCACGGGTTCGACGCTCGTCTCGGCGTCCTTCCGGACGCCACGGGAGAGGTGCTCCAGGTCCTCGTCGTGCATCACGACGATGCCGACGTCGTCGTCCGTGAGCATCTCCTCTACGGCGTCGTCCAGTCGCTCGTCCTTCTCGTCGGTAGGGACGTCCGCGAACTTGCGGACGCCGGCCAGTCGAAAGCCCGTCGTGAACTCCGGGCTCCCGATGACAGCTATCTCCTGGCTCATAGTATCACCAGCTCCTGTTCGATTTCGTCGGGTCCGAGGCCCGCCTCACGGCCACGTGCGATGGCGCGGATGTTGTCGACCTCTCGCTCCTTCGCGAGGATGTACGACAGCACCGGGCAGACCGACAGCGGGTAGCGGTTCGAGAGCTTGTCCGCGTACTCCAACAGCGCCGCGTCCAGCGCTCGCTCGAACTCGATGAGGTTCTCGGCGTCTTCCAGCGCGCCGAGCGCCGCGTCGAGGTCGTCGCCGTAGGTGCTCTCGCGCACGGCGGCGACCAGCCCGTCGAAGTTCGAGGTGAGCTGTGCGAGCGACTGTGCGTCGAACAGCTTCCCGCCCTCGATGTAGTACTCCGAGGGGTCGACCTCGGCGCCGCTTCGGGCCAGACGGAGCGCGTTCCGGAGGTTCCGGAAGTCCACTTCGGCTTCGAGGAACTCGACGTACAGCCCGGTCGGGCTGTCTATCTCCGGGTTGTCCGGCAGACCGTCGAGTAGGGTCTCGTAGAAGGCACGGTCGACGGCGTTCTCCAGCGGCACGAGGACCTCCGTCTCCTCGTACACCTCGAACGCGTCGGCCAGCGAGTCACCGAAGATGGTGTCGTCGAGTTGCTCGACGACCTCCTCGATGGACCCGGCGTTCAGCAACTGGTCGATGCGCCGTTCGCTGAACTCGCCGGCGCGGATGAGGTCGTCCTCGACCTCGGTCGCGTCAGAACCGGCGTAGAGCCCGCGGATGACCGTCTTGACGTTCCAGACGTCGAACTTCCGCAGGTAGCGGGCGATGTAGTCGTACAGCGCGCCCTCAGACCAGCGGAGCAGGTCGTCGAAGTGCTTCGCGAGGTTGCGGTTCAGCGCGTACTCGACGAGGTCCACGCCCGAGTAGCGGGACCCGAGCGCGTTCATCTCCGACTCGTACTCGGTCTCCTCCATGAAGCGGGCGATCTCGCCCGTCCCCATGCGGACCAGTTTGCGGTAGTCGTCGTCGTCGAACAGCGAGGCACGACGGGAGCGAACCCGAGCGATGACGTACTCGTAATTCGAGCTCCGGCCGCGTTTTGCCGTCCCTTGGCTGCTCATTGTGCTTCGAAGAGTCGGTCGCTGATTGCTTTCAGGTTGTCCTCCCAGACGCTCTCCAGCACGGAGTCGAACGTGTTGTTCACACGGACGCGGGAGGCCTCGCTCTCGACAACCACACCGCCGAGACACTCGTGTTCCCCGGCGAACTCTGCGTCGTCGTAGTCAGTGAGGATATCCTCGATGAGGTCCTGGTCGTCGGCGCGGCCGTGGACCAGGAGGATGTCGCCGTCGTCGAACTCCTCGACGGCGGCCGAAATCAGCGCGCTGGTCAGCTCCTCGCGGCGGTCGCCTTCGAGGTCGGCGACGGCCTGTTCGACGTCGTCGTGGACGTCTTCGAGGACGTCGCGACGGGCTTCCAGCCGTGCCTGCTTTGCCTCGAGCTTCGCCGATGAGAGGCGCTGTTCGCGCAACTGCTCGATTTCGCGTTCGACCTCCGCCTCGCGTTCCTCGTGAATCTGCTCGGCGTCGGCCTCGGCCTCGGAGACGATGTCCTCGGCACGCTCGTCGGCCTCGTCGCGTATCTCGTCTGCACGCGCGCGGGCCTCGTCTCGGATGTCCTCTACGACTGTATCAAGGCTCATTGTTGGAAAAGGGGGATGTTTAGACGACGAAGACGACGACCAGCGCGAGGATGACGAGTGTCTCCGGCAGGACCGTCAGGATGAGGCCACGACCGAACATGCTGTCGTCCTCCGCGATGGCGCCGACTGCGGCGGCACCGATACCTCGCTCCGCGTACCCGGAGCCCAGCGCGGCGAGCCCGACGGCGAGGGCCGCGGCGGCGGAAGCGGGGATGGCCGGTGCGGCGCTACCTTCCTGCAGTACAGCGTTGACAACGAGTGCGATGGTTTCAATCATGTTGTTGAAGTCCTCTCTGGGGTTGCTCGTGTCCGAACAGGCGTATGTGACTCCACGTACTTCATAAAGCTTCCCAAAACGGTTCGTCAGGACGCTGTTCGGGCGATTTAGCCGCTCAGGAGGGGGGGATTGTGAGCTGGTACCAGCCGCCGTTCGAGGCGATTCCAGCCGGTAGCCAGTCTCCTGAGACCGACACTAATAAAGAAACGGCGGCGCGCGCTCAGTCGTCCGTCGTGTAGGTCCGCTCGTAGCCGAACGGGTTGTACGCCTTGCCGCCGCCCTCGAAGAACTTGCCGAAGAACTCGACGTACTCGAGGCGCACGCCCTGCAGGCCGGCGCTGGTGACACCCAGTATGAGGACCAGCACGTGACCGAGGACGAGGACGAGGAGGCCACCGACGACGCCTGCGATGCCCGAGTGCATCAAGCCGGGGAACATCACGCTGACGACCTCGTTTCCGTGGTAAGTCCCCTGTTCGAGCATGTGGGCCGGGGAGTGACCGAGACCGAAGTGCCACTCCTCGCCGTGGCCCGACTCGACGACGTAGACGCCGAAGAACAGGAGGTTGACCACGAAGGCCATCCCCGCCTTGGCCAGCAGCACGGCGGCCAGTCGGGTGTACGAGAGGACGTTCACCAGCACGTTGAGGAACTCCACGACCTCGATGGGGTCTGCCAGCGCGAGCAGGACGAGGCCCGCGAGGAACAGGACCAGCCACGCCGAGAACGGCGCGCCCAGCCCCGGGATGGTGAACAGGTTGATGGCCGGCAGGCCGGCGAACCCGAACGCGAACGGGTGGCCGGCGAAGATGCCTTCCTCGGCGGTGTAGAGGAAGTTCGGTGCGGCGCCGTTCGCCCCGGAGAAGACCCACGCCCAGAGACCGAACAGCATCAGGAGCCACGACCCGCTCTCGGTGACCGCGTCCCAGAGGCTGTGGCTGAGGTTCTCGACGAAGTCGAATATCCAGCCGACGGCGAGATGGACCATCCCGACGAGCAGGCTGATGGTCAGCCACGCGATGGCGTAGTCACCGTAGACCGGCTGGAGCCCCTTGTGCATCGGCGGGTTGCCGCCCCAGACGATTTCGCCCAGTTGGTGCAGTCCGAACACCTCGCCGTAGAGGACGCCGAACAGCGCGGTGAACCCACCGGCCCACATCGCGACGCCGCCCAGACTCTTGAGCACGTCGCTGTCGACGCTCGTGTACAGACCGTACCCCGCGAGGAGGTATAGGAGCCCGTAGCCGAGGTCGCCGATCATGAACCCGTAGAACGCCGGGAACGTCAGGAAGAAGACGACCGTCGGGTCGAACTCGCTGTACTTCGGGCGGTTGACGACCTCGACGAGGTCCTCGAACGGGCGGACTACGCCGGGGTTGTCTTGGATGACGGGTGGTTGGTCGCTGTCCATCGTGACGAGGCCGCCGTCCGCGACGGCCTCCTGCGAGGAGTCGCCCGCTTCGGTGATGGTCGCCTCCTCTTGTTCCGTCCCGCCGTCGCCACCCTCGTGTTCGACTTCCTCGCGGGAGTGGACGTGGCCCTCCTCGTACTCGGCGACTTCGAGTTTCTCGATGTCGACGGCTTCCGAGACCTCTGCTTCGACCGCGCTCTCGAACTCTGCGTAGCGGTCGTTGGGAATCCACCCCTCGGCGATGAAGGCGTTCTCCGTCGTGGCGAACGTCAGCGGTGCCTCGGCCTTCTGGACCTCGATGGAGAGCTTCTCCTCGGCGGCCAGCAGGAAGCCCGCGTAGTCCAGTCGGAGGTCGTCGAGTTCGTCCTCGACGGTCGCGAGTTTGGACTCGAGCTTCTGTTTCTCGTGCTGGAGTTCCTCGAGGTACTCCGACGGGGCGCCGCTCCCGTCCGGTACTTCGAGTTGCGAGAACGTAGCTCCGACGAGCGCGTCCTGGAGGTCGCCCTCGTCGGTCTGCGCGAAGACGGCGACGACGTCGTCCTCAGAGCGGACCTCGAAGGTGTCGACGTCGCTGTCGGCCAGCGCGATTTTGACCTCGTCCGCGTCGCCCTCACCGACGGCGACCGACAGGGAGTCGTAGCCACGGAGCAGGTCGAGGTCGATGCCGAGCGTGACGAACGGCTCCATCGTGTCGATGCGCTCGTCGACGTCGCGGAGGTCGTCGCGGATGTCGTCGCGCCGGTCGTCGAGTTCGTTGACCTGCGTCCGGACCTCTTCGAGGTCCTCTTCGAGCGCGTCGTCGGTGACGAGCCGCGTCGGGCCGGCGTCCTCCTCGTCGACGTCGAGGATGGACTGCAGCGACCGGACGGTGACGAGCTGGTCGGAGGCGTTGTCGGCCCCTTCGACCGGGTTCCCGGGCTCGAACCCTTCCCAGGACCCGTCGTACTCGGTGACGTGGAGCATGTCGAGGTCGTGGACGGCCTCGATAGCCGCCTCCATGACACGCTTCGACCCCGTCACCGAGACGCGGCACATCTTCTCAGGTCTGAGCATGTACCGCCTCCTCGAACAGGTCTGTGACGTACTCGACCACCTCGTCGGTGCGGCCAGACGCCTGCTCTTCGAGCTCTTCGCGGGTGTTCTCGCCCTCGGCGATGAGTTCCTCGCGCTCGGCCTCGATTTCCTCGCGGGCTTCTTCGAGGCGTTCCTCGGCCGCCTCCTCGGCCGCCTCCCGGGCCTCCTCGCGAATCTCGTCGGCCTCTTCGCGGGCTTCGGCGAGTCGTTCCTCGCGGTACTCTTCGGCCTCAGCGACGATGTCGTCGGCCTCCTGCTCGGCCTCCTTTATCCTGTCTAGAACTTCTGGCCGTGGCATTCTCTAATCGTGTGACCGTTGCTAGAGCGGCTATTTGGTAGTTGCGAAGTTTCCGTGCCTGACAGAGAGACACACGCAGTCGCCGAATCACGCCCGCACGTGCTCCCAGCCCGAAATCCGGGGAATTATGACTGCGACCCCCTAAGACGTGGCTAATGGGAGTCCTCGAGAACAAGGCCCGCGCGCGGACGTTCTACAAGTACCTCTCGAAGGTGTACGACAGGATCAACCCGTTCATCTGGGACGAGCGGATGCGCGACGAGGCCATCGAGATGTTGGGCTTGGACCCCGACGACCGAGTGCTCGACGTCGGCTGTGGGACCGGCTTCGCGACGGAAGGGCTGTTGGAACACGTCGAGACGGTGTACGGCCTCGACCAGAGCCCCCACCAGCTCTCGAAGGCCTACCAGAAGTTCGGGAAACACGGCGACGTCAGGTTCCACCTCGGCGACGCCGAGCGACTCCCCTTCAAGGACGACAGCTTCGACGTCGTCTGGTCCTCCGGGTCCATCGAGTACTGGCCGAACCCGGTCGACGCGCTAGAGGAGTGTCGCCGCATCACGAAACCCGGCGGCAAAGTCCTCATCGTCGGTCCGGACTACCCCAACTCCTCCATCTTCCAGAAGATGGCCGACGCCATCATGCTGTTCTACGACGAGGCGGAGGCCGACCGGATGTTCGAAGCCGCCGGCTACGAGTCGTTCGAACACCACATTCAGCAGTCTCGGCCGGGGAGCCCGCGGGCGATTACGACTATCGCCGACGTCCCCGAGTAGCCGGGTCCACGTTCTGTCGTCTCTACTAGGCCGTGTCGAGCGACGCGGACGGACCGCTCAGCGCTCGGGGACGACCACCGACGCGCGAGTCCCGTCACCCATCCGGACCGTGACCGTGTAGGTGTCGCGCGGTTCGACGCTCCAGAGCGCGCCGTCGGACCCGGTTGCGCCGACCGGTCGCCCGTCGACGTGGACGCTGGCGTCCACTGGCTCACCCGTCTGGTTGTTGGTGACGGTCACGAGCATCGGCCCGGTCTCGTAGGACCGGTCGATTTCGACCCGCAGCGACCCGTTGACCGTAGCCACGGAGTCCGTCGCGTCGACCGTCGACAGTCGCCGGTGCTGGCGTTCGAAGAAGACGTTCGTCGTCGCGCCGTCGAGGTACGAGGTTAATCGTCCGTTAGGGTGGTTAGCCGTCAGTTCGTAGATACCCGAGGTGCCGTAGTAGGTGAAGCTCGGTCGCTGTCGCTCGTAGAGCCACGGATACAGCTCCGAGGCCCGTTCGTCGGCGACGTCGAGACGGTTCCGGTCGTCGGAAGCCTCCTGTGCGAACTGGTCGGTGCCGTTGGCCATACGCTCGCTCCCGAGACGGGTCTCTCGGACGTACTGGCCGCCGTCGACGGTCGCGAACATGTAGCCCGTGTTCGACGCCTCGACGTACACGACGCTCTCCTCGGTGTCACCCACGACGCTCGCGTGCAGGTGTTCGCCGACGGGCCCGTGGAGCGTCTTGAGGGTCCCCTCGAGGTTCCGGAGCCGGGTCTGCGTGCCGCTGGTCATCGAGTACTCCCTTTCGAGTCGCTCCGCGGCGGCGATTCGGTCCAGCGTCGCCCCCAGTTCGCGGGCCTCGGCGTCGACGAGGACGCGGGTCCGGACGAGTTCCGACGCGGATACCTCGCCGGCCGCGTACTGCCGAATCGCGGTCTGTTGGGCCCGAGTGAGCGCCGCTCGTCTGGCCTCGACGGCCGACAAGGTGGAACGGACGAGTTGGCGTCGTTCGTACGTCGAGTCGGCGCTCCGGAACCGCTTCTCGAAGGCGACGGCGTCGTGGCGTTGGTGGAGTTGTCGGGAGCCTGCGGCAACCGCTGTCCCGACGTCTACCCCCGTCTCGTTGTACCCGGACGCGCGAATCTCGCCCGGCGGGATAGTGAGGTGGTTGGTCGTGTTGTCGATGGGCGTTATCCGCTCCGAGACGGACCCGTCCGACAGTGACCGCGCCGGCGTCGCGTCCCAACCGGCGACGGGGGCGGCCGTCGCACTCGCGAGCACCAGTGCGACGAGGAGGGCAGGGAGGAGTCGCATCACCACCGGGTTAATCCGCTGAGTACAAAAATCCCCCTATTACCAGAGACTGCATAGCCGGCGGAGAAGCCACGAGACGTTTCAAAGAGGGCGCTGACGTTTTATTCTCGGATGGAAAGGGTTTTGCCGCCGGAATGAGGATGCTCTTGTGAAAATGTCCCCGCGGGTACCCGCCGCCCTCCTCGTCCTCCTCGTCGTGGCGCTCGCGACGACGTCGGCCGCTGCCACGCCGGCGCTGTCGAGCGGCGTCGCGGCCCAGCAGTCGACACCTACCCAGACCCCGACACCGGTCACGGAGAACACGACGTTTTATCTACAGTTGCAACCGAACGGCGACGCGCGCTGGACCATCACCGACACGTACGCGCTCGACGACCCCAACGACACGGCGGCGTTCGAGGAACTGGCCCAGCAGTACGCCGAGGGCGAGGCGAACACGGGATGGGCGACGGCGTTCCGACAGGCCAACGACGCCGCGACGGCCGCCACCGGGCGCGAGATGAACGTCACCGGGATGAGCCGGGACTACGTCGTCAACGAGCGGAGCGGGACGCTGGTACTCGAGTTCACGTGGACGAACTTCGCCACCGTCGAGGGCGACCAACTCATCATCGACGACGCGTTCGACTCCGGGGACGGGACGTGGTTCGAGAGCCTCGCCGCGGACCAGACGCTGGTCATCTCCGCGCCAGCGGGTTACGGCGTCCAGCGGTCCCCGCCGACCATGGGCGTCCAGAACGGGCAACTCCGGTTCGAAGGCCCGCGGACGTTCGAACCCGGCTATCTCGAAATCGTCTACACCGGCGACCAGGACCGCAGCACCACCGGCACCGAGGAGACGCCGCAGGGTGGGCTCCTCGACGGGTCCTCGCTCTGGCTCGGTGCCCTCCTCATGCTGGTCATCGGTCTCGTCGTCGCCGTCGGATACATGAACCGGGAGGGCAGCGACGTCCCGCCAGCGGGTGCGAGCGACGCGGCGGGCGGGGACGACCGCCCGGACGGTGGGACGGACAGCGCGACCAACGGCGCGGCCGCCGACCACACCGAGGACGAGGAGGTCGACGTCACGCTGTTGAGCGACGAGGAGCGCGTCGAGCGACTGCTCGAACAGAACGGCGGGCGGATGAAACAGGCCCGCATCGTCAAGGAGACGGGGTGGTCGAACGCCAAGGTGTCGCAGTTGCTCTCCGCGATGGACGAGAACGACCGCATCGACAAACTCCGCATCGGGCGGGAGAACCTCATCTCCTTTCCGGACGAGGACGTCACCGAGATTGACGAGTAGGCTGGCGAGGTAAACCCCACCTCGGTGGTTTCTGGTTCGGAAACGTTTATTCGCCGTCCGGCCCCACTGCATGGTATGAAAATACTTGTCACGGTGAAGGAGGTGGCCGACGTGGACGACGAGTTCGAGGTAGACGGACTCGCTATCGACGACCGGTACGTCACGTACGACCTCAACGAGTGGGACGACTACGCCGTCGAGGCCGCCGTCCAGATACAGGAGGCCGGCGAAGACGTCGAGGTCGTGGCCGTGACCATCGGTGACGCAGACACCGAGGACACGATTCGACAGGCGCTGGCGAAGGGTGCCGACCGCGCGGTTCGAGTGTGGGACGAGGCGCTCGCCGAAGCCGGACTGCTGGACCCCGAGACGAAGGCCCGACTGCTGGCCGCCGTCGCCGCCGAGGAGGACCCGGACCTCGTACTCACCGGGGTACAGTCGGCCGACGACGGGTTCGGCGCTACCGGCGTCACCCTCGCGGACCACCTCGGCTTCGAGTGGGCGGCCGTGGTCAACGCCCTCGACTTGGACCGGGAGGCCGGCGTCGCACACGTGCGCCGAGAACTGGAGGGCGGCGTCGAGGAACTGACCGACGTGGAACTGCCCGCCGTCCTGACGATACAGACCGGTATCAACGAGCCGCGGTACGCGAGTCTCCGGGGTATCCGGCAGGCCCAGAGCAAGGAGTTGGCCGAGTACTCCCTCTCGGACCTCGACCTGACGCCGGCGGACGTCGAGAGCCCCCTCGAACAGACCGACCTCTACGAACCGGAGAGCGAGGGCGACGCCACGGTGTTCGAAGGGAGCGCCGAGGAGACGGCCGCGGAGTTGGCTGGCCTGCTCCGCGAGAAGGGGGTGGGTAGCTGATGACGGTCCTCACCGTCGCGGAACACCGGCGCGGCGAACTGCGAGACGTGAGTCTGGAACTGCTGACCGCCGGGCGACGGCTCGCGGACGCGACCGGGGGAGAGCTACACACCGCGGTCATCGGCGGCGACGTCGAGACGTTCGGCGACCGGCTGAACCGCGAGGGCGTCGACAGGGTCCACACCGTCGCCGAGGGCGAGGAGTTCAACCACGACGTCTACACGCAGGTCGTGACGCAACTCGTCGAGGCCGTGGACCCGGACCTGCTCGTGCTCCCGAACACGGTCAACGGGCTGGACTACGCGCCGGCGGTCGCTAGCCGACTGGACCGGCCGCTGGTGACCGACGTGGTAGACCTCGCGTACGACGGGGAACTCACGGCGACGCGCGAACTGTACGGGTCGAAAGTCGAGACGACCATCGACGTCCACGCCGACCGGGCGGCGGTGACCGTCCGACCCGCCGAGTGGCCGGCCGCCGAGGGCACCGGCGACGCCGTCGTCGAACCGTTCGACGCCGACGTCGACGAGGCCGCCGTCCGGTCGACGGTCACCGGGTTCGAGGAGGTCGGCGGGGGCGAGGTGGACATCACCGACGCCGACGTCCTCGTCTCCGTGGGCCGCGGTATCGAGGAGGAGGAGAACCTGGACCTCGTCTTCGACCTCGCGGAGGCGCTGGACGCGACGGTGTCGGCCTCGCGCCCGCTCATCGACAACGGCTGGCTCGCCAAAGACCGGCAGGTCGGCCAGTCGGGGAAGGTCGTCACCCCCGACGTGTACATCGCCATCGGCATCTCCGGGGCGGTCCAGCACGTCGCCGGGATGAAGGGGAGCGACACCATCGTCGCCATCAACACGGACCCCAACGCGCCCATCTTCGACATCGCCGACTACGGCATTCAGGACGACCTGTTCGAGGTCGTGCCCGCACTCATCGAGGAGTTCGGCGGGTAGCGCCTCGACGGGTCGGTACCGCCCCGTCGTGCGGTCGCCGACGACCTACCGGGGAAGACCGGGTCGTCAGGTACTTTTCCGGGTGGTCCCAACTGGTACGTAATGGAGTATCTCGAGCGGCGTCGTGACCGCGTCGAGGAGCGCCTGGAGGCCGTCTTGGACGGCATCGAGCCGGACGAACTCGCCGAGGAAGTCCGTCACGTCGCGCTCTCGGGTGGGAAACGCGTGCGACCGACAGTCACGGTGCTCGTCTGTGAGGCCCTCGGTGGGGAGCCAGCGGACGCCGTCGACTTCGCCGTCGGCATCGAACTGGTCCACAATGCCTCGCTGGTCATCGACGACATCATCGACGAGTCCGAGTTGCGACGCGGGACGCCGGCGGCGTGGGCAGAGTTCGGCCACGGGCCGGCTATCATCGCCTCCGACGGCTTGCTGGGCGAGGCGTTCGCGCTGTTCTCGGCCGACGAACGAGCGATGCAGACCGTCTCCGAGGCGATGGTCGAACTCGGCGAGGGCGAGGCGACGGAGCTGGTCGCCCAGCCCACCAACGAGGAGGAGTACATGCAACTGGCCCGCCGCAAGACCGGGGCGCTGTTCCGGGCCGCGGCGGAACTCGGCGCTATCGCCGCCGACGCCGACGCCTACACCGTCGAGGCGATGGGCGAGTACGCAGAGCGCGTCGGCGTGGCGTTCCAGATGCGCGACGACGTGTTGGACGCCACCGCCGACGCCGAGACACTGGGCAAACCGACGGGCCACGACGCCGAGATGGAACGGCCCTCGCTGGTCGAGGTGACCGAACTGACCACGGAGGAGGCCAACGACCGCGCTCGCGCGGAGTCCGACGCGGCGCTAGACGCGCTCTCGACGGTGAACGCTCCCGACTCCCAGTCGATGGAGTACCTGCGCGACTTGGCGGAGTTCGTCGTCGTCCGCGAGCGGTGACTGGCAGGTTTTCGAGTTTCTGGAGCAAGACAGACGCCCGCACCACCGCACACATTTCGGAGTGGGCGGGCCGTTACCAATCTCGACAGCGACCCAGGTGCCAGAACAGCAGGTCTTTAGCCCGCTGTCGACAAACCGTCGGCAATGACAGTCATCGGTATCGTCGGGTTGCCGGGCAGCGGCAAGAGCGAGGCGGCCAACGTCGCCGCCGACATGGGCGTCCCGGTCGTGACGATGGGCGACGTCATCCGCGAGGAGTGCCGCGAACGGGGACTGGACCCCGCCACCCACCACGGCGAGGTGGCGAAGGCCCTGCGCGCGGAGAACGGTCCCGGGGCCATCGCCGAGCGGTCCCTGCCGGTCATCAAGCGCGAACGCGACGACGGCGGCACCGTCCTCGTCGACGGCATCCGCTCGGACGTGGAGGTCGACGCGTTCCGCGACGCCTTCGGCGAGTCGTTCCTGCTCGTGAAGGTCGACGCGCCCTTCGAACTACGCGCCGAGCGACTGGACCTCCGGGGCCGGGACGCCAGCGGCGACGAGGGCGGCGAGTCCCTCGAGGACCGGGACGAACGGGAACTGGGCTTCGGGATGGGCGAGGCCATGGAGATGGCCGACCTCACCATCGACAACGCCGAGTCGCTGGCGGCCTTCCAGCGGAAAGTGCGCACGCTACTGCGGGACGGTCCGGAGGCGGTGCAGTCGTGAGCGCCGTGTACAGCGTCGACGTGGTCATCACCGCCCCCGTCGAAGATACCGAGGTGACCGACCGGGTGGCCGACGCCATCCGCAACCTGTTCCCCGAGGCCGACCCCACGCACCGTGAGGGGGAACTCGTCGCCGAGGTGCACACGATGGAGGGGTTCTCCGAGGAACTCCACCGCGCGGAGATTCTCGACACCGCTCGCTCGGTGTTCTTCGACTCGCTGTCGGGCGACACCTTCGCGTTCGACCTGAAGAAGCAGGCGGCCTTCGAGGGGCGGGTCAACTTCGCCGTCGGCGACCCCTCCGAACTGGGCGACATCCACGTCGAGGTCACCGTCCGTGACCCCGACGCCGAGAGCTACATCGACTACGTCGCGCCGCCGACGGAGGACGGCCAGCCAATCGATACGGAATGACGACCGCGCTGTGTTTCGACCTCGACGGGACGCTGGTCCACTACACCCGGCCCTACGAGGCGGTGGTCGAGACGACGTTCGAGGCCCACGGCATCGCTCTCGACGCCGATCGCCACGCTGTCGGCCGGTCCGCGTACCAGTCGGCCTTCGACGCACTCGAACCCGACCCCCACCGGAGAGCGATGGCCGCCCTCGTCGACGCGGTGGACGCGGACGCCGACCCAGACGCGATGGTCGAGACGCTGCGCGAGAACGACTACGCCGCGACCACCGTCCCCGACGCCGCCCGCGAGAGCCTCGAGACGCTGTCCGGGGACAACGCCCTCGCCGTCGTCACCAACGGCGTCCGCGACTGGCAGGTCGGCAAACTCGACCACCACGACCTCACCGGCCTGTTCGACACCGTCGTCGCCTCCTACGAGGCCGGGGCGCACAAGCCCGACGCGGCCCCGTTCGACCTCGTGCGCGAGCGCCTGCCCGCCGACGAGTACGTGATGGTCGGCGACGAGTACGAGGCCGACGTGGAGGGCGGCCGCGCTGCCGGGTTCGTGCCGATTCACTACGAAGGCCCAGACAGCGACGGGCCGGACCTCTGGGCGACCGTCGACGCCCTGCTGTAGCACTCAGAGACCGCTGACGAATATCGCCAGCCACTCCCCGAGTTCGCGCCGCTCGGTCACCCGCACTTCCTCGACCCACTTCACCCACTGGAAGCCGCGCCGTCCCGGCGCGACGAGTCGAAGCGGGAACCCGTGGCCGTGCGAGAGTCGCTCGCCGTCGACGTGCGTGGCGAGAATCACGTCCTCGGCCTCCTCGATAGGTAGGCTCCATCGGTACCCAGTCACCGAGCGGAACTGGACCCACCGCGCGGCGTCGTCAGTCTCGGCCGCGTCCAGCAGGTCGCCGACGCCGACGCCCTGCCACTCGTGGCCGGAGTACCACCCGCTCGTGCAGTCGAGGACGGCGTCCTCGCTCGCGTCGACCGGAACGTCCTCGAGCGTGAACGACCGCTCCTCGGCGACCCGGCCCGTGACCGCCAGTCGCCACGCGCCGGCGTCGACGGGGTCGGGGTCGTCGGCGACCCAACTGGTCACCGGGAACCGGTTGCCGTCGTCGGACCCCTCCTCGCGGGACCCCGTGTAGCGGCGGTCGGCCCCCGCCGTCTCGAAGGCGTCGTTGACCGGGCCCTGCAACCGCCAGACCAGCGCCCCCGCCGTGACGAGGCCGGCGTACCGGATGGCGTCCCGGCGGCCTCGGCGGGTCACACCGGTCGGCGAGTGGAACCGGTAGCGAAGGTGGGCGAGCAGTAAGGGCGGGACCAACAGTCCGAGAGCGACGTGGAGGTGAAACAGCCCCCACGGGCCCAAGTCGAGCGTCCCGCCGAACACCCACCAGACGCCCGTCGCCAGCGCACCGGCGGCGTCGACGGCGAGAAGCAGTGAGAGTGCGCGTCGCCCGGTCAACCGGTCGGGCGAGACGCGCCCTCGGACGCGCCACAGTTTCGCCCCGAGGAGTGGGAGGAGGACGACCCCGGCGACGGCGTGGACGTCGATTACCCACGCGGTGCTGGGCGTCCCGGTGAACATCGTCGCCACGCCCGTCGTCAGCAGGACGGCGACGGCGGCGAACAGCCCCCAGTCCACCGCGCGCGAGGAGGGGGCGTACCGACGAGCGTCCATACCCCGTCTTAGCCCTCGGCGCGCTTATACTGCTTGTCGGCCCGCCAGTCGGACCGGCGCGACGACCGATAGGTCAGGCTTACTGCTACTGTGTGACTCTGTGCCCCGTAGACAGGGGTCTCGCACGGCTTAACCGCCGTCGTCGCCAAGACAGTCCACGAATGACGACACACCAGACCCGACTGCTCGGCGGGCACGTTCTCGCCCTGCTAGCGCTGTTCGCGGGTGACCTCGCGGGGTCGGCCCCGCTCACGACGGCCGCGTTCGTCGCGGCGACGCTCACCCTCGTGGCGCTGTTCGCCGTGATGGCGAGCGCACTCGTCGGCGGCGTCACCCGTCGCCCGGCGTCGATGCTCGCGTCACGGCGGGCCGGGCGATAGCGGGACCGACGGGCACGAACGCGACCGGTTTCAGTACGACCGTTCGAGGACGACCCGCCCGTCGGCGTCCCGGACGACGACGGTGTCGCCGCCGTTGTTCCAGACCGCACCCGTCCGCCCCCAGTAGCGGTCGCGCCGGGTGTCGGTGCCGCTCCCGGTGTGGATAGTGACGGTTTCCCCCGCAGCCAGCGTATAGCACCCGAACGTGTAGACGTGGTCGGCCTCGTCGGCGACAGTCCACCCCGTGAGGTTCAGCGGGGCGTCGCCGCGGTTCGCGAGGACGACGTACTCGGCGTTCAGGTTCTCGTTGTCGTTGCCCGCGGCGTCCGGGTGTATCTCGGCGAGGGCCAGTCCCGACTCGCTGGCGGTCGGCGTCGCCCGAGTGACGGAGTCGGGGTCGGCGCAGCGCCAGAGGCCGCGGCGGGCCTCGCGGGCGGCCGACTCGGCCGCGAGGAAACGGTCCTTTCGGGAGAAGGGGCTCTCGTCGTAGACGCGGGCGCGCCCGGTGGCGACGAGTCGGTAGTTGAACAGCCGTCCGTCCACGACGACGTAGGCCAGCAGACGGTCGTAGTACCCGCGGCGGTCCGTCTCGGGGTCGAACGCGAGGCCGACCGTCTCACCGAGCAAGCGGTCCTTGGCGACGTTCGAGGCGTCGATGCCCGCATCGCGGAGACAACTGGCTCCGGCATCGGTGTCGGGGACGCCCTCGAACTCCGGCGGGTCGTTCTCGGCGTTGACCTCCGGCGTGTCCACCCCGACCAGTCGCACCGTATCTCTGGTCCCGTTGTCGTACTCTATGCGGATGGTGTCCCCGTCGACGACGGCGGTGACCGACACCTCGGTTTCGACCTCGGGGAGCGGGCCGGCCGCCGGGTCGCCGGCGGCGGTCTGGTCGGTCGCGGTTCCGGCTTGGGGACCGGCCGGGACGCCGAACCCGCCACAGCCGGCCACGACGACCAGGAGCGCGGCCACGACGCCGAACGGGACTCGTCGCATCGTCGGAGCGACGCGGGCCACGACCACAAGTCTGCCGGGCGGAGTTTATGGTACTGGATTGAGAGAAACGAGACGATGCTCGTCCCACTGCCCGTCAGGGAGGTCATGCAGTCGCCGGCCCGGACTATCGACCCGGACAGTTCCGTGGTGGACGCCGCGAGACGGCTTCGCGACGAAGGTATCGGCTCGCTCGTCGTCGAGCGAGACGGCGACTGCGTCGGCATCGTCACCGAGAGCGACGTCGTCGCCGTCACCGCCGAAGAGGGCGACACGAACGCCCTGACCGTCGGCGACGTGATGGCCACGGCGCTGGTCACCATCGGTCCCGACGCCGACGTGGAGGAGGCCGTCGAGCGCTTCCGCACGCACGGCGTCAAGAAACTCCCCGTCGTCGAGGACGGCGAACTCGTCGGCATCCTCACGACGACGGACCTCTCCCGGTACATCCCGCACCTCGCTCAGCCAGCGCCCGCCAGAGACGTGAAACCGGAGCGTCGTCGGTTCACCCGCCCGGACACGCTGTACGAGGACGAAGACTGGGAGTTCGAGAGCTACGGCACCGCCGACGGCATCGACGTCGGCGACCACGTCCGCTTCTCGAAGACGCTCTCCGAAAGCGACGTCGAGCGGTTCGCGGAGGTCAGCGGCGATACGAACCGCCTCCATCTGGACGACACCTTCGCCGAGGCCAGTCGGTTCGGCCGTCGCATCGTCCACGGCACCCTCGTCTCCGGCATCATCAGCGCCGCGCTCGCCCGACTGCCGGGGATGACCATCTACCTCTCGCAGGAACTCAGCTACCGCGGCCCCGTGGACATCGGCGACCGGGTCACCGCCCACTGCGAGGTGGTCGAGCAGTTGCAGGAAGACCGGTTCCGCCTCGCGACGGCCGTCGACGACGGCGATGGGAACTGCGTCGTCGAGGGCGACGCAGTGGTCATCTCGGACCCCATCCCCGGCCCGGGATAACGACCGTCGTGAGAAGTGATAACAGATGGCAATCGTTAAGCCCGCGCCGCGCCGTGTCGTACGTATGGAAGCCTTCGAACGGCCGACGTTCGAGACGAGTGCGGCCAGAGCGGTCTACCAGTACGTCGAACGACACGGGACGGCGGCCCGACACCGGGCGCGGGCGGCGACGGAGTTGGACAGCGAGACGTTCGACGAGGCGCTCGAACACCTCCTCTCGAAGGGGTACCTCGAAGACGACGGCGGGACGCTGGCGGTGGCACTCGACGTGGGAGCCATCGAGACCCACACCACCGACTCGTTCACCTACGTCATCCGGCCGGCCCGGCCCGACGACTTCGACGGCCTCGTGGAGGCCATCCGCGACGTCTCCGCCGAGAGCACCTACGTCGTCGCCGAGAGCGTCGCCGAACAGTTGCTGTACGAGGACGCCGTCACGCGGCACAACACCGTCCAGTCGCGCGTGTTCTTCGTCGCCACCGTCGACGACGAGGTGGTCGGCTGGTGTCACCTCGACCTGCCGCAACTGGACAAACTCCGGGAGACGGCGCAGTTGACTGTCGGCGTCGTGAGCGACCACCGCGGCGAGGGCATCGGGAGTCAACTCATCGAGCGCGGGATGGAGTGGGCGCGGGCCAACGGCTACCGGAAACTGTACAACAGCGTCCCCGCCGTCTCCGAGAACGCGCTGTCGTTCCTCGAAGCCCACGGCTGGCACACCGAGGGCATCCGCCGGAACCACTACACCGTCGGCGACGAGGAAGTGGACGAAGTGATGATGGCCTACGCGTTCGACTAGGCCAGCAAGACGACCAGCGCGACGGCTATCCAGACGATTTTCAACCCCGTGTTGACGGCGACGACCTTCGCCCCGAACTCACGGCCCCAGATGCCGTACTGGAAGGGAATCGACCGCTTGAACGTCGAGACGGCGAAGGAGACGATACCGCCGACCAGCATCGTCGCCACGGCCGTCCGGGCGGTGAAGGTGCCGTCCCGAATCAGCGGCGCGATGACCACCGCTCCAGAGGTCGTGTCGAGGGAGAACGCGGCGACGACGGGCACCGCCGCCCCGGGCAGACCGAGCACTCCGGTCAGGTCGCCGGCCGCGCCGACGACGCTCGCCCCGCCCGCACCGAACAGCGCGAGCAACTGGTCGGAGTACGCCACGAGCAGCGAGACGACGACGTAGATAGCGGCCAGTCGCGGCAGGATGTCCCGGACCTTCTCGACCGTCTCGGCGTAGGCCTCGCGGACCTTCGCCTCGCGGTCCGTCGAGTCGTCGTCGGCCGCCACGTCGCGGCCGCCGTCCGGACTGGCCTCGTGGTCGGCCGGAACGCCGGCCGCGTCGACGTTCGACTCGTCCAGTAAGACCGCCCCCGCCGCGATGCCGGTCAGCGTGATGGCCAGTGCCACGAGGCCCCGCGTGGTGACGTAGAGGACGCCGACCCGCGCGCCGAGAATCGGAATCAGGATGGGCGCGTAGAAGGTGACGATGTGCTGGGCGAACCCGAAGAACGTGTTTATCGTCACCGCCACGAGCGTCGCCCGGTCGTCCAGCACGCCCGAGTCCCGGAAGTCGGCGAGCATCCCGTACCCGGCGGTCGGGGAGGCCGTCGTCGTCAGGATGGCCGTCCCCACCTCGTCCGGGAGGTTCGCCGGCCCCGTCAGGTACCGGGAGACGGTCGCAATCCTGTCGACGAGGCCGAACGCGACCGCGAGGTTCGCGAGGAACACGCCCAGCGAGAGGAAGACGGTGATGCGCAGGACCCGCTCTGCGACGTCGGCCAACAGGCCGGCGACCGGGTGTGCGAGGAGGTCGGCGACGAGCGGCAGCACGCGTGAAAATCGGGCCGTAGACGGCAAAGGTCCGTCGGTCGGGGCAGATAGTGAGCGCGCTCAGGTGACCAGCAGTCGCACCGCGCCGAACAGCACCAACACCCCGAGGACGTCACAGACGTTCGTCACCACGGGGATGACCACGTCGTCGGGGTCCAGTTCGAACCGGTAGGCGGCGTACGTCGTCAGCGTCGTGACGGCGATGGCGAGCGCCGCGAGCGTGACCCCGCTGGTGAGGGCGACGGCGACCACCATCGGGAGCGAGAGGCGGACGCCCCCGAGGACGGCCTGCACCGCCCACGCGCCGGCGCCGACCAGCGGGAAGACGGTGACGGCGAGCGCGACGATTGCGAGGGCGTTGCCCGCCAGTCGGTCGTCCGTCGGGTCGAACGAGAGCAGGCCGAGGTGGAACGCCGTCGAGAGGCGGGCCGCGAGGATGCTCCCGAGATTGCCGGCCATCCCTATCGTGACGGGGACGAGGACGAGCAGCGACGGGTAGCGCAACAGCGTCGACTCGAAGGTGTCGAGGACGAGGCCGCTCCCGAGTTCGATGGCCGTGAGGACGACCAGCACCGGGAACATCCGGCGGACGATACCCCGGACCGTCCACTCGGACGCGGCCACGTCAGGCCCCTCCCAGCGCGAGGACGAGTCGCGTCGCACCCAACAGCGTCGCGATGCCCACCACGTCACCGGTGGTCGTCACGACGGGACCGGCCAGCGTGTCCGGGTTCAGCCCGCACCGGTAGCCGACGAAGACGACGGAGACGACGGCGACGGTGAGGAGGACGCCCGAGACGAGGCCGGCCACGAGCGCGATGCCCACCAGCGTCATCAGCGGGGCGGAGGGACGCCCCAGCGCCACCAGCAGTGCGACGGCCAGCACCGCCGCCACCCCGCTGACGAGGACGCCGTTCGCCAGCGCTCCCGCCACGGCCGCGTTGACTCGCTCGTCGGCCAGCGAGAAGTGGGGTTCGACCAGCCCCTGATGGAGTGCAGAGCCGAGTCTGGCACCGAGCGACCCGTAGACGTTCCCCCGCGTGGCCAACAGCGCCGGCACCAGAACGAGCAACCCCGCGACCTGTTCCAGTTCCGCGTCCATCCCTCCGAGGACGACGCCCGCGAAGAGCCCTCCCGCCGCGCTGAGCAGCAACACCGGGATGGACTCCCGATAGGCCTCGACGGCCACCTCGCGGACGGTCATTGTTGGATGCAACCGGCCCCACTCGCAAAAAGAGGGGTGTTCGCCGCCCGGTCGCTCGGTCGGCGCGGCGGCGGACCGAAGCGTTCACCACGCCACGCTCGAACCCACATTCCGATGGACGAGCCACGGGTCCTCCTGACGAACGACGATGGCATCGACGCGTCGGGGCTTGCCAGCCTCTACGAGGAACTGACCGCTGTCGCGGACGTCACCGTCGTCGCGCCCACCGAGAACCAGAGCGGCGTCGGCCGGACGCGGAGCCACCGGACCGCCCGCGAGTCCCACCCGTGGGGGTACGCGCTCGACGGGACGCCCGCGGACTGCGTGGCCTACGGCCTCCGCGGCCTCGACACCGACTTCGACCTCGTTGTCTCGGGGTGTAACCATGGCCCCAACACCGGCAACTACGTCGTCGGGCGCTCCGGCACCGTCGGTGCCTGCGTCGAGGCCGGGTTCCTCGGCGTGCCGGGCATCGCCGTCTCGGCGTACCACTCGACGGACCTCTTCCCCTCGCCGCCCGAGAACTACGACTACGACCGACCCGCGCGGGTGACCACGGAACTCGTCGTCCGCACCCTCTCGGGGGACACCTTCGGCGACGCCGACCTGCTGAACGTGAACGTCCCCGTCGACGAACCGGACCCGCAGATGCGGGTGACCGACCCGCTGACGGACTACGACCTCGCCGTCGACCACGACCCCGAGGACGACGTCGACGAGAAGGCCAACACCGGCACGGAAGGGGACATCGCCCTCCGTGACGTCGTCTGGCCCGACACGGTCGGCTGGGAGAACCCGTTCGACGTGGTCGACCGCGAACGGTTGCGCGAGCGTTACCCCGTCGGGAGCGACCGCCGCTCGCTGGTCGACGGCGAAGTGAGCGTCTCGCCGATGGTCGCTCACGCCGGCGTGGGGGCCTCGGCCGCGCTCGAGGCCGTCGTCGAGGGATTCAACGAGAACGAGGCCGCCCGCACGCGGGCCGACGCCGACGAGTGACGCGGGCCGACGCCGACGAGTGACGCGGGCCGCGTTCGCCGACCCAGCGAACGCCCGTGGCTGTTGTTACGGCCACCCGAGTGCGTAGCCGCTACGCTCGCTCGCCGCCACACACCATCACCGGCCGGTCCGTCCCGAGGAGGACGCCCTGCGTGACGCTCCCGAACAGCACCTTCCCGGCGGGCGTCCGCTTGCGAGCGGCGACGACGAGGAGGTCCGCGTCTCGCTTCTCGGCCACGTCGAGCAGTGCCTCGGCCGGGTCGCCGCTCGTCCCCTCTAGGGAGACGTCGACGCCGGCCTCCTCCAGCACCTCCCGGGCCCGTCGGACCGCCGCGACTTGCGTCACCGTCCCCGCCTCGGGGTTCGTCTCGAAGTCGTGGACCAGCGTCACGTGCGTCTCCTCGTGGTCCAGCGGCATCGCGACGAGTTCGGTCGCCTGTGTGCGCGCTCGCCGTTCGTTCCGGTCGATGCCGACGACTATCTCGTACATACTCGAAGGTACGGTCGACGGGCCATTAAGCCGTCAGCGTGGTCTCAGTGACCGAGAACCGCCGATTGCCGGACTTCGCGACTGGGGCGCTCAGAACGGGCCGGGACCGCCGCCGCCCATGCCGCCCATGCCGCCACCGCCGCCGCCCTGTTGCATCTGTTTCATCATGCGCTCCATGTCGCCGTCGCCCATCCCCTGGAACTGCTTGAGCATCTGCTCCATCTGCTTGTGTTGCTGGAGCAGTTCGCGGATGCGCTCCTCTGGCTTGCCGGACCCGCGAGCGATGCGCTCGGTCCGGGACTGGCCGACCACTCGGGGGTTCTCCAGTTCCTCCTCGGTCATCGAGTCCATGATGACCTCGAAGTCCCGCATCCGCTCTTGGGTGACGTCCATGGCGTTGTCCGGCAACTGGTCCATCAGTCCGCCGCCCAGCCCCGGAATCATGTCCATCACTTGGTCGAGCGGCCCCATGTTGTTCATCGTCTCCATCTGCTTGCGCATGTCCTTGAGGGTGAACTGGCCCTCCAGCATGTCCTCGGGGTCCCAGTCCTCCTCCTCTTCGCCCGTCTCCTCCATCGCCCGCTCGACGCGCTCGGTCAGTTGCTTCAGGTCGCCCATCCCGAGCAGTCGGGAGATGAACCCCGAGGGCTCGAAGCGCTCGATGTCCTTGACCGTCTCACCGGACCCGAGGAAGGCGATGGTCGAGTCCGTCTCGTCGACGGCCGCCAGTGCGCCCCCACCTTTCGCCGTCCCGTCGAGTTTCGTGATGACGACGCCGTCGATGCCGATGGCCTCCTGGAAGTCCGCCGCCTGACTCTTCGCGCTCTGGCCCATCGCCGCGTCCAGCACGAGGAGGTTCCGGTCCGGGTTCACCTCGGCTTCGATGCGCTCTATCTGCTCGATGAGTTCCTGATTCAGGCCGTCACGACCCGCCGTGTCGACGATGCGGACGTCGGCGTCCTTCGTGGCTTCGAGCCCCTCGCGGGCAATCGTCACGGGGTCGTTCTCGTCGGGGTCGCCGTAGAACTCCACTTCGGCGCGGTCGGCCATCTCCTTCGCCTGGTCGTACGCGCCGGGGCGGTCGGTGTCCGTCTGGATGACGGCCGGACGGAGGCCCTTCGTCGAGAACCACCACGCCATCTTCGCCGCCGTCGTGGTCTTCCCCGACCCGTAGAGACCGGCGAGCATGATGGTCTGCTCTTCGAGGGGGAGGTCCGTCGACTCGCCGACGAGGTCGACCAGTTCCTCGTAGACGATGCGCAGCACCCAGTCACGCGGCGTGGTGCCGGCCGGCGGTTCCTCGTCCAGCGCGCGCGACTTGATGTTCTGTGAGAGCTCCTGTACCAGCGAGACGTCGACGTCGGCCTGCAACAGCGACCGCTGTATCTCCTTGACGACGTCCTCGATGTCCTCCTCGGAGATGCGGGACTTCCCGCGGAGGTCGTCGAGAGTCCCCCGCAGGGAACTCCCCAAATCGTCGAGTACCATTGTTGGCCCGAGGTACGCGACCGCACGGGTAAAGGCTTGTTGTCACCGGGAGTCGGGGCCACGGCGGTGACGAAAGGGACAAGAGGGCCAACCGGCTGGAACCGATATGGCCGTCCTCGGACAGCTAACCTACATGCTCGCCTTCCTCGCCGCCGGCGTCGGCCTGCGCCGCGTCGGCGTCCTCGACGAGGACCGGACGAGCCTGCTGACCGGGGTCGCGTTCTACGTCGCCCTCCCGGCGCTCGTGTTCGCCTCGACGTACGACCGGCCGCTGGGCGAACTGGTCTCGCCGGCGCTGCTGGGCGGGTTCTGGCTGGTACTGGCGCTGACCGTGGCCGTCGGGTGGGTCGTCCACCGCGACCACGACAGCGACGCCCGCCGGAGCGTCGCCGTGGTCCAGTCCTACCACGGGAACATGGGCTTTCTCGGCCTCCCGCTGGTGGCCGCCACGCTCGGAGGCGAGGCCGCCGCCGTCGCCAGCGTCGTCCTCGGCGTCGGGTCGTTGAGCACCGTCCCCATCACCGTCTTCCTGCTCGTGCGACTCAACGACAGCGAGGCGTCGCTCGCGGGGGAACTCCGCGAACTGCTCACCAATCCCGTCCTCGTCGCGTTGGCGGCCGGCGTCCTCGCGTCGCTCGCCGGCGTCGGCGTGCCGGGTCCGGTCCTCACGGGCCTCGAATCCGTCTCGGCGCTGGCCCTGCCGCTGGCGCTCGTCTGTATCGGCGGCACCCTCGATACGGACCTCTCGCTGTCGGCGCTGAGCGAGAGCACGGGCGTCGTCGCGCTGAAGGTTGTCTGGATGCCCGTCCTCGCGTGGGCGGTGTTCTCCGCGCTCGGGTTGGACCCGACCGCACTCGGGGCCGCCGTCGTGATGCTGGGCGTCCCGACGGCCGTCTCGACGTACGTCTACACGAACGAACTCGGCGGCGACGAGGCGTTCGCGTCGCTGAACGTCTTCGCGACCACCGTCGCCTCGCTCGGGACGCTCTCGGTGCTGGTCTGGCTGTTCGGGTGACCACCCTTTTGCCCGCCGCCGTCCCCACAGTCGCTATGGGCTACCACCACCTCGACCCCGACGACCTCCCAGAGACCGAGGACTACCCCTGTGACCGACGGGGCATCTCCGACGCGGCCGAACTCCACGCACTCCACGCCGCCACCTACGAGATGGCCCCCGGCGAGCAACTGCCCCGGACGTACCACTACCACGAACAGCGAGAAGAGCTGTTCTACGTCCTCTCGGGGACGCTTCACGTCGAGACGCCAGACGGCGAGTTCGTCGTGCCCGCCGGCGAGGTGTTCGTCGCCGAACCCGAGAGTCCACACCGCGCGTTCGTCCCCGAGGACGCCGACGCGTCGGTTCGAGTGTTGGGCGTCGGCGCGCCGAAGACGGACATCGCCCTGCCGTACGACCCCAAGGCCGAGGACTGACGCCTTTCACCTACGCTTTTGGCCCCTGCCCGCGCACCGTCGCCTATGACGAGCAAACAGGCAGTCCAGCAGCAACTCGTAGACAGCGGCGTCACGGCCGTCCTCCGCGGCATCCCCGAGGAGAAGATGGTCGACGTGGCGAAGGCCGTCCACGAGGGCGGCGTCACGGCGCTGGAACTCACCGCCGACGCCAAGCGCTGTTCGGACATGATAGCGGCCGTCGACAAGGAACTCGAGGGCACCGACGCCGTCATCGGTGCCGGCACCGTGATGGACGCCGCCGCCGCGCGCAACGTCATCGAGGCCGGCGCGGAGTTCGTCCTCGCCCCGAACCTCAACGAGGACGTCGTCGACGTCTGCAACCGCGAGGGCGTCGTCTGCGTCCCCGGCGTGATGACGCCCAGCGAGGCCGCCGACGCGATGGAAGCGGGCGCGGACATCCTGAAGATGTTCCCCGCCTCCACCGTCGGCCCGGGCCACATCGGCGCACTTCAGGGACCGCTCGGCGACGTGCCCATCATGCCGACCGGCGGCGTCTCCACCGACAACGTCGCAGAGTACTTCGACGCGGGCGCCGTCGCCGTCGGGGCCGGGTCCGCGCTGGTCGACTACGAGGCCATCGAGAACGACGACATGGACCAGGTGCGCGAGAGCGCCGCCGAGTTCGTCGAGGCCGTCGAGGCCGCGCGGGAGTAGCGAGGTTCCGCAGGAACCTCGAACGCGAACGGGGAGGAACGACCCGTGAGCGGTAGCGAGGGGCGCGCGACTGCAAGGAGCGCGGCCCTCGGTGGAGCGGGGAGTGGAGCGAAACCGCGGAGCATAGCGAGAGCGCGACCGTGGGGAGCGGTCTCGAACCCGAACGGTAGCGTCAGTGGTCGGCCTCGTGGGGGTGCAGTTCGGTGCCGTACTGCTCGGCGTGGTCCGCGTAGTCGATGAACCGCGGCGCGTCGGGGTCGAACGGCCGCTCCAGCGACTCGAAGGCCTTCTTCTTGTCCCAGTTCTGGAGGCCGCCGATGGCGCTCCGGTCCTCCAAATCGTGGTAGTCGAGGTCCGGTTCGGTCAGTTCCCACGCTCGGAGGCCCTGTTCGGTCCGGACGATGACCGAGGAGTACTCGTCGCTGGACCCGACGGACCCGACGGTGAGGTCCGCGCAGTAGCCCGTGAAGTCGGCACACTCGTCACAGCCCTTGAGCGCGGCGTCGTGGAACGCCTCGACGTCCTCGACGAGGATGGGGTCGCCGTCGTGGTCGTACACCCGCATCTCGCCGTCGAGGACGTCGAGTTTGCCGATGTCCTCGGGCTGGACGTCCCGCTTCTCGGCCAGTTGCTCGCCGACGAGCGAGTAGTAGTTGAAGTTCTTCGTACACATCAGGGCGATGGTGTAGTCGACGGCGCGGACGCCGTCCTCTTGGGCCGCGTAGTCCCACTCGAAGTCCTGCAGGGCGCGGATGCCCTCGATTTCACAGGGCGTGCCGACGAGGGCGAGCGACGCCTCCGAGAGCGGGACGTCGAGTTTGTGTGCCCACCGCGAGAGGTCCAGATTGCCCAGCGCCAGCGTCTGGTTGTAGAAGCTTCCGGCGTTCTCGATGCACTCCTCGGGCGTCGTCGCGAGGAACGACTCGGCCTTCCACGTCTCCTCGTCGCTCTCGGTGGCGACGAGCGCACCGTCTATCTCGCCTGCCTCCAACAGGTGACAGAGAATCGACGTGACGAGGCCGCCGTCTTGAGCGTTCTCGCGCCAGTCCTCCTCGACCTTCGCCGAGAACTCAGTGATGGGGTCGCCCGCACCTTTCACGTTGTCCTCGCCGCCGGTAATCTTCCACTGTCGCTCGTAGCGCAGGCCGCCGCGCGGGCACACGTCCCAGCACAGCGAACACCCGGTGCACATCTTGACCAGTTTCGGCAGGTCGTCCTCGCCGACGCCGATGGAGTCGCTCGGGCAGGCGGCGACACAGGTGCCACACTGGATGCAGCGGTCGGCCTGGATAACTGCCTCGTCGAGCTCCATGAACCACGTCTTCCCGTCGGGTTCGCTGACGTCGCTCATCTCGGCGCGGATGCCGTACCCCGGGGTATCGAGGTCCGCGCCGTCGGGGACGTTCACGCGCTCGTCCGGTTGCCCGCTCTCGACGTCCTGACTGACGCCCTCGGCGGGCGGCGTGAACTCGACGGGCTCGAGTTTGCCCTGCTCGTCGACGTTGCTGGCCGCCGCACCGCCGTCCGGTCGGACGGTCTCGTCGTGGCCGCCACAGCCACACGAGTCGCCGCACCCACACCCGGTGTCGTTCGAATCTGTCGACGGAACGCCCGGCAACGGCCCGGTGTCGCGGCCGCCGTCGGTGACGAGGCGGCGGTCGTCGTCGTCACCCTCCGCGCGGGGACGAGACGGCTCTACGAGTTCCGGGGCGGCGTCGGCGGGGGCGACCTGTACGTCGTCTCGCTCGCGCTCAGTCATCGTCGGCCACCTCCTCGCGTGCGCCGTCGTCGCGGGCTACGCCGCCGGCGACGTTGGCGTCGGCCCGTCGCATAATCGACCGCAGACGGTCGTTGTCGATACGGCGACACCACGCGTAGAAGCGCTCGCCGTCCTCGCGCTCGGCGGCGTACCGCTCGAACAGTTCTTCGAGCGCCGGAATCACGGCGTCGGCGGGGACGGCGTGTTCGACCCAATCGAGGAACTCGTTGTCGGAGCCGAGACTGCCGCCGAGGCCGAAGTCCATCCCCTCCACGATGGCGTCGCCTTCCTCGTTGGTGGTCCGCTCGGGGTCGGCTATCTGTACCGTCTCGCCGCGGAAGCCGATATCGGCTATCTGTGGCTGAGCGCAGGAGGCCGAACACCCGGACATGTGCATCCGGACCACGTCGACGTCGTCGGGGACGTCGACACGCCTGTCGAGGGCCTTCGCCCACCGGCGGACCCGCTGTTTCGTCTCGATGATGCCGTAGTTGCAGAACTCCGACCCGGTACAGCCCACGGCCCCGCGGGAGAACGGGCCGGGGTCGGGGCGGTAGTTGCGCGCGAACGGTTCGTTCAGAAGGTCGCCGAGGTTCGCCTCGGGAACGTGGGTGACGAGGAAGTTCTGGTCGGTCGCGAGCCGTATGGACGCCTCGTCGGTCCCGTACACCTCGGCGGCGTCGGCCGCCGCAGCGAACTCGTCGCCGCCCATCCGCCCGGCGACGACGTTGAAGCCGACGTACTTCAGGCCGTCTTCGCGCTGGTCGTGGACGCCCACGTGGTCGCCACGATACCCCTCCGTGAGGTCGGTCCCGCGAGTGGGCAGGGCGACGGTACAGCGGTCCCGGACGGCTTCCTCGAACGTCTCGGGGCCCATCTGCTCGACGAGGTAGCGCATCCGGCAGACCCCGCGGTTGTGCCGGTCACCCAGTTCCTTGAACGTCTGTGCGACGGCCCGGCAGAACTCCACGGCGTCCTCGGGTGGGACGAACACGTCGAGGCTCGAGGCCATCCGTGGGCCGTCCGAGAGGCCGCCGCCGACGCGAACGTGGAAGCCGTACTGCGGCGCACCGTCCACCTCGCGTTCCGCGGGCGTCAGGCCCACGTCGTTTATCTGGGACTGGGCGCAGTCGGCCCGACACCCGGTGATGGTCATCTTGAACTTCCGCGGGAGGTTGGCGTACTCGCGGTTCTCGGTGAAGTAGTCGGAGACGGCGTCGACGACGGGTTGGGCGTCGAAGCACTCGCCGTCGTGCAGGCCGGCCGCCGGACACCCGAGGACGTTGCGCGCGGAGTCACCACACCCCTGAATCGTCGTCAGGCCCACCTCGTCGTAGCGGGCCCATATCTCGGGGATGTCCTCGACTTCTATCCAGTGCATCTGGACGTCCTGACGGGTCGTGACGTCGAGGAAGGCGTCGCCCCAGACGGGGTTCTGCTCGTCACCGCCGTACTCGGCCGGTGCGGTGGCGAACTCGTCGGCCACCTCGCCGACGACGCGGGCCTGTTCGGGCGTCAGGCGGCCGCCGGGCACCTTCGTCCGCAACATGAAGTACCCGTCCTGCCGGCCGTGGGCGTACAGTCCCGCCCACTTCAGCCGTTCCCACTCACCGTCGCCGGCCGCGGCCGCTATCTCTTCGAAGGTCATCTCCGCGTCGGCGTAGCGTTTGACGTCCTCGACGACGTCGAGCGGGTGTTTCTCCTGTTTCCAGCGTTCGACTGTGTTCATGGGATAGCCACCTCGTGGGGTCGTACTGTGCCACACGACACCACGGGCAATCAACGCGCCCGTGGCGGCGAATACGGCCCCACCTCGCCCGACGCGGACAATGTTGCCGGAAATTGGCTGGCCGGGGTTCCGCTTCCGTCTGTCACTTGGTCCCATACCCAGACCGTTACCGAGCGCTCAGCGTCGGCAGTAGGGGAGAATAATGCCGGGAAGCCGTGCCCGTTACTCGTCGAACAGGCTGTCGACGATTTCTTCCGGGTCGAACGGTTCGAGGTCGTCGTAGCCCTGCCCGGTCCCGAGGAACAGGATGGGTTTCCCCGTGACGTGGGCCACGGAGATGGCCGCGCCGCCCTGCGGGTCGGCGTCGGCTTTCGTCAGGACTGCGCCGTCTATCTCGGCGGCGTCGTCGAACTCGCGGGCGCGGTTGACCGCGTCCTGCCCGGCGACGGCCTCGTCGACGAAGATGGTCATGTCCGGGTCGATGTTCCGGTCTATCTTCTCCAGTTGGGCCATCAGGTCGTCCGAGGTGTGGAGGCGACCGGCGGTGTCGCCCAGTACCACGTCCACGTCGTTGGCCTTCGCGTACTCGACGGCGTCGTAGACGACGGCCGTCGGGTCCGAGCCCTGCTCGTGTGTGATTATCTTCTTCCCGAGGTTCTCGGCATGCTTCTGGAGTTGCTCGTTCGCGCCGGCGCGGTAGGTGTCGCCGTTGGCCAGCACCGTCGACATGCCGCGGTCCTCGAAGTACTTCGCCATCTTGGCGATGGTCGTCGTCTTCCCGACGCCGTTGACGCCGGTGAAGACGATGACGACCGGACTGTCCGCCTGCTGGACGCGCTCGTCGAAGTCGAACTGGCCGACGCTGATGACGTCGTACAGCGCCTCTCGAAGCGCGTCCCGGACGAGGTTGCCCGTACTGGAGAGGCGGCGGCGGGTCTGACCGGTGAGGTTCTCCTCGACGCCGGCCAGAATCTCGTTGGCGACGTTCATCTCCACGTCGCTCGACAGCAGGGCGAGTTCGAGGTCGTCGAGGTGTTTCTGGAGGTCCTCCTCCTCGATGACCGTCTTCCCCGTAGCCATTAGCTTGGCTCGCTCGGTGAGACTACGACCGCCCTCGTCGCCGTCGTCGGCCGTCTCGTCGCCGTCTCCGCCTTCCGGGGCCGGTTCGTCGTCGGAGTCCTCGACCTGTCCCGGCGGTTCCGCGGCGGCGGTGTCGACGTCGGCCGTCGTCTCCGGTGACGCGGCCGCGTCGGCTGTCGGTTCGACCGTCTCCTCGCCGGGACCGCCCTCGGGGGTGTGCGCCTCGGCGTCGGCGTCGACCGACGGCTCCTCGACGGCCTCGGCGCTCTCCGACTCGGGTTCGCCACCCTCGGGTTCCTCCTCGACGGCCTCCTCGTCGACGTCCTCCTCGACGTCGCTGGTGAAGCCGCTGAGTTTGTCCTTCAGTCCGTCGAACATGGCGGCCTTACTCGTCGTCGCTCTGCTCTTCCTGCTGCTGTTGCATCATCTGCTGCATCTGCTGTTGTTGCATCTGCTGGGCCTGCTGTTCGAGTTCCTCCTTCTCGGTCTCGACTTCGGCGATTTCGGACTGGAGGTCCTCGATGCGGTCGTCCAGCGTCTCCTTCTTCGTCTCCAGCGATCTGACGGCACCCTCCTGGTCGCGCTCTGCGGCGTAGCCGCCGCCCAGCGAGACGACGACCTCGTCGATGTCGTCGACGGTCGCGCGGATGTAGGCGTCGCCGCCCACCGGGACCTGCACCGTGGACCCGGATTCGAGCGTCTGGATGGCCTCGATGGCCTCGTCGGCCTCGGTCTTCTCCTGGCGGAGGCTCTCGATTTCCTGCTCGATGGCCTCTATCTCCTGGTCCATCTGCTCGATTTCCTGGGAGATTTGCTGCATCTGACCGCCGCCGCCGCCACCGCCACCCATCATGCTGCCACCTCGTCGATGGTGATCTGGGTGCGCTTGAGGTTGTGCTGGGACCCGAGGTTGCTGAAGATGCGCTCCTCGGCGACGCTCTCGTTGGGTGCCTCGACCTCCGTCTCGAACTCCTGCGGCCCGTCGCGGGCCGGGAAGCTACCGCGGACAGTGTACGTGCTCATACCAGTCGATGCGGGCAGGAGAGGGAAGTATCTTCCCTTTAAGATTCGGCGCGGGCCCCCGGACCGCGAGTCGCGGACCCACCGGTGCGGCCCAGACCGGGCGGGATTTATCTCCTGCCCGTACCTACGACGTACCCGATGGGAGGAGACCGTTCGTCGGCGGCTACCGGAGCGGGGCGATTGCCCGTTGAGCGACAGCTCTCGGAGTCCCACGCGGTGCTGTGGACCGTGGTCGTCCTCGCGTCGCTGTTCGACATCGTGACCACCATGGTCGGCCTCGAACGGGGTCTCACGGAGGGCAACGCCGTCGCCCGGGCGTTCATCCAGACGTACGGCACCCCCGGTATCGGCCTGCTGAAGTTCAGCGCACTCGTGGTCGTTGTGGTCCTCTGGGCCGCTCTCGACGACCGACGGGCGACGGCCGTCCTCGCGGCGTTCGCACTCGTCTCGCTGGTGGTCGTCGCGCTGAACGCGGCGACGCTGGCGTCGCTGTGAGGGCGTCGCCCTCGGCGAACCTCACTCGGCGCTTGCGGCGTAAATCATGTCCCCACCGCACTCCGGACAGGACGGTCTGAGAACGTCGGTCTCGTACTCGCACCGACGGCAGACGAGGCGGTTCACCGGTTCCACCGTTGGCTCTCTGCGAACCATGTCTGCCAGTACGGGCGCGTTCGTGTTAACGTTTGACTATGTCCCGCGTTCGGCGACGATATTTACGCCGGTGGAGGTCCTACCGGTCGATATGGGTGGAACGACCTACCGGTGCGTCTGCGGCGCGACCCTGCGGTACAGACAGGACCTGCGGCGGGAACGGGGTGGAACCGCCCGGACGTGGTCGTGTGACGACTGTGGGACGCCGGTACCCGGCGTCGTCGCCGAGCGCCTCAGCCACCAGCATCCGTCCTGACGGCGGACGAACGGCGGCGACCGTCGAGAACGGCGGGAGAAAGCGGCCTCAGTCGATGTAGCCCAGCGCCGCGTCGATGCGGCCCAGTTCCGGGCCGGAGGTGTCAGAGCCACAGACGTAGCCGTAGTCGTTGGCGACGAGGCCCGACCCGACCAGCGGTCCGCCGTAGTTGACGGTCCCGATGTCGGCGGGGACGCCCAACAGGTCTTCCAGCGCGTCCAGTTCGCCGTCGGTCGCCTTCGGGTGACAGAGGACGCCGCTGTTGTTGGCGACGGCCGCGGTGCCGACCGTGTTGACGCCGGCGATGACGCCGCGTTCGACCGGCACGTCGAGGCCGTCCCGCACCGCCTGCACGGCCTCCCGGGAGAGGTCCGGGTGGACGTACGCGCCCGCGTCGTTACAGCAGACGACGTTGCCGGCCGCGTTGATGCGGCCCGGCAGTTCTGTCACCGGCACGTCGGCGACGTCTCGGATGCGCTCGATTTCCCCCTCCCGGACCCGCGAGGAGACGAGCAGGCCGTTCTCGTTCCCGGTGGCGAGCGCCCCGACGGTGGCCGAGTGGCCCACCGTCGTCGGGACGACCGGGGCTTCGAGTTCGTCAGCGAGGTCCGCCCGCAGCGATTCGTCTACGTCGGGGCGGACCAACACACAGTCGTCGGTCGCACGGGCGAAGACACCGACGTACGACGACCCAGAGAACGCCGCGCGGAGCAACGTTATTCCGCGGTCTCGGCTTCGACGACTGCTTCGCCCTCTTCCTCGAATCGGGCGGCGCGCACGCGAAGCTTACTCGGCGGACTCGACCGGCCCTTGGCCCACGTCGTCTCGTTGATGGAGGGGTCGATGCGGACGGCCCCCTCCTCGACGGAGAAGTGCTGGGCGAGGTGCTCGCGGACGAGCGTCATCGCCTTGTCGGCGCGCTTGTGCTTCGGTTCGGCTCGGACGTCTCGGAGCGGAATCGTGACGACGCGCTCCTCGAAATCACCGGCGCTCATTATTCGTCAGTGTCGTTCCGCCGCCAGTGGCGACGCTTGTGGTTGCGCTGGACCTCTCGGTCGGTCTTGAGCATGACCCAAGCCGGCACGCGGCTGTTCTGGTTGTCGAGTTTGGCCAGACGCTTCTTCTTGGCCTTCGACTTCTTACTCATGGTGTCCCGTGTGTTCCGCGCCACGACTTAAATTCCTTCCTTTTCCGGCCGCGCCGTGTGGCGGGACCGGTTCGCTGACCGGCGTTATCAGGGCTTGTAAGCGGGCGCGTAGAACTAAGTGGGGAAATCGGCGAGGTTCAATCGATGAAGCGCCGGTCGGTACTGCAGACGCTTGGCACAGGGCTGACGGCCGTCGGGAGTGGCTGTCTGGGGGGCGGCGGGGACGTCATCGTGAGCGTCCAGCAGGACGTTACCGTCGGCCCGGGGACGGCGTGGGTGAAAGAGTCGATACCCGACCTCTCGGAGTCGGGCGGGGCCATCGAGTACATCGTCCGGTCGGAGACGCCGTTCGACGTGTACTTCTTCGCCGACGAGGCGGCGTTCGCGGCCTACGACGCCTACATCAAGGGCCGTGACCCCGAAGAGACGCCGCCGGGCCACCCGGAGTTCAGCCAGACGGCGCTCCCGAAGGAGAACTCTGACCTCTACGAGGCGTCGACGACCGACGGCGGGAACCGCGAGTCGGTGACGATGGCCGGTCCGTACTTCTTCGCGGTAGACCACTCGAACTACCGGATGGAGACGCGAGTCGGGGAGTACGACGACCCGCTGACGGCGTTCGTCGACCTGAAAGTCATCCGGAAGCGGACGCCGTTCTAGACGAACGCGAGGGGAACCATCGCCAGTACGCCGACAGCGACGCCGGCGGTGAGTTCCCACCGTCCGCCGCCGCGCAGGTTCTCACCGTACTCCAGCGCCTCGGGGACGAACTCGGTGGCGACGAGGTACACCATCGCGCCGGCGGCGAACCCGAAGCCGAAGGGGAGGAACTGCTTGGCCAGCGTGACGAAGTAGTAGGCGACGACCGCCCCCAGCGGTTGCGGGAGCGAAGAGAAGACGGCCCACCAGACCATCCGCCACTCGCTGACGCCGAGCGACCGGAGGGGGATGGCGATGGCGGTGCCTTCGGGGACGTTGTGGATGGAGATGGCGACGGTCATGAACACCGCCAGTAGCGGCACGGCCGTCCCCGCGACGAGGAGCGTCTCACCCGGCGCGACCCCCTCCAGACCGAGTTCGGCGAAGGAGACGCCGACGGCGACGCCCTCCGGGAAACTGTGGACGGTGAGGATGCCGAGGATGAGCAGGAGTTTCTTGTAGTCCGCCTGTTCGAACTGCTTCGGGTTGTGGTCGACGTCGTCCAGTACGCGGTCCGCACCCTCGACGAGGAGGACGCCCGCGAGGACGCCCGGAACGAGGAGGAGAGCGCCGCCGTAGGCGAGGCCCTCGCGGACGAGGCCGAACAGCGACGCGGAGACCATGATGCCGGACGCAAGTCCCCACAGGACCACGTTCCAGCGGTCCGAGAACTCTTCGACCAGGAAGAACGGAATCGCGCCGAGGCCCGTCGCTAACGCCGTGAGGAGACCGGCGACGAAGACGAAAGCGACGTTCTCGAAGGCGACCATATCGGAGCTAAGCGACTCGTCCCTATAACAATTATCACGAACCTGATTGTTTTTCGGTCGGCCTAGAGTCCGTCGAGCGTCGTCATAGTATAATCGGCTCGACAGTACTGTACGCCGGCCCGTCTTCCCGCAGGACGCTCTCTGTCAGGCGAACCTCGTCGACCTGCAACCGGCCCACGTCGGGGTCCTCGTTCTCGACGACACGCTGGACCTGCGCCTTCCCGCCGGCGTGGTCCATCCGAGCGACGGTGGCGTGGGGGGTGAAGTCGTGGTCTTCGGGGTCGAAGCCCATGGCGACGGTGCGGTCCTCGATGGCCTCGTGGAGCGCCGTCAGTTCGGCGTCGCCGTGGCCCTCGCGGACCCCCACCCAGACGACGCTGATGTAGTCGAGCGACGGGAAGACGCCGAGGCCGCCGAACCGGGCCTCGAACGGTTCGACGCCGCTGTCTTCGACCGCCCGTTCGAGTTCGGCCGTGAGGTCGTCGACGCGGTCGGAGTCGGTGTCGCCGAGGAACTTCAGCGTGACGTGGACCTGTCCGGGGTCGGTGACCCGGAGGCCCGACGCGCCCTCGAAGCGACCCTGCACGTCGCGGACGGCGTCTTCGAGGCCGTCGAGGTCGACGCTGACGAACAGTCGTTTGCCCATGCCCGGCCGTACGCGGGCCGACCACTTCGTCGTGGGTGGTCGCGACCGAACCGTTTACTCGCTGGGCCCACACCGACCGGTATGGACGACGTCGCCCTCCTCCGCCGGACCGTCCGCCGCTGTACCGCCGTCGTAGTCACGGCGCTCGGAGTGGTAATCGCCGCCCTCGCCGGGTCGACGGCGTCGCCGGTCGGCGTCGCCATCTCGTTCGGTGCGCTCCTGTATCTGGCCGGGAGTCTCGTCTTCGTCCCCGAGTCGAGCGACCCCGACGAGGACGGTTCACGCCGGAACGAATCCGGGACGTAGCCCTTAACCGCCCTGACCGTCAATCGGAGGGTATGACAGACCGAGAGCCCGAGGAGCACGACTTCTCCGAGGGGCAAGGGTTCGACGACCCGTACGAGGGGTTCGACCTCGAACCCCCGGAGTTCGAGGTGGACCCAGACAAGGTCGACCCCGTCGACTCCCGCGTCGTCACGGACCTGCTCGACCGGCGGAACGTCTCGAACGACGCCATCGACCCGGAGCAACTGCTCGACGTCGGGTTGGAGTACATGCACATCAACCGCCACGAACAGGCCGCCGAGACGTTCGAGCGGGTCGCGCAGTACACCGACGACGACCGCCTCGAACAGGAGGCGTGGACGAACAAGGGCGCGGCCCACGCCGAACTGGAAGAGTGGGACGCCGCCATCGGCGCGTACAAGGAGGCCCTCGACCACGACGAGGACTCGGAACACGCCGCCACCGCCGAGACGAACCTCGCCTACGCCCTGTGGGAGTCCGGCCGCTCCGAACAGGCGCTGGAACACGCCGAGCGCGCGGTCGAAATCGACCCGCGGTTCGCCGAAGCGTGGTACAACCGCGGCTTCTTCCTGCTGGAACGCGGCCTCGCCGAGGACGCCGTCGAGGCGTTCGACAACGCCATCCGTCTGGGCTTCCGGAACGCCGACGTCCTGGAGGAGAAGGCCCGCGGACTGGAGGAACTGGGCGAGTACGAGGAGGCCGAGGAACTGGCCGACGAAGTCGAGGAGATGCGCCAGAACGCCGAAGAGCAGTTGCTGGAATGATACTCAACGAGCGCGAAACCGACGAGGGACTGCTCGTCTCCGTCTGTGACCCAGACATCATGGGCGAGACGTTCGAGGACGGGCCGGTCTCCCTGACCGTCGACGAGGAGTTCTACGGCGGCGACAGCGCCTCCGAGGACGAGGTCGTCGACAGCCTCGCCCGGTGTAGCGTCGCCAACATCGTCGGCGAGGACAGCGTCGACGTCGCCGTCGAACACGGGTTCGTCGACGAGACGAACGTCCTAGACGTCGACGGGACCCGTCACGCGCAGTTGCTCTGGCTCTGAAGTCACGCTATCTCGATGCGGTCGAGTTTCCACCCGCCTTCGAGGACCACCACTCGAATCGTCTGCGGGCCGCGGGACAGGTCCACCCGCCCCGTCACCTGACCCCACCGGTCCCACCCGCCGGTCGGGTCGAAGGTGACGCGTGCCCGCGGCTCCCCGTCGACGGCGATACCCACGGTGCCGCCGCCGAACCCGTCGGCCGCGGCGACCCGGAACGTCAGGTCGTGTGGGCCCGCCTCGCGGGCGTCGACGGCGTAGGTCAACCACTCGTCGGTGACCAACAGGTCCCGGTCCTCTCCCGCCGCCAGCGGTCGGTCGTCGTATCGCCAGCGGCCGTCGTGGTGGTAGATGCGGTAGCCGCCGACCGGGACGGTGCCCGGCAGTTCGTGTCGGCGCATCTCCGGTTGCTCGTGAGCGCCGTCCCGTCGGCCGTGCCACTCGTGGCCGTGTTCGCGTCGCTCCGCGTCCACGCGGGTTACCGGTCCTCGCTCGTCGGCGTCTGAGTCCCCCATAGTGCGCGTTCTCTCTCCGACAGTCGGCATTGTATTGTGGCAACTAACCACACAGTAGACGGCGACTACGCCACCCTCGTCGAAGGTTTAGGCGAACCGAAGGAAAGTTGCCCGTCCAGCCCGTGTGTCACGATAATGGGACAGACCGATATCGAAGCCCTCGACGTCGAGGGTATCCGCGCGGACTTCCCCATCCTCCAGCGGGAGTTCGATGGCGAGCAGGTCGTCTATCTCGACAACGCGGCGACGACGCAGACGCCGGAACCGGTCGTCGAGTGCATCGCCGACTACTACCGGACGACCAACGCGAACGTCCACCGCGGCCTCCACCAGTTGAGTCAGGAGGCCTCAATCGCCTACGAGGACGCCCACGACCGCGTCGCGGAGTTCGTCGGCGCCTCCGGGGAGCGCGAAGAAATCGTCTTCACGAAGAACACCACCGAGAGCGAGAACCTCGTCGCCTACGCGTGGGGCCTGAACGAACTCGGCCCCGAGGACGAGGTGGTGCTGACGGAGATGGAACACCACGCCTCGCTCGTGACGTGGCAGCAGATTGCGAAGAAGACCGGCGCGACCTGCCGCTTCATCCGCGTACAGGAGGACGGCACGCTGGACATGGACCACGCCCGCGAACTCATCGGCGACGACACGGCGATGGTCAGCGTCGTCCACGTCTCGAACACCCTCGGGACGGTCAACCCCGTCTCCGAACTCGCGGACATCGCCCACGACCACGACGCCTACATCTTCGTCGACGGCGCTCAGTCGGTGCCGAACCGACCGGTCGACGTCGAGGCTATCGACGCGGACTTCCTCGCGTTCTCCGGGCACAAGATGGCCGGGCCGACCGGCATCGGCGTCCTCTACGGGAAGAAACACATTCTGGAGGAGATGGAACCGTACCTCTACGGCGGCGAGATGATAAAGAAGGTCACCTTCGAGGACTCGAAGTGGAACGACCTCCCCTGGAAGTACGAGGCCGGCACGCCGCCCATCTGTCAGGGCATCGCGCTGGCCGAGGCCTGTGACTATCTGGACGACATCGGGATGGAGAACGTCAAGCGCCACGAGGACGCCCTCGCCCAGTACGCGATGGAGCGCCTGAACGAGGAGGGCGACGTGGAGACGTACGGCCCGCCCGTCGGCGAGGAACGCGGCGGTCTGGTCGCGTTCAACGTCGACTCGGTCCACGCACACGACCTCTCCTCTATCCTGAACGACTCCGCCGTCGCCATCCGCGCCGGCGACCACTGTACCCAGCCACTGCACGACAAACTCGGCGTCGCCGCCTCCGCGCGGGCCTCCTTCTACGTCTACAACACCCGCGAGGAAGTCGACAAGCTAATCGACGCCATCGACGACGCACGGCAGTTGTTCGCGTAAGGCCCGGACGGCGTCACGTAGTGCCGACGAACCCGGGTGGCAAACCCGGCACAGATTTCGACGGAACTCTAGACGACTGCGCCGAGTCCGAACCGTGGCGGCCGTCCCCGCGTCCCATTTCAGTCTGTGAGAATACGTTCAGAATATTTATCATGTAGGATAAAGTACAGACTGTCGAGAGATGTCGAACAGGGTGGACATCCCGGCGACGGTGTTCTGTCACGCGCTCGGCGACGCGCCCGTCGAGACGCGTCTCTCGCTGGGCACCGACACTCTCGGCGTCGAGAGCGAGGGGTTCGCCGACGAACTCGACCTCGGCAACCTGTTCGACGTCAGAATCGGCCCGCCGCCGCAAGCGGCCGCGTCGGTATTCAGCGGGACCGTCTTGACCGTCGGATTCGAGCGTGAAGGCGGGCGCGAGGTGCTGTTCGTCAGCGCGGACGAAGACACCCTGACGACGTTCGGCGGCCTGCTGTATCGCCGCCTGCTGGACGGGAAAGAGGTGGCCGTTCGCCATCCCGCCGAAATCGGCGGGCGCGTGACCGACGCGACGTACGACATCGGGACGCTCCACGTCGCGCCGGGCCGCGTCGGCGTCACCGAGGTCAGAGCGCCGTTCGACCTCGACGTGGGGAACATCGTGGACTTCTGGCGCTCCACCGAGGAGTTGCTGGGCGACCGACAGCAGGTCATCCACATCCAGTACGTCCGCGACGGCGTGGCGGTGTCGTTGGACCTCGCGCTCAATCCGCCGCGGGTACAGCACCTGCTCGGCCGGCACCTCCAGCGGCGGTACGTCGAGACCAGACGGGAGGTTCGTCGCCTCGACGTGCCGCCCGTCGGCGTCCGGGCGCTCGTGCGCCTCTACTCGCTTCGCGGCCGCATGCGGCCGCAGTCGCTGGCCGACGGCGAGCCGGTGTCCGCCGCGTCGCTGGTCCGGGCACTCCGCCGGCGGAGGTTGATAGAGCCCGCCGACGGGGAGGTGGCGCTCACCTCGCGAGGCTGGATTCTCGTCACCGAGTACGTGAGCCAGAGCGGGGCCGCCCCCGACCCGGCCGACGGCGCCGAGCAACGAGCGGCCGGACAGACGGACTGACCTCCCGACTGTGGGGACGGCGGACGGCGAGTCGGGCCTCGGGCGAGACACCGGCCAACGGTACCGCCGCCCGACCATTCAAACCGCGCAGGCACGAATCCCGGCGCATGGCACTCGACGACATCGACCTCGACTACGTGCGACTGGGCGAGACGGGCCTCTCGGTCAGCGAACTCGCCTTCGGGACGTGGCGGTTCGGCCGGGAGACCGAGGACGGCACCCTCGAAATCGGGGAGGAGCGCGCCCACGAACTGCTCGACGCCTACGAGGCGGCCGGTGGCCGGTTCATCGACACCGCCGACGTGTACGGCGGCGGCGACAGCGAGGACTGGATAGGCGACTGGCTCACAGACCGGGACCGCGAGGAGTACGTCCTCGCCTCGAAGATTTACTGGCCGACCCGCGAGGGCGACCCGAACGGTCGCGGCCTCGGCCGGAAGCACATCCGGCGCAACATCGACCTGATGCTCGACCGCCTCGGAACCGAGTACCTCGACGTGCTGTACATCCACCGCTGGGACGAGGAGACGCCGGCCCGCGAACTGATGCGGACGCTCACCGGCCTCGTCGACGACGGCAAGGTGAACTACCTCGGCGCGTCGACGTTCGAACCGAACGCGTGGCGGGTCGCACAGGCCAACGAACTCGCCGAGCGCGAGGGACTGGAGCCGTTCACCGTCTCACAGCCACGCTACAACCTCGTGAACCGCGAGGTCGAGGGGGACTATCTGGACATGTGTGACCACTACGGCCTCGGGGTCTGTCCGTGGAGTCCGCTGGGGCAGGGCGTGCTGACCGGGAAGTACGACCGAGACGACCGCGACACCGACGCCACGGCCGGCCGGAGCGAGGAGTGGAAGGAGTCCTACCTCACGGACGAGAACTTCCACGTCGTCGACGAGGTGCAGGCCGTCGCCGACGAGGAGGGTGCCACCCCGGCGCAGGTGTCGCTCGCATGGCTCATGCACCACGACAGCGTGGCGGTGCCGCTCATCGGCGCCCGCACGGTGGACCAACTCGAAGAGAACCTCGCGGCGGCCGCCGTGGACCTCTCCGACGCTCAGTTCGAGCGACTGGCCGAGTCGAAGACCGGCCCCTACGACGACATCTGAATCGGCCGCAGTCGCCGCCGGACGAAGCCTCGGAAGCCTTTTCCGGGCCAGAACCGTAACGGAATCCAACAATGGGTATCGGCGGCTCAGACATGTACCGGCAGCAGATTCTCGACCACTACAAGAACCCTCGGAACACCGGCGAAATCGAGGACCCCACCTTCACGCACGTCGGCGAGAACCCGATGTGTGGCGACGAGATACGGATGGACGTCGTCCTCAGCGAGGACGAGGAGACCGTCGAGCACGTCGCCTTCCGCGGCGACGGGTGTGCCATCTCGCAGGCGTCGGCGTCGATGCTCACCGAGAAACTGCAGGGGATGTCCGTCGAGGAACTGGAGGAACTGGACCGCGATTACGTCGTGGACATGCTCGGGGTCGACATCTCCCCGATGCGAATCAAGTGTGCCGTCCTCGCCGAGAAGGTGGCACAGGACGGCGCCGAGATTTATTTCGGCGAGAAAGACCTCGACAAGACGACGACTGAAGACGACGACTGATTACAACAGCGACGGCCGCGGCAGGAACCGCGCCCGACAGGACCGGCAGGCGACGATGCCTAGCGGTCGAGACACCGGTGTTCTTCCTCGCAGAGTTCGCATTCGAGCCAGTCGCCACGCTGTCCGTCGGGCCCGAACGGCGTCGTCCGTCGTTCGCTACTCCGTCTGATCGAGGCGAGCATCCCGTAGTCGAAACTAGCGCGTGCCGGCGGATAAGGGACCGGGCTAATCTGTACGAGGGCGCGTTCTGGACGGTCGGACGGCGAACGTCGGGACCGCAGTCGAGAGGAGTTGTCGGCCCTGACTCGGTAGAGATGGCCGATAGCTTCGGTTCGTCCCGACGCGGTGGGTGGAGTTCCCGGACGGCGACAGCGAGTCAGACCGGTCGGAGGTGGTCGTCGCGGGGTTCCCAGAGCGCGCCGGCCATCCGGAGTTCGTGGAGCGCGTCGAGCGTCTCGCCGACGGTCCACCCCTGTTTGCTCGTCGCCGCGGCGATGATACCGAGCGGGATTCCCCGCTCGAAGTACGCGTCTAAGGCTCCGAGAACGGCTTCGAGGCTCCCCGACTCCGGGGCCTTCGTCACCGCCTCGTGGTCCGCGAACACCCACTCGACGTCGGCGCCGGTGAGACGGTGCCGTCGGCGGTAGAACTCGACGACCTCGTTGGCCGTCGACGCCTCGACGCGTTCGCCGGCCGTCGTACACCGCGCGATGAACGGGACGGAGTCCTGTCGACTCATGTCTCCTCAGGCCTCGTAGGCTTCCTGCGCCAGTCGGTGTAGCTTGTGGACGGTGTGCTCGTTCGGACCGAGTTGGGCCTGTGCCAGCGCGCCGGACTGGAGGCCCTCGTACTGCCGTTCGACGAGTTCGAAGTCCTCCTCCTGCAGTTGGCGACTCGTCCGGACGAACTCGCGTTCGTCCTCGGTCATCTCGGCGGACTGGAAGTAGTAGTCGGCGATGAGTTGGAACCGCCCCTCGTCGATGGGGTCGATGACGTACGTGCCGTAGCCGTCGGCGGTGCCGTACATGTTCACCGTGAAGTTCGGCCAGAAGTAGTAGAACTTCGCCTCGTGTTCCTCGTGGATTCGCATCTCGTCCTCGACGTCCTCGGCGTGGGTGTAGTGCAGAATCCAGTGGTAGTCGTTCACTTCTAGTTCGGAGTCGTTCAGTTCGACGCCGGTTATCCAGTCCTGGTGGTTGGCGTGACAGTGGTCGCACTCGGAGTAGTTGCCGGCGAACGTCTTCCAGTTGCACTCGACTTCGGAGACGTAGCGGGCAGCGTGTTCGTACTCGCCGAGCGGCAGAGCCTCCAGTTCGTCCTTCAGCGTCCCGGCCTGTTCGGCCAGCGGCATGGGGTCCTCGGCGAAGTTGAGGAAGACGAGCGGCCCGATTCGGTCAGTCTGCACCTCGCGGAGACCGTTGGCCTCCGAGTCGAGACCACAGACGTCCTCGTCCTCGAGGTCGGGGTTGAGCCCCGCCTCCTCGAAGCTCTTGGGCGTACTCGTGAGGTCGCCGTCGAGGTCGTAGGTCCACATGTGGTACGGACACCGGATGCGTCCCATGTTCCCGGGGTCGGTCATCGGCGTGTCCTCGACCATCTTCGAACCGCGATGCGCACAGACGTTGAAGAACGCGCGCACCTCGTCCTCGGCGTCGCGGACGACGATGACCTGCCGGTCGCCGACCGTCCGGGTGAAGTACGCTCCCCGCTCCTGTATCGCGTTGGCGTGGCCGGCGTAGACCCAGTACTCCCCGAATATCTTGTCCTTCTCCATCTCGTGGACGGCCGGGTCGGTGAAGTACCGCGCCGGGAGCGCGTTCGTCTCCTCGGTGATGTCTGGGCTGACGGCCTCTACCTCGTCGTGTGTCGTGTTCCAGCGCGTCATACACCCAGACGTACGTCGGACGCTCGCATGGGGCTTCATCACAGGTGACACGTCTTTTAAGTGGGACGGGCCGTCCCCGGCGGGCGCGGCCTACTCGTCGATGAGGACGTCCTCGACGAGTCGGCGCGTCCCCCGCCGGAGTCGCCCGCCGACGGCGGTCGGACAGACGCCGAGACGCTCGGCCAGTTCGGCTTGGGTCGTCTCCCGGGGCTCCGCGAAGTAGCCCTGTCGGTACGCCTCGGTGAGCGCCACACGTTGTGGCTCGCTGACTGCCGTCGCGGCGTCGGCCCCTAGCTCGTGTTGCTCGAATATCCGGCGGAGGTCGAACGCTATCCCCTCCGCTCGGCAGTACTCCCAGAGTTCGGCGATGGCCCGCCGGTCGGGGAGTTGCAGGCGAAGCCGCCACCCCGCACCGACCGTCCGGGCCTCCAGCACCAGTCCGCCGAGTTCCGTGACCTTCGGAGAGAGCAGTTCCGTGTCCGAGAGGTGTCTGAACCGGTACAGCCGAGCGGTGTCGGACTCGGTGACGACCGTCGGTTCCCCGACGGTGTCGTCCCGTTCGACCATCGATTCGAAGTGCTCGAACTCGCCCGCTTCGCTCCGGACGAGGAAGAAGAACATCTCCGTCTCCGGGTCGGTCATCGAGTTCGTCACGACGCGTACGTCGACCGACGGCACCCGCCGAACGGTCGGTGCCAGCGTCAGTTTGTCGTGTTCGACCCTGATGACAGCAATCAGACACATAGCACGGTTAGCTCAGACAGTCCGTCCATTTCGAGAGGGAGACGGTGGCGCTCGGTCGGCGGCCCGTCGCCGGGTCCAATTCACTGTTTCGGGCGAGCGGTGCCCGTGTTCACGTCGCGCCGCTCTCCCGGTCGATTGTTCGGTTTCGTCGCAGTACGTGTGAGTTCCGCACACATAGACACGGAGACGGCAGGTGTGTGAATCACTCTTCAGACGTACTATTTCAGGTTTTTATATCGAAATCGGTGACGAAGACCGAACGGAGTGGCCGGCGGCCCCGCGACGCGACGCCGACGTGGCGCGGTCGTCGGCCAGTGAGTCCCGCCGCTGTCACTCCGGACATCTCGTCCGCACCCGCGTCGCTCGCTGCGGGCGCGGGCCTCGAAAAACGCGAGCGAAAGCCGCGCTCGGTCGCGGTGCTACGCCAGGAAGACGTGGCGCGGCCGGTCGGCCAGCACGTCGCGGCCCCAACTCACCGTATCCGAGAAGGCCTCAGAGCGGAAGAACGCCATCGCGTCCTCCTTGCTGTCCCACCGGCTGGCGATGAACATGTCGTTCTCGTCGTCGCGGTTGGCCAGCAGCGCCGTCTCGCGGTGGCCGTCCATGTCTGCCAGCAGGTCGCCGACGGTGTCGAACTTCTCGACGAAGTCCTCGCGGTACTCGGGTTTGACGGTGTAGAACATCCCCATCGTCCCGAACCCGTCCCCCTCACCCTGTCGGCGGACGACTTGCGGGAGGTCCGAGAGGTACTCGCTGGCCGTCTCCGCGGCGTCCTCGGTGTCCCACAGAGAGGCGACGGCCGTGGTGTCGGGGTCGGCTCGCGGCTCGTCGCCGCTCGCGTCCGAGGCGCGTGGCGCCTCGCTGTCCGCGTACACCGTCGTCCGGACGTGGGTGTCGTAGCGCTCGAAGGCGCTCCGGAGGTCCGCCACCTCCTCGGCCAGTTCGTCGGGGTCGGCCTCGGAGTAGACGACCAGCGCGTAGACGTCCTCGCCGTGCGGTCGGCCGGCGTAGACGCCCTCGGCTTCGAGTTGCTCGCGGATGGACTGGGAGGACGCCGCGGCCCGTTCGTGGTCACCGTCGTCGTCCGCGTCGCCGCCGTCGCCCAACTGGCCGCCGAGTCGCTCCTCGACGCCGTCGAGGTCACCGAGGAACCCGGCGGCCGTCTCGGCGGCCTCCTTGGCCGTCCAGACGCTGACGACGTAGGTCTGGCCGCTCTGGGCGCGCACCGTCGTCGTGACGTGCCGGTCGTAGTGGTCGAAGCTCTCGGCGAGGTCCTCCACGTCGTCGACGATGTCCTCGGCGTCCGCCGAGGAGTGGAACACGAGCGCGTAATCGCCAGCGTCGTAGGCCTCCCCCTCGTGGAGGCCGAGGCGACCGACTCGCTGGGCGGCGTCGTCTACCTCCTCGAAGTCGCCGGAGACGTCGGGCCGGCCGCCGCCGTGACCCGAGTCCTCGTCCTCGTCGCTCGCCGGATGGTCGGCGTCGGCGCTCTCGCCGCCGTGCGGGTGGTCCCCCTCGCCCGCGCTCCCCGGGTGGGGGCCGCTCCGGTCTTCGGCGTCGCCGGCGTGCGCGTGGGTTCCGCCTGTTTCGGCGTGGGCGTCGACGGCGTGACCGTCGGCCTCAGCGTGGGCCGCCGACTCGCCCGCGACCGACGCGCCGTCCGTCGGGACTCGCTGGCCGGCGAGGACGGCCGGCAAGTCGGTGGGGTCGAAGCGCCGGCCGACGTAGAACGGCCCGAACTCCGCGAACTTCGATGTGGAGGGGTCGAAACGCATCTCGGTCAACAGTTCCTTGATGTTGGTCATGTCCTCGCTCCACAGCGTGATGCCCCACTCGTAGTCGTCGAAGGCGATGGACCCGCATATCATCTGGTTCACGTCGCCACCGTACCCCCGGCCGATGTCCCCGTGACGCTTGATGTGGGCCGCTCGCTCCTCGAATGACGTGTCGTACCAGTTCTGCTCGGGGGCCCGGCGCTTGCTCATCGGGTAGAAGCAGACGAACTCCTCGTCGGGCACCTCGGGGTGTAGCCGCGCCTGGATGTACTGGGCCAGCCCCGAGTCGTCGTCGACGTCGCCCTCGAAGTACTCGCGGGCCTTCTCGGTGTAGCCCGACGCTTCGGTCACCGAGACGTAGGAGTACGCCCGCTCCGTGAACTGCGCGAACTCCGTCTGCTCGAAGTGACGCTCCGCCGCGTCGAGGTCGCCCATCGTCGGTCGGAGGTGCAGAATCATCAGGTCGGCCTTGTGGCCCAGCACGGTGTAGACGGCCGTCTGGCCCTCCGCCGCGTCCTCGACCGCCTCGTAGGCCGAGAGGAAGTCGATGCCCTCCGAGAGCGCCCGGTCGCGCACCCGCTGGGGGGCGTCCCGCCACGCGTCCCAGTCGATTTCCCGGCAGTCGTGCAACACGTACCAGCCCTCCTCCGTCTGCGGGGGCTTCCGTTGGTCCATGTCGCCGGCTTACAGTTCGACGGTAACGAACCTTCCCATGTCGGTCAGCAGTACGCGGGTGTGTCCCCTCGTTATGGAGGGCGAAAGTTCGACTACGGCCGACCGGAAAGCCCCGCCGGGTGGAACAGTCGGTCGGGCTTTCCGGCGCTACGAAGTAGCGGTCGAAGAGGGCACACGACACCGAGTGTGGCGACTACTCCTCGACGCCGAAGATGCGGTGGAGTTGGGACTCGATTTCAGCGACGAACTCCTCCAGTACGACCTCGAACTTCTCGTCGTCGACGACGATAGCGGTGAGTCGGTCCCGCGGGTTCTCCGGCAGTTCGACGTAGAACCCCTCGTCCTCGTCGTAGAACGGTTCGGACTCGTTGAGAATCTGCTGGTCGATGGCGTGGACGAGTTCCGAGTCGTAGCGGTCGTTCAGCACCTCGAAGGCCTGCTTGTACGCCTTCTGCAGTTCCGGGAAGTAGTTGGCGTACTTGTCCTCGAACTGCTCGGGGTCGAACTGCGTCATTGGCGGGGACGAGGACGGCCGAGGATAAAGGTGGCCCGGACTCGGCGTCAGGGACGGGTCGTGCGGGCGTCCTTCCGCGGGAGGTAGACCACCAGATACGCGACGAAGGACATCCCGAACAGGCCACCCAAGACGAGGTAGACGCGGATGTCCAGCGTGGTGAGGACGGCGAGTATCTCCGCGATAGTCGCTCGCGGGTCGGCGAAGCCGAACGTCTCCGTGTACGCGAGCAGGCCGGCGAGGGCGACCAACGCGAGGTCGAACAGCTCACGCGAGTCCATTCGTCTCCCCATCGAACAGCGGCGCGTATAGCTCTTGTTGCCGTCGAGCGCCGTGAGACTGAGCCGCACGGGAGCCTCACTCCAGTTGCTCGGCGACCACGTCGTCGGCCGCCTCGACGAAGGCGTCCTCCTCGCCGGCCGGGATGGTCGCGCCGGCGGCGATGTCGTGGCCGCCGCCGTCGCCGCCGACCGCCTGGGCCGCCTCGCGCATCACGGCGGAGAGGTCGACGCCGCGGCCGACGAGGGGACCGGTCGCCCGCGAGGACACCTTCGTCTCGCCGTCGGCGTCCGCGAAGGCGACGATGGGTTTGTCGGGGTCCACCCCGTCGGTGCCCAGCGCCATCCCCGCGACGATGCCGACGATGGTCTCGCGGATGGCGTCGCCCGCCTCGAAGTACTGGACGTACGCGGAGCGAGTGACGCCGCGCTCTTTGACCAAGTCGAGGCCCTCCGAGAGGTTCCGACGGTGGTTCGAAAGCAGTGTTCGGGCCTGTTCGAGCGGCCCCTCCCGGTCGCCGAGACAGACCGCCAGCCCCACGTCGGCCCGTTCGTACCGGGCGGTGGCGTTGAGGAGCGTGGAGAACTCGCTGGCGTCCCGCAGTTCCGTCCCCGTCGGTTCGGCGGTGAGCGTGTACGTCGTGCCGACCAGCGACTCTATCTTGTCGGCGGGCACCCCGCGCGTGACCGCCCGCTGGACCAACGCGCTGGCGACGGTCTGGCGCTCGTCGTCGGAGAGGTCGGCCCACGTCCGCCACTCGCCGTGGCGTTTCAGGTCCAGTCCGAGGTCTTCGAGGAACCGGGTCGCGCCGGCTTGGTCGTTCGAGATGCCCGGAATCGGGACCTCGGTGGCGTACTCCAGCAGTTTCGGGAGCGGTCGGGTCTGCTTGCCGTACAGCGAGAGGTCGGTCCCTTCCTCCAGGACGTCGGCCGCGACGCCCTCCTCGACGAGTCCCTCGTTCGCGCCGACGAGTTCGCCGCCGACGGCCTGCATGTCGCCGACGGCGCCCACCACCGCGAGCGCCGCGAGGTCACGGTTGTCGCCGTCCTCGGGTTCGAGGTGGCGAGCGAGGACGTACGCCGCGCCCGCCCCGGACAGTTCGGAGGCCCCGTCGATACCCACGAGCAGGGGGTTGCAGTGGCACTCGAAGTCGGCGTAGCCGTCCGTCGCGACCACGGCGTCGCCGTCGCAGTCCTCGGGGTCCGAGGGTTGGTGGTGGTCGGCCACGACGGCCTCGAAGTCCCCCGCGGCGACGTGTTCCGAGATGACGTCCAGTTGGCCCGACCCGAAGTCGGTGAACAGCACGGTGTCGTACTCGCGGGCGGCGATGCTGGCTATCTCGTCGGCGTCGAGTTGCTTCTTGAACACCGTCTCGACGGGGATGCCGGCCCGCGACAGCGCCGTCGTGGCGATGGCGGCGCTGGTCAGACCGTCCGCGTCGATGTGGGAGGCCAGCAACACGCGGTCGGCGGCACGTAGCCGGTCCGCACAGGCGTTCGCGCGGTCGGCTAACGCGGGGACAGGGCCGGATGTACTCATCGTCCCGGGGTAGGCACGCCCCGGGATAAAAAGCTTCAGTCCCGGTCAGCCGACCCGCCGCTGGCGGTAGAAGGTCACGACCCTGTCGTCGTACTCGACGGTCGTCTCGATGGTTATCCACCCGTCGGCCCGTTCGACGGCCAACCCCTGTCTGAGCGACAGTTCGACCCGCTGGGTGGTCGTGTACGTCCCCCCGGCGTCGAGGTCACCGACCCACTCGTAGCCCTCCCAGACGACGCTCCCGTCGGTGCCCCGTCCGGCGTAGATGGTGGCGGTGACGCCGACGTCTGCGGACGCCGTCGGCTGGTCGTTCCGCAGCGTCGAAGTCACGTCGCGGCAGGTCCGACCACACTCCGTAATTCGGTCTATGCGGAGCGTGAACGGCGGCGGTCCCTCAGTGGGGGTCTCCGGCCGGGGGTCGTCGGGGACCGGTGCGGTGGTCCCGTCGTCGACCCCGAACGGTCCGAGTCCTACGACGAACGCCGCACCCCCGCCGACGAGGAGAACCGCGAGTGCCGCGGCCGCAACGCGGAGTCGGCCGTCGGCCACGGTCAGACCGCCGCGGCCGGGGCGTTCGTCCGCTCGTTACGGGGCAATCGGGCTACCGAGACTGGACAAAGTGACATGCGTCTGGTACGCTCTACCTGACGATAAAGCCGCTAGTCGGTCTCTGTGGCCGCCGGGCGACCGTCACTGGCGGGTTCCGTGTGCTCGCTGGCGGTCGCGCGACCACGAGTGCGCCGAGGCCGGCGGTGGTGTTATCTCGCTGTCACTCGTAGGCACCAGCATGTCCGCCAGCGCACGTCCCGTCGCGGCATCGCCGACCGAGTACGCCGACGAGGTGGCCCGATGAGTCTCCTCGGTCGAATCGGGTTCGCCGTCCGGGCGAGACTGAACGCCCTCCTGAACCGGACGTCGGACCCGTCGGCGGAACTCGACTACTCCTACGAGGAGTTGCGCGACGAACTCCAGCGGGTGACCCGCGGCATCGCCGACGTGACGACCCAGAAGAAGCGACTGGAGATACACCGCCGACGGCTCCGAGAGAACGTCGAGAAGTACGACGGGCAGGCCCGCGAGGCGATGCGACAGGAGCGCGATGACCTCGCTCGGCGTGCCCTGGAGAAGAAACAGACCCACGTGAGTCAGATAACCGACCTCACCGAACAGATAGACAGCCTGCAGGAGACACAGGACCGCCTCGTGGGCAAGCGCGCGGAACTGTCCAGCCAGATAGAGCAGTTCCGCACGCGCAAGGAGACGATGAAGGCCCGCTACGAGGCCGCCGAGGCGTCGGCCCGCGTCTCCGAGGCGTTCACCGGCGTCGGCGACACGATGGCCGACGTGAACCGGGCCATCGAGCGCGCGACCGAGCGGACCGAGCGGATGGAGGCCCGTGCGGCCGCCCTCGAGGAACTGGAGGAGAGCGGGCAACTGGAGTCCGTGCTCGAAGAGGGCGACGACATCGACCGCGAACTGGACCGCCTCTCGAACGAACGCGCCGTCGAGTACGAACTGGAGACGCTCCGCGAGGAGATGGAAGCCGACGAACGGGCCGCCGAGACGGCGGACTGAGACGCCCAGCCCGCACTACGGCGTCGTCCGACGGTGGACGAGGGCGACGAACCCGACGCCGACGGCGGTGGCGAGGGCGAGCAAGAGCCATCCGGCACGGTACGACGCCGCGTCGGCCAGCCACCCGAACGCGGGCGGCGCGAGTAACGCCCCGGCGTTGAGCGCGGTCTGTCCGCCGGCGGTGGCCGCGCCCACCTCGTCGGCCGGCACCAGTGCCGTCATGCAGGCGTAGTAGAGACCGGTGAACCCCAGTACCGTCGCGCCGAGACCGACGACGAGCGCCAGCGCCACCGGACGCGGGAGGTCCGGCAGGGCGAGCGCCCCCAACAGGAGGACGCCCAGCGTCGCCTGTCCGAGCAGGACCGTCGCGTTCGCGCGGGCCTCCGACGCTGCCCGCCGGTCGGCCAGCCAGCCGGCGACGACCCGACCGAGGCTCCCCGACAACTGCATCGCCGCGAAGCCCAGCCCCGCGACGGCGACGGAGACGCCCACCGAGTCGGTCAGGTACAGCGTCGCGTAGCCGACGGTGGTGAACAGCGCGGCACCGAGGAAGAACCCGCCGCCGGCGAGGGCCACGTAGGGCCGGTTCTGCCAGAGGCCGCCGACGTCGGGGAGACGCCACTCGCCGCCGGGCGCACCCCGGTAGCCGACGGCGAACGCGACGGCCACCGCGAGGGCGACGCCGCCGGCGACGAGGAAACCGAGGTTCCACGCGCCGACCGTCGGCGCGGCGCTGACGACGAGCACGGCGGCGACGCCGCTCCCGCCGGTGACGCCGACCTGTTTGATACCCATCGCCCGCCCGCGGAGCGACCCGGGGACGCTCGTGACGATGGCCCGGTTGGTCGCCGGCATCGCGGTGGCGTAGGCGGCCCCGAGGAAGGCGGCCGCGACCAGCAGCGAGGGGAACCCGCCAGCCAGCCCTACGCCCGCGACGCCGACGGCGAGGGTGGCGAGGCCGCCGACCATCACCGCCTTCTCGCCGACGCCGTCGACGGCCGCGCCCACCGGGAACAGCGCCACGGTGTACCCGAGCGTCCCGGCGGTGACGACGACGCCGACGAGGAACCGCGAGAGGTCGAGGTTCGCCCGAAGGAGCGCCGTCCCGGCGAACAGCGCGTAGAAGCAGGTGCTGGCGACGACCTGCCACCCGGTCACCAGACCGAGCGGTCGGAGTACCGCGCCGAGACCGCCCTCCTCGCCGCCCATCAGTCGCGGTAGGTCGGGGCCGCCGTCTCCACGACGTCACAGGCCAGCGTCTCGAAGTCGGCCCGGTCGGGCACGACGTCCACGGAGATGCCGGCGTTCTCCGCTGTTTCCTTCGTGGGTTGCCCGATGGCGCCGACGGTCGCCTCCCGTAGCCCCTCGATAGCCGCGTCGCGAATCCCGCGGTCGGCGGCCGCCGCGAGGAAGTGCCGGACCGTCAGCGACGAGGTGAACAGCGCGGCGTCCAGTTCGCCGGCGGCGGCGAGTTCGGCGGACTCGCCGGATTCGGGCGGTCGGACGAGGCGGTACAGCACCGTCTCGTGGACGTACGCGCCGGCGGCCTCGAGGCCGTCGGTCAGGACCGCAGAGCCGTGGTCCGAGCGGGCAACCTCGACCCGCGACCCGGCCACCTCGGCTTCGAGGGTCTCGACGAGACCCGTCGAGGAGTACTCCTCGGGCACGACATCGACGGTGTAGCCGGCCTCCCGGAGCGCCGCGGCGGTGGCCTCGCCGATGGCACACACCCTCGCCGCCCCCGGTTCCCAACCCGCGTCGGCCGCGAGTTCGACGCCCGTCTTGCTCGTCAGGACGACGTAGTCGGCGTCTCCGCGGGGCGCGCTGTCGGTGGGTTCGACGGCGAGCATCGGGTCGGCGACGGGGTCGGCCCCCAGCGACTCCAGCAGTTCGACGGCCGCGGTCAGTCGCTCGTCGTCGGGTCGGAACGCCGCCACCCGAAGTCGGGGTTCCTCGCGCATCAGGCCCCCTCCAGGAAGTCGACGACGCGTTCACGCTCCCCCGCGACGTCGCCGACGACGGTGATTGCGGGCGGTTCGATGCCCGCCTCGTCGCGCACGTCGACGATGGTTTCCAACGTCCCCGTCGCGACTCGCTGGTCGGGCCACGTCGCTCGTTCGACGAGTGCGACAGGCGTGTCGGGGTCCATCCCCGCGTCCAGCAGTTCGGCGGTGTAGGCCGGCAGTTTCCCGACGCCCATCAAGACGACGATGGTGCCGCCGGTGTCCGCCAGCGCCGCCCAGTCGACGGCCGACTCCTCCTTCGTGGGGTCCTCGTGGCCCGTGACGAAGGAGACGGAGGAAACGTGGTCGCGGTGCGTGACCGGGATGCCCGCGGCCTCCGGCCCGGCGATGGCGCTCGTGATGCCCGGCACGACTTCGAACGGTATCTCGTTCTCGGCGAGGTGGCCCATCTCCTCGCCGCCGCGGCCGAACACCGTCGGGTCGCCGCCCTTCAGGCGGACGACGGTCTTGCCCTCCCGGGCGAGTTCGACCATCCGGGCGTTCGTGTACTCCTGTGGCGTCCACTCGCCGCCGGCGCGCTTGCCCACGTCCTCGCGTTTCTCCTCGGGAATCTGACCGAGAATCTCCGGGCCGGGGAGTTTGTCGTGGAGGACGACGTCGGCGCTCTCCAGCAGTCGCTTGGCCTTCACCGTCAGGAGGTCCGGGTCGCCCGGTCCCGACCCGACGAGGTAGACTTTCCCGACTGCCCCGTCGTCGCTCATTCGTCCTCGTCCTCCCGGGCGGTCGCGGCGTCGTCGTCGGCCGCTCCGGCGTCGCGCTTGGCCTCCGCGATGAGGTCGGCGGCCCCCTGTTCGGCCAGTTCGGCGGCGAGGTCCACCGCGGCGTCGACGTGCCGTTCTACGGGGAGGTCGCGTGCGACCCGGACCTCCTCGTCGCCGTCCCGGGCGAGGACGCGGACGTTCGTGTGGACGACGCCGCCCTCCAGCGTGGCGTACACGCCGATGGGGGCGACACAGCCACCGCCGAGTTCGGCGAGGATAGTCCGCTCGACGGTCGTCTCGACGCGGGTCCGCGGGTGGTCGATGCGGTCACGGATGTCCTCGGCGAGGTCGCCGTCGAGGGCCGTAATCGCCAGCGCCCCCTGTCCGGGTGCCGGGACGAACGTCCCGACGGGGAGGTCCGCGGTGCCGACGTGGTGAGTCAGCCCCGCGCGGTCGAGGCCCGCCTTCGCGAGGACGATGGCGTCGTACTCCACGTCGGGTTCGCGGCCCAGCGCGCGGCGTTCGAGTTCCGCGAGACCGTCGAACCACGCCTCGACGTCCTCGTCGTAGGGGAACTCGTAGTCGTCGTCTTCGTCGCCGGCGTGCTCTTTGCGCTCCTGTTCGGCCTCGTGGCGCTTCTGATGTTCGCGCTGGAGCGCCGGGGCGAGCAGTTTCTCGACGCGCGTGTCGACGTTGCCACGGAGCGGTTCGACGGTGAGGTCCGGGCGCTCGGCCAGCAACTGGGCGCGGCGGCGGAGGCTGGACGTGCCGACAGTCGCACCCTCCGGCAGGTCGTCGAGGGCACTCCCGTCGGGCGTCACCAGCACGTCCCCCGGCGCGGCCCGTTCCGGGACGGCGGCGACTACGAGGTCGTCGGGTCGCTCGGTCGGCATGTCCTTCATCGAGTGGACCGCGGCGTCCAGTTCGCCCTCGATGACCTTCTCGTCGAGGCTGCGGACGAACGCGCCCGTCTTCCCGAGTCGGTGGATGAGTTCGTCGCGTATCTGGTCGCCCGTGGTCTCGACCTCCGTGAGTTCGACCGTGAGCCGTCGGCCGGCCAGCAGGTCCCGGACCGTCGCCGCCTGCCGCAGAGCGAGGTCCGACCCTCGTGTCGCCAGCCGCAGCGTGTCCGCGCGCGTAGTCATACCCAATCTTCGACGGGCCGGTGTGAAAAGCACATCACTTCCGACGGGGCGCTCACCACGGTTCGTTCTTCAATCCGAGGAGGTACGCGATGCCGTTGGTGACCACGTGCAACAGCGGCGTGACCACGAGAATCACCACGAGGACGGGACCGGTGAAGGTCCGCCCGAACCACGACGGCGCGAGGGCGAACGCGCAGAGGAGCGCCCCGACGACGAAGTCCAGTTGGTCGAGGCCGGGGAACGCCGCGCCCCGTTCGCGGCCGCTCCGTCGCTTCAGGAACGACGCCCCGATGTCGCCGAGCATCGCGCCGAAGGCCAGTCCCACCCCCGCGAGTATCGGGAACCGCGGGAGGTCGTAGCCGACGGCACCGCTCACCGCGGGCGCGACGGCCGAGAGCGCGAGTGCGAGCGCCGTCCCCGCCAGCGTGCCGGCCACGGTCCCGCGCCACGTCTTCCCGTCGCCGAGGACGCGGCGGCCACCCATGGTCCGCCCGCCGTCTATCGGCCGTCCCCCGCCAGCCAACACCGCCGCGTTGTTCGGCACGTAGGCGGGCAACATCGCCCACACGGCCGTCGCGACGACCCCGAGTGTGTCCATACTCGCGCGTGTCGTCCCGGTGTCTTAATCGGTGTGGCTCGCGTCGAGTCCGTCGGCGTACCCCGTATCCGGACGACAACCTTCTTGCCGCCCGGACGGCAAATATTACCTATGTTGCCGCCACTCGCGCGTCGGTTCGTCGCCGGGGAATCCGCCGCCACGGTCCTCGAACACGCCCGCCGGATGAACGAGTCGGGCGTCGGCGTCATCTGCAACCGACTGGGCGAACACTACCACGAGCGAGCCCCCGCCGACGGCGACGCCGAGGCCTACGAGCGCCTGGCCGCCGACATCGGCGGCTCGGACCTCCGGGCGTGTATCTCGGTGAAACCCTCCCAACTGGGACTGCTGGTCGACGAGAGCGTGTTCCGCGAGAACCTCGCTCGCGTCGTCGCCGCCGCCGCCGACGCCGGCGTGTTCGTCTGGATAGACATGGAGGACCACACCACCACCGACGCCACGCTGGACGCCTTCGAACACCACGCCACCGAACGGGGCGGCGGCGTCGGCGTGTGCGTGCAGGCGAACCTCCGCCGCACCGCCGACGACCTGAAGCGGTTGGCCGACTGTCCCGGGAAGGTCCGGTTGGTGAAGGGCGCTTACGACCCGCCCAGCGACGTGGCCTTCCGGGAGAAATCCCGGGTGAACGAGGCCTACCGGACGGACCTCGAGTTCATGTTCCGCGAGTTCGACGGCGGCATCGCCGTCGGCAGCCACGACCCGGCGATGCTGACGCTGGCGGCGAACCTCCACAGCAAGCACGGTTCCCCCTACGAGGTGCAGATGCTGATGGGGGTCCGCGAGGACGCGCAACGGGAACTGGCCGGTGCCTGCGACGTCTGGCAGTACGCCCCCTACGGCGGCAAGTGGCCGGCGTACTTCTGGCGGCGCGTCCTCGAACGCAAGGAGAACGCGCTGTTCGCCCTTCGCGCCCTCGCCAGCGGATAATTGTGTGGTCTCGGGTCGCGAAAGGGAAGGGCTGATAATCCGTCGCCGTCTGGAACGGATATGGCCTCGTCCTCGTCGTGGAAGCGTGACTTCGCGAGTGGCCTCATCATCCTCCTGCCGATTATCGTCACGCTCTACGTCATCGTCTACCTCTACGGCATCCTCGCGTCCGCCGCGTTCTTCATCCCGGCCATCGATTCGGAACTCCTGATGGCGCTGGGACTGCCGGCCGACTACGCCACGGCGAGGACCGTCGAGTTCGCCCGCGTCTTCGTCGCCCTCGTGCTGTTCATCCTCATCGTCTTCTCCGTCGGGTATCTGATGCGGACGGCCTTCGGCGACTTCGTCGAACGGGCGCTCGACGACGCGATGAATCAGGTGCCGGGTCTCCGGGTGGTGTACAACGCCTCGAAGATGGCCGTCGAGACGGCGGTGTCGGGCACGGAGGAACTCCAGACCCCCGTGAAAATCGAAGCGTGGGACGGGATGCGGATGACGGCGTTCAAGACCGGCCAGACGACCGACGACGGCCGGGACGTGCTCTTCCTGCCGACGGCACCGAACATCACCAGCGGCTACGTCGTCGAGGTGGACCCGGACGACTACGAGGTCAGTGACGAACGGGTCGAGGAGGCGCTGACCCGCATCCTGAGCGCCGGGTTCGGCGACACTCACGAGGGCGAGAGTCCGCTGCCGATGACGAGCGACGACGAGTAATCAGACGTAGCGGAACCACTCCTCTCGCTCGCCCGACTCGACGAGGTCGAAGAAGGCCGTCTGAATCTCGTCGGTGACCGGCCCCTTCGTGCCCGCGCCGATTTCGTTGTCGTCGACGCTCCGGATGGGCGTCACCTCGGCGGCGGTGCCCGTGAAGAACAGTTCGTCGGCGGTGTACAGTTCGCCCCGCGAGATAGTGGCGTCGTCGTGGACAGTGTAACCACGTTCCTCGGCGAGTTCGATGGCGGTCTGACGGGTGATGCCGTCTAAGATGGACTCGGCGAGGCCGGTTGTGTAAATCTCGCCGTCGCGGACGAGGAAGATGTTCTCGCCGGGGCCCTCGGCGACGTTGCCCTCCTTGTTGAGGACGATGGCCTCCTCGTAGCCGTTGCCCTTCGCTTCGAGGGAGGCGAGGACGCTGTTGACGTAGGTGCCGGTGGTCTTCGCGTTGGTCGGTATCTGGCTGGAGGCGTACTTGCGCCACGAGGAGACGGCGACGTCGACGCCTTCTTCGAGGGCTTCGTCGCCCAGATACGCGCCCCACGGCCAGACGGCGAGGCCGACCTGCACCGGGGACTTGCCGGGGTTCAGACCGAGCGGTCCGTAGCCGTAGAACGCGATGGGGCGGATGTAACAGGACTGGAGGCCTTCCCGGCGGATGAGTTCCTCCGTCGCCTCGGTGAGTTCCTGCTTCTCGAAGGGAATCTCGATGTCGTACACCTCCGCAGAGTTGTAGAAGCGGTCTAAGTGTTCCTCCCAGCGGAAGATGGCCGGGCCTTCCTCGGTCTCGTAGCACCGGACGCCCTCGAAGACCCCCGTCCCGTAGTGGAGGGCGTGGGTCAACAGGTGGACGTTCGCGTCCTCGAAGTCGACGAACTCGCCGTCCATCCACACCTCGTCGACGGCCTCGAACATCTCGGGACGGTCGCTCACGCCGTCCACCCCCGCGTCTCGCGATGACTCGCCTCGGTACCGGCCGGTGTCTCGTCGTGTGTCATACCTACCCCATTGAAGGCCTCGGTTAAGAGTGTTGACGGTCTGTGTCGCCAGTTGTCACGCCGTCGGAACGCGGTCACGGCGGTCCGCCGCCGACCGAGCAGTGACGTGACCCCACCGTCAGTCGCCCGGCCCTACCCGGACTCCGTCGTCGACTCGTTCTCTGCGGTCGGCGTCTCCGTCTCGTCGTCGAATATCCCGACCGGCGTCTCCGTCGCTTCCTCATCGGGCGTCTCGGTGGGCGGAACCGTCTCGGTGTCCGTCTCCGCCGGTTCGGGCGTCGCCGTGCCGTCCTCGGGCGCGTCCGTTCCCGTCTCCGTGGCCGTTCCGGTCTCGCCGACCAACGAGGCGCAGTCGCCGGTGGTAATCGTCAACGGGTCCGTGAGGTTCAGCGTGGTTCGGGTCAGCACGCTCGACCCGTCGACCGTCTCGTTCGAGACGACTTCCCACCCGGTGACGGTGCCGTTGTAGTACTGGCCGGACAGCGCCGCTCGCTCGTTGAACGCCGGACGCACCGTGATGGTCTCGCTCGCGCCGAGGCCGCTGTACACGCCCCCGTCGGTGGCCGCGTCGCCCCACGTCCAGTCGATGCGGGACCGGTCCGGTTCGACGAACCACGCGTCGTAGTTGTCCTCGGCGTCGTAGTCGTCGTCACGGACCGTCCACGACCCGTTCTCCGGGAGACCGGTGACGTTGAACGACGCGGACCCGCCGGTGGAGTTGTCGTTCCCCTCGTTCCCGTGGACGAACACCAGACTCAGCGTGTCGTCGCCCCGGTCCGCCGTCCCGTTCGTGTCCCGGTAGAGGAAGAGGACGCTCGTGTTCGCCCGCTGGAAGTCCTGCATCCCCTCGGCCCCGTACGTCTCGCCCGTCGTGTTGATGTACGGGTTGTTCGGGTACGGGAGGCGGTAGTCGTAGAACGCCCGTGCGGACTCGTTGCCCGCGAAGACCGTCATCGGCGTACACTGCCCGCCCTGAACGGCGACGTAGTCCCCCTCGGCCGTCTGGTTCCCGGCCCCGTCGACCTGAGTCCCCGTCTGTGCGGCGACGACGCCCGTCAGCGGCGCCAGTACGACGGCGAGGACGACGGCCAGCGTTGCGACCCGTCCGCCCGGAATGGCATCCGTATCCATACCCACACACCCCACGGCAGACCGCATTTGTTATTCCCGCCGTAGCGACCCGTAAGGTCGGAACAGGCGCGACGGCGGAACTGAAAGCCGGACTTATCCGTGCCGGTGCGGCCGGTGCAGAATCAGTGCAGGTCCGCGAGTAAGCTGGCTCCCTCGACGTACACCAACCCTTCGCGCTCGGCGTAGGCGCGGGCGGCGGCGGGCGGGAGCGCCGCCCCCGTCTCGTCGTCCAGCATCTCGCAGACCACCGCGGCCGGTGGCTGGTCGGCGGCGTGGGCGAGCGCGATACCCAGTTCCGTGTGGCCCTCCCGGTCGGCCAGTAGGTCCGGGGCGGCCCGCAGGAGATGGACGTGTCCCGGCGACCGGAAGTCGTCGGCGAACGCCTCGGCGTCGGGTGCCCTCGCCGCGTCTGCGAGTTCTCGAATGGTCAGCGCCCGGTCCTCGTCGGTGATGCCCGTGAACGTGTCGCGGTGGTTCACCGTGATGGAGAACGAGGAGCGCTCGTCGTACCCGAGTTCGTGGTCGGCGGCGGTCGGGTGGTCGAGCACCTCCTGCATGAACGGGAGGCCCAGCGCGTCGGACACCGAGTCCGAGAGCGCCACGCAGACGAGGCCGCCGGCGTCGTTGCGCATGCGGGCGACGGCCGACGGGTCGACCGACCCGGCGGGGTAGACGACGTCCGTCTCGCCCTCGCGGTCGGCGGCGTCGTGAATCAACACCGGTTCGCCGCGGGCGAAGGCGGCGACGGCGTCGGCGGCGCTGTCGGCGTCCACGGCGTGCTCACTCCGTGACATGGACAGTCACCTCGTCACCGTCGTCGAGTTCCAGCACGTCCCGAAGTTTCTCGGGGGCGATTACCTCCAGTTGCTCCTCGCCGTGGTGCGTTCGTTCGGGCGCGATGATGTGGGCCGGCGCGTACTCGCCGTCGCCGCTGACGACGGAGGCCGGGTAGCAGTACGCCGGGCCGTAGGTGCGCTCCTCGTCCTCCCAGCCCTCGATAGTGACCGGTTCGAGCGCGCCGAGTCGCGCCCGCTTGCGGACGCTCTCTTCCGTGAGTTCGAGGTTCAGCGTCCCCGCGAACGGCTCGTAGTCGAGTCGCTCGATGAACTGCTCCATGTACCCCGGCAGAGTGATGTAGTGGCGACCCTCTCCCATGCCGGAGGTGACGATGCCGTTCAGGTCGACGCTCGCGTCGGCCTCGAAGATGCGCCGGTAGTCGGCGTACTCCGACTGGAGGCGGTGTTCGCCGTCGGCGGTAATCCGGACCTCCTGTCCGTCGCTGACGATGTCCCGGTCCAGCAGGCCGGCGTCGTCGAGGCGTTGGAGGCGCCGCGACGCCGTCTGGTTGGAGGCGTCGAGTCGCCCCGCGAGGTCCGCACAGGAGACTTTCGTTCGCTCGTCAAGCGCGCCGTCGAGGGCGAGCAGTTTCAGCGTCGCCAACTCGTCGCGCCCGACGGCACGTCCCGATGATTCGGCCATACGCCGACGTACGGAGCCCCCTCGGATAAGCATACCGAATGTGGAATGCATTCCAGAAGTGGAACGGTAAGGAACGAGAACGCAGTTGTCGCGAGGGCCGACAGCGTATGCTTCGTGGGTCGGGGGTGTCAACCTACTCCCGCATATCTTCGCCCCTTTTTCAGGGGCGTCGCCCGGCGGTGGGCGAACGTCGCACACGTTCGACGATATTTCTACCCATATCTGACTTTCTTTCGCACAATACTCACCATTTTCTGAGTCCCCTTTCGTAACTTCACTCCATAGGAGAGTGTAGGATTCTCTAATCACTCATACTTTATTTATATATCCCTATTCCACTATCTGATTTCCCCCTTCTGACTCTATATTCTATTATATTTCCCCATACTCCAGCATCTGTCCGACTTTATCGCACACATAGCACCATTATCTCCGTCGCCACCGCCAGCTCGCCTTGTGGAGTTCCATCACGGCCGCCAACACGAGCGCGAGGCTGGCGAACAGCGCCCAGAAGTCCAACGGAACCGGGGCCGTCCCGAGGACCCGCTGGGCCACAGGGAGGTAGAGGACGGCGACGTGGACGCCGAACGCCGTCGCCGCCCCGACGAGCAAGATTGGACTGCGGAGCGGCGAGAGTCGGAACAACGAGCGGGTCTCGGACCGGCTGTTCCCGATGTGGACGCTCTCGAACAGCACCATCAGGAGGAGCAGGCCGTTGCGGGCGGCCGGTTCGCTCCACCCGAGTTCGAGGAGCCAGCGGAACGTCCCGAACCCGACCACCCCCATCGTGAGCGCGCCGACGACGGTTCGCTCGACCATGAGGCGGTCGAAGATGCGCTCGGTCGGCTTCCGCGGCCGACGGTCGAGGACGTTCCCCTCGGGCGGTTCGAACGCCAGCGCGACGTCCTGAATGCCATTGGTCACGAGGTTCAACCAGAGCAGTTGGACGGGGACGAGCGGAAGGGGGAGACCGGCCGCCAGACTCAGGAGGACCAGCACCACCTCCGCCGCGCCCGTCGAGACGAGCAGGTAGATGACCTTCCGGACGTTGTCGAACGCGACCCGGCCCTGTTCGATGCCGGCGACGATGGTGGCGAAGTCGTCGTCCGAGATGACGAGTTCGGCCGTGTCACGGGCGACGTCGGTGCCCGACAGCCCCATGGCGACACCGATGTTGGCGGCCCGGAGCGCCGGCGCGTCGTTGACCCCGTCGCCCGTGACGGCGACGAAGTGACCCGCTGCCTCCGCCGCCTGCACGATGCGGAGCTTCTGGTCGGGCGTCACCCGAGCGAACACCCTGACGCGACCGACCGCGTCGCGGAGCGCGTCGTCGGACATCTCGGCGAGTTCCGTCCCGGTCAACACCGCCTCGCGCCCGTCGGCCAGTCCGAGTTCCCGGGCGATTGCCAGCGCCGTCTCGGGGTGGTCGCCGGTCACCATCGAGACGGCGATACCCGCGCCCGTCGCCGCCTCGATGGCCGCCTCGACGCCGGGCCGGAGCGGGTCCGTCATCCCCAGAAATCCCCGGAACGTCAGGTTCTCCGGGGCCGGCGGGTCGTCGGGGTCCCCGAGGTCGACGCCCCGGCCGTCGGCGACGGCGAGGACGCGGTAGCCGTCTTCGGCCAGCGCCCGCGCCTCCGCGAGTCGGCGGCGCTCCGTCTCGCCGTCGACGGTACACATCGACAACACCTGTTCGGGCGCGCCCTTGACGAACACCGCCGTCCCATCGCCGTCGCGGTGGTACGTCGCCGCGTAGCGTCGCTCGGGTTCGAAAGGTATCGACGCGACCTGTGGGTACCGCTCGGTCGTGCCCTCGCGGTCCCAGCCCAGTTTCTCGGCGAACGAGAGGAACGCGATGTCGGTTGGGTCGCCCCGCCACGTCCACTCGTCGTCGCGGCGTGCGAGGTACCCCTCGTTGCAGAGCGTGACCGCCCGCGCGATGGCGTCGAGGCCGGCGGCGAGCGGTTCGGCCGGGGGTCCACCTTCGCGGAGAATCTCGCCGTCGGGCCGGTACCCCGTGCCGGTCACGTCGTAGGTGGTCCCGTCGGGCAACAGCACCCGCCGGACGGTCAGTTCGTTCTCGGTGAGCGTCCCCGTCTTGTCCGTCGCAATCATCGTGCAACTGCCCAGTCCCTCGACGGCGACGAGTTGGCGGACGATGACCCCGACGCGGGCCATCCGTCGCGTCGCGGCCCCGAGCGCCGCCGTCAGCGAGACCGGCAGTCCCTCGGGAATCGCCGAGACGGCCAGCGCGACGGCGAAGAGGAACATCTCGACGAGGCCGAACCCGCGGACGGCGACGCCGACGGCGACGGCGACCAGCGCCGCGACGAGGACGGCCGCGCCGATGACGCGGGTGAACCGTTCCATCCGGCGGAGGAGCGGCGGGTCACCGCCCTCGATGGTCGTCACGTCGCGGGCGAGGCGGCCGACGACGGTGTCGGGGCCAGTTTCGACGACGACCCCACGGCCCCGACCGCGCGTCGCCGTCGTCCCGGCGTAGGCGACGTTCCGCCGGTCGCCCAGCGGCACCGCCGCCTCGCCGGACCAGTCCGCGTCTTTCAGGACCGGCACCGACTCGCCGGTGAGCGTCGACTCGTCGACCTCCAGCGCCGTCGTCTCGGTGAGGCGGACGTCGGCCGGCACCCGGTTGCCAGATTCGAGGAACACCACGTCGCCGGGGACGAGGTCCTCGCCGTCGACGTCGACGACCTCGCCGTCCCGCCGCACCGTCGCCCGCGTCCGGACGAGGCGCTGGAGCGCCAGCGTCCCCTGTTCGGCGTGGTACTCCTGTGCCCCGGCGATGACCGCGTTGAGGAGCAACACCGCGCCGATGAAGGCGGCGTCGGTCAACTCCCCGACGGCCACGGAGATGACGGCCGCCACGACGAGGACGTAGATGAGCGGACTCCGGAACTGACGGACGAAGATGCGCCAGACCGGCGTCGGTTCGCGGCGCGGGAGGCGGTTCGGTCCGTACTCCGCGCGGCGAGCGGTGACGGCGCTCGTCGAGAGCCCCCGTTCGGAGGTCGACAGCGCGTCGAACACCGCCCCGACTGGGCGGACGTGCCACTCCTCGCCGGGGCCGTCCTCGTCCGTCGACGCTGAAGCGGTTCGATTCATCCGTGCACGCTGTGGCCCGGTGAAGGAGCCGTCCGCGGCAGTTAGGTATGGTCCGACTAGCGGTCGATAACCGTCGTTTTCCCGCTCGAGGGCCGGGCACAGCGTCCCGCCGTGGCGCGTCGGGCGTCGGTGACGGACGTGGAACTAAGCCGCTCGCCGCCGTGGCCGGACGCATGGGGACCACCACCTTCGGGTTCGTCTCCCCGGCGACGCTCCCGACGTTCACCGACCTGTACGAACTGACGATGTTGCAGGGGTATCTGGAGACGGGCCACGCGCCACGGGCTACGTTCGACCTGTTCGTCCGTGACCTCCCGGCGGACCGCGGGTACGTCGTCGCCGCGGGCCTCGAACAGGCCGTCCACTACGTCGAGACGCTGTCGTTCGACGACGCGGCGCTGTCGTACCTCGACGAACTCGGTCTCTCCGAGACGCTTCGCTCGTACCTCGCCGACTTCGAGTTCACCGGCGAGATGCGCGCCGTACCGGAGGGGACGGTCGTGTTCCCCGACGAACCTCTCCTGTCGGTGACCGCACCGCTCCCGCAGGCCCAACTGTTCGAGACCCTGCTCATCAACCAACTGGCGTTCCAGAGCCTCGTGGCGACGAAGGCCGCCCGGATGCGCGACGCCGTCGAACGGGCGGGCGGCGACCAGTCGCTCGTGGACTTCGGGTCTCGCCGCGCCCACGGCACGGACGCCGGACTGAAGGCGGCGCGGGCCGCCTACGTCGGCGGGTTCGACGGCACCTCGAACGTGGCCGCGGGGCGGGCCTTCGGCCTCCCGGTGTTCGGGACGATGGCCCACTCGTGGGTTCAGAGCTTCCCCACCGAACGGGCGGCGTTCGAGGCGTTCGTCGAGGTGTACGGCGAGGAGTCGGTCCTGCTTATCGACACCTACGACACCGTCGGCGGCGCGGAGACGGCGGTGGCCGTCGCGGCGGCCGCGGGCCACCCGATAGCCGGCGTCAGACTCGACTCCGGGGACTTGGTCGCGCTCTCCAAGCGCGTCACCGACGTCGTGGAGGAGGAAACCGACATCTTCGTCTCCTCGGGGATGGACGAGTACGCCATCGAGTCGTTCCTCGCCGAGGGCGGCGTCGCCGACGGGTTCGGCCCCGGAACCGCTCTGGTCACGAGCGCCGACGCACCGACGCTCGAAGCCGTCTACAAACTCGTCGCCGTCGAGCGAGACGGTGCTCTTCGGCCGAGCGTGAAACTCTCGACGGGAAAGGCGACCTACCCCGGCCAGAAGAGCGTCCGGCGCGTCCGGACCGACGGGCGGTTCGAGCGGGACGTGCTCGCACGCCGCTGCGAGGACGCCCCCGGCGAGGCGCAACTCGTCGACGTTTTCGTCGACGGGGACCGGGTGTACGACCTGCCCGAAATCGACGATATACGGGCGCGTACCCGGCGGCAAGTCGCTGCGCTCCCGGAGGGAGTTCGGGACCTGCGAGCGCCGGCGACCTACCCGGTCGAGGTCAGCGACGGCCTCCGGTCGGTGACGGACGAGGTACGGGCGGACCTCGCGGCGCGGTACGGCGACGGCGAGTGAGAGCCGGGCACACAGTTACGGTGTTGCCTGTCCTACACAGCACCGTGAGCAGCCATGGACATCAGTGACATCGTTTCGACGGCCTACGAGACGGTCGACGCGGAGACGCGCGTCTCCGAACTGGAGGGACGGATGCGGGAGACGGGCGCGAAGGCGCTGGTCGTCACCGAGGACGACGAGTATCGGGGACTCGTCACCCAGCGGCAGTTGACCAGTTCCCACCGGAGCCCCGACGCGAAGGCCGGCGGCCTCGTCTGGCACGTCGCGAAGGTGGCTCCGGACAAGGACGTGCGGTCGGTCGCTCGACTGTTGCTCGGGAGCGACGCGACGATGCTTCCGGTGTTCGACGGCGACGACCTCGTCGGGGTCGTCACCACGGACGACCTGCTGGACGCGGTCCAGCCGTTCCTCCACGTGCTCACCGTCGACGACGTCGCCACCGAGGACCTCGTCGCCGTCCGACGGGACACGACGCTCGGTGAGACCCTCCACACGCTCCGCGAGCGGCGAATCACGCACCTCCCGGTCGTGGAGGACGACAGCGCCGTCGGCATCGTGGGTCTCGCCGACCTCCTCGAGTTCACGGGTCGGGAGATGCAACGTGAACAGGGCGGGTCGCCAGCGCCCGGCCTCCAGACCGGCGGCGGTCGTTCCCACGGCGGGTTCGGCGAGCGAGCGGGCGACCTCGACCGACTGCTCGACCTGCCCGTAGAGGACGTGATGAACGAACCGATAGCGACGACCGACCCGGGGACCCGACTGGACCAAGCCGTCGACCGGATGCTCGACGCGGGCATCTCCTCGCTGGTGGTCACGACCGACGGCCGGCCGGTCGGCATCGTCACCAAGACGGACGTCCTCCGCGCGTTGACGTGGACCGACGAAACCCACCTCCCGGTCCAGATTACGAACGTCGACCTGCTGGACGACATCACGCGAGCGGAGGTCACCGAGATGATAGAGGGCGTGGCCCGGAAGTACGGCGACCTGAACGTTCTCGAGGCCAACGTCTTCCTCCACGAACACGACGAGACGCTCCGGGGCACGCCCCTCATCATGGCTCGCATCCGCCTGTTCACCGACAAGGGCCACTTCGTCGGAACCGGCGAGGGCTACGGCGCGAGCCACGCCCTCCACCTCGCCCGGAACGTCGTCGAGCGACAGGTGCTCGAGGGGAAGGAGTACGCACGGACGAAGAAACACCCGAGCGAGGAGCACTGGACGAAGGTGTTCGGCTGGTGGCTCACCGGGTCACCGCGACGACGGTAGCGCCGGTGTGGTTGCCGGGGGACGGGAAATCTAACGTACCTCCCGACCGTCCGTTCGCGTATGGGCACCGAGACAGATACGCACGTCACCATCCCCGTGGACGGCGTGACACTCGACGGCGAACTGGCGCTCCCGCCGGACGCTACCGGCCTCGTCGTCTTCGCGCACGGGAGCGGCAGCAGCAGACTGAGCCCGCGGAACACGTTCGTCGCCGAGACGTTGCGGTCGCGCGGCCTCGGGACGCTCCTGTTCGACCTGCTCACCGAGGCTGAGGACGAGATCTACGAGACCCGGTTCGACGTCGACCTGCTCACCAGTCGACTGCTCGCCGCGACCGACTGGCTTCGTGAGCGTCCCGACACGGCGTCGCTGGCGCTCGGGTACTTCGGGTCCAGCACCGGCGCGGCCGCGGCCCTCCGTGCGGCCGCGGACCGCGGCGACGACGTGACGGCGGTCGTCTCCCGCGGCGGGCGCGTCGACCTCGCCAGCGAGCGACTGCCCGAAGTGACGGCAGCGACGCTGTTCGTCGTCGGCGGCGCGGACACGCAGGTACTCCAACTCAACCGCGAGGCCTTCGAGGCGCTACCCTGCGAGAAGGACCTGCAAGTGGTCGAGGGAGCGGGCCACCTCTTCGAGGGCGAGGGCGAACTCGAAACCGTCGCCGACCTCGCCGGCACGTGGTTCGAGCGGCATCTGGGCTGACGCCGTGCCACGCCCGGCCACCGGTGGACTCGAAGCGCCCCCGTCGCTCTTGAGGGGGCGGTGCGTAGACGGACACACCTATGGCGGCGACCGACAGAGAACGGCTCCGACGCGCCCGCGAACAGTTAGACGAGTGGACCTACGAGGCGCGTGACGGCGCCTACGCCGATCTCTTCGAGGGGGAGTCGTCGGTCCTGAGCGACGAGGAACTCGCGCTCCTCGACCGAATCGACTCCGACCTGATTCGGCGGACCGGGAGCGGTCTCTGGGACAGCGACGAGTACGGCATCGTCGCGCCGGGGACCGTCGACGACGGCCCGACCGTCGTCTGCATCGCCCACCCGGAGATTCCCTACGAGGGGTACCGCGGCGCGGACAGCCTCGACGAAGCCACGCGCGAACAACTCAACGACGTCCTCTGGGACTACGCCGAACGAGTCGCCGCGCGCCTGCAAGAGTCGCTCGACGGGTTCGCGACCGGCGACAGAGAATGAGCGCCGACCGACTGGGCGTGACCTGTCGGCCGAGCGTAACGATGATGTACCGTCCGCTCGCACTGTCGGGTATGGCGAACGACGACGACGACGCGGAGAACCTCTCGACGGTCGGGTCCGGACGAGTCGACGCGCTGTTCGACGACATCGAGGAGACGGTCGAGCGACTCGACGAGTTCGCGGACGAACTCGAGAGCGTCCGGCGGCGAATCGAGGCCAACGAGGGCGAGACGTCCGGGGCCGTCCGCGACCGCGTCCTCGCCGACGCGGACCAACTCGACGACGAGGCGACGGCGGCGACGACCCGCCTGACCGAAGCGCTCGATGCCCTGAAGCGGAGCGTCTAGTCCGGCCGGGCGAAGAGTTACCACGGCGGCGGTCCCACCCTCGACCATGGCGGACCGACCCAGCCCGAAGTTCGTCGAACTGGAGGAGGAGTACTACCACGTCCGGTTCCGCGACCCCGACGAGTTCAGCGAGATTCGCACGCCCGAGTGGGCGACGGCGGCCGCCGAGGACGTCGCGCCGGGGAGCAAGGTCCGGACCGGCAAGCGAACGGGGAGCGACGACTGGGTCGTCCAGTCCGTCCTCGTGCCGAAGACCGCCGGGAAGTCGGGTGCCCGGTCGAAAGCCGAGACCATCATCGAGAAAATCGAATCGTAGGCGCGTTTTATCGTCGTGCGGACCGTCCGACCGAGTGCGATGACCGACGATACGAGACGGGCAACCACCCCGACGGTCGACGCACAGGTCACGGACGGCGGGCGGTCGGCCAACGAGTGGGTCGACCTCCATCTGACCGACCCCGCCCCCGATAGCTGGGAGGTCGACGTACAGGTCGAGCGAGGCGACGTCGAGGCGGTGCTCCTCCGGTTGCACGCCGACGGACTCCCCGGCGTGGTCAACAGCCTCCTCGCCGACGCGGACGACGAACTCGTCCACAGAGTCCTCGCGTACGTCGTCGACCGACAGGGCGTCGACCCGGCGACGTTAGCGCCCGACGAGTGACCTCACGGGGACCGGACGGCGGGGTGTGGTGACGCCGCGAGCGTCGCCGTTTCGCCGTCCTCGCGGGCGACGTGGACGTCGCTCCCGAACCGCGTCAGGACGTCGACGTTCGTGCGGACGTGGGCCGTGACGCGCGGCACTCTGACGCGGCCGCCCACGAGTGCGAGGTACACGAGTACCTGGTCGGCCATGTGTACGTCCACCGGGGCACCGCTGTCGTGGTCCGCGAGGAACCGGTCGACGGCACCGTCGGCGACGGCCTCTGACGTGCGGCCGCGCTCGCCCACCGCGTCGGCCCCCACGACCGACCCATCGTAGACGCCCCGAACCAGCAACGCAGACCCCAGTGACCGACTCTCCACGTACTCGACGTCCCGTTCCTCGACCGGGAGGCCCGCGGCGTCGAGTCGTTCGCAGGCCCGCGCCGCCTGTCGCTCGGCGACGTCTCGCTCCGCCAGGCCCGCAGCGGCCTTCGAGTACACGTCGACCCGGCGCAACTCGCCGCGCGCGTCGAGTTCGAGCGCCGACAGCGACGACTCGCCGGTCCGGAGGGTCGCTCGCCCGCCGCCGACCGGATAGAACCCGGTCCGGTGGACGGTCACGTCGGCCTGCAGGCCGACCCGGGCCAACAGCGGCAGTTTCACGCGTCGGTAGTACGCGAGGGTCGGCGCCCACTTCACGTCCGTCCCGCCGCTGGCGGTCAGTCGGAACGGGTCCGCCTCGACGGCTGCAATCGGCAGGAGCGTGTCGAACAACAGCGTGACGCTCCCGGCCGTCGCTACCGACGCCGTCAGCGAGCGCTCGCGGCCGTCACCGGGTCGGAACGTCACCGTCTCGGACCCGAGTTCCGCGCCCGTCACCTCGGCGTCACAGCAGTCCGCGGCGAGCGTCACCGCCGCGAGGTGTTGGGGCCCGAGTCCCGACACCGGTCTGGCCCCCCGGACGTCGTCTATTCGGACCGGCGTGTCGGTGAGGACGGCGAGACTCAGCGCGGTCCGGAGGAGTTGGCCGCCGCCCGACGCCCCGTCGATGGTGAGTACCACGGCCCCCACGTGGTGGCCCAGCGACGTATAGCTACCTCAGACCGACCGCGGACGGCCCGACCGGCGACCGCGACAGCACCGGTTACCGCACCGACAGAAGCGGCTTACCGTAACAGACGTACCTACGTTAGGCGTCGATAGGCGGTCGCTACTCGCCCCCTCGGGCGGGAACGGAGGCGCGAACCTCACTCGTACTCCAGTCGTTCGAGGGCGTACCGGTAGGTCCGTCGGTCCGTCTTGACGACGAGGTGGTACCCCTCGGCCGTTCGGTCGAGCCTATCGAAGTGGTGGCCGAGGTTCCCCGGGTTCAGCGATGCCGGCGGGGCTTCGAGTCCGAAGTAGAGGGTCGCCCGCTGGTGTCGGACGTCGTCGGCCTGTTCGGCCTCGACTGCGAGCAGTTCCCCGTCGTTCCGGACGTCGACGCCGCCGGTGAGCGTCCACGTGTGGTCGAGATAGCGAACCTGCTTGTCGCCGAGTTCCGCCAGTTCTGCGTCGGCCATGTGGGTCTGTTCGTTCGACGGTCACATCGTTGTTTCGGGGACGAGCGGGAGCGTATCGGCCCTGCCGCGTCAGCCGAACAGTTCGCCCAGTCCCTCGCCGGACGGGCCTTCGTCCTCGTCCTCGTCTTCTTCGTCCGCTTCCTCGTCCGCCCTCTCGGCTTCCGCCGCTTCGTCCGCTTCCGCCTCGCCTTCGGCATCGGTGTCGGCGGGTCGGGCGGGCGTCGGGGCCACCCCGGCCACGCCCGCCTCGGCGATAGCCGCCTCGATGTCGACGTCTTCGAGCGCCGCGACGAGTGCCTTCACGCGACTCGCCTCGACGTCGACGCCCGCCGCTTCGAGGACAGACGTGACCCGCTCTTCGGTTATCTCTCGGTCCGCCTGGTGCAGGATGAGTGCCGCGTAGACGTACTCCATCGTGGGTCACCTGACCGCGAGCGAAGTCGGCGGTGCGGGCGCGACTGCGCTCCCGGTACGTCCGACAGTTGATGCCCGAGTGAGATAGTACCACGGGGTCGGCGGAGAAGCGTATTTGCGTCCGCCCCGCGAACAGTGAGGCGATGTCCCAGTACGACACGATTCTCGTCCCCACCGACGGCAGTGACCACGCGGAAGAGGCCACGGAAGTCGCCTTCCGACTGGCGGGCGAACACGACGCCGACGTCCACGCCCTGTTCGTCGTCGACACGCACCTCTACGGCGAACCCGCGCTGGGGAGCGTCGCGATGTTCGTCGAGGAACTCGACGCGGCGGGGTCTGAACTCCTCTCGGAGTTGGTCGCCCGGGGGGCCGAACGCGGTATCGAGGTCGAACGCGCGGTCAGACACGGCGACCCCGCCGAGACCATCCTCGCGTACGCGGACGACGTGGACGCCGACCTCGTCGTCATGGGGTATCAGGGCCAGTCACACCGGAAGCGTCGGGGGAGCGTCGTCGAACGGGTCCTAGACGAGACCGACCGCCACGTCCTCGTGATTTGAGGGGGTCTCCGACCCGACGCGCTATCGGGTGACCGACCGCAGGGATGCCGACGCACGCCACCGGATGCCGGCGACGGACAGCTATCGAGAGAGTGAGCGCTAGTCGGTACACGATGGGAGCAAGTAGGCACAGAGCCCTGCCCAACCAGCGAGTGTGAAGCCTCGGTGTCGATGGTTCGCAAAATTCGGCGTCGGATTGCGGATGTTCTGTGTTTGCACTCCTGTATTCAATACTCGACTAGCGCGTCCCGCTCCCAGAAGTCGCTCGACTTCTCCAGTTTCGGCACCCACGTCTGTTCGTCCTCGGCGAGCATCGCCACCCGGGACTCCTCGACCTCCTTGAGGACGTCGTGGTCGGGTAGGTACGCCTGCATCGCTTCGGTGAACTCGCGGACGGCCTCGTGGCAGGGCATCGACTCGCGGTCGAGTCGCCCTCGGGAGTGGCCGACGTGCATGTACGCCTTCATCTCCACGAAGTCGGCGTCCGCGCGGTCGCACATCGCCGCGTACCACTCGGGGTGGTGCATGTTGTGGCCGTTCACGAGCGTCGTCCTGATGACGGTGCGCGTGTCGTCCTTCCCGGCGAGGACGTCCAGCGTCTCTATCAGCGAGTCCCACGCGTCGTCTTCGACGGCCTTCACCGTCGAGTCGAACGTCTTGCGGTCGGCGGCGTCGACGGAGACGTACAGTTGCGTCGGGTCGCACTCGGCGAGCATCTCGGGGTTGGTGCCGTTCGAGACGAGGAACGTCGTGATGTCGCGGTCGTGGAACTCCTCGATGAGTTCCGGGAGGTACGGGTACAGCGTCGGTTCGCCGTCGAGCGAGATGGCGACGTGGCGCGGTTCCATCGCCTGTTCGAAGACGTCCCGCGGGACGTTCTCGTTGCCGCCGAACCCCGAGAGGAGGCGCTTCTGGAGTTCGACCGAGGCGTCGGCGACGGCCGCCGGGTCGTCCCACTCGACGTCGCCCAGTTCGTAGGCGTGACCGGCGTGGTCGCGCCAGCAGAAGACGCACCGCTCGTTACACTTCACGACGGGCGTCATTTGTATACATCTGTGAGATTCTATTCCATAAAATATATATTTATAACATTTTCCCTCGCCCTGAATGGCGTTCTTCGTCCACCCGCAGGTCTGGGCGGCCGTGTGGTTCTCGCTGTGGTAGGCCGGGTCCGAAACCTGCTTGGGCCCGTCGCCTGACTCGCTGTCGCTCATTGGTAGCAATAGTTCCCACGGACAGGCAAAAGGCGTGTGGTCACACCGGCCGACCCGGTACTCACCCCGGGCGCTCGTTCACCCGTCGTACTCGGCGTCCGGGACGACGACGACTTTCCCGAACCCCTCGCGCTCCTCCAGCAGTTCGTGGCCGCGGGCTATCTCGCTCATCGGGAGCACCTCGCGGATTCGGGGTTCGAAGGTGCCGTCCCACACCAGCGGCAGGACCTGGTCTATCTCGCCGGGATTGCCCATCGTGGACCCCATGATGTCCAGTTGCTTCCAGAAGATGCGGGAGATGTTCGTCTCCGGCGTCGGGCCCGCCGTCGCCCCGCAGGTGACGATGCGCCCGCCCTTGACTGCCGCGTCCATGTTGGCCGTCCAGTTCTCGCCGCCGACGTGGTCGATGATGACGTCGACGCCCCGCCCGTCGGTCCGGTCGAGGACGGCGTCGACGAGGTCCTCCTCCTCGTAGTTGATGGCGTGGTCGGCGCCGATGTCGCGGGCGTAGTCCAACTTCTCCTCGCTGGAGGCCGTCGCGTACACCGTCGCGCCGGCGTGAGCGGCTATCTGGACCGCGGCGTGGCCGACGCCCCCGGAGGCCCCCTGCACGAGGACGTGGTCGCTCTGGGACACCTCCGCGCGGGTCTCGAGCATCCGCCACGCCGTCTGGAAGACGAGGGGCGTCGCGGCCGCCGTCTCCCAGTCGACGCCCTCCGGGAGGGCGACGAGATTGTCCTCGGCGACGGCCGTCAATTCGGACTGGACCCCGCGCGTGTGTTCGCCGATTATCTTGAACTCGTCACAGCGTGTCTCGTCGCCCCGGCGGCAGAACTCACACTCGCCGCAGAACACCGAGGGGTACACCGCGACGCGGTCGCCCGCCTCGAAGCGCGTGACCCCGTCTCCGACGTCGCGCACGACGCCCGCGGCGTCGCTCCCGGGGATGTGCGGGAACGACGGCGGCGTCGGGAGACCCCGACGCGTCCAGACGTCGAGGTGGTTCAGGCCGGCGGCCTTCACCTCGACGAGCACCTCGTCCCCCTCGATTCCGGGGTCCGGTTGCTCGCCGTACTGCAGGACGTCGGTACCGCCCGTCTCCTCGTAGTAGATGGCCTTCATGCGTCTGTCAATCACTACCGAGGCCCTTAGTTCATCCGCTGTACGGCTCGCCGGTATCGTTCGGTTACGAGCGAACGAGGGGCATAACTACGGTCCGTCGGTGGCAGACGCGAGGTATGCCACCTACCGACGCGTTCGAAATCGACACCCCGACGGGAACCGGCACGGACGAGACGCTCGTCGTCGGGCAGGCCCACCTCGGGATGGCGGGCGTGACTGCCGTCGACTACCTCGTCCGCCACCTCGACTCGACGGAACTCGGCCACCTCTCGTCCGGTGACCTCCCGGGCATCACCCCCTTCGAGGAGGGTGTGCCGCGCCACCACAGCCGGTTCTACTCGCTCGACGGCACCGGGTTGACCGTCCTCATCGAGGAACTGTTCATCCCGGTGACGAGCGCCCGGACGTACACCGAGGCCCTCGTCGAGTGGGTCGAAGAACAGGACATCAGCGAAATCGCCGTCCTCCACGGCGTCCCGTTCCCCCACGGACCGGACGAACACGCGGTGTTCCACGTCTCCACGCCGGCCTACCGCGAGGCCCGACTCGACGCAACGTCGATACAGCCACTGAAAGGCGGCTTTCTCGACGGCGTCGTCGGCGAACTGGTGACCCGGAGCCTCGACGACGAGGCCCCGGAAGTCGGCGTGTTCGTCACGCCGACGCATCCCCCGGGCCCGGACATCGACGCCGCGTTGGGTCTGCTCGACACGCTGACCACGGTGTACGGGTTCGACGTCGACGAGACGGAACTTCGGGAACTGGGCGAGCAGTTCAAGCAGTACTACGAGCAGTTGGCCGAGCGGATGGCGACGATGTCGGAGGGTGCCGACGGCCTCGGGAGTCACGACTATCCCGAAGACCGGATGTACATGTGACCGTTTACCTGTCGATGGGCCGTTTAGAGAGGAACAGATTGGATATTTCTCCCAGTATTTTGTATATCCGACCATGAATAGCTACATCTGTACTCACTGACTAAGTTTTTACCCACAGTTGCCCCAATAAGCAACCACAGATGCGATGTTCGGAGACAGAGCTGGCGAGCGCTCCCCACAGTCGTCTCGCCCAGCCACGATAGCCGCGACGACTCCGGGAGGCGGTCCGGCACCCGACGACCCGCCCGTCGACCGGTCGGCGGCGAAACACATTTGCCGGACCCCACCTTCGTCGGGAGCATGGCGGAACGAGCCACCCGTATGGAGGAGCCACTGGACGGTCAGACAGCCGTACTCACCGGTGCGAGTTCCGGTATCGGCGCTGCGACGGCGCGCGCCCTCGCCGAGGACGGCGCGGACCTCGCTATCGCCGCCCGGCGCGAGGAGAGACTGGAGGAACTGGCCGAGGAGATTCGCGAGACGACCGACTCTGACGTCGCCGTCGTCCCGACGGACGTCACCGATTCGGCGGCCGTCGCGGCGCTCGTCGAGGCCACCGTCGACCGCTTTGGCGGGGTGGACATAGCCGTCTGTAACGCGGGCCTCGCCGTCGACGAACCCGTCAGCGAACTCACCGACGAGGAGTACCGACTGATGACCGGCGTCAACGTCGACGGGATGTTCTACACGGCCCGCGAGTCCATCCCGCACCTCGTCGACTCGGAGGGGCACCTCGTCTTCCTCGGGAGCATGTCCGGGAACCACCCGCGACCGGCCAACCCAGTCTACGCCGCGACGAAGTGGTGGACGCGCGGGTTCGCCATCAGCCTGCAGGCCAGCGTCGGCGAGGAGGGGGTCGCCGTCTCGTGTATCAACCCGACGGAGGTGCGCACCGAGTTCGGGTCCGAGAGCGGGTCGCCCTCGAAAGAGGCGTTCGACCCCGGCGAGGTGACCGAACCCGTCGAGGTGGCCGACGCCATCGCCTACGCCGTCCGGCAGCAGTCGCCCAACTCGATAACGTCGCTGGACCTCTACCGACGAGACAAGCTCTCGCACTTCTGAGACCAGCGAGTTCGAGGGTCGGGCGCTTCAGTCCAGCGCCACCGGTTCGTCCTCGCTCGCGCTCTCGTAGAGGGCGTCGATGACCGTCATGACGGCGACGCTCTCGGTGCGGTCGACGCGCGGCGTGTCGCCGCGTTCGACGCAGTCCGCGAAGTGTTCGACCTCCAGGCGGTAGTGGTCGGTCGGGTCGAACCGTTCGGTCACCGGTTCGTCGCCGGCGCTGTAGGTCAGTTGGGTCCCGTTGTCGACGCCGATGTCGAAGGTCGGTTCGGCACGGAGCCACCCGTCCGTCGTCTCGACGCGGTAGTACTGCGTGAGCGGCGTCTCGAAGCCCGATTGGACGCGAGCCGTGGCTCCGTTCTCGTACGCCAGAATCCCGGCCATCTCTGTGTCGACGCCACAGTCTCGCTCGTCGTTCGTCACCCCGTACACCCGCTCCGGGTCCCCGAGGAACAGTCGCGCGGCGTTGATTGGGTAACAGCCGACGTCCATGACGCTCCCGCCGTCTAGGGCCGGGTCCAGTCGGATGTCCTCGGCGCCGTCGGGCATCCGGAAGGTGAACGTCGACGTGACGTTGCGCACCTCACCGAGTTCCGTGTCGACTATCTCGGCCGCTCGCTCCGTCAGCGGGTGGAAGCGGTACATGAACCCCTCCATCAGGGTCACACCGCGGTCCTCGCAGTAGTCGAACACCGCGGCCGTCTCCTCGGCGCTGGCCGTGAGCGGTTTCTCACAGAGGACGTGCAGGCCCGCGTCTGCGGCCCGCCGAATCCACTCGGCGTGGAGGCCGTTCGGGAGCGGGACGTACACCGCGTCGAGGCTCTCGTCCGCGAGCAACGCCTCGTAACTACCGTAGGCCGTCGGTGCGTCGAACCGGTCAGCGACCGCTCGCGCCCGAGACGCGTCCCGCGAGGCGATGGCCGCGAACTCGTGGTCGCTCGCGACGATGCCCGGGATGGTGGAGTCGATACCGATGTCCGCAGTGCTGATGACGCCGAAGCGCATATTCGGTACGCGAGCGACGGCCGGATAAATATAGCGGTCGGTTCACTCGTCCGGCGGGTCGAACGGACATTCAGCTCTGCGGAACGGGGCGCTAATCCCCGTACGTCTGTTATGCCACCCGACCGACCATCCGACGGGCGAGAGCGAGATTCGGACCCACCGGCCGAGTGGCACCCCGCTACGGCGGCCCGCGTGCGTTCGGCGATAGTGAACGCGAACGCGGGCGACGCCGGCCACCACCGTCGTCCATCGAGCGGTCCGTCCAGTCACGAGTACGTGAAGTTGAGTTCGATGACGTTCGCGACTTCCAGCACCTTCTGCGGGAGTTCCTCCCGGAACCGTTCGCCGCGGAACCGGTTCGTCGGCCCGGCGACGCTGATGGCACCGATGATGTCGTCGCTGTTGTCGAGTACCGGCGCGGCGACGCAGCGCAGGCCGTTGAGGCGCTCCTCGTCGTCGAACGCGACGCCTCGCTCCCGGACGGCGTCGAGCGTCTCGTCGAGTTCCTCGCGGGTGTTGATGGACTGTTCGGTGTTCTCGGTCAACCCGTGTCGGTCGACGATTTCGTCCACGCGCTCGGCCGGGAGGTACGCCAGCACCGCCTTTCCCAGCGCCGTCGTGTGGAGCGGGACCCGGGTTCCGACGTGGGCCTTCACCCGGACCGCTTGCTCGCCGTAGGAGCGGTAGAGGTAGGACCCGCGCCCGTGCTCTTCGACCAGCACGTTGGCGAGTTCGCCCGTCTCGTCGGCCAGTCGGTCGACCTCCGGTTTCGCTATCTGGAACAGTTTCCGCTCGTGACGCGAGTACGCCCCCAGTTCCAGAAACCGGAGGCCGACGCGGTACTCGGTTCCGTCCTTGACGATGTACTCCTCCTGTTCGAGCGTGCTGAGGTAGTTGTGGACCGTGCTCTTGGGCAGGTCGAGGTGTCGTGCCAGCTCCGTCACCCGCGCGCCGCCTAGCTCTTTCAACCCGTTGAGGATGTCGAACGTCGTTCCGACAGATTTCACTGGGTTTTGCGCCGTGCTAGCCATGGTCCTATCTCGGCGCAGACGCACAAAACAGTTGGTCGTTTTACCGAGCGGGAGCCGTCACGGAAAATACACTCACACCGTCACATCGAATCCCCGTGAACGCCCGCGTACGGCCTCAGAGTTCCACCACGTCGCCGCTCTCGGCGGCCTGATGGATGGCCCGGACGATGCGCAGGTCCTGCAGTCCGTGGCGGCCGTCGGCGACTATCTCGCCGTCCGTGAGGAGGCGGTCCGCGAAGAAGTCGAACTCCTCGCGCATCTCGCGCTGTGAGTCGAACGCCGTCTGTGAGACGGTGGCCGTCGTGTCGCCGCGTGCGAGGTGGAGCGTACACTGCCCGTGGAAGGCCGGTCGCATGTCGATTTGTCCCTCGGTGCCGGTAATCTTGAGTTGCGTGTCCTCGTGGGCGCGCTGGCTGTCGGTCGTGACCATCTTCACGCCGTCTTCGAGCGTGAGCAGTGCTCCCGACCGCTCGTCCGGCACGTCGTCGAACGCCTCGTGGTGGGAACTCATCTGTGACTGGACGGCGACCGGGTCCCGGTCGAGGACGAACCGCGTCGTGTTGAGCGAGTAGATGCCGAGGTCCATGACGGAGGTGCCGTAGCCCGTCAGGTCCGGGTCGAGTCGCCACTGGTCGTGGTCCGGAATCATCTCCAGCAAGGGCTGACTGTTGTTGCCGTAGACCGAGACGGGGTCGCCGATGAACCCGTCCGCCACGAGTTCCCTCGCCCGTCGAACCGCGGGGTCCGTCTGCATCCGGTAGGCTATCATCAGCGGCACGTCGGCGCTCTCGGCGGCCTCGACCATCCGTTCGGCCCGTTCGACGGTCGACTCCATGGGCTTCTCACAGAGGACCGCCTTACCGTGCTCGGCCGCGCTCTCGACGTATTCGAGGTGGTACGCGTTCGGCGTGCCGACGTAGACGGCGTCGTAGGCGTCAGTAGCGGCGCCGTCGTGGAACTCGTCGTAGCTGATGCCGTGTGCGACGTCGTTCTCCGCCGCCAACCGTTCCGCCTTCTCGGTCGAACTGCTCACGAACGTCGTCACCTCTCCGAGGTCGGAGTTCTGGATGGCGGGCAGAGCGACGTCCACCGTCCACCACCCGAGACCCAGCAAGGCGTATCGGACAGTCCCGTCCGTGGTCGTCTGCCAGTCGCGGTCGTCGTAGCCGTCGAGCCAGTCTTTCATCGCCCTTTGCTACCGGCGACGGGGAGTAAAACCTTCGGCAAGCTGTCAGCACCGAGACCGTTCCGTCACTCGTGCAGTTCCGAGACGTCGAACACCGGCTTGCAGGTCTCGCCGGCGACGAACGCCTCGAACGCCTCGTCGGCGTCCAGTAGGGAGAACCGCTCGTCGACGAACGTCTCGGCGTCCACGTCGCCGCTGTCGATGAGACGGAGCGAGCGGTCGAAGTCGTCGTACATCGACGCGTACGAACACTGGAGGTCTATCTCCGAGCGGACCAGCGGGGAGTAGGGCATCGTCGTCTCGCCCGTCTGGCCGACGAGGACAATCTGTCCGCCCTTACGAACCTCCTCGACGGCCGACGGGAGTCCGGAGGGGTGTCCGGTCGTGTCGAACACCACGTCGTAGCCCACGCCGTCGGTGACCGCCTCGCGGCGCGCCTCGGCGTCGTCCTCGGCGACGTTGAGCGTCTCGAAGCCGAGTTCCTCGGCCAACGGGAGGCGGTACTCGGCGTCTCGTCCGACCCCGGAGACCACGACGGTCCCGCCCTGTGCGTCGGCAATCTGGGCCGTCAGGAGTCCGATTGGGCCGGGGCCTTCTACCAGTACGCGGTCACCGGCCGTGACGCGCGAGTTCTCGATGACCGCGCGGGCGGCGATGCTCGTCGGTTCGACCATCGCGGCGTGTCGCTGTTCGACGGAGTCGGGCACCGGGTGGAGGGCGTCCTCGGGGACGGCGACGAACTGCTCGTAGGCCCCGTCGTGGTCGACGCCCGTGATGACCGCGTTCTGACAGACGTTCGACTCCCCGATTTCGCACTGGTAGCAGTCGCCACAGCCCCGAATCGGGCGCTCGACGACCCGGTCACCCACGTCGAACTTCGTGACGCCCTCGCCCACTTCGACCACGCGTCCCGAGTACTCGTGGCCGATGACCGTCGGAAGGTCCATCCGCTCGAACGCCGACTCGAACTCGTAGATGCCGGCGTCGCTCCCGCAGAGACCGGCGTAGTCCACCTCGACGAGCGCCTCGTCGGGGGCGGGGTCCGGTCTGGGTCGGTCGACGAACTCCATGGCGCCGTGACTGCGGCTAACCTTAGCTAGTCCTCGCATACGTCTCAGCTATCGGTCGAGGACAATAATTCTATGGTTGTCGCCCCCGACGTCCACAAGCGTCAAATAGGCACGCCGAGACACGCTCACTATGGTTTCGTACGAGCACACGCCGGTATCGGTCGCCGACAAGCGAGCAGTGGTCGTCGGCGGCACGAGTGGCATCGGACAGGCAATCGCCCTCGGGTTCGCCGCGGAGGGAGCGGACGTCGTCGCGACCAGTCGTCGCGAGAGCGCCGTCGAGGAGACGGCGGCGGCCATCGAGGAGTACGGCGTGGACACCGCCCGCGTCACCTGCGACGTGACGGAGATGGACACGCTCGAACGCGTCCGCGAGACGGCCGTCGAGGAGTTGGGCGGCGTCGACGTGGTGGTCGCCTCGCAGGGCGCCATCTCGCGGGAGACGGTCCGCGACATCAGCGACGAGGACTGGGACTTCGTCACCGACGTGGCCCTAGACGGCGTGCGCCGGGTCACACAGGCGATGGTCCCGGCGATGGACGACGGCGGTGCCGTCGTCAACATCTCCTCGCTTGCCGCCCGACTCGCCATGGCGGACCTGCCCGCCTACGCGGCCGCGAAGGGCGGCGTGGAGGCGTTCACTCGCGCTTCGGCGAAAGAACTCGCGCCCGAGATTCGCGTCAACGCCATCGCCCCCGGGTTCGTCATCACGCCGCAGAACGCCGAGACGTACGCGGAAGGGACCGAGAAGCGGGCGAAGATAGACGAGCGAGCGTCGCTGGGTCGGGTCGCCGACCGCGAGGAGATGGTCGGCGCCGCCGTCTATCTGGCGAGCGACGCCGCGTCCTACGTCACGGGCGAGGTGCTGACCGTCGACGGCGGGTTCGCCGACAGCGCGCTCTGAGAGCGAGAACGGGGCCTCGTTAGAGGCGAAGCGCCTGCGCGTCGATGTCCAGTTGCCGGGTGTGGAGCGTCTCTCCGCTGGCCGTATCGAAGACGTGGACGGTCTCCTCCGGGACGTGGACGGTGACGGACTCGTTCTCGGCCACCTCCCGCATCCCCTCGGTGATGGCGACGAGATCCTCCGTCCCCGTCGTCTCGCCGGGGAACTCCAAGTGGACGACGTTCTCGTTGCCCATCGGTTCGACGACGGTGGCGGTCATCTCGAACTCGTGTGCCGGGTCACCGGTGCCGCCCTCGCCGTCGAGAATCACCACGTCCTCTGGCCGGACGCCGAGGATGAGGTCGTCGGCGTCCCCGAGGTCGTCCCGGACCGCCTCGGAGAACGGGTACTCGATGCGGTCGGTGACGAACGACGCCCCCTCGCGTCGGCCGGAGAGGAAGTTCATCGACGGTTCGCCGATGAACTCGGCCACGAACAGGTTGGTCGGTTCGTGGTACAGTTCCAGCGGTCGGCCGACCTGCTGGAGGCGGCCGTCGTTCATCACGGCGATGCGGTCGGACATCGTCATCGCTTCCGTCTGGTCGTGGGTGACGTACACCGTCGTCACGTCGAGTTGAGACTGCAGTTGCTGGAGTTCGGTCCGCATCTCCGCCCGCAGTTTCGCGTCCAGATTCGAGAGCGGTTCGTCCATCAGGAACACCTCGGGGTCACGGACGATGGCCCGACCCAGCGCGACCCGTTGCTGTTGGCCGCCCGAGAGTTCCCCGGGCTTGCGGTCCAACAGGTCCTCGATGCCCATCATCGTCGCCGCCTCGGTGATGCGCTCGTCGATGGCGCTCTCCGAGAGGTCGGTGGACTCCTCCAGCCCGAACGACATGTTGCCGCGGGCGGTCAGGTGCGGGTACAGCGCGTAGGACTGGAACACCATCGCGATGTCCCGGTCCTGCGTGCGCACGTCGTTCAACACCGTCTCGCCGAGTTTGATTTCGCCGTCGGTGATGGTCTCCAGTCCCGCAATCATCCGGAGCGTCGTGGACTTCCCGCACCCCGAGGGACCGACCAGCACGAGGAACTCGCCGTCGCGGATGTCTATCGAGACGTCGTCGACGGCGACGATTTCGTCCTCGCCGTCCTCGAACACCTTCGTGACGCCGTCGAGTGTCAAGCGGGCCATTAGACGTTCGTCACCTCCGCGTCCGGCCCGACGCGTCTGTTGTGCAGTGCCTCGCCGCTCTCCGCGTCGAAGACGTGGACGTCGCTGGGGTCGATGCTGGCGACGACTTCCGACCCCTGTTCGAAGATGTCCGTGCCGCCGGTGAGCGCGTGCAGGAGGTCGTCTTCGGTCGTGTCGCCGGGGTGGTTCAGGTGGACGACGTTCTCGTCCCCGTGCGGTTCGACGACGGAGACGTGCATCAGGAACTCGTGGTCGCCCAGCGACGCCTGTTCGGAGGCAGGTACCTTCTCGACGTCGATGTCCTCCGGTCGGACACCGATGACCACCTCGTCCGCGTCGCCGATGGCCTCTCTGATGGCACCGTCGAAGGGGTACTCGACGTACGTCCCGACGAACGTGCCGCCCTCGTTTCGCCCCTCCACGAAGTTCATCATGGGTTCGCCGATGAACCCCGCGACGAAGCGGTTCTCGGGGGCGTGGTACAGGTCCAGCGGTCGGCCGACCTGCTGGAGGCGGCCGTCGTTCATCACGGCGATGCGGTCGGACATCGTCATCGCCTCCGTCTGGTTGTGCGTGACGTACACCGTCGTCACGTCGAAGCGGTGCTGGAGTTGCTGGAGTTCGGTCCGCATCTCCGCCCGCAGTTTCGCGTCCAGATTCGAGAGCGGTTCGTCCATCAGGAACACCTCGGGGTCACGGACGATGGCCCGACCCAGCGCGACACGCTGTTGCTGGCCGCCCGACAGTTCGTCGGGCTTGCGCCCGAGCAGTTCGGTGATGCCGAGCGTCTCGGCTATCTCCTCGACGCGTTCCTCGCGGCCCTCTTTCGTGTACCCCTCCTCTTCTTCCAGTCCGAACCGGATGTTCTCGCGGACGGTCATGTGCGGGTACAGCGCGTAGTCCTGGAACACCATCGCGATGTCGCGGTTCTGGGGCACGCGGTAGTTCATGTGGTCGCCGGCGATGTAGATGTCCCCCGAGGTGGGCGTCTCCAACCCCGCGAGACAGCGCAGCGTCGTGGACTTCCCGCACCCCGAGGGACCGACCAACACGAGGAACTCGCTGTCGGCGATGTCCAGCGAGAGACTGTCTACTGCCGTCGTGTCCCCGAACCGCTTCGTCAGGTTCTCGATGACGATTTCGCCCATCGTCATCCACCTCCCGTCCGCAGGCCCTTGGCAAACTGTTCCGCGAAGGCGACGTAGATGATGAGCGTCGGAATCGCCGCGAGGAACGCGGCGGACATCCGGATGCCGAAGTCGATGCCGGACGTCGACGCGCCGACGGCCGGCAGGATGAGCGTCACCACGGCCTCGGGCGTGTCTGAGCCAGTTATCAGCGTGAACGCGAAGAGGAACTCGTTGTAAATCTGGGTGAACTGGTAGATGAACACGACGCCGAACATCGGCTTCGAGATGGGGAGGACGACGCGTCGGTAAATCTTCGAGATGGACGCCCCGTCTATCTTTGCGGCCTCGACGAGCGAACTCGGGAGGCTCTGGTAGTACGAGCGGAACAGAATCGTGCAGATGGGTATCCCGTAGGCGATGTGGGTGATGATGAGCGGCACGAGGTTCGAGTGGAAGTCCTGTACGACGGGCAGCGCCTCGAACGTCGGCGCGAGCATCGACGCGAGCGGGAAGATATTGTTCCAGAAGCGCGCTAGCGGCACCAGTACCGCCTGATACGGCAGGAAGATGCCGATGAGGAACAGTATCAGGAACGCCATCTGGCCGCGCCAGCGGACCATCGTGAGGCCGTAGGCGGCCATGCTGCCGAACAGCACGCTCCCGATGGTCGCGGGAATCGCCATGAACAGCGAGTTGAAGAACGCCCCGGAGAGGCGTTCGAACGCGAACTGCAGGTTCCCGAGGGTGAACCCGTCACCGGTCGGCGGCGCCAGCGGAATCGTGCGGGCGACGGCCTCGTTGGTCTTCAGCGCCGTCATGATGCCGGTCTCCAGCGGAGCGAGGAAGAAGGCGATGAAGAGGATTATCAGCACGTACTGGCCGGTGCGAGCGAGGTTGAACTCCTCGACGAGCGATGCGACGTCGACGTTCGAGTCGGGTCTTGACTGTGACATGTTAGAGGCTCCCCTGTCTGTACTGGTAGTAGAGGTACGGCGCGATGACGCCCAACGCGAGGACCATCAGGTACGTCGCGATGGTCGCCGCGTAGGCCCACTTGCCGAACTTGAACGCCTGCCGAACCATCAGGGTCGCCAGAATGTCGGTGCCGTTCGGCGGCCGGTAGCGCCCGGTGAGCGCGTACAGGAAGGTGAACGCCTTCAGCGCGAACACCATGAGGACGACGGCCGCGCTGACCGACGACTCCTTCAGTTGCGGGATGATGATTCGCAGGTACGTCTTGACGGTGCTCGCGCCGTCGACGCGGGCGGCCTCGAACTGGTCGTCGGGTAGCGACCGCAGGCCGGCGAGGTAGACGACCATCGTGTAGCCGCTGAACTGCCAGATGAGCGCGAAGATGATGGACCCCAGCGCAATCGAGGGGTTCCCAATCCAGTCGACGGGTTCGAACCCGAACGTCGTCACGATGATGTTCAGCAGGCCGTTGTTGTTGTTGAACATCCAGAGCCACATCTGGGCCGTGACGACGAACGAGAGGCTCATCGGCAGGAGGTAGATGGTCTGTACCTTGTCGTCGTACCGAATCCCTTGGTCGATGAGCACCGCGAGGAACAGGCCGAGCAGGAGACACACCGTCGTGAAGGTGACGAGGAGGACGAGGTTGTTCTGCGTGGCCTGGAGGAACGCGGCGTTCCCCAGTACCTGCGTGTACATCTCCAGGTCCAAGTTCGCGTAGTTCGGTGGCGTCAGCCCCCGTGCGTCGGTCAGCGAGATGGCGACGTTGAACCCCATCCCGCCGTAGACGGCCACGCCCATGATGAGGAACGGAATCCCCCAGTAGGGCGAGGAGCGAACGAAGTCGCTGTTGAGGAAGTGCCGTACCTTGGTCTCCCAGTCGACTTCCTCGGCCGACGATTGTGTGGCCTCTGCCGTTTCGTGCGTATCCATAACTGAACTGGTTTCGTTCTGTGATTATAAATAATGCTGTCGTCCGTCCCGTCACTGGGAGACGGCGTCTAACAGACCGTCGGCCGCGGCTTGGACGTCGTAGGGACCCATCATGTTCTCGCTCAGCGCCGTCTTGCAGGCGCCCATCTGCTCCGGCGGCACTGCGAGGCCGTGGGCGATGGTCGGCGGGTACCGCTCGGAGTTGGTGAGGTCCTCGTAGGTCAGGCCGATGAAGTCGCCCAGTTCGTTCGGGTCGATGTCCGTCCGAAGCGGCACGGAGCCTTTCAGGTTGTTGAACGCAATCTGGGCCTCCTTGGTGCCGACGAACTTCTGCCACGCGATGGTCTCCTCCTTGCTGGGGTTGTTCGCCGGCGCGACGATGGCGTCGATGTGGTAGCCGTAGACGCCCTCGGTGCCCGGGAACGGAACCCAGTCCCAGTGCTCCTTGTAGTTGAACGAGTCGTCGACGCGGAACTGGCCCGCGAGCCAGTTCCCCTGGTGCATGCAGGCGACTTCCCCGTTTATCATCTTCCCGCCGACGTCGGTGAAACTCACCGACGAGGCGTCGCTGGTGATGTAGTTCTGCTGAATCTCCTTGACAACTTTCAGCGAGTCGACGATGGCCTGCCGGTTCCCGTTGCCCTCGATGAAGTCCATGTACGCGTCGACGCCGGCCTGACTCTGCAACACCTGCGCCCACAGTTGGAGGACGGTCCACGGGGCGACCATCGCCTGTCCCATCGGCGTGATGTCCGTCTCGGACTTGATGGCGTCGAGCGCGCTCATCAGCGAGTCGATGTCGTCGAGGCTCGACGGGTCCACGCCCGCCTCCTCGAAGGCCGAGATGTTGTAGAACAGGTTGTTCATCCGATGGGACCCCAGCGGTACCGAGGACATCTTGCCGTTGAACGTACAGAGTTCGACGGCGCGGTCCTGCATCACGTCCTTGTACCCCTCGGCGTCCCACACGTCCGATTCGAGGTCCATCAGGTGACCCCGGTAGCGTTCGAGGTTGTTCCCCGGCCAGTTCGCGAACGAACTCATCGGGTTGTTGTTCACCATCCGGCGCAGAATCGTCGCGTTGAGGTTGACGTTCGCGCTCGCCCCGACGGCTTGGAACTGCGTCTCCATCTCCGGATACTCGCTCTTGAACGCGTCGATGAGCGCGTTCACCGCCGCCTCCCCGTCACCACCGGCCCAGCCGTGGAGGACTTCGAGCGTGTTGCTCCACTGTCCGCCACCCCCGGACCCGTCGCTCCCGTCACCGCTCCCGGTCCCGCCGCCGTCGCCGCCACCGTCACCGCCGCCGCCGTCGCCGTCGCCCGAACAGCCAGCGATGCCCAGTGCCGCGCCGGCGCTCAGCGCCGCGAGGTATCTACGCCTGTCGATCGTCGAAGCAGGTTTGTCACGGTCGACCATACGGTATAGAGGGTTCACCTACTGAGTTATAAAACTACCGGCATTTGAAAGTGGTTACCGACCAGCGCATTCCGGTCCCGCATCTATCGGCGCTTCAGTCCCACCGGGACGAACCGGGTTCGACACCGCGCCCGGTCCGAACCGTCGTGTCGGGTTCGCGAGCGGTCACGACTCGTCGAACATCTCCTGTCCGTCGGCGAGATGAGCCTCGACGGCGTCGAAGTCGAGCGTCAGACCCAGACCTGGTCCCTCGGGGATGGCCAGACGGCCGTCCTCGATGAGGCCGTCCTCCTCGACGAGGTCCTCCCACCAGCCGAGTTCGTAGGAGTGGTACTCCAACGCGAGAGCGTTCGGAATCGCCGCTCCGACGTGGGCCGACGCCATCGTCCCGATGGGCGAGGAGACGTTGTGCATCGCCACCGGACGGTAGAACATGTCGGCGAGGGTGGCTATCTTCGCCGTCTCGCGCATCCCGCCGACCTTCGGCACGTCTGGCGCGACGATGTCGACGCCCTCCTCGGCAATCAGACGGCGTTGGCCGTGCGTCCGATAGACGTTCTCGCCGGCGGCGATGGGGGTGGCGGTGGACGCCGTCACCTCCCGCTGGACGTCGTGGTTCTCCGGGGGAACGGGGTCCTCCAGCCACCAGACGTCGTACGGTTCGAGGGCCCGTGCCAGTCGTTTCGCGCTCCCGCTGGCGAACGCCCAGTGGCAGTCGAAGGCGGCGTCGGCCCGGTCGCCGACCCGCTCCGTCACCCGTTCGACGATTTCGGCCTTGTGGTCGATTTCTGGCTTCCTGAGGTGTCGGTTCGCTCGGTCCTTCTCGTGGCCGGAGGGGACGTCGAGGTCGAACTTCAGCGCGTCGTAGCCGAGTTCGTCGACCACGCGCTCCGCCTCGTCTGCACAGGCCGCCGGGTCGGCCTCGTCCTCTGTGTGGCAGTCACAGTAGACGCGCACCTCGTCGCGGTACTTCCCGCCCAGCAGTTGGTACGCGGGCACGTCGAGCACCTTCCCGGCGGCGTCGTGGAGGGCGAGTTCGATGCCGGAGATGGCGGCGATGTCCTTCCCCGCTATCGAGCCCTCGCCGGACATCTTCTGGACCATGTGCTCGTACAGTCGGTCGATGTCCAGCGGGTTCTCGCCGACGACGAACGGCTTCAGGCGGTCGATTATCTCGGGGAGCGCACCCCCCCAGTAGGCCTCGCCGTTGCCGACGACGCCCGCGTCGGTGTAGACGCGGACCAGCGTCCACGGGTAGTTCCCGTCGACGATGACCGACTGTACGTCCGTTATCTCGACGTCGCGCCGCTCGCCGCGGGACTCGGTGAGTCCCATCGTCTCCGACGAGAGGTCGCGCATGGTGTACTCTGCGTTGGGGTCGCGCAAGTCTGCGTAGTTCATGCGACACCGGGAGATGACTATCCATCATAAAAACACTTCCGGGACCTTCCCTGACCCCGACCAGCGACCGACGCCAGACGGACGCAGTAGCGCCAACTCGCCGGCTTCGAGGCGAGTCAGACAGTCGTCACTGGGTTGCTCAGGGTCCCGATACCGTCCACGTCGATGTCGACGCGGTCACCCTCCCGGAGCGTGAACCCTTCGTCCGGTACCAGCGACGTCCCGGTGAGCAGCACGGCGAGTTCGGGGACGGCGTTGTGTGCGGTGTAACAAGAGACCAGTTCCTCGCAGGTGCGGACCATCTCTCCGGTGTTCGTCTCGCCGCTGTAGACGCTCTCGCCGTCGCGGTGAATCGTCATCGAGAGCGCCAGCGAGTGCGGGTCGTCGACATCGGTGACGACGCTCGGACCGATGGCACAACAGCGGTCGTAGACCTTCGCCTGCGGTAGGTAGAGGGGATTGACACCCTCGATAGAGCGACTGCTCACGTCGTTGCCGATTGTGTACCCCACCGTCTCGCCCTCGTAGAGGACGACGCCGAGTTCGGGTTCGGGGACGTCCCACTCGGAGTCGCCCCTGATGCCGACCTCCTCTCCGGGACCTACGGTCCGACTGGGCGTCGCTTTGAAGAATATCTCCGGGCGGTCGGCGTCGTACACGTCCAGATACATGTCCGGCGTCTCGCTCTCCTCTCGGCGCGCCTCCTCGCTAATCTGGTACGTGACGCCGGCGGCCCACACCTCGTCGGCGTAGAGCGGCACAGTCCGGTCGGCCTCGAGACGTTCCGGCGCGAGTTCCACACCGGACTCGGCGTGCCGGGCGGCGACGTCGTCCGGTCGCACGTCGGCGACGCTGGCCGCTGAGAGGAGGTCCCGAAACGACTGTAACTGTGGCTTGGCCGCGGTGAGGTCGTACAGGCCCCGATCCGTCGAGACAGCCAACCGACCGGTGTCTCCGTCGCTGAACTGGTAGTACCGCATACGCTCTGAGTGTCAGTAACGATTTAAAAATGTTTTGCTGAGGGGGTCGGCGGGACGGCGTGAAACCGTCGTTCAGGTAACGCGTAGACCTCGCTCCAAAGTCGGAGAGGTGTTCACTAATGCTGAACAGAAGAAATAACAAAAGTACACCAGTTACCCAAATATTGTTTAATGTTCACATTGCACGAGACATCGTCTCGCACCCGTTCTCGGGCATCTCGGCCTCTGCCGCACAGAGCGTCTCGACAGAGGCCGCCACTCTCACCGACCCCGTCGTTCACTTATTCTGAACGATACTTCGGGTAACGGGTAGCGTCCGTCTTCGGAGACGAACACGTGACCACCAGCGTCCCGACGCGGCCGCCGACTCCGCAGCGCAGTCGGGTGACTCCTTCCGGACGGTGTCGTCCACGGGCTCCCTCGACAACGCGGCTGGCTCGATTGCTCGAACGACGGCGTCGTCCGCGGGAGAGCCTTGGCGAGATAGTTTCGAGACGTACAGTCCGAACTGGCTCGCGTCAAATACGCATCCCAACACATTATTCCCATCTATGCCCATATATTCAGACGTTTCTATCCCGTTATCGAAGTTTCTCACACTACATCCTCATTTCTAAATCCGTTTTTCGGTATATATTATTTAGAGATGGGGAAGTATATTCTAATTCGACTGTTTTATCTCTCGAATCTGCGTCCCGGTAGACGTATCCGTCCGATATCGGTCGAAGTCGTCGTTACGTCCCGTTCCCTCCGGACCACTCACTCCCACGGAGAACGGAACGCCGCCCGCGGGAGGAGTCGGTACGTCTCCCCGCGAGCGCGGAAGTACTGGCGGGTCCGCCGCTTCCCGTCGACGACGAACCGGAGGGCGTCGAGCGCCGTCTCGTTGCGCCACCGTGCGGTACTGGCCGGCGAGAACCACACGCCGTCCGCCGCCGTTCGGACCCGACCGCGGACGAGGCGCTGTCCCACGTCTTTCAGGTCCGCGCTGTGCCAGTGACAGAGGACGCACGCTGGCTGACCGTCGGTGAGCGAGAGGTCCGACGGCGGCGAGAGGGAGAGCGCGCCATCGCGTAGGGAAAAGCCGTCGACGGGCCACGTCTGGGGCCGCCCGCCGGCATCCACTACCGTCGCCACGAGGCGGTCGTACCGCGCGGCCTCCGACGGGGCGACGTCGGCGGCCGGCCACGCCTCGACGCGACCGGGACCCGCGGCGTCGAGTCGGGTGAGACGGTCCGGCGTAATCTCTATCAGGATGCGCAGACCGTACCAGTCCAAGCAGAGGAGGCCGAGTCTGGACTCCATGACAGAGGCGGCGTCGAGCATCGCGGTCCGCTTCTCCGAGGGGGGTTCGGCCTCGAACAGGCGCCGCAGGTGGTGTGCGTTGGCTTCGAGGTCGTCGTCCCGGACCGTCGCCGTCCCGGTTACGTACAGGGGGCCGTCGGGACCGTGGAGCAAGAGGCCGACCGTCGGCGACGCCTTCGCCCGAGCGGCCTTCTCCGCGAACGCCGGCGAACAACTGACTACGACGCGGTCGCTGGCCGGGTCGTACGTCGGCGTCACCGGCACCGTCGCCGGACGGTCCTCCCGAAGCGTCGTGAACTCGGCCGTCGTGGACGCGGCGACGGCGGCGCGCAGTTGCCCGGTGGTCACGTCCCCGCGCAGTTCGTCCCCGGCGGCCGTCACGCGCCCACCCGCGTTCGGAACCCGTTCAGGAGGCGTTCGAGGCCGCGTTCCGTCTCCCCGGGGTGTGGCAGACCGAGGGCGCAGGCCACGTCGTCCTGCCGCTTCAGCGGTTCGAACACCGCTGGTTCGTCCAGCCCCCACACGCTCGGCACCGACCCGACGCCGGTGCGCTCGACGATGCCTGCGACGGCACGTCTGGCCGCCTCGTTCGCGCTCTCCATCGTGGCGAGGTCCGTCTCGGTGCGCACGTAGTCCGCGGCCAACACGAGGTTCGGGGCTTCGGTCACCGCATCCGGGCGGTTCCGGAGCGACCCGACCGTGTTGATGAGCAACGGCGACCGGTTGTCCATCCGACCGCCCCCGTCGACCTCCACGATGGCGGGGTCTACGACCACGTCGTACAGCGCCGCCTCCGAGAGGCGTTCGTCTTCCCGGTTCAGGTGGGCGGTCATCTGCGCCCACACCTCGTCGACGATTTCCTCGCGCGTGCACTCGCTGGCGGGCTTGTCGAACAGGACTCCCGGCGTCTCCCAGTCCGAGACGATGACCGAGAGGACCCCCCGCACCGACCCGTCGGCACAATCGTGCAGGTCGAACGGGCCGTCGGCCCAGAACTGGCCCTGCGAGATGGACGTGAGCGCCCACGGCGAGTCCGTGTACGCCTGATGGCCGTGTGCCAACGGCGCGTCGTCGGTGAGGTAGAACTGGAGGCCGTTCATCCACGCCGTGTCGAGTTTGCGGACGCCCGCGAGCGACGGGGCCGCACGGGTCAGTTCGGGCGTGAGCAGCCGCGCCATCACCTCGACTGGCACCGCGGCGACGTAGTGGTCGGCCGTCACCGTCTCGGGGCCGTCCTCGCCCTCGACCACGACGCCGGTCACCGACGCGCCGTCGGACTCGATGGCCGTCACGGGCGTCCCCGTCCGGAACGCGACGCCCAGCGAGCGGAGGTACTCGACCCACGGCGCTATCCACACCTCGCTCGTCGGGCCGTTCAACACCGCCTCCGTGGGCCGGCGGGGCTCTATCTGGTCGAGCATCAACTGGACGTAGATGCGCCCGATGGTCCGGGCGCTCGCCACCTGCGGCCGCATCGCCACGAGCGCCTGCGTGCTCTCGGCGAGGTGCTTCCGGTAGGCCGGCGAACGCCGCTCCGCGCTGACGAACTCCCACCACGTGATTGCGTCGAACTCCGTCTCGCGGCGACGAGAGCCGCTCGTGAGCAAGACGAGGAGGCGCCGCATGAAGTAGTTCGTCTCCCGGGTCGTGAGTTCGCCGTTCCCGATGGTCGGTTGGAGGGCATCCAGCCACTCGGAGACGGTCCGCGGCGTCGCCGACCGGGAGAGCGACTCGCCGCCCTCGACGGAGGCCACGAGCGTCTCGCTCGTCGGGACGAGGTTGTCCGCGACGGTGCCCCCCTCCGGGAGCGGAATCCGGGCCATCGTGTCCCGGAGGTTCGTGTAGAACCCCGGGAAGAAGCGAAAGCCGTGTTCGCCGGGCAACGGCGGTCCGCCCGCATCCGCCTCGTACTCGAAACTCCGCGCCTTCCCGCCCAGACGCTCGTCGGCCTCGTACACCGTGACCGCGAAGCCGCGCTCTGCGAGTTCCTGCGCCGCGCTCAGGCCGCCGACCCCGCCCCCGAGGATGGCAACCGACGACGAATCGGTATGCATACCTCCGAGACGGGACCGACCGTAATAACGGTTCTATCTCCGAGCGGCGTCAACACACCGCACAGGCCCACGCGGTCGTCTCAGAGGTCGTACGTCGCTATCTCCGTGGACCCGCAGGCCGGACAGCCCTCGTCCGTCTCCCCGACGGTCGTGCCGCACCGCCGGCACTCTCGGAACGCCGACGACGCTGTCTCCGACGGCGGCCCCCGGGCGACGGCCCGTTTCAACTGGTCCAACATGGACGGGCGGAGGGGCGGCGCGAGTATATAGGTCAGCCAACCGCGTCGGAAGTGAAAACCGACCGACAGCGGGCCGGTGGCTCGACCCCCCGTCAGCCGTTCGTCAGACACCTATTAGCCACCTATACAGAGTATCCTGTCGATACTTAGGCGGACGTCGGGCGAACGATAGCCGACCAGCTATGTTCGAGGACACGCTCTTCCGGGTGGCCGCCACCGCCGACGCGTGGCGGGCGACGGGGGCCACGCGAGCGGCGGTCGAAGCGCGCCAGCGGCGTCGACTGGCGAGGACGCTCGCGTTCGTCCGACGGCAGTCCCGATTTTACAGGCGTCACTACGCCGCGGTTCCCGAGGGCGAGACCGACCTGCGGGCGTTTCCGCCGGTGACGAAGGAGACGCTGATGGCGAACTTCGAGGACGTGGTCACGGACACCGCGGTGACCCGCGACGGCGTGGAGTCGTTCGTCGCCGACGACGCCGCCATCGGCACGCGGTTCCTCGACCGATACCCCGTCTGGCAGACGTCGGGCACGACCGGTGACCCGGGGACGTTCCTGCAGGACGAGCGGTCGATGACGGTCCTCTCGGTCCTGCCGGACCGGTGGATGCTCCCGGCGGTTCTCGGGGTCGACCCGCTCCGACGGCTGGTCGGACAGAACGTCCGGGCCGCGGAGATAGCGGTCACCGGCGGCCACTTCGCGGGCGCGTCGGGCGTCGCCTTGCTCCGCCGAGAGTCGACGTGGCTTGACCGACGGCTTCAGCTGTTCTCCCCCACGACGCCGCTCTCGGACCTCTGTACGGCACTGAACGAGTTTCGGCCGGCGCTACTCGTCGGCTACGCGACCGTCCTGGTCGAACTGGCGGCGGCCCGGCGCGACGGGCGGTTGACCGTCAACCCCGCGCTCGTCGTGCCGACCGCGGAACCGGTCACCACCGCCCAGAAAGACGAGATGCGGCGGGCCTTCGACTGTCCCGTTCGGGAGGTGTACGGCGCGACCGAGTGTTACCCCATCGCCGTCGAGTGCGGGCGCGGGAACCTCCACGCGAACACCGACTGGGTCGTCCTCGAACCCGTCGACGAGGCGTATCGCCGAGTCGACCCCGGCGACCCCGGTGCGACGCTCCTGCTGACGAACCTCGCGAACCGCATCCAACCGCTCGTCCGGTACGACCTCGGAGACAGCGTCACGCTGTACGAGGAGCCATGTCCCTGTGGGAGTCCGTTCCCGGTACTCGACGTCGAGGGGCGACAGGGGGCCGTCCTCCGGTTCGACGTCGACGGCGAGACGGTGCCCGTGTTCCCCCTCGCCGTATCCAGCGTCGTCGAGAGCGTCCCCGGCGTCCGGCGTGCGCAAGTGGTTCGGACGGCACCGCGGACGCTTCGGGTCCGCATGGACGTGCCGGACGAGCGCGATGTGGACCGCGTGTGGTCCGGCGTCGAGGCGGAACTGCGGACGTTCCTCGCCGACCAGGGCGTCCCCGACGTGACCGTCGAGCGGGATTCGACGCCGCCGCGCCGCCACCCGGACAGCGGGAAGTACCGACACGTCTGGTCCGAACGCTCGTGACCCGAGTGTCCGACGTTCGACCGGACGCACGCTCCCGACCGCGCCGGGAACAGAGAGGGCCATGACCGCCGACCGCTGGTCGTCGCGCGTCGGATTCCTGCTCGCCGCCATCGGGGCCGCCGTCGGGTTGGGCAACATCTGGCGGTTCTCGGCCGTCGTCGGTCAGAACGGGGGCGGGGCCTACCTCGTCCCGTACCTCGTCGCGGTCGTCGTCTGTGCCGTCCCCCTCCTCGTTCTCGAACTGGCCGTCGGGCGGACGCTCCGGACCGGCGTGGTCGCCGCGTTCCGAACGGTCGACGACCGCTACGCCGTCGTCGGGTGGGTCGTCGTCGCCGGCGTCCTCCTCATCCTGAGCTACTACCTCGTGCTCACCGGGTGGGTGCTGGGCTTTCTCGTCTCGTGGAGCGTCGGACCCGGGACGACGTTCACGGCGTTCACGGCGGGGTGGCGGCCGGTCGCGTACTTCGGCCTCGCGGCGCTCCTGACCGGCGGCGTCGTCTCGCTGGGCGTCCGCGAGGGTATCGAGCGACTGGCGACGCTGCTGTTGCCGCTGGTGTTCGTCCTGTTGGCCCTCCTCGCGGCGTACGCGGCGACGCTCCCGGGATGGGGTCGGGCCGTGGCCTTCCTCTTCACGCCGGACTTCTCGGTGCTGTCCGACCCCGGCCTCTGGAGCGCGGCCGTCGGACAGGTGTTCTTCTCGCTGTCGGTCGGGCAGGGCATCATGATTACCTACGGGGGCTACGTCGACGACGACGCCGACCTCACGCGGTCTGCGCTTGTGATTACCGTGGCCGATGTGGGGGCCGCGCTCACGGCTGGACTGGTCATCTTCCCCATCGTGTTCAGTTTCGGCCTCGGACCGACCCTCGGGACGGAACTGGCCTTCACGACGCTCCCGAGGGCGTTCGCGACGATGCCGTTCGGCCGCCCCGTCGCCGTCGCCTTCTTCGGTCTGCTGGCGCTAGCGGCGCTCAGTTCGGCCGTGGCCATGCTGGAAGTGGGCGTCGCCGCCCTGACGACCACCGGCCTCGACCGGCGACCCGCGACCGCCCTGCTCACCGGCGGGATGGTGGTGGCAGGCGCGCCGTCGGCGCTGAGTTACAGCCCCCTCAATCTCTCGCTGGCCGGCGTCCCCGTCCTGGACCTCGTGGACGCCACCGTGGGGACCTTCGCGCTCCCCCTCTCGGCGGTCCTCGTCGTGGCCGTGTTCGTCTTCGTCGCGGACCTCGACGCCGTCCGCGCGGAACTCGGCGCGCTCTATCCCCTCGTCCGGTACGTCGTCCCCGTCGCACTCGTCGCCGTCGTCCTCGCGCGGGCGGTGGGCATCGCCCGACCGGCGTGGCGACTCCTCGTCGACAGGGCTGGCACGCCGTCCCCCGGCGTGGTGGTCCCAGCCTCCGCGCTCAGCCCCGGCCAACGGCTTTTGTTGCCGGCCCGCCAACCCGCGTCCATGACCGACCTCCGCTACCTCCCCGACGCCGACGGCGTCACCGAGTTCGAGGCGACGGTGACAGACGCCACCGAGGACTACGTCGTCCTCGACGGAACGTACTTCTATCCCGAGGGCGGCGGCCAACCGGCCGACCGGGGCCGCCTCTCGTGGGACGGCGGCGAAGCGACGGTCCGCGACGTGCGCAAGAACCACGGCGACGTGCGCCACTACGTCGAGGGAATCGAGGGCACGGTCCCGGCCCCGGGAACGACCGTGACGGGCGAGATAGACGCCGAGCGACGCGAGCGGTTGCGCCGGATGCACACCGCCCAGCACGTCGTCTCCCGCGTGGTACTGGACGAGTTCGACGCCGCGACGGCCGGCAACCAGATTCACGTCGACCGCTCGCGCATCGACTTCGAACCGGCCGACTTCGACGCCGAGGACGTGGCGACAATCGAGCGCGAGGCGAACCGACTCGTCGAGGCCGACCTCCCGGTGTCGAAGGCCGAACGACCACGCGCCGAGGTCGAGGCCGAGACGCCCGCGGGGCGCACCCAACTCGACCTGATACCCGACCACGTCGACCCGCTCCGGGTGGTCGAGATAGCCGAGTTCGACACCTGTCCCTGCGGCGGCACGCACGTCGACCACACGGGCACTATCGGACGCATCCGCGTCACGGACCGCACCTCGAAGGGGGCCGACGTGGAGCGTATCGAGTTCGAACTCGCGGACTGACTCAGGTGGCGGCGTCGGGCCACGCCCCCACGGCCGGCGACTCGGGGTCGAGGTCGGCGACGAACCGCATCGTCGCGACGTTGGCCGCGAAGCCGAGGAGCGCGGCACCCCCCACGCCGAGGACGAGGCCGAGAATCGGGACGTTGACGACGAGCAGCGACGCGAACGGCGAGACCACGAGGACGAACAGCGCGAACCCGACGAGGTAGCGGAGGTACGCGCCGCCCTCGACGGCGAGGCCGTAGGAAGCGCGGGCGGCGCTCACGATGTCGGTCTCCCGGAGGACGAGCAGATAGGGCGTGGCGGCGAACAGGTACGCCACCAGGAGGAACACCGGGATGGCGAGCAAGACGACCGGGAGCAACGCCCACGGCCCGCCGCCCAGACCCGCGAAGGCGAGGGGCAGGACGAACAGGAGCGGCACCGCCGTCAGCGCGAGGAACGGCAGGAAGAACCGGCGGACGTTCGCCGCGAAGTCGTAGCGGCCCGCCACGAGCGTCTGGCCGATGCTCCCGAAGTAGCCCGCGGCCAGCGCCGCCTGCACGGCGAGCGCCACCGGGAGGACGAGCAACGCCAGCGGCATCCCGACCCCCGGCAACCCCGTCTGGACGGTGACGCCTCGACTCGGCGGGTCGACGAACGTCCAGACGTCGACCACCGAAATCGGCGTCCCGAGTCGGAACCCGACGTGGAAGCCGTCGTGGGCCAGCACCGCCCGGAGTTTGTCCGTATCGAGCAGTGCCGTCGCCGCGGGCACCAGCGCGAGGCCGGGGGCGTCGAGCGCGCGGTCCCAACCGTCGGAGAGTCGCGTGAGGAACGACGGCATCGTCACCACCGCCCGGGACGACGGGCGAAATCGCCGGACTCGGGACGGGAGGCGGGCGAGTCAGGACGGCGAGAGCGACACGGCGTGTGAGTGGAGGGCATCACTGGCACGTCGTAGGACGGTACTAAGTCGTTTGTGCTGCCGGTTGGGGTCCCCCGACCGGGCCAGCACCCTTCTCTCAGCGCCGGACTCTTCGAAGCCGCTGGACCGCACCGACGACCAGCACCGCGACGAACAGCAGCGCCACGAGTCCGAGGTCGAAGCCGGGGCCGTCGCCCTCGGCGAGGTCGGGGTCGCGGTTCCAGTCGTCGCCCTCGCTGACGTTCATCCGCCCCGCTTCGACGCCCTCGACGGTGACGTTCCCGCCGGTCGCCGGGAACTCGACGGTGACGTCCTTTCGCTCGCCCGGCGCGAGTCGGACGGTCCGGTTCGCGACCGGTTCGCCGTCGACGCGGACGGTGACGGTGCGCTCGGCCGGTCGGTCGCCGGGGTTCTCGACTGTCGCCGTGACGGACGTCTGGTAGCCGTTTCTGGCCCAGTCCGGCGGTTCGGTGCTGTTGAGAACCCGGACTTCGCCCGGTTGGAGCGAGACAACCGCGAGCGAGGAGATGCCGTCGGCGGTGGCGAGGTACTGCGCCGTCCCGGGGTCGTACCGCGTCGGCAGCGGCGTCCACTCGCCGTCGGCGTAGCGGTACAGGACCACGCTGTCACGGGAGCGGTCGTCGGGGATGGCCCGCGCGTCGAGTTTCACCGCCAGCGCGACGCTCCTGACGGCCTCGTCGTCGGTGTCCGAGACCATCTGTACGTACCCCAACGCGTCGCCCCGCGGAACCGGCGGGAGCGGTGCAGGGTCCGCCCGCGGCGACGACACCGTGGTCTGGACCGCAGTCCGGTCCGCCCCGAAGGTCACGTTCATACCCGTGAGCGTCACCGCCGGCGACTGTTCGGACGGTCCGGCGAGGTCGACAGACGGCGCGACGCTCTCGCCCGCGGCGGCGTCGTGGACGGTGAGCGTGAGGCCGTCGCTGGTCTCGGACCGGACGACGCTCGGTTGCGTGGGCTCCGGTGAGTTCCCCGCCGAGTCGTCGCTCGAACTGTCAGCGCCGTCGTTCGAACTGCCCCCACCGTCGTTCGAACTTCCTCCGTCATCGGGATTCCCGTAGACTATCGACGACCCGCCGCCGCCCGAGTTCGACTGTCCGCCGCCGCTGTCTTGTTCCGCCGGCGTCGCTGTCGGGGCTTCGGTCGGCGTCGCGGACGGAGTGCCCGTCGGTGTTCCGGCCGGTGTCGGAGACGGTGTAGCCGTCGCCGTGGGGGCGGGCGTCGCGGTCGGGGTTGGTGTCGACGGCAACGGCGGGAACAGCGGGGGGAACGTCGGCGTCGGCGTTCCGGCCGGCGTCTGGGTCGCCGTCGGGGTCGGCGTCGGCTCTGGCGTGGGTGTTGCGGTCGGCTCTATGGTTGGCGTCGGTGTTGCAGTCGGCGTCGGCTCTGGGGTTGGCGTTGGCGTCGGAGTATCAGTCGGCGTCGGGGTCGCTGTCGGCTGTATCGTTTCAGTCTCTGTTGGCGTCGGCTCTGGTGTCGGCGTCGGCTCCGGGGTTGGCGTTGGCGTCGGCTCTGGTGTCGGCGTCGGCTCCGGGGTTGGCGTTGGCGTCGGCTCTGGTGTCGGCGTCGGCTCCGGGGTTGGCGTTGGCGTCGGTGTTGCAGTCGGCGTCGGCTCCGGGGTTGGCGTTGGCGTCGGTGTTGCAGTCGGCGTCAGCTCCGGGGTTGGCGTTGGCGTCGGTGTTGCAGTCGGCGTCGGGGTCGCTGTCGGCTCTGGTGTTGGCGTCGGCGTTGGTGTTGCTGTAGGCTCTGGTGTTGGTGTCGGGGTCGGCTCTGGAGTTACCGTCTCCGTTGCAGTCGGAGTCGGGGTCGGTGTTGGTGTCGGAGTCGCTGTAGGCTCTGGTGTTGCCGTCTCCGTTGCAGTCGGTGTTGGCGTCGGGGTCGGTGTTGCCGTCTCCGTTGCAGTCGGTGTTGCAGTCGGCTCTAGCGTTTCAGTCTCTGTTGGTGTCGGCGTCGGAGTAGCAGTCGGCTCTAACGTCGCCGTCTCGGTGGGAGTCGCAGTCGGTGTGGGGGTTGGCGTCGCTGTCGGGGTTGTAGTCTCCGTCTCGGTGGCCGGAATAGTGGGTGTCGCCGTCTCCGTTTCCGGAATCGACGGCGTCCCCGTCTCGGTGGCCACCTGCAGTTGCGGGCCGGGTGCCAGCGGCGACCCGCCAGACTGTGCGTCGGTCAGAGCGGCGGTACCCACGAACGCCGTGGCGGCGACAGCCGAGAGCCCAAGACAGAGAACGAGCAAGACACGAGAGAGAGGGCGGCGACCCATGGCGGCCCCTCCGTCTATCGCGGGAATAGTTACACGCAGGCAAGGATTCGATAAGTTCGCCTTATCGAGCGGAGTCGTCGTGACCGCCTCGCGGACCCGCGCTCGCCCCGCAGTGTCGGTATCGGGCCGGCGGCGACCCCCTCGGCCGTTCGGCGCGGGGCGCGGCCCGTCATCACGTTCGGCCCCCGACAGAAATCCCGTATTACGGCCGTAGACGGACCACGGGACGACAGATTGGTGATGTCGCGCGGCGCGTTCGAGCCGATAAGACCACGATAACTATCAATTGACGGAGGTAAATCCGACCATGACCGAACAGGCAACGTCACGGCGACGGTTTCTCCGGGTCGCGAGCATCGCGGGCGTGGTAGGGCTCGCCGGTTGTGGCGGTGATGGCGGAAATGGCGGGGACGGGGGCGACGGCGGTGGCGACGTCACCGGCGACGACTATCCGACTATCGACGAGTGGCTGACCGAGACGGACCTCGGCGGCGCGGACGACACGTACGACGGCACCTTCGCCGACCAGCGAGACAGCGACAGCGTCACCGTCGACGTCGGTGCCGAGGGCAACGGCGGCGCCTTCGCCTACGCGCCGTCTGCACTCGTCGTCTCTGCGGGCACGGAGATAGAGTGGAACTGGACCGGCGAGGGGAACCCGCACAACGTCGAGGCGCTTCCCGAGGAGCAACTCGGAGAGTCCGACTACGAGTTCAGTTCCGGAGAGGCCGAGGGCGGGTCCGGCGTGAAGTACACGCGAACGCTAGACGAGGCCGGTATCCTCCTCTATCACTGCGAACCGCACTTCTCGCTCGGCATGAAGGGCGGCATCGCGGTGGAGTGAGCCGCCTCACTCGTCGCCGCGTCCGAGGTCGTAGAACTCCTCGTTGGGCCGCATGTCCGCGAGGTGTGCCAGCCTGTTCGAGAGGTTGAAGAAGGCGGCGACGCTCCCGACGTCCCAGACGGCCCGGCGGCTGAAGCCGTGGTCCTCCAGTCGCTCGATGTCCGCCTCGGTCACCTCGGCAGGCCGCTCTGTGAGTTTCACCGCGAAGTCGAGCATCGCCCGATGAGCGTCCCCGACGTCGGCCGTCCGGTGGTTCGAGGCCAACTGTTCGGCCAGTTTCGGTGCCTCGGCGTAGATGCGCAGGAGCGCACCGTGGGCGACGATGCAGTACAGACAGTCGTTGACGCCGCTGACGGTGACGACTATCATCTCCACCTCCGCGCGCTCCAGTTCCGTCTCCTCGACAAGGGCGTCGTGGTAGGCGAAGAACGCCCGGAAGTGCGAGGGGCGGTAGGCCATCGCCGAGAAGACGTTGGGGGTAAATCCCGCCCGCTCCGTCTCCTCGTCGATGCGCTCGCGCAGGTCCTCCGGGAGGTCCTCGTAGTCGGGCACCTCGAACCGCCGCATCGGCTCCGTGTCAGCCATACGCACACCGCGTCGCGGGCGGGCTTCAAAGTTCGGCCCGTGCGGGGGACGCCGAACGAATCAGTCCAAAGGTCTAAGCCTCCCCGGGCCGGACCTAGACCCACTATGAGCACCGAAACAGAGGACGGGGACGACCTGCGCGAGCGCATCACGAACTTCCTGCGCCGGAACTTCCCGCAGATTCAGATGCACGGCGGCAGCGCGGCCATCGAGGAAATCGACCGCGAAGAGGGGAGCGTCACCATCCGACTCGGCGGCGCCTGTTCCGGCTGTGGCATCTCGCCGATGACCATCCAGGCCATCAAGACGCGCATGACCAAGGAGATTCCCGAAATCAACGAAGTCGTCGCGCGCACCGGGATGGAACAGCAGGAGGGCATGGCCGGCGGTGCCGGCAGCCCCTCGTTCCCCGGCGAGTCCCGCGGCGGGGACATCGGCGGCGACAGCGACGAAGGTCCCGAAGCGCCGTTCTGACGCCAGACGTCTCCCGTTTTTTCGCCGTCGACGAGCGGTAGCTGTGCGTACGAAGATGTCGGTAGATTTTGCAGTAGTGCGCCAGTATCGCCATCTTTAGATATAGATAAGGAAGATATGGAAATTCATAATCACCTACTAGGCTTTGGAATCTGATTTTCGTCTTCAGTATCGGGTCTCTGAATGTATATCTCTTCTTCTAGACCCATATATTGTCGAGGAGAGAGTGAATCTCTCAGGTTCCCTTCATCCCACCGCTGGCGAGCCCTTCGACAATCCAGTGTTGGAACACCGCGAACAGCACGACGACGGGAATCATCGTGACCGTCGCAGCGGTCAACAGCAGTTCCCACGCGACGGTGTTCTGGGACTGGAACAGTTGCAGGCCGAACGGCAGGGTCCGGGTCGCCGCCGTCTGTGAGAGGATGGAGACGAACAGGAAGTCGTTCCACGAGAGGATGAAGGTGTAGAACCCGGCGACAGTGATACCCGGCAGTGACATCGGGACGATGATGCGTCCGAGGATGTCCAGGTGCGAGCAGCCGTCCATCTTCGCCGCCTCGTCGAGCGACTCCGGGATGTCGTCGAAGTACCCCTTGAGCAGCCACGTTCCCAGCGGAATCCCGAGGACGGAGTGGGCGATGATGATGCCCAGCAGCGAGTCGATGAGGTTCAGCGAGAACATCACCAGGAAGAACGGGATGAGGATGAGCACCCGCGGCAGCATCTGCGTCCCGAGGAAGGTAAACAGCAATCCGCTCCGTCCGGGGTACTCGAAGCGCGACATCGAGTACGCCGCCAGCGTCCCGACGACCAGCGTTATCGCCGTCGTCGCGGTGGCGACGATGGTGGAGTTGATGAAGTACTGCTGGAACAGCCCCGTCGAGAGGATGGCGACGTAGTTCTGGAGCGTTAGTTCACTCAGCGCCGGCACCAGTCGCGGCGAGTAGAGGAAGTCCGGCGAGGTGAACGTCGCCATGACCATGTACGCCACGGGGAGCAACAGGAACGCCATGTAGACGCCGAGGACGGCGTACACGCCCAGGGCGCGCTTCGGCGACATGTCCTCCGCGAGCCACGCGTCCAGTCGGTCGGAGAGGGAGCGGTTCGTCGAACGTGCTTGCGATTGCGTATCAGTTGCCATAGTCAGTCACGCGCCTCCAGCGTAGCGTATACGACGGTAAAGGCCATCATGATGAGCAACATCACGACGCCGATGCTAGCGGCGTAGCCCATCGCGTACTGCTGGAACGCCTGTTTGTAGATGTACGTCGCGAGCACCTCGGTATTGCCCAGCGGGCCGCCTCCCGTCGAGAGGAAGACGATGTCGAAGTTGTTGAACGTGAAGATGACGTGCAACACGATCATGATCATCGACACGTACGATATCTGCGGGAGCGTGATGTAGCGGAACCGCTGGAGCGGACCGGCCCCGTCGAGTCGCGCGGCCTCGTACTGGGTCTCGGGGATGGACTTCATCGCCGCCAGCAACGCGATGGCGTAGAACGGGGTGTTCCGCCAGACGTGCATCAACACGACGAGCGGGAACGCCACGCCCGGCCGCCCGAACCACGCGGCCGTCTCCATCCCGAGACTGCCGAGGATGACGTTGACCGGGCCGAACCCGGTCTGGGTCAGGAACCGGAAGATGATGACCATCACGATGATGGGCAGGACCCACGTGATCATCGACAGACTCCGGAATAGCCCCGCGCCGGGCACCTTCTCTTTGAGCGCCAGCGCGAGACCGAGTCCCAGCAGGTACTGCAGCGAAACGGCGATAGACGTCAGCAACACCGTGTGCCACAACGCCGACTGGAACGTCGCGTCGGCGAACATCTGCGCGAAGTTCTGTAGCCCGACGAACGTCTGTTGCTCGGGGTTCAACAGCGACGCCTCGAAGAAGGCCAACTGGATGCCCCGGAGCGTCGGGAAGATGATGATGACGCCCATCAGGACGACCGCGGGGAGTACCAGCGCGTAGCCCAGCCACGTCTCTTCAAGGAACGAGCGGAACTCCTCGACGTACCCGCCAGCCGTCGGGCCGGTGTCAGTGCTCGTTGCCATCAGGTTCTCAGAGCTCGCTTTCGAGGTTCTTCAGCTTGTTGTGGAACTGGTCGCCGGCCTCGTACGGGTCGGTTCTGCCGTAGGCGACCTCCTGCATGTGCTTGTAGAACGGTTCGCGGACGGGCCCCCAACCGATCTTCGCCAGCGCGCGGCCCGTCTCGAAGACGTCGGTGAACGGCTCCCAGTTCTCGTTGGTGATGGTCGACTCGACGTCCTCGTGGACCGGCGTCATGCCGTTGCCTTTCGCGTCCTCGCCCATCGCTCTCAGCGTGTCCGGCGAGGCGAACGCCGCCACGACTTCCTTCGCGGCCTCCTGCTGCTCGGAGTGGCTGTTGACCATGACCGGCTTGACTTCGAGGAAGGTGCCCTTCGAGGCCCCCTCGCCGCGGGGCAGATGGGCCACCCGCGTCCGCTCGTTCAGAATCTTCTCGGCCAGGTCGCTGTCGTTGATGTTGTCGCCGGTGGTCCACGAGCGCAGCCACGTCCCGCACTCGATGAACGCGAAGTTCCCGTTGATGTAGCCGGGGTCGTTGACCTGCCACCCGGTCCCCAGTTGGTCGGGGTTGCCGACCGGGTCCTCGGCGGCGTAGATTTGGTAGTACCAGTTGTCGAATATCTGTCCGAGTGCGTCGGCCTCGACGTTCAGCTTCCAGGACTCGCCGTCCGGGACGTAGAGCTGGTCGGTGTGCTGGTAGACGTGAGACATCCACTCTTGGAACGCCCGGACGCTGCCGTCCTTGGTGCAGTTGTGGTAGGCCACCATGTCGTCGTACTCGCTGTTTATCATCCGTCCGACCTCGTGGAAGGCCGAAGCCGACTGCGGGACGTCCTGTCCGAGTTCCTCCAAGACGTCTTTCCGGACGATGAAGCCGCGAGCGTTTCCGTTGTACGGCAGTCCGTACAGTTTCCCGCGGTAGGTCAGGGCGTCGATAGTGCTCTCGACGTAGCCGTCGTAGAAGTCCAGCCCCTCCGCCCAGTCGCCCAGCGGGGCGAGGTGGCCCGCCTTGACGTACTCCGTGAGGTGGCTCAGGACACCCTCGATGGCGTCCGGGTTACCGGTTCGAGCGCCGGTGAGGAACTTCTGTCGCAGGTCCTCGTAGGAGAACCGACCCATCTCGAGGGACGTGTCCGAGCGCTGCTTGAAGTTCTCCTGGAACGTCTCTTTCCAGACGGGCGGCGAGCCGTCGTTCGGGAAGGCGTAGTTCCAGAAGAGCACCTTGTTGCCGCCGCCACCGCCGCCGCTGCTGTCACTGGTGTTGCCACCGCTACCGCCGTCGGCACCCATCTCGTCGGCCGCACCGTCGCCCCCGCCACCGCAACCGGCGAGTCCGGCGGTGGCTCCGACGCCGATGGCCTTCACGAGCGAGCGCCTGCTGAGTCCAGAGGAACTACTGTCTGACATTGGGCAAACCCTAGCAAGGACATTGGACTACCCTTATTTAAATTTTTCCCAAAAGACCGTGGACAACGCTCGTGAACGGCTGGCACGCGACAGTACATTTATTAGGCACACTCCGGGAGAGTATGGTGCATGCCGAAGATAGCCTTCATCGGAGCGGGCAGTATGGTGTTCGCCACGAAACTCGTGGGGGACATCCTCTCGTTCGACGAACTCGAAGACAGCACCGTCGCGCTGATGGACATCGACGAGCACCGCCTCGACCAGACGACGCGCATCGCCGAGGCGATGGTCGAGAACGAGGGCCTCGACGCCACCGTCGAGTCGACCACGGACCGCACAGAGGCACTGGAGGGCGCCGACTACGTCCTGAACATGATAAACGTCGGCGGCACCGAACCGTTCGAGAACGAGATTCGCATCCCGGAGGAGTACGGCGTCGAGCAAGCCATCGGCGACACCATCGGCCCGGGCGGCATCTTCCGCGGTCTGCGGACCATCCCGACGATGCTCGACCTCGCGAACGACATGGAGGAGTTGTGTCCCGACGCCCTCCTGTTGAACTACACGAACCCCATGTCCATCCTCTGTCAGACGATGTTCGAGGCCACCGACGTCGAAACCGTGGGCCTCTGTCACAGCGTCCCCCACACCGCCGAGGCCATCGAGGACTACGTCGGCGTCCCCGAGGGCGAACTGGAGTACTGGGTCGCCGGGGTCAACCACGTCGCGTGGTTCCTCGACGCCAAACACGACGGCAAGAGCGTCTATCCGGACCTCCGCGAGGCCTACGACGACCCAGAGACCTACGAACGGGACACGGTGCGCTTCGAGATGATGAAACACTTCGGCTACTTCCCGACCGAGTCCTCCCACCACATGTCGGAGTACGTCCCGTACTTCCGGACCGACGAGGAGACCATCGAGGAGATGACCGGCACGGACTACGCCGAACGGATGCCCACGGCGACGTACCTCGAAGGGTGGCAGGCCCGCTCGGAGGAACGGGACGACCCCGAACTCGGCGTCGACTTGGACGAGGTCGGCGTCGAACGCTCCGAGGAGTACGCCTCGCGGCTCATCCACTCCATCGAGACGGACACGCCCCGCCGCTTCAACCTCAACGTCAGCAACGAGACGAACGCCATCGAGTCCCTGCCGAACGACGCCTGCGTCGAAGTCCCCGTCCTCGTCGACGGCACTGGCCTGCACCCCTGTTCGGTCGGGGAACTGCCGAAGTCCATCCGCACCTTCCCCCAGCAACACGTCGCCGTCCAGCAACTCGCCGTCGCGGGCGCGCTGGAGAACGACCGCGAGAAGGTCCACCGCGCGGTCAAGCAGGACCCGCTGACCGCGGCCCAGTTGACCCTCCCGGAGATTCACGAGATGACCGAGGAACTGCTGGACGCCAACGAGGCGTACCTGCCGGACCTGCACTGAGTGCGCTCACCGGCGGTCACCTGTCACTTCTCCGTTCGACGACACCGCGAGTGCCGACGCTCGTCTCCGAGCGGCGAACCGCGACACGCGCGAAAGTGGGCGAGTCAGTCGTCGACCGTGCCCTGCCTCACTCGACGCCGATTTCGACGCCGCTGACGTCGTCCAGACCGACGAGCGCCTCCACGTCGTCGCTGTCCGGCGGCGCGCGGTTCCGCAGCGCCTCGCCCGTCTCCCCGTGGAAGACGTGGATGCGGTCCTGCGGGAACTGCACGGTGAGCGTACGACCCGACTCGATGACGATGTCGCCTTCGAGCGTGGCGGTGTACTGCTCGCCGTCGATGTCGAGGTAGACGTAGCTCACGTCGCCGAGCGGTTCGGTGACCTGCACCGTCGGCGAGATGGCGTTGTGGGTCCCCTCCGGCACCGCCTTGATGTCCTCGGGCCGGATGCCAAGCGTGAACCGTGAGCCGTGCCCCTCGATGTCGGCGTAGACGTCCTCGTCGAGTTCGTACTCGAAGGCGTCGTGAATCAGCGTCGGCGTCTCCCCCGACGTGTCGAGTTCGACGTCGAAGAAGTTCATCGAGGGGGACCCGATGAACCCGGCGACGAACTGGTTGGCGGGTTCGTGGTAACACTCCAGCGGCGTGCCGAGTTGCTGGAGTTGCCCGTCGTCGAGGACGGCGATGCGGTCGGACATCGTCATCGCCTCCGTCTGGTCGTGGGTGACGTAGATGGTAGTCACGCCGAACTCCTGCTGGAGTTCCTGGAGTTCGGTGCGCATCTGCGTGCGCAGTTTCGCGTCCAAGTTGCTGAGCGGTTCGTCCATCAGGAACACCTCGGGTTCCCGGACGATGGCCCGCCCCAGCGCCACGCGCTGTTGCTGGCCGCCCGATAGCTCGTCGGGTTTCTTCGACAACAGCGTCTCGATGCCCATCATCTCGGCGGCGTTCTCGACCCGTTCGCTTATCTCCTCCTTCGAGAGGTCCGTCGTCATCTTCAGCCCGAAGGCCATGTTCTCCCGGGCCGTCATGTGGGGGTACAGCGCGTAGGACTGGAACACCATCGCCATGTTGCGCGCCTTCGGTTTCTTCTCGGTGACCGTCTCCCCGTCGAGGACGATGTCGCCCTCGGTGGGGTTCTCCAACCCCGCAATCATCCGGAGTGTCGTCGACTTCCCACAGCCAGAAGGGCCGACGAGCACGATGAACTCGCCGTCGTCTATCTCCGCGTCGAACGAATCGACCGCCACGATGTCGCCGCCATCGTCGTGGAACACTTTAGTGAGGTTCTGTATGGCTAGCTCGCCCATGCTTCACCAAATCAGCGTAGGAGGTGTTAAATCTTGCCACGAGTCACGCGCGGGCCGAGAGCGGACCCGAGCGCCCGGATTCGGGACGGCCGTTTCCGATGCGAGAACGGCCGTCGCGGTGTCGGCGGCCGGGCGCTCCTGACGCGCTCGGAAGTCCGTTCGGACGTGGGCACACGGTGTCAGTACTGGTGACTGGACTGTCCGCAGACGGGTCCCGACCACCGACAGAACGCCGTCCCACGGCGGGAGTCACAGTCGGAATCGCCTTCAGTTCCCGTCGAACGCGACAGTTTCGGGGGCCGACACCACTGCGTACAGTGGGCCGAGGGCCGTGGCTGGTGACCGGCCGACCCGTGGTCGCGCGAGGAACGGTCGCGTTCTCGTATCGGAAACGCGCTCGTCGAGCGCGAGCGGGACACTTTTTGTGCGTGGTCCGCGTTGGACTGTGACATGCCGACCGTCGAGAGTCCCGACAGCACAGTCACCGCCACCGTCTCGCTCCGCGGCGAGTCTCAGACGCTCGCCGTCGCCGTGGACGGTCGAACCGTCGTCGAACCCTCCCCGCTCGGGGTGACCGCGCCCTTCGACCCGCCGACCGAAGACGTGACCCTCCCGACCGTCGAGTCGGTCACCCGCGAGGACCGCACCGTATCGGCGTCCTTCGAGACGACCTACGGGAAGCGGCGTGAGCACCGCCACGAGGCCACCGAGTCCGTGTTCGTTTGCGAGTTCTCCAACGGCGAGACCGTCGAACTGACGGTGCAGGCCACCGACGCGGGCGTCGGCTACCGCTACCGCCTCCCGGAGACGGGGTCGGTCCTCCTGTTCGAGGACCAGACCGAGTTCCGCTTCCCCGACCGAACGACGGCGTGGCTGACGCCGTGGGCGGAGAACCACGAGGCTACGTCGCGGCGCGTCCCGCTGTTCACCGCCGACGGACGCTACTGCACGCCCGGCCTGTTTCAGGTCGCCGACGACGCGTGGGCACTCGTCACCGAGGCGGGCGTCGACGGGTCCGCCCACGCCGCCAGCCTCCGTTCCGAGACTCAGACGCCGACCGTCGCGTTCGACCACCCGTGGACGCCGGTGCGCGCGAAGGGCACCTTCGAGACGCCGTGGCGCGTCGTCGTCGCCGGTGACCTGTCGACCGTCGTGGAGTCGGACCTCGTACCGGCGCTGGTCGACGGCCCGCGGTTCGACCCGGACTGGGTCGAACCGGGCCGGGTCGCGTGGTCGTGGTGGTCCGAGAGCGACAGCCCCTACGACCCGGACCGACAGCGCGAGTACGTCGACTACGCCGCCGAGCGCGGCTGGGAGTACGTCCTCGTCGACGAGGGCTGGAGTCCCGAGTGGCTCCCGGAACTCGTCGAGTACGCCGACGAGCGCGGTGTCGGCCTGTTCGTCTGGGCCCACTGGACGGACCTCAACAGTGCGGACGAACGCCGCGAGAAACTCGACCGCTGGGCCGACTGGGGCGTCGCCGGCGTCAAGGTAGACTTCATGGACTCGGACGAGCAGGGCCGGTTGCAGTTCTACGACGAACTCGTGGCCGACGCCGCCGAGCGCGAACTGCTCGTGAACTTCCACGGGTCCGTGGTCCCCTCGGGGCTGAAGCGTCGCTGGCCCCACGTGCTGACCTACGAGGGCGTCATGGGCGCCGAACACCTGAAGTGGGCGACGCTGACGCCGGAGCACAACGTCACGCTGCCGTTCACCCGGAACGCCGTGGGCGCGATGGACTACACGCCGGTCACCTTCTCTGCGGACGCCCGGCACACCAGCGACGCCCACGAACTGGCCCTCTCGGTGGTGTACGAGTCCGGCCTCCAGCACTTCGCCGACAGTATCGAGGCCTACGCCGCCCGCCCCGACGCCGAGTGGTTGCTCGAACGGGTCCCGGCGGCGTGGGACGAGACGGTGTTCCTCGGGGGCTACCCCGGCTCTGCGGCCACGCTCGCCCGCGAACACGACGGCGAGTGGTTCGTCGGATGCATCACCGCCGGCGCGGAGCGAACCGTCGAGACCACCCTGTCGGTGCTCGACGCGGCGCAGGAGGCGACCCTGATTCGTGATGCGGACGGGACAGACGACGGGCGCGGCCTCGTGCGCGAGACGGTGACCGTCGGCCCGGACACCGCCCTCTCGGTCGACGTGCCCGAGAACGGCGGCTTCGTCCTCTACTGCCCCTGACGAATCGACTCGGCGTACTCGCGGTACAGTTCGTCCTGCATCACCTGCGTCCGCCCGCCGTCGACGAGGATGGTCTCGCCGGTGACGAACGTCGCGTCGTCGCTGGCGAGGAAGGCGGCCACGCCAGCCACGTCGGCCGGGGTGCCGAGCCGGCCCGTCGGGTGAATCGCCTTCGTGTACTCGTACTCGGCCTCGCTCTCGAACTCCTCGCGGGTGCGCTCTATCTCCACCCACCCCGGGTTGATGGTGTTCACCGTGATGCCGTGGGGGCCGAGTTCCAGCGCCATCGCCCGCGTCATACCGTTGATACCCGCCTTGACGGCGTTGTACGGGAACAGACCGGGCATCGTCAGGAACGCGTGGTTCGAGGACGTGTTCAGGACCGTGCCCCCATCGGGCATCGCTTCGACCGCGTGTTTCGCACAGAGCCAGAACGACCGGAAGTCCGTCTCCACGACGAACTCCCAATCGGAGAGGGTCGCCTCGGACGCCGTCGTCTCCGTCTGGACGCCCGCGTTGTTCACGAGAACGTCCACGCGGCCGTACTCGGCGACGGTGTGGTCTATCAGCGCCTCGATTTCGGCCGGGTCGCGCATGTCCGCGCCTACGAACGTCGCCTCGCCGCCGTCCTCGCGGATAGACCGGGCGACGGACTCGCCGGGGTCGCGTGAACGGCCGGTGACGACCACCGAGGCACCCTCGGCGGCGAAGCGGCGGGCCACGCCCTCGCCGATGCCGCGTGTCGAACCGGTGACGACGACGACGCGGTGTTCGTGACGGGTCGGGACGGCGTTCGCACTCGGGTCTCTCTGAGCCATCTACCGTCACCTGTGACCCCGACCGAGAAATAGCCTCTGGACGCCGACGGGGGAACGCTTATTCGCTCCGACGACGACGATGTACGTAACGACGGGCGCCAGCCCGTGGACTGACGATGCTCACGACGCGAAAACGAACCCAACTCGACACGCTACTCGCGGAACACGACGCCGACAGCGCGTGGTTCGCCACGCCCCCCAACTTCGCGTGGCTCACCGCCGGCGGAGACAACACCGTCTCGCTGGCCGGCGATACCGGCGTCGCCGCGGCCGGGTACGACGGCGACGCGGTCACTATCGTCGCCGACCACATCGAGACCGACCGCATCCGCGAGGAGGAACTGGCCGTGGACGACGTCGTCCACGGGTTCGACTGGTACGAGACGACGCTGGAGTCGGCCGTCGCAGCACGGACGACCGGCGACGCGGTCGCCGACTTCGACCTCGACGGCGCGAGGACGATTTCGGCTCCGACGCGGGCCTTCCCGCTCACGCCGGCCGAACGCGACCGCTACGAGGCGCTCGGCACCGACGTCGCCGAGGTGGTCGAGCGAGTCGCCCGCGACGTGACGCCGGTGATGACCGAACGCGGCGCGGCCGCCGACCTCGCGCACGGCCTGCGCCAGCGGAAGATAGCCCCAATCGTGGTGCTGGTCGGCGGCGCTGACCGTAGCCAGCGGTTCCGCCACTTCACGCCCGGCGACGCGACCCTCGACGAGTACGCCACGCTGACAGTCGTCGGCCGGCGTGCGGGCCTCCACGCCTGCGTGACCCGGACAGTCGCGTTCGAGACGCCCGCGTGGCTTCCCGACCGACACGCCGCCACCCAGCGCGTCGCCGCGACGGCGCTCCGCGCCACTCAGCGCGTCGGCCGCGGCGGCGGGACCGCCGGCGCGGTGTTCGACGCCGTCCGCGACGCGTACGACGCCGTCGGCCACCCCGACGAGTGGCACGCCCACCATCAGGGCGGGATGACCGGGTACGGCGGCCGCGAGTGGTTCGCCCGCCCGGGCGGGGCCGACGGCGTCGTGCCGGGGTCCGCCTACGCGTGGAACCCGACGATACGAGGGACCAAGGTAGAGGACACGGCGCTGGTCACCGAGGACGGGGTGGACCTGCTGACGACGACCGGCGACTGGCCGACGACGACGGTCGACCCCGTCGACGGGGGGACGCTGGAACTCCCCGACGTGCTCTATCGGGGCTGAGAGCGGGAGAGAAAGAGCGCGCGGCTTACCACTCGGCGACGCTGCCGTCCTCGTGTCGCCACACCGGGTTGTGCCAGTTGACCGTCTTCTCGGCCTGTTCGCGGACGTAGGACTCGTTCATCTGGATGCCCAGACCGGGGTCGTCCGGCACGCGGACGTAGCCGTCCTGATACTCGAACACCGACGGGTCGTCGAGGTAGTCGAGGACGTCCGTCGTCTCGTTGTAGTGGATGTTCAGACTCTGCTCTTGGATGAGCGCGTTCGGGGAGCAGGCGTCGACCTGCACGCAGGAGGCCAGCGCGATGGGCCCGAGCGGACAGTGCGGGGCCAACGCCACGTCGTAGGCTTCCGCCATCGAGGCTATCTTCTTGACCTCGGTGATGCCGCCGGCGTGCGAGAGGTCCGGTTGGATGACGTCCACCGCACCGTCCTCGAACACCTCCTTGTAGTCCCACCGGGAGAACATCCGCTCCCCCGTGGCGATGGGGATGGTGGTGTGGGCGGCGATGTCGGGGAGCGCCTCGTTGTGTTCGGGGAGGACGGGTTCCTCGATGAACATCGGTTCGTGTGGCTCCAGCGCCTTCGCCAGTCGCTTGGCCATCGGTTTGGTGACCCGGCCGTGAAAGTCCACGCCGATGTCCACCTCGCTCCCGACGGCCTCGCGCACCTCGCGCAGGCGGTTGGCGGCGGCCTCGACGGCCGCCGGGTTGTCCACCCGCTCTATCTCGGCCGTGGCGTTCATCTTGAGGGCCGAGAAACCGGCGTCGACCTTCGTCTCGGCCTGTTCGGCCACCTCGGAGGGTCGGTCGCCGCCTATCCACTGATAGACGCGGACACGGTCGCGGGCGGCACCGCCGAGCAGTTGGTGGACCGACGCGCCCAGTTGCTTGCCCTTGATGTCCCAGAGCGCCTGGTCGATGCCGGCGATGGCCGACATGAGGACCGGACCGCCGCGGTAGAACCCGCCGCGGTACATCGTCTGCCAGTGGTCCTCGATGTCCTCGGGGTTCTCCCCGAGCAGGTAGTTCTCCATGAGTTCCTCGACGGCCGCCCGGACGGTGTGGGCGCGGCCCTCGACGACGGGTTCGCCCCACCCGACGGTCCCGTCGGCCGTCTCGATGCGGAGGAGCAACCACCGGGGCGGTACCTCGAACAGTTCGTAGTCGACGATTCGGTTCGCGGCGGTGCCGTCGGTCTGTGAAGTGCTGGCTGTCATTGGTCGGCCCTCTGGAACGGGTCGGCAGTCGTCACCGGGTCCGCGGGCCCCCCGAGACGAGACGGGGACGCGCGGCAGTCGGGTGCCGGTTCGATTAGCATCACCCGACTCTTTGTGAACGTCCCATTTAACCGTTGTGTCGCGCCGCGTCGACGGTTGTTCGGGAACGCCGACCACCCGTTCACGATGTGCGAACGATTTTTGTACCGCCCGGTCCAACCACGAGTCATGAACGACGACGCCCCCCGGGTCAAGACGACCCAGACGAGTTTCCGCATCATCGAGGCGGTGCGGGACAACCGCGGCGCCGGCGTGAGCGAACTCGCCCGCGCCGTGGACCTCTCGAAGAGCGCCGTCCACAAGCACGTCCAGACGCTGACCGACATCGGCTACCTCGTCCGCGAGGGCGACGACTACTACCTCAGCAACCGCTTCCTGAGCCTCGGGAACCGGGCCAGAGAGCGCCTGCCCCTCGGTCCGGCGAGCAACGTGGTCAACGACCTCGCCGAGACGACGGGTCACGTGACGAACTTCATGGCCCACGAGAACGGCCGCGGCGTGTACGCCCTCCGGGTCGAACCGGAGAGCGTGGACCTCGACGGCGTAGTCACCGAAGGGGACGTGGCACCGCTACACGCCACCGCCGGCGGGAAGGCGATTCTGGCCTTCTTCTCCGCGGAGAAGCGAGCGAACATCCTCGACAGCGTCGGCCTCCCCGCGCACACGGACAAGACCATCACGGACCGCCGGGAACTGGAGCGAGAACTGCGCTCTATCCGCGACCAGCGAGTCGCCTTCGACCGCGAAGAGTTCGTGCGCGGCCACCAGTGCGTCGCCTCGCCCGTCGTCGGCAGCGACGGCGAACCCGTCGCCGCCGTCAGCGTCACCGGCAACATCCAGCACATGTCCGGGAAACGCCTCGAAGAGGACGTGACGGGCCTCGTCACCAGCGCCGCGAAGTCCATCGAGAACGAACTCCTCTCGCAGTAATCCGTTCACGATGCGAGAACGCGATGGGCGTGCTAACAATAGTCACTCGCATCGACTCGCCCCCAGCGACCAGCCACCGTCGGCCGAGAACCGGACGCTCCGGCCGACGCGAGGGGAAAACGGACGCGTCGAACTATATGTAACACACGTACTCACGTTATACTCATCGCCAGTAGCCCTTCGGACCGTTCGTTCTCACATCGTGAACGACGTGACGGACACGGAACAGCCAGTCGGGCCGGCCCGGCTCGGACCGGCAGTCGTGTCATATCTGCTGTACAGTAAGAAGTTCTACTACTATTCTTCCCAAACCATAGGTGTTCGACACTTCGGTCGCCACGCGCCACCCCACCGGACAACCAGCCACAGCGTTCCCCCACCGTTCCGATTCTCGACTGCCGGTCGACGACGACATTCGAACCCCGACGGCCTTCGTTTCGACGGTGTCCATGCCGAAACAGCGACGTTCCCGCCCCTACTGGCCCACACGGTTCGAATCGGGGCCGCACTCGCTTTCGTAACAGGAATACAATATTTCTCTGGAACTGTAACTAAACATACTGTTATTCCAGCCCGACCTCGGTGACCGGTGCCCCGACGACCGCGACGTCGAAGGCCCCGACGGACGCGTCCCCGACGAGGAACTCGGCGTCGGTCGGCACGTCGAGGGAGCGCGTGTCGCTCGTGAAGTTCGTGACCCACGTGTAGCCGTCCCGCTCTGCGACCCGGACGCCGTCGGGAAACGGCGTCGTGTGGGCGACGTCCGCGGCCGCGAGCAGGTCGCCGACGAGCGCGCCCGCGAGGGCGTCGCCGGGCCAGCACCCGACGGTCGTGACGACGCCGTCGCCGACGTCGTTGTGGAGAACCGCGGGTTCACCGGCCGCTTCGCCGCTCCGATAGCGTCCGCGCGACTCGGCGGCGTCTGGGTCGAGCCACCCGGCCCACGTCCGGAAGTCGTACGTTTCGCCGCGGTACGCGACGCGCGTGTCGAGACGGTCGGGGAGGCTCTCGTGGCGTGCGACGCGGCCGCCGGCGAGGCCCGCGAGCGGCCCGGGGGCGAGCGAGTCGTGCAGTCGGTTGTGCGGGTCCTTCTCGCCGGTACGAGCGCCGAGCAGGAGGTTGCCACCGTCCTCGACGAACGCGGTGAGGTGGGTGGCGAGGGCCTCGTCTGCGAGGTACAGCGTCGGCGCGACGGCGGCCGCGTAGCCGTCGAGGTCGGTCGACGGGGGCACGACGTCGACCTGCACGCCGCGCGCCCGGAGCGCGTCGTAGTACGCCCGGAGGTGCGACCAGTAGTGCCAGTCCGGGGAGTGCGGTTGCGTCTCGGTGGCCCAGAGACTCTCGTAGTCGTGGAGCAGGGCGACGGGCGCGTCGACCGGGTCGAGGTCGAACAGTTCCGGGGCCGTCGCGGCGGCGTCGTGGTACCCTCGGTCCGGGCTCCCGTTCTGCTTTCGGAGACCCGCGTGGTACTGCTCTTGGCCCTCCAGACAGCGCCGCCAGCGGAAGTACAGCACCGCGTCCGCGCCGTGGGCGACGGCGTGGTGGGCCCACAGGCGCATCGCCCCCTCCCCGGGCTGGGGGGCGTGGGGCGGCCAGTTCACGTCGCAGGGTTGCTGTTCGAGCACCCAGAACGGCGTCTCGGGGCCGCGGTAGATGTCGTGGTTCAGGCCCACCTCGTCCGGGTCGCCGGCGCGCAGTTCGTCGGCCGTCGGCGTCCCCGGTTGGCGGTCCTGCACGAACCCGGTGGGGTAGGAGTCCCACCCGAGGAAGTCGAGGTCGTCGGCCAGCGAGTAGGCGTCCAGCGTCTGGAAGTCGCCCATGAAGTTGTGCGTGACGAACCAGTCGTCGTTGGCCTCGCGTATCAGGTCGGCGTGCAGTCGGTTGTACTCGGCGACGCTGTCGTTGGCGAACCGATAGTAGTCCAGCAGGCGCGACGGGTGGTGTTCGGCCGGCGTCGGACCCGGCGGGTCCACCGACGCGAAGTCGGGGTACTGCTGGCTCCAGAACGTCGTGCCCCACGCATCGTTGAGCGCCTCGACGTCGCCGTACTTCGATTCGAGCCACTCCCGAAACGCCGCCGCGCAGTCCTCGCAGTAACACCGCACCGTGTGGTGACAGCCGTACTCGTTGTCGGCCTGCCACCCGGCGACGTGCGGGTCGTCGGCGTACCGTTCGGTGACTTTCCGGACGATTCGCTCCGTCTCATCGCGGTAGGTCGGCGAGTTGAAGCAGGTGAACCGACGACTCCCCCACTCGCGGGGCGTACCGTCGGCGTCGGCCTGCCGCACGTCGGGGTAGTCGTCGACCAGCCACTTCGGCGGCGTCGCCGTCGGCGTACACAGCACCGCCTCCATGTCGTGGTCGCCGACGAGTTCGATGGCCTCGTCCAGCCAGTCGAAGTCGAACTCGCCGCGTTCGGGTTCGACGCGCCCCCACGAGAACTCGGCCATGCGGACGTACTCCAGTCCCGCGTCGGCCATCTGTTCGACGTCTCTCGCCCACCGCTCGCTGGGCCAGTGCTCGGGGAAGTAGCAGACTCCGAGTGTCATATCCCCTCCGCCGTGGCGGCGCGATATACGTCTTGCCCACGGCAACGCGGCGTCGTCGTGCGTTCGCCTGGGGCGCGAATACGTCCGATAGAGGGGCTATATCCCCATCTCGTCGGCAGTTCCGTCCGCCGTCCCCATCGTCGCCAACGGAAATCACACCGTTTTAACCCCGTCGCCGTGATGGGCACAGTATGACCGATACGGACGGGTCGAACGTGCTTTTCGTCGTACTGGACACGGTGCGGAAGGACCGACTGTCCGTCTACGACCCCGACATGGAGACGACGCCGCGGCTGGCCGAGTTCGCCGAGGAAGCCGCCGTCTTCGAACAGGCCGTCGCGCCGGCCCCGTGGACCCTGCCGGTCCACGCCTCGATGTTCACCGGCCTCTACCCCAGCGAACACGAGGCCACGCAGGAGGACCCCTATCTGGAGGGCGCGACGACGCTCGCGGAGTCGCTGTCGGCCGCCGGCTACGACACCGCCTGTTACTCCTCGAACGCGTGGATTACGAGTTACACGAACCTCACGGCCGGGTTCGACCACCACGACAACTTCTTCCAGATTATGCCCAGCGAACTCCTCTCCGGGCCGCTGGCGACCCTCTGGAAGACGATGAACGACAACGACACCCTGCGCGGGGTGGCCGACCGACTGGTACAGGTCGGCAACAAGATTCACGAACACCTCGCGGAGGGTGGCGGCGGCGACACCAAGACGCCGCAGGTCATCGACAAGACCATCGACTTCGTCGACGAGAGCGAGAACTTCTTCGCGTTCATCAACCTGATGGACGCCCACCTCCCCTATCACCCGCCCGAGGAGTACGCCGAGGAGTTCGCGCCCGGCGTCGACTCGACGGAGGTGTGCCAGAACTCCAAGGAGTACAACTGCGGTGCCCGGGACATCGACGACGAGGAGTGGGCCGACATCAAGGGCCTCTACGACGCGGAACTGGCCCACATCGACGACCAACTGGACCGCCTGTTCTCGCACCTCAAGGAGACGGACCAGTGGGAGGACACCACCGTCGTCGTCTGTGCCGACCACGGCGAACTGTTCGGCGAACACGGCCTCTACGGCCACGAGTTCGGCATCTACGACCCGCTGGTGAACGTTCCGCTGATGGTCAAACACCCCGACGTCGAACCGGGGCGGGACGAGGAGACGGTGGTGGAACTCGTCGACGTCTACCACACGATTCTGGACGCCGCCGGTGCCGAGGGCCGCGGCGAGTCCCTCCAGTCGGCCCGCTCCCTGCTGTCGGCCGACTACCGCGAGTTCGCCGGCGAAGTCGGCGGCGTCCCGCGCGGGGAGGTGGGCTTCGTCGAGTACCACCAACCAGTCGTCGAGTTGCGCCAGCTAGAGGGGAAGGCACAGGCGGCGGGCATCGAACTGGACGAGCAGTCGCGCTTCTACTCCCGGATGGGCGCGGCCCGCACCGCCGGGGAGAAGTACATCCACTGTACGCGCATCCCCGACGAGGCATACGACGTGGCCGCCGACCCCGGCGAGACGGAGAATCTGGTCGGCACCGAGGACGAACCGACCCACCTCGAAGACGCCCTCTGGGACTTCGTCGAGGACGTGGACGCCGACTGGCCCGACGAGGCCGACGGCGCCGACGGCGAGGTGCTGGACGAGATGGACGACGACACCAAGGACCGACTGCAGGACCTCGGGTACATCGACTGACGTGAGTTCGAACAGCGCCGCCCTCGACTTCGCCGACCGGCGGACAGTCGCCCAGATAGTGCTGGGGTTCGCCGTCGCGGGCGTCGTCGTCTACCTGCTCGTGGACTTCGTCGGGACGGCCGACGTCGTCGCCGGACTCCTTCGGGCCGACCCGGGGTGGCTGGCGCTTGCCTGCCTCTCGACGGCGCTCTGTCTCACCGCGTGGGGCAAGGCGTGGCAGATAGTGCTGGGCGTCGCCGGCATCGACGAGCGGTTCTCGCGCCTCGTCGTCACCTACTACGCCGCGACGTTCGCTAACTACGTCACGCCGCTGGGACAGGCCGGCGGCGAACCGTTCATCGCCTACGTCCTCTCGCGGGACACCGAGGCGAGCTATCAGGACAGTCTCGCGAGCGTCGTCACGGCGGACCTGCTGAACCTGTTCCCGTTCGTCACCTTCGCCGGCGTCGGGTTCGCGGCCCTGCTGTACGGGAGTTCGCTCCCCGAGGCCATCGAACCGCTCGCGGGCGGACTGGTCGTCCTCTCGGTGGGCGTCCCCGTCGTCGCCGCCGTCGGCTGGCGGTTCCGGAAGCGACTCGGGCGGGCGCTACTCGACGTGGCGGCCCCCTTGACCAAGCGGACACCCCGCGTCACCCTCGCCGGCCTGCGCGAGCGACTGCACGAGACGGAACAGGCCTTCCAGCGCATCGCCCGTGACCGCCGCGCGCTCGTGAAGGCGCTGTTCTTCTCGTACGTCGGATGGGTGTTCTTCGCCCTGCCGCTGTACTTCGTCGCCGAGGCCATCGGCGCGCAACTGACGCTGTTGCTCGTGTTCTTCATCGTCCCGGCCTCGACGCTGGCCGGACTGGTTCCCTCGCCCGGCGGGTCCGGCGCCGTCTCGACGGCGCTCGTCGTCCTCGTCGTGGCGCTGACGGCCGTCGGCCAGACGGACGCGACTGTCATCGCAATCCTCTACCGGGTCGCGAGTTACGTCTTCGCCCTCCTGCTGGGCGGCGGCGCGGCGCTGTACGTCCTCCAGCGGAACTAGTCGTCCGAGTGTTCGACTGAAAGCTGCAATTCGAACCACAGATTCCCCGAATGTAGGCCGAGAATCGAATTTTGTTACAACGCTGTGAAATATTGTACACGCAGACGGCTGTTTTAGACGCACCACTCCGATACGCTGACTATTTCGCCCCCAGATACGGTTGGTTCGCCGTCACTTGGAGGCGGATTCTCACGCCGTGTTGTGCTCGACGAACGTGGGCCGCCAGTTCTCTCGGTCGCGGATGTCCCGGCCCGCGACGCGCCAGTCGCCGTCCGGCGGAATCGGGGAGACTATCATCGTCGTCGGGGTCGCCAGCGGCCGGAGGGGGAGTCGCCGGTCGCTGTGGAAGCCGAAAGCCGCGAGGACGTCGCTCGGTATCGACTCGCCGCGGACGGCGACCACGGCCGAGTCCGCGTGGTCGTCGAGGACCCGAGCGACCAGCGCCGGGAGCGCCCGGTCACGTTCGGCGTCGCCGACCAGCGGTACCACGTCGGCGACGTTGGTGACATCCCCAGCGTCGGTCTCTCGCGTCCCGGTGACGACGCCGGCGACTGGTCGGCCGCCGAGTCGGGCGGTGTAGGCCGTGTACGTCCACCGCGGGTTGCCGAACCGGTACTCGAAGAACTGGGCGTCCCGATAGGCGTGTATCTCCGCCGGCGGACGCCGTCGGTAGAGCGCGGCCAGCGTCGACGCCGGTATCTCCGCGTGTCGGGTGACGCTCACCTCCGGCGGCACGGTCCCGCGGCGCGTCCGCGCTCGGAGATAGGCGTCGGCGGCCCGTTCTGCCACCGTCCCCACGACCGGACTCCCGACGCCCGCGTAGGCCGCCGGGTCCTGTATCCGGTAGTACGTCGTGTGGTCGCCGGCAATCTCACACCCCAGTTTCGCCAGTCCCGCCGTCGTCTTCTCGTTCGGAACGTTGAACGTGAACGCGGGGTCGCCGTCGGCGTAGTCGGCGAACAGGCGTTCGCTCATCCGACTGAACAGCCCCTGTCGCCGGTGGTCGGCGTGGACCATCGTGTCACAGGACTGGAGCGCCGTGTGATACGTATCGCCCGCGCGCATCTGGAACGCGAGGTTCGGACGGGCGCCGACAATCTGCCCGTCGTGTTCGGCGACGACGATGGGTGCTTCGGGGAGGTAGGGGTTGTCAGCGAACTTCCAGTCGAACCACCCGTCGGGAAAGCCCGGCCAGATGCGGCCGTGTAGCGCCATGAACCCCTCGCGGTCCTCCGGCCGGTACCACCGAATCGTGTAGCCGTCGCTCGACTGCGTGCGGCCGACGGCCGCCATCTCAGTCGGCATCGGTGAGGTCCAGTCCCGGAACCAACTGGTCTGGGTCGAGGTGGTGGCGCTGATAGACGGCACAGTGGGTCTCGTGGTGGAACTGCGCGCGGTCGTTGCACAGGTCGGCCGCCATCGGCGAGACGAACGCCTGCTGTAGCTCACAGTAGGGGCGGTCGTGGTCGAACGAGTGCTCCCCGTCGGCGTCGCGGTAGTCGAGATGTGGGCAGACCATCGACACGAACGGTCAGCCCCGTCTCGTTTCGTTATGCTGGCCGTTCTGCCGATAGCGCTCCGTTACCGGCTTTCCGAGGCCGATAGCTGTGTCGTAACCAAGTATCAGACGACGTGACTCTCACCAGTGCCATACGACGACTACCTCCGGCAGAAGAAAGTCATCGTCACCGTCGCCACCACCGGAGCAGTCCACGGGAAAGACGCCAATCCGAACTTGCCCGAGCAACCGGACGAAATCGCCCGGCAGGTGGCCGAATGCGAGGAACTGGGGGCCGCAATCGCCCACGTCCACGGGCGGAACGAGCACGGCGAGAACGACGCCTCGCGGTTGCAGGAGGTGAACGACGCGATTCGCGAACACTGCGACGACGTCATCATCCAGAACACGACCGGCGGGCAGAGTCCCTACGAGCGGCGGGTCGCGGGCATCAGGACGGACCCGCCGCCGGAGATGGCCTCGCTGGACCTGGGGCCGTTCAAGCGGGACAAACACATCATCACGAACCACACCCGCAACAACATCGAACGCCTCGCCGTCGAGATGCAGGCCAAGGGTATCAAACCGGAACTGGAGGTGTTCAACTCCGGCCAACTGGCGGAGGTCAAACGGTTGGTCGACGAGGGACTGGTCGAGGAACCCCCGTACGTCAACCTCATCTTCGGCGGGTCGTTCACGCCCGCGAACCCGCAGATGCTCCTCTCGATGGTCGACAACGTTCCGGACGGGGCCGAGTTCAACGTCCTCGCCATCGGCCCGCACCAACTGCCGCTGACGACGATGGCCGTCCTGCTGGGCGGGCACGTCCGCGTGGGGATGGAGGACAACCTCTACTACCGGCGCGGGGAACCGGCACGGAGCAACCAGCAACTCGTCCGTCGGACCGTCGAGATTATCGAGCGCCTCGACCGAGAGGTGGCGACGCCCGAGGAGGCCCGCGAGATGCTCGGCATGTCTCGGAAACAGGTCGAGCAGCCCGCCGACGGCGACTAAGGCCGTTTTTAATCCGCCCGAGCGAGGAACCACACGACGACGCCCTGATACAGCGCCCCGACAGCCACGTCTGTCCGGTTCCCGTGACGGCGCTCACCAGCGCGGCGAACAATCTCGCGGTCGGCGTGTCGACGCCGCCGGAGGCGAAGGACCGTGGACGGTCAGCGGGTGCGTCGGAGCGCGGTAAGGGACTCCTGTTCCCTGTCTTCGAGGACGACGACGAGAACCCGATGATGGCCGGGCCAAAGAGTCTAATATCGCCGTCAGGTCGGGGTAGCAGGCGGCTAACTCGGTCCACCCCGCCAGCGCGTCGAGGCCGGTAGCCGATGGGCCTGGCGTGGACTAGCGGCCCGTTTCCCACGTCCGCACCAACCGCGTCAGCGTCTCGTTGACCGGCACCGGCCTCTCGCTGTGCTCGACGACGTAGCCGTTGATGGCGTCGATTTCCGTCCGCTCGTCCGCCTCGACGTCCTGTAGCATCGACGAGCGGTTGGCGGCGGTGTCCCGAACCACCCGCTCGGTGAGCGAGACGACACGCTCGTCCGCGAGGTCGATGCCCACCTCTCGGGCGACGCGGGCCGTCTCCCGGGCGGCGGCGACGGCGAGTTCGTGTCCCGGGCCGTCCGCGAGCGCGCCGTTCTCGACGCGGGCCAGCGCCGTCGCCGCGTTGACGGCCGCGTTGACGGCCACCTTCTCCCAGAGGCGCGTCGGCATGTCCGTCGCCACCGTCGTCTCGATACCGGCGGCGTCGAACGCCGCGCCCACCTCGTCGGCCGCCGCCGACGTGCCCCCCTCGCGCGGCCCCAAGACCACCTCGCCGCGGCCCGTGAACTCGACGCGGCCCGGGTCCACGAGGTGGGCGCCGTAGGTACAGGTACCGGCCAGCACCGGACAGTCGAGGGTTTCAGCCAGCGTCGCCTCGTTGCCCATCCCGTTCTGGACCGAGAGGCAGGCGGAGAGCGAACAGTCAGCCAGCGCCGCGGCGGCCCCGGCCGTGTCGTAGCTCTTGACCGCGACGAGTGCGAGGTCGGCGCTTGCTGGCGGGTCGGTGCGTGCCGCGGCGTCGGCGTGGAACGACTCGACGCCGACGACGTCCAGTCCGTCGCGGGCCACCGCGCCGACGTGTGGCTCTCGACCGACCAGCGTCACGTCGTGGTCGCGGGCGAGCAGACCCCCGAGGAGGCTCCCGAGACTGCCCGCGCCGACGACGGCGATGTGCATACGCGCCGGGAGGGCGGGCGCGTACAAAAGGCTTCCAGCACCTCAGCCCATGATGCCGTCGTCGAGGACGAACTGCGCCAGTCCGGCGAGGATGAAACACCCGGCGAGCGCGAGGCTCTCGACGACGCCGTAGTCGAAGGGGTACACCGAGAGGGCGAGCCACGTGAGACCGCCGAGGGCGAGCAAGACGACAGTGAGAACCGACGACGAGCGCACTCCCATGGACTCCGCTTCGCCGGACCCGCTCAAAAACGTTCCACTTGAAAGCCAAAGGAGACGGGCGAAACCACCAGCCACAACAGCGTCCAGTCCGAAGCGAGACCATGGACGAGACGGACGCGGAGGCAGACGCCGAGGAGGTGGTCGCGGCCATCGAAGCCGTGGGCGTCGACCGCCTGACCGACGCCATCGTCGGCGCGTGGGAACGGGCCGGACTGGACACCGGGACGCCGACGTGGCCCGACGACGAACCGCGGTTTCGAGTACGACCGCGGGCGGACGACGCGGACGCGAGGGTGGACGTACTCGCGGCGGTACTCGACGCGTCCCCGCGGCGTCCCGACACCGCGTTCCTCTACCTCGACGTCGGGCGGCGCGCGTCCCTCACCGGCCGCCCGCGCTTCGAACTGGAGACGCTCTCGGGCAACCCCGCGGTGACCGTCGACGACGCCCACACCGCCGGCACCGTCCCGCTGACCGGCGAGACGTTCGACGCGGTGGCGACGCTGGCCGACGAGGTGGCCTATCTCGTGGTCAGAGACGCCGACGGCGTCGCTATCGCCGAGTGGCGCGAGGAGACGCTCCGCTTCGCCGTGCCGGACGTCGAGGCGGTGCAAACGACACTCGACGCGGCGACCGCGGACCGCGTCGAACGGTGCTGAGACGGACGACCGGAGCCGCCCGTCAGTCCTCCTGCCAGTAGTAAATCTCCTCTTTCGGCGCGCCACAGGAGGGACACTCCTCAGGGATGTCCTCTATCTGCCCCATCTCGCCGCACTCCCAGCACCGCCACATCAGTTCCGCCTCGCCGGCCTTGCCGGTGGAGACGTGTTCGCTGGAGAGCGCCTCGATGCCCTCCTCGACGGTCACGTAGAACCCGTGCTCGTCGAACCCTCGTATGGTCCCGATTTCGTTCCCCTCGTCGTCGTACACCGTCTGGCCGAACGCGACCTTGTTGCTCTCGGAGCCTGTGGACATGTCACTCATGCAGGTCGACAGTCGTCCCGAAGTGTGTTAAAGACTAGCGCGAGAAGAGGCTATTGTGGACGGGCGCGAAATCCGTCGATTCCTCCGGACTCTCCTGCGTGTCCGAGACGGCGTTGCCGTCGAGTCCCGCTTCGAGGAAGTCCGAGAGGGGCGGGCCGACGCTGTCCGGTTCGACGAGGAAGGCGTCGTGGCCGTAGTCCGAGTCGACGACGTGGTGGGCGACGCCGGTGTCCGTCTCCCGCAGGGCGTCGGCCAGCGCCTCCGACTGCTGGGTGGTGAAGTGCCAGTCGCCGGTGAACGACATCACCAGCGCCTCGCCGTCGAAGGCCGCCAGCGCGTCGGCGTCGGACTCGAACCCCGAGGAGAGGTCGTAGTTGTCCATCGCCCGCGTCAGGTAGAGGTAGCTGTTGGCGTCGAACCGCTCGACGAACTTCGAGGCGTTGTAATCGAGGTACGACTCCACGTCCCGGTAGGGGAAGAAGCGCCCGGCCGGGTCCGTGGGGAACGCGCGTTCGGCCTCCCGGGTCGCGGCCCGACGGCCGAAGCGACGCTCCATGCTCGACTTCGAGAAGTACATCACGTGGCCGATTTCGCGGGCCAGCGCCAGTCCCTCGGTGGGGTGTTCGCCGTCGTAGTAGTGTCCGTTGTTCCAGTTCTCGTCCGTCGTGATGGCCCGGCGGGCGATGCCGTCCAGCGCGAGACACTGCGGGTCCAGTCGGCCGGCGGCGGCGATGGGCACTATCTTCTCGACGTGGTCCGGGTGGCGCTTGGCCCACTCCAAGACGTTCATCCCCCCGACGCTCCCGCCGACGACGGCGTAGAGCGCGGGGATGCCCAGTTCGTCCAGCAGTCGGCGCTGGGCGTCCGTCCAGTCGGCGACCGTGACGGGGGGGAAGTCCGGCCCCCACGGGTCGCCGGTTTCGGGGTTGGTACTCGACGGCCCCGAGGACCCGTAGCAGGACCCCGGGACGTTCACGCAGACCACGAAGTACTCCGTGGTGTCGATGGCCTTGCCCGGGCCGACGATGTCGTCCCACCACGCGTAGGCCTGGTCGCCCTCCTCGAAGCGCCCCCGTGAGGCGACGTGGGCGCTCCCGGTCAGAGCGTGACAGACGAGGACGGCGTTGTCGCCCTCGAACTCGCCGTAGGTCTCGTAGGCGAGTTCGAGGTCCGGAATCGTCTCCCCGCACTGGAACTCGAACTCGCCCACCGAGAGGGTCTGTGACTCGACGCTCATGTGGCTTGGTCGATGGCGGCGTCTATATCTGCGACGATGTCGGCCGGGTCCTCGATGCCGACGCTCATCCGGAGGAGGTCCGGGCTGACGCCGCTCTCGCGCTGTTCTGTCTCGGACAACTGTGCGTGCGTGGTCGAGGCGGGGTGGATGACCAGCGTCTTCGCGTCGCCGATGTTCGCGAGGAACTGCGCCAACTCCGTCTCCTCGCAGAACCGTCGGCTGGCGTCGTAGCCGCCTTCGAGGCCGAAGGTGACGACGCCCCCGAACCCGCCGTCGAGGTACTCGGTCGCGAGGTCGTGCGTCTCGTGTGATTCGAGGCCGGGGTAGGTGACCCACGCCACGTCGGGGTGGTCCCGCAGGTGTTCGGCGACGGTCAACGCGTTCGAACAGTGCCGTTCCATCCGGAGCGAGAGCGTCTCGCTCCCCTGGAGGGTCGCCCACGCGTCGAACGGTTTCTGGCCGTCACCGAGCGAACGGAGGCCGCGCTGACGGGCCGCGACGGCGAACGCCCGGTCGCCGAACCGCTCGGCGAAGTTCGCGTCGAACGCCGGGTTCTGGCCGCCCATCTCGGGGTACTTCTCGGGGTACTCGCCCCACGGGAAGGACCCGCCGTCGGCGAGGACGCCGCCGACGGTGGTTCCGGACCCGTGAATCCACTTCGTCGTGGACTCCCAGACGACGTCTGCACCGTGGTCCAGCGGCCGACAGAGCGCCGGCGTCCCGAACGTGTTGTCCACGAACAGGGGGACGCCGTGGTCGTGGGCCACCGCCGCTATCTCTTCGAGGGGCGGGACGACGAGCGAGGGGTTCCCGATTGTCTCGCAGTGGACGTAGGCGGTGTCGTCGTCGATGGCCGCGGCGTAGGCGTCGGGGTCCAGCGTGTCCACGAACCGCGCCTCGATGCCCCGTCGGCCGGCGGTGTTGGCCAGATAGGAGTGAGTCCCGCCGTAGATAGACGACGCCGAGACGACGTTGTCGCCGGCCGACGCGAGGACCGTCGTCCCGGCGTCCAGCGCGGCCATCCCGGACCCGGTGGCGACGGCGTCGACGGCGTTCTCGAGCGACGCCAGTCTGTTTTCGAGGGTCCGAACGGTCGGGTTGTCGAACCGCGAGTAGACGTTCCCGTCGTCCTCCAGGGCGTAGCGGTCGGCGGCCGTCTCCGCGTCCTCGAAGACGTACGAGGACGTCTGGTAGATGGGCGGGGCGCGCGCCCCGGTCGCCGGGTCCGGTTCCTCCTGTCCGGCGTGGACGCATCTCGTCCCGAATCCGTAGCGGTCGGTCATGTGCAGTATGCATATATCTCCACGCATCTATAACCACGAGTTACGGCAAAACTCTCCCCGTGTGGTTCGATACCACGTTCGAGCGGGCGGAACGGTCGCGAAGCGAGCGGCGAAGGGTCTGCGTGACGCACCCGGTAGTCGGCCACACGCAACAGGGGACCACCCGATAACTACACGGCCGACTACCGTGGTGAACCATTAACTGTCGGGGAGAGTTACAGTACCCATGGACGAGGAGAGCGACGACACCGAGAAGGCGGCGGTTCGGGACGACGTGGCCACCGACCGTCCCCGAATTCCGGAGGCCATACTGGAACTGGACCACGTGTTCGGCGCACTCGCGCACCCGCGGCGGCGCTACCTCTGCTATACGCTACTCACGGAGACGGAGTGGCCGCTGGGCGACCTCGCGACCAAGGTCGCGGCGTGGGAGGACGACGTTCCGGAACACGAGGTGTCCGGCGAGCAGTGGGAACGCGTCTACGTCTCGCTGTATCACGCCCACGTCCCGAAACTGGTCGACGAGGGCGTCGTCACGTTCGACGCCGAGACAGAGACCATCCAGGTCGGTGCGAACGCCGCCCAGGTGCTGGCCGCGCTCGAGGGGATGGGCGCGAGCCTCGATTCGGACCAAGAACGCCACGCCCGGAGTGAGATGGATGACCGAAAGTGACCGACGTGCGGATGGAGCGCCCCGTTCCGGCAGCGCGGAGTGGAAACAGGTCGAACAGCGACACCACGACCCGAGCGAGAGCGACCTCACGACAGACATCGTCTTCGCCGTCGCGGCGGCCAAAGGCATCGCGCCGAGCGACCTCCGACCGTCGCTGTACGAGGCGGTCGACGCCGCCGCCCTCGAGGAGACCTTCTTCGGACAGAACACGGAGTCGGTGTCCCGACAGAGCGCCGGCACGGTCGACTTCCACTACGCCGGGTATCGCGTCGCCGTGGAGAGCGACGGCTGGATACGGGTGTACGAGCCGACCGACTGAGTCGACCCACCGGACCGCGTCGTCGTGACAGACGCGTCGTCCCTCGGAGGATACAAACCGCTGGCACCGAAAGGCCGAGTCGATGACCGACGCCGACGACACGGTCCGGTGCTGGCTGGTCGAACGCTCCAGTTACGGCGACGAGCGGATGGTGACGCTCGTCTACGCCACGCCCGACGGCGACCGCCACCTCCGGAAACAGCTCTCGACGAACCTCCTGATGCGGACGGCCGTGACCGCGGCCAAAGACGTCGAACCCGACCGACTGGAACCGGTCGACGACGAAGACACCCGCGAGCGCTACGCCGCCGAAGCACAGCGGATGGCCGACGCTCACGGCCCAGACGAGGAGGTTTGAGGGAGTTAGCCCCGAAAACGGTCGGTCTGTAACACGAAAGACTATACCGGAGGGCGGCACAACCGGCGCGTATGACCGCCATCGAACTGGACGGCGTCCGCAAGGAGTTCGGGGACGTCGTCGCCCTGAACGGAGTGGACCTCACGGTCGAGGAGGGTGAGGTCTTCGGCTTCCTCGGTCCCAACGGTGCCGGGAAGTCCACCACCATCAACATCCTGCTCGACTTCGTCCGCCCGACGGCGGGGTCCGCGACGGTCCTCGGTCACGACGTCCACGAGGAGTCGAAGGCCATCCGCGAGCGCATCGGCGTCCTCCCCGAAGGCTACGACGTCTACGAGCGCCTGACCGGGCGCGAACACGTGGAGTTCGTCATCGAGTCGAAGGACGCCGACGACGACCCGACGGAACTGCTCGAACGGGTCGGCGTCGCCGACGCCGCCGACCGCCGGGCCGGTGGCTACTCGAAGGGGATGAAACAGCGACTGGTGCTGGCGATGGCACTCGTCGACGAACCGGACCTCCTCATCCTCGACGAACCGACGACGGGACTGGACCCCAACGGCGCCCGCAAGATGCGCGATTTGGTCCGCGAGGAGAGCGAACGCGGCGCGACGGTCTTTTTCTCCTCGCACATCCTCGGACAGGTCGAGGCAGTCTGTGACACCGTCGGCATCCTACAGGACGGCGAACTCATCGCCAAGGACAGCGTCGAGGGCCTCCGCTCGGCCGCGCAGGGCGACATGAAACTCGTCGTCACCGTCGCCGACACCGACGGCCTCGACGCCGCCCTCGAGGAAGTCCGGTCGCTCCCCTCGGTGTCCGGCGTGGCCCGTGACACCGACCGCGTCACCGTCAACTGCGACGGCGGGGCGAAGATGACCGTCCTCAACACCTTCGAGGAGTCAGGCGTCGCCGTCGAGGACTTCGAGACGCAGGAGGCGTCGCTCGAGGACCTCTTCACCGCCTACACCGAGCGACAGGAGGTAGAGGCATGAGCACGTCCGACGCGGGCGGCCTCGCTGGGCTGGACCGCACCCTCCGGAACACCTTCGAGTGGTACACCGTCTCGAAGAAGGAGTTCAAGGACGCCATCCGGTCGAAGGGGCTGTGGCTGTTGGGCCTCATCTTCACGACGGCGTTCATCGCGCCGGTGGCCATCGCGCTGTACACCGGGTTCGGCCAGCAGGGACAGGCCATCCAAGAGCAGGGGATGCAGTTCCTGCTGTCGAGCGTCTACCTCAACATGGTGACGTTCCTGTTGCCCATCATCGCCATCTTCGTCGGCTTCGCCGCCATCTCGAAAGAGCGCACGTCGGGGTCGCTGAAGCTCCTGCTGTCCCTGCCACACTCCCGGAAAGACGTCATCATCGGGAAGGTACTCGGCCGGTGTGCGGTCCTCGGCGTGCCGCTAATCGCCGCCTTCGCCCTCACCGCCGTCTTCCTGACGGCCTCGTCGCTCACCTTCAAGCCGGAACTGTTCGGCCTGTTCGCTCTCTTCACCGTGGTGTTCGCGCTGGTGTTCGTCGCCATCGTCGTCTCCATCTCCGGGGCCTTCGAGAAGAGCCTCTGGTCCGGTGCGGCGAACTTCGTCGTCTACTTCTACTTCACCTTCCTCTGGAACGCCGGCGCCAACGGCGTCGGGAAGATTCTGGCCAACGAACTGGGCGTCACCGGTGCCGTCCGCTGGCACGTCGTCCTGCTGTTGAAACTCGTCAACCCGAATCAGGCGTACAAGACGCTCGTGAACTCGATGCTCGGGTCCGGCGAGGCCCCCTCGCTGTCGGCCCGCTACGGGATGTTCAGTCAGGGCCAGAAGGCGAGTCGGACCATCTGTGCCGACGTCCTCAACGGGTCGCCGCAGGCCCAAGAGGGGATATTCGGCACCGTCATCGCCTGTACGCCCGGGTCCGGGTCCCTGCCGTTCTACTACTCCGACCCTGCCGTCGTCGTGTTCATGCTCGCCTGGATAGGCATCGCCGCGAGCATCAGTTACTACACGTTCAACCTCGCGGACCTGTAACTGGGTTCGTCGCTACGCTTTTTCGATAGCGGCTCAGGACCGCGACAGCCACCAGAAAGCCCCAGATCGGTCGACCGCCGGGCCTCGCTGCGCGCCTCACTCACTTCGTTCGTTACGGTGCTTTCGTCGTCCGGGCCGGTCGACCGCTCGGCCCCTTTCAGTCCCACCCGAGAGGCGGGTCATCGGCCGGAACTCGCTGCCATCGGTGACCGCCGTCACTCGAGTTCGACGCCGTACTCGCGGAGTTTCGCCGCGAATCCCTCGCGGCCGTCCAGCAGTTCGACGTCGTTCGCCTCGGCGTCCTCGCGCTTTCGCTGGCCGGCGTTCTCGCCGACGACGAGAAAGTTCGTGTTGCCCGAGACGCTACTCGTCGCAGAGCCACCGTTGCGCTCTACGACGTCCTGTGCGTCCCCCCGCGTGAGACCGTCGAGCGACCCCGTGAACACGAAGGTCAGACCCGCCAGCGCGTCGCCCCCGGTGGCCTCGGCGGCCTGCGGGTCGACGTGGTCGAGCAGTCGGTCCAGTACCTCGCGGTTGCCCTCGCTCTCGAAGAACTCGACGACGCTCTCGGCGACCTCCGGACCGACGTCGGGGACGGCCTCGAACGCCTCGCGGTCCTCGGCTTCGGCGGCGTCGAGAATCGCCTCGAACGTCCCGAACTCCGCGGCGAGGTTCCGAGCGGTCACGTCACCGACGTGGGGAATCCCGAGGGCGACGACGAAGTCCGCGAGCGGCGGTTCGCGGGCGGCGTCGAGTTCGTCGACGAGGTTCCGCGCGCTGGTCTCGCCCCACCCCTCCAGTGCCGCCAACTCCTCGACCGAGAGGTCGTAGAGGTCTGCGGCGTCGGAGACGAGGCCCGCGTCCAGCAGTTGCTCGACGGCCTTCTCGCCCAGCCCCTCGATGTCGAGGGCGTCGCGGCTGGCGTAGTGCTCGATGGCGCGTTCGCGCTGGGCCGCACACGACAGCCCGCCGGTGCAGAACGCCATCGGGCCGTCGCGCTCGACGGCGCTGTCACACACCGGACAGGTGTCGGGGAACTCGAAGTGCCCCTCGCTACCCTTCTCGACCACCTCGACCACGTCCGGAATCACGTCGCCCGCGCGTTTGATGCGCACGCGGTCGCCCACGTCGACGCCCAACTCCGCGATGAGCGAGGGGTTGTGCAGCGACGCGCGGGTGACGGTGACGCCGCCGACTTCGACGGGGTCCATCAGGGCGACGGGGGTCAGGCGGCCGGTCCGGCCGACCTGCACGACGACGTCTCTGACGGTGGTCTCCTCCTTTCGCGCGGGGAACTTGTAGGCGAAGGCCCAGCGCGGGGCGCGACTGGTCGTCCCGAGCAGGTCACAGGCCTCGGTGTCGTCGACCTTCAGGACGACGCCGTCTATCTCGTAGTCCAGGTCGTCGCGGGCGTCGAGTTGGGCGTCGCGGTAGTCGATGGCCGCCTCGACGTCGTCGACGACGCGCGTGCTCTCACACACTCGGAGGCCCCACTCGGGGAGTCGCTCGTGGAGGTCGGCGTGGCTCTCGAAGTCGGCCGAGGAATCGAGGACGCCGAAGAAGAACACGGCGAGCGGCCGTCGCGCGGTGACGCTGGGATCGAGTTGACGGAGCGTCCCGGCGGCGGCGTTCCGTGGGTTGGCGAAGGGGTCCTCGCCGTTCTCGACGCGTTCCCGGTTGTACGCGGTGAACGCTTCGCGGGGCATGTACACCTCGCCGCGCACCGCGAGGAAGTCGGGGTAGTCCCCCCGCAGGCGCTGGGGGACGCTGGCGATGGTGCGGACGTTCTCGGTGACGTCCTCGCCCACCTCGCCGTCGCCGCGGGTTGCCGCCCGCTTGTACTCGCCGTCTTCGTAGACGACTTCCACCGAGAGGCCGTCGAACTTGGGCTCACAGAAGTACCGCAGGTCGCCGTCGTACTCCGCGTCGGCCAACCGTCGCCGGACTCGCTCGTCGAACGCCCGGGCGTCGTCGGCCTCGCCGCCTTGGTCGATGGACTGCATCGGCGCGACGTGTTCGACCTCCCCGAGTTCGTCCAGCGGTTCGCCGCCCACCCGTTGCGTGGGGCTCCCGTCGGTGTCGAGGCCGAACGTCGACTCGAGAGTCTGCAGGCGCGAGAAGAGCGCGTCGTAGGTTCGGTCGCCGACGACCGGGTCGTTCTCGACGTAGTAGCGGTGGTCGTGATAGCGGATGGCCTCACGCAACTGGGCGGCCTGCTCGCGGGCCTCGTCCTCGCTCAGTTCCTCGGCGGGGTCGAACTCGGTCGGTGGGTCCTCCACGTAGGGGTTGTCTGTCTCGGGGTCGTCGACGGCTGCCATTGTCCGTTCTCGGGGGGGCGGGCACTAAGCCGCTACGTCACGTAGCCGTCGCAACTGGGCGGCGAGAGAAATTATTTATCGTCGGAGAGTCTGCCGCAATAATATGGACGGCTCGCCCGACGCCAGCACCGTCGTCTACGCTGGACCCCTCCTCGCGCTCTGTTCGCTCGCGGCCACTGGCATCACAATCGCGACCTACGAACAGCCCGACACCGGCGGGACGAGCGCCGCTGGTCTCTTCTTCGGGTACCTCATCCTCGCCAGCACCGTCGCACTGGTCGGGAACGCCTTACTGGCCGCCCACGTGCGGTGGGGCCGGCCGGCGACGTGGTCGCGCCGGTTCTTGCTGGCCGGCGGCGTCTCCGGGAGCATCGCCGCGGCCGCCGTCGTCCTCCTGACCGTCGCGAACCGACTCCCGAACGGCCTCCTCGCGCCACAGGTGGACGGCTCGCTCGGGTCCGTGCTGTTCGCAGCAATCGGGGCGGGGACGCTGGGCGTGGTCGGTTGTGCCGGAATCGCTCTGCTCGTGCTGGGCGTCCGGACGCTGGCCGGTGGCCTCCCCCCGGACGACGCGGCCGGCTAGTCCGCGACGTGGCCGGACTTGCGCGCTGTCAGCGGACAGCGGCCTACAGGTCCGCGACGTCCTCGATGGCGTCGGTGAGTGCCTCGATGCTCTCGACGGTGTGTTCGCCCATGTGGCCGATGCGGAACGTCTTCTCGCCGAGCGCCGACCCGTAGCCGTTCGAGAAGACCATGTCGTACTCCTCGGAGACGGCCTCGATGGTCGCGGCGACGTCGATGTCCTGCGTGTTCTCGATGCAGGAGACCGTCTGGGAGCGATATCCTTCCTCGGCGAAGAGGTCGAAGTGTTCGCGGGCCCAGTCGTGGACGTACTCGGTCATCTCCGCGTGGCGCTGGTCACGACCCTCGTGGGTCTCTTCGAGCATGTACTTCATCTGCTTGCGGTAAGCCAGCATGACGGGAATCGCGGGCGTGGAGTGGGTCTGGCCCTTCCGGTCGTAGTAGTCCAGACAGCGCTGGAAGCCGCCGTACCACGACGCCGACTCCTTCTCGACTTCGCGGTCGTAGGCGTCGTCGCTGACGACGCAGACCGCGAGGCCGGGCGGCATGGCGAAGGCCTTCTGGGTCGAGGCGAAGATGACGTCGATGCCGTGTTCGTCGATGTCGACGTAGTCGCCGCCGAGTGCGGAGACAGCGTCGACCACGAAGTAGGTGTCCGGGTACTCCGCGACGACGTCGCCGATCTCCTCGATGGGGTTGCGGACGCCGGTCGAGGACTCGTTCATGACGGTCGCCACGACGTCGTAGTGCTTGTCGCTCTGCTCTAGCGTCTCGCGAATGTCCTCGGGTTTGATGGCCTGTCCCCACTCGTACTCGAGGCGGTCGACGTCCTTCCCGAGCCGTTCGGCGACGTTCGCGTGGCGCTCGCTGAAGCTCCCGCAGGTCGGCACCAGGATGTTCTCGTCGACGAGGTTGAGCGTCGAAGCCTCCCAGAACTCGGTCCCGGAGGCCGTGAGGATGATGACCTCGTTGTCGGTGCCGAGGAACTCCTTGGTGTCCTCGACGATGGTCGTGTAGAGGTCGGTCATCCGGTCCATGCGGTGGCCGAACATCGGTTGGGCCATCTCCTGGATGACGTCCTCGCGGACCTCGGTCGGGCCGGGAATGTACAGCGTCTTGTCGGCGTAGTCGTCCTTGTATTCCTGTTTCTTAGTCACGGGAGCCACCCTAGTAGGTGGTCCCTCGTCGTGGGGGGGTATGGTAGTTTTGATACCGCCGTGAGCGTCACTCGACGAGACGGCGCACCGCGAACAGCACCAGCCCCGCGTACAGCGCCGGTCCGAGCAGGTTCAGGACGCTGACCCCGACGAACCCGCGGAGGAACGCCGCCAGCAACCACAGCGCGAACGGGACGAACGCGAGCGCCGTCCCGCCGTCGCGGATGGCGTCCGCGACGGTCGGTTGACGGGCCGCATAGAGACCGACGCCGACGGCGGCCGCCAGATACGCCAGCGTCACGCCCGGCGGCGAGACGATTGGCAGGGTCACGAACGCCGCCACAGCGAGGACGACGCCCACCACCGTCGGCCCGTTCTCTCGCCGCTGGAGGGCACGGACCGCCCCGTCCACGTCGCCCGCCTCCAGCGCGGACTCGAACCCAGCGCTCTCGTCCCCGTCGTAGCCGACGACGCGGCCGCCGTCCGCGTCCACCGGTTCCCCGAAGTCCTGCCCGCAGTGCATACACCACGTCGCCGTCGCACTGACCTTGCCGTCGCAGTGCGGACAGCGAGGGTCGCTCACCATACCCGTCTGTCGGTGCGGTGACGAGATAGCCGTTGGGGTCGGGGGAGCATTGAAATCGGACGGTCCGCATACACGGTGTATGGACTGGGTGGAACGGGCCGGTGACCTCCTGTACGACGGCGAGACGATACGGGAGCAAGTGCGGGTCGGCGACGGCGGCGTCGTGGTGACGAGCCACCGGCTACTGGCGTTCACGCCGGACCGCGACGGGTCGAACTACCGACAGGTCGACCGCCCGAACGTCGAAGGGGTCGCACAGGCGACGAGCGGGAACACCGCGTTCCTCGAACAGGGCGTGAAGGCGCTGGTGGCCGGCGTCGTCCTCCTCGCCGCCGGCCAGATGGTGAGTCTCGACGGCCTCGTCGCCGGCGCCTCGCTGGACAGCGCCGGCACCGCCGGCGCCGTCGGCCTCGGGCAGATGATGGGCCTCTTACAGGGGATGCTCCGCCTCATGGCCCGACTCGACGACGTCATGACGCTGTTCGGCGGGCTAGCGCTGGCGTTCGCCGCCGTCGTCTTCGCCGTCTACCTCTGGAGTCGGGAGGGACTGCTCGTCGTCTCGGTGGCCGGAGCCGAGGACATCGAACTCACCGCGCCCGAGAACGACGCCGTCGTAGAGCGCGTCCGGGCCGCCGTCCGTCCCGGACCGTCGACGCCGGCCGACGACAGACAGTCACCAGCAGCGGACGACCCGCTGGCGTGACGTTCAACTCCGCCGAGCGCCAACCCCGAGGCGATGGACTCAGCGGACGTGCGCGACAGGGCGGGTGACCTCCCCAGAGAGCCCGGCGTCTACCAGTTCGAGGACGACGAGGGGCGCGTGCTGTACGTCGGGAAGGCCGTGGACCTGCGGGAGCGCGTGCGGTCGTACGCCGACCCGAGGAGCAACCGCATCGCGAAGATGGTCGGCCGCGCCGCCGTCGTCGACTTCGCGGTCACCGACACGGAGACGCAGGCGCTGCTGTTGGAGGCGAACCTCATCAAGCGCCACCGGCCGCCGTACAACGTCCGCCTGAAAGACGACAAGTCCTACCCGCTCGTGCAGTTGACCGACCACCCCGTCCCGCGCATCGAGGTGACCCGGGACCCCGCCGACGGCGCGACAGTGTACGGCCCGTTCACGGACAAGGGCCGCGTCGAGACGGTGGTGAAGGCCCTGCGGGAGACCTACGGCCTGCGGGGGTGTTCGGACCACAAGTACAGCAACCGCGACCGCCCCTGTCTCGACTACGAGATGGGCATCTGCACCGCCCCCTGCACCGGCGAGATTAGCGACGGCGACTACGCCGCCGACGTGGCGAGCGTCGAACGGTTCTTCGAAGGCGAGGTGGGCGTCCTCGCCGACCCACTCCGCCAGGAGATGGACGCCGCCGCCCAAGCACAGGAGTTCGAGCGCGCGGCGAACCTGCGGGACAAACTCGGTGCCGTCGAGGCCCTCCACGGCGAGGGCGATGCGGCGGTCAGCGACGCCGGCGCGACGGCCGCGACGGACGTGTTGGGGGCCGTCGTCGAGGGGGACCGGGCCGTCGTCGCCCGCCTGCACGCCGAGGGCGGGAAACTGGTCGAACGGGAGCGCCACACCCTCGACGCTCCCGACGGCGAGGGACCGGCCGGCGTCTACCGCGCGTTCATCACCCAGTACTACGCCGAGCGCGACCTGCCCGGCGCCATCCTGTGTGCCGAGGACCCCGCCGACGCCGAGATAGCGCGGTGGCTGGAAAGCGAGGGCGTCGACCTCCGGGTACCGGGTGCGGGCCGGGAGGCGACGCTGGTCGACCTCGCGCTGAAGAACGCCCGACAGCGCGGCGGGACGGACGACGAGGTGGGTGCGCTGGCCGACGCGCTTGGCATCGACCGCCCCGAGCGAATCGAGGGGTTCGACGTGAGCCACGCACAGGGGCGAAGCGTCGTCGGGTCGAACGTCACCGCCGTCGGCGGGTCCCCCGAGAAGTCGGACTACCGGCGGAAGAAACTCACCGAGCGCAACGACGACTACGCGAACATGCGCGAACTGGTCCGCTGGCGGGCCGAACGCGCCCTCTCTGGCCGGGACGACCGACCCGACCCGGACCTGTTGCTCGTCGACGGCGGCGACGGGCAGTTGGGTGCGGCCCGCGACGCCCTCGCCGAGACGGGGTGGGACGTGCCCTGCGTCGCCCTCGCCAAGGACGAGGAACTGGTGATTACCCCCGACGGGGGTCCAGCGAGCGCAGCGAGTGGGGCCTCGTCGCAAGCGGAGCGAAGCTACGGTGTGTACGACTGGCCCGACGACGCCCCGCACCTCCACCTCCTCCAGCGAATCCGCGACGAGGCCCACCGCTTCGCGGTGCAGTACCACCAGACCCTCAGGGACGAGGTGTCGACGGCGCTGGACGACCTTCCGGGCGTGGGCCCGGAGACGCGCAAGCGACTGCTCCGCCGGTTCGGGAGCGTCGAGAACGTCCGGGCGGCGTCGGTGGACGAACTCCAGAGCGTCGACGGCGTCGGCGCGGCCACCGCCGAGACGATTCGGACGCAGAGGTTCGGAAGGTAGGGGTGACTACAAACGAACCCGGGGTGATTTCGAGAATTCACCGCGATCTTGACCCTTGACCGCAGCTCGATGCCGAGGCTCCCAGGTTTACTTACTGAATACTGATAGGAACGGGTGAAATACCGAAGAAAATCAGGAACGCGTCGCTACCGGCTCGCAGGAGATCAACGAGAAATCACCGCGCGTTAGTCAGGCGGGTCAAGCCCACCATCACAGAACATCAAGACCAGCGCCGACGCTAAGAAGTCCGGCATCGTCACCAGTGGGTCCAAACGGTCGTCCCACCGAGATCGACCATAGTCATCGTACGCCTCCGTCACCAGGACCTTGAGCGAGTGATCGACCAGCCTCCAGATGTTGTACAGCAAGCAGCTGAACACGAACGAGAAGTACCGCATCCGGAAGTCCTTCGACGCGATGGACGGGAGTAACGGCTTGATCATCTTGTACTCGATCTCGATATCCCACCGCCTCGAATAGCGGTCAACGAGTCCAATCGCGTCTGCCGCGGACACATCCTCACGGTTCGTGATGAACACCGTGTACTTCACGTCATTTTCCTCGGTATGGACCCACTCGTCGTCCTTCGCCGGGACGTACATGAAGTTCAAATCGTGACTACGGCCGTTTTCACCGACTGTGTCATCGGTTTCAGCGTCAACGTACTGTGTCCGATTCTCATCCAGATACAACGTCGCAGGGCGAACCCGACTCTTCAACGTCGGGTCATACCTCACCGCATTCACCTCTTGCTTCGTCAACTTCGAATTCTTCTTTTTCGGAAGTAGGTACGTCACGTCGTGGTACTGGTCCAAGACGTGAGCAACCTCGTGATTCTCGAACTCCCGGTCAGCTAGCACGAGGTGAATATCCACGAGTTCAGTTGCCTGCTGCATCAACCGGTCAACGATCTCTGCCCACGAGACTGACTCGCCATCCTCGCCTTCCCACGTCGAACTATGCCGAACCGGTTCAACAGCCAGAATGATTGGGTCATTCCGCCCCACGATAGAGAGCGTCGCGTACTCGTACGCCGGTCCCTCCCCTTTGCGCCCGTTAATCATTTCAGGGTAGTTCGCCTTCGGAACGCGCTTTATATTCTTCTCCTTATCCACGACGACTTGCTCATCACCTGGCTCTTCTTCATCCCTTGGCTTGTATGGTGAGACACTGTACGGGACACGGATCGTGTCAATCGCCACAACAACCGGTTCTGAAAACACACCAGCGGACTTGACCGTCTCAAGTAGGCGACCGACCGCACCACTGAACTGGGGTTGGATTGTGTCTGCCACCCGCCTCCAACTTGGAATCGGCTTGAACCCCGGAACGAAGTCCTCGAACGTGTATTGGTATGCATCCGGTGTTCCTAGTTTCTTCACCGAGCGTAGGTGGGTGTCGTTGTGAAGTGCATCGCTCCGGAATTTGTTGAACGTCCGGAACGCCGACCGAGTCCCAGCTCGGTTAGACAAGCTCATCAGTAACTGGTGTTCCCAAATCGTCCGGTCTTCATGCTTAATGTTGTGCGCCCGACCAGTATCGAATGCTGGACACACATCGTCTAACGCCGTTGTAATGACTCCCGGTGCGTGCTTATCGACGTAATGATGGAGGGGAGTTGAACTCTGACTAATCTCACTGGGAGACGGGTTATCATCTGGTTCCCGGAGTTCACTGGACCGTATCCCACGATTCCTTGCTTCGTTGCAAATACCGTCTGCGACGTCTCCGATCAGCTGCCGGAGACCGTGTGAAAACCGCTTCCGCTCTGTGTATGAAATTGCTTGCTGAGTTGGGACACGACTCAAGTTGAAGTGCTGTTTCAAATACGGCCACTTCTGCAGGCGGTCCGCAACTTCAGATTGACTGTACCCTGTGATTTGCATGTACAGGTACACGCGAAGCATCGGCTCGAAATCGAACGTCTTGCTTGACGTGATTGAGTACTCGTCGTGTAGCTCCTCGGTTGGGAAGTTGATATCACGAATTACTCGTGAAACGTTGTCGTGAACATCGAATAGCGCGGCTGCTTGCGCCACTAACCGGTTTTCGAGGTTTTCGGGCGGGGTGTCAGTCATCCCACCCTCCGTGGAGACGACCCGTGCCTCGCCTCCAGTGGAAATTCGGAGGGTATGACCCCAACGTTTCGTACTTCCTCTTGGCGTCTCGCCTCCCGGTGACTGTGGTCGGCGTCGTCACTACAGAAAGGCCGATACCCGTTCGGGTGGGCCTTGGAGCGCGCCCAAGTGACGAGCGTGTAGTGACGGTCATGCCGGTCTGCGAGTATCGCCAGTCGTCCAGGGATGTCAGTCGAAGTCGTGAGCGAACCGGACGTGGAGGGCTGCAGTGCGGATCACAGACCGGTCTGACTGGTCGAACCGGCGACGCCAAACGTGGGATAGGAGTTGCTGCGAAGGAGCACGAGGGAGATCAAACTCGGCAGTCTCTCCGTGTGTGATAAGGTGATCAATCAGCTCGCTTGACGAGAGTCCACGTGCGTGCTTGTACAAGAACAACGCAGCAAGCGACTCTAGTGGGTACTCGCGTGAGGAGCTTTGCGCAGGCCCAGTAAACCAGTCACGTCGGATGTCAAGCTTTGACACAAGACTGGAGAGCGTGTCGCACTCTTGACTGTGTTCAGCGGCTTGGTCGGCAATCTTCGATACTGCTTCACGGTCGGTCTGTACTGAACTGATATCTACTTTCATTCGTAGTTGACTCATTGCGGGTTTGTCTTATCCGGGCGGGCGATTCTTCCGAAACCGAATCTCCAATGCCCGGCTGAACTACTGTAGAAGGCCGATAGACAAGTTAATGCGCGGTGACTGTAGTTTGATACTATACCTCGATTCGGAACCTACTACACTATGAATCAAACTTCAGAATGAACTGAACTGCGAAGTATTTGTGCCGGGGGTGAACACGTAGGAACAATGGTGAAAGCAATCAGTGGGTACTTAGAGCGCAGTGGGTCTATCGGGATTCTCGTTAATCTCAAAAGCGACAGTAAGCGGTTCAATGAACTGAAAGACCTCGTCGGTGTGAGTCCTTCCACATTATCGAAACGCCTGGAAGAAGGTCGGGAGTTGGGAGTGATTACCACCCAACTCGGACAAGACGAGTTTGAGCGCGATCAGCGTGCAGTCCACCACGAGTACATGATCACCGACCGAGGGCTGCTTGTCCTCAGTAAGATGGAAGAGTTCGATGTGATTTTCGCCTACCGGAAGCTGCGTGAAGCAGAACAACGACTCAATGAAGGTATCGAAGACATGCACGACTGGATTGCAGAGGATTCCGACCGTATCGCTCTCGCAGCGGAAGTCCATCCCACGAAGGACAGAGAAGGTGAAGACGTAACAGGCATTCGTCTTTAGCTAAGACACACACCTCGGTTGTGTAGCGGTAGCGAGCGTCTCTTGAAGGATCGGTCGTTGCTGGTGAATCTTCTGAGCGTCCTCGATCAATCGCTCCAGCAACGGCGGTGGCGAGTAACCGAGGAACTCACCGAGTTCGTGGAGGATGAGCTGGGCGTGCGACCGGAAGGTCGCCGCCCAGCGTTCCGGCGGAAACACGATCTCATCGTCGGCCTGCTCGGTGACTAGATCCAACAGCTCACGACTCACCAGCAGTGACAGCAACGCCGCATACAGCAGAATTTTCACCACATCCGGGTCGCTTGTGTCGAACTCGTCCAACTCGTACTGCGTCTTCAGTTCACGAAACAATGTTTCTACCTCCCATCGACACCGATACAGCGTTGCTAGATCCGCCGGGAAGAACTCGTCTCGTGGCAAGTTCGTGATGTACAGATGGTAGTTGTCGGCGTCCTCGTCACGGACGCCGACGACGCGGAACCGCTTCGTGTCCAGCGAACGCGTCCCTTCGTACTGACCTCGTTTGAACTCCGCTTCGACCTCCACGTCGATGTACTTCCGCGAGATATCATCGATTACATCCTGAATCTGCTTGCCCTCCAAGGGAATGGCGCGCCCGCGCCATTCCCGTAACTCCTCCGTTACCACTGGATTCGCGCTCTTCTTCAGCCGACTCACGAAGTGGCCGTCGTTCTCATCGATCAACGCGAACCGGCGGTACTTGAAGTACGCCAGATCGAGCAAAACTAGCCGTCCGTGCAGCCACGAACCCGTCTTGAACAGCGTGCTGTCGTGTGTTTTCTCGTCAGTCACGTCGAGTCGTTCAATCGTCTTGTCGGTAGCATTGTGGAGCAGGTGGAGCTTCGCTCCAGCCTGCTCCTCGTGACGTGCCTGGAACTCATCAGAGAGGAACTCGTGCAACCGCAACACGGTTCCATCAGCGATCATCACGTCCCTAAATCGGTCGATATCAGCGTCAACAGCGTCGGGTACAGCGACCTCGTCGAGACCGTGCTCGACGAGGTCGCGGAGGTACTCCGCGAGCGTCGGCGTCAACCGGTGATAGAAGCCACCGGGAGAGATCGTCTCGTCGGCTGTCGAGTTGTAGCTGCGTCTGAAGCCAGCGAGTGTTCGGCTCTCGCCTGCGGCGAAGCCGAACACGAGCGTCCACACGAGGACAGGAACCTGAAGCTTGCCCTCTCGCTCGACCACGCCGAGTTCCTCGGCGTGCTCTTCGAGGAACTCGGAGGGAAACAGTGTAGTGAGCCGACGCATGATTCTCGATGAGGAGGCTTTGGTGTGCACAGCCGTCGCCTCCTCACTCCTCTCGAAAAGAAGTCTCGATAAGCCGCTGCTGTCACGTGGTTCTCGGATTAGCTAAAGACGGATGGCCGGATGCCATAGATGAGTGGGTCGAAGCCGATAGCGACGAGGCACTTGACGACGCCTTCGATCAAGCAGACGACAATACCGTATACAACCTCGGTGCGACGGAAGCAGAAGTCGAAGAATTCCGCCAAGACCTCGAAACTGACTTGGAGATCCTACAGGGCTGGTACGAGCGTGTCAGCGTCGTTACGCAAGACGACGACGAAAAACTCGATACCCTAGGAGAGACGCTCGTCGACATCGCCGAGGACGCCGAAGAAGATGCCGAGACAGACCCTGAACTCGAAAAGGAAGAAGCATTCCGACAGAACCGGAAGGTCGTCATCTTCTCCTACTACGCCGACACAGTCGAGTGGATTCTGGACTACTTGGAAGAGCGCGTCCAGAACGACGAGACGCTCTCTTGCTACGAGGGACGAATTGCTGGCGTGACTGGCGACGGGTCGGTTCGGGGAATCACCAGAGAAGACGCGGTTCACGGCTTCGCTCCTGACTCAGCAGATGCGCCTGCGGGCGTCGAGGATCAGTACGACATCCTCGTTACGACCGACGTGCTCGGCCAGGGCGTCAACCTCCAGCAAGCCCGGAACGTCATCAACTACGACCTGCCGTGGAACCCGATGCGTGTCGTCCAGCGAAACGGTCGGATCGACCGCATCAACTCGCCCCATCCCGAGATATTCCCGATGACGTTCTTCCCCGAAGATCGGCTCGATGACCTGCTCGAACTCGAACTTCGAGTTCGTCAGAAGGTAACCCAGGCGGCCCGATCCGTCGGCCTTGACAGCCAGGTAATCCCGGACATGGACACGATGCAGCAGAACTTCTCAGACCGCATTGAGGACATTGAGTCGATTCGAGATGAAGACGAGGAGGTCTACGAGAAGGGTGGTGGCCAAGCAGCGGCGTACTCAGGTGAAGAGTACCGGCAGGAGCTGCGCGAAGGTCTAGAAGACAGGGAGGACCAGATCACATCGCTTCCGTGGGCGGCAGGATCTGGATTCCGCTCTGAGAACCCAGGGTACTTCTTCTGTGCTCGTGTGGGGGATGAATCGTTCATGCGATTCGTCCCAGCCGACGACGGAAGTGAGATAATCGACGACACGCTCACCTGCCTCCAGCGGATCGACTGTGACCGCGATACCGATCGCAAACTCCCGAATGAGTTCAAAGAGGGCGTATACGGTGCGTGGGAGGACGCGAAAGAAGACGTCTGGCAGCAGTGGCAGGAACAGACGGACCCACGTGCTGTCCAACCAGACGTCCCGAAGGCATTCCGCGAAGCGATTGAGCACGTGCGGGATTACTGGCCGTCAGACTTGACGCAGAACCGGCAGGAGGAGCTAATCGACTCGCTGGGTGCACCGTGGCCACAGCAGTACGAGCGTGAGATGCGAGAGGTCGTTCGCGATGAGAACTTGGATGGGGAAGAGAAAGCCCGCCGAATCGCTGAGAAGGCTGATGATCTTGGCCTACAACCGTACGACGCACCCGAGCCGCTTCCGCCAATCCGGGAGGAAGAGGTCAAACTGATCTGCTGGATGGCTGTCGCTCCAGAACAAACAGATGAAGACGAAAGCGGCCCGTCCCTGGTCTCGCAAACGACACTACAGTAGTTTAATCGATGCAACAATTCGACATCGGCGATAGAGTCCGATTGGACATCCCAGACGAAACCGACCCGGACTATCGGTTACACGGGGAGCATGGCACGATTGCGAAACTCTTGGTCGATGACGCTGGGGGTCTGACCGGGGACTCTCGGGACTCACGACTGTACCGGGTTGAGTTGGATTCGGGACAGACCGTTGATGTACGATGGCGCAGTCTACGACCACCAATCGAGGAGTGAGTTCCCAGACCCATCGCTATGGCCTGCTTTGTTCAGCCATCGTTAGAGTTGGCTGGGTGTAAGCAGCCACCACTTCGGTTACATCCTGTAAGCGGGTGGCGGTCATTCATATTATCCTGGTGGTGAAACCGGACTCTACGAGAAGCCACAAGGAGGTCACCGAGGAAAGTGAACGAATCGTCCGGGTCACCGAAGATACTGGTCGAAATTATTCGGCATCCACCAGAGAGATGTGGGGGTTGTCCTCGAGAGAGCGCTTGATTCCAGGGGCATGGTGGCCACCCGTAATCAGGCACGCAGTCACATCATCGTGACTCGTCGCATACTGCTCGATGTCTCGGGCCATCTTGGCATTTCTTGATTGGAGTGTGCCGGCAAGGAAGAGGACGAACAACCCCATTCCAGTGAAAAGAGCGAGCGTCAATAACTGGATCAAAGGGGTCGTATATGTGAACAAGCGATCTACGAACTCAGGTATCGCGAGGGCAGCGAGCAGGACGACGATCCCGTGCCCAATAACCCACAGGTAGCGGCTTTCCGTGAGTAGTCGGTGTACGTTCTGATCGGTGTGGATGATTTCGGCCTCGTGTTCATCTGAGAAATGGGTGACAATCTGTTGGTCGTCTTTCCCGGTCAAGGCCGCCCAAACAGTAAGAATAGCTACCCAGAGATACATCGTCACCACCAGCACAGGTAGTGAGAGGAAATTCCCCGTAACCGTCTTGATTCCAGGGCTATCTGAGCGTGGAGCTTCGACGAAGACGACGTCAACCTTGCCAACGGCTTCTTCAATCGCCTCAATTCGCTTCTCGGGACGAGTCATATGATAACCACCAGAAATGTACAGGCGCATCTGATGGCTATTCATGAGAGATTCGCCTCTTCAAACGCCTGGTTCACGACCTCTTGTGTTGGGGAGTTCAGATACGGTTCAATGGCTTGGAACGAGTCCCAGCCACCGATAGCCATGACAACGCGGGGATTCATCTGCTCGTCGACGAGCAACCTCTGCGCGAAGCGGCGTCGAAGGTCGTGGCTGCTGACGTAGAGAAAATCGTCGTCACCGGTCTCTTCAGCGGCACGTTCAGCAGTGCGCTTGACAGCGTGTCGAACCCCGCGTTCAGACAGATCGATTAGCGGCTCGTGCCGATCGATGTCCTCGGCAGTCTGGTATCGGTGAATGTCCCCTTCGACGTCCCGGGGCAGGTAGGCATTCCTGGGTTTTCCGCCGTTGCCGGTCGTGTCCTTGCCTTCGGGGACCCGGAGTCGGTAGTGCTCACCATCGTCGGTTCGCTTCACGTGGTTCGGACGAATTTGCGGGATCTCGAAAGCCCGAAGCCCGACGTATCCCCCAAGTTGGATGATCAAGTCGTCCCGGTGACTTTCAGCAGCACGACGCAACTCTCGCAGTTCTTCGTCGGTCATCCAGACCTTGTACTCGCCCTCTTTTGCCGTCGCCTCGAGTCTCATTGTGATTTGTTAAAACAAGTATTCACTAAACAGTCTGGATCTCGCCTCAATCGGCCCCTTGGCACCGGGGATTACCGCAGTTTGTTTCCGACTTGTCCAAGAAGTCGTCAGTCAAGGAGTAGTCTAAAGAGTACACATCATGCCTCGTCTACCCCGTGTCGCAACGCTCTCCAGCTAAACCACAGCAGACCGAGAGCAAGGCCCGTAACATGCGCTGAGACTGCCACACCATCTGGTCGTGGTTCCAGCCCAACGAACCGTTGGACGGTCACCCACGCATCGGTAGCCAAGTAGGCTAAGACGACTAGAATCCCAAGTCCTGCCAGAAATTCTCTCGCTTCAAATTCGAAGGACTCGATGCGTCGAACGAGGAGGATGAGTAACACTGGAAGCCAGTACCCGGTCAACGCCATAGTGAGTCCGCTTGCTCCTCTCGACAGTCCCCCGTACTCGAATACCACCGGCAGATAGAGAGCAAGGTAGGGAATCATCACCGCGAATACGAGGAACGTAATTCGGCCCACACGCCGCTCAGTCCACGCGCCGAGCAGAACGAACACGAGCAGGTTCTGCCAAAGATGATTGAACCCTGCGTGCATCCATGGGGCGAGAAGTGTGTAGGACAGCGGCGTGATAGCGGGTGAAGTGAGATGGATGATCCCCATGCCCAGCGTAAGAGTACAAGTAGCCCAGGGGATGTCATCGATCGTCATGGGAGAATGTTGGGAGTTTCAACAGACTCCACTCACTTAGAACACTTCGACGGTGGTGTGTCTCTGCCTTTGCTTATCGGGTGAGATGTCTAACTCGTGCAATTCCTCTGCACTATCTGATGTGGTGAATCACAACCACCGTTCCGTAGGCCGTTTCTTGCCCAATCTATTTCAGGCACTTTGACAATTACGTCAATCATGGTCAAGGAGGCAGTTCCAGAGTCAGAGTCTATTCGTGAGATCCTTCCTCGATTGAATACGTCCTTGTTCATTCCCTGCCTCCAGCGAGACTATTGCTGGAACCAGAACCAAATCAAGATGCTGTGGGACTCATTACTCAGGGGTCTGCCGCTGGGATCTCTCCTAATCTGGGACGACGAGGGGGAAGGAGCCAGAACAGAGCCGGCGTATTCATTCATCCAACATTACGTTGATGAGCGAGCGTATTCTTGGGACGACGGCCCTCAACGGTACAGTCAACGATATACTTTTGAAGAGCTTCCTGACTCTTACTCGCTCGTGCTCGATGGCCAACAACGGCTAACGTCCTTTTATCTCAGTCTCACAGGGAGCTTTACGACCCGGAAGCACGGCGGGTGGAAAAGTAATCGGGGGGCGTGGAACAAGCGAGAGTTGCATTTCGACCTGTTATCCGGAGACAAGGCAGAAGACCACGATCGGGACCTCGTATACGACTTTGATTTCCGGAAAGGAAGCGGGCTGAGCGAGTCAGGTGATAGTTACTGGTTCCCGGTAAATGAGCTTGTAAATGCGCCTGAGGAGCTGACGCACGATTCTTTTCTTGAGAAGGACACACTATTGAGTGAGAAATTACCAGAGATCCAGCGAAAAGTCGAAGCAGATGAATCCTCGAAGGTGGAAAAGAATCTGAAACGCCTGTGGTGGGGTGTTAATCAGCGTGAGGCAATTCTCTACGAAACGACTCTAACTGACGAAAGAACCGCTCGAGAGCTATTCATTCGACGGAATAAGGCCGGTAAAGTTCTGACGGGGGTAGATATACTACTGGCGTTGCTCACGGGATACTGGGAGCGCGTAGACGACGAGAGCAAGCCAACAGACGCGAAAAAGCAGATCGAGAAGTTCACCGAGAAGCTCTCGGCAAATGAGGAACTCTCCAACTTTGGTTTTACTTTCGGCAAGAACTTCGTGCTCCGCACACTCCTATTATTCTCTGACGAACGCCCAGCTTTCCGGAAGAATGGCCGATATGACGGCGATAGACTGAGGAAGGCCGAGGAAATCTTCCAGGACGAAGGATTTGAGCGAGCGATCCACGATGCCTTCGCGGTTTCTTCTGAACTTGGATTCCACAGCGGGGCACTCTCCAGCAAGAACGTCGTCACACCTGTTATTCAGTATCTCCACGAAAATGAGACGCCCACCACACCAGCAGAAAGGCACTCCATCCACTACTGGCTGGCAACAACTGTCCTGAACGGCGTATTCGGGAATATCGGGTCAGAACGAGTTCTAAAGACTGCCAGAGAGCATATTCGGAAATCTGAAACCGGCGATTTCCCGGCAACAGAGATTCTGAATGACTTACGAGGAAGTGGGGCAGTCATTCGGTTAGATGAGGAAGTATTTGACGACCTAGTGGACGAAATCGATTACCGTTCGGGTTCACGTCGGAATGTGCTCCTCACCCATCTCTATGAGGACCGTCGAGCAGGATTCAGAGAGTATGAGGTTGACCACATCTTCCCACGGGGCAAGTTGGGGGATGAAGAGTATCTTCGCGACCAGGGAGTAGAGTCAGAGCAGATTGAGTGGTACAAGGAGAACCGGGATCACATCGCTAATCTCCAACTTCTTAGTGCCGAAAACGGCGAGAATCAGTCGAAGAGTGATAGAGATTTGACCGACTGGCTTGACCGACTTGATGACGGCAAAGTGGACTCAGTTAAGGGCAGAGAAGACTACTTCGACCAACATTACGTACCGTCTGACCCCAAACTACACGAGTACGAGAGCTATCCAGAATTCCTGAATGAGCGGCTCAAATTGATGAGAACACGGTTGGAGGAAGAGCTGCCGTTAAAGGAGCCAGAAGAGACAACAACGATTTCGGCTTGATGACGCCTAAGTAAGAGAGGGGGACTGAGCGGTTCTTCAAACGAGCTCCTCGATGGCTTTGCGAAGAACCTTCGAAGCTTCTGTGACTGCCGAACGGGTGATGTATTCACGGTCAGAGTGTGCAACTGGCCCCTCATCGTCAGCGAGTACACCTGGCCCAAACACGACTGTCGGCGCATCATCGGCGAAGTACGACGCTTCGGTCGCTGCCCCAAACGGCCGAATCTCCCCGCCACTGGCGGTAGCAAGTGTCTGTACGAGCTCGGCTTGAAGATTAGTCGCAAAAGCGTCTGGATTGGGGCTATCTGGGTAGGCCGCGCCCACTTCGTAGTCGAACTCGCCTGGAAGTCGTTGTTCGAGATATGAGTCAAGACTAGTGACGAAGTCGTCGATGGTTTCTGGTGGGACTGTACGGCGGTCGAAGCTAACTGTACATTCCGAGGGAATCTGGTTGAGTGGTCCTCCCCCTTCGACTCGCGTTGGCGCAAGCGTGGGTCTGCCGAGTAATTCGTGTTCGCCCGGCCCACAATGCGTGTCATACTCTTCAAGCGCCTCGATGAGTGCGCCTACTGCGCGAAGCGGGTTACTTCCGGAGTTGGGCTCGCTGGCGTGGGCGCTTTCGCCGGAAATTGTGACGTAGCCACCGAAATTACCTCGGGCAGCGGGACAGACGTCGAGCCTGGTTGGTTCGCCCACGATGTATCCGTCAGCGGTTAGCTCGTCGCCGAGATGTGCGCCGCCGAGTTGTGAGGTTTCTTCGTTCGGGGAGATCGCGAGTGTCAATCGGCCGTCACCGATTGTGGCCGAGAAGAAGGCATCAAGCATCGCTGCAAGCGGGCCTTTCGCGTCACACGCACCTCTTCCTCGTACGACGTCGCCATCACGTTCGAATGGGAGATGCGGTGGGACGGTATCGATATGGGTGTTCAAAACAAGGTGTGTGCCGTTGTTTCCAGCGGTCTCACGAGCAGCGACGATGTTCCCGGCCTCGTCGATCTCGGGATCATGACCTTCTTTTTGGAGGGTCTCGACGACGAGTTCCTGCATTTCCATGACGTCTTCGTGAGAGGGTATCTGAACTGCCCGACGGTGGAACTCACCGCGGTCAAAGGTCATAGATGGCCTTTCTGACTGGAAGACAATAACCAATCGTGGAGGCACGGATGGCGGTCTGCCCTACTTTGGGTGAGTTGTTCTGGGATGATTGGCGCGTGATTGCTGCACTCAAGCCTTGTCTCGCCGATCATCACGTGGTGGTGAGCTGACGGGACTGATTAAGTATCCCCTTGTCATTTGTCCTGTATGCGCATTGATGAGGAAACAGGAGCGGTCTATCGGAAAATCTTGGATGAACTGTCACCACCAGATGGCCAAGCCGTGTCGAGCGCGAGTATCGTCGAGAACGTAGACGCAGACAGTGGCGACATCAGTGATGCAATCGGCGATCTGCTACGATTTGGCGAACTCGAATTCATCAACACCAGCGGCAGTAACATGCACGTCCGAGTTCGCCTTCACCGTCCAACTGAGAACCAAAGTAAGCAAATGACACTCGCCGACGCGCAGAACCAGCATCATTGGCTGGCGTACATCGCTGACGAACACAACCCACGTACCACTCGTTCTAGGCGCTTATTCACGGCTCGTGATGCTGCTGAACGTCACCTCGGAACTATCGGGGGCTGCGATGAACTGACGCCAGTTCCCGGGCTCGAAAATGTCTGGTACGATTATCTTGGGGATTGGAATAGCGAATATGCTGTACTTCGGAAAGAGCCTGTTTTCACCCAATTCGACGATCCTTGGCCGTAGTGGGAACTGAATCCGTTCTAAAACCGCCCTACACCGTTTCAGCCGTCGGTATTCCCCGCTGGTGGTGATTCAAACAGGTCAGCCTCCCACATACCTTCATTACCATCCAATTACACTTCAGGGATATACAAACATGGTCGGTACCCCGGACAACCCTCTCACACAATCTTCGACGTATTCGGGCAAAGTGTATCGACTCTCGAGCACTCAAGGGTCGCTCAGTCTCCAGTTCCTTCGCGACCAACTGGACGGTACAACCATCCACCTAGATCCACCATCCGAGTACGAGGAAGATGATGACCTGATTAAGCCGGATGTATTCAAGAAAGACGGTAAAATCAAGATCATCACTACCATCGAAGACGTAGAAATAGTCGGGAACGGCAGCCTAAGAGCACTCTCCGGGAATATTGTGCTCGACGAAACCGGTTCAGTTGTATTCCGGGATGATCGAGTTTTGATCTTGGATACCGAGTCTGTCCGCTTCCTCACCTTTAGCGACGGTGATGACTACTACATGGTGCTGATTGCCGGACGAAATCTAGTTGAAAACGTTCTCGAGATCATCCGTGAGAAACTCGGAAACCTGGATCTCTCACTCCTGGAGGTCAACCTCAGCTCAGACGACATCGAACATATTGCCGACCAGCTAGCCGAAGAACTTCTGAACACGACATTCCAAGATTTCCCCCAGTCCTCGATAAACAAGAAGTACATCTCTGGCCGCGGCTATCAATCCGAACCGGAATACCAAGAAGAAAAGAAACGAGGATCGGTGCGCACTCACATGATGGCAACACAGGAAATCGGCAAAGGCGAGAAAGTCATCAGTATATCAGAGGACGCGCTGGTTCGAAGCTACTCTAACATGGAACTGGAGACCTATCTTACGCTGATTCAGGAGTACCTTCTCCCCCAAATCTCAAAACAATCGACGGTGACTGACTTCACGGAACCAGGTGACCAGTCAACGGTAAACGACTTCGCCGACCAAAACTGAATACCACACTATGCCGTTCCCCGGACAACAGTCGGTTCTCGAACTTGTCGGGGGGATCTCTCTGCTGGCGTTTGTGCTGTTTGTCGTGAAAACCTTCCTCAATTCGGTGTTCGCTCGCCTAATCGGTGATCGAATCGTTGATCGCTGGATTTCACAGGCCAAGAAGAAGGTCAAGGCATACCAAACGCGGTATAAGAAAATCAAGGCGGACTTGGAGTTCAGTGCGTATGTAACCGACAGTCGTACCGTCAGCGAAGCTTCTGAGTCTGTAGAATCAGCCATCAGAAGCAGTGTCTCGCGTAGCAAGGGTGCGGCGGAAGTTCAGGAATTCCACTGGCTAGACGAGACAACGGCCAGCGTGACCGTCGATTACCTCAATAGCGACCCTTTCGAGATTACGATAGACCTCATACAGGACAACAGCTCGTTCTCAGATTCAAACGTGAATTCGGTTGCTGACGCGCAACTGGATTCTATCGGCGTGGACATTCGCTTTGAGTTCGATTTTAGAAATCTCAAGGGCGTACTCATGGACGTCGGAACCTTCGCGCAATTTCTTCGAGAGAGCATGGATGAAGAGTTCAGTGTGAAGTCAGTTACGGAAAGTCGGTTCAAGGTCGGGACGCTGGAAAATGATTTGACCCTCGATGACTGGATTCAGGAACAACGTTTTGAGACCAGTCTGTTGCTGAAGGACGAACAGGGTGAGCGATCCATCGAATTCCGTGGCGATGAGGCGGTCATCACTGCACCGTACCCCGAGGTAGATGACCAGACGGCGGAATACATCCGCCTCACATTACTCAATTACTATCTCTAACCGCTATTGTGGAAGGTTAGAGTTCGTTTGCGATTAGAAATTCGAGTAGAACAACCCGCGGATAAAGTGTTCTAGCCATCTATTCACGTCTCGGAACGCTGCTGAAGGCAACACCTCAGAAAGAGCCGATAGCCCATTCTAAGCCCCTGGCCGTAGTCGAACTTTAAGTCGCTCAGACACTCTTGTAAGCACATGCTCAGAATCGAAGGGCGAGAAGCCAGTGAACTTCCCCCGACATCCTTGAGTGATCAAGGCCTCGAGGAAGACGATCTCCGAGAATGGGTGATCGCAAATTCGGCCGAGATTCTTGGGGAAGATTTGCTTGTCATCGGTCGAGAGGTAGAAGTAGCAAACATGGGAGACGGTATCGACATCCTCGCGGTTGATAGGGCTGGTAATCTCGTGGTGGTGGAACTCAAACGAGGCGCGCTACGAGGATCAGTCGACTTCCAGTCTCTAAAGTACGTCTCATACGTCTCTCGATGGTCCTACGACGACATCAAGCAACAGTTTGAGATGTTCCTCCAATCAGAATGGGGGATTGATCTACACGGCGAGGACGCTTCCTTCGCGGAAGTTATCGAAGAATTCTGTGATGACGATTACGAACTCAACGCTACGCAGCGAATTTTCTTAGTCGGCAATAAGGTTCGAGAACGTATTGGCAGCGTCGTTCTTTGGCTAAGGGAGCAAGATATTGACGTTAGTATTGTCCAGTTCTCGCTGTTCAAAGACGACGAGGAAGAGTTGTACCTCGACTCAAAGACTATCGTGCCGACCTCTGATCTGGAGAAGTTCGAAACTGGTGAATCACCCTCTGACAAACCCTGGAAGGTCAATGGGAAACGGTGGCATCTCGAAGAGCGGATGAACGAAGAAACAGCCGCGCTCGTTCGTCAGATGGTCGATCGTTTGACTGAGATTGATGGACTGGCTGGTCCCAGTTGGACACAGAAAATCTACATCGCCTTCCGGATTGAGGGGACGAATAGGGCACTCTTGCGGACGCGAGCAAACTCAGTACAGGTCGACCTTCGTGACTTCCCCGTTACCGACGAAGAGCAATTGATAGGCGCTACGTCCGAGCTTGTCGGCGACGCAGAACAGGTTAGTCTGGATACTGAGTTCCAAGACACTCGCACGAGGTTGCAGATCAAGTGCATGCCTGATGATGAGATTGATGTTGATCAGTTAGCAACATTCGTCGAATCGCTGCTCGTTGATGAGTCCCTGAATAGTGCTGAATCGCCTGCCGCACTCGAAAACTAAGTATTCCCACTACTACTCACATGGAGATAGCCCTTGCCGCAATCGTGCGATTCGACTATTGTGAAGCATCATCTGAGGAATCTCTCAAGAACAAACTTTCGATGATGTACGACGAAGAAGGTGAACAATTTGGGGGGCCGGTTATGGGAACCGGTGGAACCTGGCGACGGACGATATATTCCGCAGACGGGGAGTCATTCGATGATCTGCCTGAATTTGAGAAAGTATTCACCCTAGTTGAGCCAGACTGTCGACATATTCTTGACGTCACGACAGTCGCGGTTCTCTCAGACTCACAGATTAGCGACCTCACAGAACAGGATTCATCGCGTACCCATGTCGTTCAGAACGAACTGATGGATTCACTCAATTCGGTTTCTGAGTCCATACCCAGTATTGTGGATCCCGAGCGTCGTGACCCGCCGACAGTATTCTACCTAGAGCCGGCCGAAGAACAGGAAATAGGCATTGAGGGCGGTTCGATCGACACTGAAGTTATACATGAATATCTCGAGGAGCACCAAGCCTTCCTCGGGAAATTCCAGTTCTTGTTAGGTCATCCAATCGAGTTCACCGGGGAAGACCTCATCACGCCGCAGTCATCTGGTCCCGATGGCACTCGAAGCCTCACGGTTCTCAATACTACTGCCTCGTATGAACCTCAGGAAACCGAACCGTGGGGGCCTTCGTGGCTTCGTCGTATTGAGGGCGCCCTCAAACCCTATTTCCGAACTGATGACTGGTTACGTCACCGACGGGACTTAGTTGCAGATATTGACCGGGAAACACATGGAATCAGCGACATTCTCAACCAAGAGCCAGATGACGTTGAGGCCGCTCTCTCCTCAGAGGAAGACCTTGAAGCACTGCGTCGTGAGTGGACAGACGTATACACGAAACTGGTTGACGAGGTTGCCGTCCTTCGAGAAGAAGCCGGTTGGTTAGAAGACGAAGAGCGAATATTTGCGACTCCAATTTCACCACCAGCGAGACCTGAACAAGAGATGTCAATGTTCGACTCCTACGACGAGCATCTACGCGAGCTATTCAAAATAGTTGAGAACGACCTTGATCGGGTCGGCCGGAAGCTGGATCGTATCTCCCAGTTTATTCACGATACTGTGGCGGCGCGTACAGCCTCCGCTAACGTAGACCTCCAGAAGGACATCAAGAATCTCACGATAATACTGACCGTACTGACGGTTGTTCTTGCGATACTAAGCCTAATCCAGTTCCTGTAGCATCTACGAGGCACTCGTGACATACTTAGATTTACATGATGGTGGCCTCATCTCTCCGTAAATGCGGGGAATATTGAGTCTGTTCAGGAAGGCCAAAGGGGACTACCGGAACAATGCTGAGGCAGCGTTCATACATGGGCTTCGAATTCTCAGCATCTGGGGTTTAGTGGCATTAGGGGCCGTTTCGGCGCTTACAATGGAGGGGACTATCGCACCTCTGCAAGCGGCGCAAGCGTTTGTTTACGCTGGCCTGATGTTCTTGTTTGACTTCGCCCTCCTCAGTGACATTGCCCTATTCTTACGGTTCACTGGACCAGAACTGTTCGGTCTGCTTGGTTTCTCGAGCTTGCTCGCTGTTGTACGGGCAACAGGAGCGCTCTCGATTGCTCTCCGATGGTGGCGCTCTTAGCCAAGTGCGATAACCACTGCCTCTCCACTCGTATTCTTAGTAAGGTTGAAATCAGCCAACGCGAGAGTGTGCGGTAATGGATACTCCCCTATGGCAACTTGATGAAAATGAAGTTCGTAACCACGCTCGCAAACGGATGCATGACCTCACGCGGGACACTTCAGGTGATTTCTTTGTCTACGTACTAGAATGTGAGCCTGAGGTAAGGCTTCGCAAGGAGATTGAGGCATATGACGGAAAGGCGATCGCTGAAGCCGTACATGAGGGCGAAGACGCTTGGCTGAACTATCCTGCAAAAATTCGGCCACCTGTAGGAGATCACCAGTCGAACTTTCCAAAGTGGGTCGAACAGGCGGTTGAAGCAGACGAGGCTGTGTTGAATCACTAGACGGCGTCTGGATAGGTCGCTAAATCGAAGGAGTTGAAGCGGGAGACTTCAGTTGTCTATGACCCAAATCTCCCGCTTCACTAGCGAAATCGTCCCGATTTCTCAAAGAGTTACTGGCGATGGAGACGAATCCGCCGCCCCGGAAGGTGGCGGCGGATTCGCCGACTATGCCCTCGTTTCCCTCCACTGTCTGCGGATTTACCTCGACACGTCCTACCGAATGACGATTGACCTGCTCAAAGAGATGCCACAAATAACCGGGGAGATCGGCCTCAGCGCGGCCGATCTCCCCTCTCCATCCACGTTGTGTAAAGCGTTCGACCGGATCAGTATGAGCGTCTGCCGAGTGCTGCTGCGCCAGTCGGCGCAGCTGCACGACCCCTCGAAACACGGCGCGATCGACGCGACATTCTACGAACGCTCAGCTGCGAGCCGCCACTACTGCCAGCGAATAAGCTACCGCGTGCAGAAGCTGAAGGTCACGAAACTCGTCGATACAGACTCTCAAGCCGTTCTTGACGTTCACTGCTCGACGAACCGTGAAGGGAGCGACGCAGACCTCGCCGAGCAGATCGCCCGCCGGAATGCGGGCGATCTGCGGTCTCTTGCCGCCGATAAAGGCTATGACAAGCAGTCGCTCCGCGAATCCCTTCGTGACCTCGGGATTCGCCCGCTCATCAAACATCGCATCTTCGCACCGTATGATCACGCGCACAACGCCAGAATCGACGAACAGCGCTACAATCAGCGCTCGATGACCGAAACCGTGAACTCGGCTGTGAAGCGCTCGCTCGGCTTCGCCGTGCGAGCGCGTTCGTGGTTCCGCGAATTCCGAGAAATCGCGCTGATGTGTGTCGTCTATAACATCAAGCGAGCTGTGAAACAGTGAATTCCACCGCTATATGGCGATTCAACACAGCCGTTGAAGCAGACGAAGTTTACTACGTAGGCCAGACCTTGGAGCCGGTTGACCGAATCGCCGAACACGCCACTGCGGGTGAGAACTCTGCCTTTGCCACCCGGCTTTTCCCGCCAGTGTCTGTTATCCACATGGAACGAGTTCAGAGTCGAGAAGAGGCAAAGGCCTTAGAGGATCTTATTGCGCAGGTCATCAGCTTTGGTTGTGAAATTGAAAGCAAACACTATGGAGGGTACGGTACCGTCCCAGATCGATTACACGATCGGTTGGAAACGTTTGCTGACCCGGACGGCCCTGATTTAGAGATTGAAAATGGCCGAAATCTCGCTACGTTCCACGCTGCGCCAAATGATTACTGGACAGCTCACCTCGTGGACCGCGTCACCGAACTCCCGCTCCCGATGACTCCTTGGGACGTTCACGAAGAGCATGATGCGTACCCGATAGAGGAATCAATCGTTGTTGATTGGTATTTGACCTCTTTGGAGTCCGCTGCGAAGAACAGCTCTTTCCAGTATCAGGAAGACCTCCTCCTGAAGCATATCGAAAAGTTTGAGCAGTGGGTTGAGGCTTCAGACGAATACCCCGATCGAGGAGATCCCGAGGACAACTACTGGGATGCAGACGAGGGGATTGAATCGACAGAGGAGGGCAAGCAGTATTTTTGGGAATTGCATGACCTTGCGAAAGAACGAATCCTCGATCCGTTTCTTGAGGAGTTCCGTGAAGAGACCCGATCGTTGCATCCATCACCTATCCGGTTCGCCTACAGCGATAAGTCACCAAATATGTCTCTCAAATCTGGTCCAGAAGGAGAGGCATCGACTTCTACCAAGGGGAATCAGGAGGGGGGAGAGGAACAAGGAGCATTAACCAATCAAGAGCAATCCCGATTACGTGATGTTATCGAACTAGCACCTACATCGAATAGTGAGCTCCAAAACCGATGGGGACTTGACGAAAGTGCTGATGTCCACCACTACTTAGAAGATCATCTTTCAGAATGGTACTACAGGGACGCAGATAGTCGAATCCGTCCAACTGACGACGCTATCGACCATCTACAGTCATAAACGCGAATATTCCCTATTCCCCCATTCGATCTGGCCCATGGTCTCTATACACAAAAGAAGAGAATAAATTCGAGGTTAGATGTCGTCCAGATACCGCCTACACTGTTCCATCTTCTCACGCTCTGTATGGCGGTCGTAGTGCTTGTCGAGCACGTCGCCACTCACGTTTGCGCGGTCAGATACAGCTGGCCGAGCCCTTCTTAGCTCCGGGCGCAACCAAGGGCCGGCTTCCGGCGCCGGAAGCGCAGGCGCGCGAAGCCCGCCGAAAACAGCGGGTCGCGGGTCGGAAGCGCAGCGCCGAAGGCGCGAGGACCGAGCGTGGACGTCCGCCCAAAACGGCGCGTTAGCGCCGCGCGACCGGCAGAAACCGAGAAAGTCAAGCCTGCCGGGCGGGAACTGATTGAACGCCATTCTGACCAAGAGGGGGCGCAAGACATTATGGCGCTTTCGGAGCGACTAAAGCAGGAGATCAATTCAGAGGGTATTTCGGCAGTCTTGGACCGTGTGTACTCAGAATATCCTGAATACGCTGAGAATAGCGTTCTTCAATAATTGCTCACTTGGCTTCTCAACGCTAATTGCTCTCGCTAGAATCCCGTAATCAGACTGTTGGAAGTTCCTGCTAAACTCTCGTTAGTCCCTCCTTCCCTAATCGCGGCCGTTGAGCCATTCGATTGCATCATTGACAAGGCCACGCCGATACTCGATCAACTGTCGCTCCTGTCCTTCGGACTGGCCAGCGCATTCAGCCAATTCCTGGCGGAGTCGGGCGAGCTCTTTTCGGTCGTGTTCTTCGACAAGGCGCCGTATCTCTTGTTCGCGCTCGTAGTCCGGGTTGGACGCGTACGTTCTCTCACCACCGTCGTCGACAGTCTCCACCACGCCGGCATCGGCTAATTCTGAAAGGTGCTTCTGCGCTGTTTCTATGGGTACGAGGGCTGTATCAGCTATCCAGCCGGCCGGCCGCGGTTGCGAGAGGGTGCGCACGACGCTACGCACGCGCTCGCCATCAGACGCTACGTTCTCCCACTCTGACCGACCCATAGGTCAGAGTAAACACAAGAAGAGAATAAACCCGGGGTTAGATGTCGTCTAGGTACCCCCGTCGCTGTTCCATGCGTTCGCGCTGTGTGCGCTTGTCGTAGTGCTCGTCAATGACCTCAGCCGAGACGTTCATTCGGTCGCTCACAACCTCAGTCGGTACATCTTGCGATAGCCAGTGCGTGACCGCTGCTCGCCTGATCGCGTGTGGCGAGCGTGATTCCGGGCATTTGCTCGCAGTCATCCTGCTCTCGACGGCCTCACAGTCGTCCGGGTCACGCCCGTGTGGGCACTCGACGCCGTACATGCAAGGACGCGACAGTCGGTAGACCCACGTTCTGAGAGTATTCCTTGTTGCTCGACCGTGCTTGCTCGTCAGTAGCGGTCGGCGGCCGTGGTCGTCGGTCACGTCGTGTCGATGTTCGTTGAGGTAATCGTCGATGAGCGTCGCCGTTTCGGTCGTGAGGGCGATTTCGCGCTCGCCATGCTGGCCGTTCTTCAGGGGTGTTTCCGTCTCTGGATTGTGTCGAATCTCGATACGGCACTCGCGGGTATCGACGTGCTCGACATCGATCGCATGAACTGTGCCGACACGACAACCGCTCTCCCACAACAGCTGCAAGAGCACGTGGTGGTGGCTCGCGTATCGATACTTCCTCAGGTAATCGAGGATCGTGTTGATTCGGTCGCGTGGGAGGATTGTCTCACTACGGTTCTCTTCTCGCGTGATCGAGGGGCTGATTACGGACTCTGCGAGCCCGTCACGAACCGCATCGATGGCGATACAGAACCGTATGAACACGCGTAGTGTGTCGAGATGAGACTTGAGCGTGACCGTTGAGACCTCCTGCTTGCGGGAGATTTTGTAGCGTTGGATGTCGCGTCCGGTCACGTCGTTTAGGTTGTCGATTCCAGCGTCGTCGCACCATTCTGCGAAGCGCTCAAGGCGGTACCCGTGGGAGCGTAGCGTCGCTTCTGCGAGCTCGCCGCGACGGTCGCGCTTGTACATACTGAGTGCCTCCCTGGGAGTCAGAGGTTCGAGGTCGTCGTTCGGTGGGTTCGATGGCATAGTGTTGCTCCGGTGTGAAGGGAGCGACCAGTCGAGTTGGCGTTCCGTAGCCACGGGCGTGCCCTGGTGGCCGAGATTCACGGTGGAAGCGCAGGCGGGCCGAAGGCCCGCCGAGAACCGCGAAATCGGGTGGAACGTCTGACTCGCGCCGGCCCATACCACACCCCATTTTCAGGGTTTCAGACGGGTAGCGGTCGCTCCACGAGACTGACCGTACCACTCGCCGAGCGAGACAGGTGCCATTCCTGCGGTGGCATTGAGAAGCGACGCCAGTGACGCCCCGCGCCCGACGGCGGGACCTCCCGGCCGCGACTCAGTCCTCTGCGGCCGGGGTGGCGACAGTCGACTCCGCCGTGGCCGCCTCCCGAATACTTTCGAGCAGTCGCATCGTCCACCCGGCCTCGGCCAGCGGAATCGGCATCTGGCCGTCGTTCAGGATGGCCTCGGCCTCCTCGTCGAACTGGTAGTAGTGTTCGTTCAGTTCCTTCTCGACGGCCCACTCGTCGGAGACGGCGCGTTCGGCGACGGCGTAGGCGTTCTGTGCCGTGCCCCACACCCGGTCGCCCGCTCGGTCGAGGTTGTTCAGCGCTCGCCCGACCGACGACCCGCTGTAGTCTCGGTCCAGCGTGACGAGCGTCTGTGAGACGACGTCGGCGACGAGCGTCCCCTCCTCGCCGTGGACGTAGACCACCTTGTTCGGGATGCCGCCGCCCATGAGGGTCGCACTGCACTGGACGTCGGCTTCGCTGACGTACTGCAACTGGACGGTGTCGTAGCCGAAGTCGCGGTCGTACTCGCGGTGACAGCTAGTCTGGACCTGTATCGCCAACTCGTCGCGGGGGTAGCCACCGGCACGGAGGAGGATGTACAGCGGGTGGGGGAGCCCCTCCTCGAACTCGCCGCCCAGCAGTTCGAAGGCCCACTCGCCGCGCATGACCGCGTCCGGCGGGGTGTCGCCGGTGTGGATGTGGTCGACGGCCCGGACCTGCCCGACGTCGCCGCGGTCGACCCGCTCGGTCAGTGCCCGCATCACGGGCGTCAGGCAGTGGTTGTGGACCGCGCTCACGCGCACGTCGTGCTCTCGTGACGCACTCGCCAATCGCTCGTACTCGGCGACGGTCTCGGTGATGGGCTTCTCGACGAGGACGGGAATCCCGCGCTCGACGGCGTCCAGCGCGAGGTCGAGGTGGGTCTGGACCGGCGTACACAGGTGGACCCACTCGACGCCACCCTCGTCCAGCATTCGCTCGTAGTCGGTGTAGACGGTCGCGTCGTTGTCGGCCGTCATCGCACGGGCCCGCTGTTCGTCGATATCACAGACTGCGACCAGTTCCGTCCGCGGACAGGCGACGATACCGTCGAGATGCGTCTTCGACACCGTCCCGCCGCCGACGACTGCCGTTCGGAGTGTCATATGCTTCGGTGTTCGCCGGTGTACCCATTGTTATGGAGCGCCGACTCCGCCCCCGGACGGCACCGGCGACCGAAACCCGGCGGTCGGTCACCGAGTCGAACGGACCGTTCCGCTCGGCTGTCAGTCCGTGGCACGCTGGGTGGGCTCCACGTCGGCGGTGGCGGCGTCCTCGGCCGTGTCGACGTACTCCTGGAGCCAGCACTCGACGGTCGTCACCACAGCGAGCGCGTGCAGGTGGTCGGCTTCCTCCTGCTCGTGTTCTCGCTGGAGGCGTCGTAGCGCGGCGGCGTCGAACAGGTCGCGGTCGCAGGCGTCGTCTATCCAGCCGTCGACGGTCTCCCGAACGGCGTCGTTCTCGCGGTACCACGTCCCGAAGTGCCCGTCGGGGTGCCCGTCGTTCGTCACCCGCCAGTAGACGTGCTTGGCGATGAAGGTGGCGTCGTGCTGCCACATCGAGCGGGTCAACGGCAAGCGCGTCCGCTCGTAGGGAATCGCCGCCTGCTCGCCGTCCATCTCGGTGATGACGTCCTGTTTCAGCGGGGCCATCGCCCGCGGGATGCGGCCGTTCGTGCCCGGGACGTACCCGATACGGAAGCGGTCGTGCGGCATCTGCGCCAGGTGGTCCAACAGGGAGCGGTCTATCCACGGGAGGCGCATCCCGACCTGACTCCGGTAGAGTTCGTCCGACCGGAAGTGCGTGTTCGAACAGAAGTTCCGGAACCACACGTCCATCACGGTCTCGACCGTCGAGCCGCCCGCGCTCTCGGCTAGCTCGGTCCTGATGCTGTCGTGTGGGTCGGCGTCGCCCACCACGACGTTGTCGATGACGTCTCGCTCGACGTCGCCGCCGAGGCGCCTGACGCCCTCGAACGCCGAGTCCACGCCGGTCACGTGGTACAGCCACGGCTCCTCGCCGAACAGTTCGCCCTGCGGGGCCGCTTCCATCACGATGTCGGTCCGGTCGTGGAGGCGGTCCATGATGTAGTCGGGGTGGAGATACACCGTCCACGGCTTGAGCCCGCTCGTGACCCTGATGCCGCGTCTGACCTGCGTCGCGAAGTCGCCGGGTTCGAAGACGACTCGCTCGTTGTCCACGTCCAGTCTGTCTGCCACCTCCCGGGCGATGTCGACGTTGCTCCCGTCCGGCGGGTTGCTGTCGTACGTCAGCGTGTCGAACTCGACGTCTTGCTCGGCCAGCGCCGCCGCCAGCGTCCTGCTGTCCAGCCCGCCGGAGAGCCACAGGCTCAGGTCTCCCTCCATGGTGTCGGCCACGTTGGCCAGGGCCTCGCGATACCGCTCGACGGTCTCCTCGACGTACCCCTCGGCGGGCTTCGTCCCGTAGTCAGGCCGCCAGTAGCGCTCGGTCCTGAGCCTGCCGTCGTAGGTCAACAGGGTGGCCGGCCGGAGCGCCGAGACGTCCTCCAGCAGCGTCTTGTCCCCGAGCACGCCGCCGAACGAGAGCATGTCCCCGACAGCACGAGGGTCCGGGGAGGGGGCGTCGAGGTGGGCGGCGACGGCTCCGACCTCCGATGCCACCAGCAGTCCGCCGTCCGTCTCGGCGTAGAAACACGAACGCGAGCAGAGCAGGTCGCTGGCGACCAGCACGCGCCCGTCGGCGTCGGCACAGGCCAACAGGAACGGCCCACTCAGTTCGGGCAGGACCTCGCGCGGTCGCTCCAGAACCGCGTCGAACAGGGCTCGGTCGCTCTCGTACCCGAGGTCCGCCCGGTTCGAGACGACGCCGTGGACGACCCCGACCCGCCCGTCACCCTGCCAGACTGTGTGTCCGTTGGGGTCTTTCTCCCCGTGGTGGAGCAGTCCCAGTTCAGTCTCGCCTGCCGCGGCAGTGTCGAGTTCGTACCACGGTTCTCGGTGGAGGGCTTCGACGAGTGATTCTGCGGTTCCGGTGGTGCCGCTGGCGATGGCGATACCGACCATGGTAGTCGGTGACGAACCGCTTAGATTGTTATACGCCGTATTCGCGTCTGTATCGGAGATTAAGAAGCAGTGGTAGAAACTGTCTACTCCGGCGTTCGAGACGTGTGTGATGGCGTGTCGTGAGGCGTGCCAATCGCCTCCGACGCCACGTTCTTTCACACCGGGCCGCGAACTCTCGTCCATGTCCCCCGGAGACGATAGCGAAGAGACTGATGCCGACCGCGATTCGGCACACTCGTCCTACGTCTACTGCCCCGAGTGCGGTTCGAAAGCGTCCGCGGACTGGTCGTTCTGCCGGAGTTGCAACGCGTCACTCAGCGAGGCGACGTCGCCGAGCGAGAAACTCGTCGTGAGAAACGACGGGGAGGACGTCGATTTATCGGAGGTCGTCGGCGACGAGACGGGCTGTCAGAAGTGTGGTCACACGGAGGTCGTGGTCGACGACGTCGCGGTCACGGGCGACGGGTTCCCCCGGTTCCTCGAAATCCAGAACCGACTGTTCAAGGCCGCTTCCTGCACCAGGTGCGGGTACACCGAGTTCTTCAAGGGACGGCGTCGAGACGAAGTGATAGAGCTGTTCCTGCGGTGAAACCACTGACGACGCCGGGGAGTCGTCGGTGGACGGGCCGTTCATGTTCAGTTGTCTCATCGGTCCTCTCACGGTGCGTGCTGAGTGTGAGCGATTGACAAACAGCTATCACAGGCCACGTCGTAGTGTCAATGCATGACTACGACGTGCGCGAACTGCGGAGACGACCTCCCGACACAACGGTACCACGTCCATCTCTCGACGGGCGAGGTCATGGAGATACTGCTCTGTGAGGCCTGTCGACACAAGTTCGTCACCGCCGAGTGGGTCGAAGCGGTCGTCTGACCCCCGCTGCGTGACCCCTCGTTCGGACCGGTGGCGAGGTCGCTCGACACCACGAGAGGTGTCGGTGCACTGCCGGCGTCTCCAGAAACGGCGCGGACCGACTCAGCCGCCGACGTCGACGGGACAGCCAGCCACCTGTCCGCCGCGCATGCCGTCCGCGAGCCAGTAGATGGAGAGGACGAGGACGACGAACGCCAGCAACGAGAACTCCAGCCCGTCGAGGGGCAGTTGCGTCAGGACGCCCGTCACGCCGAACAGCGAGAACACGGCGGCGAGGATGGCCGAGCCACAGGCGGCACACCCCGCACCGAGCGTCCCGAGGAACACGCCGGCGACGCTCCCGCTCCCCTCGCGGAGTTTGACGCGGTTCTCGCGCAGGTGGTAGACGAGCATCGACGTGTTCACGCCGAACAGGGCGGCCGTCACGAGGAGGAACGCCTCGGTCAGCGGCGTAAAGGCCGTCCCAAGGATGGGGTACAGTTCGACGAGGACGGTGAGGCGGGCCGACAGCGGTAGCGCCCCGCCCAGCACGACGGACTGGACGAGCGGGACGTTCTGGGTGAGGACGAACAGCGACAGGCCCACGAGCGAGGAGACGACCGTGAGCGCGCCGTAAGTGGGAATCGTCGTCACCAGCCTGACGGTCCGGGCCACCAGCCGCCAGTCCGCACGGCTACTCGGAAGGTTGACTGTGCGCCCACTCATGGTCACACGCCCATAGCGTTCGCGAACACCTTGATGCTCTGATTCCCGACGACGCTGGAGACGAACTCCGTCCCGCGGAACAGGAAGAACGTCGGCGTGGAGTTGGTGCCCGTCTCCCGAACGATGCCCAGGTCGCTGTCGATACGCGATTCGTACTCGCCGTCACGGCCCGCCTGCACCACGGCTTCGGCGTCAACCTCGGTCTCCGAAGCGAGGAACGCCTTGCTTTCGGCGTAGACGTTGTCTTTCGAGAAGCTGTTCTGTTCGGCGTAGTAGTGGTCTTTCAGCGACCAGAAGGCGTCCTCGCTGGCCGCGTACGTCGCCTCGAGGACGTTCGTGGCCGGCCAGCCCCACTCCTCGACGTGGGGGAAGGTCCGGTAGAAGAAGGTCACTTTGCCGGGTTGGATGTAGTTCGACTTCAGTTCCGGGAACGTGGACTCCTCGAACCGGCGGCAGGCCGGACACGACGGGTCCTCGAACGCGACGACGACGCCGTCGCTTTCGCCCACCTTCGGTCCCAGTCGCGGCTCGTTCTCGAGGTCGGCGGCCGAGGCGTGCGACAGCGGCCCCGAGTCGCTCTGGTCGGTCGACGTCTTCGAGGAGTCACCCGTGTCCGTCGCCGTCGCACCACCGTCGCCGCCGGACCCGCCGAGACAGCCCGCGAGTCCCGCGAGCGCCGTCCCGGCGGTGGCGGCGAGGAATCTCCTCCGCGTTCGGTCTGACGTAGCCGCCGGTGTGGTGCGTGGTCCCTGCCGATGCTGACCGCTCCGCATGTCTTCGTCGGTCACGGGGGAAACGAGTGGCAGTTGACACTTGCTTATGGACCAGATAATGTCGCTCTCGCACACGACCACTTGGAGCGGAGATACGCAGAGACCTGTCCTGCCCCCGTCTCGTCGGTTCGGAACTGCACCGTGGCTGTGTTTCGTCCCGACACATCTAACCCGTACGGTCACCACCACCCGACATGCGCCAGTTCGTCGTCGTCGGTCACGACGCACCCACCACGCCCGACTTCTCGCTCGACGACCTCGCGGGGGCCGCCGGCCGCCTCGACGTCCTCTGTCGCTGTGTCAACAGCGCCTTCTTCCTGAGTCACGCCATCCGCGAGGACGTTCGCGCCCATCTCGTCCTCGCGGACGAGTACACGGTCTCCTTCGAGGGGAGCGACCTCCGCCGGCTGAACCCCGACGAGCGGTCGACGGCGGCGCTCGTCCGCAACGCCCTCGAAGAGCGCGAGGAGGCCATCGGCCACATCCCAGTCGAGACGTCGCCCGGCGTCTCGCTCACCCGCCGCGGGTTCGAGGGAACGCTCGACGCTGTCGCTCGTGAGGGAACGGTCGTCCAACTCCACGAGGACGGCGACCCGGTCGTCGACGTCGAGACGCCCGAGAACCCGGTGTTCGTCCTCTCGGACCACCACGACTTCGCCGACGCGGAGGCCGACCTGCTGGCCGAGGCCGCCGACGAACGAGTCTCGCTCGGCCCCGAACGGCTGCACGCCGACCACGCCATCACCGTCGCGCACAACTACCTCGACACGGACGGGTTCACACGGTACTGAGGATTTCCAGAACGGGAGAGTGCGATTTTCAGAGATAGGATGGGTGATAACCAGATACCGTCGACGAGCGGTCGTCTGTTCGTCGGGGTACGGTCGTGGCTTCGGGACGCCGAACCGTCCTCCTGACACGTTTCGGCCGACCCCAGAAGACCTTTCCCTCGCGCTACCGACGACGCCGTATGATGCAGACGGGCCGTCCGGTAGAGGAGGGTCGACCGGGCCGCCGCGGGCAGACACGCATGGGGGTCGAGTGACCGGATGACGACCCCGACACTCGACCGGCGGACGCTGCTGGCGTCGCTCGCCGGTGCCGGAGCGGCCTCTCTCGCTGGCTGTTCGATTCTCCAAGGTGGCGAGGACGCCGACGCGAGCGAGGTAGAGGGCGACCGGGCGAGGGAACTCGCCACGCGGTTCGCGCCGACGCTGTACTTCGACGAGAACGAACCGTGGTTCCCGACTGACCCACGGCCCTACACGAGTGAACGGGACGGCGAGACGGTCGTCGACGGGTTCGACGCCTTCGACGGCTATCACGAACGGTTCACCGGTGAGCAACCGCCGAACCCGACGGTGTTCTACCACGCCGTCGAGTACGAGGACTCGCCGCTGGCGGTCGTCCAGTTCTGGCTGTACTCGGCGTTCGACCAGTTCACGACCAACTTCCACTGGCACGACTGGGAGGTGCTCCACGTCTTCGTCGACACGGAGACGGACGACCCTCAACTGTACGTCGCCAGTTCGCACTCCCGGAAGGTGCCGAACAACGAGTTCCTCGACCCGGACCCGGAGGGCGTGCCGCGCATCCTCTCGGAGTTGGGCTCACACTCCAGCGCGCTGTCGGTGAACGACTCGCTCGACGAGTTCCAGCGCCTCCCGGAGGGCACCTCCTTCGCGGACATCACCAACAGCGCCATCGAGACGCTGGAGGACGTGGCGGCCATCCCCTTCGCCTACGGGTTGCCACGCGACGAGGGGTATCGACTGCCCTACGTCGTCCCCGAGTACGAGGGCGCGCCGCTGTACGAGCACCCGGACCTCCCGTCCGTCGAGCGGTCCGACCTCGTCAACGAGGCGTTGACTGTGCGCTCGCTGGACTCGCTCTCCTCGCCGCCGACGGACCTGCCCGACCGGGCGACAGGGCTGGTGTTCAAACACGCCGAACGCGAGGACAGCGACGAGGCCGACGTGGAGTACGACCTCGTGCCGACCGCCGAAATCGAGTCCATCACCGACTTCACCGGCCCGCAGTTGAGCTTCGAGTTCGCCGTCCCCGATTTCGGCGAAGACGCCATCGCCGGACACATCACGACGACGGGCGCGCCGTGGGGCCAGCCACGGTACGAGAACCCGGCGGCGGACATCTCCGAACCGAATCACCGGGCGGCGCTGGCAGAGCGGTACGACGCCATCGGCGAGGCGGCCGCCGTCAACACCGTCGTCGCGAGCATCTCGGAGGCCGTCCCGACTGACGACGCGCCCGACGACGAGGGGCTGACCACGCAGGAATCGACCGTCGAGGCCTTCGCACTACTCGAGAGCGACCCCGAGGCGGTCCCGACGTTCAACGGCGTCGCCGCCGTGCGGGACGTCCCGGCGGGCGACCATCGCCTGACGGTCAACCGCGCCGGCGCGGCCCCGCACAGCGAACGGGTCTCGGTGGCCGACGACGGTGGTCCGACGCCGGTAGGCGTCGACGGCGAGATTCCGACGGTCGCGAACGAGCGCGCCCGCAAACTCGAACTGGACCCGGCCGACGCCGACAGCGACCTGACCGACCTCGCCGTCGAAGACGACTTCGCCGGTCGACTGTACGAGTCGTCGCTCGACGGCCCGGACGGGGTGTACGTCCACGACGGCGGCGCCTACACGACGGAGGTTCGAGACGCCGAGGACGCCGTCGGCGCGTTCCGCGTGAACCCGGACCCGGCGGCCGACGGGACGGTCCGCATCGAGCGACCGAACACCGGGAAGGCGTCGCTGTCGACGTTCCTCGCCGACGTGGCCGAGGAGACCCGCGCGGCGGTCGCCGAACGGGGCGGGGGCACCACGCAGACCGACTCGGACAGCGGTGACGGTACGGACGGCGCAGACAACGCCGTGCGGGGACTGGCACAGGCGCTCGCCGCCGTGTCCGAGGCGGCCCGGCAGGCCGCAGAGCGAGCGCGGGCCGGCGACGCGGCCGGGGCTGACCAGCGACTCCAGACCGTCGCCGACCGTCTCCAGCGAGCGGCGACCAGACTCTCGGAGGCCAGCGACGACCTCCCCCAACCGCTGTCGAACGCCGCACAGAACCGTCTCGAACAGGCGGAACGACGTACTGAACAGGCTCGGAAGGCGGAGAAACTCTGACGCGTCGGCGCTCGGGACCAGCAGCGAACCGTGCGCGGCCCGTCGCCGAACCGGGTCGGCTACGCCCCAAGCAACCGCGCGGCACCGCCCGCCAGCAACACCAGTGCACCGGCGATGAACGTGCCGGGAACCGGGAGTACGAACAGGCCTGCGCCCAAGAGGAGCACTATCGTAGAGACTTTCATCGGACGTAACACTCCGGGCGTCCGACGGGTACTCTTTTGCCTTGCAATCGCCACGCGTTTATCAGTTCCCTCCCCAGACCCGCGTATGACCGAGGGCCTCGAATGGGAGACGCTCGCGACGGAGACGGCCTACACCTGCCCGGGGTTCGACGTGGTTCACGAGGACGTGCGCCTGCCCGACGGGACCGAGTCGGACTTCGACTTCCTGCGGGAGGGCGACAGCGTCGTGATACTCCCGTTCACCCCCGACGGCGACGTCGTCGTCATCGAGGAGTGGCGGCAGGCGGTCAAGCGGGTCAACCGCGCGCTCCCGGCCGGGAGCGTGGAGGCCGACGACGACGCACCACGGGCGGCCGTCGGCCGCGAACTCCGCGAGGAGACGGGCTACGAGGCCGACGACGTGCGCCACCTCTACACCGCGGAACCGGCCAACGGCTACGCCGACTCGGTGTTCCACTACTTCCTCGCCGAGGGGTGTACGCCGACGGCCGAACAGAACCTCGACTTCAACGAATCCATCCGCGTCGAGACGACGACGTTCGACGCGCTACTGGAGTCGGTACGGGACGGTGACCTGCAGGACGGCCGGTCGGCGGTGGGTATCATGTACTACGCGCTGTTCGAGCGGTGACTCGTACCAACGTTTATCGGGTAGAACGAGTTACCAAGTAACTATGGCGACAGCGGTCAAAGTCGACGAGGACGCCAAGTCCCGTCTCGAAGAGCTACAGGCCGAGATTCGGCTGAAAGCCGGGAAAAGCGTCACCCAGCAGGAACTCCTCTCGCGACTCATCGACGATGCCTACGAGTCGCGGGAGGAGGTCGTCGACTCGTTCCGAGAGTCGACCGTTCCGGCTGACGACGAGGACATCGAGGCGTTCCTCGACGGAACGTTCGACTCTGGTGTCGAGACCGACGAAGACGATATCGACGACATCCTCTACGGATGACAGTCCTCGTCGACTCTGGGGTCTTCTACGCACAGGCGGATGCGAGCGCGAGTCGGCACGACGACGCGATGGCAGCCCTCTCGACGATTTTCCGCGGTGGATACGGACAGCCGTACACGACCGACTACGTGTACGACGAAACTGTGACGCTGACGCTCTCACGAACCGGCAGCCACAGTGAGGCGAAACGGGTGGGACGACGACTCCGCGGCGTCGACGAGTTCCCCGACCTCGTCCGAATCCAGCACGTCTCATCGACAGTTTTCGACGCCGCGGTCGACGTCTTCGAGCAGTACGACGACCAAGGATTGACCTTCACTGACGCGACGACGGTCGCGTTCGCCAGAGAACAGGACGTCGACGCTGTCCTCAGCTTCGACGACGACTTCGACGGCCTCGTCGACCGCTTGGACCCGGCCGAACTGTAGAACACAACCCTTAGGCGCGCGCCCCGCCGACGACGGACAATGACGAACTTCGAGGTCCGGGCCTACGACGCCGCGGGCCGACTCGGCGAACTGGAGGTGCCACGCGCCGGCGTTACGGTCCAGACGCCGACTATCCTGCCCGTGGTGAACCCCCACGTCCAGACGGTCGACCCGTCGGCGCTCGAACACGAGTTCGGCGCGGAGATTCTCATCACGAACAGCTACATCCTCCACGGCTCCGAGGACCTGCGCGAACCGGCCCTCGAACGGGGGCTGCACGACCTGCTGGACTTCTCCGGGGCCATCATGACCGACTCGGGGTCGTTCCAACTCGCCGAGTACGGCGACATCGACGTGACCACCGAGGAGATTCTCCAGTTCCAGCGCGACATCGGGTCGGACATCGGGACGCCGGTCGACATCCCGACGCCGCCGGACGTAGAGCGCGAGCGAGCGGAGACGGAACTCGAAACCACCCAAGAGCGACTGGAGCGAGCGACCGAGGTGGACACCGGCGAGATGCTCGTCTCCGCGCCAGTGCAGGGGTCGACGTACCCCGACCTGCGCGAACGGGCCGCGAGAGACGCCAAATCGACGGGACTGGACGTGTTCCCGCTGGGTGCGGTCGTGCCGCTGATGAACGAGTACCGCTACGCTGACCTCGCGGACGTGGTCGCGGCCTGCAAGCGCGGCCTCGGCGAGACGGGGCCGGTCCACCTGTTCGGGGCCGGCCACCCGATGATGTTCGCGATGGCGGCCGCGCTGGGCTGTGACCTCTTCGACTCCGCCGCGTACGCGCTGTACGCCCGCGACGACCGCTATCTCACGGTTCGGGGGACGGAACTGCTCGACGACCTCGAACAGTTCCCGTGTCAGTGCCCGGTCTGTACCGACCACACGCCCGCGGAACTCCGTTCGATGGCCGACGACACCCGAGAGGACCTGCTCGCCCGGCACAACCTCCACGTCACGTACGGCGAGATTCGGACCGTCCGGCAGGCCATCCGTTCGGGGAACCTGTTGGAACTCGTCGACTCTCGCGCCCGCGGCCACCCGACGATGCTCGACGGCTACCGCGCTCTACTGGACCACGCCGAGCAACTCGAACGGACCGACCCCGTCTCGAAGGACGCCTTCTTCTACACCTCCACCGAGAGCGCGCGCAGACCCGAGGTGCTGCGCCACCACGAGCGACTGGACCGGTTCGACCTCGACGCCGACTCGGTGCTCCTGACCGAGGGCGGGTCGAACGACCGCTACGACGAGACGTGGGGCGTCGTCCCGCCGTTCGGCCCGTATCCGCGGGACCTCGCCGAGACGTATCCGCTCACCGCCGAAGTGCCCGACCGGACCGACCGCGCCGCCTACGAGGCCGCCGCCGACGGCGTCGCCCGTCTGGTGGACCTCCATCCCGACGTCGCGTTCACGCTGGTCCACGACGACTGGCCCGCGACGGCGCTGGAGACGGTGCCGGACGGGGTGCGACTGCGTGATTTGCACGCGCGGGAGTAGCGCACTGAACGACCGTCTCTGGGTCGGCGACGCGTGTTTTGTCGCTGATAACGGCGGTGCGACGGGACTCGAAGACACGCCAAATAATTGTCAGTAATCACTCACTCGATTGGGAGTTCGCAGGCAACAGGCCGGCGGCTAGTCACTGCTGGGTCGGCTTCCTACCCACCTTACTCGCGTCCCCTTTCCACCGGGGCCGGAAACCCTTGCTCTTTGAGGGAGGGGCCTCTGCCTCGAAAACTTCGAACTGTGGTATGTGACTGCAATAGTGCGAGCAGCGACACACCGTCGGTTCACGTGGAGAACTGTGCCACACTGGCCGCGCTCGCTATACAGATACTCGCCTTCTCACGTGAAGAATAGTGCCCAAACAGCCGTTACTCGTATGTGCTCTCGGGGGACGCCGAGGTATCTTTCGGCGGGTAGTCACCACTCTATCAGGAGGGAGTGCGCTCTCGAAAGGATCGGCTACACCGGGATTAGCAACCGGGTATGAAAGACGCCGCAGCGAGGATTCAACAGGTGTACACACCTCACGTGGTTAGGATGAGATCTGAACGAGAACGCGCGGAACGCCGTCTGGACCGCGTCATTGACCGCTTCGCAGAGGACGTCGGCTATCTCGAGTTAGAGTTGCTGTTCCAGAAGCATGCACAGAATCTGCACGAACAGTGGGTTGACGAGGCTGACGGTGACGCACTGACACTCGACGACGTCGACACAGAGGAGTCGGTATGAGCCGTGAGGCAGACGAGCAACGCCCGGCCTCGGAGACGAGCAGGGACAGGTCGAGCGAAGAAGACCTGTTCGACGAGTCGTGGGTGGTCTGGGTCGCGTCGACGAAGAGCAGCGGTCCGAGAGTGATGCACGTACACGAGAACTGTTCGTATCTCGAAAGAGCTGATTTCAAGACGAAGAAAGACCGAGACCTACTGTTCGACGACACGACGTGGTGTCAGAACTGTGCCGGTAGTCTCGGATGAGTGCTTCGGCCGTACGCTTATCCTGTTCGACACCCAACAGTAGCGTGGTATGTCACAGCAAGTCACGAAAGAGCTCGAGGTAGACGAGTACACGCTCGGACTGGTCGGCCCCGAACAGGAGTGGGCAGGGACGGTCGCCGACGGCGGCACCGTCAGGACACACACCCCACCGGCCTGCTGGGGGCCGATGATTACACCGGAGTTCCGGGGCGGCCACGAGGTGACGAAACCGATTCGCGTCGACGGCGCTGAGGTCGGCGACGCCGTCGCCATACGCATCAACGACATCGAGGTGACCAGCATCGCCACCAGCACCGGGTCGATGGACGAACGCGAGGGCGCGTTCGGCGACGACCCGTTCGTCGACCACAAGTGCCCGGAGTGCGGTGCCGAGTGGCCCGAGAGCGTCGTCAAGGGCACCGGCGAGGAGTCCATCCGGTGTGCGGAGTGTGGTGCCAACGCCTCCTCCTTCGCCTTCGAATACGGCATCACGGCCGTCTTCGACCACGAGGGCGAGGTGGGATTGACGGTCGACAGCGAGGCCGCCCACGACCTCGCCGAACGCGCCGACGAGGCCATGGCGCTGCCGGAGAACTCCCGCCAGCACCCAATCCTGCTGTACGAACCCTCGGAGATGCCGGGGACGCTCGGACACCTCCGGCCGTTCCTCGGGAACATCGGGACGACGCCGCCCATCGAACTGCCGGACTCGCACAACGCCGGGGACTTCGGGCAGTTCCTCATCGGTGCCGACCACGACTGGGGCCTCGACAGCGAGGACGAACTCGCAGAGCGCACGGACGGGCACATGGACATCAACGCCGTCCGCGAGGGTGCCATCCTCGTCTGCCCCGTGAAGGTCGACGGCGGCGGCATCTACGTCGGCGACATGCACGCCAATCAGGGCGACGGCGAACTGGCCCTGCACACCACCGACGTCAGCGGTCACGCCGAGTTCGAGGTGGAGGTCATCGAGGGCCTCGACATCGACGGGCCGGTCCTCCTGCCGAACGAGGAGGACCTCCCGCACATCGCCAAACCGTACACGGACGACGACGTCGAGGCCGGCGAGGCCCTCGGCGCGGAGTACGGCGTCGACGTCGAGACGGACATGGGGCCGATTCAGGTCGTCGGCTCCGGCGCGACGGTCAACGACGCCACCGAGAACGCCTTCGACCGGGCGGGGGCGCTACTGGACATGACCGAGGGCGAGGTCCGGACCCGGTGTACGTTCACCGGCGGCGTCGAGATCGGTCGCCTCCCGGGGGTCGTCCAGCTGACGATGCTGGCCCCGATGGACCGCCTCGAAGAACGGGGGCTGGACCACCTCGTCCGCGAGCAGTACGGCCTCTGATCGGCCGCGCGCGGCGCGCCCTCGGGGGCGATTAGCCTCAATTCCCGAATCCGACGGCAGCGTCCGTCACGATTCGGTTTAGCCCGATTTAATCCGCGTTAACCGTCCTGAAACCGGCCCGAAACCGACCGGAAATCGGGTTCACGGCCATCCCCCACTTTATCCCTCTCTCCGGAAGGCCGAGATGCGATGTTCGAAGCAGACCCGCTCACGATGGCAACGTTCGCAAACGACGCGGTTCAGATGGCCATGCAGGCCGGCCCGCCCACAGACCTGCCCGCGCAGGTGCCGGACTTCGTCGGCGACATCCTCGGCGAAGTCGGGTCCTCGGCCGGCGAGGCCAAGGAGGGTATCGGTGAGACCATCAGTGGTCTGACGCCGGGCGGCGGTGAGGGCGCCGACGCAGCGGCCAACGGCACCGCGGCCAGCGAGGGCGCGGCCGGCGCTTCCGGTAAGTAACGTCCTGTAACCGCTGACGCTCCCACACGCGCCCTCGTCTCGTAGCGACCGGCGCGTGACCGCACTCCGCGAGCCCTCTCCCCTCTCGCTTTCCGGTCCCCGCTCGACCTCAACCCGCTACCCGCACACCCCTCTCACGGCACCGGCCGAGTCCGCGGCGCCTTTCACGCCGCCACCCGTAGCGGCGGGTATGAAGAAGTCCCTCGACGAACACGCCGACCGTTTCTCGGACCACGCCGCCGACTACGACGAGAGTCAGGACTCCCCGGAATACCGGGCCTGTGCAGACCTCGTCGTGGCCCACGCAGACCCCGGACCCGACGACGTGGTGCTGGATTTGGGCACCGGGACGGGTGCCATCGCATTCGGCGTCGCGGACGCCGCCGGCGAGGTCGTCGGCCGAGACATCAGCGAGGGGATGCTCGAACAGGCCCACGCGAAGGCCGCCGAGAACGGCGTCGAGAACGTCTCGTTCGGCGAGGGCCGCTTCCGCGACCCGGGAGTGCCCGAGGACGTCGAAGTGGACGTCGTCACCTCGAACTTCGCGATGCACCACCTCGGCGACGACGAGAAACGCGAGTCCATCGACGTCCTCGCCGAACTGGGGCCGCGACGTATCGTCCTCGGCGACGTGATGTTCTTCGGCGAACCGAACCCCGACGACCCCTTCTACAGCCCCGAGGTGGACGACCCGGCGACGGTCGGCGTCCTCGCGGACGCGTTCACCGACGCTGGCTACGCCATCACGGCCGTCGAGATGGTCTCGGAGCAGGTCGGCGTCCTCGTCGCCGAGCGACCTGCCTAGAGCGACTTCGCGTAGACGTAGCCGTCCACGTCGAGAAATTCGTCGTAGTGGTCTGCGACGCGGAGGAACCCTTGCGACTCGTAGAACCCGACGGCGTCGTCGTTGTCGGCCATGACGACTAACCGCAGGCGTCGCCCCCCACGCTCCCGGACGCTGGTTTCGACGTCGTCGAGTAACGCGCTCCCGGTCCCCTCGCCCCAGTGGTCCGGGTGGACGTAGATTCGCGAGAGGGACCACGTCTGGTCCGCCTCCGCCGGCCCGGCCTCGGCGAACCCGACGACGTCCCCGTCGCTCGTCGCGACGCGAAACACCCGGTCGGCGTCCGTGACGGCGTCGTCCAGTCGCGACGGCGTGTAGTACCGCTGGAGGAACGCGTCGACCGCGTCCGGGCCGACGATGTCGTCGTGGGCGGCGTGCCACGCCCGGCGAGCGACGCACTGGACCGCCGGCACGTCCTCGCACGTCCCCTTTCGAACTCCCGGCATACGCGCAACCTATCAAGCCACACGCAATAAACGCTTGTCAGGACGTGGCGCTACCGTTCGGCCGACGATTCCAACCGCGTCCCGTCCCGCGGGCAGTAATCGTACGACTCGACCGTCGCCTGGAACCCGCAGTGCGGGCACTCCTGGACGACGGTCGGTTCGTCGTCGCGTAGCCCCCGGAACAGGAACGGGACGAACGGCAGGAACAGGAAGACGAACAGACTGTCGGTGTACCACCACAGGGCCACGGTGACGAGGAGGCTCACGACGAGGCCGACGACGGCCGTCGCGGTTCGGGACCCGACCATACCGAGCGGTTACCGTCCGAGAGGCAAAACCCCACGGCTCCCGTTCGTGTCACACGCCCACACCGCACGCTTTTGTCGGGTGCGGGACGATATTCGAGTAGGTATGTCCGACGACGGGTACTGGCGGTTCTGTGCCATCGTCGAGCGCGAGATAATCACCACGCCGACGGTGACGGCGCCGCCACACACCGAACGGGTCGTCCTCGAACAGCACACCGACTCTGGCGAGTACCGTCTCCGCCCGCTCGACGAAGTCACCGACGGCGGCGAGCGGATAGCGTAGGCCGGGGCGTGCACTCTACGTCGCGCTCACCCGCCCTGCATCGCCGGATGGACGCCGAGTTCGGCGTCGGCCGGACAGTCGTCCTCGGGGTCGACCGAGGTCCCGTCGAGCGACAGGCGGACGCTCGGCTCGAGCGCGTCGCCGTCGAAGAGATGACGTTCGGCACGGGGGTAGGCGGCGACGAACGCCGACAGCGCCTCCCGGACCGTCCCGCCGTCGAAGTCGACGGTCACCGTCTTCTCGCCGGTGGCACCGCGGAGTTGGCCGTACACTGTGACCTCCATGGCGGTGCTTCGGCCGCCTCGCGGATTACCGTTGCTCGCCTCGACCCTCGAAGAGCAAGATAGTTGAACGCCCGTAGCCGAGACGTGGGCATGACCGACTACTTCGAAGTCCACGAGCGCGACGGTGCCGCGCGACTGGGCGAGTTGCGCCTCGCCGAGTCCGTGACGACCCCGGCGCTGGTCGACGACGTGGACGCCGACACGCCCGGCGACGTCCGTCGGGTCCTCCACGACGCCGGCAGTCGCTGGCCCACGGCACAGGAACCGTCGGAGGGCGACGACTCGCAGGTGACGGTACTCCCCCATCGCGGCCTGCCCGCGGGTACGCCCGACGAAGTCGCCGACGCGTTCGCGCCCGACTATCCCGACGCGGAGTTCCCGAGCGGGGCCGTCGTCTCGCCGGACACCGCCGCTGACTTCGGGAGCGACGTCTACGTCCTCGCGGGCGCGCCGGGCTACGTCGGCCACGCCGCCGCCTTCGTCGACGCGGTGACGGCGACGCGTGAGGCCATCCCCGCCGACACCGCCCTCTATCTGCCGGGCGTCGCCACCCCCCGGAACGTCGCGACGCTCGTCTATTCGGGCGTCGACGTGGTCGACCCGCACCGAGCCGTGATTCGCGGCACCGAGGGCCGCTACCTGACGACGGACGAGGCGTACTTCCTCGAAGACTTGGACGAACTCCCCTGCTCGTGTCCGGCCTGCCAGACGCCGCGAGAGGCGTTCACGCGCGAGGACTGCGTCGAACACAACGTCAACGCCCTCGCGGCGGAACTCCGGCGGGTCCGCCGGCGCATCCGCGACGGCCGACTCCGCGACTACGTCGAGGGACAGGCCCGACAGGACAACTGGCTGACCGCGACGTTCCGCCGACTCGACCAGCAGTACGGCTACGTCGAGGAACGGACGCCGCTCATCCGGCGCGCACAGCTATCGGCGGCCAGCGAGGACTCCATCCGTCGCGTCGAAATTCAGCGGTTCGCCGAACGGGTCACCGACCGCTACGTCCCGCGGTTCGACGACCGGCCGCTGGTCGTCGTCCCCTGTTCCGCCCGCAAGCCCTACAGCGACTCCCAGAGCCACAAGCAGTACCACGACGCCGTCCACTGGCGCGCCCACATGGTGTCGATGACGTCGCCCATCGGCGTCGTCCCGCAGGAACTCGAACTCACATACCCCGCCCAGCACTACGACTCCGTGGTGACGGGGCGCTGGACCGCAAACGAGATAGAGTTCGTCTCGCAGGTGCTCGAACGCTACCTCGCCGACGCCGACTACCCCGACATCGTCGCCCACGTCCCCGGCGAGGGATATCGCGACATCTGCGAACGCGTCGAGGACTCGCTCGGACTGGACTTCACCTACACCGTCACGGACCACCCGACGACGGCCGACTCGCTGGGCAACCTCGCCGCCGAGTTGGAGGGGTGGGACACCTACCGGAAGTCCACCCGCGAGGCCAACACCATCCGGGCCGTCGCCGACTACCAGTTCGGGGCGGGCGCGGGCGACGACCTGTTCGCCGACATCCAGACGGCGGGCCGGTACCCGCAACTGCGGGCCGAGGACACCGAGGGCGAGCAACTGGCGACGCTGGCCCAGCAGTACGGCGTCCTCTCGCTGACGCTGGCCGGCGCTCGCCGCTGGGTCGAGAGCGACGTGCCGACCAAGACGGTCGAAATCGAACCGTTCGTCCCCCACGGGTCGGTCCTCGCGCCGGGCATCGTCGACGCCAGCGACGACATCCGCGTCGGCGACGAAGTCGTGGTACAGGGCGACGCCGCCTTCGGCGTGGGTCGCGCGGAGATGCACGGGTCCGAGATGCAGTCCTCGACGCGCGGCATCGCGGTCCAGATGCGCCACGTCGAGGAACGGTAGACCGACCGCTCGAGATACGCGCTCGGCTTAGAACGACACGTTCTCACTTCTGACGTCTTCCACGCCGGTCTGGGTCCCCGCTCTGTCGTCGTAGTATTTCCGTCCGACGAACCCGTCTTCGAGGTTCCCCAGCAGCGTGGTGTAGAGTTCCTCTGGCGATTCGTACGTGGCTTCGGTGGTGCGTTCCAAGGTGGTCCCGACGGTGACGGCGTCACCGGCTGGGGTCGTCAACTCCACGTCGCCCAACTGCTGGACGACGGTGTCACGGTCGGCGGGGAACGTGAACGCTTGCTCGAACAACTGCAGTGTTTCGGAGTAGCGCATCGGTAGCACACGACTCGAATCCCTAATCAAAAAAGATTATGAATTAGGGACGGGTCCGAAACGCGGTCACGGCGGGCCACCGTACCTTTTTGTCACGCCGCCGACTACCGGAATCGGATGGCTGGCGCACTGACGCTGTATCTACTGGTCGTCGCCGGGACGGTCGTCTGTTTCGCCGGCGCGTACGTCTACTACGAGGCGGCCGCGATGCCGAGACACGCGCTCCCAGCCGGACTCACGCCCCGTGACGGCGCGTCGGTTACCGTCGTCACGCTCGCCGTCGTCGTCGCGATGGGGTTCCTCGGCGACGTGACGTTCTTCGACCACGAGACGGACGTCCGGGGGGTCGGGATGCTCGTCATCGGGTCGTCCCTCCCACTCGTCCTCGGACTGGTGGGCCTCGCCAGCAGCCGGACGTTCGCCCGGCGGTGGCGCCGGCTCCACCCGGACGACGACGTGCCGACGGGGTCGCTGTCCGCCGGTCCGGTCGCCTGCACGGGCGCGGTCACGGACGACGCCACGGACGGGGGGCCGGTCACGGGTCGAGACGCCTGCTGTTGGTCGTGGGCCGTCGAGGTACTGGACCCACACGGCGTGGGCGACATCGGCCAGCGCGAGCAGTGGGTCGTCCGCGACGGCGGCGTCGGCGGCGCCCGATTCGCCGTCGACGACGGGAGCGGCCCGGTGTGGGTCGACCCCGACGACGCGACGGTGGACCTCGGCGCCACGCGAACGCTGGCGCTCGCCGCCGACGAGGGCCCACCCGCCGACTTCCCGAATCCCGCGCCGAAGGTCGAACGCGACCACCGGGACAAGCCGCGACGCTACGAGGAGTCGGTCGTCGCGCCGGGGGACCACGTCGCCGTCGCGGGCACGGCGCGGGCGACGGCGGAGGGCGTCGTCCTCGACGAGGACGTCCACGTCGCCGTGGGGTCGCTGTCGACGGCGGCGACCCGGTACCGGAACCGTGCGGCGATGTACGGCGTCGCCGGCGTCGTCGGCGTCGTCGTGGGTACGCGAGCGCTTGCGGCCGTCCTCGGCGTGTTCTGAGTATCGCGTGACTTATCGCCCGACGCGACCAAGGACGGGTATGGACCCGGTGCGGTTCCGGCGGTACGTGCCCGCCATCGCGTTCGCCGCCCTCTTGCTGGTCACCTCGCTCGTTCCGGTGCCAGAGAGCGGCGCCGAGGCGGTGCCGGCGCTGCTCGGCGTCTCGCTGGACAAGTGGGTTCACGCCGGGAGCTACGGGGCCCTCACGGCGCTGCTCGCCTGGGGAGAGCGAACCCGGGCGGCCGCCGTCGTCGCCCTCCTCGCGACGGTCGCGGTCGGCTACGGCGCCGGCATCGAGGTACTGCAGGGGCTGGTCGCCACCCGCGACACGAGCGGTGCGGACTTCGTCGCCAACGCCGTCGGCGCGGCGGCGGCCGGCGTCGCGTGGCTTGCGGCCCGCGACCGACTCGCCCGCGAGACCTAACGAAGCGGCTTTACGCGCCCGTCGGCTACGCCGGCGTAATGAGTAAGCCCAGTCCCGACGTCTACGAGCAGGGCAAGGGCATGGACGCCCACAACTCGGTGATGCGCGACATCCGGTCGCGCAACGACTCGACCTACGACCCCCGGGAGCCCACCCGCGTCTGGTTGGACGAGGACAACACGCCGTCCGGCGTCTACCAGAGCCTGACCATCATCCTGAACACCGGCGGCTGTCGGTGGGCCCGCGCGGGCGGGTGTACGATGTGCGGTTACGTCGCCGAGTCCGTCGAGGGCGGCAGCGTCGCCCACGAGGACCTGATGGCCCAGATTCGGCACTGTCTGGACCACGAGGCCGAGGAAGCCGACGAGAAGAGCGGCCTCATCAAGATTTACACCTCCGGGAGCTTCCTCGACGAGCGCGAAGTCCCCGCCGAGACGCGACAGGCCATCGCCGAGACGTTCGCGGACCGCGAGCGCATCGTCGTCGAGTCCCTGCCGGACTTCGTCGAGGAGGACCGAGTGTCGGACTTCGTCGACGCCGGACTGGAGACGGACGTTGCCGTCGGTCTCGAAACCGCGACCGACCGCGTGCGCCACGACTGCGTGAACAAGTACTTCGACTTCGCGGACTTCGAAGAGGCCTGCGCCGCGGCACGGGACGCAGGGGCCGGCGTCAAGGCCTATCTACTGATGAAGCCGGTGTTCCTCTCGGAGTCCGAGGCCGTCGAGGACATGAAATCCTCGGTGCGGCGGTGTGCCGCCGTCGAGGGCTGTCACACCGTCTCGATGAACCCGTGTAACGTCCAGCGGTACACGATGGTCGAGGAACTGTACCACGACGGGGGCTACCGCCCGCCGTGGCTCTGGTCGGTCGCCGAGGTACTGGAATCGACCGCGGACGAGGACGTCATCGTCGTCTCCGACCCCGTCGGCCACGGGAGCGACCGCGGCCCGCACAACTGCGGGGAGTGTGACGACCGGGTCCAGCGAGCCATCAAGGACTTCGACCTGCGACAGGACCCCAGCGTCTTCGAGCAGGTCGACTGCGAGTGCGAGGCGACGTACGAGGCCGTCCTGACCCGCGAGAAGAGCTACTCGATGCCGCTGACGCGGTAGCAGTCTCGCATATCCGCCGCCGACGGCCCCGACCGACTCGCGCCTGCTTCGCGGCCTCGCGGCCGTCGGCGGCGCCGCCACGACGTTCCTCCTCGTCACCGTGCCGGTCGTCGAACTGCTCGCCTTCGAGTTCTCCGCGCTCGTCGCGGTCCCGCTCGGACTCCTCGCCGGCATCGGGGCGCTCATGGCCGTCGCGCTCAACCTCTCGGACCTACCGCCGGAGCGCCGTCGACAGGTGTTCGCGTACGCCACGTTCGGTCCAGCCGTGTTTCTGGTACTGGGCCTCTCGTACGTGAACGTCGGTCGCGGACTGTTCACCGTTCCGGTGGCCGTCGGGTTCGGCGTCGTCGCCACTGTCGCGGTGTACGCTACGCTCCGGGCCAGAGGCGGCGAGACCGCGCGCTAGACGGCAAAACCGGACGAGATGCTCCTCACAGCGCCTCGTCGGGGTCGTGTTTCTCCCGCATCCGCTCGACTTCCCCAGCGTATCGCTCGCGCGTCTCCGCGTCGTCGACGCGTCCGAGGTTGTCCGGGTTGACGGCCATCGACACCGGCGTCTCCCGTCGGTCGCCGGTGTAGGAGGTCAGCGCCCGCTCCTTCCGGAAGTCCCGCCGTCCGTCCGGCGTCGCGTAGGTGAGGATGATGAGGTTCTGTTCGTCGTCGGAGTAGGTCCGTTCGACCAGCCAGACCCGGACGGCGTCGTCGGCGAGCGTCGCGTCGTCTGTGCTCATGGTGTCGAGTAGGCGTCGACAGCGGAAGAGTGTGGTGACTGTTCTCAGTCCCCGAGAGGACCACTTTCACTTTCACTCCGGTAGGGTGGCGTTTTTACACCCGGGGGCTATACTGATTCGTAGGGGCCGCGGAACATGTCACACGCTCCACTGGCCCCGTCCCATTCCTATCCCCTTTCACGCTCCCAGAGCGACGGCTGACAGAAGACAGATACCGGACGAAGGCGACGCCGCCGATATGCGCCGCATCCACGCAGTCGCCCTCTGCTGCTGTGCCGCCGCGCTCGCCGTCGCAGTCGTCGCGACGGCCGGCGTCGGCCCCTTCCAGCCACCGCCGGACGTGCGCGTGACGAACGACACGGACGGCGCGACGGTGCTGGACCCGTTCCGCTACCGGAACGAGTCGTCGCCCCGGACGGTGGTCCACGTCGGCGACGAACGCGACGGTCGACCGCGACCCATCGCGTTTCGCCTGTTGAACAACGGTCCCAACCGGCCGATTTCGCTGGCCGTCACGCACGAGCGGACGAACGCGACGCTGTACGAGCGCCGGGCGTCGCTCTCCGAAAGCGGGACTGTCGCCGTCGTCTTCAACCGTCCGACAGACTACACGCTCGCGGTGTCGGCTGTCGGCGAGACGAGCGTCTACGAAATCGAGCGCGACCAGTTCGACTGCAACGACCAGACGTACGGCGTCGCCGTCGAGGCGAACGGCCAGACGCTCCTGACCCGCGTCGGAACGCAGATGGGGTGTTAGTCCGCGAACCCTTCGAGAACGGGGCGGCCGTCGATGCGGCCCAAGTCTTCGAGCGCCGCGCGCTCGGGGTGGGGCATCATCACGGCGACGTGGTCGTCCTCGCCGGTGACGCCCGCGACAGCGTGTTTCGAGCCGTTAGGGTTGGCCTCGGGCGTGACGTTGCCCTCGGCGTCGCAGTACTTGAAGAGGATGCGGTCGTCGGCTTCGAGTTCGTCGAGTCGCTCGTCCGCAATCTCGTAGCGGCCCTCGCCGTGGGCGATGGGGAGTTCGACGACGTCGCCTTCCTCGTAGTGGCGGGTCCACGGCGTGTCGGCGTTCTCCACGCGGAGGTGGACGTGTTCACACTGGAAGCGCGCGCTCTCGTTGGTGGTGAACACGCCGGGGGTGAGCGAGGACTCACAGCCGATTTGGGCACCGTTGCAGACGCCGAGGACCGGCGTCCCGTCGGCGGCGGCCTCTCGGACCTCCTCCATGATGGGCGAGCGAGCGGCCATCGCGCCGGCCCGGAGGTAGTCGCCGTACGAGAACCCGCCGGGGAGCATGATGCCGTCGACGTCCTCGGGCAGGCCGTCCTCGTGCCAGACGAGGTCGGCCTCGAAGCCCAGCGTTTCGAGGGCCTGCACGGAGTCCCGGTCGCAGTTCGACCCGCCGAACTGGATGACGGCGATGGTCACAGTGACCACCCCGTGTGGGAACCGAGCATCGGCGTCAGTGTGACGGCTATCATTCCCGTTCGGCGACCTCCACGTCGTAGTCGTGGATGGTCGGGTTCGCGAGGAGGCGCTCGGCCATCTCCTCGGCGCGTTCGGCGGCGTCCTCGCTACTCTCGGCGTCGAGGTCGATTTCGAAGCGGTCGGCCGAACGGAGGTCCGAGAGGTCGAACCCGAGGCGTTCGAGTTGCCGCTGGGTGGTCTCGGCCTCGGGGTCTAGGACGCCCCGCTTCAGCCGGACGGTGACGGTGGCGGTGAAGGCGGTCATTACTGAGAGGCCGGCGGGGGGCGGAGAAAACGCTTGTGTTATCGGAGCGCGGGCACGGACGTCCACTCCCGCGGTTGGCCCGGCAGTCCCTCGACCTTGACCTCAACGCCGGCGTCCCCGTCACGGACCGAGATACGGCCGTCGAACGACTGCGCGATGCTGCCGACCACCCGTTCGTCGTGGGCCTCTGGGTCGATGGCACAGACGCCCAGTCCGTCCGCGGTCCGGATTCGACTGGTGACGGTGTTGACGAACCGGAACACCGGGCGCACGTCGTCGGTGTAGACGAGCAGCGGCGTCAGCGTGTAGATGCCGGTCCGCACGGCGTCGTAGCCGCGGGCGTACACTCGCTCGTACTGAGTCGAGTACTCGATGCCGATGCCGGTGAGGTCGGCCGGCGTCCCGACCGTCGAGACGAACTCGCCGAGGTCGTCGTCGTCCTCCTGTGCGCAGTCCACGACCCGGACCCGGTCGCCGACCCCGCCCCCGCCGAGTCGCTCGAAGTCGGCCAGCGTCTCGCGGGCGCTCGTGTCGGCCGTGATGATGACGACGCCGTCGTCCCCGAGGAGGAGTCGGAGGAGCAACTCCCGGGTGCCGCCGAGCGTCGGTCCGGTCACGAGGAGGTTCGTCCCCGACTCGACCGGTTCTATCGGGATGCCCTCGAACCCGTACCCGCCCTCGTGTGGTACGGCCATCTCAGGGCTCCTCCTCGCCGAGGCGCCGACGGAGTCGCAGTTGCTCCTCGACCTCGTCGGCGAACCGACGGAGGTCGTCCAGTTCCGCCCGTGAGTACGACCGTGGCTCGCCGTCGACACAGCAGACCGCACCCAGGGCGTTGCCCGCCTCGTCGGTGATTCGCGCCCCGGCGTACGACCGGATGTCGAGTTCGTCGAGGCGGTCCACCTCCGCGAAGCGAGGGTCGTCGCGGGTGTCCTCGACGACCATCTCCTCCTCGCTGAGGATGGTGTGGGTGCAGATGCTGTCCTCGCGCCCCAGCGTCCGCCAGTTGGCGCCCTCGCAGGCGACGAACCGCTCCTCGTGTTCGTCGACGAGGCCGACGAAGGCCACGTCGATGTCGAAGTGGGTGGTCAACAGCGCAGTCAGGCGGTCGAACGCCTCGATAGCCGACAGCGACTCGACGTCGTACTCGCGGAGGGCGGCCAGTCGAGCGGACTCGTCCTCGGGGACGGGGTAGGCCGCCTGCGTCACCGCCGCGGTGGCCGCCGTGACCACGTCCGCGAGGCGTTCTCTGGCCCCCGGGACCGACCGCGGAACGTACTCGACTACCTGTTTGCGGTCCCCGTGCGGGAGGTCAGAGGGCGGGTCCGCGGTGAACAGCACACAGGCGCAGTCTGGGGCCGTCTCGCGCACGGTCTCGACCACGTCGAACCCGCTCCCGTCGGGGAACGACGCCGCGGTCACGACGCAATCGACGCCCCCGTCGAGGGCCGTCTCGACGTCCGCGACGGACGCGGCCGTGACCACGTCGAGGTCGGCGGCTTCGAGGACCGGGACGGTCCCAGTGCGTTCGCTGTCGTCGGGGTCGGCGTACACGACTCTCGGGAACTCGGCCGTCACGTTCCGGCGGTTGGGCCGGAGCAACTAAGCTATGACGCCCGGCGAGCGAGACAAAACGAAGGCTTTTGCATCGCGCCTGCCGAACTGGAGGGCAATGAATCACGGTACAGTCTGGAGGTGGCGGGCGTGACGCACGGTCTCACCGAGATTACGGTCGTCGGCGACGACGACACGGGCCTCATCGCCGAAGTCACTTCCCTACTGTTCGAGCGCGGTATCAACATCGAGGACCTCGACCAAGCGGTCCGCGAGGGCGTCTTCCGGATGACGATGCACGTCGACACCGCCGACATGGTGACGACCGAGGAGAAACTCCGGGAGGACCTCACCGAACTCGGCGACGAGTTGGGTGTCGACCTGCAGGTCCGGTTCCCCGCCGACCGCGAGACCCAGTCCATCGCCGTCCTCGTCACCAAGGAATCGCACTGTCTGGAGGCCCTGTTCGAGTCGTGGGCCAACGGCGACCTCGGCGCCGACATCGAGGTGGTCATCGGCAACCACGACGACCTCGAACCGCTGGCCCGGAAGTACGACGTGCCCTTCCACAACATCGGCGACGAGAAGGGGACGCCCGACGAGGCGGCACTGCTCGACTTGCTGGCGGAGTACGACGCCGACCTCATCGCGCTGGCCCGGTACATGCGCATCCTCTCGCCGGACGTCGTCTTCCGCTACGAGAGCCGCATCATCAACGTCCATCCGAGTCTGCTCCCCGCCTTCCCCGGCGCGTCGGCGTACATGCAGGCCATCGAGGAGGGCGTCCGCATCGCCGGCGTCACCGCCCACTACGTGACGACGGACTTGGACCAAGGGCCCATCATCACCCAGCGAGCGTTCAACGTCCCCGACGACGCCACGGAAGAGGAACTGCAGGAACTCGGCCAACCGCTGGAGGCCGAGGCGCTCATCGAGGCCATCAAGCTCCACCTCAACGACGAGGTGACGGTCCACCGCGGTCGGACGAAACTGCGCGACCCCGAGGAGACGGACGTCCAGTTGGGCGCACCGGAGACCCTCGACGAGGAGAACCCGGACCGACCCATCGACGGCCTCGGCGAGTTCGTCGCCGGGGACGACTCGGAACCGGGGGCCGAAGCGGACGACTAGCGGGGCGAGGCCGACGCGAAAATCACGAGAACCCGAGCGCGTCAAATCTCGTAGCGTGCGATGTCCGACGAGCCACAGTGTGGACAGGGCTCCTCGCACCCGCCGACCGAGCGCCCACAGCGACAGCACTCGTGGTGGGCCGTCGGCGTCTCGCCGCATCGGTCGCACGCCGTCTCGTCGGCGTGGACGTACTCGATGAGTCTCCCGACGAACGTCATGGCTCTGCTCCCCGCGCCGAACGTCGATGGTGTCGTGACATGCGTAGGTCGCTCCTTAGCTCCCCGAACTGACCCGCACGCGGTGGACCGTCACGTGCAGTTGCTGTAGCGTCGAAAACGGGGACCGTATCCGGGTCCCCCCTCGAAGCCCGTAGTCGTAGTGTGCGGCCCCGTACTGACCGACGGTCAGGTTGCCGGTCACGGCGAGGCCGTAGAGGTCGCCCTGCTTGATGTAGACGTATCCGCTCCCGGTGGCCCCCGCGGGCGCGTAGACGAGGCCGTCGAAGGTGGCCCGTCTGCTGTTGGACCCCGCGATGGTCGCGTTGAACTCACGGGTCCCGTACACGCGCAACTGCCCGGAGTCCTCGTCGGGAACGTGGACGGAGGCGCCTTTCCCGACGTGGAAGTTGACCGCCTTGCTCCCGAGGCCCGTCGGGGAGACGACGGTGTCGTTCTCGCCGGCGACGACGACGCGGACCCGGCCGTCGCCCTCGACGCTGAGGTTGCCGTCCTGCTCGAGTTTCACGTAGTCTCTGACGACGAGGGTGACGTCGCCGTCGGTGGTGTTCAGCGTCAGTGACTCGCTGTCGAGCGTGACGTTGTGGACGTAGTAGCGGCCCGCGTCGAGTTCCGTGGACGACCCCGATAGCGTAAGTTCCTCGCCGGTGATAGCCGTCGTCTCGTCGTTGTCGTTGCGCGCGCGTACGTCTCCTGCGTAGGTCTCGACGAACGTGTCGATGGGCATGACCGAGCGCACGCCGTCGATTCGGTCGACGTCGCCGGCGACTTTCGACCGTTCGGTGCCGTCCGGCCCGGGACTCTGCGTCCAGTAGACGCTCCCGTTGATGTGAGTGCTCCCCTGCAGATTGACCGTGCCGCCCGACTTGACGTCGCCGTCAACGAGCGAGTTCCCCGATGCCTTGACGTCGCCGGCCGACTGAATCAACCCGTTTGCCGACTCCGTCTGCGAGTAGTTCCCCACCGACGAGTTGTAGCTGTTGACGTAGGCCCCGGTGCCTGCGACGGCCAGTTCGCCGGTGCTCGACGTGGCGATGATGCCCGCGTCGAAGGTGCTCCGGTCCGGCAGGACGAGGAACGTGACCGACGCGCGCTCGGCGGCGTGGTCGTAGCTCACGATGGCGTCCGTCTCCGCCTCGAAGTAGCGGCCCCACGCCTCGTAGTACTCGCTCTGGACCGCCACCGTCACCGACCCGCTGTCGGGCGGGTTCGAGAACCCAGCAGTCAGGTTCGGGTACTGGCGTGCCGCCGTCCCGTTCTGCCGACTTTGGACGCGACCCGTGAGTCCCGTCTCGCCGTCCACAGAGACGACGGGGAGCGTCAGGGTCCGCTCCCGGTAGTGGAACTCCGGACGGGAGAGCATCACCGACCCGTCGCCGTCGCTCCGCCAGACGCCGCCGCCCTGCGACGCAATCGTCGTGTCGCCGTGCCTGTACTGCACCGTGCCGAGCGACTCGTTCACCACGACCTCGCTCCCGGTCGCCTCGCTGTCGACTTCGACGCGGAGCCACCCGGTGTCGTGGTAGCGCATCTCGCCGTCGTTGGCCCGCAGGCCCATGTCGGTGGTCGCCGACCGGGACTGCCCGAGTGCGACGGCGCTCAGGTCGCTGTCGAACGCCGCGAGAGCGTGTTCCGCCGCGCTGACCTCCGCCCTGTCGCGGGTCTCAGTGAGGACCGCCGACCCGCTCGCGACGACGACGGACACGCTCATAACGACGATGGCCAGCAACAGGACGACCGCGATGACCTCCGATTGGGCGCGCGCGGTCCGCCGCCGCCCGCCGTTCGGGTGGGCCGTCTCGTCGGTCAGTCGGTTCGTGTCTGCGTTCATGGTGTCCCTGTATTGTCGTGTCTCGTCGTCCGCCCCGTCTCTCCGCTGTATGCCTCGCCCGCGCGGTCGGCGTGAATCCGGACGCCGAGCGGGGGGCGGGGTGAAAGTGTGGTTCTATAGCTGTGCGTGTGTGGTCACGGTGCCGTCGAGGTGGCCAAGACCGCGCTCTTGTCGCTGTTCGGGCTCTGGTAGACGACCTTGATGGTCTCTCCCGAGTCGTAGGTTCCACTGGAGACGAGCTCGACGCCTGCCGTTATTTCTGATGGCGCGCTCCCCGATTTCGTAAGATCGTCACTAGTGCTGTCCGTGATCTTCAGGTTCGCTTTCTTGAGCGTGTCGCCACCATCGTGAGTGACCGTCACTTCGCTCGCGCTCGTATCGTAGTCGAACGTGAAGCTCGCCTGTGGCGTCGCGCTCGTCGAACTGCCCAACCCGAGGACGAACGACGCGATGACGGCTGCGAGGATGACCGTGATTGCGACCATCAGCACGACGCCGATGACCGGCGAGACGGCGTCGTCGTCTTTGACTAGTGCTTTGAGGTTTCGTAGTTGCATGGTTGTGTGCTGGATGGCTCCAGAGCGCGATTCGTCAGCGTATCCGACGTCGTCCGTCGCCCGCACCGCTCCCGTCGACGACTGACCAGCACGCCCGCGGCGTCGCGGGCGAGCGGAAACTCTCCGAACTCCCCCACTGCGCTGACTCCCTTGCTCTCCACCATCGCTGCACCTCACCCAATCCGTCACTGGGGCATTGTTATTGGATAAGTAACATCTTACCCGGCGAAACGGGATGCTACCGTTCAGCGATTGTTCAGGACCGTTCAGGGAGGTAGCAGGCTTCTTCCCGGCCGGCGTCGGCCGTATGGGTGTCCGTAACAACGTACGTTCTGTCTGAAGGGAACACATCGATGAGAGCGTACAGTTCACGGAAGCGAACGGGTGCTAGACCGCACGTGCGAGTGCGAACAGACCGGCGGGTGGTCCGATGACCCACGTGCTCCGGACGGGCATCGACGTGTTGGACCGAAAGCTGAGCGGTGGGGTCCCACCGGGGAGCCTCGCGCTCCTCTCTGCCGACCCAGCGAGTCAGTCAGAACAGTTCCTCTACGAGTTGACGGCACCGAGACGGACGGCGTACCTCACCACTGCGCGGTCCACGAGTTCGGTCCGGACGGCGATGGAGAACGCCGGCGGGGCGCTCGACACCACGGAGCTGTACGCCGTCAAGGAACGGCCGCTGAAAGAGGCCTATCGGGTCATCCGCGACAGTCCCGCCCAGTCCACCATCATCGTCGACACCGTCGACATGCTCGAGACGGAGAACTCACAGGAGTTCCTCCACTTCCTCAACGACGTCCGCGACGAACTCGCGGAGAAAGACAGCTTCGCGGTCATGCACGGCCTCGACGGCCGAGAGGTGCCCGTCCAGCGGGACGTCACCGAGTACCTCGCCGACATCATCTTCGAACTGTCGACGGAGGTGCGCGGCGAGAGCATCGAGAACCGCCTCATCGTGCCGAAGTTCCGGGGCGGTGCGCCGTTCGACGAGACGGTGAAACTCGAACTGACGCAGGAAGTCGCGATAGACACCAGCCGGGACATCGCCTGAGGCCCGGACACGCCGTCTCACAGACGCTGCTTACCGAACCGTGGCCTCGCTCCCGAGTGGACTGAAAATCATATATCTGATACGTCTTGCATCGTCTGTTTCGCCCGCAGATAATGTGGTGCCTTCCGCTCTCACGTCCCGTTCTCACGACCAATACTGGCGTATCGGCGCTCTAACTCCGTTTCGAGCCGTCCGGAGCGGCGCTCCGGTCGCGGTGAGTCGCGTGGAATACCCTCTCTAATTTCAGGTAAACCACACATTACCAACATGGTGCAGGTGGGTGGTGATAGCCAGCCACACGTGTTCCGGCGGCCGCATCGGGCAGGCACCGATTTCCCGGTGACTGGCGGCCGCCGCCGACCGTGTGTACAGGACCACAATGAGTGAACGTAACCATTCCAACGGTGGGGACTCGAAGCGGCGAGGTGACGGACCGTGACGTCCGCGTCAGGGCCGGCGGACGACGACACGCGGGACAGACCAGTCGCCGTCGGGTCCTACACCTGGGACGACCTGATGGCAGAGATGGGGTACGAGACGGACGTGGGGCGGACCGTCGAGGCCGAGTCCCCCGACGGGGACAGCGGCTTGTTCGGGGCCGTCCGCAAGCGCAACTCCCAGTCTGAGACGCCCGTCCGGACGTGGGACTGGACCGAGACCGAGTTCGACCCGGCGGACTATCTGGGCGTCCACCCGGACGAGTTCCCGGCCGTCGTCGGCACCGCGAAAGCGAACGCCCGCCGCCTCCACGAGCGGTACGGCGAGTGGATAGCCGACACGCCGGTCACGAAGGACGAGTACACGTGGGAACACTTCAAGTGGGAGTACTACTACGACGACGGGCACCCGCCCGAGGACGCGGACGGTACCGTCGAACCGTTCGACCCGGAGTCGTTCCTCGGCTTCCCGCCGGAGGGCCTGACGGACCACCTCGTCAGAGAGAGCGACTTCGCCAAGGCGCTCGACGAAATCGTCGACCGGCGGACGGTCAACGTCAACCCCGACATCGACGAAGACGCGTTCTTCTCGACGCAGGACGGGGTGACGACGCTCGCCAACCGCTACGACTTGGAGAAGGCGGTGCCGATGGCGAAGAAGCGCCACTTCGTGGAAGTGGAACGCTACTGGGTGAACGAACCGTACGCGTTCGTCGTCGTCTTCCACTCCATCAAGGAGAACGAGAAGAAGTACTACGTCGTCGAACCGTACATGAACGACATCGAGGCGCGGGTCAAGCAGTACCTGACCGGTCGCCTCCGGACCGCGGTCAAGTACTCCGACGAGGACGCCCTCATCGACGGCACCGACGAGGACCGGGCCGAGGTCATCCAGTCGGAGACGCTCCGTCTCCTCGACCAGTACGACCTCCGCGAGGGGGTCAGGGACGACAGCGTCGTCGGCCAGTTCAAGGACCTGTTCGGCATCGACGAGACCAAGGAGCGCTCCGGCCGGGAGCTACAGGGTCTCGCGGCGCGACCGGAACCGGCGGTCATCGAGGAGGACGCCGAGACGCTGACCGAAGCGCAGGTCGAGCGGCTACTGTACGAACTCCAACGGGACTTCCTCGGGTACGAGCGCATCGACGGCATCAAACACGACATCAACGTCGAGGACATCTCCTGTGACGGCTACGACTCCCCGGTGTTCGTCTACCACACGGAGTACGAGAACGTCATCACGAACGTCGCTCACGACGAGGGCAACCTCGACGACTTCGTGGTGAAACTCGCCCAGCGGTCGGGGAAGGGCATCTCGAAGCGGCAACCGCAGGTCGACGCGACGCTGCCCGACGGGTCGCGGGCGCAGTTGACCCTCGGCCGGGAGGTGTCCGACCACGGGACGAACTACACCATCCGGCAGTTCAAGGACGTCCCCTTCACTCCAATCGACCTCATCAACTGGAACACGTTCTCGCTGGACGAGATGGCCTTCCTCTGGTTGGCCATCGAGAACAACCGGAGCCTCATCTTCGCCGGCGGCACCGCCTCCGGGAAGACCACGAGTCTGAACGCCGTCTCGCTTTTCATCCCCTCGAACTCCAAAATCGTCTCCATCGAGGACACCCGCGAGGTCGAACTCCCCCAGCGCAACTGGGTCGCCAGCGTCACCCGGCCGTCGTTCAGCGAGGACGGCGTGGGCGACGTCGACGAGTTCGACCTGCTGGAAGCCGCACTCCGACAGCGCCCGGAGTTCATCGTGATGGGCGAGGTCAGAGGCGAGGAGGGGCGGACCCTCTTCCAGATAATGTCCACCGGGCACACGACGCTGACGACGTTCCACGCGGACTCCGTCGGCGAGGTGCTCAAGCGGTTCACGACGGACCCCATCAACGTCTCGAAGACGATGTTCACCGGGCTGGACCTCGTCTCGATTCAGACCCAGACCCGCGTGCAGGGTCGGAAGGTCCGGCGAAACAAGACCGTCACGGAGGTCAACCACTACGACGCCGAGAACGACGAGATAAACATCCGCGACATCTTCGAGTGGCAGGCCGAGGACGACGAGTTCCTGAAACTCGGGCGCTCGAACACGCTGCAGGAGATTCAGTTCGACAGGGGCTGGGACCGCGAGCGTCTCGATGACGAACTGTTCAAGCGGAAAGTCGTGCTGGCCTATCTCGTCGAGAAGGGCCTCAACGACTACGCCGAGGTCGCGGCGACGCTACAGGCGTTCATCAACGACCCGGACGCGATTCTCACGTTGCTGGCCCGGGAGGAACTCGCCGAGAGCCTCTCGGACCTCCGCGAGATGGAGAGCGTCGAAATCGACATCGACCCGGACAAGGAGGCGGTCGTCCCCCGACCGGACCCCGGTCCGGAGACCAGAGAGACCGCGAAGGAGATTCTCGACACCGCCGACGGGACGCTCTTCGAGCGGTACCGCGACCGCGACGCGTTCTCGCTGATGGATGCGCTCCCGGAGCACGCGCGGGCGAAGGGCGCCGAAATACGGAGCGGGTTGGCGGCCGACGGGATGGGGACGGCCCCGCTCGTCGACCCCGACGTCGTGGAACAGGGCGACGACCAGACCGACGACGACACGGAGTGAGACACCATGGAACACGTTTACGCAGCACTCATCCTGCACGAAACTGGCGCGGAAATCAACGAATCGAACCTGACCGCCGTCCTCGACTCGGCGGGCGCGACAGTCACCACGTCCCGCATCAAGGCCGTGGTCGCGGCCCTCGAAGACGTGGACCTCGCCGCGACGAAAGCCAAGACGATGTCCGCGGGCGAGGCCGAACTCGCGGTGACCGGCCCGGACGACGGGGCACTCGAACCCGGCGAGACGGCCGATTCGGCCGACGAGTCCGGGTCGCTCGACGCCCTGTTCGAGGGCGAGGCGGACGAGTCCACCGGCGAGGACGGCACCGCCGACGAGGACGACGAGATATCGCGCGACTCCGACGACACGGAGTCCGCGGACGATACGGGGGCGTAGATGAGTACCGAGACCGGCGACCGGCCGACGGCCCGCACCTTCGAAGGGAGCGCCGACAGCCTCGGCAACGCGTTCTACCCGGTCTACGACTACGTCTTCGAGGACGACGACCCGTTCGTCGCCGCCGTCGAGGAGAAACTCGCACAGGCACGGATGCCGGTGAGCGTCGAGATGTACCTCTCTCGCGCCATCGGCGTCGGCCTCGTCACGGGCGTCGCGCTGTGGTTCGTCGGCATCGGCCTCGGCTACCTGCTCGCCGCCGTCGGCATCCTGTCGGGCCCGTTGCTCGGCGTCCCGCTCCCCGAGAACAGTGCTCTCGTCACGCTCGTCCGCTCGCTCCGCGTCCCGTTCCTCGTCGTCACTCTCGGGTTCGTCGTCGGTGGCCTCGGGTTCGCCGTCGGTTCGGGGAGTCTCCTCGCGATTCCGTACGCTCGCGCGAGCGCCCGCCGCCGGGAGATAAACATGCTCCTGTCGGACTCGGTGTCGTTCATGTACGCCCTCTCCATCGGCGGCCTCGACCAGCTCGAACTGCTGGAGGCGATGGCGAAGGCGGAGGACACCTACGGCGAGGTGTCACAGGAGTTTCAGGCCATCGTCCGCGAGACGAACTCGCTCGATACGGACTACCGGACGGCGATTCGGAACCAGCTAGAACAGACCCCGAGCGACGAACTCCGGGAGTTCTTCGTCGACATGCTGGCGGTCATCAACAGCGGCGGGGACATGACGTCGTTCCTCGACGACAAGAAGCACAAGTACCTCCGGACGGCCAAACAGGAGCAACAGCGGACTCTCGACGTGCTGGAACTGCTCGGGGAGATGTACATCACGCTCTCGCTGTTCCCCCTGTTGCTCGTCATCATCCTCGTCATCATGAACATGCTGGGGAACGCCTCGGAACTGATGCTGTACGTCACCGTCTACGTGCTGATTCCGCTCATCGCCGCGGCGTTCCTCGTGTTGGTCACGACGGTCAAGCAGGACGAGTTCGGCGACGGGTACATCCGGCCGCGCGAGCGAAGCGAGTGGCTCGACACGCAGGGCCGGTCCGGCCTCGGCGACCTCGGGTTCATCACCTCCTTTACCGGCACGTACCGCATCTTCGACCGCATCGAGCGCAAGAAGGGCTTGCAGGAGACGGCGGACCTGTTGCGGAACCCGCACCTGTTCTTCCGGGAACACCCGCTCTACACGTTCGCCGTCACCGTCCCGGCGGCCGCTACCGTCGTCGGCGTCGCGGCCCTGACCGGGGCGGCCCCGCTCTCGTGGAGCGGCGTCGTCGCACAGCCGGTGTGGGCGACGGTCCTCTACTGTTACGTGCCGCTGTTCCTCGTGGTGACGCCGCTGGCGGTGTTCCACGAGTGGGACCGCTACGCTCGCCGCGCGCTCGTCGGGAACCTCTCGGACACCCTGCTGAAACTCTCGACGGTCAACGACACGGGGGCGACGACCCTCGAATCCATCAAGACCGTCTCGGAGACGTCCTCGGACAAACTCGCCGACGAGTTCCGCATCATCTACCGGAAGGTCAACTACGGGATGCGCCTCAAGGAGTCGCTCATCGAGTTCAACAACAAGTACCACATCCCGCGGCTGGCGCGCACGGTGAAGCTCATCACGAAGGCACAGGAGGCGTCCAGTCACATCTCGGAGGTGCTGTCGACGGCCGCGAAGGCCAGCGAGGTGCAGGACGACTTGGAGCGAGAGCGCCGCTCCCGGACGCTGATGCAGGTCGCCATCGTGCTGATGACGTACGTGACCCTGCTGGGCGTGATGGCGCTGTTGAAGGTGCAGTTCATCGACGTCATGGCCGAGTTCGGCGCCGGGCAGGCGACTCGGACCGGGTCGGGGATGTCACTGGCCGGCGTGGACGCCGACCTGCTCTCGCTGATGTTCTTCCACGCCGTGACGATACAGGCGGTGTCCGCGGGACTCATCGCGGGCTATCTGCGGGACGCGACCCTCCGAGCGGGCGCGAAGTTCGTCGTGGTCCTGCTGGTGCTGTCGCTCGCCGTCTGGACGGTGGTGGGGTGAGATGGCACCGGAGACGACGCGGGCGCAGATGCCCATCGACTTCCTGACCGGGATGGCGGTGTTCTTCGTGGTCGTGGGGTTCGTCCTCCTGTTCGTCCCGGGTCTGCTCGCGCCGACCGAAGGGGGACAGGAGACGGCGCTGGTCGCCGACAGAGTCGGGTCACAACTCGTCGAGTTCCACCTCGGCGGCCCCGAGACGGCCACGCTCAACACCTGCGCGTTCTGGTTCTTCAATCAGAGCGGGTCGAACCCCTGTGCGACCTTCGACACGAGCGCGCCCCTGACCGACCAGGTCGGCATCGGCGAGCGGTACGGCGTCAACGTCACGCTCCGGCGAGACGTCGCGGGCGGCCCCGGCCGCGAGATACTGTGCGCCGACGGCGACGCCGTGGTGTCGTGTTCGACCGGCGGGTCGCCGCTCGCGGTGGGACCGCCGTCAGACTCGGGCGGCGAGGATATCGCCACGGCGCGGCGACACGTCACGCTCGACGGGACGGACGCGGTGTTGCGGGTGGAGGTGTGGTGACGATGCCGGCACGCGGGCAAGCGTACACGCTCGAAGCGTTCGTCGCCTCGATACTCTTGCTGGGCGCCGTCGTCTTCGCGCTACAGGCGACGGCCGTGACGCCACAGACCGCGAGCACCGCGAGCGAACCCCAGCAGCAGCAACTCGAACGGGTCGGAACCGGGGTCCTAGACGCCGCCGTCGACGACGGGTCGCTCCGGCGGACGGTGCTGTACTGGAACAACTCCACGGGCACGTTCCACGGCCTCGAACCGTACGAGTCGGCGTACTCCAACGGTGCGCTCCCGACCGACTTCGGCGCCCGACTCAACCGGAGTTTCGGTGCCGACGGGGTCGCCTACAACGTGAACGTCCGCTACCGGCGACCGTCCGGGGCGACGGAGACGGAGTCCGTCGTCGACAGCGGGACGCCCAGTGACGACGCCGTCAGGGTCTCGACGTTCCTCACGCTCTACGACGACGACGTCCTCTACACGCCGGCGGAGGTACCGAGCGACCAGACGCTGACCGAAGCGCCGTTCTACGCGCCCGACAGCGCCCCCGACAGCGGGGTCTACAACGTCGTCACGGTGGAGGTGGTGCTGTGGTCGACCTGAGCCGTCCGGAGGAGACGGCCGACCGCGGGCAGGTACTGCTCGTGACGACGTTCGGCATCGCAGTCCTGTTCGTGACGCTCGCGCTGGTGCTGAACGCGTCGGCGTACTCCCAGACGATGGTCGCCGACCACGGCGACGACAGGCGGGACGCAATCGCCTTCTCTGCGGCGGCGGCCGACGGCGCCGACGGCACCCTCGCCTACGTCAACCGCCACAACGCTACCGACTACACGACGCTCCAGACCGAACTGAACGAGGGCGTCGCCGACTGGAGCGAGAGCGCCGACGGCTACGCGGCGAGACGTGGAGGCCGGGCGACCGTCTCGGTCACGGGGACGACCGAGGGCACCCGAATCGTCCAGAACGTCTCCACGCGCTCGATGACGAACGCGTCGGGGGCGAACAACTGGACGCTCGCCACCGGCGTCTCCGGCACTCGCGACGCGCGATTGAACGTCTCCGAGAGCGCGCTCGTCGCCCCCGGGTCCGACGGGAGCGTCAGTGCGTTGCGCGACGCCCACGTGTTCCGCCTCGACGTGACCGACGGGGCCGACGTGTGGCGGCTGTTCGTCTACCGCAAGAGCGGCGACGTGGTCGTCAGAGTCGCTGACACGGGCGGCTCGCTCCTGCCCGCCTGCTCCGTCTCGGCGGGGACCGACGGGTACGCCGTCGTCGACTTATCGAACGGGTCCGTCGAGGGGACCCCCTGTCCGCAGGTGACGGGGTTCGACGACGTGGGGAGTTCCTACGACCTCGCCTACCGCTGGGGGTCGAACGCCGCCGGCAACTACACGATGACCGTCGACGAGACGCGGAGCGCCGTCGAGGACGGCGACTACGGGACCGCCGCGAGCGGCGACCCGTACGTGAACGAGCGCATCTACAGCGCGTCGATTCGCGTCACCTACGAGACGCCGACCGTGGAGTACGCCACCGAGACGACCGTGCTGGCGGGTGATGCCGATGCGTGACCGCGCCGCATCCACCGCCCTCGGCTACGTCCTGACGCTGGGGATTACGCTCCTCCTCGTCGTCACCCTGCTGTCGGTGTCCGTCTCGCTCGTCGAGAACGAGCGCGACCGCGCCGTCCACTCCGAGCTATCGGTGCTCGGGAACCGCCTCGCCACGGAACTGACGACGGCCGACAGCATGGTCCGGGCGGCGGACACGCCCGATACGGTCACGACGACGGCGGCCCTGCCGGACCGAGTCGCCAGCGGGCAGTACCGAATCACCATCGAGGAGCAGGCGGATACGGGAGATTTCTACCGGTATCGCCTCGTCCTCGAGAGCGACGTCGCGGAGACGTCCGTCGCCGTCCACCTCAAGACGGAGACGGCCGTTCAGGAGACGACAGTGGACGGCGGGACCCTCGTCGTGACGTACGACGGGAGCACCGACACGCTGGAGGTGAGCGCATGACCGACCGCGGCCAGAGCACGAGCATCGGGTTCGTCGTCATCTTCGGGACCGTCCTCGTGATGGTCGGCATCGTCAGCGTCGGCGGCTTCGCGGCCCTCGAAGACGTCCGTGACGACGAACGAGTCACCAACGGCGCGCGGTCGTTCGAGGTGCTCGCGGCCAACGTGGACGACGTCGTCACCGACGGGGTCCCGAGTCGGACGACGACGGTGAAACTCGACGGCGTGTCGCTGTCGGTCGGGGACACCGAGACGTTCGAGGTCCGCGTACCGGCGGACGGCTTCCGGCGTACCGTCGAGACCCGGCCGCTCGTGCTAGACGCCGGGGACGGCACGCAGGTCGTCTACTCGAACGGCGCCGTCGTCCGCGACGACGGCCCCGGACAGGTGATGGTCAGGCGGCCGGGACTGCTCGTCACGGCCGACTACGCGCGGTTCCAGTTCGTCCGCACGCGACCGGTGGCGGCGACGTCAGTCGGCGGACGAACCACCGCCAGCGTCCGGACGACGCGGAACGGAACCACCGTCGCGGCGACCGACACGGCGGGCGACGACGTCTACCTCAACGTGACCAGTCCGCGGCACGAGGCGTGGGGCCGGTATCTGGACGACCGTCCGCAGACGAGTTGTACGTCGGTCGGGAGCGACACCGTCTCGTGCGTGGTCACCACCGACGAGACGACGGTTTCGGTGACCGACGTGGACGTGCGCCTCGACGACTGAGAAACGGGATTCGTCGGGTCGTCCCTCAGAGGTCCCGGACGGCGTCGACGGCGGCGGACAGCGACGGAGCGTCGAAGACGTCGCCGCCGACGTAGGCGTTCGTCCCGGCGCAGTAGAGGTCCCGAGCGGCCATGACGACCCGTTCGTCCAGCGGTTCCGGGTCGACGTCGCACAGGGACTTCCAGTCGGCGATGTCCTCCTCGGTGGCCTGCGCTTTGGCCGCGGAGACGGCCTCGACCCACTCGGGTTGGGTGCGCTTGTGGTACTGGCGGATGACCTCCTTCGAGACCTGCTGGCCGTCGTAGGAGAAGCGGTTCTCGTCGAACGTGCCGACGACGTCGGCGACGCGAATCTGGCCCTCGTGGTAGAGGCACTCTATCTTCCCGTCCTCGTGGACGAGGTCGGCGTCGGCCGCCTGGTCGGTGACGACGTGGTCGACCGCGAGCGCCAGTTCCTCTAGCTGGTCGACGCTGGCCTCGCCGGCGATGCGGTCAGCGTCCTCGCGGTCGAGGTAGCTGTCCTGTTCCTCGTACTTCGTGGAGAACTCCACGATAGGCTCCTCGAGGTCCACGGCCTCGTCGGGCCACGTCTCGAAATCGAGGCCGTGGTCTTCGGGGTCGGTCCGCTTGCGGAGCGACGACCCGACCGGGACGCGGTTCCGGAAGACGATTTCGAGCGGGATGAGGTAGTTTTGCCCGGCCGCGTCGTGGTAGGCCTCGTAGTCGTACTCCCCGTCTTCGAAGGGCAGGTCCGGCACCTGCGTCAGCGAGATGACCATCTCCTCGGGTGCGTGGCCCGTCGAGAGCGCCTCACCGAGGTCGAGTACGTCGTCGCTGTCGCCGACGCGGACGCCCTCGTAGTGGGTCGGGATGTGGTTCTCCTCCAGCAACTGGAAGTTGAACGCGCCCATCGTACACAGCGAGGCGCCCTTGTCGGGAATCTGGTCGGGCATCTTCCCCCAGTCGAACACCGAGTAGTCGTCCGTGAACACGAACGCGCCGCGGCCGAGGTCCGTGGCCGTCGCCGCCTCGTCGATGCGGAACTCCTTGACGCTCGTCATTGGCGGCGCTTTGCGGGCGGGGACAAAGACGTTTCTCACTCGGGGCGCGGAGCATCTGACGAGAGCGGCCGCCGGAGTCGGTCTCCGATGCCCGGCGTCGGCGGCGTCGACCGCTTGTGACCAGTCTCGGTGCACATCGAGACGAGGCGGGCGGCGGTGTCGGGGCCGACGCCCACCGCCTCGGCCGCGCTATCGACTGGCTCTCCCCGCTCGACGACACGCCACAACAGCGAGTCCACGACGTCGTAGGTCGCACCGAGGTCGGCGGCGTCCGTCTGGCCCGCCCGAAAGCCCGCGGTCGGCGTCTTCTCGACCACGACGTCGGGGAGACCGAGGTGACGGGCGAGTTCCCGGACCTCGGTCTTGTAGAGGTCGCCGAGGGGAAGCAGGTCGGCCCCGCCGTCGCCGTACTTCGTGACGTAGCCGAGCAGGAGTTCCGAGCGGTTGGCGGTCCCGGCGACGAGGCGGTTCGTCCGGTTGGCGGCGTAGTACGCACAGGTCATGCGGAACCGGGCGACGGCGTTGCCGACCGCTCGGTCCGCGGTCGGCGCGTCGGCGCTCGCCTCGGGCGGGTCGAGCACCGGCGCGACGGTCTGGTCGAACTGGTGGAGGAGCGGTCGGAGTTGGACGCGTTCGAACGCGATGCCGAGGTGGTCGGCTACGGTTTCGGCCTCCATCGCGGCCGTCGCGTCCGTCTTGTGGCAGGGCATGGCGAGGCCGAGTACCCGGTCGGGGCCGAGGGCTTCCGCGGCGAGCGTCGCCGTCACCGTCGAGTCGAGGCCACCACTCATGGCGACGACGACGCCGTCGGCGTCTGCGGCCCGGACCCGCCCGCGGATGAACGCGAGGACCGCCGATTCGACGGCGGCCGGGTCGTCGATAGAGGGTTGGACGGTACTGTCTGAATACTGCCGTTGGTCTGTCATCGTTGGGCGTTCGTACTGCGATTGTGTTCGAAACGAGGCGAACGGCGGCATATACGACTACTCCTTAAACACTTGAGGGAATCACAGGTGGTGCTAGCGGGCCCGGACCGGAAGGGAACCACTTTGGCCCGTCACGACCACCGACGAGCACATGGCCGCGAACCTGTCGGTGGAGGTGGGCATCGTCCTCGCCGCGACGGTGGCGATATGGAAGGGAAGCGAGTGGCTAGAGGCGGCGAGCGAACGGTTGGCGGCGTACTACGGCCTGCCGGACGTGGTGCAGGGGGCGATAATCGTCGCCGTCGGGTCGAGTTTCCCCGAACTCGCCACCGTCGTCGTCGCGGCGCTGGGCGGGTCGATGCCGCTGGGCGTCGGCGCAATCGTCGGGTCGGCTATCTTCAACGTCCTCGTGATTCCGGCCGTCGCCGGCATCGCCACCGACGACGACATCGAGTCGAACCGCTCGCTGGTGTACAAGGAGGCCCAGTTCTACATGCTCGCGGTGTCGGTGTTGCTCATCACGTTCGCCCTCGCAGTCATCTACTACCCGGGGGAGGCCGCGCTCTCGGGCGTCGTCACCCGACCGCTGGCGGCGATGCCGCTGGCGCTGTACGGCCTGTACGTCTTCATCCAGTATCAGGACACGGCCGACCACGAGACGGACGGGAGCGAGGCCGAGGGCATCGCCGCCGGCCGCCAGTGGGGTTACCTCCTCGCGGGGTTGGCGGTCATCCTCGTCGCCGTCGAGAACCTCGTCCACTCGGTGTCGGTCATCGGCCGGGCGGCCGGGGCCGACGAGTTCTTGCTCGGCGTGACCATCCTCGCCGGGGCGACCAGTCTCCCCGACACGCTGGTCAGCGTCCGCGCGGCCCGGGACGACCGGGGGGTCACGTCGCTGGCGAACGTCCTCGGGTCGAACACGTTCGACCTGTTGGTCGCCATCCCGGCCGGCGTCCTCCTCGTCGGCGCGTGGACCGTCGACTTCGCCATGGCGGTGCCGATGTTCGGCGTCCTCACGCTGGCGACCATCCTGCTGTTCACCGCGCTACGGACCGACCTCGCGTTGAGTAAGGGGGAAGCCTACGCGCTGCTGGGGGCCTACGTCACGTTCGTCGCGTGGGTGGTCGCCGAGACGGTGGGGGCGGTGACGGGCGTGTTGCCGTCGGGCTAGCGGCCATCGGAAACACCCGTCGCTGACCCACACCCACACGTTTTTGCCCGTCGTTCCCGTTCGATTGGCCAATGCCGGACGCCTTCGACGCCGCGAACACCGACGGAGAGTTCGACTTCGCTCACCGGCCGGTGACCGACCAGTCCTTCGAGAACGCACTCGCGAAGGCCCGCGACGGGGGACGACTCTCCGTCGCCGACGGCGTCGAACTCATCACTACCGGAACCGACCACGACGGCATCGACCGACGGCGGAAGGAACTCGTTCTAGAGGCCGCCGACCGGCGCCGCGCCGAGGTGGTCGGCGACGAGGTGACGTTCGTCGCCAACCTCAACAACAACGTGACGACGGCCTGCAACACGGGCTGTCTGTTCTGTAACTTCAAGGACCGCTCCGAGCAGTTCCGCAGCAGCTATCAGGAGGACCACGGCGGGTTCACCAAGACGCCCGCGGAGTCCCGCGACATCGTCCGCGACGCCGTCGACCGCGGCATCTACGAGGTCACGTCCGTCTCCGGGCTTCACCCGGCGCTGGCGCTGGACGACGAACATATAGAGATTCTGGAGGCGAGCGACCGGGGTGACCTGAACTACCGCCCGGCCAGCGAGTACGACGTGGACCCGGGTACCTACTGCGAGCAGTTGCGAGCGATGGACGTCGGCGGCGTCCACGTCCACTCGATGACCCCCGAGGAGGCCTATCACGCCCGGCGGGGGACCGACTGGGCCTACGAGGAGGTGTTCGAACGCCTGCAGGACGCCGGCCTCGACAGCGTCCCCGGGACGGCCGCCGAGATTCTCGTCGACGAGGTGCGAGACGTCATCTGCCCCGGGAAGATAGACAGCGGCGAGTGGGTCGAGGCGATGGAGGCCGCCGCGAGCGTCGGCCTCGACATGACCGCGACCATCATGTACGGCCACGTCGAGAACGCGAAACACCGCGTCCTCCACCTCCAGCGAGTCCGTGACCTCCAGGACCGGACCGGCGCCATCACGGAGTTCGTCCCGCTCTCGTTCGTCCACGAGGAGACGCCGCTGGCCGACCGCGGGATGGTCAGCGGGGGCGCGAGCCCGGACGAGGACGAACTGATGATAGCCGTCTCGCGGCTCTTCCTCGACAATATCGACCACATCCAGTCCTCGTGGGTGAAGTACGGCGACGCCCGCGGCCTGAAGATGCTCACTTGCGGCGCCGACGACTTCATGGGCACCATCCTCTCCGAGGAGATTACCAAACGGGCCGGCGGCGGCTACGGGGAGTTCCGGTCGGTCCGCGAGTACGCCGACATGATTAGCGCCATCGGCCGGACGCCCGTCGAGCGGTCGACGGACTACGAACAGCGTCGGGTCGTCGACGCCGACGCCGACGTGGTCGGGCCGGAACTCGGCCCGCGGGCCGACGGCACGCCCTTGCTCGACTGAGCGCAGTCGTCACTCGAGAAGCGGTCAGACGGCAGAAGCAGACCAGCCGCGGCCGCGGCCACGACTGGCCCGAGACGGCGTCTTGCCCGGGTTGGCTGTCAGAGGCACGCCCCAGGCACGATATAGATAGGGGGCCGTGCGGCCATATAATTACACCCTAGCTGCCTAGGTGGCCTCGGCCGGCGTCGCTGTGGGGGAGCCGCCACCGTCGACCGAGTCCCGGCGGCTCAGGCGTCTGTGGGGTTCTCGCCCCGTGCCAGTACCGCCCGGAACCGCTCACCTGCGGAGGTGTCGGCGTCGATAGCCGCTCGAATCGTCGGCGACAACCACTCCTCGTCGGCGTACCGCTCGTACACCGGGAGCCGTTCGGACAGCGGGACGCTGGCGGCCTCGGCGACGGCCCGCAGTTCCCGCAGTGCGGGCCACTCGTACTCGGGGTTGATGTGGTCGACCGTCACCGGGGAGACGCCGCCGAGGTCGTCGATGCCGCAGTCGGTCAGGTCGCGGGCCGGCGCGAGGTTGGGCGGCACCTGCACGGAGACGTCGTCGGGTAACCCGGCGCGGGCCATCGCGGTCACGCGGCGCATGGTGGCGAGGTCCGGCGACCCGGACTGCCACCGCTCGTTCTCCACCACTGGCTGGACGATGACCTCCTGTACGTGGCCGTAGCGGTCGTGCATCTCGCGGATGGCGAGTACGCTCTCGGCCCGGTCCCGCCAGTCCTCACCGAGGCCGACGAGGATACCCGTCGTGAACGGGACGCCGAGTTCGCCGGCGGTCCGAATCGTCGCCAACCGTTGGCCGGGGTTCTTCGCCCGCGGGCCGCCGTGGGCCTGCACGTCGGCGGTCGTCTCCAGCATCACGCCCATCGAGGCGTTCAGGTCGGCCACCGTCGCCATCTGCTCGCGGGTCTGGTCGCCGGGGTTGGCGTGCGGGAGGAGGCCCTCTTCGAGCGCAATCTCGCAGGCCTCTCGGAGGTACTCGTGGATAGTGTCGTGACCCAACTCGGCCAGTTGGTCGTACATCTCGGTGTAGCGGTCGTCCGGGTCGTCCCCGAAGGTGAACAGGGCCTCCGTACACCCGGCGTCGGCGCCCCGCTTGCAGGTCTCGCGTATCTCCTCGGGGGTCATCAGCGTGGCCTGCCCCGGCGGGTCGTAGTAGGTGCAGTAGGTGCAGGTGTAGCGACAGGCGGTCGTCAGCGGGACGAACACGTTCCGACAGTACGAGAGTTCGTCGGCGGCGTCGACGTCGGCGGGCGTCACCGACAGCAGGCGCTCGATTGCGTCGTCACCGATGGAGAGGTCGATACCGTACTTCTCGGCGCCGGGAATCACGTCCTCGGGTGTGTGCCGGACGACCAAAAGGGTTCACTCACGCGCGACGCCGACCCGGCCGTCGTCGAGGGACAGTTCGAACCCGGCGTCGGTGAGCCAGTCGGCCGCGGCCCCGTCGCCGTGCAACAGCACTTCGGCGAGGTCCGACGGCTCGTCGACGTCCGTCGCCAGCACCCGCGAGTCAATCTCGGCGAGGCTCGCACCTACCTCGGCGGCGATGCGGCGGTGGTCACGAATCGAGGCGCCGTGGTAGTCCACCCGGAAGTCGGGGTGGCGACAGACGAACGCGTTCGTCCCGCCCCCCAATCCCGGTGCCAGCACCACGTCCGCGTCGGGCGCGAACAGGCGGTCGACGGCGTCGGCGGTGAGGAGCGGCAGGTCGGCCATCACCACCGCCAGCGGCCCCTCGGAGAGCAGGTCGTTGACGAGTGCGTCCAGCCCCCGGTCGTCGACGGTCACGGGGGCGTCACAGTCGACGGGTGCCGTCGACACCACCTCGGGGCTGTGGCCGGCGGCGTCGAGTGCGGCCACCACGTCCGACAGCATCGCCGCCGTGAACTCTCGGCGCTCGTCGGGTCCGAGAACGTCCGCGAGACGGGTTTTGGGGTCTTTCCCCGAGACGGGGACGACGGTTCGCATTACAGTTTGCTGTAGTCGTCGCCCTGCGTCTGGGTGTAGAGGTAGTAGCCCCCACCGAGGAGCAGGAGGAGGGCGACGAGGCCGCCGCCGGCCATCAGCAGGGTCTGGGTCGTCTGCTGGCTCTGCTGGGCCTGCTGGGCGGTGTTCTTCGCCTGATTCGCGAGGTTGACGGCGTTCTCGAAGTTGCCGTTCTCGTACGAGGAGATGGCGCTGTCGACCAGTTGCTCGGCGTCACTGTTGCCGCCCGCATTGTCGATGGCGGTCTGGGCGCTGTCGATGGCCTGTCGCGCCTCACGGCTGTCGGAGGTGTAGTGGTGGGCCGTGCTGTTCTGGAACTCCTCCTCGTTGTTCCCGCTCACGCGGGCGAGGTTGGCGACGACGTACTGCTCTTCTGGTTGGTACGTGTAGTTCTCGACGGCCGGCGTCGTCCCGGTGAGTTCGACCTGCACCTGGTCGCCGTTGTTGTCGATGTCGAGGTCCTGCTGGAACGACTGGTCGCCGTAGGTCTCCTGACTGACCTGACTCCCGGCGCGCAGGACCGTCACCGTCCAACTGACGTTCTGGAGGTCCGTCTCGCCCGCGAGGGTCCACTCGTTCGACGTGTCCGTGAACGGGTCGTCGATGGTGTAGGTCACCGACACCTCGTCGCCGACGGCGGACTCGTCGGGGACGCCCTCTGCAGAGACGGTAAAGGCGCTGGCAGTCCCCGCGAACGCGAGCAGTCCGACGACGCAGAGGACGGCGACGAGACCCCTAGAACAGCGGATCGAGTTCATCCTCATCGTCTTCAACCAAGTTCTCCAAGTTATCTTCGCTTTGCTGACGGATGTCGTCGATGTTGTCCTGTGCCTCGATTGCGACCTGCTGGAGTTCCTTGATTCGCGGGACGTTGTGGACGCCCGCCAGCAGGATGGACGCGGCGACCTTCGGAGCGTTGGTGGGGTAGTCCCCGCCGCGGACCTCCATCGACCCGGTCTGCTCCTCCAGCCACTTGCGGCCGCGTTCGATACCTTTGCGGTTGAGGTGTTCGGGCGGGCCAGCCATCACCAGCAGCGCGCGCTCTGCTCCCTCGATTTCGCAGGGGAGCGTCAGGCGGCCGAGTGCGGCCTTCCGGACGAGCGACGTGATGCGGTTGGTCGTGTTGGCGGTGTCCATCCCCTCGTCGCCGCCGTCGTCGCCCTTGAACCGGGAGAGGAGGCCGCCGCCACCGGAGGAGACTTCGACCTCCTCGGAGGCGTAGCCGACGGTAGAGACGCCGCCGCCGTCGAGCGTGTTGATAATCTCGGAGGAGTCGACGACGCTCTCGGCGATGTTGTCGCCGGCCTCCACCTCGCCGGCACCGAACAGCACGCCGAAGCGGCGGACGATCTCCTCGTTGATGTGGTCGTAGCCGCCTTCGACGGACTCGCCGGTCTTGCGCCACGCGTCGTTGTCGAAGACCATCAGGTTGTCCACCTCGCGGACGAACGTCTGGAACGACCGGGCGGCGTTCAGCGTGTAGATGCCACCCTCGTCGCTCCCGGGCAGGACGCCCAGTCCGTAGACGGGTTCGGTGTAGATGCGCTTGAGGTGTTTCGCGATGACGGGCGAGCCACCGGACCCCGTTCCCCCACCGAGGCCGGCGACGACGAGGAAGGCGTCGACTTCGTGGACGGGAATGTTGTCGATAGCGCCCTGTATCTCGTCGATGTCCTCTTCGGCGATTTCCGCGCCGAGTTCGTTGTCTGCGCCCACGCCGTGGCCCTTCACCCGGGCCTGACCGATGAGCACTCGATTCTCCTCCGGAATGTGTTCAAGTCCGAGCAGGTCTGCCTTCGCCGTGTTGACCGCCACAGCCGAGCGGACGATTCCCGAGTTCGTGTTCTGGTCGTACTCGAGGAATTTGTCCACGATTTTTCCGCCGGCCTGCCCGAAGCCGATCATCGCGAGTTTCATTATATGGTTCTCCGCTTAAAAGGGGTAAGTAGGATTGTGCCTATAAGTTTTTTGCCCAAATCTCATCAGCGAAAGTCAGACTCAGAAATAAAAACGGCCTGATGTTAGGGTGTGATTATCACCGCTCCGTCCGGTAGATGGCCGGTACGGGTGCTTGCGAGGCGATGCCGAACGCGGACAATCCGATATTAGGCGTGAGAAACCCCTTATTCAGCCGGCTATTCGACCCCGAGGTAGGACCCGAACGTCTTCATCGAGTTCGGGTCGACGCCGAAGGCGTCCACGTCGTTGCTCCGGGGGGTGTTGTCGAAGTCCAGTCCCTCGTACTGGTCGCTCCCCATCGGGAACCCGAGACTGCCCAGCACCGGCAGCCCGATTTTCGCCAGTGGCATCGGGAGGGGGACGATGGTGATGGACTTCCCCTCGGCGTCGTAGACGAGTTCGGTCGCCTCCCGCAGGGACAGCACCTCCGGGCCGCCGACTTCGTATATCTGTCCGACGTGTTCGTCGCCCTCTAGCGCGTCGGCCAGCATCGGGACGAAATCCTTCACCCAGATGAGTTGGAAGTGGGCCTTCTCGCCGCCGCCGGGAAGCGGGTACAGGGGGACGCCGGGAGCGAATATCTGCTTCAGACGCTTGGTGAAGTAGACGAACTCGTCGCCGTCGCCGAAGACGATGGAGGGCCGGAAGACGACCCAGTCGAGGTCCGAGTTCGTCACCACTTCCTCGGCCTTCCCCTTCGCCCGGAGGTAGTGGGTCGGCCCGTTCGGGTCCGCGCCCAGCGCGCTCATCTGGAGATACCGGGAGACGCCGTGTTCTTCGGCGGCCCGGACGGCGTTCTCCGTGCCGCCGAGGTGGACCACCTCGTGCATCTCGTCGCCGCCGTCGGGTTTGAACAGCGGCGTCAACGCCGGGAGGAAGACGACGGCGTCCTTCCCCTCGAAGGCCCCCTCGATGCTGTCGTAGTCGGTCACGTCACCCTCCTTTCGGGTGACGCCGGTGGGCAGGTCGGCGTCGTGTGGGTTCCGCGACAGTGCGGTGACCTCGTGGCCTCGGTCGTCGAGTTCCCGACACAGATACTGTCCGATGAAGCCGGTCCCGCCGACCACAAGTACGTCCATGTACTTTCTATCGCTCGGAGTGACCGTAAAGGTAGGGCGCAACTGGTTTGGTTTTCGGCCACGGTGCCCGCCTCCGGCGACGTCGGCACCGCTCTCCGAGGTGCTTACGTGCCCCCGCACCGACGATGGGATATGCTCGTCACGCTCGAAGGCCTCGACGGCAGTGGCAAGACGACGGTTCGGGAGCGACTCCGGGCCGACGACGCCGTGCCGGCCGACGCCACGTTCACCCGCGAACCGACCGATAGCTGGTACGGCGACGCGGTCCAGCGCTCCATCGACGACGACGATGCGGACTCGCTCGCGGAACTGTTCCTCTACACCGCCGACCACGCCGCCCACCTCGCGGACACCGTCAGACCGTCGCTCGCCGAGGGACGCCTCGTCGTCTCCGACCGCTACTCGGACTCGCGATACGCCTATCAGGGGGCGACGCTCGCCCGGACGGGCCACTTCGAGGACGCCCTCGACTACGTTCGGCGGGTCCACGCGCCGTGGACCCGGCCGCCGGACCTGACGGTGTATCTGGACGTCGACCCCGAGACGGCGGCCCGTCGGAGCGGCGCTACCAACAAGTTCGAGACGGCAGACTATCTGGCAGACGTTCGAGCGAACTACGAGCGCCTCATCGACGAGGACCCCGACCGGTTCGTCAGGGTCGACGCGACGGCCGCGCAAGACGCGGTGTACGACCGGGTTCGGGCCGCGATTCTCGACCGCCTCGCTTAGTTCGTCGAGGTGGGGAGGTCCACCTCGTCGGGCGAAGGCATCCAGACGTAGTCGAAGGTCATCCCGACGACGAGGGGGACGACGATTGCCAGCAACAGTGCGACGTTCGTGCTGAGATTCAACCCGCCGCCGAGGCCGAGGACCCCGAACACCATGAACAGGACGAACATGGCGAACGGGCAGAGGAGGACCGAGTAGACGAGGCCCCCCCATCGCGTGTTCAGCCGAACCCTGAAGAACCGCGTCATGAGTGCCGTCACGGCGCTGTTGACCAGCACGATGACGAGCAGACCGACGAGGCCGACGACGCTGACCATACCCTCGCTACGGCGGCGACGCTCTTTGCCGTGTCGGAATCGGTCACTCCAGACAGATGTACGTCCGGGTGTCTGCGACCCCCTCTAGGTTCCGTACTCGGGTCGCCACCGACTGCATCACGTCGTACACTTCAGAACCGGTCGCCTCTGCGATGATGTCGTACTGGCCGGCGACGATGTGGGCCTCCGTGATACCCTCTGACTCCCTGACCGCGGAGAGCAGTTCGTCGGACTTGCCCGCGACGGTCTTTATCATGATGAACGCACTGACCATACTGTGACATGCGATACCATAGCCCAAAAAGCTTCGCGCGGACGGCCGCCGGAAGCCAGTTTCTCCTTCGGTTGCGGGCCGCTCGAAACGCGCGGCGGGACTGGCCTCGGTCGGCGGGATACTTTTATTCACTCCCGTCTCGTACGGCCCCACATGCGATTTGTTATCGTGGGTGCAGGGCGCGTCGGCCTCCGGACCGCACGCGTGTTGCAAGAGAGCGGGCACGAGGTCGTCCTCATCGAACAGGAGGAGGGCGCCGTCGAGCGAGCGCGTACCGCGGGCTTCGAGGTCATCGAGGGCGACGGCGCCATCGAGACGATTCTCGACGGGGCCGACCTCGAGGCCGCCGACGCGCTGGGCGCGCTGACCGGCGACCTCAACGACAACTTCGTCGCCTGCATGATTGCCAAGGAGCACGGCTGTCGGACGGTGATGCGCATCGACGAGGACTACCGCGAGGAGATTTACCGCCGCTACGCCTCCGAGGTGGACGAAGTCATCTACCCCGAGCGCCTCGGCGCTATCGCGGCGAAGAACGCCCTACTCGGCGGGAACATCCGCGCCGTCGCGGACATCGCCCAGAACCTCCAACTCGTGGAGTTCACCATCACCGAGTCCTCGCCGATGAACGGCTACTCCCTCTCGGAACTGGAACTGCCGGCCAACGCCGAACTGCTCGCCCACGGGAAGGGCGAGGCGCCGCTGACGATTCCCGACCCGGACGAGACGCTCGAACTGGGCGACCACGTGGTCGTCCTCGCCGACTTCGACACGCTCGCGGACGTCCGCAGCATCGTCGTCGGCGAGAGCGGCCGCGCGACTGCACTCGGAGGTGCCTGATAGATGGTCACTGCCTACGTCATGGTCAAAGCTCACACCGGAGACGCGGACCGCCTGAAAGACGAAATCGAAGCCATCGAGGGGGTCGTAGAGGCCCACATCGTCGCCGGCGACGTCGACCTCATCGCGAAGGTGGACGTGGCGACGCCCGCCGAGGTAAAGGACGTGGCCGCAACCCACATCCAAGCCATCTCCGGCGTGGAAGGGACCCAGACCTACATCGCGATGGACTAGAGCCGCCGACGTCCTCGCCGGAAATCCAAACAGTAGAATAGCCGGGTTGCCAAGCAGGGGTAGTGACACGTACGCAAGTCACGCTACTGCAAATCGACAACTACGGGCCGTGGACGGTGACCCCGTCTCCCCGGCGCGAGGTGGACCTCCAGACGCTGCAATCGCGGTTGTACGCGGACCTCTCTCAACTCATCGGTAACCGCGAGGGGTACGTGTTCTTCTCCCGGTTCGACAACATGATTGCGGTCACCAACGGCCTCACGATGGCCGACCTCTCGCTGATTCAGGAGTCGGTGCGCAACCGCTACCCCGTGACCATCAGCATGAGCGTCGCCGTCGACGGCGCGCCCGCCGAGGCGCTCGAAGTCGCCACCGAACAGTTACAGGACGAGGGCTCCGCACAGGACGAGACGCGGACCGAAGTGCTCCGCGGTGACCCGCTCTCGGACGTCGAACGCACCGACCGCGACGTCCAACTCGCACACTTCGACGTGGACGACGCCACGGAGAAGTACACGGACCAACTCAACGAGTTCGACACGTTCATCGAGATAGAGCAGGGCTACGCCGAACTCATGCAGTATATGCGCCGGGCCCACGACGCGCTCTCGTTCTTCGTGGGCGGCGACAACGTCATCGCGGTGTGCCCGGAGATGGACGAAGCCGAGTACGCCGACGCCGTCTCCCACGTCGAGGACGCCGTGGGCGTGGAGTTGAAAGTCGGCGTCGGACAGGACCGCACCGCGCAGGGAGCGGGGATGGCCGCCAAGCACGCCCTCGAAACCTGCCGCGAAGCCGGGACCGACGTCGAGATGAACCGCTGAGCGGGACTACAGCGGCGTGCCGCCGCGCGTCCCCTCGCTGCCGCCGGTGCTCGCCGAGTCCAGCAGGTCCGCGACGGTGCCGACGTAGTCGTAGCCGGGGACGATACCCTCGACGTAGGTCCCTTCGACGTACTCGACGAAGGCCTTCGAGACGTCGGCGGCCTCTCGCTCGCCGCCGAGACTGAACCGGTAGGTGACGACGACGTCGTCGCCGTCCCGTTCGACGTTGTACTCGTCCAGTTCGACCGCCACGCGGGTTGACATGGGCGCGTCTTCGAGGCGGCGCTCCAGCGTCTCGAACCAGCCGTCGGCGACGGCGTCCCCGACGTCGTCGGCCGTCGCGGCCTGTAGGGACGGCGCTCGAACGGTGACCTCGTAGTTCGTCTCCCACGTCTCGCCCTCGCTCGCGGTCACGTGACCGCTGAAGCGCGTCGTCTCTACCGCGTAGCCGTCGCCGCTGGCGGCGAACCCGTCTCTGTCGCCGAAGGCGCTCTCGACGTCCGATGGCACGTCAGTCATCGCTCGTCTCTAGCCGTCTCGGCAGGAAAAGCGCGTCGTATCCTCACCTCCCCCGCCACAAGACACGCCGTCCTCGCGGCCGGCGGGAGCGACGCGGCACGCGAAGACGACGCCACGGTCCGCCTCTGTCCGGCGTGTTCGGCGACCCACGAGGGGCCGACGGCTACTGTAGCAACTGCAAGACGACGGTCGAACTCGACGCCGACGCCTGCCCGAACTGCGGCTACGTGCTCTGAGTCTGCGGGAGAATGCGAGGGATGGGATTTGAACCCATGGACCCCTACGGGAGCGGGTCTTAAGCCCACCGCCATTGGCCGGGCTAGGCGACCCTCGCGCACTCGCCACTCCACACCGCTGGGGAAAACGGGTTTCGGTTACCAGTCGACGGAGAGGGTGCCGTCGCCGTCGGGGTCGGGCGCGATTTCCTCGTCGGTTCGCCGGTCGACGACGTGGATGACGCCGCGGTCCTTCTTGGCCGGGCACACATCGGCGGCTTTCAGGTTGTGGTCGAGTTCGTCCTCGCCGAAGAAGTAGGCCTTCGGCTTGGCGATGCCCGTGTCGAGGTCCAGCGACCAGTTGTCCGAGACTTCGGCGCACTTCCCGGCCCCGAAGCACTTGTTGGCCTCGAAGATTATCTTGTAGGGCTTCTCCTCGACCGGCGGCGCGTCCTGTTCGCCGACCTCGCTGGGGTCGACTGGCTCCTCGGCCTCAGTCATTGGCGGCGGTTAGGGGTCGACCGTCTTTCCGCTGTCGGTTCCCGCTACTGGACGACGCGCACGTCGTCGCCGACGGCTATCGTCTCGCCGCGGTCGGCCTCGGGGACGCGCGCAATGAGCATCAGGGTGTAGAAGTGGTCGAAGGCGTCGCGGTCGGCCCACTCGGGGAACGTCTCCCGCCGGCGGGAGACGAACCGTTCGCGGAAGTCGGGGGTCTGTTCGCCGGTGTCCGGGTCGCGTTCGGGGACGACACAGCGGCCGCAGGGCGTGACGCCCTCGATTCGGACGCCGCCCGCCTCGAACGCCGGAGCGTCCGCGCCGACGAATCGGTCCTCCCAGAACGCCGGGACGCCGCCCACCTCGACGTTGGCCCGGAGGCGGCGGCGCATCCCGTCGACGGTCACGTCCTCGAACCACCCGGCCACCGTCTCCAGCGTCGCCGTGCTGACGACGGACGGCCCCATCTCTCGGCGGTCGACGTGCCCGAGCGCGGTGTCGCGCGCCATCGTCAGGTCGAGGTCGAACACGTTCCCGAACCAGTCGGCGGCGGCCGCTCGCCCGGCCGCCGTGTCGAGGTCGAACTGCCCGCTGCCCACGTCCGGCACGGCGGCCGAGAGCGTCCGCTCGGCGGGGTCGTAGTCGGTCCGCACGTCGTGGACGCGGTCGGTCCGCTTCCCGTTGACGACGTCGCCGTCGCCGTCGAACAGGGCGAACTCGCGGTCGTGTGCGAGCGTCCCGCCCGAGAGCACGGTCGATTGCTCCACGTCGCGGCCGTCCAGTGCCTTCACCGGATAGACGGTGAGTCGCTCGATGTGTGCCACTGGCCGCGAGGAAGCACGCCGCCGTCATAGCCGTTACCCACGCGGGTCAGAGTCGCCTGAGCAACTGTCGGAGCCGCGAGGTCACCGGGAGCGACCGCTTGGCCATGATGACGGTCCCCGACGCCTCCTGTCCGACCGTCTCGGGGATGTCGCCGAACACCAGTTGTTCGAGGACGCTCTCGCGGGTCGCGCCGATGATGGTCATGTCGTGGTCCGCCGACGCCTCGACGATGGCCGCCGCCACGTCGTCGCTCTCTACCTGCGTCTGTTCGGTCGGCACGTCGTCGAGCAGTCTCGCCGTCTTGTCCAGTACGTGGTCCGAGGCGACGGGCGTCCCCTCGCCGGGCGCGACGATGCGGAGCGTCGTGACCGTCGCGCCGGTGGTGTGGGCGATGGCCCGCGCGACCGCGGCGGCGTACTCGGCGTGCGGGCCGCCCGCGGTCGGCAGGAGGATGGACTCGGGCGCGCCTCTCGGCCCGATGCGCTCGACCAACACGTCACAGTTTGCCTCTTTGACGACGGTGTCGACGGTCGATCCGAGCACCACGTCACGCCGTCGCTGGAGGCGGCCGCGCCACCCGAGCAAGACGGCGTCGGAGCCGTGCTGGGCAACGGTGTGGGTGATGGCCTTGTCGACGTGGTGGCCCACACGGACGATGCCGTGGACGGGCACCTCGGCGTCGCCGCCGCCGGCCTCGACGGCCATCGCCTGCCTGAGCAGGTCGTGACGCTCCTGTGCGGCCGCTCGCCCCTCCGAGAGCGGCGTCTGTTCGGGCAGCGACACCACCGAGAGGACGAGGACCTCGCCACCGTGGTCGGCGGCGATGTCCCGGGCGGTCTGCATCAACTGCTCGACGTGGTCAGGATTCGCGATGGGGACGAGAAGCTGGTAGTCACGGCCGTCGGTGTCCGTCTCTTCGACGACGGTCGGCGTCTCCTGTTCGATTTCGGCCTCCGAGGTCGACCCGATGAGGCCGACCCACAGGAGGACCCCGATACCCTCGGCGACCAACCCGAGCGCGAACGCGCCGGGTTCGACGTTGACGATGAGGACGAGGTTCGCGACGATGGCGACGATGGGGACGTAGGGCACCGCCGGCACCGTGAACCCGCGGTCGATGTCGGGGTACTTCTGCCGGGAGCGGACGATGGCGAAGTTCACGACGATGAGGCCGGTCAACAGCATGAAGTCCGCGAAGTGCGCGATGGCCTCGATGCCCATGTGGAACGCGACGAGGCCGGTGTGGATGGTGGTCGTCCCGAACAGGAGGTTCGGGAGGACGGTGAAGAAGAAGATGAAGAAGGTAATCATCCCGCCGGTCAACAGGACCGACCAGTACGGCGTGTTGAAGCGTGGGTGGAGGTTCTCGAACCGGTCGGGGAGGTGGTCGCGCCGACTCATCGCCAGTTTGACGCGGGACCCAGCCAGCACGGTTGCGTTGGCCGCCGACAGCATCGAGAACAGCGCCCCGACGATGATGACGTAGAAGCCGACGTTCCCCAGATAGAACGAGGCGGCGTACCCCATCGCCAGTTCCCCGTTCTCGGCGATGTACGACTGCGCGCCGGCGCTGTCCGAGACGCCCGAGACGACGTCGATGAGGAGGTCGAGGTACTCCGGGTTGTTGATGGCCAGCGTCACCACGAGGACGACCAGCGCGTAGACGACGGTGACGAAGCCCATCGAGAAGAAGATGGCTCGCGGGATGTTCTTGCCCGGTCGCTCTATCTCTTCGGCGTTGGTCGCGATAGCCTCGAAGCCGAAGAACGTGATGAACACCAGCGCCGACGTGAGGCCGATGTCGCGGTACTTCGTCAGGTTGTCCGCGACCGACTGCTGGATGGTGGTCGCGTCGAACGCCTGGAGGCCGCCGTAGAGGAAGACGACGATGAGACCCACCTTCAGCGCGGTGACGATGATTTGGAACTGTCCGGACTCCTCTGTCCCTTTCAAGTTCAGACCGACGAGGAGCGCGAGGATGGCCAGCCCGGAAATCCAGAACGGCAGAGCCTCCTGCAACCCCTCGGAGAACAGGGGGACGATGAAGCGGTCGAACCAATCGGAGAACGAGGCCAGATAGAAGGCGGCGCTGGCGGGGTAGCCGAGAATCATCGACCACCCGACGATGTACGTCAGGTCGGAGTCGAACGTGTTCGAGACGTAGGCGTAGCCGCCCCCTGACTCCGGATAGATGGAGGCGAACTCGGCGTAGGCGAAGGCGGTGAAGGAGGCGACGACGGCGGCGACGACGAACGCGACGATAGCCATCGCACCGACGTTGCTGACGGCGAGACCCGACAGCACGAAGATGCCGGCCGCAATCATCGTCCCGACGCCGAGTGCGATGGCTCCGACGATGCCGATGTCTCGGTCCATCTCCGTCTCGACGCTGGTTCCCTCGTGGCTCACGTGCCGTACGTCACTTCGGTCCGGGATAATAGTGGTGCAACCGTGCAAATTCAAGCGACAGGATTACGTGACGCGTGGGAGAATGCGTGTCCAGACGAATGGTCGAACACACCCGGACCCTCGATTTCAAGATTGCATTCGCTATCGGTCTCGGGACGATGATTGCAGCGGGTATCTTCTCGTTGTCCGGTACCGCTGTCGCCGCTATCGGCTCTAGCGCCGTCGTCGCCTTCGTCATCGCCGCCCTCATCGCGGGTGTGACGGCGGCGGCCTACTCCGAGTTCGCGTCTATCTACTCCGAGAACGGCGGCGGGTACCTCTTCTGCTCGCGGACCTTCGAGGACCGCGACCTGCTGACCTACGGCATCGGGATGTCGCTGTTTCTGGGCTACACCGGGACGACGGCGTTCTATCTTGCGACGATGGACGAGTGGTTCTTCGAGTTCGTCCTCCCGGAGTCGCTGCACGTCCTCCCGCACGGGACGACCGGGGTCATCGCGGCGGTCCTGCTCGGCGTGCTCAACGCCCGCGGGACCGAGGAGAGCGGCGGGTTCCAACTCATCGTCACCGGTGCGAAGGTGGCGGTGCTGTTCGCGTTCATCGGCGGGGCGTTCGCGTTCCGCGGCCCGACGACGGCGGTCACGAAGTTCGCGGGTAGCTTCGGCGGCGGCCCCATCGACATCCTCACCATCTCCGCGCTCGCGTTCATCACGTTCTTCGGGTTCTCCGCCATCGCGGCCAGCGCCGGCGAGATAATCGAACCCCAGAAGACCGTCCCGCGGGCCATCGCGGCCAGCATGGTCACGGTGACGGTGCTGTACGCGCTGGTCATCGTCGCGATGGTGAACTCGCCGGTTCCCGCCGAGGTCATCGCTCGGCAGGGCGAGACGGCGATGGGCGAGGTCGCGGCCGGCTTCCTCGGGCCAATCGGTCGCTCGCTCATCGTCGCGGGCGCCATCTTCTCGATGGTGTCGGCGTCGAACGCCTCCATCCTCGCGGCCAGTTCCATCGGGTCGCTGATGGGCCGGCGCGGACAGGCCCCGCGCAGGTTCTCCCGCATCCACCGCGAGTACGGCACCCCGTTCTGGAGCGTCATGACCGCGATGGTCACCATCGTCGCGCTCATCGTCCTGTTCATCGCCGTCTTCCCGGCGGAGGGCGGACTGGTGCCGTTCGACCTCACTGTCCCGCTCCCGGTCGTCGGGTCGCTCACGCTGACCGACCTCGGCCTGACGGCCCTGACCGGGTTCGCCACGCTGAACCTCCTCATGCCGCTGGCCGTGGTCAACATCGCGCTCATCTTCTCGCGGCGGAAGTACCCGGACATCGAACGCGGGTTCAGCGTCCCCGGCGTGCCCGTCGTCCCGGTAATCGGTGTGTTGGCGAACATAGGCCTCATCTACAACCTCCCGCGAATCGGGGTCGTGGTGGGCCTCCTGCTGACGCTCGGCCTCGTCGGGGCCTATCTCGTCTGGGGCGGTGCGCCGGAGACGGAAGACCTCCTGCGAGAGGTCGTCCCGGAGTCGCCGACGACCGGTGCGGCCGAGGGCGAGACGTCGGACGCCGGTCGCTACCGGGTGCTCATCCCGGTCGCCAGACCGGACAGGGCGTTGCGGTACGCCCGCCTCGGCGCGGCGCTCGCGGCCGCCTCCGACGACGACCCGCTAGTCCACGTCCTCAACGTCACGCAGGTTCCCGACCAGACGCCGTGGGAGACGGTCCAAGACACCGCCACGGCCCGGACAGACCGTATCGCGGAGGAACTCGCCAGCGCCGACCTGGACGTCGACTACACCGTCGAAGGGCACACCTGCCGGGACGTGGCCTTCGACATCGTCCAGACGGCCCGGGACGACGAGGCCGACCTCGTCCTGATGGGGTACCCCGAACGCCACCAGGACGTCACCGAGACGGTCGAGCGCGAGGCGCCCTGTGACGTGTTCTTCGCGGACAAGACCGTCACCGCGGACGACCTCGGGGTCATCAACATCGGTGCCGGCGGCGGCCCGCACCATCAGGCGCTTCTGCCCCTCGTGAACTCGCTGGGGCAAGCGGGCAGTGAACTCCACATCGTCAACGTCTCCTCGGGCGAACGCGGGACCGACGAGGCGCCGGGGACGACCCTCGACGCGCTCTCGGGCGTCGAGACGACGCAGGTACACAACGTGGCCGCCGAATCGGTCGCGGACGGGTTGGTCGAGACGGCCGCCGAGAACGGGGGCGTCCTCGTCCTCGGCGCCTCGCGTGACCGCTGGCTCAGACAGGCGCTGTTCGGCAGTACCCCGGACGAGGTCATCGCGCTGGCCGAGGAGCGGGACGTGCCGGTGCTGGTGTACGCCAGCGAGACGGGCGTCTCCGACCGGATGAGCGAACGGCTGTTCCCGATAGTTCGCTACCTCAGAAAGCGGTTCCCGCGTCGGGGGTCGCGGCGCGGCGGCGCTCCCGAGCGGAGCTAAGGGTCGTCGACCGCTATCGGTGAATCTCGACGGATTCGAGCAGAATCGGGCTCGTCGGCGCGTCGTTCATGTCCGTGTCGGCGTCGCCGATGGCCTCGACGACGCCCATCCCGTCGACGACTCTCCCGAAGACGGCGTGTTTCCCGTCCAGATGGGGCTGGGCGTCCAGCGTGATGAAGAACTGCGAGCCGTTGGTGTTCGGGCCGCGGTTGGCCATGCTGACGACGCCGGCGCCGTCGTGGCTCAGGTCGTCGTGGAACTCGTCGTCGAACGTGTAGCCGGGGCCGCCGCGACCGGTGCCGGTCGGGTCGCCCATCTGAATCATGAAGTCGTCGATGATACGGTGAATCTCGATGTCCGTGTAGAGCGGGTCGATGCGCTTCTCGCCGGACTCGGGGTCCTCCCACGCGCCGGTGCCGGGGCCGACGTCGGTGGCGTCGTAGTCGTTCGCGCCCTCCGCGAGGCCGACGAAGTTCTCGACGGTGTTCGGGACCTGCTCGTCGTACAGTTCGATTTCGATGTCGCCCTCCGTCGTGTGGAGCGTCGCTGTCAGGTCGCTCATGTCCGGCCGGACGGATGCATCGGGGAAAAGCCTGCCCACTACGAACGAGTGGGGCCGGGGCGCTCGTCGGCCCCCGTCAGGTGGCCCAGCAGCGCCTCGGTCACCCGGTCGGGTGCGTCGAACTGGACCCAGTGGCTCGCGTCCGGCAGTCGTTCGACCCGGACGTCGGGCACCCACTCGTCCAGTCCCTCGGTGAGGCGGACGTCCAGCGCGTCGTCCTGTTCGCCCCAGACGAGCAGGGTCGGGACGTAGACGGGTTGGTCGCCGACGCCGCCCCGCGCCAGCGTCAGTTTGGCGTTCCGGCGGAACAGCGCCCGGTAGTAGTTGAGCGCCGCCGTCCGAGCGCCCGGCCGAGACAGCGCCGCCTCGTATCGCTGGAGGTCGGTCCGGCTGAACGCGTCGGCCCTGACCGTCCCGTCACGGAGCATCCGGTCCAACAGCGCGTAGTCGTCCCACGCCAACCCGAACTCGGGGAGCCACGGCAACTGGAAGTAGAAGACGTACCACGACTTCCGGAGTTGGGCGGGCGAGCGCCGAAGCAGGCGCTCGTAGGCGGTCGGATGCGGCGCGTTCAGCACGGCCAACCGGTCGACCACGCCGGGCCGGTCGATTGCGGTCTGCCACGCGACGAGGCCGCCCCAGTCGTGGCCGACGACGTGGGCCGACTCGCGGCCGAACGACCGGACCACCCCGACCACGTCGCTGACGAGTTCGTCGACGTGGTAGGCGTCGACGCCTTTGGGCTTCTCCGAGAGATTGTACCCGCGCATGTCGGGAGCGACGACGCGATAGCCGGCCTCGGCCAGCGCCGGAATCTGATGGTGCCACGCGTACCAGAACTCCGGAAAACCGTGGAGCAACACGACGAGGGGGCCCTCTTCGGGGCCGGCCGTGACGGCGTGCAACCAGACGCCGTTCGTCTCGAGGAACGTGTGCGACCACACCGCGTCGTCGTCGGGGACGGTCCACTCGGCGTCGGGAGTGGTGGTCGAGGGCATCACCGGCTGTTCGGCCCGCCGGCGAAAAGTCGTTCCGACGGGGCGTCAGTGCGTGAGTGGACCGCGGTCACGGCGCCGTGAGTCTCCGTTCGAGTCGGCGTCGCGGCGGCCTCGTCCGCCCCGTCTCCGGCCGCGGCGTCGCGTCTCCGGGGGCGGCCGTTCGCCGAGCGTCACGCTGTCCGTGACGTGCCGGCCGTCCCGCCGGACAGTCACTTCGACGATGTCGCCGGGGTCGGTGGCCGTGAGGAGGTAGCTCGTCAGTTCCTCCGTCGAGCGGACCGACTCGCCGTCGACGCCGACGATGACGTCTCCACCGGTCGGCACCTCGCGGCCCCGCGTTCGGACGACGCGGTCACACCCGCGGAGCGCCGCGTCGGACTCCCGGCCCACGTCGACGACGAGGACGCCGGCCGTCTCGTCGAGGCCGTTGGCCTCGGCCACCGTCGGCGAGACGTCGATGGTCCGCACGTTCAGGTACGCGGGTCGGAAGACGCCGTCGTCGACGAGGGCGGGGACCACCCGCGAGACGATGGTCGGCGCGACGGCGAACCCGATGTTGTCCCCGCCCTTCGCGCGGTTGACGCCGACGACGGTGCCGTCGAGGGTGAGCAACGGCCCACCGCTGTTGCCGGGGTTGACCGCCGCGTCCGTCTGGATGGTCTCGGGGATGGTGAACCCGTTCCCGGTCGGACTCGACCGGTTCGTGCCGCTGACGTAGCCGACGGTGATTGTGCCGTCCAGTCCCATCGGGTTGCCGATGGCGGCGACGCGTTCGCCGGGTTCGGGGTTCTCATCGGCGACGGGGAGGGGGGTAGCGTCTTCGGACAGGTCCGAGACGTGGACCACCGCGAGGTCGGTGTAGGGGTCGGTGCCGACGACGGCGCCGGTACGCCACTCGCCGTCGTGGAAGCGCAGTTCCACGTAGTCGGTGTCGCCGACGACGTGCTGATTCGTCACGACGTACTCGTCGTCGTAGACGAACCCGGACCCGGCGCCGCCGCGCCGGCCGTCGTCGCCCCGGTCCGTGACGTACACGGAGAGGACGGAGGGGATGGTCTGCGCGTACAGTGCTTTGATGGTTGGGTCGTCGCTCATTTGGTGTGGGTCCGACTGACACGAGACGTCGTCCCGCGTCAACCAGTCTCACCGGTACTAGCGGACCACGAGCTAAACCTGTGTCGCTAAACGAAAGCCGAATCGAGGGACGGCGGTCGAATCGCCCTCGTCGCTCGGCGCGTCCCCGGTCCGCTCAGAAGTCGCGGAGAGCGTCGAGCGTCTCGGCCGCACTGCCGTCTTCGATGGCCGTCCGGGCCTGTTCGAGGCCGTCCTCGATGCTGTCTGCGTCCTCGCGGGCGTAGATGCGCAGGGCGGCGTTCAGCGCCACGGCGTCGGCGAAGCCGTCGTCACGCTCGCCGGCCAGCACCGCCTCGGTGATGGTCGCGGACTCCTCGGCCACGTCCTTGACCTGCAGGTCCTCGCTGGTGACGTCCATGCCGAACTCGCCGGTACGAATCTCGAAGTCCGCGATGTCCTCGTCGTCGCTGTCCGCCCCTTCGATGGGCCACTCGGCGACCACCGTCTCGCCGGGGCGCACGTCGTCGTACCCCTCCATCCCTTGGAAGAACAGCGCCCGTTCGACGGTGCTGGACTGGGCGTTCTTCAGCGTGCGCACCATCTTCTTGGCGAACGGGAGGTGGTAGAAGCTTCCGAGGTGGACGCTCGCGCCGGCGGGGTTCGCCAGCGTCTCGACGGTGTTGACGAACGTCCGAACGCCCATGTTGTCCCGCCGGTCGTAGAGGGCGTGGATGCCGGGGTTGAAGTTCGGTTGGTAGTAGAAGCCGAAGCCGACGTCGTCGACCATGTCGGCGCTCTCCTCGGGAGCGAGTTCCGTGCGGACGCCCAGTTCGTCGAGGACGTGCTTGTAGGCGTCCTGCTTCTGTGTCGGGACCCGGTCGCCCGAGTGGACGACGATGGGTGTGCCCGCGGCGGCGGCGACGAGGCCGGCGGCGACGCCGAAGATGGCCGACCGCCCCTTCCCGTCGTAGTTGGCCCCGCAGTCGACGGGGTCGGCGTCGGGTTCGGCGGTGACGACCGACTCCTCGGCCATGACGTCGACGTACGCCCCCAGTTCCTCGGGCGTGTTGCGCTTCCAGCGGTTGGCCAGCCAGAACGCGCCGAGCGTGGTGTGGTCCGGTTCGCCGTCGAGGATGCGCCGGAAGGCCTCGGCGGCCTGTTCGCGGGTCATGTCGTCGGCGGACTTGTGACCGGAGCCGACGACCTCGGTCATCAGCCGTTTGAGGGGCCATTCGCCGTACTCACGGGTCGCTTGTGCCATGCGAACTCGTTCGGGACCGAGTTTGAAAGCCCCTGTGTTTCGGTCCCACGTCGTGGGAATCCGCGTCGCTCCCGAAAGTGATACACCGATTCGCTCCTAATTCCGGGCAATGAGCCTCCGGTCGGGTGACTGGCGCGAGCGCATCGACGACGTGGACGCCGCTCTCATCGACGAGTTCCAGAGCGACTTCCCCGTCCGCGAGCGCCCCTTCGAGGTGGTGGGCGAGCGACTGGGCATCTCCGGGGCCGAGGCCCTCGAACGGGTCGAGCGACTCCGCGAAGACGGCGTCTTTCGGCGGTTCGGTCCGGTGTTGAACCCGCCGGTCATCGGGTCGTCGACGCTGGCCGCCGTCGCCGCCCCGGAGGGCCGCTTCGAGGAGGTGGCCGAGGTAATCAACGGGTACCGGCAGGTGAACCACAACTACGCACGCGACCACGAGTGGAACATGTGGTTCGTCGTCACCGCGGGGTCCCGCGAGAAACGGGACGAGATTCTGGCCGACGTCGAGGCCCGGACCGGATGTGAGGTGCTCGTCCTGCCGATGCTGACCGACTACTACATCGACCTCGAGTTCCCGGTGGTCAACGGGGACCGGTTCGCCAGAGAGTCCATCGAGGGCACCGACGCCAGCGCCACCCGCATCAGCGAGGACGCCACCGCGAACTTCTCGGCGCTGGACCGGGCGCTCTTACTGGAGATACAGGAGGGGTTCCCGCTGACGGCGACCCCCTACCGGGACGTGGCCGCGGCCGTCGACGCCGACGTGGACGACGTGCTGACGGCCATCGAACGCCTGCGGGAGGACGGCTGTATCAAGCGCATCGGCTGTGTGGTCAACCACATCGCCACCGGGTTCGACAACAACTGCATGGTCGTCTGGGACGTCCCCGACGAGCGACTGGACGAACTCGGCCAACGAGTCGGCGAACTCCCCTACGTCACGCTCTGCTACCACCGACCGCGCCGGCCCGAACAGGACTGGCCGTACAACCTCTTCACGATGATTCACGGCCGCGAGGCCGACGCCGTGGAGGCGAAGATAGACGAACTGGCCGCGGAGTATCTCCCCTTCGACCACGACCGCCTGTACTCGACGGAGACGTTGAAACAGACTGGGGCGCGATACGACGACATCGTCGGCGAGTAGGACGCCAGACGAGTCAACGAGACTACTGGTCCCGGAATCCTTTTGTCGCTATTCGGTTCAAGTTCCGTGTGAACACATGACGTCTGGCGGGGGAGGAACCGTCCTCGTCGTCGACGACGAGGCGGACGTGGCGGACGCGTACGCGGGCCAGTTGCGCGAGCGATACGACGTCGAGACGGCTTACAGCGGCGCGGACGCGCTGTCGGCGCTGGACTCGTCGGTGGACGTCGTCCTGCTGGACCGCCGGATGCCGGACGTATCGGGCGACGAGGTACTCGCGACGATTCGCGAACGGGGGCTGGACGCGCGAGTGGCGATGGTGACGGCCGTCGACCCGGAGTTCGACATCGTGGAGATGCCCTTCGACGACTACGTGGTCAAGCCCACCTCGCGAGACACGCTGTTTCGGACCGTCGAGCGCCTCCGCCGCTGTTCGGCCTATCAGGAGCAGTTCCGTGAGTACTACGCGCTGACGGCGAAACACGCGGCGCTGACCGCGAGCAAGTCGCAGGCGGAACTCGACGCGAGCGAGGAGTTCCAGTCGCTGGAGGCGTCGCTCGCCGAAGCGAAACAGTCACTGGACGACATCGTCGCGGGGTTCGACGAGACGGACTACGAACGACTCTTTTCCGAGGTCTGCGGCCCGGTCCGTGCCGGTCCGACGGAGTGAGACTGCGGAAACCACGGGTTCCGAAAGCACTAACCGAGTCTCGTCCTAAGAGCGCTCAATGAGTCAGCAACTCCCGGACGTGCAGGCGTCGAGTCCGGACGTGACAGTCGGTCTGAACCGCGTGGGTGTGACGGGTGTCGACAAACTCGTCAAACTCGGGCGGCGAGACCGCGACCCCATCGTGCTCATGGCGGAGTTCGAAGTGTACGTCGACCTGCCGTCGTGGCGGAAGGGAGCGGACATGTCCCGCAACATGGAGGTCATCGACGAGACGCTGGAGACGGCCGTCTCCGAACAGGCCTACCGCGTCGAGGACGTCTGCGGCGACGCCGCGGACCTCCTCTTGGAGAAACACGACTACACCACGAAGGCCGAGGTCCGGATGGAAGCGGAATACGTCACCCACGAGAAGACGCCGGAGAGCGACGTGGCCACGCAGTCGACGGCCGACATCATCGCCTCGGCGACGGCCACCGAAGACGGCACCAGCGAGGAAATCGGGGCCCGGGTCACGGGGATGACGGTCTGTCCCTGTTCACAGGGGATGTCGGCGTCCCGCGCCCGACAGACCCTCCGGAATCTGCAGGTCGAAGACGACGTCATCGACGAGTTCCTCGAGAAGATGCCACAGGCCGGCCACTCGCAGCGTGGACACGCCACCCTCACCGTCGAGAGCGAGGGCGCACCCGAGGTGGACCTGAACGAACTCATCGAGGTGGCGCGCGACTCGATGAGCGCCCGTATCTACAACCTCGCGAAGCGACCCGACGAGGACCACATGACCTACGAGGCCCACAAGGACGCGAAGTTCGTCGAGGACTGCGTCCGTGCGATGGCCGAGGGCGTGGTCGAGGAGTTCCCGGACCTGTCGGACGACGCTATCGTGACGATGAAACAGTCCAACGACGAGTCGATTCACCAGCACAACGCTCACGCCGAACGCGTGGCGGAACTGGGCGACCTGCGCGCCGAACTCGACGCGTAACGACCGAAGACGGCCCGCTCCGGGGCGTCACTCGCTACGTCGGGGCGGGTTGATGGTCGTCGCCTCCTCCCAGTGGTCGTCGAACGCCTTGCTGATGTCGGCGGTGAAGTCCGGGTCCTTGAGGTCGATGACCCCGAACGTCTCCTCTCTCCCGAGCGGATGCGGCACCTCGATGCACACCTCCGCGTCGTCGATGAGTTCGAACGTCGTCGTGATGTTCGGCGTCGCGCGGGCGTGGTAGTTCTCGTACGGCGAGAGGCGCTCGTAGTACTCGCGGTTGGCCTCGGACGGGAGGCTCTCGAAGAGGTCCGGACGCACGAGCAGAGACACCTCGACGCCCCGTTCGAGCGCCGCCACCAGTTCGTCGACGATGCGTTCGGTGGCCTCGATGATGTCGACCTGTCTGGCCGGTGAGGACCCGACCATGACGATGCGTGAGTCGGCGGCGGCCAGTCGCTCCAACAGGAGGTCCATCGTCTCCTCGGGGCCGACGGCCGCCGTCCAGAACGGTTCCTCGACGGGGTCGGCCGTCTCCAGTTGGTCCGAGAGGTTGTCGACGATGTCCTCGTACTGCTCGGCCTTCGCTTCGAGTTCCTGCTTCTTGTCGTCGAGCAGGCGGTCCAGCGCGGTGTCCGGTTCGACGGCGACGTACTTCTTGGGTCGACTCGCCGTCTGACTCCGCACGAGGTTGTACGTCTCTAAACTGTTGAGCACGTCGTAGATGCGCCCCATCGGAACGTCACTAGCCCGTGACAACTCCTTCGCCGTTGTGGGTCCCGTCTCCAGCAGGGACCGGTACGCTCTGGCCTCGTACTCAGAGAGGCCGAGGTCTCTCAGACTCGCCATACAGACACGTGACGGTGCTACACTAAAAACTCATCGCAGGTTTACCGTTGCCGAACGTTTCCGGCCGTTCTCTATCGACGCTAACACTTCCCCGGTCGGTCGGCTCCCCGACCGCCTCTACGACTCGGTCAGCGCGGCTTCGAGTTCGGCGGGCGTCTCGCCCTCGGCCGTCACCGTCTCGCCTTCGTACCGTCGGGCGACGCCGTCGCCGTCGGGGTCGGGGACCACCGTCGTCTCGTGGTCGGCGAGGCGGAGCGCCGCCCGGTGGAGGTCCGTCCCGGCCTCGGTGCCGACGACGAGCGTCTGCGGGTCCCGCAGTCTGGCGGCCACGCTGGCGTACCCGGCCACCTCGACGCCCATGCGTTCGGCCGCGCCGGCGAAGGACTCGACGGCGTCCGTGGCGACGGCCCGATAGCGGTCCTCGCCGGTGAGCGCGGCCAAATCGACCAGCGCGTCGGCGAGTTCGACCGTGGCGTCGAGCGGGTGGAGCGACCGACCGCAGAGGCCGGCACCGGTGTCTGGACCGTCGCGGAACGCGCCGCCGGCCTGCTGTCGGTGATCGATAGTCCAGTCGGCGACGGCCTCGGCCGGCCCGCCGTCCCCGAGCACCTGCCAACTCGTCGTCAACCCCTGCAGGAGTTGGGCGTGGTCCGAGAGGAGGCCGGTGTCGCTCGCCTCGTCGTCGTAGTGGGCCACTGCGCCGTCTTCGACGAGGGTCTCGCGGACGTGGTCGCGGGCCCGGACGGCGTAGCGGCGCGCACGTTCGTCGTCGGTGTAGGCGTGGAACCACAGCAGAGCGTCGATAGCGAGGCCGTTCCGGTCGGCGAACACCGTCTCGTCCACGTGCGGGGCGTCGGCCGCCTCGCGGTCGGTCGGCCCGAGGTGGTAGTAGTCGTCGTCGCCCGCCTGACTCCCGGCGAAGGCGTCGCCCGTCCAGAGGTCCGTCGAGAGGTACTCGACGGTCTGTCGGGCGCTCTCTCGGTACGATTCCGTGCCTGTGTAGCGGTAGCCGTGGGCGAACGCCCGCACGAGCGCCGCGTTCTCGTCCAGCAGTTTCTCGCGCCGGGGGTTCGACCAGTCCCGTCCGGCGGCGTACCGGAAGAAGCCGCCGTCGTAGGTGTCGAGCAAGTGCGTCTGTATCGCGTCGAGCGTGCGCGTCGCCTGGTCCCGGGCCCGAACCAACGCGAACTCGACGGTGCGCGGGAGCGGGAACTTCACGTCCGACCCCCACCCGCCGAACTCCTCGTCGAACGCGCCGAGCAACTGCTCTATCATGTGTTCCTCGATGCGAGCACGCAACTCCCCGGCCGGCGGCGCCTCGTCCTGTAACTGCCGGGGAACCGACCCCGCGGCGGTCCCCTCGGCGTCCCACGACTCCCGTACGCTGTCGAGGATGCCCCGGAACCCGTTCGGCCCGAGGAACGTGGCACCGCTGATGACTTCGCCCTCCGGGGTGAGGAAGACGGTGGAGGGGAACCCGCCCATCGTGTAGCGTTCCCGCACCCGCGGATTCCGGTCGGCGTCGACGCGCACCGGGACGAACCCGTCGTTGACGTTGGCCGCGATGCGCGGTTCGCCGAAGGTTCCCCGGTCCATCGCGCGGCACTCGGCGCTCCACGGCACGGTCAGCGAGAGCAGTATCGGCTTGCCGGTGTCGGCGGCGCGCTCGAACGCCTCGGGCCCCCACTCGCGCCACTCGACTTTCGTGTCCGCCGCGAACTCGTCCATAGAGGTGGTCGGAGGTGGGCGTACAAATGGGCTGTCACTCCGGGTGCCGGGTCGGCCTGTGACTCCCGCGGCCGTCGAGTGTGCGTTCGGGTCGCGCCGACGCTTCTTCCGCCCGCCCGCGAGTGGAACGAAAGAACAATCCGTCACACGGCCGTAGACGGCCCTATGAGTCCTCCACAGGCCCAGTCCGAGGTGCGCGGCCCGGTGACGCCCGGCCACCGACCGCCGCGCCTCGGCCGGGTTCCCCTCCTCGACAACACGCTCTCGATGGTCCGGGACCCGCTCGGGTTCTACGACGAGGCGGCGCGGGCCGACGCCGACGTCGTCGGGTTCAACGTCGCCGGGACGACGGGATACTTCGTGTTGCACCCGGACCTCGTAGAGCAGGTGCTGGTCACCGACGAGAGGGACTTCGAGAAGGGGCAACTCCTCCGGGACTCCCTCGGCGAGTTCATCGGCGAGGGGCTCTTTCTGCTGGAGGGCGAGGAGTGGAAACAGCAACGCACGGCGCTCCAACCGGCGTTCTACCGGGAGCGAATCGCCACCTACGGGGAGACGATGACCGACTTCGCCGTGGCGACGGCCGACGAGTGGACGGACGGCCAGCGCGTCGATTTGCTGCCGGCGATGCGGACCTACACCCTGCGGGTGCTCGGCAAGACGCTGTTGGACGTGGACATCGACCGGACGGCCGCGTCGCTCGAACCGCTCCTGACGGCGCTGCGTCACCGCGTCGACCCCGGTAACATCTCGGCGTACCTCCCGTTGTGGGTGCCGACGCCGAACAACCGCCGGGTCCGACGGACGCGGGCGGCCTTCGAGGCGACGTTAGACGACATCATCGCGGAGCGACAGGCCGAGGCCGCCGCGGAACGGGAGGCCCGCGACGACGTCCTCTCCCTGTTGCTCTCGCTGGACGAGGAGACGATGGACCGCGAGCGACTGGGCCACCAACTCCTGACGTTCCTCGTCGCCGGCCACGACACGACGGCGCTGACGCTGACCTACGCGTGGTTCCTGCTGGCGACCCACCCCGACGCACAGCGCCGCCTCCACGAGGAACTCGACGCGACGCTCGACGGCACGGACCCGACGCCCGCGGACCTCTTCGAGTTGCCGTATCTGGACCGAGTGCTGACCGAGACGCTACGGCTCTACCCGCCGGCGTTCACGACGTTCCGCCAGCCTACCCGTCCGGTCACGCTCGGCGGCTACGACGTCGAACCGGACGCCCAGTTGACCATCCCGCAGTGGCTCGTCCACCGCGACGAGCGCTGGTACGACGCCCCCGACGAGTTCCGTCCCGACCGCTGGACCGACGAGTTCGAGGCCGAACTTCCGGACTACGCGTACTACCCCTTCGGCGGTGGCCCGCGCCACTGCATCGGGATGCGCTTCGCCCGGATGGAGGCGAAACTCGCGCTCGCGGCCCTCGCCCAGCGGTTCCGGTTCGAGGCCGTCACCGAACCGCCGCTGGAACTGGGGATGCGCATCACGCTCTCCCCGACCGAACCCGTCACGGTCCGGGTCCACGAGCGCGGGTGAGCCTTCGGCGCAGTCGTCCCCGTGTCGTTTCGAGGGCTCCCGCCTCGCTCGACTCCTCGCCACCTCTCGAAAGGCGTTTGGGGCCTGACCTGCAAGCGGGGGTATGCTCCGGGTCATCGGGCTGCTGTTGCTCATCCCGCTGTTCGACATCGTGTTGCTGGTGACAGTGGCCATTCCCTTCTTCGGCCCGCTGGTGACGGTGGCGCTCGTCGTCCTCACCGCGCTCGTGGGGATGTTGCTCGTCCGCGCCGAAGGCAGGGCGACGCTCCAGTCTATCCAGCGGAAACTGGCGACCGGCGAGGTGCCGACGAACGAACTCGTCGACGGCGGCCTCCTCATCGCCGCCGGCGCGTTCTTCCTCACGCCCGGCCTCGTCACGGACGCCGTCGGCCTGTTGCTGGCGATTCCGATAACCCGCTACCCCATTCGCGCGGCGACCCAGCGCTGGGTCGTCCGGCCGTACATCGACGCCAAGACCGGCGGTTTCGCCAGCGGTGAGGTGTACATCGGCGGCTTCCCGAACGAGGACGGACAGGGCCCCGCGCCCGGGTCCGGCGGCCCGAGCGGTCCCGCTGGCGGTGGCTCGGCCGGCGGTGCCGGTTTCGACCCGGACGACGCCACCGACGTCGACTTCGAGGACCGCGACAACTGACTCCGTGTTGCGGTTTCTCACGAATCGCGCCTCGAAACGTTACCCTTTTCTATACCCCTCGGATACACCAAGATGCGCTCGCCTGGGCCAATAGCTCAATCAGGTTGAGCGCTCGGCTGATAACCGGGAGGCTCTCGGTTCAAATCCGAGTTGGCCCATCCCAAATTCGCCCGGTTTTGTGCCGGCGCGAAAATGGGGTCAAAACTCCCCAGCCATCTCATCTCGACACACGACACACCGCCAGCGACGGTGTCGTTCGGACCGTCTGACGCCGACGGCTAGTCGGTCGTCCACTTTCACTTTCGCTCCGCACCCATGGCTGACCCCTTTTACCGTCGTCGCCCTCTCGGCGGACATGTCGACAGCGGAGGACGACCCGACGGTCACGCGGCCCGTCGCACCACGAACGACACCGGAGGTCACGTATGAGTGAGTCGATAGCCGAGAAACTGCGGGAGGAGTGGCGGATGATGTGTCCGAGACACCACCACCAACTGCGGGACAAACAGGGGCCGACGGTGTACTGCAATCGCTGTAACCGCGCGTACCGGTACGCTGACCTCGTGGACAAGCGGGCGGAGCAGTCCTTCGCCGTCGTCGGTCGTTCCGAATGAGCAGCGATGGCCATCCGGCCCCTCTCGGAACATTACTGGCCAGTCTAAATCCTATTGTAGATGACACAAGTTATTTACACTCCTCCGAAGATTGCTAACATGACATGATTGAAGACAGTATAAAGTATCAGACACAAGGTGAGAGTTGGCTGAAGCGGGTTCTCATCGGTGGACTGGTGTTGTTCCCGGGTGCGTTCCTCATCGTTCCGGCGTTCACGTTCAACGGCTACATGCTCGAAGTGATGCGCCGGGTACTCGGCGGAGATACGGTAAACCCGCCGGAGTGGGGCGAGGCCGACCTCGTCGGCCTGACAGTTGACGGCCTCAAACACGCAGTCATCGTGGTGGCGTACACGGTGCTCGTCCTTCTCGTCGCTGGGATTCCGTTCTTTGGGCTGGTTCTGGTTGGTGTGGGGGCGGACGTCGGAGGGCTGTCGATTCTGGGCATCCTCATTGGCGGCCTCCTCTACCTCGTCGGCGTACTGGCGCTCGCAGTGGTTCTACCTGTTGTGACGGGCAACTTCGTCCGGACGGACAGTATCTCGGCCGGGTTCGACGTTGGCGTTCTTCGGACGCTCGTCACCAACGGGACGATGCTGAAAGCTATCGCCCTCGCGTTCGTGGTCAACGTGCTCATGCAGGCCGCCGCTACCATCCTCGGCTTCACTATCGTCGGCTACCTCGCCGTGCCGTTCCTCGTGTTCGCGGGCCAGTCGGCCATCTTCTACATCTGGGCGCAGGGGTTCGGCGACGCCTACGAGGAGGAGTACGGCGAACCGCCTCTCGCGAGTTCCGGTGGCCCCGACGTCGGGACGCCGACGGTCGGGAGCGACGACGAACCGGTGGCGACCGACGGCGCCGACTCGTGGGCGGTCGAGACGGACGAGGACGAACGAGTCTGAGCGCCCACGGCCCCCGACGGCGTGCTGCCCGCGCTCGAAGGCCTGAAAAGCCCGTAGAATCGGGGGTGGGTCGCTTTCGTATCGCCGCTGGTGAGTTTCGACACCGTGGCGGACTACTGGTTCACCTGCTCCGAATGCGGGACGCGCGTGGCCGTCGACGACGGCGCTCGCGAACGCCTGCTTGCGTCCGGGTGTGCCGTCTGCGGTGCCGCCGTCGGGGCCGCGGCGTTCACCGAGGCGAACACGTTCGGCACAAGCGTCTGACAGTCGTGGCTCGTCTGTCGGCGTATGTCCTCTGAGGAGCGACCGGGCGTGCACGAACTCGACGTGCGGCGCGTCGACGGAGAGCCGTTCGCACACATCATGGACGCGCTGTCGGACCTCGGCCCGGACGAGACCCTGAAACTCGTCAACAGCTTCGAACCGGTGCCGCTGTACGGCGTGTTACAGGAGCGGGGGTACACCCACGACGCCGAGCGAATAGCCGACGACGAGTGGCACGTCTACGTCGAACCGGAGTGAGATGACCGCCCGGGGGGTCTCCCGGTGGAGTCGGGCGTTCGTCGCCGTCGGGGCCGCGTTCTTCCTCGCCACGCACCTCGCGATAGCGAGCGGTCTCGGCCGCCGGACGGTCGTCACGCTGGGCCTGTACGGGTTCGTCCTCAACGTCCTGTTCGGAAAGGCGTACGCGCTGGTCCCGACGTTCTTCGACCGGGACCTTCGCTGGACGACGCCGCTAGCGCTCCACGCGGCGCTCTCGGTAGGCGGTACGGTGGCGATGGCCGCCGCTAGCGCCCGTCCCGGGACCGCCGGGACGTCGTGGCTCGGACCCGCCGGCGGCGTCCTCTGGGCACTCGGTGCCCTCGGGTTCCTCGTGACGCTCGGGTGGACGGTCAGGGACAACCTCACGGGGGCCGCGACGGGAACCGGCGACGCGAAGGCCGCCCGTCGGCCCGTGGACCGCCGAGCGAACGCCGTCGTCCCGGTGGCGGGCGGCTACCTCGCCGTCGCGGCGCTGACCAGACTCTTTGGGTCCGGCGGGCCGTCGTTGGCTGTCCAGCAGGTGTCGCACCTCCTCGCGGCAGGAACGGCCGCCCTACTGGTGTTCGGCGTCGGGTTCCGCCTGTTCCCGCGCTTTCTCGTCGAACACCCGCGGCGGCCGCTGGTTCCGGTGGTGCTCGTCTCGGGCGCAGTCGCGCCGGCGGCACTCGCGGTCGGCCTGTTCGACCGGTCAGTACTCCTCGTCGGCGGCGCTCTCGAAGCGTTCGCCGTCGTCGGGTTCGCAGTGGCGTACCTCGACCTGTTCGCGCGGTCCGAGCGACGTCGGGTCGGTCTCTGGGCCGTCCTGCTGGCGGTGCTCGCCGGACTCGGTGGCGTCGCGCTGGGACTCGTCGCCGCACTCACGGGCCGCGACCCGGCGGTGGTGACCGCACACTACCGGCTGATGGTGCTGGGGTTTCTCGGGTTGACAATCGTGGGTGCGACGTTCCAGTTTTACCCGCCGTCCGTCGGTCGGTGGCCGTTCGCTTCCGACGGGACGGCGCGGGTCGCCGTGGCGCTGTTGGTCGGGGGACTGCTCGGGCAGGCGGTCGGCCTCCTCGCGGGCGTGACGGTGCTGGCCTCGCTCGGAGGGTGGGTCGGCGTCGTCGGTGCGGGGCTGTACGCGTGGCTCGTCTTCGCCGCCTTCCGGCGCGAAGCGGCCTGAGTCAGGCCTCCAAGATGGCGTCCAGCAGTTTCGTCTGGGCCGCCGCGATGTGCTCGGCGAACGTCGAGACGGAGATGTCGAGCGCCTCGGCCACCTCGCTGGCGTTGGCTCCCTTCGGATAGCGGAAGTACCCCATCTCGACGGCCGTCTCCAGCACCTCGCGCTGGCGGTCGGTGAGACGGCTCCGGTCGACGAGGACCGAATCCGTGGGGTCCGTCTCCCCGTCGCGGCGGAGCGAGCGGAGCGACACGCCGTCGTAGAGCTCCTTCAGTCGCGTGACGATAGCGCGGATGCGGTCGACGTCCGGGGCGTGGAACGTCAACAGCAACTGCCCCCCCTCGGCGCGGATGTCCGCGACCGGACAGGCGAACTCCTCGACAGTCTCACAGACGCAGCCGTCACGGTCCCGTTCGAACCGGTAGCGGCCGCCGTCGCCAGCGGTGAACACCTCGTCCACGTCGCCGCGCGATTCGACGGCCGTGACGCCGCCGTCCGTGGTGAACTCCTCGACGACCTGTCCTTCCTCCAGCGGTGCGCTCCGCGCCACGTCGGTCACTGTCGTCCCGGCCTCCTCGGAGACGGCCGCGACCGGGCAGGCGCCCGGCGAATCCACCGACAGTTCGACCCTGATGCCCGAGTCGGTCATACCCGTATGTCATCGTCCCCCACGTAAAACGGGGGGAGCGCGTTCCCAGCGCGTGAAAAACCCCCTCAATCGGCCGGGTGCTGGTCGGGGACCGCCCCCTCGAACCCGTCGGGTTCGTAGGCACAGAGCGGGTCGGCCGCGAGGGGGTCGCCCGTCGTCGCGTAGGCCCGCGACCGACTGCCGCCACAGACCCCGCGGTACTCGCAGGCCCCGCACTTCCCGGTGAGGGCGTCGTCGTCGCGAAGGCGCTGGAACAGCGTCGAGTCCCGGTACACGTCGACGACGCTCTCCTCGCGGACGTTGCCCGCGGACTCGGGCAGGAACCCGGAGGGGTACACCTCGCCGGTGTGACTGACGAACGCGAACCCCTTGCCGGCGCGGACGCCCATCCGACGGCGGACGCCGTCGTCGCCGTCGTCGGCCTGCATCCCCACGCGACGGTAGTGGGGCGCTTCGGTGGTCTTCACGCCGAACGGGGCCTCGTCGCTCACCTCGTGGAGCCACTCCATCACCCGTTCGGCCCGGTCGGGGTCGATGGGGGTCAACACGCGTCCCCGGCCGACGGGGACGAGGAAGAACACCGACCACAGCACGGCCCCGAGGTCCGCGACCACCTCGCGGATGGCCGGCAGTTGCTCCACTGTCTCCGCACAGACGGTGGTGTTGACCTGTAGCGGGATGTCGAGGTCGCGGGCCGTCTCGGCGGCGTCCATCGTCGCCTCGAAACTGCCCGACTCACCTCTGAAGCGGTCGTGGGCGGCCTCGCTCCCGCCGTCGATGGACAGGGCCATCCGTCGGAGGCCGGCCTCGTCAAGTGCCGCCAGTCGCTCGCGGGTCAGCGAGTGGGTCCCGCTGGGGGTCAGCGTCATCCGCAGTCCCTGTTCGGTGCCGTAGTCGACGAGTTCGGCCACGTCGTCGCGCGCCAAGGGGTCGCCCCCGGAGAGGACGACCAGTTGTCCCTCGCCGAACTCGCGGGCCTCGTCCAGCAGGGCCTTCCCCTCCGCCGTCGTCAGTTCGTCGGGGTGGCGTCGGGATTGGGCGTCGGCCCGGCAGTGCTTGCAGGCGAGTTCGCAGGCCTGCGTGAGTTCCCAAATGAGCACCAGCGGTCGCTCGGCGAAGTCCATCTCCCCGAACATCACTCGCTCACCCGCGCTCGGACGACGTGGCCGCCACAGCCACACTGGTCGACGTAGGTCAGGTCGACGCGGTCACCGAACCGCTCTCTGAGCGGGTCGTAGAGGTACGTCTCCGGGTGGCCGTGGGCGGCGTGCGTGACGAGGTTGACGTGGTTGCCGGCGGTGGTCTTCTCGATGGCCTCCCGGGCCTGTGCGACCACCAGCGAGCGGTCCTCGGCGTGGGCCGGGCCTTCGAGATTCGCCGACCACGAGTTGTCGTGAATCTCGTCGGTCACGGACGGCCTGTCCTCGTGGGCGTGGCTCATGGTCGGCACTTGCGCTCCCGCACCGCTGTGTCCTGTCCCGAAGGTGTTCGGGTCTTTATTCGACGCGCGACGCCAGCCAGTCGAGCTGGCGGTTCAGTTCCTTCCGGCGCTGTCGCTTCACGACGGTGCTGTCGAGCACCGGACCGATGACCGCGAGGTCGAGGGCGGTGAACTCCGTCGTCGCCGTCACCTCGGTTCCGTCCGCGACGCTCGCCACGCGGTACTCGGTGCGCATCGAGTCGAAGACGCCCTCGCGTTGCTCGTAAGCCAGCGCGACGTCGTCGACGTCGAGCAGTTCGAGGTCCAGTTCTATCTCGAACAGTCCCATCCGGTTGCGCATCCGGAGCGTGTCGCCCTCGACGGCCACCTCGTCGACGCCCGTGGCCGTCATGAACGGTTCGACGTCGGCCATCGCGGCCCGGACGGCCTCCTCGTCGGCGTCGACGACGCGGGTCAGCGAGACGCGTTCCATACCGGATGGCGACCGGCGAGCGAGATAAGGGTTCGGTGGCCCCGAACGATTTCGGGTCGGCTTTCATGCGGTCGTGTGCCCACGGGAGAGATATGTGCCGAGCGCTCGTCAGACGAGCCAACCGGGCGGTGCTGCGAGCCATCGAGACGCCGCCGGACTCGGGCGTCGAGGACCGACTCGACGACGTGGCCGCGCGCCTCTGGTACCTCGCCGAGGTGCACCCGGAACCGCCGGACGCGGGACAGGCCACGCGACTCCGAGCGACGCTACGGCGGCTCGAAGCCCGGACGGACGAGCGACGGGCCGCCCGTCTCGAACGGGCCCGGCGCTGTCTGGCGGCGTACGGTCGCCGCCTCGACCCCGTGTGACGGACCGCCGATACGTTCTTCAGGACGGCGGGCGAAAACCCGAACATGTTCGGGACAAATTGCCCTGCCGTTCGACCGAATATATTCGGATAGAACCATGCCGCGTGCAGAACTCACTCTCACGATACCGGACGACATCTGGATCGGCGACGTCTCGCGGCGCAACGCCGAAGCGACGTTCCGCATCCTCGCGGCCCTCCCCGGCGAGGAGTCGGGCGTCGGACTGGCCGAGGTGACCGCCGACGACCTGCCGGGGGTCCTGCGGGACGTCGAGTCACGCGAGGGCGTCCTCTCGATGGAGATACTCTCCCACCGCGAGGAGACGGCGCTGATTCAGTTCGAGACGTCCACCCCGTTGCTCCTCTTCCCGGTACAGGGGTCCGGGATTCCGCTGGAGATGCCCTTCACCCTGCAAGACGGAGAGGCCGTCTGGGAGATAACGGCCCCACAGCACCGCCTCTCCGAACTGGGCGAGCAACTCTCGGAGTTCGGCATCCCGTTCAGCGTCGAACGCATCCAGCAACACGTCGAGTCCGAGCAGTTGCTCACCGAGAGCCAACTGGACCTGCTCTCGGCGGCCGTCGAGGAGGGGTACTACGACACGCCGCGGGACTGCTCGCTGACGGAACTGGCCGAGTGCGTCGGCATCGCCAAGTCAACCTGTAGCGAGACGCTCCACCGCGCCGAGGAGAAGGTGGTCAAGCAGTTCGTCGAGGACCTGCGGTAGGCGCGGGAAGTCGAAGCGTGTAAGAATCCCCTCCGAGATTTGTAGGCCACATGAGCACCGACGCGGACGAGACACACGAGAACGCCGAGCAGGACGTCATCGCCGTCGACGCCGACGACAACGAGGAGGGTCTGGTCAACCGCCTCGAGGCCCACACCGGCGACGGCGTCCGTCACCGCGCGTTCACCGCACTGCTGTTCGACGAGGACGACCGGGTGTTGCTGGCCCAGCGAGCGGCCACCAAGCGCCTCTGGGACACCCACTGGGACGGCACCGTCGCGTCCCACCCCGTCGAGGGCCAGACGCAGGTGGAGGCGACCGAGGAGCGCCTCGAAGAGGAACTCGGCGTTACCCCCGACCAGTACGACGACCTGCGGGTGACCGACCGCTTCGAGTACAAGCGGTACTACGAGAACGCGGGGCTGGAGTGGGAGGTCTGTGCGGTGTTGCAGGCCACCCTCACCGACACCTCGCTGGACCCGAACCCCGAGGAGGTCGACGGCGTCATGTGGGTCCCGTACGACCGCCTGCGGGAACACCCCGAGTACTACCGGCAACTCCGTCTGTGCCCGTGGTTCGAGATAGCGATGCGCCGCGACGAGGAGCGCTAGGCTAGTTTTTTACGGGCCGGGAAAGCAGGAGGGATATGCTCGGTGGGTTCCTCTGGGACTTCGCTCTCCCGCTCGCGCTCGTCGCCGTCCTCCTCGTCGCCGTCGACCGGTATCAGGGCACGCGCCTGTTCGCGTATCTGACCGCCGACCGGGAGCGGACGGTGTTGTTCGTCGGCGGGACGGTTCTCGTCGTCGCCCTCGTCACGAGTACCTACGCCCTCGGGTCGCCGCCGGCCATCGAGGGCCGGTACGACCTCTCGCTGTACCACGTGGGCCTCGTCGCGTTGGTGGTCGGGACGTTCATGACCGCCCACGGCGGCCGTCACTACGGCACCGCGACGACGCTCCGGGACGCGGCCCACGTCGCCCCCAGCGACCTGCCGACCGACGGCGTGGCGGCGGTCACGGGCACCGCCGAACCAGTCGCTGGAACGGTGGCGGCACCGCACAGCGGCGACCCGGTACTGGTCGCGGAGGCCGGCCACGTCGCCGGCGGCGAGACGTACGCCGCGGCGGCCGACACGGGCCGGGCGCAGCAACTGCTCGACGCCGAACGGACGGGGACGACCTTCGAGGTGACCGACGAGTACGGCGGCGTCCGGGTCGACCCCGACGGCGCGAGTCTGGGCTTCCTCGTCGGCGAGACGGACGGCCCCGTCTTGGAGCGGCGGGTCGACCCCGGCGACGAGGTAACCGTCGTGGGTCGCGTCGAGGGCGGCCGACTCGCGGCCCCCATCGCCGTCGCGCACGCCGGCAACCCCTCGCTCGGGCAGTTCGCCGGCAACGTCCCACGAGTGGCGATAGCCGGACCGGTGGTCGCGCTGGCCGGGTTCGGCGTCATGCTCCTGATGGCCGGGGTCGTCTAGCTTTTCCGGAGTCCCGCCGTAGCGGGCGCATGGACGTACCACTCTACGACTCGCTCGACGGGCAGGTCGCGCTGGTCACCGGCGCGACCCGCGGCATCGGGCGAGCCATCGCGGACGGCCTCGTCGACCGGGGCGCGACGGTGTACGTCGGTGCCAGAGACCCAGACGACGTGGCGGCGAGCGACCGCCGCCCGGTTGAACTCGACGTGACCGACGACGCGGAGATGGCGGCCGCCGTCGACCGCATCGCCGACGAAGCGGGCCGTCTCGACGTGTTGGTCAACAACGCGGGGGTGATGGACTCGCGGGAACCGCTCGACTCGATGCCAACCGAGGTCATCGACCGGACTCTCGACACCAACCTCCGGGGGCCGACGGTGCTGACGAAACACGCGCTCCCGCTACTGCTCGACCGACCCGGCGGTCGGGTCGTCAACGTCTCCTCGGGGCTGGGTGCCATCACCGAACGTCAGTCCGGTGGGACGCCGGCCTACCGTATCTCGAAGACCGGCCTGAACGGGCTGACGCGCTACCTCGACGGGGAGTACGGCGGCGAGGGACTGCTCGCGAACTCGGTGTGCCCGGGCTACGTCCAGACCGACATGACTGAGCAGTCCGCGCCGCGAACCCCGGAGAAAGGGGCGGAGACCCCGGTGTGGCTGGCGCGGTTCCGACCCGACGGGCCGGGCGGCCAGTTCTGGCGCGACCGGGAACCGAAACCGTGGTAGTCACCGGTCCGGGGGGAGCGAGACCGACGCGTCGGGGTCGTCCGGCACCGGGTCGCCGTCTTCGACCGGGTCGGCCGCCGGCAGTTCTACCTCGACGGTCGTGCCCGGTCCCTCGGCGAACGACAGCGTCCCGCCCGCGTTGCGGACGACCCACTTCACCAGCCACAGGCCGACGCCGGACCCGTGCTGGAGGGGCGTCTCCTCGCCGGCGAGGATGACCTCCCGTTCGTAGGGTTCGATGCCGGGGCCGTCGTCGGAGACGTAGACGACGACGCCGGTGTCCGGGCCGGGCGGTTCGACGGTCACCTCGACGGTCGGCGGCCCGTCGCTGTGCTCGACGGCGTTGTCGAGCAGTTCCTCGAAGGCGAGCGTGAGCGACGGGCCGCCCTCGACCCAGCAGTCCTCGGGACAGGACAGCGAGAGGTCAGCCTCGGGGTTGCGGCTCCGGACGGTGTCGACCACCGGAACGAGGAGCGGTCGGAGCGCGACCGGCCGGGGGGTCTCGCTCTCAAGCGTCTCGGAGACGCGCCCTATCTTGTTGCTCCGGTCGACGACGTCGTCGACGGTCCGGACGATTCGGTCGAGTCGCCGTTCGTCGTCGGCGTCCGCGACCCTGTCGGCCAGGAGGTCCGCGTTCCCCCGGACGACGTTCATCTCGTTGCGGATGTTGTGCCGGAGCAGGCGGTTCAGCACGTCGATTCGCTGTTCGCGCTGGCGGCGCTCGGTCACGTCGCGCAGGCTGACGAGGTGGCCCGAGACGACGCCGTAGGCCCGGTACAGCGGCGTCACCCGGACGTCGTAGTACCGGACGCCGCCGTCGCCGGCGAGTCGCGTCTCGGTCTGTGCGCCCTCGCCGGCCTCGGGCACTGTCTCGGCCAGCGCCGGCAGTTCGGCTCGTAGCGACCGGCCCGGGAGCGCGGCCGGGTCCGCGTCGAACAGCGACGCGGCCGCCGCGTTCACGTCGACGATGCGCCCGCTCTCGTCGACGATGACGACCCGGTCGTCCATCTCCGCGAAGATGGCCTCCCGGCCGAGGTCACGGGTCACCGGCGCGACGTCCAGCAACTGCCCGCGCAACATGGCCCCGGAGAGGACGATGCCGGAGACGACGTAGCCGAGGCTGGTCGGGTCCACCGTGGTCCCGAGGAGGTCGAGCGCGTGGAGCGACTGGGCGGCCGTCGGCACCGTGATGGCGACCAGTAGCGCGAGGCTGTGGCTCCGGAACAGTTGGTTCGTCCGGAACATCTGGCGGACGAGCAGGACGCCGCCGGCGAGCACCAGCGCCAGCATGTACGCGAGGTGACCCCACCGCGCCAGTCCCCAGACCGGCAGGAGCGCGCTCCCCTCGGCGACGACGGCCGTCTGGGTGGCGGTCCAGACCAGTCCGTGCGCCTCGTTGGACCAGACCAGCGTGACGAACACGGCGGGTTCGGCGAGCAAGAGGGCGACCCGGCGACGGGTGAGCCAGTAGGGGTGACCGGTGTACTCCAAGACTGTCGCGAGCCACGCGACGGGGATGACCACCGAAAGCGTCAGTTGGACCTGCAGGAGCCACACCATGGTCGGCACGTCCGGCACGGCCAGTTCCACCCCCTTCGCGACGGCCCAGAGGCTCGCGGCGACGACGAACGCCGCCAGCGGTCCGGCACCGGGGCTGTCGCGGTGGAGCCAGACGAGGACGGCCACGCCCATCCCGGCCACGGCCGCGAGGAGGACCACTGACAGGGGAGACAGCAGCATCTGTTTCGACGCTCGGGAGACTCGCAAATAAACGTTCTCGGCCCAGTATCGCTGGCGATACTACGAGCGCCGCGAGCGGAGCGCCGACCACACCGCGACGGCCCCCAGCAGGAACGCCGGGACGAGCGGGAGCGCCAGATAGGCGGCCCTGAGGGTCAGTCCCAGCGACCGGACGACCCCCTGTGCGGCCGGCAGGACGAGGATGGCGACGGGAATCAGGAGGAAGCCCACGACTATCATGCCGACGAGCGCCCACCCCTCCCAGCCGAACTCGCCGCTCGTCTCGGCCTGTGTCGGCGGTTCGCCGCTGGGTCGGTGGACGTAGCCGTCGTTCTGGGCGTCGTCCGCCCGCTCATCGCCGTCGTCGGGGGTTACGGTGACGCCCTCGTCCTCAGGCATCGCGTTCACCCGCCGTGACGACGTGGCCCACCCCGTAGCCGCTGTACTGGACGGTCTGCATACACGCAGGTCGGGATAGCGCGCGCAAAACGCTGGCGGTCCGCCGCTCAGGCGGGCCTGCGCGGCGACGGGCGGTCGATTTCGAGGAGGCTCACGCGGTGGTCCTCGTCCCGTTCGTGCGCGTTCCATTCGTCGAGTGCCGTCGCGTGGTCCTCGAACAACCCCTCGAACTGACACTCGTGGCACGTGACGTGGTAGACCCTATCCATGTGAAATCCGATTCGTGTTCGATTGATAAAGTTTCTGGCTGGGTGAATAATACGGCGACTGCCGGCACTCTCCGGACGGTAGCCAGAAACATTTACCCCGGCGACGCCCTCGTGCCGGTATGGTCGACTTCCAGTCCCGCGACACGCGGCGCGGCCTCGGCGAAGACGAGGAGGAGGAGACGGAGGAACCCGACGGGGCGGAGACGGAGGCGGACCGGTCCGAGGAGGGGAGCGACGGGGCAGACGAGCCGACCGACGCCCCTTCCGGTGACCCCTCGGAGACGGCCCCCGAGGCAGGGAAACAGGCGACCGACGACGGCCCCGAGCAGACCGAGGCGACGGGGGACGCGGAGCGTCGGGAGCACTCGGGCGCGAGAGGGACCGAGACGGGTGGAGACGACCCGCTCGCCGAAGGTGGCGCGGGAGCGTCGGATTCGACGGCGGCCGAGGCGGCCACCGAAGCGGACACCGACGAGGGGAACGAGGCGGCGAGCGACCGAGAGTCGCGCACGTCCGGCGAGTCATCGGCCTCGGCGTCGTCCGAGGCCCCGTCTCCCGCCGGCGCGGCGGGGTCGAAGGTGGCGACTGGCGCGTCGGAGACGCGGGCAGACTCGGAACCGACGCCGCCGGCGGTCACTCCCGTCGACGTGGCCGTCGTCACCGTCGGGACGGCGACCGGACAGGGCGGGGACCCCACGGCCGAGGCGATAGTGACGGCCGTCGAGTCCGTGGGCCACACCGTCACCGCGCAGGAGCGACTCCGCGGGGACTACGACGGCGTCCAGCAGGCCGTGGACACGCTGGTCGGCCGCGAGGACGTGGACGTGGTGGTGACCGGCGGCGGCGTCGGCATCGCCGCCAGCGAGGTGACCGTCGAGGCGGTCCACCCGCTGTTCGAGAAGGCGCTCCCCGGGTTCGGCGAGGCGTTCCGCACGCTCCTGTTCGACTACATCGGGACCGGCATCGTCGCGGTGCGTGCCACCGCGGGTATCGCCGAGGGGACGCCCGTGTTCTGCCTGCCGGCCGACGGGGAGGTCGCGAGCCTCGCCGTCGACGAGATAATCGCGACGGAGGCCCCGGAACTGGTCGACCACCTGCGCGAGTGACTCGGGACCGCGCGAGCGAGGGGGCCGCCCACCGAGACCAACCGCCGCCGACCGGACTGGCATGAACCCTGTGACGATTTCGTTCGTTTTAGACCGTTTAATCGGGTGTAAACGACTGACTGCGGCCGAGTACGGGGAATCGAACGGTTCGGACGCGTCTTCGGCGAGAAAAATGCGGTTCCACGGGCCGAAAACCGCGAAAAACCGGCTTAACCGCTCTGACCATTGAAGTGGCACTCGTCCCACGACCCGGGTGCAATGTCCGAACGCGAAGCCACCCGACGTGGCGTCCTGAAGGGTATCGGTGTGTCAGTCGCTGCCGCGATGGGCACGGCCGCCCTCTCCGGGCCTGCCGCCGCGAGCAGTCCGTGGGAGGTCGTCGAGTCGCCGACGGGTAACACGCTCTACGACGTGGCGCACACGGACGCGGGAGCGTACGCCGTTGCCGGCGGTGGCGTCGTCCTCGAACGGACGGAACTGGGCTGGCAGAAAATCCTCGGTGGCGGCCCGACCGGCAACGGGAACAGTCTCTACGGCGCGGACGTGACCGACGACGGGGAGCGCCTCTGGTTCGTCGGGTCCTCGGGCGCAATCGGGGAGTACGACGTCGAGTCCGGCGTCCTCACCGACCACAGCGCCCCCATGGACGTGACCAACAACTTCAACGACGTCTCGGTCACGGGAGCGGCCGGCGAGGCCAACGTCTACGTCGCCGGCGACTCGGGGAAGATGTACCACTCCTTCGAGAACGGCGAGACCGGGACGTGGGAGTACGTCACGCCGGGGTCCGGGTCGGCCATCAACGCCGTCGACTTCTTCGACGACCGGTGCGGTCACATCGTCGACGGCAACAAGTCCGTCTTCCGCACGCAGGACGGGGCCACGTGGACCAAGATAGGGTTGGCCGACGCCAACGTCAACTTCTACGGCGTCGACTCGGACGGCTTCGACGACGTCTGGGTCTCCGGCGGCGGCGGGATGGTGTTCCACTGGGACGGCAGCGAGTGGACGCCGTCCGACACCGGCGACGCCGGACTGCGCGACGTCGAGGTCACCGACGGCGACGACGACGGCTACACGGTCGGCGGCGGCGGCAAGGCGTACGAACTCGGCCGCGAGTGGACCCAGAACGAGACGCCGACCGGCCAGAACCTGAAGGCCGTCGTCCGCGGGCACGTCGACGTCGCCGTCGGCGCGGGCGGGACGATTATCGAGCGCTAGACCGGCACACGTCCGCGTTCGGTCTGCCGTTCTGAGTCCCCGCACTCGGTCGCCCGTCCGTCACAGGACGACCCCTCCACTTCGGCACGCCCGACCAGTCTCTCCTCGTGACGGCATCGGCTGTCACCGTCACGACTGCCCGACGCTCCGCTCCGGTCGCCTTCTCACGACCTCCATCGCCACCGTCGTTTTCCCGGTCGCCCCCCAACGACGGGTATGGAGACGATTGCGGTGCAAGGCGAGTCCGTCCCCGCGCTCGGTCTGGGCACGTGGCAACTGACCGGCCCGCAGTGTCACGAGACGGTCCGGACGGCGCTGGAGATGGGGTATCGGCACGTGGACACCGCGCAGGCGTACGGCAACGAGCGACAGGTGGGCGCGGGTATCGACGCCGCCGACGTGGACCGCGACGACGTGTTCCTCGTGACGAAACTCGACGGGAGCAACCGGAGCGCCCGGCGGGTCCGACAGTCGACCCGGGAGAGCCTCAACCGACTCGGCACAGACTATCTGGACCTCCTGCTCGTCCACTGGCCCAATACGCCGTGGATGGCGCCGCTGTCGGAGACCATCGGCGCGATGAACGACCTCGTGGACGACGGACTGGTCCGCAACGTCGGAGTGAGCAACTTCTCGCCGTCGCTCCTCGACGAGGCCCGTGAACTCTCCGACGCGCCGATTCTCACCGACCAAGTGCAGTACCACCCTTACTGGGACCAGACGCGACTGCTGGACTACTGTCGCATCCACGACGTCCTCCTGACGGCGTACAGTCCGCTGGCCCGCGGCGGCGTTCTGGAGGACCCGGCGCTCGTCCAGATAGGCAACCGCTACGGCAAGTCCCCGGCACAGGTCGCGCTCCGATGGCTCGTTCAACAGGACGGCGTCGCCGCTATCCCGAAGGCCAGCGGCCGCGACCACCTCGCCGAGAACCTCGCTGTCTTCGACTTCGAACTGACCGACGCGGAGATGGACCGCATCCGGGCGCCCTCGAAGGTCAAGACCGGATACCACTACCTGCGGTCACAGCTCCCGTTCTGAGCTGAGGGATAGCTCACCGTATATAACTCTATCGCGGTTTCGAGGTGGGTATGCTTTAGTAACCCAATTTTAGATAGTAACCTATCGTCTCTCAGTACGTCATGGCAACCGAAACGCCACCCGCGATGGAGACGTACAGTCCCGAGACCATCCTCTCGACGATGGGGTCGATAAAGAAGATGCTCGTGGTCGGCGCCGGGTTCGTGGCCGTCGGATACCTGCTCGTCGGGACCGCGCTCTTCCTCGAGTTCACGCAGTTCCACCCGCTCGTCGACCAGTTCTTCGCCACGCAGACGGCCCACAGCCTCGCCGGTGGCGGCCCGGACCGCGCCGGTGCGACCCTGCTCAACAGCCAACTCGCGACCATCCACAAGTTCCCGTCGCTGTTGCTTTGGCTGAAACTCGGCGGCATCGCGCACATCCTCGTCGGCATCTTCGTCGCCCTCGCCGCCATCGTCCGCACGTTGACGCTGGTGCCCCACCGACTCGCCTACGCGATGGACGAGTGAACCGGATACCGGTCCTCGTCCCGGAGTTGCTAACCCGCTGCCGGTTCCCGCAGACGCCGCCATCCGATGTCACGGTAGCGCCGACACGGCCCGCGAGTGCCGAGAACCGACCCGTGAGGGACGATGCCACCGATTTGCCCACGACGGCTTACCCACGCCGGAACTGGCGTTCGAGACCCCACGACCGGCCTAAATCTTGTCGAGGAGGCGCTGCTTCTTCTCCTCGAACTCCTCGTCGCTGATAGCACCGGCGTCGTTGAGCTCTTTCAGTTTCTCTATCTGTTCGAGCGGGTCGGGCTCCGTCTCGGCCGGTTCCTGTTGGACGACCTGTGGCTGGTTCGCCGCCGCGACCTGCTGGCGGACGAACCTGATAGCTCGGCGGACCTCGTCCTTTCCGGGGTCGTGAGCCTCGATGTGATACGTCTGCCCCGCCGTTTGGAGCGTCAACCGCTTGTTGACCAACCCCGTATCGAGGTCGACGCTGGTGATACTGCTGTAGGGGACCGACCGCTCGTCGGTCCCGAGGAACTGCGGAATCTTGATGGCTACGCGCTTGTCGGTGACGACGGCACGGACCCACCCGCTGGTGCCGCTCTTGCGACTGCGGTCGTCCCCGAACAGCGAGTTGCCGGCGCTGGACCCCTCGACGTCGACCGTCGACCCCCGCGTGATGAAGTGGACCGTCTCGCCCGGGTCGAGGATGCCTTTGACCTTCTCGTAGCGTGCTCTCGTGACGTACGAGCCCTGTGGCTCGGCGTCGAGCGCCTCCTCGGCTACCGGCCCCTCGTCGAGTGTATCCGTCCACACGCCCGAGAGACCCTCGACGACCGACGTCTCCGCCCCGTCTTCCCGTGGTGGCGTCGCCTCTGCGAGGTCTTCGATGTACTGACGACACTGGTGTAACTCGTCGTCGCTCAGGGAGTTGTTCGCGTAGAAGGTGTACTCGTTCTCCGCGGTCGTGAGCGTCAGTCGGTGTTTCATGCGACCGTCGCTCGCTTCGACGCCGGTGATTGCGCCCGGCCAGAGCGACTCGCCCCTCGACCCGGCGGTGACGAAGAGAACGCGCTGGTCGGTCACGAGACAGATGCTCCGGTACGAGGCGTCGTTGCCACCGCCGACCGTAGTCCCGTTCCGGGTTATCCCCTTCGTGTCGTTGTACAGGTAGCAGTGTGGCTGTTCGTCCGGTCCGAGATACGAGAGGAGGGGCTCGTCGGCGAGCACGTCCTTCTGTAGCATCCCCGTCGACGTGGTCGTCAGTCGGTCGACGGTCACGGAGTCACCGTACGCGGCTGCTGCCAACTCTCTCGCCCGGTCCTCGTCAGAACCATCCCCGAACGTTCCCATACACAGCGCTTTCGGAGCCTGATATATAATATTACGAGCCGGTCGACGACTACATCGGTGGGGGGACTCCCCTCGTGACACCGCCACCGTGACTGTGGCTGCTCTCGCCGTGGTGGGTCGCGCCCGAAGAAGGGTTTTGACGCCGGCGGTCCAACGCACGGGTATGGTGACGCCGCTCACGGACGACGTCTGGTGGTACGACCTCTCGGGAGCCAACGCCTACCTCGCCGACGACGAGGGGACGCTCACGTTGGTCGACGCCGGCATGCCGTGGCACGGCAACTCGCTCGTCGCCGGCGTCAGAGAGGCGGGCTTCGAGTTGCGTGACTTGGACCGCATCCTCGTCACCCATTACGACGTGGACCACGTCGGCGGCCTCTCGGCGTTCGACGGCGTGGACCTGACAATCTACGTCGGCGCGGCCGACGAACCGTACGTGACCGGCGCGGACAAGCCGCCCGTCTCGAACCACAAGGGCGCGCTCCAACGGGTCACGCGTCGCCTCGCGTCAGCGCCCACGAATCCGGTCGAACCGCTGGACGACGGGGACACCGTCGGGAGTTTCACGGTCTACCACACGCCCGGTCACACGCCGGGCCACGTCTGTTACGTCAGCGAGGCGCTGTCGGTGGCGTTCCTCGGCGACCTCGTTCGGGAGAACCGGGGTAAACTGACGCCTTCACCGTGGCTGATTAGCTACGACACGGGCGCGGTGACACGGAGCATCCGCGAACTGGTCGACCGCGTCCCGCCGTTCGACGCGGCGGCGGTCGGTCACGGCGTCCCGTTCAAGCGGGACGGGAGCGGCCGCTTGGCGGAACTGGCGACGACGGTGTGAGAACGAGGGCCGCCTACAGTTCCTCGGCGACGGCCTCGGGCGGAAGCAGGTTCGGGTCCACGACGAGGTCGGCCTGTCTGCTGGCGAAGTCGGGCAGGGACCCCTCGGCGTAGACGACCACGCGCAGGTCGGGGTTGAGGTCCTTGGCCACGGCGATGGAAGTCGCCTGTGCCATCTCCGTCAGGAGGTAGACGTCGGCGTCGTGGACGCCGGCCTCCTCCAGTCCGGGGCGGTTGCCCACGTCGGCGACGGTCGCGGTGTGACCCTCCGCTTCGAGTGCGTCGGTGATGCCGTCCGGGTCTGACCCGACGATGACTACCTTCATTCGTACTCGATGGTCGCCGGCGGTTTGTGCGTGACGTCGTAGACGACGCGGGCGACGTTCTCGTGGGCACCCGTGATGCGGGACTGCATCCGCTGGAGCGTCTCCCAGTCGAGTTCCTGCGCTCGGGCGGTCATGCCGTCGCGGGACTCGACGGACCGAACCGCGACGACCCAGCCGTGGACCCGGTTGTCGCCCTTGACGCCGGTCGCCTTCCCGATGACGGCCGCGAGCGCCTGCCACGGGTCGTACTCCTCCAGTTCCTCCTCGACGACGTGGTTGGCCTCGCGGGCGACTTCGAGTTTCTCCTCGGTGACTTCGCCGATGATGCGGACGGCCAGACCGGGGCCGGGGAACGGCATCCGCTCGGAGATTATCTCCTCTAGATCGAGTGCGCGGGCCACCTCGCGGACCTCGTCCTTGTAGAGGTCACGCATCGGTTCGACGATGCCCTCGAAGTCGATGCGTTCCGGCAGGCCGCCGACGTTGTGGTGGGACTTGATGGTCCCCTCGCTCTCGATGCGGTCGGGGTAGATGGTCCCCTGGACGAGGTAGTCGGCGTCCACCTCGCGGGCGACCTCCTCGAACTCCCGGATGAACTGCTCGCCGATGATGTGGCGCTTCTCCTCGGGGTCGGTTTCGCCTTCCAGTTCCTCTAGGAAGCGGTCCTGTGCGTCGACGATGCGGAGCGAGTCCATGTAGTCGAACGTCTCGCGAATCTCCTCGGTCTCGCCTTTCCGCATCAGGCCGGTGTCGACGTACACCGCCGTCAACTGGTCGCCGATGGCCTCGTAGGCCAGCGCCGCGGCGGTGGAGGAGTCGACGCCGCCCGAGAGGCCGATGACGGCGTGCTTGTCGCCTATCTCGTCGGCGATTTCGGCTTTGGCCTCCTCGATGAACTCCTCGACGTCCACCATCAGTGGCTCACCTCCTCGGACTCGACCTCGTGAGGGTCGTCGCCCAGTACGGCCTCCAGTAGCCCGACGAAGGGCGGACTCGCCCTCGTGGGGCGCGAGCGGAACTCGGGGTGGAACTGCGTCCCGATGAAGTACGGGTGGTCGTCGGACGCGAGTTCGAGTATCTCCATACGGTTCCCGGAGCGCCCGGAGAACTTCAGGCCGGCGTCTTCGAGTCGGTCGAAGTACTCGGGGTTGACCTCGTAGCGGTGACGGTGTCGCTCGGTGCAGGAAGTACCGCCGTACAGCGCGGCGGCGAGCGACCCGGCTTCGATGTCCGTCTCGTGAGCGCCCAGTCGCATCGTCCCGCCCATGTCCTCGATTTCGTACTGCTCTGGCAGGATGTCGATGACGGGGTGTGGCGTGTCCTCGTCGAGTTCGGCGGAGTGAGCGCCCTCTAGCCCGAGGACGTTCCGGGCGTACTCGACGACGGCCATCTGGAAGCCGAGACAGAGACCGAGGAACGGCACGTCGTTCTCCCGGGCGTACCGGATGGCGTCTATCTTGCCCTGCGTGCCACGTGTGCCAAAGCCGCCGGGGACGACGATGGCGTCGGCCTCTCGCATCCGCTCCTCGTGGTGGTCGGGCATCTTCTCGGAGTTGACCCAGTGGACGTTCACGTCGACGTTCTTCTCCAGTCCGGCGTGTTTTAGCGCCTCGTGGACGGACATGTATGCGTCTTCGAGGTCGTACTTGCCCACGAGGGCCACGTCGACGTCGCCGTCTGTCTGTTGGGTGACGAGTTCGCGCCAGCGGTTCTCACGCTCGTCCTCGGGGAGCGCCTCGTCTGCGATGTCGAGCCGTTCCATCACGTACTCGTCTAACCCCTCCTCCTCGACCATCAGCGGGACGTGGTAGATGTCGTCGACGTCCGGGTTCGAGAAGACGGCCTCGGTGGGGACGTCACAGAACAGCGCTATCTTCTCGCGGGTGTCGATGTCGAGTTTGTCCGAACAGCGGCCGACCAGAATGTCCGGCTGGAGCCCGATAGAGCGCAGTTCCTTCACGGAGTGTTGCGTGGGCTTGGTCTTCTGCTCGCCGTTCTTCGAGTAGGGGACCAGCGTGACGTGGGTGAAGAGGATGTCCTCCTCGTCCTCCTCGTGGGCGAACTGGCGCAGGGCCTCCAGATAGGGCATCCCCTCGATGTCGCCGACGGTGCCGCCGACTTCGATGATACAGACGTCGTTGCCCTCGGCGGCCTCCCGTATTCGGCGCTTGATGTCGTCGGTGATGTGCGGGATAATCTGGACCGTGCGACCGAGGTAGTCGCCGGCGCGTTCCTTCTCGATGACGTGCTGGTAGGTCTTCCCCGTCGTGACGTTGTGGTCGAAGGTCATGTCGATGTCGAGGAACCGCTCGTAGTTCCCCAAGTCGAGGTCGACCTCGCCGCCGTCTTTGAGCACGTACACCTCGCCGTGCTGGAAGGGGTTCATCGTGCCGGCGTCGACGTTCAGATACGGGTCTATCTTGACCGCTGTAACGTCGAACCCGGCGTTCTTGAGAAGCCTACCCGTGCTGGCGGCGGTGATGCCCTTCCCCAGTCCTGACATCACGCCACCGGTGACGAAGATGAACTTCCGACCCAGTTCAGGGTCGTAGTCCGTTTCGGGTTCGGTCGGCATACCGACGGTGGACCGTGTGTCGTCAAAACGGTTTCGGGACACCCCTCGTTCGTCACGCCCTGTCAGTCAGCGACTGGACGTTTGTGTCCCGACCCCGGGCGGCGCTTCAGGTGCGTTCACCCGGCTAGCGTCCTGCTGACGGCGACGACCAACGCGAGCGAGAGCGCAGAGAAGACAGCGTCTTCCCTCGCGGCGCCGACGGCGAGGAACAGTGCGAGGCCGGCGAGGAACCCGGCGGCGAGCGAGACGGCACCGTGACTGGCCCGTCCGCCGAGTGACGGTGGTTCGGCTGTGGCCATATCTCACCATTGTCCGTGAGGTATTGTAAGCGTACGCCCGGCCTCACTCCTCGTCACCCGGACCGAGGAGGCCGATGTGGACGGCCAGTCTGGTACGAACGCACCGGCGGACGCGAGGACGAGCGGTCCGGCCAGTCCGTCGTACGGGAGCCAGTCGGTGACCCGCCTCAAGTCACGACCGGTTGCGAGATTATCCACAGCGAGAACACGGTGTAGCCGACCATCGCGACGACCAGCGGGAGGTGTCCCCGACGACCCCCCGCGCGGCCGTACCGGTCGACGGCGACGGCGTGAGCGGCCACGACGGCGACGAGGTGCCCGACGACGACGAGGGCGACCTGCGACCCCCAGAACGCCGCCAGCGAGAGGCCGGCGACGGGGGCTGGCGAGAGGAGTCCGCCGGTCGTCAGGTCGGTGAGCGTCCCGAGGTTCCGGAGGACGAAGGGGTAGGTGTGGGCCACTTCGTAGGCGGCCGCTATCGGGAGCAGGGAGGCGGCGAACGCCGTCGCCGTCCGGCGGGTCGCCCGCCCCTCGCCCGCGGCGGCGTCGACCAGCGAGACGGCGGCCCCGTAGCTCCCCAGAAACAGGGCGAACCCGGCGAGGTAGAGGGCGATTGCGGCGGGTGTCGGACCGAGCGCGTCGGGCATGGCGGCCAGTAGGGCTCGAAAGGCCGCCGTCTCGGCTACCCCGTCGAAACTGACCGTGTAGAGGGCGAGGACGACGAACGCCACCGTGGAGTCGTCGGTCACGGTGCGGGTACAGGCGCGCCACGGACTCCGGAGCGAAACTCGGTAGCCGCCACCGGCCCGGTCTACGCGTATCGGCGCGACCCGTCCGAGCAGTCGGTACAGAACCGCCAGCGCGTCGGCCCGCCGGAGCCACGTCGGACCGTACGCGAGCGCTCCGACCACCATCACGAGGGCGTAGGCGGCCACCAGCGCGGCAGTGAGGCGCGGCGAACGCGGGAGCGTCGTTAGGTTCTCGACGACGCCGACCAGTAGCGCGAACCCGAGGACGGCGGGCCAGTGGCCGAGGCGCTCGGGGTACTCGCCCAGCACCGCCGGTGGGCCGCCCTCCAGTCGTGCGAGACCGGCGTAGACGGTGCCCCACGGCGAGAGGACGCGCCACGGGCTTCCCGCGACGACGGCGACCAGTCCGAGTCCCTTCAGCCACACCGGCCAGAACAGCACCGTCGCGACGTTCTCCGAGGGTATCTGCTGGCCGAGGACGCCGCTCGCGAGGACGGCGACCAGCGCGAACAGGCCGACGGCCCGCCCGACGTTCACGAGGGTCTGTGCGGCCCAGAACGGGACGGCGAGGGACGGCGTGTCGCGGTCGTTGTCGGTTTCTCGCTCCCCGACGGCTACCCAACCGGCGGTGACGGCGACGGTGCCGCCCGCGCCGGCGTACAGGAGCCACAGCGGTATCGGCGCCTCGATGCCGCCCCCGACGCTTCCGTGGGCGCTGGCGGTGCCGGCGAATCCCAGCGCGACCAGTGTCGTGACTGCGAGCGCGAACGCCCGACAGCGGCGACGGTCCATAGTCGTCACTACCCGGCCGTCGGGCAAGTACGTACCGCTCTCGCCCGCCGCGCGCACACGATAGCCGACCTTATGCTCGGTCGGCGTCGAGTGCCGGCAATGCGACCCCGGACGGTCCTCGCGGCGCTGCTTTGCTGCGGCGCGCTCCTCGGCGTCGCCGTCGCCGGGGTGACGGCCGAGAGCGGCGCGCTCACGCAGACGTGGGTGAGCGACACCGCCCGGCAGAACGAGGTGAACCACCACGCCGTCGGCGTCGGTCCCCACGGCGACGCTATCGTCGCGCCCGTCGCGGCCGTCCCCAACGCCGAACCCATCGGCCCCTACTCCTGTTCGCTCGTCCGACTCCGACCGAGCGACGGGGCGACGCGCTGGCGGTGGTCGGTCCCAGCGGAGGACTGTTTCACCCACGCGCTCACTCAACCGGCCGTCGCCGACGTGGACGGCGACGGCGGGACGGAGGTGGCCGTGGGCACCACGGAGGACGCCGTCGTCGTCCTCGACGCGGCCTCGGGCACAGAGGAGTGGCGGGCCCCCCTCTCGACGTACGGCTACGGACAGCCCTCGGTCGGGAACGTCACCGGCGACACGACGCCGGAAGTCGTCACGAGCGACATCGCGGGAACGCTCGTCGTCGCCCACGGGAACGGCACCGTGGCGTGGCGTCGGAGTACGAACATGACCGTGTGGGCCCGGCCTCGACTCGCGGACGTGGACGGCGACGGGGCCTCGGAAGTGGTTCTCGGGGGTGACGGCGGCGTCGTCGTCTACGAGGGCGACGGCACCGATCGGTGGCGCGTCGACGCCGACGCGACCACGCTGGCCGTCGGCCCCGACGGGACGGTGCTGGCGGGGAGTACGGGCAGACTGGTCGCCCTCGACGGGGCCACCGGCGACCGGCGGTGGGTGACGAACGTCAGCGGCACGCCGCGCATCCACGACGTGGGCGACGCCGACGACGACGGGCAAACCGAGGTGTACGCCGGCGTCGCCGGGAACACGGTGCTGGCCGTCGACACCGGGTCGGGCGAGGCCGACTGGCGCACGTCGCTCGGCGGCGGCGAGCGTCAGACGGCGTACGCGCCGGTGCTGGGCGACGTGGACGGCGACGGCACGCGGGACGTGATTGCGGTGACGAACGGCGGCACCGTCGCGGTGCTGGACGGGCGGACCGGCGAGGAACGGGCCGCCTACGAGCGTTCGGTGCCCATCTGGACGTTCGCCACGCCCGCTGACGTCGACGGCGACGGGGAGGCGGAGGTTCTGGTCAGGTACGGCGACGGCCGGGTCGTCGCGCTGGACTGGACCACCGCCGGCGGGAGCGCTCTCTCGGTCCGGTCGCTCGCTACAGGTTCGCCCTGAGGAACGCGGCCACCCCGTCGGCCACCTTCTCCGCCTGTCCGACGAAGTGGTGGTCCGCGGCGACCGACTCGACGGCGTGGCCGAGTTCTCGGGCGCGTTCGACCACCGGCCGCCAGTCGACGGTGGCGTCGCGTTCGCCGTACACCACTTGCACCGGGCAGTCGACGGCGTCGAGTGCGGTCACGGCGTCGCCGTCCGAGAGGTCGGCGGGCGGGGCCAGCACCGAGAGGGCGTCGGGAGCGTGGTCGGCACTCACCTCGGCGGCCGCCCGAAGCGCCACCCCTGCCCCGAAACTGTACCCGAACAGGCCCACGGCCGCGTACCGGTCGCTCGCCCACGCCAGCGCGTTCTCGGCGTCGACGTGCTCACCCCGGCCCTCGTCCCACGGGCCGTAATCGAAGCGGAGGCAGGCGACGTCGGGCGAGAGCGCGTCGCTCACGGCACGCAGTCGCTGGTCGGACCGACGCCCGCCGAACTGCGGGTGGGGCGGGCAGGCGACGACGACGCGGTCGGCGTCCGGTGTGTCGAGCGTCGCCACGACGTCGCGCCCGCCGGGGACGTGGACTGGGTCGCCCATGCCGACACCCTCGGCGTCGACGGTGGAGTATCTATCGGCGCGTCGTGCGACCCGAGAACCGAGGGGCGAGACGCGGAGAGCGACGAACGGGCGTCTCAGGGCCGACACCAGTGGAAGAAATTTAAGTCGACAGCACCGAACGTTGAGCCATGGGAATCCTCTCGCGCGCCTCGTACATCATCCGGTCGAAGGTGAACGCGGTGCTCAACCGCTCCGAAGACCCCGCCGAGACCCTCGATTACAGCTACGAGCAGTTGCGCAACGAGTTGCAGGACGTCAAGCAGGGCATCGCCGACCTGACGACCCAGAAGAAGCGACTGGAGATTCAGAAGCGCCGACTGGAGGAGAACGTCGAGAAGCACAACGACCAGGCCCGACAGGCCGTCAAGCAGGACCGCGAGGACCTCGCCCGGCAGGCCCTGGAGAAGAAGAAACAGAAGATGACCCAGATAGAGGAACTGGACTCACAAATCGCCCATCTGGAGTCCCAGCAGGACCAACTCGTCGAGCAGAAGGACGAACTCCAGCGGCAGATAGAGCAGTTCCGCACGAAGAAGGAAACGATGAAGGCCCGCCACGAGGCCGCGAAGGCCTCCGCGCGGGTCAACGAGGCGATGACCGGGGCCGGCGAGGAGATGGAGGACGTCAACCGCGCCATCGAACGCGCGGAGGAGCAGACCGAGGACATGGAGGCGCGCGCGCAGGCGATGGACGAACTCCGCGAGGACGGGGTGCTGGAGTCCCAGATATCCGACAAGAGCTCGCTGGAACAGGAACTGGAGGACATCCAGCAGGAGGGGGCCGTCGACGCCGAACTCGACACGCTGAAACGGGAGATGGGCAAGGCCGAGGAGGAACCGACCGAGGGCGAGACGGCCGACCCCGAAGCCGGCGACGTCGAGACGGAACTCGAACAGGAACTCGCCGACGACGACGCCGCCGACGTGGAGACGCCGGACGTCGACGAGAGCGAAGTCGAGTCGGAACTGGAAGAACTGAAAGACGACGAGCAGGCCTGACCGTCCCCGCGATTAGAGGGGCCAGACGACCGCGACAGAGAGGGTCGTGACGACACAGAGGAGCAACTGCAACGGGGCACCGACGCGGGCGTAGTCGGTGAAGCGGTAGCCGCCGGGGCCGTACACCATCAGGTTCGTCTGGTAGCCGACCGGGGTGAGGAACGCGGTGGCGACGGCGAAGGTGACTACGAGGAGGAACGGCGTCCCGTCCGCGCCGACGTCGGCGGCCGTGGCGACGGCGATGGGTGCCATCAGGACGACAGTTGCGACGGGCGTGATGACGCTCGCGAGCACTGCGGTCAGGAGGTAGAACACCGCGAGCAACGCGAGCGGCGGGACGACGCCGCCGACGTCCGCCAAGAGGCCACCGACGAACGCCGCGCCGCCGGTGGCCTGCATCGCCGCGCCAAGCGGGAGGAGGCCGGCCAGCAGGAAGACGACGTTCCAGCTAACCGCGTCGTAGGCCCGGGTGGCGCTGAGCGTGCCCGTCGCCACCATCGCCACGACGCCCCCCAGCGCGGCGATGTATATCGGCATCGCCTCCACCGCCGCGAGGGCGATGACGGCCACGAGGATACCGACGGGGACCAGCGCCCGGGGACTGAGCGACTGCGTCACCTCCCCGTCGTGGATGACGTCGAACAGTTCCGGCGGCCCCTCGGTCAACACGAGGTACCCCTCCTCCTCTAAGTGTCCGATTTCGTCCATCGGCGTCTGCAGGAGGAGGGTGTCGCCCGCGGAGAGTTCGACGTCCCCGAACCCCTCGCGGATGAGTTCGTCACCCCGGCGAATCGCCAGCACCGTCACGTCGAACCGCGAGCGAAGGTCCACGTCACCGAGGGTGCGGCCCCGGAGACGGGACTCCCCGTCGACGACGGCCTCGACGAGGAAGCCGGGGTGGCCGCTCTCGGCCAGCAGTTCCTCGGTCACGGACTCCCGCGGGAGTTGCCGCAGGCCGTACCGCTCGCCGAACTGGTTGACAGCCTGTCTGCTCCCCCGGACCGTCAGCACGTCGTCGGGTTCCAGCGTGCGGTCCGTCGCCGTCGCGAAGAACGACTCGCCGTCCCGGTCTATCTGGAGGACGTCAACGTCGATGACCTCGGGTTCGGCCGCCGCCCCCTCCTCTTCCGGGCTCGACACGCTCTCGGTGGCCACGAGAGCGGCCACCCCGTCGCCGTCGAGGGCCTCGGCGACGGTCAGGCCCACCAGCGGCGAGGACTCCCGTACCCGTAACTGCGCGAGGTACCGGTCCATGTCGAACTCCTCGGTGAAGTCCGCCGCCGGGTGGACGCGCTCGGGGACGAGCGCTCGGCCGACGGTGAGCAGGTAGCCCACCCCGACCAGCAGGACGACGATACCGACGGGCGTGAGCGTGAACATCGAGAACGGCTCGTTCAACAGGTCACGCGAGATGTCGCTGGCCAGCAGGTTCGTCGCGGTGCCGACGAGCGTCAGCGTCCCCCCGAGCATCGCCGCGAAGGAGAGCGGGAGGAGCAGTTTCGACGGCGAGAGTCCGTACCGCTCCGAGAGGCCGGTGACGAGGGGGATGAAGACGGCGACGATGGGCGTGTTGTTGACGAACCCGGCACCGACGCCCGTGGTGCCGACGATTGCCGCGAGCAGGCGGCGTTCGTCGCCGCCCGTGAGGGCCGCCAGTCGCACGCCGAGCCAATCGACGACCCCGGCCGCCTCCACACCGGCGCTGAGGATGTACATGGCGACGATGGTGACCACGGCGGGACTGGCGAACCCCGAGATTGCCTCCCGGGCGGGGACCCCGGTGTACGGTTCGAGGACGGCCAACGAGACGAGGACGGCCACCGCCGTCATGTCCGGTGGGAGCCACTCCGTGACGAACAGCATCAGGGCGACGGCGACGAGTGCGAACACCACGAGCGCACCCGTCGAGAGCGGGGCCATGCCCGAGTAGAACGCTCGGGGAAGTGATAAATTGCGGTGGCGAACCCCGACCCCTCGCGGGAGCGGAGGCCGTCGACTCCACTCGGCCTCGGAATGGGTCGAACCTCGCCGCTTTCGCAGAACTGCCGCTTTTCGTCCCTCGTGGGGCCTTCAGTTCACTCAGTCCCAACTCACGTCCACGGACCGGTCCGTGTCGCGGAGGATGAACGGCCCGATAGAGAGGGTCCGCTTGGTGACGGTGACGATGCGGAGGATGTACGCGAGCAACAGCGTGAACGGGAGCAGCGAGAGGGTCGTCGTCGTCGCCAGTATCCACAGCGAGTCCGCGACGCCGAGCGTGAGGTTCGTGAAGTCCCGCGCGTCGAAGAAGACTTGCGAGGTGATGGCGACGGCGAGTGCGGGGACGGCGACGTACAGCAGGGCCCGCGAGAGGTTCGACAGCTCCCACTGGAAGTACAGCGTCTTGAAGTGCTCGCGGGCGGGGCCGAACAGTTCGAGCGTGTCGACGAGCGTCTCCAGTCGGTCGAGGATGTCCTCCGAGAGTTCGTCGGCGTACTGCTGTCTGATTCGCCGGCCGGCGTACAGTTTCCACGAGTAGTTGTAGTTCAGCGCGGCCTTCACGACGTCGAACTCGCCGAAGTTCGCGCCTTCGAGTTGGTCCGTGACGGTGTCGGCGTTCCCCACGATGGAGTCCAGATACGCAGAGAGAAGGTCGTTCAGGTCGTCGTCGATGTCGTCGGTGTCGACGGCCTCTTGGACCTCTTGTGCGTGCTCCTTCGTGGCGCGGACGAGCGAACGGAGGAACGCCGAGGGTTCGGCGGGACTGACGCCGGCACCGACGGTGTCGGCCACGTCCGACCGGAACGACATGGCGCCGGCCATCCGGTCCCGCTGGTCGCCGACGGCACCCAGTTCCTGCGAGAGCACGAGTTGGCTCAGCGTCAGGACCAGCGTGACCCCGGTGATGGTCCCGGTGATGAGCGCCTGATACAGCGTCTCGATAGGGTCGCCACGGGTCAGCAACTTCTGGCCAGGCGTGGGGTGGAGGACGCCGACGACCATGATGGCCATGAACAGGCCGGCCGAGAACAGCGCGGCGACGAACTTCCTGTCAGCGTCCAACAACACCCAGAGGAACCACGTGGAGTCGTCAGCCCGCTCCCGCATCGTGTCGCTGGGCTGGGTCCGGTCGGAGTCGGTCATGTCGAGACTCTCGCCGGCCAGACGGAAAAGCGACCGCCCTTACCCAGTCGGACCGGACGGAGGCTGGCGAGTAGCCGGTTACCGTCCGGCGAGGAACGTGACGGCAGTCCGCTGTTGGTCGACTTCCGTTTCGAGGTGGTCGCGGAACTCCGCGAGGTCGATGTCCTTCTCCTCGCGTTCCTTCCGGTCCCGGACGGAGATGGTGCCGGCGTCCTCCTCGTCGTCACCGATGATGAGCATGTACGGCACCCGGTCGTCGTGGGCCTGCTGAATCTTTCGGCCGACGGTCCACGAGCGGTCCTCGATTTCGACGCGGAACTCGCCCAACTCGTCCTGCAACTCCTCGCAGTAGGGGATGTTGTCGTCGGAGACGGGGAGGATGCGGACCTGCTCCGGTGCCAGCCACGGTGGGAACTTCCCGTTGTAGTGCTCGGTCAGCACCATGAAGAACCGCTCGTAACTGCCGTACAGCGCGCGGTGAATCATCACCGGGCGGTGGTCCTCGTTGTCCTCGCCCGTGTAGGTCAGGTCGAACCGCTCGGGCATGTTGAAGTCGAGTTGGACCGTCGGACCGTCCCAGTTCCGGCCCAGCGCGTCCTCGAAGGCGAAGTCTATCTTCGGTCCGTAGAAGGCCCCGTCGCCCTCTTCGACCACGTAGTTGATGTCCTGCTCGTCGAGGACCGAGGCGAGTTGGTTCTCGGCCTTCTCCCATATCTCGTCGCCGCCGACGGACTTCTCGGGGCGGGTGGCGAACTGGACGGTGTAGTCGAGGTTGAACGTGTCCAGCGTGTCGAGGATGATGTCTACCGTCGCCAGCACCTCCTGTTCTATCTGGTCGGGGCGGACGAACAGGTGGCCATCGTCGATGGTGAAGGCCCACGTCCGCGAGAGCCCCGACAGTTCGCCGCGCTGTTCCTTGCGGTACACCTTCCCGTCCTCGAAGTAGCGGACGGGGAGGTCACGGTAGGACCACGACTTCTGGTCGAAGATGGTCGCGTGGCCCGGACAGTTCATCGGCTTGAGGCCGTACTCCTCGTCGTTGACCTCCAGCAAGAACATGTCGTCGACGTAGTTCTCGTAGTGGCCGGACTTCTTCCACAGTTCCGTGCGGAAGACGTGGGGCGTCTCTATCTCGTCGTATCCGGCGTCCCGGTTGAGTTCGGCGACGTAGTCGGAGAGTTCGTTGAGAATCTTCTTGCCGTTGGGTTCGTACAGGGGGAGGCCCGGCCCCGTGGTGTCGTCGATGGAGAACAGGTCCATCTCCTGTCCGATTTTGCGGTGGTCCCGCTCCTCGGCCTTCCGGCGGCGTTCGAGGAACTCGTCGAGTTCGTCCTGCGTGGGGAAGGCGGTGCCGTAGACGCGGGTGAGCGTCTCGTTGCTCTCGTCGCCGCGCCAGAAGGCCGCCGAGATTTCCAGCAGTGCGAACCCGCCGATTTCGCCGGTCGACTCGACGTGGGGGCCCTGACAGAGGTCGTAGAACTCGTCCTGTCTGTAGAAGGAGACCGGGTCCTCGTCTGCGGCCTCGGTCTCCAAGATGTCCTGCTTGAACGGGTTGTCCTCGTAGCGCTCGAAGGCCTCCTCGCGGTCGACGAGTTCGCGTTCGATGTCGTAGTCCGCCTCGATGATGGCCTCGGCTTCGGCCTCGATGTCCTCGAGGTCGTCCTCGTCCAAGTCGACGCCGGTGACGTCGTAGTAGAACCCGTCGTCGGTCCACGGTCCGATGGTCAGTGTCGCCTCGGGGAACTCGCGCTGGAGCGCCTGTGCGAAGACGTGGGCGGCGGAGTGCCGTAGCACGTCGACGTACTCGTCGCTGCTCGGTGTGACGATGACCAGTTCGACGTCCGTCTCGATGGGCGTGTGCTTGTCGACCAACTCGCCGTCAACGACGCCCGCGACGGTGTCCGTACCGAGTCCCGGTCCGATTTCGTAGGCGACGTCTTCGACCGTACTGCCGGCGTCCATCTCTAACGTGGACCCGTCCGGCAGCGTGACCGTGACCGTACTCATACCCGTGGATACGATAGCCGCCGGGGATAAGTGTATTGAGACGCGGACGCTCTCACTCGGTCGGCAGGATTTCGGGGCCCTCCGTTTCCTCCTCGCGCACTCGATGGCGCTCCTCGCGTGTCGGGCGGGGCAGGTCTGGGCGCGCCGGTCGCTCGGCATCGGCCGCTCGCTCCGGTGGGTCGAACCGGGTGAACTCACCCTGTTCGAGGGCCGCGAGACGGTCCGAGACTGTCGTCACCTCGCCGTCGGCGGCGTGTGGCGTGACGCAGACGGGGGCGCCGTCGTGGTACTCGACGAGGAGGACGGCGGGGACCCGGATGGCGCGGTAGTGGTCGTCGGCCATGGTGTTCTCGACGCCGCGGACCTCGAACGCCGGTGCCAGCGAACAGTCGTTCTCCGACGCCCACTCCTGGAAGATAGTGACTCGGCCGAGGGCGTACTCGCCGGCGGCCGTCGTCGCCGCCTCGGGGGTCGCCGGAATCTGCGCTCCCCAGACGTGGACCGTCCGGTCGGTGAGCGTCCCGCCTTCGACCAGTCCAGCCACGCGTTCGAGGACGGCGTTCTGTGCCTCGCGGTAGCCGTCCGGCAGCAGCGACCGAACGTACAGTTCCGCACTCCGGTCCGCCGGCAAGTCGCTCCCTTGCATGACGGTAGCACACATGGGCCCGTCTGACAAAAGTATTGTAGTTGACAACTAATGGTCGGACTACCGGCTGAGTGAACAGTGGTAACCCGGGGTACGATGGGTGGCGACGCTCCGCTCGGAGGACCGTCGTGCGGCGTGCCAACAGGGAGTACTATGTACCGTCGGGACGCAGTACCGCCGTGCCGATGTACGACAACGTACTTGTCGCGACGGACGGCAGTTCGGGGACGACCGAGACGCTCGCTCACGCCGTCTCTATCGCCCGCGACAACGACGCGGTGTTGCACGGCCTCTACGTCGTCGACCGACGCCTCTACCTCGCGGCCGACAAAGACACGCAGGACGACGTGCGCGAGTCCCTCCGCGAGGAGGGCGAGGTCGCACTCGACGACATCACCGTCGGCGGCGAGGAGGCGGGCCTCGACACCGTCACCCGGATGGAGGAGGGCATCCCACACAAGGTCATCACCCAGTACGCCGACGACGAGGACATCGACCTCGTCGTGATGGGCACTCACGGCCGGACCGGCCGGGACCGGGTCGCCAACCTCGGGAGCGTCACCGAACGCGTCGTCGAGAGTTCGCCGGTGCCGGTCCTCGTCGTCCACATCGAGTGAGGCCAATCTCAGTCCTGATAGTTTGGCACTACGCATTTATTACGCGGTGTCCAACTGCGGGTCGTATCACATGTCGGTACCCACCGGGAGCGAGACGCTCGACAGCATCTTAGACGGCGGCCTCCCCGAGGGGCGGACGGTACTGGTCACCGGCGGCCCCGGGACGGGGAAGTCCACGCTCGCCATGCAGTTCCTTCAGGAGGGACTCGAACGAGGCGAGGAGTGTCTATACATCAGTACGGAACAGACGTTCGACGAGCTATCGGACGCCTTCGAGGACTTCGCGTTCGACCTGAGCGACGACAACCTTTCGGTCACGTCCGTCCACGCGACGCCCGGCCAGACCGTCGAGAGCGGGGACGAGCGGGAACTCACGCTGGAGACGCTGGAGGGGGGACAGATGCTCGGTGGAGACTACTCGGCCCCCTTCGAGACGAAGTACGTCACGCGCTACCTCGAACAGTTCGCGCCCGCCGACCGGGTCGTCTTGGACTCCGTCTCCGGCCTCTCGGCTATCGGCGAGAATCAGGACGTCTTCCGCCGGACGCTCCTCGATTTCATCCGACTGCTCAACGAGGAGTTCGACGCGACGGCGCTGTTCACGGCAGAGGAGTCCCAACCGGACCTCCTGCGGGACGACGTCAAGACGGTGGCCGCGAGCGACGCCGTCCAGTTCAACACCCACGGCGTCCTCCGCCTCTGGCGTGAGAACGTCGGGGGCGACTATCACCGCTTCATGGAAGTCGTGAAGATGCGCGGCGTCGACCACGACACGCGCGTCCACGAGGTGTCGTTCACCCGCGAGGGTATCCGCGTCTCGCCGCGACTCCGGACACACCCCGGCGAGTTCGTCCCCGGGGACCACATGTCCACGGGCATCCCCGGACTCGACCACCTCATGGGCGGCGGCATCGTCCGCGGTGGGACGCTCTTACTGGAGCACGACGGACAGGCGAGTCCCCACTCCATCCTGACGAATCTGCTCGCGCAGGCCCACGACAACGACATGGCTATCTCCATCGTCCCGCCGGTCGAACTCCCGCCGAAGCGCCTGCGCAGCATCATCGACGAGCGAATCGGCGACATGGACGAGTTGCTGGCCGACGACCAGTTGTTCCTCATCGACTTCGCCAACATCTGGGAGAACACCAAGCGCAACGTCTTCAAGCCGCAGGAACACGACGCGGACGACCCTGCCTCGGTGTTCCGGACTATCGACGACAGGCGCGGCGACCAACCGATGTTCACCGTCCTCAACGTCGAGGCGCAATTGCCGGTGCTCGACGACGACGGACTCAGACAGATACGGTTCTGGGAGGAGGAGAACCTCTACCGCGAGGACGACACTTCGATGTACCTGTTCAACCCGGCGACGCTTGACGACGAACTCGCGGCCTTCTACGAGAACGGCGCGTGGCAGACGCTGAAGACGTGGCTAACCGACAACGGCCTCCAGTACCTCGAACTCCAGAAGTCCCCGAGCGGCTACATGGGGTCGACGCGACTCGTCGAGTACGTCGAGGACGAACCGTACATGCGGGTCCAGCGACCGCCGGGGGCCGGCGAGACGACAGCGACGCTCGACGGGGGGGTCCAGTAGATGGACGGGACGGGCGTCCGCCCGGGTACGAACGTCCTCGTCTCGGCCCCGTCTCTGAGCGCCGAGAAGCGCGAGACGTGTCTCGACCTGCTGGGACCCGCGCCGCCGGCGGAACTCGACGTGTTGCAGGTGACCTACTCGTCGTCGCCGACGGAACTCGTCGCCGACTGGCGCGACCACCACGGGGAGTTGCCCGCACGCATGGGCATCGTGGCCGTCGGGAATCAGGCCGGACTCCACGACGCCGAGGGGGTTGACGTCCCCGACAGCGTCTTCGTCACGACGGCCAACCCGAACGACCCGACGGGGCTGGGGATGCGCCTGAACAACTACCTCACCGACCACGACGGCGACTCCCAACTGGTGGCGTGTTTCGACTCGATGACGGAACTGCTCCAGTTCGTCGACGTGCAGGCGGCGTTCAAGTTCCTCCACATGTTCGCCGGGCAGTTGCGGGAAGTCGACGCAGTCGGGCACTTCCACGTCGACCCGGCGGCCCACGACGACCAGACGATAAGCCGACTGAAACCCCTCTTCGACGACGCCGTGGACCGGACCTGAGCCACCTCCCGACCGGTATCTTTTCGGATTACCCACACGCTGTGTCGATATGGACAGCCGCGAGTACGAGTTCGAGGGGGCGACCCCCGACATCCACGGGTATGCACACGTCAGTCGGGAGGCGACGCTGGTCGGCGACGTGACCGTCGGGCCGAACGCGAACGTCTGGCCGGGGTGCGTGCTCCGGGGGGACGTCGCGCCGGTCGAAGTGGGCCGGGAATCAGCTATCGGCGACGGAGCCATCCTCCACGCGTCGACGGTCGGCGAGAAGGTGATGGTCGGCCACGGGGCCGTCCTCAACGACGCCGAGGCCCGCGACGGCGCGCTGGTCGGGTTCAACTCCACCGTCAGCGACGCCGTCATCGGCAAGGGGTCCATCGTGGCCATGGGCACCGTCGTCCCGCCGGGCTACGAGGTGCCCGCGGAGTCGTTCGTCCGCGGGAGCCCCGCGCAGGTGACCCCGCTCTCGGAGACGACCATCGACCCGGACGAGGTGTTCGAGGCGTTCTCTTCGGGGGACTACGCCAACCTCGCCGCGCGGCACGAGGACCTGTTCGAGTAGTAGCGAGGGGCGACGACCGAACGAGAGTGAGGGAGTCGGCCCTCGGAGTCACGAGCGGGGAGGAACGACCCGCGAGTAGTAGCGAGGGGCGCGAGCGAAGTGAGCGGCCCTCGAAGCGGACCGGCGACTATCGGGAGCCGCGAGCAACGCGAGATGCCCCCCATTGCGATGCCCCCCATTGCGATGCCCTCGTCGGGGCGTAGCGCTCGCCGCTGACGGGGTAGTTATAAGGGAAGAACCGCCACAGTTCTCCACATGGACGACATCGTCGACCTGGTGCGCCGTTCGCTGGCTGACGATACCTACGCGGAGTTCGCCGACCGGGTCGACGAACAGGCGGCACAGCTACGGACCGCCATCCGGTCCGGGGAGTTCGACAACGAGTCGTTCTCGGTCGGCATCGAAATCGAGGTGTACGCCATCGAAAGCGTCCCGGAACCGCCGGAACCGGAGGGGGACGACGAGGAACTCGACGAGAGCGACCTCGACGCGGACCTCTCGGGCGGCGGCGGGAACGCGTGGGACGGGTCGCTGGACGCGCCGGCCGAACCAGACGACGGCGGCGGCGCGTCGCTCGAACCCGAGGGCGGGGCGTCGCTCGACCCGGCGGAAGACGACCCGTTGGCGCCCGAAGACGCGGGGGACGACGGAGACGACAGCGACGACGGCGAAGGCGACGACCAGTTCGGGCCCGGAGAGGGACCGTCGCTGGACATCGACCCCGACAGCCCCCTCGCCGACGACGACCCGGCCACGCCGGAAGACGAGGGCGAACCGGCCGTCGAGGCCGTGGCAGACGACGAACCGCAGATGGACCCCGAGGAGTGGGAGGGCCGCCTCACGCGCCTCCCGGACGTGGTGTTCGAGGGGGAGGCGAACAAGGAACTCGGCCTGCACAACGCCGAGGTCAACACCGAACCGAACAGTTTCGACCAGACGGGTCTGGAGGTTCAGACCACCGCCGTCGAGATGCAGACCAAGCAGGCCCGCTCGCAGGCCAGCAACCAGCACTGCGAACTCGTCCTCGACGCGATGTGGACGATTCCGCCGGCGGAGGGGAGCGAAGCCTACCTCTCGGCCCACGAAAAGCGCGACGGGGTGGTGCTCGCAGAGAACATGCGGCAGGCCCCGCGGTACGTCGCGCTGGACAACGAGGTCTTGGGGCACGCCGGCGGCGAGATACCGTTCGACGTGCCCGGCTACGACGGGGCGTTCCCGAGCATCCTCTTCGAGTCGCTGGCCACCTCGATTCAGCCCCACCTCCAGATACCCGACAGCGAGTCGTTCCCGGACTACTACAACGCCGCAATCCGGACGCTCGGTCCGCTACTGGCGCTGTCGGCGAACTCACCGTTCCTCCCGGCGGACATGTACGAGGGCGTCGACGGCGAGTGGCTCTGTGAGCAGACGCACCACGAACTCCGCATCGCGGCCTTCGAGCAGTCGGTCAACACCAGCGCGAACCCGAAGGTCCGAGTACCCGAGGACATCGACGCGGCGACCGACGTGGTCGACCGGGTGGTCGAGGACGACCTGTTCGCCCCGTTCCTCCGGGAGTGGCTGGAAGACGACGACCGGAACGGCTTCGCCGACGAGTTCTGGGAGTTCGACCACAAGCGCGGCACCTACTGGCGGTGGCTCCGCTGTGTCGTCGGCGGGACGCCGGTGGACGGCGCTGCGAGCGAGCGGTCGCTCCGCATCGAGTACCGGCCGCTCCCGACCCAGCCACACGTCTCGGACATGATAGGGCTACAGGTCCTGACGGTGGGCCTCATCAGGGGGCTGGTCGCCGCCGACCACCCGCTGGCGGAACTCCCGTGGCAGGAGGCCCGCCGGAGTTTCTACGCCGCCGCCGAGGACGGACTGGACGCGGACCTCGCGTGGGTCACGAGCCACGGCGAGCGCACCACCGACCCCGAGGTCGTCTTCGACGAGGTGTTCCACTACGCTCGCCTCGGCCTCGCGGAACAGGACGTACCGGAGGACCGCATCGAGGAGTACCTCGGCCCCATCGAGCGCCGCTACGAGGCCGGCGAGACGCCGAGTTCGTGGAAAATCGGCCGCGTCGAACGCTACCTCGACGACGGGTACGACCTACAGGACGCCATCGAGGAGATGCAACGGGACTACTTCGAGGCCAGCCGCGAGCACCACGAGTTCGCCGAGTGGCTGTGAGCGACGGCGCGGAAGTGAGCTGTTACCAAACCGGGGACCGGGCAGTGGTTCCCGGCTTGCCACCATTTATTCGGCTCAAGCGCTTACCCCGCGCCGATGGTATCCACAGGCGATTCCGCGCCGGACGTCTCGGCGACGATTGCGAACGGAGAGGTCGAGGCCTTCGAACTGTCGGACCACCTCGGCGACGGCCCGGTCGTGCTTGCCACGTTCCCGGGCGCTTTCACGCCGCCGTGTTCCAACGAGATGGTCGCGCTCCAGAACCACCTCGACGACTTCGAGGACGCGGGCGCGACGGTCCTCGGCCTGAGCGCCGATTCGGCGTTCTCGCTCAACGCCTTCCGGGAGGAACACGACCTCGAGTTCCCGCTGGTCAGCGACATGAGTCGCGAGGCGATTCAGGCCTACGGCCTCGAAATCGACATCGGTGACCTCGGCCTCCACGGCGTCGCCAACCGCGCCGTGTTCGTCGTCGACGACGAGGGCGAGGTGGCCTACAGTTGGGTCGCCGACGACCCGACCAACGAACCCGACTACGAGGAACTGGTCGAGGCCGCGGAGAGCGCCTGAAACGCAGAGAAACGGTTTTCGTCCCTTTTCACTCCGCGTCGAGCCACGCCTCGAACTCGTAGAAGCAGTCCGAGCAGAGAGCGCCCTCGAGGGTGGCGACGTCCTCGGAGACGTGTTCGACCATGTACCGCTGGTGACGGGCTTGCGACGAGTCGAGTTCCGTCCCGCAGTTGTCACAGTGTTCGGGCACGCCTCGTCGTTGGTCGCCCCGAGGGGTAAATCCCGGCTTTCGAGGGAGTCGTTCACACGCCCGGGTCAGAGCGAGTCCCCGAACTCCGGATTCCGGCGAACGCCGGTCCCCGCGTCGACGGCCCGCAGGTCGAACGTGTCGCCGTCCATCGGGACGCCCTCGTAGGGGTCGGCGTCGAGGAGGAGCGCCCCGTCCAAGTCAGCGTAGTCGAACAGCGGCGCGAGGTGGGCCGCCGCGCCGATGGAGGCGTTGGACTCGACCATGCACCCGAGCATCGTGGCGAGGCGGTGGGCGTCGGCGGCGTGGACGAGGCGCATCGCGGCCCGCACCCCGCCGCACTTGACGAGCTTCACGTTGACGGCGTCGCAGGCGTCCGCGACCCGCGGGACGTCCGTCGCGGTGACGCAGGACTCGTCGGCACAGACCGGCATCGCCGTCGACCGGGTGACGCGTCGCAGTCCCTCGACGTCGTCGGCGGGAACGGGTTGTTCGAGCATCGTCACGCCCGCCGCTTCGAGCCACCCCGCCGCGGTGACGGCCTCCTCGGGGTCCCACGCCGCGTTCGCGTCCACCCGGACGTCGGCGTCGGGGGCCGCCTCGCGCACCGCCTCGAAGCGGACCCGGTCGGCGTCGCTCCCCAGTTTCACCTTCAGTTTCGAGAACCCGGCGTCGACGGCGGCGGCCGCCTTCTCGGCCATCCGGTCCGGCGAGTCGATGCCGACGGTGTAGGTGGTGGCCGGGACCCGGTCGGGGTCCAGACCCCACTGGCGGTACAGCGGCGTCTCGAGCGAGCGAGCGGCGAGGTCCGCGAGCGCGATGGAGACGGCCGTCCGGGCCGCTGGCTGGTGTGGTGCCTGTTCGTGGAGGCGACGCTCGATTCGTTGTCCGGCGTACGGGTCGCCCACGGAATCGACCGTCGCCAACAGGTCGGCGAGCGTCTCGGCGACGCTGGTCGGCGTCTCTCCGTAGTACTCCGACGGCGTGGCCGCGCCGACGCCAGTCGTCCCCTCGTGGGTGAGTTCGAGGACCACGGTCCCGCTGGTCTCGCTGGTCCCCCGGGCGATGCCGAAGGGCGTCGAGAGCGGCAGGTCGTACCGTTCGACGTGCCACTTCATAGGACGGCGTCGAGTATCTCGTCGGGCACGCCGTCCCGAACCGGGTCGGTGACGGGCAGGCCGAGGGCGTCGCCGTACTCGTCTACCGCCTCGCTCGCGTCGGCCGCGTCCAGCGCACTCGTGTTCAACATTCCGGCGACGACCCGCGCGTCCGAGACGGGCGCGGCCATCCGGTCGTAGAGGTCCCGGTACTCGGGGAGCGGCGGGATGCTGAAGGACTCGTAGCCGTGGACGACCTCCTGTCCGGCGTTGTGGCACAGCACCAGCGCGTCGGGTGCGGACCCGTGGAGGATGCTCGTCGTGACGCCGGAGTAGGCGGGGTGGACGAGGGACCCCTGCCCCTCGACGACGAGGAGGTCTACGTCTTCGGGCGTCTGGACCAACCGTTCGACCGCGCCGGCGGCGTAGTCGGCGATGACGCGGTCCACGACGATGCCCCATCCGGTGATGGCGACGCCGGTCTGTCCCGTCGGGACGACGGCGGCGTCTAACCCTCGGTCCCGGGCGGCGTCGCGTATCTCGAAGGAGGCGGTCATCTTCCCCGTCGAGCAGTCGGTGCCGACGGTAGTGACGACGGTGGCGTCCACCTCACCGGCGGTGCCCTCCGCGACGGTCAGGTCGTCCGGCGGCTTGCGCAAATCGTGGAGTTCGGCGCCGTGTTCCTCGGCGAGGCGGACGAACTCCGCGTCGTCTTCGAGGAAGTCGTGCAGTCCCGAGAGGACGTCACAGCCGCGTTCGAGGGCCGCGCGCACGTCGGGCCGCCACGACTCGTCGAACGCGCCGCCGATGGGCGAGATGCCGATGACGAGTGCGTCCACCTCGGGCACGTCGTCCATCGAGGCGACGATGGGGGCGTCCTGTACGTCGGGGAGGTGGTCGTGGACTCGCTGACCCGCGTGCTCTCTGTCGACGACCGCTCGCACCTCGTGGTCACCGTAGCGGAGCAACCCGACGGCCGTCTTGGCTCGGTCGGGAAACGATTCGTGTGTGAGGACGGCGACCTGCATACGAGACCTGTCGCGGCCGCCCCGCCTAAAGGTATGGTCGCACGTCCGAGACCGGCCGACGGCGAGGGTGCTACCGCCATACTATCATAAAAGTAAATTATGTTCAACTATCGTCGTGGAGAAAAGATATGCCCGGCGTCGTCCAAGTACATCTAGAGTGTCGCCCGTCGCATGAGTTCGATACCCCCGATGTCGAGTGAACCGCTCGTTGACGTCGCCGTCACGCTCGGGCTACTCGGCGTCACGTTCGCTGTGTTGCTCGTGGTCCCGTTGTTCGCGACCCCCCGTGCGAGCGTCGACCCCGACGTCCCCGACGACCGGCACTGAGAGACGACCGACACGAGCGAGCGCCGCTCCTGAGAGGACTCGGTGCGGCTACGCCGACCCGCCTCGGTCCCGCTTCCTCACTGGTCGAGCATCGAGAGGATTCGCAGGACCCACTGGAGGACGTGGACGAACACGCCCATGACGGCGACGTAGATGCCGACGGCGTTGCGCAGGTCGCTGGCGTAGCGGTTCTCGCGGACGGCCCATATCTCGTAGGTCAGGTCGACGATAAAGCCGAGGAAAAAGAGGAGGCCCGCCACCACGAGGAGGAGCGGATTCAGGAACACGCCGGCGGCCCCGACGAGCAGTCCGCCGATGAAACACCCGAAGGCGTAGCGTTGCCACCCCGAGAAGTCGTAGCCGCTCTTGAAGACGACGGTGGCGACGACGGCAGTGATGGCACCGGTGATTACGGTGGTGATGCCCAGCGCTGGTACGCGGAGGCCGCTGCCGTAGATGTACAGTATCGCCGCGCCGAACAGGCCGTACCCGCCCTGAATCAGGAGGACGCCGGCCCCGGCGAGGCCCATGCTCCCGCGCTCGATGCCCTTGTTCGCCACCCAGAACCCGCCACCGACGGTGACGGCGAAGACGGCGATGCCGACGAAGAAACTGGAGAACAGCGCCGCCCCGAGCGGCGCGATAGGCGTGTAGGAGAGCCCCAGCATCACGAGGATGTTGACCGCGACCAGCGCGGTCCCCATCCCGATTATCTTGCTGATGTTCCGGTCGACCGTCGCCCCGACGTTCCGGGTCCCGCGGTCGAAGGTGCTACTCATGGTTGGGACCCACTCGACTGCCACACATGGGTCTTTTCCCTCCCAGACGGCCGAAACGCATATGTTACGTCAGTCTCGTCCGTGACGAGTCACGCACGTCGAGAGGCCGATGAGTTCGACGGGTTCGGAGTTGTCCGGCGAGTAGACGACGCGTTGGCCCTTCTCCATGTAGGGGACCTTCGACTCCAGATTGCTGGGGATGTTCACGGCCTTGATGGCGTCCTCGTCGCCGAGGTTCAGCACCATGGTCGTGTTTATCTGTTTGAACACGGGGTCGGCGATGTCCTGTGGGTCCTGCGTGATGAGGTAGAGGCCCAACCGTTCTTTCCGGCCCTGTTTGGCCGCTTCGGTGAACTTCCCGATGACCTTCCGGGCCTGCACGCTGTCGGCGTCCGTGAGGAAGTTGTGGGCCTCGTCCATCCCGAGGACCAGCGGCGTCTCCTTGATGCGGTCGTAGCGGGGGTCGTTCGAGAGTTTCTGGTCGATGAGGAGGCTCGACACCGCGAGGACGATGGTCGACGCGGTTCGGGAGTCGGTGATGTGGTAGGTGGGGATGACCGTGAGGCCGCCGTCCCGGACGAGTTGGGTAATCTGGTCGGTGATGGGTCGGGCGTCTTGGTCGAAGACGACACCGAACCCACGCACCCGGCGCTTCACGGCGTCGAAGGTGGCCTCGTGGACGTCGCCGGCCTCGTGGAGTTCCTCCTTCAGCGCCGGGTCGTCTAAGAAGGTGAGGAACTGGTCGTAGGTGCCGCTCTCCCCGTATTCGCGTTTGAACCGCGGGAGGAACGTGTTGACCAGCGCCCCGTACTGGTTGTCGTTGAGGCTGGACCCGGCGATGAGCCACGGGTTCTCGTAGACGAGCGAGAACGGAATCGTGAACTCCACCTGTTCGGCGCGGTGGTGGCTGGCGTTGTACTCGGTGCCCGCGACTTTCGGGACGAACGCGATGGTGTCGTCGTAGCCGCCGTAGGCGACGCCCTCTCGTTCGCACCGACGGGCGAACTCGTCGGTAAGTTTCGGGTTGTCGTCGTGCATCTGGGCGTACTCGTCCTGCGGGTCGAACTGGACGACGGCGAGTTCGGGCGAGCGCCCGTCGGTCATCTCGTACGTGCGGCCCAGATACTGCCGGAGGACGTTCTTCGAACTGTGGGTCTTCCCGGACCCCGTGCCCCCGGCGACGAGGGTGTGCCGGAAGACGAGGGGGTCGCCGTCCTCGTAGTCGTCTTTCAGGCGGTAGTCGATGGTCGGCGGTTCGGCGCTGGTCCTGACCTTCTCGCCGCCGACGGAGAGGTGGCCCAGAAAGACGCCGTCCTCGGGAATCTTCAGGCCGGTCTTGATTTCTGACTTGTCGGTGGCCTCCCGGACGACGGTTTCGGGTTTCGGCACCCGGTCGGTCATCCGCCGCTTGAGTTCGCCGCCGTCCTGATACAGCACCGCCACGGGGTCCAGTTCCGCCATGAACTTGAAGTCCTGTTCGTCGATGCCCTGCTGGCGCATCGCTCGGCGGGCGTGAATCTCCGTGGCGTCGTCGGCGCGGAACTCCTGTGCGTACTCCAGCGCCGAGATGCGGCAGAACAGGCGCTCGCCGTCGGGATAGGGGACGAGGAGGTACTTCCCGATGCGGACGGCAGAGCGGTTGGCGGCGGTGACGTACGCGCGGAGGTGACACTCCTCGGTGTCCTCGCTGATGCGGAGGCCGTCGGCGGCCGAGAGCACGCCGAGGCCGCTATCGGCCGGGACCGGGTCCGTCTCCATCGACTCGAACGCCGGCGCAGTTGTCCCGTCGTCGGCCGCTTCCTCGCCCCCGTCGGCCGTCTCGTCGACGGTCTCGGCGGGGGGCGTGGCCGACGAGTCGTCGGCGTCGTCCGCACCCTCGCTCCCGCCGTCGAAGTCCGTGAAATCCCCGAGGTCAGACATATCGGCATCCACGGTAGCCGGGGACTAACACCTTTCCCCAGCGGGGCGGAAGTGAAGCCTTACGCCCGTGGGTGGTTTGGGGGGCATATGGAACCGGTACGGGTGATGTCGTTCAACGTCCGATACGACGCCGCCGAGGACGGACTGGACAACTGGGCACACCGGCGGCGTCTCGTCGCGGGGACGATTCGGTATCACGCCCCGGACGTCGTCGGGATACAGGAGGGCCAGACGCACCAGATTTGGGAGTTGGAGACGCTTCTGCCGGCCTACGACTGGATTGGCGACCCGCGAGACACGGTGGAGGCCGGCGGGGAGTTCACAGCCATCGGCTTCCGCACCGCCCGCTTCGACTGCGAGGCGACCGAGACGTTCTGGCTGTCGGAGAGCCCGGAGACGCCCGGGAGTCTCGGATGGGACGCCCGCCACCCCCGCGTGGCGACGTGGGGACGCCTCCGAGACCACGAGACTGACGGCCGACTGCTCGCGGTGAACACGCACCTCGACCACAAGGGGGCGGACGCGCGGGTGAACGGCATCGACCTCGTCCTCGCTCGGGTCGACGACATCGCCGACGGCGACCCGGTCGTCCTCGGAGGGGACTTCAACTGCGTCGTCGGCGACCCCGCCCACCGACAGGCGGACGAGCACACCCTCCCCGACGGACGCACCCTCGTCGACGCACGCGACCTCACACCACACCGACATGGACCCACGACGACGCGGACGGACTTTCACGACCTCGTCCCCGACATGGGCATCGACCACGTGTTCGTCAGCGACGACGTGACGGTCGACGGTTGGGCGGCGCTCACCGACCGGGACGACGACCACTACGCTTCGGACCATCTCCCCGTCGTCGTCGACTGTCGGCTCTGACTGGGGTGCGTTCCGTGACCGCTGGCCCCTCTCCTGTCACCCGTCGAGACGCTACGCGCGGGGCTTTTGCCCGCAGAGCACGTAGCCACGCCTATGCTACTCGTTCGTGGGACCGTCGGTGGGACCGGCCTGACCGGGACGCTGTACGAACCGGGCGAGGACCCGCCGTCGTACAGGGGTGCGCCGGACGAAGGGGCGCCCTACGTGTGGGTCTGTGACGCCTTCTACGAGGTAGAGAGCGGCGGCCGGGTCCAGACTATCGGGGACCGGGAGCTACGGGTCGCCTTCGAGTCGCCGATGCCCCGCGGGTTCGAGACGCGGGACGCGGCGCTCGCGGGGGCCAGAGAGCACGTTCGCACGCAGTTCGCCCGCCTCGGCGTCGACGAGGCCGACGTCGAGGTGACCGTCACCCGGGCAGAGGAGGCGTAGGCGGTCAGAACTTCTCCTCGATGGCCCCCCACCGGAGGTCGTTGTACGACGAGTCGCGGTCCGTCTCGAAGGCGCGCTCGATGCGCCGTGTCAGTTCTTCGCTCCCCTGCCGGTCGATGCTCGCGAGTTCGTCGGCCTTCGAGATGGCTATCGGCGGGCCGCGTTCGGCGGCGACGTCGTGGAGCACCTGTCGCGTCAGTCGTTCGCGGCGCTCCTCGTCGTGCGTGAACGCGTAGGGTGCTTCGACCCGGAACACGAGGTCGGTCCGGGGGTCGTACACCACGAAGAAGGTCACCTCGTAGGCCGCCGGGTCCAACGACCGCTCGATGCCGAGTGCGTCCCCGTCGGTGGCCATCACCGCGTCCGTGCCGCCCCGCGAGCGGAACCAGTTTGTGCAGGTGAGCGCCTCGGTCCGGCGCTCCCCGTCGTCGTCCTGTCGTTCCAAGATGTGTCGGAAGAAGGCGCTGTCGCTGGTCCAGGGGGCGTTCGTCTTCTTGCGGACGACCCGGGTCAGGGGCTTTCGCGAGGAGTTCTTGACGAACCCCACGAGCGGCACGTCCTTCTGTACGAACCGTTCGACCAGTTCGACGTAGTTGCCCACGACGGTCTTCGGTCGGTCGTCCTCGGCCAGCACCTCCGCGAGTTCCGAGTCCCGGTCGGCCCAGCGGAGGAGACCGGTCGGGTAGATGGGGCCGTCCAGCACGAACAGGTCCTCCACCGAGTCGACGTTCAACAGGGCGTGTTCGCTCTCGGCGAGGTACAGCGCCAGCGCGTGGACCACGCGCTGTTCGAACCGGTCGACCTGCGGGGCGTCGAGTATCCGCCGGCGGGCGTACCCCCGGTCGTCGGCCCGCCACTCGCCGTCGAAGGTCAGCGTCGTGTCGTTGGAGTGGACCGCCATGATGATGGTCCGGCCGCGGTGGAGGTCCACGTCCGATGGGGTCGCGCTCATCGCCGCCTGCGCCACGTCGAGGACGAGGCCGTTCTTGAACGTGGTCGGGTTGATGGTCCCGGAGTCGAGGCCGTGCTGTGTCGGGAACGGGGGGTCCTCCAGCGCGACGTCGGCCACGGGGACCTTCCGACGCCGCTGGTCGCCGAGCGGGACGAGTATCTCGCGGCCGTCCGTGTCGTAGAGCGGGTCCAGAAAGTTCGCCCACACCTCCTCGGCGGCGGCCCCTTGGTCGCTCGCCTCGACGGTCGCACCCACCTGCCCGGCGAGTTTCGCGATGCCCTCGACGTGTACCGGGTCCAGCGTCATGTGCGTGGGTTCGGTGGCGGGAGCATAACTCTGGTGGGGCCGTGGATTGGCGCGGTTGCGCCGTCGGGGCATCGGCGGCGGTCTGTCCGTCGGCGGCGACGGTCACTCGACCCGGCACTCCGGATGGCACAACGGTTAGGTGGGTGCTGACGGTAGCCGACGGTATGTCGTCCGAACCGACCCCGAGAGTCACCTCGCCGCCTCCTCAGCACTAGATGGTCCTGTTCGACGCGCTGTTCGTCGGCGTCGCCGTCGTCGCCCTCTGGTTCGGCGCGGACCAGTTCGTCACGGGCGCGGCCCGCATCGCCCGCCGACTCGGCGTCCCCGGCCTCGTCGTCGGCCTCACAGTCGTCGCCTTCGGCACGTCGGCCCCGGAGTTCGCCGTCACGCTCGACGCCGCCCTCGCGGGCCAGACGGACATCTCCGTCGCCAACGTCGTCGGGTCGAACGTCCTCAACCTCGGGTTCGTCCTCGGCGGCGTCGCCCTCGTGCGGGCGCTGGCCACCTCCCGGGCGCTGGTCCGACGGGACTCGCTGTTGCTCGTGGCGACGACGGCGCTCCTGCTCTGGATGGTGACGGACGGCCGTCTCGGCCGGGTCGAGGGAGCGCTCCTGTTCGCCGGACTGGTCGCCTACCTCCTCTTTCTGGCCCGCAAGGGGAGCGAGCGGACGGCCCCCGACGGGGACCAACAGTTCCACTGGCCCGACGCCGGCCGTCTCGTCGTCGGCCTCGCCCTCGTCGTGGGCGGGGGGCACCTCCTCGTCCTCTCGGCCGTCGACATCGCGCAGGCGGTGGGCGTCTCCGAGTGGGTGGTCGGTCTCACCGTCGTCGCCGCAGGGACCTCCCTTCCGGAGTTCGTCACCTCGCTGGCGGCGGCCAGGCAGGGTCGGACCGGCATCTCGGCGGGGAACCTCGTCGGGAGTTGCATCTTCAACGTCCTCGGCGTGTTGGGACTCGCCGCGGTCGTCCACCCGCTTCCGGTCAGGCCCGTCGGCGTCGAGGGGACGGCGTGGCTGATGGGGACTGTCGTCCTCGTGACGGTGCTGTTCTACACCGACGCCGCGCTCTCCCGGGTAGAAGGTGGGTTGCTGGTCGCGCTCAACGCCGCCAACTGGGTGGCGAACCTGCTCTGATTACTCCTTGCCGGACTCCTCGCGGAGGAGGCGCTCGATGGCCTCGGCTATCTCCTCGTAGGAACTCATCGAGAGGCCGTCGGTGGTGATGAGGACGCCCTGCCGGTCGGTGGTCGCCCGCAGGAGGTAGCCGTTCTCGAAGGCCCGGACGGTGAACTTGTACTCGCCCAGTTCGGAGTCCTGATACGCGTTCTTCGTCTGCTTGTACCCCTGCCACTCGTGGCCGACGAAGTCGTTCAGGTCCGCGTCCTGTTCTAAGTCCTCTCGCAGGTACAACTGCTCGAAGTTCGCCCGGGTGAAGTACGTGACCGACCGCAGCGAGTCGCCCGTCGCCGTCCGCGCCGTCGTGACGATGCTGTCGGCGAGGCCGTCCGAGAGGATGTTCCGTGTCATGCGCGTACGGTGACGGGCCAGCCTCTTAACCTCGGGGTTCCCGGCACCCCCGGACGGCGGCCCCCTGCGGGGGGTTTCACTCGCCGCGCTCGTCGGCCAGCGCCTCCAGCGTCTCGTGAGCCTCGACGGCGTAGGTCAGTGCTGGCCCGCCGCCCATCACGACGGCGACTTTCAACGCGTCGACGACTTCCTCGTGGGTCGCGCCGGCCTTCAGGGCCGCGTCGGTGTGCCACAGGACGCAGTTCTCACAGTGGACGACGACGCTGATTGCCAGCGACATCAGTTCTTTCGTCTTGTGGTCCAGTGCGTCGTCGCCCTCGGCGGCGTCGATGTACCCGGTGAACTGTTCTATCTCGGGCGCGTCGGTCAGCAGGTCGTTGAGTGCCTTGTTGAACGACGCCAGCTCGGCAGTTCGTGTCATCTAGTCTGAACTTCGGTCACCGGCGTCAAAATGTTACCGCAGGTACAGAAATCCGGGACGTCGCGAGCGACCGAAGGGCTATTAGGCGGGTCACGCCACCCTCCGGGTATGCAAGTCGGGCTCGTCATCCTCGACGGCTGGGGCCTCAATCCGGACGACGACGTCCGGGACGCCGTGGCCGCGGCCGACACGCCGAACTTCGACCGGTACTGGGACGCAGGGGCACACTCGACGCTGGAGACGCACGGCCGCCGCGTCGGTCTCCCCGAGGGTCAGATGGGGAACTCCGAGGTGGGCCACCTCAACATCGGGGCCGGTCGCGTCGTCAAGCAGGACTCCGCTCGCGTCAGCGACAGCATCGCCCGCTCGCGCGGCGAGAGTCCGCCGGACGACGACGCGCGGGACCCCGCGTTCTTCGAGAATCCCCAGATACTGTCGGCGTTCGAGTACGCCAAGGAACACGGCGGCCGCGTCCACTTCATGGGGCTGGTCTCCGACGGCGGCGTCCACTCCTATCAGGACCACCTCCACGCGCTCGTCGAACTCGCGGGCGAGCGAGACGCCGACGCCGTCACCCACGTCTTCACCGACGGCCGCGACACCTCGCCGACGGGCGGCGAGGACTACCTCGCCGAACTGCAGGCCCACGCCGACGAACACGGCACCGGCCACGTCGCCACCGTCTCCGGTCGCTACTACGCGATGGACCGCGACCAGAACTGGGACCGGACCCGTCGGGCCTACGACGCCATCGTCTCCCGTGATGCCGAACACACCGCCGAGACGGCCGTCGGCGCCGTCACCGAGTCCTACGAGCGCGGCGAGACCGACGAGTTCGTCGAACCGACGCTCGTCGAGGACGGCCCGGCCATGGCCGACGGCGACGCCGCTATCTTCTTCAACTTCCGCTCGGACCGCGCCCGCCAACTCACCCGGATGCTCGCCGACATCCGACCCGAGGACTGGGGTGGCGACACGGAACCGCCCGAGATTCGGATGGTGACGATGACCCAGTACGACGCCACCTTCGACGTGCCCGTCGCCTTCCCGCCGAACCAACCGGAGAACGTGCTGGGCGAGGTGTTGGCCGACGCCGGCCAGACCCAGTTGCGCCTCGCGGAGTCCGAGAAGTACCCCCACGTCACCTACTTCCTCAACGGCGGCCGCGAGGTGGAGTTCGACGGCGAGATTCGCCACATCGTCGAGAGCCCCGACGTGCCCACGTACGACCTCCAGCCGGAGATGAGCGCCCCGGAGGTCACCGACACCGCCGTCGACGTCATCGAGAGCGAGGACCCCGGCGCGATGGTGCTCAACTACGCGAACCCGGACATGGTCGGCCACACGGGCGACTACGAGGCCGCAATCGAGGCCGTCGAGGCCGTCGACGAGCAACTGGGGCGACTCGCCGACGCCGTCCAGTCCGCGGGCGGGCACCTCCTCGTGTGTGCCGACCACGGAAACGCCGACGACATGGGCACCGAGGACGACCCCCACACCGCCCACACGACCAACCCGGTCCCGTTCGTCTACGTTTCCCTGGACGGCACCGCAGACGGGAAGACGGCCCGCGACGGCGGCACCCTCGCCGACCTCGCGCCGACGATGCTGACGCTGATGGGCATCGACCGCCCCGAAGAGATGACCGGCACGCCGCTGGTCGAGTAGCACAGTTCTCCAGTCTCTCGGTGGCCCGCGACAGTTCGTAGCGAATTCCCAGCGGGGCGACGGCTTCGACCAGTGCCTCCCGCTCCCGTCGGAGAGCCTCGGCGTCGCGGGGGACCACTTCCACCGGGCCGCCGTGTGTCCACTGCGTCACCGGCTATCGTCGAGAGGAGCCCTGCGGTGTCCCCTCGCGGCCCCCAGTGTCGTCCATCGAATCTGCCCGAGAATTTTCGCGCACGGTTAGCGATTCGGGGTGGGTCTACGGGAGCCACCGCACTCGGCAGTCAGTCTCGCCCTCGACGAGTCAGGTACTGCGGCGGGACGGCGTCGGTCGTGTGCGTCGCTTTCCCGCGGCGCGTCACCTCGTGGCCGTCGGTTCGCATCCCATCGGCGTCGACGGCGAACACCACGGGGTCGTCGGCGTGGCGACGGCCGACCTCGCGGGCGTCGGCGACGCTCGCAGAGAGGTGGACCTGCTGACGTCCCATCGGACGCAGTCCCTCGCGCTCGATGGCGTCGACGTTCCGCGGCGCGGTGCCGTGGTACAGCGTCGCCGGCACCGGGTCGTCGCCTGCCTTCAGCGAGACGTCGACGGAGTGGCCGTACGCCGCGCGAATCCGGTCCTCGTCCCCGTCACCGCCGGTGCGTTCGAACCGACCTTTCGGGTCCGTGGCGACCACCGCCGCGAGCGTCTCGCGGTCGGTCCAGTCGTACTTCGACTCGACGGCGGCGACGAGTTCCGAGAACGGCGTCCACCCCGCCGCGTCGAGTTCGAGGCCGGCGTCCGCGGGGAAGTGTCTGAGCGCCCCCGAGACGAACTTCGAGAGTTGCCGCCGTCTGTCGCCCCGGAGGACGGCGCGACCGCTGTCGCCACAGTCCGGGCAGGTCTCCCCTTCGAAGAAACCGTGGTCCTCGCAGGACCGTACGTCGGCAGGCATCACCACAGCGTCGGCCAGTGACGGACAAAAACGTCCCGCTCACCCGGTCCGGAAGGAGAGGTCCAGCGTCGGCGCGGAGTGGGTCAGCGCGCCCATCGAGACGACGTCGACGCCCGTCGCGGCGTAGTCGGCCACGTCCGCGACGGTGATGCCGCCGCTGGCCTCGGTGAGCGCCTCGCCGTCGGCCGCGGCCACGAGGTCCACTGCTCGCTCTGTCTCGGCCACGCTCATGTTGTCCAGCAGGACGATGTCCGCGCCCGCTTCGACCGCCCGCGGGGCGTCCTCGGGCGTCTCGACTTCCACGTCGAGTTGCGTGGCGAACGACGCTCTCTCGCGGAAGTGCGAGATAGCGCCCTCCAGCCCCATCTCCGCGACGTGGTTGTCCTTGACCATCACCATGTGCGAGAGGTCCAGACGGTGAGTGTCCCCGCCGCCGACGGCGACGGCGCGCTTCTCGACGCCGCGCAGGCCGGGCGTAGTCTTGCGCGTGCCCGCGATTCGCACGTCGTCGTCGACGGCACGCGCCTCGTCCACGGCGGCCCGCGTCTTCGTGGCGATGCCCGAGGCGTGGCCGACGACGTTGACGGCGACGCGTTCGCCCCGCAACACCTCGCGGGCCGGCCCTTCGACTCTGAGAACCACGTCGCCGGCCGCTATCTCGGCACCGTCGTCGACCTGCTCGGCGGTTCCACCGCCTCGCTTCGAGGTGTTCCGCACCTCGCACCCCAAATACTCGAACACCGCTCGCGCGGCGTCGAGGCCGGCGGTTACGCCGTCTTCCTTGGCGACCAGCCGACCTTCGGTGTCGCCCGGCACGTCGTTCGTGACGTCGTGGTGGCCCACGTCCTCGCGGAGCCACCGGTCCACGTCGGCGTCCGTAATCATCAGTCGTCGGCCGGCGGGCCGGCTTGCTCGCGCACGAGGTTGTGAGTTCCGACGCTCTCCGTGTTCTCGGCGGCGTGGCGCGCGACCAGCAGCGCCGTGACGCTCGCGTGGCGCAGTTCGTACAGCGAGCGGGCGGTCCGGGTGCGGACGTAGGCGTCCACCTCGCCCTTCAGACGGCGCAGGACCGCCATCGCGCGCTGGAGGTCCGCCGGGTCGCGTTCGACCCCCAACTGCTCGTCCATCACGCGGCGCAGGCGGTGGAACTTGTCGCGGGCGAACTTCGGCGGGAGGTCGGGGTCCCGGTCCAGCAGGTCCGGTGCCTCGATTGGCTCTGGGTCCCGCCCGGCGGCGTCCCCGCCGGCGCGCAGGCCCCACACCAGCCCTTCGAGCAGGGAGGTCGACGCGAGGCGGTTCGCGCCGTGGACGCCGGTGCAGGAACACTCGCCGACGGCGTACAACCTATCGAGCGTCGTCCGGCCGTACTCGTCGACCGCAACGCCGCCACAGAGGAAGTGTTCGGCCGGCGCGACGGGAATTCCGGATTCCCAGTCGACGCCGTGGTCGTCGCATCGCTCGGCGAGACCGGGGAACTCCTCGGCGAAGTCGACGGGTGCGACGTCTAGGGTCACCTCGCCAGTCGCTTCGCGTTCGGTCTGCACGGCGCGAGCCACGACGTCCCGCGGCGCGAGTTCGGCGGCCTCGTGGTAGTCGGGCATGAACCGCTCGCCGTCGCCGTTGCGGAGGAGGCCGCCCTCGCCCCGTACTGCCTCGCTGACGAGGAAGGCGACCGCCCCGTCCGCTCCGGCAGTATCGTCGCCGTCGACGACGCAAGCGGTCGGGTGGAACTGCACGTACTCCATGTCCTCGACGTCGGCGCCGGCGAGCGCGGCCATCGCGATGCCGTCGCCGGTGGCGTCGTCGGGGTTCGTCGTCCGCGGGTACAGTTCGCCGATGCCGCCGGTGGCGAGGACGACGCTGCCCGCGTAGTGGGGCCGGACCTCGCCGTCGGCTTCCAGCATCGCGCCGTGGACGCGGCCCTCGTGGCGAATCAGTTCCAGCGCGGCGGTGTCGTCGAGAATCTCCACGCCGTCGTGGGCGTCCAGATAGTTCAGGAACGGGACGTGGATGTGCTTGCCCGTCGCCGCGTCGACGTGGAGGATGCGGTCCTCGCTGTGGGCGGCCTCGCGGGTGTAGTCGGGGCCGTCCCCGTTCCGGTCGAATTCGACTTCCAGCGTGTCGAACAGCACGTCCTCGACGGCCGCGTTGGCGTTCTCGACCAACACGTCGACGGCGTCGGGGTCGGCGGTGTCGTCGCTGGCCGCGAGGATGTCCTGTTTGAACTGCTCCGGGTCGTCGCGGGAGACGGCGATGCCCCCCTGTGCCCACCACGAGGAGGCCCCCTCGGGGCGGGTGGCCTTCGTCGCGAGGGTGACCTCGCTCCCGTTCCGCGCTGCCGCGAGTGCTGCCGCCAGTCCCGCGATTCCGGACCCGACGACGAGGACCTCGGAAGTGTCGTGTGCAGGCATAGCTAAATCTCCAGCATCCGGTCGAGTGCGACCTGCGCCAGTTCCTTCTCCTCGGGCGCGACTTCGATGACGTTGCGTTCGCGGCCCGCGACCAGTTCCTCCAAGACCCACGTCAGGTAGTTGGGGTCGATTTGGCGCATGGCGTTGCAGTCCATGCAGGCGTCCCCACACAGCGGAATCACGTTCACCTCGGGATGCCACCGCTGGAGGTGGTTGGTGAGGTGAATCTCCGTGCCGATGGCCCACGTCTCGCCGGGGTCGGCCTCGGCGACAGTCTCGCAGATGGTCGCCGTCGAGCCGACTTTATCGGCGGCCTCTACGACCTCGCGGCGGCACTCGGGGTGGACGATGACGTTCGCGTCGGGGTCGTCGGTCCGAATCGCCTCGACGTGGTCCTCGCGGAACCGCTCGTGGACCTGACAGTACCCCTCCCAGAGGATGACGTCGTTCTCGACGGCCTCCTCGGCGTCGGTCCCCTCGGGCTCCCACGGGTCCCACTCGACCGTCTCGTCGGCCATGTCGAGTCTGTGGGCCGTGTTCTCGCCGAGGTGCTTGTCGGGGAGGAACAGCACCTTCTCGCCCTTCTCGAAGGCGTACTCGAAAGCGTCGTGGGCGTTCGAGGACGTACAGACCAGCCCGCCCTGCTCGGCGCAGAAGGCCTTCAGGTCGGCGTAGCTGTTCATGTACGTGATGGGGACGATGTCCTCGTCCGTCGCGGCGGTGAGCTCCGCCCACGCGGCGTCGACCTGGAGCGCCTCGGCCATCCCCGCCATCGGGCAGGACGCCTCCATCGAGGGGAGGATGACACTCTGGTCGTCGTCCGTGATGATGTCGGCGGACTCGGCCATGAAGGTCACGCCGCCGAAGACGACGTAGTCGGCGTCGCTCTCGGCCGCTTCGACGGAGAGTTGGTAGGAGTCGCCGACGAAGTCGGCGTGGTCGACGATTTCGCGTCGCTGGTAGTTGTGGCCGAGGACGACCACGTCGTCTCCGAGTTCTTCGAGCGCCGCCTCGATGCGCTCGGTCCGTTCGTCCTCCTCGAGGTCCCGGTAGGCCGGGGGCAGTTGTTCGAGGTTGTCGTATTTGAAGAGACTGAGGTCGGTTTCGAACTCAGCCGTTTCCATTTCGGGCACGGTTGACGCACCTATCAGTATCTCGTCGTTCGGACCTCGTCATTGAAAAGATTTTGCCTTCAATACGCGGACGTGTTGAGAATCGGGTTCTGAATACGGCGATTGTCGAATCGTGTTGTCTGTCGACGTGAGACACTACCGGCGGTCGCATCGCTCGACGGGGACGATAAGCCCGTCTTATCGGCGTCGACGGCGCGCTAATCCTCTGATTACTTTGTGCGTCTCGGCCGTCCGGCGGGCCATGCCACAGGCAGACGACGTCGACCACGGACGCCGGACGGTCCTCGCGGCGGCGCTTGCGGCGGCCCTCCCGGGCACCGCCGTCGCTCGGCCCCACGCCGTCGGGTCGCTCCCGTCCGCGAGTCCGGCAGTCGGCGACGACCCGTCGACGGGGGTGTTTCCACAGGGGGTCGCCAGCGGCGGCCCGACGACGGGCGGGGCCGTCCTCTGGACGCGCGTCTCGCCGGACGCCTACCGCGAGGGGACGCCTCTCCGCGTGACCGTCGCCCGCGACGCCGGCCTCACCGACTTCGTGGGATCGTGGCGCATCCCGGCCGACCGGGTCGCCGCAGGCGACTACACCGTCAAGGCCGCGCTGGACGGCGAACTCGACCCGAACACCGCGTACTACTACCGGTTCGACTACGACGGCGCGACGAGCCCCGTCGGCCGCTGTCAGACCCTGCCCGAACCGGACGCCAGCCCCGACCGAATCGCGTTCGCGCTGGCGACCTGTCAGGACTACCGCAACGGCTACTACGGCGCGTACCACCACGTCGCCGAGTCGGACGTGGACTTTCTGGTCCACCTCGGGGACTTCATCTACGAACACGGCGGCGGGCGGGGGTTCCCCGACCGGTCGCTCTCGCTGCCGAGCGGCGAGGGCATCGTGATGGGGCTGGAGGACTTCCGGTACCTCCACCGAACCTACCGTTCGGACCGGTTCCTCCAGGCGGCGCTTGCCGCCCACCCCGTCCTCCCGACGTGGGACGACCACGAGATAGTGAACAACCGCTACTGGGACTACGAGGAGGGACGGCCCTACGCCGGACGCGGGGACCACCCGCGCAACGACGACCCCGAGTTCATGACTCGACTGTTCGCCGACGGCATCCGCGCGTGGTGGGAGTACACCCCCACACGGGTCCCCTACGACCCCGACGCCGACTCGCTGCTGGCCCAGATAGACCTCTGGCGGCGCTACCGCTTCGGCGACCTCGTGGACCTGTTCGTCACCGACGAGCGTCTGTACCGGACCGCACCCGCCGACGGCGCGCAGTTCGCCGCCCGCATCGGCGAGGCCGACGGCGAGATAACCCACACGATGCTCGGGGAGCGACAGCGCGAGTGGTTCACCGAGCGACTCGCCCAGAGCGACGCGACGTGGTCGGCGTGGGCCAACGAGGTGCTGGCGATGGAGTTCGACCTCGATTTGGGCGGGGTCGACCTGTTCAACGCCGACGCGTGGGACGCCTTCCCCGCGGAACGCGACCGGATACTCCGGGCCGCCGCCGAGAGCGACAGTTCACTCGTCGCGCTCACGGGCGACATGCACACCGCGCTGGCGGGCTACATCGAGGGTCGGGACCGGCGCTACGGCGTCGAGTTCATGACGCCCGCGATAACGAGCCAGAACCTCCGCGAGTTGCTCGGCCTGCCGAACGACCCCGAGATTCGGCGACTGGTCGAGCGGTACGTCCAGCAGTACAACCCTCACGTCCAGTTCTTCGACAGCCACGACTGGGGGTACGCCACCGTCGAGTTCACGCGCGAGGACTGTACGTACAGCGCCTACGGCGTCGACAAGCGGACCGACTCGGCGAACGCGAACCGGCGGTTGCTGGCCCGGTATCGCTGTCCGGCCGGCCAATACACGCTCCAGCGCCGCGGCTAGTCTCCGTCTCGCCGTGACGGAGCGGACGCTTGCCCTCGCGACCAGTGTAGACCACCCCCCTCCGGCCGTTCACGTCTGTTTCCGAGACCGTACAGCGGCGGTAGGCAAGAGCAACTGTTAGGACCCTCCCCACCCACGCGCCTGTATGACCGACACCGACGCCGAGACCCTCGCCGAGCGAGTCCGCGAGGGCGAGTTGCGCCTCTACGAACTCGAAGAGCACTCCGACGCCGAGACGGCCGCCGCCGCCCGCCGGCACCTGTTGGCCGAGGAGACCGGCGTGGACCTCGACGTAATCGGCGAGTACGCCTTCGACGCCGCCGACGCCGAACCGAACATCGAGAACATGATTGGCGCGGCTCAGGTTCCGATGGGCGTCGTCGGCCCCCTGCCAATCGACGGCGGCGCGGCCGAGGGCGAGCACTACCTCCCGCTGGCGACGACGGAGGGCGCCCTGCTGGCCTCCGTGAACCGCGGCGTCTCGACCATCCGGAACGCCGGCGGCGCGACCGCTCGCGTCCTCAAGTCCGGGATGACTCGCGCACCGGTGTTCCGGGTCGAAGACGTGGCCGAGGCCGGCGAGGTGTCCTCGTGGGTCCGCGAGAACGTCGACCGACTCGCCGAGGCGGCCGAGTCGACGACCAGCCACGGCGAACTGCAGGACGTGACCCCCTACGTCGTCGGCGACAGCGTCTTCCTGCGCTTCTCCTACGACACGAAGGACGCGATGGGGATGAACATGGCCACCATCGCCACCGAGGCGGCCTGCGAGGTGGTCGAGAGCGAGACGCCTGCGGACCTCGTCGCGCTGTCGGGGAACCTCTGTTCGGACAAGAAACCAGCCGCCATCAACGCCATCGAGGGGCGCGGGCGCACCGTCTCGGCGGACGTGCTGATTCCCCACGAACAGGTCGAGAACCGTCTGCACACCACCAGCGACGCCATCGTCGAGGCCAACACCCGGAAGAACCTCGTCGGGTCCGCGAAGGCCGGGGCGCTGGGGTTCAACGCGCACGCCGCGAACGTCGTCGCCGCCGCGTTCCTCGCCATGGGGCAGGACGCCGCGCAGGTCGTCGAGGGGAGCAACGCCATCACGACCGTCGACGACCGAGAGGACGGTCTGTACGCCTCGGTCACCATCGCCTCGCTGGAAGTCGGCACCGTCGGCGGCGGGACGGGTCTGCCCACGCAGGCCGAAGCACTCGACGTACTGGGGTACGGCGGCGGTGGCGACCCCGCAGGCAGTAACGCCGACGCGCTGGCGGAGGTCATCGCTACGGGGGCGCTGGCGGGCGAACTCTCCCTGTTGGCGGCCCTCTCGTCCCGGCACCTCTCCTCGGCGCACGCGGAACTCGGGCGGTAGCCCCGCGACCACTTTCAGTTTCACTCCGAAGGGGTGGCTCCGGTTTATGCTCGGTCGGGCGCTTTTTCCGACAGCGTCCGCCGGGTAGCCCCCGCGGACGTTCCCACCATGTCCCCACTATCGACCGACACCGAGTCCGCGGTATCGCTCGCGCACCGACTCCTCCACCTGTTGAAACTGCTCGCGACGACGCTCGCGGCGCTGGCGGCGCTGGCGAAGACGCTCGGGTGGGTCTGACCCGCGACCGCCGTTTTCAGCGCCCCTGTGTGACCAGAAACCCGACGCCGGCGACGAGGACGACGACGCCGGCGAGCAGGAGCACCCCCTCGCCGAGGAGCGGTCCCAGCACCAACAGCGCCCACGCGACGGCGAAGACGCCGTGGGCCGCGGCGAACAGGCGGTGGCCTCGCCGTCCGAACACGACCGTCCCGAGCGTGAACCCCAGCGTCAGGACGACGGCCGACAGGGCCACGGCACTCACCGAGCGGTCGCCGACCGCGACTGGGTCGACCACCGGCGCGAGCAGGTAGAGCAGGCCCGCCAGTCCGACCAGCGACCCGACTGCGACGGGGCCGGGTTCAAGGTCGAGCGCGGCGGTCATAGCAACCGGTAGGTGCCCCGTGACTCGGTGACCTCCCCGGCCCGGACGAGTTTGCGGAGCGTCTTCTCCGCGTAGTCGTCCGGGACGCCCCGCGCTGCGGCGTAGGCAACCACGTCCTCCTCGGTCGGGCTATCGAGTTCGCGGAGGGCCGACAGCACCGTCTCCTTGCGACTCGACCCACCGGTCGCTCCCTGTTCGGCCCGTTCGCCCGCGGCCGCGACCGCCTCGCTGTCGAGGCCCGACCCTTCGAGGTACGTCTCGTCGTCGATGCCAGACTCCTCGACCTGTCGGTCCATCTCGGCGTAGGAGTCGAGTTCGGCGAAGTCGTCGCCGTGGCCCTGCCGGTTCGCCAGCATCGACGCTCTGACCTCGCGGGCGTGGGCCTCGTCGTCCGTCTCGACGAACTTCCGCCGCTTGGCGTGCTGTCGGCGCTGTCCACACCGGGGGCACTGCGTCGTCTCCGGCCGCCCCTCAACGACCCAGAGGGAGCTGCACTCGCTACACCCGACCACCGCGTACATGCCCGTCCGTTGGGCCGGTTCGGGGTTGAACGTTCGGATTGGGGCGACCGGCGACGGGGGCGGGAGCGGGTCCCCCGTGTTCGACCCGGGGATTTACGCCGTCCTCCGACGAGTTGGCGGGCATGGAGGAAGTCCCACAGGCCGCCAGCGAGACGGTCGAAGTCGTAGACGGCGTCCACCTCACGCAGATGGCCGCCGGCGAGGCGATGAGCGTCCAGCACTTCCACATCGAACCCGGCGCAACGGTCCCCGAACACAGCCACCCCCACGAACAGGTCGGCTACGTGGTCAGGGGCACCGCAACGTTCGTCGTCGGCGGCGAGGAGTTCGTCGTCGGTCCGGGAGACTCCTACGTCATCCCCGGTGGGGAGTCACACGGCGCTGAGAACCGCGGTGACGACCCCGTTGCCGGCATCGACGTGTTCAGTCCGCCCCGGACGGACCCGGACTGGCAGGACTGACACAAGACACTTCTCGGCGCGTTCGGAAGTCCGAGGCGTGCCCGGGTCACGCGTTCGGTCGCTCGTCCTCGCGTTCGTGCTCGTGACCGCGGGGTGTCAGGGTCTGACCGCCGAGCGGTCGGCGGGGTCGACGGCGGTGACGCCCGCGCCGGTGCCCTCCGATACGACGCCGGCCGGCGGGACGCCGACCGTCGACCACGAGAGCCTCGAAGCGCGCCACCGGAGCGCCCTCGACGGCCGCTCGTACACCGTCACCGTGGCGTTCACCGTCGACTACGAGAACGGGTCGACCGGGCGACTGCGGGACCGCTTCGTCGTCGGGAGCGAGGGGACCTACCGCTGGGACCGGCGAGCGGCGGGCCCGTACCCGTCGGACGCTCACGACCACGTCGCGTGGCAGAGCGCATCGGGGTCGGCCATCCGCGAGACGCTCCCCAACGGGACGACCACCGTCAGCACCGGCGACGTCGTCGGACCCAGCGACCCGTCCCTGTCGTTCTTCGTCGCCCGGTTGATAGACGGATTCGACGTCTCTACCGAGCAGACGGCGACCGGTCGACGTCTGTACGGCACGCACGCCGAGGCACCGAACGTCCCGCTCCCGCCCGGCCTCATGGAGGCGCGAGACGGCGCTATCAACGTCCGTATTCGCGACGGCATCGTCAGAACGCTCGTCGTCGGGTGCCGGGCGAGCGTGGCCGAGACGGGCCACCCGGTGACGTTCCGACTGGAGGTAACCGTCAGCGATGTGGGCGGTGACCCACCCACGGAACCGCCGTGGGTCCCAGAGACGACGGGGACGCCGGTCCCCGAGGGAACCGAGACCGACGATTGACGCTGCCCGGTGCCGAGCGCCTCTCACGTGCCGGTTGCGCGACAGTTGTTTGTATCTCCCGCCCCTCTAGCGACCGATGCGGCTCCGTGCGCTCGTCGCGGTCTGTGGCCTCGTCCTCGCCGGGTGTAGCGGATTCGCCGCCACCGAGGGGGTGGAGACGGTGACGCCTGCGCCGGTTCCGACCGACGGGATACAGTACCCGCCCGGCGTGACCGACGACGGCGTTGTGCCGTCGGCGCTGGCGAGCGCCCACGCCGGGTCGCTGTGGACGACGAGTTACACCCTGACGAGCGTCCAGCGGGCCTACGACGAGGACGGTGACCTCGAACAGCGGACCGACCACGTCCGCTGGGTCGCGGCCAACGCCTCGGTCTACCGGGGTCAGTTCGAGCAGAACGCCAGCCAGTACCGCGCCGGGTGGCGGTCGACGGAGGTGGACTACTGGTCGAACCGCACGGTCGTCGCGACCCGCTACGTGAACGAACGCGGCGAGGAGACGCTCCTGCGCTGGCCCGCCGAGAACAGCGACCTACTCACGGACCTCACGGACAAGCAGCGACTGGAGGGGGAACTTGCCGCCGTCGAGATGCGGGTCGCTCGACGGAGACCGGACGGCGGCGTCATCCTCGTCGGGTCCCGTCCCCGCGACACCGAGCGACTGGTGACGCCGCTGTTCGCCCGCGAGGTAGCGAACGTCTCCGTCAGGATGCGGGTCCGGTACGACGGTGTCGTCGTCGCCCGTCGCGTCAGTTACGACGCGGTCCTCAGCAGCGACCGAGTCCACGTCGTCCGCGAGGTGCGCCTCTCGAACCTCGGCGAGACGACCGTCGAGCGCCCGGACTGGGTGCGGAACACGACCGTCTCCGAGCGGCGATAGCGGTCGCTCGTCGGCGGGCGCGAAAGAAAGTCGGTGTTCGTGACTGCCGGCTTACGCGAGTTTCTCGATGTCTTCGCGGCGACGCCGCGAAGGTCAGAGAAACCGGCCTCAGGCCAGTTTCTCGATGTTCTCGACGACCTTGTCGGCGAACTCGCTCGTGGCGAGCTTGTTGCCGCCCTCTATCTGCCGTTCGAGGTCGTAGGTGACGTCGCCGCTGGAGATGGTCTCCTCGACGGCGTCGCGAACGAGCTGGCCGGCGTCCTTCCAGCCCATGTACTCGAGCATGAGGCGGCCGGAGAGAATCATCGCGGTCGGGTTGACCTTGTCCTCGCCGGCGTACTTCGGCGCGGAGCCGTGGACCGGTTCCGCGAGACAGCGGGCCTCACCGAAGTTCGCGCCGGGCGCGATGCCGAGGCCGCCGATTTGAGCGCCGGCGGCGTCGGACATGTAGTCCCCGTTGAGGTTCATCGTCGCGATGACGTCGTACTCGTCGGTGCGGGTCAGGAGCTGCTGGAGCATGTTGTCGGCGATGCGGTCGTTGACGACCAGCGTGCCCTCGGGCTGTTCGCCGTCGTACTCCTCCCACAGTTCGTCCTCGGTGATGACGTCCTCGCCGTACTCCTCCTCGGCGACTTCGTAGCCCCAGTCACGGAAGGCACCCTCGGTGAACTTCATGATGTTGCCCTTGTGGACGAGGGTGACCGAGTCGCGCTCCTCCTCGATGGCGTAGTCGATGGCCTCGCGGACCAGACGCTTGGTGCCGTACTCCGTAATCGGCTTGACGCCGATGCCGACGGGGCCGTCGTGGATGGTGCTGTCGAAGCCCATCTCCTCCTCGACGAACTCCTTGACCTCCTCGACCTCGTCGGTGCCGGCCTCCCACTCGATGCCGGCGTAGACGTCTTCGGTGTTCTCCCGGAAGGTGACCATGTCCATCTGCTCGGGTTCCGAGACGGGCGAGGGGACGCCCTCGATGTGGTACGTCGGGCGGACGTTCGCGTACAGGTCCAGCGTCTTCCGGAGCGCGACGTTCAGCGAGCGGAAGCCCGCGCCGACGGGCGTCGTCAGCGGGCCTTTGATGGCGACGTTGAACTCCTTGATGGCCTCGACGGTGTCGTCGGGCAGGTTCTCGTCGTACTTGTCGCGGGCGGACTCGCCGGCGTAGACGCGCATCCACGAGATGTCGCGTCCGGTCGCGTTCGCGGCGGCCTCCAGAACCTTCTGGGCGGCCGGGCCGACGTCCGTCCCGATGCCGTCCCCGTGGATGATGGGGATGATGGGGTTCTCGGGGACGTCGAGTTCGTTGTCGTCTGTGACCTGAATCTGCTGGCCCTCTTCGGGGACCTCCACTTGCTCGTAGTCGTAGCCCATACGTCGCGTCTCGATAGTCGGGCCTAAAGGACTGCCGTTTTCCCGTAGACGTGGTAACGAACAGCATTGGAAAGTCGGCCGACACTACCGCAGGGCGTCGGGCATCGCCTTCAGTTCCGTCGGGTCGTTCGGCAGGGCCGCTCGCGGGAACCGACGACAGGTCCCGTCGGCCTCGTCGCGCGTGTACATCGGCACGGTGTGATGGCCCGGCGCGTCCGGCGATATGTTTTCGGTCTAGCGCTCGAGCGGTGTCGTATGCACGTCGTCGCTCACGGCGGCGCGGGAAGCGCGCCAGACGAACCGGCAGACCGGCAAGTGACGCTCGCGGACGCCGTAGAGAGCGCCAGTGACGCCGATACTCCCCTCGACGCGGCGCTCGAAGCCGTCCGACCGTTGGAACGCGACCCGCGGTTCAACGCCGGCGTGGGCGGGGCCGTCCAGAGTGACGGCGTCGTCAGGACGGACGCAGGCCTGATGACCGGCGACGGCACCGTCGGCGCCGCCTGCTCGATGGCCGGCGTCGCGCACGCCGCCGACGTGGCCCGCGTCGTCGCGACGGAGACGCCCCACGTCCTTCTGGCGGGCGACCCGGCGGTCGAACTGGCCGCGGCGAGCGGTATCGACGCCGACGAAGACCTGCTGACCGACCGGACGCGGGGCCGCTACGAGGACGCCGACCCGCCCGAGGGCGACGCGCGAGACCACCTCGACTGGGTGCGCGAGCACTTCGCCGGAACGGACACCGTCGGGGCCGTCGCCACCGACGGTGACCGACTCGCGGCGGCCACGTCGACGGCCGGCCGGTGGTTCGCACTTGCGGGTCGGGTCGGCGACGTCCCGCAAATCGGCGCGGGGTTCTACGCTGACGGGCGCGGCGGCGCGAGCGCCACCGGCGAGGGCGAGGCCATCGCCCGCTTCGGCCTCGCGCGGCGGGCGGTCGAACTGCTGGAGACGTTCGGCCCGCGGCAGGCCGCCGAGGAAGCCATCGCCGAGTTCGAGAGCGAGACGGGGGGGCGTGCGGGGGTCGTCGTACTGGACTACGCGGGCCACGTCGGGAGCGAGTACAACACGGCTGCGATGCAGACGGCGCGGACGCCGCGGGAGTGAACACTTTTCGCCATGGTCGCCGAACGCTCGGCCATGGACGCCCTCCCGTTGGCCCTCGCCCTCTCGTTCGCGCCGTTGGCTGCCGTCGTCGCCGGCCTCGACGCCGCTCGCCGCGGCGACTCGTGGCTCGTGACCGCGCTCGCCGTCGGTGGCGTGACGCTCCTCGCGTGTGTCGGCGTCGCGTTCGCCGACGACGCCCTCCTCTCTGCGTACGCCGCGCTCGCCGGCCACCCCGTGGTGGTGCCGACGCCCCGTGCGTACCTCGGCGGCCTCGTGGCAGTCGCGGCCGGCGTCACGGCCGCCGTCCTCTCGGGCTACGGCGTCGTCACCCGGTTCCGACGGACGGCGTGACCCACAACGGCAAACGCTTTCACGCACAGCGCCCAACGCCGGAGCATGAGCGACGTGGACTTCGAGTCCGAGCAGTACGAGAAGTGTCGCGAGGCGGGCGAAATCCTCGCGCAGGTGCGCGACGAGGCCGCAGAGCGCGTCGAGGTCGGGGTCTCACACCTCGAAGTCGCCGAGTGGGCCGAACAGGAGATTCGGGACCTCGGCGGCGAACCCGCCTTCCCGGTCAACATCTCCATCGACGAGGAGGCGGCCCACGCGACGCCCGAACGTGACGACGAGACCACGTTCGGCGAGGAGATGGTCAACCTCGACATCGGCGTCCACGTCGACGGGTGGCTTGCCGACACCGCGGTCACCGTCGACCTCTCGGGCCACGACGACCTGACGGCCGCCTCAGCCGAGGCGCTGGACGCCGCCCTCGAGGTGGCCGGTCCCGGCGTCGACGTCGGACAGATAGGCGCGGCCGTCGAGGACGTCATCGAGGGGTACGGCTTCAACCCCGTCGTCAACCTCACGGGGCACGGCCTCGGCCACTGGGAACAGCACACCGCGCCGAACATCCCGAACCGCGAAGTCTCGCAGGGCGCGGCGCTCCAACCGGGCGACGTCGTCGCCATCGAACCGTTCGCCACCGACGGCCGCGGGAAGGTACAGGAGGGGGCAGACGAGGAGATTTTCGCGCTGGAACGCGAGGGGACCGTCCGGGACCGGAACGCCCGACAGGTCCTCGAACAGATTACCGAGGAGTTCAAGACGCTCCCCTTCGCGGCTCGATGGCTGGACTCCCCGCGAGCGAAGATGGCGCTCCGTCGCCTGAAACAGCAGGACATCGTCCACGGCTACCCCGTCCTCAAAGAGCAGGACGGGACGTTCGTCAGCCAGAAGGAACACACCGTCATCGTGACCGAGGACGGCGTTGAAGTGACGACACGGTCGCGGTAAGGTCCGGATACGGCCGCGGTAAGGTCCGAATACGGCCGCCTAACGGCTCGTTTTGACTCGCTCGTCCCCCGGTGTCGGGTCGGTGGTCGGGCCATACCACGACACGAACGGTCGTCGAGTACCTGCGGGTGGGCGCGTAGTACCGGCGCGGGCCCTGCCGACCGCACTCAGGTCCGGAAAAGACGCCTCACGCGTTGTTCATCCGAGTCTTCGTCGTCGCGCCGCAGACTCGGCACTCGCTGACCCGATACGGTTCCCGCGAGAACTCCGCGTTCTCGCGTTTCGTGCTCTCGGTCTGAATCTCCAAGTTGACATCGTGCGGTGTCTCTCGCCCGCAGTTCGAGCACGCCTCTGACATGTCGACGCCGTCGTTTGTAGTCGCCATCCCACCTCCGCCTTCCGGGGAAATCCGCATAAAAACCCCCTTCCGTTGGGCTCCGTTCACACCGTTTATCGCCGGACGTGGTTTGGATGGGCGAACCAGGCACGCAGAGCGCCAGAGACGATTTACGAACGATTCTGTGACCGTGAACGGGGTATTTACCGTGTGAACGGCCGACAGTATTAAATACTGCCTTTCGACCGGTCGAAGTCGTTTAGGCGGGGCGGCCGGACCGTGGCAGTATGGACTCAGTGTTCGCGCCGTGGCGCATCGAGTGGGTCGAACGCGAGGAGACGAACCCGGACGTCGACTGCGTGTTCTGTGCGTTCCGCGAGGATGACGCCGACCGCGAGAACAACGTCGTCGCGCGGAGCGACCGCGCGTTCGTCCTCCTGAACAACTACCCGTACAATCCCGGTCACGTGATGGTCGTCCCCCACGACCACACCGGGGATTTCCGCGCGTTGGACGACGAGACGTTGTTGGACCACGGTCACCTCAAACAGCGCTGTTTCGACGCGCTGGACGCGGCGATGGGGCCGGACGCGTACAACGCCGGACTGAACCTCGGCGGGTCCGCGGCGGGGGGGTCCATCGACGACCACCTGCACACCCACGTCGTCCCCCGCTGGGAGGGCGACACCAACTTCATGCCCGTCGTCAGCGACACGAAGGTCATCGTTGAGGCCGTCGAGGACACCTACGACCGCCTCCACGAGGCGTTCGCCGAGCAGGAGGGAACCACCGTCACGGACGACGATGCCGCCGTGCGCGTCGACACGCCTCCAAAGCGGCTTTAGCCTCCCCCCGTTAGTTCCCAGTAGATGTCGCGCCGTGCCACGCTTCGCCGGGTCGGCCTCCTCGTCCTCGGCGTGAACCTCACGCTGGCTCTCCTGAAGGGGGCCGTCTGGTTCTCCACGGGGAGCCTCGCCGTCCAGTCGGAGGCGGTCAACAGCGCCGCAGACACTGCCTACTCGCTGGTGGTCGTGGCCGGTCTCTACCTCACGACCCAGCCGCCGGACTTCGAACACCCCCACGGCCACGAGCGCATCGAACCGTTCGTCTCGCTGTTCGTCGCCGCGGGCATCTTCGCCGCCGGCGGCGTCGTCCTCTGGCAGGCCGGTCGTGCCCTCCTGACCGGCGACATCGCGGTCACGCGCGGCCCGTTCGCCGTCGGCGTCCTCGCGCTCTCCGGGGCCGCGAAGTACGGTCTCTACCGGTACTGTCTGGCCGCCGGACGCGACCGGAACTCGCCCGCCCTCGTCGCCACCGCGAAGGACAACCGCAACGACATCCTCACCGCTGGCGCGGCCCTCGTGGGAGTCGCCGGCGCGACGGCAGGGTTCCCGGTCGCGGACCCCCTCGCCGCCATCGTCGTCGCCGTCGGCATCCTCTACACCGGCGTCGAAGTCGTGCGGGACAACGTCGCCTATCTGGTCGGAGCGGCCCCGCCGGAGGACCTGCGACGGGAGATTCTCCAGCGAGCGCTCGACCACCCACAGGTACAGGGCGCCCACGACGTCATCGCGCACTACGTCGGCCCCGAAATCGACGTGAGCCTCCACATCGAGGTGGAGGGGGACCTGACGCTCCGAGAGGCTCACGACATCGAGACGGCGGTCATCGAGTCGGTGCGGGACCTGCCAGAAGTCGACGACGTGTTCGTCCACGTCGACCCGAAAGAACTCGGCGAGTGGAAGGACGACGACGAAGTCGAACGGTTGGCCGATTTAGAGTGAGGGCTGCCTCAGTCCGCCACCCGTGCCCGCTCGACCGGTTCGCCGAACGCGTAGACGGTGTTGTGGCTCGTCACTTCCACGTCGACCGTGTCGCCGATTTCCAGCCCCCGTTCCTCGGCGTCGGCGATGACCACCTGCCGGTACGCCTCGTCGTAGCCGACCAGCGACTCGTCGGTGCCGTCCTCGACCAGAAGCACCTCGGATTCGCGACCGACCATGTCCTCGTAGGCCGCGCCGGTGACGTCCATCTTCAGTTCGGTCATGGCCTTCGAGCGGTCCTTCTTCGTCTGGCCGCCCAGTCCCTTTATGTCGGCGGCGTCGGTGCCGGGCCGCTTCGAGAAGCGGGTGACGTTGATTTTCTCGGGTCGGGTCTCCCGCAGCAGTTCCATCGACTGCTCGTGGTCCTCCGGGTCCTCCGTCGGGAACCCGACGATGAAGTCCGTCGACAGCGTCCAGTAGTCCAGCGCGTCGTCGAACGCCTCGACGACCTCCAGATACTCGGAGACGGCGTGTTGCCGACGCATGTCCGCGAGGACGTCGTCGGACCCCGACTGGACCGGCGCGTGGATGAAGTTGTACAGTTCGTCGTGCTCGGCGAACACCTGCGCCAGTTCCTCGCGGACGCCGTGGAGGCCCTTGGGGTTCGCCATCCCGACGCGGACGCGGAACTCGCCGTCTATCTCGGTGCAGATGCGGTCCAGTAGCTCCGGGAGGAGACTCGCCCCCCGATTCCGGTCCCAGCCGTAGACGCCGGTGTCCTGTCCGGTGATGCGGATCTCCTTCGCGCCGGCGTGGACGAGCGCCCGGGCCTTCTCGACGTTCTCCTCGACCGGGGGCGACTCGATGCGGCCCGTCGCCTGCTTGGTGATGCAGTACGAGCAGTCGCTCATACAGCCGCGGGCGATGGGGAGGATGCCGACGACGCCGTTCAGGACGGTTTCGGTGTCGGGCGTGACCGTCGGACACTCCCCGTTGAGGACGTGCTGGGGGACGTCGTCCCAGTGGAGTATCTCGGCGTCGACGTCGGCGTCGCGGAACGCCTCGCCCTGTGCGAGGGCCATACAGCCCGTGACGACGAGGTCAGCGGGGGTCTCGGCGTCCAGTTCTTTGGCCCGTTCGAGCATGTTGCGCTCCGTCTTCTCCAGCACGGTGCAGGTGTTGAGGATGGCCACGTCCGCGGCCTCGGGGCCGTCGGCGGGGTGGTGGCCGCCCTCGCGGAGCGCCTGCTCTATCTGCTGGGTCTCACCTCGGTTGGAGGTACACCCGTACGTCTCGATGTGATACCGGGCCATTCGTCCTAGCGATACGGCTTCCCGGGCAAAAGCGCGACGGATTCACTCCGCGGGGGTGGGCGGGCAGATACTACTATGTGTGTCTGTTCATATTGGTAACACGTGTATGCGAGTCCGACACTTCGTGGCCGCGGACTCGCCGGTCACGTGGTCTGGCCGAGACGCGGCCGGCGCGACCCCGCTCACTGACGCGAACAGTCTGTCCCCGGCTTCGAGTTCCGAGTCGAGTGCCCCCACGCGGCCGACGGGGCCGACCGTCTGCACCGACGGGGGAGAGGGGTTCGCGGAGGGGACGGACCCGTACCGACTGCTGTGTGAGCAGGTCGAGCGATACGGCGTGTTCGTCCTCGACGACGAGGGCCGGGTGGCGGAGTGGAGCGACGGTGCCGCGGCGGTGTTGGGGTACGACCGGGACGCGGTCGTCGGGGACTCGCTTGCGACGCTCTACGCGGACGACGACCCGTCGACGGGCCGTCCGACCGAAGTCCTCGAACGCGCCGAGACGGAGGCGGAAGTCGTCGACGAGGGGTGGCTGGTCCGGGCGGACGGGCGTCGGTTCTGGGGACGGCTGACGGTCACGGCGCTCCGGTCGGACGGCGGCCTCGTGGGGTACGGCGTCTTTGCAACCGACCGCTCCGCGGCCTCGGAGACGTTCGGGACACGCGACGTGATGACGGAGGGGCCGGTCCAACTGGTCGGGGTGGCCGAACCCGACGGAACGCTGGTGGAGGTCAACGAGCGGGCGCTGGCCTTCGCGGGCGTCGAGCGGGCCGACGTCGTGGGCAGACCGCTCTGGGAGACCCACTGGTGGTCCCACTCCCAGCGGGCCCGGGACCGACTTCGGGAGGCCGTCGAGACGGCGGCGGCCGGCGAGGTGGTCCGCTACGAGGCCACGATAGCCGGTGCCGACGGTGAGCGCGTCATCTTCGACGTCTCGCTGACCCCGGTCACGGACGACGACGGCCGGGTCGTGGCGCTCCTCACGGAGGGGCGGGACGTGACCGAGCGCAAGCGGGCCGAGGCGGAACTGCGCGAGCGCAACCGGATGTTCTCGACGCTGATGGACAACCTGCCGGGCATCGCCTACCGCTGTCAGAACGAACGCGGGTGGCCGATGTCCTTCGTCAGCGCTGGGTGTTCGGACCTCACGGGGTACGACGCGGCCGACATCGAGTCCGGCGAGGTGAGTTGGGGCGAGGACGTCGTCCACCCGGAGGACAGAGACCGGGTCTGGGAGGAGGTGCAGGCGGCCCTCGACGAGCGCGAGACGTTCACGCTCACCTACCAGATACGCTGTGCCGACGGCACCGAACGCTGGGTCTGGGAGCGGGGGACCGGCGTGTTCGAGGACGACGAACTGGTCGCCATCGAGGGGTTCATCAGCGACATCACCGACCGCAAGGAGCGCCAGCGCCGCCTCGAAGCGGTGTTCGACCAGACCTACCAGTTCACCGGCTTGCTCGACCCCGACGGCACCGTCCTCGAGGCCAACGAGACGGCGCTGGAGTTCGGCGGGTTGGACCGCGACGACGTGGTCGGCAAGCCGGTCTGGGAGACGGCGTGGTTCCAGACGGATTCGGAGACCCGCGACCGGGTCGAACGCGACGTCCGTCGTGCGGCCGACGGCGAGTTCGTCCGCCACGAACTGGAGGTGCAGGGGACGGACCGCGTCGCCACCATCGACTTCTCCATCCGGCCAATCACCGACGAACGGGGCGAGGTGGAACTGCTCATCCCCGAGGGGCGCGACATCACGGAGCGGACGCGCCGGGAGTCACAACTGGAGACGCTCAACGAGGTGTCCCGAGAACTGACCGAGGCGGAGTCCGAACAGGCCGTCTGCGACATCGCCGTCAGGGCCGCACGGGAGACGCTGGGACTGGAACTGGCCGCCGTCGAACTGTACGACGCCGAGCGCAACCGTCTCGTCCCGCGTGCCCGGACCGACGCCGTCGCGGACCTGGTCGGCGACGCGTCGCTGTTCGACCCCGAGGAGGGCGAGTCGTGGCAGGTGTTCGTCGAGCGCGAGGAGACGGTGTACGAGGACGTCGAGTTTCAGGCCGCCGCGTCGGACCCGGGGACGCCCCTCGACAGCGCCATCGTCCTCTCGCTGGGTAGCCACGGCGTCTTCATCGCCGGGGAGACGACGCCCGAGTCGTTCGCCGACCCGGACGTCGACCTCGCGCGAATCCTCGCGGCCCACGTCGAGACGGCCCTCGGCCGGGTCGAACGCGAGGCGACAATCCGCGACCGGACCACGACCCTCGAGACGGCCACCGAGCGCCTCGACCGGTTGGACCGCGCCAACGGCGTGCTCCGAGAGACGATGCGAGGCATCGTCGGGGCCGACTCGCGGGCGGAGATACAGACGCACGTCTGCGAGGCGCTGGCCGCGACGGGCCCGTACCGGTTCGCGTGGTTCGGCACGGCCGACCCGGTCAGCGACGAGATTCGCCCGGCGTCGTGTGCGGGCGCGGAGTCGGGCTATCTGGACGCCGTCACCGTCACGCTCGACGGCGGCGAACCGACTGGCCGCGCGGCGGCGGACCGGGAGATACAGGTCGCGACACCCGCCGCGGCCGACCCGCCGTTCGACCGCTGGGTGCAAGCGGCGCTCGAACGGGACTATCGCACCGTCGTCTCGGTACCGGTCCGGTACGACGAGGCGCTGTACGGCGTGTTCAGCGTCTACGCCGACGACCCGGCCCACCTCGACGACGTCGAACAGGCGGTGCTCCGAGAACTGGGGGCGGTGGTGGGCCACGCCATCAACGCCGTCGAGCGAAAGGCCGCGTTGATGAGCGAGCGCCGCGTCGAACTGGAGTTTCGGGTCGATGACCCGGACACGTCGCTGTTTCGGTGCGTGCAGGCGGTCGGCGGGGAGTTCGAACTCGAGGGGGCCCTCACGGAGGGGGAGAACCCGCTCCGCGTGTTCTTCACGCTCCGCGACGCGGACCCGGACGACCTTCGAGCGTTCGCGGCGGACGCGCCGGGGGTCACCGACGTCAGGCACGTCGCGGGCGACGCCGAGGAGAGCCTGTTCGAGTGTACGGTCGTCGGCGAGTGCATCGTCGGCACCGTCTTCGACCACGGCGGCGCCCCCCAGACGCTCACCAGCGACGGCGACGGGGTCAGACTGGTCGTCGAACTGTCCGACGACCGGGACGTCAGGGAGTTCACCGAGACGTTCGAGACGAAGTTCCCGGGCGCACGGTTGCTCGCCCGGCGCGAACGGGACTGGCCGATACAGACCGGGACGGAGTTCCGCGCGGAACTGCTCGACCGGTTCACCGACAAGCAACTGGAGGCGGTCAAGGCGGCCTACCTCAGCGGCTTCTTCGAGTGGCCCCGCGAGAACACCGGGCAGGAGGTGGCCGAGAGCCTCGGCGTCTCGCAACCGACGTTCAACCGGCACCTGCGGGCGAGTCAGCGGAAACTGCTCACTCTGTTGCTCGACGAGTGACGCGGCGGTTCAGTGTATAGTGGGTCCCGGTGCGCTCCCTCTAAACACGTAACGACGCTCGTTTTCCCGCTGTAGGACTGGGTTCTACTCACCCCGCCCTACAGATGTATGGTCGATAATTCCCTCTCGGATACCCCGGCGACTGCGGACCAGCCCCGCCGCTGTGCTCGCTGCGGTGCGTCGATAGAGACGACGGAGTGGTATCCGGTGGTGGCCGTTCCGGAGGAAGGGTACCGGATATACGCGTTCTGCGACGAGACGTGTCGCGACCACTGGAAACGGGAGACGGATGCGTGACGGGCCCCACGTCGGACGGTGGCTGTGACCTCTCACCCGGTGGGCCGGCACTCGCCGAATCTAAATGTATAGTGGGTGCCCGCCTGTCGCTCGTGTCAATGTAGCCGCTACCACTATCCTCACGTAGTGTCTCCACTGACCCGATGAACCGGAACGATACGCCCCGTGCGCAGGTCACACGCACCGTCCCAGACGTCTCGTCCACGGAATCGCTGACTCGGACGCTCGTCACGGCCATCGCGGCGGCGAAGGAGACGTCTATCGCCGACCTCGATACGTCGCTGTACGACGTCGTCTCGCCGGAGGCGCTCTCGCGGGTTCTCTCGTCGTCGCCCGACAGCAGGGTCGCGTTCAGATACGGCGACGCCCGGGTGTCCACCTACGGCGACGGGACGGTCGTCGTCGACACCGACCCGCCCTTCGCCGACGGCCAGACGGAGCAGTCGCCCGAACTCACGCCCGAACTATGACTGGTGACGCGGACGCGCCGGCAGAACGGCCCGAGAGCCCCGTCGCGGACCGGTACACCGCCCTCCGAGTCGACGACGAACTCCTCATCTACGACCCGAACGGCGAGGACGCGTGGATACAGTCGTCCGAGACGTCCGAACTGCGGGCCTGAACCGTCCTACGCGTCTCCCTGCTCGCGCCACTCTGAGACGATAGTGTCGCCGCTCGACGCCCCGATGCGCTCGGCGCCGGCGTCGAACATCGCCTTCGCCTCCGCCCACGACCCGACGCCGCCGCTGGCTTTCACCGGGAGGTACTGGCTCAGTATCTCCACGTCGTCGACCGTCGCGCCGCCCTCGGAGAACCCCGTCGCCGTCTTGAGGTAGGCGGCGTCGGCGTCGACGGCCAGTCGGCCGACCCGGTGGAGTTCCTCGTCGGTCAACAGCGGTGCCTCGACGATGACCTTCACGGGGACGGGGACGGACGCGACGACTTCGGTGAGTCTGTCGCCGACGGCCTCGTCCTCGCCGGCTTTCAGCAGGCCGACGTTCGAGACCACGTCGAGTTCGTCGGCGCCGTCGTCCCACGCCTCTTTGGCGGCCCGACACGTCGTGTCGGTGCTCTCCTGTCCGTGGGGAAAGTCGATGACCGTCGTCAGCGGCACGTTCGCGTACTCGGTCGCCAACGGGAGGTAACACGGAGGGATGCACGCCCGCATCCCGTGTTCGAGCGCCTCGTCGAGACACGTCCGAACGTCCTCCGGCGTCGTCGTCGGTCCGAGGACGGTGTGTTCCACCCGGTCTGGAAGGTCGTCCATACCGGTCCGAGAGGCGGCGAGTACCTAAACGTCCCGGCGGACCGTCGGCTCGTAGCGACGAACCGCCGGTCGCGCCACGCTGACCCCGTGTGCGAGGCCGGAACCTTTTCGGGGTCACGGGGCGGCGTGGAGATATGGTATTGCCTTCGGGGTTCGGACTGCCGCCGTTGCCGTATCTGGCGGCGCTGGCAGGTGGGACGCTGGTGGTGTCGGCGCTGTTGGTCGCGCTCGAACCGCCGATAGACCAGCGAACGGTCGTCGCTCTCGCACCGTGGATGGCCATCGGGGGGACGCTGCACGCGCTCGGCCAACCGCCAATCGAGGTGTACGACCCGGTGCTCAGACCGCTGTTCGGGACGCCGGCGGTGTACTTCACGACGTACGTCACGCTCGGTACGGTGTGGGTGTTCCTCTCGCTGTTCGGCGTCCGCCGGGGGCACGACGAGACCATCTCGCGGAACCTCGGCCTCGTCGGGACGGGCGTCCTGACCGTGTTGCTGGTGCTCGCGGCCATCACCGCACTTCGCTCGGGACTGCTCGCACTCGTCTGGCCCACCGTGGCCGTCGTCGGGTCGGTCGTCCTCTCGGCGATAACCCTGCTCGTCGTCGCGCTCTGGCGGACGCCGATAATCGTCCGGACGCGGTACGCCGCGCCGGTCGTCGTCTTCGCGCACGCCTTCGACGGCGTCTCGACGGCCATCGGGACGGACGTCATCGGCGTCGGCGAGCGGTCGCCCGTTCCCCGAGCCATCATGGACTTCGCCGGGACGCTCCCGACGGCACCCGTCGCCGGAAAGGGGTGGCTGTTCGCGCTGGTGAAACTCGTCGTCGCGGTGGCCGTCGTCGTCCTCATGCACCAGTATCTGGAGGAGGAACCCGTCGAGGGGAGTCTCCTGCTGGCGTTCGTCGCCGCCGTCGGCCTCGGCCCGGCGACGAACAACGTCGTCCTGTTCCTCTTCACGCCGGTGTAGGTTCCAAACGCTCATTGTCACCCCCGTCCAGAGTCGGGATATGTTGGCGTTCTCGCTCGGAGAGTGGACGCTGGTCTGTCTGCTCTCGGGCGCTTTCGCGGCGCTCTTGCTGAACATCCCGATGTACGTGCAACCGGAGGGGTACCACCCCGCCTACGTCGCCGCCGGCGGCCTGACCGGCGTGGACCCCGGCGACGCGAGTGCGGCCCTCGCCGTTGCCGTCCATCACGTCACCGGTACGGTGGCGGCGCTGCTGTACGGGGCCGTCGTCTTCGTCCTCGCGGCGTTGCTCCCGACCGGCCTCTCGCTCAACGGGGTGCCGGCGGTGCCGCATCTGGCGGGGGCCGTCGCCGTCACGCTGTTCGTCTACGCCTTCTTCGTGCGGGTAGCGATGCCGCGGGCCGGCGGGAGTTTCGGCGGCCAGCGAGAGGCCATCGTCCAGCAGTGGGCGCTCTCGTCGTTCATCTACGGGACGACGCTGGCCCTCGTGGTGCCGGTGTTCGTCACCCAGTTCTGAGTCAGCCGTACTGCCGGGAGAGGTTGCGGTACATCACGCCGAGCAGAAACGCCGCGGCCAGTGCGCCGAACGGCAGCGCGTACATCCACGGGACGTCCGCGCCGGCCCCGGTCCGCTGAGTGAACACCGCGATGAACCCGAGACCGAACCCGGCGACGACCGACGCGACCGCCGGCCACCGCATCCGCCTGTCGAACAGTGAGAAGTCGTCGCTCATACACACACCCTTGCCCCGCCCCTACCTGATTGTTCCGGCGAATCCCCGGCGTTCATACGGACGCCCGCCGAACGGCCGCCATGGCGAAACAGCCCCATCTGCTGGTCGAACCGGGCGACCTGAACGACGTGGCGCTCCTGCCGGGCGACCCCGGACGGGTGGACCGCATCGCCGGCCACTGCGACGACCACGAGGTGGTCGCCGAGAACCGCGAGTACAAGGTCGTCAACGCCACCTACGAGGGGACGGACCTGACCATCTGCTCGACCGGCATCGGGTCGCCGTCGGCGGCCATCGCCGTCGAGGAACTCGCCGCCGTCGGCGTCGAGACGTTCGTCCGCGTCGGCACCACGGGGGCCCTCCAGTCCGACATCGAAATCGGGGACATGGTCGTCGCCACGGGCGCGGCCAAGGACGAGGGCACCACCGAGCGCTACGAGAACGTCACTATCCCGGCGGTGCCGGAGTACCACACGCTGTCGGCGCTCGTCGACGCGGCCGAGGCCCGCGGGGAGGACGTCCACGTCGGCCCCGTCGCCACGGACGACGCCTTCTACGCCGAGACCGACGAGTACGTCGAGAACTGGGAGGCCGCCGGTCTGCTGGCTGTCGAGATGGAGGCCGCGGCCATCTTCTCGCTGGCCCGTCGGAAGGGACTGGCCGCTGGCGCCATCTGCACCGTCGACGGCAACCTCGTCGAGGGGACCCAGAAGGGGGCGACCGACGACGAGGAGCTCCCGGCGAAGGCCAAGAACAACGTCGAGCGGGCAATCGACATCTCGCTGACCGCCGCCACCTCGCTCTGACCGCCGTCGCGCCCCCCGACGGTCCCTCCGGCGGTGGGCTTACGGACCCGTCGCTCGATTGGGCACCTATGCTCGACCAGTTGGTTCGCCGCCTCCGGACGTTCGGGGCCCGCGCTCGGCGGGTCGAACGACGGGAAGTCCGGGAGTTCCGCCGGTGGGCGGAGACGACCGACCGACTGGTACACCTCTCGGTGCTGGTGTTCGTCCCGTTGCTCATCGGCCTGGTGACGATGCTCGCCAACGCCGTACCGACGCTCTCGTTCCTGCTGTTCCCGCCGCTGGCCTCGGGGACGTACACCCTGTTCGTGGACCCTCGCGGGAAGTACTCCGACCCGGCCCGGTTCGTCGCGGGGTTGACCATCGGTTCGGCCTGTGGCCTCGGCGCGCTCTCGGTGTCCACCGCGATGCTCTCGCCGCCGACCGGCCAGTTTCAGGTGGCCGCGGCGGCCGCGGCGCTGGCGGTGCTGGCGACGGGCCTCGTGACGTGGCCCCTCGACATCGAGGAACCGTCGGCGTACTCGACGGCGCTGCTGACGTTGCTGGTCCAACCGGCCCAGCGCCTCCCGTTCGTCCTCAGCATCTTCCTCGCGAGTTCGCTGGTCGCCGTCGTCTTCGTCCTCTGGCGTGACCGACTCTACGAACGACGCGCGACGGTGCTGTACAAGTCCACGACCGGCGACGACCACGTCCTCGTCCCGATGCGCGGCGAGAGCGCCGGCGAGACGGCGATGCTGGGCGCCCGCCTCGCGGCCGCACACGAGGCCGGGAAGGTCGTACTGCTCGACATGGTCGCGGACTCGGCGGCGGCCGAGGCGGAGCGGGAACTGCTGCGAGACACCGTCAAGTTGGACATCTTCGCCGAGACGGAGGAGGGCGTGGCCCCCGACTCGACCCGCTCTGCGGGCCGGGTCATCGGTGACGGCGGCGAGAGTCCGGAGTCGACCGACCCGGAGAGACCGGACTTCGACGCGCAGGTCGATTGGCTCGAAACGCACGCGGCCCGCATCGAGACACGGACGGGCGTCCCCTGTCAGGTGGTCGTCGCCACCGACGATGGGGACCCGGCGGCGACGACGCTCCGGACCGCGGCCGAGACCAACTGCGACCTCGTCGTCACGCCCTACGAGAGCAGGCACGGCGCGCTGACGCCGTACCTCCGCCGCCTGTTCCGCGGCGATAGGGACGTCCTCGTCCACCGCTCACAGGGCGACCAGACCCGCTGGAAGCGGGTGTTGGTGCCGGTCCGGCGCACCAGCGACGTGGCCCACAACATGGTGGACTTCGCCACCCGACTGGCCGGCCGGAGCGGTCGGGTCGCCGTCGCCACCTGCATCGGCGAGCGACAGAACCGCCGCCGCGCAGAGGAGATGCTCGCGGACCTCGTCGAACCGTTCGACGGCGCCATCGAGACGCGCGTCTCCCGAGCGGGCATCCACGAGTTCCTCACGTCGACGGGGTCACAGTACGACCTCGTCATCATCGGAGCCAGTCAGGACCGAAGCGCCGCCTCGCGGTTCGTCTCGCCGCCGACGTTTGAGCGGTTGGACGACGTGGAGACAGACGTGGCCATCGTCGACCGGAGCCACTAGATGCCGGCGTCGTCCTCGCGTTCGATGTCCAGCAGGTGGTCGGCGATGTTCTCCATCCCCTCGCGGCCCAGCGCCGACTGGACGAGGAGGTGGCCGCCGATCTGTGCGGGGCTGATGACGGTACTCGCACCCGCCCGCCGGAGTTTCTCGATGTTCTCCCGTTCGGTGGCGGCGGCGACGATGTTCAGGTCCGGGTTGAGCGAGTGGGCGGTCAGAATCGATAGGGCGTCCTGCGCGTCGTCGTTGGTGGCCGCGACGGCCGCCTGCGCGTCCTCGATGCCGGCCCGCAGGAGCGGTTCTTCGTCGCTCGGGTCGGCGGTCAGGACCGCGATGTCCCGTTGCTGGAGGCGGGCCGCGGTCTCCGAGTCCGGGGTGATGACGACGAAATCGCTCGCGTCTACGAGTTCTTCGAGTATCGGTTCGGTCAGGTCGCCGTAGCCGAGAACCACCACGTGGTTCTCGAGCAGGTCGAGTTGTGCGTCAGTCATGTTGCCGAGTACCTCCGAGAAGCGCTTTTCGATGGCCGGGCCGAGCAACGACCCCAGCGCGATGGCGAAACTGGCCGTCCCGAGGACGACCACGGACATCCCGAACAGCGTCGCTCGTTCGCTCACCGGCGTCACGTCGCCGTAGCCGACGGTGCTGGCGGTGACGAGCGTGTAGTAGAACGCGTCGGTGAGCGTCGAGACGTTGGTGAACTCCTCGCGGAGCGCCCACGTCCCGACGGTGCCGTACACCTGTGCCCCGATGAGTGCGGCCCCCGCAGCGAGTTGCGCCGTCGTGAGGTCGATGGCCCTGTCGAACCGACGCCGGTTCACCAGCAGGGTCGGCAGCGACACGAGCGAGAGGACGACGAGCGGCAGCGAGAGCGGCGAGGACTGGACGACGCCCTGCAGGGCCGACACCGGTAGCAGGACGACCGTCGAGTACCACGCGATGCGCAACCGCCGGCGGAGGCCGACGACGCTCAGCAGGAGCGAGAACCCCGTCAGCGCCCCGGTGAAACCCGCGGCTTGCTGGAGGCTATGTGGCACCACGTCGGCGATGGTCCCGCCTATCGGGGCCGTGATGTTGGCGACGCCCGTCGCGAAGGAGAGCACCGCCACCAGCGTCGGCAACAGTATCGTCGCCCGGGCCCCCAACCACTCCCGCGACCAGTCCATGTCTCCCCTGTGTCGATGGGGTGGTGTAAATGTACTGTCCCGCGTTCGGACGCGGATTCCTCGCTCACGCCGGCGGAAGCGATTTACCACCGGCCGCGCAGGATGGGCACATGGCTTCGCTCCCCATCGAGATTCTCCTCGGCATCTATCTGGGACTGCTGGTCGGCGTCATCCCGGCGCTGGCGTCGTGGGCGCTCGGGTTCGGGTTCAAGTACCTCACCGGCGTCACCCTCCCCGGATTCGCCGTGGCCGTCCTCGCCATCGCGCTGGCGGGCGTCAGCGGCGGGTTGCTGGCGCTGGCCGACGAGTCCATCACGCAGGCGCCCAACGCCGAACGGGTCATCACCGCCATCGTCCTCGTCGGGATGGTGTCGATGTACGCCCACAGCAAGGGCGACCAGATGGGGGCGACGTTCCCGAAACGGCTCTCGTTCCAAGGGCTTCGGGACAAGACGCTCTCGGCCGACGTGGTCGAACGATTCGGCGGGCGCGACGAAGTCCGCATCCGCGTCGTCGGCGAGGTGGCCGACATGGAGGGGTATCCACCGCTGTCGGAACCGCTCCGGGCCGAGATTCGGGGCGGCGAGTGGACGTTCCCGGCGGACCTCCGCATCGGCGAACTCGAAGCCTCGATGGCGGACCGACTGAAGACGGAGTTCGACCTCGGCGACGTCTCGGTGACCATCGACGAGGAGGGTCGGGCCAGCGTCGTCGCCGCGCCGCCGTTCTCGGGGCTCTCGAAGCGAGTCGCCGACGGCCGTCACGCCGTCTCCGTCGACGCCGTCCTCCCGACCGGACTGGCGCGAAACGACGAGGTGACGGTGCTGACGACGGACGCACAGGTCAGGGGCACCGTTGTCAGCGCCCGGTCGGCGGGGAGCGACGACGAGGTGGAGACGCCCGACGACCCCGACGTCGTGGACGCGGAGACGCCGTCGGCACCGGTGCACGCGCCGACCACGGACGGCGGGGAGGGCCGCCTGACCGTCGCGGTCAACCGCACCGACGCCCAACCGCTCCTCCGGAGCGAGTCGGCGAAGGTGGTCGTCGAACCGCGAGGCACCCGGCGGGAGTACGAACTCGTCTCCCTCCTGCGTCGGGCCGGCAACCGGTTCCGACGGCTGACCGTCCGGGCCGAGGGGGCGCTCGACGGGACCACGCTCGGGGAGGCCCGGGTCCGTGAGACGTACGGCGTCGCCGTCGTCGCGGTGCGCGAACAGGGCGGGTGGCGACTCGCCCCGCGCGGGGAGACCACCGTCGAGGCTGGCGAGGAACTGTACGCCGTCGGACCACGGGAGAACCTCGACGAGTTCGCGGAGGCGGTCGCATGACGCTGTTACAGTGGGGACTGACCCTGCAGGGCGGGCTACGGCCGGAGGAACCGCTCGTTCTCGGTGCCCAGCTAGTCGGACTCGGCATCGCCGCGGCGGCGGCGGCCGGCCTCGTGGCGATGGGGTACCGCTGGTACGTCCGCGAGCGGGTCCCGACGGGACTCGGCGTCCTCTTCGGCCTGAGTGCCGTGGCCCTGTATCTCGGGACCACCGGGGCCCTCGGTGCGGTCATCTCACCCGGGGCCGAGGGCGCGGCCGTGCTCGAATCGAGCAAGGTCCTCCCCAACCTCGCGGCGTTCGCACTCGGTGCCGCGGGGTCGTCGGCCGGCATCCGCGCCGGCGACGCCCTCGGGACCGACCTCTTCGCCGCGACGGGCGGCCGCGACGTGGAGGCGGACGTGAGCGAAATCGTCCAGACGGTGGGGCGGGTCACGTCGGTCCACCTGCCGGAGGACGTCGCGGACATCGTGGGCTACGACCCGATGCCCGACGCCACCAAGGAGACCCTCTCCGGCCGGCGCTTTCTCTTCCCCCGTCGACTGACCAAGGGCGAACTGCGCGACCGACTCGTCGCCCGGCTCAAGACCGACTACGGGGTCGGTCACGTCGACCTCGAACTCGACGAGGACGGGGACGTCTCGTACCTCGCCGTCGGGTCGCGGGCCGCCGGTATCGGCCCCACCTTGCCGCCCTCGACCAACGCCGTCGCCATCCACGCCGACCCCGCACACGCCGCCAGTTCGGGCGACCTCGTGCAGGTCTGGGAGACGGACCCGCTCAAGCGCGTGCTCACCGGGGAACTCCGCGGCATCGCCGACGAGGTGGTGACCGTCGCCATCGACGCGGCGGACACGCCGAAACTCGACCCGTCGGCGCGGTACAAACTCGTCACGCTCCCGGTGCAGGACCGCCCCGACAGGGAGTTCGCCTCGCTCCTCCGGGCCGCCGACGAGACGATGGGCACGGTCACCGTCGAAGCGGGGAGCGCCCTCGTCGGGACCACCGTCGGGAGCCTCGGGGTGACCGTCGCGGCCATCGCCCGAGAGGACGCGGCCCCGGAGACGATTCCCTCTCGGGACCGCGTGCTGGCGGCCGGTGACGTGGTGTACGCCGTCGCCACGCCCGACGCCCTCCGGCGCATCGAGGCCGACGCGACCGGCACTGGAGAGACGGCGACGCAGGTAGAGGGCGACGTCGGCGGGGAGGGAGGGTCCGACGGGGACGCCGAGGCCGATTCAGTAGCGAACGACGACCCGTCCGCGAACGAGACGGCCCCGGAACCAGCGACGGACGACCGAACCGACCCGGCGAACGGCGCGAACACGGACGAGGGCGTCCCCGTCTGGGACCTGGACGAACGCGTGACGCCGGACCGGGACGCCCAGACCGAGGACTCGCCAGACGGAGCGGACGACGACGCGCCGGCGCAGGGCGACGACACGGCCGACCAGTCCCCGGACGACGACGCTGGCGACGGGACCGAGGACGAATCCGACGGGGAGGGCGCGGAGACGGACACCGACCGCCCCTGAACGGGTCGCAACCCTCTTTGTCACGGCCCGCCCGCAATAGTGTATGGAGTGGAAACTGTTCGCACACCTCCGGACCGTCGCCGACGGGGGGACGGTCACAGTCGAGGTGGGCGACGGCGCGACGGCCGAGACGGCGCTGGAGGCGTTGCTGGCGGAGCGTCCGGCGCTGGCCGAGGAGGTGCTCGAAGACGGTGAACTGGCCGACCACGTGCGGTTGCTGGTCGACGGCGAGGACCCGTTCGCCGCCGGCGACGGCCTCGCGACACCGGTCGACGCCGACTCGGAACTGGCCCTGTTCCCGCCGGTCAGCGGCGGGTAGGCCGACCGTCGGGCGTCGTCTCCGTGTCCCCGCGTTCGAGAGCAGTGACGTCTGAGACGACGATGCGAATCCCGGAGTCGTGGTCCGTGTCGAGACCGACCGTCCAGCCGTGGGTCTCTGCGAGCATCCGGAGGTTCGGGAGCGTCATGCCGGACTCTGCGTCGGGGACCGCGGTGCCGTACTCGAAGAAGGCGGCGGGGTCCTGTTCGCCCACGGGGTCCCCGTCGTCCGTCACCGTGAACTCCTCGTCGGTGACCGTGACCGTGACCGACGAGGCGCCGTTGTGGGCCGCGAACGTGAACGCGTTCGCGAAGAGGTCCTGCACCCGGTCGGGGTCGGCCGCTACCTCGGCGTCGCCCGCCACGGTGAGGGTCATACCGTCGGTGTCGGCCATCTCCCACGCGGCCCGGACGACGCCGTCGAGACCGAAGGTCGTCCGGTCCTCGACGGTCTGCCCGTATCTCGCCACCGTCGCGAGGTCGTCGACGAGGCCGGACATCCGCTCGGCGGTCTGCGATGCAGTCTCGAGGGACTCTCTGGCCTGCGTGACGTCGCCGCCGTCGAGCGCGTCACCGGCGATTTCGACTCTGGCGTGGACTATCTGCAGGGTGTTGAGGAGTTCGTGCCGGATGGCCGACGCGAACCCCTCCAGTTGCTCGTTCTGCCGTTCGAGTTCCCGGCGCTGTCGCTCGGCCCGCGTCACGTCGGTGAACACGAGGACGCGGCCGATGTCGACCTGCCCGAGCGTGAACGAGGTGTCGCTGAGCAGGTAGTGTTTCGTCTCCCCGTCTCGTTGCAGGTCCAGCACGTGGTCCGACGAGTCGAGTGCGTCCGCGACCCGGGGGAGAACCTCGTCGAGCGGGTCGCCGGTCCCCGCCGTGAGCGCGGGAAACAGTCGGGCGGCCCGCCCGTTGGACTCGCGAACCCTGTCGTCGTCGTCCAGATACACCACCGGTCCGTCGACGCCGTCGGTCAACTGGACGGCGAGGAACTCCGTCTCGAAGACGTAGAGGACGCCGACGGCGAACACCGCGACGCCGAGCGGTTCGTAGTTGATGTCCAGCAGGTTGTCGCTGGCGAACCCGACGACGTCGAGGAGGACGGGGAGACCGGTCACGCCGACCAGTGCCGCCAGCGGTCTCGTCTCGTAGTCGGCTTCGAGGAGCAGTTCGTACAGCATGAAGAAGCCGACGGCGACGAGCGCGTACGACAGGCCTGAGACCACCCAGTGGAGCGCCTCGTGGGAGATGGTCAGGTGGGGGAACGGCGCGGTCACGAACGCCGTCTGGAAGTACCAGCCGTGAATCGGGTTCGTCATCTTCACCGTCACGATGGCGGCGTAGACGCCGAGTGCGAGGCGACGGTAGGTCCCGTCGCGGTGAAACGACCGCCCGGTGTAGGCCGAGCAGAAGTACAGCCACGCGCCGACGGTGGTGAGGCCGACGACGAGGCTGAGGAGGTAGGCCCCGTACTTCAGGGCGCGCGTCGGAGCGAGGAGGAAGGCCAGTTCGAGCGCCGCCCACCCCCCGCTACCGGCCAGCAGGCCGACCAGCCCCCGGCGGGTGTCGGGGTCGGTGACTCGTCTGGCCCGCCCCAGCGCGACGAGACAGCCAAGCGTCGCCAGCCCGTAGGCCGCGACGTAGGCGAGGAAGGCGAAAGGAATGTCGCCGAATTGCATCTATCCGTGACAAACCGATTCACCGGCTTGAGTGCTGGGGCGGGATTATCCGCGCTGATAACCGCTCGACGTCGGGACCCCGCTCAGGTGAGGTCGGCCGACAGGACGAAGTCCGGCCAGTCCGCGAGGCCCGCGCGGACGAAGGCGGCCTCGGCGACGTGTCTCGGCGTCTCGGGTATCAACACTCGTGTCTCGTCGACGCCGAGGGCGGCGGCGTCGGCCCGAATCGCGTCGAACAGGGCCGCGGCGGCGTCGGTGTCGGCCCACGTCCCGACGGCGTACTCCGCCAGCGCCTCGTCTGCGGTGGGGTCGACCGTCTCCCGAACCCGGGCGGCCATCCCTCTCGTCCCGTCGTCCTTGACGGCGAAGACGGCCTGTTCGTCGGCCAGCGTGTGGAGGCGGTCGCGGGTCAACTCCGAAAGTGCCCACGTCTGCCCCGGGTCGAGTGCGAGGCCGGAGAGCGCGGTCCGGCCCTCGCTCCCGGTCCAGTAACTCCACGCCGCGGCGGGGTCGTTCTCGATGGCGGGGCCGTCCGGGTCCGGCGTCGCGTCGCGTGGCTCAGGGTGGGCCCAGCGGAACGCCGTGTTCGGTTCGAACCCGGTGGCGATGGACTGGCCGAGGCCGGCGTCGTTCCACGAGAACACCATGTTCCGTCCGACGGTCGCTCCTTGCTCGCTGGCCCACTCGAAGAGGTGGTCGACCATCGCCAGCCCCAACCCCTCGCCGCGGTGGTCCGGGTCGACGCGGATGCCCTGGAACCACGCCTCGTGGTCGGTGAGCATGACCGCCTGACAGACGCCCGCGGCGGCGCCGTCTATCTCGGCGACGACGGTGTGCTGGGTCGGGCCGTCGCTCTCGACCCACTGCTCGAACACCTCGGGAATGTAGTCGACGGTGTCGGCCCGGTCGGCCCACACCTCCTCGGCGAAGGCGACGACGTCGTCGTAGTCGTCGGCCCGCGCCTGACGGACGGTCGGTGACATGACTCGACCGTCGGATGGCGGCGGGAAAAAGCTACGCCGTCAGGCGGTCGAGAGTTCGACGAACTCCGTGGCCGTCTCGCCGTCGTCGTCGGTGACGCGAACGGTCACCGTCAGCGTACCGCAGTAGTCCAGCGGGACGGTGATGCTCTCGCCGGACTGGTCGAACTCGGTGCCGCTCCCGACGGCCCACTCGACGGTGGTGACGTTGCCGTTCGGGTCGCTGGCGTCGGCGGTCAGCGTGACGTTGCCGCCGGCGTCGAGGTCACGGTTCTCGGCGTCCTCCGGTTCGGTCCGGATGACGACCGACGGTTTCGTCCGCTCCTCTTCTTCCTCGATGAATCGGTGGTCCGCGGGGGTGGCGTTCTCCGTCGATTTGAGCGCGTACACGGTGCCCTCGTCGGAGTAGACGCCTCTGTCGACGACGCTCGCGAACAGCGCACCCTCTGCGGGTGCGACCGTCGTCGCGTACGAGTGTGCCGTCGTGTCGAAGGCGTAGTTCCACCGTTCGGCGCCGGAGGTGGCGTTCAGAGCGTAGACTCCCTCTTGGGGCGGCGAGCCGAGTTCTCGTCCCTCGACCGTCACCTGCTGGCCCGGGACGTACACCGTGTCGTTGGCGACGGCGGGACTGCGCAACCCGGCGTCGCTGCGGGTCTCCCACGTCGTGTCGCCCGTCGCGGCGTCCAGCGCGTGGACGCTACTGCGCTCTTCCGTGACGGTCGTGAGGTAGAGCGACCCGTTCTGCACCGCGGGGTCGGAGGTCCACTGCGTCTCGGTGCCCTCGTCGCTCATCGTCTCGTTCCAGACGACCGACCCGTCTGTGAGGGAGAGCGCGTAGACGTCTCGCTGGCCGAGCGTGAGGTAGGCGGTGTCGTCTTCGAGAGCCACGTCCGACGGCCGGGGCGCGTCGTACGGCGCTCCGAACGAGACGTCGTGGGAGGCGGTGAGCGTCGTGTTCCACTCCACGTCACCCGTCCCCGGGTCGCGGGCGCTGACGTGCGTCTGGTTGGCGTCGTCGGCGATGCGGCGAACGACCAGCGTCCCGTCGCTGGACGCGACGTCAGCCACGCGGTTTCCGCGGGTCGTGTTCCAGATTGTCTCGCCCGTCGTCGCGTTCAACGCAGAGAGGCGTCCCTCGTGAGCGACGTACAGTCGGCCGTCGTCGACGACGTACTCGTTGGATTCGCGATAGCCAGACTCGTTGCGTGCCCACGCTATCTCACCGGTCGAGGCGTTCAGGGCGTAGACGCCGCCGGTCTGGTTCCCGGGGTCGTCGTCGGCGTCGATGCCGTCGCCGTTACTCGTCACGTAGACGCGCCCGTCGGCGACGGTGGGCGTCGTCTTGAGGTCCGGGAGGTCGCTCTGGTTCCACACGACTTCGCCCGTTTCCGTGTCGTAGGCGACGACGTGGCCCTTGCTGACGTACGTCGGCGAGGACCCAGAGTCGTCGTAGGCGACGTAGGCCGTGCCGTCGACGACGGCGGGGACGGTGGGTTCACCGAAGTCCGCCGACGTGTTTTCGTCCGGGTACTGCTGTGTGACCGTGGCGTTCGGGCCGGTCGGTGCGGCGCCGTCGTTCGAGTGCGTGTGACTGGCGTCACCGCTGTCGGTCGGCCAGTCGTCTGCCGTGGCGTCCGTAGCGGCAGGTCCTGCTACGGCGATGGCGGGAACTAGCGACCCACAGACGGCAATTACTACCGCGACTGTGAGGAGTTTCTTTCGGAACATCCGAGCAGTTGTTCATGTGGGCCCCCGTTTATTATCTGACTAATAACTGGTCCTAATATCGAATTAGACGGCCACTGTTGTTCACATCTGTGGACCGTTCTGGACGGGTGTGCCGATGATGGGTCGCTCGGACGGACTGGCAAGAGGGGGACCGAGTCAGTCCGTCGAGAGGACGAGCGTGTCGGTAGTGGTCTCGCCGTCGTCGTCGGTGACGCGGACGGTGACCGGCACGAAGCCACACTCGTCCACCGTCACGGCGATAGACTCGCCGGACCGGTCGAACTCACCGGTGGTGTCGACGTCCCACTCGATGGCCGTGACGGTGCCGTCCGGGTCGCTGGCGTTCGCGGTCAGCGTGACGGTGGTGCCGGGCGACAGGTCGCGGTCGGTGGCGTTCGACGGCTCGGTGGTGACCGTCACCGTCGGAGCGTAGGTCACGTTCGCGTCCGAGTCGAACCGGTGTCTCGGGTCCACGGCGTCGTCGGTTGATTCGACGCCGTAGAGGACGCCGCTGTCGAAGAACACCTCGCGCTCCCCGACCGCGACGTACACCGTCCCGTTGGCCGGGACCGTCGAGACGACGGTCCGGTCGATGTACTCCTGTCGGGCGTAGCTCCACCGTTCGGTCCCGTCCGTGGCGTTCAGGGCGTACACGCCGTCGGACCGCAGGTGACCCGACTCGGTCGCCTGTTTCGCGCCGACGTAGACGGTGCCGCCGGCGACGGTCGGCGTGAACAGTTCCGCCTCGGCCTGTTCGAACCGCCACGCCGTGGCGCCCGTCGCCGCGTCGATGGCGTGGACCGTGCCCGCGTCGTCGTCCGTCGAACTGACGTAGACGACGCCGTCCGCAACCGCGGGCGCAGAGGCCGAGTGGGCCGGCCGGTCGGCCGCGGCGGAGGTCAGGTCTGCGCTCCACGCGACGGCACCGTCCGTCAGCGCGAGCGCGGAGACGGTGTTCTCGCCGTCGGAGACGTAGACGGTGCCATCGGTGACCGCGAGGCCGGCGGGGGCGACGTACTCGTCCTCGGTGGTGGTCGTCTGCGCCCACCGGCGGTCGCCCGTTTCCGGGTCGAACGCGGTGACCGTCGGGCCCTCGGCACCCTCGGAGACGGTCACCAGCGTCCCGTTGCCCCACGCCATCGCGTCGGCCGCGACGGTACTCCGTTCCCAGACGGTCGCGCCGGTGGTGGCGTTCAGCGCGTACAGACTCCTCGTCTGCCGAACGTAGACCCGGTCTCCCGCGACGAGGTGGCCCGTCACCCGGTCGAAGTCGGTGCCGTTGCGGGCCCACGCCACCGCGCCGGTGGTGGCGTTCAGCGCGAAGACGCCACCGCGGGTCTCGGACTCGTTCGCCCCCATCCCGCTGTCGTAGGGGCCGCGGCCGGAGACGTACACGCGGTCGCCGGCGACCGTCGGGGTCTGGCGAACCTTGGGTAACTGGCTCCGGTTCCATCGGACGTCGCCGGTGCCCTCGTCGTAGGCGACGACGTGGCCGTCGCTGACGTCGCTCACCGACCCGCCGGTGTCGTCGTAGCCGACGTACACGGTCCCGTCGACGACGGCCGGCGCGGTCGGTTCTCCCCAGTCTCCGTCGGTGTTGGGGGGCGTGTACTCGTCGTCTATCGTCGCGTTCGGACCGGTCGGTGCGGTCCCGGTGTTCGCCCCGGTCCGCCCGAGGTCACCGCGGTCGGAGGGCCAGTCGCCCACCGCGCCCGTGGTGGCTGGCGTGGCGAAGGCGGCGGGGACCAGCGACCCACAGACGGCGAGGGCGAGGGCGACTGCGAGAAGTTGCGTTCGTGACATTCAACGCAGAATTTACTCGATGTCTCATTTACTACTCACACGTTAAGAGCGGATAATACCGCGTTAGAACCCACTATCACGAGTGATACGGGCCTTTCCGGGGATGGACACGCGCTGTCGGCCGGGGGATGCGGTCGCCCTCGAAAACGTGTGTCTATCCGTCAGACCGTCGAGAGTTCCACCTGCTCGGTGACGACGTTGCCGTCGTCGTCGTCGGTGACGCGGACGGTCACGGTCAGCGTGCCGCAGTAGTCCAGCGGGACGGTGATGCTCTCGCCGGACTGGTCGAACTCGGTCCCGGTGCCGACGGCCCATTCGATGGCTGTGACGGTGCCGTCGGTGTCGCTGGCGTTCGCGGTCAGCGTGACGTTGTAGCCGCCCGGGAGGTTCTGCTCCTCGGCGTTCGGCGGGTCAGACGTCAGAGTGACCGAGGGGGCGGGGTCGTCGTCGATTCTGTCGACGAACCGGTTGTAGTCGGCGGGCGCCTCGGCCGAGGCGTTCAGGGCGTACAGCGCCCCCTCGTGGTAGAACACCTCCTCCTCGCCGAGAGTCACGTACACGTGGCCCTCCGCGGGCGTCACGGCCACCGTACTCCGGTCGATGAGTCGGTCGCTGGCGTACGTCCAGCGCCGTTCGCCAGTGCTGGCGTTCAGTGCGTACACGCCTTCGGCGGCAGGGCCGCCGGACGCCGGTTCCTGTTTCGCGGGGACGTAGACGGTCCCGTTGGCGACGGTGGGCGCAGCGAACGTCGCGCCCGCCGGGTCGAACCGCCACTCGGTTGCGCCCGTCTCGGCGTCGTGTGCGTACACCGCCGTCTCGCTCACGTAGACGGTGCCGTTCCTGACTGCCGGGGCCGTGACGTCGCTCCCGTACTCTCGGCTCCACTCGACGGTGCCGTCCGCGAGCGAGAGCGCTCTGAGTGTGTCCTCGGCGTCCGAGACGTAGACGGTCCCGTCGTCGATGGCGAGGCCGCCCGAATCGCCGTCCCCGTAGGTCGCCTCGAAGCGAGTGCGCCACTCGACGGCGCCGGTCGTCGCGTTCAGCGCGACGACGGAGGCGTTGCTGTACGCGTCGGCGACCACGAGAGTCCCGTTCGACAGCGCGAGGTGGGCCGACCGAACGCCGTCGGGACCTTCCCACACCGTCTCACCGGTCGTCGCGTTCAACGCGACCACGCGACCGGTGTCGACGTACAGGTGGTCCTCGCCCAGCACCTGCCCCTCGGCAGAGACGTTTCGTGACCACACCATCTCGCCGGTCGTCGCGTTCATGGCGAACGTCCCGCCCGGGAGACCGCCGACAGCACTCGCCTCCTTCGGGTGCCTTCGGTCGTAGATGGGGCCCGTCCCGGTGACGTACACCCGGCCGTCGCCCACCGAGGGCGTCGTCCGAATCTTCGGCAACGCGGTCCGGTTCCACACCGTCTCGCCCGTCGTCGTGTTGTACGCCACGACGTCGCCTCTGCTGTAGTAGCCCGGCGAACCGGTGTTGTCGTAGCCGACGTACATCGTGCCGTCGACGACGGCCGGCGTGGTCGGTTCGCCTGGCCACCCGGTCCCGGCCCGGTCGAAGTTCCTCACTCTATGGTCGCCGTCCGAATACTCGTGGGCCAGCGTGACGTTCGTGTCGCTGGGGGCGTTCCCCGCGTTAGACCCCGTCGCGGCGGGCCCACCGCGTTCGCCGGGCCAATCGTCCGCGTCGGTCGGACCCGCCACGGCGGCGGGCACCAGCGATGCACAGACGGCGACTGTCAGAACGAGCGCGACTAGTTGCTGTCGAGACATATCCGCGCTCTCGGATGTCTGCGAAATTACTAATCGTGCGCTAACTCTCTCCAAACACGGTTTTAAACCGCTCGTTCGGCCCGGGAGAGCGGTATCGCGAGCGCTACAACCAGGGCGTCGACCGCCGCTGAATCTCGCCGGCCAGCGACTCGCTCATCGCGTCGGCGACGTCGTCTGCGTTCTCGAGCGCCCACATCAGTTTCACCTTCGCGGTGCCGGGGAGCATGTCTTCGCCCTCGACGACGCCGGCGTCGAGGAGGTCACGGCCGGTGTCGTAGACGCGGTCACACACCCGCCCTTCCAGACACTGGCTGGTCATCACGACCGGGATGTCGAGGTCGTCGAGCACCGCAATCCAGTCGGTGTTGACGTGGCCCAGACCGGTGCCTTCCAGCACGAGGCCCTCGCTCCCCTCCGCGGCGGTTTCGAGGAGTTCGGTGCTCATCCCGGGCGTGAACTTCAGCAGTTCCACGTCCGTCGAGAGGGCGTCGTGCAGGGCGAGGTCCGTCTCGCCTCGCTCCGCGTACTCGCGGCGGAACGTGACCTCGTCGTCGCCGTCGGTGTCGTACGCGACTTCGCCGAGCGGTTTCGCGCCGACCGTCTCGAAGGCGTCCCGGCGGGAGGTGTGGTTCTTCCGGACCCGCGTGCCGCGGTGGAGCGCACAGCGGTCGTCGGACTCGTCGGCGTGCATGCAGACCAGCACCTCAGCGCAGTCGCTCTTGGCCGCCTCGACGGCGCAGACGGCGTTCATGACGTTGTCCGAGGACGGCCGGTCGGCCGACCGCTGACTGCCCGTGAAGACGATGGGGACCGGCGTATCGAGCATGAAGGCCAGCGCCGACGCGGTGAACTGCATCGTGTCGGTGCCGTGCATGACGACGACGCCGTCGGCACCGGCCTCTATCTCCTCCCTCACGGCGCGTGCGAGGTCCTGCCACACCTCCGGGGTCATGTTCTCCGAGAGGATGTTGGCGACGACGCGGCCGCGGTAGTTGGCCATCCCCGCGAGGTCCGGCACCGCCCGGAGGACGTCCTCGGCGTCGAACTGGGCCGTCACCGCGCCGGTGCGGTAGTCGACGGTCGAGGCGATGGTCCCGCCCGTCGAGATGAGCGACACCGTCGGCAGGTCCTCGTCGAACTCGATTGCGGAACTGCTCTCCTCGTCCTGTGCGCTCTCGACGTCGTAGACGTCCGATTCGAGGACTTCGACAGACGCCTCGTTCCGGTCGATGCCGACGTTGTACCCGCCGTCGAGTTTGACCACGACGTGGTCGGGCGTACTGGACGGGAGCAAGACGCCCTCGTAACTCTGGTCCGCGCTCTCGACGCGAACACGGTCGCCTGCGTTCATGCGCGTGGGTTCCTGCCGGCGTGACTTGAACCCATTTGTTTCGGCCCTCGCGTCGGCCCGCACGCTAGTCGTCGCTGACACCTCCACAAAGGCCATACGTCCGGCGAGCGGAGCAACGGTATGTCCGAGCGAACGACCGAGCGCACTCGCGAGACGGAGACGGCGGCCGACGTCTCCGAGGGGAGCGCCCCCGAAATCGGCGGGCTGGACGGCCTCTCGACGGAGACAACCGACGACGAGGCCGAGTCCGAGAGCGGGAGTTACTTCTCGCTCCGGGCGCTCCTGTTCGCGTTCGTCGCCGTGGGCGGCGGCATCGTCGTCGGGGGGTTGATTCCCGTGATTCCGTTCACCGCGCTGCTCGGGATTCCCGCCGGCGCGTTCGTCCACGGCCTCCTCGCCGGCGAGCGCCGGTACGCCGAGACGGCGGTGGCCGGCGGCGTCTCTGCCGGCGTTGTGACGGTGACGTCGTTCCTCTCGCAGTTCGTCGTCCGCGGCATCGGCGGCGGCCAACTCGGGGTGGGACGCCTGTTCGCCGTCGCGGCCGCCGTCGGTCTCGTCCTCGCCGTCCTCGGCCACTACTTCGGCCGTGACCTGCGGGACGGCCTGACGCGGGACCTAGCGTAACTGCCAACCGTCGCGGGTCTGCTCGACCACGCCCTCGGCGGCGAGTCGGTCGAGCGCCTCCTCGACCATCTCGGGCGGGGCCTCGATAGCGTGGGCCAGTTTCCGCACCGACGACGGCCCGTGCGAGAGCGCGCTGACGAGTTCGGCGTAGAGGCGGCCGTCGCCGTTCTCGACGCGTTCGTCGAACTGGTCGCGGACGTCGGTCACGCGTCCCTGCACCCACCGCTGGGCGAGCGACAGTTCGTTCTCGAGTTGTTCGAGGCGTTCGAGTTCGCGGGCGAGGTCACGGAGGCCGCCGTCACCCTCTTCCTCGACGTCGATGGAGAGGTGTCGGCAGGTGGAGATGTCGAGGCCGGGGTTGGCGGGATAGGCGCTCTTGGTCCCGAACTCGTAGGGTGAGACGCGGACCTCGAGCCGGAGGTTCCGGGCGATAGAGAAGTACTTCCGCCGCTGGTCGTCGGTGCGGGACTCGACGAGGCCGGCGTCCTCGAGTTTCTGGAGGTGGTCGATGACCGCCTTGGGGCTGACGCCGATGTACTCGCTTATCTCGGTCACGTAACAGGGTTTGTGTGCGAGCAAGCGGAGGATACGCCGCCGGTTGGCGTTCCCCAGCAAGTCGAGCAACTCGGCGGAGTCCATTCACCCGAGGGTAGCGGGTCGCAGTAGAAAAGGGTGACTCTCGCGCCCGTCAGTTAGCGCGGTCGCCGGACGCCGACCCGTCGCCGCTGCCGCCGTCGTTACCGCGCTCGTCAGCGCCGCTGTTGCCGGGGCTCCCGTCGCCGGTGGCACCCTCGCCGTCAGTCTCGTTCGTGCCGTCGGTCCCGTCGTTGGACGCGTTCGCTCCGTCCCCGCCGGGCGGGTTCGGGCGCTCACCGTCCTGCCGCGCGTCGTCGGCAGCGGAGTTGCCCGCCCCGTCTGACTGGCCGGGTGCCGAGTCGGCACCGTCGGCTCTCTCAGACCCGTTCGAGGTCGCGTTTCCCTCGGCGTCGTCCGTCTCCGAGCGACCCGCCCCCTCGCCGGGCGGCCCCTCACCGGGAACGCTGTCCGGTGGGCCGCCGCCGAACCCGCGGGCGATGGCCGACACCTCGGGTCCCGATAGCTCGCTTGCGTTCTCTTTCAGGCGTTCGAGTCGGCCGTCCTCCACACCGGCCACGGCGGCGGCCTCGTCGGTCTCGTTGACCGCGGTCTGGAGCGCGTCGATGCGGGCGCTGAGGCGACTCTGCTGGGCGACGTAGGCCGGTTCCGGGAGTTCCCCGTTCTCGTAGCGCTGGCGGAGGCTCTCGTTGCGTTCGCGGAGGCGTTCGAGGCGCTGTTCGAGCGCGCCGGTGCGACTCGTCACCATCCGTTCCCGCTGGCTCTCGTTGGCGCGGTCGAACCCCGCCTGCCACATCCCCCTGTCGACCGTGTCGTTGGTCGCGGCCGAACTGGACTGCAGGAAGGCCGTCAGTTGCGTCCCGAGGCCGGGCCGGTCTGCGCTGGCGTTCGTGGCCGTATCGGTGGTCTCCTGCGCCGCGACGGCCGGTAGACCGACGATGGCACCGGCGACGAGACACAGCACGAGTACCACGGCGTGCCGTCGAGTCATCTCTATCCGGTCATTGCCGACCCAAGGTAAAAAGCGGCCCCTTCGTTCGCTCCGTTCAACGAGCGGCGAAACGACCGTAGACCGTCCAAGAGCGTTTAGGCTGGCCGCTGGTCCAGTCTCGGCATGATTCGCCAAGCAACCCCCACCGACAGCACCGACAGCGCGACGGTGGCGACGACGAGCGTGATACCGGGGTCGTACCGGAGCGGGGGGTAGTAGCCGAAGCCGTAGTCTAACAGGTCGTTGCCGAGTGCGAGCGCCAGCGCCGTCAACAGCGCCCCGCGGGTCGTTCGGCCGTAGTGAGGCACTAACAGCCCTTCGGCGACGAAGCCGAGGTGAGTGACGACGATGCCGAAGTACGCCCACGGCGCGGGGAAGTAGGCGTCGAAGCCGAGGTTCAGCGCGACGAACGTCCAGACGCCCATCTTCACCAGCCACACCAGCGCGATGGTGTGCAGGTAGGCGAGTGGCAGGTTCGTCGGCACGTCGTCGAGCGACCGACCGAGGAAGGGCAGCAGCGTCACGAGCGACAGGGTCATCAGGAAGAGGGCGGCCGGCGAGTCGGCGTACAGCGGCCAGAGAAAGGTCGAGACGTCCGGCATCGTCTCGACGTAGTAGCGGACGCCGACGAGTATCGCCACGACGTTGACCACGACCAGCCACACCAGACTCGGCGCGTTCTCCAGATAGTACCGCGCGTAGCGACGCGGAAGTGGCCCCCACTCGGTGTCCATGGGCCGTCTCGGGCCCGACGCGCGGAAACCCTGTCGGTCGCAGGCGGCAGAAACTGCGCTCTGAATGCCCGACGGCAAAAGGGTGTCGGCGAAAGCTTATGTGTGTCACTGACACACGTACGGACGCACGGATGTTCGAACAGTTCTCCCGCGGCTACTACCTCGGCCGCCTCTACGTCGAACCCCGAACCGACGGGACGGCCGCGATGTGTCGGGACCAACACGAGCGAGTCAACCAGCAACTGTACGCCTCCGGCGAGGGCGTCGAACGCACAGACCTCCCGCTGGTGATGAAACTCGGCTCCCGACACTTCCCCGTCCACGGCGACGAACGCGTTCCGGCGGACACGCTCGCCGTTCCAGCGGACGTCCTCGAATCCGCGAACGTGCGGAACCCGCCCAGCCTCCGCGAGGTGTTCCTCGCGAAGGCCGACCACGCGGCCCAACTGCTGTCGGTGGCGGACGCCACGTCGGCGCTCCCGGACAGCGCGGTGTAACCGCGGCAACCACTTTTAAGCCCGTCCCAGTCCGCAGTCCAGTCGATGCTGGACCGGTTGCTGGGGCGTGCCTCGCTCAAAGAGCGCGTCGCCGACCTCGAAGAGGAGAAGCGCCACCTCGAACGGCAACTCGACGCGGAGGAGGAGCGCCGCGCGGAGGCGACGACGGCCCGGCAACAGGCCGAAGCGGAGGTCAACCGGCTAGAGGACCGCGTCACAGAACTCGAAGACCGCGTCGAGCGACTGCAGGCCGACGAAGGCGACTGGTCGTACCGTGCCGAGGAGCGTCTCAACGGGCGCCGTGTGAGTGAGATACTGGACCGCCTCGAATCGGTCGAGACGGAACCGGAGGGCGTGTTCACCGCCTACGTCGCCGACGAGAGCGACCTGCCCGGTCCGGTTCGAGACGCGTTCGGCGAGCGCGCGTCGCTGGTCGCCCGCGCCGCGCCCTGTCTCGCGGTGACTGACGACGCGGGCCTGCTGTCCGTCTGTCTCTCCGTCCCGCTCCCACCGGAACCGTTCGCGACGTGGAGCGACGGCGTCGAACTGGAGCGGTCGTGGTTCGAACCGACCGGGGCCTACGCCGTGGCCCTCGTCCGGTCTGACCTGTTCGCGCTCGGTACCTACGAGGGTCGCGAGCGAACCGCCTTCCACGGGTTCGACGCCGACCTGAAGAGCCAACACTCCAAGGGTGGGTTCTCCCAGTCACGGTTCGAGCGCCTGCGCGACCAGCAAATCGCCAGCCACGTCGACCGCTGTCGGGCGGCCATCGAGGAGGCAGACGCCGGTCCGCTCTACGTCGTCGGCGAGGGGTCGGTCATCCACGAGTTCGCCGACGACGCCGCGGTGACTCGCACCGTGGACGCCACCGGCGAACCCGAGGCGGCCCTCGAAGACGCCGTGCGGTCGCTGTGGACGGTCCGCCTCCGGGTGCCGTAGCGCGGTTGTCACGGGGCGAAGATTCAAGCCGCCGGCCGCGGGCAGAGAGTGTATGAGCAAGCGCATTCTGGTCCCCGTCGACGGGTCCGACCAGGCGACCGCCGCCTCCGAGTTCGTCGTCGACAACTACCCCGAGGCCACCGTCGTCCTCCTGCACGTCATCAACCCCGCGGAAGCGGGGTACAGCGCACAGGCGTCGGTCCCGTCCTTCTCCGAGGAGTGGTACCAGCAGAAGAAAGCCGCCGCCGAGACGCTGTTCGACGACCTGGAGGCCGCCGCCCACGAGGCCGGCGTCGAGACGGTCGAGCGAGTCCTCGAAGTCGGTCGGCCGACCCAGACCATCGTCGACTACGCCGAGGACCACGACATCGACCAGATAGTGATGGGGAGCCACGGTCGCTCGGGCGTCTCCCGAATCCTGCTCGGGAGCGTCGCCGAGACGGTGGTCCGGCGCGCGACGGTGCCGGTCACGGTCATCCGCTGAGCGTCCCGGCCGGCGCTCGACGGTCCGCGGTTCGCAGTCAGGCGTGCCGGACGATGTGGACGTCGTACTGGGGGTCCTCGGAGACGGGTGCGCCGACGCTGGAGACGGGCGTCGAGACGCGACCGGCGTTCTCGCTGCCGACGAAGACGATGGAGGCGTCCACCTCGTGTGCCACCGACCGGATAGTCCGGACGACGTCGGTAGTGATAGACGCCATCGAACTGACCTCCTCCGGTACCTCGAAGCGGAACTCGGCGTCGGGCGCTATCTCCGCGATACGTTCCCGCAGTCGCTCGCCGATGACCTCTGGGTCGAACGGGTCGTTCGGGCTGAGCCAGTTCCGTTCGAGCGCGTAGTCGGGTTCGTCGGGGACGACGACCAACGCGAGGACGGGTTCGTCGGTGTACTCGGAGAACTCCACCGCGCGTTCGAGGGCGGCTTCGGCGAGGTCCGACCCGTCGAATGGGACGAGCAACGTCATAGCCGGGGCTTCGCCGGACGGATGTATAAAGGATGGTCCTGCGGCGACCGCCGCGTCAGAAGATATTGGCCTGCTGGTAGACGCTGATGCCGTCCATCGTTATCTCGTAGGGTTTCGTCTCCCGGGAGTGATTCGCGTTGCGTATCTTCTGTATCTCGACGGCCAGACGCGTCTCTCGCGTCTCGGACCGGACGTACTGGAGGATGAACACGGCGTCGGTCAGGTACTCGATGATGCCGTGTCGGGAGGCGTAGGGGTTGTCTTCGTTGGCTTCGGAGGTGAGCATCGTCGTCACGCCGGCGGCTTTCAGCGACCGCGTGAAGTCGAACACCTCCGTCCGCCGCTTCGAGGGTTTGTCGTACATCATCTCCAAGAGGGAGACGGAGTCCAACACGAGGCGGTCCGCGTCGAAGTCCTCGACGAGGTCGGGGAGTTCCCCGCGGATGTTGTCGAGGCTGTTGGCCATCTCGACGGGGTCTAAGTCGACGACGGCCAGTTGCCCCTCGGCCTCGTACGCGTCGAACCCCCACCCGCGGTCGTTGGCGGTGTCCATGATAGCGTCGTGGGACTGTTCGAGCGTGATGAACACGCAGTTCTCGCCGTTCTCGAGGCCGTGGTGGAGGAACTGCAAGCCGAAGGTGGTCTTCCCGGTCCCCGCCGACCCGATGGTCACGACGAGGTGTCGCCGGGGGATACCGCCCTGAATCATCCGGTCGAGTCCCTCGATGCCCACGTCGATACGCGGGATGTCGGAGTCGAAGTCCTCGTCCTCGAAGTCGGCGTCCGAACCGCCACCGCTGCCAGCGGACTCGAAGGCGTCGGCGAAGTCGTCCTCGAACAGGCCGCCATCGCCACCGTCGTCGAAGGGACTCTCCCCGCCGCTGCCGTCGAAGGGGCTGTCTCCGGTGTCGTCTCCGCCGAAGGGACTCTCGCCGCTCGCGCCGCCGTCGAACGGACTCCCGCCGCCCCGGTCGGCGGCGTCGTCGCTGCTGTTCTCGAACGGACTCTCACGCTCGCGCTGGCTGTCGTCCCCCTCCGACGCCGACTCTGCGTCGTCCTCGAGCGCACTCTCGAACCAGTCGTCGTCCCGCTGCTCGTCGTCCCTCATCGCCCCGACCACCGGCCACAGACCCGGGCCATGCGTCGAGATTCTCGTCCAGATAAATATAACCTTGCCGTCGTGGAGGGTTTATACCCGCCCGCCGGGAAGTGAACTGCAATGACCGTCGGTATCGTCGCCCAACGGGACAACGACCGGGCGATGTCGCTCGCCAGTACGCTGACCGGCCGGCTCGCCGAGGTGGGCGAGTCGGTGGCCGTCGACCAGACGACCGGTGCGACGCTCGAGGACCACGACGCGTGGGTGGCCGCGTCCCCGTCGAGTCGACCGGTCGAGGAGATGCGGGACTGTGACCTCGTCGTCAGTATCGGCGGCGACGGGACGTTCCTCTACGCCGCTCGCGGTGCCGGGTCGACGCCGCTGATGGGCGTCAACCTCGGTGAGGTCGGCTTCCTCAACGCGCTCGCGCCCGAGGAGGCCGTCGAGACGGTGGTCGCAGAGGTCGAACACATCCAGAAGACCGGCAGCGCCCGCACGCGAGCGATGCCACGACTGCGGGCCAGCGGCCCCGGGTGGGAACTCGCCCCGGCGCTCAACGAAGTGGTCGTGCAGGGAACCCACCGGGGGAGCGGCGGTGGCGGGGAGTTCGAGATTCGCATCGACGGGTCGCTGTACACCAGCGGACACGCCGACGGGGTGCTCGTCGCGACGCCGACTGGCTCTACGGCGTACAACCTCAGCGAGGGCGGGCCGCTCGTCCATCCCGACGTGGCCGGACTGGTCGTCACCGGGATGGCGCAGGCCGACGGGATGCCGCCGCTGGTCGTCGACGCCGACAGCGACGTGGTCGTGACGCTGACGGACGCAGAGAGTGGTGTGGTGGTCAGCGACGGACGGGTCCGCGAGGAGATAACCCCGCCGGAGCGGGTGACGCTGTCGCGGGCGAGCGAACCCATCCGACTGGCCGGGCCACCGCTCGATTTCTTCACCGCGCTCGGAAAACTGGGCTAACGGCGGCCGACGGCGTACAGCACCGGTGCGACGGCCAGCAACACGAGGCCGAACAGTTTGTACTGGAACGCCGAGGCGAGGACGCTCCCGGTGTTCGGTTCCATCGCCGCGGCGGGCGTGATGAGGAGCAGGGCACCGATGGCGATGGTGTGGACGCCGAGCATCCGCAGCGACCGCATCGGCAGGATACCGACAGCGCCGACGACGAATCCGAGCAACAGGATATCACCGATGGTGTAGTTCAGCAGGAAGCTGTCGATGACTTGCAGCGGTGGCACGAGCATTCCTATCCCGAATCTGGCCGTGACGCAATCTTTAAAGTTCCGTTCCGTCACCGCTCGTCCCGCGTCGTCACGGCGGTCACCTCTCGGAGCGAACCGGCCGGTGACCGGTCAGTGTGGCGTGGTTTCACGACCTGACGAATAGTTATATGTACGCGGCTAGCAGTACACAGTATCGTGCCAGATTCCACTGCGGACGCGACCGTTCTCGTCGTCGACGACGAGGAAGAGGTCGCAGACGTCTACGCGTTGCGTCTCCGCAATCAGTACGAGACAGAGACGGCGTACGGAGGGGCGGCCGCGCTCGACCGAATCGACGACGACGTCGACGTCGTGCTGTTGGACCGGCGCATGCCCGACGTCTCCGGGGACGACGTCCTCGCGGAGATTCGGGAGCGCGACGTCTCGACGCGGGTCATCATGATTACCGCGGTGGACCCGGACTTCGACATCATCGACATGCCGTTCGACGACTACCTCTGCAAACCCGTCGAGAAGGAAGACCTCGTCGCAGCCATCGACCAACAACTGGCCGCCCGCCGCTACGACGACCGTCTCGCGGAGTATCTGGAGGTCACGTCGAAACTCGCGCTGTTGGAGGGCGAGAAGACCTCGCAGGCGCTCGAAGACAGCGCCGAGGTCGAACGACTCGAGCGGCGGGCCGAAGAACTCAAGTCCGAGATGGACGACGCGCTCTCCGAGTTCGAGGACATCGACGCCGCGTTCAAGGAGATACGCCGTCGGCCGAGCTAACCGGTCCTACTCGGCGTCGACGGGCGTATAGAGGACGTAGCCGCTCTTCTCGGCCCCGACGGCCCGGAGTCGGAACGGGACCGTCCCCCGCTCCGTCTCGCAGGAAACGACTGTGTCGACCTCGCCCGCGGTGACGGCGTTCGCGTCGACCGAGTCCCCGCCGGCGACGAGCAAGGCCTCGGACAGCGGCGTCCCCGCCAGTTGACCGGCCGGCACGTCGAACGTGGTGGCGAAGGCGTCGTTGGCTGCCCTGACGACCGGTCCGTGCCCCTCCGCCGCGTAGTAGAGGACCGGGTCGGGATGACCGTCGAAGAGGTCCGCGGGTTGGGGCGTCGGGGTGGCGGAGTCGTCGACTTCGACTGTCATCGTCTCGTCGGTCACTTCGAGGTCGTCCGCCGTCTGTATGAAGTGCACGACCGCGCCCAGACCGCCGCCGAGGGCGATGCCCAACCCCAGTCCGACCTCTCGAGAGAACGGCAACCCGAGCGTCGCGTCCGCGACGAACATGACTGCGGCGACGACGACGGCACCGACCCCGATGTAGGCGACGACGACGGCGAGGCTTCCGAACCGTCCGGCCGGGGCAGTCGCCTCGTCGGTGTCGTCGACCATCGTACTCCGGTGTCGTCGGGGCACGAGTTAACCTTTTTCGGGACGTCCGCGGCGACAAGACCTATGCGTCTCTCGGTGCTAGAGACGGGCGACGTGGGACCCGGCACAGACAGACGCGGTCACGTACTGGTCGTCGACGACGAACCCGATGTCGCGGACACCCAAGCGCTCCGTCTCAGAGAGTGCTACGAGACGAGCGTCGCCTACGGCGGCGAGGCGGCACTCGAACTGGTCGGGCCCGAGATAGACGCCGTTCTGCTGGACCGACGGATGCCCGACGTGGACGGCGACGAGGTGCTCTCTCGCCTCCGTGAGCGCGGGTACGAGGGGACGGTCGTCATGTTGACTGCGGTCGACCCCGACCTGAACATACTGGAGATGGCCTTCGACGACTACCTCCGGAAACCGGTCGACCGAGAGACGCTTCTGACGACGCTCGACCACCACCTCGACCCTCCCGACGAGGACCAGCGACTGGACGAGTTCTTCGAACTCACGTCGAAAATCGCCGTGCTGGAGGCGGAGAAATCGGTCGCCCAACTCGACGACAGCCACGAGTACACCGCCATGAAAGAGCGCGCGGAGGAACTGGAGTGGCAACTCCGGACCGAACTCGACGACTTCGACGACATCCTCGAAACGCACCTGTCTATCGGGCGCGGTACGGGATAACGTTACGCTTAGAGGCCCGGTAGCGAGACGAACCCCGTCTCGCTCACCGCTCTTCAGCCCCGTCGACGAGCAGTTCGTTCTCGATGTAAGACTCGATGGCCTCGCGCATCTGGGGGAGTGGGTTGTCGTCTCGCGTCGCGTTCTGGAGCGTGATTCCCTCGAGCGTCGTCAAGAGGAACTGTGCGGTGCGTTCCGGGTCGACGTCGGCGAACACGCCGTCCTCGACGCCCTCCTCGATGAGCGACGCGATTCGCCGGGTGAACTCCTGGTCTGTCTCGGTGAACTTCGCTCTGAAGTCGGGGTTCCGGACCGCCTGTGCCCGCAACTCGACGTACGTCGCCAGTACGTCCTCCTGTTCGGGCATCTCGTCGGCCGTGGGGAAGTCGCCGAGGAGGAGGCCGAAGAACGTCCAGAGGTCTTTGACCGGGTCGCCGGACGACTCCAACTGGAAGATGCGGTCGAACTCGTCGAGGGTAAACTCGAGGAACGAGAGCAACAGGTCCTCCTTCCCGTCGAAGTGGTGGTAGAAGGTCGACTTGCTGAGGTCCGCCTCGTCGGCGATGCGCTGGATGGAGAGTCCCGCGTAGCCGTATTCCTGCAGTGCACAGAACGTCGCACGCATTATCGCCTCGTGGGAGTCCTCGGGTTCGCCCGCGAACGGAAGCGCGTCGGTCATCCCGACCGAATATTCGTTCGGTAGGCAAAAGTGCTTCGTACCAGTCGCTAACCGGAACGTTGATGTTTGACCGAACGTTCGTTCGATACGAGATGAACGACTGGTGCGTCGGGACCGTCAGCCAGAGTAACCCGACCGTAGCCGCCCGTAAGAACTCCGTATCGCCAACCGAGGCCCGTTCCCCGTCCGTATTCACGCTATGAGACCACGTACGCCACTGACGTTGACTGTCGTTGCGCTCTTGCTAGTCGCCGGGACCGCCGCCGCCGCGGTGACCGGTAGCCCCGACATCGACGCGACCATCGCGGACAACACCGTCTCGCCCGGCGAGGAGACCACGCTGGACGTGGTCCTCGTCAACAGCGGCGACGTCGACTCGGGGTCCGCGACGAACCCGAGTCTGAACAGCGAGGTGACGACGGCCCGCGGTCTGACCGTCGACGTCCGCTCCGGCGGCGCGCCCATCTCCGTCACGACGTCCCGGCAGAGCGTCGGGACGCTCGCACAGGGGCCGCCGACCACCGTCTCGTTCGACGTCAGCGTCGACGAGAACGCGGACCCCGGGACCTACGAGGTGCCGGTCGAACTGGAGTACGAACACACGAGCTACATCTCTGAATCCGACGGAAGCCGCGACGAGGACCGCGTCTCGCGAACTATCGACGTCACCGTCCGCGTCTCCGACGAGGCCACCTTCGACGTGACGGACGTCGAGTCGAGCGCCCGCGTCGGGTCCACCGGCACCGTGGCCGTCACCGTCGAGAACACTGGCGGCGAGGCCGCCCGTGACGCCGCGGTGACGCTGGCCAGCCAGAACTCCGACCTCGGCGTCGGCGGCGGCACGGAGAGTTCGCGGTACGTGGACCTCTGGGAGTCCGGCGAACAGCGGACCTTCCGGTACCGCGTGAGCGCCTCCGAGAACGCCGAACCCGAACCGTACCAGTTCGACCTCTCGGTCGGGTTCGACGACGAGGACGGCGTCCGCAAGCAGTCCGTCGGGTCGTCGGTTGGCATCGCGCCCCAACCCGAGCAGACGTTCTCGGTCGTGAACACGTCGAGCGCCGTGGCCGTCGGCAACACCGGGTCCTACGCGCTGACGCTCCGCAACGACGGGCCGGTGACGGTCCGGGACGCGACGGTGACCGTCGCCTCCCAGAGCGCCGACATCACGTTCGGCGAGTCGTCCTCGACGACGCAGTACGTCGGCGAGTGGGAACCGGGCGAGACCCGTACGGTCGTCGTCGACGCGACGGCCGGACAGAACGCCGAGACGCGGCAGTACGCCCTCTCGACCTCGGTCCAGTACGAGGACCCGGAGGGTGACGCGGGGGCCGAGGAGGGCCTCTCGGTCGGCCTCCAGCCCCAGCCGGAACAGACGTTCTCCCTCTCGGGCGTGAACGCGACCCTACAGGCCGGCGAGGACGGCACGCTCGAAGCGACCCTGACCAACGAGGGGCCGCGCGCAGTCTCGAACGTCGTCCTCCAGTGGCAGAGCGAGCACAGCAACCTCTCGCCGCAGGAGACCCAGTACGCCGTCGGGGACCTCGAACCCGGCGAGTCTGCGACGGTCAGTTTCGGCGTCGACGCCTCGGAGAGCGCCGACGCCGGGCCGCGGCAGTTCGACTTCACCACGGTGTTCCGCGACGACAACGGTGACCGCCGGGAGGGCGACACGCTGGAGGTCCGCGCCGAGGTCGCGGGCAGCGAGGACGAGTTCTCCATCGAGTCCGCCAACACGACGGTCAGGGCCGGCGGGGCGGAGACCATCGAACTCACCGTCACCAACGAGGAGGACGTGGTGCTGACCGACATCTCGGCGAAACTGTTCGCCGATTCGCCCATCTCGGTCACCGACGACGAGGCGTACATCGCTCGCCTCGAACCCGGTGAGTCGCGGACGCTGCGCTTCGGCATCAGCGCCTCCGGCGGGGCCATGGAGAAGGACTACCCCGTCTCGCTGGACTTCCAGTACGAGGAACCCGACGGCGACACACCGGTCTCCGACACCTACCGCGTCGCAATCGGGGTCACGTCACAGGGCGGCGGGGGCGGGCTACCGCTCTCGACCATCGCTGGCGTCCTCCTCGTGAGTCTCCTCGCAATCGGTGGCTACGTCAGGTTCCGCTAAGATGGACTACCAGCGGTACATCGACTGGGCGGACGACCGCATCGTCGGGGACTCCCGACGCGTCGTCCTGACGTTCCTCGTCGTCACTCTCGTGTTCACGGCGGGACTGGGGAACATCTCGACGAACGCCGGCACCTCGCAGTTCACCACGAACCTGCCGGCCGAGGAGGCGTTCTCACAGGTCAACACGGAGTTCTCGCCGGCGTTCTCGCCGGACACGGGCAACACCCAACTCATCCAAGAGGGGAACAACGTCCTCTCGAAGGACGCGCTGTTGCGGATGCTCCGGGCACAGGAGCGTCTGGAGAACCACCCTGACCTCCGCGTGACCGGGACGTCCAGCGCCGCGAGTGTCGTCGCCCGACAACTCGACCCGTCGGCACGGACCACGGAGGCGCAGATTCGCGCCGTCGAGTCCGCCTCCAGCAGCGAAATCGACGCCGCGGTCCGGCGGGCCGCAGACCAGAGCCCACAGTTCACCTCGCTCGTGAGTAGCGACTTCAACCGCGGGTCCGCGTCGGCGTCGGCCACGCTCGGCCTCGTCACTCACGAGATACCCGCCGGCATCTCCTCGGGGTCCGGACAGGGCGGGTCCAGTCCGCTGACGAGCATCCAGCGACAGGCGCAGTTCACGGTCCGGTCGGCCGGCCACGGGACCATCTCGGTGTTCGGGTCGGGCATCGTCGCCGCGGAGTTCTCGAACGTGGTCTTCGACTCGCTCATCCTCACCGTCCCCGCGGCGGTCATCTTCATCCTGCTGTTCCTCTCTGTGGCCTACCGCGACCTCGCGGACATGGCGCTCGGACTAATCGCGCTGTTCATGGCCATCGTCTGGACGTTCGGGTTCATGGGGTTGGCCGGCATCCCCTTCTCGCAGATGCTCATCGCGGTACCGCCGCTGTTGCTGGCGGTCGGCATCGACTTCGGCATCCACGCGGTCAACCGGTATCGTGAGGAGCGCCAACACGGGACGAGCATCGACAGGTCGATGCGCACCACGACCGACCAGTTGCTGGTGGCGTTCTTCATCGTCACCGGGACGACGGTCATCGGGTTCGCGGCGAACCTCACCAGTTCGCTCCCCCCGATTCAGGACTTCGGGTTCGTCGCCGCCGTCGGCATCACGTTCACGTTCTTCATCTTCGGCGTCTTCCTGCCCGCCGCCAAAGTCGAGTTGGACACCCTGCGCCAGCGCTACCCCATCCCGACGTTCACCCAGCGACCGCTCGGGTCCGAGGACTCCGCCCTCGGCGGCGTCCTCCGCGGCGGCGTCGTCATCGCCGAACGCGCGCCGGTCGTCTTCCTCCTCGTGACGCTCGTCGTCACGGCGGGCGCGGGCGTCTACGCGACTGGCATCTCCACCTCGTTCTCGCAGGACGACTTCCTGCCCCCGGAGGACAACGCCGACTGGATACAGTCCCTGCCCGAACCGTTCGCGCCGAGCGAGTACACCGTCACCGAGCGGACGAACTTCTTAGAGGAGAAGTTCGACTCGACCCAGAGCGGGCGAGCGACCATCTACATACAGGGACCGATGCGGCAGGACTCGGCGCTCGAACAGATATACAGGGCGGGCGACGACCCGCCGGACTCGTTCGTCCGCGAGGACGGCCGCGCGGCGTCCTCGTCCATCGTCACCGTCATTCAGGACCGGGCCGAACGGGACCCGGAGTTCCGCCGACTGGTCGAGCGCAACGACGCCAACGACAACGGCGTCCCCGACGACAACCTCGAGACCATCTACGAGTACCTGCTCGACTCCTCCTCGCGGGACGCCGCGCTCAACTACCTCAACGAGGACTACCGGAGCGCCCGGGTCGTCTACACCGTCGAGGCCGGCGCGAGCGACAGCGAGGTGACCGAGGACGCGAGGGGGGTCGCCGAGGACTTCCGTTTCGAGGCGACGGCGACCGGGTCCATCGTCGTCTTCCAAGCGGTGTCGGACGTCATCCTCGAGTCGGCGGTCCAGTCGCTGGCAATCGCCCTCGCGGGGGCCTCGGTGTTCCTCGTGTTCATCTACTACGTGTTGGAGGGACGGCCCTCGCTGGGCATCGCCAACGTCATTCCCGTCGTCGTCACCGTCGCGTTGCTCGCCGGGACGATGCGGTTCCTCCAGATTCCGTTCAACGCCATCACGGCGACGATGCTCGCCATCACCATCGGGTTGGGCGTGGACTACTCCGTCCACGTCACCCACCGGTTCGCCGACGAGATGCACGAGGCCGACCTCGTGACGGCCCTCGACCGGACCGTCCGGGGGACCGGCGGTGCCCTGTTGGGCAGTATGCTCACCACCGTCTTCGGCATCGGAGTGCTCGCGCTGGCGGTGTTCCCGGCCATCGGACAGTTCGGCATCCTGACGGCGCTCTCCATCGCCTACGCCTTCCTCACGTCGCTGTTGGTCCTCCCCTCGGTGCTGGTCGTCTGGGACGGCCTGACGAACCACGACCGGCCGTTCGAGCGCCTGTTCGACCTCGGCGGCCCGCAACCCGCCCGGCCCACCGAAGGGGACGACTGACAGCGGCGCAGTCTGTCGGTCGTGGCTCCCGCGGACACGCCACTGAAGCCTTTATCCGACACCACCGCTAGCCTACCGGTATGACTCACGTCGTCATCATCGGCGCGTACGGGAGCGCCGGCGCGGCCACCGCCGGCGAACTCGTCGACGAGGACGGAATCGAACTCACGCTCATCGACGACGGCGACCCCGGCGGTGGCCTCTGCATCCTCGAAGGGTGTATGCCCTCGAAAGAGGTGCTGTCGGCGGGCGCACACCGCTTCCAAGCACGACACGACCACCGACTGGTCGGGGACGTGCCGGACGTCGACTTGGAGGCCGTCGTCGAGACGAAGAACGAACGCACCCGCGGGTGGGCGGCCCACCGACGCGACTCCATCCACGAGATGGCCGAACGCGACCACGTGGAGTTCGTCCACGACACGGCCACGTTGGTCGACGACCACACCGTCCGGGCCGGCGGCGAGGAGTACGAGGCGGACTACGTCGTCATCGCCACCGGGTCGAGCGTCAACGTCCCGGACCTCCCCGGCATCGACGAGGTGGACTACATGACCAGCAAGGACGTCCTCCACGCCACCGAGTTCCCCGACTCGGGCATCGTGATGGGCTTTGGCTACATCGGGATGGAGATGGTCCCGTACCTCGCCGAGGCCGGCGGGATGGAACTCACCGTCATCGAACACGACGAGCGACCCATCGACGAGGCCGACCCCGCGTTCGGCGACGAGGCCCGGCGCATCTACGAGGACAACTGGGACATCGCGATTCCGACGAACTGCTACGAGTGCGAACTCGAACGCACCGAGGACGGCGGCGTCCGTCTGCACGTCGAGTTCGAGGACGGCACGGAAGACACCTACGAGGCCGACCAGTTGTTCCTCTTCACCGGCCGCCGGCCGACGCTCGAAGGGTTGGGCCTCGAAAACACCTCCGTCTCTGCGGAGGGCGACTGGGTGCGCGAGACGATGCAGACGGCGGACGCCGACCACGTCTACGCCGTCGGCGACGTCAACGAGAAAGAGCCAATCCTCCACGTCGCCAAAGAGCAGGGATTCACCGCCGCCGAGAACATCCTCCGACAGGAGGCCGGGGCGGAGCCACAGGCGTACGAGAACGTCCACCACCACGTCATCTTCTCCGGCCTTGGCATCTACCCGTTCGCCCGCGTCGGCCACAACGAACAGACCGCTCGCGAGGAGGGCTACGATATCGTCACCGCCACCAGACAGGCCAGCGACGACGGCGTCTTCAAGTCCAAGGACGTCCCCGAGGGCCTCTCGAAACTCGTCGTCGACGCCGACGACGGCACCGTCCTCGGGTGGCAGGGCCTGCACTACCACGCCGACAGTTTCGCCAAGACGATGCAGATAGTCGTCGAGTTGGGTTTGGACGTCCGTGACCTCCCTGACCGGGCGTACCATCCGACCCTCCCCGAGAACCTCGACGGCCTCATCCGGGACTGCGTGGCCGAACTGGACGACTAACCGCGCATCGACGGGTAGTTCTGTATCTCGACGAACTCCGTTCCGCCGCAGGCCGCACACTCCTCCGGGGGCGTGTAACTGTGGTCCGGCGGGTCGCCGTGGACGGTGCCAGCGAAGACGGCGTGACACTGCTCGCAGACGTACTCTTGCGGTCGCTCTGGCTGGTGGGCCATGTCGCGTTGTTGAATCTACACGTCTATAAGCGTGTGTCCGGCGTGTCGCTCCGGGTGCGTCACCCGGTGTCGGGCGCTCGTGCGGCCAACACGGGCATCTCCTCGATTCGCTCGGGTGGCAGGGCGGCCCAGTCGACGCCGGTCGGCCGGTCGTAGGGGGTCTCGGTTTCGACGGTTCGCTCGGGGGTGACGACGTAGTCAATCGGCACGTCGTGGGCGTCTACGGGCACTTCGGCCTCGCTCACTGCGCCGTCTGGACTCCCGACGACCTGCAGTTCGTGGACCGTCGTCACCACCGGGGTCGTCGCTCCGACGAGGCCCAGTTCCCGCAACACCGCGTATTCGAGGTCGCTGAACCCCTCGCCCTTGCCGATGCGTGCGCCGTCTTCGGTGACGGCCACGGACCCCGACACCACGAGGTCGACATCGCCGACGGCCTCGGGCCCGACCTGTCGGGCGTGGTCGGCGACGTTCGACACCGCCGGTGCCGCCTCGACGTCGTCCAGTTCGGCGGGGTCGAGTTCGTAGAAACACCGCTCGTCGCGCAGACGCGGGACGGCCATGTAGACGGTCTTGCCCGCCCGCAGGGCCGCGCGGCGAAGCGGGAGTTGGGGCGAGTCGGGGTTGGCCTTCACCGTCTCCGCGGCGTCCCAGACGGTCGTCTCGGTCACCCGTTCGGCCGCCCGCGCGGCCCCCTCGAAGTTCGGAATCCGGTCGTGGGGCGGGAACGGGAACCGGGCGACTCCGCTCGATTCGAGCGCGTCCCACACCCGGTCACGAATCGCCTGCTTGTCCATGTACAGTCCTCGCGCGTTGCGTGCAAAAGGCGTCCGTTAGCTCACCAGTCGGCCGGCGTGGGTCGTCGGGTCGAGTTCGGCGAGGCGGGCGTCGCAGTCGGTACAGGCCACCGCCACCACCTCGTGGATGCCACAGCAGGAAGTCTGGACCTCGCTGGCGCGCTCGACGGTCCCGCCGCAGGCCGGACAGACGGTCCGGTGTGAGCGAACCGTCTCCAGCATGTTCACGCGCTGTTCGAGCGGCACGTCCGTCCACCGGTCGGTCCACTCGGTCAGCGCCTCGTGGGCGGCCACGTCGACGCGGAGCGCGCTCCACGAGGGCCACTCCCGGATGCGGTTGCCGACTTTCACGGAGGGGTGGTCCTCTCGGTCGACGTCCACCTCGTCGGTCCCGACTCCGAAGACGTCCGCCAGCGGGGCGGTCAGGTCGGCGTCGGCCGGACGCGCGTCGACTCGTTCGCCCACGGCGGCGGCGAACTCGTCGGTGAGGGCCCGGTCCTCGCCGGTCCCGGTGACGATGCCCTCCTCGGCGAGGAAGGCGTCGGCGTCGACCGAGTTCTCGCGGTGGTGTTCGACTTTCTTCAGAGTCTCGAAGTCGTCGGGTTCCGTCGGTGTAGGGTCTTTCCCGAACGCCCGCAGCACTCGCTCTGGGAGGTACTCCGTGGTCAGTCTCGGCGTCCCCGGGACGAGATACCCCCGCAGGGCGATGGCCGCGAACGAGGCGACGGCGACCACCGCGGCGAGTTCGACGGCCGCGAGCGCCGCGACGCCGCTCAGGACGGCGGCGACGACGACGTTGACGACGGTACACGGCCAACAGCGGTTCTCGCCCGTGTGGTCGGGGTTCCGGAGGCGGCCCACGACGGGGGCGTCGCTCGACATAGCTGTGAGTCGTGGGGCACGGACTAAAACGGTTCGCACGGCTTCGGGACGCCGAACGACGCGGCCGGTCGTCCGAACTGCGACGCCGTGTTCTGACGGCCGGCGCCGCTCACTCGATGCGGACCGTCGTCTCCGCGGCCAGTCCCTTCCCGTCGGCGTCGTCGACGTCGATGTACGCGCCGACGGTGTACTCGCCGGGGTCCGCGGGTTCCCACTCCGTCTCGCTCACCTTGAACAGCCCCGTCCAGCGGCGGAGGAACTGTTTGCGCTCGCCCCGGTCGAAGGTGTAGACCCGCCCCTCGTCCGGGAGCGACTCGGGGACGCGCGAGGCCTCCGGCGCGCCGTCGACGTGCCACGTCCACAGGCGGGGCGTCCGGGTCCGGACGCTGATGGGAATCGGGAACGTGTTGCGCAAGGTCACTTTCAGCGGGACGTCGGTGCCCGTCGCGTAGGCCGGTTCGGGCGTCTCCACGGCGACGGAGAGCGCCCGGTGGGCCAGCCACCTCGGGACGAGGAGACGGCTCAGCGACTCGCCGGGCACGGACCGCATCGCGGCCGGTTTCGGGGCGTCGTCGCGCTCGCGGGGCGTGAACGCGTCGTCGTCTCGCTTGAGCGCCTGCGAGTCGTAGATTCGGCGCATTGGTGTCTGTAGTCTGTAAAATCGGAAAACGGTTCGGGTGGTCAGTCGTCGGCGACGGCGTCGCCGCCCTCGGCCGCACCGGTCGGGTCGTCGGCGTAGGCGTCGTCCTGCAGGTGACAGGCGATGCGGTGCGTGTCGCCGGTCTGGACCGTCCTCGGTTCGTCCGTCTCACACGGGGAGACGAACGCGTCGTCCAACTGGGCGAAGGCCGCCTCGACGTCGCCGCCGTGGAGGCGGTCGATGGCCGTCGAGAGCGCGTCTTCGGCATCGGGGTCCGAGAGGCGCTCGGGCAGGCCGAACTCCTCGCGGACCAACCCGTCCAGCACGCCTCTGGAGGCGGTTTCGGGGTCGTCCTGTTCGTCCTCGGTGACCGCGGTCAGCGAGTCGACGCTCTCGGCGCGGGCCGCCCGCAGTTTCAGGTCCATCACCGACCGCCACACGCTCTGTTCGAGGTCGTACTCCGGCGGCTGGATGACCTTCGGACAGCGGGTGTGGAACCGACACCCGGAGGGCGGGTCCAGCGGCGACGGCACCGTTCCGGGGAGGAATATCTGCTCGCCCTCCCACAGCGGGTCCGGTTCCGGCACCGCCGACAGCAGCGCCTCCGTGTACGGGTGGTACGGCGGTTCGAACACCTCCTCGGTCGTGCCGACTTCGGCGAACTCCCCGAGGTACATCACCGCGATGCGGTCGGAGATGTGCTCGACCACGCTCAGGTCGTGGGCGATGAAGATGTACGAGAGGCCGTACTCGTCCTGCAGGTCCTCCAGCAGGTTCAGAATCTGGGCCTGCACGGAGACGTCCAGCGCCGACACCGGTTCGTCGCAGATGATGACCTCCGGGTCGACGGCCAGCGCTCGGGCGATGCCGATGCGCTGGCGCTGGCCCCCCGAGAACTCGTGGGGGTAGCGGTGGGTGTGACTCGGATTCAGCCCCACCGTCTCCAGCAGGTCGTAGATGCGCTCTTCCCGGGCCTCGCCTTCGGCGATGCCGTGGATGTCCAGCGGTTCGCCGATGATGTCGCCGACGGTCAACCGCGGGTTCAGGCTGGCGAAGGGGTCCTGGAAGATGTACTGCAGGTCCTTTCGCAGGTCGCGGAGTTCGCTCGACCCCATCTCCGTGAGGTCGTCGCCTCGGTAGTAGACGGACCCGTCGGTGGGTTCGGTGAGTCGCAGGAGCGCCCGGCCGAGCGTGGTCTTCCCGCACCCGCTCTCGCCGACGACGCCCAGCGTCTCGCCCTCCATCAGTTCGAGGTCGACGCCGTCGACGGCCTTGACCTGCTGGTTGTTCCCCAGCAGTGAGTCGATGAACCCGCTACTGGAGTCGTAGTACTTCTGTAACCCCTCCACGCGGAGGATAGGCTCCTCACCGGACATCCTGTCCCTCCTCGGTGATGACCGGTTCCTCGCCCTCGACGGTGACCTCGAAGTCCAGGTCGCCCTCCAGGTCGCCGGTGTACTCGAGACAGGCCGCGGCCCGGTCGTCGGACGGCGTCGCCGCGTCGCCGGTCTCCGGGTCGACCAGCGGCGGTTGCTTCCGGGTGCAGGACTCCTCGGCGTACGGACACCGGGGGTGGAACGCACACCCCGGCGGCACGTCGACGAGGTCCGGCATCGTCCCCGGAATCGTCTGGAGTCGCTCGCGCTCGTCGCCGATGCGCGGAATCGAACTCATCAGGCCGACCGTGTAGGGGTGTTTCGGGTCGTAGTAGAGGTCCTCGACGCTGGCCTTCTCGACGGGTCGCCCGGCGTACATCACCATCACGCGCTCGCATATCTTCGCGACGACGCCGAGGTCGTGAGTGATGAGTTGGACGGCCGTGTCGAACTCGGCGGCGAGGTCCTCTATCTGGTCGAGAATCTTCGCCTCGGTGGTCACGTCCAGCGCCGTCGTCGGTTCGTCGGCGATGAGCAGGTCCGGGTCACACGACAGCGCCATCGCGATGACCGCTCGCTGCTGCATCCCGCCGGAGAACTCGTGTGGGTAGTCGTCGTACCGGCTCTCTGCGTCGGGGATGCCGACCCGGTCGAGCAACATGATGGTGCGCTCGCGCGCCGCGTCGTCGTCGTAGCCGAGGTGGTGGCGAATCGCCTCGGATATCTGCTCGCCGACCGAGTAGACGGGGTTCAGCGCGGTCTGGGCGTCCTGGAAAATCATGGCGATTTCGTTGCCCCGGACCGAGCGAATCTCGTCGTCGCTCATCTCCAGTAGGTCCTCGCCCTTGAACAGAATCTCCCCGCTCTCGATGCGACCGGGGTCCTCGATGAGGCGCATCAGCGAGAGGGCGGTGACGGACTTCCCGGCACCGCTCTCGCCGACGACGCCGAACGTCTCCCCGCTCTCGATGCGGTACGAGAGGTCGTCGACGGCGGTGACGACCCCGTCCTCGGTGTAGAAGTTCACCGTGAGGTCGTTGATTTCGAGGAGGGTCATCCGCCGCCTCCCTGCCCGACGTTGCCGACTTCCTGCGCGTCCAGCGCGTCGTTGACGCCGTCACCTATCATGTTCATGGCCATCACGAACAGGAAGATTGCGCCGCCGGGGAACACCGTGGCCCACCACGGGATGGAGCCACCCGGTCCCTGAATGAGCGTCTCGCGGGTCTGGTCGAGCATCGTCCCCCACTCGGGGGTCCCGGGTTCGAACCCGAGGCCGAGGAACCCGAGCGCGGCGACGCCGATGACGACGGTGCCGATAGAGAGCGACGCCTGCACGATGAGCGGCGCCATGGCGTTGGGTACGATATGCCGGAAGATGACCGAGCGGTCACGTGCGCCCAGCGCCTGCGCGGCCAGCACGTACTCGTTCTCCTTGACCGAGAGAATCTCCCCGCGGATGAGGCGGGCGTAACCGGCCCATCCCGGGACGGAGAAGGCGATGACGAGCGGCCAGTACCCGCCGCCGAGCAGAGCGACGATGACCAGCGCCAGCACCAGTCCCGGGAAGGCGAAGATGACGTCGACGAGGCGCATCAGAATCTCGTCGACCCACCCGCCGTAGTAGCCCGCGACGGCGCCGTAGGCGAGGCCGAACGTCGCCGTGATGCCGACGACGACGAAGCCGATGGAGATGCTCAGTCGGCCGCCGACGAGCACCCGGGAGAACAGGTCCCGACCGGAGGCGTCGGTGCCCATCGGGTGGGCCAGCGTCGGCGGGTCGTACCGTCCGACGGTCGACCCGGGTTCGAGGTACAGAATCGTCCCCGGGTCGTACGGCGCGATGGAGAACGGCTGGACGGTGATGCCAGCTACCGTCACCGGGCGGGCGAAAAACGACAGCAGCGCCATCGCGGCGACGACGTAGACGCCCAGCATGGCGACTCTGTTGTGCCGGAACCGACGCAGAGCGCGCCGCCACCGGCTCTCCGTGCCGCCGCCGGTCGATTCAGACCAGTCCGACAGGTCGTCTCGTTCGGTCACGCGGTCCGTGTCGAATCCGGTTACCCGGATGCGTCCTCGTTCAGTAGACATGGTCAATCGTATCGAATCCGTGGGTCGAGAACCGCATAGAGGATGTCGGCCACAAGGTTCGCCAGGATGATGGCGACACCGATGAACAGCGTAATCCCCAGGATGAGGTCTATCTCTCTGTTGCTGACGGCGCTGATGAGCGCCCGGCCGAGGCCCGGCCAGCCGAACACCTGTTCGACGACGACGGACCCCGAGACGATGCTCGCGGTCAGGAACGCGGCGACGGTCGTCACCGAGATGAGCGAGTTCCGCAGGACGTGCTTGAGCACGACCGTTCGCTCGGGGAGCCCCTTCGCTCGGGCGGCCGTGACGTACTCCTTGTTCATCTCCTCGGCCATCGAGGAGCGCATGATGCGCATCAGCGTCGACGCCGACGCGGTGCCGATGGTGATGCCGGGCAACAGCAGGTACCAGAGCATCTCCGGGGAGTACAGGGCCGTTCGGGGGGCCAGCACCGGCCAGAGGTTGAGCGTCAGCGCCCCGATGAGGATGAGCATCAGGCCGAGCCAGAAGTTCGGTATCGAGATGCCCGAGAGGGCGACGAACCGACTCACGTGGTCGCCCAGTTCGTCCTTCCGGACCGCGGCGTAGATACCGGCCGGGACGGCGATGATGACCGCGAACACCCAGCCGAAGATGCCCAGCGCGACGGTCTCGGGCAGGCGCTCGACGATGACGGTGCTGACCGCGCGGTCGGTGGCGATGACGCGGCCGAAGTCACCTTGCAAGACGCCGAGTAGCCAGTCGAAGTACTGCTCCCATATCGGGTCGTTGAGGCCGTATCTGGCTCTGAGTCGGGCCTCCTCGGCCGCGGAGATGTCCGGGTTCAGCGCCACCACGACGTCGATGGGGTCACCGGGGGTTATCTGGACGAGGGCGAACGTGATGACGGAGACACCGAACAGTATCGGGAAGATCAACAGGACGCGCTTGAGGATGAAGCGTCGAAGGCTCATAGATTGGTGACCGTGTTACCGGTCGAGGTAGGTTATCTGCTGGTCCGTGGGATTGTACATCGCGTACCCAACTATATCTTGCGTGCTGGGGTACGTGTTGAACCCCTTGACGTCGTTGTTCACGACGCCGACCAGCGTGCTGTGGGTCCCGTAGGAGTTCCCGTTGAGTTCCAGAATCAGTTCCCAGACCTCCTCGTAGCGCTCGCGGCGGAGTTCGGGGTCCTGTGCGACGTCGACCCCGTAGCGGGCCTTCCGCATGGCCTCGTTGAGTTCGGGGAAGTCGATGTTCTGGAAGTTACAACACTGGGCGAAGTTCTGGGGGCTGTGGACGGACTTGGCGTAGCCGTGCGGGTTGAACCCGCCCGAGAGGCCGATGAAGGCCAGTTTGCCCTGGTCCCAGTAGTCCTCGGAGAGCAGTTGGCTGACGAAGGTGAGGAACTCCTTCGTGTTGACGCTCACGTCGAAGTACTGGGTCCCGTCTATCTCCTGGCTCATCGACTCGGCGATGAGTTCGACGGTCCGGACCCGGTCGTCGTTGTCGGAGTTCGTCTCGAGGGTCACCTCGATGGGGAACTCGACGTCCGTCTCGCCGGCGGCCTCTTCGGCCAGTTCCGCGGCGGCCTCGGGTTCGTAGGTGTTGTAGCTCTTGAGGTCTTCGACCATCGCCTCGTAGTCCGTCGACCCGGTCCCGGCGGCCAGCGGCGGGAGCGGGACCCACGCGGGCTTCTCCCAGCCCTGGAAGATGTTCTCGGAGATGCTCTGGCGCGGGATGAGTTTGTTCGCGGCGCGGCGGAGTTTGGCGTTCGTCCACGGTTCGACCTTGACCGGGAACTGGAGGAAGGTATACCCCGCGCCGTTGGTCGGTGCGGTGCGGTAGTCCTCGGACTCCCTGTAGTTCGTCAGCGTACTCGCGGTGAGCCCGAAGGTCATGTCGATTTCGCCGCTCTGGAGCGCGCCGGCCCGCTGTGAGTCCGAGGAGATGATGGCGATGTCCACCTCGTCGACGGCCGGGCCGTTCGGGAACTCCGAGGGGCCGTCGAACCAGTCTTTCATCTCCGTGTCGAACCAGTAGTTCTCGTTCTTCGAGAAGAGGACGTACTCCTCGTTCTTGAACTCGGCGAGTTCGAACATCCCGGTGCCGAGCGGGGTGTTACCCTGTCGGGGGTCCATCTCGCCCAGCGGGACGTTGTCGGTTATCTCCGAGGGGTAGACCGGCATACCGCCGAGTTCGCGGATGGCCGACGCGTCGGCCTCCTGCACGTAGAGGTCGACCGCGTAGTCGCCGTCGGCCGAGATGTGGAGCAGGGAGTCGAACACCTGTCCGGACAGCGTCGAGTTCTCGATGCGGCCGTAGGAGGCCACGACGTTGGGCGCGGTCAGTTCCTCGTCGTTGTGGAACGTGATGCCCTCGTGCAGTTGGAACTTGAAGTGCATCCCGAAGGTGCCGTCGGCGACGGCGTCGCCCGCCTCGTCGACGGTGAGGACCTTCGCGTCGTCGCCGGCCGACGGGTCGTCGGGGTTGTCGGGGCTCTCGATGACGATTTGCTTCTCGGTGTCGAGGTAGACCGAGCCGTCGTCCGTCTCGGCGTACTGCACCGTGGTCATGTAGTCGGTGTAGTCGGCGGCAGAGACCTCCTTGACCTCGACTTGCTCGTAGGATTCTGCGAGCCACGGGTACAGTTCGCCGGTCGCACTGGTCGTCACCATGCCCTCGAACAGCAGGTTGTGGAGGATGGAGGCCGTCGCGGAGGAACTCTCGGGGAAGTCGAACGTGTCCGGGTTCGCGCCGATGGCCGTCTTGAACGTCCCGCCTTCCTTGATGTCCTCCGGGTCTACGGTGACTCGGTCCTGTACAGGGTCTACAGCACCGCCGCCGCCACCGCCGCCGTCACCGCCGAGACCGGAACACCCGGCCATCGAAGCGACGCCGAGACCGGCAACGGTTTGCATGAGATTTCGCCGCGACAGTGCACTGGACAGACCCTGGGCTTTGTTATCATTCATATGATATCACAAACGGTCTATTGTGACAGTTAAACCCCTAAACAAAAAATTTTGCGCAAATTTACACTGTTGTCTCGGAACTTTCACCCCAACAATTCGGTGTTAATGGCAACTGAACAACTGCTGTCGGGCGATTCGACTCTCCCACCGGTGGCGGGGTAACGAATTCATAACTTTACGGCGTCGTGAGGCGCTGCGTGGTCGGTTAGCGGTGCCGCCCGACCAGCAGCGCGGCGGCGAGTGCGCCGACGAGCGCACCGACCGCTGTGAACCCGGGCCCGTTTCCACCCGTCGTGGCCGCGGGCGTGTCGCTCGGGGTTTGGTCGTCCGACGCCGTGGTTGGCTGTTCGGTGTCGTGGCTCTCGACGGCCGACCGAGGGACGTAGCTCTCGGCGTCGTACCGGTCGGGGTACAGTTGCCGCGAGGCGTTGTGGACGGTGTTGACGACGCTCCGCGGGGCCGGTTGGTTCAGGTCACGGACCCGCAGGCGAATCGTCGAGTTGGTCTGGCCGGCGGTCGTACTCGCGTACGGTTCCTCGCTGACGAGGCCGACGGTCTGTTCGGTGAGGACCAACACTTCGGGGTCCAGTTGGAGGAGCACCTCGTCGCTCAGTTGCGGGTAGCCGCTGTGGTTGCGCGCGGCGGCGTTGTCGGCGCCGGCGACGCCCAGTAGCGTGTCGATGAACGTCCCGTTCGCGGCGACGTAGCCGCTACTCAGCGGGTAGACGACCGTCGGTCGGTCCTCGACGCCGGCCGTCGTGTTCTGCACCGCCTCGACGTTCCGGGTCATCCACTCGTTCGTCTCGGCCGCCCCTTGACAGTTCCCGGTCAGGCGGCCGATGGTGGTCGTCTTCTGCTTGATGTCCTCGACGGTGGTCGAGGCGGGGAGGTGGTACACCGTCAGGCCGGCCTCTCGTAGCCCGTCGACGTCGCCGGCGCTGGCGTTCGGCGCGACGACGAGGTCGGGGTTCGTGCCGACCACCTTCTCGACACTGACGCCGAACCCGGCCGAGACGTTCGTCCGGCTATCGGACCCCTCCAGATAGGACGCGTACTGGGTGAGACCGACCACTTGCTCGCGGCCGCCGATTTCCCACATCGTCTGGGCAGCCGACGGGTTGGTGGTCGTCACCCGCTCTGGGCGTTCGTCGAGCGTTACCTCCGTTCCGGTGGCGTCGGTCATCGTCACCGGGAACGAACAACTCTCGTCGGTCTGCTGGGCGCTCGCGGCGGCCGCCGGCGTCGCGCCGACGACGGAGAACACGAGCAACAGACCGAGGACTGCAGTAGCGAATCGTCGCATCGTCTGGTCCGGCGGGCAGGAACAATAAATATTTAACTACTGCAAGTGGCGTTTCACACATGCCTCGGTCGGGCCGTACGCTCTCGTGGTCGCTGGCGCTGACGGCGCTCCTCGGTGCCGTCGTCACCGTCAGCGCCGGCATCGGCCCGGTGTGGATTCCCCCGGACGCCGTCGCGAAGGTGTTGCTCGACGCCGTCGTCCTCCCGACGGCGGTGGACCTCTCCGGGGCGACGCCCGGCGTGACCACTCGACCGCTGTTCCGGTTCCCCGTCGAGGACGTCCAGCGTCAAATCGTGTTGCAGGTCCGCCTCCCGCGCATCCTGCTGGGTGCCGTCGTCGGGTTCTCGCTCGCGGCGGCGGGGACCATCATGCAGGGCATCTTCCGCAACCCGATGGCCGACCCCTCTATCATCGGCGTCTCCTCCGGCGCGGCCGTCGGCGCGGTGGGGTTCATCGTCGCGCCGGTGGCCCTCCCGTTCGACCTCGGTCTGCGAGCGGCCGCCTTCTCGGGGGCGCTACTGGCGGCCTTCGGCGTCTACCTCATCGCCACACAGAACGGGCGGACGCCCGTAGCGACGCTGTTGCTCGCCGGCGTCGCCGTCCAGACGTTCCTCGGTGCCGTCGTCTCCTTCCTGCTCCTCCACAGCGGCGAGAGCATCCGCCGGGCGCTGTTCTGGCTGATGGGCCACCTCAAGGGGGCGACGTGGCCGGAGGTCTGGTCGAGTCTGGTCCTCGTGGCGGTTCCGTTCGCCGTCCTCCTCGTGTACGCGCGGGACCTGAACGTCCTCCTGCTGGGCGAGGAGGACGCTCAGAGCCTCGGTATCGACGTCGAGCGAACGAAGCGAATCCTGCTCGCGTTCTCCTCGCTCGTCACGGCCGCGGGCGTCGCCGTCGCCGGCATCATCGGGTTCGTCGGTCTCATCGTCCCGCACGTGATGCGACTCGTCGTCGGCCCGGACCACCGCATCCTCCTGCCGACGGCGGCGCTGGCCGGGTCGTCGTTCCTCGTGGCGACGGACACGCTCGCTCGCTCCGGGGCCGCGGAGATTCCCGTCGGCATCGTCACCGCCGCGCTGGGTGCCCCGTTCTTCCTCTACCTCCTCCGACAGCGGGAGGTGCACGAACTGTGAGCGACGACGGGCACACCGGCGAGCAGATACCGATGCTCGAAGCAGACGGCGTCTCCGTCACGCTGGGCGGTCAGCAGGTGCTCTCCGACGTCGACATCACCGCCGAGTGTGGCTCGTTCGTGGGGCTACTCGGCCCGAACGGGGCCGGCAAGACGACGGCCCTGCGGACGCTCAGAGCGACGCTGTCGCCAGACAGCGGGACCGTCCGTGTCGCCGGCGACCCCATCGAGGGGCTCTCCTCGAAGGCGGTCAGCCGACGCGTCGCCAGTACGCCGCAGGCGACGACCCTCTCGTTCGACTTCACGGTCGAACAGACCGTCGAGATGGGTCGCACCCCCCACTTGGGCCGGTTCGACCGCGCCGACGAGTCGGACCGCGAGGCTGTCCGCGCCGCGATGGAGCGCGCCGAGGTGGCGCAGTTCGCCGACCGCTCGGTCACCTCCCTCTCGGGCGGCGAGCGCCAGCGAGTCCTGCTGGCCCGGGCACTCGCACAGGAGACGCCGGTACTCCTGTTGGACGAACCGACCGCCAATTTGGACATCAACCACGCCGTCCGTACGCTGGAACTCGTCTCGGACCTCGTCGCGGAGGGGAAGACGGCGGTGGCCGCCATCCACGACCTGAATCTGGCGGCCCGCTACTGCGACGAACTCGTCCTGCTCGCCGACGGCGAGGTCCGAGCGTCGGGGGACCCCCAGGGGGTGCTCACCTCGGACACGCTCGGCGATAGCTTCGACGCCGAGACGCTCGTGACGACGCAACCGGCGACGGACGCCCCACTGGTGACGCCGTTGGCCGACCGCGACGCTATCGACAGGGCCGTCCACGTCGTCGGCACCGGCCCGCAGGCCGCGGCCGCCGTCGCCCGCCTCGTCGCCGCCGGCGTCTCGGTCACAATCGGCGTCGTCCCGGCCGGTGACGCCGCCGCCGAACGCGCCGGCGAACTGGACTGTTCGGTCGTCACCGTCCCGCCCTTCGCCGGCGTCGACAGCAACTCCCAGCAGCGAGCGACCGAACTGGCACGCGAGGCCGACGCCGTGGTCGTCGCTGGCGACGTTGGCGACGCCAACCAGTCCGTCGTCGCCGCGGCCGCCCGACTCGTCGCCGTCGCCGGCGAGGGCGTCCCCCGAGTCGAGTCCGAACGGACCACCGTCACCACCGTCGAGTCGCTGCCGGCGGCCGTCGCGGCCCTCCCGCCCGCGGCCGACGCCGACGACGAGCGCCCCGTCCGGTCACAGGAACAGCAAGACCGATACTGACCCACTCCCTAGCCCGCCCGTGGACGACACTATCGCGTGGCTCCGCGACCGACCCTACTACGAGGGCCAAATCGTCGACGAGCGGACGGTCCCCGGACGGGGGGCGACCGTCGCCGACTGTGCGCTGAACGCACGCCTCGCTGACGTGCTGGCCGACGAGGGTATCACGGAGCTCTACGCCCACCAGACCGCCGCCGTCGACGCCGTCCGTGACGGCGAGAACGTCGTCCTCGCGACGGAGACGGCCAGCGGCAAGAGTCTGGCCTACACCGTCCCCGCCTTCGAGCGGGCGCTGGACCGGCGCGCGACGACGCTGTACGTCGCCCCGCAGGTGGCGCTCATCAACGACCAGACTGAGACGCTCTCCGAACTGGCGCAGGGCCTCGGCTTCGCGTCGGGCGTTTCGGTGGCGCAGTACACCGGCCGCCAGTCGAAATCCGAGAAGGAGGCTATCCGGGAGCGTCAGCCGACCGTCCTCCTGACGACGCCGGACATGCTCCACTACGGCATCCTTCCTCACGCCCACCGCCTGTGGGACTGGTTCTTCCAGCGACTGGAGACCGTGGTCGTCGACGAGGTCCACGGCTATCGGGGGGTCTTCGGCAGTCACGTCTCGCTCGTCATGCGCCGTCTGTCGCGCATCGCCGAGCGGTTCGACAGCGACCCGGAGTGGGTCTGCTGTTCGGCGACCATCGGGAACCCCGTGGAACACGCGGCCACCGTCACCGGGCGACCGGACGATTCGCTCGCCCTCGTCGACGAGGACGCGAGCGCCAGCGGGCCGCGCCACTGGTTGCTGTGGAACCCGCCCGAGTACGACGGCGGGGACGGGTGGGGGAGCGGGCGGCGGCGGTCCAGCCACGTCGAGACCAAACGGCTGTTCGTGGACCTCGTGGAACGCGGGTTGCAGACGGTCGTGTTCGCCGGGTCCAGACAGACCGCCGAGCGCTACGCCAGCGACAGCGCAGACGCGTTGCGGGACCGCGGGCACCACGACCTCGCCGACGCCGTCGGCGCGTATCAGGCGGCGCTCACGGACGAGAAACGCCGGGACCTCGAAACGCGGTTGCAGTCGGGGGACCTCCGGGGCGTCTGGTCGACCAGCGCGCTGGAACTGGGCGTCGACGTGGGCGGCCTCGACGCCGTCGTGCTCGACGGCTACCCCGGCACCCGGATGCGGGCGTTCCAGCAGGCCGGGCGTGCGGGCCGGGGCACCGACCCTGCCTTGGTCGTCCTCGTCGGCGGCGAGGACCAACTCGACCAGTACGTCCTCCGCAATCCGCCGACGCTGTTCGAGAAGGACGCCGAGCAGGCGGTCACGAACCCGGAGAACGAGCAGTTGCTCCCGAACCACGTGCTGGCCGCCGCCGGCGAGAACTGGCTCTCGCCCGACGACGACCGGCACTTCGGCGAGACGTTCCCGGACGTGGTCGCGGACCTCGAATCTGCCGGCGAACTGGACCGCCGGTCGACCGATAAGGGAGTGCGCTGGACCTCGAACGGCCGCCCGCACCACGACATGAGTCTCCGCACCGTCGACGACCGCGAGGTGAAACTGGTGGCCAAGGGCGACGTCGTCGCGAAACTTCCGTTCGAGGACGCCCTGCGGGACGCCCACCCCGGAGCCATCTACCACCATCAGGGCCGGCGCTACGAGGTCACCGACCTCGACCTATCGACGGGCGTGGCCGAACTCGACCGGACGTGGGCGAACTACTACACGCGGGTCCTCCACGACAAGACGATAACCGTCGAGACGGACCTGCAGGAGCGACCGCTCCCGACCCGCGAGGACGTGCCCGTCCGGTTCGCGTCGGTGACGATGCGCAAGCAGATTACGGGCTACGAGCGCCGCGACGGGTCGTCAGGCGAGGTACTCGGCCAGCGTCCGCTCGACCTGCCCGAGACGACGCTTTCGACGAAGGCGCTGTACTACACCGTGCCCGACGACCTCGAACGCGACGTCCTCACGGGCGACTACGGCGACAGCGACACCGCTGACTTCCCGGGCGCTATCCACGCCGCCGAACACGCGATGATTTCGATGTTCCCCTTCGAGTACCTCTGTGACCGGGGCGACGTCGGCGGCCTGTCCACGCCGCATCACCCCCACACCGGCGACCCGACCATCTTCATCTACGACGGGTATCCGGGTGGCATCGGCCTGACGCGGGCGGGCTATCACGACGTGGGGGCGCTGATGGACACCACCCTGTCGATGCTCCGGTCCTGCGACTGCGCCGATGGCTGTCCGGCCTGCGTGCAGTCGCCCCACTGCGGGAACGCCAACGACCCGCTGGACAAACACGGCGCTATCCACCTACTGGACGGTCTCACCGGCGGCGGCACGGACGGGGTTCGGTAGCTACTCCGCCGTCGGTGGCGCGTCACGGACCGTGAGTTTCCCGGAGAGGTCGCGCTGTGGCGACTCGCTGAGGTCGATGCCCTCCGCGCGACAGGCCTCGTGGACGCCGCGGACGAACGCCGACTTGACCGACAGCGCCCGGTTCTTCCGCTCGACCGGGAGCCAGACCCGCCCGACCACCAGCACGGAACTGCTCGTCAACTCCGAGACGGCCACGGTCGGCGCGGGTTTCTCGCGGACGTGGTCCAGGTCGCGGGCGACGTTGCGGATGATGCTCTCGACCTCGTCTAGGTCCGCCTCGTAGGAGACGCCGAACTCGTAGTCGACGCCGACGGGGTCGGTCGACGTGTGGTTGGTCACCGCCGTCGTCGCCAGCGTCGTGTTCGGGACCACGATGCGCTCGTTGTTCGGCGTCCGCACCCGGGTCACCCGGAGGTCGATGTCGACGACGGTCCCCTGCTTCCCGTTCCACTCGATGGTGTCACCGACGTTGAGGTCCGGGTCGGTGACGATGAACGCCCCGGAGACGAAGTTGCCCAGGACGTCCTGTGCGGCCAACCCGACGGCGATGGTGATGCCGGCCGCGATGAGCGTCGACCCCGCGAGGCTCCCCCTGAACCCGGCGACGCTGGCCGCGACGACGACGGTGACGACCACCACGAGGAGGTGAGTCGCGCTCACCAGCGCGCTCTCGACGGTGCGGTTGAACTGCGAGCGAGAGAGCGCCCAGCGAACGCCCGGGACGACGAGGAACCGTCCGAGGGCGTAGATGAGCGCCGCGACGGCCAGAAACTCCGCGCCGTCGTTGGCGAGTTGGGCGTACGTCTCGGTGATGTCGCCGGGGAAGGTGCCGGAGAACTGCATACCGGCCGTAGCGCCCGGACCCACGTTAAAAGTGGTCGTCAGGTGCCGCTATCCGACGCGTTCGTCGAGAATCAGCCTCACTCGGCGACTCCTCGTTCCGGGTCGCTTCCCGAGGTTCACCCGACCCGTTCGTCGAGGATTAGCCTCGTCTTCGTGCTCACGACCTCGTCCAACTCCCGCGCCCGCGTGATGAGGTCGTTGACCGCACCGGTGTCGGCGGCGTCGACGACGACGACGATGTCCTCTTCGCCGGAGACCTGCCAGACGAAATCGACGGACGGCCACTCGGCGATGCGGTCGGTGACGGCCGCCGTGTCCACGTCCACGTCGACGCCGACCTCTATCATGGACTTGACGTTGCCCGTCCGCGTGGCGATGGTAAACCGCTCGATGACGCCGTCTTCTACCAACCGCTCGACGCGGTTGCGGACCGTGCCCTCGGAGGTCTCCACCTCGTCGGCTATCTCCGTGTAGGGCGTGCGGGCGTCTCGGCGGAGTATCGAGAGTATCTCCCTGTCCAGTTCGTCCATCGAGATTGGACGCTTCCCACCCACCGAACTTGAGGATTACGAAAATCGTAACTCGGCTTCGAAAGCAACCCTTATGAACTGGAATACTGTACGCATCTCGTAATGACAGACGCATACGTAGCGCTGGAGGGTGACCGCGTCATCGAGGCCCGCGCACGCGCGCCGGGCACGGCCCGCGGCGAAGTGGTGTTCACGACCGCATACACCGGCTACGAGGAGAGTCTCACCGACCCGTCCTACGAGGAGCAGGTGCTCACGTTCTCGTACCCGCTCATCGGGAACTACGGCGTCCGGGAGGAACGCTTCGAGTCCGAGCGCGTCCACCCGCGCGCCGCCGTCGCCCGCGAGATGACCGACGACGTCGCCGAGTGGCTGGAGAGCGAGGGCGTCCCCGCCGTCGACCACCTCGACACCCGCGACATCGTCACCGAGATTCGCGACGAGGGTGCCATGAAGTGCGGCATCGCCGCCGGCCCCGACGCGACGGAACAGGACGCGCTGGACGAACTCCACCAGTGCAAGCACATGTCCGACCACGTCGACATCGGCGCACAGGTGTCCGTCGACAGCGTTGAGTCCTACAACGAGGGCGGCGACGGGTCGACCGTCGCCCTCGTCGACTGCGGCGCGAAAGGGTCCATCATCGAGTCGCTGGTCGAACGCGACGCTACCGTCCACGTCTTCCCCTACGACGCCAGCGAGGACGACGTCGCGGCCGTCGACCCTGACCTCCTGTTCATCTCGAACGGTCCCGGCGACCCCCAGAACTTCGGGCAGGCCGGGGAACTCGTCGAGACGTACGTCGGCGACGTGCCACTGGCGGGCATCTGCCTCGGCCAGCAGGTCGTCGCGAACGCGCTGGGCGGCGAGACGGAGAAGATGGAGTTCGGCCACCGCGGCGTCAACCAGCCAGTGCGTGACCTCCGCACGAACCAGGTCGTGATGACGACCCAGAACCACGGCTACACCGTCGCCGAACCCGGCGACAAACTCGACGTGACGCAGGTCAACGTCAACGACGACACCCCCGAGGGGCTGGAGAACGACGACCTGAACATCATCACCCGCCAGTACCACCCCGAGGCCAACCCCGGCCCGCACGACTCGCTGGGCTTCTTCGACGACGTGCTGGCGATGGCGCAGGACTAGTCGTACTGAGCGAAGGGCGACTGACCGGCCGAGCGGCCCTCGACGTTTCGAACTTCGAAGTCGCGGGCCCCGGACGGCCGATTACCGGTCCGCGAACCGCTCGGCCCACGGCCGGAGGACGGCCGTGACCGCTTCGTTCATCGGCACCTCGACGTCGGTACCCTCGGCGTGCCGGACGACTGCGGCGTTGAGCACGTCCAGTTCCATCGGTTTCTCGTGAGTCAGGTCGTAGTGCAGGGACGAGTACGAGTCCGCGTCGAGGTCCTCGGCGAACGCGACCCACTCTTCGGCGGTGTCCTCGGGGAGGGCAACGTCGTTCGCCCGAGCGACCGCACACACCTCCTCGATGACCCGGCGGTACATCCGCCACGACTCCTCGGCGTCGCGGACGTCACCGACCGGGAGACGGGTCGCCGCAGTCATCCCTGACTGGGCGCAGATGAACGCGAACTTCCGCCACAGTTCCACGTCGATGTCGTCGGCGAGGACCGCCTCGACGCCCGCACAGGACCGAAGGGCGTCGTCCAGCGCCGCGATGCGGTCGGTGCGGGCGTCGTCCAGTTCGCCGTAGACGAAGCGTGCCGGGCCGCCGGTGTGTTCGACGACGCCCGGTTCGGCGATGGTCGAGAAGATGTAGGCGACGCCGCCGACGACGTGGGACTCGCCTATCGCCTCGGCGAGCCATCGCTCGTTGTCGACGCCGTTCTGGAAGGAGACGACGGCGGTGTCCTCGCCCAGAAGGGGGTCGAGGTCGGCCGCGGCCTCGCGCGTGTCGTGGGCCTTCACGCAGAACAGGACGTAGTCGACCGGTCCGACGTCGTCGGGGTCGTCGGTCGCGGGCAGTTCGACTGCGATGTCGCCGGCGACGCTCTCGACGCGGAGTCCCTCGGTCCGCAACGCGTCGAGGTGGTCGCCTCGTGCAATCAGGTGGACCTCGTGCCCGGCGTCGGCCAGTCGCGCGCCGAGGTAGCCGCCGACGCCGCCGGCCCCGAAGATAGCGAAGCGCATGGTCGACGGTGACGGCGGGCCGGAAGGTAGCTGTTTGGTCGCTGGCGGTGGCCGTGAACGAGCGGCGAGTGAGAGAGAAAACGGGTAGACGGGTTCAGACGACGCGACCGACTGTCGCGTTACTTACCCCACTCGCGGGTGGTCTTGGGGCGCTCGCCGATGGCCTGCACCGCGAGGGGCTGGTCGTCGGAGTTGATGGCCTCTAGAGCCGCCTCGCCGCTCTCGATGGTCGAGAAGTAGGTAATCGTCTCCTCGACGCAGGCCTCCAGCACGTCGCGGTCACGGGAGACCACGAGGTCGATTTCGCCGTTCTGGATGGCCTCGATGACGGCCTCGGTGTCCTCGAAGTCGTCGAGGTCCTTCACGTCGAAGTGCTCCTCGAAGCCGAGGATGGGCAGGTCGACGATGGCCGTCCCGTCGAGCGGGATGGGCTTGCCGACGCACATCTGGGCCTTCTGGTAGGCCTTGCCGAAGGACCCGGCCGTACCCATGACCTCGCCCGTCGACTTCATCTCCGGGCCGAGACGCGGGTCCGAACCCGGCAGGCGGTCGAACGGCAGGACGACTTCCTTCACGGACACCTGCTCGGGAATCTGCTCGTCGACGTCGAGTTCGTCGAGGGTGTTCCCGGCCATCACCTGCGCGGCGAGTTTGGCGATGGGGACGCCGGTGGTCTTCGAGATGAACGGCACCGTTCTCGAAGAGCGCGGGTTCGCCTCCAGCACGTACACCTCGCCGTCGCGCACGGCGAGTTGGACGTTCAGCAGGCCGACGGTGTCGAGCGCGTCGGCAATCTGCTCCGTGACCTCGCGGATGCGCGGCATGACGTCCTTTATCTCCTGCGAGCGGGGCGGAATCATACACGCCGAGTCGCCGGAGTGGACCCCGGCGGTCTCGACGTGTTCCATCACGCCGCCGATGAGGACGTCCTCGCCGTCGGCGACGGCGTCCACGTCCAGTTCCACCGCGTCGGCGAGGAACTCGTCGACGAGGATGGGCTTGTCGGGGGAGACGCGAACGGCCTCCTCGATGTAGGTCTCGAGGTCGTCGTCGTTGTAGACGACGTCCATCGCGCGGCCACCCAGCACGTAGGACGGACGGACGAGGACGGGGTAGCCGATGTCGTGGGCCAGTTCCAGCGCCTCCTCCTTGCTGGTCGCCGTGCCACCCTCGGCCTGTGCGATGCCGAGGTCGTCCATCAGTTTGTTGAAGCGGTCGCGGTCCTCGGCGAGGTCCATGGCTTCCACGGAGGTACCGAGAATCTCGCAGTCGAGGCCACGGCGTGAGAGTTCGTCTTCGAGCGGTTCGCCGATGTCGACGGAGGTCTGGCCGCCGAACTGGACCATCACGCCGTCGGCACCGGTAGACTCGACCACGTCGGCCACCTCTTCGGCGGTCACCGGCTCGAAGAACAGGCCGTCGGAGGTGTCGTAGTCGGTCGACACCGTCTCGGGGTTGTTGTTGACGACGTGGGCGTCGATGCCCATCTCGCGCAGGGCACGGACCGCGTGGACCGAACAGTAGTCGAACTCGACGCCCTGTCCGATGCGGATGGGGCCGCCGCCGACCACGACGACGCTCTCGACGTCGGGGTCGACCTGGAGTTCGTTGCGGTCGATGCCCGAGACGGGGTCGCGCGTCGAGTAGTAGTACGGCGTCGTCGCCTCGAACTCCCCGGCGCAGGTGTCGACGAGTTTGTAGTCGCGGTGGGTCGTCTCCGACTCGACCGTCTCGACCTGTACGCCGGAGCCGTCCGTCGCGGCCTCCACTTCGGCCTCGTCGCCGCCGTCGGCGTCGAGGCTGGCGGGGAGCCACGAGACGTGGGTGTCGTTGAACTCGCCGCCGGCGAGTGCGGTTATCTCTTGGTCGGTGAAGCCGGCCTGTGCGGCCGTCTCGTAGTCGCCGTCCATCGCGGCTTGGGCGGCGTCGGCGACCGTCTGGAACCGCTCGACGTACCACTCGTGGATGTCCGTCAGGGAGACGACTTCATCGACGGTGTAGCCGCGCGTGAACGCCTCGAAGATGGCGTACGGGCGGTCGGGGCTCGCGCGTTCGAGGTACTCCGATTCGAGTTCGTCGTCGCCGACCTCGTCGAAGTCGACGGCGGGGTTGTACTCGGAGGAGCGCAGGGCCTTCAGCAGGCTCTCGGGGAACGTCCGGCCGATGGACATCGCCTCGCCCGTGGACTTCATGGCCGTCGACAGCTCGAAGTCGACGTCGGTGAACTTGTCGATGGGCCAGCGCGGCACCTTCGTCACCACGTAGTCGATTGCTGGTTCGAACGCGGCGGTCGTCTCGCCGGTAATCTCGTTGTCTATCTCGTGGAGGCGCTTGCCGAGTGCGACCTTCGCGGTGACGCGGGCGATGGGGTAACCCGTCGCCTTCGAGGCCAGCGCGGAGGAGCGAGAGACGCGCGGGTTCACCTCGACGACGCGGTACTCGCCGCCGGGCGTGCCGTCGTCGCGCCACGCGTGCTGGATGTTACACCCGCCCTCGATGCCGAGTTCGCGGATGACCTTCAGCGCGGAGTCACGCATCTGCTGGTGGCCCTCGTCGGGGATGACCTGCGAGGGCGTGACGACGGTGGACTCGCCCGTGTGGATGCCCATCGGGTCGATGTTCTCCATGTTGCAGATGATGATACACGAGTCGTCGGCGTCGCGCATCACCTCGTACTCCAGTTCGACCCACCCTTCGATGGACTCGGTGATGAGAACCTCGCCGTTCCGCGAGAGGCGCAGGCCCTTGCGGACGCGCTCGATGAGTTCGTCGAACTCGTCGACGACGCCGGACCCGGAGCCACCCAGCGTGTACGTCGTGCGTGCGATGACCGGGAGGCCGCCGACCTCGTCGACGGCGTCCTGCACGCGCGCTTCGAGCGCCTCCTCGTCGAAGTCCGTGACCGACTCGTCCTCGTCCAGCGAGATGGTGGTCGACCGGGGAACGGGTTCGCCGATGTTCTCCATCCGCTGACGGAACAGGTCGCGGTCCTCCGTCGCGTAGATGGTGTCCAGCGGCGTCCCCATCACGTCGACGTCGTACTCTTCGAGGACGCCCTCCTCGGCGAGTTCGGCCGTGACGTTGAGGCCGGTCTGGCCGCCGAGGCCGGCGATGACGCCGTCGGGGTTCTCCTTCCGGATAATCTCGGAGATGGCCTCGGTGTTGATTGGTTCGAGGTACACCTTGTCGGCCATCTCGGGGTCGGTCATGATGGTCGCCGGGTTGGAGTTGACCAGTACCACGCGGGCACCCTCCTCCTGGAGGGCCCGACAGGCCTGTGCGCCGGAGTAGTCGAACTCGGCTGCCTGTCCGATTTTGATGGGGCCACTCCCGATGAGCAGGATAGTGCGGTCTTCGTCCTCTGTCATTACAGGAGTCGAACCTACACATCGTAATAAGCCCGGCGAAAATGTACGAGTCTCGAAGCCCGATTTCGAATATCGTAATGCGACCCACTCACACGGGAACCGCTCACACCCACCGGCCAGACCTCAGTTGCCGTGGTCGCTGACCCGGTAGCGGTAGGGTTGGTCCTCGATGACCTCGACCTCTCCCGTCTGGGCGCGTCGGCCCAGTACCGTCGCGACGCGGTGAGCGCTGCCGAAGTCCTCGTCGTGTTCTTCGAGGAGGTCGAGAATCTCGCGGGCCGTCAGCGGGCCGTCGGCGTCGGCGTCGTCGAGCACCATCAGGATGCGCTCGAACTCGCCGTGGCGGATGGCCATAGAGACATGCACAACCCCAAACACCATATAACACCGTCAGACAGCCGTCAGACGGCGTTTTAGGCGAAATCGACAGACGGCGTGTCCCCGTGTCTGTCAGCGGTTGTCATACGACGACGTCGTCGGCGTCTCACGCCCCGTCTCGTTCGACCACCGCTCTCGGACCCACGCTGGCCGTTCGACGGTGGTCGACCCGACGTCGGTGTACCGGAACCGGTAGCGGACCGTCCTGTTCCGTGCGGTGTCTCTGTAGGTGACGGCGAACGAACGGACGAACCCCGACGGCGCGACGACGGCCCGGGCGGCGTACGAGTCCGCTCGTTCGAACCCGTCGGGTGGTCGCCCCACGACGAGTTCGTAGCCGTCGGGGTGAGGTGCGATTCGGGCGGGCCCCGTCGGGAGGAAACTGCGGAGGAGGCGGCCCGTGACGTGACCGAACCGGTCGTGTGCGGGCACGGATTGCCCGCGCGCGAACTTCACCCCGAGCGGTCGGCGGTGTCGGTCGTACCGGACCGCACCGTCGACGAACGTCTGGTCGCTGTAGCCCCCGCTCAACTGTTCGCTCCGGTAGAGGTACCGACGCTCGTCTTCGACGGCCAACCGGGTCACCCCATCCCTGTATCGCTCCCCCCACCGGATTGTCAGCCTGTAGGACCGGTCGTAGAGCGCGTCCCTGTGCGACCGTGCGAGGGCGTCCGGGCTGACGACGCTGTCGTTCGTCAGGCCGGGGATACGAGCGGGCCCCGTCGGTCGTTCCGGAACGGGCGCGGGCGTCACCGTCTCCGGCGGGTCGGAGGCGGCGAACCCGCTACACCCGGCGAGGAGAACCACGGCCGCCACGACTGCACCGTGCCAGCCCATACCGCACACTCGGGGCGCGGACGGGAAACTGTAGCGCCTCAGATGGCGGTGTCGTGCTCGTCGTCGAAGTTCCGCTCGGCGCGATACTGGTCGACGAACGCCTCGACGTCGAACTCCAGCATCTGGGCCTCGAACTCGTCCATCACGGCGTCGTCCTCGGCGTGGCTGACGGCGTGTTCCATCAGTTCGACCAATAGCTCGACGACGATTTCGTGGAGGCGTCGGGAGTCGAACTCGGTGACCCACGCCAGCGAGAACCCGACGGCACCGTCCTCGGCGGCGTCGGCGACGGCGACTTTCTCGGGGAACTCCTCGATGACGACGCCCATGAGGTGGGCCGTCGTGAACTCGTCGTGGTCGTCGGCCGGTTCGATGGTCTCCGTGAGGACGTCCTCCAGAAACTCGGGGACGAAGCGGGCGAGTGGATGAGCGTCCAGCACGACGGCGTGACTCGCGCCACACGAGCAGTCGTACTCCCGAATCCCCATGTGGAGGTCGTCGTGGGTGTCGAGGACCTCGCCGCAGGGGAGTTCGAGTTCGGACTCGCGTCCGCCGGGCACGCGCGGTTCTGCCATTGCCGGCCGTAGGACACTCCGGGGGTTAAAGCCCGCGATACGGGGCGTCGCGTCAGAACTCCTCCGCGGCGGCGTCCTCTCGGACCTGCAGGTAGGCGGCGGTCACCGCGGCGATGCCGAGTGCCTGGAAGACGGCAGCGAGGACCGTAGAGACGACGTTCAGGACGACCCGCCCCGAGACGCCGGCGACGTCGGGGCCGAGGCCGAGGAACGTCCCGAGGAACGTCGGGACGCTCGCGACGAGGCCGAACAGACCGAGGACGACCAGCAGGACGACGATGCTCGCGGGGTCGTCCACGAACCGCGCGAAACTGTTTCGCACCGTCGCGCCGTAGCCGCCGTCGTTCAGCGCAATCTCCTGCCGGAGGTAGACGAAGACGGTGAGGACGACGAGCGACCCGAGGGACCCGACCAGCGACCCCACCAGTGCGACCCCCGGACTGGCTAACTGTCCGGCGACGGGTGCCACCGACCCGAGGACGAACAACAGGACGGCGACGCCACCGCCGAGGACCACGACCTGTCCGAGGCGTTCGCTCGGCGACTCGACGACTGTCTCACTCGGGCCGGCGAAGGTCCGAATCGCCCAGAAGCGGACGCCCTCGCCCACGAGGACCAGCGCGAGGGCGAGGACGACGGCGACTCCAAACCCCACGTCCAGTGCGAGCGGGAAGTTCCCGGCGAACGACGCTATCACCTGTTGCTGTTCGGGGGTGTAGCCGCCGCGTTCGAACACGACGGTCAGCAGTTCCTCGCTGAAACTCTGATTGACGACGAGGTTCCCGAGGTTGTAGAGGACCAGTACGGCGAGGACGAGGACGCCCGACTCGCTGGTCAGGTCGCCGAAGCCGCGGCGGAGGGAGGCACCGATGTCGAGGGACATTGTCGGTTCGGTTCGAGACTCCCTCGGATAATAAAAATACGCGTCTCCGCGTATCGAATCCTCGACGAGTCCGAGCAAGTCGTCTGCACGAGGACTCGCGACCCTCACCCCGAGGACGCCGGCCCCACCCGGCGTGGCCAGTCCCCGAGACTACCTCTGAGCGCATCGACGACGCTGCTGCTCGTCGGCCCCCATCGAGACTGCGTGATAACACACGACCGCTAAAGTACACGCACTGCCGCTGCAGTCACGGCCAGTCGTCGCGCTCGTCGTCCTCGTTGGTCGTCGCCGCCGGGGCCTCGGGTTCGCCGAGTTCCCAGTCGGCGGCTTCTGCGGCCTGTTCGACGGGCAGGAACTCCCAACCGGCCGTCTCGGCCAGTTCCTCGGCGGCCTCGTCCGTGCCGACGAAGACGTGTCGGTCGGTGTCGAACTGCTCTTTGACGTTGACGAGGCTCTCCTCGCGGCCGCGCGGCCCGGAGAAGAAGTCCTGTCGGATGCGGTGCTTGCGCGTGAAGTTCGTCACGACGTACGTGGGTTGGTCGGAGATGACGCCCACGTACTCGGACCACTGGCGGGCGTCGTTGAAGACGCTGTCCGGGTACGCCAGTTCCTTCAGCGCGTCTAGGTCGAACGCGAGTGTCATGTCGCCGCTGCCGCCGTCCATGGCCGTCACTCCGCTGTGCGCGGAAAAAAGGGCGTCGTTCTCGCCGGCGGACTGTCGGTCCCGGGACAGTCGCTCGGGGAACGGTCGGAGCGGGAAAAGACGGTGTGGCAGGCTGCCGGGTTACTCGGCGGGCGCGGCCGTCTGGGCCTTCACTTCTTCGAGGTCGACTTCCTTCTCCAACAGGAGCTCCTTCTTCTCCGCGACCTGTCGCTCCTCGCGGATGAGCTTCTTGAACTTCGACTGCTGGGAGAGGTCGCCGATGAGCACGCCACCGACCAACTGGCCGTCCTCGAAGGCGAGGCGGCGCCACTCGCTGTCGGAGTACTTCCGCTCGGCCTCGTCGTCGCCGCGGGTCGGGTGGCCGAAAGAGAGGAACGGGAAGTCGAAGTGGGTGATGGAGTACGAGGAGACCCAGCGGAACGCGTCGGCCTCGTCGTCGGCGACCATGTTCGTGCCGGCGACGGACCCTTGTTCCTTCGCGGAGCCCCACGCACCGTTCTGGGCGCGAGCATCGAGGATGGTGTCGTAGAACTGGGTGATGTCACCGGCCGCGTAGACGTCCTCGACGTTGGTCTGCATGTACTCGTCGACGACGACGCCGTCGTCGAGTTCGATGCCGGAGCCGGCGAGGAACTCCGTGTTGAAGTCCAGTCCGATGGCGACACCGGCCCACTCGCCCTCGTACTCCTCGCCGTTCGGGTCGACGGCACCCGTGACGTGGCCGTCGTCGTCGACGGTGAAGTGGTCGACGCCGGAGTCGAAGACTGGCTCGACGCCGTTCTCGCGCAGGGCCTCGTGGATTATCTCGGCGCCGTCCTCCGAGAGCGCGTAGCGCCACCAGCGGTTGCCACGCATGAGGTACTTGGCGTCGACGCCCTGTGCGCCACAGACCGCCGCGAGGTCGATGCCCAGCAGACCGGCGCCGACGATGATACCCTGGTCGGCCTCCTCGGCGTGTTCGGCGATGGAGCGGGCGTCCTGGAACGTCCAGAAGTGGTCGATGCCGTCGGCGTCGCTGTTCTCGACGGGGACCTGTGCGGGCGTCCCGCCCGTTGCCACGAGGAGTTTGTCGTACTCGTAGGTCGTCCCGCTGTGAGTGTTGACCTCGTGGGCGTCGGGGTCGATGTCGGTCACGTGGGTATTGAGCTGGAGGTCGATGTCCCGCTCGTCGTACCACTCCGGCTCGTGGATGGAGATTGGTGCTTCGGGGAGTTTGCCCTTGGCGAACTCTTTGATGAGGATGCGGTTGTAGAGGGCCTCGCCCTCGTCGGTGATTACTGTGACATCTGCATCCGGGTCCTCTTCCCGAATCGTCTCGGCCGCGGACGCTCCCGCGATACCGTCTCCGATTATCACGTGCGACGTGCTCATGTTCGGTGGGTAGGAAATCGGGCTTAATGTGGATTGCTATCTCCGTATCGCTTGCGATACCGGGACTGAATCCGCCGAAATACCGGAATAGTCGGGGCATTGAAGGCGCTCGCGTCCTAATCGTCGGTCGATGAAACTCCGTCAGAACGTCAAGCACTTCGCGGCCAAGCAGGCGCTGACGCTCCCGGTGGTGGGCGAGAAGGTCAACGACCGACTGGTCGACCTGCACACGAACGTCTTCGCCGACAAGGCCGACGCGGACCGGGCAGACGAACGCCGGCCGCACTTGGACGACTTCTTCGACGCGACGATGGACACCTACGTCGCGGCCTTAGAGGCCGGCTACCCGGAGGCCGAGGCGCGCGAGATAACGCACATTCAGGCCAACTTCGACTTCTACAACCACGGGTGGACGGAGATGATGGAGTTCCCCAGCGACGAACTCGACGTTCACTACGAGCGATACGATGAGTTCTTCGCGCGACACGGCATCACCATCGAGGACCCCCTCGGCGAGTTCCGGCCGGCCGACGGAATCACCGAGGCCCCGTCGACGCCAGAGAAACTCGACGACCCGGAACACCCCTACGCCGAAGGCGGGTTCGCCGACGACGTGTACGTCGAGACCGAGGACGGCGAAGTGGTCGTCGGGGGGCAGGACGAACCTGAAGACGTCAGTCCTGCCGAGGCCCCCGGCGTGGACGACGAGACGAGCGACTGAGGCGTTCGCGACGCCGGTCGGTCCAGTTCTGCCGCAGGTCGAACGCCGTCAGCACCGCGACCGGCGCCCCGTCGTGGTGCCCCGCGACGGCGAACACTGTACCCCGTTCTTCGTGTCGAGGACCACGTCGTGGTGCCAGGCGTCCGTCTCACGGGTCCCGTTCAGTCCCACTCGCCAGACGAACTGCTCGCCCGGAGCGACGCCGAGGGCGCCCTACTCGTCCGCGACGACGTCGAACAGCGCCAGACACTCGCTGTACAGCCCCGACCCGCTATTGACCGTCTGGACGGCGAACGCGTGCCGGCCCGGCGTGAGCGGTGCCTCGACGGGGAGGCGTCGTTCGCCGGCCGTCGCACCGCCGAGCACCCAGTCGAACCGCTCACCGGAGCCGAGGCGCACGAGCCGTGAGTCGACGGACGCAGTCGCCGTCTGGACCCAGCCGTCGGCCCCATCTCGCAGCACGTACCAACTCCCGGCGAACACCGAAAGGCCGTCCGTCCCCTGCCACCGAAGCGTGAACCACAGCGGGCTGGTGGGCGCACCGCCGGCGACTGTGAGCACCGGGCGACTGGCTTCGAGGGCGGGGACGGACGCCGGCGTCTGGACGTGCCCACACACGGTCCGGTGGGTGCGGTGGTCGAACGTCGGGCACGGTTCGCCGTCGAACCGCGTGGCCGTCGGTTCGGCCGTCGGAGTCGCGGCGCTCGGCACTGCGGCGGGCGTCAGCGTCTCACGCTCCCGCCGTGCGGCCGGACAGCCAGCGAGGGCCCCGAGCGCACCGGCGACGCTGGCGAGCACCTGACGGCGGCGCATACTCGCCTGTGGGAGTCCGTCGCAAAGAGTGCGGCGTCGCGTGGCCCGTCTAGCCTTCCGCCATCGACCGTTCGGCCCCGCCGCCCGCTACGGTCCGCACCGCCGAGCAGTAGGGGGCCTCACTCGGCGGACGGCGTCGCTCGGTCCGACCGGGCGGTCGCCTTCTCGTCGATGCGGTCTGCGCACTCGTAGCCGGCAACGACGCCGCCGTTCAGCGACCGTTCGGGGTACTGCGCCTTCGAGGCCATCCCGGCGTAGTAGACGCCCTCGGCGACCTCCTCGCCGAGGTCGTAGGGGACCACCATGTCGAGGTACCCGCGCTCGTAGATGGGCGCGGTTCGGGGGTTGCGCGCGGTGCGCACCCAGTTGACGGACTCGCGGTCGAAGTCGGGGAACAGGTCCTCGATGGCCGACAGCCACGTCTCCCGCACCTCGTCGTCGTCCTGTTGCCAGATGTCCTCCTCGGGCGATTGGATGTAGCGGGCGACGTACAGCAGGTGTTCGCCGCCGTAGCGCTCCCGCGGGACGAAGTTCGTGTGCTCGATGAGCGCCCCGAAGGGGGCCTCGTCGGCGATGTTGAGCCAGTAGGTGTCCATCAGCGACTCGTCCATGCTGACGACCGAACACACAGTCCCTTGGAAGTCGATGTCGCAGGGGTAGCCCGTCAGGTCTTCGAGGACGTCGGGCATCGCCGCGACGACGACGCTGTCCACGTCGTGGGTCGTCGTCTCGCCGCCGGACTCGGCGGCCAGGCCCGTCACCTCGCCGTCGGCGGTGTCGATGTCCGTCACGCGCGCCCCCGTCTCGATGTTCTCCCGCCCGACGGCCTCGACGAGGGCGTCCAGCAGGCGGCCGAACCCGCCGTCGAGGTAGCCCAGAATCTCGCCCTTCAGGATGTCTCGCTCGCCGCGGAACTTGATGCGGCCCAAGAGCCACGCCGCGCTGACGTCCTGTTTCCGGTCGCCGAACTTCGCGTCCAGTAGCGGTTCGAAGAACGTCTCGTAGACGTTCTGCGTGGTGTGGTCTCGCGCGAACTCCTCGACGGGGACGTCCTCGAAGTCCTCCAGTCGATCGTAGGTGTCGAACTTCGGGACGCCGCCGCGCACGTCGACGTCGAGCGTGAGCATCCCCAGTCGGAACTTGTCGTAGAGGCTCCAGTGGGGGAAGGAGAGAATCTCCCACGGCTTGTCCATCGGGTGGACGACGCCGTCGACGTAGTAGGCGTTCTTCCCGATGTGCCACTCGACGTCGTCGCCGAGTCCCAGTTCCTCGGCGAGTTCGACGATGGTTTCCTCTGACTTCGAGAGGTGGTGGTAGAACTTCTCGATGGGGTCCCCGGCAGTCTCGTACACCGCGGCGAGACCGCCGAGGTCGTCGCTCGCCTCGAACACGCGAACCTCGTGGCCTCGCTCCTGCAGTCGGTAAGCCGCCGAGAGTCCCGCGATGCCGCCGCCGACGACGCCAATCATATTACCCGAGAGTATCAGTCGTCGCGGGATTTACTTTGTGCTTCGGCGGCCGTGTCGTCGGCGGCGGCGACGCCGACCCGTGGAGACCCTGTGTCGGCCGGCGGGCAGGTCCACTGGAACTCGAGGATGGCGACGGTCCCCGTCGGGTCGTTGTCCTCGAACCACACCTTTCCGCCGTAGAGGTCCATCATGACCGAGACGAAGTAGAGGCCGAACCCGTCGCCGGTCTGGTCGGGGGTGAGGGACCGCTCGAACATCGTCGTCTTCAGGTCGTCGCTGATGCCAGGGCCGTCGTCGGCGATTCGGAGTTGCACCCAGTCCCCCGCTCGCTGGGTGGTTATCTCGACGTGCGGGTCGGGGGCCTCGTTGTGCTTGACCGAGTTCTCGACGACGCTCGCCACCACTTTCTCGGCGAGGTCGTTCGCCAGCACCCACTCCTCGGCGACGTCCACGTCGATGGTCGCCCCCGGCCACTCCGACTCGACGGCCCGGACGACGCGCCGCAGGGCGGGGCACAGTTCGACCGCCTCCAGTCGCTCGCTCTCGCTCGCGGTCACCGTCTCGTTGATGGCTCGGATGGTCTCGCTCGTCTCGGCGAGTTTCTCACACCACGCGGTGATGCTGTCGACGTGTCGTTGCTGGTCCGCGGAGAGGTGGTCGCTGAGGTGTTCCGACCGCCCGCGAATCACCAGCATCCCGTTCCGAAGCGAGTGTCTGAGGACGCCGTTGAAGAACTCTATCTGCTCGGTGCGCCGCTGGACCGCAGCCCGACTCTCTCTGAGCGCTCGCTCCCGGTCGACCTGGTCGAGTGCGACCTGCGTCGTCCGGGCGAGTATCTCCGCGTACTGCTCGTCCTCCGGGGCGTACGTCTCCCCCTCCGAGGCGATGGCGACGACGCCGTGGTCGCCGATGGGGAGCATCAGGGCCGTCTCCAACGGTCCGACGCCGTCGCCCTCGAACGACGCGACGCGGCGCTCGCCGCTCTCGTAGGTCTGCCAGAGGTTGTCCTCGGGCATCTCCTCGGGGTCGACGTACAGCAAGTCGTCGTCGACGTGCGTCTCGACGTACTCGCTGAGTGCGGTCGGTTCGAGGTGGCCCTCCTCGTTCCGGAGGAAGACGCCGGCGGCGTTCTGGTCGAGCACCCGCGTCGCGAAGTCGACGGTGAGTCGGGCGACGGTTTCGGGTTGCTCGGCCTCGATGAACTGCTGGGTCGCGGCCTGGAGCGCCTCCAGTCGGTCCTGCCGGCGGCGCTGGCCGGTCACGTCACGCAACACGACCAACCGACCACGGGTCTCGCCACGCTGGTCGGTGATGGTGTCAACCTGCGGGTCGTAGTAGGTCGCGCCTCCCTCGAGAGTGACTACGGTCCCCCGTTCGACGTGGGTGAGCAATCCCGGAACGACTTCCCCGACGTGTTCGCCCTCGATGTCCCGTCGGCCGGCTATCGCGTCGGCGGCCGCGGGGTTGTAGTCGATGACGGCCCCTTCGGTGTCGAGGACGAGAACCGGGTCCGGGAGGCCGTCGACCAGCAAGTCACCGGCCAGCGGGGTGACCGAGAGGAAGTCGTAGCGGAACAGCGCGAGACCGATGAGCAGGCCGTTGAGAGCGAACGTCAGCGGCGCGACGTTGAGGCCGGGGTGGGGGGTCGCACCGAACGCGAACAGCGCGTGGGCGCTTGCGGTGAGGACGCCGGCGGTGAGGACGACGAACGTCTGCTTGCGGTGGAGGTTCCGCGACCGGAGCAGGAACTCCCCGAGGAGGGCGTAGCCCACGGCGATGAGACCGAAGGAGACGGCGGTCTGGGCGGCGTACACCGTGCCGGTCTGCCCGACGAAGAAGGTGAGGCCAGCGACGGTCCGCCGGGCGGCGTCGGCGACGACGAGTCCGTGCAAGGGATTCGTGAGTGCCAGCACGGCGTACGTACACGGGACCAACAACACCGCGCCGAGGCGGACGGGCGTGAGCCACTCTCTCCGGCCCGTGTACACGACCGCGAACACGACCCACAGGCCGACCATGAGGCCGGAGACGACGCGCGTGGCCAGAAACAGGGCCGTAGCGACGGCCGAAGAGGAGGTCACTATCCACGCAGTCTGGAGGAAACACCATCCGGACGCGGCGACCATCAGCCACCCGAACGGGACGGCCCCGGCCACCGACCGGTTGCGCCACGCCCCCACGGCGAGTCCGGCGCTGACAACACCCCCGACTGCACTTCCCACCGCGACGACGGTCCCGGCGTCGACGTCCATACCTCTGTCTACCGATAGGTCTTGACTCCACTTCTTATCACTTTGGGCCGCGTTCTCATTCGTGAGAGTCGCCCGCGAGTCGCTGTGGCGGTCCGCTACCTTTTTGACCACACTGCAAAAATTCGCAGGCATGCTGACCGTCCGGGCACCGGCCACGAGCGCGAACCTCGGCAGCGGCTTCGACGTGTTCGGCGTCGCGCTGGAGCGACCCGCCGACGTCGTTCGCCTGTCGAAGGCCGACCGGACGACCATCGAGGTGACCGGCGCCGGGAGCCAGTTCATCCCCGAGGACCCGGACAAGAACACCGTCGGCGCCGTCGCCGAGGCCCTCGACGCGCCCGCCCACATCGAGATAGACAAAGGGGTCCGCCCCGCGTCGGGGCTGGGGTCGTCGGCCGCAAGCGCCGCCGCCGCGGCCGTCGGCCTCAACGAACTGTACGACCGGGGGTACACGAGGGAGGAACTGGTCCCCATCGCCGCGAAGGGGGAGGCCGTCGTCTCGGGGGACGCTCACGACGACAACGTCGCGCCCTCCATCATGGGCGGGTTCACCATCGCGACGGAGGCTGGCGTCCGACAGGTGGACGCCTCGATTCCGCTCGTCGCCTGTCTCCCCGACATCGTCGTCTCGACCCGCGACGCCCGCCGGGTCGTGCCGGAGAACGCCCGCGTCGACCAACTGGTCGAGACGGTGGGGAACGCGGCCACGCTGACGACGGGGATGCACCGGGACGACCCGGCACTCGTCGGCGAGGGGATGCACGACACCGTCGTCACGCCGGCCCGGGCGAAACTCATCGACGGCTACGAGACGGTCAGGGAGGCCGCACTCGACGCCGGCGCGACGGGCGTCACCATCTCGGGGGCCGGCCCGACGGTCATCGCCGCCTGCGAGGACGCCGACCAGCGAGCCATCGCCAGCGCGATGCTCGACACCTTCGGTGACCGCGGCATCGACGCCCGCGCGTACCAGACTCGCATCGGCCGCGGCGCACAGATATTCTGAGTACTACAGCAGGCCGAGGTCACGTTCCGTCGGCGTCTCCTCGACGGCCGTCCCGCAGTCCGGACACCGCTCCATCTCGCTGACGATGAACGTCTTCTCGCAGTCCGGGCACGTCCGGAGCGACGACGCGCCCTCCGGCGAATCTGTCGACCGACCCGCGTCCCGCCCCGCCCCACCGACCAGCGACCTGAGTCGCTCGCTGAGTTTGTGACTCATCGTCACGTATCCCCGACGACTGCGGCTAAATGTTTTTTGGCCAACTGGTTTGGGTCGACCTCGCCGTCGCTCGGTTCGGGCGAGTACCTATACCGTCGGCGGTCGGATGCCACCACATGAACGTCCTCCTCACGGGCGCGAACGGCACAGTCGGGACCGCTATCACCGACCACCTCGGCGACCGCTACGAGTTCACGCGTCTCGACGTGGCACCGGGCGAGCAGACGGACGTCGTCGCCGACGTGCGGGACTACGACGAGGTACGACCCCACTTCGACGGGCAGGACGCGGTCGTCCACCTCGCGCTGACGCCCGGCACCGGCGGCCCCGGGGACCGGTCGCTCGGGTGGTCCGAACCGCTGGCTGACAACCTCGAAGGCATCCACAACGTCGCCGAGGCGGCCGTCGACGCCGGTCTCGACAGCCTCGTCTTCGCCTCCTCGAACCACGCCGTCGGGATGGTCGAGGTCCGCAACGCCCCCGCGGTGTACCACGACACGGGCGTCCGCGCGGGCCACGACGAACCACACCGCCCGGACTCCCGATACGGCCTCACCAAGAGTTACGGCGAGGACGTAGGCCGTCTGGCCGCCGAGGCCCACGGCATCCGGTTCTACGGCCTCCGCATCGGCGCGGTCCGGGACCCGGAGTACGACCACCCGTACGGCGACGCCGAACGCGGCGTCGAGGAGGGCCGCTGGGAGCGCGGGAGCGACGCCTACGCGGAACAGGTCGCCCGGATGAAGGGGCTCTGGCAGTCTCGTCGGGACTGCGCGCAGTTGGTCGCGTGCTGTCTCGACGACGAGACCGTGGAGTGGGACCACTTCTACGGCGTCAGCGCCAACCGGCGGCGGTGGCTGGACGACCTCGATTACGCCCGCGAGACCGTCGGCTACGACCCGGAAGACAACGGCGAGGAGTGGGACGGCCCCCCGGCGTGAGGGGTCGGCCGGCCCAATCTCTTTGTCGCGGCGTACGGGAGCGTCGGTATGGACTACACGATAGTCCTCTGTGACAACAAGACGGTCGACCCGACGACGCAGTCGGAGATTCTGGAGGCCGCCGGTGCGAGCATCGAACTGCTGGACGAGAAGACCGAAGCCGCCGTCACAGATGCCGTGCAGGGCGCTCACGGCATCATCGTGGACGCGGCGACGCCGGTGACCGCCGCGTCGCTCTCGGCGACGGACACCCTGCGGGTGGTCGGGCGGGCCGGCATCGGCGTCGACAACATCGACGTGGACGCGGCCGCCGAGCACGGAATCACCGTCGTGAACGTCCCGGACTACTGCCTCGACGAGGTGTCGACCCACGCGCTCTCGCTGTTGCTGGCGTGCGTGCGGGCGATACCTCACTACGACCGCGAGGTAGCCGACGGCGAGTGGGACTGGCGGACCGGCCGACCGCTCCACCGAATGGCCGGCCGGACGCTCGGCCTCGCCGGGTTCGGGGCCATCGCCCGCCGCCTCGCGTCGAAACTCCGGGCCTACCAACTCGACGTGGTCGCCTACGACCCGAACGTGGACGCGGCCACGATGCGGGACTACGGCGTCGAGAAGGCGTCCTTCGAGGCCATGCTGGACCGGGTCGACTTCCTCTCGATTCACGCGCCGCTGTACGAGACGACCCACCACCTGCTCTCGACCGCGGAGTTCGAGCGACTTGAGGGGGCCGTCCTCGTCAACACCGCCCGCGGCGGAGTCGTCGACGAGGACGCCCTCCTCGCGGCCCTCGACGACGGGTCCGTGGCGACGGCCGGACTGGACGTGCGGGCCGAGGAACCGCCGGGCCCGGACGACCCGCTCGCGGGCCGAGACGACGTGATTTGTACGCCCCACGTCGGGTGGTACTCCGAAGAGAGCAGGGACGACTTATCGCGGAGCGTCGCCAGCGACGTGGCGGCCGTCTTGCGGGGGGAGGACCCGAGTAATCCGGTCGACCCGGAGACGCCGTGGATTTGAGCCGACCGCTTAGCGGCCCTGTACGTACTCGTTGCGGGCGTCTCGCAGGACTTCTTCGGCGTGGCCCGCCGGGTCGGCGCGGTCGGGGTCGTAGACGCCCCTGACCTCGCCGTCGGCGAGTACGAACGTCCGACGATTGGGGCGGCCGTCCGGGGCCTCGACGCCGAACGCGTCGGCTACCGCGCCGTCGATGTCCGCCAGCAAGTCGTAGAGCAGGCCCTCGTCCTCGGCGAACGCCTCGTGCGTCTCGACGTCGTCTCCCGAGACGCCGTAGACGGCGATACCGCCCTCCCGGAACTGCGGGAGCGTCTCCTGAAACTCCCGGGCCTCGATTGTGCACCCGCCGGTGAAGTCCTCCGGGTAGAAGTACACCACCGTCGGGTCGGCGAAGTCGGGCGTCACCGTCTCGCCGTGCTGGTTCTGTGCGCGGACCTCGGGGGCCGAGTCGCCAGGTTCGAGCATACCGGCGTCTGGCGGGCCGCGGCTTTACGGATTTGGGTCGGGGCAGACCGGCCGAGGGAGACCCACCGCGCCCGCGTGCCAGCCGCGTTTGGACAACCATTTAACGAGCGCGAGAGAACCGCCGTCCATGTCGAACCCACGAATCCTGATTCTCGGGCCGCCGGGAGCCGGCAAAGGCACGCAGAGCGCCAACCTCGCGGACGCCTACGGCGTCGAACACGTCACCACGGGCGACGCCCTGCGGGCCAACAAGGACATGGACATCAGCGACATGGACACCGAGTACGACACCCCTCGGGAGTACATGGAGGCCGGCGACCTCGTCCCGGACGCCGTCGTCAACGCCATCGTCGAGGAGGCGCTCTCGCAGGCCGACGGGTTCGTCCTCGACGGCTACCCCCGCAACCTCGAACAGGCCGAGGAACTCGAAGGCATGACCGACCTCGACGTGATTCTCTCGCTCGACGTCTCCCGCGAGGAACTCGTCGACCGCCTGACCGGCCGCCGGGTGTGTGACGAGTGTGGCGCGAACTACCACGTCGAGTTCAGTCCCCCAGAGGAGGCGGGCGTCTGCGACGAGTGCGGCGGCGAACTCGTCCAGCGCGACGACGACAACGAGGAGTCGGTTCGCAACCGTCTGGACGTCTTCGACGAGAACACCGCCCCGGTCATCGCCCACTACGAGGACCACGACGGCTTCGTCAGCATCGACGGCGAGCAGACCCCCGACGAGGTCTGGGCGGACATCGAGAGCGCAGTCGACGCGCACGCAGAATAAACGTTGATAAGTCGTCACTGCTGAACACAGTACAATGGCACGCACCGCGCCGAAGGTAGAACGACTCGCCGACGAGGGCGAAGCAATGACCGACGCACTCGCCGAGGTCCTCGCCGTCGCCGAGGAGAAAGGGGCCGTCACGTGGAGTGACGTCAGCGACGACATCACCAGCGGGGAGTGGGGCCGACTCATCGAGTCCGGCCTCCTCGTCGACGCCGACGGCGAAGGGTTCGTCGTCGACGACCCGGAGGGCGTCCGCGATGCCCTCGAAGAGACCGACGCCGCTCCCGAGGACGACGAGGACGACGGGAGTTGGTCCACGTGGGACAAACTCGCGGGACTGGCCACGCTCGGCCTGTTCGCCGGGTACTCGCTCAACTCCGTCCGGGACGCCATCGGCGGCGTCATCGACATCGCACTGGGCCCGCTGGCAGAGGTCGTTCCCTTCTACGTCGTCATCCTCGTGTTGGCCGTGTTCACGGGCTCGACGTCCTCGATTCTGCAGGACCAGTTGATGGACATGTCCGGGATGGGCGACCATCAGGAGAAGATGCAGGACCTCCAAGACCGCCGCGAGGCCGCGAAGGAACGCGGCGACGACGAGGCGCTGGACCGCCTCGAGAAGGAGCAGATGGAGTTGATGACCGACCAGATGGGGATGTTCAAACAGCAGTTCCGCCCCATGGTCTGGATTATGCTCATCAACATCCCCATCTTCCTGTGGCTCTACTGGATGGTGTTCGGCGCTGGGATGTCGCTCGAATCGCCCGTCATGACCTTCCCCATCATCGGGGAGGTCGGTACGTGGCAGGAAGGTGCCGTGGGTCCACTGCAGGCGTGGATTCTCTGGTACTTCCTGTGCTCGCTGTCGTTCACCCAGATTATCCGGAAGGCGCTGAACGTCGAAACCAGCCCGACCGCGAGCTAGGGTTTTCGGCGGGTGCGGGCGAAGACACAACTCCTTTTATCGCCACCCGCGGAGGACGACTATGTTGATTACCGTCTCTGGTCCCGCTGGCAGCGGGAAGAGTACGCTCGCGAAGAGCCTCGCCGACGCGCTCTCCTACGACCACGTCAGCGGCGGTGACATCTTCCGCTCGCTGGCCGAGGAGCGGGGGATGACGCCGCTGGAACTGAACAAGGCCGCCGAGGAGGACGACCAGATAGACCGGGACCTCGACCGCCGGCTTCGTGACATCGCCGCGGAACGCGACGACTTGGTCCTCGAATCGCGCCTCGCCGGGTGGATGGCCGGCGAGTACGCCGACATCAAACTCTGGCTGACGGCACCGCTCGACGTCCGGGCCGACCGCATCGCCCAGCGCGAGAACAAGCCCTTCGAACAGGCCCGGACGGAGACGAAAGAGCGCGGCGACAGCGAGGCCCAGCGATACAGCGACTACTACGACATCGACTTCGACGACCTCTCTATCTACGACCTCTCGGTCAACACCGCCCGCTGGGACCCGCAGGGCGTCCTGAGCGTCTCCCTCCACGCCATCGACTCCTACCGGCCGGAGGGCGACGAGGGGAAGGCACCCATCGAGAACATCCGGTACGAGTTCTGACCCGATGACGCTCCGTGGCCCACCCGACGACCGCGACGTCGACGCCTTGCTCTCTTTCGGCGTCGTCAACCTCGACAAGCCCCCCGGCCCGTCGGCCCACCAGGTCGCCGCGTGGGTCCGGGACGCCACCGGCCAGTCCCGGGTGGCCCACGGCGGCACGCTGGACCCGAAGGTCACTGGCTGTCTGCCGATTCTGCTGGGCGACGCCGCCCGCGCGGCCCGCGTGTTCGACGACGCCGTCAAGGAGTACGTCGCCGTCCTCGAACTCCACGACCGCGCCCCCGCGGACTTCGACTCCGTCGTCGCCGAGTTCGAGGGCGAGGTCTATCAGAAACCGCCGCGGAAGAGCGCGGTGAAACGGCAGTTGCGGACCCGCCGAATCCACGAACTGGCGGTCCTCGAACGCGAGGAGCGCCGGGCGCTGCTCCGCGTGCGCTGTGCGTCCGGCACCTACATCCGGAAACTCTGCCACGACGTCGGGTTGGCGCTCGGGACCGGCGCACACATGGGGGACCTGCGTCGGACCGCCACCGGCACCTTCGACGACGCGGACCTCGTGACGATGCACGACCTCGTGGACGCGCTTGCGTTCGCCGACGACGGGGACGAGGAACCGCTCCGGGCGGCGGTCCGACCGGCCGAACGCGCCCTCGTCGCGCTCCCTCGTGTGACGATTGCTCCGAGCGCCGCGCGTGCCGTCGCCGACGGCGCGCCGGTGTACGGTCCCGGCGTTCTCGACGCCGGTCCCGCCGAGGTCGGTGGGGCCGCGCCCGACGAGGGCGCACTGGTCGCCTGTTACACGCCCGACGGGGCGGCCGTCTGTCTCGGAACGGTGGTCGGAGACCCCGAGGCCGACAGCGGTACCGTGGTCGAACTCGAACGCGTCCTCGTCTGAGCGGATAAGCCGAACTTACCCACGAATAGGCCGGGCGACGGCGGGGGTAATTTCCGAGTTACCTACTGGCAGGTCCCGTCCTAGCTAGCGATGGGAACGTCGACGGGACAGTCTGCAGTCGTCATCGCCAACGGGTCACCGGGCAGTATCTCCGCGGTCCGGTCGCTGGGCCGCCGCGGGGTCCACACCGTCGTCGCCTCGAACCACGCCGCCCCGCCGAGCGCCCACTCGCGCTACTGCGGCGAGTTCGTTTCGCTACCCGACCCGTCGGACCCGGACGCCTACGCGACGGCGCTCCTCTCGCTCGCCCGTCGGCCGGACGTCCGGACTATCCTCCCGGGGCGCGAACAGGACGTGTTCACCCTCGCCCGCCGCCGGGACGAGTTCGCCGACCACGTCTCGCCGCTCTGGCCCGACTTCGAGGCGGTCCGGACGACACACGACCGGTTGGCGCTCGTGGCGACGGCGGCGTCGGCGGGCGTTCGGGTGCCGGTGACAGAGTTGCTCGACGCCGTCGAGGACTGGGACGCAAAGCGCATCGTGAAGTCCCGCTACGCCCTGTTGACCGACGCGTACGACAGTACCATCGCGGGGCGGCGGCTACGCAAGCCCCCGTCGACGGTGTACCTCGAACCCGGTCGGACGCCCGACCGCCGCGACCTCGTCGAGCGGATGGGTCACGTCCCCGTCACGCAGTCGTACGTCCGGGGCACGGAGTACTCGTTTCGCGCCCTGTACGACCACGGGGACCCGGTGGTGACCAGTCAGATACGACAGCACCGCGGCTACAAATACTCCGGCGGCGCCAGCGTCTACCGCGAGTCGATGTTCGACGCGCGCCTCGAACGGCACGGCCGCGCGCTCTTGGACCGACTGAACTGGCACGGCCCGGCCGAAGTCGAGTTCCGCCGTCCGACGGCGGCCGACGAGTACCAGTTGTTGGAAGTCAACCCGCGGCTCTGGGCGTCGCTGTCCTGTGACGCGCGGGCGGGCGTCGACTACCCGTGGGCCATCTGGCGACTGGCCGGCGACCGTTCGGTATCGCTGTCGCCCGACTACGAGACGGGCGTCGGGACGCACCTCCTCCGCGGCGAGGCGTCGTACCTCTACAGCCTCTTCACGCACGACTGTCCGCTCGCGGACCCGCCGGCGTTCTCCGACGCGGTCCGCGACGTTGTTCGCTCGTTCCGCCGGCACCCCGACTGCGACTTCCTCTGGGCCTCCGACCCCCTGCCGTTCGTCCGCGATTTCGCTATCGCCGTCCGCTCGCTGGTCACCTGACACCCCCCACCACGGCGCCGCCGAAGCGAAGCCCTTAATTAAAACACCCTCCTCCACCCGAGTGCGGGACCGTGGGGTAGCGGTATCCTCGGCGCATGGGGTGCGTCGGACCTGAGTTCGACT